>NZ_WKJQ01000003.1 GCF_009674625.1 Haloferax marinum | reverse complement strand
ATGACCGTATGTCAAATGTACTGCAGGTAATTCTTTCCCTGATATCCTCGTTCGGACGAGAGTAGGTGAGCGGGGTGAGAACTCGCCCTACGCGAGGACTAGTTCGACTGCGAGTACGACCGAGATTGCGACACAGTTGCTACCGACGACTGCGACCGTCCCGAACCGGGCACGCAGCACGGTATCTTCCACGAGGTATTTATGAGGTGACCGCTCGCGAAGGTATCCGTCGAGCAATCGGCGAACGACGTAGACGACGAAGATTCCAGCGCAGAAAATGGCCGCAGAAAAGGTGAGTGCCTCTCGGTTATCCACGGTCTGTATCACTTGTGTGGTGAACAGGATGACGAGTGTGATGAGTGTGAGGTCCAGATGCTGGACGGCATTCGCGTGGTCGAACGCGAATCGGGCGAAATCCTCACAGTCTTCGAGTCCTGGTGAGCGAAGCGGCGTCTCTTCGCGGTGGTCGGCGTACACAGAACGCATTCGCCCCCCGAACCCAGTCCCAGTCAGTTCGGTGGCGATGATGGCCAGAAACGGTGCGATGCGAACGAAAGTTGGGACGAGCGTGTTCAGTGTCACCGGATCGTGACCTCTGGGAAGGTGTCCGGGACGCTGGTGTTCTTCGCCTCGGTATCCGGGAGGAGTGCGTACCTGACGGCGACTTCGAGAATGTCGTTGCCCGGTGTCGCATCTGACGCCCGGCGGAGCCAGAACCGTTCCTCTCGCCGTCCGGGACCGCTGGAGGTCCGTGGTCGAACCAGGAGATTTCGCTTCTCCACCCGTGATTCCGAACCGTGCTTGTATTCGATACGATCATCGGAACTGCGCACCTCGATGTCGAGATACGCTTTGTTTCTCTTGTAGTTCGTTACGATAACATCGTGTGCAACTTGATCTTCCGGACCGACTTCACACTCGGTCTCGGTCTCACACACCAGTGTCTCTACTTCGATACTTCCGTGTTCGTTGGTGGTGTCTTCACAGCGCATGTGAGTTCTCTGCCGATCTGTCACCCATCGGCGTGGGGAGCGTCCGAATCGATGGACTCTGACAGTCGCCCGAGAACCTCTGCAACCTCGGGCGTGTCGAGCATATCTTTGAGACTCCGCAGGAATACCGACCGGTACGGCTCCGCTCCGTAACCTTCGACGGCTACAGTGAGCTCGTGTCCGTCGGTGTGAGTTCCTTCTCGTTCCCAGATTACCTCGTAGCCGTCCTGTCCGAGTGCGAGAAACAGACATGTCTCTGGGAACCGTCCGTCTTCTTGGGCTTCAGCCAGCGTGCACTGCAGGCGGCGCTCACTGGCACCACTCGACGTTTCGTAGGCAACTTCGACCAGAGCGTCGTCGACGGTTCTCACCGCGTCGAGTTCGAGTAACTCGTGGAGGCCGACTGGGGCTTCCCACGTGACGGCGTATCGGTTTTCGAAGAGTGAGCAGACAACGTACCAATCGTCTATACGGAGCACGGTCTCGACGATATCGCCGGTGGGCGTCGAGATGTTGACGTCGATATCGCTGTCAGCACCGAGAGTACCATCTGGCGGGAGGGCGGCCCCGTCGTCTGGATGTTGTATATCGTTATCCAACGACAGGTCGTCTAGGACCGAGTCAGCATCGAGAGATTCGATTGGCATAAGTTCTGCTTGCAAGTGAGATGCAGTGTTCACAATATCTTCTTGAAGTGTCTTGTGGACGTTATCCGATACGTCTGCAGCGTCGAGCGTCACCGTCACAGTGAACGGTGAAGATGGTTCTTGGGGGATGTGGAAGACGTCCCCAAGTTCATTTCTTGCTGCCCGGTACTTCTCCTCCCCGGTGCTCGAACCAATTACGCTACCGAGCAGTCCACTGCTGGAAAATTCTTCTTTTGCCTGCCTCGCCTGTTGTGCTGCACTGATCGACCTTCGAATGGCAATTCGAAGTTCCTCGACACGCGAGGTGGCCGTCGCGGGATGTTCCTCAAGTTCCGTGAGCGTACGTTCGACGTCCTCAGGAAACGACTTGTCGGGTTCGAGCTCGATAGCCCAGTTCTGGTGCTGAATCTCTGCCACCGTCTTCTCGAGCGCTGCGAGGAGGTTGTCAACGAGGTGGTCGATAGATTGCTCAGGGGCATCCACGAGTCGTACCAGATTCAAGAGCTGTGTGACCCTCTGGAGCTGGTATCGAGTCTGGTCAGCTCGAGATTCCATTTCCTGTGCCCGCGTGAGGTAGGATTTCCGTCGGTAAGGACTCGCGTCTGCGGCACGTTCTATCTCTCCAACGTACCTGTCGGTCAGATCTTCGTGCTTCTGTCGGAGCTTGTTCCTCTCCTGATACAGTTCATACAGCAACTCCTCGCGTTCGAGTTCACCCGCGTACAGGCGGTCTAACATCTCCTGAATACGAATTGAACTGTCGTCAAATTCTGTCGGATTTTCCTCGGTCACGGGGTAGCCACCGTTGAGGTGACGATGTATCGCCAATGGTAATAATCATACCTCTGGACACATCGTACTCGTAGTCGAAGCTCTTAGTCGTAAAAGCGATCCACCACTGGGTAACCTCGCGAATGTATAGTCCCAAAATTTGCCGGCCTGAAGCCTCATATCGTTGGTCTTCACCACCCGACAAATCTCTTCTCACGCTCCAAATCGGGAGGAGTCACAAGCCGACACAAGCTATCCTCTGAAGCGTCTTTGTCGCGGTTTACAGTCCTGCGTACGGGCCGGCTTTCGCTTCGGTCAGCCGCTGGACCTGTTCGGGGGAGAGGTCGATTGCTGCGGCCGCGAGGTTCTCGGTCAGTTGGTCGACGGTCCGAGCGCCGACGATGGGTGCGGTGACGCCGTCGCGGTGCATGAGCCACGCGAGGGCGGTCTGTGCAGGTGTCGCACCGACTTCTGCTGCGACAGCGTCGAGTTCGTCGTGGAGGTCGAAGTTCTCCTCGGTGAGGTACGCTTCCTCGAAGCGACTGGACTCTGCGGCACGGGACTCTCCCGTGAGTCCCTCCTCGCGATTGTACTTCCCGGTCAGGAATCCTTGACCAAGCGGGCTCCACGGACAGACCGCCATTCCGTACGACCGAGTCATCTCGAGATAGTCGCCTTCGATTTCACGGTCGACGAGGTTGTAACGCGGCTGAGAGACGGTGAACGGTTCCCACCCTTCTTCGCGGGCAATCTCGTTCGCCTTCGCGACCTTCCACGCGTTCGGTCGCATCGTCGACGCACCGAGGTAGTGGACTTTCCCGTCTTCGACGAGACGGTTGAGTGTCTTCATCATCTCACGAGTCGGGGTGTCGTCGTCCCATCGGTGGATGTACAGCACGTCCACGTAGTCGGTGTCGAGTCGGTCGAGGAGAGCGTCGATTCGGTGGCGGATGTTCTTTCGATTGGTGCCGCGACTGTTCGGGTCGCCGTCTCGAATCTGCCAGAAAATCTTCGAGGCAATCGTGTACCGTTCGCGGTCCCGGTCGGCAAGCCACTCACCAATCCACTCCTCGCTCTTTCCGCCACCGTAGACGTCTGCGGTGTCGATAAACCGGCCACCTGCTGCCTCGTAGGCGTCTAAGAGTTCGTGCGCTCGTTCTTCGTCGATCTCGACGTTTCCTTCTTCGGTCTCTTTGCCGAACCGCCACGTACCGAACTGGAGTTCGCTCGTCTGTAATCCTGTCTCACCGAGCGGGACGAAGTCCAGTTCGATTTCTTCGAGAGTGCTCATTACCGTCTTTGTGTACGGCGATTCGGACGAAAAGTGTTGGGTAGTTGAATGGGGGCTCGATGCTTTCTCACTCAGCTATGTTCGTTTCAGTCAGTGTCCACCATGGCGGGGGACGTCGTCTCCGGAGAGAGTACTGGAACTTCGATGGTAACGATAGTGCCATTTGGTTCGTTTTCGGTGAACTGAACCTCGCCACCTGCGATGTCGGTTCCCCACTTGACGATCCAGAGGCCAAGGCCACTCCCGTGTTTGAGTGGAGTCTCGGTTCCATCTTCGAGGACCGCGAGTTCGTAGTCGGCGATTCCCGGACCGTCGTCGGCAACCTCGACGCGGACGGTGCCGCCGTCTACTGAGGTAGAAACCCAGACGTGCGGGTCGTCGCTCGGGTTGTGTACGATTGCGTTCTCGACGAGATTCGAGAAGACCGGTCGAAGTAACCCCGCAATCATCACGTCACCATCGGGAATATCGTACTGGACCGTGGCCTCTGGGTCGGTCCCACAGACGGATTTGACACACTGCTCGAGGAAGGGTTCGAGGGGCGTTGGTTCGCTCTGATTTCGTGTCTTGTCGAAGAGTTCGATGGCCTCGCGTCCTTTCTTTCCGATCTCTTCGATACGCAACGTCCGCTCTTTGACGGTTCTCGCGTTCTCGTCGTTCTCGAACCGACTGACGTATCCGTAGATGACGTTCGTCTCGGTTCGGATGTTGTGGCGAAGAACCCGATTGAGGACTTCGAGGCGCTGCTGTTGTCGCAGATACTCTCCGATGTCGTGGAACGTGATTACACGACCGATGGTCGTCCCACGGACGTTTGTTATCTGTGTTGCCATCACGTCGTATGGGTGGCCACCGAGTTCGTTACCGATAGTCAAGTGGCCAGGAAGTGCTCCGTCGTCTGGGAGTCGGTCGTATTCGGGAATGATGTCTCCTGCGGGAGCGCCGAGTACATCGCGTTGGTCGACACCCAGAATCTCGACACAACTATCGTTCAAATCGACGATGTAGTCGTTCGAGTCGACGACGATCGCCCCACCTTGCATCCGGTCGAAGAGGAACTGTCGGGCGCGTTTGTTCGGGGCAGGACTCGTCCCGAGGAGTCGAAATCGCGTGAGTGCGGCGAGATAGACGATACCCGAGACGGAGAAGGCAATGGGCGTCGGGTCGACACCTGCTGTCGGAAGGACTCCGGCCAGATAGATGATATTGGTCACCCACGGTGCTAAGAGTCCCACTACGAGAGCAGCACTCTGCCCTCGAAATGCGACTGCATCACTCGTGAGCAGACCGAGGATTGGAATCATCCCAAAGATTCCGAGTACGTACGTGTACGCCGCGATTATCCAAAACCACGGTCCACCCTGTTGGAACAACACGACGCCAGTCGTCGAGACACCGACCGGCTCGATGTAGAGTAACTCGTGGTAGTGTCCCGTTAGCGAGAAGAGGACCGTCAGTATCGGAACGACAGATAAGGCTGCGACGTACCTGAGACGAAGGTACTCGTCCCGTCCAGTGTACTCGAGGGCGAAGAAGAACCACGCGACTGGAATCGTGACGACGCCAATCCACGCGAGGTTCGCCCAGAGCAACTTCGTCTCGAGGCCGGGTGCGCGGAGTCTGAAGATGATACACGTCGACCACCAGCTCTGTGCGACGAGGAGCGCGACGAGCGGTTTCGCGCCGGGTTCAGGCCGCGCTCGCCAGGCCAGTATCGTCGCCGCCGACCCGATGGCGATAGAGATGAACAACAGCGGAACCAGAGTTACCACAGTGGCCACAGATACACATACAATCCAACCACGATATATGAAATGTCGGTTGGTACGCGCGACACAAGTCAGGTAATTTACAGCTTCTACCCTGCAAAATGACAACTCGACTCTAACTCACCGAGGCTACGTTGAATCTCTGGTCTGTCTCGGTCACGTACTCTATTTTCTGCGGTAGCCTCCCGACGAGGGAGAGCATCGTGGTGCCCTTCGGGCTCATCTCTTCATGACGAAACAGCAAACGGTTTGACAATGCTGCAAGAATCGAGTACAGAGACTGTGAGTGACCGACCGACTACACGCGGGTCCCGACGCGAGACGCTCGGGTTGCTCGTCGGCTTTTTCTTGCTTTCGACAGCTGCTGCTGCCTACGAGATCGGCCCTGCGAGCGTTCTGCCGCTGATTCAAGAGTCGCTCGCACTCGAGGCGAGTACCGCAGGGTGGCTCGTTAGCATCATGTACGCGACTGCGGTCGTCACCAGTATCCCTGCCGGAATCATCCTCGACCGTTACTCCGTTCGCTGGTTGGTCTCCTTCGGTAGCGTCGCACTCGTCGTCGCGGGTGTCTGGGGCTGGTTCGCGGCCACTGCCGGCGCGTATCTCTGGCTTCTCGTCTCTCGCGTGCTCGGCGGTATCGCGTACGTCATCTTCTGGAACGCTGGTGCGAACGTCGTGGGGAGCGCCGTTACACCTCGATACCGGGCAACTGCTGTCGGCGTGTTCACCGCGAGCGCACCGGTTGGGTTCGCACTCGGTCAGTTCGGGAGCCCCCTCATCGCAACCGTCGCCGGGTGGCCTGCGATTCTCCCACTGTACGCCGGTATAGGCGTCGTTGGTTTCACCAGCTTCTTGTTAGCGACCCGCCGCCACGTTCCGGGTATCGATACGACTCCACCGGATTGGGCGGCACTGCGTGAGTTGTTCACCAGCCAGGCGGTCTGGGTCGTCTGTGTGCTCTGCTTTCTCGCCTACTCGCTGTATCTCTTCGTCAACACGTGGTTGCCGAGCTACCTCGTCGACGGATTCGGCATCTCGCTTGCTGCGAGTGGCCTACTGACCGCGTTGTTCCCGGCGATTGGAGCCATCGGACGGACGAGCAGTGGTCTGGTCTCTGACCGAGTTTTCGGCGGGAAACGTCGCCCTGTCGTCGTGTCGTCGTTCGCCATCGCCACACCTGCTGTCGTCGCCTTTGCGTTCGTCTCACAACTTGCATTCGTCGGTGGGGCAGTGGTGGTCGTCGGCTTCGCTATCCAACTCGTGACAGGATTGATCTTTTCGTACATCGCCGAACTCGTGCCTCCGTCGGTGCGGACCACGGCCATCTCGCTGCTAACGAGTGTTGGCTTGCTCGGTGCGTTTGCTGCACCCATCGTTGCTGGGGCCATTATCGACCGTGCAGGCTACGCCCCGGCGTTTCTGGTTGCAGGTGGGGTCGCCGGTATCGGTGTCCTCCTGGCGCTGCGCGCGCCCGAACCCTGAGAGGCACGACAGGGGTGGATTAGTGGCACCGCAGGTGTGTAGACGTACTGGGAGATGCAGGTCCGTTTGATTCTCCCCGCGACTGGAATACCCTCGCCACCCGGTAAAAATCGATGAAAACCGAAGTTTCGGTGTTAGAACCCTGCCGAGGAGAGAGCAAGAATAATCGCCATCACGAAGAGATGTTTGGCCTCCCCTGCAATTCCGAGACGGCCTTCGTGCTCGGTTCGACCGACGAACGCCGCCAAAACCAGTGCGTAGCCGAGGCCGAGCAGGATTGCAATCGTCAGCACGCCGGTCAGCAGACCACGAAGGTATGCGAACACCACGAACCCGACGAGGAACACGTCGAGTCCGTAGGCTATCTGTCGCGTTCGGTCGACCCCGAAGACGACCGGAAGCGTCGAGACACCGATTGCCTCGTCTGCTTCCACGTCGTTCACGTTCGGTATCTCGGTGTTGACGAACGTATCGAGGAAGTAGTAGAAGAACACGACCGCAGCGACGGGAGTGAACGCTGCATCTGCAAAAGCGAGTGGAAGGAACACGAGTGATATCGCCCACGCGAGGGCGACGATGGCGGAGTTGACGACGAGAATCTCTTTCAGTCGCTTGAAGTACGACCCGAGAGTCGGTAACCAATCTGAGGCGTAGAGAATCCAGAACACGCCGGGTATGAGGGTGACGAGGAGAGCGATGGGTCCACCGAGAACTGAAATCGCAATCGCCAATCCGTACGCCGCCGCCGTCGACACCGAGAGGACACTCTTGTGTCTGCGTACGAACGACGATTGGTTTGGATTCGAGAGTTCGTCGGTATCCACGTCGGAGATTCGGTCACCCATGTAGACGGCGAAGGTGACCAGTCCGACGATGACTGGTGCAGGATTCGGTTCGAGCGAGAGCGCGACCATCACGGTGGCAACTTGAACCATCGCGATACAGACGAGATACGCCGAGGTGTGGATGAACACGTCCTTGGTTCGTTCGGCCTGGGTGAGCAGGGTCGAGACAAACCGGCTGTACAGTCGGTTGTTGCTGTCCGAGTAGATGGACAGGTTCTGGGATTCACTTGACATGACTTCTCCGACGATTGCCGAACGAATCGGTCGTTCGACAACCGTCTGAGTGTACGATACTCTTCAGAACCGTCAATTGAACGGCCAAATTGTGTCGGATATTTAATCTGATGGCGCGATAGGATGAACGTCTAAAACATTCTCCGCCCCAATATCAACAAAAACATTTGAATTATCTGAGTTATTCAAATTATTTGAGTATTTTGGATGTGGGGAGAATACGGTGCCCCGGTTTATCCATACGGTATACGTGCAAAACCCAGACTCACTACGATTCTCTTGCACCGTCTGAGTCGAGCATCGCGCACGACCGCTCCCCAGTAGAGGCCGAAATAGAATACAACACTCCGGCCTGCTCACTTCTCACTTCTCACCGAGATAGTTTCGGGAGGTGGTACACCGTTCGACTAGTGACTGGGATTTATCAAGACCTGGTGATGTGTGTGAAATATGGAATTTTGTGATAATTGCGGGATGGCGATGGTGAAAGTCGAGGACGACTGGGTCTGTCGGTCGTGTAACCCAGACAAGGTCGAGACGAGCAGTTCGAGTTCAGACTCTCGGACACCATCACCACGCCCTGCCGAATTAACTGACCTCCCGACCACGGATAGCGGTTCGGTTCGGAAAGCAGACGCAATGAAATGGCTCGATAGTCTCGACGAACCAACCTCCACCGAGTTGAAGCGAGCCTTCGTTCCGAAACCGAGTGATTTCTCGGGGAGTACCTACCCGACGTCGATTTCGAACGTTCGGATTACGGGGGACCCGGCCTTCGTCGAGACTGTCGCTGGGTTACTGAAACCGATACAAGACCTGGAGGATGGAGGGACTCGTGTGGAAATCAATCTCCAACAAACTGAAGACCGGGACTCTGGGGAGCAAACCGGCAATTACGCACTGTACCTCTCTGTCGCCGAGCGCGGGTAACACTACCCACTCTCGACGAACTCTGAGTCACACCTCGAAACCAGTGTACTCCATCAACCTCACAAAGAAATAGTCACCTGGTATCCGGCCACCCAGAGTCTGTGTCCCTCCACCGAGATGAACCCTGAGTCCGGATGGGTTTCGGTACTGTCTGTTGCCGTGTTCAGACTTTGTTGTCCTCGACGACGTTGCCAGTCGAGTCTGAATCCAGGTTGAGTGGAACGCCGCCGTTTCGCTTGATGACGTTCTTTCTGACGACGTTGTCGTCGGCGTTCTCCAGTTCGATACCGTCGCCGGTGTTGTCGAAGATTCTGTTCTTGACGATTTCGTTCGTATCCGAGCCATACCCGAGGTGTACCCCATCACCACTGTTTCCGAAGACGTTGTTCTTCGTGATGTGGCTCGTCTCGACGAACTCCTCGAAGTAGATGCCGTGGCTCCCGTTCCCGAGAACCTGATTTTTCTCGACACTGACGTTCTGTGATTCCTCGCTCACGACTCCCGCCGAGTCGTTCGCGACGATTCGATTGCCCCGAACGAGGATGTCGTCGGTGAATCGCAGGACCACACCGCTGGTACACTTGTACATCCGGTTGTTCAGAATCTGTGCATCGCTCGTCGACTCTTCGAGCCAGACACACCTCCCACTGTGTTCGAAGTCGTTGTTCCGGACCGTGAGTGCGAAGGAACTACCGAACGTGAACCCACCGCTGTGCGTGACGTAATTTCGAACGAACGTGATGGTGGTACAATCGTATCCGAAGCTCGCCATCCCGTTGTCGGAGAACGTGCAGCCTTCGACGGTCACGTCGCCGCACTCGGCCCAAAATATCCCGTTGAACGTATTCTTCGAGAAGACGACGTCCTGGATCGTCCCACCGTCGACGTGCAGCAGTTCGACGCCATCTCGCGTGAAATCCGTGATGTGGATGTTCTTGATGGTGATTTCTTTCGTGGCCGACCCGAGTTCCTCACCCACAGAGATGCCGTTCGACACACTGCCGTCGCCACTGAGTGTGTATCCCTGTCCGTCGATAGTGACGTCGGTCACACCGGGTTCGACGGTGATAGTTCCCTCGCCGACGATGTCTCGTGTCAGGACGTAGTATCCCGGTGACGAGATGGTCGTTGGGCCGGAGAGTGGAATCGCGTTCTTCTGTTTCGCTGCTGCAGTCCCTGTGATGCCCGCGAGGCCGAGGCTCGCGAGAGCCACCGTCGCTGCACCTCGTTGCATGACTGCTCTGCGTGATGCCGTTGGGTTGTTGATGGGTTTCTCAGTGCCCATTCTAGAACAATGGGTCTAATGACTCTTAACTATAATTAATAATTTGACAAGTATTGGTTGATACCAGTGGGAGATGGAATGGACAGGATGGACAGGACAAGATGGATGGACAAGTTGTTTTACGTACACGTTCGAACTCACCCGATGAACGTCCTCCCTTGGTTGCTCGATTGGCCTCCACATCCACTCACCGTCGTCTTCGTTCTCCTCTTGACGGTGTTCAGCGCCGGAACGCTGTTGCTGTTTGGCGGCGTCACCGACGAAGCCCCCACCCAGAAGGTCAGTATCGAGGCGACAGATGTCACCGTCCGACTGAACGACGATTTCCGATATCCGGACCTAGAGAACGGAACCGTCCACACGTGTCTCTCTTCCGGCACGCCAGGTGACCATCTCAGTGTGCTGGGTGACGTCATCGTCGAGATTCCTCACGATACCGACGAGCGGTCCGTGCTGGTCGGCGTGAGTCTCGCTCATACAGAAGAGACCACCGCGATGGCCGTCGACGAGACTGGAACGCAGACGGTTGACGTCTTCTGGTTGTTGGAGGACGACGAGACGCTATCGGTTGGCGATACTGCGGAGCTTCAGATTCACGTTCGTTCGGATGGGGAGACGCTCGCCGACGCAACTCGGGAACTCACGGTTCAGAACGGTTCGGTCTCGTACGATTGTGACCGCTCACTCCCTGCACCGACGAGAACTGGGTCACTGGCCAGCGTACCGACGCCCAACGTTCAAGCTACCTAGCGACCACGAACATCTTCTCTGCTCCGCTTCTACGGACACCGTGCGGACTCCAACTTTTGGAAAGAGGCGGTAGTCTACTCAGGGACGGTGGTCCACTCGGGGACGGTGATTCACTCAGTCGCTGCTCGCCCGTCCGGTAGGCATCGGCCCGTCGTACCCGTTTGGAACGTACGGACAGAGCGGGTCGCTCGCCAATGGGTCGTCCGTGTGGGCGAACGCCCGCGACCTGCTGCCGCCACAGATGTGGCGGAACTCGCACGCGCCACACTTTCCACGGAGCGCATCGCGGTCACGGAGCGATTGGAACAACTCCGAGTTCCGATAGCCATCGACGAGGCCCCCGTCTCGGACCGTCCCAGCAGACTCCGGAAGGAATCCCGATGGGTAGAGCTCTCCGACGTGACTGACGAACGCGAACCCATCGCCGGCGATGATGCCGTTGCGGCGGCCGATGCGGTCTGTCGCTGGCGCGTCGCTAGCGTCGCGTCTGCGTTGTGCCGAAACCCGGCGATAGAACGGCGCTTCGGTCGTTTTCACACCGAAAGGAGCCTCGTCGCTCACGTCTGAGAGCCACTGCATGACCTCTTCAGCGCGGTCAGGAGAGATGGGGTCGAGAATACGACCCCGACCGACCGGAACGAGGAAGAATACGGACCAGAGCACGGCACCGAGCTCAGAGACGAGGTCACGGAGCGCTGGCAGTTCGTCCACCGTCTGGGCGCAGACAGTCGTGTTTATCTGCAGTGGGAGGCCGACGTCGCGTGCTGCTTTCGCTGCCTCGACCGTTTGTTCGAACGTGCCTGTTTCGCCTCGGAACGTGTCGTGAGAGTCGGGGGATGCACCGTCGATACTCAGTGCGAGACGCCGGATTCCGGCGTCTTCGAGGTCGCTGATAATCTCGGGTGTCAGGGAAGCCGTGCCGCTCGGTGTCAGTGTCATTCGCAACCCGTGGTCTGTGCCGTACTCGACGAGTTCGACGAGGTCGGGTCTAGTCAGTGGGTCGCCGCCGGAGAGGACGACGAGTTGTCCCGGTCCGAACTCACGTGCTTGGTCGAGTAGGCGCTTGCCCTCCGCTGTGGTCAACTCGTCGGGATGGCGTTTCGGTTGTGCGTTCGCTCGACAGTGAGTACAGGCGAGGTTGCACGCCTGTGTCACCTCCCAAATGAGGACGAACGGCCGCTCACTCGTGTCGATGGACGATGGGTCCGGTGGACCGGACACATGTGGCGGTCGTTTCATCGACTCCTCCAGAGTGAGGTGCTACGACACCCTCTACAGACTCCCTCACACGGTTTCCGTACCACTGGACGGGTTGCTGGCATCGGTATGTGGATGATTTGTGCCCGGCGTAGGAGAGGTATGCCCCGAATATATTCGGCAATTAAGCCTTGGACTGTGTCGAACGTGTTCGGCGTGAACTAACTACCGAGACGATACTGTCTCTCTCGACATCGAACCCTCCCTGGTAGAGGGAGCTGTACCGACCGACTGACCGACCGAACAGTGCAAATCTCCCTCGCTGTCCTCCTGTCGATTCGTATCGGGGGTCCGTTTTCGACTCGCCCACGAACACCCAGACTGCGAACATTGATTACTGTTTGAACAACAGACAGGTACACACAATTGCCATCGAAACAACTCGTTCGACTCCTAACGATTGCCGCGGCCATAGTAGCCACAGCAGTCGTCGCGCTCGTCCCAACGGCTGATTCGTTGACGGTTGCCGGACAGTACGCGGTTGCAACGATGGTGTTTGCGGCAGTTCTCTGGATTTCGGGGGCGCTTCCGCTTCCGCTCACTGCCCTGTGTATCCCGATTCTCCTCACGGTATTCGGTGTCTATCCAGACTTCGGTGACGCAGTCGCAGGCTTTGCCGACCCGGTCATCTTCCTGCTGCTCGCGGGGTTCATGCTTGCAGAGGCGTTCCAGACCCACGATATCGACCGCCGGTTTGCCTATCTGATACTCGTTCGCTTCGGAACATCAGCACGCGGACTCGTCCTCGGTGTCATGGTTGCGACGGCGCTTCTCTCGATGCTCATCTCGAACACGGCGACAGTTGCGATGATGGTTCCAATCGTACTCGGAATCGTCGCGAGCGTCACTGCCCTGACGAAGACGGACGAGGACAACCCCTCGGCGAACGCTTCGAATCTCCAGATTGGTATGTTACTCGGCGTCGCATACGCGGCGAGTCTGGGAGGCGTGGGGACGCTGATTGGGACACCACCGAACGCGATCGTCGTCGGTCAGATAGGTGAACTGGTCGGCTACGAGATAACTTTCGTCGAGTGGCTCGCCATCGGCCTCCCGATGGTCGTCGTCACACTCCCAGTTGCGTGGGTTCTCCTGACGTACGTCGTCTATCCCCCGAGGAGTTCGACGTGAGCCGTGCACGGGAGCGTGCTCAGAACGAACTTCGGTCGATGGGGTCGCTCTCGAATCGTGCCCGGCGGACCGTCGCTATCTTCGCTGGAACTGCGTTCCTGTGGCTCCTCGGTGGACTCGAGTTCCTCTTCGTAGACGTCCTTCCACGCTCGCTGTACGTCACGCTCTTCGGTGGGACGGGGACCAACGTCTTCGGAACCACTGGCCACGAGGGGATACTGTTCTACGTCCTCGTCGGACTGCTCGCTATCCCAACACTCGTCGTCAGCGGTGCGACAGCGTGGGACGACTTGATAGATATCGACTGGGGGACGCTGTTGCTCCTGGGTGGGGGAATCTCGTTGGCGAACGCGTTGGCCGACACGAATGCCACCACGTGGCTCGCCGAGGTGACGCTCGGGTCACTCGAAGGGACGTCTATCGTCGTGGTGCTTCTCGCGGTGGTTACGATGACCGTCGTCGTCGGTGAACTGGCGTCGAACACCGCGATGGCCGCTATCCTCGCCCCACTGCTAATCAACATTGGACCGGCGTACGCCGGAGCACTCGGCACGTCGCCGGAACTCGCGTCGGTGTTGTTAGCGGTGACCGGTGCAATCGCCGCCAGCTATGGATTCGCGTTGCCGGTCGCAACGCCACCCAATGCCATCGTCTTCGGGACGGGGTACGTCGAGCGTGATACTATGCTCCGTGCGGGTTCGTTGCTCGACGGTGTCGTCATTCTCCTCACGACGGGTGTTACATATCTTCTCATTCGGTTTCTCTGGCCGCCCATCCTCGCAGTACTCAATGTTTGACACACGAACTACGTCTGCAGGACATCAGCCGAGTCAACGAGTGTCGAACTCGGTGAAGTTGGCCGAAATTAGACCGTGTCAGACCTAAATATTATCATAGAACTGATTAGTCATTCTCGCTGAGATTGTTATAATCGATAATGTAATATATCTTCACTCGTATGAACGTGGTATGAGTACAGACCACACAGAAGGCGGTTACTCAGAGTGGTGCCCCGATTGTGGTACTGAGATGTTGATGACTGGGACGATTCCAACTGGCTACGCGCAGTTCTTCTGCGAGCAGTGTCGCTACCGGCGCGACCGGTTCGTCGGCGACGACTGACCAGTCTCTGGCAGTTTTGGTCACCCACCCACCGCTTCGAACTGCGGTCGATGGGGTCCGAACCCTTCCTATCTGAATCGAGCAACCCTTTCGCCGCGCTGGCCACATGTTTATTATACGTCGTTGCATATTATGAAACAGTGTTCGAGGAAACGAAACAAGACGCGCGAGTCTGTCTTCGTGTCTCCCCTGGTGACGACACGAAGATATTCAGGCTCCGGGCGGCCGACGACGTGTTGCGACTCCTCGTCGACGCTCACGAATCGGAGTACACGATGTCGGAACTCGCCGCCCAGACCGACCACAGTCGGTCGACCATCTGGCGAGCGGTCGGATTACTCGACGAATTAGGCGTTCTGAAGATACGGGAGACTGCCCAGCGGAAGTACGTCGGTATCGACCCAGCACACCTGCAGAAAGACGACCCGATACTCGCTATCGAACAGGTCGAGTACCACGACCCACTTCGGGCGTTCGTCCAGCGTGTCGAGTCTGCCATCGAGACGGTCGACGACGTCGACCAAGTACTCGGTGTTCTCGTGTTCGGCAGCGTCGCGAGAGGCGAGGCCGACCGCAAGAGCGACATCGACGTGTTCGTCCTCGTAGACGGTGACCGCACGGTCGCTCGTCGACTGGTCTCCGAAATCGCCGACGACCTGGGTGAAGAACGCTTCGAAGGCGACCGATACACGTTCGAACCGTTCGTCGAATCCACCGAGAGTGCCCGGCGTGCAGGTGAGAAACTTCGAGCCGTATTCGACGAGGGGGTCACGATTCGCGGCGGGAAACCGTTCCAAGACGTCCGAACCGAGGTGCTACTCGATGAGCGGTAACCGAATCGAGACGTTAGTCGACGAGGTCCAAGCGGCGTTCGACCGTCGCCCAGACGATATCGAGACTGGGTTGGAGACGAACGAAGCGGACGTCCTCCAACTCCGGAAGTCGTGTCGACTACTCGCAGGAGCGGGCACACTCCTCGAAGAGGGATTCTACACTATCGTCATCGAGACGTCGTTCGTGGCGATCGAGCGAGTCGTCGAGTTCAAACTTCTCGAAGGCGGTGTCGAACCTCGTGACCTCCCTGGAACACACCCTGGGGTGTACACGGAGGCAGCACGGCGTGGTATCCTGTCTGAACACGTCGCCACCAACCTGCAGGATTTGTGGCGGAACCACCGCGCGAAGACGTACTATCAGGACGGACTCGCGGCGAGAGAACGCGCATCGAAACTGTACGAACTTGCGGCCGAGATTCACGAGTACGTCGTCAACCAGTCGTCGAAACGGCACGAGTGTCTCTGTGAATAGGTGGACGACTCGTTCGACTCACTCACGAGTCCGGCGTTCGCCGAGAGGGCCCTCGTGGAGAGGATTAGGAAGATTGTCTTCTGTCTTCCTGCTGGAACACTGCCGTCCACGGAGACACGTCCCCGATTCTGTCTACCATCGACGCAGCCGTCTCGTCGTCGATTGGCTCGCTCCCCAGTCGTGACCGGAGTGTCGTGGCCACGTCGTCGAGAAGGAAGACGGCCCACCGGTGGAACGGTGACTCCGCGGCAGCACCGGCCGTTGCCAGTCGGAGAGCGGGGAACCAGTCGAAGTGGTCCTCCTGAAAGACGACGAATGCGTCGACCGCGCCTGCATCGAGCAGCAACGACCCGTATTCGAGGAGGAGAGAGACGTGGTCTGCCGGATAACATGGCGGGACGTCTGCGTCGATGGCGGCGTACCGTCGTCGCATCTCCTCCGCTGGTGGGCCGGCCATCAGTCCGGTCCGTTCGCCGTACCACGGTTTGTACGGTGACTCTGCGTTCGGTGCGTACGGCGTCTCCAGTGCTTCGAACAGGGCGAGGTACGATTCGGTCATCACACCGACTGACGATACCGACGGTGGGTCGATTCCTGGCGCTGGTTGGAGGTCGAGTCGCTCGACAGCATCGGCGAGTGCATCCTGGAGTTCTCCGTCTTGGACGTGTTCGAGGAGGTCCTCGTCCGGTTCCCGGAGGCATTCGGCGAGCGCCGCCAAGAGGTCTGCCCACGCATCTGGCCGTTCGAGGAGTGTCTCAGACGACATCTCAGACCCCCACAGCCACGAGAGGCTCTTTGACCGCGGCGAGTAACACCACGTACCGGATGAGGAACGTTGCGACGACGCCGACGACCAACGAGACGACGAGACTCACCCTGACGACCCATCCAGTCATCACCGGCCCGCTCCGAACGTACCCTATCCACGCGAGGAGTGGGCTTCCGACCAGAGAGACGACGATTCCAGCGAGGAGAACCACGACGGGAATGTACAGTGCACCCTCTGTGAGTTTCGAGGCCGATTCGATTCCTGCCGGCGTGTTCCCGAGCGACGTCCAGAGCAGCCAGAGGAGGCCCACGGAGACGAGCAGGGTTGCCCCAACCGCAGAGGTGAACACGAGGACGAGTCGACTGTTCGCTTCGTCGAACGCGACTGTGAGCGCGAGCGCCGTCGCGATTCCCGCTGCAACACCGCTCGCGAGGAACAACCCAGGCAACACCGTCGGGTGATACCAGAGGGGGACTGTCTCGACGGCGGCTAACTCGAACCCTGTATAGACTGTTCCCAGTGCCGGGACGAGACCAAGCACGGCGACGACCCAGAATCCACTGCCACTCGGCCGAATTCGGTCGGCGATTTGGTCTGCAACGCCGTCGAGACCGAGACGACCAGCGATTCGACGGACGAATGCACTTCCACCTTCACTGTCGCGCCCGAGTTCTCCGAAGCAGAACCACAGGGTCTGAACTGCGGCGAATACGCCCAGTGAGACCAGAATCCACGTCCCTCGCGTAATCCACGACTCGAAGTTCGTCAGTGTCACCGGGAACAGCAGTCCAGCGAGCGGGTCGGCGAGGTGCGAGAGAATTGCGATGCCAGCGATCGATACTGCCACGAGCGCCACGAGGAACGCCCATCGAGCGAGTGTCACGTGACTTCGGCGCTTGCCAGTCTCCGAGAGGGCGTAGGCTGCCACTCCCGTGAGGTAGGCTCCGCCACCGAGGGCGGCGAAGAACAGGTAGACTGCCGTCGTCACCCCCCAATGTCCGCGTTCCAGCCAAAGCAGTCCGGTTGCGTCCATGATGACCACCTCAGTCGGCCGTCTCCTCTTCGGCCACGTCCGTCCTGTCAGCGTTGCCGCTGAACGGTTCGACGATGATGTTGACGTCGTCGTCGCTGTCTCGGAACGCCTCGGCGGCTTTTTGCGAAGCGCGGTCCATCAGTTCGTCCATCGGGCCAACGTGGAGTGCTTCACCGACACATTCGTCGGCGCACGCTGGTTTGAGAGGTCGCTCTTGGTCTTGTTTTGCCGGGGAATCGACGCCGCTCCCTGGCCCAGTGTCGAGACAGAGGTTACACTTCTGCATCAGACCGTCGCTGCCGTACTGCGGGGCACCGTACGGACAGGCCCAACCGCAGTAATGACACCCGATACAGGCGTCTTGGTCGACAGTCACGATACCGTCGCTTTCGCGTTTCTCGATGGCCCCTGCTGGGCAGACCTTCGCGCAGGGCGGGTCAGCACAGTGCATACACGACAGCGAGATGTTCGTCCCCGTGAGGTCGGGGAACGTGCCACTCTCGACGTGCTCGACGCGTCGCCAATCGACGCCCTCTTCGTCGACGCCGTGGCGGTTCTTACACGCGATTGCGCACGCGTGACACCCGATACACCTGTTGGGGTCGAAGTAGAATCCCCACTGTTCGCTCATCGGTCGTCACCTCCCAACTTCCGCACCTGAATCGGAATGTGTCGGTCGACCTGTCCAGTAACGATGTCGAAGTCTGTTTCACTATTTAGGGACATGTTGTTCGCACCTTCCTCGTCCGGTTGAACCGACCCGAGACCGAATCCGTACGGTTCGACGTTGACCGTTCCGGGGACGATTCCCTCGGTGACTTTTGCCATGAGTGTTTCAACTCCGTGTGGCGACTCGATGGCGACCATATCGCCGCTCTCGATTCCACGGGGCGTGGCGTCAGCAGGGTTGATGAAGAGGTAGTTACCGCGATACGATTTGTGTTCGAGTCCGACGGACTCAGCGAGTTGTTCGAGCGGTTTATCGAGGGCTTGGTCGCCTCCGTGCGAGAAGAACACGGTCCGCGAGTCGATCATCTCCAGCGGATGTTCGGCGGTTACGGGCTTTCCGAGGGTTCCCGGTTCGAGCCATTGTGGCCCCGACTGGATGTCGACGCCGACCTTCTTGCTGAGCCCTGCGAACAGTTTCGCCTTCTTGTCGAGGTCGAACCAGAACTTGTCTGAGCCGTTCGCAAACCCAGCTTTCTTCCACTTCTCGTATCCGAACTCGTCGCCAACCACGAACGTGTCTCGCTCTTCGAGCGCTTCGAGCGTGAGTCCGTAACCGACCAACTGGTCGTTGAAGTACGCTTCTTCGTCTTCCCACGGGAACGAGTCGCCGTAGCCGAGGGCGTCTGCGAGCCCTTTCACGATGTCGAAGCCCGATTTCGTGTCCCACTGTGGTTCGATGGCCGCTCGTGACCCAGTAATCCAGCCTTGGTTGGGGTATGCACCGTGGCCACCGGTTCCAAGCATCGGTTTTTCGAGTTGGCTCGCTTCTGGGAACACGACGTCGGCGTGGCGAGTGAGTTCGCTCCAGAACGCGTCGATGGTGATGAACAGGTCGAGTTGGTCGAGGGCATCCAACCACTCGTTGGTCGCACCGGACGTGAGCGGGTTCCGGTAGTAGACGCTCATCCCTCGGATGTCACCGTTCCGAATCATCTTCGGGACGTTGTTCTGGACCGGTTTCCCGATCATCGTGGCGTACTCGACGCCAGGCCCAGTAATCGTAGAGGGAACGCCCTCTGCCTTGTGGGGGAGTTCGATACCGCGGACTGCGAACGGGTCTTCGAGCGGCATCGATTTCCACCAGCGTTGTCCACCAGGGCGGTCGATAGCGCCGACCAGTCCGAGGAGGGCGACTACGTTCTGTGCCCCTTTGAAGAAGTCTGGGCTCTGGCCGAGACCGGTCCACGAGTTGATACCGGCACTCGGTGCAGCCTTCGCGAACCCAATCGCGACGTCGCGAATATCCGCCGGGTCGAGACCGGTCTTCTCGGCGGCCCACTCGGGGGTCTTGTCTGCGACTGCCGCTTTGTACGTCTCGAAGCCGTGGGTGTAGTTTTCGACGAACTCCTCGTCGTACAACCCTTCGTCGATGATGACGTGGGCCATCGCGAGTGCGAGTGCGCCGTCGGTCCTGGGTTTGATCGGGAGCCATTTGTCGGACTTCTTTGCGGTCTCCGTGTAGACGGGGTCTATCGTGACGATCGTCGCACCGCGGTCACGGGCGTCGAGTAGTTGCTTGGCCTCCCACTGTCCAGAGAACGTCTCTAATGGGTCACGTCCCCAGACGAGAACGTACTTGGTGTTTGGATAGTCGACCCATCGGATGTTGCCCCCACCGAGTCCCATGAGTGTTCCTGGGACGGCCATCGACCCGAAACACGTCGGAGTCGGATGTGGCATGTGGTTGGGAATGCCGACGAAATCCTTGAGGAGTGTCTCGAATAGCGCCCCGGACGTTCCCCACCCTTCCCAGTTCAGGAACTTCTCGAAGCCGTGGGTCGATTCGAACGTCTGGAGTCGGTCTGCAGCATACGAAAAGGCCTCCTCCCAGGTCGCTGCTTGCAGTTCACCGTCTTTTCGGATGTACGGCTGTTTGATGCGCTTGGGCGAGTAAGCCTTCTCCAACTGTGACAACCCTTTCGGACAGAGCGTTCCGTTCGTTCCGGGACCGGCACTCCCACGTGGGTGACCGTCGATACCGTGGAGTTCCTCGGCACGACCATCAGCGTTGAGCGTGACTTTCATGCCACAGAGCTTGTGACACATCCAGCAGTTTCCGAATGCAGTCTGCGCACCCGAACCGGCGCTGGATGCGCTTGCATCCCCTATCGCTCCAGTTCCTGCACCCCAGACTGGTGACGCAGCCTCACCGAGGGCGAGGACTGCTGCACCTGCTGCTCCAGTCTTCAGGAGTGAGCGACGAGTGATGCCTCGTCTCTTCTGGCTGGAGTCGCTCATCTGTCTTCACCTCCTGGGCGACGGTCGAACCCAAACCTCGCGAGGATCTCCTCGTGATATCGCTCGTAGAACACTTCCTGGGACAACTCACCGCGGGTCACGCGGCGAGCATCCCGCCCCATTCGTTGGGCAAATTCGTCACCACCGTTTCCAGACTGTGGACTGTCCGCAATCAGGTCGAGTGGAGTCGTATCGTCTATCCTGTGAGTCATCTCGAACACCGATATCGTATTCTTCGGATAGACGGTCGGTAGGCCTGCCTCTGTAGCGCTGAAGCCTTTATATCTGCCTGGGGAATCGATACCGGTTCGTCTGCTGGGAGTGGTCCGCCTCTGTCGCGCAGTCTACGCCGAAAAGAGTTGACCCATCACGGCTTCTTCCGCGCGTGCGAGTCGCTGAGAGAGCGCAGACTCGGAGACACCGAACTCCTCGGCGAGTTCGGCGAGTGAGACCGACGGCGGGGATTTGTAGTAGCCACGTTCGGTCGCGCGTTCGAGTGTCTCACGTTGCTTGTTGGTCAGTCTCGACAAGTCGATGTCAGCGGTCTGTGAGCCGATATCTTTCCCATCGAGATTGATGATTCTGAGGAGTCGGACGTGGTGAGAGACGGTCCGTAAGTCGTCGATGAGGTCGGACAGTTGGTGGTTCGTCGGCAAGTACGCCTTGACGACGAATCCATCTGCCGTGCGTTTGAGGAACTGCGGGACCAAGTCGTACCGACTAAAGACGATACCTGGACAGTTTCGACAGACTGCGCCTGAGTGGTGGAATATCTCGACGCACTGTCTGTGGTCTTCTTCACGACACACTGTCACGTCGCAGTGGCAGTCTCCGTTCGGGAAGTGCATCTCGATGTCGGATATCTCTCCGTCGATCGCTTCCATGAAGCAAGACCCGTCCGGGGCGATCTCGAGAACGACCTGTATGTTCCGTTGGTGAGGGTGGCGAACGAACGCTTCGTCGATGTCTGTCTCGGACATGGGTGGAGGGTGTTGTGTGCGTGGCAGCTATCCATACAAAGATTGCACTGGTGACATATTAAACGAGGGCACAATTTCTCGGAATGTAGAAACAGATGGTGTGTGCGTCGATACCAGTGAAACCGTGAGATGTCTCGGAATGGCCTTCTAGACGGTGTTTTCCTTTCGGTTCTCTCGAGCCTGACGCCCTCTAGTTGGGTTCCTAACTACCCAACTGAACGTCTGTGTGCTGATGAGTCGCTGTGCGACAACTCGGGAGGAAATTAGAAGATTTACCCGGATTCAGAGTATTTCTTTTCAAGTCCAATTACACATACAATAACCTTATCAGAGTACCTCGTAGACAGTCTCGTAGAATGGAAGAGACGATACACTGGCCGACAATCGCCGATTTTCCTGACCCAGAAACGGCGGAGCACGTCACGTACAATCCATCAGAAGCAGACCTCCGTGAATTCTCTGCACACCTCGAAACGACCACCGATTTCGGGGCACCTTCGTACGTCAGTGACTTCCGCTCTCGGAGTGCAGCACAAACCGCGACCGCCGTCGACGATGCGTTCGACGACGACGACTTCGCGGTGTTCGAACGAAGCACCGAGTGGGTGAACGATCCGTCGAACGACGTGCTCTGTGTGGATAGAGTCGTCGGCCGACACGGGGATGTTTCGGCAGTCTGCCGACTGTTCCTCCCGAAGGAGTACGGCCGCATCGCACTCGCGTGGGCGAAGCTCCTCGAACCGGTCGAGGGCGTCGAACCTGACTTCGTCACGGTCCAACTCCCAGATGCGACAGCCGAACCGTGCATCCGGGTTCTCCCCGAGGAAGGACTCACGACAGTCCTCGGGAGCGACTACACCGGTGAGGCGAAGAAGTCGTTCCTCAGACTGTTCATGTACCGAGCGAAACAGGCAGGCGGACTCGGACTTCACGCCGGGAGCAAACGAGTCACACTCGACGACGAGGACGGCCGCCGCGACGTAGGTCAACTCTACTTAGGACTTTCGGGTACGGGGAAATCGACGTTGACGAGCCACGGTCTCTGGCTCGAGGGCGCAGAAGGTGCAGAGATGCTCCAAGACGACGTTTGTGCGCTGCTTCCGTCGGGGACTGTCGCCGGGAGCGAAGGTGGCGGACTCTACATCAAAACACTCGGCTTAGACGCTGACCAACAACCCGAACTTCACGGTGCCGCGACCAACGAGAGTGCTGTCCTGGAGAACGTCTCGGTCACCGCTGATGGGCACGTCGACTTCGACGAACCAGAGTTCGGCCGGAATGCGCGTGCCGTGATTCAACGCGATTGTCTCGAAAGCTCTGCCTCTGACATAGACCTCGACCGAGTCGACCAGGTGTTCTTCATCACGCGAAACCCACTGATGCCGCCGATTGCCAAACTCGACGAGGCACAGGCCGCTGTCGCGTTCATGCTCGGCGAGTCTGTCGAGACGAGTGCTGGTGACCCGTCGCGTATCGGTGAACCGATTCGAGTCGTCGGGACGAACCCATTCATCATCGGGTCAGCGGGTGAAGAAGGGAACAGATTCCGCGACCTCATCGCCGACCTCGACGTCGACTGCTTCGTCATCAACACCGGTGCCGTCGGGACCACCGACCCGGTAGACGTCGGTGTCGAAGAGACGGTCGCTATCCTCGAAGGCGTTGCTCGTGGGAGTCTCGACTGGACCGACGACGAGACACTCGGTCTGACGGTCCCGTCGAACGTTCCTGGCATCGACATCGGCCAGTTCGTCGTCGCTGACCACGTCGAAGACTTCGATTCGATGCACGGCGAACTCCGCCGGGAACGGCAGTCGTATCTGTCTCAGTTCGACGAGCTCGACGGTGACATCGTCGATTCAGTGTACTGAGCTGAGTCGATAGAACAATTCGGTGGCCGCCTCGGAGGTCCGTCGTAGACCACCCGCCCCCTCTGTTGCGACCGGTTCACGCGTTGGCTCACGACCCATCCAGGAGTCGTGTCCCAATCTTCGCTGGTAACCCGACGTCTTCGACCTTGTCGATGACTCGGTTGATGTCGTATTCGACACGCCGGCAGTCGACGTCGTGCGCCTCCGTATCCAACACCGCGTACGCCGCCCGCGCGTCAGAGTCTCGTGGTTGGCCGACGCTCCCCGGATTGAGTATCAATCTTCCATCGATCAGTGCCGAGTGTTGGATGTGTGTGTGCCCGACGACGATGCCTCGGTAGTCGTCGAGGTGTCTCCGAAGGGTGGGGAACTCGGAGGGAAAGACGTACTTCCCACGAATCGTCGGGTGACTGTGGACGAGGAGGAACGAATCGTCGGCGAACGTTTCGGACTCCGGTAACTCGCGAAGCCACGTCCGTTGCTCCGCAGAGAGGTTCTCTGCTGCGAACTCGATACCTGCTTTCGCCATCTGATTTGCTTCGAACGTCGACGGCGTCTCGACTGCTGCGTCGTGGTTCCCTCGAACGACGACGTCGGAGACCGCTCGAATCCGTTCGACACACTCCGATGGCCACGGATTGTATCCAACTACGTCCCCTGCACAGACGACTGCGTCTACCGCCGGAAGGTCGTCTAAGACTGCTTCGAGCGCCGGAAGGTTTCCGTGAACGTCCGAGAGGAGTGCGATTCGCATCGGTCTCGTACTGTCGGGATTATGAACACTTGAATCCTCGCAACCTCGTGATAATTGTCTGACAATGTTTTTTGGTGCAGTCATGGGATGGAGGGTGTATGCAAGAGGGGACTGTGACGACGACTGCGACTGGTCGGGTGCGCGCTAAACCTGAGAATGCGAGAATCTCCGTGCGAATGCGTTCTGAGGCCGATTCAGCGACAGAAGCTCGAGACGATGTAACGGACCAGTCTGCGTCGGTAATCGATGCACTGCTCACCAGTGGCCTCGACGAATCGTCCATTCGCCAAGTAAACGTTCAGGTGAAAGATAACCGTGGAGCGTTCGACGAACCGCTGGAGTACGATTACGAAGCCAAAGAGACGTTCGTCGTGAGGTGTGACCTCGAAAAAGCGAGTGACACCGTCGTCACGCTGGTCGATGCAGGGGCGTACGTCGAGTTCGTGGAGTACGGATTCTCTGAAGAGCGACGCGAGCGGTTGAAATCCCGTGCATTAGGAGACGCGATGGACAAGAGTCGCTCTCGCGCCGATTCGATTGCTCAGGCAGCGGACTGCGAACTCGGTGCAGTACGGTCGGTAACGACTGAAGAAGTGGATACGACGTCGAGTGGGATGCAAGACATCGTCGAGGAGTCGCTTGGGTTCGACTCCAGTCGTGAACTCGACCCCGGACGAATCGTCGTCACTGCAGGTGTCAGGGCTCGATATCAGTTACAATCGACTGCCGACGACTAACCGCCATGCGTAATTTCACACGAGTAGTCGGCATCTGTCGGTCTTTCAGCCATCCCTCACTGAGTGGCCCATCTTCCCAAACGAGTCCTGTGGTGACGACATGAAAGACATCGTCGAAGCAGCCCTGAACGACCGTGGGGGCGAACACGATGTCGATGAAGATACTGACCTGCCAGACGGGTCCACCGACGAGTTTGGAGAGCTAACATTCGCGGTACTCGGATGTGGTGAGGACGGAATCTCGTGGCTGTCAGACGGGTTCAAATTTCGACCCCGAGTAGGGATGTTCGACACACAAATCGACTTCGACACGACGACGATTGCTGTTGGCTCTCCAGCTGTTGTCTCGGCAGCGAGCGATGTCGACGAAGTAATCTCTGTCTCGTCTCTGGGTGCGTCGGGGGACCCCGTGAACGAGTCCAGGTTGTCGTTCGAAGACGGTTCGAAGACGTTCGAGACGTTCGAAAAATTCGACGTAGTCGTCGTGTTGGGGAACGCCTCTCGTGCCGGGGACACGGTTCTGATGGAACGTGTCTGCCGAACTCTCACAGATGATACGCTCACTATCGGTGTCCCACTCGTGTTTTCTGACGTCCTCTCTCAGATGGAAACGTCGGCGTTCCGCCGATTAGTCACGTCAGTGGATTCGACGATACCACTCGAATGGTCTCGTATCCGCCCAATATTCGGAGGAAAAAGTGATACAGCAGATTCGTCTGATTCGAACGACCAGACACTCATCGTTTCCACCCTCACCGACCTGACGAGAGACATCTTCGAGTTGTTCCACGTGCCAATAGAAGCGCCCCCCAACATCGTGAAAGTACGGTCGCTCCTCGACTCGGGTGGCGTAACACTCGTACACCGGGGGTTGGGGACCCGTGACGACGTCCCTGGAGAACTCGTGGAGGACGCCGAAGAACACCGACTGAGTAGTGGCGACACAAGCACAGCAGACGGTGTACTCGGTCTGTTCCGGTTTGGTGCGCCGTTCACGCTAGGTGAGTTCCAAACGGTGGAAGACTACCTCGACTCTAACTACCGACCGACACACGAAGACGCAATCTGCCAACTCGGTGGGATGGTCACTCGGGGGTTCGGTGAGCACTGTCGACTCACACTGTTGTTCTCTGGTGTCGACATCGACTCGGTCTCTTTCGTGAGAAGGAGTTAACACGACATGTGTCTGTCTTCTTCTCGATGGACGAAATCGTTCGAAACCTCTACGTCGGAACGATCGAAGACGCTGGAAACCAGTCGATGTTACGAGCGCACGACATCGACACCATCGTCTCGTTGACCTACGCAGACCCCGATGGCACCGTTTCACAGGACATCGAACTCCAAACGTTCCCGATGATGGACGGTCCTCGGAACGACCCTGAGGAATTCGACGGGGCAGTTACTGCAGCGTTCGAGAGCGTTCAGGCAGGCGAACGGGTACTCGTCCACTGCTCGGCCGGTGCGTCACGAAGTGTAGGTGTTGCAGCTGTCGTCGTTGCGCTCGTAGAAGACTGTGATATCGAACGAGCGTTCGAAGTGGTTTCGGACGCCAGAGCGGTTGCCGACCCACACGACGCGCTTCGACGACGAGCGAAGTCGGCGTTGAGCGAGCGGAGAGCGTAAGCCGTACCGAGACGGTGACCCCCGACTCCCTTCCGATGAGACGGTGACTCGGGTTACTGCTCGTGTGGTATCTCTCAGCAACCCCGATTGGTAGTTCACCGAAATGGCAAAGGTGACAGCGAGGTTACCTGATTTCGAGGTTATGACTGAACACACGTACATTCTCTTTGGTGACGCCCACATCAAGCCGACAGGGAAGGCAATCGACTACGAGAAAATCAGTTTTCCACCCGACGTCGACGTTATCCTCGTCAATGGTGATTTGACCCACCGCTCTGACCCAGAAAGCCTCGACGCAGGTCGCGAATTTCTCACACAACTCGCTTCTCACGACATTCCCGTCGTGACGGTTCCTGGGAACCACGACCCTGCTCCCTACATCGACCAGTTGCTTCCCCCACCGGTCGAAACTGCGCATCGGAGAGTCGTTAGGCTCGACAGCGCCGAGAACGCCACCGACGAAAGCGAGAGCCAACCGGCCATCGTTGGTTGGGGGTGCGACCAGTTCGATTTCAGCCCGGAGTTCGAGTACGAGACGTTTCCTTCGACTGACCCGCGTGGGCGCGACGAACCCCGCCAACGGTCGATGGAACGAATGACCGAGACGCTGCTAACGGCGCTTCGACCATTCGTCCACGGTGAGTGTTCTCCCCGAGACGTGCTTTCGACGCTGGGAATCCAACGCGCTCACTGGGGAACTGCGCAATCACAACTCGAACATCTTCGAGACGAATACGAACAGGTCAGTCGTCTCCTGTCGTCGACTGATAGACCGACGATTTTTCTGACTCACGTCCCTGCGTTCGCAACAGCAATCGATATCCACCACTCCATCGGGACACGTGAGGAAGACCGGGACGGGCTTGCGGGTGGTTCGATAGCTCTACGGCTCGCTATCGAAGACCAGACCCCCCTCGTACACCTTTGTGGGCACTCACACTACAGAGGGTACCACTACGTGGACGGAAACGGTGGTGGGACGCACGTGTACAATCCGGGAGTTCGAGGAGTCGTTCGCCTCGATGTCGACGCTGAGAAGCGGTCGTTTTCGTTCGAGGCGTACTGAATCTCTGAGACGCTATCGAGACGCTGACTGTTCAACCTGGACGGCCCACGTACAGTAGAGAATTGGAGAACACTATCCGAGTATTTCCATCGGGTTAGCGAATACGAAGCCACAGAGTTCTCTATTCAGCCTGATTAGAGTGGCCCCCACAGAAGCGCTCACCAGAATCGATTCTCGTCGAGACGGTAGAGTGCTTCCTCGATCGTTTCCTCGTTTCGAGAGAACGTGAACCGAACCCAGTCTGCAGTTCCTTCTGTGTAGAAACTACTGCCGGGGACGACAGCCACACCGGCCTCACGGATGAGCTGGAGTGCGAACTCTGTATCGTCTACGTCTTTCGGATACCGGGTCAGCATGTAATAGGCTCCGTCGGGTTTGACAGGCTCCAACCCGACAGTTCGAAGCCCATCGTAGAGCATGTCACGACGACGTTCGTACGACGAAGCGAGGTCAGCGTAGTACTCTTCGGGGAGAGCGAGGGCTTCGACACCTGCTTTTTGGAACGGCGTAGGAGCGCAGATGCTCGTGTAGTCGTGGACTTTTCGAAGCTCGGCAGAGAGCGGTTCGGGCGCAAGTGCAAATCCGACACGCCACCCGGTCACAGAATACGTCTTCGACATTCCGGTACAGACGACGGTACGTTCGGCGAGGTCTCCGACTTCGACGGGACTGACGTAGTCGTCCGTGTAGACGATGTGTTCGTAGATTTCGTCGGTGACGACGATGAGGTCTTCTTCGGCTGCGACGTCTGCGATGCGTTCGAGCTCACTCGGTGTGAAGACGTTCCCCGTTGGGTTGTGCGGATGGTTGAGGATGAGGATGGAGGCATCTTTGGCGGCGTCTCGAAGCTCGTCTGGGTCGATTTCGAGGTTGTCGGTGATGTCCAGTGGAATCAGCCGACCCCCCGCGAACTGGACGGCGGGAATGTAGCTCTCGTACGTCGGTTCGAAGTAGATTACTCCATCACCGGGGTTGCACAGTGCGAGGAGGGTAGAGACTACAGCCTCGCTCGTCCCGGTGGTGACTGTGACTGCTGTCTCTGGGTCGTAGGCGACACCTTTCCAGTCGGCGTATCGTTCAGAGATTGCTTCGCGTAACTCCGGTAATCCCCACGTGATGGTGTACTGACTCGACGTGTCGATGGCATCCTTTGCGGCTCGTTTCACCTGTGGTGGTGTCTCGTCTTCGTCTGGAATGCCTTGGGAGAGGTTGATTGCGTCGTGTCTGTGCGCCTCACGCGTCATCTCCCGAATGACCGATTCTCGCATTCCATCGACGCGTTCGCTCCCGATAGACCTCGAGAACGGAGACGGGTTTGGCATACGTTGGCTGGGTGTGACTCACACATGAATCTTGGTGGAACTCAAACGAGTCGTCGACCACTCTACGTCAGAAAATTTGCTAATAGGTGGACCAAAATAGCACGATAAGAGATTCCTCAGCAGGGGTTACTGCTCGGAGTCGCGTGCTTCGTCTTCGCTCGCTTCGGCGAGCAAAGCAGTTCGGACCGACTCGATAACGAGATTGCGCACTAACTCTGATTCGTCTTTGTACGCGTCTTCATTCTGTACACGTCTCTTCAGCTCCAAACTGACATCTGACGGAAAAGTGACCGAGACGGACATCGGTTCTGCAACCGATTCCACACGAGGTCGAAGTATAGACTCTACGAGCTCAGACCTGTTTTCGAACACTTCGTACTGGCTAGTGAGGGCATCGATCATGTCCGCCAGCATCGAATCGATAGTGAGTGAGACTAAGTCCTCTGACGATGGCTTCTCGACGGGTGACAACGACCGTTTATCCGACCTGAGGTGTTCTGTCACCACATCTCTCACACAATCCTCCACGAAGGTTGATTTTGAGGTCGCATCCAAATCTCCCTGGTCGATCAACACGCCGATTGTATCTACTAACGGGCGAGGTAACTGGACTGTGGACGTGGACGAATCTTCTCTCGCGTGTTCACTACTGGAGTTTGGAGTAGATGGGTCAGCTTTGCTGGCTTCCTTCTCGACTTCATCGTTCTGCCCGTTGTCGACGACTTGCTCTGCGGTATCCTGAGTGTTCGTCTCCTCTCCATTCTCTTCTGATTCGACAGCGTACTTCCCAGAACTGGCGAGAGACTGTTTGCCCCCGAGGGCGTTCGCGATATCTTGGTAGGCGTTTCGTATCGTGACCTCGGTCACACCAACGGTCTCTGCGATGTCTCCTTGGGTGTACTCAAGACGGAGGTCGTTGAGATAGACGACGAGATAGAGCGCAGATGCGGCGATATCAGCAGGAGAGCGCCACCTGTCTATTACTGAGGGGTCCTCTGTCCGGACGTCGGTGAGTAACTGTTTCGTCTGTTCGACGATTTCATCTGACGTCCCCAACTCTTCCCCGTATCGTTCGACGATATCTTCAGGCTTCGTAGGCTCGTTTTCGATGCTGATCTCCCTTGCAAGCACCTTCTCTGCTCGGAGGACACTGTTCAGGCTGAAATTTTCGTCGAGACCACTGGACGCCCCTCCCTCACGCCAAGCGTTCACGATGTCTTTGGCGGTGTACCACCCGCCGGACTGATTGACTGCGAGAAGGAGTGCCGCTGCAGCGACGGTATCGTCCCCATGTTTAGCCGTGATGCCTTCTACCGAAGCTTGACGAGCAAGCATCTCTGCGGTTTGGAGTGAATCACTCGACACCTCGAGTTCCTCAGCGACACGGTTCATTCGACCCCCGCTCGGAACGTTCGTCATCGGTTATCGTGAGGATACGATCAAGGGTCGTAAAAGTATTCCTAATACTCCATCTGGAAGACGGTAGAAAACTATTTACTCCATTGCAATGTATCTATCTCCGAAAGCATACACGACAGGGAATGTGACTGTATACGTGATTTATGTATCTGTCAGTACGCCTGTCGAATACACTACCAAACGAACCGGCTTGGGGCGTTCCGGTTGATTCGACTCGAAGTTCGTCCTGGACACGAGACAGTTGGGGCACATAGATGGGATTTGATCCGTTCGAGAAGCAGTTCGGCAACAACAGCAAACAGGTCGACGAAGTATTCCGGGAATCGCGCCTCGATGGTCGTGGGCTGAGTGAAACTCAGTGGCCCGCACAGATCGACCGCGCAGCGACAGACCTCCTCTACGGTGTCGCAATTGGTGGAGGAGCGGGCGCGGGTGATATCGGGGGAGTCATCGACCAAGTAAACTTCTCGGAGGCAACCGGGAGGTTCTACGTCGACGGACTTAGAAATCTCGGTGGTTCCGGGTCTGACCTCGACCGAGCACTGAGACGGTACGATTCCGAAGCGGTCGGGGAGTTGGCCTTCCACCTCAACAAGTTCCGAAAGGAGCTCTCGGAGCACGGAGATGGTCAGATGGACGTCGACAGGGCGGTGGAAGCACTCGTCGAAAAGGCAGCCACCAAGGCTATCGAGGACAGTGTTCGCGTCGATGCGAACGACGGTGCTGGACTCCGACAACTCCGAGATTCCAGTTCTGCGTCTGACCTCGTGATGAAACTGTTCTCTGACCCGAGCGTCGAAGCGTACGCAGACGCTCTCATCGGGACTGTTTCGGACCGATCGACCACGACGAGCGGACTGCTCGCTCGATTAGACGAAGCCCGGATGACGACCCCGCTGTGGACGCATCAGAAGCAGGCTCTCCGAAAGTGGTTCGAGAGTGACCAGAAGGGCTACGTGAACATGGCGACAGCGACGGGGAAGACCGTTCTCGGTCTCGCGACCATCGCTGCCAGATACGGTGCTCTCCACCCGGTCGATGCTCGCATCGCAGAGGACTACGAAACCGGTGGACCAGACCCACGAATTCTGGTCGTCGCCGGGAACAACCTTCTGCTGTCACAGTGGCGCGAAGAGTTAGACGAACACCTCGATATCCCGAAAGACAGGACAGTTCCCGTCGATGGAGACGGCGGAAAAGACATCGAACTTGGATGGGGGACCATCGAATTCAGAACAGCGCAGTCGCTACTTACCACACCATCGCTCCGTGGATACGACCTCGTCATCTTGGACGAGGCACACCAGTACTCACGACGGAAACGAGGCGACGAACGAGGTTGGGGTGACGTCTTCGAGGAACTAGTCGATGGGAGTGACGCAATCTTGGCGATGTCTGGGTCCGTAGACGGTGGCTGGAAAGGTGACGACGCCGCGGAGAACGCCCTCAACGACCATCTCGATAGGTGTTACCGATTTACCATTCCGATGGCGCGTAACCACGGTGTCATCGCAGACTTTAGTTGGGAAGTTCACTACGCTGCAGCGACCGAAGAAGACGAAACGAAACTCGCAGAGCAGACGCAAATAATCGGGAAGAGCCTCGACTCGCTTACTGGAGAACTCGATGCAGAGAACTTGGGTGTCGACCCCGACGACCTCCCGGCACAGGTCGGGTCGTATGCAGACTTACAGTCTTTCGCACAGTCGAACGCCGGAAACGACCTCCGTGAGCAATCAGAAGAGTTCGACCTCCTTGCGACTGCGCTGTTCACACGCCGCCCAGTTCGCTGGAATCTCTCACCACAAGACGACGCAATCGTCGAACTCATCAAGCGACACGCTCCAGCGAAGAAAACCGTGGTTCTCGTCCAGAACTACGATGACGCATCTCGGCTTCGGACGCGACTTGTCGAGGACGAGGGGTTCTCCGACGAGAGCGTCATCGCACTCGAGAGCGGCGACGACGACCGCGCCGAGAAAATTGGCCGGTTCAAAGACGCAGCCGGCGGCGTGCTCCTCGGGTCTGGCAAACTACTGGGAACGGGTGTGAACATGCCCGATGCCGAAGTCGCAGTCAACGTCGCCAGCGGTGGTGTGAACGCGTCTCTCGTCCAGCGGATCGGTCGGGTCCTTCGGAACCCAAAAGGCGACAAGGAGGCTCGATTCTACCACGTCGTCCCGACTGCAGTCCACGAACACGCAATCGACCCACACGAGGACGGTCAACAGCTTCTCCGCCGAGCGGCCGAGTTCTCTGCACTTGGAGAGACGTTCAAAGAGGCCCCAGGGTTCTCCATTGCGACTGAAAACGTCGGAGTGACCGTCTCTGCCCTCGAAGTTGCAGGGGAAGAGACGCTCTCCAACCGACCCGACAGTCACATCGGGGAACTCGTCGATACTGACGCCGCCGCCGACGCTCTCAGAGAACTTCGTGCTGCAGTCCAGGCGGACGAGTCCGGCGATGGAGAGCACACTGAGCCGGTCGTCGCTCGTCACTGGCCACCCAAAACCACTGACGACGATACCGGACCGTCTGGCTCTGGAACTGAAGTCGGTGGTGAAGAGCCACAGGGTGAGGGTCTCTTCCCAACACGGAACGAAACGTACGAACGATATCGGCTTGCACTCGACAGGTACCGTGCCGCGAAGGGCGTCGCAGAGCACCTACTGGGAATCGATTACGAGTTCCATCGTGAGAATGGCTCGTACGTCGTGTACCTGCCCTCGGAGTACAGTGGGTCTGAGTTCCACGAACATCTCGAAGAGGCACTCGACGAGTACCGCCGCATCAAGGCAGTGGTGAACGGTGAAGCCGGCGAGAAAGGGTCACTTCCACAATACCGCGCAGAGTGGCCTGCACCACCGAAATCGACTGCAGCGATGGTCGACGAAGGAATCGCTGCAGCCATCGGTACGGACTACTCAGAAGATGACCCACTGTTCTTCGCTCGCGAAGATGGCGAACTCTACGAACTCCCACTCCCAGATGGACGGCGACTCGCGGTCGACAGGGTGTACGACCCGACTGAGACCACGGACGACGGAGGCTCACCGAACGTGGTTCGGGTGTCGACACCGGTGGTCGAAGTTGCACGCGGTCGTCTCGACGCCGAGACGAAATCGTCCATTGACCAGACGATAGAGGCGTGGACTCGCGACCTTATCGTTGGCTCGCTCAGTGGGGAACTGCCGGCTTTCGCCGGTGACGTCGAAATTGGTGAGCAGACGACCCCAGTCGAGCTTTCTGACGACATCCTCTCGTTCGTCCAGGCGAGTTGTGAGAATGAGAGCAGTCCGTTCACCGACCCCGACGTGCTCGTCGAGACTGCGATACGGTCCGCACTCGGCATCGAACCGGGGGCGACAGAAACCGTGACCACCGAGGTTTCGGCAGACCTCGCTGCGCTGGCAAGACAAAACGACGTCGACCTCGAGGCTGCGCTGGCGAGCGCGCTCGAACAGGAGCTTCAGAAGTGGTGATGAACGACGTGACTCAGCAAGCTTCCCAGTCCGTGTTGTTTCACGGCCCCGATGCAGAAGCTCTCGACGACGCAGCGTTTCAGTGGGCACACACGCACTCGTCTGGACTCCCAGAGAGTGTCCTGTACCTCACGAACCAGCCCCACAGAGAGACGGTCGTAGAGACACAGTGGCAGGAAGTCGGCAGACCCGCCGAGCTCGTCGCGATGAGTCTGGACGACTTCGTCGACCGCTGCTACGACCGGACAGCGATCGGTGGCCCGTCGACACGAATCGACCAACCAACCCGTCAACGCTTGATGGAACGAGCGGTCGAATCGCTTCCCGAAGAGTCGCCGCTCCACAGCGACAGAGACGGGCTTCCGTCGACAGGCTTGACTGGTGAATTGGAAGACCTCTTCAGCTTACTCGAATTCGCCGGTGTACTGGATGTCGACACGTTGCAACAGCGACTCCGTGACGAAGGTCTCTCGAACCTCGCCGACGAACTCGGTCGTGTCGCAGTCGAATTCTACGGTGGACGAGACGACATCGAAGACGGCTCTGGTACTGTTCTCCAGGCCGAACGGTACCAGCACGTCGAACGCATCGACCCGTCTTCGGTCTTCGAACACGTCGACGCCGTCATCGTCGCCGGATTCGACCGGTTCTCGGTACTCGCCGAGCGGGTCGTCGCAACGATTGCAGACACGTGGCCGACGGCTGGGACAGTCGTCCGACTCACCGACACCGACGAACCTGTGGGTGTCGACGTCGCTGCCGACCCTGCATGGTCGTTCTTCGACGACGACCTCGAGTTCGAAGCACAGCAGGTCCCCCCACGAACTGACCTTCCACGTGAGAACGCAAAGCTCGCGGCATCGCTCTTCCGCCGTGAGGGGCCGACTATCGACAACAGAGAACTTACTGCTGAATTCGTAGTCCCGTCGTCTCTCGAAGCCGAGGTCCGTTTCGTCGGTCGGCAGGTCCAGAAGCTCGTCGGAGAAGGTGTCGACCTCGACGACATCGCCGTCGTTCCGACCTCGTCACAGGCGTACGTGCCGGCACTCGCCGCCGAGTTCGAGAGTCGCCGAATCCGCTACGCCGCGAACAAGCAGTACGGTGTCGACGAGACCGCGACTGGGACAGCACTCATCGCGGCACTCGACCTCGTAATGGACGACGACCCAGATGCACTCGCGAAGCTCGTCGACAATCCAGTCGTTACGTTCGGCGAGTGGTGGCCGTCTGGGCAGTCACGTCGAGAAGTCCACGATGTGATCACCGAAGCCGTCGAATCCGACGACTTCGACGACGAGATTTCGCAGTCCAGTGACGAAGTCGAGCAGTTCGTTTCAGACGTTCGGGCGCAGGCGTCTTCAATTCAGATTTCGGACGCACCGCTCACCGATTTTCGAGCGTTTATCGCGGACCTCGGCCTCGACGAGACTGTCGAGAACCGGGCGACGACCGGGTCACAACGCGTCGTCCGAAGTGGTGTTCGGCGTGTCCTCGACGCAGTCGACCGAACCGCTGCCGACCGTGGCGGCGTGCTCGAACGTGCACGACACGCACTGTCTGGGGCATCTGTGACGGATACTCCCAGAGGGTGGGACGACCGCGTCGACATCATCGACGCGGGTTCGGTCGGTTCGAGAGCCTACGACTACGTCTTCGTCGTTGGCCTCACCGCCTCTCACTTCCCCGGCGGAAACGGCCGATTAGCACTGTATCAGCGCGTCACAGACGCCCACGAAGATTTCGAGGAGGCAGACCACGCTCGCCGTGCCGAGTACCGCATCGCCGGGTTACTCGGTTCGTCGACCTCGGTCGTGTTCTCACGCCCATCGAAGCAACTCGATGGGACGAAATACGTCGACGCATCCATTCTCGCTGAACTTCGACGGGTTACTGACACGAAGACGACAGTCAGAGACGAGTTCGAGAACCTGTTCGACTCGACTGTCGCACATCGAGACGTCGTGGGTTCCCGAGGAGACCTTCACCGTGCGCTTGGTCTCGTCGGTGTATCCGGTGGCAAAACCGCGGTTGCGGACGCGGTCGAGACGGCAGAGGCTGCGGGTGTATTCGAGACGGCACCCGGTGCGAACGACGCGCTCGCTCGGCCACAATCACCTTGCAGTCGGAGCGGTGTTCGGACTGCGTCCTCTCGCGACCGAGCACAACTCGACGGTCGGAATGGGTGGCTTTCCGAAGCGAAGGCAACAGTCCTCTCACTCGAGCCCAAACCACTCTCACCCACTGCGGCCGAGGACTATGCAGCATGTCCGTTCAAGTACTACGCCAGGCGAGTTCTCGAACTGGACGACGACGACGAGACGACTGTTCCGATGGCTCGGGGGTCGGTTGTCCACGATATACTCGAGGCGTTTTACGAGCGCCTCGCTGAACAGGAGGGACGTCCGGTACCGCTGGGCTCGTTCTCTCGGTCCGAACTCGAAGGAGAACTTCTCGAAGCCGCACTATCGAGGCTCCGTGCAGCAGACGAGACAGAACGTGACGCGCTCGACGACGAGTGGCGGTATCGGCACCTCGCAGGACTGGGAACCGATAGCTCGAACCCGTACTACACGCTCCCTGGAATAGAGGCGGAAGCGTCTGGCATCTTTGTGCGATTCCTCGACGAAGAGGTCCGATTCCACGTCGACCCGGATGACGACCTTCGAGATGGTCCTGTCACGGTTGCACCGTATCGATTCGAACAGCGGTTGTCTGGCTCGGTGGACTCCGTCGAGATGTTCGGGTATCTCGACCGGCAGGACCGGAGTGGTGGTGGTCTCGCCGTCATCAGGGACTACAAGACCGGAAAAACACCGTCGGAACGAGACACACTGGATGGCATCAAATTCCAACTCCCCGTGTACGCGAAGCTACTCGAGCAAACGGAAGACGTCGAAGTAGTTGGCGGGACGTACTACCGACTCCGTAAGCCGGGCGACGTCTCATCCAACGCGGGACAGGTGACCTTCGACGACGTTGCTGCATGGTATGGACACGGGGGGACACCGACTGTCCGTGGTCGAACACCGGCGATAGAGACGAGAGATGGGTTCCGGGAGTTGCTCGACGAGGTCGTTCCCGACCGACTCTCACAGGTCGTGGACGGTATCGAGTCAGGCCTCTTTCATCCGACACCCAACGAGGAAGATGCGGCGGGGTGTTCGTCGTGTGCGTTCCGAGACGCTTGCGACGTTCGACACCACAGACGGCGCGACCTCGTAGCGAATCTCGAATCGGCGGAACGGGACGCCTACGTTCCACCGATGGCGCGCGGTGTCGAGTGGGAACCGACTGTGGAGCGTGACGAGTAACGATGGAACGAGACGAACTTACAGACCAACAGAAGCAGGCGGTACAGACGATCGACGAGAACTACCCACTGACCGCGGGTGCGGGGACTGGAAAGACGACGACGTTGTCGTTCCGGTATCTCGAACTCCTCGAACAGAACGAAGAGCTCCTCCCGGAGAATATTCTCGTGACGACGTTCACGCGGCGTGCAGCGCGTGAACTCACCGCGAAAGTTCGGGAACGAGTCCTCAGTCGACTCGCGGAGGCGGATTCAGCAACTGACTACGAACGATGGCGGGACGTACTCATCGGACTGGAAGACGCGTACATCCACACACTCCACGCGTTCTGTCAGCGCGTTCTCTCCGAACACGCGACTGCAGTCGATGGTCTGGACCCAGGATTCGACACGCTCGACGACGTTGAGGCGACGCGTCTGCAAAGTGACGTCGTCGACGACATCCTCTCAGACCGGCCGCCTTCTGTCGAACAAGCACTACCAGCTTTCTCCGAGTACACGCTTCGCGAGGCACTGCTCGACCTACTCGGGAAGCGCCCCTTATCTGAACAGTGGGCGTCGTACTGGAGTGCGCCTGAGCGAACGACTGACGAGTACGTCGAGTACGTCGAGAGCGTCCTTCATCCGTTCCCAGTGCACGAAGTCGTCTCCCGACTCGACGACGAAGAGCTTCGCGAAGACGCTTCGGAGCTTCGAGAACTGCTGGGCAACCTCTCGTCGTCACCGAGTGGAAAGCGAACGAGATATGCAGTCATGCTTCGCGACCTGTTCGACGAACTGGCGGGACTCGCAGACGACGAAGCGTACGAACGCGTGCTCGACGTCTGCGATACCCTCACCACGTCTAGCGGTGGCCTTCGAGCAAACTACACACCGACGAACGGAGATTGGACCGGCGACGACGTGGGACAGGAACGCGTCGGCGAACTCGTGGAGTCGATACTGCGGGCGCTCGGTGTTCCGGAACTCACCGAAGCCGACATCGATACGAGCGTCGACCGTGAGACAGCGCAGTACGTCTTCGCCCTCGCCCGGTTGTTGAATGAGGTCGCACGAGAGTACCGTTTACGACTTCGAGAACGGAATGCAACCGACTACGCGGGGTTAGTCGACCGAACGAGCAGGCTTCTCGACAGAGAGGCTGGCGTCGAGGACGTTCGTATCTCGTTGCGAGAACAGTTCGACTACGTCATGATCGACGAGGTTCAGGATACAGACCCCAGTCAGTGGGACATCGTCCAGTCACTCACGACCCTCGCAGACGAGACTCCGTATGGTGGTCGGAACGTCTTCGTCGTCGGTGACGAAAAGCAGTCCATCTACCGATTCAGAAACGCAGACGTCTCTGTTTTCGAAGCGGCACGTCGGCGTCTTACCGAGGCTAATGACACCGACGAGATGTCCACTGAAGGTCGGTACGAGCTTCAAGATAACTTCCGGTCGCTCGACCCTGTCCTTCGATTTACGAACGCCCTCTTCGATGAGGTGTTCCAACGTGGCCCCGACGCCGACTTCGAAGCAGAACCACAGGCTCTCGCACCCAATCGAGACCACGACGGAGACGTCGACCCAGTCGTCGAGTATCTCCTCGTTCCAGACGACGAACTCGCTGTCGACCTCTTACCGGAGGGACACCCGTTCCGAGAGGATAGTGGAGACGAGCGACGGTGGAACGAGGCTCGAGCGGTTGCCTCGCGAATCACACACCTCGTGGAAGGTGAGACGAACGTGTACGAGCCAGACCCGGACGACGGGGTAGAGCCACCTCACGACAGACTGGCGAGCTACGACGACGTGGCGGTCATCATCCGCAAACGAACCCACCTCGGCGCGTTCAAACGGGCGTTCGACGAGACGAGTATCCCCTACACTGTCGTCAACGGCGAAGGGTACTTCGACACCCCAGAAGTCCGAACGCTTCTCAACCTCTTTCGGGTCCTCGCCGACCCTGAAGACGACATCGCGTTGTATGGATTACTTCGCTCTCCGATGTTCGGGTTCACAGACGACGAACTCGCACCCGGTTCTGTCGGCGGCAACATCTGGCAGTCCCTCGAAGGCGTCACGACAGGCGAGTTCGCGAAGGTGCGCGAACTCGTCGAAGACCTTCGCCACTTGGTTGGTTCGACCGACGACGCTGCCGGTCCGCAGGTGGATTCGTGGACTGAAGCACTCGACGCTGCACTCGATGCGACAGGATACCTCTCGTCGATCTCTGCAGACAACCGACCCAGTCAAGCGGCAGCGAACGTCGAGCGGTTCCGTGAGTTGCTCAGAGAAGGTGTCGGAAGTGCACAGAGCGTCGGGGAGATCGTCGAGCGTCTCGAAGAGCGTCAAGAGCTATCGACACACGACCCCGAAGCGTCGATTCCTGACGGCGCAGACGGGGTGAGCGTCCTCACGGTCCACGCAGCCAAAGGTGAAGAGTATCCAATCGTCGTCGTTCCGGGAATCAGTGACGCGTTCAACATCTCAGCACCCGTCGCAGGCGGCACCGAGTTCGAACGAATCGACGACAGACCCGCACTCGGCTTGTCGGTTCCCGACCCAGCGGACCCCTTCGAGACCATCGACACGGTTGCGAAACAGGGAATCCGACGACTGCGGCGACAGCGACTCGTTGCAGAGGAGAAGCGAACCTTGTACGTCGCGTGTACACGCGCACGAGACCACCTCGTCCTCGCCGGTACTCACGGGGGTTCTGATGGGCAGTTGGACGAGCCAGACCCCGAGGACCCGAAGAGTTGGCGTGACTTCGTACAGCAACCGCTCCTCGGTCACGACGACCTCCTCGCGACACTTGGCACTGAAGGGACGTTCGAAGGCCGGTTGGCACACGACCCCCTCGACAGCGAACAGGAGCCTCCGACGTTCCGTGTCTCACTCCCTCGTCCTCCAATGGAGGTCACTGAAAGAACAGACGCAGTCGCGGATGCACCCACCGCACTCGACGTCGACACCCCACCAGAGAAACCACTCACGTACCGCCTGTCGCCGTTTCAGGTAGCGGACATACTCAAAGAGAACCCTACCGGGGAGTTGGCCTACGACGACCGAGACCGGACGGTTTACTACCGGCGGCCGGACGACGAGACGGGGTCCGAGGAGACCGGTGAGTGGCGGGGACGAGACGAGTTCGACGACGAACCGACTCGTGATACCCTCTCGGGGATGCCCTTTGGGGAGGCAGTCCACCGAATCGCAGAACTTCGCCTTCCAGAAGACCGGTGGGACGAGATAATCGACGACGCACTGCGAACCCAGGAGTACGACCACGAGATCACAACAGAAGACCGGGCACGCGTGGCACGCCACGCGCGACGTTGTATCGCCCACGTCGACGACGTCTCTGGAGACACCGGGTCGGTCTACCGAGAGTTCCCAGCGTCGGTGGACCTCGCTCACGGAACCATCTCGGGCCTCATCGACTGTCTCGTCGTCGACGGGACCTTGACTATCGTCGACTACAAGACGGGACGTGTGACCGAACGGTCGGTCGAGAACAGGGCAACTCAGTACGGTCCACAACTCGAAGCGTACGCTCTCATGGCACACGAGTTCGACCCCGACCGCCCGGTAGAAACGCAGTTGTATTTCAGCGAACTCGACGCCGTCTCCGAACAGTCGTTCACTGCTGGTGAGGGTCCGGATTCACTCTCCGCACTACAGACGTCGCTCGACGAGCGGATTAGGTCTGTCGTAGAAGCTCGACTGGACATCACGTGGGAGTAAACCCCGAGAATGTCCGTCGTCGTCGAACCGGGTCACATCCTCAGTTCCAGTATTCGATACGGATTGTCGTCCAGATGTCGCAAAAACACGATTAGCGGAACGAGATTGTACAATACTTAATAGCGTTGCACGCTGGATTGTTACTATGATTGATTCCTCGACGACGGCGGAAGATTTCATCGCCGATGCCGAGTACCACAATCCGTGGTGGAGCGGCACTGGCGGGCTCGAGGAGCTCCATTCCGTCTCAGAGTGGAAAGAACGATCAGATCTCCATCGGTTACTCGACAGTCTCGAGATCGCACACGACGATGGTGTCGACAGTCTCGTCCACGCGATGTATGGACAGACGGGTATTGGAAAAACCACGATGCTCCGACAACTCGTCGCTGCGCTCATCGACGACGATGCCGTATCCTACGCACCAGGTAACCGTGAGCGTACACTCGTCGGGTCTGTCGCACCTCGGCAAGTCCTCTACATCCCACTGGAGGAGTCGCTTTACCACCTCGAACCACCAGAGATCGCGTTCGACCGACTCCAGAACGTCGTCGATTACTTCGACTCCCACGTCGCCCCACGACGTGGAACGAAGTTCGTCATCTTAGACGATATCGGAGCGCTCTCTTTTGGTGAAGACGACGGCCCCGAACGACTGCAGGAGCTCGTCGACGACAGAACCTACCTCTTCATCACCGGTATCGTCAGCCCGCAAGTCGACGTCGACACGGACTCGTGGAAAGAGACGGTCGACCAGGTGACTGGGTCGTTCCCCATGTTGCCCACGAAGTTCATCGACGCGGTGAAACAGGGGCACGTCGTCGACTTCGAAGACGAGCACGCACGGAAGCTGTCGGAGACACTCGAACACCATCAGGTCGATGGGCTCATTCATCGTGCGCGGAAGGAGGAACTGAGCAGTAGGAACATTGCCGGGATGGTAGATGCACTCTCGACGCTATTTTTCGACGAACTCGACACGTCCGACCACGATACTCTTCACGAGGCCGCGAGAGCGTACCTTCGACGAGGTGGGTCGTTCCACTCTGTGGAGAGAGACACTGTTCGAAACGACCTCGTCAAGTCGCACTTCCTCTTGTATCTCTACAAGGAACTCGCGCGGTACCACAGTGTTCAACGTCCCGAGAACCTCCATCGATTGGGTTCACTCGCTGCGAGTAAAGCCGGAGAAGAACTCAAATATACGACGCTGAGCGAGCAACTCGGCGTCGATAGACGGACCGTCGATTCGTACCTCTCGATCCTCGAAGGTGGGTTGGCTGTCGGTCAGTCACACGACTTCGCACTGCAGCGATATCGCCGGACTCGACTCTATCTTCGTGACCCCCGACACGTCGTGCTCCTCTCTCAGCGGAGAGAGCATCACGGGTTCGAAACGTACACCGATACGGGCGTGCTGAACGCCGAGTTCGAACACGCCCTCGCCCGGACGGCCGGATTCGACCACGCGAAACGACTCGCATGGTCGCTCCCCGGAGAGAGTGACCAACGGCTATCGGTCGAGTACGCTGAGACAGAGAGTGGAACGGTAGACTACGTCCTCCACGGTGACGGTCTCGTGCTCCCGTTCGTTCTCTCGTACCAACCGTTCGCTGACGGTACCCTATCGACCGTCCTCGAGTTCGACCCGTCGACGGGAGCTCACTTCGACGAGTCTGGTGAGGAGCTTCGAGAGTTAACCTACGAGGCACCGTATCGATTTGTCGTGACCGATGCACTCCCCCGAGAAGTGGAGCAGTCGTCCTCACTGGTCGTCGACCACAGCGGTACGAAGGTTTGTTATCTCCCGTACTGGCTGTTCTTGTTACTCGCCTAAGAACGACGACTTCTAGCGACCTCTTCTGCTGTCGGTCTCGTGCGTTGGGTGTTCGAGTCGTACAGTCTCCGAACTCTCCAATTGAGACTACTGCAACCACCAAAAGATAATTTAGACACATCGTGTTGTGGTTGTAGGCAGGTTTATATTCTTGGATAAACAATTGACAAGTGTATATGGGGATTAGGGACAATCGGAAATCGGAATTTTGGGAAGTCACAGCCGAAGGGGAAGACGCGTGGGACGAGGCGGTGGCGGGCGAACAGGTCTCGGAGGGAACGAGGGTCTCTCTCGCTGGCGAGTTCGTAACACAGCACACAACGCGGAAAGCCGGTGTAGTTGCATGCCGGTTCTCGGTCCGAATCGACGAGGACACACTCGTTGACGTGGTGCTCACTCCCTGTGACTCCGAAGAACGGTTGGACCTCGTGACGGGGGCGCAGTACACCATTACGGGGAAAGTAGCAACGTCACCAACTGCCTTGCCGCGCCACGGGTCCTCGTGTCCGGACTGTGGCGGCGTCCTCCGACATCAGGGTGTAGTCGACGACACTGAAGACCTCGCGGCCGCAGTCACCTCACTGAACGTCGGCGACCACTTCGTCGTGTGTGACGAGATTCGACGAGTTGTACGGGATTCGAACGAGAAGACTGACGACTGGATACCGAGGGAACGACAGAGCAGACCGATTCCGAGGGGCCGGTATGTGTGCGTCGACTGTGGGTCCGACGTTTCAGACTACGACCTCACACGAGAACACGGTGGAGAACCCGTGCTGATGATGGATGCGTGTGCTGCACCAGCCAGCGAGTCACTCGGACTCGCGGTCGGTGGTTCTCGTGACGCCACGAACTTCCGCGAGAACATCCACGAGGGCTACGTCCCCCAACCTGACGCCCTCGCGTACGAAGGACTGTTCTACGACTACCAGTTCCCCACGAGAGAATCTGAGCACACAGAAGAGGCTCTGTTCACTCCGACGTTCGAACGTGCCTCTGGACAGAACCCAGTGACTGGGGAACGAGAGATGTATCTCTCGGTCGGACTCGACTCGTCGCTCAGTTCGTCCGAGTTCGAACGGCCGCCACTCGACGTCGTCGCTGTCCTCGACACTTCAGGTTCGATGTCGTCACCGTTCGACGAGTACTACTACGACTCTGCAGGGGCTCGCCGGGAAGTCGAAGACGACGAAAAGAGTCCCGACACCAAGATGGAAGCCGCAGCGGCGTCGCTGTGTGCCCTCACTGAGCAACTCGCTCCCGACGACCAGTTAGGGGTCGTCCTCTTCGACAGTCGTGCCCACGTCGCAAAACCGCTTCGAGACGTCCAATCGACCGACATGGACGCCATCCGAGGCCACATTCGCGACGTTCGTTCGGGTGGTGGAACGAACATGGGCGAGGGGTTCGACGCAGCCCGTCAGATGCTCGCAGAGATGGAACCTGACCGGGAGCAACGTATCGTCTTCATGACCGACGCGATGCCAAACACAGGCACGACGCAGTCGGATCAACTCGTCGACATGGTTGCCGACGCAGCGACCGAGGGAACACATACCACGTTCGTCGGTATGGGCCTCGACGAAAACGCCGAGTTGGCGAGTGACCTCTCTGCAGTCCGTGGGGCGAATCACTACTTCGTCCACTCGGCTGCTGAGTTCGAACGTCGACTGGGAGAAGAGTTCGACTACATGGTCTCTCCGCTCGTCTTCGACCTCTCGTTGTCGGTCGACACCGAGGGCTACGAAGTCGACGGCGTCTACGGTGTTCCGAACGCCGATATCGAGGATGGTCGCGTACTGGACGTCACCACTCTCTTCCCTTCACCGACGACCGATGGTGAATCTCGCGGAGGCGTCATCCTCGTGCGGTTCCACCGAACCGATACCGAGGACACAAGCGTCGAACTCGACCTCTCGTGGGACGAAGGTGACGGTGTCACACGGGGGACTCGTGTCGCCGTTGACGTCCCGAGCGGGAAACACTTCGACGGCTCCGGAATCCGAAAGGCCGTGGTCTTGAGTCGATACGGGCGGGTCCTCCGTGAGTGGGCGTCGTGGGCACAGTCTACGGAAACCGCTGACCGAACAGGCGTGGTCGACGACTGGGCCGGTGTCCGAACGAGTCGGAACGAACACGAACGTGGTTCGGTTCCGATACGAATCTCCGACTCCTACGCTGCGGTCTTCCGCGACCTTCGCGCATACGTCGTCTCCGAGTCCACAGAAATCGACGACGAGACACTCGCTCGCGAGGTCGAGGTTCTCGACAGTCTACTCACACACGCCGAAGAGGAGAGTCGGACGCGATGAGTGCCGACCTCGTAGACGATTCCGATGCCGCCACTGAACACGCCGTTTCCCGTGTCTCGTACCACCACGTCAACGTCGACGCCGGTAACGAGTCGGTTCTCCTCCGGTTCGAGTACGAAAACCGAAAGCAGGCATCGTGTATACTCGTCGACGCGGGAGAAGGGGTAGAACTCGACCCATATCTCCGCCCGAGTGATTCGCTCGTTGCGGTCTGCCTCACACACGCCCACGCCGACCATTACCAGTCACTCGAGAACGTGGTTCGGAGCGACGTCCCGGTACTCGCGTCTCCCTCGACGGCCGAGATACTCGAGACGGTACTCGCGTCCGCTGCAGACCGTGGGTTCGTGACCGACACGGCCCGCGTTTGTGAGTCTGTGAAACCAGTCGACACGTGGACAGACGTCGCTCCAGGAGTCCGAATCCATCCAATTCCTTCGGGCCACGCACCCGGTGCGGTCGGTTACGTAATTCGATTCCGTGACGACGGTGGGGCTCACGACATCCTCTTCACTGGCGACTTCACCTATGAGTCTGCAGGAGGGTACCCCGGTTTCGACCCTGACGTCGCTCCAGACGTGGAAGCACTATTCCTCACCGTCGCGACGGCAGAGTCGTCGAGCGACGAGTTGACCGCTGGAATCGCGACGGCGTTGGAACGGGCACACGGAGGTGCAAGCGTCCTCGTCACCGCTGGGGGGCTCGATGCTGTACACCTCGCGACGCTCCTCACCAGTGCGTCCACCGAATTAGCCCTCGACGTTCCGATACGTATCGCCGGACAAGCGGCAAAACTCTACGAGGACCTCGAATACGAGTTCGAAGCTGTCCGCACCATCCCGGAGTTCGGTCACACGACCGAGTGCCTCGATAGTGGTGCCATCGCCATCGCTGGGCCAGACGTTCCAACCGAAGGGAGTTCCGGACGACTCTACGACGCACTCTCGGACGACCCGAACGCGTGTCTCGTTCAGTTTGTCTCGTCTGGAAAGACCCCAATATCCGGTGGTGGACCGTGTGCGACGTTCGCCTTTGCCGCCACTGCACACCCTTCGAGAGACGTTCTCGACAGTGTCGTCGACGAAATCGACCCTGTCGAAGTCGTAACCGTTCACGAACACGGTGGTGCAGGAGGCCGATACAACGACTGGAAACCGTGCGTCTGGTCCGATGGCTCTGACGTGGAACTGACCCTCTTCGATGATGGTCGATGGCTGACACCACCATGGATGCACTCTCGGTTTGCTCGAGTTCCTGACCGCCCGATGGACCTCGGGTTTCTGGCCGGGAAAGATATCGGTGACCTCCCGCTCGTGTCGCTCGACCGGACCGCGACGATCGACCTCGAAGAGGAAGGTATCGACATCGAACAGCTTCGCGAACGGTTGCACCTTGGTCACAGAGACGACCACGAGCCGACACAGAATACGACATCCAAGCAAATGACTGACGAATCAGAGACGCCCGATCAGACGAATCGCTCCGAACAAAAACTGTTCAAGACCGTCGGTGCAGACGTCGAACGACAGGATACGCTTTCGACCGATTCTATCACACCGAAGAGCCTCGTATCGGCGCGAGCCTGGAATGGACTTAGCGCCCAAGAGGCCGCACAGAGTTCTGACACAGAGACGCATCAAGAGGGCTCAGAGCCCGAAGCTCACGACCAGAAGAGCCAAACAACAGAGAGCGATTCGGCGTCAACCACCGAGACCGAGACCGAGACCGAGGACGCAGACGTCGAAGAACCCGCCACGACTCGCGATACCGACACAACTCCCGAAGCGGACACACGAGTGACAACCGACACAGTCGACGAGAACCGGTCCGTTGAAAAGGAACAGAACGTCGACGCTGAACAATTCAGTCTCGAAATCGACCCGCTTCTCCTCGCGCTGGTCGAACGTGAGGGTGGTGTCGGTTCCACCGACGCTTTCGTCGCTGAATCCATTCAAGCGTACCTCGAAGCATTGCTCCGGACAGGAGAACCACCAGCGGGGACGGTCGGGAGTCTCGGATTCGACGTGACGGCAGGTACTCGGCTAACGAATGCGCTCGACAGCGTCGTCGAAGACGACGGACACGACTCACTGTCGTCGTTCGTTCGGACAGCGCTCACAGACCTACTTGGTGCCACTGCTGGGACCGAAGTCTCCCTTTCCGACCATCAGGTCGACGAGCGACTGATCGAAGCGGCGGTCGCCAACGACAGGTACGGCTTCGATACTCGCGGTGACTTCGCCGACGCGGCGATCCTCTGGGCACTCAGTGACGAAGAGAACTAGCCACCGATAAGCCAACTCTCCAACAACCATGACATCAAAGATACACCTCGATGAACAGGACGGTACCGTTCGGATCGACGACCTTACGATCGAAGATCACGAGCTAGCCGAGTACCTCGGAGAACACGACGCTGCAAACCGTGAGGAGGCCTTCCATCAGGCATTGCGAATCGGCACTGCGACACTCTCGCTCGCAGAAACGTCGAAGCAGGTCGAACACGTGAAACACGAGTTCGAGCAGATGCGTTCGGGCTTCGAAGCCGAAATCGATGACGTCAGAGAGGAACTCGACCGCCGGTTCGGTGACGACGGAGAAGTCTCTTCGATTCTCGATCGGCACCTCGGTCCCGAGGGTAGGCTCAACCGAGAACTCGACGACGTCTTCGGTGAGGAAGGACTCTTCGCGAGACGACTCGACGAAGAGCTCGGAGAGGATGGCGAACGAATTCAGGACGCACTCGACCCTGATAGGGAGGGAACACCGACGAACCGACTTCGTGAAGCCCTCCGTGGGGAGATACGCGAACTTTCGAAGCAACTCCAAGTCGAAAAAGGGAGAAAAGAGGTCCGACAACGAACGACTGAGAAGGGTCACGTCTTCGAAGATACTGTCGCTCAGTTCCTGACTGACCTCGTGTACGGATCCAGTCACTCGTTCGACCGAACTGGTGAGGCCGTCGGAGAACTCGCAGAGAGCAAGGTCGGCGACTTCGTCGTGACTCTCGGTCCGACTAATCAGCGGATCGTCGTCGAGGCAAAAAGTGAGCAGAACTACACGCAACCACGCATCAAAGAAGAGATGCGAGAAGCCATCGAGAACCGCGATGCAGACTACGGAATCTTCGTCAGCGAGTGCGAAAGCTACGTTCCAAACAAGGTGGGCTACTTCCGAGAGTTCGATGGTGAATTCCTCTCTGTCGCTCTGAGCGCCGACGAAGACGACGATGTCGACTCTCGGCTCCTCAATATCGGGTTCAATTGGGCAGAGATGCGAGCCGTCCAGTCTCACCTCGACGCTGGCGACGACGTCGACCCCGAGTTCGTGAGAACACAGGTCGAAGAGATCGAAGACTCGGTCAGCAAGTTCACGAACGTGAAACGGAAGTGTAGCAGCATCAGGAAGAGTGCAAATGGTATCGAGGAAAGTCTCGACGATATTCAGGGTGAGGTGACGACGCGGTTGAACAACATCGTCGGAGAGATGAGTAAATCCGGTCCAGGCACACAAGCCTGAATCAACGCCCCTGGGTGATTATCCGAATAGGTCTTCGTAATCGTCAGGGTCGCTCACGAGACTTCCCTCTCCGTCGTTCTCTTTGTACTCCCACAAACTCGGTTCGTCGACGACACCTGCGAAGATTGGGTTGCCATCTTCGTACGCGATTGCGTGGTGTGCTTCGTTGACTGTCACAGCACCTCCCCCTTTGAGTTCAGAGACGAACTTGGCAACCTGCCGGACCGAGTCTGTCGTGATGAACTTCCGTCCACCACTAGTCTTTTCGAACGGAGACCCTTCGTGGTCGACACTGAACTGATATCCGTTTCTTGGCCCAGAGTAGGGCTCTCCGATTTCGAGTTCATCTTCGTCAGGTATCGGCAGGGGTTCGCGTGGTTCCGGAAGTTCGTCACAACTTCGGAGGATGGAACTGTTGCGTGTCTTATTTTCACATGGTTTGTGTTTGATTAGGCCCTCGTCTCGTGATTTCCGAGTTCGTCACGGTGAGAAAGCGTGGAAAGGTTTTCTGAGTGATATGAAATCAAAACCGATAGACTGCACCTATTTCTCCGTTGTTGTGCTTGAATAGAAGGCACGCAACAGTTCCATCCTCCGAGGTTGTGGCGGACCAAGCTCTGATTATTGATATAGCGAAATGCGATATATCGCGCATCGCCGACAGAACTGTCAATATCTACTAATCCTCGTTGTCTCCCACGGACAACGACGTATGCAGAATGATTGTGTATTTTACATATGCAGTGGAGACCCACCAATCGGCATACTCAGAAATCCTCTCAGCACAGCTTACTCGGTCGAAACGCTGCGAAACCCACCTCTCACGATAGTCACCGATTCAGTCCCAGAGGTCGTACATGTCGTCTTCGACGCCGTCAGTGTAGTGTCCACCCTCGTAGACGACACCAACGTCGTCCTCGTCAGTTGCTTCTTCGACAGTCGCGACGACTGTCGAGTCGATATTTTCTGCGTCGAGTGCTTCGAGTGTCGACGCGACCTCATCACGGGGGACTGTCGCGAGCAGCGCACCCGACCCAAGAATTCGGAGTGGGTCGACACCCATCGCCGCGCAGAGCGTGTTCGTCTCGGGACGAACCGGGACATCTCCTTCAGATACGTCGATGTGGACGTCTGACGCACACGCAAGTTCGACCAGTCCGTTGAGGACACCCCCTTCAGTCGGGTCGTGCATCGCGGTAGCGACGGGTGAGAGGACGACCGACTCGGGAAGAACGCTGATATCGTCGAAGTAGCCGACGGCACGGCCAACTGTCTCGGTATCGACGCCGGCCGCGTCGAGGTCTGTGGTGAAATCCGTCGCGAGAACGGCGGTTCCTTCGATGCCTGCTCCTTTCGTGAGAATCACTTCGTCACCGGGTTCTGCCCCCGACGTCGGGACGTATCGGTCTGCCGGCCCCATGCACGTGAGCGAAAGAAGCGGTCGAGAAAGCCCCGCGACCGTCTCCGTGTGACCACCGACGATAGTAATTCCTAATCGGTTCGCTTCGGCGTCGAGTTGTGCGGTGATTTCGTCGAGTAGTTCGACGTCCGCTTCAGGGAGCAGGATGGTACTCACGAGCCATTCGGGCATGCCACCACAGGCGGCGACGTCGTTGCTCGCGATCGCGACTCCGAGGGTACCGATTCGTTCGGCAGCGAGTGAGATGGGGTCGCTACTGACGACCATCGTTCCGTCTTCGGTTGCGATGGCAGCGGCGTCTTCGCCGTAGCCAGCGCCGACGAGCAGGCCGTCGTTAGCCGCACCCGTCCGCGAGAAGATGTAGCGGTCGAGGTCCGCGGGCGAGAGTTTGCTCATGTCCTCACCTCTGTCGGTTCGCTCTTGTGTCTTCCCGTTCGGAAGCGCCTCGACCGAACCCCATATGGCTAAATTCGTTCCCTCGTAACGGACGTCTATGCAGATGACTCCAGGCCCGACGGCGGTTCCACCGCGGGTCCGCAACCGAATGAGCGACTCGATGCCGAACCCCGACGTCGAGCAATCGTTCTTCGACATGTACGACGACGTTTGTTCGAAACTCCAGCGCGTCTACGACACCGAAGACGACGTCATCGTCATGGGAGGTGAGGGAATTCTCGGCCTCGAAGCGGCCATCGCCTCGACTGTCGCCCCAGGTGACGAGGTACTCTGTCTCTCGAACGGACTCTACGGTGACGGATTCGCCGACTTTGTCGAAAACTACGGTGGTAACCCGACGCTCGTCAGTGGCGATTACTCTGAACCACTCGACGTTGAGAGAATCGAAGCAGCACTCGACAGCAGTGACTACAAAGTTGCGACGATGGTCCACTGTGAGACCCCGACTGGAACACTCAACGACATCGCACCGATCCTCGAACTGCTCCACGACCACGACGTGTTGACCGTCGTCGACGCTGTCTCGTCGCTCGGTGGCACCCCTGTCCCCAGCGAGTACATCGACATCAACCTCGGTGCGTCGCAGAAAGCGTTCAGTTCCCCACCGGGACTGACGACGGTTGCTGTCAGTGACCGTGCCTGGGACGTTGCAGAAGAGCGAGACCCCAAATCACTCTACACGAACCTCCTTCCGTGGAGAGATACGAGTGAGATGTTCCCGTACACGCATCTCGTGGCTAACATCGCCGCGCTCGACGAGTCACTGTCGATGGTTCTCGACGAGGGGTTGGACGCTGTCTACGAACGTCACGAAGAGGCCGCTGCACACTGCCGAGAACGCGGCGCTGAGTTGGGTATAGACCTGTATCCCGACGCTGAACGGAGTGCCCCGACGGTGACGGCGTTCCACCTGCCTGGCCAGGCGAAGGCGGTCCAGCGAGAACTCGAAGAAGAACACGACATCGTCCTCTCGACCGGGCTCGCTGACCTTGCCGACGATATTCTCCGTGTGGGTCACATGGGCTACAATGCAGATATTCAGAAAGTCGACCGCGTGATGGACGCACTGGCGAAAGTGGTCTGAGAGTACCGGAGAGACCATCCAGTCGGCGGTAGACGAACTCAACTGAGTTTCGACTCGGAACTCACACTCACGGGCACGGCGAGAACAGACACTCGTTCAGTGCAGTCGAGTTTGGGAGTACACCTCTCACCCTCTCGTCCAGCGCTCAACATCTACTGCCCACTATCCGACACCCAACACCCACCAGCCAATACCCGACACCCAACATCCAACAACACTGTCGACACCGGCTTCACTTTCACCGAGCCTGAGACATTTTTATACGGATCGACCAAGAACGAGTACTCAGTAATGGCGGCAGACGACTCTGTTGGGATGGTTACGTTGCCAGCAACTACGCTAGAGCGCGTCCCTCAGTCCGCTGTCTCCGACGTGATTCAGTACTTCGCGCCGGATATCGTCACGGTCCCAGGTCCTCGCAATGCAAGAGCTCACGCAGCAGTCCGTGACGCCGCACCGGCCACTCCAGTCGTCCACCCGCAGCTTGGACAAGACGCTGACCGTGTTCAGCACTACCGATACGCTGCCGACGCAGGTGTACACGAAGCGCCAAACGTCGCTCCACCTGCCGAGACGATCGACATCGTGGCAGTACAGAGTCGGGACGTCCTCCCACAACTTCACTCGGAATTGACCACGGGAGAACGACAGACGGGGAGCGGGGCGGCGACGTTTCTCGTCATCCCGTCTGTCTCCGTCGAGTGGGACCCGACGAATCTCACTACCACGCTCCCCAGCGGAGAAGAGCTGGCAGCAATCAGTGTGACCCTCCCCGAACCGGTCACAGTCTTCGCGGGTGGCCAACCTGCAGACTACCATCACGAGTGGGAACTCCCGTACAAACACACCACGGTTCGCGTCCCAATCGCAGGGTTGGGTGCGACCGAACGCGGCGACTCACAGTTCGCACAGTACACGTGCACGTCACAAGGAGACGTTGCCGCACAAGCTGTTTCCCCGAGCCAGTTCGGTCTCAGAGCGCTGAACGGCGTCGGAAGAGCAACCGCGAAGCGACTCCAAAAACGTGGCTGTCGAACCATGGACGACGTTCGTAACCTCGCCGTCACCGAACTGGCTCAGTTACCTGGAATCGGGCGGTCGACCGCCGAGAAGATTCACGCCCACGCCGATGTCGTCGAGTCCGGTGACCCACTCGTCCTCACGAACAAGACCCCGGTCAAAACTCGGGACGACCGCCCGCCGCTGTGTCTCGACATCGAAACCGACGGCCTCTCACCCACGATTATCTGGCAGTTCGGTGTCTACGACCCAGCGACAGACCAGTACCAAGCGTTCGTCGAAAAGCGACATCCGAAGAACCCAAAGCCAGTTCTCGAAGCGTTCATCACGTGGCTCGTCGCCAACCACAGTGACAGAACCGTCATCACGTGGAACGGGTACGGGTTCGACTATCTGTACATCACGGAGTTCCTCGAACAGTATCTCCCCGAGTACACGACTGCGTGGGACGATATCTGGACCTACGACCTGTACAAGTGGGCCGTCCGCGATGGAAACGCCTTGCTTCCTGGACGGACGAACAAACTGGACCACGTTGCTCGCGCGCTCGGGTACGAATCCGCAGGAACTGGGCTAACTGGTGCACAAACTGCGGCGGCGTATCAAGAGTTCATGCGGAATCCAGACAGGCCACACAGCGAACCTGAGTGGGACCGTCACGAAGCGTACTGTGAAGACGACTGCCGTGCCCTCTGGCACGTCTACGAAGCCATCACCGACGCGCCTCGGAGAGATACGACTGACAGCGGTAGCGGTGGTGCAGCAGGCCAGCAAGCCGGTCTCACCGACTTCTAACGATGAGTGAAAATCCAACCCCACCCGACACGAACGTCGACATCGACACAGACAGTATCATCGACTCGTTCCCTCGGCCTGACGTCTCTCGAAACTCGGACTACATCGAAACTATCGAACTTCCCGCACGGGCGGCGAAGACCGTCTCGACGAGCGACGTCCTTCGCCCGACGCTGGCCGACCCGTATCCGTTCGACTTGTTCAGTCACCAAGCCGAGGCGCTCACCGCACTGAAAGCCGGAGACAACGTCGCCGTCACGACGTCTACGTCGAGCGGGAAGACGCACATTTACGGACTGCAAATCGCACGGAACCTCCTCGACGCAGGCGTCCTCAACCCTGACGGAACCCGTGCGACCGAGCAAAACGAGACGTCGACCACACTGTGCGTATACCCGATGAAGGCGTTGACGAAAGACCAGCACGAGTCACTGACCACTCTGTACGACGACCTCGGTCTCGACATCCGCGTACAGATTTACGACGGCGATACGACCGGAAACCGACGCGAGATTCGGGAACGTGCCGACGTCATCCTCACGAACTTTGCTGGCCTCAACATATACCTCGAACACCACGACAAGTGGAGTCGGTTCTACAGCGCGTTAGACCTCGTCGCCATCGACGAATCACACACCTACACCGGTATCGAAGGCATGCACGTCGCGTGGATTCTTCGCCGACTGAAGCGTGTCGTCGACTACTGGGGCGGTGACCCACAGTACGTCCTCACGTCTGCGACCATCGGAAATCCGAAGAGCCACTCTGAAGAACTCATCGACGAACCGGTGACGGTTATCGACGACGATGGCTCACCACACGGCCCCCGTGACGTCGTCCTCTGGAACCCACCGCCGCGAGACAGAACCAACGACCCGACCCCAGGCGAAGCGTCGTTCGACATCGAAGACGACATCGAGGGAGCGTCCCCGGACACCGACGGCGAGCGCATCTCCGAACGTGTCCCGGCGAGCGTCGAAGCCCCGAAGGTGTTCGACCACCTGACGTCGAACGATATCCGGACGTTACTGTTCTGCGATAGTCGGAAACTCACCGAACTCAGTATTCAACGCGCAGACGAACACCGCCGGAACAACCCGCGAGCGTACGGGAGGACGACCACCACCGACCGAGAAGCGTACAACGCTGGACTCGGCCGCACCACTCGTCACTCTCGTGAACACCGGTTCAAGACCGGGTTGTTGACCGGACTCGCCACGACTTCTGCCCTCGAACTCGGCATCGATATCGGGAGTTTGGACGCGACCGTCCTCATGGGATACCCAGGGCAACGGCAATCCTTCTGGCAACGTATCGGCCGGGCCGGCCGCGAAGCAAGCCGAAGCCTCGCTGTCCTCGTCGGCGACCACCGAACGCTCGACCAGTACGTCATCGACCATCCTGAGTACCTTCTGGAAAACGACGTCGAAGACGCGGTCGTCGACACGTCGAACAACGCCGTCTTCGCCATGCACGTCTTGGCCGCGTCGGACGAAATCGCACTCGACGAAACGGACGTCGGGACGTTCGCAGAGGAAGACCGCCTCAGAGCCGCCGTGAAAATGTGGCGTGAAGCAGGATTCATCGACGGCTACCTCGACGCCGCAACCCACTACGCCGGCCCTAGTCGACCGCAGACACGCATCAACCTCTACGGCACGGACGACACCGAGTATCGACTCACGCTCGCTTCCGACGTCGACCGCGACAAGTGGGGACTGTCAGACGGCCTCGACGTCGAACCAATCGACCGCACGCGGGCGTACCGTGACTACCACGAAGGTGCAGTCAGACTCCACGAAGGCCAGCAGTTCGAAGTCGTATCCGTCGACGAAGACCGCCCACAACCCATCGTCGAACTCAAACCGGTCGATTGCAACTACTACACCCGGACCCAAAGCAAGGTCAACGTCCTCGACGCAGTGTCCGAAAAATCCCGCGAAGTCAACGGGTTCACGCTGCACTTTGGCCGTGGGACGGTCCTCGTCCACTATCACGCGTACGACCAGCTGTACATCGGTAATGGCGACCCGAAGCGCCAAGCAATCCCGACGGGCTTACCGCCGATTCTCATGGACACGCAGTTGTGTTGGGTCGAAGTTCCCGAGGTGGTCGAAGACGCGCTCGTCCGGAAATACAGCGAGTACGGTGTCGAAACCGGTGTCGACCCAGAAGATGCCGACATCGCACATCTCGGCTACGTCGCGGGGTTGCACGCCGCCGAACACGCCACGATTCAGACCGCACCGCTCGAACTCCGGGTCGACAAAAACGACCTCGGGGGACTCGCGACGCTCGTCATGGACACCCACTACTCTCACCCTGAGTACGACGACATCGCCGACTCGATATCCGACTCGTTCGAAGCCGCCACACACGCTCTGCAACAGCGCACTCACGAACTCACTGGCCGTACTTCCTCTGGCTGGTTCATCTACGACGGTATCGATGGCGGACTCGGCTTCGCCCACGCGATTTACGACAACTTCGAAGCCCTCGCCGAACGCGCCCGTGACCAACTCCGTGACTGTCGATGCGGCCAACCAAACGGCTGTCCCGCCTGTACCTTCGACGAAAACTGCGGGAACGACAACATGCCCCTCCTTCGAGCGTCCGCTATCGACGTTCTCGACCAACTTCTCGGCGAAGACAACCACGACGCCCTCCGCGAGTATCTGCCCGACGAAGACTACGGCGGCGACCGCCGGCCCGTCGTCTTCTACTCGTGACGAGGGACAGTTTGGAACTCCGTTTCTGAGTTTCTCGCCGTTCGACGACGACTACCTCGGAGCGGTTGGCGGTACTGTTTAGATACGTCTCGGGGAAAACTAATTCTGGACTGACATTGTCGGTGTTTGTATGTACGGTCTCACAGACGTTCCTGGTCGGGTGCGTGATTCGGCGTCCACGTCTATTCTGATGGGTCGACGTGCGAACTCCCGCCACGAGAGTGTGTGGTGGCGACGGTGACAGCAAACTATTGGGTGACGACTGGAAGCACGAATCCCGAAGCAGTGGTAAATCCACTTGCAGCGGCGTGTTCGGAGTGGGGATTCGTTCCTGACCACGTGTACCTGCTCGGGAACCCAGGGGTCGCAGACCAGTTCGACCGCATTACGGAGTTGATAGAAGTAATCGTAGAGGCCTACGGCGGGGAGACACCAAATATCGAGTACACGGAGTTAGATAGTGAGACGGAGTTCCGCGCTATCGTCGGGCATTTCGAGGCCGCAATCGAGGCCGCTCGTGCCGATGACGGAGAAGTCGTCGTCGACATCACACCAGGTCGAAAGTTTATGTCCGCGATTGCGTTCCAAGCAGGGATTCGGTTCGGTGCCGACCGCGTGTCGTACTTGTACGTCGATTCTGCCAGTTTGTTCGGCCGAATATACGCCGACGTGCCACGAACCGGGACGACGCTGTACGACTTCGCTGAGGTGTTTGCATGATTCTTGCTCGGCGGCACGTGACGCTCCTGTTGAACGCGCTGCACGAAACTGGAAAGCACCGAATCACGGTGAAACACCCGTGTGGCGACGTCGGCGAACTGCTTCGTGTTCGACTCGCAGACCCGTTCGAGAGTACGGTTCGGTTCACACAATCACTCTCTGAGTACGTAGACACACGCGGCGTGATTCAACGAGAGTACGGACCGGACGCTCACGACGACTTACCGGACGACAGCGCGTACGTTCGGTCACTCGTGGCCAGCGGTGTGCTGGATATTTCGAATCGTGACGAAGTAACCGAGTTCGTACACCGCCACGGCTACCGAGATTTAGAAGCGGGACATCCACCGGTCATCGCCGGAATCGACGCGAACATCATGCCGTGGGATATGGGTTCGGTACTCGGAATCGACCACGTGACCGGAGGAACCGACGACGCTGACAGGTCACCGACGAACGGATACGCACTCGCGACCGGCGTCAAAGAGGAACTCGACTGGCACTACAATCAGTATCAGACGGCCTCACTCGTGAACGCGTTCGGCGAAGAGTTCGAACGAGTCGACAATCAACCGGCAGGGAACAACCGAGAAGGATTCCTCGGTCTGTACGAGTTCCGACGACTCATGGCCGACCGGAACGTGGATTTGGTAGACTGTGAGACGGGCGACGAAAACATCGTCGAGGCCTACCGAGCGTTCGCGTCGGAAAGCCGGAAGGACGTGGTGTTGTTCAGTAACGACTTCGGGTTCATCGACCTCGCGTCTGACGCTGCTGTACCTGCACAACACGTCGACTTCCCGCGAACACTCCCTCGAAAGACGACGGCGTCGTGGGACGACATCGCGGACCTCGTCTACTACCTGACTATCCGATTCGGCGTGCTCAAACTGCCCGGTGCGACACTGTACGGCGTCTGGAACGGGAAAGATGGCCGACACTGGCAGCACGAAGAGCTCGTCGTCGAGCCACGAAGCCCAAAAGTCGAAGCGGCGTTGCAGCGCGACCAGAAAATCGTCGACGCGTTCGACAACTAACCGTTCGACAACTAACGCACAGACCACGCTCGGTGGCGGTCTCAGATTTGCGGCGTCGGAATCGTCTCGGAGGCGGCAGTTCGCCACGAGCGTGTCGGTTCCCAACCGAGGAGCCTGGTGGCTTTCGTGGTATCGTAGGCGGACGCGTCTCCTTCGACAGAACAGTTCTCTGGGAGCGCCCCGTAGTGTTCGGTCATCAGTTCGCGGAGTGGCCGACCGAGTGCGTTGTCCTGAGCGACACAATTGAACGCTTCGTGCCCAGTCAAGTCACTCGTCAGCGCGGCGTCCACGAGGTCGGCGACGTCGCGGACGTCGACGTACGACCAGTAGTTTCCTGCGCCGGCGTCGAGGTTCGAGGTGTACGCGTCGTCACGGCACGGGTACTCACCGGGGATTTGAATCCACGACGGACGAATCGACGCTACCGAGACGTCGTCACGTCGCGCAATCGTCTTTCCGATCTCTTCGGTCACGACTTTCGAGAGGCCGTAGTCGTCTTCCGGTCGAAGTGCGTGAGTCTCGGGTATCGGGAGTTCGTCCGGAACCGGTGTCTCGTCGGCGAAGAAGAACCCGTACGCGCCGTCTGAGGACGCTTGGACGACACGCGCTCCGACACGCCCGGCGGCAGTCAGGACACTGTGTGCGGACAGTGTGTTGTTTCGGTAGGTGTCGACTCCTGGTTTGATTCCTGCGGCCGGAATCGCCGCCCAGTGGACGACAGCGTCTGGTTCGAGGGTGGTGAGAGCGTCGAAGACGCTTCCGTAGTCCGTGAGGTCTACCGCCCGATACTCGACCTCTGGGTGTCCGTTGTTGCCTGGATGTTCGAGGTCGAGGCAGGTGACGGTGTGGTCTTTGGTGAGTCGGTCGACGACCCACCGACCTGTCTGTCCACGCCCACCCGTGACTACAATCTCCATAGTAGACGGTTCTCGACGCGAGTGAAAACATCGGCGGATTTGGTCGATGTGAGATGATACGCCGTGTTCGTCTCTCCTTGCGCGAGCACATCCTAGGGGCCGAAAGCTGCGATGTCGGCGCCGACTGTCGCCAATGCGTCGGCAGGATTCGGGTCACTGTCTGCCAGGTGCGTGTACCGGTGTTCTGGAAAGGTCGACAGTGCCGTTGCGATAGCCTCGCTATACGTCTCGACGCCCGATTCCGTCGGGTCGTTACCCTTCCAGACGTCGCGGATGACGGTCATCGAGTCGATACGCACCTCTAACTCGCGAGCTTCGTAACGAGTGAGCAGTTCCGACAGGCCGAGTTGGAGCGCGACGTACTCGGCCGTGTTGTTTCCCGTCCGAGAACCGACGGGGCGACCGAGACGGGCGAGTTCGTTTTCCTCTGCGTCCATGATAACAGCACCCGCACCCGCAGGGCCGGGATTACCGCGAGAACTCCCGTCGACGTAGAGGACGAACGAATCACCTGCCGGTTCGAGGATGGGCGGTCGAGCGAGGTCCGATGCCAAGAGGGCTTCGAGCGCTTCCCGCAACTCTGTCGACGTGGTCGAAGGGTCGAACAGGCCGCCGTAACCGGGGACAGCGTCGTCGATGACTTCGGTGGCAGCGGTCATCTCGTACCCGACGCGTGCGAGTACCCCGTCGACGAGCGTGGCGAGTGGTGAGAGGTATTCGACGGGGAGTGGTTCACTTATCACGGTACCAACCTCTTCGCGCTTCTCTGTCGAAGTCCATGCCCTCGTTCACGGGTGCTGGTCCCGCTCGAATCTGTAGGTGATGACTTCGTCGCTGTCGTCCCATTCGAACGGTCCGGGATGGACGCGCTCCATCCGCTGTTTGTAGGCTTCGAGCGACGGTGACCCCTCTCTACGGGCGTCGGCGTCGGTAAAGTCACCGAGTGTCCGCTTCGTAACGCCGACTATCTCGAAGGTCTCACCGTCGAGTTCGAAGGTGTCGCCTTCGTCGGCGTAGCGGTTCGACGCGCCACGAGTGAGCTGTGTCACCTCTCTAGCAGACACAGATTGCTTCACGCGGTCATTAGGGAGGAGGTCGTCGACGTCGATGTGAGCCATTAGAGAGCAGTATGGGACGACTGCTGAAAAACTTCTCTGGAGTTAGCCACTCGGCGACGTCGACTGGTGTTGCTTCGTCCTGGGAACGACGAAGGAGGGAGCCGACCCGTTCGTATGCTTCGGGGGCTTCGAAGCGGTTCTCAAAGAGTCGCTTCGAAGCGTGCTCAGGATATTAGTAGCCCAATTGGTCGCGGATGAGGACGACGGTCGTACGACCTTCTTCGACTTCTCGTCGGAAAATCAGTTGCTTGGCAATCGTGGATTCGACGCCGTAGGCTTCTTTCGCTCGTTCGTTTTCCAGTGGATACGCGACTGATTCGAGTCGGTCGAGCGCGTCGCCGAGCGTTGGGACGATTTTATTGATACCGCTGACGATGACGACGTTGCTTGCAGCGAAGGGGTACGCACCGATGCGACTACCTGAGAGGTCTGCTGCGACAAGTTCACCCGTCTGCGCGATGGCGTTGATTCCACCGAGGAAATAATCGGCCGTCTGGGACTCGCGGCGGGCAGCCTGACGCGCTGCGTCGTCGTCGATGCTCCAGATCTGGTCCGGCAGACTCTCCCAGTCGTGATCCCCCTCACTCAGGTGTTCTACGAATCCAATCTCTTCCAGCGTCGTCGAGTGCCCGTTCATGACGGAGACGCCGCTTGGGATGTGTGATTGCAGTGTTTCGAGTGCTTCGTCCGCGGTATCGACGACGACGACGTCGAACCCGTTCGCTTCAAGATTTTCGACGGTTGTTTCGACTTCCTCGTCACCGGGTACTTGGTCGAGGTCAGCGTCGATCTCGGCGTCGTCTATGTAGTCGGATTTTTGTTGAGACATGTGTGGTTTGTGGGGTCGTTGCGGTACTTGTGAATAGTGAGTTCCGGGTGTTAAACGCTCGCTGACGGCGATGTCAGGTGGTTACCTCCGTGACACCTCTCTCTGAGAGGCATGGGTCACCGCCAGTTTCGAATCGGTGTTTCCACGTTCGAGGAACGGACGTTCTCGTCCCCTCAGACGACTCCAGGCGTGGGGACGAAGCTAATCTGGTGCGTCAGCCGTTCTATAGCGTAATTAGTTCGCCGTCTTCAGGGATGCGGACGTTCTCGGTGTTCGCTCGTAACTCGTCGCGGGTGAGCAAACAGTGATTGATGGCCTCCATGTGGACGGCGACGACTCGGGCGTCTGTCGCTTCCCGAACCGCAGTGACGTCTGCCACTCCCATCGTAATCGGTTCGCCGTAATCGAATCGTGCTTCCCCGGCGTTGAGGACGACAGTATCGGGGTCGAAGCGTTCGAGTGTCTCTGCAATCTCGTCGTACCAGATGGTGTCGCCTGCGATGTAGAGTGTCTCGTCACCTTCGAAGACGAATCCCGAAACGGGTGCCATCTTCTCGGCGAGTTCGCCATGTCCGTGCCGGCCTGGCGTTCGATGGATGGTGATACCGTCGAATACCGCTCCGTCGTCGATTGGACGGACATCTGTAAAGCCGTCTTCGACGAACGCCCCCTCGTCCGCTGGTTGACAAAACAACGGAACGTCGGGGTCGAGCGCCGCTTTCGCAGCCTCGTCGAAGTGGTCAGTGTGACGGTGTGTAACCACGACGGCGTCGTACGTCAACCCGACGTCAGGCATCGGCACGAGTGGGTTGTCACGTTGGTTCGGTGTGTCCTGTATCGGTGGGTTGGCACCGGGAGACGCCAACATCGGGTCAACGAGGAACGTGGTCTCACCCACTGTCACGAGGAGCGTGGCGTGTCGGACGAGGCGAATACTGGAGTGGGAGTTCGTCGACATACAGTGTTCTCTGTGTAGTGCAGTGGGTTGAGCGTTACTTCGAACCTTCTGCAACCCACACCCGAACGGTCAGTGGCGTGGTTCGTGTTGCTCTAAACTCGCTTGCAGTTCGCGAGCGTCCGTCCGTAACTGTTCGATCTCAGCCTCGATTGCACCGCTTTTGAGTCGCGTTCGCTGTTCTTCAGTGAGTCGTTGGCGGGCGACAGCAGTCGCCCGTAGACGGTCGAACTCATCTTGATCGTTCGAAGCAAATCTGTACAGTTTGCGGGCGTGCACCACCGTGGCTTCATCTGCGAAGCGACCGACTACGGCAACCAGTTCTCGGGCTCGCCATTTGACTTCTCGAGCGGGCTCAGGAGGCCACGGTACTGTGAGCGCTTCTGCCTCCTCAGCCAACTGCGAGAGATACGTCCGATTTGTCCCGACAACCGACGAAAACGCCTCTGAGTCGTCGACATAGTGGTCGAGTTTCGACCGCGAAAACTCTGCGAGCTCGACAAGTCTCGAGATTGATTCGGACCCGACGTCGACAGTCTCGAGGTACGACTGCAAGCGCTGGGGTGGCGTTGGTAACTCGACGAGTGGATAATACCGTGTAGCCTCCAACTGACCGAGCACCTCACAAGCGGGTGTCTGGTCGAGATACTGGTGAAACGCCGTCGTTACTGCTTCGTTGTACGCTTCGATGGGGTCTGCGAGTGTATCCGTTGGGGCGTCGAGGTCTGCTTCACCTAGTGTGACGATATCTTGGAGTTCGTCGATTCGGTCATCGATTTCGGATTTTCGTTGCTCGACAGCGCGCCGTGCGGTCCGGTACTCCTTGCGTGTACTCTGCCAGGACTCGAGTAGCAACGCGCTCTCACGAGCAGGTTCGAGTATCGTGCGAGCGTGTTCGAAATCACTCGCAGACAGCGTAGATGTGATGCCTGTGGTGAGGGCCTCGTTGGCTTCGATGAATGCCTCACTGTGAGGGACGTCTACAGGGATTTCGTCGAGCGTGTTGGAGAGTGTGTCTCGGAATTCGATGTACCCTTCGAGGTCATCTCGGTCGGTCGCGCGTGATTCGTACTGGCCGAGAATTCGGTCGACATCTTCGAGCGCGTCAGCGAGTGTTTGGAGATCCTCTTTGCCGAACGCTTCGACTTCAGCACGTGTCTCGTCGAGCCTGTGTGCCGTGGATTCTAACGACGCCACAACATCGGGCGTCTCAGTCATCACAACCCCATGAAGAGGTGGCCGAGTCGGTCAGGACGAGTGTCATGGGAGTACAATGTGTACTTGTGACACAAAAATGTTCGAAGCAGCGATGAGGAGAATTTGAGGACCTGCTCGACCAAGAACAACGATTTGCATGTTCAGTACCTCATTCCAAGAGAACGCAGTTCTCCTCTCAGGCGAGTCACCACGGTGATTCAATACCTGCTAATGAAGCACGTCGGTCCGAATTGACACCCGGACGCTGACTCAGAAGGAAATATCACGCCCACCCGTACTCCTCGTGAACCTGCCTCCCCTCATCGTTCAAGAGAGGGCCGACAACGTCGGTGACGCCGCCCAGAACGTCCGTAGAGTTGACGCTCAATTCTCTCCCCGTAATACGGGCAATCTCGTCACTGCTGACGCTGTAGACGACGCTGTTGAATCCTGCAGTCAGCATTCCGCCCGAGCACATCGGACACGGTTCTGTACTCGTGTACATCACCATCTCTGCGCGTGTTTTCGAATCGTACTCTCGACACGCACGATACGCAAGGTGGAGCTCGGGATGGTACCGAATATCTGTCTCAGTCTCGATTCGGTTCGACTCAGACATGACGATCGTGTCGTCGAGAACGAGGACGGAACCGAATGGTTCGTCGCCGCGGGCGGCTGCCTCCCGAGCCAATTCGAAGGCGACTCTCATGTGTGACTCGTGGTCAAAGTCGTCGAAATCAGTGGTCACGACAGTTTCGCAGTACGCGAGTTGACCACCAATCAGCTTTGCTTTTCAAACTACATGATGCAGCGTTCGTTTGGCAACGACACCGACCGCCGGATGTAGTCGACGGTTCGGGATGAAAGTAGGAGATTGCGGTGTGCCTGAGCTACACTTATCCAAATCTAGGCAGTACTCTCTCTGATGGCAGACGAGTACAGTTCCGTCGTGAACAAACCCCACTGGGGGCGGACGAAACACTTGTGGGGGCGATTGTACGGAACCCTGTCGTGCAGACACTCGTTTTGATGGTCAGTGTCTTGGTGGCAACGTGGGTGTCTGTGTTCGCAGGTTTCGGTCGCAATCTGTCTGTTCTCACCGCGCCGTTGAGCGCTCACCCATGGCCGCTTGTCACGAGCGTGTATGCACACATCGGTCCTGGACACCTCCTCAGCAATGGAGTGGTGCTCGTCGTGGCCGGCGGGCTGGTTGCGATGTCGACGTCGAACTCGAATGAGACCGCTCACGTCCCAGGGACACCGACTGCCGACACCGCTCCGATACCGAGCAGTTCGAGGGCGGCCAAGACGACTACGGCGGCTGCCCACGCTGCCGCGCCGGTGACACCTGCTTTCTTCCATCCACCGGGGTAACGCCATCTAATCACGCCGACCCATCCGACGAGCGCCAGCAGTGAGCCAATCAGTGGAATCCAGGCAAGTAGTGCCCACGCAACCGCTCCGAAGAGCGCCGTCACCACAGCGTGTTCGTATGAGAGTCCCCCCGGTTTTTCGCGGTAAACGACGTGCTTCGCAGCGATGTGAATCGCAGCCCCACCGATGAGTAGACTGACTGCGAACACAATGACCCCTTCGAGCGGGTCGAATCCTCCCGTGAACAACGGTTTTCCAACGGACATCGGTTCTATCATGCTGATTGACCAGTCGCGTCCGGGGCATTCTCTGCGGCCGCATCATCACTAGTGGTGACACCACTGACAGCACCACCAAGCGACCCATCGAGCTCTCCGTCGAGGAATTGTCGAATCAGGTCGTGAATCTGGGAAACGTGGTCGGGGACTTGTTCGGGGGAGCCCTCACCGGCCACCTGGTTATCGGGGACCTCGTTGCTCATCTCGCTATCCGGACCATCAGTCACAGGGTCGGACGGGGGGTTCCCAGGCGAAGCGACGGTCACACCCGCCATAGCGATCAATACTACGAAGGCGATTGCGGTGATTTTCTGGAGTTTCATCGTTGGTGCTTCTGTGCCAGGTTTGTTCGCAACGGTTAATCAAGGGTTGAAACTGTGACTGTGGATTTCGGTGGAGTAACCCGAGTTCTCTCCCGATTAAATTCCATTTTCTGCCGATTATGCCCGTCGAGGGGTTCGTCCGAGCTAACTCCCAAGGAGCTTCACGCAGTCTCGATTGTCACAGACTCCAAAATCATGTCGTTGACCGGCCGGTCGTTGCCGTCGGTTTCGACCGCTCCAATCGCTTCGACGACAGCCATCCCTTCGATGACTTGTCCGAAGACCGCGTGTCGGCCGTCGAGATGCGGCTGTGCGTCGAGCGTGATAAAGAACTGCGAGCCGTTCGTATCGGGACCGGCGTTGGCCATCGAAACCACACCGGGGCCGTCGTGTCGAAGCTCCTCGTGGAATTCGTCGTCGAATTGGTAACCTGGGCCGCCACGGCCGGTTCCGGTTGGGTCACCGGTCTGGATCATGAAGTCGTCGATGACACGGTGAAAGAGGATATCCTCGTAGAGCGGTTCGCCGTCGACAGACTCACCGGTTTGGGGGTCGACCCACGTTTTCGAACCAGTAGCGAGGCCGATAAAGTTCTCGACCGTTCGAGGGGCGCGGTCACCGTAGAGCTCAACTACGATGTCACCTTTCGTCGTTCGCAACGTCGCCATCGTCTGTCCGTTCGTGTGAGTTGACTCGGTGGGTTCAGATGCCTTGTTTTCGGTGGGCACCTCACTTTCTGTGGACCCCTGACTCGCCGTACAACCAGCGAGGGCTCCACCCACTCCTGCGGCGGCCAGCGCGAGAAGTGAGCGTCGTCGTAGTACCATTGACGCTGTTTGATGACAAGAAATGATGAACGTAGCGGTCTATCGCAGTGATTCAGGGGGAGCACACCGAGTGGTGTCGTCCACCAATCGACTCTCCAAACGTACTGACCACGCGGATGAGTCTTTCCGCACTCCAATCGTAAACGCCGAGAGCAGCAGCCGCATGCCCCGGAAACGCATCGGCGCGGTGAACGTACATTTATACGACGCTGCAACCGACTCTCACACTAACCTCTGTGGACTATCAGGATATTCTCGCGGCGATGAATAGTGGGGCCATGAACAGACGAATGTTTCTCACCTCCGCTGTGATAGTCTCTCTCACCGGTTGTCTCGGAGAAGATGCGACTGGGAGCGAAGAGACGACGCCGGCCAGAACTCCGCCTCCGACTCCAGAGAGTGAGACGACTGAAGCCCCAGTTGAGTCTACGACGGCCACACGGACAGCGACGCCGCAGTCCGGCATCGTCACGGTCGACGTCGGTCCCGGAACCGTGTTTCGACCGTTCGATGTTGCCGTCGTACCCGGAACGACCGTCAAGTGGGTCTGGCGTGACGGAGGCCACAACGTCGTCGTCGACGAACGCCCTGAGAATAGCGAGTGGCGGGGCCACGGTACGATCGAAGACACCGGTTACGTCTACGAGTACGAATTCACCGTCGAAGGGACCTACAGATACTACTGTTCACCACACCGAGCGCAGGGTATGGCTGGAGCGATTCACGTCCGCTGACCCACTGAGGGACCCACGACCGACTCGTGGAGTGCCGTCCGGCTTGTTGCGTCGTGGAACCCTTCGTCGGACAGGCAATCATTCGGTGGCCGAGGACGTCGTGTCGTTGGTCGACAGAGTGTTTGTTTCTATGCTTCCGCAATTCGATGGATGGGTTTGTCCGGATACCCTCGGTTAGGTGGAAAAGTGGTGTAGCCTGTGGACTCAACGGTGAGCTTCTGAGTCAAATACAAGGATCGTTCACTCCTTTCATAGGAACTCAGTTTATCGCAAACACAGACCCGTATATTGAGCCTGTATTCCGATAGCAGTTGCTTCCAAGATGTTTGTAATAGAGTCTCCGATGCTGTTTAATTGGGTCCTTGTGTAACAGTATTCTAATGGATAATCCGCTTGTGGAGTTCCGCTTACTTACAAACAAAAAAAAGTCGAAGTTTGTGTACGTTTCTCCAGAACTCTTCGACTGTCTGCCAGCAGAAATTGGTGAACAAATACGTGTTCGGCTTATCAAAGATCACCCTACAGCGACTGAGACTCTCCGCACTGACCAGTCAATGTTTACCCTTGCTGGAGTGCGTGAAGTGAGTGAGTCCAGTAAAATCCTTTGGATACCGCCAAATCATCACCGGAATCTTAAGCGGTATTGTGGAAATAAGGCCACCACGTATTCAAACGCAGAAATTGAGTGTCTTGGACCACATCCACAGATACAAACTCCTGAAAAAGCCGCAGAATGTGAAGAGTTCATCGAGCAGTGCCATATTAATAAAGAGGATAGAAATGAGATATTAATTACTGCACCTCATGGGGGTGTAATTGAGAAGGGGACATCAAAACAGGCGGAAGTATTTATTGACAAGTCAGGCTTTGACACTTGGATCACATACGGATTTGGAAGTGCGTTTCCGCGGTGGCATATTTCGACCAACGATATCGATCCCCGTTCGTTCCCTGAACTAAGTGCAGTCCAACAACAAGACTACAGGTATGTGGTTTCCTTACACGGGCATATCTACAATAGCATCTCGGTTGGTGGGTTAGCAGATGACCACATAAAAAGACAGGTCAAAACAGCGATTGAAGAGTGCGTTTCCGAACATAATCTCGACACCGAAGTTGAGCTATATCAGGAGACGGATTCGTTGAATGGAATGAGCCAGGAAAATCTCGTCAATTGGTTGAGTCGGAATGGTGGGATCCACATTGAGCAACCAAAATGGATTCGTGCAGAATTTCCAGAAGTCGTCACCAATGCTTTGCTTAATGTATTTTCAAGATGAATATTCAGGGGACAAAAAGTAGTTCTTAATTTCTCGAGATCGACCTGGTCAAAGCGAAAATGAATAGTCCAATTGCAAATGCGCCCAGAAGTGCTTCTGCACTCGCAATGGGTCGAAGTAAAGCCTTATCGCTTGTAGGGAGGTCACCAATGATGAACGCGACAAATGACTGTACGCTCACTAAGAGATAGTCTCGGTGTGTTGGCATTCGAACCCCAACTAACTTGAAAAACATTGCGAAGAATAAGATTGTCACACCTGAAAGAGAGACTGTCCACAACGGCCGTTCTCCGTAGCCACAGGAGATGTTATATCCCCAGTTCATCACCCAACGCGAGAACGCTCGTAACCTGTTGACTCCACGACTGGAAAATATCCCTTTGAAGTGTGACTTCCGTCGGAATTTCATTTCTTGCCGGAAAAATTCCGATGCTGGTTTGTTCTCCCCCAGATTTAGAGCACCATTCTTTGCTTTTAAGTATGTATTCTCAACTGTCTCGTAGCAATCTTCCGAAAATGGTGATCCAGAGGTGTCGTGTAACTCCCACGTATCACGGAGTGCAGAGATATGTTCGTTGATGGAAAACTGAAATCCGTTAAATCGAGTCTGTGAGAATTTACAGTGAGTAAACGGAGAAGATTCAAACCCAAGTTTGACGTCGCCAAGAGTAGCTTCAGAGAAATTATAGTACACTGAACAACTTGATGAATCTGTAAAGCGCCCCGCTTGGAGTGTTGTATCAGAACAATCGATGACTTCCTCGGCTATTGTGTTAATAAAACGTGCATCAGAGAATGACGCTCCCTTAAATGTCACATCATGGAAGTTAGTATTGTTAAATCTAGAAATTCGTTTGAATCCTGCCCTCTTGAAATAGGCGCTCTTAAACTCAGTATCAGTAAAATTGACAGTCTGGTCAAAAATAACGTCATTGAACTCTGCCTTACAACCAAAATGAGAATTTGCAAATGTACCTCCCCTCATCCAACGTGTTCCTTTAAATGTGCACTGATTGGCTACAGTAATATTTGAAAGACGGCCTCCCTCTGCGAATGTCGAATATTTGAATTCAAGCTCAGAGTTAAAATCTGCTCCTTCGAAAGTCCCTCCCCGGTTGAGCGTAGTACCACTAAAAATGGCTTTTTTATCAAAGGTTACGCGTTTAAATCTCGCACCACCATCGAAAGTGCAGTATTCGAAGGTAGCTACCCCATTAAAATCCGAATCTTGGAACGTTGCCCCGTTGTTAAATTCACAGTCGCGGATGCTGATCTCTGAACTGAATGTGGCGTTGACGCACTCAAAACCTCGAATCGAAGAAAAATAATTGGCAGAAACTTTCCCTGTGAACTTAGTATTACGAAAATTGACGCCACCCTGGAAATTCGTGTGATCCAAATTAGTGTATCCGTGAACATGGCCGTGGCTAAGAAGTAGGCGCCCAGATAGGTCTGCACCAGTCGTTATGAACGTGTCTTCGACCTGGCAGAATCTGAAATCAAGCTGTGGGTGTATTTTAGACTTCGAGAGGTTGAGGCGTCCAAACTTAGCAAAACAGAAGTGGATAGGTTGATTCGTTGGTCCAGAAACGATTTTGGAAGCAAAATTCAAGTGTGGTATACTAACGCCTGTAAATACTCGGTGATCAGGATCTTGCTTTTCTAGTCCTGAAAACATCTCCCTAGTCTGAGTGTCAGATGGATGGTGAAGTTCACAAAGGCCATCGGCTTTTGATTCACGGGGGCAATAATCTGGAACTTCATGAGCCTCACACCACGAGTCAACAATAAGACGCTTTGACAACGAAGGATGTGTGTTAATGATTGTCTGGACTGTCAATGGCTCTTTTGACTGATTCGCCCCGACACAATATTCATTAGATATCTTGGAGTCCTCAATTTCGGAAGCCGCTTTTGAAGCACTCCATCCTTTCACTTGCTTCCATGCGAGTTCATACCATTCGTTAGAATCAAAAAATTCACAACCAGACATAGTGACTAGGTACGTGACAAGTTTCACATTTGTCCTAAAGTAGCTTTCTACAGTAGTCCGTTGGTTTGAGGAGGTTAGACACCTAAACAGTTCCATACGAGCTAAGAGGAATTACCGTCTATAAATTGGAAGATTTCGTTATTATTGGTCTGGGATGCAATTGGATGCGGACCAACAAATTAAATCATTGTGGATCCGATTATCCCAGAGCACCATCGAAAGCAGCTTCAAACTTCTCGTACAACCGTCTACGCCTTGCCTTCCGCTCTTGTTCCCTCGACAGATAGTTCCGTAACACGACCTCTGTCGACGAACTCACCTGATCTTCAGCAACTCCCTCCAGTCCCTCAAGAACCTCTCCAACAGCTTCCTGATACGCTGAGTACCAGAATCGTCGTCCCATCTTCGGCGTGGGTGTATCCCCATCGACAACCACGCCAGCATTGGCAGCAAGCTGTTTGAACCGACGACGTATCGTACTAACTGACACGTGGCCAGTCGAAGACGAGCGAGACGAGAACAGATACCCGTTCCACGTCTCCACGGTCAGAAAGCGCATCAATCCTGTCAGCGACGACGTCCACGCCATACAACAGTGTCACCTCACCCAGGCGGTTCTTCCGCTCCCCATCACCGAACGACAGATGTGGATCTTTAGCATTCAAGACCACCTGGTCGACGTGCAACGCAGCAACCTCAGAAGGCCGTAACCCCCACCCAGCGAGCGCAACAACCAGTAACTCCGATTCAGGTGAGTCCACCTCGCTGTAGATTCGACGGACTTGCGACGCCGACAATGTCTGTGGGTCTGGTTCGCTGGCTTCCCAACCGAACTCCTCACCGCCTCTGAGAGTGGGTTGTACTTCACGTACTTTCGGCGCTTCACGAACGCGTACCACCTCTGGCGACGTGCAGGTACTCGAGCTTCGACCGATCGGCCGATATTTCCTCGTCGAACACGTCGAGGGCGGCGAGACAGAGTTCTATCTCACGCGGTTGTTGGCCTAACTCGGACAGTGGTTCAAGCAACGCGTCCGTCCCATGCAGTTCCCGATACGTCCGAACCCACTTCGCTAACCTCGTCCGGTGGGTTTCGACGGTACTCTCTGCCCGTCCACCACGAGCCTCTATCGACGTGAGATACGCTTCGAGCGCGTTCACAGTCGCGTCGTGGTCGACGTTCCACTCCCACTCCTCAGATTTCCTGTCTTCGAGACCGACGACGTCGACGAAGAACTGATTGGCGTCAGGTCGTGATGCTCGCGGAGCGCGTACGCGATACCACTGTATCCGTGTTCGGTGAGCCAGTTCTAGAATGGAACGTCTCTGTCGTCGTCGAACCCATCGCGATATCGCTTCGGGCAATATCTTGCTAGTAGACGTCGACGAGTTCGTCGAGACTCATCTGGGACCACTTGTAGCGGCGCTCTCCCGGCGACTCGCTTGTGTCCGATTGGTCTCTCACTGAGCTATTGACGTCGGACGGGTGATTCATGTCTGCGATCAGTACGCCGGTTATTCAATACTATGGCTTGTTCAGGTGTGGAATATGGATGGTACGCAAAGGACAGGCGCTCCGAAAGTGACGGGGACTCAGACAAGACGACAGCGAATCCATAGCATTCGATGCTAGCCGGAGATATTCCAGTCGCCGAAATCCCTGCTTCGACGCGGCGTGAAGAAGTTCGTGTTGTCACTCATCGTGCCGATGGTGTGCGGGCGTCGAAGCGGCAGTTCCTCAGAGGACTCTGTGTCCTGACAGACCACACATATTTTTAAATCATTATAGATTGTCATTGACACTGTGTACCAAACATGACTGACGTAACGCTTGCCGTGGCGAAACAGCTCATAGACGCTGCTGAAGAGAAAGCAAAGGAGATCGACGTACCGATGTGCATCGCAGTAATGGACGACGGTGCAAACCTCGTTGCATTCCATCGGATGGACGATGCACTCCTCGCCAGTATCGACATTGCACAGAACAAAGCCTACAGCTCAGTATCCCTCAAATTAGACACGGAGACAGTGTGGGAAGTCTCACAACCCGGTGAGTCTCTGTATGGGCTCGGTAATACGAACGACGGCCGAATCATCACGTTCGGTGGGGGGATTCCACTCGAAGTCGATGGAACGGTAGTGGGAGCCGTCGGTGTCTCAGGTGGGAGTGCCGAAGAAGACGTAGATGTAGCTTCTGCCGCCGTCGAAGCGTTCGAGTCCTTGTAGGTCTCGTCGGTTCACGGGCCTCCCAAATCGTGCCGTACTGAACGTGTTACTGTGGTTTTACCAACCGTTTATTCGACTGGTTTCGGGGGGCACCATTGGTGAGTCGTGCCGACTCGAGACGCCGACGAGTTCGTCGAGACTCATCTGTGACCACTTGTACCGACGTTCTCTCGACTCGTCATCTGAAGACGTCTCTTCAGCGCTCAAACCCTACGCGAGTCGGACTCCTGATTTACGCCTGCTTACCGGGGAGTAACCCGCTCGCTGCGTGTTGTGGTGATTCTAAGTGGCCGATTTTTATTACTCACCGACTTTCTCCCATTGAGTTACTACTTTGGCTTGTGCTGGAGTGGACGCTACACAACGCCGATTAGTAAAATGGCGTAGCGGAACAACAACGATTGCATATACTATATTCTGCTATACTGAATTGTTGCAAGGGTCGACTTACAACCTCCAGTATAGACGTGTTGAGTGCTTCTATTCGAACACACGGATGAAGTAGGAGCAGTCTATCCTTTCTGTTTCTATCATTCAAAAATATTTCTCGACACCTTCGCGTTGATAGGGTTGAAAATAGTCAGACCGATGGTGTCCCAACTCCAGTTGATGAGTCATCACGATTTTGACCCCGATACTTCTTATAGACATAATAGACTGCGATAGCAAGAGCAAGAACGGCGGCAATGATCGCTAATTGTTTGCCTATAGAGAGTGCAATGAACCAACTAGCTGCAGCAGTCGTTTTAGTTACAATGTGGGCCGAAATATATCTGACATGGCCAGCGAATGGTCGAAGAGCGTTGTAGATACCGACGAAAATTTGTCGGACACCGTGGAGAAATTGGTTTCCATAGAGTTCAGCTTTCGACGCCCATGACCAGTCATTTTTGGTGAATGCATCCATTCCGTACGCAGCGGGTTCGGCACCGTTTTTAAAGCCATTTGTGGACGCAAACACGTCTACTATATCTCTGTATTCTTTTAGCGTGGCGTCACCAACAGCGTTAGCAAAGTTTTTTACTTGAATTTTCAGTCTACCGTCTGCAGTCTTGATGACGGCGTCAACGCCCCCATCAGGAGTAAATACGCCTGAACCACCCTTGATTACTTCACCGTCAACATGGCGCGCGATCTCTTTCGCGAAAAGTTGCTCAACAAGTTCTGCTTGTGCATGATTGTCAGTTCCTAAACTCACGATAGCGGTCCCAATTTCTCTCGCAGTGACGCCGCCAGCAGAAATTCCGGCCCCGAGTCTGAGAAGATTAGGATCTATTCCAAGTTTAATTGCGTCGGCATCAAGTATTGTACTGTCGGCGTTGTCCTCATTTCGTAAGACTGGTTTGGCAATATCTTGAGAGATATTCTTGAGAACATCGACATCCCTTTGTGAAAGTCCTTCAGAAGTGGCTTTTTCGATGAATAGTCTCGAAAATTTATAGGTGACTGCGAACTCTTCGGGGATCAATGAAACCATGCTATTTAACTATAATCTCATACCACAAGCATAATTATTTCTGCCAAAATATTGGCTTCAAATTCCTAATCAGACAAACATTGGGATTTGAGAGTAGTGCACTCACCCAGTACTAATTGAAAACCATTCACAGATAGTCAGTAAAATTGTCAATGGCTTTTAGACAAATGGATTTGGTTAGGAAAAAATCACTTGGTTGGTTTTGAATTTCAACATTTACTGTAATATAACTCCAAGTATAAATTTGAAACAATAAGTGTTTGTACACCAAGTTAGTGCTATTACTGGAAAGCTATATTATCATGTTTCGTGAATGAATTATAAATGGACATATTTGACGGATATCCAGAGCAGGAAAATATCTTCCAGCAGATGGTGTCTGACGACCGTAAACTCGGCAATGAAGAGGAAGAGATGCTACTTAGTATTATTCCAGACCTCTATTTCAAGTCATTTGATAGGTCAGATATAGACTCTGCTCAAGATGTCAGAACGTATCAAGACTTTCTTGAGCTGTCTACTGATGAAATTCGTCTACCAATACAAAAAATTCAGAAGAGAGAGGGAAGATACACTGCATTAAAATATCTATGGTGGCGCTTTAATGAAAGGTCAGAGTTTTATGACAAGTGGATATTTCTTCTTTTTGTTGAGACTGCAGAAATATATTTACTTGACACCATTGCACATTCGATTCCAGAGGCCATAGAAGTTTTATTAGAGAAATACCCGCAATTAGAACAGTCTTTCCATGGAAATCCAAAAATGGATTTTGCTTACCACCAATACGTTGTTCTCAGAGCTTGCGCATTCCTTCACCAATACTTGCTGGAAAAAGTGAACATTGACCAGTACATAAATGAGAACTCAAATCTGCAAGGGCAATTCAACCGTGATCAAATTAGTTTTTCAAAAGTCATTAATTGGGCAAAATATGACGATTTAATTACTGCTCAGACACGAAGATTAATACATTTCATTCGAGAAGTAAGAAATGTATCCGCTCACAATATGTGGCTGGATCGGAATTATAGCATTGACATATTGAGACATGGAAGTGAGTGCTCAACCTACATATTGAACCAAATTCTCGCTCTTCAATTTCGAGAACACCTGGGATACGATTTTTCGCGCGAAAAGTATGGTAATGAACTAGAGAATAAAATTGAGCGAGAATTTGAGTGGTGGTACTATGAGCAGAAACAAACATGGCAGCCAGGTGAAAACCCTGACGGAAGAAGATTGTAGCAGTAGTTGAATCATAGGGATTGGATGCCGCAGTTTGCTTTTTATTATCCCATCATCAATGATTTTCTTTCAATGTAGATTTCCACCTAACCACTGATATCGAAATCCGAGACACTATCGTTTCCGGAGAAACCGAGTCAGAGTGCAAATGACCCACCATTAGGTTTGGTTCAAGCTCGAGGTCGTCGAGAAGGCACGCAACAGAACCCATCTTCTGAGGTGGTGAACAGCACCTCGAGTTCAGGGAGTCGCTTTCCGAGTCTTGGCTTTACTACTGGACTCCACAACTGAACCGAGTGCCTTGCTTCTTATGAGAAGAACGTCCGATAGAGGCAACTCAGACACTCAGCATTCCATCTCGGGGGCACTAGAACGTTTTACTCAGGTTTTGAGAGCCAGCTTTGTAGTTTATATATTTGTTAATCGTCCAACATGTATGGAGAAGAGACAGTATAAGAGACGAGCTATACTGACTGGAGTTCTAGCGGTGAGTGTGTCGAGTATTGCTGGGTGCATTGCCGACGAGGGGAGTACACAAAGGTCCGCAACTGAGGACAACTCACCGACTCCTGTCGAGCAGACGAGTACACGGGCGCCTGATGAGAATAGAAACACCCAGCCAACGAATGAGCCTGATATTGCGACGGTCAAACGAGAGGCTAAAGAATACCCATACAGGGACCTGATGCGGAACAGTGAGCAGTATGAGGGCAGATTGGTCCATTTTCCTGAGGGAAAGATCACACAGGTACTCGGAGACGAAGACAGGGGTTTCCAATTCCGGGTTTACGTAACACCGGACGATTATATCTGGGACGACGACATACTCATTCGCTGGAGTGGTGAGCGCTTTCTAGAGGATGATATTGTAGAAATGTGGGGCAGGTTCAACGGGTTGATTACCTACGAGACAGTCGCTGGGAGCAAACGAACGATTCCTGATATAACTGTCTACGAGATCGAATTGTTGGAAGAAGCCGGTGCTACAGAAACTCCGACACCCGAACCGAGTGTTGAGATTCTAGACAGTAAATGGACTGTCGTTGAAGAGTACGACTATTCCGATGACAGATACGGTGTGGTCGGCACCGTCGAGAACACTTCGGACCGCACAGTCTCTATGTTGGTACGTGTTCGTTTTCTCGATTCAACGGGAGCACAGATAGGAGACGGCATGGACATAGCCATGGGAGTACCACCAGGCGAGAGATTCCGTTTCGAGATCGCCTACGTCGGTGGCAAATCTGAGGAAGTCGACTCGTACGATATCGACGTAGAAACGCGCTGGGGCTGATGTGCCAAACACCAGTAACGTCGACACAATCATCAACGCAGAGGACCTGAAATAAGCCACTGTCGTCGGGAACACCGACGACGCCGTCTACGACCATTGGCAGTTCATCTCGTCCTTTTGGAGGTTCCACGCTAAAAACAGGCCAACGAACATTCTGACTGTGTCTCGAAGCAAGAGTTTGCGCACACGCTACGCACCGCAACAATCATCTCTCATACGCAGAATCGTACGTGGATACGATGCGAACCATCGTTCGAACACTCTGTTCGGATAGTTCCATGTGGGTAGACAACGATAGACAATGTATGAGCGGCGCCAACCACGGTCACTCGAACGGGTCACGACAGCCAAAACGAGAAGACCACCACGAGAGTGCCGAGCAATCCCACGAAGATGGTGCTGGGCACGTACACCATTCGAACTCGACGGAGAGACACGCACACGACGACCACGTACACGACCACAACAGGTCTCATACTGACCACACCGGACACGAACAGATGTTCAGGCAGCGGTTCTTGGTGTCGCTCGTCCTCTCGATTCCAGTCATCTTCTTCAGCGAGTTCATTCAGGGTGTCTTCGGGTACACCGCGCCCACGTTCCCAGGAAGCGCCTGGATTACTCCAGTTCTTTCGGTAGTTATCTTCGCATACGGTGGCCTCCCGTTCCTCTCGATGGCTCGGACGGAACTCGAAAACCGTGAACCGGGGATGATGATGCTCATCTCACTGGCCATCACTGTCGCGTTCGTCTACTCTCTGGCCAGTCTGTTCATCGAAGGGACGACGCCGTTCTTCTGGGAACTGGTCACCCTCATCGATATCATGCTGCTGGGCCACTGGATGGAGATGCGCTCTGTTCGACAGGCGTCGGGTGCACTCGACGAGTTGGCGAAACTCATGCCAGATACTGCGGAGCGCATCACCGAGAGCGGGGAGACTGAAGAAGTTCCTGTCTCTACTCTTTCTGAGACCGATGTCGTCCTTGTCCGACCAGGTGCATCGGTCCCCGCTGACGGCGAAGTCGTCGACGGAGACTCGTCAGTAGACGAGTCGATGATTACAGGTGAGTCACGCCCGGTCGACAAGCAACCCGGTGAGTCGGTCATCGCTGGAACAGTCAATCAAGACGGGAGTCTTCGCGTCCGCGTGACGAAGACCGGTGACGAGACGGCCTTGGCAGGAATCATGCGTCTCGTCGAGGAGGCCCAACAGTCGAAGTCTCGAACGCAGTTACTCGCTGACAAAGCCGCTGGGTGGCTCTTCTACATCGCACTCGCAGTCGCGGGAATTACGGCTCTCGCGTGGACCGTCGCGATCGGGTTCGACATCAACGTTCTCGAACGTGCAGTTACCGTCCTCGTCATCGCCTGCCCTCACGCACTCGGGCTCGCAGTCCCGCTGGTCGTCGCCATCAACACGTCGACTGCTGCCCAGAATGGAATGCTCATCCGCGACCGAATCGCCATGGAGGAAGCCCGAAACCTAGACATCGTGATGTTCGACAAGACTGGCACCCTCACCAAAGGTGAACAGGGGGTCGTCAGCGTCGAGATTGCGGGCGACTGGGACGAACGACGAGTGTTCGAAGTCGCCTCTGGTGTCGAAGGTGACTCGGAACACATGATTGCACGCGCAATCAGAACCGCTGCTGAAGAACGTGGCGTCTCACGAACGAGCGTCTCGGACTTCGAGAACCTCCGTGGCCGTGGCGTCAAAGCTACTGTGGACGGTTCGACAGTTCATCTCGGTGGACCAAACCTCATCCAGACGCTCGGTATCGAGCGCTCAGCGGATGTTGCTGTCTTCGCAGATGAAGCGGGTGCGAATGCTCAATCCGTCGTCTATCTCGTCAGGGGCGAGTCTGAAATCGTTGCAGCGTTCGCGCTCGCAGACGTCATCCGCGACGAGAGTCGTCGAGCCATCGATGCACTGCACGAAATGGGCATCGAGGTAGCGATGTTGACGGGTGACTCCGAAGACGTCGCTCGTGCCGTCGCTGACGAACTCGGGATAGACCAGTACTTCGCAGAGGTCCTCCCTGAAGAAAAAGACACGAAAGTCGCACAGCTCCAGTCTGAAGGAAAACGGGTCGCGATGGTCGGCGACGGCGTCAACGACGCACCAGCGCTGACTCGTGCTGACGTCGGCATCGCAATCGGGTCGGGGACGGACGTCGCTATCGAGTCCGGCGATATCATCCTCGTCGATAACAACCCACTGGACGTGGTGCGCCTCGTCCGCCTCTCGAAGGCAAGCTACCGGAAGATGCAGGAGAACCTCGTCTGGGCAACCGGGTACAACGTCTTCGCACTCCCGCTGGCCGCGGGGATTCTCGCACCCATCGGCATCCTTCTGTCGCCGGCGATCGGCGCGGTGTTCATGTCGCTGTCGACCATCATCGTCGCGGTGAACGCCAGACGACTCAGAGGGGTCGACCTTTCGGCATGAACACCCTGCTAGTCGGTGGGTGCGGATTCACCGGGACAGCCGAAGTTGATGGGGCGCAGGACTTGGGCCGACTGACCTCGACGACAGCCATCGGCAGACGTGAACAGAGTTGGGCCGCGTGTGTGGACGCAACGAGCGTCGCGACGTTCGTGCTCACCTCCCTCACTACGGAGGCGTTGCGATGACCGCAGATTCGATTTCCATCGGTGGACGGACCGTCGAAGCGGGCGAGAAGCGAACGTTCCGCTTCAAGTGCAGTGAGACGTATCACGGTGACCCCATCGAGATTCCAGTTACGGTCATTAACGGTGAGTCAGACGGACCGCGGGTCTTTCTCACCGCCGCAGTCCACGGTGACGAACTCAACGGTGTCAAAATCGTTCAGGAAGTGGCGAGTCAGTACGCCCCCGATGCGATCAACGGGACGCTCGTCTGTCTCCACGTCTTGAACGTCCCAGGGTTCCTCGCCCAACAGCGGTACGTCCCCATCTACGACGAGGACCTCAACCGGTCCTTTCCCGGAAATTCACGCGGTACGATGGCGAAGCGACTCGCGAACACGATATTCGAGGAGTTCATCTCGAAGTGTGACCTCGGCCTCGACTTCCACACGTCGACGCGAAATCGAGCGACAATGTACCACGTCCGCGCCGACATGCGTGACCCGGCCGTCGAACGAGTCGCCCGAGCGTTCGGTACGAGCGTCATACTCGATGGGGAGGGTTCGGTTGGGACACTCAGGCGGAGCGCATGCAGGGACGGTATCCCGACTGTCACGGTAGAGATGGGGCGGGCCCATCGCTTCCAGACAGCACATCTAGACCGGGCTCTACACTGTGTCGCGAGCGTCCTTGCCGAACACGAGGTGCTATCCGACCGACCCGTCTCGTGGCCGGGGTGGACGCGTGTGGTCGCCCGCGACAGAGAAAAGACGTGGCTCCGTGCCGAAACCGCTGGGCTCGTCGAGATGGAGTGGGGTCCGCATCCGCTCGTCGAAGAGGGAGACCCACTGTTCACCATCTCTGACCACTTTAAGGACCACGTCGAAGTGGTTCGTGCACCATCGACCGGTCTCGTCATCGGCGTCTTAGAGAACGCTGTCGCGTACCAGGGCCACCCACTTTGTCACTTCGTGACTCTCGACGAGGAGACCGTCGATATCATTCGAGACGATATCGAACAAGGAGTCTTCGACATCTACCGGCAGGGTGGGTTTCAATGGCCCGAACCACGCTGGTACACAAAACAGCATAGTAGAACGGGGCCATAGAGATAGTATGCGTCCACTCGGCCCCATCGCCACGACGGTTCTCCATCGGCGCTATCTCAAACGGGACAGCCAAGGGGCCGTCGTCGAGACGCCGGACGAACTATTCCATCGCGTCGCTGCGAATCTCGCGGAGGCAGAAGCACAGTTCGGCGGTGACGTGGACGCAACCGAAGCCCAGTTCTACCGGTTGATGCGCTCGCTCGACTTCCTCCCGAACTCACCGACGCTGATGAACGCTGGGACCGACCTCCAGCAACTTGCTGCCTGTTTCGTGCTGCCAATCGAAGATTCGCTCGAGTCCATCTTCACCGCGGTCAAACAAACCGCTCTCATTCACCAGAGTGGTGGCGGAACGGGGTTTTCCTTCTCGAACCTCCGACCGAGAGGAGATGTCGTGATGAAAAGCGGTGGCGTGGCGTCCGGTCCCGTGAGCTTCATGAAGGTGTTCGATTCGACGACCGAACAGATCAAACAGGGTGGTCGAAGACGTGGTGCAAACATGGGTGTCCTCGACGTTAGCCACCCCGACATCGAGGAGTTCATCACCGCCAAACGGGAGGAAGGCGTGTTACGCAACTTTAACCTCTCAGTGGCGACCGACGAGACGTTTTGGGAGGCTCTGGAGTCGGGCACGGCCTACAATCTGGTTAACCCACGAACCGGTGCTGTTGTCCGGCAAGAGGACCCAGAAGTCATTTTGGGCCTGATAGCAGCGGCAGCGTGGGAGAGCGGTGACCCAGGGATGTTGTTCCTCGACCGGATCAACGAAGATAACCCGGTGCCCACTCTCGGGAGAATCGAAGCGACGAACCCCTGTGGGGAAGTTCCAGAACTCCCGTACGAGGCGTGTATCCTCGGGTCGGTCAACCTCGGTCAGCACGCAGAACGTGGTGAGGTGGACTGGGAAAAACTGCGAGAAACCGTCCACCTCGGAATCCGACTCCTGGACGACGCTCTGGAGATGTCGTCGTTTCCCATCCCAGAAATCGAAACGATGGTACGGAAGACTCGTCGCCTAGGACTCGGAGTGATGGGGTTCCACGATATGCTCGTCGACGTCGGAATCCCCTACGACTCTGACGAGGCTGTCGAGTTCGCCAGCGACCTGATGGAGTTCGTCCACGACGAAGCGTGGGTTGCGTCCAAACAACTCGCCGATGAACGGGGGCCGTTCCCAGCGTGGGTAGAGTCGACCCACGAGAACCCGGTCAGGAACGCCACGACGACTGCGATTGCGCCCACAGGGACGATTTCACTCATCGCCAACTGTTCGTCTAGTATCGAACCCATATACAACGTCGCGTACACCAAACACGTCCTAGAGGGGTTGGAGATACGCAACGAACGGTTCGTCGACAGAGCTAAAGAGCGAGGGTTCTACTCGCCAGAACTCCTCCAGCGTATCCACGACCGAACGTCGATTCAAGACGTCCCGGAGATACCAGACGACGTGAAACAGCTCTTCCAGACGGCACACGACGTTCCTGCCGAACAACACCTTCGAATCCAAGCAGCGTTTCAAGAACACGTCGACAACGCGGTCAGCAAGACGGTGAACGTCCCGCAGTCGGCGTCCGTCGAAGACATCGAAGATATCTTCCACAGTGCACGCAGGTATGGGCTCAAGGGAATGACCGTCTTCCGAAGTGGAGCCCGAGCCGAGCAAGTTCTGGGAGACAGCCCACTCAAAGAAGAGTGTGTCCGGGAGTGCGATTACGTCGCTCCCAGAGAGTCGTAGGATGTCGATACGAGACTAAATCCGCATCTGTTGCTATCCAGACTCACCGCTTAGAAAACTCACAGCACCGCTTTGGTCTTCTCGAACGTATCTAGAACGATGAACCGCTTTGGTGGTAATCAGGATGGTGGTAGTTCGCGACTGTTCTCAGAAGATACCATATCCCTGCCCCCACCACAGAGAACGGGTGGACTCTCGGTCGAGGAAGCGCTCTTCAACCGCCGGTCTCGACGTACCTACGGTGACAGACCGCTCGAGAGAACAGAACTCGGGCAGTTACTCTGGGCCGCACAGGGGGTGACCGACCGACGAGGAGCATATCGAACGGCACCGAGCGCTGGTGCGCTATATCCGCTCGAACTCTCCGTTACTATCGGTGCAGACGCGGTCGAGAGCCTCGGCGCTGGTGTCTATCGGTACAGTCCAGTAGGTCACGAACTCGAGCGAGTTCAGTCAGGTGACGTTCGGAAGCAGTTACGAACTGCAGCACTCGACCAGGATATCGTCGAACTGGCCCCCATCAGTATCATCGTGTGTGCGGTCGACGAACGAACGACGCAAAAGTACGGCCAACGTGGAGCTAGTCGATACGTTCCGATGGAGGCCGGTCACGCCGGGCAGAATATCTATCTTCAGGCAGAGTCACTGGGGCTTTCGACTGTCTCGGTCGGTGCGTTCGACGACGAGCGCGTGAGAGATATCCTTGGGGCGCCGCCCACTCGACGGCCACTGTACATCTTCCCAGTTGGTCCGCGTGTCTGAACGACACGGCCCGAATTCGTCGATTGTCTCCGAAGAAGCCCGAATCTGTATCTCGGGACTCTGTTACTCCTCGGTGGGGTCGTCGAGTAACCGCGACTCGAAGTCTGCTGGGTCTGCACCCGGTTCGAGTTCCAGTGTCTCGATACGAGTGGCCCCTTTGACCATGCGTTTTCCGTCCATGTTCGGTCCGAGAAATCGCGTCGCGTACCCACCGTCGTTGGCGAGAGAGTTGTTGTCGCGGGCGGTTGCGATAAACGAGTCCAGGGCGGTCACGACGTCGACACACACGCCATACCCGTCGTCACTCGTCACTCGGACGTGTGTCGCCTCTGGCGGCGTACCTGCCTGTTCGAGGAGTGTCGAGACGGAGACACCGCTCCAGGTCGCGGTCGTCTTCTTGCCCGTGTCGCACACGACGGTACACTCGCGTTCGACGGTTGGAAATGCGTTGAAATCTTCCTGAGTGAGGAGTACCTGTGTGTCACCGTCAACTGTAATCTCGAATGTGGGGTTGTCGTCGGTGGGTGGCTTCTCTGTCTCGTGTCCGTCGTCGACGTGGGTGTCTGCTGAGTCGACAGAGTGGGTGGTCATTTGCACTGAGTACGTGCCGACGATAGTTAGTTCCTCGTCGTTCGTGGCTTCCATCACCTATCGTCGACCACTCCAACCGGCTTCGACAATCGGTCTAGCGTGTCGCTCCTTCTGTCGTGTCGGGTCACAGGCGAACCGACTGCTGTTCTTCGTACAGGTCGAGGAGTTCCTGGTACCGGTTTCGGATGGTGACAGTGCTAACCTCAGCAACCGTGCTCACGTCGTCCTGGGTGACGTCTCGGCCGGTGAGTCGTGCTGCTGCATAGATTGCCGCAGCCGCGAGGCCGATCGGACTCTTTCCGTTGGGAACCACCGTTCCTTCGGCGAGTTTGAGGAGGTCACGCGCGAGGTGTTCGGTCTCGGTGTCGACATCCAGCTTCGACGTGAGACGGCCAACGTACTGCTGTGGACTCGCGGGTTTGACGGCCAGTCCGAGTTCTCGGGCGATGTACCGGTACGCTCGCTTGAACTCCATCTCGTCGACTCGGCTTACCGTGTCGACCTCACCGATGCTTCGAGGTGTACTCATCTGCCGAGCAGCCGCATACAGTGACGCGGTGGCGATTCCTTCGATAGTTCGCCCAGGGAGAAGCCCCGCGTCGAGTGCTCGGCGATAGATGACACTCGCAGTCTCACGAACTTCGGCAGGGAGGCCGAGTGCGCTCCCCATGCGGTCGATTTCACCGAGTGCCTGTTTGAGGTTACGTTCTTTGTGGTCCCGAGTGCGGAATCGTTCGTCCCACGTACGGAGTCGTTGGATTTGCTGACGTTGGCGTGAGTTCAACGTCTTTCCATAGCTATCACGGTTCTCCCACCCGATGTGGCTGGAGAGTCCTTTGTCGTGGAGCATCTTCGTCGTTGGCGCACCGACGCGACTCCGACTGTTTTCCTGGCCAGCATCGTATGCACGCCATTCAGGACCGGTGTCGATGTGTCCTTCGGTGACGACGAGTCCGCATTCGGTGCACGCCGTCTCTGCGTGTTCGGCGTCTGTCGTTAGTCGGCCACTACACTCCGGACAGATATCCAGTTCCTTGCGGTTGACATCTTTCTCTTCGGTGGTCGATGTGCGGCGTTCTCTCTGGGTCGTAAATTCTACTGAACTCATGGTGCGAATTAGGTGTTCTTCCGCTGGTGACGATGCCAACGGAGCGAACTACGCTTACCACAAGTAAGCCCCATCCATATATAAATCTTGCTTAAAATATAATACGTGTAGTTGCAGAACAGGACTTCTATCACCCACCAATAGAGCTGACTAACGTTGAAACATCATTCGAACCTCGAGGGCCAATCTGAAACGTGACTCTGACAATATCGCCGGACGAAACACGGCCGCATCACCTGTCAGGGGCCTGCGAGCGGGTACATCGGTGTTCTGAAATTCCTCGTAAACACGTTGTCGTCTCGTCTCGCCGTGTCTCGTCTATTCCTCCAGTCTCGCTGTAGAATCACGCAAAATCAGACGCCGCGTCGGGGGTCTCGGTCTCACTCGTCTCTGCCGAGTTCTAATTCGAGTTCGTCTTCTTCGTGCTCTGCGCGGCGCTCTTCGTCTTCTTCGAGGTGTTCGATCTCCTCTTCGACTTCGTGTTCGAGTTGACGCTTGTTCTCGTCTCGGCCCTTGTCGTCGCGGGCTTCTTTGGTGTCGGCCATACAGAGAACTACGCGTTCTACCCTCATAACCACGACAGGCACGACTGGGAGAGGAGCGCGTAGATTTTGAAGAACGATAGTCGAAGTGCAACGTTCGACTACGCGAACATCGTCCCAGTCTTCTCATTGAACACGTGGTGACAGTGCGTCCGTGTATATCGCTGAAATGTACCCTACTGACAGAACCGGATAGTGTCAGTATCTACACAGTGTGCGCATCTAAGACTGTCAGCCCAATGTGCTTGCTGGAGGAGTGTTCCCCCTGTCGTCCGTCAGAAGATTCGTCGAATGGAGCCATCGACTCGAGACGGTCTGTGTCAGGGACTAGTTATTCAATTCACTTGCTCAACTCGTTCCGAATTCTGAATCACAAACAATCTCCATCAGATGATTGCTTCGGTACCTCAATCGGTATGGACTGTCCGTTCTGTGACGTGTGCACACTCGAAGTCAGCAGACCGGTTCTCGAACCGTCCGAGGCGATACGGTTCGATTGGGAACGGTGCAGACTCCCCCGTAACGAGCGAGCGAACGGCAGTCGCGACGAACGGCGAGCACATGATTCCCCCAACGGGTCCCGTGATTGCGACGATGAGCCCATCTGGTGCCTCGCTGGGGGCGTCGATAATCGGCACGTCGTCTGGCGTGGCCGCGTCACCTGACGGACAGCAGTCCTCACTTTTGATTCGGGCGTCTTCGACGTCCTTGACACGGTCAACGACGGCCTCTGCGACCGCTTTGCGGAAGCTTTCCGTGATGGAGCTTCGGACGTTCCCAGGGTTCTCGACGAAGTACGTGCCGCCGCCGACGTGGAGGTCCCCGTTGTGTTCCGGACGCCAGTACATGCCGGAGTGTGCGTCCCACGCCATCGGGAACTCCTCGTCGAACTCTCGACTCACCTCGAGGTTCACAGTTTGCCAACGGAACGGTCGGACCGGAACTTCGACAAGGTCTGAGAGGAGACTTCGGGTCCGCCAGCCAGTCGCACAGACCACGTGATCAGCCGTGATAGTCTCCCCATTTACGCGTACACCGGTCACCGACCCATCATCGGTCTCCACAGCTTCGACGTGCATGTTCGTCTCGTATTGGGCACCACGACCCTCGGCGTCCGCCTTCAGCGTCATCGTGTACGTGTAGGGGTCGACCCAACCACAATCGTCGAACACCACACCACCGACGAATTTGTCTACTACCAGCGCACCAGGATATCGGTCGGCAATCTCTGTGGAAGTGAGATACGTCACGTCGAACCCGTGGGAAGCCATCTCAGTTGCGTGTTCACGTCCCCAGGATTCTTCCTCGGCGGAGACGAGGTTGATACCTGGTCGCGGTGTGAACGTGAACTGCCCTGTCCCATCGTAGGAGTGGAAGAACTCCATAGCGTAGGCGCACGCTTCGGGATAGTCAGGAAAGTCAGGACACGTAGTTATCAGTCCAGACGCTTTCGGACTCGTATCGCCACCGGCTGTACCACCTTCCAAGACGAGGACGTCGTGGTCAGGGGCTAGTTCTCGCGCTGTCGCACAGCCGATGACACCACCCCCAACGACAATCACGTCGTATGACTCAGGACGAGGCATAGACACCTCTACTCTGATGACTCGGTTATACTTTTCTTCGGATGACATGTGAGTCAGATAGTCGGCTTCTTTGGTCTGGCATTGTCCGGTGTTGCTGTGTGTCGATTGAGACGCTCTATCCCGAGACAGATTTATGGGAATATTCGCCCATAGACAGGTAATGACACACACCGGTTCCGGACGGTTGGTCAAATCGACGATACGCTCGCTGCGTATTCTCGAGTACGTCGAGGAACAGGGGAGTGTGCGCCTGACCGATGTCGCCTCCGAGTTCGACATCGGACACAGTACGGCTCACAACCACTTGGTGACACTCGAACACGAAGGCGTCCTCGTCAGGAGGGACGGCAGATATTCGCTGGGGATGAAGTTTCTCAAACACGGTGTCTCAGCCACCCAAAGCATTCCTTACATCGAAGTAATCAGACGAAATGTGCTCGAACTCGCAGAGCGACTGGAACTGGAGATCGAGTTTCTGGTCGAGGAACACGGCCGTGTCGTATCGGTCATCGATACCGGGTACAAGTTCACGAAGTACCCCACAGCGGATTCAAATCTGAACGTCGGGACATTCTACCCGATGGGCTGTACGGCATCTGGAAAGGCAATACTTGCAGCGATGTCTGAGAGTGACGTCGAAGAAGTACTAGACGAGTGGGGACTCCCCGAATCCACACAGTACTCTATTACGAGTCGCGAGGTACTGTCCGAAGAGTTAGAACAGGTTCGGGAACGAGGATACTCCAGCGCGAAGCAAGAGATCGTCGAAGGGTTCGACAACATCGGTGTGGTCATCACGGGTCCTGACGGGACGATAATCGGAGCAATCACCGTCGGGTGGCCGAGCTATCACTTCGAGACCAGCGTGCCTCACCAAATCGTCGACCAATTACTCCACACAAAGGAAGCAATCGAAGCAGAGATGCAAACCACAGAAGCATAGCAGCGGACTAACGACTCTTTACCGAAGGTAGATCCTGCTACCCCGTAACACTTAACCAAGTAGTAGATTATTGTGAGAAAATGACTAGCAGACGTGTCGGCGCCGTAGTCGTTGGTGGTGGCATCGTCGGTGCGAACTGTGCGGTTCAACTCACCAGGGCAGGGGTAGAAAACGTCGTCATTCTCGAACGCGACGCTCCCGCGAGCAAGGCAAGCGGCCGTGCCGCGGGAAATCTGACCATCTATCGCCACGAACGGTTCGGGGCAGATGCCTCTCGACTTGGGCGTGAACTCTACGAAGAGTACGAACAGAAGTACGACGACCTCACGCTCCACAGGACGAAGTCCTACTCCATCGCATACAGTGACGAAGGAGCAGACTACCTCCGGTCAGAGCACGAATCGACGACTATCGAGACAGAACTGTTGAACGCCGACGAGTTGGCTGAGCGAGAGCCAGAATTCGCCACAGACGACGTCACAGTGGCACTGGGCTTCGAAGACGCAGTCTACACTGACCCAAAGCAGTTGACACTCGCGGCCCATGCAGTTGCTCGTGACGAGGGGGCGACACTGGTACAAGAAGAAGCTCGAGACTTCGAGGTAGAAGGAAACGAAATCTCTGTGCAGACGACTGACGGCAGGTACGAGTCGCCAATCGTGGTCGTCGCCGCCGGTGCGTGGACGAAGCGACTTCTCCAACGGGCGGGGACGGACGTCGCTCTGCGACCGCGAACGAGCCAGATTGCGATTCTCGAACCACCGTCTGACAGAGACATTCCCATGTGGAGCGCGCCGGATTTGAGTGTCTACGGTCGGTCGACACCCGAGGGCCGGGTCCTGTTCGGTGGCGGAACCACGACACCGGTGACAGACCTCGAGTCGTTTCGTACTCGGGCAAGAGTGCCGTTCCTCCTACAGGTCGGTGAGCTAGCCCCCAGGATACTGCCAGTCCTCGAAGACGCAACGCTCCACGACGACTGGGCGGGACGTGTCTCGGCGACCCCCGACCGCTATCCATACATCGGAGAGACAGATATCGAAGGGCTCTACGTCTGTTCCGGATTCAACGGAGAGGGTGTCTCGAATAGCCCCTTCGCTGCTCGTCTGCTCACCGACCTAATCGTGGGCACAGACCCCCTCGTCGACCCGTCTGAGTTCGACCCGACACGATTCGAAGGGGACGAGGCGTTCGAAATAACCGACGCCGTCCAGTGGTGGGCAGACCGCTAACTGCAACAGAACAGGCTCACAACCGAAGAGACGACTCGATACCAGACAGGTCCAGTCGAGCAGGCATGTCCAGCCGAGCAGACAGGTCCGGTCGGAGTGTCCCCCAATTCCATACTTGTGAAGGCGCTTTTCACCGAACAGATGGAAGTCGGTGGGCCGTCGTCTCAGACCAAATTCGAAGGGTAACAGACGGTCTCTTTAGCTGCCAATGTCGTCCGGAGACTCGTTGATGAACGTCGTGGTCCAGTCTTGTGGGCCGTCATCGAAGCGGTCGAGCGTGTATTTCGACAGTGGGAACGGTGCGTCCTCGCCAGTGACGAGAGAACGCACTGCAGCACCGGTGACGGGCGACCCCATGATGCCGAACCCGTGCATTCCTGTCGAGATGACGAGTCCGTCGGGACAGTCCGCAGGCGCGTCGTGGATTGGTCGCTCGTCAGGGGTCGCTGTATCCCCGATGTGACACGTATCTCCACTAGAGATGCGTGCGTCCTCGACGTTCTTTACCTGCTCTGGAATCGTCATGGCGACGTGACGCTTGAAACTCTCGGTAGGGGTCGTCCGAGTCGTGCCAGGTTCGTCCACGTAGTACGTTCCGCCGCCGACGTGGAGGTCACCGTTGTGCTCTGGACGCCAGTAGAGACCACTCCGAATGTCCCAGCAGACAGGGAAGTAGTCAGGGAACTCACGCTCCACTTCGAGGTTGACCCACTGGTAGCGGAACGGTCGGATGGGAAGGTCGACCCACTCGGAGACGAACTCCTTGGTGTGCCAGCCCATCGCGACGACGACGGTGTCTGCAGCGTACGAGCCGCCGTCCGTCTCGACACCGGTGACTGCACCGTCCTCAGTGGTGACGCCAGTCACCTCGACACCCGTCTCGAAGTCAGCACCGGCGTCTTCAGCGTCTTCCTTGTAGGTAATCGTCAGTGTGTACGGGTCGACCCACCCACCTTGTTCGACCTCGATAGCGCCGACGAAGGGGTCCAACTCGAGGGCCCCAGGATAGCGGTCTTCGATTTCGCTCGTCGACTCGATGTAGTCCATCTCGAAGTGCTCTTCTATCTGTTCTGCTTCGGACTGAGCGAGTTCCTCTGTCCCCGGCGGAATGAGGCGGAGGTTTTTCCGCTGGGTGAACTCGAAATCCCCCGTACCGTCGTACTCGTCGAAGAAGTCGGCCGCGTACTTGGCGGCCTCTAGGTGGCCGATGTAGTCGTGAGCAACCGAGATAAGCCCCGACGCCTTCGCGGTCGTTGCGGCCGCAATCTGGTCTCTCTCGAGAACGAGTACGTCGTGGTCCTCCGAGAGAAATTTCGCTGCCACACAACCGTTGATTCCACCACCGACGATTACAACGTCGTAGCTCTCGCTTTCCATGTGTGTGATTGACACGGTATCGGTCGGTACTAACTCTTTGGGTTATCGAATAGTCGAATACAGGACACTCGAACGACCTATCTGCTCAGTCGTAGGGACGCGAAATTGCCGATCGGAGAGTTCTACACCAGATTATCGGCCGGCACCCTCCATCTCGAACGTTCCTCGAAGGTCGAAATCAGCAGCACCGTCTTCGAATCTATCGACGGCGAACTGTTCGACCGAAAACGCCGGTTCTTCGCCCGTGATGTACGACCGAACCGCTTCCGCCGCGATGGGAGAGTTCACCATCCCTAACCCGTTGAGGCCGACAGCCACGACGATTTCGTCTGGGAGTGCAGATGACGACCCGAGGAGCGGGAGCGTATCTGGTGTGGCCGCGTCGACGCCCGACCACCCGTCGACGAACTCCGCCCGTTCTGCTCCGTGGATAACGGTTGGAATCGTACTCGCGACGTGAAGTCGGAATTCGTCGTCGGTCCCAGAACCCGAGGCGTTGACTTCGGGGTTATCCTCTAGATATTCTCCGCCACCAACGAGGAGGTCACCGTTGAGTTCACCGCGGAAGTAGAGTTCTTCTCTGGCGACCCGACCCAGCGGGAAGGTGTCGTCGAGGGGTTCCTCGAGTCGGAGCATTGCGCACTGCAGATGAAACGGCCGGATAGGAAGGTCGATGTATTCTGAGAGGAACTCTCGTGTCCGCCACCCCGTGGCCATGACACAGTACTCCGCAGACAGCGACCGTTCTGGGAGTTCGATTTCTGCGACCCCGTCCTCGACGTGAACGTCACTAACCGGTGTGTGCCTGAACACGTCGACACCGCGGGCTTCAGCGGCCTTCTGGAGGGCGACAGTGTATTCGTAGGGGTCGACCCACCCTGTGTCCGCGTACTCGACGACACCAGCAAACCGCGAGGCGTCGAACCGAGAATATTCTCGTTCTACCTCCGTTGGTTCGAGGAAGGAAACCGGGAACCCCTCGTCGGAAAGAGTTGCGGCACGTTCACGCGCAACGTCCTCGCTGTCGGGTTGGATGAACTCGATTCGTGGTCGTTCGTGAAACGAGAAGTTCTGCGTCCCGTCGAACTCCCTGAACCACTGGTTCGCGTACCGTGCGACGTCTGGGTGGCTACCGTGGAACAACGTTGGCGCGACGAGACCGGCTGCCAAGCCGGAGGCCTCACCGGCGATTTGACCTCGTTCGACGATGGCGACGTCGTGGTCGGTTGCAAGATGGTACGCGGAGGCACAACCGGCCACACCCCCTCCGACGATGACCACGTCGTAGTCAGTATCAGAACTTGTCATCACTGGTATGGTGCGACACCTCATACCATAAATCCTGACCGTCTCACGGGTGGAGATGCTGTGTCGGAAGGATGAACACCAGCGTGTGTCACAACCACCCACACACTTATTAGACAGACACGTATCACCTCTGTCATGGCTTATTGGGAGAACCTAGTGGCCGAGTACCGAGAGCGTACGCCGACCAGCGAAACACTCCACGAGGAGACTCGCGAACACATTCCTAGTGGTGTTGCGAGCACGTCTCGTCAGTTCGACCCGTATCCGTTCTACATCGACCATAGCGACGGAGTCTATCTCGAAGACGTAGACGGGAACCGTTATCTCGACTACGACATGAACAACGGAGCGGGACTCTGCGGACACACCCACCCAAAGATTACAGCGGCACTTCACGACCAACTCGATGAGGGCACGCTGTACACGATGCCCCACGGGTTATTGGCGGAGGCCGCAACAGAACTGAAAAAGCGGTGGAGTGCACTCGAGAAAGTTCGGTTCACCAACAGTGGGACGGAGGCGACGATGCACGCGATTCGGATGGCACGTGCGTACACCGGTCGAGACAAGCTTCTCAAAATCGAAGGAACGTACCACGGTGTCCACGATTACGTGATGGTGAGTGGCACCCCACCGAAGGGCAAAGCAGGCCACCCGAACCGACCGATGAAGGTAGCGGACGGACACGGAATCCCAGATAAGACGGTCGAAACTGTCGAAATCGCACCGTTCAACGACCTCGAAGCGACCGAAGACATCATGCGAGACAACATAAACGAAATCGGCGCATTCATCGTCGAACCGGTTATGTTGAACAAGTCGGTGACGCCTCCGCAGCAAGATTACCTCGAAGGACTCAAAGACCTCTGTGACGAGTACGGCATCGTCCTCATCTTCGACGAGGTGAAGACAGGAGTGAAGGTCGCCCCCGGTGGCGCTGCCGAGTACTACGGTGTTCAGCCCGATATGGTGACGATGGCGAAGTCGATCGGAGGCGAAACGTCTGTCGGCGCGTTCGGCGGGTCTGATGCGATCATGGACCAGATCTCGAACGACTACGCGTGGCACTACGGAACCTATAACGGGAACCCATTCGTCCTCCGAGCGTTGGTAACGGCGCTTCGTGACGTGTTGACCGACGATGCATACCAGCACGTGAACAAGCTTGGTGAACAGATGAAATCAGGGTACGAAGACGTGATAGAAGATGCGGGAATCACCGGACAGGTTCGAAACGTAAACTCCCAGGGAATGGTCCAGTTCACCGACGCGAACATCACCAACTACCGGGAGTTCATGGCGAACATCAACGACGACTTCCATCGGCTGTTTTGGTTTGGGATGGTGAATCAGGGTATTATTCCACACCCCTACGGTGCCCGCCAGCAGTGGACTATCAGCGTCCAACACACCGAAGAACACGTCGACGAGACGATCGAGGCGTTCAAGAACATCGCCCCAACACTGGCCGACGAACAGGAATCCTGGCACTAACTCCCTCATTAGAACACCGTTTTCACCGGAGTCTCACTCGAAACTGGTTCGTGAATGAAACGGTCCATATCCTAGTTCACAACTACCATCGAGTATACTGACATTGTTTTCGGTCCACAGTTCAGAGGCGACCGAAATTGATAGTCCATCGGTTTCACACATAGTGAAAGTTAGAACCACCCATACGCCACTCAGGCGACTTTTGAGTAGAGGTAACATGACACGTTGTATTACAGAGATACTACTGTAACGTTGCCTCGAAATCGGACCACCAGAGCGGTTGATTTCACTATGTGTGAAACAATAGCGTCTCACCGACCGAGACTGGTCGGTAGTTCAGATGCAGTTGCTAAAGTTTCACCATGTGTGAAACAAGGCTGCACGCTCTTCAGACATATTACCACGTGACACGACCCCAATCTATTAGATGGTTCTCTGGGTCAGTCTGTACAATGGACCAACTCGAGCGACTATTTAATCCGCAAGCCATTGCGGTCATCGGTGCGTCACAGGACCCAAACAAACGTGGCAACTACACGATTTCAGATCTTCTCCGATGGGGCTACGACGGCGACATCTATCCAGTGAATCCGAAATACGACGAAGTACACGACTTACCGGCATACCCATCTGTTCTCGATATTCCTGGGCAGGTGGACCTGGCGTTTATCGTGATTCCTGCACAGTACGTTCCAGAGGCAATCCGTGAGTGTGGCGAAGCAGGTGTTGCAGGCGCTGTAATCAACACTGCTGGCTTCGGTGAGGTGGGCGAAGAGTCGCTCGAAGATGAACTGGCCGTGGCCGCCCGCGAAGCAAACGTCAGGCTAATCGGGCCGAACATTCAGGGTGCAGACTTCGTTCATCAGCACGTCCACCTCCTCGGTGGTATCCGAACGACACCCGGTAAGTTGGGAATGATAACCCAGTCTGGAAACATGGGGATTGCGCTCTCGGTCGATGCTGAAGACAGCGGAACCGTCGGGTTCAGCTACAACATCGGGGTCGGAAACGAAACCGACCTCCAATTCTACGAATATCTCCAGTTCCTCGGTGAGGAGGACAACACTGACGGTGTCGTCATGTACGTCGAGGGAATGAACGATGGTCGAGCATTCCTCCGAGAAGCCAGACGTGTCTCGAGAGAGAAGCCAATCGTCGTCTACAAATCAGGGCGGACAGCAGAAGGCAGAGAGTCAGCAAAGTCTCACACAGCGTCACTAGCTGGCGATGTCGCCGTCGTCGAAGCAGCCTATCGCCAAGCTGGCGTCCATCCACTCGACAGCGTGGACCTGCTCGTACCGGTCGCTGAGGCACTGACGACGTGTCCAATTCCCGACGGACCGAACGTGGCCGTGCTCACTGATGGCGGTGGTCACGCCACGGTGACGGCAGACGCGATCGAACGCGCTGGTCTCGAAGTCCCTGATTTGACCTCGAATACGCAAGAGACGCTCAAAGAACTGTACGAACTGTCGCCGAATCTCACCAACCCAGTCGACGTGATGGGAATGTCCGACCACGAGACGATGTGGTACGATACGGCGAGACATATCCTCGAAGACCCAAACGTCGATGCCCTCTTGATTACGGGTGGGGCACTCGGGTACGAAGAATGTTGGTGGAGTGACGACGAGACAGAACGCGAAGACGAACCGACACGCGACCTCAACATCGCCCGTAAAGTTGCGAACATGGTCGACGAAGTCGGGAAACCCGTCGTATTCAACAGTTTGTGGGAGGAACTTAGGTGTTCGACTGCGCTGGAATACCTCTCAGAGAACGGCGTACCGGTGTACGAAGAAGTCGATACAGCAGTCGAAGCACTGCGGGCGCTCGCTGAGTACGGAGACCACCTGTCCCACGCGGGTGAAAAGTCGGATTTCGTTATCGACGGTGACGAGAACACAAACCCACTCGTCGTCGAAGCAATAGGTGAGAATCGGTCGACTCTCTCCGAGTTCGAATCCAAAACGATACTCGCTGACCACGGTGCTCCTGTCTCGTCTTTCGAACTCGCAGAAACGACCGAGGAAGCAGTTGAAATCGCGGACGGGTTCGACGGCCCTGTCGCAATGAAAATCGCGTCACCGGACATCGTCCACAAGACCGAAGCAGGCGGCGTCGAGTTAGGTGTCGAGGGTGAACAGTCAGTTCGTGACGCATTCGAATCGATCCGCACCGACGCTAGTGAGTACGACTCGGCTGCCCGAGTGGAAGGCGTCTTGATATCACCGATGGTTCCGAGCGGAATCGAACTGCTGGTGGGCGTCGTCAACGATCCAGAGATTGGGCCCGTCGTCACCTGCGGTATCGGTGGTATCCTCGTAGAGGCAATCAACGACGTTGCATTTAGAGCACTCCCCGTTACGGAACACGACGCAAAAGAGATGATAGACGAGATCGACGCGCAGGCGTTACTCGACGGACCACGTGACCTCCCAGCAGTCGAGAGAGACGAACTTGTCGAGTTGCTCTTGTCGGTCTCGACGCTCGTGACGAACAATCCTGCAATCGAGGAACTGGACATCAACCCAGTGGTCGCTACCGAAGACGGTCTTTCGATACTCGATGCGAGTCTCGAAATCGGCGCAGAGTGACTGTCTCTAGCTAGTCTTTTTCTGCGGTGTTCATCCACTCGATAGCTGCGTTGACACCTTCTTCTTCGACGATTTCGTGAAATCGATGAGCAGTCTCGGTCTCGGATGTCACAGCATAGAGGTACTCATCGATTTTCCCTGCAGAGTTCGAGCGGTACCCTTGCGTCTCCTGGATGTCGTTGAGCGTGTCCTTGAGGAGTTTTACGACCGAACTCGGCGTCTTCTTGATGTGAGAGACTTCCTCCTCGACTGCAGCCCAAAGTGCGTCTTCGTCTTCCACGACCTGATTTATCAGCCCCATCTCCGCCGCCGTCTCGGCGCTGATGTGCTTTCCTCCGTACAGAAGTTCTCGCGCGTGTTTCAACGAGTCGGTCACGAACGGCAACACGAGGCGAGGCGGTAGTTCGCCCATGTGGACGTCTGGGAAGCCGAACTCAGAACGTGCTGTCGCAATCGTCAGGTCACACACGAGCGCAAGATTACACCCACCGGCGAGCGCGTACCCGTCGACTGCTGCGATTACGGGCAAGTTCAGGTTGAAGATGGTATCGAGATGCGTGTACGACGATTTGATCAGGTCGTCCATGGTTTTGGTGCTTTCCTCACCGAAATCGTACCCCGACGAGAACGCTCTCCCTGCACCCGTGAGGACCACAACACGGATTTCGTCGTCGTCCTCGGCACTCTGGAGTGCGTCTTCTAACTCTCCGCGCAAAGTCGTGTTCAGTGCGTTGAGAGACGCTTCGTTCGTGAGTGTGATGGTAAGTGTGCGGTCCGCTATCTCTGTCTCTAGGTATTCGTACTCGGACACGGACGAGTATTCCGAAACTGTCATCTTATAGATATCGGTGGTATAGAACTCTGTGAGATTGGATTGCCGATACTCTTTTTCGGATGGGCCGTCGCGTTCGTGCCCCGACGTAGGACCAGTATGACTGTGTCCAGAGTCACTGGTTCCGGGTGAGCGCAGAAGTAAGCAGTAGTAGACACGAAGTCACAATTGTATGGGAACTATAATATAAATATAATCGTTGGGGTAGAGGTAGATTCAGTATGGTGCACGGTTAAAACCGGTGGAATAGTTAAGTATTGAACTAATTTGGATGAGATAGCCGAGTTAAAGCATATATTCAAAATTATTCTGTGGGAAAAGTAGAATCACCTGGGTTGCGGTCTTCGTCAGTACGTGAAAAATTGACAGAGTGAAATATATGTCTAGTATCTAGTGTTTAACGCAGTTGGAGAAACAATCCGTTACACACGTACATCCGTAAACAATGAAGTTCTGACAATACAGTACTAATGTGCCGAGAACAAGCCATAGGGACCATGAGAGACCCAAATGAAAGCCGTGTATTTCTCTGGATTTAGAAAATCGTTATGAACCGATAAGACGTATACTACCCATGCAAGAACAGTGGCATCTCCGCACTATGACCAATGGGCTTTCCACAAAGTTGACTGACTGGCCACTGGCTGGAGGTCTGCTGTTTCCCGATTTGACTGCCGCTGTCAAGTGTACTCCAAACACGCTACCCCTGTAATGTCCTCACACGCGATGTCCCCAGACGAGACACGATACTATTTCATCAGCGACCTGCACATCGGGGGAGACGAACAACTCCAGAACGTCGAGTTCAAAGACGAACTCGTCGACTTTCTTCGTGACCTCGAGGAGAGCGACGAGAACGCGGAACTCATCGTCAACGGAGACGCGTTCGGGTTGTGGGAGTTCACCGAACTCGAAGGGATGGAAAAGTTCGACGCTCTCGTCGACCGCTACCCAGACATCTTCGAGCAGTTTCGGGCAACCGGTGAACGGATACCGATTACGTTCATTCCAGGGAACCACGACTACGAACTCGCATGCTACCCTGAGTACGTCGACCGATTGGCAGCGTACAACGTGACGCTCGAACAGGAAGTAGTCATTACGCGTCCTGTCGGTGACCGAGTAATCTGGATAGAACACGGACAGCAACGTGACCCGAACAACAAAAGCCCCGATTTCGGGAACCCCCACGCCAATCCTCCAGGGTATTTCGTGAACCAACACATCACGAGTCGGGCAGGAAAGCTTTCGGCACGGGGGAAGTTCAACTGGCTCAAAGATATCCAATCGGTAACCCCGATGACGCAGATACCGGAGTGGATGATATCGAAGTATTTCTACCGCGAGATGAGTCCATTCCTCCGATACGCGTCGCTTCCGTTCCTCCTCACGTTCAACATCAGTGTCCTGTATCTGCTACTGTTCATCCTCTCGGTTCTGGGGATTTGGGCCGAACCACTCGACATCGTCAATTCGTTTATCAGATTCATCGGATTCGCCGGTGTGCTGCTCGACGTCGTCATCGCAATAAATGCCGTAATCGTCGTGATACTCGTCCTGCTGTCGATTCCACTGTTCTTCGTCGTGAGAGATGTTCGACGAACACTCGAACGGTTTGGATTAGTCGAAGTGGACGAACCGGAAGCGGTCTCGGACGCGTACATCGACGGTGCCAGAGACGTGTTCGAATCGAATCCCGACGTCGCTGTGTTCGTCTACGGCCACACGCATCGTGCGTCTCTCACTACGGTCGACGACCGCGCAGTGGTCAACACCGGAACGTGGTTGAAGCGACTCCACCGCCGGTCTGTCGTGTTCGGACTCCTCCCGCTCGTATTCTACTCGTCGTTCCGACTCAACTACTTCGTAATAACCGCTGACGACGACGCAGTCGCAATCGAGTACCATCGAATCGAAAAGGAGAATCCGAACGACTTGACGCTGTTAGAGAGACTACTCACACGGAAGCCTAAACTTGAAGATTCGATTCCGGAACGGACTGCAGTCGGGTCTGCGTGGCACCATTCGCCTGCGGAGTTCGAAGAGCCACCGACGACACAGTCTCCAGTCGACGATGTAGACTAGGACTCTGTGAGTACTGCGGTCAGCGGTTATGCCAGCAACACGAGACTGACGAACACGGCGACACCGATGAGGAACGCGAGGAAGCGACTTTCCGAAACATCCGGGAGTTCTTCTTTGATGACGTTGAAGACGATCGCACCTGCAACGAGCGAGAACAACATCGCTAACACCAGTTCGTCTACCATCGTCACGAATCCGATTACGGCACCCACGAGTGTTCCTCCTGCAAGCAATAGTTTTCCGACGGTATCGAACGCGACGCCATAGTGGCGGTGGAGCCCGTAATCAGTGACAGCAAAATGCAATGCCATCGCAACTGAGTAAAAAAAGAGGTTGGAGAAGGTCTCGACTTCTTGGTGGAAGAGGAGATACCCGATGAGGCCGCTGTAGACGACGAACGAGGCCAAGTGGACTCGGTAGACCGTCTTCGACGGGTCGGTCACGTCCCTTCGGTGTTGTGTGACGGCAACTTCCACTCCGTAAAACAGAACGAACCCAATGAGCGCAGCGAGGAACACCAACTGTTCCGCGAGGAATGCGTCCGCTCGAAGTTCACCAACGGCGACCGCCGCCTCGGAAACCTCCGGTAACATGAGCACGAAAACGTAGGCGACCGACGCACCACCACCGGCCGACAGGAATTGGCGACGTCGCTCACTGCGAGCGAACTCCCATCGTCCAGCGAGGAGGTGTATCCCCGCGAGTGCGACAGCGAAAATCCCTGCCGCAAGCGGAAATCCAGCGAAACTCTCACTCATCAATAGCAGATCTCAAATCGACGGGTTGTCCCCACACTCTCGGTCAGGCCACCTCGACGATACATCTGAAGCTCACGTGGTTCGTCGACGTGTCGATTGGTTCTGGATAGCGCGCTGCCGGTCGGTAGCGGAAGCAGTAGTTCGGCGCACAGAGGTGTGACCCACCCTTGAGCACCTTCCGAGGAATGCGTGACGGGTCGTGTGGGTCGATGCTCTGGGCTTCTGAAACGCCGCGTGGATTAGCGGGCGTGCAACACGACGGTGAGTCGTTCGTACCGGCTTCCGGGTCGTCGCTGTACCAATCACGAGTCCAGTGCCACGCGTTGCCTGCCATGTCGTACAGCCCGTATCCGTTCGGTGGGAACGCACCGACGGGCGACGTTCGTTCGTATCCATCCAGTTCTTCGTTTTCGTACGGGAACTGCCCTTGCCACGTGTTCGCCATCAACTGGCCGTCGACGACGTGGTCGTCACCCCAGACGAACCGCTTCTGTTCTAATCCACCACGAGCGGCACGCTCCCACTGCGCCTCAGTTGGAAGACTCTTTTCGGCCCACTCTGCGTACGCAACGGCATCTTCGTAGGTGACGTGGACGACGGGATGGTCCATCTTTCCGTCGAGACTGCTGTCGGGGCCGAGTGGGTGTCGCCAATCAGCACCAGGGACGTACGACCACCACTGGTTCGGGCGCTGGAGGTTGACTGGATGGTTCGGCGACGTAAACACTGCTGACCCCGGAACGAGGATGTCTGGGTCTGCGTCCGGATAGTCGTCTGGATCTGGCGGACGTTCGGCGAACGTCGTGTATCCTGTTTCGTCGACGAATGCTGCGAACTCAGCGTTCGTTACGTGGTGGACGTCCATCCAGAATCCTTCGACAGCAACCTCGTGTACCGGGCCTTCCTCAGGGTAGAATTCGTCCGAACCCATCCGAAACGTTCCACCAGGGACCCAAACCATACTCTCGTGCGGTGGGTCAGTAGGAGCAGTATCGGTGTGTTGTCTTCGTTCGTTGCTCATGATGAGTTCCCCAGCAGTGCGAGAGTCGAGAACGCCCAAGTTTCGGAGATGGAGGGGCCCGACAATCACAAGCTACTACGTCAACTGTATAACACGAACGGACATAAATCTCCCCCAGCGTTCTGTGTCGAAAGAGGTGTCTCAGTCGTCTCCCCGGTGAGTGGACGCTGCCGATTCAGTGTGTTCGGTCTGCTCAGCAATGTGTTCAGACCGCTCAGTTCGGACGTACGCGCGATAGACGGTGCGTGTGAGTTCTCCGACACCGAGGAGAGAAACACCAGTATCGACGACTGGACCGATGGCCGGAAGTGAGGCGAGGAGTCCGACGACGAGTACACCGACGAAGAGACTGACCCATCTGTTTTCGACCGGGTCTCGCTCGATATTTACATACGCGAGCAAGCGAGGGACAGATTCGAGAAGCCACACGCCGACAGCGAACCGACCGTAAATCGCCCCAACCCACCAGGTCACGAGGAGAGTTGCACCACTGGCAAGTGCCAGTGGGAGGCCAAAGAGACTGACTCCAAGTAAGATGACCACGATCGGCGCACCGATAGTAGTCACAAGTCCATATCCTGCAGATTGGACTGGGTTCCGAACGATACCAGACGCGACTCGAGTCGAAAATCTCGGGAGTATCCCGACGAGTAGTAGGCCGAGAAGCAGGTTGACGAAGAATCCGTACGCATCGAGGAACGAGATAGAGAACGGAAGTGTTTGAACGGGGATGAGACCCGGAACGAGAATCGACCCTGTGGGAAGGTGCGTCGCGAGTGTCGCAGGCAAACTACGGGACGTCCCAGTGGCGAGCGACTGGGAACCGAAAAGTCCCCCTGAGAAGCGTGACGTCTCTGCTGGTTCACCGAGTGAGAAATTCGACGTCGAGTTCTCGCCGCCAAGCACGGAACCGTTGACCTGTGTTCTGACTGCTGTCGTCTGTAATCGCCCTGTGATCGTTGCATCGTCTTCGACAGTCACGAGAACACTAATCGCGTCGACAGTTCCCGAGACATCGCCTGAGACACTCAGCGCACCGCCAATCGTATCGATACCATCACCAATTGTTCCTGAGGCAGTGGTAACCCCACCCAGTGCGGTGAGCCTCCCACCGACCCTCCCTGTTACGTCAATTCGGCCTGCGAGAGCGGTTACGTCGCCAGTTACCTCACCCGAAACGACGACGTCACCAGCGAGTGCAGTCACATCCCCATCGACAGTTCCACGGATAATTACGGTGCCAGCAGCAGTCGTCAGGTCGTCTGAGACCGTCTCTCCCTGTTCTACCACGACAGTCGGACCAACCTGTGTCTTCGCACTCGCGACACCCGGAACCGTTGCGAAGACGACCAACATAACCAGTATCCCGACGAGTGCTCGTTGGGAGTACGTGCGGCGTCGTCTCTCTTGTGCTCTAATTCGGAGGCGAGTTCGTCGAGTCGGTACCCGTTTCATCGGTTTCTTCTCGGATAGGTCATTGTCGATTACGTGGTCTCCGAGCCGTTATCACAGATGGGCCACCCCAGTCTAACGGCGTCTTTGATTTCGGAAGTCTGTCGTCAGTACTGATGAGGGTGACACGGCGACCGTTCACGCACCCATCGGACAGGCTAGTTGTCAGCATAGATAACAATCTTCCAAGGAATAAAGGTTCGTTAGTCAGTTCCAGAATATCTTGATTTTAAAAAGATGTATCGACGTTAAAAACCCATTTGTACACTAATCTTTATTTAAATCTGAGACGACTAGTTCACCGGTTCGGTCGATGTTCCGACGTTCGTCGTCGAATTCAACGTGGTGCCATCATGAGTCAACAGTTACCAGAAGAGTGGTTTGTTCGTGACGAGAAGATTAATGCAGTTATCTCGTGGGCGATTACTGCTGTCCTCGCCATCCTCGCAGTCCTTGGATTCCTCGCGGGACTGCTCGTAGTCATGGCGATTGCAGCAGTCGCAGCTCTCGTCGCCATCACACCTGCGACGGTCAGTCGGTCGTGGACACGGACGGTTTCGTGGCCGTTGTTACTCCTTGCGTCGCTCCCACTGGTACTGGGCGTCGGGCGACCAGCGTTCTTCACTGACATCGTCGTCGGCCTCAGTATTGCAACCCTCTCGATGCTCGTCGTCGTCGCACTTCAGATGACGACGACAGTTCGGATGACACCGAGGTTCGCCATCTTCTTCGTCGCCTTGGCAACCATGGCGTTCGCAGGATTCTGGGCCGTTGGTTCAGCACTCTCTGCACAGTATCTCGGCACTGCGTTCGTCGAGACGAACGACCAGTTGATGATTATCTTCACTTCTGCAGCGATTGCAGGAGTCCTCGGTGGCCTCCTCTTCCGTTGGTACTTTAGAAGGCAACTCAAGGCGAATCTCGAGATTCAGCCTGACGTCGAGGTGGCAGCATGATCGCAGAACAGCAAGTCAAGAAAGGTGGACGAGTAGAGCGGACCCTCGTCCGCGTCCTCCAGGTGTTGATGCTCGTCATCTTCGCACTCGGAGTGTACTACGGAAACAGTGGCGTCTTCGTTAACGCTGGCGTCGGACTCCTCGTAACCTTCCTGCCCGGCCTTCTCAGACGCAGGTACGATTTCACGATGGACGTCGGCATCGTGCTCTGGATATCCGTCGCGATGTTCCTGCACGCCTTTGGGACACTCCCACTCCCCGGTCTGGACTTCCTCAGCGCGTACAAAGCCGTCTGGTGGTGGGACCACATGACCCACGCACTGTCGTCGTCGCTCGTCGCGGGCGCTGCATATGCTGTGACGCGAGCGCTGATGGAACACACAGAGTACATCAACATGCCACCGCGGTTCATGTTCGTCTACCTCCTCACTTTCGTGATGGCCTTCGGTGTGATGTGGGAACTCCTCGAGTTCTACATCGGTGTCGTCTCCCAACTACTCGGCGCCGATGAGGTACTCACCCAGTACGGCCTCGACGACACCGTCCTGGACTTGATGTACAACACACTCGGCGGACTACTGGTCGCCATCTTCGGAACGGCCCACCTCACCGGCATCTCTGACGAGCTTCGCGGGAGACTCGAGGGGCAGTCAGCAAACCGGTGAACGAAACCTGCGTCCGAGCAGTACGCCGAAGACGGTATCTCTTCTTGGGCCGTAATTCCGTTTCACGGGACACTCCCCACCCACATGAAAAACCATTATTATTATTCCGGCTGATATTCCACTCAACCCACAGGCCGAGAGAACGGTGATGGTTCGAGCCCTTTCGAATTTGAGAGGAGTCACGACTTCAACACAGAACTCGGTTACGGGGTGGAGACCAATACGAATGACAAACCGAGAGTTCCACGGCCGTATCGGCCGAACGTACGACGAATCAGAACCCTGGTGGCCCGAAGAAACACGGGCCCCAGAAGATGCCCCGAACGTTCTCATGGTCGTTTTAGACGACGTTGGGTTCGGTCAGTTGGGGAGTTATGGTGGCCTCATCGACACGCCGAACATCGACCGGTTAGCAGACGATGGTCTCAGGTACAACAACTTCCACACGACGGCACTCTGCTCTCCGACGCGCTCGTGCCTCCTCACCGGTCGAAATCATCACTCGAACGGGATGGCAGGCATCACTGAAATTTCGACCGGGTTCCCCGGCTACAACGGCCACATTCCACACGAAAACGGCTTCCTCTCCGAGATTCTCGTCGAAGAAGGATTCAACACGTACGCGGTAGGAAAGTGGCATCTAGCACCAGCCGAAGCGACGAGTGCGGCAGGGCCGTACGACGGGTGGCCACTCGGACGCGGATTCGAACGGTTCTATGGGTTCCTCGGAGGGGATACCGACCAGTACACACCGACACTGGTCCACGACAACCACCAAGTCGAACCACCAACGACACCAGAAGAAGGGTACCACCTCTCCGAAGACCTTGCCGCACGAACCATCGAGTTCATCAGTGACGCGAAACAGGTCGACCCCGACAAACCATTCTTCACGTACTTCGCACCGGGTGCGTGCCACGCACCCCATCAAGTTCCACAGGAGTGGGCCGACAAGTACGAAGGCAAATTCGATATGGGGTGGGAAGAAGCCCGAAAACAGATTCTCGAACGACAAAAAGAGATGGGGATAGTCCCGGAAAACACTGACCTCTCACCACACAACCCGGACGTCGACCACTGGGATTCGCTCTCCGATGACGAGCGACGGCTCTATGCCCGCATGATGGAAGTGTTCGCAGGCTTCCTCGAACACACCGACGCCCAACTTGGAAAAGTTCTCGACTACCTCGAAGAGCTGGGCGAACTCGACAACACACTCGTGATGGTCGTCTCCGACAACGGTGCGAGTGCAGAGGGTGGACCCACCGGCTCTGTGAACGAGAACCGTTTCTTCAACAACGTCCCCGAGAGTCTCGAAGAGAACCTCGAAGCGATGGACGAACTCGGTGGGCCAAAATACTTCAACCACTACCCGTGGGGATGGACGTGGGCTGGTGATACACCATTCCAGCGTTGGAAGCGCGAAACCTACCGCGGTGGGTCGTGTGACCCACTCATCGTCTCGTGGAAAGACGGAATCGACGCTCGCGGGGAAGTTCGTGAGCAGTTCGTCCACGCCATCGACCTCATGCCGACCATTCTGGAGTTGCTCGGCATCGACGCACCCGACGAAGTGAAAGGCTACTCCCAATCACCAATCGAGGGAACGAGCTTCACCTACTCGCTCGACGAATCTGATGCACCCGAACGCCACGTGACGCAGTACTTCGAGATGCTCGGGACCAGAGCCATCTATCACGATGGCTGGCGGGCAGTTCACCCGTGGCCGCTTGGCAAGCCGATGACTGCCGAGGACCTCTCAGCAACCACGCTCGAAGACTCGGGATGGGAACTCTACCACATCGAAGAAGATTTCTCTGAGGCCCACGACGTCGCGTCCGAGCATCCAGAGAAAGTACTCGAACTCGCCCAGTTGTGGTGGACCGAAGCAGGGAGATACGATGTCCTTCCCCTCGATGGACGCAGTGTCCAGCGGTTCGCAGAATGGCGACCGGAACCCGGGAAACCCAGAGAGCAATACACCTACTATCCAAAGACACAGCACATCCCAGAGAACGCAGCGGTCAAAGTGTTCAACCGCGACCACAGCATCACGGCAGACATCACAGTCCCAGAAGGTGGTGCTGAAGGGGTTCTCATCGCCCACGGCGCGCGGTCCGGTGGATACTCACTGTACGTCGAAGACAACCATCTCCGATACGTCCACAACTACGTGGGCGTTGAGGAGTACGAAATCGTCGCCAGCGACCCGATTCCAGAAGGGGAGACCTCGGTCCGGATGGAGTTCGAGACAACCGGCGAACCCGACCTGAAAGAAGGCAAAGGCGCACCCGGAACCGTCCGACTCTATTACGGTGACAAACAAGTCGGAGAAGGAGACATCCCGATGACGATCCCGATAACGATGGGTCTGACTGCAGGCCTGAGTTGCGGGAGAGATGCTGTCAACGCAGTGAGTGATAACTACCGCGACCGAACACCATTCGAGTTCACGGGCGATATCACTCGGATAACCGTCGATGTCAGCGGTAAACCATTCGTCCACGAAGAGTCCGAGATGGACCAAATCATGGCCAGAGAATAAGCCGTCGCGTCAGAACTCGGGGGGCACTCCTCGCACCCTCACGTCGAGACGAAATACTACACCAGACCGTCTGGGAGTTCGTCCCTATTTTCCTGCAGTACGTCGACGACCGGTTCGATCTCACCCCACGCAGTTCCAGTACAGAGTTCTCCCGTCTCTTCGTCCCAGTCGATGAACCCATGATTGCTCAGTTTCGGAAGATGAACGTGGAATAATGCGACGTGGGTGGCGTCGGAGTCGTCCCCCTCGGTCGTTCCATCTACGAGTTCGAACGGGTCTAGCGTCTCGTCCTGCTGTGGATTCATCACAGCGAGTGTAACGAGTAGTTGACGCCGGTACCTGTTGGCGAGTGCTTCGAAGACATCACTGGCCGTCGCCTCACACACCATCGGTTTGTTTGCCATCGTCTCTGCCGCCATCAGCTCGTCCTTCGTACTCCTCACTGTTGAGGTTCGAGGTTGACACATCAAACCTCTTAACTTGGCGTCTTCTTTTCGCTGTTCGATATCGACGTGAGTAACGAACAGCGGAGGACTTTCTCGTTCCCGAGACGGATTCGGTGTGGCAGCGCTTACCAAATTCACTGCTCGGTGTGACGGTCCCACGGCAACGAGTCTGAGCGGTCAGTCGGTGGCACCCGCTGGGTCGTCGATATCAGTCCGGACGTCGTCGAGTCTCGTCTGCCCTTCGTCGACGGTCCAATCATCGTGTGGGTCGGCTGGACGAAGCGGGCCCGTTTCTCTTCCAGGGTGGAGCATTCTGGGGAATTTCAACTGAAGGAACAGTACGACGACGACCATCAGGAATGGGCCGTAGAAGATACCGTACCAACCGAACATCGGTGGGCCGATGAGGTACGCGAAGACGATGAGCCCCATCGGGAACAACCGGCCGGAGAGCGCCGGGCGAATGTAGATGCGGATGAGGTTATCGAACGGAAGTTCCATCACGACTACGAACAGCAACGGGAACCAGAGAGCCGACGGGTTCGATTGAAGCGCAACGACGACGAGGTACGCGGTGACGATGGCGTAGACGATACTTCGCCCGACGAGTGGGACGATGGTGAATATGCCAGTGATGACTGCCAACGGAATCGGTGCAGGAATTTGGAGGCCAGATGGCGCGATGAGGTTGAACGCCAGGTAGACGACAGCGGCCAGTACGATGACGACGAAGATAGTGACGGTGTATCCGAAGTACACCGATTCCAAGCCTTCGTCGACTGCAGAGAGATACTCGACGACTTCGGAGTCCTCGTCTGCGATGTTCGCGTGGAACCAAGCCGTGAGTCTTTCGTCTTCTCGGAGGAGAAAGAACGCAAAGAGAAGCGAGAGGAACGCATTGAACAGTCCGGACGCGACAGAGCCAACCGTTCTCGATAGCGAACCGAACGCGTCCTGAAATGCCCCCCCACTAAACAACTCGGCCAGTTGACGGACGAATTCCGCTGGGTCCTCTGGTATCGCGTCGATCGTGATAGGGAGGATGGCGTTGAGTTGTGCCACGACTTCGGTCGTGAAAAACCGACTTAACTCGGCGATAGTGAGGAGAATCGCACTCCCCAGAATCCCAACGACTGGGAGGACGATGAGCAGTAGCGTCACGACTGCTGCGATATTTTTTGACGGCGCGATTCGCTCGACTCGTGTCTCTATCGGTCGTGCAACGTAGTAGACGAACAAGCCAAAGATTATCCAAGGGAGATAGACCCACCCGACGAACACCAACACACTCCCGACGACGAGTGCAAATATCCACCAACCGGTATCCAGATTGCGAAGGATACGTCGGATTCGCTCGGCACCACTGGTCTCTCGACTCATACCCGTAATGTACGCTCGCTGAAACCATATGGGTGTCTGAACTGGCAGGGGATAATGAGTATCAGATATTTGAGGATGAAATCAGTCAGGTCGTGTTCAAATGTTGGCTATTCGGTGTCGGAAAGACTGTTTTCGCACAGATAGCACCTCATTACGTAGGGAGAACGAGGAGGAGGGCACATTACGAGCGAGGTCTATTCTACTACCTGAAAACGCAGTACTAAGACAGAAAATCCGTGAATAGAAAACGTAGTAGAAAACATATGCTTTCGACAACCTATCAGACATATTTAATTAGATTTGGTGAACCCGGTCGTGGGGCCAGTGAAGTTTCGTGCACCCGAGTCGGCGGTGGCCGAGAAGTCCCGATTACCGACTAGCACTCAGAGAACGCGGAACACACGAACCGTATCACGTTTGCCCGGTTCTTCGAGAAGTTGAGCGAGCCCAACGTCTGTAAACACCTGCTTCCAGTTGCGATGGAACAACGGGAAGTCGTCGTTCACGTAGCTCACTTCAGAACCATTTCGACCGCGTTGAGGGCTATTTCCTTCGTTCTCCGCGGTTATCACCAAGTCACCCGAGGCACGGGCTAACTCCTCGAACACCCACGTGTCGTCGGGGTGGACGTGCTGGAGCGTCTCGACCGAGTAGATGACGTCGAACTGGTTGTCGCGGAATTCGGGGACGAACTCCTCGAGTGCCCCGGTGTGGAACGTCCCGGTCTCGAAGAGGGCAGGGAAGTACTCGGCCATCACTTCGAACGAGTCGTCGTTGAGGTCGAGACCGGTGAGGTTCTCGTACCCGTGGTCGAGGAGGTGTGCGAGGTGTCGGCCAGAACTGCACCCGACTTCGAGAATCTTGGCGTCGGAACTCACGTAGTGGTCGAAAACCGTCGCGAGGGTCTCACTTACCTCGTTTGGGCCGATTTTAGCGTAGTACGCAGGCGAGAAATCTCCAGAGCGCTCGGCCCATCCGTGATGGTTCTCATCCGGGTCCATACGTGGCGAAACGAGGCCAGAGAGTAAAGGCCCCCCGGAGTCGTCTCGAACCCTGGCGACTCGACTCTCTGGTTAGTCGCCGGAGGCCCCACCGAGTTCTGCGGCGACCACCGGTCCGATTGCCGACCGCAATGCAACCCATTCGACGTTGCCTGCGTCGAGTCTACGGTACTCCTCACAGGCAACCATCTCGAACACTCGGGTTCGAACCTCCTCAGTCGTGACCGACCCACTTCTGTTCTCGATGGCGTCGATGGCTCGCTCGATTCGGTCCGCTGTGACGAGCGAAGTGGCTACGGCTTCAGGGTCACCGTGGATAGGTTGCAATTCGTCCTCGACTTCGGTAGGTCTGTTCTCGATGATTGCAGACCCACCACGGCGGTTTTCGATGATGACGCCCGCTGCGGGGCCATCGTACCACGCAGACTCGGGGACGTCGTACCGTTCCGGGTGGAAGTCTCTAACGTTCACCTCTTTTCGGAACGTGTTGAGTGGGGTGAGGCCGAGTCGGTCGAAGATTCGTTCGGCGATGTCGATAGGGAGGAGACGGTGTTTGTTCTCGGACCAGACCGACCAGCCGAAAAATGGGGGCACACGCTCCCACTCGTAGTCGACACCGACGTTACACGGTGCGACACCGAAGAAGACGAATGCGGACGGGTCGTCGACGGCATCGTAGAAGGCGTCACGGTCGAACTGTTCTCGAACGTGTCTGACCGCGTTTTGGTACGGCGGTGGCACGTCGTCGAAGACGCGTTCTTCTGCACCAAAGACGAGGAGACCCGACGAATCCATTCGAAATCGCATCTGGAGGCCAGAAACGTGCTCACGAAGCCAGAGGTGTCCACTCGCGAGCAACTCCGGCGGGGCGTCTTCGAGTCTCGGAAGTGTCGGGTACGTCTTCATACGGTGACTGTTCGAGGTTCGTCCCCCAGGGAAAAATACTGTTGGCTGAGTTTCGTGGATACCCCAGTGTCGAGCGGTGCGCGACAATCACGCCGAGACCCGTGACAGAGTGTGGTACCACAGGGGGTCTGCCACGTTGCAGCCGAAACCCCACGGAGGTTGTCCTGGGGGGTCTGCACCCGAGGGAGACCGTCCACTGCGGGAAGACTACGTCAACCGTGGAACTCTGTATCTTCAGTGAACTCGAGTTCCTCACTGTATTTGAGTTCAGACCACGCTTTCTCCGACCGTCCTTTGGTACCCCAGTCTACGTATCCATCTTCGAGCATCTCGGTGACTGCGTCGCCGAGGTCACTCAGTTCTGTTCGCACTTTCGAGGAGATGTCTATCCCACGTGGCCACTCGTCCGGCATATCTGGGACGACAGACTGGAGTCGTTCCTCGACGGGGTCCCAGAAGAAGTCTAACTGTTCGATAAGTCCGAGTTCGAGCACCTGTTCGTACTCCGTGTCGGATAGGTCGGTGTACTCTGTCCACTCTTCGAACGCTTCTTTCCACGCACCGTCGTGAAGGTACTCCTGTAACTCTTCTCGCCGAAAGTCGGATTCGATTCCGTACGTCTCAGTGAGGTCTAACTCGGTGGGGACACCACGGTTCGTCATGTCGGGGGGACTCGGGTTCTCGACGTCCAGTGCCATACACTACGTTCGTCGTCTAAGACGTTAAATGACGTCCTCACTTCACGTTGAAAATCAGACACCGAAGGGCCGACAACTACGAGTCGAGTAGCTGTCAGTCCTCTTCGTATGCTTCGTCTCCGGAACTAATCGAGACGAACCGGAACTCACGAGACCGGTTCTCGAAGCGGTCGAGAGAGAACGGTTCGCGTGGGAGGTCTGTCTCTTCCCCGGTGACGATGCTCCGAACGAGCGTCGCGGCGACAGGTGCAGTCATGACGCCCCGGCCGTGGAACCCGGTCGCGACGACGAGGCCATCGGGTGCGTCCGCTGGGGCGTCGATGATTGGTCGTGTGTCGGGCGTCGCACCGTCCACACCGGCCCAGCCATTGACAAACCGGGCGTTGTCGCCGTCAGCCAAGAATCTGGGCGCGAGGTCCGCGACGTGTTGAACGAACTCCTCGTCGGCGTTCCCACTCGCACCGACTGGGTCGTCGGTCGCAAACGACCACCCACCGACGAGTACGTCGCCGTTGAGTTCGGGTCGGAAGTAGACGTGTTCGCCGGGTATCCATCCCATCGGAAACGTCTCGCTCATGTCGCTCCCGAGGTCGAGGACGATACACTGAGTGCGGTACGGTCGGACCGGAATCGGTGTGACGTCTTCGAGGAACAGTGACGTTCGCCACCCTGCCGCGACGACGACGGTCGGTGCTTCGATTCGACCAACGTCTGTATCGACACCCACGACGGCACCGTCGTCGACGAGTACGTCGGTGACGGCGGTATCGGTGAGGAACGTCGCACCACGTTCGGTGGCGTCGTCAGCGAGCGTCGTCGCAAACGTGTAGGGGTCGACGAATCCGGTTTCGACGTGTCGGACTCCGCCTTCGAACTCGTCTCCAAGGTCGAACCCAGGGTACAGCGATTCGATTTCGTCGCCGTCGAGGAAATCCACGTCGTACCCAGCAGACGCGAGTCGTTCGCTCCGTCGCTTGGCTTCGCCGATTCGTTCTGTCGGGACCAGTTCGACACTCTCTCGGTCTTCGTAGTGGAACTCACCGGTCCCGTCGTACTCGTAAAAGAACTCGAGTGCATGGCTCCCGACTTCGGGGTAATCCGTGTACGACGGTGAAATCGTCACTTCTCCAGCCGCGAGTGCGGTCGCTTCAGATGCGAGTTTCCCACGTTCGACGACGACGACGTCGTAGTCACTTGCGAGGAGTCGGGCCGCGGCGCAGCCGATGACGCCTCCACCGACGACGACGACATCCGCGTTCTCTGGGGGAGAGTCCGCGTCCATCGCCTAGTACTCGTGGTTGACGGCGCGGAAGGCGTCTTCGGCGACTTCGATGGCGTCGTCGATCTCTTCTTCCGTGTGGGTGAGCGTCGTGAAGAAGCGCTCACCTTGCATCGGGTTCCCGAAGAGAACGCCGTCTGCTGCGGCCTCCAACCACCAATCTGCGAACTGGTCTTCGTTCGCGTGCCAGGTGTCACGGTAGCGGTGGATGTCGTGGTCGGTCATGTAGACTTGGCCCATGCTCCCGATGTGTTGGACGTTCACGGGAATGCCGACGTCGTCTGCTGCCTCCTGTAGTCCGGTGAAGAGTCTGTCACCGAGGCGGTCGATGTGTTCGTACACTCCCCCTGAGTCCAGCACTTCGAGGGTGGCGAGGCCTGCGGCGGCCGCAATCGGGTGGCCGTTGTACGTACCACCGTGGAACGCTGACGTGTTCCACTTCTCACCTTCGTTCTTTCCTGGTGGGATGATTTCAGCCATGATTTCTTCTTTCCCCCCGAATCCGGCGACCTGGTAGCCACCACCAGCGGCTTTCGCGAACGTCGTCATGTCGGGCATGATGTCGAGTCGGCCTTGTGCCGACTGTGGACCGAGACGGAACCCAGTCATGACCTCGTCCCAGATGAGGACGATACCGAGTTCTTCGGTGAGTTCTCGCAGGAACTCGTGGTATCCATCGCGAGGCTTGAGACATCCACACGAGAACATCACAGGTTCGATGATGACCGCGGCCATATCGTCCGCGTGCTTTCGCAGAATCTTCTCTGTGGCTTCCTTGTCGTTGAACGGGAACGGGACCACAGTGTCCCGAACTGCCTCGGGAATACCAGTTCCGTAGGGGACGGTGTTCGGTTCGTCTGCCGGTCCGAGTGCCTCTTCGTCGGCATAGACGGACTGAAGTGCGTAGTCGTGTGCCCCGGCGTAGCCACCTTCGGGCTTTGCAATCTTTTCTTTCCCCGTGTACGAGCGTGCCACACGGAGTGCGTGCATGGTCGCTTCGGTTCCGGAGTTTGCCATCCGAACGGTTTCGATGGACGGCGTCATCTCCACTACTTTCTCCATGAACTGTATCGAGATGGGTGACGGCGTCGCAGTCACGTCGAGCGTCTCGGCCATCTCTTGGACGGCCTCGACGACGTCTGGATGGTTGTGGCCGAGGATGATTGGGCCGAGTGCGAGCAAGAAGTCCAGGTACTCGTTTCCGTCTACGTCGTAGATGTACGACCCCTCTGCGCGTTCTGTGTAGAACGGATAGGGGTCGAACGAGCGGACGTTTGATTCGACACCGAGTGGGGTTACACTCGCAGCGTAATCGTGGAACGACCGACTCTCCGGCGTCTGCTCCCGGAATCGTGCAGCGTGGTCGGGTCGTTGTGGGTTGTCATCATGGCTCATCATTCTCCTTGACGAGTATCCACTCAATAAAACTTTGCCCGATTTAGCACTTCGCCAAAATATCTATGGAAAACGAGGTTCAAAAGCGAAAAAGCATGTCTTAGACGGCTGGTTCAGCGCCCCACGTCAGAAGTCGTCCGTAACTCGAACCCCGACGTGCTGTCTGAAAACCGGTCGAAAGAGAACGGAGAAACGTCGAACGCGGCCGTCTCCGCAGTGACTTGGCTTCGGATAGCCTCTGCTGCAATCGGGGCAGCGAGGATACCGAGTCCGTTGAATCCTGCCGCGACGAACACATCGTCGACTTGGTCGAGAATCGGTCGGGCGTCGGGCGTCGCGCTATCGACACCGGCCCACCCGTTTACCAGTCCAGCATCCCCGAATCCCCGAACCAATTCTGGAATCGTCAGCGCAACCTCCTTGACGAACGATTCGTCGGCCTGCGTACTCACCCCCGCTGGGTCGGAGACGATATCGTGTGACCCACCGACGAGTAAGTCCCCGTTGTGTTCCGGTCTGAAGTAGAGATGTTTGCTCCCGACACGGCCGATTGGGAACTGGTCGTCGAGAACCTCGGTCGGTTCGAGAACGACACACTGGGTTCGGTACGGCTGAATTGGGAGGGGACGCCCGAGTAAATCAGGGGTGGAGAACCCCGCGGCGACGACGACGGTGTGAGCCCGAATCTCACCGTCAGCGAGTTCGGCCGTATTCGATGACACTGCGTCTACCTGCTGGTCGAGGTAGAACGACGCACCCCGGTCGGTCGCCCGTCGTTTGAGTGCAGTCGCGAGCGTGTACGGGTCTACCCAGCCAGCGTCGTCGTAGCGGACTGCACCGGCAAAGTCGTCGAGGTTGAGTCGCGGGGCTTCCGACTCGACAACGTCGGTGTCGAGGTAGGTGACCGGAAAGCCGTGGTCAGCAAGGTCAGCAGCACGGTCGCGTGCCGTGTCTACCTCGTCATGGACGACGTAGTCGTATCGTCGCCGTTCGGTGAATTCGAATCCGTGAGTCCCGTCGAACGCTCGAAAGAACTCGTTCGCGTGACGCGCCACTTCGGGGAGGTCGCCGTAGAACAGCGTCGGAGTAATGACGCCAGCGGCGCGACCAGTTGCACCCTCGGCGACGCCCGATTTATCCAGAACGACTACGTCGTGGTCGGGGGCGAGCGCATCGGCGATGGCACACCCGACGACACCCGCACCGACGACGACTACGTCTACGGGGCCATCTGGGAGAGACGCGTCCGACTGGGCAGTGTCGTGCGCTTCGTGCATACGTCTCGCACACGACACGGGACCATACGCGTTACGGTGGTTTTCGGATTGGAGTTCTAATCGCCGAAAGAATCTCGGATATCTGGTGTCGCACAAAAGTTTATTCTGATGGTAGCCATGGACTGTGCATGGACAGTCACTCGATACCACACTGGTATAGCCCAGAAAGTCCGCCGATTTCTATCGTCGACGCCGAGGATTCGACGGTGTACGACGAAGACGGAAACGGCTATCTCGACTTCATGGCGCAACTCTACTGCGTCAACGCGGGGCACTCGGAACAGCGCATCGTAGACGCGATGACGGCGCAGGCGAGTGACATCCCGTACGTCTCGTCCGCTCTCGGTAACGACTCGCGAGACAAACTCGCGTCCTTGCTCGCAGAACGTGCCCCGGACAATTTGACCGACGTGTTCTTCTCCGTCACGGGGAGCGAGGCGAACGAGGCTGCCATGCAAATCGCACGTGCCTACCAGGACGCCCCGAAGATTCTGACGCGGTGGCGTTCATACCACGGGTCGACCTACGGTGCGTCCGCCCTGACCGGCGACCCACAGACGCGTGCCGAAGTCGAACGCTACAGTGCGGTCACGGGTCACACCAAGTTCCTCCCACCGCTCGACTTCGGTGGGCCGTTCAACGCCGACACTCCAGAAGAACTCGCCGAACAGGCGGCCGACCACCTCGAGTGGGTCATCAAGAACGAAGGCCCCGACTCTATCGCGGCGCTCATCACCGAACCCATCGCCGGAACCAGTGGTGCGTACACTGCACCACCGGGCTACTTCGAGCGTGTCCGCGAAATCTGTGACGAGTACGACATCCTCCTCGTCTCCGACGAAGTCATCGCCGGGTTCGGCCGCTGTGGGGACTGGTTCGGTATCCAGACCGAGAACGTCCAACCGGACATGATTACCTTCGCGAAAGGCGTCACGTCGGCGTACGTCCCGCTCGGAGGCGTCATCACGAGCAGCGAAATTGCAGAGTTCCTCGACACCGAAGGGATGCCAGTCGGACAGACCTTCGCCGGCCATCCGGTCGCCTGTGCTGCCGGCGTCGCCGCCGTCGAGTCCTACGAAGATGGTCTCTTCGAGAACGCACGTGACCTCGCACCGGTGTTAGAAGACGCGCTCGCTGGAGTCGAAGACGAGTACGACGTCGTCGGAGACGTCCATGGACGTGGCCTCCTTTGGGGCGTGGAGTTCGCAGACCCAGAGACTGGAGAGCACTTCTTCGACCCACGCGTCGACGAAGGCGACAACCCGGTCGGTGCGGTCCGGACCGAAGCCAAGAAACGCGGTGTCATCTTCGGGTCTGCACGCCCCGACGTCCAACTCGTCTTGTCGCCACCACTCTGTGTCACCGAAGAAGAGATACACGAGGCTGTCTCTGTGCTCCGCGAGAGCATCGAAGCAGTGTTCTAGAAAATCTCGTTCCCGTTTCGATAATCGCATCCGAGTTACGCCCGTTCGAGTGGGAGAACGAGCCCTTTCAGGCCACCTCTGGCTTTTTTGATCTCACGGATGTCGAGTTCGATTACCTCGAACCCACGGTGCTGGAGCGCGTTCCGAGTGACAGGGTTACCCGCCGAAAGAACGACGGTTTCGTCGTCGACGACGATACAACTCGTCACCATGTTGCGCTGCTCGCGTGTCGGAACCTCGATGATGTCGATACCACGGTCTTCGAGCAGTTCCCGAAACTCGGTCGGTACCGCCTGCGGGTAGAGTAGTGCGAGGTCGTCAGCGACCATGTTGAACACCAACGCGAGATGTGTTTGTCCGGTCGAGTTGGTGCTCCCGAAAATCGGGATTTCGACGATGTCGATGTCGTACGTGTCGAGGACGCTTCGAATCTGCCGAATCCCCTCGGTGTTCGTCGTCTTCGACCGCCCGATTGCGACCGTCTCTCGGTCCAACCAGATGAGGTTGGCCGCCTCGAACCGCCCCCCTCCGTGGACGGTGTGGTAGATTGGCGTTCCCATCTCGACGAGTCGGGACGCGAGTCGGAGTTCCTCTCCGTCTCGAATGCGGTCGCTCATCTGCCCGATAACTGCGCCACCTTCGACGACGAACCCAACGTCGCGGACGAACAGTGATTCGGCGAGTGTGTCGTCTGTCTCACCGAGTTCGCGGACGTCGACACCGTGTGTTTCTAGTGTCTGGACGAGTTTCTCGTGTTCTTTCGCCGCTTGTTTGAGACGCGGGAGGCCGTCCCAGCCCCACGCGTCAGGGTCTACGACGGACGAAAATTCGTCGCCCGGTTCGTGAACGAGCACACATTCTAACGACCCGACCTCGCTCCGCACGCCCGGAGCAGGCGCCTCCGTCATTGGCCGTTCAGGTCGAGGCGACCATCTTCTTTGACAGTTCGGAGGCTCACGTTCGTCGAACTCTTTCGGACACCGTCTGACTCACCGAGTTTCGAGAGAAACTCCGAGAGGTCGTCAGTCTCTTCGACGCGCACCTTCAACAGGAGGTCGAAATCGCCCGTTATCTCGTGTACTTCTTGCACCTCACGGTGTTCTGCGAGACGTTCTGCGACCTCTGAAAACCGACCAGCAGTCGTCTCGACTTGGACGAACGCGACCTGGTCGATGCCGAGGAGTTTCGGGTCGAGAATGGCACGGTACTCGCGGATGTACCCTTGTTCTTCGAGTGACCTGACGCGTTCGTGAATCGTCGCACTCCCCATATCGAGACGGCGAGCGATTTCAGAGAGGGCAGTTCTGCCGTCAGACTGAAGGATTTTCAGGATACTTCGGTCGACCTCGTCGATATGAGTCGACGTGTGCTCGTGGTCAGACATAGCCCCTCGTTACACCTCTGCCGCCAAAAACAATGCGACTACAGGTAAAAATTTGGCATTTTCGTACGTGGGCAGAGAAAACATCGGAAGAATACCACCCATAGTGAAAAGTTATTTAGCCTCCAAGCAACGTTCCGTGTTAGTGAGACTCTAGTATGGCAATGAACACCACGGATGTGGGACCGGGCTTGCTCACCCGGATCCGTCGTCACAAGTACGTCGGGTTGGTGACCAACATCCTCCCGGCAAGTATCTGGTTGACCGTCTTCTTCCTCGCGCCACTCGCAGTTATGCTGTACTTCAGTTTCGGTGAGCGAGGGGCGTTCGGAGAAGTGCTCCTTGGGTTCGAATATCTCGGCCTCCAGCAGTACGCGACGTTCTTCATCCCGGACGGCGCATCGATCCTCGAAACGATCTGGATTAGCATCGCGTGGGCGATCGGCTACTTCGTTCCGTTCGTCTCGAATCCCGCGTCGGCCCAGCCGACACCGTACGTTCAGTTGCTCTTCAAGAGCATCTACTTCGGCACGGTGACGACGCTCGTCTCGTTGGTCATGGGCTATCCCATGGCGTACTTCGTCGCTCGGCACGCGAGTCAGCGCTGGCAGACGACGCTCATCGCCCTCATCGTCCTCCCGTACTGGGCGTCCTACCTGGTTCGCGTCTACGCAATCAAGATTCTACTCGCGAAGAACGGACTCGTTCACAACTTGCTCGCGACACTCGGTATCGCCACCGACGTGCAACTCCTCTACACTGACTTCGCGGTGCAGTTCGGTCTCGTCTACATCTGGGTTCCGTTCATGATTCTCCCAGTGTACGCGAGTCTCGAACAGTTGAACCCAGAACTCAACGAGGCAGCGATGGACCTCGGAGCGGACCGTCTAGACTCCTTTAGGTACGTGACGCTTCCACTCTCGATGCCAGGTGTCGTCGCAGGGAGCATCCTCGTGTTCATCCCGTCCGTGGGCGCGTACGTCATCCCCGACTTACTCGGCGGTGCGAGCACGGCCACTGTCGGAGAGTTCATCGCTGCACAGTTCGGTGCCGCTGGCAACTGGCCGCTCGGTTCCGCTGCGGCGTTCATCTTGATGGTCATCATGTTCGGCGCGCTCTGGGCATACCAGCGCGGGTCAGGGGGGGCCGATTTCCTATGAGCGTCTCCAAGCTCAAAGTCTGGCGCTCGCGGTTGATGGCCAACCACGGAAAGAAAGCGCTCGCCGCACAGACAGGGTTCGTCTACCTGTTCCTCTACGTGCCGATCGCGGTGATGATCGCGCTGTCGTTCAACGACTCACGGACAGCAATCGTCTGGAACGGGTTCACGACACAGTGGTACGAAGCACTCTTTTCGGGAGAGGCGATTGCTCGTGTCGACCCGAATCAGGCGTGGATCGCTCTGCAGAACTCGCTGATAATCGCCGTCGTGACCGTCGTGGTCTCCGTGTTGTTCGGGACGATGCTCGCGCTCGCACTCGATAGATACGTGTTCACTGGACGGAATCTGCTCCAAGGAGTGGTCTACATGCCGCTCATCATCCCGAGCATCGTGATGGGAATCTCGCTGCTGTTGTTCTTCAACATCGTCGGCTTAGAACAAGGCATCGGGACGGCGATTATCGGCCACATCGCTTTCGACATTAGCTACGTCACGGTCATCGTACTCGCACGGTTGCAGTCGTTCAACCGGACGCTCGAAGAGGCGGCGATGGACCTCGGTGCGAGCGAACTCGAGACGTTCCGGTGGGTGACGATGCCCCTCATCAAACCTGGGATTATCGCCGGAGCACTCCTCGGTTTCGCGATGTCGTTCGACGATTTCGTCGTGACGTTCTTCATCATCGGCAACCAGAACACTCTCCCGATATTCTTCTTCGGGATGGTCCGCCAGGGGATCTCCCCAGGCGTGAACGTCATCGCGACGCTCATCCTCGTCGGGACGCTCATCATCATCGCACTGGCGCAGAAAATTCAGGGAATCACGTGGTAATCAGAAAAAACAGACGTTCACAAACATAAATCACCAAAATGTTTATGGCCCATGTCTACCATTGCCAAGAAGACTGATACCAATTACCATGAATTCTGAAGATAATTCGACCCGGCGTACGTTTTTGAAGGTAACCGGCACGGTTGGTGTCGGCGGGATCACTGGACTCGCCGGTTGTACTGGCGGCGGCGACAGTGACTCTGGTGGCGACAGCTCTGGCGGGGATAGTAACGGCGGTGGAGGTGGCGGCGGAGAAGACACGACAGAAGAACAGAACACCGCAACTCCGCAAGAAGACCGGGGTGACGCGTCAGTCCGTGAAGAGTACGGCCTTCCCGAACTCGACTACCCACTGGAGGAGACACTCAACGTCTTCCAGTGGACCGATTACTGGCCGTCTGGGACCGTCGAAATCTTCGAGAAGGCATACGGGGTCGACGTAAGCGTCTCGAACTACGCCTCGAACGAGGAGATGTTCAACAAGCTCAAAGCTGGAGGGTCCGGTCAGTTCGACCTCACGTTCCCCAGTGATTATATGGTGAGCATCATGCAGAGCCAGGACCTTCTCCAACCACTCGATACAGGGAAGCTTACGCACTGGGACAACCTCGAACCCATGTGGAAAGACGACGCTCCGTACGACCCGACTGACGACCGGTACTCGGCACCGTACTTCTGGGGTACCAGTGGTGTCGCGTGGAACTCCGAGATGACGCCGGACATCGAAGGCACCCCTTCGTGGGAAGTGATGTGGGACGAGAAGTACCAAGGACAGATTACGATGCTCAACGACATGCGCGAGACCATCGGGGCCGCGCTCAAATATCTCGGCTACTCCCTCAACACGACCGACGAAGCGGAGATCGAGGAAGCGAAACAGCTCCTCATCGACCAGAAGCCACTGCTGCTCACGTACTCGTCAGTGTCGCGTGCGGCAGCACTCCAAAACCAGGAAGCGAGTCCGCTTCACTGTTGGTCTGGTGACGCGTTCGTCGCGTACTGGGAGCTCTACGAAGACGATAGTTCCCCGATCAACTACGTCGTCCCACAAGAGGGTGGCGTCGTCTGGGTCGACACGGCCGCGATTACGAAAAACGCCAAGAGTCCGAACGCAGCGCACGCATTCATCAACTTCCTCCTGAACGCCAAGATGAACGCAGAGATCGCCAACTACCTCTACTACCCGACACCGAACGGAGCGGCAAAGGAGTTCGTCGATGAAGCGGCACTGAACAACCCATCGATCTACCCGCCGGAAGACGTCTTCGAGAAACTCGAGTTCATCGAAAACATCGGGCAAGCGACGAAGTTGTACAGTGAAGCTTGGACGGAAATCAAGAACGCATAGATGGCCCACGAAATCCGATTCGGAGGTGACAGCTGAGGATGACCGAATACGACGTCCGCCTCGACGGTGTCTCGAAGTTTTTCGGTGACGTCACCGCCGTAGAGGACGTGAGTTTCGAGGTCGAACAGGGGAAGTTCCTCACCCTTCTCGGCCCGTCTGGATGCGGGAAGACGACGACGCTCCGCATGATTGCGGGGTTCGAAACGCCCAGTGAGGGTGACGTCTACCTCCGAGACCAACGAATCAACGACCTCCAACCCTTCGAACGAGACACCAGTATGGTGTTTCAGTCGTACGCGCTGTTCCCCCACATGACCGTCGGAGAGAACATCGCCTTCGGGTTACAGATGCAGGGGATTCCAGGGGAACGGACCGCCGCAGACGGTGGCTCGGTGGCGACGCAATCGTCGGGGCTCAGCGGCGCGTTCAAGCGACTCGTCAGTCGCCACGGAAGCGAGGAAATCGATACTCGCGTCCAGCGCGTTCTCGAACTGGTCGAACTACCGGAGATGGCAGACCGGCAAATCTCTGAGCTCTCTGGCGGTCAACAACAACGTATCGCGCTCGCTCGCGCACTCGTGACAGAACCCACTGTACTTCTCCTCGACGAACCCCTCGGCGCCCTCGACTTGAAACTCCGAAAGAACATGCAAGTCGAGTTGAAAAATCTGCAGGAAGAACTCGGCATCACGTTCGTCTACGTGACGCACGACCAGGAAGAAGCACTGACGATGAGCGACGAAATCGCAGTGATGAACGAGGGTCGTCTCGAGCAACTCGGGACCGCGACGGAGATATACGAAGAACCTGCGTCGGAGTTCGTCGCTGACTTCATCGGTGAGACGAACCTCGTACACGGCACGTACGCCGAAGACGACGACGGAGCGAGCATCACCGACGGAAGCCTCACGTTCCGGGTCAAACCGCACGACGAAGCGTCCGGTGATATCGCGTTCGCTATCCGACCGGAGAAGATTCGACTAGGTGACGACGCCCGAGGGCTGGACAACGAGTTCAGCGCCGAGGTCATCGACGAAATCTACAAAGGAAACCTCGGAAAGTTCGTCGTCAAACTGGAGAACGGACGACAACTCACAGTCGACCTCCAGTTGACCGACCAAGGCGACTATCTCTCCATCGGTCGCGACATCAGAATCGGGTGGGACGCGTCGAACGCGGTTACACTCGTCCGGTAGCCCCGCTCTCGGAGCGCAGTCTCCCATCCACTAAACCGGACATCACACGGCAGACGCAGTCAAAAGGCACCACAATCGCCCACTGTCGAACGTTTCTCGCCTTGTAAGACCTATTGTCGTAGAATCTTCGGAAAATTATAAGGTGAGTCTGTTCGAACCGTGTGTGTATGTCACAACGTGTCGTGCAGACCGACGAGGTGCAAGAGCTCACCCATCTTCTGCGCGTGAACCTCACCGAACGAACAGTGCAGACCGAGACGGTCCCACAGGAGTATCGGGACCGATTCATCGCCGGAAAAGGTCTCGGGACAGCGCTTCTCCTCGACGAACTGGAACCGGGTACCGACCCGCTCTCGCCCGAAAACCTCCTCATCTTCTCGTTCGGGCCACTCACCGGATTTGCACCGGGTACCTCCCGGTACGGTGCCATCACGAAGTCACCACTCACGGGAACGTTCGTCGACTCGTACTCTGGCGGGCACTTCCCGACTCGGTTCCGGTGGGCACTGCCTTCCTACCTCGGAATGATCGTCGAAGGGAAGGCCGATTCGCCGGTCTATCTCGACGTGTCTCGCGAAGACGTGACGATCGAAGACGCGAGCCACCTCTGGGGAATGAAGACGGACGAGACGGCAAAGCAGTTCGATGGCAAAGAGACCAAAACGGCCGCCATCGGTCCTGCAGGTGAGAACCTCGTCCGGTATGCGACGATTTCGAGTGACGAAGGCACCCACCACGCAGGCCGGGGCGGAGTCGGCGCTGTCATGGGGTCGAAGAATCTCAAAGCCGTCGTCGCGTCCGCCGACGGGCCGCCGAAGTCCGATATCCAAGAGCTCCGAATCAAGCACACACAACGTCTCGGCACGGACAAGGAAGTCGCGTGGGCCCGCGACGGAGGGACGCAACTCATCCCAGACTGGACGCAAGAAATCGGCGCGTTGCCGACCCACAACTGGACGAAGGGAACAGTCGCGGATGTCGAAGATATCAACATCGACGCATTCAGCGTGGGCCACCAGACGACGGACTCCTGCTACGGCTGTCCAGTCGCGTGTGGTCACGTCGTCGACTTCTCAGACGCTGACGTCGAAGACGCTGCGTTCCCAGACGCGCAGGTCGATTGGGGGCCAGAGTACGAGACCATCGGGATGATGGGGTCGAACACCGACATTACAGACGTTACAGGAATCACGGAACTCGCACACCGTGCCGACACCCTCGGGATGGACACCATCAGCCTCGGGAACGTCATCTCGTTCGCGATGGAGTGTGTCGATGCGGGGCTCGTCGACTACGACCTCTCGTGGGGTGACGCTCGAGCGGCCGCCCAACTCATCGAGGATATCGCCCACCGGGACAACGAAGTCGGTGACATGCTTGCAGAAGGGACGAAACTGGCTGCCGAAGAACTCGACGACGACACGGCTCGCGAGGCCGCAGTACAGGTCAAGGGGATGGAGCTGCCAGCCTACGACCCACGCGCTTCGTTCGGGATGGCACTCGCATACGCGACGAGTGACCGAGGTGGCTGTCACCAGCGTGCCTGGCCGATAGGAAGTGACGCGATGGGTGGCAGTCGTGACCCATTCGGCACAGACGGCATGGCAGAAGCAGTCATCGAAGACCAAGACGAAAACGCACTGACGTTCAGCATGGTCTCCTGTGATTTCACGGCCTACAACTACGAACGCGCGGCCGAGTGGCTCAACGAACTCGGATACGACGTGGACGTCGAAGACCTCGAAACCGTCGGCGAACGGACGTGGACGATGACCCGACTCTTCAACGTTCGAGAAGGGTTCGGACGCGACGAAGACGAACTCCCCGTTCGGTTCACTGAACCCCTCGAAGCGGGCGGACCAGCCGACGGGAATCACATCACCGAAGAGGCGTTCGCGACGATGCTCGACGAATACTACGAGAAGCGCGGCTACACGTCCGATGGAGTGCCCACAGACGAGTTACTCGACCGACTCGACATCCAGGATTTCGCTGAAGCAGCGCACTAGCCGAAATCTTTTCAGTTTTTATCTGAATCCTCAGAAAGATTTTTGGCGCACCTCTCCATCTATGTGTGTGGCTCACATGAAACAACTTTACATAGGCGGCGAGTGGGTCGATTCCACGGGAGACGAGCGAATCGACGTGGACTCGCCGGTGACGGGGGAGGTGATCGACTCCGTTCCGGCAGGCACTGCCGACGACGTACGGCGTGCGGTCGAGGCGGCACGACGCTCCCAACGAGCGCTCGAAGAGATGACCGCCTTCGAGCGGGCAGCAGTGCTCGACGAGGTCACGGAGTATTTCGTCGAACACGAAGACGAAATCGCGGCGGGTATCGTCCGTGAGGAGGGGAAACCACTCCACGAGGCGTACGAAGAAACAGCGTACGTCATCAGCTCCAGCGACGATTATGGACACGACGCCATCCGTCTGTTCGGAGACGTCGTCCCATCTGAACATCGCGGGCGCTTCGCGTACACGCAACGAGAACCGTACGGCGTTTGCGCGGTCATCAGTCCGTGGAACTTCCCGCTCGAAGTACCGGGAGGGAGCATCTACGCGGCTATCGCGACGGCAAATCCAGTCGTCTTCAAGCCCGCAGAGGAGACGCCGCTGACTGCGTATCACATCGCAAATGCGTTCGAGCAGTCCAGTCTGCCAGACGGTGCGTTCAACCTGGTGACCGGGGCGGGCGAGACAGGTCAGTCACTCGTCGAGCACGACGACGTTCGTCTCATCGCCTTCACCGGCAGTACGGAAGTGGGCCAACAGATTGCGAAGACCGCTGCCGGGCGAAACGCTCAGTGTTTGCTGGAGATGGGTGGGAAAGACCCCATCGTCGTCTTAGACGACGCGGATATCGACCACGCGGCAGAGTCGATAGTCGTCGGGAGCAACTGGAACGCAGGACAGGTGTGCTGTGGGACAGAGCGTGTAATCGTCACAGAAGGAGCTCACGACGAGCTCGTCGACGCCATCGTCGAGAAGACAGAAGACCTCGTCCTCGGCGACCCATTCGAATCTGGCGTCGACATGGGTCCGATGGTCTCGAAACGAATTCAGTCCAAGGCCGTCGAACACGTCGACGACGCCGTCACCAAAGGGGCGACACTTCGGACCGGTGGTGAGACTGACGGCCTCTACTTCGACCCAGCGGTCCTCGAGGATGTGACCGAAAGCATGGCCGTTGCCGAAGAAGAGACGTTCGGCCCGATTACCCCAGTCATCCGGGCGGCCGATTACGACGAAGCTATCGAAATCGCGAACCGGTCGCGGTACGGTCTGCAGGCCGCCATCTTTACTGACTCGCTCGAACGCGCACACGACGCCGCGAATCGACTGAAAGCGGGCGGGGTCTTCATCAACGAGAGTAACAACTACTGGGAACGACTCCTCCCGTTCGGTGGATACGGTGAAAGTGGGTCCGGTGGCCGATACGGCAGCAAGTGGCACCTCGAATCGATGACCCAGACAAAAGCGGTCATGATGAACTATGCGGACTACTGACATAGTGTGGAGCGTAGACCACCGATGAAGAGACCCCCACTCGCGGCACGTACGAAGACGGCAGGAGCGACGGTCGATTCCGACCAAGGCGGTGCAGTATTTCAGAACCGACGTATCGACATTCGAAAAGAAGCAGTTACACTCACATGACCCAAGAACTACAGAACTACATCGACGGCCACTGGACGCCAGCGTCCGGTCCGGCCGGTGAACCAGTACAGAACCCGGCGAACGGAGAAACAGTTGCGACGATCGAGTACTCGACTCCTGAAGACGTAAACGCCGCCGTACAGGCCGGGAACTCTGCTTTCGAGGAGTGGCGTAATACACCGGTCGAACAACGGATTCAACCGATGTTCGAACTCAAGAACCTCCTCGAGGAAAATCAGGACGAACTCGCCGAAGCACTCGTCGAAGAACACGGCAAGACGTTCAAAGAGGCGAAAGGCGAACTTCGACGCGGTATCGAGAACGTCGAAGTCGCCTGCGGCATCCCATCGATGATGCAAGGCGGCCACCTGCCGAACGCCGCGCCCGAAATCGACGAGACTGCAGTGCGAAAACCGCTCGGCGTCTTCGCGGCCGTCACGCCGTTCAACTTCCCTGGCATGATTCCACTGTGGTTCCTTCCGTACGCCGTCGCCACGGGGAACGCCTTCATCCTCAAACCGAGCGAAAAGACACCCGTCACCGCCCAACGAATCGTCGAACTCGTAGACGAGGCTGGCTTCCCGGACGGTATCATTCAACTCGTCAACGGCGACGCCGACGCCGTCAACGCGCTCATCGAACACCCCGGCGTCGAGGGCGTCTCGTTCGTCGGCAGCACCCCCGTCGCGAAACTCGTCTACGAATCCGCGGCGAAACACGGCAAGCGTGTCCAGGCACAGGGTGGCGCGAAAAATCACATCGTCGTCGCGGAGTCTGCTGACCTCGACTTCGCCGCCGAACAGACACTCGGGTCTGCATTCGCCAACACAGGCCAGCGATGTCTCGCCAACCCCGTTGCCGTCGTCGAAAGCGCAATCTACGACGAGTTCGCAGAACTGCTCGTCGAGAAAGCACGGGAGATGACGGTCGCAGACGGCCTCAGCGACGACGTCGACATGGGGCCACTCATCTCCGGCCCGCACCGTGACAACGTCCTCGACTATATCGAAACGGGAGTCAGCGAGGGCGCCGAACTCCTGTTAGATGGGCGTGAAGCCGACGTGCCCACCGAAGGAAGTTTCCTCGGACCAACCATCTTCGGCGGCGTCGACCCCGACGCGACCATCGCACGTGAAGAGATATTTGGCCCCGTACTCGCGCTCGTCGAAGCAGAGGACTTCGACCACGCCATCGACCTCGTGAACCGAAGCGACTTCGGGAACGCGTCGAGTCTCTTTACCGACCGTGGGAGCGACGCCAAGCGGTTCCGTCACGAAGTAGAAGCGGGGAACCTCGCCGTCAACGCAGGGACCGCCGCACCGATGGCGTTCTTCCACTTCGGTGGGTGGAAAGACTCCTTCTTCGGCGACTTACACGCACAGGGTGAAGACATGATTCACTTCTACACCGACAAGGCGATTTACATCGAACGCTGGCCAGATGCCTGAGACGGTCGTCTGGTAACCAGTCACTCTCGTTTTTTCGTATCGGTGAGCACCCCCAGTTTGGGATGGCGGCCGTCTCTCGTGATATGTCCGTGTCTGGTCCACTTCAGCATGTCAAAGCCGACTGACTGAACGGTGATAACCGGTCGATTGTTTCCAGGCGAATCAGTAGATAAATAGTGTGTGAAAAGCTATCAAGAGACACCAATTACTGAGTTGGCAGGTGAATCCATGACACATACGACGATTATCGGGGCAGGTGCAATCGGCGTCAGCGCCGCCTACCATCTCGCAGAACGAGGTGTAGACGTAACCCTGCTCGACAAGGGCCACGCCGCGGGAGAGACGACAGGCAAAGCAGGAGGGCTCGTCTTCTCCCAACTGCACGAAGCACCCGACGTCCGAGCGATGGGCTACAGTATCGACTTCTTCCGTGAACTCTCGGAGTTGGACAATCACTTCACCTACCACGAAGTGGGCTTCCTCCGAACTGGGACCGAAGCAGAGCGCCCAGCGTTCGAACAGGAGGTGTCGATGCAACGAGAAGAGGGAGCAGACGTCCGTCTCGTCGAACCCGACGAGATTCGAGATATCTACCCACCGCTGTCAGTCGAGGGCGTCACTGTCGGCACGTACGCCCCCGACGATGGGTATGCCGACCCGCACACGTTTACGACGTCGCTCCTCGACGAAGCGAAAGCGAAGGGTGTGGATTACAGACCGGGGGCGAAAGTCACAGGAATCGACAGCTCGTCGACTACAACTGTCGAAACCGAGTCTGGATCGGTCCAGACAGATGTGGTCGTCATCGCCGCGGGACCGTGGTCACCCCAAGTCGCCACGTTAGCCGACGTCGAGATACCGGTGAAACCCTATCGCGCACAGGCACTCGTCACGACGTCGGTCGACTTCGATATCGGTACAGTGTACGACGCACACGAGGGAGTCTACTTCCGGTCCGAACAGAGCGGTGGACTCCTCGTCGGTGACGGGACTGAAGAAGTAGAATCAGACCCAGATGAATACGCACAGACGGCAGATTTCGAGTTCCTCGTCGAGATGAGTGAGGTCGTCGAACGGAGCCTCCCCGTCGACGACGCCGGTATCCAAAACGCGTGGGCTGGGCTCTGTACCGCGACGCCCGATGGGAGACCACTGGTTGGACACCCACCGTCCCGGCCAGGGAGCGACTCGGGTCCGGACGACGTTGTAATCGCCGCCGGGTTGCAGGGGCACGGGTTCATGCGGTCACCCGCAGTTGGGAAGGCCGTCTCCGACATAATCTGTGCGGGGAAGACTGACTACCCAGAGTGGAGTCCACGCCGGTTCGACGAGCACCCCGGCGACTTCGAAATCGAAGAGATGCTGAAACTCGACGGCAAACATCCGAACCTCATCTGACACGGCAGTTCGGCCCTGGTTTGACCATCGACCTGAGAACCGACGGTTACTTCTGAACCTCTGTGCCGTCTGGTGATTCTTCACCAAGATAACAACGCTCGAACGCCTCCGATGACGACTCGGTCGAGCGCGCGGGTTGCCGCACCGAACGAGACGAAGAACAGAATCATCACGACGAACCCCACGAGGTCGAAGCCACTCGTATCGAGTGTCCCGACGATTCGAATCATGTCGATACCAGTCTCGACGGCGGTTTCGAACGTCAACACCGCGACGACGCCACCGATAGCAACGACTCCGAGATAGAAGAGCGCCCGCGGTACAGACGGGACTCCACGTTGTCGATTACTCTCCGCGATGCTGTCGTCTGAACCCACACCGACTGCAGCGAGTTGCCGACGGCCCACGTCTAGTACCGTCACTACGAAGATGAACCACAGAAGACCAGCGAGTCCAAATCCAATCGTCGACGGAGCCATTGCAGTGACGGTCGAAAATACGTCGACTATCGTCGGTGTCGCCCGCTCTATGAAGATGTAGAACACGACGAATCCGAAGAGAGAGTCGATGGGGCCGTATGCTGGAAACGACACTTCATCTCGGTGTGACCCAGCATCAGCGTAGTATCCCATACCAGACAAACGTCTCGAGACGTCTTGAACTGACATCACGTATATCGATTGGTGAGAGTAAGCACGACAGTCCGTCTCTGATTCTCGATGTGACGACTTGTGATTCGATAATGTTACTTTTGTAGACATATTAAGTGGTAAAAAGGTTACAAACCGCAGCACAACAGCGTTGTCGAGGCCCATTACAATGGTAGGTCAGTAATAGACAGTTACGTCAGTTGACCTATTTCTCCGCACTTCGAACGGTGTCTAACCATAGATAAGCATTAGAACGGTTCTTACGTTCAAAATGGCCGATACAAATTCGGAGGCCGTTCGTCTCTAATTGACCTGCGACACCGATAACCCAGATTCGATTAACGTAATCCAAACACCCTTCGTCTGTTCGGTGGGGTACTCTGTGACCCAACACGTGTGCGGGCAGGGCGAGTTCGGCACCGTTAGAACGACCAGACAAGATCGATATGTCCGTGTCCAACTGTCCGATGAGTTTTTGAGTTGGGTGGTCTGTTCATCGGTCACCTCGACGTCCCCACAACGAACGCTCGGGAAGTTACCTGAACGTCACACTATCGATTACGTCTGTAGAGTTGTAATATGTACGACAGAGGAAACTCTGTATTCACTGTATACTACTCACAACACGGTTCTCACCTACATTATCGCTCGCTACGTAATCGCTCGGTACATCATCCGGACAGTGCAACGGCGTGAGGTCGGCCCCAGAAATACGCAACACCTCCCGAGATAGCGAACATGAGCACGACGTACGCGACGATGGCCGCGTCAGCATTCGAATCCGGGAACGCCCCAGTCACGATAAACAGAGAGATACCGATATTTCGAGCGGCACACGCGAGACCGAGTATCCGCCGACTCTCGACTGTTGGCCCGCCGACGAGCCATCCGATACCAATCGACCCGAGGATGAACAACACGAGGATGAACAGCGTTCCAGTTCCGACGAGTGACAGCAGTATTCGAATGAGTCCACCGGGGTCGAGAACGACGATGACGGCGAGTGCAGCGAGCAGTGAGAGATTCGAAACACGTGCGGTCGGTTTGGTCAGGCGAATCGCGAGGTCTGGGTTTCGGTCCCGTACAACCATGCCGACGATGATTGGGACGACGAGTACCAACACGAGGGGAGCGAGCAAGCGCAATAACGAGACGTCTTGGCTGATGTCGATGGAGACGAGTATCACGGTCGCGAACACCGGAACGAGTAGTGCGGCGACAACCGTCAACGAGGCTGTCAGCTCCAAGGCCTGTTTAGAGTCCTCACCAGCAAGGAGTACGAGGCGAGGGATGAACGGTGCGCCAGGAGCGATTGCAACCAGAATGAGGGCTGTCAAGAGTGGGTCGACGATGTCGAATACGAGCCACAGTGCGACTGCAAACAGTGGGACTCCGATCACGTTCGCCAGAAGCCACCTCCCAAGGAGGTTGTACGACCGAACGGTCTGGGAGACGTCGCCACGTGTTAGTTGCATCCCGACGACAGCCATCGTTCCGGCCATGAATACTGTGACGAAGATTCCTTGGAGCGTTCCGAGTATCTGTGTTAGTGTGTCGACCGTACCGGTGACAACAATGGGAATCACGCTGAGCCCCCTCGGTATCGATGGGTCGAGAACGCCGAGTTTGGTGACTGTCTAGCTGTAGTTTTCATAGGGAACCCCAACAGACATCGTCGGAACACGATGCTGGAGACCTGATGGCGCGCCGTTCAGCCGACAGCAGGAGAGTGCTCGGTCGTGAACCTCAACAGCCATAGTGCACGAAAGCCGAGGAGGAACACTTTCGAGCCAAGATTCGGACCGTCTCAGGTCGTGGTGAACGAACAGTTCGCCACTCACGTCGACGGCAACTCACGAGCGGTCGCCGGTAGACGTGGACGGCTATTCGAACTCCTCGACGCCGATGGAATGGTGGACGTCGGGGGGTCTGTTTTCCTTTTGGTCAGACGTGTTTCTAGTTCACCTACTGGCCACGGGCGTATCGGACTCCTCGTTCGCAGTTGTTCAGGTGCAACACCATCCATCACTGGAGGTGTAACTGGGATTTTGCCAGTCGTGAATAACATATCGACAGTATTGACAATAAATGTCATCCATCTAATGACAGAAAGTTCCGTTTCGAGATATTTCAACAATCCAAATAGAACGTCGTGATGTGTCCGGGAAGAACGCCGTGGTGTGTTCGAGAAAAATGCCGGTGTGGTTTCAGTAAAGCAGAGCGCATGAGAACGTCCAAAGACCGAGCGTCTCGTCCCAACTGCTTCTTCTCAGAGGCCGAGCCACTCCGTATCGATGCTCACCAAAAACTCCCCCACCGTACTCAGCACGCAGAAGAATACGGTTGCGACGGGGACCCATCTCATTTGAGCATGCAAACCGAGAGTGAGTATTTATTGAAATGTGAAGAGTATAACAGGTATGGCGGAGGTCGAAGCGCAACTCATACTCATTCTCTATCTGTTAGTGATTGCCGGAGCGGTTGGCATTTTCACGAGTCGATACAAGCAGTTACAGTATACGACGGGACTTCTCCTCGCAGGACTACTCATCTCTATCATCGGTTCACCAATAGAGGTAGAGCTCACCTCTGACTTGATACTTCTCGCGTTGCTCCCGGCGCTTATCTTCAACGATGCACTCAATATCGACGTCGACGCCTTTCGCAGGAACATCGTTCCAATCCTCGGCCTCGCAGTCATCGGGTTACTAGCTTCTATCGTCATCATCGCAGTCGTCGGACAAGCTGTATTCGGCTTCTCACTTGCTGTCGCGATTCTCTTCGGGGCGATCATCATGCCAACCGATCCTGTCTCGGTTCTCGCCGTCTTCGAGGACCTCGGCGTTCCCGAACGACTCAACATCCTCGTCGAAGGCGAGAGCCTCCTGAACGACGGAGTGTCTATCGTCGTCTACTCGTCGATTCTCGCACTGTTCGTCCAAGCCGAGTCAGGAGGTGTCGAAGTTGCTGACCTCGTGACACCCTCGGCGTTACTCGCAGACATCGGCCTCGGTATCGGTGTCGCACTCGTCGGCGGTGCTCTCGTCGGTGGTGTCGTCGGGTACGGCGCGTACCAACTCATCTCACGTGTCGACGACGAACTTACTGCTGTCGTCCTCTCGTTTATCGTCGCCTACGGTGTCTACGTCTCCCTCGACGTGTTCGGCAGCAGTGGCGTCATCGGAACGCTCGTCGCTGGTATCATCCTCGGGAGTTCCCCAAGTCGGTCGGAGATATCCCCAGAGACGAACTTCACAGTGGAGGCAATCTGGGGGTATGCGGCCTTCATCGCGAACACACTCATCTTCGTCGCACTCGGTATCATCACACCCTTCGACCTCCTCATCGAGTACGCTCCACAAATCGTCGCGGCCATCGTCCTCGTCTTCTTCGCACGTGCAGTCGTCATCTATCCACTGGTCGGTATCCTCAACCGATGGCTTGCCACCCCGATATCTCGGGCCTACCAACACGTCCTATCGTGGAGTGGGATTCACGCTTCAGTCTCTATCGCACTCGTGCTCGGAGTCTCAGAACGGTTTAGCGGCCCACTTGCAGAACAACTGTCAGCACTCGTCTTCGGTGTCGCCGCATTCACACTCCTCGTCAACGGGCCGACGATGGGTCGAGTCATCGCACGAGTCGGTATCAGCAAACAACGGCCGCCCCAGCGACTTTACGAGGCACTTGTCGGCCGATTGCACGGCGTCAACGCGGCACTCGACACTGCAGTACGCCTCCTCGAACGCGACGAGATACCAACGAGTGTCTTCGAAGACATCACCGCGATCTACAAAGACGAACAACGTGAACTCGAAACCGCAATCGAGCGACTTCTCGACAAACATCCGAGCATCCGAGAACACGAGGAGCGACTCGGCCAACACCGTATTCTCATCGCAGAGTACGAAGCTATCAGCGGCGCGATACAGCGAGGGGAGATAAGCAACGACGTGGGAAGTCGTCTGTTGGACGACGTCAAAGTCGAACTCGACCGGGTGATGAGCGACGAGTGGACGCTAGAAGAACCAACAACCCCAGAGTACAGGCCATACTGGCGTCAACAACTCAAAAAAGTCGGTGTGGAAGCTGATAGTGGAGACGACAACGGAGCCTACCGCTTCGGTTAGTCACGAGACCTACCGCTTCGGTTAGTCACGAGACCTACCGCTTCGATTGATCACGAAGCCTACCGCTTCGATTAGTCGCTGACCCTACCACTTAGTTTAGCCGCGAGGCCGCTACGACGGGAGGTCTGGTCAGATAGTCGTTCGGCTAGGTGAGCCGCGAAGTGAAAGTCGAGTGGAGGGAGTTCTCACTCGGGTATCACCTGCTGGTCGCTACTGTCACCGACGAACTCACCGGCGATTTCTGGGGCCTCGCTGCGTCTTCCGAGTTCCCCACCTGCGACCATGAGAGCGACGAGCATTACCAAGGACCCGACGAGGAGGATGGTCAGCACGTCCGGGTCTTGGAAGTTCTGTGCGCCGACGACCAGCGCCGCAGAGATGTTCCGCTGAGCAGTTCCGAGCCCCATCACTGTCTTGTTGTCCGCTGTTGGTCCGCCGAAGACGTACCCAATACCGAGCGAGACGAGCACAAACGCCAGCAGAGCGATGATTACACCGGTTCCGACGACACTGACGAGGTTATCGAAGTTCAGCACCAACATGAGCACGGTCAAGAACACCAACGCCGTAGTCGAGGTCTGAGCCATCACTGGTTGCAAGGAGTTCGCCGCGTTGGTGTATCGAGCCTTCACGACCAGGCCGATAGCCAGCGGAACGAGCATCAGGACGACGAGTGAGCTGGCGATGTCGAGTGGGTTGACCTGTACCCCCGGCAGCAACAACGGAAGTACGAGCGGCACGTAGACCACTGTCACGACCATCAACAGCACCATCAAACCGACACCGAAGGCGACGTTCCCCTTGGCAACTTCGACGAGTTTCGGCAGGAACGGTGCACCGGCAGCAGTTGCGAGGAGAATGATACCGATAGATTGCCCCTCAGTGAGGGGGACGACGAAGACGATAGCGTAGCCGATTATCGGAACCAGTACGAAGTTCGCAGCGAGTGCTTTCGCGACCAAACTCCTGTTCCGCAATGGGTCGAGTATCTGTGTGAGAGACAAACTCAACCCCATCGAAAGCATGCTCGTTACGACGAAGACGAGGACAGACAACGTTGCCAACGACTCGAGGACGACTACCATCTGTGTTCACCTCGGGCAAGAGACGACTGTTGGCCTCTCGTACGAATTTTCGATGGCAATCTGGAAGACGTAGTACGCTTCCTCTGCTGTCGAATCCACTTCAGAGACGATTTGATGAGTACCATGGTCTTACCTCTCCAGACCACACGTCGAGGAGGCTGGATGCTCTTGTATTCGACTGCAACACCCATAATCAGCTACTACCGGTTGGCAGAATGACAGAGATTGCTACCTGTTTCTACTCGGTGGCGGTGATTCCGTCGGTATCCATCTTGAGCGTGGTTCTTGCCGAGAAGCAGAGATACCCAAACACCCCCAGTGCTGTCACCCGGTGGAACAGTTATATCTGCATTAAAAGAATCTCACTGGACGTTAACGGTTCCACGACGCACCATAACCGACACATTTCTACCACTAACGGCAGTTCTGCAGCCCTATAACCAAAATCTCCCAGCCGTAATAGTCAAATCAGAACTCGCCTATGTCTCTCTCGAGCCATCCACATACTGTACATTGTCTCTCGGTAGTGACGATAGGACAGCCGGATTCTGACCGGAACACAGCAGCGTCACCACCAAGGGTCGAGAAGTGAATCGTTTGAGGCGTGTCGTCGTAATCGGGATCGCCCTGATGGTAGTCCTGCCTACCCTGATGAGTGGTGCACAGGCTCAAAGCGGTGGCACACCGGTGTTCGCCGTGGAACAAGGCGGAATGTGCTACACGGTCGAAGCGCTCGGTGACGGGACGGTCCCCGTCGAAACGTTCTACGACTATCGGAGCCACGAGACCACACCAATCGGTGTGTACTCGTCGTACGGAACTGGATATCTCCAAGAAAACCGAGTGAGTAACGTCTTCTTCTACCACGGGTCAGAAGGGGTCAGCCTGGTTCTCCTCCACGACGAACTCGGTGACTCACCGTACGGGAGCACCGTGACCTTCAGGTTCGACAGACTACCGGCAGGAGACGGGTGGGTCGTTCAGGACGACTACTACGGAAACAACGCACAGGACGACGACTGGGAGTTGAGCGGTTCGTCGGCGAAAGTCGATTGGAAGTGGCGGCCAGGGCGAAACGACGGCGGTGCGTACCGTGGGTTCGAGAACCTCGCCGCTGGAGACACTGTCTCGGTTGCCCCAGCGTTCAACGAACAGGCAGACCACTGGGGTGACTGGGAGTGGAGTGGTGGTCAGAACCGAGTCAACGAGTTCAGACTCGTCGACGTCGACGGAACGACCACGAGTCTGTCGATGAGCCAGCAACTACTCATCTCACCAGGAGACTGTTCGCGTTCGACACCGACTCCGACGCCAACCCCGACACCGACTCCGACTCCGACGCCAACCCCGACACCGACTCCGACTCCGACGCCAACCCCAACACCAACCCCGACGCCAGAACCAACTCCGACGCCAACACCAACGACGACACCCGTACGAAGTGGTAGTGGTGGCGGGGGAGGCGGCGGAGGAGGCGGCAGTGGTGGTGGAAGTAGCAGTGAGAACACCGAACCTCCCGAGCCAGAAACTGAGATCGAGACGATCGAGGTGACGGGAACGCACGTCCAGTACAACGTGACCAACGCCAAGGAGGACGAGTCGCTCGAGTTAGCAGTTCCGCAGTCGATGACTGCGGGGTCGGGCGTCGAAATCGACACTCTCAGCATCACGATGTCGAGAGACCTTCCAGCCTTCGCTGTGGATGTGAAAGGGTTCACGGAGAAACCCGAGAACGTCACGGCAGTTTCGCAGGCAGACGATATGCCGCTGTACCTCGAAATCACAATCAGTAGAGGACTCGACCGGTACCTCGACGACGCCACCGTGGACATCTCTGTCGCAAAGGACGACCTCAGTGCTCGACAGACCACCCCACAGAACGTCGCACTCTACCGGTATCACGACGATAACTGGGAGATGCTCCAAACGAGACTCGTCCAAGAGACTGGTGGGCGGTACGTGATGCGAGCCAAGACGTCTGGGACGTCCTACTTCGCACTTGGGATTCGCCAACCCGTCGTGTCCGTCTCAAATGTCACTACAGAGACAGACGTGTTACTGGGCGAGACAGCAACTGTGACGTCCACCGTGACCAATATCGGGTTCGTCGACGGTGTGGGCACAGTCAACCTGAGCGTCGATGGCGAGGTTGTCTCGACGCAGTCTGTTCCACTCCAATCTGGAGAAAATAGCACCGTCACGTTCGAACACCAGTACGAAGAACCTGGGACGTACACCATCGGAGTCGGTGACGAACGTGTAGAGACCGTCGTGAGTGCACCGTGGGCAGAAGTCAGTCTCATAGACTTGAAAGCGGACGCACGGACCATCGCTCCGGGGGAGAGCGTCACGCTCATCGCCACCCTCCGGAACAGTGGGAACATCGATGGGACGACTACGCTCACGTACGGAGTATCTGATGGCGCCGCTGAGACACAGACCATCGAAGTTGCGAGTGGACAGACAAAAGTTGTCACGCTCGAAAAGCAACTCGACTCACCGGGAGAGTACACCATCGTCGTGAACGGCCAGTTCGTCGACGTGACCGTAGAGGAGGGGAGTTCGAAATTAGATACACCTGCTCCCGACACTCAAACCCGAGACGGAACCGGGATTTCGCTGGATTCAGGCTTCACGTTGTTCGACACACTGGTGTTCGTGCTAGTCGGGTTCGTCGTAATCGGCGTCGCGGTGTGGATGAAGAGACGGTGACGAACACCCAGTACAGACCGACCCGAACCAGTCCAGAATCGATAGCGCGTTGGAGCAGAACGACGAATTACTCGTTTCACTCGGTCAAATAGAGTGTGCAAGAACTGTCATGCAGACCATCTTACACGCTTCGAGATTTGTCGAGTCTGCCGTTGACAGTCTGGAGTATCGCTGCGTAGACGTCCCGTTGGTCACTCCCGTCGAGTCCGAGGTACGTCTCGAACAGTTCGCTGTCTAACCTCCGTCGGTCTGGGACGACCGTGTCGAGCGTGACCTCGTCTGCCGTCTCTGCACCGATTTCGTCGTGAAGCGTCCCCATCTCGCGGTCAGACATGTCGCGGAAAGCGTCGCAGATGGTAGCACGACTGTCTTCCGAGAGAACAGCAGGGTCGACGACCGGAACCCGCCGAAGCGTCGTGCCAGTGACGTCTAAGACTCCAAGCCCTAGCCCAGCGCTCGCCAGAACTTCTGTGAAAAGCGAGGTGGGAGTGAAGTTCAACAGTGCAGCGAGTTCTTCGGCTGTCACATCCACGTCGGGACGTGGTTCCAGTCGGTAGAACCGGTGTGTCACTGTGTGGTCGGGGTTGTAGGCGACGAAGTGGCGTGCATTCTGTCGGTTTGGCCAGACGACTTCGGTGTTCGTCTCCCCTCTCTCTCCGAGGACCCACCACTTTGCAACCTTCTTTCGACCAGATGCGGTATGATACTCTCGACCGTCACCTTCACCCCACTCGACGTACGCTTCGACGTTCGTGTCTGTGATGTCAGTCGTCGACGGGATACTGAGCAAGTAGGTATGGTACTCGGCTTTCGAGAGGTCGATTCGACTCACGTATCGAGGTGATTCGACGAACGGAACGACGAACGTCGATTCGACAGAAAAGGTCGTGCCAGTCGCTCGGTTGCGAATCGTCACGACCGAATCCGTCTGTGGGTCTCCATCCACGACGTCGACGAAGAAGAAATCGTCTGCGCCACCAGTGTTCAGATACGAACCGACCGAAGCTATCTCAGACAGCGGAGTGAAGATGTCTGCCCCTGCCTCGAGTAACTCGAAGTACGTCGATGGTGCTCGGAGAAACTGGCCCCAGCTATACCCCGTATACGTACCATCGGGGGTCGAAACGCCCGGCATCGCTCTAGTGTCGGGGTGAGGGTCCGGTGTACTGGCCGTCGTTCCACCGCCGATTCGCCAGAGTGCCTCGTCGGTGACACCGACGACCCGGTGACCGTCGAACCGGCGGATTCGACCACGTTCAGTGGCGAGTGCGAACTCAGTAGTCGGGGTCGTGTCTGGCGTGCCGGTGAGTAAACTCTGCATGACAGTCGGAGAGACCACCCGTTCGTAGGGCGCTCCGAAGGCGACGAATCCAACCTCTCCAGTCAGACGATGCTGTGGGGCCTTGTTGGAGACCGTTATGACCGTGTTCACCTCTGCGCTCGCGAAACTTCGCGTTTGTCGGTTGTCGAGGACGAACTCGAGGTCGGTGTGTTCGAGGAGACCCTCCTGAATTCGCTTCCCGAAGGAGTTGTCCAACCACGTGTTCGACGTGATGAACACCAACGTCCCCCCGTATCGGAGGACGTCGATTGCTTTGAAAAAGAAGTAGAGGTACAAGTCGCTTCGTCCGTCCGGTTCGACGCCGAATCGCTCCCGGACGAACGATGCCAATTCGTCTTTGTACGCCGATTTGAGGGACTGTAGTTCGGTAAGGTCCATCCGGTCGACCCGCTCGTGAGTCAGGTGTTGCTGGACGATATGTTGATGCTCGACGTATGGGGGGTTCGTGAGGACGATGTCGAATCCGCCCGACTGCATGATGTCAGCGAAGTCTAGACGCCACACGAAGCCGTCCCGACGAGAGTCGGATTCGTCTCGTTGGGAGAGTGGGTGCAAGTCGGGCTGGTTCTCGAACTTCTCGACGATGCTGTCACCCGTACGGAGGTTGAACGAGAGATTCTGGAACACAGGTCGGCGCGAAGCAGGCTCGTCTTCGCCCGCGACGAAGGACAGCCACAATCGGAACTTCGCGACACTGACGGCCCACTCTTTGATATCGACCCCGTACAGGTTCTGTTCGATTATCCGTCGGTTACTCGCTGCGTCGAGTGTGTGGCCCAGTTTGCCGTAGAGCTCAGAAAGCACCTGTTTCATTCCCACGAGGAACGCACCGCTTCCACACGCAGGGTCGACGACGCGTACGTCCCGAAGAAACGCTGTGAGTGCTTCTTCGTCGAGGTCGTTCGGGAGCGTCCACTGCTCCGGGTCGCTGAAGATGAATTCGACGAGATGCTGCTTTCTCAGTCCCGGCGTGTCCGTCTGTTGGCGGCACTGTTCGTACAGCGCCATCCGACACATCAAGTCGACTTCGATGCGTGGTGTGTAGAAGATGCCCGCGTCACCACGCTCCTGTTCTGCGACGAGTGACTCGTAAATCTTCCCGAGCATCGACGGGTCCACCGCCACGTCGATATCGTATGGACTTTCCTCAGTGATGGTGAAGGTGTATCGGTCGAGGAACTCACGAATGACCGCACTCACCACGGAATCAGTGAGAGTGAAATCACGTGTGTCGCCGTCAGTTGGGCGGAAAAGCCCATCACTCACCCATGGAAGTTCGGAGAGGACCGACGCAACTTCGGTCGGAACGTCGGCGTCGATTGGGGTACCCTTCGGACGATTCAGCCCCTCGAAAAACAGTGCGTGGAGCCACGTCTCGTGGAACTGCTCACGTACACCAGACGCACGGTACTGGTCGTGAAACCAGCGGACAAAATCGGTCCGTCCACCGAGCCAACCGTCCGTCTGGAGATAATAGAGGAACATCAACCGCGTGAGTGTCAGGTGCGCGTTCCGATGGGCGTCTTCGATATCGAGGCCGTCTTCTCGGAGTTCAGCCAGTACCGTCTCGAACGCACGCTTGTAGTCCTCGTAGAACTCCGTGGTCACGTGCTCTACGCGGAATGCCTCGTGGACACGCTCTGAAAATCGAGAGTCGTCTGCACTGAGTCTCGCCAGTGCGTTCGAAACAGTTCGGTGTCTACTCCCTCCACCGAGCGTGAATCGACGGATGACGGGTCGACCAGCAGTGATATCGTCAGTGTGTCTGTCGTAGGGGGTGACGAGATGCCAGACGCTCTCACCGGGTGCGTGGAATACAGCGAGAAACGTTCCTTCAGTTGCCCACTCTTTCGTCGCTTCACAACGGACGAGGGCCTGTACAGCGCTCCGTTCTGACCGGCGAGTGAGCGAATCCAGTTCGACGTAGATGACCCGAAACGAGTCCGCGGTGGCGACGAAGCGCACTGTGTTCACCCTTCGAGACCGGTCGGAGACAGGAAGGGTCTGCCACGAAGAACTGCTATCTGACGATGTCACCTCGTCGAACCCGAGAGTCTGGACGAAAAGCGTCTGAAAGAACGTCGTCGCGGCGTCTACTGTCGGTTCCGAGTCGGCAACGAAGTCGTCGAACACCAGTTCATCGTCGAGGAGACGACGAATCACCGCTACTTGCTCGTCAGTCATGGAACCGACGGTTCCAGCGGTACTCTACGCCGTCGATGCGACCCGACATACAACACATTTCACCGGGAGTAGCCTTAATATTTGAGCTCAGCTATTACATACCAAACACATCTTATCGAGGCAGACACCCTCTTTCGAATGTTCCCCCAAACAGCTAGCTCGGCACAGTCTGGCAATTCGGTCACTGTGACACGCGACGTCCCACGTGAACCAACTGGGTAGGTACACGAGCATATATACCGGACGCCGTTTCAGGCGGTACCCAGTAGCTCTAGCGTTTTCGGGTCGCGCTCGTCGTCGTAGTACAACTCCAGGGCGGTTCTGAACGGGGTCGGATCGTCCGCGACTGCTTCGAAGAGCGTCATAGAGGAACGAAACTTCAGGTCGTCCGGTGAGCCAAAGATCTCGTTCGCAGAGCGCCCTTCGACGGCGTTTACAATCTCGGTGCAGTCACGCAGTCGGGGACCAAGTACTGGGTGTGTAAGGTAGGCGCTGGCCTCATCTCGGGAAGAGATCGCGTAACGCTGAGCCATCTGACTTCGACCGAGACCCTCCATCTGCGGAAAGACGAACCACATCCAATGAGTTCTCTTGCGGCCCGACCGCAGTTCGTTTTTGACTTGCTGGATTATGGGGTCCTGGGCCTCGACAAACCGGTGTAGATTATGAGGGTCGTCCGAGCGTATCATATTCTCACCGGTTCAGCATTCACGATGGGTCACTCATATAGATATCTGCTAACTAGGGTGTACTGTGGCGTGTTCGAGCACGTTCGTCGTCGTGGGAGAATCTGTTCGAATGTAGTACTGTGCGGACCACAAGCGACCTATTCGAGGTAATATCACTGTGATAATCTTCGGAAAGCTTCTACAGAGGATATCTCGGTCCACTCGGTGTTGTAGTAGCAGTAGGCATCAGACCAATCTATCGAGTAGTTCGAACACCTCTGCGTAAAATTCAATTTCGTACTCGTCTATTAATCTGCACGATTGTGTTCATCCCCACTTCCCGTGGGTAGTCAGACACACAGGAGAACGACGATGCCCAACTCCCAGACGGACCACCACGACGTTGTAATCGCTGGGGCAGGCCCGGCAGGTGCGCAGTGTGCTCGGGACCTCGTCAGACGAGGGTACGACGTCGTCGTCCTCGAAGCAGAAGGCGAAGACGAGTTTCCTCGTCAGAGTAACAAATCGAGCGGTGGGACCTTCCCACCGATGCTGTCTGCGTTCGGAATCCCAGACGACGTGGTGATGAACTTCACAGACAACGTGGTCATCGAGTCACCGAACGATTACTTCGTCCAGTATCAACCGGGTGGCGTCCTAGACTTTGCCAAGTTCAAGCAGTTCTTGGTTCGAGACGGCAGAGAACTCGGTGCAGAGTACCGCTTCGACGCCCGTGTCAACACACCACTCGTCGAGGGAGGAGAACTCGTCGGAGTACAGTACGGTGGAGGGAACACCGTGTACGGAGATATCGTCGTCGACGCGACGGGGCCTGCTGCCGTCCTCGCAAAGCAACTCGGGGTAATCACTCTCGAACGAGAAAACCAGGCAATCGCCATCGAGTACGAGATGGAAGGTATCGAACTCGACCACGAAGGATACGCCGACCTGACCGACGCGATGATGCTCCGTCTGGATCACGATATCGCACCCGGCGGCTATTCGTGGATTTTCCACACCGGTGAGGATACCGCGAAAGTCGGTCTCTGTTACCTCCATAACGACGCACACCGACTGTACGCCAGAGAAGGGATGCGAATCGACGACTATCTCCAGTACTGGTTAGACACAGACCCACGATTCGAGAATGCCGAGCGAATCGCAGGGCGCCAGCATCGAGGGTCTGCCCACTTACAGATGCCAGACCGGCTGAGTTCAGACAACTTCATGGCCATCGGTGACGCCGTCCCGACGGTCGACCCCGTGTGGGGAGAAGGAATCAATGCGTGTATGAAGTCAGGTCGAGCAGCAGCAATTACCGCAGACCACTGTTTCGTCGCCAGCGAGGTTGACACCTCGGCAGCAAATCTATCTGCGTACGACGACCGCTGGCACACCGAGGTGGCGCCAAAGATGGAGACCAGGTTGCTCATCAGTCGGGTCCTCTACCGAGCGCCGAATGACCGCCTCGACACCTTCATCCGTGACATGAGACGAATCGATGCAACCGAGTTAGACAAAGTGGGTGGTGGGAGTGTTCGTGCTCTCGCAAAGCTGCTACACCTCCGAGATGTCCCGTTGTTGGCACGGGTCTTGACGGCGTCCAGAGGCTGATCTCGGCAACAGGTGCTAATCACGGCGACAGGTGCTAATCACGCGACTGGTGTGTCAACCTACGTGTGTGATACGACCCGGACGAAGTGCCAACGATGAAGAGGGACAAAAGCTGACGACGGACCAGTTCTGTGGTGAGTGGCGTTCCTACCGTGGAAAACCGCCCACTGCCAAGGTGTCGACGAGGGTTGCCAACTCTCCCTGCGTATTCACGTTCGTCACGGCCCGGTCGAGTACGGGATACGCTTCGGTACTGAGTGTTCTGACTGATGGGAGTTCGTCCAAGAGCCGTTGCGGTCCTGCAGCACGAGAGAGTTGAGAACGATGCGCTCGAATCGATGCAGTTCGGTACGCCGCGAGCAACGGTTCGGGGCGGCCTGCATCATCGGGAACGACAGCGTCTACGCCGTCGGTCGCGTGTTCGAGAAGTGTTCGTACGGCGGTTTGGGACACCAACGGCATATCGCATCCAGTGACGACAATCCAGGGAGTAGACACGCTCTCGGCGGCGGCGAATAGCCCGGCAATCGGCCCCTCGTAGTCGGGAGCATCTGAGACGGTAGGGACTGGTGGGAGTACTTCGAGGAGGTCTGCTGCCCGGTCCTCTGACCGTGCAGCGAGTATCGGACGCGTTCCAGTCGCGTCACTGAGCGTAGCGACGACGCGCGAGATAAGTGGTTCTCCGTCGAAGTGAGCGAGCGCCTTGTTTTGCTCACCGAACCGGGTGCTCTCACCACCTGCGAGGACGACGCCACGGGCCTCGGCCGGCGATATTCCCATCACGATTCGGTGTCGTCGACTTTCGGATGTCGTTCGAGTGACAGTGGGTCGGTGTCGGGGTCGAGTGACACCGCGTCCACCTCAGCGACGTTTTTTACCGAGCGCATTCCGTCGATTCCGGGGACCACGAGACGTGGTTTGTCCAGTGGTTCACCGTCTTGTTCCAGTGCTAACATCCCGGAGAGCGCGTCGTGGATGGCGACATAGACGTGACAGTCGTCGGTGCTCGTGACTGCGATGTGCGTCGTCTCCGGCGATGCGTCACTCACATCGAGGAGTTCGTCGATTGGGACACCGACCCACGTCGATTCGTGCCGTAGTCCAGACGCGCACGAGACAGCCACGTCCTGGGTCTCCCTCGGAAGAGACGCCAACGCCTCCCTGTCGAGCGACTGCGTCTCCCGCCCACGGACGAGAACTGGCGATTTCATTGTTGGTATAGAAGGCATCTCTCTGTACCTAGTTGAACCTGGAGGACGATACCCACTCCCCGAAAATACTGGTGTACTTTAATTGGCCACAGACTTCGACCGGGACGTTCGACAGTCTTTCAGAACCGTAATTTAGTGAGGGGGAACCCAGATACCCGTTTTGGACGGGGCAGTCGCGACTCAGAGAGGAGTGAATGCGGAGCAGATACAGTATTCTGTAGAATCGGTACGAGAATCGTCAGCGGGGTCGTTTGGAGGGGTACGTCAGCGGGGGTCGTCTGGAGGGGACGTCAGTGGAGGTCGTCTGGAGGGGTACGTCAGTTGGGGATCGTCTGGAGGGGACGTCAGTGGAGGTCGTCTGGAGGGGTACGTCAGTTGGGGATCGTCTGGAGGGGACGTCAGTGGGGTCGTTTGGAGGGGACGTCAGCGGGGTCGTTTGGAGGGGGACGTCAGTTGGGGGTCGTCTGGAGGGGGACGTCAGCGGGGTCGTTTGGAGGGAGGCCAATCGGTGGGGTACGTCAGCAACCGCGGGGGGTGGTTGCGTTAGCGGGTCCGATTGGGGGGGGTACGTCAGCAACCGTGGGGAGTGGTTGCGTCAGTGGGGTTCGATTGGGGGGACCTCGGCTGGGTTCGATTGGAGGGAAACCCAGCAGGACCATGGGTGAGTCCATCGGCTCGGACGTGTCTCCACGCCCGTATCCGCAGTTGGTCCAATTTCACCGCGTCCTGCGGTGTCATCGGTGTTCTCGGTCTCACCGGGGCTGGGTTCGTGACCCGTTCCTGTGCTGTTGGTGGGACCGCCTGTACAGTCGCTGTGCAACCCGCGAGTGAGATAGGTGCCGAGACCACACTCGCACCGAACTGATGCCGAATCAGTGTGTTGCACATTGCATCCTCACCTATCGGAGGAGGGGTGATAATGGGGGAGAGTCGTCCCGACAGTTTTCCACCCAACAACCGTTTCGTTCCACTGTTTCGACTGTTTCAGTCATATTCGAAGGGTGTTTTTGAGGAGTAAGCATCAAACTTCTAGCTGGTAAATGGTGATTCTCAAACGCAAAATTCCGCCTTATAAGACTATTTGGGGGTGTTTTGGGCTTTCTATTTTTGACTTTAATACTATTATTGTCACATTAAGACGCGAAACGTATCGAACTCCAATCACTCTGGTCGGAGTTTTCTCCATCGTGTCGGAACGAACACCGGAGAACCGTTTGCAAGTATTGGATATTCAGAACGTCTGTGTTTAAAGAATTTTAGAAAATGTTGTATAAACCCGCTCAAGAGCATAAACAAAATATTATACACCCAGAGATTCGACAAACATAGAAGGAACACATGCCACTTCGAAGCGCTTCGTGGTCTGGATACGCCATCTTGGTCGTTCTCCTCCTCCTCACCGCAGGCGTTGCCCCGGTCGCGTCTCAGACCGCGAGCAACGTCCAAGTACGCGCGCTCGAGCACTCTGGACCCGGTGTCGTCGCGGTAGAAGACGGTCGAACGTACGTCACCGGGTGGCAACCATCGAGCATCTCTGTCGTGATGGTGGCCGATCCAGGAACGTACGACGTCTGTGTCCACACCGAGCGTGGTGACTCTACGACCTCGATCGACTGTCAGCAGATCGAGGCCACAGGGAGCGAACAGCGCGTGACCATCGATGTCGACGAGTGGCCGATGAACACTACTGGCGAACAGGTTCTGGTGGCAGAAGTCCACAATTCGTTCGATGGCGAAACGCTCGCAGAGGCGAGTCACCCACTCATCGTCTTCCCCGCCGAAGGCGATGCCGACGGCGATTCACTCGGAAACCAGCGTGAACTGGAACGTGGAACGAGCATCCGAGTTGCAGACACTGACACGGATGGACTCAACGATGGAGCCGAAGTGAACCGGTACGAGACAGACCCAACGAGTACAGACACCGACGGAGACGAACTGAGCGACGGGGTCGAAGTGAACGAACACGGGAGCAACCCGAACGAAGTCGACACCGACGGCGATGGCCTCGAAGACGGCGTCGAAGTGACGACGTATGCCAGCGACCCAACGACAGGTGACACCGACGGAGACGGCCTCATCGACAGTGAGGAAGTCCAAAAGTATCAGACGAATCCGACCAGTGCTGACACGGACGAAGACGGACTCGAAGACGGTCCAGAAGTCAACATCCACGAGACCAGTCCGACCGCGACAGACACCGACGGTGATGGGCTGAGTGATAGTGAAGAACTCAACCGGTTCGAAACGAACCCCACCGAAATCGATACCGACGGTGACGGCCTCGAAGATGGCCGAGAGGTAACGGTGACCAACACGAACCCGAACCAAGGAGACACCGACGGTGACGGAGTCGGTGATGGAACCGAAATCGAAGATGGTACTGACCCGAACAGTGCGCCTGGGTCGAACATCAACCCCCTCGGTGTCGGCGTGCAGCCGACGATGGTACTCCTCGTCATCAGCCTCTTCGCAATCGTCGGTGGCGGAATCGCTGTAGCGACCGGAAAGATACACCTCCCGGATAGTATGGCAAGTGTTCGGACACGTGATGGGGCCGATGGAGACGCCAGAGCCACACAATCGGCTCGGATTGGAGCGAGTGGTACACAGCGAGTAAACGAGCAACCACTGAGTGACGAAGCACGCGTCTTCAAACTGCTCGACCAACACGACGGACAACTCCGCCAGTCGGCTATCGTCGAAGGGACAGGATGGTCGAAGTCGAAGGTGAGCCGTGTCCTCTCACGAATGGCCGACGAAGGTGAGGTCCAGAAGATCAATATCGGTCGTGAGAACATCGTCACCCGGCCGGACGCTGTCCCCGAGCATGCTAAGTCTCCGTTCGAAGACCAGCAACCGTAAGTGTCGGGCTCTGTTGAAACCCTCAATCGCTGATAGGGTGCTGAAACCGTGCTGAATATAGCGCGCGAGTCGGTCACAACCAATTGGCGTGACCACGCCGAAAGCCACACCTGCTTAGCTACCAAACCTGACGACTCTCGTCCAGTCCGTTGCTACGCTACTGGTACGGCATTCTCGTACAGGTCTCGCAAGGCATCTGGTGTATCCTCGGGGAGTTCGACTGACCCCCATTCGATATCGTGGCGTTCTGCTGGCACGTACTCGCTTTCGATGCGAACGTTCATCCCTCGATGGCGGGCGAGCAATAGGTATGCGCCCGTGTAGTGGTCGAAGAGTTCTTTCGTTGCGTCGCCGCCGCCTCGAACATCCTCGTGATAGGCTGTGAGCGAATCGAGTGCGTGCTGAACGAGTTGCTCGTCGTGGTCGATGAACCCTTCGAGGGCGTCGGCGAACGCTTCGGCAAAGTAGGTACCAAGGTACTGGTCGTCTTTCTCCACCGAGTCACGGAGGCTTGCGAGCGCGGTGCGAGCTTGGGCTGTATCCTCGCGTAACGAGTGGGCGAGACCGGTGAGGTGGTAGTACCGAGTCGTCATGTCGGGATAGTCGTCGAGGTACGACTCGTCGAGTGCAAGTATCTCGTCAACGGCGGCACCGGCAACTCGTGGGTCGGCCGAGAGTAGCGCGTCTCGGAGCGCGTGTTCGGCGGCAATAGGCTGATTAGACCAGTAGTCGTTATCGACTGAATCTCTGTGTTGACGGACGAGTAAACATCGTATCGCTTCGGCCAATGCACTCTCAGCGAACCACTGGCGAGCGACGTTGACATCACCGAGTAGCAGGTCTGTGCTACCTAACCCCCACGCATCAGTATGCAGCGAGCCGTAGCCAGAAACCGGTACGCGGCTATTATCAATTAGTCGTTGGATACCTCGGAGTGACGCTTGCCTGCTCCAAACATACCTCTCCCGACGTTCTCGGAGTTCTGTTTCGTTGAGTTTCACTAATGAACATACTTCTCAGTCTGACCAGATATAAATATTTGACATGAAAGCCAATTCAGGTGGTGATTTGCACCAGCAACGCCACAGCCTACGCAGCGAATCCTAACAGTGGTCGTCAATCCACTCACAGAACGAGTGGAAATCGTCTGCACCACACTGCTCGGCGATACTCCCGAGTGTTCCACGAGGAATCTCGCCGTGAGGTGGAACAGTCGGTCGTCAAACCTCGCCAGTGTCGGGATTGACGTACTCCAGCGTGAGGTGACTCCCGGTCCGTGACTTCGGCTCGTAACCAAATTTCATCAGCACCTTCGCGACTTCCCGGCCTGTAAACGTCGTCCTGTTCACGTTACTCGTCCCACGGCGGGCGGCCTTCGCTTCCGATTTCGTCTTCGTCGAGACCGAGTTCTGCGGCCAGCTCGTCGTCTTCGACAGGTTCTCCTTTCCCGTGGTAGGCATCGAGTGCGTCAGCGAGCATCCGCAGTGCCTCCGCGCGGTCGTCGCCGAAAGAAGCGACACCCGTCTCGATGTCCTTTGCGGTGACTCGTCCATCATCCTCGTGGATGAACTCGACGCCGCCGTTACGGTTGTCACGAGTCGTGCTGGCCATCTCTACCAGAATTGAGTCGACGTCTACAAATAAGCGTTCGGACGGTCTTGCGTTGAACTCTGACCGGTCAGCACAACTACTCGGAGAGTTCTTGCTGCATACATCTCTGTCTGTGTCACGCCACACCTACCAAACTCAGAGGACTTCGACAGAGCCACTGTCTCATGAGCCTACAGTCTACTCTCGAATCGGTTCGATAACTTCGTCCGAAAACGTCGACAGTGAACTCTCAGGGTCGTCGCCACGGAGGCCAACGATGACGTGGTCGACTCCGAGTTCGTCGAGGTCGGTGAAGTACTCGCGGAACCACTCGGTTCCAGCCCGAAATCCTTGGTGAACGTGTTCAGGACCTGCTCGTGGATCGTCTGCAAGTTCGACCTGAACCGCCATCGAAAACGGTGTCTCCCCCGCCACCTCACGCCAATCTTCGAGGTAGCTCTGTAGCGTACTCTGCGGAAGCTGATAGAACAACCAACCATCACCGTGTTCGGCTATCCACTCCATCGACTGGCGGGAGTAACCTGTCGGGAGCAGTGGTAGCGTTTCGGTCGTCGGCTTCGGAACGAGATTCACCTCACCATCGAGTGTTCCCCACGACGATTCGACTGTTGGGAACTCCTCTTGCCACACTGTCCGCAGCAACTCGACGCTCTCACGGAACAGCATTCCACGGTCGTTCGGGTCGACACCGAAAGCAGGAAACTCTGGGTCGCGGTCCCCAGATGCCACACCCAAGACGAGCCTCCCGTCTGAGAGTTGGTCGACCGAAGCCGCCGCCTTCGCGACGTGAAGTGGATGACGAAGTGGAAGGACGACACTCGCCGTTCCCAACGTGATCTCGTCTGTGACCGACGCGACGTGTGTGAGCCACGGCCAGACGTCGAACGTTTGGCCCGCGTCGCCAAAGGATGGCCAGTACGTCGGCACGTCACGCGTCCAAAGTGCGTCGAACCCGACAGATTCTGCGTGTTTGGCTAACCGGCGTTCCTCGGCGGCGTCAGGCATCGACTCGTTTCGGTTCGTGAGCGGGAAACCAGTCCCAAACGTGAGCGTGTCGGTATCGAACAGACGTAGATATCCGTCGTTTTCGTGAGGAGGCACTGTCAAATTTTCAAAAGTGTCTGCTTCGGTCCGCTGGCTCTGTCTCGATTCGTGTACTGGGGCTCGACGTTAGCGAACTGTCGGTTCGCCAGTCATCTCTGCAAATGCAACCGTCTGTTTGACGTCGGTGACCTCGACTTCGACTTGGTCACCAGGGTGGGCATCCGGGACGATGATAACGAAACCGCGTTCGACTTTCGCGATACCGTCGCCCTGGTCTCCGAGCGTGTCGATGGTGACCGTTCTAAGGTCACCTTCTTCGACTGGGGGACTCCGCGTTTCCCCACTCTGCGTGCTCGACCGGTTCGAAGTCGATTCTGCTTGGTCCCACTCCTTTTCTGACCGTGTCGTGTTCGTCTCAGCCGAATCGTCGACCGATTCGGTGTTAGAGGTGGCCTCGGAGGAGGCCGCCGCCGTCAACAACGCAATCCGGTAGGTCTCGGCCGTGGAAAACGACCCGTTCTCGACGAGTTCTTTCGGAATCGGAACCACGTAGCGGTTGCCGTCGCGCTCGATAGACGTCTCGAACAAGAGCCGTAGAGAGTCTGAAATATCAGTCACTACCTCGAGTATGGAGAACAGAGGCTTAAATCATATTGAATATCTCAAGTCAGGTACAATCGGTCGACGTCCTACTACTACCACCACGACACGGCTAGGTACCACATCACTGAGAGTACACGTAAGTCGTGTCCGTTAGATTATCTGTGTTATCCAGATTATCCACATTACACAAAGAACCAAGATATCGGGCACACCTGCGACTAATTGAAGACAAGATTATCCAAACAATTCAGATTATTTAGATTGGCTCTTCAGCCAGTCTCAGAACCAAACCAGCGTATTAACCCCTAATGACGGAGATTTCGAAACTGTTGTCGAATCACCAATACGAGATTATTCAGATTATTTTGATTATCCACCAATCCAAAATAACCATAATTATTTCAAGAATGGCGATAATCACACGATGCGATACAACGTCCACTCACCATGTCACGCGCAGTCAGTGTCTGTCTCCTGAAAGGCGGTATCGGTAAATCAACGACGTCGATCAACCTCGCGCGCGAGCTCGCACACCGAGACAACGATGTCCTCCTCATCGACTTGGACCCGAACGGTCACACGACGACGGGGCTCGGTTACGGTGAGGAGTTCTACTCAGAAGCCCACCTCGGTGACGTCCTCCTCGACGACGCCGAACTCGAACCACAAGAACTCATCTTAGACACCGACTTCGAAATCGACCTATTGCCGTCGAACGACCGCATCGAGCAAGTCGAGTCCGACCTCGGTGGCGTGATGATGGGGTCTGCGCGACTCAAACAACGAGTCGTCGACCCGTTGCTGGGGGACGAATACGACTACGTAGTCGTCGACTGCCCCGCAGCACGTGGGAAACTGAACGACAACGCCCTGTATGCGACACAAAATTTGGTGTTGCCTATGCGTCCAGAGTCGGGGGCGCTCTCGGGACTCGAAAAGACAGTCAAACGGTTGATTCAGCCCGCTCGTGAGCACTTCGAACTCGATATTCTCGCAGTCGTCCCGACGGACCTCAGAGACCGACTCGACCACGAGCGGCCGACACGACGACTCATCGAAGACCTCGTATCGAAACAGAATATCGCCTCGAAGATCCCGAACTTCGGTTACGTAGACCCGACGTTCTTCGAAGAAGTAGACGCCGGAACGTGGGACGACGACCTCCCGAAACCAGGTATTCGTCATCGCTCTGCTATCGACGACTCGATTCGTGAACACATGCCTCTTCGAGACTACGATAGTTCCTGCGACCAGCTCGAATGCTACGACGAACTGGCGGAAATCGTCGAAACAGGGGAGGTCGACCGATGAGCGACCCGTTCGGAGACCTCGATGCCGCGATGGACGACAGCACGCAGGCAGACTCTAGTCCCGATTCAGAACCCACAGCAGAACCGGTAGACGAACCCATCACCGAGTCAGACACTGAAGACACCGCCGCCCCACAGGAAGCACCGGCCTTCGAATTCGACGAGACAGTACACAAAGCCCTCTACGTCCTCGAAGAGGTTGCAACTGAATTCGACGACATCATTACGTACGACGTAGAGCGGGACCTGACGCGAACGCACGGGCTGAAAAACATCAAGAAGAGCGAACTCCACAACGCAGCGCTTTCTGTCGTCTCGGAACACCCCGACCTGATTGTCGAACGAGTACTCGAACAACGAGGGTTAGACGACGAGTGAGAAGAATCTAAATTATCCGAATTGTGTGCGTGTCGTGGATAATGTGAGTAAGGTAGCTAAGTCGAGAAAGCTGAGTAAGGGGAAAGGTGAGAAGGGAGATGAGGATGTCATTCTGGCCAGTCAGCACCTTGGGCCCTCGTGAGAGGCAGACGGGGTCCAAGTTACGGATATAGATTCACACGTTGTGACTGATAGAACCAAAACACGCGATATGCAGGTAACCTGTATAAGGTGAATTATTCAAATATTCCAGATTATTTAAGATATTAGAGTTACCCGAGTAGTGTGAGCTACCTTGATTATGTGGAAATTTCTCCGTATTTGTTCTAGTTCGCTCCCAAAACGCCACACTGGTTTTGAGAGTGGTCGAGAATCCATATGCTGGAAACACTCGAGTTATTCAAATTATCTCGATCTGCAGCACCATGTGGTTCCATCAGGTTCAGCGAATTAGGTGAATTATCCAGGAGGTCAAGATTAGTTGAATTGAGTTGGACCTGTGAGGGAACAGTTAGACGATGGATAGTTAGAGGATGAATGTACTGCAGATTCGAAACCCCCGATATCTAAACCACTCAGGCTATTCGAAATAGACAGATACTGCAAATAATGTAGATAATTTGGAATGCGATAATGTGAGAGGAGTTGTCAGGAGAATCGAGTTCAGCGTTGACCAATAGTCCGGTGTGTTGAGAATCAAGAAAACTCACAGTTTCCAGAGTATGTAGATTGTGCAGATAATCTAATCGATTGCGTCCGAATTTTTGAGCTAGGAAGTTGGGAGTTCCAAGATGAGTTTAGGCACGTGAGTAAAAGTTGGGAAAGCAGTCGTGGGAGAGGAGAGGAGAGGAGAGGAGAGAGGCTATTCGAGAGTCGAAATTCGACTATCCCTGAGCAGGACTCGTTTAACGATGTCGGGGTCTTCGAGCAAGCGGTGAGTTCCGTGGACTCCCTGACCTCGACCACGACCACGGACCTCGGACTGGATGACGTTGAGGAAGTCGAGTTCCTGAAGAAGTTCTTGAACCCGACGTTCGGATAGCTGATCCATATCGAGGTCGTCGGCGACTGTGAGATACTGTCGGTAAATCTTGTTCGTCGTAACCTCGGCGGTTTTTCGCCCACCAGTCTGCAGCACGAGCGAGTAGAGAACAGCTTTCGACTGTGTTGCCGTTCCTTCGAGGAGTTCGCTGAAACGGTCGGCTTCGCTCTTTTCTTTCGCGGCTCTCACGTGGTCGTCGGTGACGGTTTCGGCACCCTCCTTTTGGGCGATCCGACCAGCGTTTCGAAGAATATCGATGGCCTTTCTGGCGTCACCGTGTTCTTGTGCGGCAAGTGCGCTCGCGAGTGGGATGACGTCGTCGGTGAGAACACCAGGCTTGAAGGCGTCTTTCCGGTTTTCGAGGATTTCCCGTAGTTGGTTCGCGTCGTACGATGGGAAGACGAGTTCGTCGTGTGCGAAACTCGACTTGACGCGTTCAGTCAGTTCCTCGGGATAGTCGATCTTGTTCGAAATGCCGATAATCCCGAGTCGAGAATCGACGATCTTCTGATTCTCGCCCGCGCGAGAGAGTTTCCTGAGAACCTCGTCGTCTCGAAGCATATCGATCTCGTCGAGGATGACGATGGTGACGTCAGAGCAGGTGTCGAGCACTTGCCACAGTCGATTGTAGTAGTCACCAGTCGAAAGCCCACGTTCGGGAATCGACATGCCACTCTTCGACGGGTCGTTGACCTGCGAAGCGAGCGTTTTGATGACCGACGCTTCGGTGTGTTGTTCACCGCAGTCGATAATTGCAATCTCTACGTTGACTTCCTCGCGACGAGCTTCGTTCTGTAATCGCTCACTCACGAGACGAGCGCTGAGGGTCTTCCCCGAACCGGTTTTGCCAAAGATAAACAGATGTGTCGGTTCACGGCCGAAAATAGCGGGGTTGAGTGCCTGTGCTACTTTCGACATATGCTCGTCGCGGCCGACGATCTTATCCGGACCAGGGAGGTGTGATATTTTGAGAATATCTTCGTTGGCGAAGATGGGTTGGTCGTAGCGGAACAACGGGTCCCTTCCCCCCCCATCAGTCTCGTTCGGCGTCATATGAGTTCGGTATTCATACCCACTCATAATAAAAGTAAGCAGGGTAGAGTCGCGTTTGTAACTCCAACATATTCTGGGCTACTACGTCATTTACTCTCGGATTCTCCAAAAGTAGGTTCCAGAGTGGTGTCGCGCGAGTAAAGCGTCAGACACCACCCTCGCGTTTGTAACGGTGGCCGGTGTGATCGAGCAGCTGGCCACACAGGAAATTTGGAGTCGAGATGGGCAGCGTTTGATTTCTCTTCTCTTGGGGGACAGTACCCCCGCGAATGTAACTGCTGACCTGGGAGACCACCCTCGCGGATGTAAACCACCCCCTGAGCGACCGGGGGGTGGACCGGCAAATCAGCAACACCAGTTAGACGAGTGTGATCAGTCGTTCGGAGACTACCCTCGCGAATGTAAATTGGGCCGTCTTCGACAGCATTTCCCTGGGTCAGACACACTACCCTCGCGAATGTAACGCAAAAATGTGTGAGGGGGGTGCCAGTGATGAATGACCGTTCCCGGAAATTATTTCCTCTAGATTTACAAACGCGAGGGTGGTGTGTTCAGAACCTCTAGAGTCTCGCGTAGCCGTTACAAACGCGAAGGTGGTGTGTGTGTATCATAATTCGCGTTTAAACATCAGAATATGCGTTACATTGTCGGAAATCAAGTCGTATTGGGTACTGAACTAGATTAGATTAGATTAGATTAGATTAGATTAGATTAGATTAGATTGGGTTAGACTAGACAAGACCAAACTAGACTAGATACTAGACTAGAAGCTAGGCTAGAGTTAGTAAACAAAGTACAGAACAGACAAAGAAGACCAGAACGTCAGCCGACTATCGAGACCGGTTCATCCGAGCAACCCTAATCCGTCGATTCGTTCGGTAACTACCTCGACAGCGTGTTCAGCATCCACGACTTCTTTCGCACCCGTGATAACGATCTTTCCACTCCCGAACATGAGGACAACGACATTCGGTTCGTCGAGTCGGTACACTAATCCTGGAAACTGTTCGGGTTCGTACTCGACGTCTTCGAGTCCGAGTCCGATAGCAAGTGCGTTGAGATTGAGTGTATGTCTGAGGTCTGCACTCGAGACGATGTTTTGCACCGTAATCTCCGGGTCTTCAGGGACGGGAAGACCGAGCTCCGAGAATTCATCGAATAAGATACCCAGTGCCGTATTCACGCCGGAGACACTGTCCGCACCGGTACAGACGATTTTTCCCGACCGAAACACCAGACACGCAGATTTTGGGTCTGTCGTACGATAGACGAGTCCTGGGAAGTTATCCGGGTCGTAATCGGTTCCTTCCCAGTCGAGAGACAAGCGCTCTAAGTCGAGCTCGAGGCCAATCTCGGTGGAGGCGACGACGTTCTGTATCTCGATGGACTCAACCGCATCCACTTGTGACATGATGTGGCTTCATTGACATTGAATCGTGTTAAAATACCGGGGTCATTCTCGGCAGTATCGGCTCTCACGGACCTCTCGAGTGGCGAGCGAAACCGTCACCCCGAACGTGCAGTAGAGATACGGGAGAGTGCCGATATGCTCGACAAGGAACCCGGAAAACTGTCCGGTGGTCAACGACAGCGTGTTGCCATCGATCGGACCATCATCCGCGAACTTCGTGTGTTCTTTTTCCACGAACCATCGTCGAATCTCGACGTGACGCATCTGTTCGATATCGACAACGGTCGCTCCTTCAGGACTCCGGGTGTCAGCGACGAACGATCAACTATTCGAACACCACCAGCAACTGAGTAACACACACTACATATGCCAACTAACTCTCCGGAAACTTCTGCAACGAACGACGGAAACGACACGACGAACGACGACAGTGAACACCGTCTCGAGCGGCCCATGTTCCACTTGGACGTCCTCGACGACCTGGTGTACGAGGCGTCCGGTGATGTCGAGGGTGCAGTTCCACTCGCGAGCGACCCGGACCACCGATACCCCTACGCGTACCCTCGTGATATTGCGTGTATCACGCGCGCGTGGCTCGCTGCGATTCGGTCCGGTATCGACCTAGACCGCTCGCGTCGACATATCGTCGACGCGGCACGGTTCCACATCGCCGTACAGGGTGGTGACGGGGCGTGGCAGCAGCGCTACGCACTCGGCGGCACCGACAAGGGAATCTACATCCAAGAGGACAACGTCGCACACGGCCTCCGGGTCATCTCGCACGCAGTCTTTGCACTGGACGGAACCGACTCGTGGTCGGACGTGGACGACGACTTCGCTGCGGACGTCGTCGACGCCATCGGCCGTGCGGTCGAATACACGCGCGACGAACTGTACGACCCGAACGCTCACCTCGTCGAGAGCACCACGTCGATTCACGAAGGCCCAATCGAATCTGGATACACACTGTGGGTGAACGCTGCGTACGTTAGCGCACTCCGACAAGCAGAACGCGCACTCTCCGTGTTGGACGCAGCGGATACTGACGTCGCGTCCCGAATCGCTGCATTCCGTCCGACTTTGGAAGGTGGTGTCGAGCGAGCGTTCACGAGTCCCCAGCAGGTGCCACGGCGCTATACTCCTGAGGGTGAACTCGACTTCCGGCCCGACGTGACGCTCTTTTCACCGTATTACTTCGGTCTCTCCGACCTCTTTGGCGACGCTGCCGACGAAGCTGCACGCCGTGCAGCAACGGCGCTCGAAGACCCACGTCTCGGTGGCCTCCAGCGTTTCCTCGGGTTCTACCGAAACTTCGACGTCCACCAACACGGTGGAAACGGCCCGTGGATGCAGTACACTGCGTGGCACGCACAGTACCGGTACGACTGCGGCGAGGACGAGCGAGGAGACGAAATCCTCCAGAACATCGTCTCCTACGCCGACGACGACGGTCACATCCCGGAACACCTCACGACGCGCGCCCGTTTCGAGTCGTTCGTCGAAAACGAGTGGGACACCGGCCTCGACTTCGAAAAGGAGTTCGACGAGACGGTGCTCAGAGACGTCTCGTTCGACCTAATCGCCGAAGAACTGGGCCACATGCGTGACTCTTATCAGAGTATCGCAGACCGAGTCGAGGCGAACGACGTCGTCGGGTTCGCCCGACCACTCGCGTGGAGTCACGCCGAGTTCTTGACCGCACTCATTCGGTCTGAGGAGTAAACCCGACTCACTGGTCCACCCACTTATCCACCACTCACAATGAGCGATACATTTGATTCAATTCGACCGACAGACTCGACGTTTAGAGACCCCCGCTGGGTGTACCAGCACCTCACGAACATCTTGAAATTCTACCACCCGACGTGTATCGACACGACCTACGGCGGGTATATCCCTCAGTTGAGTGACCTCGACGGGACAATCTACGACTCTCGGTCGAAGTTGCTCCCGGCGACGTGCCGACTCGTCTTCAACTACAGTGTCGGTTCGATGCTCGACGGACCGGTGGGGTGTGAGCAGGCCGCAGAACACGGTCTGTCGTATCTCGTCGATCAGCACCGAGACGCCGAGACGGGTGGGTACGCGTGGGTCATGAACGGGAGAGACGTCGAAGACCCGACCCGTTCGACGTACGGGCACGCGTTCGTCCTATTCGCGCTTGCATCCGCCGGAAACGCGGGTATCGGTGACGTAGACGGATCTCTCGAAGAAGTGACCGAAACCATCGAAGAACAGTTCTGGGAGTCAGACCCCGGATTGTTCCGCTCGGATCTCGACACCGACTGGAACCCAGTTTCGACCTACCGGGGCCAGAATGCGAACATGCACATGTGTGAGGCACACCTCGCGGCCTACGACTACACCGGCGACGAGGACTATCTCGACAGAGCATACACAATCGCAGAGAATCTCGCGTTGACATTTGCCGACCGAGGAGACGGTCTGCTGTGGGAACACTACACTGAAGACTGGGACCTCGACTGGGAGTACAACCGGGACCAACCGGGACACCTCTTCCGTCCGTGGGGGTACCAACCCGGACACCTCCTCGAGTGGAGCAAGTTACTGGTCTCGCTTTCACATCACCGCGACGAGGAGTGGCTGGTCGAGAGAGCGGTTCGGTTCTTCGACGCGGCCGTCGAAAATGGATGGGACGACGAGTACGGCGGGTTCGTCTACAACTTCGACCGAGATGGCGAGACCATCGTCGCAGACAAGTACTACTGGCCGCTCGCAGAGGGCATCGGTGCGACGGTTCTCTTGAACGAGGCCACTGACGACGAGCGGTTCCTCGACTGGTACGACAGAATCTGGTCGTACGCGTGGGCGAACGTCGTCAATCGTGGCCACGGAAACTGGTACTTCAAACTCACGCGCGAAAACGAGATTCACTCGGACCTCGACGACTCGCCCGAGGTGAAAGTCGGCTACCACCAGATAAACGCCTGTTTCGAAGTTCTTCGAACCGCTGGATTCGTCGACTGAGTCGGTCGAACGCGCTGTTTTGTTCGATTCTCCAATGACTCGCCTCACCACCGCGACTGGATTTCGTCCATCTGGCACTGGACACAAAGGTCGTCTGCGAAACACGAGACGCTGTCGTACGGACAGTCGTGTTCTTCGACGGAGACGCGCATGCTCCGCTTTTCGTTCTCCCACATCGTCTCCCAGACGTCGATGTCCATCTCTGCGGACGTGAACACGACGACGTCGTCTCTGTCGATAATCTTCGCCGCGGTCACGTCGTCTCGGTGTTCCTTGACCGTCTCGATTGCGTCCCCGTACGACGAACAACTAATCTCCTCGATGCCGTCTTCGTCGTCCATCAGTCGGACGGTAATCCGGCCATCGTACGTTTCGGTCGGGCGGAGGGCGTCGGTCGGGGGTGGACCATCGATCATACACGATTGTGGGTCAGATTATTGATAAATCTACCCACCGATGAGAACGACGCCGCGTACTCGTTTCCTCGTCGATGCGGCAGTCGCTTCTCGAATCGCACCTTCGTCTTCGATAACAGTCGGCGTCCCGAACATAGTCACGTGCCGCTGTGCATCGCTGTCGATGTCCTCGGATCGAGCGAGCGACACGCGGGTTCTCTCTGGTCTCGGGTCTTGGTCCAACAGTGAGGAGTTCGGCGACACCGTCACCTTCGTCGAAGCCGAACTACACCGGTGCGCCGTGGGGCCAGCCATCTGAACACGTCGCCTTTCTAAAAATGAGCGGTGTCAGTCACGCTGTTCTCGTGGGTCGAAGGCGCATTCTTTCCATTCGTCGTATTCAAACTGTACTTCTTTGCGATTAGTTGCAACAGCATCGGCATGGTCGGTTGCAGCGTCGAGGCTGCAAACGTGGTCACTGATACACCAGATAAGTCGTCCACGTATTGTTGGGAAGACTGGCAGTGTCCGGTTATATGTGCCATCAGAATCATTTTATACTATAAGATTACTTGACAATACATGGATTCCCGACTGCGGGCAGGCGTCTGGACAGTAGTCGGGAGCATTTTCATCGCTGTCGGTTCGACGGTGGCCGCGTTAGCGGCGTTTGAAGACCGAGTTTCGGTGGTATTGTTTGGGTTCCTTGTCTTCATCTTCGGGTACGGCGTCTCTCAACTCGGAACGTACTCCGCGTGGACTGAAAGAGACGAACTTCTTGGGAATACGAGTGTAGGGTGGCACCAGGCGCTCCGTGGTGGGTTACTTGTCGCAGGGTGGATTGGAATCGCATTCGGTGTCACACTTTTCACTCAAACGATTCTTCGCCCAAGTTTGCAGAAAGCAGTTCTGTCTGGACTCACCAGTATCACCGGTTATATGGCTGCTCACGTCGGCATCAACGGCGTTGGTGTCGGGGAGTCTGTGTTCGGTCCGGTATTATCTGTAGTGCAGAAAACGCCATACAAAGGAGGAAGAAGCGATGACTAAGGACGGGAGGCGATGGGTTGGGCTGTTATTCGGGCTTGGGTTAACCTCGACCTCGTTATCTTCCGGCTTTATCTGGGCCTGTGGCGCTGACTGCGTGAAAAACCCGGTCGTCTGGACCGAACCACTGAGGATACCGCTCGTGTTCGTCGCTTCGTTCCTCGCATGGTGGGGCTATCTGCTCGCCCACCAGGCTTGGACTGGCCAGTTTGTTGATGAGAGTGCCTTTGGCGACACACACAGTCAGCACCACACTGATGTGTTGGACGCAATACCAATCCCGAACGTCGTGGGTGTGGCCGCCGGCGTAGCTGTCCTCGTCGTCGGCATGGTTGTTGGAGTCGTTTACATCAGACAAGGCAACCACTTGATGACTAACCTGGGGGGTGTATGCTTCCTTGGTGGGTTTGTCATCGCTCACTACTTCGAGACCGGGAGTCCACTATGAACGTCGATGGAACTGCGGTTAAACTGACACCAAACTGGACATCCACCACCGAGGGACCATGAGTTCTGATCGCACCGGACACGATTCAGAGGACGAAGGTTCAGGGGGTGACCTTGCGCTCGCCCACAGTCTGTGGGTGCGGTGGCGAGGTGCAAGGCCAGACCAAGCGAGGAACCACACCGACGATACCCCTCTGCCACTCGTCGACGTTCACATCCACAGGTTTTGTGATATTGCTCCCGGAGCCGACTCCAAACCGGATATCGATGACGTCGAACTTCGTTACGTGGATGGAGCAGTAAGGACCATCCTTCGGTACACCCCTACTGTCATCTTTTTCCTCGTTATCGGATTGATGACGTATGCCGAGTTGAGTCCCGACGTTGAAGGAATCAGCGTACTGTTACCATCGGTGTCACTCTGGGTCGTCCCCGCTCTTCTCGGTGGAAGCGTCATTTGGGGCATCATCGTGCTCTTGGTCGACCGAGTTGGCCTCATCGACAGACGAGAATTGCTGAAGGTGATACTCGTTTGGGGGCTCGTATTCGGGTTGCTGACCGGTTCGTTGTTCGCGACTTACCTCGTGTTGACTGCTCCTGACCCGACCCTCCTTGGGCCGAATATCATCTATACTAGCGGATACTTGTTGATGCTCCTCGTCGGTGGTCTCCTCGTCTACGATGGTGCACTCAGAACCGAGACGTTACTCGACAAACTTCCAGAAGGGAACAATAGTATCGTGGAGGACTCTGCTGCATATGAAGAGTGGATTACTGAACTAAAGACCAAGCTCACAGACACAATTGGTGGATTTTCCACATCACACGTTTTTGCCCTGCTATTCGTTAGCCAGTTTGCTGCGATATGGGTCGTACAATCTGGTCCCCAAAACCTCGACTCGAACGTCGTCCTAGGTGTGAATCTCTTTGCTAATTTTATTCTCGTGATTGTCGCGTTCAAGTTCCTGGTTCTCGTGAAGTACATTCACCTCCTGATGACTGACCAGTACACGCCTGATGGAGGAAACCCCAAACGAATCATTAGATACGAGCCATTCCACTACGACCGCCGAGGAGGGTTCCGCGACTTCGGACGGTTCGCGACGAGAGTCAACGTATTGCTTCTCGTCGCTGGACTATACACTGTGTTCCGGCTCTATGTCCAGGGGCTCCGTGTATTACCGGCAGCGGGTATCACGGGGTTCGAAACACCATTCCATCTCTTCCTTTGGATTGGTAATTTTGTCGTGCCGATCATCGCGTATGCTATCGCAGCAGGCGCGTGGGTATACTATTCATTCTGGGCGATGCACAGGAAGATGGTGATGGACAAACGCATCCACTGCAAAGATGACCAAGGGATACGCGGAGGGACCGAGGCGCTCCCAACCGTCGGTGACTCGATCGACGACTTCGATGGTGGGCTAGATTGGTATTATCTCGACATCGCACCCGAGTGGCCGATCAACAGTCGGTACATCGCGAGTCTCGTATCGGCAAACGCTATCCCGTTGCTACTACCCTTGTTCAAATTCCTTGGCTGACCTGGTTGTCGTCTTCTAAACTAATCTACGTGTGTGAGCTGTTGTCTCAAACAGTAATTAAAACCAGATTTACCTAATCAAATACGAACCAGCGCCGAACTGACAAACACGCGTTCACGTCTCAAAGTGCCGTACCGGTGAGCAACCGGTGGCCTGTCGTATACCCCCCGACGAACATCGCTGACGCAGACAAGAGTAGGAGAAACGAATCGGTCATCAATCCAACAATCCCCAGTGGGAATGCAAGTGCCATCCCAACGACTGCAACTGCTACACCGAACTGTTTGCGACGAGACACAGGCACGCTCGGGGGACTCCCAGTCCCAGGTTGGTCGACAAATCTACCGGTCTCACCATGATGAGCGATGAGGTAACTCCCCCAGGATATCGCGACGAGAATAAAGACGTTCGAGAGCGATTCGTGATGGGCAGCAGCCCAGACTGCACCTCCAAGAGAGATAACCGCAACGGTCAACCCACCGTACAGTTGGTTCGTGGAGTTCCGTCTAGACATCTCACAGCACCTCGTCGTTGACAGCGACGTGTCCAAGGATGTATCCAAGGACAACTGTGCCTCCGGAGAGAATCATCGGCTGTATACTCTGTGTGTCAACTGCTCGTCCCATAAGAACGAAACCGTACGAAGAAAGCACAATCGACGCGACGAGACCACCGGCTTGTTTGAGCGCCTCGCTGACCGTGCTGTCTCGACCCGTCAATTCCCTCATCGAAGGCCATCCGTACACGCCGTATTGCATCGTACGGTATCCAGCGACGAACAGTACAAACCCGCCGACAACTCGCCAGAGGCGATCTGCGAACGCGTTCACGCCCACGATTGCTAACCCGAGACACAAAATCAGACTCCCTCCGACGACCCAAAGAGTACGTCTCGAATCCATTAGTTGATACGCAATGATTCTCCCCTTCGATATATAATCTCTTATTACAACATGGCTGACAATGGCCGACGAGCTCGAGATAGCTGCGTTCACCGATACGTATCTCCCGACGGTAAATGGGGTCACGTATACGATTTACGAGTGGTCGAAACGGTGGAACTCGTCTAGAGGGGTGATGAGCGTCGTGTATCCGAACGGAGACCACGACCCTGGTTCAAACGAATACCCCGCTCCAAGTGTTCCCTTCCCATTTTATCCTGGATATCGGGCTGCCGTTCCATGGATTCCACAGAGTGTCCGAGATGCGGACCTCGTCCATAGCCACAGTGTGTTCTCGGTAGGGGCGGCCGGATGGGCACTTGCTCGGTCACGTGACATCCCGTTCGTCGTATCGTACCACACGCCGATGAAAGAGTATGCTGACTACGTCGTCCCGACAGAAACTGGTTCTTCTCTCTTTGGGTCTGGGCTCTCACGTTACGAATCAAAAATCCTGGAGGCTGCGGATCTCGTCCTCGCCCCATCGCAGGAGACGACGCGGGAACTCGTCTCGCGTACTGATGGGTCAGTGCCGGTCGAGACAGTATCGAATGGGGTGAACCTTCAGGAGTTTCAGCCGGTGCCGTCCGACAAATTTCGAGACCGATACGACCTTTCGGGAACGCTCGTAGGCTACACGGGCCGTCACGGCTTCGAGAAACGAATAGAGGACCTGATTAGAGCGGCCGAACGAGTAGACCGCGAGGTAACGGTCGTACTCGGTGGGCGCGGTCCTGCGACGGCGGAACTCGAGCGTGTCGCAGAGCAGAGCTCTCTCACGGTTCGATTTCTTGGCTTTCTCGACCGTTCTGAACTCCCAGCGTTCTATTCGGCAGTAGACGTCTTTGGGTTTCCAAGCCCCGTGGAAACAGAGGGAATCGTCGGTATGGAATCAATTGCGTGTGGAACTCCGGTCGTAGGAGCCGACGCTGGCGCGCTTCGATCAACGATCGAGGACGGTGAGACTGGCTACCTGTTCGAACCGCGGTCGATCACCGCTATGAGTGAGATGTTACAAAACGCACTCGAGAACCGAGAAGAACTGGAGCGTGGATGCATCGAGCATCGGGAGGCACTATCTATCGAGCGAAGCATCGAGAAACTCAGCACACTCTATCACACACTGCTGTGAGTTCGCTCGTATACTCGTGTCGGGGGTGGTTGCGTTCACCTGTTGCTATCATCTCACTGATTTCTCCCCTCTAAACCGACTGTTGCTTCCGAGAACAACCGGACTCTGATTACTGATTTCTACAGGCTAGATGGATACGTGATATAATATCGAATAACAGCCGATAGTGATACGACACATTACAAAAACTATCTGTATTTTTACTATTTGTCGTACATCGAAAGAGCTCCAGGTAGTGCTCCGAGTCGAAGACCCGGATTCGACAGACGAGATGGTAACACAACGTGTCTGTCGCGCGTAATTTAGACTCCTGTACCGACAGTCACGACGAGGGCTCGTCCATCTCGATAATCTTCCCGGCTACGTACTCTCCGAAGGGGAGCGAAGACGTGAGTCCCGGAGAGACTGCGTTGAGAACGTGGACTGCGTCGTCGGTTTCTATCGCCAAGGGGTCTTTGACGAGTTCGCCGTCGTCGCTCACGAGTTGTGCTCGGATTCCGGCGTAACTTTTGTGGAGGTCGTCGGCCCTGACACCCGGAACCAACCGCTGTGCGGCCTCGGTGAACTTCTCTTTTCGATAGGATTTGTTCAGTTCCGACCACGCGACAGAGAGCATCGTCTTCGACTGCAACAACTTTCTGAACCCATCATATGCTAGTATATCTTTGAGTTCAGAAAGGTTGACGTTTGTATTCCGGTAGGCTTCGCGGCCGAAAGCCAACACAGCATTCGGCCCAACGATTACTTTCCCGTCCGTTCGCCGGGTGTAGTGGACTCCGAGGAACGGGAGTTCAGGGTCGGGTGTTGGATAAATCATAGTTTGACAGAGCTCGGCCCGCTCTGGCGTCACCTCGTAGTATTCGCCACGGAACGGGACGACTTGATAGCCGTCACCGACTCCGACCTGTTGTGCCAGCGTGTCGGCGTGCAGACCTGCAGCGTTGACGAGATACGTGGTGTCGATGTCGCTGTTGGACGTCGCGAGGTGATAGCCAGACGACGTTGACCGAATCTTCTCGACGGCGTGGCCGGTGTAGAGTGAGACACCGTTCCGTTGCACCTCGCGCGCGAGCGCGTAGATATATTGTTGTGAGTCGACGGACGCCGCTTCGGGTGCGAAAAATGCGGCTTGGCCGACGGCGTGCGGTTCGCGTTCTCGAATCTCTGCCTGCGAGTCGAGACGCTCGTACTCGACGCCGTTCGCTTCGGCCTGTGACGCCAGTACGTCCAAGTGTGCTTCTTCTCGGTCCGTCTTGGCGACGACGAGCACGCCGAACTCTTCACACGGGACGTCGTGGTCGGCACAGTACTGTTTCATCCGGCGTGTCCCCTCTGTTGCGAACCGTGCTTTCTTCGAATCAGGTGGGTAGTTGAATCCGGGGTGGAGAACACCCGAGTTTCGTCCACTCTGGTGTTCGGCGAGGTGATGTTCTTTCTCTAGGATGGCAACGTCGAGGTCTGTCTGCTCTGAGAGATGCTTCGCTGTCGACAACCCGACACAGCCACCACCAACGATGGTGACGTCGTGGCGCTTCATTGCTAACTGTTCACAGAGAACCCCGACTCGCTGAAATATATGTCGTCCTGAACACGATTTGCACCTCAGTCTGTCGTTTTGAGACCGCAACGGAGTGGACTGTATAAGCATCCGTCACACGTGCGAATCACGTCGTCTGTCCAGTTTCAGAGAGCAACTCGCCACCCTGTACCAAGATTTAATATGCGGTTCTCAGAACGGTTCTATAATGCTCGACTATGCGGACCTCGAGAGTGAACTCTCCAGTGAAGAACGAATGATTCGCGACTCTGTGCGTGAGTTCGTTCAAAACGAAGTCAAACCGGACATCGCCGAACACTACGTCGAAGGGACGTTCCCGAAAGAGTTGATTCGGGAGTTCGGGGAACTCGGACTCTACGCATCGAACCTCGAGGGATACGGCCTGCCCAACGTGAGTGAACGAGCGTACGGCCTCATCATGCAAGAACTCGAGGCGGGCGACTCGGGTCTCCGGTCGATGGCAAGTGTGCAAGGTGCGCTCGTCATGTACCCGATTTACACGTACGGGAGCGAAGCACAGAAAGACGAGTGGCTTCCGAAACTCGGGACGGGCGAGGCAGTTGGGTGCTTCGGCCTGACCGAACCAGAACACGGCTCGGACCCATCGAGCATGGAAACCTACGCTGAACGTGACGGCGACGAGTACGTCCTGAACGGGTCGAAGACGTGGATTACGAACTCCCCGATTGCAGACGTCGCGGTCGTCTGGGCACGAGACCGCTCTGCCGAAGACGCGCCGGTTCGAGGGTTCCTCGTCGAGACGGACCGCGACGGCGTGACGACGAACAAAATCGACGACAAACTGTCGCTGAGAGCGTCGATTACGGGTGAAATCGCTCTCCAGAACGTTCGCGTTCCGGCCGACAACGTCCTCCCTGGCGTCGAAGGGATGAAAGGGCCACTCTCCTGTCTCACGCAGGCACGATACGGTATCGCTTGGGGTGCCATCGGTGCCGCAAAGGACGCCTTCCGAGAGGCCCAAGAGTACGCCACCGACCGAGAGCAGTTCGGTCAACCAATCGGTGGGTTCCAGATTCAACAGCAGAAACTCGCCGAGATGGCGACGCAGATCACGCTCGCCGAACTCCTCGCGCACCGACTTGCCGAACTCAAAGAAGCGGGTGACCTCCGTCCAGAACACGTCTCGATGGCCAAGCGGAACAACGTGCGGATGGCCCGTAACCAGTCTCGAATCGCCCGCGAGATTCTCGGCGGCAACGGAATCACGGGTGACTACTCACCGATGCGCCACATGGCCAACATGGAGACTGTATACACCTACGAAGGGACGCACGACATCCACACGCTCGTGCTCGGCAAAGATATCACCGGCATCCCTGCGTTCCAGTAAGCGGCGAGCCGAACAGAACGAGTTCAGTCCCTGTCAGTTTCTCGAGACTGGATTCACCACATCGTTTATTACACATTGCGAGAACAGTCCGATATCGACTTCGGGCCAGTTGCAGCACTGGCCCGTCAGCGACTGTGAACGGGGGTCGTTCACGTCGACGAACGCTACGCAGAAGATGTGCAGACTCACCGACGGTGACCAACCTGTCACCACAGACTTCCAGAATGAACCGGCTATCGAATACCAACGACAGACTGTTGGAGGGGCGCCGTGAGTAACCCGTCTGCTCCTGAGGGGGAGTCAATCGAGCGACGAATCGACGGGGACGTTCCTCTCATCGACGTCGAGACGGCAGCGGGAGCAATCGCTGAAGACGCGACTGTTCTCACGAGTGGCTTTGGCAGTGTTGGCTATCCGAAAGAGATTCCACTCGCACTGGCAGATTCGGACCGTGACCTTCGCTTGACAATCGTACACAGCGGGAACGTCGGTGACGAAATCGACGTCGACCTCGTCGAGTCCGGTGCTATCGAACGCCGGTTCTCGTATCAATCGACCCGTGTCGCTCGGAGTGCGACGAACCGTCGTGAAATCGCGTTCAGCGACCGAAACGCGTCGTCTATCGGTGACGAGGTGCAGTACGGTGGAATGGTCGACGCCGATGTCGCGGTCGTCGAGGCTGTCGCCGTGGGCGAAGGCTGGTTCGTTCCGTCGACCTCGATCGGTCAGGTCCCCGCATTCGTCGATGCCGCTGACGAGTTACTGATCGAACTCAACCATCGACAACCGCTCGGACTGCAATCGATTCACGACATCTACCGTCCAGAGTCGCCACCCAACCGGACACCGATTCCGCTCACCGGACCGGGCGACCGAATCGGCGAGTCGTACGTCGAATTCGACCCGGAGAAACTGATCGGTGTCGTCGAAACCGACCGTCCAGATTCGACGTACACCTTCCGTGACCCGACAGACGACGACCTGGCTATCGCTGCGAACCTTCGGTCGTTCCTCTCCGAGGAGATGGAGCGGTCGGCAGTGTTCGACGACGCGATACATCTCCAGTTCGGGGTCGGGTCGCTCGGAAACGCGCTGATGGGTGAGTTGCAGGAACTCGACTTCGGCGACAGAGACGTCGTCTACTACGGGGAACTGATTCAAGATGGCCTCCTCGACATGATCGACTCTGGCCGATTAGAGAGTGCGAGTGCGACCTCGATGGCGTTCACTGCCGAAGGGCAACGACGACTGTTCGACGACATCGACCGATACGCCGAAGACATCGTTCTCCGCCCAGCAGACGTCGCAAATCACCCCGGCCTCATCGACCAATTTGGTGTCGTCGGCGTCAACAGCGCCATCGAGTTCGACATCTACGGGAACGTCAACTCGACGCATATCGGTGGCAAACGGATGGTAAACGGCGTCGGTGGCTCTGCAGACTACAACCGGAACTCGTTGATATCTGTCTGTGCGCTCCCCTCGAAGCTCGCTGGGAAAGACATCTCTCGCGTCGTCCCGATGACCTTCCACGTCGACCACACCGAACACGACATCGACGTGTTCGTCACCGAGCAGGGTGTCGCCGACGTCCGCGGGTGTTCGCCGGTCGAACGCGCAGAGCGCATCATCGAAAACTGTGCGCATCCGTCGTTCAAACCGAAACTCCAGTCGTATCTAGACGACGTGAGGTCGCAGTCGAACCACATCCCCCACGATGTGGAGCGCGCAGCGACGTGGCACGATAACTGAGCGATAGTGGCGTCTCGGTTTTCTTCTCTGTCCAGGCGTCCACCAGCGAGTATGCAGGGCGTTCGTCGAAATTGTGGCCATCCTCCAGAATTTCAGATTCGTCTCGAAATTCGGGACGTCTCGTGAAATAGAACGGTGAGAGACGCGTCGAGGTCAGAGACCTCGGACGGTGTTACGCCGTGAAGAAGAGGAACAGCCAGTAGAGATATCCACCGGTGAGGATGACCGCGACGACCGCTTCGAGGACCTTGGTGTACGAGTCACCGTGGGTCTCGCGGAAGGCCTGGAACGCCTGGAATCGGTCCCAGACGGGCATGAGCGGTTCTGGAACGAACTCTTCGAGCCCGCTGACGTTGTCCGCGGACCCGTCAGACGAACTCATTGGTCCACCCCCGAGGTGAACGGAAGGCTCCGCCCATCGGTCATCAGCTTCTCAGCGACGAAGATGCCGAGGAACACGGCGATTCCTGCGGACTTCACGATCTGTCCCGGATAGACCATCACGACCATACCCAGGACTGTCAGGAGCAGTCGGAGTCCGACACGCCGACCAGCGCTGATTTTGAACGGGTAGTTGAGGCCGTAAATCATCGCGATACTCCCGAGGAGGACGAGCGAACCAGCGACGAGGCCGGGCGTCGCGAGGTCCACCGAAATCATCTCTGGGTTGTAGACGAACGCGATGGGGAGGATGAACAACGGTGCGGCAATCTTGATAGCCGCGCCACAGACGCGCCAGAAGTTCGCCCCTGCGATACCCGCAGTGACGACGGCCGCAGTTGCGACTGGTGGCGTAATCCCGGCCAAGATGGCCGCGTAGAACACCGTGTAGTGCGCGGTGATGTCCGGGATACCGAAGTCGGCGACGAGCGTCGGTGCGATGAGAATCGCGACGATGACGTACGCGGCGACAGTCGGCATGCCGACACCCATCAGAATTGCGACCAACATCGCCAGGAGGACGGCGAACAGCAGAACGCCGCCCGACAGGTCGATGAGCAGGAGTGCGATCTTGTTCGGCACACCCGTGACGCTGAAGATGTCGATGACACCGTTGACTGCCACGAGGATGATCGCGATGGGTGCGAGGATGATTGCCCCACGACGGAACCCGCGGACAGTGTTCTTGGCCTGCTGAGTAAACTCTGCTACAGGCGACGTGTCCGAACGGTCGACGAGTCGTTGGATGACTGGAACCGTGATGCCACAGACGACCATCGAGACGATAGTCCACAGTGCAGCGGTCATCACGGTGAACTGAACGATTCCCAGCAGGTAGATGAGGACGACGAACGGGATACCGAATCGGACCCCTTCGAACATCTTCTGCCGCCCCGAGAGTTCGTCGTCGAAGAACTCGTCGAAGTCCATATTCTGACTGCTGGTGTCGCTAATCGCGACGTAGTGAACGGCGATGCCGATACAGGCGACGAGAATCGCAGCGGGGATGAGCCCTGCCGTGACGATGTCGAGATACGAGACACCGAGGTACGACGCCATCACGAAGGCGGACGCACCCATGACGGGTGGCAGAACCTGTCCCGACGTCGACGCCACAGACTCGATACCTGCGGCGCGGTGGGGCTTCATCCCGCTGTCTATCATCGTCGGGATGGTGAACGAACCAGTCATCGCGGCGTTCGCGGTGTACGAGCCATTGATCGACCCGATGACTGCCGACGACAACACGGCCGTCTGTGCGACACCGGACTCGATGTACTTACCCGACTGAATTGCGACCCGAAGGATCAGGTCGAACGCGCCGTAGCCGAACAGCAAGCCGGCGTACAGCAAGAACGGTGCAATCCACGCCGCGGTGAGTTGCGTCAGGCTTCCGTAGAACCCGTAGAGGTCCGTGACGAGTGCCTGCAGGAGCGTCAACTCCGTCATCCCACCGTGATTCAGGATGCCCGGCGCGTAGTTGCCGTATATCCCGTATATCATCGCGCCACCGACGAGGCCCAAGAAGAGATTACCGAACTCCCGCCACGTCAGGTAGAGGATGGAGAGGATGATGATACGCGCGAGCATGTACTCGTGTTCCAGCGCGTACCCCTGTTGCATGACGTACACCGTCTGGAAGTTCGCCGCGAAGTACGCCGATGCGCTGATGAGGATGATTGCCGACGGTAACAACACCGCGGCGTCGATTCTGTCGCCTTCTTTGAGGGCCTGCCGCGTTTGGTCGATCGCGTAGACGCTCATGATTCCCCCGACGAAGATGACGCCGAACTTGGTCCGTGCCATCTCCTGTGTTTGCGCCCACCAGAGGACGATAAGCCAGAACACGATAGCACTGGCTGTGACGCTCACGTCTAATCCTCGGAGGATCTTCGATGTTAAACTACTTTGTTGGTCTGTCTTTGAACTCATGTTCACTCATTGGTATATAATTTCCCACCCGTGTCTACTGAAAAACTGGGGTACACGACCTGCTGGGAGTCCCTTTATTCACCGACAGTGAGGCTGTCGTCCCACGCGTCGTTGTCCTTGTAGTACTGTGCAGCACCCGGATGAACCGGGATGTTCTCACGAGCAGACTTGAGCATGTCCGAGGTAGTATCGAAGTCCATGAACTGCTCTTCGGCCTCGTTGACTGCGCCGTTGTGTTCGTCGACGACACGGCACAGTTCGTAGACTGCGTCGGGGTTCGCTTCGGGCGTGAAGGTGTAGTTGACTTCGAGGTCCCACGTGAACACTTCGTCGGTACCGATGTCCTGCTGCATGCTCCAGTCCTCGATTGCGACCGTGGAGGACCCTGCGCCGGCGTACTGGGCGGCGGACTCTTTGAGTGCGTCCGTGGGTTCGACGTAGTGGACGTCGATACGGGCGTCGTACTCGGTCACCCAGCCAGTGTACCCGGCACCTGGCGTCCCGTAGGCGATTGCGGCGTCGATGCGACCTTCTTCCATCGCACCGGGCGCGTCGCTGACACCCATGTTCTGGATGTTCATCTGGTCGAAGATTTCCTTCGTCGGTTCTTGCGACCAGACGTCGAGCGTCGTCGCACGAGTCGAGTAGCCTGGTTGTGCGGGGTAGACGTTCTTGCCTGCGAGGTCGTCGAACGTTTCGATGCCCGTTCCGTCACGAGCAACGATGTAGATGCTGTACGGGAACGCCATGAAGCCGAAGTACGGAATCTCGTCGACCGACTTCTCTGCGAAGCTTCCCGTGTCCTTGAGCGCCTTGTTCAGGGAGTTGTTGTCTGTGATGCCACCGTTGAACTGGTCTTGCTCCATCCGGTAGATGGTACCGACGTAGCCCGGACTTTCGACCGTCGCGTAGTCGAGGGTGTCACTGTTCTGGCTGACAGCACGCTCGACTGCGAGGCCGACGTTCTTCGTTCCGCCACCGGAGGTACCGACACGCAGCGACAGGCTGCTGTCGCCGCCACTGTCGCCACCACTCTGTTCTTCGCTGTCGCCTCCACTGTCGGAGCCACCGTCACTCCCGGAGTCTTCGCTACCGCCACTGGAACCGGTACAACCGGCCAGTCCAGCTACGCCTGCAGTCGCTGCTCCGTACAAAAACTTACGTCGCTGTATTTTATCATCAACCATGATTGTATGTAGCTAACAAACAATCATTCCGTATATCTATATTTATACTTTGTGGTGAATGTCTGCACTCACTGGGGATTGCCGGTGATATTTGCGGACATATGTTCATCCGCTCAGTATCACGGTAGACACGATACACATCTGTAACCGAACACCCTTCTTCGAACATCCGAGACTGGATGAAACGGGAGCAACAACCGGTCAGCGGTAGTGTGACGTCGCGGGGATGCCATCGTGGAGACGACGCCGCGGAAATGACGCCGCGGAAATGCCGTCGCGGTTACCGTACCACGGGCGCGTCGACCGACCCGATAGACTCGACGACTGCTTCGACGTCGTCACCGGGTGAAATCGGCGCTGCACCTGGTGTCCCCGTGCTGAACAGGTCTCCGGGTTGGAGCGTCATCACGTCCGAGTGGAACGAGACGATTTCACGCGGAGGGAACAGCATATTCTTGACTTGGTTCTCGGCTTCGACGGTCCCATTTACCACCGTCTGAACGGTCAGGTCGTCGAACTCGAGTGGTGATTCGGGGACGGCGATCGCGGGTCCGACGACGATGAACGTGTCGTAACTCTTTGCTCGCGTGAGGAACCGGGGATTGCGTTGGAGCACGTCTTCGGCGGTCATGTCGATGACGGGAAGGTACCCTGCGACGACGTCGTCGACGTCGTCCTCGGCGACGTTTCGACATTCACGGCCCATGATGATGGCTAACTCACCTTCGGCGGTCACCCGTTCGCTCTGTGAGGTTGGCGGCAGTCGGATTGGCCCACCAGGGCCGGTCATCGCCGTCGATGGTTTCATGAAACTCGCCGGTTCGTCCGGGCGCACTTCGTCGAGGTCACCCGCGTGTTCGGCGTAGTTCAGTCCGATTCCCCAGAACTTCCCGAACCGTTCGAGTGGCGGTCCAAACGTGATGTCGTCGGCATCGACTCTGTCTGCTGGTGCGTCGTCGACGTCTCCGAGAGTTCCTGCTGCGGCATGTGCGAGGACATCGTGGACGCTCTCGGCTTCCGGGTGGACGGACCGGAGCGGGACGAACCCCGCTTCGTCACCGAGTAATGGCTGGCCGGTTGCGGTTCGGGCGAGGTACTTCATTCTTCTCGCTCCGTCCAGAAGTCGAACGAGCGACCTGGGGCGAACACGTCTAATCCGATTGCTAACTCGTCTCCGGTGTTCTCGACTCGGTGTTCTTCCCACGACTCGAGCAGCACGGAATCGTTCTTCTGGAGTGTGACAGCGTCGTCTTCGGTCGCGACGGTCAACTCTCCTTTGAGGCAGATACACACTTGTTCGTTCTCGTGGTCGTGCATCGGGGAACTGTGTCCCGGTGGCTTTTCGAACCACTCGAACGAGAACTGGTCACTGCCTGCCATCGAGACCCGCTGCCACCCGTCTTCGGGTTCGTAGCTCTCGGCCTCGTCGAACGGGACGGGTTTCATAGGTTCGCTCCCGTCGACCCTCCATCGATTGGGAGTGCGGTTCCGTTCACGTGGCCCGATTTGGGTGAACAGAGGAACGCGACGGTGGTGCCGAACGACTCGGGCTCACCGATCTGCTCGAGCGGATTCTTCGACCAGTCGGCGAGTCCCTCTTCGTAGGAGTCGTACTCACCGCGGTCGACAGCGGCGTTGACGAGGTCACGAATGCGAGACGTCTCGTGTGGTCCGGGCAGCACAGCGTTCGTGCGAATCTCCGGGGCGAACTCTTTCGAGAGCGTCTTCTCTAATCCGATGACACCCATCCGAACTGCGTTCGAGAGGACGAGGCTGTCGATTGCTTCTTTCACACTGCGCGACGTGATGTTGACGATGGTGCCGCCGTCGTTCTCACGGAGGTGTGGTTCTGCGGCGCGAGCGAGACGAACGACGCTCATCACGAGCAGGTCGTAGGCGTGTTGCCAGTCTTCGTCGTCGGTATCTAAGAACGCACCAGACGGCGGGCCGCCGGCACTGGTGACGAGGTGGTCGAGTCGGCCGAACGCGTCTATCGTCTCCTCGACGAGACGCTCGGTGTCGTCTGCGTCGGTCAGGTCGCCTGCGACCGCGACGACGTCACCGGTGGCGACTTCCTCGATTTCTGCTTTCGCTTCGGCGAGTCGGTCTTCGTCACGCCCGTTGATGACGACGTCGACGCCTTCTTCGGCGAGCGCCTTCGCCGACGCCTTTCCCAGTCCACTGGACGACGCAGTTACGAGTGCCGCATTGCCTTCTATCTCTAAATTCATGTAACAATAAATTACGAGAGTCTGTGAAAACGTTTCCGGAGGTAGCAATCCGCGACTCGCTGAAAACGAGACACGACCGCGAACAGAACACGTTGCAGCACTTACTGATTCCGCAGCACGAGAGAGTCCTCTGCAGCACGAGAGAGTCCTCTGCAGCACGAGAGAGACGTCTACAGCGAGCGGGACGAACACTCGACGCTAGTCGGAATCCGCCGAAACGAAGGCTGCAGTTCCATCCTCGTAGGCGAGTGTTTCTCTGGCCTGCACTCTCGCTGATTCAGGAAGCTCTGACACTAACGGCTCTGAGACACGGAACTCGGTGAGGAGTTGCGTGTTCTGTATCCACACGATTCTCACTGTCTCAGGGTCGTATCCGCCGAGTGCGGCGAGTGCAGTCCGAATCGAAAACTCGTCGTCGGGACAGACGACGGGCAACTGTATCTTCGCGAGCGACCCACTCGTGAGTGCGTTCGCGTACGTCTTCTGTAAGTCGAGTTGGTCTATCGCTCGTCTCCGCGTGATGTCTGCGAGGCCAATCCCGGTTCCGTTACCTTTCGTCCGTTCGGTGAGTCCTCGAGCGTAGATGAGTTTGATGTCTGGGCGTTCTGGGTCGGGTGCGTTCAGGACGCGATATCTCCCGATGACGTTCGTATCCATCCCTGCACCGGATATCTCTTTTCCGAGTTCGTCGACGACGAGGAGGTCGATTTCGTCGAACGGTAGCGTCGGCATCTCGTCGTAGGCCATCTCCAAGAGTGCGGGTTCTCGGTCGACGAACGACGCACCAGAGACAGCTTCGACGTGTGCAATCTCTTCGTGGAAGTTCTCGACGAGTGCGACACCTGCAATCGGTGGCACGACTGCTCGAACCGTCTCCAACGCGGTCTCGAGCGTCTCGACGTAGCCCTCTTTGATTGCAGTCGAGTGGAACGACTTCGCACCGTGTTGTTTTCCGAGGCCGACGACGGTCATCTTCGACAACCCACTCTCGATAGGCCCGGTGAAGTTCGTGTGGGCTTTGACGCGGTTCACGACGAGAATCGCGTCCGCGTCGAGTGCCGCCGTCGAGAAGTGAACTGCCATCGACGTCTCACCAACTGTCACGGTGTCGAGTTCGTGGGTGTCCATTCGGGCGTCGATTGGGGCTCCGAGTGTCTCTTCGGTCATCCCCAACGCGGCCAGCACCTCTCTTTGGCCCGCTGGGGTTGCGCCGCCGTGGCTCCCCATCGCGGGGACGACGACCGGGTCGAATCCGCGTTCGTCTAGTTCCGAGACGACAGACTCGACGATGGAGTCGATTGCGTGAATTCCGCGACTCCCGACACCCACAGCGACAGTGGCACCCGTCTCGAGTGACGAGAGTTCGTCGAGGTCAGCGAGTTCAGCTGTGGCGACGGCCGTTGGGTCTTCGATGCGCTCTGCCGGTGGTTCGTACCGAACCTGGGCGAACGTGGGGAGTGGTTGGGGTTCGATGAGCCCTTCGACCGCACTCCGGTCGGGGAAGTCCATTACTGCCTGTGTCGTGGTGGGTGTACATATGTTCAGGGGTAACATGTGTTGCCGAGAGGTGAGGAGTTTTATGCAGGTAGAACACCGCTGAACCCGTGAGAATCACAGAGGTTGAATCGTATCCAGTCGAGATACCACTCGAGTCTCCGGTTTCGTTTTCGAACCGGACCTTGACGTTTCGAGACCATGCGATAACACACATCCGTACCGATACCGGGCTAGAGGGAGTTGGATACTCACTCGGGTACGAGGGCGCGGGACTCGTCGCCGAGGCGGTCGAGTCACTCTTAGCGCCACTTCTCGTCGGCGAAGACCCGAGAGACACCGAACGTCTCTGGCACGAGATGTACGACGGGAACGTCCAAATAGGGAGGGCAGGACTGTTGCTTCGAGCGATCTCGACGGTCGACATCGCCCTTTGGGACCTGAAGGCGAAGGCGTCGAATCAGCCACTACACAAACTCCTCGGCGGGTACACCGACACGGTCCCAACCTACGCAAGTGGTGGCTACTACCGCGACGACAAGGGCCACGAGGGACTGCGTGCCGAGATGCGGCGGTATCTCGACGAAGGCCACGACACGGTCAAGATGAAAGTTGGCCGCCGGTCCGTGTCCGAAGAAGTCGACCGAGTCGCCGCCGTCCGTGACGAACTCGGTCCCGACCGAACGTTGCTTCTCGATGCCAACGGCGTCTGGTCGTCACCGAGCGAAGCGATACGTGCGTGTCGAGCGTTCGAACCCTACGAGCCGTACTTCATCGAAGAACCGGTGATGATAGACAAGGTCGAGACGATGGCGAAGGTCAACGATGCGCTCTCGTATCCCGTTGCCACTGGGGAACTCGAAGGCACCCGTCATCGATTCGCCAGACTTCACGACAGTGGAGCGGCGGGCATCCTCCAACCGGACGCGACGGTGTGCGGTGGTATCACCGAATGGCTCAGGATTGCGAACTACGCCGCAGCGTACGACATCCCAATCGCCCCACACTACAACTGGAACCTCCACGCCTCGTTGCTCGGTGCTATCGAGAACGGCCTGTTCATCGAGTACTTCTATCGGGATATGGACGTGAAGGTGTTCGACGATATCGTCGCAGACCCCCTGCGGCCGAACGCCGACGGAGAAATCGAACTACCGGATACACCGGGCCACGGAGTACCGTTAGACGAACACGCGATCGACCAATTCAGAGTATGAGAAACTATTCACAGCAGACGACGAACCGAAGCGACGAGAGAGACGTACAGATAACCGACATCAAAGCATGTGTCGTCGAAGGGAACTTCGAGTGGAACCTCATCAAGGTCGAAACCGACGCCGGTGAGTACGGTATCGGTGAATCGTACCGTGGTGGCGGTGTTCCGGAACTCGTCGAGTACACGAAACGGTTCCTCGTCGGTGAGAACCCACTCGACGTCGAGCGACTCGTTCGGTACATCTTCCAGGAGATGTCGGGACACGGCGGGACGACTGGCAAAGTCGTCACTGCTGCGTCGGGCATCGAGACTGCGCTCTGGGACGTCGCGGGGAAGATTCTCGGCCTCCCTGTGTACCAGCTCCTTGGGTCGAAGTACCGCGACGAAGTGCGAATGTACTGCGACTGCCACGCAGGTGAGGCGTACGCCGTCGAAGACGGTGCCACTGCCTACGCCGAGGCAGAAGCGTACTCTCCAGAGGCCTACGCGGCAGAGGCCAGACGAGTCGTGGACATGGGCTTTTCGGCGTTGAAGTTCGACCTCGATTTGGCCGCAGACAACGAAAACGACCCCTACAACGGTCGACTGACGAACCGTGCGATAGCGGAAAAACGCGAGATCGTCGCTGCCGTCCGCGACGAAATCGGCTACGACATCGACCTCGCGTTCGACTGCCACTGGGACTATTCGGTCGAGAGCGCCAAGCGACTCGCCCGAGAACTCGAAGAGTTCGACCTGATGTGGTTGGAAGACCTGATTCCGCCAGAAAATATGTCGGCACAGATCGAGGTGACCCGTTCGACGAACACGCCTGTCGCGACCGGCGAGAACCGATTCCGCGTCTTCGAACTCTCGGAACTGCTGTACGAACACGGCGTCGACATCATCACTCCGGACCCGACGACGGTCGGTGGACTCGCCGAGACGATGCGCGTCGCCGACCGTGCAGAGGAAAACTACATCCCACTGTCCCCGCACAACGTGTGTAGCCCTGTGGGAACGATGGCTTGCGTACATCTCGGCGCTGCCGTCCCGAACTTCGACTTACTTGAGTTCCACGCACTCGAAGTCGACTGGTGGGACGACTTGCTCGTTCGAGACGAACCATTGATTCAGGACGGCGTCATCGAGGTCCCCGAACGTCCCGGATTGGGTATCGAACTCGACGAAGCTGTCGTCGAAGAACATCTCCTCGAAGGCACGACTGGGTTCTAACCCCCGGTTCACGGTCTTTTTCACGAACGACGGTTCGAACACCCGACTGCGAGTCGAGCATCGGTTTCGAACTCTTCTCTGATTTTTGTCCGACGATGCGAAACCGGGACGAGGGATAGTCGATTCTCTCGAAACCGTCAGTGAGCAGCCTCGAAACCGCTTTTTCCAGACTCAGACACAGGAATCCAGTAGCATTATTTCGGTGATTCTCCCGTAATAGTGAGCGAAGAATACACGACAATTACCTGTATAAACGCCTCTGTCCTTCGATTTGTGTCGATAGAGGCCTGCAGTATTTCTCTTTCTTGTAGGTGTCCGATGATATCGAACATATTTTATGCCACCCTCGATACTGTGGGATATGCCACCTGCAGACACCCCCGACGTGCCCGCAAACGTCCAATCAGCGCGCACGCTTTTCGACGTCTTGGAGTGTGTTAAAGAAGGACAGGGAAAGACGGTCTCAGAGGTATCCGCCGAACTCGACTACGCGAGAAGTACGGTACACCGACATCTGCGGACATTGGAGGACCTCGAATATATCGTCCACCGTGGCGAAGGCTACCATCTCGGTCTTCGATTTCTCGACTTTGGAATGAACGCGAGAGACAACTACGCGGGTTACGACCTGATACGGCAGAAGGTAGCCGAGATCGCCGAGACGACGGGTGAACGGTGTCAGTTCTTCGTGGAGGAACACGAAGACGCAGTCTATCTCGCTCGTTCTGTCGGTGAAAACGCCGTTCAAACCGACCCTGGAATCGGGAGTCGAATCCCGCTGTACGCCGCGTCTGCCGGTAAAGCGATTCTCGCCGAGTTTTCCGAGCAAAAACTGTCCGACTATATCGAACACGTGACGTTCGAACAGTTGACGACCAAGACGATAACTGACCCTGACGTGCTTCGAGAGGAATTGGCGCAGATTCGAGAACGGGGATACAGTTTCAACCGACAGGAGACACTCTGCGGAACTCATGCTGTCGGTGTCGCTGTCACAGACGCTGATGGGAGGCCAATTGGTGGACTCAGTGTCACTGGTCCTTCTCACCGACTGAAGGGCGAACATTTCGAGAACGAACTCCCTGACCTCCTCCTGGGTGCTGCAAACGAACTCGAACTAAACATCGCGTTCTCGTGAGGTTCTGACACGCGTTCCTCACCGCCTTCGGTCGCCGGAACGAAACTGCTGTCCCATCATATCGGACAACGAAGAGTAGGTTACCCGTAGTGGGAGGCCTTCCAAGAGTCTCCCCACGCTAAGATTACAGACGTACGTTTGTAATACTACCCCCTCGAACGGTCTTTCATACTCTCTGCGGTCGCTCGCGGCTGCAACCGGAATCTGACTACTTTAGAAACCTAAACTATGTTAACATTAGTATGTTAGAACGATTATATACGATTTACTAAATTTGTGGTTTATAATCTAACATCTGTTTATGCTGAATATATAATTTGGATTTAGCTTTCTTCATGAGACATTCTGCCAATACTACTAATATTCTTTGTGGCCGAAAATATACAATACTTGGTACAAATATGGTATTCATACTGATATTTATCGCAGGTTACGAACTGTCGTAGACCGAACTGCGAGCGTGCTCGAGGGTCTGAAACTCTTGTCGTTTTTCTTCGAGGTACGCCATGTCGATAGTTGCAGTGATCATCTCTTCTCGGTCTTTCGCTTTCGAGATGACGTTGCCCCACGGGTCGACGACCATCGTCCGACCGTACGTCTGCGGTGCCGACGGCTTCTCGCCAATCTGGCCGGGAGCAATCACGTACGATTGATTCTCTATCGCGCGTGCGCGAAGGAGGGGTTCCCAGTGGTCTTTCCCGGTGAACATAGTAAACGCGGAGGGAACGAGCATGACGTTCGCCCCCCGCTGTGCCATCGTCTGGTAGAGTGACGGGAACCGGAGGTCGTAGCAAATCGAGAGCCCAAACGTTGCGAGTTCCGTTTCTACTGTCACTGCGTCGTCACCGGGGGCGACACGGGCAGACTCTCGATACTCTACGTTACCGTCGATTTCGATATCGAACAGGTGTACCTTCCGATAGGTGTCTACGAGGTTCCCACTGGGGTCGAGGAGCACCGACGTGTTGTACACGCGGTCGGAGTCGGGGATGTGTTCGAAGAAACTCCCGGTGTGAACGTACAGTTCGTATTCGCGGGCTTTCGCTGCGAACTGTTGGACTGTCGGACCGTCGAGTGGTTCTGCAACGTCTGAATAGCGGTCCTTCGGCCCGATGTAACTCACCATCTCGGGAAACGCGACGAAGTTGGCACCTGCTGCTGCGGCCTCATCGACGAACGCGAGCGCCCGGTCGATATTCTCCTGTTTGTCGTCTTTGGTGTCCATCTGACACGCTGCGGCCACGAACTGGGACATCTCGGGTGTACGGTGTGTACTCGACCCGTATGGTATTGACTCTTGGTTTCCGACCCAACCATCGGGCTCGACGCGACTACGACCACTATATTTGGGTGACTAGTGTCGACCTCATGGCTAGTTGATGACTTCCTCGATTCTGGGCTGATAGTGGACATTCGCAAAGTTCTAATGCTTCTGGTTGACTGGTAGTTGTAATGACGTACGAAAATCTCGACTCGAAGCTCGTTAACGCACTCCTCAACGATGGCCGAACGAGTCTGCGAAATCTTGCTGAACAACTCGACGTGTCTGTGACGACCATCTCCAACCACCTTCGAGACCTCGAAGACGAGGGGGTTATCGAAGGATACACGCCTCGTCTTAACTACGAGGCACTCGGCTTCGACGTGACTGCAGTCATCCAGATGAAGGTCGAAGGTGACGCGCTCTCCGACATCACCGACTATCTCAAAGCACAACCACGGATGGTGTCCGTCTACGAAGTCACCGGTAACTACGACGTCATCGCCATCGGCAAGTTCCGGAACACCGACGACATGAACCACCAGATCAAGGCGCTTCTCAGCGAAGCAGACATCCGAGAGTCGAACACGAGTGTCGTGCTGAACGCCGTCTCCGAGAACGACCAGTTCGAACTCGAAATAGACGAATAACGGGTTCGGTCTCTCTCCGGTCTAGGTCTCACGACTTTGCAACGACTTGCTGACTAACGGTGTGCTTCTCACCTCTGTTGTGCTACGGTGAGGAACAGTCTTTGCACACGGAACGACCCGTAACTGAATTCGTAGCGACACCGCAGAACCCGTCGAACTGTTAGACTAACTTCGGTTCGAAACACGCGAATTACGTTTCGTACCCATCGAAGACCCCCCTCTGCTTGAGCCTCACGAACTCGTCTTCGAGCTCTTCGAGGAAGAGATTCACTTGGCCAATAACGAGCATCATGTACACGGCGGAGAACCCGATCTGGAACTCTAGTCCCATACCTTCTTCGAAGGTGGTGAGTAGCAGTGGTATCGCCCCGAGCACCCCGGCGGAGACGACATGCACGGAGAGCGAACGAAGTTCGAGTGGATCGGTGAACGTACGCATCATATGGTCGTACTCCTCGATTTCTAGGAGGGGAAGCGCCATCCAGAACACGACGATGATGAAACCGAGCAGATATTTCACGACCCCAGTGGCAGTGAACACGATGAGGAGCAGACTTGCACCGACCAGCGTGACGTTCAGCCAGTGGATAAGATTCAATCGACCGAACGTCGGTTGGTCGTTATCTCCGAGTACTTTATCGAGAACGTACGTGTAATCACCGATAAGTCGGACGGGCTTATCCAGCCAGAAGAGATGGAAGAGGTAGACATCACGGTCGGCTTCGAGGAAGATACCGATAACGTCGACTTCACGAGCACTCTCGGCGAGGTTCACCACGATTAGCATGATAAGTGGAATGAGAAACGAGAGTGAGATGTCCATCGGCTGTCCAATAGACAGAAGTTATAATAAAACCCACCGTGGCTCGTGGTCCTGTCATATCGAGGGACGGACGCTGCTACTCGAGAACTGCTCGGGACGCCAGTTCTGACCGGACAGTCGACGCGACCTCGGAGCCAGCGAGATGGAAAACGGGAGGTTCTCCGATCGGCGCCGATACCGTCTGGTCGGTTTCGCCGGTGAAGGAGTCTCCCGTCCAAAGGTGAATCCACTCACCTTCCGGAAGGTATACACGGCGACTACGTTCCCCCTCTTCGACGATTGGTGCAATCATGAACTCACTGCCAAGCATGAACTGGTCGGTCATCCGATGAGCGCGGGGGTCGTCGGGATAGTGGAGGAGGGGATGCCGGACGACAGGAACTCCTCGTTCGGCCGCCTCCTGCATCAGCTCCTCTCGATAATTTTTGAATGCGGCGTAAACGTTTGCGAACCGAGAGAAATGGTCGAGCAACTCGTCCGTGTCGTATATCTGTGCGTTTGAAGCCGGCTGATTCCCTTCGTGTGTGCGCAGGACTGCGGTGAACGCATTCGCTTCCACCCATCGTTTGAGCAACTCCTCACTTCGGTCGATCCCGACTCCAAACTTCGACATCGTAGTGTATCCACCGGCATCGCTGTGGTTCAACGAAATCCCAGAGAGACCACCAGTCAAGAGACCCAAGATGGCGGTCCGGAACCCGTCGTGTTCGTCCCACGTAACGAGTTGGTCTCCTTCCCAGAAGAGTCTGCTGTGTGCCGGGCTCCGTGTGTAGCCTGCTCGAGTGAAGAAAACCGACTGGTCGGCTCCCACTTCAGTCACGGCGTCCTCGTTCACCCGTGCCCACTCGACCGGATATCGATTGTGGAACTCGTGTGGATTGGCCGCGTCTAGCACTCCATCGAGCGGTAGCCCTTCGCCGAAGTCAGCCATCCATCCTCGGAATCCGTTTTCAAGCAGTTCTTCTTGGATAATACTCTTCAGCCATTGCCGTGTGTCTTCGTTCGAAAGGTCGAGGATTGCGCCATCGAACGTGGTTATGGTGATTTCGTAGGGATTTCCATCTTCAGTCTCGACAAAGTAGCCATTTCGGCGTGCTTCCTCGTACAAATCCCGTTCGACGTTGGCCTTTCCGGACACGTCGCTCAAGTAGGGGTTGATGTACCCCAGCAGATACACATCCTCTCGTTGCAGCGTCTCGACCAACTCTTCCCAATTTGGATAGTGTGACCTGTCGAGTTCCCAGTTCCACCAGAGTTGATCACCTGCGAGGGTGGTTCGTTGTCCGACCCAATCTTGTAGCCAGAACCCTCCCAACGGGGTGTCACGACTCTGGAGTTCTTCGAAGACCGTCCTCACCTTCTCCGTTCCACCCTGCATCCCAACGATGGGGCCATCGTGGAACCAGTCTGGGAGCGGAGACATGCGACCGGTGTAGGCGGTATACGACTCTAGCAGGTCGAGCGGTTCGGAACCGAACGTCAGTCTCGCAGTGAGTTGATCGGCGTACACGCGAACCGCTACTGTCCGCGGCTCGCTCATGTCGAACACCGAATACTCTGTGTTCTCGAGAAAGCACGCGTAGTCGGTGTTGGTCATATAGTACGGCATCGGTGCATAGGTGGTGAACGCATCTCCCGCCGAACCATCCGAGAAGAGTTCTGCGACCTCGGAGACGATTGGCTTCCCTCGACCGATACCTTGTTCCTGCGTGAGAATGGCGACGGCCTTGCCGTTCATATCGAGATGCGAAAACTGCTCTCCGAACCCGTAGAATCGTTCTTCAGGGTTCGAAACCCCCCGAAGTTCGAGACGTCCCGTAGAAGTCAACTCCGACGTTACTCGCATCCGTAGATGGCCCTCTGCAGTCTCGTCGAGTCTGAGTTCGTACGGTACCGAGTCGTTGCCGTTAGATAACTGCCCCGTGATAAGTAGTGTATCCGACTGTCGGCGAATCGACTCGACGGATTGGAGGTCGTACGTCTCCCGCACGCGCTCTTCGATAGTGTACGACCCTCGACTTTCCATCATGTCCAAGTCGACATCAGAGACAGCGATGAACGGCTCGTCCGGTGGTGTGCTCCAACTGTTGTCTGTCGACTGGTCGAGGTCCTGGATTTCTAACGTCGAAGCTCCGTTCGAACCATCGTTCCACCGTATCTGATAGCTCCCAACCTGCTCTGTCGTCGACTCTACGGCCGTCTCCAATCTCGGGTCATCATCGTCCGCAAAGGGGAACCATTCTCGCACACGGTTGAACAATCCGAACACTATCGCGACGACCCCCGTGGCGAGTAGTAGACGACGGGTGAGTCCGAGGCTATTGTTGTCATTGGACGCCATCGGTAGCTGTGATTCTTGACCTCCTCGACGCGAGTCGTACGGTCGACTGCATAGAGGATTGTTCTGTGGGTCAGTATATCTGCTCAAATGTACCCAGATAAATAAATGGGGCCGTTCTCTGACCACTGTTCAGAGAAGTGAACCCCTGCAGACTACATCCCAAACAGCCACGAGACAGCGACGTCTAGTTCAACGTATCTGGGTGTGTACCAAAGCGCTGCCCCCCGCTCGCCGTTCGATTCGATTTAGGTGCGATAGTAAATCGTGGTGCATGCGGCTGGTTCATCGATTCCCAAGGAAAAGCCAGCCCTTAGCTACCTGACGAACCTGCAATTCGAGGTCGAGTGTTGGCCCCTCCTCGTGTCCTCGAAGGCCAGGCAGATTTGAGCGCTCCGAAAAGGAGCACCCAGTGTACCTCAGATTCGTCGCCTACTCGAACGTGATTTGGATCTCTTTCCTGTTCTCGATATTTTCGACGTACCCCTGCAGGACATCATCCCACTCCACTTGTCCAGCGATCCATCGCGATTTCAGGTCCGCATCGGGTGTCGCCTTCTGAATATCTCTCCACGTCAGGGCGTCCACGGTTCGACTAAACCCATCGAACACCTCGCTATCGTCGCTCATCTCGTACTGTTCCCACATGGTTCCATGCCATATGTACGAGTCGAGGCCGTTTCGATTGATGTAGTTCTTTTTCTCACCGCCACTCAGGTCGGGCTTTTTCACCCGGTCGATGTCGAGTTCGGGTGGTTTCGGGACTTCGACCTTATCTTTGATGTGGAACGCCATCCAGACGTCACGGTCGTACCACTCGGGATATGCGAACGATTGGCGGTAATCGTTGTACTTCCCCGCCATCGCCGACAGCTGGTTCTTCTCGGCCATCTCGTGCATCCGCTGGTATATCCGGAGTCCCTCGACCGGCCCCTGGTTGTCGAAGGAGACAAACATAATCGAATATGGGTCGTTGATGTAGTCCATCATACTGTCACTCCCAGACCGACGGGTCACCCCACCTTGCATCTCGTCGATTTTCTCACGAGCATACTTCTCGTTGTCATCGTGGTACAGGAGCCACATCTCCTGACGACCGGTGACTTCCCTGATACCGGTGTAGTTCATCTGCCCCACGGAATCGTTCCAACTCGTCGCGTTATTGAGCCACTTGTTGACTCCGTTTTCGACCTTTCGTTCGTCGATAAACTCGTTGGCAACGTAATCGTCCAGACTGTTCAGTTCGTTCTCGACACGGTGTAACGTCAGTTCGTCGAGTTTGTCGGGACGAAGAGGGAAGACACCGAGCCGTTTTCCAGTCCGTGAGGAGGCGAGGACCTCTTTTTCGGACTCGATCGATCGCTCGAGTTCGTCGATCTCGGCTTGCGTTTCGTCTTTCGTGTTTTGCCGCTCGGTAATCAGTGAGTTCACGTCGCTGATCTTCTGGTCGAGTCGCTGCTTAGCTTGTTTTCGTCGCGTCTGAACGACCTCTTTCATGGCCTCGACTCGCTTGTACCGTCCGTTCGCTTCGAGTAGCGTGTCTCGGTTGTCCCGAAGGGTGTCGAGTTTTCGCTCGGCTTCCTCTCGCTCACTCTCCAAGAACGGGTGCCACGGAGGGAGCGCGTCCAATGTCTGCCCGACGATATCGAGGTCGACGTTCTCGAGTTTGCCTTCGAACTCCGAAATACTCTCTTTGAAGAACGATTTTAGCCCGTCGACTTTTCCTTCGAGGGTAGTCGTCGCGGCACCGCCGTACCGCGTCTTGTCGGCCATGTTGAACTTCTTCCACTGGCCGGAGACGACCTCTTCCCAGTAACCCACGACCGAGGGGGCTGCGTTCGGATGGTCCAACATCTCTTGGAGCTCTTCGGTCGCGAGCAACAGTTGCTCTGCCTGCGTGTTGGAACGGGTCGCTTCGATCTTCGCTGCTGCATCCGACGACGTTGCCTGGTCGTCACCCTCGCTCCCGTCAGAGTTCGCCTCGTGTTCGATCGAGTCGAGGACACGTTCTACGTCCTCTGCGGAACTGTTCATCACCAGCGAGTTACCGGCACCGAGTTCTCTCTCGAACCGCCCTCGGTACGACGTTCTGCGTTCGTTCGCGTTTTCGAGGTAGAGATCCACCGACGTGGGGTCCTGTTTGATTCCCTCCAGGTCGTCTTTCGTATCCTGCAACGTCTCCAGTTGCCCCGGAATCGTCTCTTCGACGAGCGTCTCGAGGTCACCGAGCCGGTCTTTCATCTCGCAGAACTCGTGGACCTGTTCGTGAGGGACAGTTATCTTTGCGTGGCCAATCGTTCCAAGCGGTGAATCACCTTTCGCCCGACTCGACCAGTTCTCGACGGACTGTTCCATCTCGGACAGCGCATAGATTACCTCTGCGACCCTACGATTGAGTTGGTCGGTGTAATCCTCGACAAACGTCGTCTCGCGTCCCTGAACGATCAGGTCCTCATCGACTCCGATGAGCCAGTGATCGTTGAACGGTGCTCGTTCGAGCGGAATCGAGTTCCCCTCGAATGCGTCGACGACGCGCTCTTCTAGGTCCGGGTTTGCACCTCCTATCCCGAAATTCTTCGAATAGAGCGGAATGTCGACGGGGTCGTCCCCGGCCCCGATCATGGTACTAATATCGTTGAGTGACGCGTACGCGTTCGGATAGTACATCTCGTTACCCGGCGGCGTGGCGTACGACGGATCGAAATCGACCTTCGGAACGGCGCCGACAGCCCCGAGATACACATCTAGATTCGGGTCCTGGGTGTCGAGTGATTTGGCGATCTTGTTCAACATCGCAGAGAGGAGGGGGAAGGTCCCGCTTCCGGTCCCTCCACCCAGCGAGTGTAGCAAGAAGATGTTGTACGAATCGCGCCCGGTTCGGAACGTATAATCTACTTTCTGATAGTGCTCTCGGATTTCGTTTCGAAGTTCTTTGAAGTAGTCGTCGAACGTCTGCTTGCCGCGGCTATCTAATTTGTACCGACCGACGGGGCGCTGGCGCTCTGCTCCTTTACTACCAATTTCTGCGTCCTCAGACAGGTACGGGTAGGTCGCTTTGTCTTCTTCGAGGTGTGCATCAGAGACGTTGAGTCGTGCCTTCTTCGTCCCTGGTGGTACCGATGACAGTGTGTCGGAATCGGTATCTATTGCAAAGTACTTGAAGAAGTCCTGCGTTTCATTCCGTTTCGAAGCCTCGTGTAAGGCGTTCATCATCGCGATGCCCGCCTGCCCGACGCCAACGACGAACGTTGGTAGTGGATCCGACATATCCTCACTTCAGTTGAGGGTCACTTAAGTTTTGGTAGGGCTGAATTTCTGACCTCGCAACCAATCAAACGAAAACCATGTGTTCTCGGTGGACACGAGAGTTCTTTCTCCTGAGTCGACAATTACACTACCGTAGCCAGGCCGGAGTTACTCGACGCCGTTTAGGGTAACGCCGTCGTGACAACTGCCCTAATCCCAGTCGTCTCCGTCATCGCTGACAGCCCGCTTTCCGATCATGAACACGATAACGAGGACGAACAGCGCACCAGCATACGAGAGGGCTTCCTGAACCGTGGTCAGCGTCCCTCCGGTGTTGAGCTCGCTCTCCAGCCCCGAGATTACGCTCTCGGGACGGTTCTCCAGGGAATTTGTCGCCGTGAACGTGTTACGCTGTGAGTCCCCACTCGGCGTGTCGTAGAACACTTCGACTGCACCCACGTTCACCTCTCCCGACTCTGCACCGCCGATGTAGTACGAGTTGTACTGGACTCGAAGCGTCGTCCCCGACGGAATCTCGTCTGCGTGGTAGACGACTCTCGAATTCTCGACCGACCGATCGAATTGGATCGACCGTTCCCCATCGACGAACACCTGGACTGATTCCTGGTCGAGGACCGTCTGGTCTGCTCCTCGGACGACGATACGAGGTGAGACTGCGGCGTCACCGGTCACCTCGACCGTTCCCGCAACCTGAATCTCGTGGCCCCGTGTCTCGGTGTCAGACTCGTCATCCCATCCGTCGTACGACGTCTCGAACGACCCACTGACCGCAGCAGTTGCGAGGCCCGCTCCCGCGAGCAACACGACAGCGGCGACCACGACGACCAGAAGTCGTTTCTGCCAGTGATTCCGAAAGTTTGGTTTCTTCATATGTATACCCAGTTGAACATCAGTTTTATATAACTTCTCCTGGCGGCGGATAATCGGTACGCTTGCCCCTCTCCAATCACGTGGACGTCACGGAATGGCACTCGAGAGATAGTAAACAGGCCCAACGTGTGTCGGCTATCTGCGTTTGAGCCCGGCAGGTTGATAGATTACTGCACCAGTTCGGGATACGCGAACCGCCGATCGATCTCGCTGTCGGTGACCGAACCGAGAAGCGATTTGACGTCATCTTCCGCGTCCTGGAAGTACTCGTGGACGGTCCCGAACTCACTCGTGTACTCGAGAGAGACGGGACGGTAACACGCTAGCAAGAATATCGCAGTGTCGTGGTTCCAGTGGACTAATTCGTCGACGGCTTCGAACCGGTAGTAGAGTTCACGCAACAGCGAGTCTGTCCCATCGCTCCCGTGGAGGACCTCTCCGCGCAGGAGTTCGCGGTCAGTCTCGGGTGCGATAATTCCCAGTCTCCCGCTCGTGATTCCGTACGTAGATTCGGCCAGGTCTTCGACGGGTTCGTCGAGAGTCAGTACAGCACGCTCGAACGTCTCTAGTAGGGCTGTTCTGTCCACCACGTCGGCGGACACGAGCGTCGCCAACGAGCACTCATCAGCAGTCCAGGGGGCGGTATCTGCTTCCGTCTCGAGTGAGTCGACAGGAGGATACAGTCGTGCACCTCGAACACGAATCTTCTCGAGTCGGTCTCGGACCTGAGAGCGGTGTTGTGCGTGGCGGGTCCACCGCTGCTGAACGCGGTCCCACTCGGCTCGTTTTGCTGCACGTTCCTTTTCGAGTGTGTCACGGTACTCTATCAGTTTTGACCGGGTACGCTCTCGTTGTGTGACGAGAGTGGACTCCATCGACTCCAAACGGGCGTACTCGTCTGACATACTCTCGGCCCGTCGTCGCTGTCGCTCGAGCTCGGCTAGTTGCTGTCCGTGACTGGTGAGAAACGTCGGGAATACCGAGTCTGTGGCGTCTCGACGGAGTTCCATTTCGTGCGCTTGGAGGTCTGAGAGCACTGCCTCCGCCCACTCGCTGAACGTAGTTTCGGTGTCGTCGATGTCTGGGTGCCGTTCGTCCCTCTCATCCTGTTGCTCTGGTAACCAACGGTCCTCGAGTTGCTCGAGATACTGGGTGAGAGAGTGAGACGCCAGTTCACTTCGCGTCCAGTCCAGTGCGGACACGGCGAGTAGATATCTGATGACCAGCGATTCGGGGACTTGTTCAGGGAACCGTCCGTCGAGTTCGGCCGCAAGCGTCTCGGCACGGTCGGCAACCCACTCGTCCACTGAATACGTCTCGTCTAGCGACAAGATGTTCACTTCCCGGCGGCATGCCGAGACTATCGAGTCGTCGACTGGGGACTCGTGGGCCGTTTTCTCGTTCTCACGACCTGAAGAGATGTCGTGGCTTACTTCTAGAACGTCCTGAATAAAGCGGTCTGCGTCTTGGAGCGACTTGCGCCGGTCCCGGAGCGCTGCCAACTCCGTCTCTAGTCGCCCGAGCGCTTGACGTGCCTCGTGATATTCTTCCAGGTCCTCGAACGGAGGTTCCAAAGTGGCACCTGCTGCCGAGTACAGCGTCCCCTGTTCGAACCACCCGTAATCTTCGATTGATGAGACGTAGTAGATTAGACGGGAGATCAGGTCATTGACGTGGTTGAAGTAGGACGCTCTCAACCGTTCTGCCTCGTTGACGCCTATAAGCCAGTACCCCGAGAATGGATTTTCGCCGATCGAGAGTGAATCGACCCTGACGCCTGTTGCTCGACGGTTGACCTCGAACTCTAGTGGATACTCGGTTTCCCCATCGAGGTCCATCAATCGTCGTATCTCTGCGAGCGCCGTGTAAGCGTTCGCGTAGTGAACCGGTTCGCCTTCGGGTTTCTGGACCCGGTGGTCGAGTTCGTCGAGTCGTGGGAGTGACCCAACTCCGAACAGTTCGACGGGGTTGTCGATGTTTCGACTCGATGCTTCGAGTAACCCGGCCGTGAGTGGCATCGCACCGGAGCCAGTACCTCCGCTCAGGCTGTTCACGACCCAAACGTACACTGGCTCACTGCTGTCGTACTCACCGGACTCGATGAGCGACGAGATCGACGCTTGGAAGAACTCGATTAGCCCAGCAGTGTCGGCTGCAGAGTCTATCAAATACCGTCCGAGTGGTCGTCGTCGTGAAGTGCCTGCGTCGGGGATTATCTCGTACTGGTCTCGCAAATACTCCAACGATGTGTAGTCGTCTGCGACTGCTTCTTGGTCGACGTTCAGGTGGTACGTTTCGTCGACGACCGGTTCGACATCCCTGAGGGAGCGACTGGTCGAATCGATAGCAACGAGACGGAATCGGTCGCTGAGACCCTCCTGTGATACGAGTTCTGCGACGGACGCTAACACGGAGCACCCGGCCCCGCCGATGCCAACGACGAGTACAGGAGGTGTGTTCATCGGTCACTGATTCAAAACCGACGTTAATAAAAGTGGGTTCGGCGCGGCAGGCGGTCGAACTGTCGTGTTCCATCAGAGGACACCCCCTGAGTACTGAACGAGGACCTCCAGTGAACTGCATATTCTGTGTACGATTTATTAACCCATAGTGTGTCTCCAGCATCATCTGAGGCCATAGCCACCGACATGGCACGAACAATCACTCAACGACTCTCCGCAGAACTGGACAGGACGTCGAAGGGAACGGTGTATCTGTACGCCGAGTACGACCTTCACCCCGACATCAGTTCGTTTAGTATATCGTTTCCAAACACTCTGTCGCCAGAAGAGACGAATGGCTTTTCTCACACTGGTCGCCAGTGTCGGTGGACGGGTGGGGGGATAGACCCGTGGATACGGTTCCGTTTGAACACCGACCAGACGAGTTCGGGAGGCTACGACTTCGTTGATACCGGCGAGTGGGCGATTTTCAAGTGTCCTCCACTCAACTGGTCGTGGCAGTACTCCGGCCGGAAATTCGACTTCAGCAAGTCGTACGACGTCAGGCAGGAGGGAATCATCAGTTCAGACGGCAACATCGTCTACCTCGGTCCATACAGCGAGAAACGGTTTCGAGCAGGGGGACAGCTGTTCCGTTTGGCAATTCCGGAACCGGCCTCGCTTCAGGCGTCCATCTCTGACGTCCGTTCGTCCCTGAGTTTCGCAGCCCGAAACCTCGACGTCGGGGGGAAGAACGACGAAGTCGTCGTCGTCGCCGCGCCGTCGAGCGTCGACTGGGGATGGGGCGGTCTCCAGTCCGGTGCGAACGGGTTCTGGGCAGTCGACACAAGCCGCGTCGACAATGCCAACAACACCTGGGTCCACGAGTACGTCCATACCCGACAGGAGTGGCAGCGCCACGAATCGACCGATTGGCTAGTCGAAGGAACGACGAACTACTACGCCGCCTTGCTCACACTTAGACAGGGCCATATCTCGTTCTCTCGGTTCCACCAGTATCTGATGACCGACCACGACCGCGGTTCTGTACTCGTCGACAAGAGTCAGTGGACGTCGCCGAACGCCTTCTATTCGAAGGGTCGACGCGTCCTCGCTGCACTCGATGCAGAGATTCGCGTCGAAACGGACGGCAACTACTCGTTCGAGGATGTGTTCGAAGCGATCAACGCGACTGAAGGCTCGTTCACACACGGTGACCTACGGCAGACAATTCGGCAGGCAGTCGGCCTCAACCTCGACGACTGGCTCGCAAAATATGTCGAGAGCTCTGCAGTTCCGGTAGTCCCCGACGACGAGTCGTTGTTCGTGGATGAGGCACCACCAACGCCACCCGAACCCGAGAGTGAGGAACCGGAGACTGAAGAGCCAGAGTCTGACCCCGAAGAACCCGAGAGTGTGGAACCGGAGGTCGAAGAGCCAGAGTCTGACCCCGAAGAACCCGAGAGTGAGGAACTGGAGGTCGAAGAGCCAGAGTCTGACCCCGAAGAACCCGAGAGTGTGGAACCGGAGGTCGAAGAGCCAGAGTCTGAACCCGAAGACCAGACTGACGAGTGCCCCGTCTGTGAGTCACCGGTCGGGACCGACGATGAGTTCTGTACGACCTGCGGAACGGCCCTCGACCGGCAATGCCCCGTCTGTGGCCGAGATGTGACGGATGAACCGTACTGCCGTGAGTGTGGAACGGAGATTCAAGAGACGTGTGGTCTCTGTGGTCACCGTGTTCATTCGTCCGATCGGTACTGTCCCAACTGCGGAACCGACCTCTCGTGAACACTTCGTCTTGCTTCTGTGGTAAACGGGGGATGGTGATTGTCTCTGTGGTCCGTACGTCTCTACTGAGGTCGGAGTGTAATCCTCATCACTATTTGTCAGTACCAGTGGCTGGCTGACCAAACTCCATACTCAACGCGAACGACGAGACGAAGATGACCTCGGTTCGGCGTAGATGTGGGACTGATGACTTCCTGACAGAACTAATTGAGACGCTGCGCCGACCCCCCGAGAATTAACATATCCTCGACACGTACTCTGAGTTCAGCACTGACTCAACAAACAATCTGCAAATGATGGTTTCGACAGAGTTGGTGTAGAACCTCGTCGACTTCTGGCCTAGAACTGAGCGAGGGAGGCAACGTTCTGGTCGCGGTTTTCGAGTGTCCTCGAAGGATTCATCACTGCGTTCGTCGGCGCGCTGTTCGTGTTCACGCTCACTCGGCCAGTCCATCGGTGATGGGAGAACAGTCGACGCAGCACCTCACCCACTCTGTCCCATGCACCGTCTCGAATCACCGTCCGGAGTCGTTACTCGTACGCCAGTCGAATCCCCATTTGATTAGCGAGGTTCTCGCGATACTCCTCGAGTAGTTCGCTCCACGCGATGTTTCCAGCCAACCACTCGGAGGTCGTAGACGTAGACGGTGAGGCCTGTTGGAGCTCTTTCCACGAGAGCCCGAACTCTCGTAAGTCACTTTTCCACCCAGTGAACTGCGCTTCGGAATCGTCGTACTCGTCCCACATCGTGCCCAGATAAAGGTAGGAGCCCAGACCAGTCGTCTTGACGAAGTCCGTCAGTTCGTCGTCGGAGAGTCCCGATTTGTCGATACAGTCGAGAGATAGCTCCGGCGGTTGCGTGAGCGAAACCCTGGCAGGGGTGCAACTCGACCCGATAGTATTGCGACTGTACAATTCCGGATACGCGAACGCGTGCCGGTAATCGTTGTACTGGGTCGCCAACTCATCCAGCACCCCATCTTCAGCCATCGACATCAGTTTATGGTACCGCGTGAGAGACGACAGTGGACCCCGCCGACGGAACAAAAAACACTCGATTCGGAAGGGGTCGTCGATGTGTCCAACACTCTGCCCGGAGAATCTCTGGTTCCCTTGGACCACCCTGGAGAGCTGTCGTACGAGGTCTGTGTTCGACTCGTGACACAGTCCCCAGAGCTCATCAGAAGCCGAAAATCGCTGATCTGTGTCGCTCTCGGAACAGTCCTGTTCTAGCATGCTTTTCGTCTTCGTCTCGCAACGCTCGGTGCATCGACCGACCGCGCGTGTGAGCTTCTCGACATCTACGAGTTCGCGCTCGACATAGTCTTCGAGACTCTCGAGTCTGTTTGCTTCCGCCGTCGAATCGAGAGACGTGACTCGCTCGTCGTCGATGGGTAGTACTGTGTGGTTCGGCGTTATCGTCGGCTCGGAGAGCTCCTCGCGGAGATCGTTAACCTCCCGTTCGAGGGCTCGATACTCTCGCTTCACGTCGTCGCGTTCGTTCGACAGGCTCGTAATCTCCGCCTCGGTGTCTGCGAGGCGTTCGTCGATACGGTGGCGAACCGTCGCCCGTGTCTCCTCGATTACGTCGGCTATCGTGTGTACTCGTCGCCACGTCTCTCTGACCTCGGCCAACTCCGAGCGGTCCGCCCGAAGCATCTCGAGAGCCCACTCGGCGTACTCTCGCTCGCTTTCGAACGCCTCGATGACCGGTGGAAGCATGTCCTGAAGTCGGTCGAACACGGTCGGGTCCCAGTCGTCGACGTCCGCGGTGTACTCGTCGATTCGGTCGCCGAGGAACTCCTCGAGGACGGCCATGTCACTCTCCACGGAACTGGACTGGTACGTGGGTCTCGACTCGATGTTGTACTTCGTCCAGAGCCGTCGGACGGTGTCTTCGAGGCGCCCGTCGACGTTTGAGAGTGTCCCGTCTTCGTGTAACCGGCGGTCGAGCAGGGCCCCCGCCACAAGTTCTCCCTCGACCCCGTGGTGTTCCGACATCCGTTCGAAGAACGATTTGACGTTCGCCGGCTCATTGCTCTCGATGGGCGTGCCGTTCGGCGTGAGCGACTCCGTGATCGCATTGCTCACTGCACGTCGTAGCTTCAAATCGTCTGGAACCGTGTCGGAACTTGCGTAATCCTTGAGCTCGCGCAGGTCGTCTCGTCGGGCCCGCTTCGACTCGATTTCTGCAGGGAGCTCCTCCTCAAGCCTGGTGAGAATCTCGGCTTTCGCCTCACACTTCGCTGCGAACGTCCGGACCGTCTCGTGTGGCACGCTCACCGTCCCTCGTTCGAAGGTACCTGTATAGGGGGTTTCGAACGCCCACTGTTTGGCGTGTTGGTCCAGTCCCCCAATTGCACTGATTGCGTGAGCGACGTCACGGTCGAGACTGGTCACGTAGTCGACTCCTCTGGCATCGACAGCTGACCTGTCTGCTACTTGTTCCTCGTCGACGCCGACGAACCAGTAATCGTCGAACGGAACGGCGGCCATGTCGATACTGTCCGAACCGTACGCACTGCTCTCGCCGAGATTTGCTAACTGCTGGACCGTGAGTGACTCCTCCCGGTCGTGTATCCCGATGAGTCTCTTGAGGTCACACAGCGCCGCGTACGCGTTCGTATAGGAGTTGCGGAGCAGCGGATTCTGATGGGCTGATAGACCGACTGGAATCTCGGGGACGAACCCAACGCCGGCGACGTACGTTGCGTAGCCGAGGTCTTCCTCGAGTTTGGACGTCACCCTCTGGAGAAGCCCCAGTAAGAGCGGGAAGGTTCCGCTTCCCGTCCCGCCTCCGAGGGAGTTGACGAGAAAAATGTCGACCGACGTCGTGCCAGGGTCGAATTCCAGTTCGTGGGACCGGACGTGGTCGAGGATTTCGTCTTTCAGCGTCTCGAACAGACGTCTGAAACCTGGGCCCATCGTACTCTCCAGTTTGTACCGGCCGACCGGTCGCTGGCGAGCAGATCCCTTGGGCTGGATCTCGACCGACTCTGGTAGATAAGGCGTCGTCAGCAGGTGTTCCTCCACCAAGGCCGGGTTTTCGGTGAGGTAGATTCGCTTCGCGTCGGGGGGTGCCTCGGTCAACTGTTCCTTATCGGTGTCGACGGCGACGTACGAGTACGCGTCTTCGTCGTCGTGCGGTATAGTGTCGAGCATAGACAGCACACTGATTCCAGCGTGCCCGACGCCGACGACGACTGTTGGGCTGTGTGACAT
>NZ_WKJQ01000002.1 GCF_009674625.1 Haloferax marinum | reverse complement strand
CGGTCGCACCCCAAACACTGACGTCGAGTCGTCGTACGCATTAATACAACTCTAATTTCGCTACCCAAATTTGTGTTGGGTCAGACCGTGTCAGAGTCGCCGGGTGAACGAGACTTCAGCAGCGTTCAGTCTGTCAATATCTTTATCATAGTACTTCGAAAACTAGGCGGAAGAATACGTGTGACTGACTCAACCCAACATCCTGGCGTGAAAAATGTAGAGCACGGAGTTAGAGGTGCTATTGTGCTCGTCTTTCTCGTCGGAATTCGTCGACGGAATCCAGGCGCCGTCGTCAACGCCATCTTCTCACTCGCCGGGACCTACATTCCAGCGACGCTCGAACGAGTACTCGGCGTCGAATTTCACCCGTGGCAGCGTGTCTACATCGAAACCGCGATGCTGACGCATTCAGTGGGGATGCTCGGCCCGTACGACGACGTCTGGTGGTGGGACCACGTCACGCACACGCACTCGGCGTCTGTCCTCGGTGGAATCGTCCACGTCGTCTCACATCGCCGTGGTCACAACCCTCGGTCACGAGTGCTCGGCATAGTTGTCTGCTTCGGCATTCTCTGGGAGCTCATCGAATACGGCATCCACTTCGCCGCAAAACGACTCGGTATCGAACCGATTCTCGTCCAATATGGACGTGAGGATACAGTGTTCGACTTACTGTTCAATCTCGTCGGTGCACTGCTCGTCGTCGTCTTCGGAGACCGACTGTTAGATAACTTCACAGACGAACCCTGACGGGTAACCAGCAACCGCTGTTCTATGCCGACGGTGGGACCAAGCAACCCCTATTCTATCCCGACGGGAGACCACGCAACCGCTGTTCTGTCCAATGTCTTCGACCGTATCGCCCTCACGATGCCAGACTGTTTCACGAGTGGGCCGTCTGCGGACCTGCCCGTCTACTCGTTCGACCTGGCGTTGTGGAGCGCGACCAAGAACAAGAGCGTCATGACTGCCGCGATGCCCCAGCCAATCGCACCGAACGTCGGGCGAATGTTGGTCAATATCGCAGACCCGATGACCCACGATGCCGTTATCAGAGCGTATGCGAGTACTCGACCGATTGCTGTGAGGGGTCGTTCTAACTGCATGCCCTCGATCTGAAGCTGTCCATCGAGAACCATGTCGAGGACCCGTTCGAGTTTCTCAGGAACACGAACTGTCGAGCGAACCGAGGCTGTCGCATCGTCACTCATACCCTTGAACCACGCTTCCGCACCTCGCCGACGGTAGCCGTGTTCGACGAGGAACTCCTGTGCGGCAGTGAGGAAGTCGAAGTTCGGGTCTAACTGTCGGAGGACACCTTCGCTGACGGTCCCTACTCGGATGACGAGCATGAGGTCCGGTGGAATTCGGAACGGGAACGAGTGTAGAATTTCGTTCACCTCGGTGATGAGCGCACGCCAATCGGAGAGTCCAGAGCCCTCTAAGTCCTGAATCGCTAACTCCAGGACTTTGTTCATCGACGTGCGATTGACGTCGCTGTCGAGTACGCCGAGGTCGATGAGAACGTCGATGATATCTTCAGTATCGCGTGCCGCTGCGGCGAGGTACAGACGAACGATCGCGTCCTGCATCTCGGGAGTGAATCGCCCCGACATCCCGAAGTCGTAGAAGACGATTCGTCCCCTATCGTCGACACCGATATTCCCAGGGTGCGGGTCGCCGTGGAAAACTCCATCGACGATGCCCATCTTGTAATACGCGTTAGCGATATCGTGGGCGATTTCGACGGGGTCGAAGCCACTCGCCACCAGTGCGTCCATATCGTTTATCTTTGTACTGTCGACGAACTCCATCGTGAGCACGCGTTCGGAGCAGGCCTCTGGGTACTGTTTGGGAATTATCACATCGTCTTCGTCTGAGAAGTTGTCCCGCGTCTCCGTCATCATTCGACCCTCGCGGACGAAGTCGAGTTCCTGCATGATGACGCGCTCGAAGTCGTCCGCGAGGTTCCGAAGCGAGAAGTGGTGTCGTTTTGGAGCGATAGCGATGACGATTGGGAGAAGTCGACGAACGACTCTGAGGTCGATTTCGATAACATCGACGACGTTCGGTCGGCGGACTTTCACCGCAACTCGGTTGCCTCGGTACCGTGCTTCGTGCACCTGTGCGAGCGACCCACCGGCGAGCGCCTCGGACTCGAACGAGTCGAACACGTCCATTCCCACGTCTGCTTCGACAATCCGCTCGATTTCCACGAACGGACCAGGTGGGACGGTGTCCTGGAGTGTTATCAACTCCTTGGCGTACACTGCAGGGACGATATCAGGCCGTGTCGAGAGCACCTGCCCGATTTTGATGAACGTCGGTCCGAGGTCAACCAGGGTATCTCGTAGCCGCTGGGCGCGCCGTTGATGCACTTCGGTTGAAACGACTCGAGCGCGTCCGAACAGAATGAACCGATGTCGGTCACGAAGACTCGCCAGGAGGAACGGAAGAAACCGGAGTGCAATCTGGACCAGACGACGGGGATACTGTAACATTCGGTTCCTCGTGTCAATTGTACAACTTCAGTGAGCAAAAAGGAGACGTACCGAGTCACCAGGTTAGACGGGAAGTACGTAACGCCCGGAAACCACCTGAGGTGAAACCGATGGCCATCCAAGGGGTGGGTTGGGTTCTTCTCGCTCCGATAGCTGTGCTTCGACAAATCCGACCCGAACGTAGACGTCACGGTCGAACGTGGCAGTGATTTCGTCGTCCCATCGCTGGGCAAGGTCGGGTGGAATCTCTTGATCACGAGGGACTGCGATGAGAACGTTGACCTCAGGCTCGTTCCCAAGAACGATATCGATTGGTTCGTAATCGACGGTTACACTGACGAGTTCGACACCTGGTAGGTTGGCTTCGTCGAACCCCTGTTGGAAATCAGATTGCACTTGCTTCTCGAACGACTCCGTCTGGAAGGTGGTGAGGGTAACCAGACCAAGGACGATGGAAAGGACGGCGATACCGACTGCGATGATGGCGATACGCGAGAACAACGACGATTTGACGCCCTCGTATGTCCCCGCTTCGAGTGGTTTGAACCCGGCCAGGTAGAAGAGGACGAGTGCCGAGAGGTTGATTGCGAGCAGGTTGACGACGACGAGCACTGCAGCTGCAATCGCGACACCGGGCAATCCAAACGCGAGTCCGAGTCCAGACGTTGCTGCTGGAGGAACGAGTGCCACTGCGATGGCGACACCGACGAGTGTCGACCCTGAACCCCGCATGATGCTGATACTCCCTGCGAACCCCGAACCGAGGGCGAGGAAGAGCGACAAAAAGTTCGGACTCGTTCGTTCTGCGACTTGTGGAATGGACGTGATGTCGAGTTGCGGTGGGATGAGAATCGTTTGCTGGAGGAGTACACCCATGATTGCGGCCGTCGCGATGGCAGCGAGGAGGCCAGTCACCTGCAGGATTACCCCACGTCGGGTCATCTTCGGGTCGTCGAGAATCGTCCCAACACTCGCGGAGATAGCTGGACCCATCAGCGGTGCGACGACCATCGCACCGATAATCGTCGCCGCAGAATCGAGCAAGAGACCCGTAGTGGCGATAATCGTGCTTAAAACCAGAAATGCAAAGAACGTCGAGTTCGCGGGAGCCAAGTCTTGTGCGCGAGCGTACAGTTCTTCACGGGCGATTCGAAGACCAGGGAACCGTTCGACCAGGGCGGAGAGTCGTTGAGAGACGACAGTTTCTGTCGGGAGGACTATGGTGTACGAATCCTCTTGGACACCGGCCTCGGTCAGTACATCCATCATTGACTCGACCCCACTGGGAGGCACGGGGAACTGGACCATCGCCTCGAAATCACCGCGACCAACCTCGTCGAAGACGGCGTAATCGATACCTTGTTCGTCGAGAGCGGTGAGAACGCTCTCTCGTGTACCTTCTGGTATCAATACCTGAACTAGACGCATGCAATACATACACTCCCTGAGATATTAAACGTGGGAGCAAGGTGACACTAAACGATATTCTGGCAATCGCTGGGTTCACGTCCGAACGCGTTACGAAGTCGGTCCAGACAGGCGTCTCGGCCCGAATTCGAGACAACGTTCGCTAGTTCGTCACTTACCAATTACAGTGATACACGTGTAATCCTGACTGTCAACTTCGTGTACATTCTGGGTCGAACCATCTCGTCGAGCAGTACGTTCAGTTGCCTACCGCCGGACGCTCAGTTCCGAATCTCGATATGGATTTCGTGGTCCTGGTCTTCGTCGGTCCGGTGACCACAGAAGGGACAGTATTCGTAGTAATGAGCACCCGCTTTGACGTTGTATCCCTCTGTCCGGTCACACTGAATACGCGTCTCGGCACGTGGGGAGTTTGGGGGTGCTTGTCTTGACATAGTAGACCTGTGGCATGGACTCCCACATATACCTATTCATCAGTTGGTCGTATGGCGATTTCGTTGACAAGACCTGTGAATCACGACGGTATCGAAAGACCGGGTCAACGAATTTGAGCCGACAACGTGTCTCAATCGGACGCGACAGACCCATCGTGGTCGTCTTCGGGCGGCCGCTGTCGTGTCGTGTCCACAGTCTCGCCTTCGGTTTTTACTGCATGGTCTTCCCCTGCGGCAGTTGGGTCACTGTCGTCGGGGGGCGGCCCTTCGGTCGGCGGCACCCCACCGACGAGACCGGGAACAACGTGTCTGGCGCACTCGACGACTACCACGAGGAGGAGTGGCCCGAGGAAGACACCGTACCACCCGAAGAGAAGTGGGCCAATCGTATACGCGAGCATGACTGCACCGACGTGGAGTGACCGTCCCGAGACGTACGGCCGAAGGAGTTGGTCAGGAACCGTATCGACGATGACGACAGAGACGATTGCGAACAAGACGACGAACCAGAGTGCCGACGGGTCGGTGATGAGGGCGTCGGCGAGGAGTACCAACGCGAGCGGGACCCAGACGATTTTGATGCCGATGACCGGAATCAGACTCCCGACACCGGTCAAGAGACCGAACAGTGCAGGTTCGGGGATTCGAACAGTTTCCGGTGCAACGAGGTTGAGGAGGGTGTAGGTCACCGCACCCAGAGCGCCAGTGAGCACGGCGTTGAGAATGTTCCCGAAGTAGACCTGATTGAGGTCACGGTCGACAGCCTCGAGGAACGACTCGATGACGCTTCCGTCTCCGATAAAGGTCGAACGGCCCCAGGCAGCGATTCGGTAGTCGTCGCGGAGCAAGAAGAACACCACGATGAGTCCGATAAACAGGTGAATGCCGACATTGACCACCACCGCAAGCGACCCGGAGAGAGCCTCGACGGCAACGACGATACGGTCTCCGAAACCGTCGGCCAGCAATCCTGCGGGGTCGGTAAGGAGTCCGCGTACCGTCGTTTCAGCGAAGACGATGACGTCTGGAGCTTGTGGAATCGCGTCGAGTCCGGGAATCGGTTGGGCCGTGGGGTCGGTTCCGAGGAGGTCACGAAGCCCCCGAATCGCGACGGAAATCGTCCATACGACGAGGAACAACACGGGCAGTGCGACACTCACCAATGCCAACATCACCGACAACGTCCGTGAATGAACGCGCTGACTGATACGGGCGTGAACCGGGCGTGTCACGTAGTAGAGGAACAACCCGAGTACGAACGTTCCGACGTACCGCCACGTGACGTACACGACGAGCGCGAAGAGGACGAGCGTGAGCGACCAGAGCCCTGCCTGTTCACGAGAGAGTCGTAAGTCCACCACTCGTCGAGTCATTGGCCGTTCCACCCAGTGAGTACAGTTGACACAAATATAATTGGGATGTGAAAACGCGCTGTACTACGTTCAGGCAGGAGTACCTTCAGCACCGAACGCTTCGCGAAGGGCGTCTTCCTGTTGTGGCGAGAGGTTCGTCCGAATAACGTTGGGTGCGAACGATTCGAGTTCGTCGATTACACGCTCTGTCTGCACGTCGCGGACGAGTAAGAACAACGCAGAGTGACCGGGTTCGATGGTGTCACCAACCTCTTTGATGAAGTCGTCGTCGATGCCGAAGTCGGCAAACTTCCCAGAGAGGGCACCTGTCACAGCACCGATCGCCATTCCAAGCCACGGTGCGAGGAAGAGAAGTCCGATAAGCATCCCCCAGAACGCGCCACCGAGAGCACCAGTCCCGACGAGACTCACGGCTTGGTCGACTTTCACTTTCCCGTCTTCTTTGCGAACGACAACTGCAGCGTCGTCGAGTGTGAGCAACTCCTGTTTCTGTAGGTCGTACAACTTATCGCGAGCGTCTTTCGCGCCGGTCATTGTTTCGAACGCTAGTACTACCAAACTACTCATTACGAGAGATAGATCAACCTGATTGAATATCAACATTTTTACGCATTTTGTGAAAATCGCCAGGAGAGAACTATCTCGAGGCACGGAACAGTCAGTAATTACAACCCATGTTGTTCCAGGCGGATAGATTGCTCGATGGCTGTTATCGCCCACGACGACTGCTCCCTTCGGTCGAGAGCGTCACGAATACGACCGATTCTGTGCCTGAAACACGTGGGTGATACGCGGCCGATAGCCGTTCATCTGGGCCAGAAATTACACTAGAACCGTACAGTTTCGATACCATGATTATTCGGGAGATAGTGCAAATTGTTTAATCTCTCATACAACCATTCTGTAAGTTGTAATGAGTTCACCATCAACAGACACCGGAATGCCTATCGAAGCAGATTCGATGTCGGATTCCCTACAAGCTAACTGGCGGTGGTTAGCAATCGCAGGCGTCATCATCGGAATCATCGGACTCTTGGCGATCCTCGCTCCGTTCGTCACCGGGTTATCGATATCCCTCCTCGTCGGTCTCTTCCTCATTGCGTCGGGGATACTCAACTTCATAGGGGTCTTCTCAGCGAGAAGTTGGGGCGGCGCAATCTGGCAAATCCTCCTCGGCGGCATCAGCATCGGTGCAGGTGTCATCCTCTTCGTCAACCCAGTGGCCGGGCTCGCGACGCTGACGATTCTCGTCATCGCGTACCTGCTCGTCAGTGGTGTGGTCGAAATCGTGATGGGGCTGAGCCTTCGCGGTGAGCCAAACTGGTTCTTCGCCGTCGTCAGTGGGTCGATCGGTGTCCTCCTGGCCATCATGCTTTGGGCAGGGTTCCCGGCGAGTGCAGCGTGGGCAGTCGGTGTCCTGTTTGGTGCCAACCTCCTCGTGAGTGGAAGCATGATGGTCATTTTCGCCTACAGCGCACGGAGAGTCTCCAAAGCGCTGGAGATGGACCAGGGTGCAGACATCGGTGGCGCTGCCTGAAGATCACCACCCTCCGTTTCAAAATTGGCCAGCGGGTCATCCCCCTGGACGGCAGACGGACGTGACGCACGAAACGGGTGTTACAGGAGACGAGACGTGAAGTCCGGTTTTACCGTGTTATCGAGACGAGTTGGGGTCGACCATCCAATTCTCTAGGTCGTGGTCGATGTCACTTTCGCGCGCAACTGCGAGAAGATACTCAGACATCGCGTAGGCCATCCACGCTTGTGCCCACCGCATCAACGTCGTGCGGACGGTGAAGAACTTGTGCTTTCGGTAGTAGAACCGACCGTTTCCTGCGTAGAGGTTTTCGAGCGTCCAGCGAAGGATTCGTCCGGCCATCTCGAGGTCACCGGCAGCACTGAACACTGCGATTGCCGTCGCTGCTGCGTGAATGTCACGAGGATACGATTTCGACTCGTCCCAGTTGGGCGCACCGTCGGGTTCGAACAGCGTCGAACGGAAGAACGTCAATCCGCGCTCTATCGTGTCGTCGAACCGGTCAGAGCCGGAGACTGCTCTGTATCGAAGGAACGCGTCGAGTATGAACCCGTTGTGGTGGTTATCCATCGACAGATGTGAACTCGACTTCGGAACCCGGTAGGTCCATCCACCGATGTCCGCCTGGTGACTGGCGATGAAGTCGAGAATTGCAGTCGCCCGCTCTAAATCGATATCGTCACCGAAGTGGTCGTAGAGGTCGACGAAGAGCCGAGCGCCGAGCGCACCCGAATTGAGCGTGTAGTACGTATCCGGGTGGTTCATGTGGTAGTTGACTTTCGCTCCACCCTCCACTTCTCGGTAGTCGAGGTCCTCGACGACGAAGTCGGACGCGGTTCGTGCAATTGGTGCGTAGATTGGGTCGTATGGAGACGCTTCGAGAAGTGCTTTCACCGCGAACGACGTCGAAACGACGTCGGGGTCGTTCGGGACACCTTTCTGTTCGAGGTGCTGTATCTCGTGTTTGTGACCGCCACAGAACCCGTGATAGCCGATGCTCCGGTTCTCGACTAGCCAATCAGCGAGTTGTCTGGCTTCCTCGAGGTAATCGACAGTAGTCGGTTCGCCGTTCGCTTCCGCGTAGTGGTGGTAGTTCAGATTCGCTATCGTGAACAGTGCAGTTCCCTTGTAGTTTCGACGTTTCTCGACGAGGAACAGCGGTCGGACGTTTATCGGTGGGCGCTTGACCAACTCCTGTACGACGAGGTTCACCCATTTGTTTTCGAACGGGAGTGTTTTCAACAGGCGACTGCTCATTCCGTCGCCGTAATCCCATCCGATGTAGTCGCGTTCACGTGCGTATTCGAGCGTCTCAGCGAGAATCTCGGAAACGTGTTGGCCGTCGAACTCGAGAGGCGGACGACGCTCACCGTTCGACGCTTGAGCAAGAGTGGAAAGAAGTGGGCCATTCTGCGACATACTACTGCGTGGAAAGACAAACTTCGAGGGCTTTGTTACGAGTGTCCTATGCAGATGAGTTGGCCACTGGGTGACTGTTATTGATATCATACGGCTGGACGACAGGACACAGTACTGCTGTGTCGAAGCAGACAGTCGTTCGAAGTGTAACGGTATCGGAGTCGGTGCTGCGTGACACTGTTAATCTGCTTCGGCGACCCGCTAAGCCCGCGTATAACAAAACGCTCTACTCACGACGTTTGGAGTATGAACAACAGTCGGATAGGGGAGATGAATACACTACTCGTCGGCCTCGATGCGGCATGCTTCCCGGTTTTAGAACCTCTCTTCGACGACGGAGAGCTCCCAACGCTCCACAAGATTTTTTCAGCTGGTGTCGCCGCGCCTCTCGAATCACAGATTCCGCCGTGGACTGCCAGTGCGTGGCCATCACTCTACACGGGGATGAACCCCGGTAAGCACGGTGTGTTCGACTTCCTAACGTTCGATGGCTACGATTGGACCGTCATCAACGGAAGCCACATCCGTGAACGAACGTTGTGGGAACTCCTCGACTATCACGGATACTCGAGTGTCGTCGTCAACACACCGGTAACACACCCCTGCCGAGCATTCGATGGTGCCCTCATTCCGGGATACACGGCACCAGAGAATCCAAAGTGCCACCCGGAGGGAATCTTGGACGACGTCCGTGAGGCAATCGGAGAGTACAGAGTCTACCCACGCGACCCGTCGCCAGACGATTCGGCAGCGAGTGAGACCTACTGTGAGTTGATTCGAATGCGTGGCGAAGCGTTCCGCTATCTCGTCGACCGCTTCGAACCAGACTTCGGGTTTATCCAGTTCCAACAGACAGACACCGTCTTCCACGAACGCCCCGGCGACCTCGACTCGGTCAGAGACATCTACGTCGAAGTCGACAAACAGCTCGAGGCGATTCTCGACGCGTACCAGCCCAAGAACGTCCTGGTCGTGAGCGACCACGGAATCGGTGAATACACGGGATACGATTTCCGAGTCAACGAATATCTCCGTCGGCATGGGTTCGTCAAGAGTGTAAACGGTGGGAAGGGGATGCCGACGTGGGCCTCGGTCCGAGATTCGAAGCTCAGAGCCGGAATCGAGTCGGAGTCGGTCGAACCGACAGTCGGCGTCAAACTGATGCAACTGGTCGCTCGGACTGGCCTCACGAGCCAACGTCTCGGTGCACTTCTTCGCAGGCTCGGACTCGACGAGTTCGTCACGAGTCGAATCAGTTCGGAGATAATCAGTGCAGGGACCCAACAGGTCGACTTCGAGAACTCCCTCGCCTACATGCGCTCGCGCACCGAACTCGGTATCAGAATCAATCTCGAAGGGCGAGAACCACACGGCGTCGTCTCCGAGTCTGAGTACGAGTCGGTTCGTCAGGAACTCATCAAACTGCTCAGTAGTGCCACCGACCCCGACGGAAACCCTGTTTTCGACGAGGTGTCACCACGGGAGACGTACTTCGACGGTCCCAAAGAGAGCGACGCGGTCGATGTCGTGACGATTCCACGAGACTTCGACCAGTTCCTCTCCGCGGTACTCACTGAAACCGTATTCGGAGAACCAACCGAGCCATGGAACCACAAACTTCACGGCATCGTCGCCGCGGTCGGGGAAGACATCGACACTGAGGCTCATCTCGAAGACGCGCACCTCTTCGATATCGCACCGACGGTCCTCGCGACGTTCGGCCTCGAAGCAGACGAGCGAATGGACGGAACGGTCCTCCCAATCGTCGAGTCAGTCGGAACCGCCGCCTATCCCGCACTAGACCCAGCCGAAGTCACCATGACGACAGACAGCAACGTGGAAGAACGCTTAGCGAACCTCGGATACATCGAGTAGCACGGTACCGAATTCGATTTCGTCTCTCCTCAGCGAAGTTCGTCGACTGAAATCGCTTGGCGTTAGTTTGTGTATAACCGAGACAGAATCGGCTCACAGTCGTATTTTCGAGGGACATCGAGACGAGTGTCGACATCGACGACCCGATGCGGAGGTTCGTATTAGTCGAGGAGGGTGTCGGTAGGAATGGGTAGACAGACTGTGAAGCGCCGTGGGAGGAAAGGGTCAGAGAGTCCACGAGATGGGATGGATAATCAGTCAGAGGGTCTACGGGAGGAGAGGGATGGAGGAGTAGGTATTCGGCGGTCGGCGGGGCCGACGTGTTGTGGCTACTCGACGTACCCAAGGTGTTCGAGACGTTCGCTGACAACGTCCGAAGACACGTCGTCTTCCATCGCCACCGACTCACCGGCGACGATCTCCTTTCTGTCACCGTTGTCGTAGACCAACCAGGGTACTGTGACGAGTTCCCGAGTGTAGATACCCGGTGGGTGACCCCACTCTCGTATCGGAATCGGAGCAGAACGTTCGCCAATCATGTTCCCGTGGTCAGACGTGACGACGGTCCGTCCGAGAAGCGTCTGCATCAGTTCCTCGACCGCTGGGAGTGCGATACGCAGATTGTCACTGTACGCCTCCCACACAGTTTCGGGAGCGACAGTTCGCTTTTTCTCCATCAACTCACCCCAGATGTCTGCTTTCGAATGGACGTCCTCGTACGGGTTCCGTGGGTTCAGTTCGGGGGCGTTGATGAACGGATAGTGTGGTTGGAGATAGTGGACGATGAGGCGCTTGTCTGGATACTGCTCGCTGGCTTCGATTGCGCGTCTGGTCATCGTCTCCGGGAGGACCGTCCCCACCGACTCGTCCCACCCGTCTTCTATCCAGACGTTGACGACGTCGAAGAACATCGCGTCGAGTTGCTCGCGCTGAGCGTAGAACTGTGGGCTGGCCGTGATGTACACCGTATCTTGCATGTCGCGGTTCGCGAAATTGCCCTGGAGAAACTCGACCGTATGAGAACCGCGAGAGATGCGTCTTTCTAGCTGCCCAGAGAGCGTGTTGTTCTGTTCGAACAGGTCGTACCGGCAAGCGTCCAAGATGAGCAGGTTGTCCCAGTCTTCTGAGAGAACGTCGATACCGTCGGGGTTGTAACTTCGCCGGTCGAGACGGCTGTAGTAGAGACGATTCAATTCGCGGCCAAAGATAGCAGGATTCGAACGACCAATTTTCAGTCCCTTTCGAACCTGTGACAGAGAGTACATCAGGTATGATGGTGGGTTACAAAATCACATTGTAAATTCGGAACTAACGGAGTCCGACGACGCTAACGGTGGTCTCAGAACACCGAGAATCACGAGAGAGATGGCGTGAATCGCTGGACTAAGCCCCATAATTATATTCCTATGACGCCAACTGAAGACTAGTTTTACAGTGATAGACAGACGGGCATATCTCGGGTTGGTTGGAGTCGCCGCTGCGGCATTAGCTGGCTGTACGACGCGCCAAGAACCCGAACCACCGACGCCCACACCAACTCCCACTCCACCACCAGCACCGACACCGACACCAATGCCAGAACCCACCGAGCTAGTGCAGGTAAACGTCGTCGACGATTTGGGGTGTGACCCAACTGGGAACGACCCCTGCGCTTCGAAACTTCAGGGAGGACTCGAAGACGGAGTCGCACTCGTATTTCCGAGTGGGACCTATCGGGTAGAAGACCGACTCGACATATCCGGATTCGAAGCGATCGGTCTCGTTGGAGACGGGGCCGTGAAACTCGTCCCACCGAACGGCTACAACAACTTCCTCATCGACGTCGGCGAAGTAGGCCAGTTCTTCCTCCGTGGAATCGACATCGACATCACCGCGAACGACACCACCGCCGGTGTGCGAGTCATCTGCCGTGATTCGTTCGAGATAGCCGACGTGGAGTACCTTGGAAGGGGGAATCACCCCGACAACAGGGTCGTTCACTCGATGATTCTCGGGCTCACTACCGAGTCCGGTCGCGGTCTCATCCGGGACTTTCGTGCGCTGCAAGGGTCTGCAATCGGTCACTACAAGAACGGTGACGGGCGAGCTGGCATCTCTATCGGCCCGTGGAACTTCGGGACCGTTCGTATCGAAAATTGCCACCTCGAAGAGTTCGGTAACAACGGAATCTACGCCAGTCGCACCTCGGGAAACGTCGAAGTCGTCGGTGGACTGTTCCGCAATAACAACGTCGCCAGTATCCGAATCTCCGGCAACGGGAGTTTCGTCAGCGGAGCGACTGTCGAGGTCGACATGGGCGAGTACACCGGTCCGTTGACTCAACTCGACTCTCAGTTCAACACACGCGGTATCGCAATCGAGCAAGGGCCTGCCGACAAACAGAACGGTGCACTGGTACGTGACTGCACGATTCGAATCAAAGAGACGCCCCGGTCCAAAGGCGGAATCAACCTTTTTCCAACAGGGCGTACCGTCACGGTACAAAATACGACAATCGAAATAGACGCCGACGGGGTGCCCGCAGTGTACAGAAGTCCACTCGAACCACAGGGACGGTTCGAACCGGCGACTGGACCACACTGGGTCAACTTAGAGAACGTTCGAATCACCGGCAAAGCGGGTGGACTCGCAGGCGTGATGCTGTACGACGCACCGAACTCGGTCGTGAGAAACTGCACTATCGACCAATCTGGCCCCGACCGTGATGGAATCTTCATGGTGAACTCGGTTTCCACACTCATAGACGGTGGCTCTGTCACGACGACACGCTACCCGTTCGTCGTCGGGGTGAACGGGCAAGCAGAGACGAATGCGTGTCTACTGCAGTTCGAATCCAACCCGCAGGTACAACCATCGTCGAGGTCGAGTGGCCCGATTCGTACTGGAAGTACCGTCGTCATCGACGAAAGCGAGTATCGTGTCGACGGTGGGGGCGTACTGGGTATGGATAACTGCGTCGCGACCGCTGACCTCGTTCGACTGGCGAACAAAGAGAACACACTCGCAATCACCGGGACAAACAACGGCCAACTGGAGTGGCTCCGATTCGTCGCACAGTGACATGTCGAACGAGTGAACGCAGCAGAACGTACAGACACTCGATGTTTGGCCCCTCGCTCGACTTCGAACCGTCGTTAGCAACTACACTCCAGCGGTCATTGAGCGTATAACAATACACTTCTCAATCATATCGCCTCACGTATGACACTCAACGCAGCAGTCGTCGGTGCAGGTGTTGTCTCCGGTACTCATCTCTCTGCGCTCGAACGAAACCCCCAAACCAACCTCGTCGCAATCTGTGATATCGACGAAGGCAGAGCGAGCGACGTCGCGACCAAGTACGGCATCACGGCGTACACAGACATCGACGAGATGCTCGAATCAGAGGACCTCGACTGGGTCCACATCTGTACGTCGGTCCAGACCCACGTGGCGCTGGCGAAGAAAGTGATCGACAAGGGAATTCCAGTACAGATAGAAAAGCCGATCACCACGACCCTCGAGGAGTTCCGCGAACTACAGGAGTACGCCGACGAACGTGGAGTTCGTTTCTCCGAAGTCCACCAACACGTGTTCGACCCGGCGATGCGCGCAGTCACCCAGCAGATGAAACGCGGTGACCTCGGCAGAGTCCGCAGCGTCGAAGTCATCTTCACGGGACTGACGCCGCCGGATACCGAACGTCGGGGAGCGTGGGCCTTCGAACTCGAAGGCGGTGAGTTCGAAGAAGGCTTGCCCCACCCACTGTATCTCGCGTTGGCCACAGGTGGCTACCCAGAAGACGAAGAGGCCATCTCTGCGGTTACGAGCCTCGCAAACGAATACGAGATGGATTTCACGTACGACAACGCCGCCGTCCAATACCGGACGAACGGCGGGTGCATGGTTAGTGTGAAGATGATATCGGGGGCAATCTCCCAGCGACTCGTCGTTGTCCACGGAGAAAAGCGGTCGTTGATGGCCGACCTCGTCTCACAGACAGTGATGAAGGTATCTCACGACCCAACGAGCACGTCGCTCTCGAAAGTCCGATACAACGTCGAGCGGTCCGCTGACCTCATCGGTGGTGTCGTCGGAAACGCCAGCACCGTCCTCAAGACGAAGTACGACGACGGGTGGGAGACCGCCAAACAGACCAACCCCCACTACTACCAAATCGACCTCGAAGCCAAGGCAATCGCCACGGGACGCCCGATGCCCGTTCCCGTCGAAGAGTCGATGTGGACGATGGTCCTCCTCGAAGCGGTTCGCGAGGCAGCGCGACAAGCCTGACGGGAAATCTACTTCTCTTTTCTACAGACCGTTCGTGTAACGGTGCCCTCGGAATCACCTGTTTCTGCCAGCTCAGTACTCAGTGACGCAATAGCTTCGACTGGGCAACCTGTCTACGCGAGTACGTATACTGAAGTCGAACGAGCGCACCGCCGTCGAGCGTGTCGTACGCCCGGAGTTCACGGTCCATAGGGTCCATAATCACAGAACGTGTCGACAACGAGTTACCACTGAACGTATGGCACTGAGTTGCCGCTGAACGTGTGGCACTGAGTTACCGAAGCATCCCGACCACACGCCTGAAACTGAGCAGTCCACTCACAGAGACGAGAACAGACCACATCACGATTCCCAGGACGATCGCCGCACCAAGCGTCACGAGACCGGAGATGAACGGTTCGAACGCGAGAACAGGCAGGGCAACACCGAGGGTGACGAGACAGACGATTGCTGTCGTGCGCGCGAGGCGAGTGAGCGAGAGTGAGAACTCGGTGTAGATGAGATACACTTCGAACCCGACGAGGAAGACGTACGTGATGACCGTCGCGAGGGCAGCACCGACGACTCCTAGCGTCGGGATGAGTGCGATGTTGAGCGCAAAGTTCGCGACTGCGGTTGCCGACTTCGCGTAGGCACGTGCACCGGCCCGACCGATGAAGTCCAGGCTGTCGTTGGTTATCTTGTCGATCGCGCGCAGGAGGACGTACAGGCTGAACACCTGCACGACTGGAACCGCACCGAGATACTCCGCTCCAAAGATGAGTCGAACAGTTGGTTCAGCGAGGATGGCCATTCCCACGGCGGCGGGAACGTACAGCGTGACAACGTACTCGAACGTCGTCTCGTAGAGATTCGCCGCGCGCTCGAGTTTGTTCGTCACCTTCTGTTCGCCGTACGTCGGTGAAATCGAAAACCCAATCGTAGTCGCAGGGGCGATGACGAAGTCCGTTATCTGCTTTCCCAACATGTAGTAGCCGACAGCGAGTGGGTTCAGGAAGTATCCGACCAGAATCGCGTCCACACGACTGTCGAGCATCACCGCACCACGTGTCACTGCCAGTGGGATGCTGTACCGGAGGATTCGTTTAGAGAGACCGCTTTCCTGCGGGACTCCCTCGTCGAGCGGTCGGTAGAATTTGACGTACAGAATGACGAAGCCCACGGCGACAGCGAGGGCAAAGCCGACCGTGTATCCAAGAATCGCCCCGAGTGGGCCGAGACCCAACAGGAGGAAACCAACGATGAAGACGATGAGGCTGACGTTGGCGACGATATCGGTCTTCGCGCTCCAGTCGACGCTGTTCAGTCCCTGAAACGAGAGCGAAACGAACGTCTTCAGCGAACTGAACGCGATGTAACCGACACCGCCGACGAGGAGTGGTGCCACACGAGGTTCGTCGAGCAGCTGAGAGACGGGTTCGCTAAACGAGACGACTGCAGCAGAGACCACGAGAATCATCACGAGGTTGTACTTCAGTGTCGACCAGAGGATGTGCGGCACTTGCGCCGGTTCGGTCCGCCGGTATTCGGCCAGATATCTCGCGGCGGACTTCGCGAGTCCGAGGTTCGCAAAGAGGAGTGCGACCGAAAGTATCGAGATCGCGAAGAAGAGCAAGCCGTACTCTTCGGCGGTGAGGAAGTACCGGGTGAGAAGGATGATCAGCAGTCCCTTCGAGAGAAGCGAGATGCTCTGTGCTGCAAACATCGCCTTCAGCCCTCGGATTATCGAACTCGTCACCATGAATTGAACTCCCTGCCGTCGAATCGGACTCGAGTCGCGCGGCGGGTGCGGCACGGACCGGCGGCCGTTCAGTCTCACGATTGGGGACTGCCGTGGCCGTCTCAGTCTGCCGACGTATTCGTGAAAATGAGGGAGTCCTCAGGGCTTTGTTATGGGTGACATACCCACCAGACAGGCCACAGAGACTCCGCTGTCGGTCGGTTTCTATCGTGTGGTGTCGAAAAAAAGTGGTGGAGGGAGGACGTACGGCAGAAGGAGCGGGGGGTTGGTTAGTTCAGTGGGGTCGCGTTACCCGAGCGTGTCGGGGTCGACCTTCGTGTCGTCGAGGTAGACACGGGCCGGACCCTTGAGCGCGAACGAGGTAATCTGACCGGTGAACTCGAACTCGTCGATGCCGCGGCGGGTCGCGCCTCTGACCTTGTTCTTGACGACGGTGTCTTCGCCAGGGTCGTCGACCTGCTTGACAGAGCCACTGACACTGAAGCGGTAGTGAGCCAGGTCGTCGGTGCCCATCCCGTCGATGGTGAGCTTGCTGACCGTTTCGACCGTCTGGTCGGAGTCGCTGGACGAGTCCGTCGAGCCGTCGAGCGTGGCCGGGTCGACTTCCTGCCCGTCGACGGTAACCTTCGCAGGTCCGTCGATGCTGAACGAGGTAATCTCACCCGTGTAGTCGAAGCTGTCGAGGCCACCACCGACTGCACCGGTGACCGAGCTTCCACTGACGTTGTCCTCGCCGGGGTCGTCGGTCTGCTCGACAGAGCCACTGACAGTGAACTCGTAGTTCGTCAGGTCAGAACGGCCCTCACCGTCGATGACGAGTTCGTGCGTCGTGGTCGAGTCGGTAGACGAATCCGTGCTGGAGTCCGTCGTCGAGTCGTCGGTCGAGTCGGTAGACGAGTCCGTGCTGGAGTCCGTCGTCGAGTCGTCGGTCGAATCCGTCGAACCGCCGAGCGAGGCCGGGTCGACCTGCGAGCCGTCGACGTAAATCTTCGCAGGGCCGTCGATGGTGAACGCGGTGATTTCACCCGTGTAGTCGAAGCTGTCGAGGCCGGCGGCGACAGCGCCCGAGACGGTGCTGCCGACGACGTTGTCCTCGCCGGGGTCGTCAGTCTGCTCGACAGAGCCACTGACAGTGAACTCGTAGTTCGTCAGCTGCGAACTGCCATCACCGTCGATGACGAGTTCGTGCGTGTTGGAGTCAGACGTCGAATCCGTCGTCGAGTCGTCCGTCGAGTCGGTGGACGAATCAGTCGTCGAATCCGTCGTCGAGTCGTCCGTCGAATCAGTCGTCGAATCCGTACCCGAGTCGGTGGACGAATCCGTCGTCGAGTCCGTACCCGAGTCGACGGTGAGCGAACAGCTACCGGACGTTTGGATATCGGTGGTCTGAACGTTCACGTCCACTTCGTTGACGGGCTGGCCAGCGACGTTGATGGTCGAGTTACCGACGAAACAGTCAGGCGCGTCGACGACGGTCACACCGTCACGGCCCGACGCAGTCTGCTGGATACAGACGTTCTCGACGGACGAACTTGGACGGCCGACGACCTTGACGCTCTCGCGGTTTGCCGCAGTGCCCTTGACGGTACAGTTCGTGACCTTGAGGTCCCACGGCTTGGGGGCCTTCGGGTAGTTCGACGCCTTGTCCGTCGGTTTGTACCCTGTGATGGCGCGCGAACCGTCGCGGTCGATGATGAAGTCACAGTTTTCGACTTCGAGCCAACCACCGGTCTCGTCGAGGTCGATCGCCTCGATGGTGTTAGGCGAGTCACGAACGATGAGGGTGCTGTTGCGCACGTAGCCACCGTTCTTCGTTCCGTCGAACTTGGACTGCTTCGTCTCTATCCAGACACCACGCATCTTCCGCGGGGTTCCGGGGTTGTTGGCCTTGCTCATGTCGATCTCGATGAGCGCACCGTCGACGTACGAGTTCGGCCCCATGAAGCGGACCTGCGAGACGTCGTTGTTACGGTAGACACCGCCTTCGATCTGGATGTTACCGTCGTTACGCGTGGCGTAGATTGCACTGTTCGACATCTCCTCGATGTGACAGTCGATTATCTTCAGCGTCCCGTGGTGGGCGGGAGTCGCCTGAATGCCACCCGCACTGTTGCGGTACTCGCCGAGGACACCACCGTCTTTCGCCACGAACCGCTCGATGACGGAGGTACCATTGGGGTCGTGGACGTCACAGAGGATGTGCTGGTCGAGGCGGTGGTCTGCCGCAGGTGCGCGTCCGACGATCTCGATGTCGCGAATCTGTGCGTTTCTCTCACACAGGAACTTCATGTTCGCGAATGCGCCACTGGCAGTCTGGTCGATGGTGAATCCCTCGAAGAGGACGTTGCGGCCGCCCTTGTTGAGGAACACCGTCGGTTCCGTGTTTGCCGGAATCTTGAGCGTCGCACCGTCTTCGGCGATCATCCCGACGTTGGATGGACCACCTGGGTAGATGGAGTTCGCAATCTTGTACGTTCCCTTGGGGAACTTGATGAGCGTACCACTGTTCAGACGGCTCTCGATTGCGCCGGAACAGTCGGAGTTACCCGAGGTGTCACAGAAGTCGGCTGCGTTCAGTACTCTATCGAACGTTATTCCACGAACGGTCTGAGCAGCAGCGGCATTCTCGACGACGGCACTGGTTGCACCCACACTGCCGAGTGCAACACCGGCCAATCGCAGATACGATCTGCGGTCGAAGTTTGTAATGCTGGAAGGCTGGTCGTTAGGTTGGTTATTCTGGTCGGGGTCCTTCTGCATACTCGGTCCAAAGAAACTTGGACAAATAACAGATTTGACCACATCTGAAGCAGATATTCCAAATTTATGATTCGCTTAAGTGAATTTAGTGTACGAATGTTCACCAGAAGGCTATAATTAGGATGTGCGATGGTCGCCAGTTAGTTATCAGGTGCTCCGGCTGGCCCCCACAGAAGTATGAATGTTAGTGACTATATGGGTTTCCGACTAGTGAATTGTCGTGAATGTCCGTCTAATCTGGAGATAGTGAAATTATCTCTGATTGACCCAGAAAACCGAACGTCGGGTGTTACAAATTGGAAGAATTAGACGCAAATTAGTTTGAAATACGCACGTTGGCCGAGATAATTCGGTCAGTCGATTAGATAACCGAGGTCAGCGAGCTGTTCGCGCATCTCGTCGGTGAATCGCCCCACCTGCGGTTGTTTTGCCACAGGTGCCCCAATCATCCCCCACCATTTGACGAGTAACGTGTCGAAGTCGGCTGCGACGTCCGGATACAGTTCGGATACGTCGGACGATTCGTCCGGGAGCAAGTAGAGTTCGGCCCCGTCGTCGCTGTGTTGGTACTTGAACTCCGAAGTAAACAGTGCCGTGAGCGTAGACTCCGAGAATCTCGACGTGTCGAAGTTCGGGTTGAGCTCGGTCAGTTTGTCCACGTTCTGCTGATACCGGTCCGCACCGCGCTGGACGACGACGAAGTCACGGTGTTCGGTTCGAAGGTCGATTCCCTGCGTTCCGTCGGTCGGGGCGCCAACCATCGCCAACAGCGTCGTCATGACGTCTGCGTGCTGTACTAGTTCTCCTTCGTACGCGAGCGCGACGTCCAGCCCGTGAGTGACGAGTGGAACGTGAGAGACTGCTTCGTTCGTGACGAGTTGGTGAGCGAGGAGTCCGCTCTCTCCGAACAGTTCTCCGTGGTCCGAAGTGATGACGAAGATGGTGTGGCCGATGTCGAGTGACTGAACCGTGTCGAACAGTTCACCGACGAATTCGTCGACGTGCGCGATTTCACCGTCGTAGAGTGCTGCGAGTGCCTCCCACTCTTCGGCAGTGAACGGGCTACTTTCGGCCATGTGTTCGTAGAGGTTATCGTGGTGGTCTAATCCGATCTCTTTGATCTCGTCCAACGAGAGGTTGCTGTCGCTAGCAAACTCCTCGAGGAAGCGGTCTGGTGGGTGGTACGGGTGGTGTGGTCCACCGTAGTGGAGGTACAGGAACAGCGGAGCCTCCTCCGTCTGTCGGTCTTTGAGCCATCGGAGCGCCAGCTTGTTGAGCATATAATCAGTGCTGTGTCTCCGGGTGTCGAGCGTCAACCCTCCACCGTGGGTCTGGATATTACGAACGTACGAGAGAACGGTCTGGAGACCAACAGACTTCCGAAGCGTCGATTTACTGAGCCAGACGAACTCGTCGAACCCTCTGTCCAGTCCAGTCGCAGAGCTGAGGTGTGAGTTCGGAGAGATGCACGCTGTGTCGTATCCAACCTCTTTGAACCGTTCTGCCACAGTCGGGAGGGCAGCAGGAATGGCGTCGCCGGTCATCCCCGCTCCGTGGTACGAAGGATACGTCGCCGTGAGGATAGAGGCAGAAGAAGCGAGCGTCCAGATTCCATGGGAGTAGCATTCCGAGAAGTACCGACCCGCGTCGCTGTCTGCGATTCTCTGTACGTTCGGCGTCGTCTCGCGGCCGTAGCCACCCATCGTAGTGTGGTCTGCCCTCGTACTTTCAAGCGTAATCCAGACGATATTCGGACGCTCAGTCATAACTCTGAGGCCACATTCGTTCGTTTACTGGATAGTTATAATTCGCATACTGTCTGGCGTCAGCCAGTCTCGTCTACGTCTTCGAAGTTAAGGGCACGTTCTTCGACGAAATAAAGCGTGAACCCACCGTTCGAAACCACTTGGTTGACTCCTGGGCGCGCGTCGAGCGAATCGAACTCTGCTTGGCTGTATCGGAGTTCCTTGTACGCTCGTATCTCACGTTCGCGGTCGTGTTCGGTCACCGCGAGATAGCCTTCGGCCGCGAACGTCGAATTGAGCGTGTCTAGCTCCCGAGTTGGGACCGACCGGTCGTAGGCGTCACGAGGTGTCTCGTCTGTCCCGAAGACGGCGTCGTTGTATCGCCACGGACCTTGCCGAACGGCTGCGACTTCGAGCGCCTCGTCGTGTAGTTCGAACGCCTGCCCGTAGCCGTCGAGTTCCGTCTGAGTGACGTGCTGATTCGGCTGATAGATGTACGGAGAGGGGAATGCTGCAGCCAATGCAGTAGGCAGTAACAACAGCAACAACAACGCGACAGCGACGTGTGTCGTACGAGTTCCGACGCTAGAGGCGAGTCGTGGTAAGCCTAAGACGATGGTCACAGAGCCGACCGCCGTCGCTATCAGCATGAGATAGCCAAGGAGCCTGAAGTGAAGCTCACCGATATCGCCGAGGATGAAGACGACCACGAACGGCAACGTTCCCACAGCACCGAGTGTGAGATACCGAACTTTTGCATCAGTCTCCGGGAGGTCGTCGAGGCGGTGCAGGATTACCGCCAAGACGAGGATTCCCATGAGGCCGACGTAGACGAAGCTCACGAGGAACACCTTCGCAAATATCTCTGGGAGTCCTGCTCCGATTGCCTGCAGGGACGCCCCTTGTGCCACGGTACTCCCTGCTGCAGTCGGGGGCGCCCCACTGAGATAGCCTTCGGCCGCCCTGACAACTGCGTCGAGCGTAATCCAGAACGCGTCACGCCGACTCGTCCACGCGAGGAAAGCGATTCCGAGCACACCGGTCTGTACGTACATCGTCTTGTGGTCTCGAATCGCACTGTCCCAGTCACGCCAGCGCGCCAACACCTGAAGGACCGACGCCGCGAACAACAAGACGAACAAGTTGAGCGCTTGCATCGGGTGATACAACACTGTCGCCACCCCGACGACGACCAACAACGCCCCGAACGACGAGACTCGAAGTCTCGATTTGCCTGGGTCGGCCCGTGTCAGGTAGAGGAGGAACAAGTAAATTCCGAGGGACGAGAAGAGCATCGCTTGACTGAACGTGTGCGGAGCCAGATGCGTGCTGATGGTGTTGATCGGGAGTAAGAGGAACCCCGAAAACGCCGCGATGACGATCGTGTCCTCACGGGGGAGGAGTTCGAACGCGATCAACGGGACGAGTACGAACGCGAGTGCAACGAACGATAGGACCACCAGCATCAACGACCGTTCCGGAGAGTAGCCAGTGACGTCTGAGAGAAGAATCGCGAAGGAGTGTATTCCGGGGTACAACAGTTCGTCGATGACAGTCTCGCCGTCGACGACGTCTCGGACCCACCCGAGGTGCGTGAGTGAGTCACCGGTTCCGATGAAGTAGTACCCCCGAATGACGGGGAGTGCAACGATAGAAAAGACGCTCATCCCGCCGAGGAGAAGTGACAGTGGTCGAAAATCTCTCTCACCGAGGACAGACACGACCAGAGCACAGCCGACAGCAACGGCAACCAAGGCCCAGAAGGCCAGTGGCGTACCTAGATACAAAGAAAGTTCGTAAGAGGTTGCAGGGTTCACGTACGCCGACCCAATCGCTAGGAAGAACGCAGCGAACCCCACGATTAGACCCCACTGACTTCTGGTTCCGGAATTAGAGGCCATAACTGGTGGTTCAAACGGTATCCTGGAGTATTGTTATTGGTTACCAACTCCTCGCTGAACAGCCTGACGAACAGATAATGGAGGCCAACCAGTCGATGTAGTGATTCCGAGTACCGACTGGAAGGGACCCTCGGTCTAAGAGTCGAACATCTCTCGACGTTGTGGCTCCAAGCAGGCTTTTCGAGAGGTTCGACACTCTCGAATTGCGTCCGCTGAGTGGTTCTAACCGGGCGAAAACAGACGTCCAGACGGATAAGAAGATTATAACAAAGCGGCCAGGGTGTGGACTTTAAACCTACTGACAATGAGCATCGAGATTAGGTACGCGACCGATGAGGACATCAACAGTTGGGACGACTACGTCGAGCAGTCGCCACAGGGAAACTTGTTTCACCAGTATGCGGCGCTGGAGATTCAAGCGAAGCACTCCAATTCAGAGCTGTACCCACTTATCGGATTCAAAGGACAGGAAGTGGTCGGCCTCTTTCCAGTGTTCAAAATCACGAAAGGACCGATACCGACCGTCTTCTCACCACCGCCCGAACTTCGGGTCGCCTACCTCGGTCCAGTCCTTCTCAACATGGACCATATGAAACAGCGCAAACGTGAGAGTCGCCAACACGAGTTCATCGACCGCTGTTTCGAGTGGATTCAAAACGAGATTCGACCACAGTATTCACACATTCGTCTAGACGGTTCCCACGGCGATCTTCGACCGTTCACCTGGAACGACTTCTCCATCTCTCCGTCGTACACCTATCACGTCGACCTCACACAGGGTGAAGACGACGTTCTGATGAGTTTCAGTAGCGACGCTCGAGCGAACATTCGAAACGCTCCAGAGGGTTCGTTCACCATCGAAGAAGGCGGTATTCGAGAGATAGAACTCATCATCGAACAGGTGACTGACCGGTACGAAAATCAGGGGATTTCGTTCCGTACCTCGGCCGAGTTCGTCAAAGACCTCTATACGAACCTTCCGGAGGGACAGATTCGTCCGTACGTCCTCCGTATCGACGGCGATTTCATCGGCGGAATCCTGGCGACGGACTACAAAGGGACCGTATCACGATGGCAAGGTGGGGTTCGGACCGATATCGACGTCGACATCGCGGTCAACGACCTCCTCGACTGGCAGTTGATGCGAGACGGCATCGAGCGGGGGAGAACGACGTACGACCTCGTCGGAGCAGACAACCGGCGTATCAACCGGTACAAATCGAAGTTCAATCCAGCGCTGGTCCCCTTCTATAGTCTCGAACGAAGCGAACCGGGGATGGGGAAACTCGCTCACATCTACAAGTCCATCCGTCAACGCGCATAACTCGACTCGATTCTCTCTGCAGTCTCCCTGTTTTTGTGCTGACCGTTCTACGTGCGTGAGTTGTCTCTCACAAGAAGTAGAGTCGTAGAGTTCACAGAAGGGAGATTCGGCAGCGTCGTTCACGTCTGCTCACGTCGAGTGACACCAAACGAGAGAAAGGAAACGGACCGATAGTGACGTTCGAAACCTGTACTGCCCGTCGTAGTTAGCTGTCGACCCAGACGTAGGTCGAACGGTACGCACTGTCGGTATCGGCGTCTTGGGGCGCGTCGCCTTTGTACAGGAGGTAGACGAGACGGAGTTCGGAGCCGGTCATCTCGGGGGCGAGTTCGGGGTTAGTCGTCCAGGTTTCACCGGGAGCGACCTCCTGGGAGACACGCGCCAACTCTTCGTATTCGACGACAGAGACCGTTCCAGACGACGTGTCGACGCGCTGTAGTTGGACGACGAGCGTGTACTGAGTCAGTTCACGTTCCTGGTTGGTCACACTCGCGTACAGGTCTGCGGTTCCGCTCGCCGACAGCGACTCGGGATACCCCGACGCGACGAACTCGCCGTTCGACTGCTGGGTGACCAACGAGAGAGTCGAATATTCCTCTCCGTAGTTCGGAACGGTGAGGGCGAACCCGAGTCCGACCACAGACAGGACGACGACAGCAGCGAGGAGAATGTTCACGACTCGATTCGAATCGTCTTGCTTCGAGAACGAATCGGCCACCGACGTGTACCAGAGCTTGAGCGGAACGTTGTACTGCTCTGACTCCGTGAGTCGTTGGCGGCGGTACTCACCTACCAAGAGGCCAATAGCGATCAGCGTCGCCAAGATACCGACGAGGCTGATGGTACTCAACTGCGGGAATACACTGAGGACAAACACCCCGAGTATCGGAATCAGTGCGAGACTGACACCGAAAGAGAGCGCCATACGCTCGGTGAAGGTCACCCCCACGCCGTTCCGGTTCACCGTCACCGTCGAAGAACGTGAGACTCGTGTATCGGTGTAATCGTGTGGGAACAACACGAGAAGCAAGGTGTACCCAGGAAGAAAGACGAGTAACGGAATTCCAAATACAGCACGGACGACGACAGAGTCGATGTACAACACCGACATGGAAACCCCGATGAGGATGACGAACCCTGCCAACACGTCGGCCTGCATTCCTCCAAGGGTTCGCATCACCCCGTTGTCTTTCACTATCGGTAATTCGACCATGCGTAATGATACTAGAGTATACACTTTGTTGTTGAGTGACTGACGACACCGTTAGTCAGGGTTAAAATCGTATTAACCTAAACAGCGAGCTGAAAATCCGAGAAGAGATAAGGTACAGAGAGAACTGCGTGTGATTCAGACGCTCTTCACACTAGTTCCTGTGATTCGATTACGTGCCACGACTGCTGGCCCTCCTCGGTGAGCCCGTATACACGTCCTTTCTTTCTGTCTTCCGGGACGAGTAGTTCGACCTGCCCACGCTTTCGCAGGCGCTGAATAGAACGAGAGATATTCGCGACGTGACGGTCCGTATCGGCAGCGATGCGGGTCGGCGTCGCCGGCCCTTCCGCGAGTCGCTCTAACACAGTCAGTCGGTACTGAGAACTGATTGCATAGCTGACCATGTCCCAATCGATATTTTCGTTCGTATCAGATTGCTCCTCTTGCGTGCTAGCCATTAATCAGATTAACAGCCAGATAATTACATAAGTACTTCGGTGACAATTTATTCAGAGATTCCTGAACGTCACAAAATCGTATACATCAAGTTACAAATGAGTCACTACTACTAGTTATAAAATTAATAAGCTTAATTATCGGATTATGAGTACAGTTTTGAATTTATATTCACGTTTACATGGATGGTTAGTCGCACAATCACGAGACGAGAGGCGGTGTATTTCATATCTGATTACAAGATTGTACGAATTCGACGAATTATGTTCATTCAAGACGTAAACTGTCGTAATCAAGATGTGTACTAATTAACACACAGTTCTCAGTGCGGTCGATACGAAACGAGCAACGAACCGACATAGGCAGCATCGACGGTAGAGGAGTGTGAACACGTGGCACCGATTAATCTCACCACAAAGAAGAACGTCACAGACGAAGACACAGCAATAGACCAGTTCCAGAACGCTTGGGCTACAGGATATCGAACGAGGGACCCGAATATAGGACGGATGGTGAGTTCTCCCCCGGAGACATCGAGTTTGGTCGGAAGATGGTGTATACGCCTGAAGCTCTCGAACCCCCACTCTACTCGGGTTCGTGACGACACCAGACTTACCTCGCGGCGGTCGGCAATTTCCATATAGCGACATTCAGTTTATTCAAAACGTGGCCAGTAGTAACCAGATTTTACTAATCCTCGTTGTCTCACACAGACAACGATGTTAGCATATTAGTCGATTGTCTGACTTTTCGAGAGACACGACCGATATTCGGGGTTTTTTCCGCGTACGTACCCACGTCGACGGGGTTACTGCAGGCACACGCGCGGTGAATATGGATTTGGTCCCCGAGCCCTCCCTGAACCCGAATCCTCACCCGACCCGAATCCTACTCACCGGGCCACTCGTCCGCACTCAGCGGTTCGCCATCGAGGAACGCGTCTATCCCTTCGTGCGCGTCCCGTGTCGTACAGAGCTCTCCGAACCGTTCGTTCGAGTAATCGAGGGCGCCGTCGTACTCGAGTTCGGCCATCTCGTAGAACGCCTCTTTCCCCATCTGGACGGCCACCGGACTCTTCGACGCGATGGACTCTGCGAGTTCGACTGCCGCAGTCACGTGGTCACCGTCGGGAACGACACGATTGACGAGTCCCCACTCGAAGGCCGTCTCGGCGTCTATCAGGTCACCGGTCAAGAGGAGTTCGAGACACCGTTTCCGCGTCACAGACGACAGCAACGGAACGGCCGGCCCCATACAGAACAGGCCGACCTTGGGAGCAGTCGCGCCCATCCTGGTTCCCTCGGCTACCACAGCCAGGTCACAGGCGGCGAGGAGGCCGATTCCGTTCGCCGCCGCGTGACCGTGGACGGCGGCGATGACCGGGGTGCGCATCTTCGTGAGCGTCCGAAACGGTTCTTCCATCACTGCGACCCACGCTTCGTACTCGTCTTTCGTCTCGTACGCTGCGTGTTCCGTCAAGTCGATACCTGCAGAGAACGCCTTCCCGGCCCCGTCGACGACGACGACCCTGATGTCGTCCGCCTCGTCGAACGCAATGAGTGCGTCGTCGAGTTCGGTCGCGAGGTCGGTACTGAACGTGTTCATCGACTCCGGCCGAGAGAGCGTAATCCGGCCAACGTATCCATCTCGGGCGGTTTCGATAGTCGTCCACTGTGACGCGTCAGCACTATCAGACGTCATGTGTTCACGGTTCGCTGACTCGACTGTTAAGTGTCACCGTGGAACAGTAGGAACGAGAATCGTGAGATTCGCAGGTTCGTCACCGCAGAGACCCCCGGCCAGATAGAGAGACGAGGGTGAGAACGGTGACCCAACCACCGCGAACACAACACACATCAGTCTCTCCGTCGAACCACCGGCCGAACTGTGGCACGCGACGATAGCGGATTTCCGGACGACTACGACGCCGTCGAGACCCACGACGAGTTGATACACTGGTCGCGCGCGTACTGCTCTCGGGCCGTCTCGGAGTACGGGCTCGACGTGGTGTTAGAGCAGGTCGAGTGGGAAGTGTCGACTCGTGCGAAACGACGGGCTGCTGCGGTGAAGACGCCGCAGGTAGATGGCGCGACAGTCGGCGAACGGAGAGACTGGGCCGGCAGTGGGACAGACGTCGACGGCAGCCCAACGTGTACGATGTCACTCTCGTGGCGGGCCTTCGAATCGTTCGGCCGCGACGAGTGGACCGCGACACTTCGCCACGAACTCGTCCACGTCGAACAGTTCCAAGCGTTCGGAACCACCGACCACGGTGCAGCGTTCAAACGACGCGCTGAATCCATCGACGCACCAGTCCACGTTCGACGGTTCTCCGACCCGAAGTACGTCCTCACGTGTACCGATTGCGGTTCCGAAGTCGCCTATCGGTATCGTGAGTGCAAACTCGTTCGGAACTCGTCGGCGTACCGGTCGTCGTGCTGTGGATCGTCGCTGGCGTGTAGCCGTCCACGCGATTCTGAGTAGTCATCAGAGCGACTGTCGTCGGAACGACGTTTTCGGACGGAACTCGCCAGCAAACGAGACGCCACTTGAAATGTATTTGAACGGGGTGGAATCGGGATAGACCATATTTCTATTATTTCTAATCATCTGTCATATTACTCTAAGTCTCGAATAGCCCATCCAAGTTGTATTAATACAGAAATTTATCGGTGATTTCAACTCGTTTGGTGAGAGTAGTATTCTAAAATATATAATAATATTTCTGGTATATTCTCGTGAAAACCGTTTCGATGGTCTCGGGAGAACGCGATTTACCGGTGGGTCAGATACGTATATAGTCACCCGCCGAGAACCGGAGAAACGAGTAGCGTAGCCATGCGACACGTTCCTGGAACATTCTCGATAGCGGCCCACGACCCGACTACGAACACCTTCGGTGCAGCAGTTACGACAGGAACGGTCTCTGTCGGCGCCACGTGTCCATACGTCAGTGCCAACGCCGCCGCAGTCACGCAATCGTACACCAAGACAGAACACGGACGAGACGCCGTCGCTCGCGCCGATGCTGGGGAACGTGTCGACGACGCCATCGAAGACCTCCTCTCGTCGGACGACTACGCCGACTATCGGCAAGTCCACGGCGTCGGCACGGACAGCGAGTCCGCCTTCACTGGCGACGAATGTGTCGAATGGGCCGGCCACCACGTCGGAGATGGGTACACCGTCGCAGGAAACATGCTCGCCGGGAGCGACGTCGTCGACGCGACTGCCGAAGCGTACGAATCAACCGACTGCGACATGGCCGAACGACTCGTCTCCGCCCTCGAAGCAGGTGAGGCAGCCGGTGGAGACGACAGAGGAGAGATGAGCGCAGCGGTTCTCGTCCACGCACCCGGCCCGGAGTTCTACCACAACCTTCGCGTGGACCTCTCGGATGACCCAGTCTCTGACCTTCGGGAGTTACTCACCGAGGCCCGCCGTGCAAAGGCCCAGATTCAGAAGGAGACGGACGACCTGTTCGGGGACTATCCGGACGAGATTCTGAACTTCGGTGTAAAGTACTGAAACGAGGACGTTCGCATCGAAAAAAGGGCGTTCGTGGGTGCCTCTGAAGGCGTGCGTGCCTCAGTCTGAGTCTGCCGCGTTGGTCTCTGTCCGCTTCGGCGGCGTGATGAACGACTCGCGTTCGCTCATCTCTGCTTCCGACAGGTGACACGAGATGAAGTGCCCAGACTGGTCCATCGCTTCGAGTTCCGGGAACTCCGTCTCGCAGACGTCGCCTATCTTCTTGGGACAGCGAGTCTGGAACGGACATCCCGAGGGCGGGTTGATGGGACTCGGGACGCTCCCTTCGAGGAGGATACGGTCCGTCTCTCGGTTCGGGTTCGCGTGCGGCACTGCCGACAGCAGACTCTCGGTGTACGGGTGGAACGGCGGTGAGAACACGTCGTCGATGTTCCCGAACTCCGCTATCTTCCCGAGATACATCACGGCCACGCGGTCACAGATGTGCCGAATGACACCGATGTTGTGCGAGATGAACAGGTACGAGATGTTCTCGTCGGCCTGTATCTCGTTGAGCAGGTTGAGAATCTGCGCTTGCACACTCACGTCGAGCGCCGAGACGGGTTCGTCACAGACGATGAGCTTCGGTTCGACGGCGAGGGCGTGCGCGATGGCGACGCGCTGTTGTTGGCCGCCGGAGAATTCATGAGGGTACTTACTCGCCGCGTTCCGTGAGAGACCCACGCGTTCGAGCAGGTCGCCCACTCGCTCGCGCTTCTCTTCGCCCGTCGCGATGTCGTGTTTCTCCATCGCGCGGCCGACGATTTGGCCGACCGTCTTCCGCGGATTCAGCGAACTCTGCGGGTCCTGGAATATCATCTGCATCTCGCGGCGCAGACTCCGGACCTCGGTCGACCCGAGTTCGTGCAGCGGTTGCCCTTCGAAGAACACCTCGCCTTCGGTCGGTTCGAGGAGACGAAGCGCGGTGCGGGCGACGGTGGACTTCCCACACCCGGACTCACCGACGAGCCCGACGGTCTCGCCGGGGTAGACGTCGAAACTCACGTCGTCGACGGCTTTGACGTACCGGCGTTCGATAGTCGGGAGCCCACCGTCTCCGAACGACAGGTGGACGTTTCCGAAGACGCCATCACCCGCACTGAAGTACTTCTTCAGGTTGTGGACTTCGAACAGCGGTTCTCCGCTGCGGTCGATATCTGACCGTCCGACCCCTACCTCTGGGACTGTACTCTCGGAGAGGTCGAGTGAGTCGGCGTGAATACACGCTGCACGAGACGTGGTATCACCGACCGAGTCCAGCGTCGGGTCGCCACCCGTCCGACACGCTTCGGTCGCGTGTGGGCATCGCGGGGCGAAGTTACACCCACTCGGGAGAGACCCGAGGTCGGGCATCGCACCGTCGAGCGTCGGTAGTTCGTCGTAGTCGGTGTCGACCTCCGGGATGGAGTCGATGAGCGCACGGGTGTAGGGGTGCCTCGGGCGGGCGAACAGGTCACCGAGCTCGGCAGTTTCGACGAGATTTCCGGCGTACATCACACCGACGTGGTCACACGTCTGGGCGACGACGCCGAGGTTGTGGGTAATCATCAAGACGGCCGTGCCCTCGCGTTCTTGCATCTCGTTGAGCAGGTCGAGAATCTTCGCCTGCGTCGTCACGTCGAGTGCAGTCGTGGGTTCGTCGGCGATGATGAGGTCTGGTTCACACGAAAAGCCTATTGCGACGAGGACGCGCTGGCGCATCCCGCCGGAGAACTCGTGTGGGTAGTCGTCGATTCGTTCTGCCGCGTCTGGGATTCCAACGTCGTCCATCGACTCGATGGCGAGTTCACGTGCCTCGCTCTTCGAGACATCCTGGTGACGACGAATCGTCTCGATGATCTGCTCACCGACGGTCATCACTGGGTTGAGTGACGACATCGGGTCCTGCGGAATCATCGCGATACGGTTGCCACGGATGTCGCGCATCTCTGCGTCAGACTTCTGGAGCAGGTCTTCGCCGTTGAAGACGACTTGCCCGCCAGTTATCTCACCTGGCGAGTCGATGAGACGCATAACCGACCGCGCCGTGACGGACTTCCCTGCGCCCGACTCTCCGACGAGACCCATCGTCTCACCGCGGTCCAGCGAGAACGACACCTCATTGGAAGCGACGATCGGACCGCTGTCGGTGCGGAACTCGGTCTTGAGTCCACGCACGTCGAGGAGTGGACCGTCCGACTGTTCCGACTCGGTCGCTGTGGTGTGGGCGCTCATTCTATCGCCTCCACCTTCGGGTCGAGGACGTCGCGGAGGCCGTCACCCAGCATGTTGAATCCGACGACGGCGATGCCGATAGCCAGCGCCGGGAAGATGAGCATCCACGGCGCAGTCTCCATGAACCCACGACCGGTGTTTATCATCAGTCCCCACGACGGTTTCGGTGGTTGTGCACCGAGACCGAGGAACGACAGGCTCGCCTCCGCGAGGATGGCAAACGAGATGTTGAGCGACCCCTGAACGAGCATCGGGGCCGTACAGTTCGGGAACACCTCGCTGAAGACGATACGCGAGTCGCTCTCCCCACGCGCGATGGCGGCCTCGACGTACGCTTCGTTGCGTTCGGCGAGGGCCGCACTTCGCGAGACGCGGGCGATATAGGGCGTGTAGACGAACGCCAACGCGATGATGACGTTACTCAACTCCGGACCCAACACGACGAGGAGCGTCAGTGCGAGGAGCACTGGTGGGAACGCCATCGCGGCGTCCATGACGCGCATCAGAATCTCGTCGGTCAAGCCACCGGCGTATCCGGCGACGACGCCGATGATAGCACCGACGGCGAGCGCACCAGAGATGGCACCGAACCCGACGTAGAGGGAGATTCGACTCCCCATCACGACGCGACTGAAGATGTCGCGGCCCAGGTCGTCAGTCCCGAAGGGATGTTCGACCGAAGGGGCCTGCGAGCGGTCTTCGATGTTCGTCTCTTCGATAGAGTACGGTGCGATGAGTGGTGCGAAGATGGCGACCAGCACGAGCATCACGACGATACTGAAACCGAGCATCGCCTTCGTGTTGCTCCGGAATTTCCGAACAAAGCGAGCCATGCGCTCGCGTTGCGACTGCGAGATGAGTGGCTGGCTCTCGTTTGCCTCTTGTTCGGTCGCCATTAGTCGTCACCTCCGTAGCGGATACGCGGGTCGAAGTACGCGTACAGTAAGTCTGCGGCGAAGTTCGAGAACATGTAGATGAGTGCGACCACGACGATACACCCCTGGATGAGGGGGATGTCGCGGCTCTGGATTGCGGTCAACGTCAACTTGCCGATGCCGGGCCAGAAGAACACCTCTTCGAGCACGACGACCCCGCCGAACGCGTAGCTGAACTGGAACGCGATGACCGTGATGACGGGGATGATAGCGTTCTTGAGCGCGTGCCGAAGGACGATGACGCGTTGGCTCATCCCCTTCGCACGCGCGAGGTTGATGTACTCCTCACTCAGGACCTCCAGCATCGACGACCGGGTCATGCGCATGATGTACGCAGTGAGTGCGAAGCCCATCGCACCTGCGGGCAAGGCGAGTCGGGTGAGTGACCCGACCAAGTCTTCACTCGGTGAGACGTACCCACCGGTCGGAAAGAGGTTGAGCCAAACGGCGAACACTAAGATGAACACCAGGCCCCACAGGAAGATGGGCATCGAGATTCCGACGAACGCGAACATCGACGCCGTCACGTCGGGTGCCTCGTTCTGGTTGATAGCGGCGTAGACGCCGAGTGGCACCGAGAGAACGACGGCGATGAACGTCGCGGCGAACGCGAGCATCAGCGAGCGTGGAAGGCGCTCGGCGATGAGTTGCGCGACCGGTTCACCGAACCGAAGTGATTCGCCCATGTTCCCCTGGATGAGCCCGACCACCCAGTCGATGTACTGCACGTACAGCGGGCGGTTGAGCCCCAGTTGGGATTGGAGCGCTTCGAGCGACTGTTCGGTCGCGTTGGGGCCCAAGATGAGCAGGGCCACGTCACCAGGGAGGATGTTGGTGACGGCAAAGGCGATGAGCGTGACGAAGAACAGCGTCACCGCCATGAAGCCAACGCGCCGAACGACGTAGTTGTACATCGACATTGTATGAATTTATGGATGAAATCTGAGGGTTGGAGCGGGGTTAGCGGTCCAGCCAGTTGTCGTCGAACTGGAGCGTCGACCCGTCGGGTGCACCGATGTTACCCTTGTACTGCGAGGCAGCACCGTACAGACTCGGTTGCCACCACAGGAACATGTGGCCGGCGCGTTCGTCGTGGAGAATCTGCGTGGCCTGGTGGTAGAGTTCGGCGCGCTCGTTTTCGTCGTAGATCGTCCGTGCTTCCTCGACGAGGGAGTTGTACTCGTCGTTCGTCCAGTTGGTGAAGAAGAACGCACCGTCTGGGTGCAGGAACTTGTAGAACGACACGTCGGGGTACCACAGTGCGAGGTAGGAACTCGTGGTGGCCTGGAAGTCACGCTTCGAGTAGACGTCCGAGAGCCACGTACTCCACGTAATCTGCTGGATTTCGAGGTTGATTCCGACTTCGGCGGCGTCGGCCGCGATGACCTCTGCGGCCTGCACCTGCGTCGGGTAGGACTGCGGAATCTTGAACGTCGCCGTGTAGCCGTCGGACATACCGGCGGCGTCGAGGTGTTCTTGCGCCTTCTCGAGGTCGCGCGGGCGCGGTTCGACGTCGGGGTTGACCCACGGACTGCCGGGTGCTGCAGGGGATGCAGTGGTCTGTCCGGTGCCGTAGAGGGCCGCTTCTGCGACCTTCTCTTTGTCGATTGCGTAGTCCAGCGCGAGACGGGCGTCCTTGTTGTCGAACGGTGCCACGTCGCAGTTCATCCCGAGGTAGACTAACGACTTGGGGAACTGCTTCTCGAAGCGGACGTCGGGTGCCTGTTCGACGCGAGAGACGTCCTTCGGCGCGATGCCGTTGATGAAGTCGTACTCGCCGGCGAGGAACGACTGGAGACGGACGCTCGGGTCCGGAATCTCGCTCTTGACGATGGTGTCGATGAACGGCCCGTCTTCGTCGGACGCGCCCCAATAGTCCTCGTTGCGGACCATCGTGAACGACGTCTCGATTTCACGGCTCTCGAACTTGTACGGGCCGGTCCCGATGGGCGTCTCGACCATGTCCTTCGCCGCGTTCTCGGCCGGCATGACCGAGAGTTCGGCCGTCGCCATCTTCGCGAGGAAGGGGGCGAACGGTTCGGTGAGTTGAATCTCGAAGGTGTACTCGTCGGGAGCGCGGAGTTCCTCGACGAACTCGAAGAAGCCAGTGGCGAGGTAGTCCCCGTTCTGGACACGTTCGTAGGTCGCGAGCACGTCTTCGGAGGTCATCTCCTTGCCGTTGTGGAACGTCACACCCTCACGGAGTTCGAACGTCAGGAGCGTGTTGTCGTCCGACTGCTCGAAGGACTTCGCGAGGTGTGGCTTGATGGAGTAGTCGTCCTGTAGTTTGACGACTTCCTCGTAGATGTTCTCCAAGACGCGCTTCGACGCCGCGGAGGTGTCGATGTGTGGGTCGAGACCCTGGACGGGAACTGCGCCGCCCCACTGGAGCGTGCCACCTTGTTTGCCACCACTCGATTCGGTCGTGTCAGTGTCGTCACCGCCGGAATCCCCACCGGAGTCGCCGCCGGAATCCCCACCGGAGTCGCCGCCCGAGTCGCCGCCATCGTCTCCGCCACCCGTACAGCCAGCGAGTGCCGCAGCACCCGTGGTCGCCGCCGCACCGAGGAACGTCCGGCGGTCGAACCGTCCACGGAGCGTGCCGTTGCCGTTGCTATCAGGAGATTCGGACTCCTTGCTACTCTCTTGCATATAGAGCCCCCAATCCGCTACTCTGTGATAAAAATTTTGGTGCTTTAAGTGCATACGACGTTCACACGCCGAATACTGTCAACGAGAATGTTGATTCGGTCGAGTGAACGAGTGGTATAGTTTACAATTCAAATTTTATCTCCCCGGTTGGTGCAGTGATTTGAACGAACGTCCACCGATACGGAAACCATCGAGAGAGACACGTCGCGTCGGCGACTGTCTCGCCGCAGTGTGCACCGAACTGTCTTCGAATCCCTCACCGCCATTGGTGTCATCCAAATGTCTGATTTCCAAACAGGTAAATAGGGTCAATCACGAATCCCGGCAGTATGCGAGTCAATCAGCAGCGACTCCGCAGTGACATCGAGTCGAACGCGGAGTTCGGTGCCGTCCCCACGGACGAGGGTCGTGGGCGGACGGTTCTCACTGGAAGCGAGGCAGACCGACGGGCGAGAGAGTTCTTCTGTGAACGACTTCGAGACGCAGGGCTCTCGATTCACATCGACGAGGTGGGGAACATCGTCGGCCGGTGGGTACCCGAGAGCGCAGACCCCGACGCAGCACCCGTCGCCACCGGGAGCCACCTCGACTCTGTTCCCGAAGGGGGAATCTTCGACGGACCACTCGGTGTGTACGCAGGTCTCGAGAGTATCCGGGCGATGCAGGACGCTGGCGTCGAACCTGTCCGACCAGTCGAAGTCGTCAACTTCACCGAAGAAGAGGGTCAGCGATTCGGTGGCGGTCTCATCGGTTCGGCCGTCGCCACCGACGAGATGGACAGTGACGAGGCGTTAGCTATCGAAGATTCGGACGGGATTCCACTCGGAGACGCGCTCGCGGATATCGGCTACCGTGGTGAAGGCCGACTCGACGCGTCGGAGTGGGATTCGTGGATCGAACTTCACATCGAGCAATCGGAACGACTCGAAGACGCGAACGTCCCTGCCGGTGTCGTCACGAGCATCGTCGGACTCTCTCGATGTTCAGTCGAGATTACCGGCGAAGCAGACCACGCCGGGTCGACGCTCATGGACGACCGGTCTGACGCACTCGCGGCCACCAGCGAGTTTATCCTCGACATCGAACGGGCGACGAACGAGCGAAACGAGGTGTCGGAGACGGCAGTCGGAACAGTCGGGAAACTCGACGTCTCACCGAACGCCCCGAACGTCATCGCGGGGAACACGACGCTGACCGTGGACGTCCGAGACGTCGACTACGACTCCATCGAGTTCATCATCGAAGAAGCGCGACAGAGCCTCGCACGTCTCGAGGACCAACGACCCGTCGAGACGACGCTCGAACATCCCTGGGACCGCCAGCCAGTCGAGATGAGCGACCGATGCCGTCGTGCCCTCCACGACGCTGGGGCGGACGCAAATCTAGAGACACTCGACCTCCACTCCGGTGCCGGGCACGACACGATGCACGTCGCAGAAGTCACAGACGCCGCCCTCCTCTTTGCACCCTCACGAGACGGAATCTCGCACAATCCCCGCGAGTGGACCGATTGGGAAGACTGCGCCGACGCCACACGAGTCCTCGCCGGCGCGCTCGCTCGACTGGCGACCGAGTAACCACGCTAACCACGCCGATACGGCGAAACACCGGCACTCGCGTACGCTGCTGTCCGACACCCTTTTTCCATACGGTAGTTGCTGAGTTCGTCACGCTCCGGAAGTCGAAACCCGTCATCTCCAGTAGAGTTCTACTGTTCACAGTATGTGAACATAATTTTCAGACGTCTATTTTCGGCCCATAGAGGCTTTTTCTGTATGCCACGGGGCTATAGAATCGTCAAATGGGCTGTGGTATATGTTTTCAGCAGGGTTTTGTGGTACCTAGTCGGGAAAGTTGTTTGCGAAATACAAACACATATAGTACCCGAGTGACGATAGCATCCATGTCAAACGAACACACGGGCGGTTCGCCGCGGACCCTGAAGACGGTGTCTCGTGCGTTCGACGTCGTTCGGGCACTAGAGGAGTTAGACGGGGCGAGAGTAACGGAGTTGGCAGACCATCTCGACCTCTCGAAGAGCGTCGTGTACAACTACCTGAGTACACTCCGCGAAGAGAAGTACGTCGTAAAAGACGGAGATACCTACCAGCTCTCACTTCAGTTTCTGCTCGTCGGCGAGTACGTCAGATACCAGAATATCCTCTACCGTATCGGAAAATCTGAAATCGAAGACCTCGCCGAGAAGACTGGTGAGTATGCCCATCTGGCGACCGAACAGCACGGCCTCGGCGTCAATCTCTACAAAGTGAGTGGTGAGACTGCCGTTGGAAGCGACTACCAGGTCAACAAGCTCCAGCGAGCGGACTATCTCCACTTCTCTGCGACGGGGAAAGCCATCTTGGCACACCTCCCACGCGAGCGTGTCGATTGGATAATCGACCGATACGGGCTTCCAGCGAAGACTGAAGCGACCATCACCGACAGAGACGAACTCTTCGAAGAACTGGAGACGGTACGTGAACGCGGATACTCGCTCAACGACGAGGAAGAGATCAAAGGGTTGCAAGCCATCGGTGCCCCGGTGACGAACCGCCACGGCCGCGTCCTCGGTTCCATCAGCGTCTCCGGGCCGGTTCGCCGGATGAAACAGCCAGAGTACCACCAGAACCTCATCGAGAGCGTCATCAACACCGCAAACGTCATTGAGGTGAACGTCAACATGGAAGAGTCCGACGACGAATTCCCGACGTTCAGTTGAGCGCGTCCATTACATAGATACGTTTGTAACGATTTTCCGCCCGGTTCGTTCACACCGCTAGTTCACAAATTGCGAACCCCTACGTGTCGTCCTCATACGAATCTGAGAGCCCCACAAACAGGCAACGAGAGCACTGACGCGCTCAAATCAGGTCGAGAGTGCCAGCGTATTCGGCATCGACCACACGCTGGTGACGATGGAATAAACAGAGGAAATCTGGCCATACACCGTTATCCACCTGTGTGAATCGCACACAATTCGCCAGATGATGACTTTATCGAGTAAACCAACTACAAATGTCCACCAATTCAAAAGGCATTGTCTATATCAGAACAAAGGGGCAAGGGCCGGCGAACTCCGAATCGGGTTAAATCTCGGTGATTCGGGCGTGCTGGTCGTCGAGCGCGGCGGCGTCTTCGGGGAGCAATGCGACGACGACGAACTCGGCGTGTTCGTGGACATACTCGACGAGAGCGGCGATTCGCTCGGAGTCGATAGCCTCCAACGAGTCGAGGAGCATAAACGGAAGTTGCTCGGCGACGTCGTGGACGAGGTAGCCCGCAAGCCCGAACACGAGACCGATGACCTCCCGTTCGCTCTCTGAGAGGTGGTCGACTGTATCCTCGTAGACAGTCCCAGACTCGGTCTGTCGAACGATGTGGAGGTTGAACTCGCTTTGGTCCTTCGACTGGCCGCGTCCGGACGCCTCTTTGCGGATGCGCTCGATCCAGACGCGTTCGATGTTTTCGTACTGGAGGATGTCGAGGACACGCTCCATGTGGTCGTTGAACGCCTCGACGGCCTCGGACTCGATTCGGTCGATTCGGCCCCGAAGCTCACGAATCTCCTCGCCGATTTCTTCTCGTCGCGCTTTGTACTCGGCGAGTTTGTCCTTCTTCGTGCGGGCTTCGTCGAGACGGTCGCGGACGCGCCCTCGTTCGTTTTCGAGGCGTTCACGTTCGAGTTCTGCGCGGTTCGCCTCGGAGTGGAGTTCGACCAACTCGTCGGTCTCGTCGTCGACGTCCTCTGCTTCGGCTTCGACAGTCGTAATCTCCTCGCGCAGTTCCTCCTGTCGCGATTCGAGCTCGTCGATTCGGTCGAGCGTCTCCTCCCGCTCAGCGACCGTCTGTTCTAAGCGGGACGAGAGCTCACGCCGTCGAGTCCGCCGTTCTTCGATGGTGTCGAGTCGCGACGAGAGCTCGTCGATGGCGTTTCGGGCCTCTCGCCGTTCGGACGCGAGCTTCGCACGGTACTCTTCGAGATGTTCGACAGTGGCTTCGATGGTTTCAGACGAGACTTCCGAACCGCACGTCCAACAGACGACGTCGTCGTCACCGAGAAGTTGGTCGGTGACACTCCCACCGTTCGAACCACCGCGAAGGGCGCTCGTCACGCCTCTGTTTTCGCCCGCGAGCATGGACTCGTTGACGCGAACGATGTTCTGAATCTCGTTCATCTGCGATTCGAGTTCACGCACGCGCTCACGGCGGTCCGAGAGTTTCGATTCGAGTTCCGAGGGAGAGTCCGCAGTCTCGTCCGGCAGTTCGTCGAGCGAGTCTCGAATCTCTGTTTCGTCGTCTCGCAGTGCTTCCAGACTCTGTCGCTCCGTCTCGAGACGGAACCGAACGTTCTCGAGCGTCGAACGAAGTTCGTTGAGTCGGTCGAGTGCCTCGTTTTCGCCGTCGTCGGTGCGTTCTGCCGCCTCGATTTCGGCTTCGAGTGATTCGAGACGTTCGCGGGCGTCGTCGATCTTGTTGTCGAGTTCCGCCTCGCGGCGTTCGAGATTTCCAATCGTGCGTTCGAGTGCGTCCGCCTCGTTCAGTTGGGTGTCGATCTGCCGGCGTTCGGCTTCCAACTGCGTGATTTGGGCTTCGATGGCAGTGGTGTCGACGGGGCGCATGATGAGTTCACGTAGGTCGTCACCACGCTCTACGGCCCGCCGTGCCTCGTTCGACTCCAGCAAGAACGCAAAGAGGTCAGCGAGTTCCGGGTCGGAGAGATACGGGTCACCATCTGCGACGGTGTTCGACCCCTTCCGTCGAAGGACGCGAGTAAACGTCTCGTCGCCCAGCGAGAGCGTCACCTCACCCTCGTCTGCGTCTGCCTTCAGCGACGCACGGTCACTCCCGAGCGCCGTCATCAGCGCCTGGAGGAACGACGTCCGGTTGGTCGCGTTTCGGCCGACGAGAATCGTGATTCCGGGTTCGAACTCGACGTGGGTGTGTTCGATTCCACCGATGTTTCGCGCCTCCACAGAGACATTAGCGGCGCGACTAGTAACGGTCATGGATGTTATCTGTGAGTGGTACCAAATAACTATTCGTATTTGATTACATACGTACCGTTGTAATGGAAACCGTTATGTCTCCCGTTCACTTGCCCTATATGTATGGCAGAAAGCCGACCGAATCCGACGAACTCGAAGGTCGGACGTCTCATCGAGTCGTACGGGTTGGATGGACTCGGTGAGGAGTTAGAGCAACGATGGACCGCCGACGAAGACGCAGACAGTCTCCGAACCCTCGCGGACGTGTTCAACCACGAAATCCTCGAGGCGGCCGCGTTAGACGCCGGTCTCGACCTGCTCGATGGTGAAATCAAGACCTTCTACGAAGCGCTGTCGGATACCGACGCGACGGGGGCCGAACGAACACGAGCGCGTGGAAGACTCGAACGGGCAGGTGTCGACGTCGAAGGCCTCCAGCGTGATTTCGTCTCCCATCAAGCGGTCCACACGTATCTCACGTCGTACCGCGGCGCATCGAAAGAACGCAAGCGCAGCGACCCGACAGAGCGAGTCCAGCGACTTCGTGGCCGACTCGCAGCAGTGACCGAGAGTGCCCTCGACTCGGTGGCAAATCAAGAAGACTTCGTAATCGGGTCGCCGGACGTCCTCGTCGACGTGCAGGTTTTCTGTTCGGACTGCGGGAGCCAGTACGGATTCGACGAACTGGTCGAACGCGGTGGTTGTGAGTGCAGATAGTGGTGTATTAAACCCACAATAGTGTAGGCACTTCTGTAATGAGAGAGTGATGTTCGGAGAGTGTGATCGAGTCGAGTGACAAGGCATCGGAGACCGAGGAAAGAGCTGAGTTACAGGATTCAGAGCCGGAATACGACTACAATTTTTACAATTTTTAAAAATTGTATCAGTTTAACTCGCTGAAGTGTCGTGATATTGTCGGCTGTGGGAGGAGTATCTTGTGGGGAATGTTGTATAGGTTCGTCGCCCAGTATTGTCTTAAATCCACAACTATATCGGCCGCTAAAGACCCGTTTCGTCGTCGTCGACCGGGTCGATTGGCCGGCGGACGACGAGCACTGGGCCGACGGTCTGTTCTGCCACTCGCTCAGACGTTTCACCGAACAATCGGCCACGAATCGTCGGTTCCTCCTCGCCGATGACGACGACGTCGTGTGTCGACGCCGCCTCGACGAGTGCTTGGAGTGGGTTTTGAGCGACCACGACGACTCTCGACAGCTGGTCGCTCCGAATACCGAGGGTGGTGAGTTCGTCAGAAACTTCCCCGAGAAGTACCTCGCCGTCAGAGACGTTCGCTTCCTCGGTTGCCGCGTGAAACAGCGTGATTTCGACGTCGTGTTGCCGACTGACGCCAGCGGCGACTTTGGCGATGCTTTCGAGGTTTATTCGTTCTTTTATCGGGACGATGATACGGTCGATAGACGGCGCCGGGTTCGAGAGTAAGACGGCGTCACAGTCGGCCTCTGTCGCGATGCGTTCTATCGTCTGGTCGGAATCGTGTGTGAAGACGAGTCTGGTCTCGACCGTTCCGCCCCACGACTCGAACGCCTCTACGAGGTCAGCGAGTTCGGCCTGTGCTTTTCCTTCGAACTGTTCGCGTGCCTGCTCCGGGGCGGTCTGTTCGGGTATCTCGTGGTATCCGAGAAGGACGACAGCAGAGTGAGACAGGAGGCGAATCATCTGGTCCGGTATCACCTGTCCTTTGAGGATGGCGACCGGGACGAGAACCCGAACCTCGGTCGTGTTACGCATCCGCTTGCACCCCCTTTAGTTCGACACCGCGAGCGTAAATCAAGTACCACACCAGCGCGGCGACGCTGACGACCACGCCAACGGCTTGCGAGAGCGGTTGCATGAAGGCCAAGAGACCAAAGCTCGCTATCGCCCCGAGGATTGGAACGAGAGGATACCCAGGGACGCGAAACGAGGGTTGGTACCACTCGGGGTCAGAGCGCCGGAGGACGACGAGCGCGACACACATGAGTCCGTAGGAGACGAGATGGAGGAACGACGCAACCTCTGCCAGCACCTCCGTTCGACCGACGACGACGAGTACGACCGTCGGTCCCCCGACGAGCATGAGTGCGATGTGCGGCGTCCCGTACCGGAGGTTGATGCGTCCGAACTGCGGAGGGACCAGCGCGTCGCGACTCAGTGCGTAGAGCGCACGCGACGAACTCAAAATCGACGCGTTCGCGCTGGAGACTGTCGCGAGCAGACCTGCGAGTAAGATGGCGATTGCGCCGGAGAGGCCGAGATACGACCGGGCGACTTCGACGATAGCCGTCTCACCGAAGGTGGCGAGTCGGCCGCTCCCGAACGTCCCCGTCGAGACGAGTATCGTCACGACGTAGAGCGTTCCGACGATAGCGACAGAGCCAATCATCGCCAGCGGGAGGTTGCGCCCAGGTTTCGTTATCTCGCCAGCGACAGTCGCAACCTGCGCGAATCCGAGATACGAAGTGAAGACCAGTGCTGCGGTGGTGAGGATACTGAACGTGCCGTAGGGGGCGAACTGCTCTGGGACCGTCTCGCGGCCGAACAGACCGAGCGTGTCGAGCGACCCGTAGACGAGGAAGATGAGTAAGATGCCGAGGAGCAGACTCACGATTCCGTTCTGTAGTTTCGTCGTGTTCTCCGTCCCGAACGTGCTGAGAACCGTCAAGAGGACGCCGAACCCGACGCCGAGCACCGTGAGAAACGGAACTGTCTCGACGACGAGTGCAGACGCGCCGATCTCTTCGAGCACGGCGACGGCGTACTGTGCGAATCCAACGAGATAAAACGCCGACGCGAAGACGAGCCCCAACCACAGGCCGATTCCGACGACGGCCCCGAACGGCGCGCCCATGCCACGCGAGACGAAGTAGTACGCCCCGCCGCTCTTGGGCATCGCCGTCGCCAACTCAGAGGTTGGAAGCGCGACGAGGAGGGCGACGACTGCCCCGATAGCGAACGACACCGCAGCAGCGGGACCAGCGTTGCCCGCTGCGATACCAGGGAAGACGAAGATTCCGGCCCCGACCATCGTCCCGACGCCGATAGCGAGTCCGCCGCGTAAGTCGATCGTGCGTTCGAGTTCCGTCCCACTTTCGAGGACCGTCACTTCGTCGCCAGCTTTCCCGACGTCTATCGAGGGGTCCAGAGAGACGGGTGACTCCTTGTCGGGAGTCCGCGACTCAGATGGGTGACTCCCGTCGTGTTCGGTCATGGCAGTATCTATCACCAGTTGATGCGTCACTGTCATATAATCATGCCCTCGGTCCCAACGCCAACTCGTACACCAGCCCCAACACCGGACCATCGATACCCGAAACGCGCCCCGTCGCTCGGTGTTCACTACCTGATTTTCCATAGAGGTGGGTATCGGTCAAAGCCGTATCGAAAGCACGGGTCCCGAATAGACGAGGGCGAGTGAATCATTTTCAGTAGTTCGACACATATAGAGAAGAGACATATTAGGTAGCAGTACAGGTGAATATTTATAATCTGACACTAGCCCTCTCATCGAGCACAGTATGAGCGTCCACTGAAATCCCACAGGAGTTCACTCACGTGTCTTCAAGCGTCAATACAGCATATACTACCAGTTGAGTAGACAGCACGTAAACGGGATGCTCACTCATACGAGTCTTGTCTGCTGACCCCGTAATGTCACAATATATTCCTGGCTGAGCAGTAGTAGAATAAATATTGGATACCATACACTATCTTATTCCCAACATATCTGAGAGACCATTGGGAGAAGACGCATCTTCTACCCACCCACCACTACAGTGGAAGAGACGATTGCGTTCGCGCTGTCGAAGGGGCAACCAAGACGCCAATCACACTCGGGTTACACCCCGAACGACCGTCGTCTCGAATCCGACACGTTCGAACAGTTTTAATCATGATGTTCGTGACTCCACGGGGGTGGCTCGAACGACCCAGGTTCGACGGTGACGACACTACCCCCTGTCGCGGAGGCATTACAGATGTATGTCTGTAATTATCTCAGGGTGGTCAGTCGAGGTCGGAGGACCAACCACTGTTACGGTGCCTGGGCTGGTCTACACGTCGAAGTTCGCAGGTCACGTCTGCGGAAGACTCGTCTCCCAGTGTCCGAATATTGTGTATGTTCGGTGAGAACTGCCACTCCCCCGATAGCGGGGGACAGTCGGGGACACCGAAGCGTTCGTGGGGTATCAGCTGCCATGACTCACCATAACACAGAGTATATAAAACACTACTATGGCGATATTCTTTTAACATATACTGAGAGATGCTAGCGCATGGCGAACGAGAAGGTGACCACGACCGAACGCTCGCTCGAGATACTAGCGGTCATCAAAGAGCGTGAAGGGGCGTCACTCAGCATGCTCGCGGACGAACTCCCACTGTCTCGTAGCACCATACACAAACACCTGACGACACTGGCAGACCACGGGTTCGTCGACAAGGAGGGCGAACGGTACTCCCTCGGGATGAAATTCCTCAACTTCGGTGTCCACGCCCGGTCACGAAGAGTCGAGCACGTGCTCGCGGCCGAGACGGTGCAACAACTCGCAGCAGAGACGGAAGAGGAGGTCGACCTCGTCGTCGAAAACGACGGCCGAGGTATCGTCGTGCACGAATCGTACCATCCACACAGTCATTACGGGAAGCAAATTTCGGAAGGCCACGGCACGGTGAACACCGGTGCGTACTATCACCTCCACAGCATCGCCGCAGGGAAGGCGATTCTCGCCGAACTCCCCGACGAACGCGTCTCCAGTATCATCGAGAAGTGGGGCCTCCCGAAGCGAACGAGGCGGACGCTGACGACGGAGTCGGCGTTACGCGAGGAACTCGAGACGATTCGAGCAGAAGGGATATCGTTCTCGGACCAGGAGTACGCGGACGGAATGCGTGCAGTGGGTCGCCGTGTTCGGAATCCGAACGGGTCGTTGGTCGGGTCCATCTCCATCACTGCACCCGCGTACCGTATGACCGACGAGGTGTACAACGAACGGATTCCACGCCTCCTCACGGAGTACATAGACGAGCTAGAGTCGAAAATCGAGGACGCCTATCCCTCGGTGTGAAGCAGGACCCCTCTCGGCCGGTCACCGACTCTCGAGACATGTCATGCTACACCAAGGTTTTTACCTCACCGTCGAATTGTCACGAACGATGGTTCGGTACGAGCATCTCGACTACTACGAAGAGGAACGGACTGCCGTCATCACGTTCGACAGGCCCGAGCAGATGAACACCCTCCACAAGCCGATGATTAGCGAACTCGAATCGGCGGTGACGCGTGCAGAATCGAACGAGGAGAACCGCGCTGTCGTTCTGAGAGGGAGCGAAGACGCGTTCTCTGCGGGCTACGACCTGGACGACGACGACACCGACGAACGTGAGTATTCGGTCTCAGAGTGGCTCGATGCGATGGAGTCGTACACACACATCAAGACCATCTACGAACTGGACCTGCCGGTCATCGCGGCTGTCGACGGCTACGCCCTCGCTGGGGGTGCCAACACGGCGTTGATTTGTGACCTCACGATATCGACGAAGCGAGCCAAAATCGGCTATCCAGACGTCAGGATGGGAGGACTGCCTGCGACGTTGGTTCATCCGTTCGTGATGGGGTCCATCAAACACGCACGCGAACTCTTCTACTCGGGGAAGATGGTCTCCGGAGAGGAAGCCGCTCGAATGGGGATGGTCAACCGGTGTGTTCCACACGACGAACTGATCGACGAAGTGTGGACGGAGATAGAGGCGCTTCGGAAGACGCCGAAACCGGTAGTCACCATCCTCAAACATCGGTTGAACGACGTGATGGAAGTACAGGGATACCGTCCTGGGAACAAGAACACGGAATTCCTCGCGAGCCTGACGTCGCTCACAGAGGAAGGACAGCGGTTCTACGAAATTCAGGAGGAAGACGGGTTCGATGCGGCACTGGACTGGATGCACGGGGAGAACAAGCCGTAGGGGAGAATCCTGACCAAGATTTATACACGTCAATCGAGATTGTCATGATACGGACTCGCACGGAGTATGCAAGCAGCGACTACCATTGCAGTCAACGATGACAGGTAACCAACTACAGCAAGGAGAGACGGACAGGCTCTCACAGATTCTCGAAGCCGAGAGCATCGCCGTCGTCGGTGCATCGAAAGAGCCATCGAAACGTGGCCACCAAACACTCGTCGACCTCGAATCCTCGGGATACGACGGAGAAATCTATCCAGTCAACCCGAAGTACGACACCCAGATTCGCGGCCACGAGGTGTACCCCTCGGTCGAGGCGATTCCAGACAAGGTCGACCTCGCGTTCGTCGCGACACCGGCACACATCGTCCCTTCGGTCCTCGAAGATTGCGGAGCGGCGGGAGTCGCCGGTGCCGTCGTCATCGCCGCAGGATTCAGCGAGGTAGGTGAAGACGGCCTCGAAGAACGTGTCCTCGAGACGGCGAGGAATCACGGCGTTCGACTCGTCGGCCCGAACATACAGGGAATCGCAAACTTCCACACCGGGATGAACCTCCTCGGTGGATACGACCTCCCGAAAGGCAACCTCGCACTCCTCTCTCAGAGCGGGAACGTCGCTCTCGAATTCGGGTCACACGCGGCGGGACTCCCGGAGGTGGGCTTCAGCGTCAACGTCGGCATCGGCAACGAGACCGACTTGCAGTTCCACGAGTATCTTCCCTACCTCGACCAGGCAGCGCACACCGACGCAATCGTCCTCTACGTCGATGGAATGTCAGACGGTCGCCGATTCCTTCGCGAGGCCCGAAAACGGGTCGCGGACACACCAATCGTCGCCGTGAAGGGCGGCGTCACGGAGGCAGGCCAGAAGTCCGCCGCCTCGCACACCGGTTCGCTCGCCGGCGAAGGGGCAGTCGTCGACGCCGCCTACAGACAGGCCGGCGTCGTGCGTGCCGAGCGCTCGGACGAAGCGGTCCAGATTGCGAACGCCCTCGGGAAGTTGCCGGCAGCGAGAGGTGAGAACGTCGCCATCCTCACCGACGGTGGTGGAAACGCGACGCTCGGCGCAGACGCCATCGTGGACGCTGGCCTCGAACTCCCTGAACTCACACGGGAGACGCGGGAGCGACTCCGTGAACTCGTCCCAGACGCACCAAACCTCTCGAACCCGGTGGACATCATGGGCCTGCAAGGCGAAGGGGACCTCTCGATATTCTACGAGTGCGCGAAAACGATCGTCAGCGACCCGAACGTCGACTCCCTCCTCCTGACGGGCGCGTTCGGAGCATACGAGACGTACGGCCCCGGCGACGATACCTCGGACCAGGAGCCAGATGTCGCACGAGACATCGCGTCGTTGACCGAAGCGTACGACGTCCCGATTGCTGTCCACTGTATCTACGGCACGCAGGGGTCACCAGCACTGACCGCCTTCGAAGAGGCGGGGGTGCCGACCTACGGGTCTATCGACACCGCCGTGTCCTCACTCGAGAAACTCGTGGAGTACGGAACCCATCTGACGTCGAGCGACCAGAAGTCCACGTTCCGACACGACCGGTCGACCGGAGGGCGCCACTCGGAGAACGTCCTCCAACGGAAAGGCGAAGAGACCGGGACCCTCTCGGAGTTCCACTCCCGACGGTTACTCGCCGACTCGGGTATCGGAAGCGTCCAGTTCGAACTCGCCACGACACCCGGCGAGGCCATCGACCTCGCCAGTGCGTTCGACGGTCCAGTCGCGATGAAAGTCTCCTCACCGGATATCGTCCACAAGACCGACGCGGGGGTCGTCGCACTGAACGTCGAAGGTGACGACGACGTGAAGGCGGCCTACGACAGACTCGTCACGAGCGCGAACGCGTACGACCCTAACGCAGACGTCGAAGGCGTCCTCGTCACTCCCATGGTCGAAGAAGGGACAGAGTTCATCGTCGGTGTCGTCGACGACGACGAAGTCGGACCGACGTTGATGTTCGGCGTCGGTGGCGTGTTCGTCGAGGTGCTGGACGACGTCGCGTTCCGGGCACTACCGGTGACCGAATACGATGCAGAGTGTCTTCTCGACGAAATCGATGGCCAGTCGTTCCTCGACGGCGCGCGCGGTACACCAGGCGTCGACCGTGACGCACTCGTCGACCTTCTGCTTCGTATCTCGGACCTCGTCGAACAGTATCCCGAAATCTCCGAACTCGACTTGAATCCGGTGTTCGCGTACGAAGACGGAACCGCTATCGTCGACGCCAGCATCACCCTGAGGGATACCGAAGAGTGAGCAAAGCACCGTTCGAGTAAGTAGAATTATTTGACAACAGGTCACTGATATCCACTCATGTTTTCGAACTATATCGCCTTCGCACTGGTCGCCATGGTTTCGTGGGGACTGTGGGCGATACTGGCGACTTACGCACTGGACTACGCCAAGGCTGCGCCCGTCGTTCTTCTCACGTACGCCGCGGGTCTGGCTATCGTACTCGTGGTTCGCCACGACACGGCGTCCTCGGTTCACTCAGTCTGGGGTATCGTCTTCGGACTCGCTGGAGGACTCGCCATGGGAATCGGTACGTTGGCGTTCTACCGTTCTCTCTCGATGGGAGGCGGGAGCGTCACCGCGGCAATCGCCGGGTTGTACTTCCTCGTGACCACGGTGTACGACCTGGTCGTGGTCGGCAATCCCGCAAAGCCGACGAAGATTGGCGGCCTTCTCCTCGCTGTCGGGGCGATCGTCCTCCTCGCACAGTGAGCAGTCATTTCGCACCACATTTTTTATGATAGATAGCCGAATTGTGTCAATACATGGCGAAGTGGAACCAGAGTGAGACAGCGAGTCTCTCGGAGAGTTTCGAGGAGATGAACGCGTTGCCGGCATCCGCGTTTACCGACCCGGACGTGTTCGAAGACGAGTTGGAGAACGTCTTCACTGAATCCTGGCAGTACGTCGGGAGTTCGAACCAACTCGAATCGCCGGGGGACTATCTCACCGCCGACGTCGCCGGGCGGTCGGTGGTGGTCATCCGTGACGACGACGGCGAGTTGCAGGCGTACGACAACGTCTGTCCGCACCGCGGGAGTAAACTACTCGAGGGATGCGGAAACGCGACCCGTATCCAGTGTCCGTACCACTCGTGGACGTTCGAGAAAGACGGGGCGCTCTGTAGCACCCCTGCACAGTTCGCGAACGCCGTTCGAAACCCAGCACTCGAAGACGAGGACGTCGACGGATTCGACGCTGAGGAGAACAGTCTCCACGCGGTTCACGCTGAAGCACTCGGCCCGTTCGTCTTCGTGAGCCTCGCTGCCGACCCAGACCCACTCGCGGAGATGGTGACAGGAGTGTCCGATGGGCTCGAATCGTACGACGTCGGAGGACTCACGCTGGCGCACACACGAGAGAAGGAACTCGACTGCAACTGGAAGGTGATGGTCAGCAACTATCTGGAGTGTGACCACTGTCACGCGAACCATCCAGACTTCGTCCGGTCAGTCGATATGCAGGAGTACGACATCGAGTTGGACGAGTACTACTCAACCCAGCGAGCACCGATTCTCGACGACGAGCGACAGGAGGTCGGAGAGACGTGTTTCTACTTCATCTGGCCGAATACGACCATCAACATCTACGAGGCCGGCAACGGGTGTGCGGTCTACAGCATCGACCCACTCAGCACCACACAGACGGTGCTTCGAGCAGACTACTACTTCGAAGACGAGGACATAACGGCTGACCGCGAGGAGATTATCGAGACGAGTTACCAGCTACAAGCCGAGGACTTCGAACTCGTCGAACGCCAGTTCGAGGGCCTCTCTTCGGGCGCACTCGCACAGGGCCGCCTCGGTCCAAACGAACACGCAGTCCACCACTTCCATCGGTTAGTCGAGTCCCATCTGACGGAGTGACGTCTTAGACAGCTGTCGAAACTTACTTTTATAATCATCGAGTGTAAGTTCCGAATCACTATCTGTGGCAGCGACCACAGAGACCGACCATGACAGAGCTGACACCACCAGTCGAAACCAGCGACGCACCGATATCTGAACTCATCGAGAACGGAGAACTGCTCCCTCGAAACGCCGCAATCGAACCCGGAGAGACCGAGATTCCGGACTACCAGTTCGCGTGGGGAATCACCGCTGACGACGAGACTGGCGAACCGGACCATGGCGAACCCGTGGAGGATGGCGCAGAGAAGGAGATCGTCATTCCGGTCGAAGACCCCGGACCAAACGAGGCCTTGCTGTACATGCTCACGTCGGAGGTGAACTACAACGACGCGTGGGCCGTCACCGGAATTCCGGTCTCGACATTCCAACAGCACGACCGAGACTGGCACATCACCGGGTCGGGTGGTCTCGCACTCGTCGTCGAAACCGGCGACGGCCTCGACGAGCAGGGCCGTATCGAAGTCGGAGACATGGTGAACGTGTACGCCGGCCAGTTCGACGCGCTCGACCCGAAGGCTGGTCGAGACCCCATGTATTCGGACTTCACCATCCAGGGATATCAGACGCCGGATGGCTCCCACCAACAGTTCATGGTCGCACAGGGGACACAGCTATTCAAACCCCCGCAGAACCTCGACTTGGCGAAAGCCGGAAGTTACATCCTCACGATGGGGACGATCTACCGAGCACTGTTCAACACGCTCGACGTGGAACCGAGAAGTCGATTGTTCGTCGAAGGTGCATCGACCGGAACCGGTCGCGACGCGGTGCAGATGGCCAAGAGTCGAAACCTCGACATCACCGGACTGGTCTCCAGTGACGAACGAGCAGCGCGGGCGAAAGAAAACGGTGCCGACGCGACGATTAATCGGAAACAGGCGGACCTCGTCGACGCGATGCGGATGGTACCGAACGACCCCGACGAGTGGGACGACTGGGAGGCCGCTGGCGAACCACTCCTCGAAGAGTTCCGCGAGAAGAACGACGGTGAACTCGCGGATTACGTCGTCTCCCACGCCGGGGCCGAGGCGTTCTCTCGCTCGTATCAACTGCTCGGCGAGGGCGGCAGACTCACGTTCTTCGGTGCCTCGACTGGCTACGAGATGGCCTTCATGGGGAAGGGCGAAGCAACCACCCCTGACGACGTCTACTCCCGTGCAGGGCTCAACGCGGGAGATGGCCTCCTCGTTTGGTACGGTACCCCAGAGGACATCGAAGGGACGTACGACGACGTCGGCGAAGATGCCATCGAAGCTGGCCTCGAACGAAACGCACGTGTCGCCGTGTTGACTGACACGGCCGCACAAGCAGAGTACGTCGAATCGGAGTACGACGTCGAAGGGGCGGTGAGCCTCGAAGCCATAGAAGAACAGAGTGACCGCTTCGAGTATCTCGATACACTCCCCGAACTCCCGGCACCATCCCAACCGGACGAACTCGCGTCGGCAGTGGGGTCGTACATGGGGAAGATGTTCAAGCCGCTGGGTATCGCGACGGGTGAGTTCCTCGCGACACCCAACAACCCCCGTGGCAACCCGGACGTCGTCTTCGAGCGCGCCGGACAGAACACACTCACCGTCTCGACGATGCTCTCTGCCCCCTATCAGGGGTCGGTGGTCTTCTCCGAGGAGATGCGAGGCAACCGCTACTCCTTCTACGCACCGCAGGTGTGGATGCGCCAGCGGCGTATCTTCATGCCCACGACGGAGATCTTCGGCACCCACATGAAGAACACCTACGAGGTGTGGAAGATGAACGAGGAGATCGAACTCGACGTGTTCGACGTTCCACAGACGCACCTGACGCCGTGGGAAGACGCTCCCAAAGCCCACCAGGATATGTGGGACAACAACCACGAAGAGGGGTCCTACGTCATCAACCACGCACTCCCGTCTGGTGACGTCGAGACCAAAGAAGAACTGTTCGACCACTGGAACGAAGACGAGTAACCCACTCGTCGAGATTATTTGTCCCTCCTCACACCTGTGAGCGTCAGCGTCGGCCGATGCCACGACGTGAGAGGTGGTCGTCGAACCCGCCAGTAGAGAGTAGCTCTCGTCAGGCACCATCGGTATTTCGACGTGCGCAGATTCGACCGGAGATGAGACAGGAAACCGAGCGCCACCCTGAATTAGGTCCAGAGATCTCCGTCAAAAGTACCCAATCAACAATAGTTATAAATCCCGTAAATTTTAAGGGATATTGAACATATGTCACTATCTGTCATGAGACTCTGGCACACACTAGGGTTGGAAGAGGCGAATCGATCTGAACGGGGGTTGTTTTTCCTCACAATCGGGCTGGTCGTCGGGCTAGCTGGTGTGGGTGCACTCAGGCCAGAACTACTGAGTAACACGATGAACTCCGCGTTCGACTTCGTGCTGTTGAACTTCGGGTGGTGGTTCATCGCACTCGGGTTCATCCTCTCGCTCGTGATGCTGTTCTTCGCGTTCGGACGATACGGGAGGCTTCGAATCGGAGGGAAAAACGCAGAACCCGAATTCGACGTTTACTCGTGGTTCTCGATGGTGTTCACGGTTGGCTTTGCCTCCTCGGTTATCTTCTGGGGAGTCGCAGAGCCGATTTACATCGTCAACAGTCCACCGAACCCAGTTCCAATCGCAGGCGCACCCATCGAGAGCGTGGCTCTCGCCTTCATGTTCCTCCACAACATCATTCCAGGGCTCATCGCGTGGTATATGCCCATCGCCATCGCCTTCGGACTGATAATCTACACCCGAGGAACCGAGGAGTACAAGATCAGTTCGATGCTCGAACCACTCCTCGACCGTGAGAAGTACGGTGCAGTCTACTGGATTACCGACCTGGCCGCGATGGTCGCAATCGTCGGTGGGTTGGCAACCACACTCGGGTTCATCGGGAACCAACTCTCGACCATCATGGGTTCGGTATACGGCGTCGGGTCAGAGGTGGTGACCCTCGGTCTCTTCGGTGCCCTCGGCCTCGTCTTCATCGGCGACGTCTGGCTCGGCCTTCGTAACGGCATCAGGAACATGGCCCGAATCACCGTCAGCCTCATCGTCCTGCTGTTCGCGATGTTGCTCGTCATCGGTCCGACGATGTTCATCCTGAATCTCGGCATCGACGCCGTCGGGGTCTGGCTGAACAATATGCTTCGTATGATGCTGTACACCGGTCCTGTCAGTGAGGGGACCTGGGCACAGGAGTGGACGAGCTTCTGGTGGGCCTGGTGGGCCGCGTGGGGCATCTTCTCCGGGAGTTTCGTCGCCCGTGTCTCCAAGGGGAGGACGATTCGCGAGACGTTCTTCGTACTCGGTGTCGCCCCAGCATTCTTCCTGGTGATTCAACACAGCATCCTCGCCGGGTGGGCACTGGCCCCTGGAAACAAAGGTCCAATCTCGACTGCACTGTCCGAGAACGGTATCCCTGCCGCACTCGCAGAAGCCATCAACATCACGCCGTTGACGCCGATTCTCGGCGTGCTCTTCGTCCTCGTGTTGGCAGGTTACCTCCTCACCTCGCTCGACTCGGCCGTGTTCATGCTGTCGTCCATCAACATCGGCGACGAGGAACCGAACGCTCGCAACCGTGCGTGGTGGGGCCTCGTCCTCGCCTTCCTCGGCGTGATGACGCTCGAACTGCCGGGTGCGCGTGCCATCGAGTCCTTCTCACCCGTGCTGGCACTTCCGTTTACCCTGTTCTTCCTCGTCATCTGCTATACGTCGTACGTCGCCGCGAAGGAGTACTTCCAAAACCGGTACGACGATTCAGCTGAAGAACTGTTCACCACCTACGACGGAGAGTCGAAGGCAGGGAGTGATAACCCGACGCCCACCGACGACTGATCACCGACCGAGTGGTCGATCGGCGAGACTCGGCTGCCTTCGATTGCGTTTCTATTTTCGTCCGTCGGTGCGTCCAGAACAGTGCTAGAGCAACGGGCACTGTTCGTCTCGCACTCGATTAGAACGACTCCCCCAGCCACGCGACTCCCGACCACGAGGGAACGAGCGTCTACACAGGCTGAGAAACAAACGCTATTGTCCAATATTAACAATACCATACTACCAGATAATATAGCATAGCTATTCTATTTACTGACGGTTCCCTTCCCTGTCCAACGCTCATAAACCATCTGGTAGCCAGGAACCTTGTTTCTGCAACGAGGTTACTCAATTCAGATTTTGCGGCCACGGCCCAAAACGACACAGTCACCTTCTGGGCCAGACGGCCACGTGTCTACCTGGGAGAAGGCCGTCGCCAAAGTTTTGGTAGTGGTAAACGGCCCGAGCGAGTTGTTGTCGTGAATCAAATATTTTAAATTGGTATTGTCGTGTTTGTGAACTACAGCCAGGTTCTGAAACCCTCACGTCTGCCCGCACCACTATGGGACGCTATCGGACCGAGAGTGGCCTGTTTCGGCACCACGTCAGCGACTCACGACGGAGGCACCCATCCGTCCAAGAGAAAGTATTAATCCCTCTCCGCGACGCCGTGAAACCATACCGATGGGACCCGAAATCCGATACGTAGCTCACGGCCGAGGTGGTCCCACGTGAACTGGTCGCGGAAGTCGCTCGACGAACTCGAGTCGTTCTACTGGGACACCATCGCACCGGCGATGGACCGCGACGGGATGGACCCAACGCGCGACGTGCCGACGTACGAGTGGTTGACCGACCACGGTTGGTCGGGAATCGCCTACGCGTTACGCGAAAAGCACGACCTCACACCGCGTCAGTTCTTCGTCGACGTCGTCGGCCTCGGTCACGACACGGCCGACGAAGGGTACGACTGGAACCTCGACGACGACACGACCATCGAGGCATTCGAGTCGTACCTCGACGTGCTCGAATCCCGTCGTGGGCTTGCAGACTCGACCATCCCAACCCGGCGAACGCATCTTGCACGGTTCGCTCGCGTTTATCGTGACCTCCACGGAGACGCCGACCTCCTCACGAGCCTCGACGACCGAGACACCGAGCCCGACGAGATTACACGCTGTCTCGAAGTCTTAGACGAGTTCGACGACGAACTCGCGACAGACGGGACGAAGCTCAAATATCTCCAGACAGTTCGTGCCTTTTACGACTACCTCGTCGACTTCCGGCGTGCTCGGTACAACCCCGTCGAAAACGCCGCCAAACAGTTCCGTTGGGAGCAAGGACAACCAGACAACCGTACGATGACCGCCGTGCAAGTCCGAGCGGTGTACACCGCCGCGACAGACCTCGAAGACCGGCTGCTCGTACTCGGACTCGCCGGGTGGGGGCTCCGGCCGAACGAACTCGCGTCGCTCGACGCATCGCAACTCACACTGACGGGTGACGACCCGCACATCTCGTTCGAGGAGCGAAAGAACGGACCAGGGACGGTGGCGCTGCTCTACGGCGTCGACGCCGTCGCCGAGCGCATCGAGTCGCTCTCGAACGACGAGTGGAACGGTGCACTCTTTCCATCGTCTCGCTCCTCGACGGGGCACATCGCCCGCGAGACTGTCAATCGACGGTTCAAGCGCCTCGCGCGTGACGCCAGCGTCACTGTCGACGGCGAGACACCGACTGCAAAACTCTGCCGACGCTTCTGGTACACAGCGTATCAAGAAGCGGTCGAAGAGATGCTCTCACAGTTGGAGGGTGTGGCGGCCGACCAGGGGTCGAAGAGCGCCGACGTCGTCATGTCGAACTATCTCTCGGAGGAGCGACGTCGGTCGTTCCGCAGACGGGCGATGCGTGAGAAGTTGGCCGCCGTGTTCGACGCCGACGGAACAGCGGCGTCCGAGCAGGCGATGGTAAACTGAATACTGCGATACGTAACAGCGGGGAAATCTGACCACCCTTTACTGAAACCGTTCACTCCATCTTTTCGTCTGCTCTGTCGCGTTCGATGGCCTCCCGAGCACGTCTCACTGGGTCACCGTATCCACCACCGCCGGGCGTGTAGATGGTTACAGTCGTGCCGGCGGGCACGTCACGGGTGACCTTCGACCCGACGACGAACGCGTCTTCGTCTCCGACCGACTCGGATTCGTCGCCATCGTCGGACAGGTCGGGAGCCCGGACGACGTTCTTCCCGACTTCCCCGTCTTCGCCGCCGGCGACTCCCTTCGGAGCAACACGCCGGCGTTCGGTCAGAAGTGAGACTGTCGCGTCCGTCTCGACAGTGACCGAACGGACGAGACCTAGTCCGCCGCGGTATCGCCCACGACCTCCGCTGTTCTCGCGAAGACTGTACTCCTCTACGACCATCGGGTACTCGGCTTCGAGCGCTTCGATAGGTGTGTTGAGCGTGTTCGTCATCCCGACCTGGACGCCGTCCATCCCGTCACCGGTCGCTCGCCCGCCGAACCCACCGCCGATGGTCTCGTAGTAGGTGAATCCGCCGTCGCCACCGGTTCGGCTTCCTATCGTGAGGTTGTTCATCGTTCCCTGTCCCTGCGCAGGGACGCGTTCCGGCGCGGCGTCTGCGAGCGCGGTGAGGACCACGTCGGTCACTCGTTGACTCGTCTCGACGTTACCACCGACGACAGCGCCAGGAGGTGACGGGTTGAGGAGCGACCCCTCGGGGACCAACACGTCGATTGGGTCGTAACAGCCCGCATTCGGGGGATTTCGGGGTCGGTGACGCACCGGACGACGAAGTAGACGGCGCTCTTGGCCACTGCGAGCGGTGCGTTGACGTTGCCAGCGACTTGTGGTGCTGTGCCGTCGAAATCGACACTGAGAGAGTCGCCTTCGATGGTGACCGAAACGTGGATAGAGATATCGTCGTCGGTGACGCCGTCGCCTTCGAGAACGTCGCGGGCGTGGTACTCACCGTCTGGCAGTTCACGGAGTTCGGCGGTCACACGTTCTCGCGAGTAATCGAGGACAGCGTCGAAGGCGGCGACAACGCGTTCGACACCGTGTTCGCCCACGAGGTCCGAGAGACGGTCCCCACCTCGTTCGTTCGCGGCTATCTGCGCCTGGATGTCGGCACGGCGCTCACCGGGGTTTCGAACGTTCGCCAAGATGATAGACAGGACGTCGTCGTCGAGTTCGCCCGCCTCGACGAGTCGGACCGGCGGAAGTCGAAGTCCCTCTTGGTAGATTTCGCGCGCTCCAGCGGGCATGCTTCCGGGGGTCATCCCGCCGACGTCGGCGTGGTGAGCACGCGAGACAGCGTATCCCAGTATCTCGCCGTCGATAGCGAGCGGCGACACCATCGTCACGTCTGGAAGGTGTGTCCCCCTTCGAACGGGTCGTTGAGGACGAACACGTCGCCGGGCACAGGGTCGTATTCGAGCACGGTCTCGACGGCCTCCGGCATCGCACCGAGGTGGACTGGGATGTGCTCGGCCTGTGCGACGAGTCTGCCCTCGGCGTCGAACATCGCCGTCGAACAGTCGCGGCGCTCCTTGATGTTCGGAGAGTACGACGAGGTGACGAGGACCTGCCCCATCTCCTCGGCGACGCTCTCGAACTGGTTGCGCATGATTTCGAGTGTGACGGGGTCGATGTCGGTCATTCGCCCTCACCCCTCTGCGTCAAGACCAGGGTTCCGTCGGCCTCGACGATTCCACGCCACTCGGGCGGGACGACGACGGTGCTCTCGTCCTGTTCGAGGATAGCCGGACCAGAGACGTCGGCGCGCGCTGGGAGCGTGTCGCGGTCGAACACCGGTGTCTCGTAGAGACCATCGCCGAAGACGACCTCTCGAGTCGCTTTTCGGACGGTGTCCCCACCTCGGTAGACGACGGGTGGGGCGTCGCGTTCGACGACTGCCGACGCTCTGACGTTGACGAGTTCGACGGGGTCGGACATTCGATACCCGTAGACTCGTTCGTGGGCGTCGTGGAAGCGGCCGGCGACCTCGTCCGCGTCGAACGTCTCCGGCACGGAGACGGTGAGTTCGAAGCTCTGGCCGACGTATCGTACGTCGGCGGTACGTCTGACGACTGCTGCGTCGGTGTCGAATACGTCTTCGAGTACGTCGGAGGCGAGTTCGCCGTAGATACGCTCGATGCCCGCCGTCTCGAGTGAGCCCAGTGGAGTTCGGACCGTCCGCACAGTGTCGTGTCGTTCGTCGGCGGCGAGCAATCCGTACGCCGAAAGGACGCCACAGGCACGAGGGACGACGACGGTTTCGATTCCGAGGCTCTCAGCGAGTGCGGCGGCGTGCATCGGCCCTGCACCGCCGAAGGCGACGAGGCCGAATCCCCGTGGGTCGTGACCGCGTTCGACCGTCACCGACCGTATCGCACGCGCCATGTTGGCGTTGGCGACCCGGTAGACGCCACGCGCGGCGTCGACGGCGCTGTCCAAACCGGTCTCGTCAGCGAGTGACGACAGCGCATCTTCGGCCGCCCGTTCGTCTATCGAGAGTTCGCCACCGAGTGCCGAACTCGCGCCGATGTATCCGAGGACGACGTTCGCGTCGGTGACAGTCGGGGCGGTCCCACCGCGACCGTAACACGCTGGTCCTGGGTCGGCACCGGCGGACTTCGGACCGACGCGAAGCGCAGAACCGGTGTCTACCCACGCGACCGACCCGCCCCCGGCACCGACCGTCTCCACGTCTACCATCGGCGTCTTGACCGGGCGACCGTCGATTTCGGCGTCGGTCGTCTGGGCGATCTCGCCGTCGCGGACGAGACTCACGTCGCTCGACGTGCCGCCCATATCGAACGTCACGAGGCCGTCGACATCGACAGTTCCAGCGACCTCTGCCGCGCCGACGACACCGGCGGCAGGGCCGGACATCGTCGTCGTCACCGCGTGGTCTCGGACCGACCTCACGGGAGCGATACCGCCGTTTGCCTGCATGATTCGGGGTGTGGGGACGCCCAGTTCTGCCGCGCGAGTTTCGAGTCGCTCGAGGTACGCGTCGATGACGGGCGTCACGTACGCATCGACGACGGTCGTCGAGGTTCGTTCGAACTCGCGGAACTCGGCCAACACCTCGTGCGACGCAGAGACCGGAACGTCGAGTTCGTCGCGGAGGACGGCGGCGACGACCTGTTCGTTCTCTGGGTGCTGGTAGGCGTGGAGGAGACCGATAGCGACGCTCTCTGCCCCCGTCGCACGAATCGCGTCTGCGAGGGTGGCGACGTCCCGTTCGTCTACGGGGGTGCGAATGCCATCGATGGTCACCCGTTCTGCCACCTCGAACCGTCGGCGTCTGGGGACGAGTGGTGTGGGCTTTTCGGCCGTGATATCGTAGAGGTTGGGCCGCGCCTGTCGGCCGATTTCGAGAACGTCGCGGAACCCCTCGGTCGTGACGAGTGCCGTCTTCGCACCGTCTTCTTCGAGGAGGGCGTTGACCGAGACAGTCATCGCGTGCTCGAACGTGTCCACGTCGCTCGGGTCGATGCCGGCGTCTCCACAGACCTTCTCGATTCCATCGACGACGCCGACGCTCTGGTCGCCGGTCGTCGGGACTTTGGCAGTCACGAGTTCACCGTCGGAAGTCGACAGTACGACGTCGGTGAACGTACCGCCGACGTCGACGCCGAGTCGGACGGGGTGACTCATTCGTGACCCACCCGAAGCGAGAGACAGTTCGCGGCCATAGAAAGTCTACGCTCGTCCTGTAATATGATACTGTGCCCTGGTGAGGTTGCTGTTCCTCCCAAAAACCGACGAGAGTGAACCGAGCGACTCGTGTTCGACGACGTGGATGACTCGTACGATTCGGCGACGTGGAAGACTCGTGCGATTCGACGACGTGGGTGACTCGTGCGATTCGGCGACGAGGGTGACTCGTGCGATTCGGCGACGAGGGTGACTCGTTCGGTTCGACGACGTGCGTTACTCGTTCGGTTTGACGAGGATTTTCACGTGGTCACTCTCGGGGTCGAGGAGTTGTTCGAAGCCATCTTCGACGAGTTCTTCGAGGCCGATTCGGCCGGTGATAAACGGCTCGGGGTCGATTCGGCCGTTGGCGAGCATCTCTATCACCATTCCGTACTCCTCAGCAGAGCGCGGACCGCCCAGATAGGCGAGTGTTCCCGTAACTGTCCGCTCACCGAGTACGAGGTTGTTCGGGTGAGTACTCACCTCGCCTTCCCAGATACTCACGATCGTCGTCGTCCCGCTCGGTCTCGTGCTCTGAATCGCGTCGTTGAACGAAGCTTCGACACCTGCGACTTCGAACGTCACGTCGGCACCACCACCGGTTGCTTCAGTGATGTACTCGACGGCGTTCGTACTCGACGGGTCGATGAGTTCGTCGGCACCGCAATCCGCTGCGCGCTCACGGCGCGCCTTTCGCGGTTCGGAGACGTATATCGTTCCGGCACCGGCCGCTCGTGCGGCTTGTATCACTGACAGGCCGATTGGTCCGCTTCCGAAGACTGCGACGGAGTCACCGGCTTGTAATCCCGACCGACGAACGGCGTGTAATCCAACGGCCAGTGGTTCGACTAACGCACCGTACTCGAGTGGAACGTCGTCGCCGAGTCGGACGGCGTGGTGTTCGTCGACGACGACACTCTCTGCAAATCCACCGTTCCCGCCGGAGAGACCGAGGAACCCAATCGAGTCACAGATGTGATAGTTCCCTTCCCGGCACTGTCGACACTCACCACAACTAAGAATTGGGTTGATGGCGACTGCGTCGCCAACCTCGAGGCCCGTAACCGATGCACCGACTTCAGAGACAGTGCCACTGAACTCGTGTCCCATTCGAATCGGTGCTGTCTCCCGTGACAGTGGGTGCGGGTCGCCGACAGGGACGAAGATTGGGCCGGCAGTGTACTCGTGGAGGTCTGAACCACAGATTCCACACGAATCGACGTCGACTCGGACTTGTCCGTCTCCGACGGACCCTTCGTCGACGTCTTCGACACGGATATCTTTTCTATCGTGGTATAGCGCTGCTCTCATACCGACAGTTAGACGCTCGCATCGTGGATAAGTGTTCATCTAGATAACACGTTGTGTTCGGCAGCGACTATCAGGCAAGAAATACCATCGCGTCCAGTGTACGGTTCCGACTCCAACCACTTTCGAGTCCGCTCGAACAGAGACTCACGAGCAGACTATTGGAAGCGGCCGATACGTGGTGAGTGTCCGAACACGTGGTGAGAGGTCGCGCCGAGACTGCTTACCCCGAGTCTTGACGCGGAGCGAACTGCGTGGGTCACTAGTCGCGAACGAACCATGTTGGAGTCACTGGTCGCGAACGAACCGTGCTGGGGTCACTGCGACAGCAACGAGAATCACGGTCCCGACGATGAAACCGGCCCACGTCAGAAGCGCGAGGGTGCCGGACACGAGGAGTCCAACACGAGTACCCATGGTCAGGGTGGGTTCGTCACGGAGTGCAAGCCACAGGACCCACCCACCACACAGGAGTGGAACGACGACGAACGCCGCAGTGACGAGTACAGCGGAGGTCGGACCGGTCCGCAACACCGCGAGCACCATCTGAGCGAGCGTATTCACCCCGCTCCCGACGATTACGAGTCCAGCGACAGCGAGAAGGACACGAACAGGAGCGTTGGTCCACGCGCGCTCCCACCGAGCACGAAGGAACCCGAGTCCACCGAGGACGACGAGGAAGAGTGGACCGACTGCGACGAACAGATTCTGCCCCTCCCAGAGATGTGTCCGAACGAGGTCGAACGGGACTGACACGTACTCAACGAGCGAGAACGATTCAGTGTAGCCAAGTGTGACGCCAGCAGGGCCTGACTGGCCCGTTGGTTCGTAGATTGCCACCAGATACGTCGTCTCTTCCTCCACAGGCATGGTGACGCGGGCCGTCTGATAGTTGGCAGACGGTGCAAAGGGCTCGTACGTCGCGCTCGTGGGCCGTTCTCCCTCGACGACAACGGCACCCATTCCGTCGGGGACGGTTACCCCCGCAGGGACGTCGTCGGTGGCATTCAGAGACGGACTCATAACGACGACAGATGGTGTGAACGCGCCCGACTGCGGTGTGAACGTTCCGACTTCCAACCGCTGGCCGGCGTCCAACGACGCTCGGTAGTACTTCACCTCGCCCGCGCCGAGACGGTCGTAGAACGACCACGACTTGACCGGGTCTGGGACGGCTACTGCCCGCTCTGGCGTCGTGTTGTCGACGGGGAAGCTCGGGACGTGTGCGGCCACAGGGACCGCGAGCAACAAGAGTGCAAGCACGGCAACTCCCGTTCGGAAGGCGTTCATTACACTGAGTACAAGGAGTAAATCGATATCACGCTATCCCTCGGGTGAGACAGGGGAGTGTCCGTCCACGAGGGGCGCCCGAACAGGAGGTAGTTACTCAGGGCACCGTCCGAAAACAGCAATCAGCGTCGACACTGTTGCACTCGTCGAGACGTTATTCGAGTGAGAGCGAAAAGCCCCACTGGGCGTCTGTCCGTTCTTCGTCTCCACCAGAGAGGCCGCCGACGGTGTACGTCGTACCGAATCGGAACACACCGACTGGGAGGCAACTGTCTTCTCCGCCGTCTTTGGCCGCCCCGTAGAGGTCGACCAGTTTCGAGCGTGACTCTCCTGGTTCGAACGACTCGATTCGGTACTCTTCGGTGACCGCAATCGGTTCGTCCAGTCGCCAGCACCCCGGTTCGGCGGGATACGTCTCACCGGCGGGCAACAAGATGAGTTCGCGCGAGTCGTCGGAGACGTACTGGAAGAAGATAGCTCGTCCCTCACCGACTTCGACCGTCTCGTCGCCCGTGTTCGTCAACGTAATCTGAAGTTGTGGCGGGTGGTCGTCGGTGGCGACGTCTCGAACGACGTCGACCGTCGGTTCGATTGGGGTGTCGGGAACCGCATCGACCCCGGTGAGCGAGATACCCGGCCCACCAGTCCCAGTCGGACGGGTTCCGCCGGCAGGGTCAGTTCCAGTATCGGTGGTGTCCGGAAAGTCTGGCGTGTCGTCAGTGTCCGACCCTCCGCCGTTCGAACCCCCATCACCCAGGCACCCAGCAACGAACCCGAGTGAGAGGAGGGCAGTTGAACGCACGAGATTCCGACGTGTCAGTGACATAGCCATACGTTGGCCGCTGAGAGAATAACCCTATTCAAGAGTCAAATCGTCGTTTGACTCACCTCTCGGGGCTCAAGGTGTCGCATCCCGGTGGTGTCGCTGCCGGTAGTAATCCCACTCTGTGTCGCTCCCGTAGTGGACGACGAGTTGGTCTGCCATCTGCTGGGCCACGCCGGGGACAGCACGAAGTGCGGTGGTGTCCCGTTCGACGATGGTGGCGGCGACAGCGTCGGCGCTCCCGAAGTGTTCGTAGAGTGCGTCTGCCACCCGACTACCAGCGTTGGGGACGGGGTCACACGCAGAACAGATACGTGCTCGTTCTGCTTGTTCGTCGATGCGGCGGACCCACGTCTGAACCCACGAAGCCACCTGCTTCGTCCGGTCGTGTGACGCCAGTGATTCGAACTCGCGGACTGACTCGTCGACGATACCGCCAAAGCGGGCAGAGAGAGAGAGTCCACCGGGGTGGGGGAGGACGTGGACACTCGGCGGGTCACCAGACTCGGTTCCGACGAGGACAGACGGGACTTCTTTTTCGAAGCGAAGCGCGAAGTTTGCAGGACGTGGCTCTCCCGGTGGATAGATGACCCACTCCTCACTCGGGAGTTCGATTCGCTCGGGAAGCCACCCGAGTCCATCCGTCGTTGGAGGAGTCGAATCGTCGCCTCTCGAGTCGTCCGTGTCACGTGTCACGTCGTGGTCCTCTGTCGATGTCTCCGTGTCCGAGTATCGAATCGCACACAGTCGTCTGCGTTGACAGTCCGAACGAGAGTTGATAATACACGCGGTTACCGCCACGACACCGAGCGTTTCGGGTGTGCAGGCGCGCTCAATGGTGGCCGTGCACACAGCCTCGACACACCCGGTTGCTCAAGTACATTGAGCACGAACCCCGGTGTATGCCCGTCGTTGAGGTCAACCTCCCGGACGAACTGCTCGTCGAATTCGAACAACTCGTCGATGAAGAGTTCATTAGTGAAGAACAGGCCGTCGAAGAGCTCCTTTCCATGGGGATGGACGCCTACGGCGCCCCCATGGACGACGAAGGCGGTGTCCAATCGGACTTCGTCCAGAGTGCCCAGAACAACCTATTCGACACCGCCGGCGACCCCGGTGGTCTGGACGACGACGTACTCTAATCACGGCCTTCACAGGTCCCCGCTAACGGGTTTCGGCAAACATACTCGTTTTCGCTCACGTCTCGGGGCCACCACCGAAACGCGGTCGTCGAACTGTGTCTGTAAGACGAGCTTAACTCCTCTGTTAGCAGTTCTCACCAACAGGAATTCTGAGACGAATCCCCCGATATTACCAGTTTCAGGTGGTCGAGCGGGGTTATAAGGTGAATATCGAACGTGAGTGACTCCAACCGACAGTCTGTGCTGGCGACACGTTAGGGACGCTGACAACCACTGAAAAGAGACAATTCAGTTTGTCGGCACACGACAGACAATCTGGTTAGCTTAGTCATACTAATTCATCCATCACGTGTCGAATTATTCATGTTAAGGCGGAGTGACAACAAAGAATCGGTGCTCATTACGTCGGGTAACTACGCGATTATTCGGTCGTTCGGCAAGAACGGCATCCGGACCGTCGTCGCGTCCGAACACGACGACACCCCAGTCAAGTCGTCGCGGTTCTGTGACGAAGTCGTTCGAATCCCTGCCCCGAGCGACGGACTCGTCAGCTACAAAGACGCACTGGTGGGTATCGCTGCACGGCCCGACGTCGAGGTAATCGTGCCCGCTCGTCCCGAAGACGCGTACATCTTCTCGAAGTACTACGACGAATTCGACGCGTACGCGAGACTCGTCGCTCAACCGTTCGACATGCTCCAGTCGGTCCACGACAGACGGCGCCTCTTCGATGCCGCACAGGCGGCCGGTGTCCCGATGGCGCGAACACGACTCCTCAGTGAGGTCGGCGAGTTCGAGGTCCCCTCGATCGTCAAACCACGGTTCAACATCCTCACTGGAGACTACGTCGAAGGATTCGGTCCGGAAGACTACGATATCATCAAGCGCGTCGTCCACGTCGGGCCCGGTGACGACGTAGACCAGAGTGAGATTCTGGCCGAGATGAAACACGACCCTATCGTCCAAGACTACGTTCCTCCTGCAGACAAGTACATGTTCGGCGCCATCTACGACCACGGAGAGGCAGTTGCAACCTTCCAACACCGCCAGATTCGCGGTGACTCCTACACGGGCGGAGGTGGTGTCTATCGGCGCTCGGTGTACATCCCAGAGCTCGAAGCCGTCGGTCGCGCACTTCTCGACCACCTCCAGTGGCATGGACTGGCGTGTATCGAATACCTCCAAGACGCCGAGACGGGAGAGTTCAAGATAATCGAACTGAATCCCCGGCTCTGGCAGTCGGTTCCATCGGCAATGCGGAGCGGTGCGGACTTTCCCTACTACTACTGGTTGGTGGCGACGGGACAGAAACACCTCGTCACACCAGGCTACAATCTCGGGACCGGAACTCACTACCTGTGGGGTGAACTCAACCATCTCAGGAGTGTCGTGAGCGACGATTCACCACTCGTCGAACGGCCAGCACTCTCGAAGGTACTCTGGGAGGTGGCCTCTTCGATAGCCCTCGAACCACGATTCGACTACCTTCATCTCGACGACCCCGGACCGTTCCTTCACTTCCTCGTCCACGTCGCCTTCCTCAGGCACCCAGAAGACCGACGTGCTGGGGAAGTCGGACACCCACCAGATGAACACCGACTGAGCCAGCGCGTCCCAACCTGACTCGATTCGACTCGACACTCCCCCGACTCTACTTCTCGACGGAGAATCCGTCCTCGTTCAGCGGTAACTAACCGTCTAATCGTGCCGACAGTTCGGAGAGACGGCGTTCAGTAGGCGAGAGAACACCGATACGAACCGAGTCGCTCTGTTCTCGGCATCCTGTCTGAACGGACGCTGTGACGGAGGTCTACAGGATATTTTCACGTCCATGTCCGTGCGCTACTCGGTCGGACCGATTGTCCAGTATTACTGACTGTCAGACGTTGCTGATGTTACAAATACATTTGACAGAGTCGCAGACATTCTTCTCTGAGAGACAATTGATAGACCACTCTTTACATTCAATTTTTTGTGACATTCACTTTTTTCAAGATGATTGTCGCGACTAACAAAGCCACCAACAGTACAAAGAACGGACGTAAGTACCGATGTCACTATCTACTCCGTCCTTCGTTTCGCCCCCGCAGGTACGACTAGCCTCAGTCGTGAGTCCGTACGGTGACCGACGGACGACAATCGACACACGGGAGGTGAACAGTGTACCTCGATAAGACCATCGGGGTCGTCGTCCCTGCGTACAACGAAGAACGATTCGTTGGAACCGTCATCGACACGATTCCCGAGTTCGTCGACCGGACGTACGTCATCGACGACCACTCGACAGATGGGACGTGGCGAGAGATAACTGTCCACGCAGCGCGTGTGAACGACAGCGTGGACCACCGAAGTGAAGCGCGAGAACCCACCCAATTGACGGCTGATGGTGGTGAGTTGACGGCGGGACGGGTCGTCGCTATCAGACACCCAACGAACCGTGGTCGAGGTGCGTCGGTGAAGGCCGGATATCAACGTGCCCTCGAAGACGGCATGGACATCATCGTCGTGATGGACGGCGACGGGCAGATGGACCCAGATATCCTCACGACTATTATCGACCCCGTGGTCGACGGAACAGCAGACTACGCCGTCGGTGACCGACTCGCTGGGCCGTCGTACTGGCATGGAATGCCGCCGTGGAGACTCTTCGGAAACACGCTCCTGTCGGGGTTGACACGTATCGCCAGTGGCTACTGGCACATCCGTGACCCGCAAAACGGGTACACGGCCATCTCGGCCAGCGCACTCGCCGAACTCGATCTCGACCGCCTGTACGACAAGTACGGGTTCCTGAACGACGTCCTCGTTCACCTGAACGTCGCCGAGAAACGGGTCGCGACGGTCCCAATGTACGCCCGATACGGTGACGAAGAAAGTGGCATCAGGTACTCGAGTTTCGTTCCTGGACTCTCGTTCCTCCTCCTCAAGGACTTCGTCTGGAGGCTTCGCGTGAAGTACCTCGACAAGAGAGAGTACGCACCCGTGCTCGCGTACGTTATCGGCGTTCTGAGCGTCCTCGCAGGCGTCGTTCGATTCAGCCGAGGAGTTCTCGAGCAGAGTCGGCCATCTGGGTCGGTCATCCGAATATTCGGCGGCGTCCTCGCGCTCGGGAGTGCGATGCTTCTCGACAAGCGACTGAACGAGCATCTGCAACAGGTAGGGACCACCCCAGACGTGTTCGACAGTTCCGCTCGGCCGACCGACCCAGAGGTGAGAGGAAGCGATGGGTCACACCGAGACGACGAACAAGCTGAGCGAGTCGTATAATCGACACCGGTTCAGTCGGAACGAGGCGAGCGACGAGGTAATCGATTTTATTCGGGTTCAGACGCGACAGCTTACGAGCCATCACCATCACGGCAGAAGCAGTACGAACCACCACGGCAGAAGCAGAGAGCGTCCGACGGGCAGACAGTATCTCGACACAGAGACGCGAGACAGCAGTGTCGGACGACGCCGAAACACAAGCGTTCCGGTGACCCACTACACGTCTCGATTGTTTAGGGATACGCACAATCTAACCTGGATACGATGCCGCTTCGGAGCCGTATAGGTCAGCGATAACAAAGAGAACTACTGTCGATGGTTTGAACATCGATGCCATCCACAACCGCTTCGATCCGTGCTGCAGAACAGACCCACTGTGGTGACCGCCCATGACGGGATTCGTCGGTGGTCACCTCGACGCTCAATCAGTCGATTCGTGCGCTGCCCAACTGCACCACGAAGACTGGTACGAGTCGGAATCATTCGACAAAGACGGAATCGGGCTCTCGGTACTCCACCACGGTGAGAAAGACCCGAACGGGTGTACGACCTGGGAAGACGACGGCCGAGCTGGCTTAATCTTCGGCGTCATCACCAACCTCGACGACCTCGGCCTCAGTGTCGACGACCTGTTCGAACACGTCCTGGACGACCCAGAAGCACTCCTACCCGACGTCGATGGGACGTTCCTCGTCGTCGCCATCGATGGTGACGCAGAGCGAGTCGTCATCGCCAGCGACAAACTGGGAACTCGCCAGTGCTTCTATATCGACGGAGAGCCGTTCGCGTTCGGTACCGAAGTCGGTGTGCTGACGTCCTTACTCGACGACCCACAGATCGACGAGCAATCCGTCAGCGACCTCATGATGATTGGTGAGGTGTGGGGAGACCGAACCCTCGTCGAGGGAATCAACTTCCTCCCCTCTGGGTCCGTCCTCGAGTACGACGGCACGAACGCGCCAGAAGTGACGCAGTACTGGAAACACACGTTCGTCCAGAGTCCCGACGATTCGTACCTCGACGACCTCGTCGACGCGTACCAGAAAGCCATCGCCGACATGGCTGCGACTGTCGACGGTGATATCGGTCTGTTCCTCTCCGGAGGATTGGACAGCAGGTCGCTCTCTGCTGCACTGCGTCAAAACAGAGAGTTCACCACGTTCACCTACGACTCCAACCCCGCCCACGGTCGAAACCTCGAGCACGCCAAGAGCATCGCGGACGTCCTCGGTGTCGAGAACGAACGCGTCCTCATCAGCGCCGAACAACTCGTCGACCGCCTGGACGAATCCGTCCAACTGACGAGTGGTATGCTCGGTCTAACGACCTTCCTCAACCTCTCGTCGGTGTTCGACATCGACCACATGCCCAACGTGCTGATGGAAGCCGCTGGACAGGGTGAACTACTGGGAGAGGGCATGTCTCGACCTGCCATCGAACTGAGTGGTTCTCCAGAGACTGCCCTCTACCGGGCCAAGCACTTCACCGACATCGATACCGCCCGGCGACTGCTCGAAACCGACTTCGACCCGATGACGTCCTTCCGCGAGGAAGTCCGCAAAGCCGGACAACCAGACAAGTACAGTTCCGCGATGGACTGTTACTTCCTGAACTACTACCCGCGGTTCACGTACGCGAGTAACCCGATTCCCGAGAGTCAAGCAGGGGTCCGCGTCCCGTACGCCAACAGAAAGTTCCTCGAAGCAGTTACCAGACTCCCGCTCTCGGACCGCATCGGAGCGATTCCGTTCACGAACGGGAGCATCCCCGCAGGGACGTCGTTCCCGAAACTCGAACTCGTCCGCCGTCTCGACGCCGGTCTCGAGGATATCCCGTACGAACGAACCCGCGTCCCGCCGGAGCGGCCCCTCTGGCAACACGCCGCAGGGTTCGTCGCCAGCACCGGGTTCGACCAGGTTCGTGAGAAGGTCGTCGGAGACATCTACGCACACGGTGGCCGGTCGTTACTCGGAACCTGGTACCGTGAGAACCGCAGATTCCGCGAACGCGTCGACGAACTCCTCGACGCTGCTGCGAAGCGACCCTACTTCGACGCAGACGAGATTCACCGGATACAGCGCGAAGAGCTGACCGGTGTCGCAGAACACATGAGCACTATCTCCGGCATCGTCACCGGTGAACTCTGGCTCCAGAAGTACGTCGACCGGAAAGAAGAGCGTCCCGAGACCGAAATCCCGGTCCAGTCGACTGAAGACTCGACCCCAACTGCCTGAGAACGCCTCCGTTCGGTTCATTTTTTCGACGACTCCGCGTACTCGTCTCGTGTGTTCAGCACAGCGTCGGCCTTTGTTTCAGTGTCCGTTCGTTTCTTCGCCTCTGAAGTGAACTGTGTGCTTTGGGCGTATCGTGAGTAGAGCGCATCACAAATTTCAGTGAGTCAATACCAACGCGACGTGTGTCAACTATATTAGTGAGGAGTTATGACACAAACCGCACTCGAGACCGAACGACTCGTAAGAGAGTACGCGAGCATATCGAACGAACGAGAGTACGTGAAGATACCGGACCTCGTCTCGGAATCGTTCTCGATATACGACCCTGCTGCCCCTGGGGTGTCGTCCATGGCCGTGATGGGCTCGAGCAGTTCATCCGTGCGGCCGTGTCGGGGGGTCCCGACTTTCACGTGACGATTCTCGACATGCTTTCGACCGAAGACAGAGCGATGTACGGTGGACAAATGTCGATGACACACCAGAGGGAGTTCACCGGGATACCGCCGACTGGTCAAGAAGTCGAGGCCCGGTACATGGGGAAAATCGACATCGTAGACGGGAAAGTGCAGGAACACCGTCTCTACTTCAACCAGTTGAAGTTCCTCGAGCAATTCGGACCCACAGACACTTGAATCACGGTCGGCAGCGTCGGTAACCGAGATAGCCGACCAACGACTCAATTTTCGGGGACGTGTTCTCGCCGCTCGTCCGTTCCCACACTCCCGCGGCACTTTCTGAAGAGTACCGTCGCTCTCTCGCAGCCACTGGACAAATGAGGCCGAGAGGAGAGGAGAGGAGAGGAGAGGAGAGGAGAGGAGAGGAGAGGAGAGGAGAGGAGAGGAGAGGAGAGGAGAGGAGAGGAGAGGAGAGGAGAGGAGAGGAGAGGAGAGGAGAGGAGAGGAGGTTAGTTCGCTTGTGCGTACATTGCGACGAGATTGTCTGCGTTCGATTCCCACGAGTACCGAGACTCGATGAGTTCTCTGTTCGCCCGACCCATCCGAACCGCGTCGTCGGGGTTGTCGATGAGGCGCGCGAGTGCCTGGGTCAGGTCTTCGGCGTCGCCGGGCGTGACGAGAATCCCCTGTTCTTCAGTGACGACTTCGGGGATACTCCCGACAGGCGTCGTCACGATGGCGTTTCCACCGGCCATACCCTCGAGCAACGCGATCGGAAGCCCTTCGGCGTACGTCGGGAGGACGAACACCGTTCCGCGACCGAGTAGGTCCTGTTTTTCGGACTCCGAGAGGAAGCCGAGATAGTCGACGTTGTCGTACGCCGCGGCGACGGCTTCGACACGGTCGGCGAATGGGCCACGGCCACCGATACTCACGTGGAACGAGAGATGTGGCATCGTCTCCAGCGCCTCGATGGCGTCGAGTAGTTCACCGATTCCCTTTCGCTCGATGAGATTCGAGACGAAGACGACGTGGACAGGGTCTGTCTGGTAGGTTGGCTCGTACTCCGAGGGCTCGACGGCGTTCGCGAGGACGTGAACTTTATCGTAGTCAGTGCGTCGGGAGACGAACTCTCGCCAGTACTCCGAGAGAACGACCACGTCGTCGACGGCGTCGAAGACGAGTGACTGCAATCGGCGGACGAGAAGTGAGTCCGTTTCGAGGAACTCGTCGAACGAAGACCCGTGGATGTGGAGAATGACGGGGACGCGCCAGACGGAGGCCGAATAGAGGACGAAGAACGCCGAGCGATAAAACGAGTACTTGTGTGAGGAGTGGACGTGGACGATGTCCGGGCGAGATTGGAATGGGAACAAGAAGACGGCCAGAATCGAGAACAGAATCATCCTGACGGCCCGTTCCAGTCCCTCTCCTTTCGGTGCAGTGTACCGTGTGTAGAGACGGACGTCCATCCGGTCTTCCAGATAGCGTTTCTGTTCGGTGATGTACCGGTCGATGCCGCCGGTCCCGCGTGGCCCGACGATGAGGAGCTTCGTGGTGTCGTTGGTAGAGTTGGTGTTGTCGTTCATAGTGAAAGTGTGCCGAGAGGCGTCTCCGCTGTGCGATTCAGTACCGAAATTTGGACTGTCAGGCGGTTAGTTATGGGTCGATTGACGCTCCCAATTCGGGTGGGTGTCACGTCGAAGGGAGTGAAACTGTGGATTCATTCGCGTTCGGGAGTTCCCACGCCGGTATTCTCACGCCGGCACAGTGTGTCTCGAGAGCGACTCGATGGGTTCCACAGACCCGTAGTTCAGTGCGACCTGAACGATGACCTCGGTTAGATTGACTTTGTCTGCGAGGAACGCGTCTCGGCGCGCTCTCCATTCCGCTTTCGTACCGGGGTCTGTGAGCAACGACTCTGCTCGTTCCATCACCTCGTCGAACGACTCGACGTTCGAGATGAGGCCCTGCTGTTCGAGTTCGACGAAGTTCCCCATATCGTTCTCACCGACGAACGAGTTCGAACGGATGGCAGGTGTTCCGAGGAGTGCGGCCTCTGTGACCATCGTTTGTGTGTCTGCGACGAGGAGTTCTGCTTCGGCCAGCACGTCGTGAACGAGTGCCGGGTGGAAGTCGAACGGGCGGGTGTCGACGTCACCGTCACGTCGCTCTTCGCTCTCGTCGAGGACGAACACGGTAGCGTGTTCGCTCAACATCTCGATGAGTTCGGCCCGGCGTTCGGGGGTGAAGCCGCGGTGGCCAACGTCGTGGTGTGACCCAAAGGCGTTGAACCGGACGACGACGAACTTCTCGTCGGGGTCGAGGCCAAGTTCCGCTCGGATATCGACCGACGGTTCGTACACGTCGGGGTGGAGATACGCCGTCTCTTTGAACCCTCTGAACTGGTAGTGGTTCTCCGAGAGGTCTTTTCCGAAGGTGTGTGGCGTCAGAATCGCCTTCGCGAAGGGACGAGAGACGACGTGGTCGAGCGACGTCGGCTCCGAGTCGATGACGAGGACGACAGGTGTCCGTGAGACGGCACCCGCGTGGGCGGCGTACCCACCCATCCCGAAGATGAGGTCCGGTTTGAACCGGCGGACCTCCCGGAAGATGTTCACGTAGTGGAACGGCAAGTTCTTGAAAAGCGAATACTTCGTCGTCCCGCACGAACCGTAGATTATGTGTGGCAGTTCGTAGTATTCGAGTAAGTCTTTGGTACACCCGTAGTCACGTCCGAGGACGAGAACCTCGTGACCCATCTGCTGGAGCTCTCTGACCGCATATTTGTAGAGGTGGACGTGTGCGGGCGTATTTGTGAAGAACAGGTAGCGCATACTCTCTACCCAGAGGGACGACTTCTGCCCGAGTAGTTATTCGTCGTCTACTGGCAGCCCGCACACCGGTTAATCCATCGACGGCCACCCAGTAGGGGGTGCATTTCTGTTACAGTCGCCATAACAAAACGACCATACGCCTTTCTATCGCTGTGACGCGTACGTCGACGCGGGTGGTGTGAGAGGCGTCTGTGAGCCCACAGAGCGGTCGGCAGCGTCCGCACATCACCAGATTCCCCACCCCCAACCCCCACCCCCATCCCCACCAATACACTATGCGAACATCGACTCACAGGTCAGCGAAGCTCCCCTGGTCAAACCACCTGATTGCCGACGACAGAGGTTTCACGTAGATGTGGCCGTGGGAACACCTTGCAGTTGGGTACATTCTCGTCTCACTCTGGGCACGAGCGACGGACAGACGACTCGACAGCGGAGCAGCGCTCGCAGTACTCCTCGGCACGCAGTTCCCTGACCTCGTAGACAAACCCCTCGCGTGGTCGTTGAGTATCTTCCCGAGTGGCATCTCGGTTGCGCACTCGGTGTTCGTCTCTGTCCCATTCGCGATTCTCGTTGCCCTCGTCGCCCGTCAGTTCGGACTGACCACCATCGGCGTCGCGTTCGCAATCGGCTATCTCTCGCACATCCCTGCAGACCTGTTCTACAGTGGGTTCTTCTTCGGGAACTACGGTGCACTCCAGTCGTTCATGTGGCCGATTTCGTACGGACCAGAGTCGACGGGAGTCGGGCTGTTCAACAGGACGTGGTACTTCTTGAGTAGATTCCTCGTCTACCTCCGTCGACCCGAAGCGTGGGTGTTCATCGTCTTCGAACTCCTCTTAGTCGGAAGTGCGTTCTTCCTCTGGGTTCGTGATGGGTCGCCAGGACTAGCCCTCGTAAGGCGCTCTGTAAACGATATTCGTCGGAGCGTTACGAGGTGAACACCCCTCCAAACTCGGCGGCAATCACTCCATAACAAAGCCATTACCGAGACTGATTTTCAGCAAGGCAGGCAGACTCCCCCGCCAAAATACTATGAATACCATGATTTTACCACCGGCTCGGATGACCTCCGAGACGGGACACCCGTTCGAAAGAGACCACCCCACCGGAGGAAACAGCCGATGAGCGTCGAGTTGGGAGTCGAATCCCACGTCGACGACGGTGTCACTATCGGCTACGGTGACGGGAAAACACCCGTCGTCGGGGACAGGGCCCGAATTCGCGCCGGGAGCGTCATCTACGCCGACGTGACCATCGGCGACGACTTCGTCACCGGCCACAACGTCCTCGTCAGAGAAAAGACCGACATCGGGGACCAGGTCCTTCTCGGAACCCAAACCGTCGTCGATGGAACGACGACCATCGGGTCGCGTGTCAGTATCCAAACCAACGTCTACATCCCCACGAACACCCGCATCGGTAACGACGTCTTCGTCGGCCCAGGCGTCGTGATGACGAACGACCCGTACCCGGTTCGCACCGAGTCGGAGCTCGTCGGGCCGACGATCGAAGACCACGCCTCTATCGGTGCGAACGCGACACTTCTCCCCGGCGTGACGATCGGAGAAGGGGCGTTCGTCGCCGCCGGTGCAGTCGTCGTCGAGGACGTACCGCCTCGGACACTCGCAGTCGGTGCCCCCGCTGTGCATCGCGAGTTGCCAGCACCGCTGACGGGAGGAAACAAGATCCGACGATGACCGACGAGATGATTCCAATCGCAGCACCGCAACTCGGGACCGAAGAACTAGACCGAATCGCGACGGTCATGGAAAGCGGCATCATCGCAGACGGACCCGAAGTCCGAGGATTCGAGCGAGCGTTCGCCGACTACTGCGATGCCGACTACGGTGTCGCGACGTCGAACGGAACGACGGCCCTCCACGCCGCGCTCCACGCGCTCGGAATCGGCCCCGGTGACCGAGTGCTGACGACGCCGTTTACGTTCATCGCGACGGCCAACGCCGTCACCTTTACCGGCGCAGACGTCGGGTTCGTCGACATCGACCCGCAGACGTACAACATCGACCCGGACGCCCTCGAAGAACGACTTCGAACCGGAGAGCAGGTCGACGCAGTCATCGCAGTCCACCTGTACGGACTGCCGGCCGACATGACGCGCCTCACGGAACTCGCAGAGACCTACGACTTCCTCCTCGTAGAAGACGCCGCACAGGCCCACGGCGCAGAAGTCGATGGGCAGCGTGTCGGGTCGTTCGGGGACGCAGCGTGCTTCTCGTTCTACCCCACGAAGAACATGACCACGAGTGAGGGTGGGATGATAACCACCGTCCACGAAGACGTCGCAGAACGGGCCGCACGGTTCGTCGACCACGGCCGCATCTCCGGATACGACCACGCAGAGGTTGGTCACAACTTCCGCATGACGAGCATCGCGGCGGCCATCGGGCGCGTGCAACTCGACCGTCTCCCCGAGTTTACGCGGGCGAGACAGGCGAACGCTGCGATGCTCACCGAGTACCTCGAAGACGCTCCAGTCACGACGCCGTACGTTCCGGCGGACCGAACACACGTCTTCCACCAGTACACCGTCCAGTGCGATGGTGTCGAACGCGACGCACTGAAGTCGTATCTCGACTCCAAAGCTATCGGCACGGGCGTCTACTACCCGAAACCGGTCCACGAACAACCACCCTACGCCCACATGATGGTGTCCGCACCGGTTGCCGAACGAGCGGCGTCGAACGTCCTCTCACTCCCAGTGCACCCCGGACTGAGCGAAGACGACGTGACGCGCGTCGGGCGAACAGTCGCCCAGTACGTCGAGGTGGTGACGTGACGACGCCAGTCGCGGCCGGTGTTATCGGTGTCGGGTCGATGGGAACGAACCACGCACGAGTCTACTCCGAACTCAGAGACGTCGAACTGGTCGGCGTCGCCGACGTCGACCTCGACCGCGCAGCAGCAGTTGCTGCTGACTTCGGCACCGAGTCGTTCTCTATCGACGAACTCCTCGACCACGTCGACGTCGTCAGCATCGCCGTCCCGACTCCCTACCACGCGGCAGTCGCACGACAGTGCATCGAAGCAGGCGTTCACGTTCTCGTCGAGAAACCGTTCGTCGACGACATCTCCGATGGTGAAGAGCTCGCCGGACTCGCCACGTGGAACGAGGTGACGCTCCAAATCGGTCACATCGAGCGCTTCAACCCCGCCGTGCACGCACTCGAGAAAATCCTCGAAGACGTCGAACCCATCGCGATTACAGCGAATCGACTGGGACCGCCACTGAACCGTGCTGTCGACGACGGCGTCATCATGGACCTGATGATTCACGACATCGACATCGTCCTCTCGCTCGTCGACGCAGAGATTTCGAGTCTCGCAGCGACGAGTACTGCGGACGAACAGTACGCGACGGCCCAGTTGACCTTCGACAACGGCGTCGTCGGGACGTTGACCGCGAGTCGGCTCACACAACAGAAGACCCGGACGCTCGACATCACGGCGCGTGACCGACTCATCCGCGTCGACTATCTGAACCAGTCGGTCCAGATATTCCGTCAGTCCCGGCCAGATTATCTGCGTGAGAACGGGAACATCCGATACCGACACGAGGTCGTCATAGAGCAACCGATGATAGAGTCCAGCGAGCCACTGAAGCTCGAACTCGAGTCGTTCATCGATGCGGCGATGAACGGCAAGCCGGTCGTCGTTCCCGCAGAAGACGGCCTCCGTGCAATCGCGGTCGCACAGCGAATCAAAGCACAAGCGCACGAGAGTGAACGGCCACTCGAAACGCCAGAGGAGAGACGATGACGAACCTTCGGTCTGGGCTCTACAACGCCAAACTCCCCCCTGCCGGTCAGCGACAGGCCTTCCGGAAGGGGTCCGTTCCGGTCGCCGTCTACGGTCTCGGGAAGATGGGCCTCCCGTTGGCAGCGGTGTACGCGAGCGTGACGGGACACGTCGTCGGCGTCGATATCGACGACGACGTCGTTCGAACGATAAACGACGGCGAGTGTCACGTGGCGAAAGAACCAGGGTTACCAGAACTCGTCTCCGAACAGGTCGAACGCGGTGCGCTACGTGCGACGACCGACAGCGTCGCAGCGGCCCACACAGCGTCGGTTCACGTCATCATCGTCCCGACGCCGCTGACCGACGACCGCGAACCGGACCTTGCGGCTTTCGAGGCTGTTCTCGATAGCATCGCCGCCGGCCTCGCCCCTGGCGACGTGGTCGTCGTCGAGTGCACCGTCCCACCGGGGACGAGCAGTGGACTCGTCGTCCCCCACCTCGAAGCTAACAGCGACGTGTCACGCGGGGAGTTCGGTGTCGCGTTCTGTCCCGAACGAACCTCCTCGGGGCGTGCGCTCCAAGACATCACCGAGTCACACCCAAAAATCGTCGGTGGTGTGGACGCAGAGTCGACCCGCGTCGCCTCGCTCATCTACGGCGAAATCACGTCCAACGAGGTCATCGCCGTGAGCGACGCGACGACGGCGGAGTCAGTGAAGTTGTTCGAAGGCGTCTACCGCGACGTCAACATCGCACTCGCGAACGAACTCGCCAGAGCGCGAGACGACCTCGGTATCGACGTTCGAGAGGCTATCGACGCGGCCAACACGCAACCGTACTGTAACATTCACACACCCGGTCCAGGCGTCGGAGGCCACTGCATCCCGTGGTACCCGTACTTCATCACGAGTCGCGTCTCGGACGACATGCCGTTGCTTCTGACCGCCCGCGAGGTCAACGACAGTATGCCGTCGTTCACCGCAGACACACTCCGTGACGAGATGGCCGACGCGGGGCGAACTCTCGACGGGGCGACAGTCGCTGTCCTCGGGGTCACGTATCGACCCGGCGTCGCCGAAACACGCGCGACACCAGCGGCAGGTGTCATCGACCGATTGAACGAACACGGCGCGACAGTTCTCGCGGTCGACCCGATGCTAGACGACGACGTGGTGGCCTCGTTCGGGGCGACGCCCGTCTCACTCTCCGACCTTTCGAGTCACACGCTCGACGCCGTCGTCGTGGTCACGCCCCACGAGGAGTTCGACCACATCGACTGGGCCGCCTTCGACGACCTGGTCGTGGTCGACGGACGAGGGACACTCGGAGATATCGGCCACTCAGTCTACACCATCGGTGGAGGGCCACGCAGATGACCCGACTAAAAGTCCTCTCCGTGGTCGGCGCACGGCCCCAGTTCATCAAGGCGTTCCCAGTGTCGAACGCACTTCGGCGCGAACACGACGAGGTGCTCGTCCACACCGGCCAACACTACGACGAGTCGATGTCGGGCGTGTTCTTCGACGAACTCGACATCCCGAAACCGGACTACAACCTCGGTGTCGGGTCGGGGACACACGCAGCACAGACCGCAGAGATGATGCAGCGACTCGATACTGTCATCGCCGACGAAGCACCCGACGTCGTCCTCGTCTACGGCGACACGAACTCGACGCTCGCAGCGGCGCTCGTGACGTCGAAGCGCGAACCACGGTTGGCACACGTCGAAGCGGGGCTTCGAAGTCACAACTGGGAGATGCCAGAAGAGGTCAACCGCGTCCTCACCGACCACTGTTCGGACCTCCTGTTTGCACCCTCCGAGTCGGCCGCCCTGACGCTCGAAACCGAAGGAATCCACGACGGCGTCTACGTGACCGGTGACGTGCAGTACGACGCCATCCTCCAGGCTCGAAGCACGGCACGAGAACACTCGACGGTTCTCGACGAGTTAGGACTCCAAGACGGTGAGTACGTCCTCGCGACCGTTCACCGCGCCGGCAACACCGACGACCGAACGAAGTTGGAGTCGATTATGACTGGCCTCGCAGATGCTGGGAAACCGGTCGTCTTCCCGGTCCACCCCCGAACCAAGAACGCGCTCGAAGCGTCCGGTCTCTGGGCGACGGTGACGGACGACGAAAATATCCTGCTCGTCGAACCCGTCGGCTACCTCGATTTCGTCCGCCTCCTCGACGGCGCAGAGCGCGTCGCGACCGACTCCGGTGGTGTGCAAAAAGAGGCGTTCTACCTCGACAAGCGCTGTGTCACCCTCCGCGACGAGACGGAGTGGGTCGAGACAGTCGATGCCGGGTGGAACACCCTCGTCGGTGCCGACGTCGACGCGATTCGAACTGCGTTGCAATCGACCGAACCACTCCCGGAGAAACCATCACTCTACGGTGACGGAACCGCCGCCGAACGTATCGTCGACGCACTCTCGAACGACTTCGGCGGTCGGAGTTCACGAGAGGCTACGACACAGACAGTTCCAACAGACCATGAGTAAGTTCGCCCTCTGCCTGACACACGACGTCGACCGCCCGTACAAGACGTATCAAGGGCTCTACTACGCGGTGACAGACCAATCCCGATACCACCTCCAGACGGTGCTCTCTCGAGAGAACCCGTACTGGCAGTTCGAGGAAATCATGGCTCTCGAACGTGACCTCGGAGTCCGCTCGTCGTTCTACTTCCTCAACGAACCGAGTCTCCTCGAGACAGGTTCGGTGTCGGACTTCTTCGACCTGAAGAACTGGCTCGAACACGCCGGTCGGTACGACATCACTGCCGAGTCGATTACAGACGTGATTCGACGACTCGACGCTGAGGGATGGGAAGTCGGAATGCACGGGTCGTTCCGGTCGTGTGACGATATCGACCGCCTCCGAACCGAGAAAGAAGAACTCGAAGCGGTTCTGGGCCACGAGATACTCGGAGGCCGGCAACATCACCTCCGGCGTGCTGGTCAGACGTGGCAGTATCATCGCGACCTGGGCCTCAAGTACGACGCGAGCCTCGGGATGAGCACCGAGTTCGGCTTCCAATACGGTTACCAACCGTTCTCCCCCTTCGACGACGACTTCGTCGTGTTCCCGCTGACGCTGATGGAAGTCGCACTCCCCGACCCAGGCGTGGATTTCGAAACGGCGTGGGACGAGTGCGAACGGCTACTCGACGAAGCAGAAGATAACAGGGCAGTGATGACGGCACTCTGGCATCCTCGGTACTTCAACGAAGACGAGTTCCCAGGATATCGCCAACTGTACATCAAACTCGTCGAATCGGCGCTCGACCGAGGTGCGTGGGTCGGTTCGCTCGGTGAGTATTATCAAACGTTCCTCGAAGAAAAGTCGGTAACTGGGGATGGGAGTGGGGACCAAAACCGGGAATCGGGGTATCCGATGACTGAACAGGGTTCCGTATCACGTGGTCGACAGAGTTCACCGGCCCAATCGAACCACGAACTGACGGACGAACAGGCAGTACACGGGATGAGCGAACGAGGCGAAGGTGACTGATGGTGACGCATCGACGCGGTGGCGGGACCGTTCGGGACGTTCTGACGGATCGTCGATAGGGGGTCGGCGGTTGATAAACAGCCGATGACGCACAGACCGGACGGTCGAAACAACTGTCTTCGGTGTTCACACCAATAGCGCCGTCGGTCGATATTCGCTGTATAACAAAGCCTCTTGCGACCAACGTTCAACTCAGTCGACCCTCCAAGAGCGGTGTTTCTCGCCACCACGATTTTCTTCCAACTATGAATCAGAACACGACGACACGACAGCGGTACCAGAACGACGCCGACGTCGAGCGACTCCAGCGGTACGTAGACGTCCTCGACGACGTCCTCGAGTACGCCCGAGACCGCGATTACAACGGCTGGGACTACGGTGATGGATTGAGTAGCCGAGTGTTGCAGGCGTTGCCAGACAACTTGGTGTTGAACCTCCTCGTTCAGGAGTTCATCAAACGCGCTCCGGTCAACGTCCGTCCACTGTTCCGGGTCGAGCAACGACGAAATTTCAAAGGAATCGCGTTGTTCGCGATGGCAAACCGAACCCGCGCACAACTCGCGTCTACGTTCGTGGGCGACGAGGATGCCGAACTGTACCGTCGCGAAGCCGAGTCGTTGACGAGATGGCTCGTCGACCATCAGGTGACGGGATTCAGCGGGTTCGGTGGAAGCCACAGACACAGAATTCAGCACCCATCAGGGCGGAGCGGTCCCCGTAGAACCATTCCAAACTCCCCCAACCTCGTCTCGACGTCGTTCGGTGTCAAAGCACTCTTGGCCGGAGCAGAGTTCGACGGTTCGTACCCCGATATCGCCAGAACCGCTGTCGACCTCGCGGTCGAGGACCTCGGCTATCGGCCAAAGGGCGACGGTGCAGTCATCGACTACTACCAATCACACCCCACGGACAGCTACACGCTCAACGCCATGGCGCTGGGTGCACGCTACTTCGTCGAACTCTACGAAGAGTTCGGAGACGACGAGTTACTCGACCGAGCAGAGAAGGTGTTCGACTTCGTCGCATCGACCCAGACCGAACGAGGTGGGTGGTACTACCGAGAACCACCAACTGCGTCGCACCTCTCGATGGACAATCACCACAACGGGTTCATCATCGAGTGTTTCCAGCAGTACGAACGTATCGTCGGAAGCGGCCGGTACGACGACACGGTCCGTCGTGGGTTGACGTTCTACGCGAGGGAGTTGTTCGACGAGAACGGCGCACCGAACTTCGACGAGAACAACGCGTATCCGAGAGATATCCACGCAGCGGCACAGGGAATCCTCGTCTTCACGTACGCCGGCCAGTACGACAGAGCAGAGCGTATCCTCGAGTGGGCACTCGCAAACATGTACGTCCCCGACGAAGGTCGGTTCTACTTCCGAAAACAGCGGTTCTACACCAAGCGAGTGACGCTCATGCGCTGGGCACAGGCGTGGATGGCCTACGCGATAGCCGAGTATGTTGCAACGAGAATCGCTGGGGAACCAACCCATGGATACGGAATCACCTCGTATCGCTCATCGACAGAGACTGCCTGAACACGGTTCGACAGTCCGGAAATCGGTATAGTTGCTTCATAACAATTCACGACCCCATCGTCAACACAAATCGAGAATGTCTCGTGAGGTGATACACGTTGGTACGGTCCGACTCGGACTTCCTGTCGCAACCAGTTTGGTGACAGTTGACGGTCGGCCAGTTTCCCGGACGACCACTGGTCGTACCGGTTCGTCTTCAGCGACATCGACGCCTCAGGACATCCAGTTTCCCTTCAACCATGACAATCGAAATTAGAGAGTTCGACAGAACTCGGCGTGACGAGTGGGACCGGTACGTCGAACGTTCGGAGGACGCGAGTCTCTTTCATCAGTATCGCGCCCTCGAACTCCAGGCAGAGCACTCCGACTCCACACTCCACCCACTCGTCGGCTTCAAAAACGAGCACCCAATCGGTTTGTATCCGGTCTTCGAGATTCGAAAAGGGCCAGTGAGAACGGCGTTTTCGCCGCCGCCCGACATCAGAGTCCCATATCTCGGGCCGGTGATGCTAGATACAGACCCTATCAAACGGAGAAAGCTCGAACGGCGTCGTCACCAGTTCATCGAAGGATGTACAAACTGGGTCGAGCGTGAAATCTCGCCGACGTACAGTCACACCCGCATCGGGGACCACTACTCCGATATGCGGATGTTCCAGTGGGATGGGTTCGTTGTCACACCGAGATACACCTACAACGTCGATTTGACTCCGGACGAAGACGACTTGCTCCTGTCGTTCAGTCGAAACGCGCGACGGAATATCCGGGGGTGTGGCGAAGAGATGGAGAACATCTCTGTCGGAGGGCGGACGGACCTCGAAGAGATTCTCTCGGTAGTCGAAGGCCGATACGAAGAACAAGACATCGCCTTCGGTGTTCCACCCGAGTTCGTCTGTGACCTGTACGACGAACTCCCGGAAGGACAGATACGGCCGTACGTCTACCGCGTCGACGGCGAGTTCGTCAGCGGGATTATCGCCATCCACTACGGAGACACGGTCTCGCGGTGGATGGGCGGTGTGCGGACGAACCAAAGCGACCGAGCGTCCGTCAACGACCTGCTCGACTGGCGGATTATGTGCGACGCAAAGCGCGAAGGCCGCGTTCGGTACGACCTCGTCGGGGCAAACACCCGGCGTCTCAACCGCTACAAAGCGAAGTACAATCCCGAACTCGTCACGGTCTATCAAATCGAACGTGGGTCGCTGCCCGCCAGAACGGCAGCACACCTCTACAAGAGTCGTCTCAGTTCAGGACTCACGATGCTCACGAAACCACACCGAGTGGTCGACCCCGGCCAACGGTTGGCGAGCGTCGTTCCCGCGCTGACGGCAGTATACAAAAACGATACACTCTCTGGAGACCTATTCTCCCGAGACAATTCGCAAGATAACAGATGACACAACTACACCTCGAACAACTGACCCTCGACGAATGGGACGACGTGTTACCAGCGTCGGGCGTCGAAGTATTCCACTCGGCCGCCGTCCTCGGTGCAATCGACCAGCAGTTCGACGGCGAGATGCGCCTCCTCGGAGCGTACAAAGGAGAACAACCAGTCGCGCTGCTTCCGACGTTCGAGCGCAAGAACGCGCTCGGTCGGGTAATCGTCTCTCCGCCGCCGTCGATGGGGATTCCGTACATCGGCCCGGTGATGATGCCGAACAGTCCCAAACAGAGCACCTACGAGATGGTGAACAAAGACTTCTCCTCGCTCGTGATGGACGAACTCGGTGTCCGGTCGAACCGGGCGTTCGTTCGAATCATCTGCTCACCGTCCTACGTCGACCCGAGACCGTTCGACTGGGCAGGGTTCGCAGTCTCACCGTCGTTCACCTATCGCATCGATGTGGCCACACAGTCACTCGACGACGTCCAAGCCCAGTTTAGTTCGAGTCTTCGAAAAGAGATTCGTAAGGCACGGGGGTTCGACGACATCGTCGTCAGAGACGAAGGGCTAGAGGGAGCACGACTCGTGTACGACGACGTCATCTCACGATACAACGAACAAGACGAGGCGTTCGGGATGCCGTGGGAGTTCCTCGAATCGGTCGTTCGCGACCTCGGCGACAACTGCCGAGTGTACGTCGCTCGCGACCCGGATGGAGAGTACCTCAGCGGCATGGTCGTCCCCTTTACCGACGACGTCGCGTACTACTGGCTTGGCGGCGCACGCGCCAGTTACGGTGGCGTGAGCATCAACAATCTCATCCACTGGACAGTTCTCGAAGACATCACACACGACGACAGTCTGGCGTCCATCAAAAGCTACGACCTGGTCGGTGCGAACAACGAACGGCTCTGTGACTACAAGTCGAAGTTCGGTGGTGAGTTGGTTCCCTACTACACCGTCGAGTCGGCAGGGGTCGGGATGAACATCGCGAAACGGACGTACCAACTGCTCAATAGAAACGGGGAGAAAGTCCCCACGAAGTGAGGACGTTCGGTGGACGAATGTCCGTGAGGGTGGTCCGTGAGGGTGTTCAGTGAGGACGGTCGAAGAAGGTGGTCGGTGAGGACGCTCAGTGGGGAGTCTCAGGCCATCTGTTGGCCTTCGATGACCTTCCAGAGGCCTTCGGCGTCGTCCGTGATACCGTAGACGCGGCCTTTTGTCCGGTCTTCAGGGACGAGCAGTTCGACGATGGAACGGTCTCGTAACTCCTGGATTGCCCGTGAGACGTGTGCGACTGGACATTTCGAGTCAGACGCGATTTGTGTGGGAGTCGCGGGGCCGTCGTCGAGTCGTTCGATGACGTCCACGCGGTAGCGTGAACTGATGACGAACCCGATGTCGTCCCACCGTACGTCGTCGGCGTACGCGCTGACAGAGCTCACGTGAGGCTCACCCCGGATGGAAGTGGAGGCGTGGTGGAAGTGGGTGTGACGTTCTGTGCCAGTCGGCAGGGAGGATATTGGTGGTTCATAGTGGGTTCACTCAAAGTCCGGCGCAGGGACCAACTGCAGAGGGACGGTTGCGATTCAAATTCGACTCCGGTGTAGCGCGAGACCGGCTTCGACGCGCGCTTCGTGCCGATTAACGTCAAATTAATGGCCACGGTAGCGGTTGCCAAGAGTGCCGGTCGCACTCGTTTGGAGCTCATTCGTTCGTTAGTACGAACTTAATTACATAAAGTCATCGTTGCGAAAATACTCACGATATCGTGACTATCACGTTCGAACGAATGTTTTGAGAGACAGAATTGTGTGGGTGAAGTCGTCCAATAGTGGTGATGACGTCGTGTTTACGACCGACGTTGTTCGACGGGTGATATTAGTGTATCGACACCTGTCCGAGTCTATCGACACCTGTCCGAGTCGGTGGTACGCGCAGTCGAGAGTTCGTCGCATGACGAATAGGGAATTCTCTCGGACGCCATCGCAAGGGGAGCCATCGTAGGGAAGCAATCGCAGACTCCGAAACCGAGATTCGGAAAGACTACGACTGCGTACTCACACCAGCAACGTAGATGAGCGACTCCGTGTCCCCGGTTCATATTCTCCTCACCAACGACGACGGAATCGATGCACCCGGCATCGCGGCCATGCGCGAAGAACTCACCGCGCTCGGGGAGGTGACTGTTATCGCCCCCGCAGAGAATCAAAGCGGCGTTGGTCGCGCACGCAACGAACTCGCTATCCGCCAAGACCATCCGTGGGGATACGCCCTCGAAGGAACTCCTGCAGACTGCGTCGCCTATGGTCTCCGTGGCCTCGACACCGACTTCGACATCGTCGTCTCCGGCATCAACGACGGACCGAACGCTGGGAACTACATCGTCGGCCGGTCTGGAACGGTCGGCGCAGGCATCGAGGCCGCGTTCCTCGGAACACCCGCAATCGCAGTTTCGAGCTACCACGCCCGTGATTTCTTCTGTCACCCACCGGAAGAGTACGACTTCTCTCGGCCCGCCCGTGTCGCCCGCGCTGTAACCGAACGGGTCTGCAATGCCGGCGTCTTCGACGACGTCGACCTCTTGAACGTCAACGCACCCATCGACGTTCCGAATCCCCGAATGCGCGTGGCCCGACCGCTCGCGGATTACGACCAGCAGGTCGACCACCACGACGACACAGACCTGCTTCCAGACGGTGACCGAGACGGTGGCCTCGACGACGACGAACGTCTCGTCCGCCTCCGCGACGTATCGTGGCCGGATACCGTCGGGTACGAAAATCCCTTCCCGCCTCGAGACGAGTATCGTGACCGATATCCCGTCGGCACTGACCGCCGGGCGATGGTCGACGGCGAGGTGAGTGTCTCGCCCCTCTCGGTCCATCACGGCCACACAGAAGACCCGAAACTCGCGAGCGTCGTCGAGAGCCTCTCAGAACAGGTCGAGTGAACACTCTCTAAGCGTCGGAGGCGATGCGAACTGGCGGGGGGAGTGCGTTCTCACGGCGGTGCTATCTCTCACTGATATTCCGTCACAGAGTGTTCTATCGCCGATATTCCGTCACAGAGTGTTCTATCGCCGGCATGGCTAACCGTTCTGACCACCAACATCTTGCGATGCAGCTCCGCGGTCACACTCTCACCCTCGCCACTGTCGTGATGCTGTTTTTCGCGAGCGTCACGCCAGTTGCGGCCGTCCCCGACGCCCGACTCACCGTGAGCGACGTGACGGTGACGCCAACGACGCCTGTCGTCGGTGAACAGGTCGTCGTCACGGTCACTCTCGCGAACTCTGTCGGAAGTCCGTCGTCTGCCACCATCGACGAGGTCCGACTCACCGACCCGCTCGACGAGACGAGTGTTCGGGCCCGGAGGCTCGGTGGACTCTCTCCCGGTGATTCTGTGACCGTCCCACTCGCCGTGACGTTCGAGACACCAGGTCCACGGACGCTCTCGCTTTCAGTAGAGGGAACTGACGAAGACGGCGACCGAGTCCGAATCGAGCGCCCGGTCCCGATAGCCGTCGAAGACGCGCCGCCGCTCGTCGGAATCCGTATCCAAGACGCTGTCGTCGACGCCGAATCGCGCGTCGAGGTATCTCTCTCTAACCCGACGACCGCAGACATGCGGAATATCGTCGTCTCGGTCGAGCAAGTCGAAGGCGTCGCTCGAGTCAGCGCCGCCTCGGTTGCGAACCTCCCAGCAGGAGCAACCGAACTCCGGAACCTGTCGGTCGTCCCCAGTTCGACGGGTGAGACGACGCTCGAACTTCGAATCGAGTACACCACAGCCTCGGGAACTGAACGGACACGGACCGTCACCGCACCGATGCGTGTGTCCGCGTTCGCCGACGACGTGCAACTCACCCTCAGGCCCGTCCGTGAAGGTGACGAAGAAACGGCCGGACCCGACCTGTTCTCGCTCCTCGGCGGCGGTCCTGGTGCCGCGTTAGGTGGCGGTGTAACCGACGGCGCTGACGACGAAACCGACGACTCCACAGGTCGCTTCGACGTCGTCGTCACCAACTTCGGGTCCACCCCGATATCTGATGTCGTCGTCTCACCAACCGGACCGAGTGGGGCACTTCCGCGTCTCTCGATTCCAGGGCCAATCGAAGCGGGAGCGTCCGACAGCGCGGTACTCGACCTTTCTGAAGTCAGGGACGCAGGGCCGCTCACGTTGCGCGCCACCTATCGTGTCGGCGTCCAATCCGGCGAGTCTACCACCACCGTCGACTACCGCCCTGCAGTCGCCGACCTCGTCTTTACTGACCTCGACGTGACCGTCGTCGACGGTGAACTCAGGGTTCTCGGTAACGTCGCAAACCAGGGCCGTGGTGACGCCGAAGGGGTCGTCGTCGAACTCGTCGATACCGACTCCGTGACGCCCACCTACCCACAACGAGACTACTTCGTCGGACGCGTCACGCCAAGTGATTTCGCTCCGTTCGAGCTCACTGGGGTCGCCGCGGACGACGCACCCGATGCCACGGTCACTGTTCGGTACACCGTCGACGGCGTCGAAGTCGTTCGTGAAGCAGTGGTCGACTTACCGAGCGATGGAGAGTCGGGCGGGTTCGGTATCGGGAGTCTCGGTGGTGGTGGTGGTAGTGGTGATAGTGGACGTAGTGGTGGTGATGGGAGTAGCATTGGTGGTGGTTCTGGGTCAGTCGCAGAATCCGCCGCTGGTGGCGGAGTCGATACTGGAGCGAGCTCCCGTGCCTCAGGCGGTCCACTCTCACAGGTCAGCGACACCACACAGGCCATCGCGCTCGTTGCCCTCCTGACACTCCTCGTGCTCCCAGTTGCAGCGGCGATGCGCATTCGTCGCTACCCGAAATGACGAGTCTCCCTCGCTCTCTCGGACGGATAGCCGCGTTCACGGATGGACTGACAGCAGCGACGTATCTCGCCAGACGAAACCTCGCTCGGAACGGCCTCCGTTCGACACTCGCCATCCTCGGAATCATCATCGGTGTGTTCGCCATCGCCACGCTCGGGATTCTCGGGAGCGTCATCCAACTCACTGCGGCAGACGCGCTCGGTGGACTCGGTGACCAAATCATCGTCTCACCGAACGCCGACGCAGGTGTGGACCGACTGACCGACAGGGACGTTACGACGATCACACGAGTTGTCGGTGACGACGCTTCGGTTATCCCTGTCGTCACGGGCGGTGCGTTAGTAGAGCGGGGTGATGCTCGGACCTTCGCGGCACTCTATGCAGTCGAGCGTCCTAGAGAACTGTTCACCGCAGAGACTGGGGAACTCCCCGAACGCCATCGCCGTGGTGCAATCGTCGGAAGTGGGGTGGCGGCCGAACTCGGCGTCGAAGTCGGGCGGACGATTTCCATCGAAGGGCGAGAGTATCGCGTCGTCGCCGTACTCGCAGAATCGGACGGGTTCAACCTTCTCCAACCGGACGGTGCCGTCTTGATTCCGCGGTCGGCGTTTGCCGACGAGTCGTACACGCAAGTCATCGTTCGTGCCGAGTCGGGGAGCGGCGCAGCGGCGGCGGCAGACGCGATACGCGCTTCACTCAACGCCCGCGAAGAACGAGTCAGCGTACTCGAACTGTCGCGTATCGTCGAACGAATCGACCAGTTCTTCGGACTCTTGAATGCGTTTCTCATCGCCATCGGTGCTGTCTCGCTCATCGTCGCCGGGGTGAGTATCCTGAACGTGATGTTGATGAGCGTCTCTGAGCGCCGCGGGGAGATTGGCGTCCTTCGAGCAGTCGGCATCCAACGAGAAGATATCCTTCGAACGGTCCTCGTCGAGGCGGGGTTACTGGGTTTCGTCGGTGGTGTGGTCGGTGCAACAATCAGCGGGTTAGTCGCACTCGGAATCTTTCTCGCAGTTCCCGAAGTGACGCTTCCGGTCGTCGTCAACCTCAGAACGGCCGGGTACCTCGTTTTTGCCGTGGTCTTCGGCGTCGTCATCAGTCTGGCGAGTGGCCTCTACCCTGCGTGGCAGGCCGCAAACGAACGACCGGTACAAGCACTCCGTGTCAAGTGAGATTCCAGTATGGTTCTCGGAGAAAATACCGAACGTCGAACGTGACGGCCTGACCGACAAACGCGTCGATTCTACGTGTTCGCCATTTGGCCGACCTGCGAGACGTACGCTGCCAGGTCAGACGTCGTGATGATGCCGATGACGCCCTCGTCGTCGTCGACGACCGGCATGTGGTGGAATCCGTGGCTAATCATCGACTCCGCGACGTCGGTGATTGGGTCCTGTGCACTCGCCGTGATGACGTCGGTCGTCATGTAGCGCTCGACGGTGGTCTGTGCTTTCGGTTGGCTCTTTGCGACGATCTCGACGAAGTCGGTCGTCGTCAGGATTCCTACGAGGTTGTTGTCGTCGTCGACGACCACGAGCGAACTGATACTGTTGTCCAGAATCAACTGCGCCGCGTCTTCCACGAGCGTGTCGGCCGTTACCGTAACAAGATCTGTGGACATGAGTCTCGCAACAAATATATCTTCCATAATTATTGCTTATCGAGGCGACGTATAAATGTTAGCTTTCAGTACATCTGAGTAATAATTTCAAAAACCCAAAATATGAAGGGAAATGTTGTCGATTGCAGGAATATCCACGGTTTTCGTCAGTGTGGGCGAGTTCGTGTCGAAACGACGTGCAGAACGTAGGTGGAAACGACTGTGTCGGCATCACCGCCGCGGGGCTTAATTGGTCCGCGACGTAACCAGAGATATGGGAACCACACAGACGGCAACGTTCGGAGGTGGTTGTTTCTGGTGTATCGAAGCAGCGTTCAAAGAGCTCGATGGAATCACCGACGTTACATCTGGGTACGCAGGAGGGTCCGTCGAGAACCCGACGTACAAGCAGGTCTGTTCCGGAGACACCGGCCACGCCGAAGTCGTCCAACTCGAATTCGACCCCGACGTCGTCGCATACGACGAGTTACTCGACGTGTTCTTCGCCGTCCACGACCCGACTCAGCTCAATCGGCAAGGGCCAGACGTCGGCACCCAGTATCGCTCGGTTATTCTCTATCACGACGACGACCAACGCCAGGTCGCAGAGGCGTACATCGAAGCAGTCGACGAATCGTACGACGACGATGTCGTGACCGAACTCACATCCATCGAAACGTTCTACGAAGCCGAAGAATACCACCAAGACTACTTCGAGAAGAATCCGAACGACGCCTACTGTCAGTTCCACGCGAGTCCGAAAGTAGAGAAAGTCCGCGAGAAGTTTGCGGACAAACTCGCTCACTAAACCGGCATCAGCGCCTGAACAGTGGTTCGTTTTCGTGCTGTGAGCGAGCATCTCGAGTTGTACACACTGAACGCAGTTTACAAATTGCAGACTTTGTACAAATTAGAGACATTGTACAAATTGTAGACTGTGAGAACCGTGTCGACACCGCACGAATCTTCTGAAAGTGATTGTACTGCGGTACAGTACAGACCTCAGTTTTCCTCAGTGAACGAGGACAGTGAGTACTCCAACTCCCGGTTCGCGCCAACACCACTTCGTCCGCAGTATCTACCCGTAAGAGTCTGTGAGGTTCACTTTTTCGAGAGTTTAGACCACCCAAGATTTTCGCACTGTTGGGAGCGTCTACACACTGTACAAATTGTGGAAATTTTGAACGCTCTGTACTGCCTACGCTCGGTCGAGCGAAGTCCGACGAGCGAAGTCCGACGAGCCACACAGTAGACAGTTCGAGCAGAGCGAGAGCAGTGTGAGCAGTGGAGACACTAGAGACAGTCGAAACAGTACAGACAGCCCGAGAAGTGCAGACAGGGCGAAATTTCTGCGAAGCCCACCAAGTGTACAACATCTAAAAATTGTACAATTTGTACAATTTGTGCAAATTGTGCAAATTCTCGACTGTCTTAACAGTCTAAAAGTCGTGAGTAGGATTATGTATCAGGAGGAGGAAGGTGATTTCGAACGCCGGCATGCCCATCCAACCCACAATTCGCACGGATTTTGCACTGTCTAAACGGCGAGCACAGCCCACACATTGTACAAATTGTGGAATGTTTCGAACGCGAGCGGAGGACCGATAGATGTCGCGAGCAGTGAGCGTCTCTCTCCAGAAAGGGGGTGTGGGGAAGACGACGATAGCGATCAACCTCGCCGACGCGCTCGCCGCACGAGACAACGACGTGCTCCTGGTCGACCTCGACCAGCAGGGGAACGCGACCGAAGGCGTCGGGATGAAAGAAGCCTACGAGTCGGCAGAGCCGAACATCGGTGACGTGCTGACCGACGACGACCCGGTCGACGTCCGCGAGACGATACATTCACGCGAACACTTCGACGTCCTTCCTGCGCACGTAGACCTAGACGACATCGAAGACCGGGTTCGAAACTCGACGTTCGGCGTCCTCTGGGTACGCCGTCGAATCGTCGACCCACTCCTGGAAGACGAGTACGACTACATCGTCATCGACTCGCCACCGAGTCTCGGACCGTTGTCGGACGCGGCGCTCATCGGGACCGGGTACGTAGTCGTTCCACTGCTGATGAGTGAACCGAGTGTCAGCGGATTCGAGCGCATGTTCGAACAGCAGATTGGCCCAATTCGTCGGGAAGTCGACCTCGACATCTTGGCGATCGTGCCGAACGACCTTACCGGAAACAACGAGGAACGACGAATCATCCGCGACCTCGAAGACTCCCCGTTCGAGAAGTTCATTCCAGCGTTCGCTCGCTCGGACTTGTTCGACGACCCCGGCTCCAAAGGGCCAGGAATCCGTCACCGAATCGCATTCAGTCGGGCGTGGCGAGACGGGAAGACGCTCCGCGAGTACGACCCGTCGAACGACATGCTCGACCGTCTCGACGAACTCGCCGCAATCGTCGAGCGTGGAGGGTCCGAAGATGCCTAAGGAGAATCGGTTCGCCGGGCTCGGAGAAGCGATGGAGTCCGAAGCGAGTGACGACCCTGAGTCGGAGGAGACAGACGACTCCGAACCCGAAGACACCGATTCAGAACGGCAAACGACCCAAAACGGAGCATCGAGTGAAAACGGGAACGATGAGACGAAGTCAGAGCTACCTCCCTCGGAAAACGGTGACCACGAGGCGACCGTGGTTTCAGAAGACGATGTCGACGACGAAGACGACGGCCAAGACGATGCCGACGAAGCAGAGCGCGTGGACAATGGGCAAGAGGCCACACGTGAAGAGTCTACAGTCGACCCTGAAGACGACGATGATGGACCGGCATTCGAGTTCGAAGCGACGACGGCAAAGAGCATCTACGTCCGAGACGAGACACTCGACCGACTGGACGACGCCGAGTTCGAGGTCGAGGCGATTCTTCGCCGCGAGTTCGACATCCGCGACCTAACAGGACGCGAGTTCCACGACGCACTTATCCGTGTGGCAGCGACGTACCCTGACGAAATTGCCCAGACTGTCGTAGAAACTCGAGACGAATAACAACCACTCGAGCGACAAGCAGAGTCAAAACGACACGGAGTACGAAACAGCGGACATTGTGGTGTTAATTCGACCAAAAGATTGCGTCTAAGTGTGCGCCGAGAGGAAGGTCGAGAGTTTTCACGGGTGGTTACGGCTCGAGCCGGCGAGAACAACTGGATAACCAGCACCAACCGTCAACCAGTACCAACCGTCAACCAGTACCAATCGCCAACCAGTACCAATCGCCAACCAGCACCAATCGCCAACCAGTACCAACCGATAGCCAGAACTAACCGATAACCAACACCAGTTCGTCCGCAGTAAACAGGCCAAAGAGCAACCGAAGCACGGTTTCTGAACAGGAAAGGCGATAGTCCGCCACTGGTGGTGAGGATTGATTTCCCGTCGAAGTTCTCGTCGATATCAGACTCGAAGTGATAGTCGTGGATTGCTACCATGGACACCACGATGTCCGCAGTTTTGTCGGAGGAAATAGCGTCTAGACCCGTTCTATCTGGAGAACACGACCCGTTCTTCAGTCGGTTCGACTCGCGATTACTCGAAGGTGAGGGAAAAGAGGAGAACACTCACACCAGTTTGTCCGCTGTTCTCGTCGCGAGAAGGTGACCACCTCTCGGACTGAGGTCGAGAGTTGTTTGTTCCGCGGAGGAACTGTTCGACATCTAGTATTTTGTACCCAACCCAACTACTAGTCTTACTCTACTACGGATATGGTTTAACTGCTACCGACATAAATCTTTCCCGGTGTCAATACTGTCATCGTATCTGCTGGACACGTTCGATTGGAAGAACAGCGGACAAAGTGGAGGGGGTGTGTCCCCGGCAAACTATATAAACAACTGGAACAGCGGACACTGCGGACGCGGTGGTTTTATACCGGAAGTGGTCGATACCTAGGAATATGCCCCTCTTCGAGCGAGATACCGAGATTTATCGGGACCGGGATGCCCTTCGTGAGGATTACCAGCCCGAGGAACTCGTGGGGCGTGACGAGGAACTCCGAACATTTCAAGCGGCGCTTCAACCTGTCATCAACGGCGAACAACCGAACAACATCTTCCTCTACGGCAAGACCGGTGTAGGGAAGACCGCAGCGTCGCGTTACTTACTCAGTCACCTCCGCGAAGACGCGAGCCGATACGACGACATCAATCTCACCGTCGTGTTCTTGAACTGTGACGGACTCACGAGTTCGTACCAAATCGCGACCCGACTCGTCAACGAGTTTCGGTCGGAGTCGAACCAGATCAGTACCACCGGCTATCCACTCGGGTCAGTCTACGAGATGCTCTGGCAAGAACTCGACAACACAGGGGGGTCCATCATCGTCGTGCTCGACGAAATCGACCACGTCAACGACGATAGCATTCTCTATCAACTTCCGCGCGCTCGCGCGAACGGAAACCTAAACGAGGCAAAAGTCGGTCTCATCGGTATCTCGAACGACTTCTCGTTCCGTGACGACCTCTCTCCGAAGGTCAAAAGCTCGCTGTGTGAACAGGAGATTCACTACCCCGCGTACAACGCGAAGAACCTCCAGGCGATCCTCGAACAACGGGCGAAGGTCGCGTTCCGTGAGGGTGTCCTCTCTGACGAGGTGATTCCACTCTGTGCAGCGTACGGCGCGAAGGACGCCGGTGACGCTCGACAGTCTATCGACCTCTTGATGAAGGCGGGCGACTTGGCCCGCGACGACGACACAGACTGCATAACTGAAGAACACGTCAAACGTGGTCGTCGGGCACTCGAACGCGGTCGAATCAAGGAAGGAATCAACGGTCTCACCGAACACGGCCATCTCGTTCTCTACTCTCTGTTGACGCTCGAGCTAGAAGGAGAGACGCCAATCCGGTCTCGCGACGTCCGACCGAGATATACACGGTTCGCTGAACTCGCGAACCGCGACCCACTCGTTCCTCGTCGAATGCGCGACCACCTGAGTGAACTCGCCATGCTCGGTATCGTCTCTGTCACCGAGCGCAACGAGGGACGTCGGGGTGGAACGTATCGTGAGTACGCGCTGGATATGGACGTCGGACTCATCGTCTCCGCGATGCGTGACACTATCGACCTCGTCGGTGTTCACGAGACCGTCGAACCCTACCTAGAGGGTGACCGCGCGAGTACGCTCGACGACTTCGTCGAGCAATAACTTCTGTCGTTGAACTCACTCTTCAGTGAACTCACTCCTCTGTGAACTCACTCTTCAGTGAACTCATTCCGCTGGTCGAATAGCTTGTACGAGACTGTTACCGGTTGATTACTACGGACAGGGTGGTGTACAACTAGAACGTAGCAAGCTGGTTCAGCTACTGTCGCCTCGATTCGACCGAGTATGGAACTGGCTAGTCACCGAAAAGACACTCGTTTCTGTCTCTCGATTACACCACACTCCACCGAATGTTCGAACACCACTGTGTCCGTAGTAACCGCTATAGCTAGTACCTTTATGAGCAATATTCGTCGGATGACGACGTAGGCTGTCGGTGGTGAGAATTGGTACGACAGGTGGTCGATATCGAACGAGAAAACCAACGGATAGCACAGGTCACCCACGGACCAGGGAGTGACCGTTCGGACAACGGACCATCTGAGAACTGTGCTCGCGAGACTCGGTAGAACCCCACGACAGAACTGCGGACACAGTGGTGTTGGGCTTCCAGATTCCGTGACGAAAGCGACCATCCTCGAGAGCGTACCACGTAGAGGATGGCGACGTCACATCGCCCCGATCGTCGCTCAACTGGGTTTCGAGTTCGTCGATTGTCGCTCAACCGAATTTCGAGGTGACTGGTGGCGGTACCGAGCTCGCACCGTCTCGTCGAACTCTCCGAGACAGTCTGAATCTATGACCGGATGGCAAGCAATCAGTTCCTGACGTTGTCAGTGAACTGCCATAGGGCGCACGGTGTGATAGACCTACCTTCCACCGTTCACTAACCTTCTCGATGGGCACGAGAGGAATCGTAACCGAACGTTACTGCGGACATTGTGGTGTCTGACGCTGTCATTTTCACGTAATTGTGCCTCTGTGTTACTTGGTAACTTGTACATCCTATGAGTTATCCGTCTTGGCCTCTGAGTACGTACGTGAGCGAAAATCAAGGGCGCCGAAATCTTCGAATGCCCAACGATAACGAGCTGTTCGCGGTCGTCACCGAGCACAACGGTGGGAACCACGTACGAATCCGCTGCGAAGACGGAAAGAACCGAATGGGCCGTATCCCTGGCCGGATGAAGTACCGAACGTGGATCAACGAGGGCGACGTCGTCCTCGTGGAACCGTGGGACTGGCAGGACGAGAAAGCAAACATCGAGTGGCGCTACACTGGCGAAGACGCGGACCAACTCCGACGCGAAGGCCACATTCAGTAGTCTCTCTTCTCTCGAACGGGTGATTGACCGTTCGTGCATTATCTTACTCGGCCAGTCACGACCTCGCGGCGACCGGCGAGACAAATAGCGTACGGCTTCCAATTTCGAGCTCTGAAGCCGCTGTACCGAGGTCGCCACCAGTCTAACATAACAAATTCTTAATACACCTCTCTAAAATTTCCTGAAATGTCATTATGTATACCTGTATGCCCCCTCAATATATTGGCTCGGCAGTAGATTTATACGGGCAGTCGAACCTATTTATATGATGAACTTCACCCTTCTTGTCGGTAACTCAGATACTATCGGTATCAGAAAACTCGATTTATATTCTCGCTGTCAGTTTATCTATAGTGGAGGGCTGAATTTGTCGACCGGCGCTATTGCCGGGTGGTTTCGATGACTGGGACGGGTCAGCAACCTCGAATCTCGACAGGTGTCGCCGGTCTCGATTCGATTTTACACGGTGGGTTGATTACAGGACGCAGCTATCTGATTCGCGGCCCTCCTGGAACGGGGAAGACGATACTCGGGACACACTTTCTGAAAGCAGGCGTCGAGAACGGAGAGACCTCCCTGTTCATCAACCTCGAAGAGTCTGAAGCGGACGTACGACAAAACGCTTCCTCACTAGGATTCGATTTATCGGATGTCCATTTTCTCGACTTGAGTCCGACCGCCGACGTATTCGCTGAAGACCAGTCGTACGACATCCTCTCGGCAAGTAACGTCGAGAAAAAGCCGTTCACCGACTCTGTAACCGATACGATCTCGGAACTCGAACCAGACCGAGTGTTCGTCGACCCGATTACGCAACTTCGATACCTGACTTCTGACACACACCAGTTTAGGAAGCAGGCGATTGGGTTCATGGAGTATCTGACGTCGCAGGGTGCGACCGTGATGTTCACCTCGCAAAATACTGCTGACTCTCCCGACGACGACCTGCAGTTTATGAGCGACGGGACGATCGAGTTGGACTCTCGAGAGAACGTGTCCACTATCAACGTCCCGAAACTCCGAGGGTCGAGGACTGAAAGCGGGACACACGCGATTACGATTACCGACGATGGGCTCGTGGTTTACCCACAGTTGAAACCGTTAGAACATTCCCAAACGTTCTCTACGGAGTCGATATCCTCGGGCGTATCAGAGATCGACGAACTACTGAACGGTGGATTCGAACGGGGGACTGTGAGCATCATCAGTGGCCCGACTGGTGTTGGAAAGACGACGCTTGGGACACAGTTCATCAACAACGCAGCGGCGCGTGGTGAACGGTCTGTCCTCTACTTGTTCGAAGAGAACTACACGACGTTCCGAAAACGAAACGAGTCTATCGGTGTCCCGGTCTCGGAGATGAGGGAGTCGGGCTCACTCCACATCCAAGAGATGGAACCCTTAGATGTCTCTCCGCAGGAGTTCGCCCAGAACGTCCGTACAGAAGTCGAAGAACACGGGGCCGAGATCGTGATGATAGATGGCATCAACGGGTACCAACTCTCTGTTCAAGGTGGAAGCGACGTCCTCATCAGAAAACTCCACGCACTTGGTCGGTATCTCAAGAACGTGGGAGTCACCGTCATCTTCATCGATGAGCACCAGACTGTAACTGGTGAGTTCAGTGCAACCAACTCGGGCGTCAGCTACCTCGCAGACAACCTCGTGTTCCTGCAGCACGTCGAGTTAGATGGTAAACTCCAGAAGGTCATCGGCGTACTGAAAAAGCGAACGACACAGTTCGAACGGACACTTCGGAAGTTCGAGATAACCGACAGCGGGGTAGTCGTCGGTGAACCGTTGACTGGCCTCCGTGGCATCCTCTCGGGGTCACCTGAGTGGAACACACCGAAGCAGCAGTCGGACGACGAGTAATCGGAACCACCGAACACAGCACCTCACACCACGATGCCCAACAAAACATCCTCAAGACTGTCGTGGGAGAACGAGCGTGAGCATTTGACCGACGATATGCAACTCTTACTCTTGTTATCTCACGACCGAAATCAGGAGGTTCTCTCCGAGAAGTTGACACCGTATTACGACGTGTCGACGTCGGTCGAACTACTCGACAGTGGCGGGTTCGACCTCTGTATCTTCGACGAGGATTCGTTGCACACTCATCGACAGCAACTCGTCGCTCACAAGCACGCCGAGGACCCGGTGTTTTTACCGTATCTCCTCGTCGCAACCCGAGGTGCCGACGAGATCGACACGGCAGTCCTCGAACTAGTCGACGAGCTCATTATGGCGCCGATACTCCTCGAAGAACTTGGCCCTCGGCTGAAGTCCCTTCTGCGAAACCGACGACTAGCACAGGAACTTAGCGAGCGAGAAGAACTCGAGGAGATGGCCGCGATAATCTCTCACGACCTTCGAAACCCGTTGAACATCGCTCGTGGGAATCTCGAACTCGGCCGTGAGACCAAATCCGACGAGTATCTACAGACGACAGAGGACGCGTTGAAGCGGATGAGCTCGTTGATAGACGACCTCCTCTCGTTTGCGAAACAGGAGTACTCGAACCTCGCCCCACAACCAGTCTCACTTCGAGACGTCGCGTCCCGCTCGTGGGACCTCGTCGAGACCGGTGATGTTACACTCGACATCGGACTGCCCGACGACACGGTCGTGATGGCTGACGCGAGTCGAGTTCAGAAGCTGTTTTCCAACCTCTATCGAAACGCGTACGAGCACAACGGTGGCCAGCTGACAGTAACCGTCGGGCGTCTCGCTGACGGATTCTTCGTCGCAGACGACGGAACTGGAATCCCCGAAGAAGACCGCTCGACTGTCTTCGAGAGGGGGTACACGACGAACGACGACGGAACTGGGTTCGGGTTACCCATCGTCAAACGGGTCGGAACCGCACACTCGTGGACCGTCGAAGTGACCGAAAGTGAATCCGGTGGCGCACAGTTCGAATTCACCGGTGTCGAATTTCTCGACGAGCCGGCTGACGACGGAAACGAGTGACGACGACTGCGGTCGAATCACCAAACTGCACCGAACCGAAGCGTTTTGCATCGACTTCTCGTAGGTCGCCTATCTGCCGAATGTCTCTGCAACGAATCTGTTACGACTGCGGTGCCCGAACGACAGCCCCTGTGGCTCGGTGCGACTGTGGCGAACCACTGTGGCTCGACACCGACTACGGACCGTTCGACTGGTCCGATACCACCGACGAACCGGGGATGTGGCGATTCGAAGCGCTCTTGCCGGTCAGTCGACCTGCCGGCCTCGCCGCCGCCGCAGGTGGGACACCACTGCTCTCCGAGACCCCACTCGACACGTTCGCCGGAACGAACGTCCACCTCAAACTGGAAGGTGAACACCCGACTGGGAGTTTCAAAGACCGTGGAAGTGCGTTAGGCCTCGCCGCTGCCGAGGCAGGACTCGCAGGCGACGTCGATGCCGTCGGGACGGTTTCGCACGGAAATATGGCGATGAGTACGGCCGCATACGCCGCTTCGACCGACCTCCCCTGTGTCGTGTTCGTTCCCGACGACATCCCTCCCGAACGACTCGACGTCATCGCTCAGTTCGACCCGACTGTCGTGCGCGTCGCTGGTGATTACGGTCGACTGTACGAACAGACGCTGGAGCAGGGGCCTGACCAGGGTGTCGTCTTCCTCAACTCTGACGTTCCACTCCGTGTCGAGGGGCAAAAGACCACGGCACTCGAAATCTGTGCGTCGTTTGCGCCGGACGTTCCAGACGCGCTCGTGATGCCCGTCAGTAGCGGGGGTCACGCGAGTGGGGCGTGGAAAGCACTGCGTGAACTCGAAGACGCGGGTGCGATAGACGAGATTCCTGCACTCTATTTCGTTCAGGCGGCGGCCTGCTCACCAATCGCCGACGCCTACGACGCAGGGAAAGACGAAGTGACCCGAGTCACCGGTGGAGACACCATCGCGTACTCCATCGCGAACGCCGACCCGCCGAGTGGAACGCGTGCACTTCGGGCCGCACGTGACACGGGCGGTGCTGTCGTCGCCGTGGACGACGACGCGATTCGTGCTGCGCGACGCGCGCTGGCAGTCGAGGCCGGTGTCACGGTCGAACCCGCGTCGGCAACGGCGCTCGCGGGGACGAAACAGCTGGTCGGACGTGGCCTGCTGGACTCGTCTGACGAGGTCGCTGTCGTGTTGACTGGAACCGGTCTGAAAGAGGCGTCGTCGACTGGGACACCAGCCTCGGCGTCGGACGACATCCAACTTGCGTCTGTCGAGGAGTATCTGACCGAGTTCGCAGGCGCTATCGAGTAGCCCGTCTGTCGGATACTTCGGTCGCCACCCCGTTTCGGTAGCTGTGACTGTCGACTCGAACAGCGGACATCGTGGTGTCGAAACTCGCCGACTGCGGTCACTCGAACACGTCTACGACGCGTGGGTCAGCGAGGTGGTGGAGGTCCGCGGGTGTGAGTCGGAATACCGCCTCCGGGGTTCCCGCTGCTGCCCAGATATCATCGAACGTCTCGAACGTGGGGTCTGCGAGAACTGGGCAGGTTGTGGCGTGACACGTCGGTGGAACGCCGCCGATGCTCCACCCGGTCGCGCGCTTTACTTCCGAGGCGTTCGCACTCCGGACCGTACTCGGGTCGCTGTCGAACTCGGCCGCTAACTTCGTCTCGTCGACACGGTTCGACCCACTCGTGAGGACGACGACCGTCTCGTCACCGACGCGCATCACGATGCTCTTGACAATCTGTGCCACGTCACAGCCGATCGCTGCTGCTGCATCTGCTGCCGTCTTCGTTCCCTCGGGAAACTCTTCGACGGCCGCTTCGAACCCGTGGGTCTCACGCATCTGTTCGGTGAACTCCTGTGCCGTGGGGTGCATACCCACGGGTTCTGCGTCTTCTATTAAGAACGTTCGCCGCCTCGGTAGGGTGCTGGGAACTGCCACCGCTGTGTTTCGCTCGGTTCGGTTGGTCTCGTCTACCTGTCTCGGTGGTTACCAACTGCCTTCTAGCCCCGACAGCAGCGCCTCGACGTCGGAGGAGTCGTTGAACGCGTGGAACGACGCGCGGACGGCCGTGGGTTCTGGAATCGTTCGCACGACGATTCCATCGGCTGCGAGTCGCTCGACGGTTCGTTCTGGGTCGTCGACGCGGAACGACACGAGTCCCGACTCCGGTTCGGCCGGACTGACGAGTTTCTCGGGGGGAACGCGCTCGACGAACTGCGTAGCGAGGTCGGCAATACGTCGTTCCGTCCGGTCGATGCCGACGTCGTCGGAAATTTCGAGTGCTTCGCGGAGTGCGACGTGTGGTGCCGGGTTCGTGGTTCCGATTTCGAACCGTTTGGCACCTGGTTCGAACTCTGTCGTTTCGCTGGTTGGTTCTTTGACGCCACGATACCCCACTGCGCGTGGCTGGAGTGACTCGGCGACGCTCTCTTTCACGTAGAGGAATCCCGCTCCCCACGGGCCGAGAAGCCATTTGTGGCCTGCCCCTGCGACGACGTCTGCGCCCCACTCGTCTACGTCGACGGGGAACTGGCCGATCGCCTGTACTGCATCGACGACCGACAGTGCGCCGGCCTCCCGAGCGATATCCGTGAGTTCGCGGACGGGGAGTCGCGTCCCGTAGTTCCACGTCACGGCGCTGAAACAGACGAGGTCGGCACCGTCGACTGCGTCGGCGTACTGGTCCATATCGAGTCGACCGTCGTCGCTCTCGACGACACGGACTTCGACGCCGTCGCGTTCGAGACGGCGCCACGGCAGGATTCCCGCGGGGTGTTCGAGGTCCGTTCTGACGACGACATCACCGGGTGACCAGTCGAGTGTCGTCCCGATTCGGTTGATACCGTCTGTGGTGCTTTGGGTCAGCGCAACCTCGTTGGTGTCTGCGCCGAGGAACGCGGCGATATCCGCTCGGACCTCCTCGTACGCGTCGAACGCCGTGGGGTAGGGACCGTCTGCCGCTGGTGAGTCGAACTCGTGATGTTCGAGAAACTGCGTCGCCCTCTCGACGACCCGTCTCGGACTTGGGCCGTGTGCGCCGGTGTTCAGATAGACGACGTCGTCGAGTGCGGGGAGAGACGCACGGAGGTCGGTGGGAGTCATCGGGAGTCCTCCGAACCTTCGGAACTGAGCGGTATAATAGTGCCCAAAATTCCCACATCTGTGGAATCGAACGTCTCGTTGCCAGCGTCGAGTTCTCGCACGAGTTCGGACGGCAGTCGGGCGTACACTTCGGCGTTGTGTGCGAGTGCGTCGTCGGTGGTGAACTCGTCGACAGCGTGGACCCTATCCGTCCCGAGACCGAACTCGACTGTCGGGATACCTGTGTTCCGCAATCGCTTCGCGTCGCCGCCACCAGTGGCACTCCGTCGGTACACACGTGCCCCTGTAACCTCACTGGCGACGCCCGAGACGGCGTTCGCAAGTGGACCGTCTGGGTCTTCGTAGGTGCCGATAGACCAACTGACGTCACTGATTTCGACGGCGTCGAGCCCGTCGAGTACGTCGCGGAGTGTGTCGAGAACCTGTAGGGTATCGACGCCTGCAGTCAGGCGAATATCCAGTTCTGCCTCGGCTACGTCGGGAACGACGTTGACTCGGTCACCGCCGGAGACGACGCCGAGATTGACCGATGGGCGGTCGAACAACGCCCGTGCGGTGTCGCTTCCGAAGACTGGTTCGTAATACTCGACAGACTCGTCGACGATGGCCTGGACGACAGGGTCGAAGTCGAACTGTAGTTCACGCAGCGACGCCTCGACGTCGTCGACGGCGTCCCAGAGCAACCGTATCGCGTTCGTCCCGAGCATCGGCCGCGACCCGTGGGCGGCTCTCCCGGTCGCTCGGAGGCTCACCCAGATGCTCCCTCTGTCGGCAACCGTAACCGAGTGCGCGCCGTTCTCACAGGTCGTCTCTCCGATGACACACGCGTCTGCCGAGAGCGAGTACTGGTCGAGAAGCGTCGGGAGTCCCGCTTCGCCGGCCACTTCCTCGTCGCTCACGAACGCGAAGACGAGCGTCGCCGCCGGGACGGTGTTCGTCTCTGTATAGGCTTTCGCGACGGCCAGCATCGACGCCACTGCACCCTTCATGTCGGTCGCTCCACGACCGTAGATTCGGTCGCCGTCCCGTTCTCCGAGAGGGTCGTACGTCCACTCTTCTTCGTCGAACGGGACCGTATCGAGGTGGCCCTGTAAGAGAAGTACTCGGTCGGATTTCCCAGAGAGTGTCGCGACGATATTGGGTTTGTTCGGGTCCGAGACGACTCGCTCTGTCTCGAGTCCGAGGTCCGAAAAGAACGACTCGACCCACGTCACGACGTCGCGTGTGTCGCCCGGCGGATTCTGTGTGTCGTGGCCGAGGAGCGTGAGCGCGAGGTCGACGATGTCCTCGCGATGGTCACGAAGATAGGTGACGACGGGAGTGGTGTCGGAAGTCGACATGAGAGTCTCTACTGCAAACGTACGAAGCGACACCGGATAAGTTTGTTCTCTATGTGCAATACTGTAGAACGAGAGCTGTCGCTGTCGGGTAGGGTTCTAGAAAATGTGGTCTGTCTGTGAGGGGGGTTGGGTCCGACTTAGGCGCGCGGGCCGCTCCACTTCTGGAGTGTCGCGGACGACGAGCCTGATTCGGAAGTCCAGACGATGCGGAAGGTGCCAGCGCCGAGGTCACCGGTGCCATCATCGAATGCGGTCACGGCAGTTCCAGCTACAATGTCGTCTCCGGCAGCGATATTACCGAAGTTTTCGAAGCTGTGGGTGGTTGAAAGGGGGGATGCAGCGGTAGTATTTGCTTTGAACTGAACAGTGCTTGTAAGCGTCAGTCGAGAGGCTGCAATCGCATCACCACTTTCGTGAGCCACTACCAACGTATCATTTGTCGTGTCGTTCGTGTACTCGAAGCTGAAACTGGCTTGCGGCGCCGTTTCGCTCACTTGGTCACCCAAGCCGAGAACGAACGTCCCGATGACGGCGGCGAGGATGACTGTGATAGCGACCATGAGGATGACGCCGATGACCGGCGACACTGCACGCGATTCGGTGAGGAATTTTTTGATGTCCATGTATTTCTCCTAGGTAAACCGGCCGACCCCATTCGAATCGAGAACTCCCTGAATCCTCGGTTCCTGTGCCTGTACTCGGTACCTATAGGATATCCTGACGTTCTCCAAGTAGATAAAGTCTAGTTGACAGAAAGTGACGCTGTGGCTCGCACGTGTGACACTCACTGGACGCCGAGAGAGCGGTCGCTCAGGGTTCAAAAAATCGAGGAGGGAGGGGGAGGGGGCCGAGTAGTCGTCAGCGGTTCAGGCGTTGTAGGTGTACTTCTGCAGGGTCGCAGAGTCGCCGTTGTCAGAGGTCCAGACGACGCGGACGGTTTCACCGTCGCCGAGGCCGGTGACCACGAGCTCGCTTCCAGCGTTAACTTGGGTTGCACTTCCGTCGATTACATTCCAAGTCTGTCCATCTTCGTTGACAGGACCTTCGATGGTAATCATCGTGGCGTCGAGAGCATCACCGCTTTCGTGGGTGATAGTCACGGACCCGTTTGCGGGGTCTGCCGCGTTTGCCGTGTAGTCGAAGCTGAAACTCGCCTGTGGTGCGTTGTCGCCGACCTGGTCGCCCAGGCCGAGGACGAAGGTTCCGATGACGGCTGCGAGGATGACTGTGATAGCCACCATGAGGATGACGCCGATGACCGGCGAGACTGCGCGTGATTCGCTGAGGAATTTCTTGATATCCATTGTTCTAATCCAGGACCGGTCTCGGAGCCCGCATCGTGCCCCCGTATACGGGACTTCGAGCGGCTTCTCGTGCCAGTTCCTGTTAGCAGACCATATGTTCAGTATATATTTAATTTCAAGTTGAATAACGGGTCTATTCCACTGGTTTATTCTGGGTTATGAGTCGTATAACGCCCGAATTCGGCGTTTTAGAGAGGGTACCCAATTACGTACCAGAAATGTCTGAAGTCCAAGTGGTCGCACGCGACACCGAAAAAATCGTGTGGAGTTACTGCGGACACGGTGGTGTAGTCCACACCGGTCGAGTGGCGGTCAGAGTATCGGGTCACACTTCGGGTGCGGTGTCGTCCGCGCCAGTCTCGACCCCGGAGGCCACAAGCGCCTCGGCACGGGCTTTCAGCGCTTCGTTCACTGCTTCGAAGTTCCGCCTCGTGTCGGCACCGAACAAGCGGTTGACGACCCCGACGAGGATACCAGAGAACGTCTCGGATTGGGTGAGTCTGGATCGCCCCTCGCCGAGGTCTTCGACGACGAATCGGTGTTCACCGTCGAATAGGCCACGGACGAACAGGTGACCGAGCCATCGAAGTTCACCATCGTCGGCTTGGAGCACTGTCGGTTTGAACGTGGGTAGTCTCCCGGCCTTCGGGCCGGGCGAGACGACGAGTGTCGCCCCTACCTCGGGTGTCCCAGCGATGTGTGTGTAGCCGTTCCACTCTGGGTAGCTATCGAAATCGGTGAGCACCTCCCACACAGTCTCTGCGGGCGCGTCGATGTCGATGGACGTAGAAAGTTGGCTCACGTCCTGAAATCGCTGTGTGAGAGGATAACTGTGTACTGGCGGTGTTGGCCTCGCGAGGTCGTCCCTGCGACGAAGGTACTGTCGTTTCTGAGGGGCGGTTACTGCGGTGCGTGCCAGAACTCTGGCGTCGCCTCGAAATCTATCTCGGCGTCCGAAGGCGCACGCTCGTAGAGTGCGTCGTGAACTGCGTTGTATCCCGCTCTGGCACCCTCTTGTGCGAGCTCCGGGTGGTCGCGCGTGTCGAAGACGATACGCCACTCGCCGTTGGTGAGGTGGAGTCCGAGGATGTACTTCCCGCGGACGTTGACGACGAGTTGGTACGCGTGGGGAATCGTCTCTCCGTCTCGTTCGAGATGGTATCCACGGACGGCAATCGCCTGTTGGACGGCCTCCTGTGCCTCGAGTTCGTCGACGAACGACTCGGGAACGGCCGTGGGCGGAAGCGACTCGACGAGTTTCTCGCTCATAGCAGTATCTCCACGCGTGAGACGGTATAGGAGACACGGTCTGGCCTCACGCAGAACGAAGCGCCTTTTGGTCTCTCCTCCCGCAGGCAAACTATGTCTTCGCTCACTGCACACCACGTCGGTATCACCGTCAGCGACCTCGACTCGACGCTATCGTTCTACCGCGACGTCCTCGGACTGGCTGTCGTAACTCGGTTCGAAGTCGGGGGAGAGGCGTTCTCGACGGCGGTCGGTGTCGAGAATGCGACGGGCCGATTCGCACACCTCGACGGTGGCGACGTCCGTATCGAACTCGTCGAATACGACCCAGTGGGAGACGCTCACTCGGGAGCGACTCTCGACCAACCCGGTGCGACACACGTCGGTCTCTCTGTGGACGACGTGGACGCCGTCGTCGCGGACTTACCGCCGCACGTCGAGACGCTGAGCGACCCGCAGACCACAGAGAGCGGAACACGAATCGTCTTCCTCCGCGACCCAGAGGGGAACCTCGTCGAACTCCTCGAAGTCTAAGTTGGGTCCGGCGTGTGGGGGAAGTCCCAAGTCCTCGACGAACGAAGTGTGACCTAAATGATTGCACGACAGCGCGGTGGAGGTCCGGTTCGTGGGGCGTAGGGAGTCCCTCGACGCGGACGTCTTCCAACCGTTGTGGGCCGCGGGATGGCAGTGGGTGTGGATAGTCGCCGGCGCACTATTCCTTGGCGTGTACCTCGTACTCGAGTTCGGTGACTCCCTCGAGGGAGTCGGGATTATCGCGGGTGGCGGCGCACTCGCGGCACTCGGAATACGGTACGTAAACCGACGGTACGAGACGGTTCTCGACACCGGTATCGAACAGGCGCAATCTATTACCCTCGAAGTACTGGGCACCGAAGACGACGATGTCGAGGTGTCTTCGATACCAACCGACGGGCGAGCCCTTCTGTTGGTCTCGCCCGCGCGCGAGTACGAGTTGACGACACTCGTCGTCAGTTCCGATTCGTTCGTCGTCCACGACGACGCCACGGTCAGTCTCGCACATCGGTACGTCTCGGTCGGTGACGACGCCCACCACTACGAGTACACGGAACTCTCCGCGGTGACGTACGAAGCCGGCCGGCTACGCGTCGTGCAACGAGATGGGACGGCCGACTCCTACGCCGTGTCGAGCGACCCGAAGAGCGCGTTGTCGGCCGCTCGCGAGCGGATTGCTGCGGTCGAAAGCCAGCACTGAACTCACGTCCTGTCCGCTTCGACGAGGTGTGAGACCACGGGATAGTACGTGCGTATCAGTCCTCCAGTTGGGGTGCGGAACTACTGGGACTGCGCCGCCCGGCAGAGAGCTGAATTCCGACGACGGCGACGACGACGGCGACGACGCCCCACGTGATAATCGCGTGCGAGACGTACATCGACACGAGCGACTCCCAGTTGACGACGTCACCGACGAGGACGACGTCGACGTCGAGGGGGACACGCCCCTGTGTCGAGTTATCCGTCCCGTGCATGACCATCGCGAGGAACGCACTCCCGCCGGACCCGTTGTACACCCACGCGAGCAGAATCGAGAACGCGACGATACCGACGAAGTAGGAGGCGGTAAGCACAAGCGGCCAATCGGCCCGCATCCCGCCGGGGAAGACGAACTGTGGCAGGTGCCAACCGCCCCAGAGCAGTCCAACGATAACTGCGGCCCGAAACGCGCCGTATCGTTCCTGTAACTCCGGTTGGGCGAAGCCACGCCACCCCAGTTCCTCCTGTCCACCACCGATGAGCGTTCCGAGGACGATGCCGATGACGATGGATATCGGGTCGAACTCGAAGAGACTCCAGTCGACGGGGCCACCGAGCGCCCACGAGGCGATGCCCGCGGCGTACGTGATGAGAAACGGGATACCGATACCGAGCGCGTACCACTTCGGATGAACTCGGAATTTGAGAATATCTCGTACCCAACCGCGGACGGACTCACCACTCGCAGCGAGGACGATCGCGGCAGCAACACCGGGCGAGAGGGGACTCAAGAACCCCTCGAAGAACCACGTCGTCCACGAGGGCTCCATCCCGGCGAGTTTCACTGCACCTTCGATACTCCACGAGAGAGCGTATGTGAGAACGAAGAACGCGGCGATACGATGCCGGCGAATCCATTCGGTTACGGAGGGGGCCATATCTCGACAGTCGTTGGGAGAGTAGAAATAACTTATCTACTATTTTACATTTTGTCAGGGACACAACTCAAATTCATTTGAGTAATCGAGTCATTCGATATCGACCGACACGGCCCCGCCGAGGATGGTCACGACGAATTGGTCGTCGAGGACGTCCGTCTCGACGCGTGCTTCGAACGGGTCCACGGACGTGAACGTGACCTCCCAATCGATCGTATAGGAGTAGACGTTCCACGGGCGGACGCTCGTCGCGTCACGGCCGTCAGACCAGTACGCTGCGACGAGTGCCGGATGGTAGAACACACAGAGTTCGACGGGGGCATACACCTGATTGAAACACCGCCGGCAGGACGCTGTGACGACGTACTCGTCGGTCCGTGGGGGTGTTCGCTGCCGCCCCGACGCATCCATGATTCCCCCACACGTCGGGCACGTTCCGTCGATGGCCATGCCCAGTTCGTGGTAGACACGGCGGTCACACGACCGAAGAACCTCTTTCGGTGACCGTCCGACCGCCTGTGCCGGAGGGAGGTCGTACTTCGCAACCGTCTCGCCGCACTCGCCACAGGTAACCGACAAGAACGGTTCTTCGAACGCGGCGAGTAGCGCCGTGTGTCCACAGTGTGGACACCGACCGTCTATCGAGACCGTCTCGAACGACGGGTGTTCCGTGTACGTACCCGCGTAGACTGCCCGAACGACCCGTTCACCCGCCTGTGTCAACCCGTACTTGTCACCGGATTTCTGGACGAACACGCCGTCGAGTCGGCCGAGATGATACGACAGTTGGGAGGTGCTCTCGATGTCGAGGCGCTCGTAGAGGTCCGAAAACGTCAGTCGAGACGCTGACTCTCGTGCAGCAGATTCGAGAATCTGGAGGATGTCGAGGCGGAGTTCGCTCCCGAGTGCGCCGAACGCAGACTCTGGATTCCCGTCTCGGTGGTCGGTCATGGTCTCGGTGTCGTGGCCGACGCCCTAAGTTTTCGTTCTCTGGTCGCTACCGTTCGAAACTGTTCGCGCTTTTCGTGTCGTCCTCGTGGGTCGCTTCGACAGGCAGTTCTATCTGCACCGACGCACCACCGAGGGACGACTCGTCCAGTCGGGTGCTGCCACCTGCTTTCGTGACGACCCAGTGTACCAACCAGAGCCCCATTCCCGACCCATGTTCGAGCGGTGTCTCTCGCCCTCGTTCGATGGCTTGCCACTCACTTTTGGGGAGGCCGGGTCCGTCGTCACTGACTCGAACGACGATTCGACCCTCGTCTCGTTGACTCCAGGACACGTCCACGTGAACGTGCTCGCCACCATGTTCGAGTGCGTTGGTCAGTAGTTCGCGGACTGCCACACTGACGCGGTTATCGACGCACACGTCGACACCTGGTCGAATGTCGACGACGACGGTCGAATCTGGATACTCTCCACGCATGTGTTCGGCGGCCCCTTCGACGAGGTCTGTCAGGCACCTCGTGGTCCCGCCCGTCTCTAACACGTCTGCGACTGTTTGGGCTTTCTCGGACAGGGCAACCAGTTCCTTTGCAGCCTTGATGATGTTTTCTGCGTCTTCGAAGGTGTCCTGGTCGTCCGCCTCGGACCGAATCATCTCGGCGTAGCCCTCGATGACGTTCATCCGATTCCGGAGGTTGTGTCGGAACATCCGGTTGAGGACACCGAGTCGCTGTTTCACAACTTCCGAGTCGGTGATGTCTGATTGGATTGCGACGTAGCCGGTTATCTCGCTGTCTTTGAGAATCGGGGCAATCGTCTGAATCGCCGTGTAGAGTTCCCCACTCTTTCGGCGGTCCACGATTCGTTCTTGCCACGTCTCACCAGTTTGGATGGTTGCCCACAGTTCCTCGTAGTACGACGCGTCCATCTCTCCGGAGTTGAGAATGTCTGGTGTCGCCCCGATCGCCTCGTTCCGGGGGTACCCTGTAATCTGTTCGAACGCGGGGTTGACGTACGTGATTTCACTCGTGTCCGTCGTCAGGTATATCGCGTGGCCTGCCTGGTCTATCGCCATCTCGTACTCTCGGAGGCGGCGCTCCCGGCGCTTTTGCTCCGTCGTGTCGACGAGGACGCCGATGAGTTCCGACACTGCTCCGACTTCGTCCCGAATCAACGCTGTCGAGAGGAGAAACTTCCGTATCGACCCATCTCGATTCTTCAGTTCGACTTCGACGTCCGAGACGCCGTCTTCGACGACTGTGCGATGGAGTATCCGTTTGATATCTAGTTGGTGGTCTGTCGTCACCGTCGGGAGCGGTTTACCCAACACTTCGGCTTTCGACCACCCGAATATCTCCGTCGCCGCCTCGTTCCAGCGCGTCACTCGCTCGTCTGGCCTCACGGCGACTATCGGGACTGGTGAGGCCGAGACGACGTTCTCCAGTTGTTCCAACGACGCCTTGACCGACGCTTGTTGGCTCGCTATCTTCTGGTTCTTTCGGTTGACGAGAAAGCCGACGAACGCGCTGGAGACGACGACGAAGAGCAATCCTTTGGTAATCGCGAGCGGTGACGCAGCCGGTGTCCCGAACACGACAGAAAGGGTGAACTCGCCACCAAGGATACCTATCGACCCGAACCCGAGATACGCTGTTGCAATCGCTCGGGCGTTGTAAGTATCTGGTAACGAATCACTCATTCGATAAAAAATGTGGACCACGAATTTAAGGGTAGTGCGTAGTACCAACAGTTGATAAAGAGGGGAACTCGTCTCGAAAGCCAGTCTGAAAGCGGAACCGACATTGCTCTCGGACCGTAATCACCGTCGAAACGCCTCGACGACGGCACGTCCGGGCGCAACGCTCTATGAGACGACGCGACGCACTCAAGACGCTAGGTATCGGCGCGCTGACCGCGACTGCAGGGTGCCTTGGGGGGTTCGAACGACAGTCCGCGTGGCGCGACCCCCCACTCGTCGAAGACCGCCCAGACGCGGTGTATCTCCCCGCCCTCACCGAGGGGATGAAGATGTACGGCAAGACGACTGTCGGACCGTACGGTATCGCACTGTCGTACTCCTACCCCCACCGATTCTGGTCGGTCGCCGGGACGGAGTTGCAGAAGACCGTCGTCGAGGCGGACGATTCGTTGCACCTGATGGCGTCGCTGTGGGACCACGAGACCGGCACTGTCCTGCCGTTCGACGCCGGTGTCTCTATCGAAATCCTTCGAGACGGCGCTCTCGTGAGCGAAGAAGTCGCCTATCCTATGCTGTCACAACAGATGGGAATGCACTACGGGTCGAACTACGCACTCGACGGCGAGGGTGAGTACGAAGCACGAGTGACGGCCGGAGGGACGTCGCTCCACCGGACAGGGTCGTTCGCGGGCCGATTCGAGACGGCGGAGACCGCGACGTTCGAGTTCACCTTCGAGACGGACGAGCTCTACGACGTCGAACTGAAGCGCCTCGGAGACGAGGCGGGGACTCGCGGTGCCGTCCCAGCGATGGAGATGATGGGGATGCCGACTGGCAAAGCCCCGACTGTCGACTCACTTCCCGGAACGCACCTCGGCCGACAGACGAGTGGTGACGCCTACTTCGACGCCTTCGTCGTCGGAGACGGGTCTCGATTCGACGTCGCAGGTTCGTATCTGTACGTCTCCGCCCGAACGCCACACAACGAGTTCGTCCTCCCGATGATGGGTGTTCGCGGAACCGTCGAACGGAGTGGAACGACCATCCTCGACGGTGAACGACTCCGACGAACGTTGGACCCAGACGTTGGCTACCACTACGGAGTCGCCGTCGACTCGCTCGAACGGGGTGATTCGGTGACGGTCGGTGTCGACGTTCCCCCACAAGTCGCCCGGCACGATGGCTACGAGACGGCGTTCCTCTCGTTCGACTCGATGCAGTTCGAGGTATGAATTGGGATAACTCGAGATATGAGTCGGCGATAGTTCGAGACATGAGTCGACGATTCGAGGGACACACACGCGAAGGGCCGCAACAGAAACGTTCAGAACCCGTCACCGCTGAACTTCGACTATCCAACGGATGACCACGGACATCGACGCGAAACAGGACCGACACGTCTGTGAGCGATGCGGCGAGGCCTACCCCGCCGAGCGCCTGCTGGTCCTCCACCGGGGTGTCCGTCACCCCGACGACCTGGACGCTGGAGAAGTCGAAGCGTATCGCGAGGCGTACTACGAGGAAGAACGCGAACTGAAGTCGTTCCGTATTCGTGCCCTCGGCGTCCTCGTCGCACTGTACTTCGGATTTCTCATCCTGTTTATCCTCTTCGCCTCATGATTCGACCGACACAACTCCGCCGCGTTGGCCTCGGCGTCTTCCTCGCCAGTTTGTTCGCACTCCTCTCGGACCCCGCCGCCGCGAGCAACGCCGCCGTCGGCCTCGCGGGCGCGTCACAAGATAATCTCGCCGTCCCCCGATGGCTCTATCTCGCGACCGGCGGTGCGACCGTCGGTGCGTCGGCGCTCCTGGCGAGTTTCGTGACCGACCGACGGTTCATCGACCGGGTCCACCGCTGGCGTCGCTCGGTCGGGTTCGCCGAAACGGTCTCTCGGGGACTCGGAACCGTGGGCCGTCTCCTCGGACTCGCGCTCCTCGCGTTGCTCGTCTACCTCGGATACACCGGCCCACAGGTTCCGACGGTCAGTTTCGCTATCATCGTCACCTTCGCCGGTCTCCGGGCGGGATACACGATGTTCACGTACCTCGTCACCGACACGTGGCGCGTTCTCAACCCGTGGCGGACCCTCACTAGCCTCTTTCCCAACGGGTTCGTCGAGTATCCACAGCGACTCGGACGATGGCCCGCCGTCGCGGGGATTCTCGTTCTCGTCTGGGTGGAGACGGCCGTCGGCGTCACTCGCCAACCGTCGGTGCTCGCCTCCGTTCTCGTCGCGTACACGTTCGTCACTGTCGTCGGGGCAGTCGCTGTCGGCGTCGACGTCTGGTTCGACCGCGTCGACCCAGTCTCTGTCTTCCTGCAGTTCTACGGTCGAGTCGCACCGATTCGCGTCGACGACGGCGGAATCTCGGTTCGCCTCCCTGGGATGCGACTCGTCACCGACGACGACGTCACCGACATCGCCGACGTGGCCGTCGCCGTCGTCCTCGTCTGGGAACTCACGTTCAGCGGATTCGTCACGACAGAACAGGGTGCGTCGGTCGTCAGCGCAGTGGTCGATGCAGGTGTTCCACCACTGGTGGTTTACGCGGTCGTCTATCTCGGAGGGTTCGCTGCCTTCCTCGGACTCTACCTTCTCGCCGCTCGGGTGACGGCCCGGCGTATCGAGACGTTCGAGACGCCACGTGCGCTGGCCGTGACGTTCGCACCGTCGCTGCTCGCAATCGCCGCTGGCTACCACCTCGCCCACTACTTCGGATTCTTCGTCTCGCTGTCGCCCATGCTGGTCGGCGCTCTCTCCTCTCCGCTCTCGCCGCCGGCGAACCCAATCGTCCTCACGCTCCCGGCGTGGTTCGGTGGACTCAACGTCGTGTTCGTCTTGGTCGGCCACCTGTTGGCTGTCTGGGTGGCCCACTCCCAGGCGTATCGTGCGTTTCCGAGTCGGTTGCAGGCAGTTCGTAGCCAGTTCCCCTTCGTCGCCGTGATGATTCTCTACACGATTCTGAGTCTGTGGCTCATCTCGTTGCCGACGGCGTCGCCGCCGTTCCTCTAAATATTAATAACCTACACGAGAATTTTTATTAAAAAAGACCAATTCGGACCCGTTTTATAACAGGTGTATTATTAACTGGTCACTGGCTAGTGCGGGTAATGAGCGAACACGATGGGCGCGTCCACACGGACGAGGTTGACGCGTCCGAAACTCCCTCGGCAGACGACTGCGGGTGTGGGGACGCCTGCGACGTCGACGTTGCGGCCGATGTCACGACGTCGTCACCGGACGGTTCTGCCTCGGCGAGCGCTCCGAATCGGGCAGCGTTTGGCGTCCCTGACATGGATTGCCCCTCCTGTGCCGGGAAAGTCGAGTCGAGTGTCCGAACACTCGACGGTATCGGTGACGTCGACCCGCAGGTGACGACGGGGCGTCTCGTCGTCGACTACGACCCCGACAGAACCACACTCGACGACATCACGTCCAGTATCGAGGGTGCCGGATACACCGTCGCCGACGAACCGACCGTCCGCACGATTACCCTCTCGGTCCCCGACATGGACTGTCCGTCCTGTGCGGGCAAGGTCGAAAACGCCCTCGACACCGTCCCAGGCGTCCTCGAATACGAGACGCGCCCAACTGTGGGAACCGCTATCGTCACAGTCTCCGCCGATACGAATCCCGAGACAGTCGTCGAGGCAGTCGAAAACGCTGGGTACGAGGTCACTGGCACGGACGCGGACGAACTTCCCGACTCGGACAGTGATACCGACCGGTCGACTGTTTGGCGGAGTCGCCGCGCGATGAAAACGTGGGTCAGTGGTGGGTTCCTCGCGGCGGGTATCGCCGCGGAGTATCTCTTCGGAATCGAACTCGTGGTTGCCTCGCTTCTCGGCGTCTCGTTTACACTCCCGGAAGTACTCTATCTCGCCGGTGCCGCCGTCGGTGGGCAGGAGATTCTGCGAAACGGCTACTACTCCGCCCGAAACCGAAGTCTCGACATCGACCTGCTGATGTCGTCGGCGATTATCAGCGCCGTCGTCGCGAGTCTCATCTCTCCGCCGACGAGTCTCTATTTCGAAGCGGCGACGCTCGCGTTCCTCTTTAGCGTCTCAGAACTCCTCGAACGCTACGCGATGGACCAGACGCGGAACTCGCTTCGCGAACTGATGGACCTCTCGCCCGACGAAGCGACTGTCCGCCGCGACGGGACCGAGCAGGTCGTCCCGGTCGAAGCGGTCGAGGTCGGCGACGTCGTCGTCGTCAAACCCGGCGAGAAGATTCCCGTCGATGGCACGGTACTCGACGGCGAGAGCGCCGTCAACCAGGCACCGATCACCGGTGAGTCCGTCCCCGTCGACAAAGTCGAAGGCGACGAAGTCTACGCCGGGACGGTCAACGAAGCGGGCTACTTGGAGGTTCGTGTCGACTCTGCGGCGGGTGACGACACGCTCTCGCGTATCGTCTCGATGGTCGAAGACGCACAGGCGAACAAGACCGAACGCGAACAGTTCGTCGAGCGATTTTCGGGCTACTACACGCCGTTTATGGTCGCCGTCGCCGTCGGTGTCGCGACGATTCCGCCACTCGTCTTCGGGCTAGACTGGGTGACGTGGTTCGTCTACGGAATCACCATGCTCGTCCTCGCGTGCCCGTGTGCGTTCGTCATCTCGACGCCCGTCTCGGTCGTCTCCGGAATCACCTCGGCCGCCCGAAACGGCGTCCTCATCAAGGGTGGGACCCACCTCGAAGCGATGGGGGCGGTCGAAGCGATCGCGCTCGACAAGACTGGGACGCTGACGAAGGGCGAACTCACGGTCACCGACGTGGTCCCACTGAACGGAAACTCGGAAGAAGACGTTCTCCGCTGTGCTCGTGGCCTCGAAGCACGGAGCGAACACCCAATCGGTCAGGCAATCGTCTCACACGCCGCCGACAACGACCTCGACACCCGCGAAGTATCCGGGTTCGAGAGCATCACTGGTAAGGGTGTCCGGGCAGACCTCGACGGCGTTCCACACTTCGCGGGCAAACCTGGCCTCTTCGAGGAACTCGATTTCCACCTCGACCACGTCCACATCACAGACCCCGACGACACGCTCTCGACGGACGTCCAGACGATGTGTGACAGACAGGGGTGTCTCAACCTCGTCGAAGACACGATTCCACGACTGCAAGCGGAGGGGAAGACGGTCGTCCTCGTCGGGAAAGCAGACGAACTCGAAGGCATCGTCGCCGTCGCCGACGAGGTTCGCCCCGAAGCGAAGGCAACCGTCGAACGACTCCGCTCGTTCGGTCTCTCTGTGGTCATGCTCACTGGCGACAACGAGGGAACCGCCAGGGCCATCGCCGAACAGGTCGGTGTCGACGACTTCCGTGCGGGGCTCCTCCCGGAGGACAAAGTCGCTGCCGTCGAAGGCTTGCTCGACGAGTACGAGTCGGTCGCGATGGTCGGCGACGGAATCAACGACGCACCCGCGTTGGCCACTGCGACAGTCGGCGTCGCGATGGGTGCTGCAGGCACAGACACGGCACTGGAGACGGCCGATATCGCACTCATGGCCGACGACATCTCGAAACTGCCGTATCTCTACGAACTCTCTCACCAGGCGAACCACGTCATCCGACAGAACATCTGGGCGTCGCTCGGAGTCAAGGCGCTTCTCGCCGTCGGTGTTCCGTTCGGATTCGTCAGCGTCGCACTCGCAGTGCTCGCCGGCGACGCCGGGATGACGCTCGGTGTGACGGGGAACGCGATGCGACTCGCTCGAATCCGACCCGACGAGTAACACACGCTACCACCTCACGCTGGATTCTCACCCCTCAAGAAACGGCAGGCCGCATTTATTCGTTCGCCCCCGACGAACCGTTATGGCAGATAGTCAACAGACTCGGCGACGGTTCATCTGGCTCTCTGGAACGGCGACGATGGCGGGTCTGGCCGGTTGTTCCGGTGGTGGTGGCGAGACTGAGACAGAGACGACCACTGCTGGAGGCAACGGTGGAACCGGTGGCGTCCCGGAGGAGTACGCAACTGCGACGTCTATCGGTGGTGTGGAACGGAACCCCGAACAACTCTCTACACAGGACGCAGTCGCATATCAGGACGAACCCAAGGAGGGCAAACAGTGTTCGAACTGCCGCTATTACATCGAAGACAAGAACGGCGACGGCGTGGGAGCGTGTTCTATCGTCGAAGGTGAGATTGCACCAGAGGGATACTGCGTGTCGTTCGTCGCGTACGACGGCTGACGAGGCAGTCTGTCGAACCTGAAGACCCGCTTCAATCGTCCGACGTTGGCGGTTCGATAGCGCTCTGAATCCGACACCGAACCGCCCGTTCTTCGCCGTCACGTTCGACTGGAATGACCCACTGTTCTCCGCATCCGAGGACAGTCACCAGCTCACCGTTCTGCCGGTGTTTCACCGAGACGAACACCTCACCTCGTTCGGCGTCGTAATCGACGAGTTCGACGAGGACGTCTTCCCCGGCGATGAGGAGATTCTTCGCTCCGTCTAACTCCGTGACGTACGACTCGGTGTGCCCGTCGGGGCCGGTGACGAACAGTTCGACGACGGGAACGCTCTCGCCGTCCGGGTAACTCACCTCGACTTCCAGCGCTCCCTCTTCGAGGTGGATGTCGTGAATCTCGACTAGTGACGCTGCGATACCGAGCGAGTCCGCTACCTGTTGCCGGAGGTCACCCAGCGGGATTCGAACTGACTTCCGCGTCGTTCCCATACCCACCCCTAGGGACGGGGGGTGTATGAGGGTGTTTGCTAGATTGTTGCGTCGTCCATCGCTTCGGCGAGTCGGGAACCGGGTGGGATTGCCTCCCTGAACGCCGCAGATTCGAAGGGAACTTCACCGTTCACGGAGAGAAACCCGAGTTCGCCGTCTGCTGCACGGTCTAAGTTCGTCAGGAACGCTACTTTTCGAGTCGCGAGAACGTCTTCGACGACGGCCTCGGGTGCGACCGACTCGTAGAGTGCACGATGTTCGTGGACGTGCTCGACGCATCGGACGGTGGGTGCGAACAACAGAAAGACGTGGACACCCGGTCCATCACGGGCGAGTTTCGGTCGAATGTCGTGCTCGTCGTCTTTGTAGAAGTACCGCTCCATCCGGCGATACTGCCGCAGAATCTCGTTGGCTCCGGTGGCGTGTCTGATTGCCGCGTCGGCTTTGAGTTCGATGAGATAGTCGACCGGTTCTGGCGTTCGGACGCGGACGTACACGTCGGCGACACCGCGGTTTCCGTAGTGGTCGTACGGCTCTTCGAGGTGGATTTCGACGTCGTCGAAGGCCGTGCGGAAATGTTCGACGACACGGGTCGCCAACTCGTCTTCGCGCATTCGTCTGTCGATGCGAGGACGTGGTGGGGGAAATGTCCCGCGATTCGGTCGCTTCGGTCTACCCAACCACAAGGAACATAGTCGTCTGGAAGAGTCGATTAACCGACAGATGTCCCTGCAAACTCGCAGACAACTCCTCCTCAGTGGTGGTGCGTCACTTCTCACGGCACTCGCTGGGTGTACGGGCAGTGGCTCCAGTTCCTCCTCTCGAACCCCACACGGCCCTCGACCCGAGGACCTCGTCACCGAGTACGACTACACCGACGTTCGGTCCACGTCCGGAACACCAATCTTCCGAGCGGGAGATAGTGATACGTCGGGTTCGACGCTCGACGCGTTTCTCGTCAGAGCGGACGAAGACCTAGACGATATCGACGTCGTCGCCACCCCCGACGGCATCGACGAGGTCAGACGATTCATCGACGAGACGACGTTCCGCTCTCAGTCGCTGGTCATCGTCCAACACCGGGTCGACGCCTGTCACGATATGAAGCTCAACTACGTCGTCTCACCGCCCGACCACTTCGTCGATGCCGATTTCTGTTACGTCCTTCGCGACGCCGCAGTCGAGTGTTCGGTCGACGACCGGCACGTCGTCGCGTCGCTGATTCGACTTCCGTTCTCGGACTCCGACCGCGATGCGAGCGGATGGAGTCAGGGGGGCGGGCGGAGTTGTCGGCTTCCGCCGTCGCTCCGGAACGAGTCCACCGAGGGGGACACATGACGATGCGTCGGACGCGACGGAACTTCCTCGCGGCCCTCGGGGGAACCGGAATCGCCACACTTGCTGGGTGTACGACTGTACTCGACGGTGGCGGGGACGACCGCCCCGAACTCGACGTCGCGGCGTTACGGGGCGTCGAACGACTCGGCACACTGTCGGTCCCTGTCCGGACGCCGACACCCATCGCACCATGGTTCCTCGAAGAGAGTGACTCGCGCGCGAGAGCGATGCTGGCGTCGGTCCCCGAGGAGATGGACAGTGCGGAGGTCCCGAACGAGGCGGTCCGTCGAATATACGCCGACGCTCGCGAAGACGCCGCCCGGTATCTCGAACGGGCAGGCACTGCGAAGTCACCATACGAGCGATTACGGACGCTCCGCGCTGCTCGCGGGAGCGCGGCGATGGCCAAAGGGACGTACGAGGCGGCAATCGGCGAACTCGACGGGGTCGACGTCCGGTCGGAAGTCGAGTCGGTTCGGTCTGCGGTGGAGTCGTTCAGGTCGGCACATCGCTATCTCGGTGACGAACCCGGACCGACACTGGTCGTTCACACCGACATCGAACAGTTCGCCGCCGCGGCGACACGCTACCTCGGACACACCACGGAAACAGGGCGGTACGCTGAAAGCGCACCGCGAGTGGGCGAGATGTTCGACGAACTCGAATCCGCGCGGGCATCGTTGGCGGCCGCCCGTCACTTCTCGGAACGCTATCGGGCATCACTCTCCGACCCGCAGGAGTTCGGAGACGTGTTCCAGCAATCTGCGTCGTGGCTGGTCGGCGTGGTCGAAGACCGCAGAGACGAATACCCCGACGACTACGGACCGGACAACCCACTCGTCGACCAACTCGACCGCGACCTCGACGATACGCCTGCCCGTGACCTCCTCACTGAGGCGTTCGCCCACCTGCACTTTCGCGTAGACGGTGCACGAGCGGAACTCCGTCGTGACCGAATTGCGAGCGCGCTACTCGAAGTGCACGCCGCCGAACGGAACCGGCGTGCGTTGGAGGCCGCGATATCCGCGGTTCGAAACGGCGCGTTCGGTGCGCCACAGTCTGCGAGCGCGGTCCGCGAGACCAAACTCGCGGCGCTGCAGGCGGTCGAATCCGCCCGCTCGACGTCGGTTTACCCCTCTGTCACACGGCGTACCCTCACCGACGTCTCACACCGACTCGGACAGGGTGACAGCTACCTCGAACGCTCACTGGAGACGGACACGTATCGGTCGGCCCGAAACGCCATGGGCCAGTACGCCTACGTCCAGTTCGTCGCCAGAGAGGCCCCCGAGACGAGCGCGTGGGTTCTCGGCGCGGTCAACGCTGCACGCGACGAACCGACGGGGTAACGCCGGCACCGGAGATAATAATAATCTCTCTAGATATAACAGGACTTATTATCTCGAACAAACTTTCTATTAACATGCGAACACAGACACGGCGTGCGTTCCTCACGAGCGTCGCCGGGATGAGCGCCGCTGGGCTCGCCGGATGTCTCGGGGCGGACGCGACGGACCAGGAGTCGGCAGAGACGCTGGCGAGTGCGTCGTTCTTCGTCTTCGGTGACGTCGCCACCCACGTCGCTGGTGAAGACGCGACGGCCGAGACGCTCGTTCCAGTCGGCCAACACGGTCACGGTTGGGAACCGGGTCCGGACATCCAGGGGCGAATCCTCGAATCGGACCTCTTCGTACACGGGATGCCCACCTTTCAACCGTGGGCTGACGACGTGTTGACCTCGCTCGCTGCCGACGATTCGGACGTGGTTTCCGTCGACGTTTCCGCCGATATCGACCTTCACGAGGCGACCGACGACGGACACGCCCACGACGACGAGTCCACCGCTAGCGGCACGGACGACGCCGACGGCCACGACGACGGCCACGACGACGACCACGACGACGACGCACAGTCAGACTCCGACGAGAGTCACGGTATGGTCGACCCGCACTTCTGGATGGACCCACGCAACGTCGTCACTGCGACTGAGACGCTCCGGGATGCCTTTCAGGCGGTCGATGGGGCAAACGCAGACGCCTACGCGGCGAACGCCGACGCGTATCGAAGCGCTCTGTTGGACCTCGACTCGACGATAGAGACGGCCCTCGAATCTCGCGACCGAGACGTGATTCTCGTGGCCGGTCACGACGCGTTTGGCTATCTCGGCGACCGATACGATATCGACGTCGTCGCACTCACTGGCCTCGGTCCGGACGAGACGCCCTCGCCCCGTGATATCGAACGCGCACAGGCGACCATCGAGGAACACGGGATTCGGCACGTCCTCGCGGACCCGCTCGAATCCGACCGTGCCGCGACGCAGCTCGTGGCGGAGACGGACGCAGAGGCGGTCCTCCCCCTGACGTCTATCCCCGGTCTGACGAGTGAGTGGCGCGAGGCAGGGTGGGGCTACATCGACATCGTGCGCGAGACGAACCTTCCGTCGCTCCAAACTGCACTCGACGCGTGATGACTGCCGTTTCACTCCACGACGTTTCCTTCTCGTACGGTGACCTCTCCGTCGTCGATGACGTCTCGTTCGAGGTCCAAGAAGGTGATTTCCTCGGTCTCGTCGGTCCGAACGGGTCGGGGAAGAGCACACTCCTGTCGTTGATGCTCGGACTCCAGCGCCCGGACGGCGGAGACGTTCGACTCTTCGGTGAACCGGCCCACGAGTTCGAACACGGTGAACGCGTCGCCTACGTGGCACAGGACGCGACGAAGACGTCCCGAGACATGCCTATCACCGTCCGAGAGGTGGTCCGGATGGGTCGTTACCCACGCAATCTGTTCGGCCGGTTCTCTGCTGCCGACCACGCAGCAGTGGACGACGCGCTCGACAGCGTCGCAATCGACGATATCGCAGATAGACGTGTCGGGTCGCTCTCTGGCGGGCAGCGACAGCGTGTCTTCGTCGCCCGCGCACTCGCCGCCGAGGCGGAGTTTCTCGCCCTCGACGAACCGACCGTCGCCCTCGACGCAGAGTCCCGCGAGTCGTTTTACGAACTCCTCGCCGACTTGAACGACACGGGAATGACCATCGTCCTCGTCGAACACGACATCGGCGTCGTCACCGCCCGTGCGTCACGCGTCGCCTGCTTGAACAAACGACTCTACTTCCACGGTGCCCCCGACGACTTCGTCGAAAGCGACGCTCTCTCTGCGGCCTATGGTGCAAATCAGCGGATTATCAACCACGACCACGGCGTCCACACCTCCGACACCGAGGATTCGGACGTGGACTCCGATTCCACCGATGGCTCAGCACCCACCGACTCGACAGCACCTCCGGAGGACCCGTGATGGGTCCCGGTTTGCTACTCGCGTCGACGTCGGCAGCAGCCACCACCGACGTGGTTTCACACCTCCTCGTCGCCTCCGTCTTCTCGGGACCGTTCGACTGGTTCCTCGGCGTCTCCGACATCGTGTTTTCGTGGCTCGCCGGCGTGACGGGACTCCAGTTCCTGACGTACCCCTACATGCAACGGGCGTATCTCTCGGTGCTCGCAATCGGCATCGTTGGGCCACTCGTTGGCTCGTTCTTGGTGTATCGTGACCTCTCGATGGTCGGAGACACGCTCGCACACACTGCCTTTGCGGGCGTCGCCGTCGCACTCTTTCTCGAAGCGGCGCTTTCGATAGCGGTTCCCCCACTCGTCGGTGCGCTCGTCGTCGCGACGATTGCCGCGCTCCTCGTCCAAGCACTCGTCGAGTACACTGGGACACGGAGTGACGCCGCGCTTGCGATGGTTCTCACGGGCGGGTTCGCAGTCGGCAGCGTACTCATCTCGCTTACTGATGGTGGGATATCGGTCGGAATCAACCAGTATCTGTTCGGGTCACTCGCAACCGTCTCTCGGGCCGACGTGGGACTTCTCGCCTCGATGACGCTCGTGGTCGTGGCGGCAGTCACCGTCGCCTACCGGCCACTTCTGTACGTGACGTTCGACGAGACGGCGGCCCGTGCGTCTCGGGTCCACGTTCGTGCGGTGAACACGCTCTTGTCGATTCTCACGGCGTTCGTCGTCGTCAGCGCCATGCGGATTATGGGCGTCATCCTCGTCGCCGCACTGCTCGTCATCCCCGTCGTGACGACCGCACGCATCGGTCGGAGTTACAAACAGTCGCTGCTGTACGGTGTCCTCGCGGGAGAGGTGGCAGGTGTGGTCGGTGTCACGCTCGCGTATCTTTACGGACTCGCGGCCGGTGGCTCTATCGTCCTCGTGGCTATCGCTGGCTTCGTCGTGGTCCAACTCGGTCGTCGATTCGAGTAGCTGTCTGAAATCGTCGCGAGTGGTTCGATTCCGTCGGCGACGCACCCTTCGGAGACGAACGAACTCGGGGCATCGTTCGAACCGACGACGGACTCGTGGTCTGGGTCGACCCGCCGACAGAACGGTCGTCGCCTCGCGTACTTTCTTACCGACGTGGTCGAATCGAACGACCGATGAACGCAGGTCGGGACTCCGTTGACGCGCTGGACTCGTTTCGCCAGTTCTTCGGCCTCGAACGCGACGTGTTCGTCCTCTCGGTGGCGATGCTCGCGTTCAGCCTCTCGTTTCAGATGACGGGACGGTACATCCCCGAGTATCTCCGTGTACTCGGGACGGGTGCGACTGTCGTCGGGTTGTACGGAAGCGTCGGGAACCTCATCGGCGCACTCTACCCGTATCCCGGTGGTGCACTCTCGGACCGACTCGGGTCTCGGCTGTCGCTGACGCTCTTTGGAACCCTCACTTCTGCTGGGTTCCTCCTGTGGTTCGTCGCGCCGTCGGTTCCACCGGTGACGGTGAGTGGTGTCTCGCTCGAGCCGTGGCTGTGGATATTCGTCGGACTCTTCCTCACACAGGCGTGGAAGTCGTTCGGCCTCGGCGCGACGTTCGCCATCGTCAAACAGAGCGTTCCGCCGACGCGACTGGCGATGGGGTTCGCCAGCACCGAGATATTCCGGCGTGTCGGGTTCTTGCTCGGTCCACTCATCGCCGCGGCACTCCTGGCCGTGACAGCGTCGTTCGTCGTCGGATTCAGATACGTCCTCGTCGTCGCCGCGGGGTTCGGAATCGCCGCAACAGTCGCCCAACACGTCCTCTACGACGCCAGCGAAGATTCACTCGGGAAATCGTTCGAAGGACTCTCGCAACTCCGCGAGGACCTTCGCTCGCTCCCGGAGACGCTCCGTCCACTTCTCGTCGCGGACACACTCGTCCGCTTCGCCAATGGGATGGTCTACGTCTTCTTCGTCATCGTCGTCACCGACTTCCTGTCGGTCGGCTTCACTGGGTTCGGTGTCGCGCTCCGCCCCGACGCCTTCTTCGGTGTCTTACTCGGTGTCGAGATGCTCGTCGCCATCGTGACGAAACTCCCCGTCTCGAAACTCGCAGAACGGACGGGACTCAAACCGGTCGTCGCACTGGGCTTTTCGGTCTACGCTGTCTTTCCTGCCCTCCTCATCTTCGCACCGAGCAACCAGTGGGTGCTCGTCGCACTCTTTGCGTTCTCGGGGCTCCGTTTCGCCGGGTTGCCAGCACACAAGGCACTCATCGTCGGTCCCGCAGAACGGAACGCAGGCGGGCGAGTCACCGGTGCGTACTACCTCGTCCGAAACACCGTCGTCATCCCGAGTGCGGCACTCGGTGGGTGGCTCTATGCGAACGACCCGACAGTCGCCTTCGGACTCGCGTCACTCGTCGGACTCGTCGGTGTCGGCTATTTCGCGATTCGGGGAAAAGAGTTCGAAGCCTACGCACGCGGTGTGTAACGCTCGCTCACTTGGGTGCGAACGACGAAACCTCGCTCACTTGGGTGCGAACAACGAAACCTCGAAGTGGTACATCTCGTCGACGTTTCCGTCGAAACCGAGGTGGATGAGGGCCTTCTCACCGCTGGGGATGTTGTTGCTCACGTCTGAATCTTCGCTGAGAAGCTCTCCTGCTTCGTCGTACATCTTCCCGACGACCGAGAGCCGACCGATTGCGGACGTCGCCGAAACCGAGAGACCGATCTTGTAGACTCCGTCTTCTTCGTCGACGGTGGCGTAGTTCTGCCACGCCTTCGCGGAGAAGATGTCAGAGGAGACGACGACGCCGGGTACTGGACCCTTGGTCAGAAGCGTTCCGACGACGTCTGGGTCGTCTTCTTCGCGCGTGAAGTCGATTCTGTCGACCACATCTTCGTCGTCAGACGGGTCTGGCGTTGGTTCGGGCGTCGATTCGGGCGTGGGCTCAGGCGTCTTCGTCTGTGGCTTGGGAGTTTGCTCGTTGCCACCGCTTTGCTGTGAACCTGCGTCTGGAGTCGTGGTGTCGCTGCTCCCACCGAGGCAGCCGGCGATGAGGACGATGCCCACCCCAGCCCCACCAAGAAATTGGCGTCTGTGCATAGGAACACTACGTTCACATTTATATTAATTTATGATTGTCCTGATAGCCTGAACGTATCGGCTCCGAGAACGTCTGAGGTGGTTATTCAGTGCATAATGGTGTCTATTTGGTATCTGATATGTGTGTGTGGGAGCTCCTACTCCTGTGTTTGGCTCACTGCCCGTGAAACGACCGACGACGACTCGCCTTCGCTCGGAGATATCTGACGTCTCGTCCGTCGTGCGTAACAGACGAGAATCGACACAAGATTCAATGTGTCAAACAATCATATTTGTTTATGGACATTGGGATACTCGGTGCTGGTCGGCTCGGTGGGACGCTGGCGCAACTCCTCGTAGAGGTGGGTCACGAGGTAGCCATCGCAAATACGAAAGGTCCCAAATCGCTCGACGACCTCACCGAAATGCTCGGTTCGAACCTTCACGCAGTGACACCAGAACGTGCGATACAGTTCGGTGAGGTCGTCATCCTCGCAGTTCCCTTCCGGAAGCGAGACACGCTCCCCGCTGCAGACCACTTCGAAGAGAAAATCGTCGTCGACGCGACGAACCCGTACACGGAGAACTTCCACGTCATCGACCTCGGTGACCGAACTTCGTCGGAGGTAATCGCGTCGCAACTTCCCGACGCACGCGTCGTCAAGGCGTTCAACACCATCTACTGGGAGACGCTGCGTGACTTTGGTCATCCAGAACTGTCGGAGTCGGAGCGGTTCGCCATCTTCCTCGCTGGAGACGACGCTGACGCGAAAGACGTGGTTGCTGGACTGATTCGTGACCTCGGCTTCGGAGCAGTAGACGCTGGGCCCCTTGCTACGGGTGGGGCGCTGCTAGAACCCGGCGCGGCGCTGTACAACCGCGAGATCTCGACCGAAGAAGCCCGGCAAAAGACACAAGAGCTGTTTGCACGACGGTGAACCAGTCAGGTCTTCCTCACTGTAACGGCCTTTGGTACTGTGTCGTTCGACCAACACCATCGGCACAACTATCTGATTCCTATCTGCATCTGTGACCTTCACAAATCACTACTGTTCACAAATAGCACGGATTTAAGACCGATGAACTCACACCGTGGAATGTCAAGCACCATGATGGCACAGACACTCCAATGGAAACAGTCGCGGGTAACTCACGAAGAAGAGACCGGTGTCTACAGAGTAGACCGAGACCGTTCCGAACCTCTGAGCACGAATGTGGTGATGAGTATTGCAGCAATCGAGGACATCCGCCCGACCCAACTACCACCACTCGCAGGGACTATCGACCCGGACGCCCTCAACACTCTCTTCGAACAATCTGACGACGCAATCATCTCATTTTCATACGCCGGCTATCGAGTGACCCTCGACTCGCTTGGTTCCCTCGAAATCATGCCCGCCGACGATACACGACTCGCACAGTAGTCGGTAGTCAGACCCCACAACCCAGTCTACTCCCCCGCAGGCTGGGATGGTCCCCCCTCAACGGTAGCACAGCCGAACTCCACGGTAGGTGCTACCTTATCTCTCGTCTGTCAGAGTAGGTGACGTATACCAAAACGTACGCTCAGCGTCACATTCTATATGTTCGGAACGAGTGGAATCCGTGGTCCGGTCGGCCGAACCGTGACCGCAGAGCTAGCCCTTCGAATCGGTCGTGCCGTCGGTTGTGACGCACGCACCGTCGTCGTCGGCCAAGACGCCCGCCTCAGTGGCGACGTCCTCGCAGACGCCGTCAGTGCGGGTGTCCGTGAGTGTGGTGCCGATGTCATCCGTCTGGGTGTCGTCTCGACGCCGACTGTCGCCCGTGCTGTCGGATGGACCGGTGCAGACGCCGGCATCGGAATCACTGCCTCACACAATCCCGCGTCGGACAACGGTCTGAAACTCTGGACGCCGAGTGGCCGTGCGTTCGACAAAGAACAGACGCGAAACATCGTCCATCGCCTCAATCGGAACGATATCACCCCCGCAGCGTGGGACGAACTCGGAACCGAACGAACGTGGCCCGACGGGTCCGCACGGCACGTCGACCACCTGGTCTCCTCGTTCGATTCGTTCGACGACGTGGCTATCGCATTCGACCTGGGTAACGGAACCGGGCGAGTTTCGGTAGACGCCCTCTACGAACTCGGTGCGACGGTCAACACTATCGACGGACAGCAGGACGGCCGATTCCCCGCACGAAAGAGTGAACCGAACGCCACGACGCTCTCTGCACTCCGGCGAACCGTCCCCGCACTCGGTGTGGACGTCGGCCTCGCCCACGACGGTGACTCTGACAGGTTGGTCGCTGTCGACGAAACCGGTGAGTACGTCTCTGGTGACCACCTCCTCGCGCTGTTCGCTCGCGACGCGGTCTCTCCTGGAGAATCCGTGGCAGTCCCAATCGACACGAGTCTTCTGGTCCAGGACGTCGTCGAGAGTGCGGGTGGTCACGTGACGTACACGCCAGTCGGCGACGTTCACGTTGCAGAGGCTGTCGAACAACCGGGGTTCGTCTTCGGCGGCGAACCCTCGGGTGCGTGGATTTGGCCGGACGAGACGCTCGCTCCGGACGGCCACTACGCGGCGCTGAAGCTCACGGAACTCGTCGCCCGTGATGGACCACTCTCCAAACAGGTACACTCACTCGGTGGAGACGCATACACCACTCGTCGAGCCAGCGTGACGTTCGAAAACAAACACAAAGCGATGGACCGAATCGCTCGTGACATCCACGCTCAGTACGACAACGTCGATACGACCGACGGCATCCGGGTCGATACCACCGATGGCTGGTTCCTCGTCCGTGCGAGCGGGACGGAACCACTAGTCCGTATCACCGCCGAAGCGCGCGACCCAGAGGACGCAGACCGTGTCTTCGAGGAGATTCGTTCGCTCGCAGACGGCGCACGAGTCGTCGCCTGAGCCGATACTATCGTTCCGTTCGTTCCACCGTTTCGTTCTACCGTTTGTTCCACCGTTTGTTCTTCCACCGTTTGTTCTTTCACCGTTCGTTCTATCGTTTCGTTCGTTTCATCGTCTCGAGCGTTCTCCTCTTATCGAGAGACGGCCGAAACTCCCGATTTTGCTCTCGTCGCGCACACGTTCTCACTGTTTTTAATACGATTACGACTTAGTTCGGCGTAACGAATCGATGGACGACGAATTACCAGACTGTTCACCCCCGACCGACTCGATTACTCGCCGAACAGCATTGAAAGCCGCCGTAGGTAGTGTACCCGTGGTGCTGGCGGGCTGTCTCGGTGGTAATTCCGAACCGAAGCCGGAGCCAATCGACCTCTCTGGTGGCAAAGAAGACGACCAAGGCGGGATGGTCATCGGTAACCACGCCGGCCCAAACGGACAGATATTCTACCGCAACGAATCTCCCGACGGCCACGACAACCCCGCGTGGTTCCACACGTTGAGTATGGGTATGTTTCCGTACTACTTCGAACACGAACGGATGGGCTGGGAGGCGACTGCGATCTACGTCACCGACTACTCCAACGTGGAGTTCACCCTGTCGAGCGACGGTGGTCGACAGTTCATCTCTACGCACACGACTGCCGACACGTTCGGCGATGCCACCGAACTGACCTACGTCGTTGGGAGTTCCGTCTACGGTGGGATGGGGCCTGACCTGCTCCCATTTTCGGACACCGCTGATGCCGACTCGTTCGTCGACGAACACGGCGGGTCGACGGTCGAGTTCTCCGACGTGACGAGCGAGTGGCTGAACGGATATCTCCGGTCGTAACAACTGGCCGTTTGGCGTTCGCCGTAGCTCTGGGGTGATGTCTCTCGACCGCGGTTTGGTCGGTTAAAAGGGTTGGAGGGACGACAGCTGTCCAGATGCCAATCTCAGAATGAGTTGACGGGGACTCGGACGCCGTCGACGTAGACCGACACGGCGTCGGTCGCCTGGAAGTTCGTGATATCTCCGGCAAACCGGTAGCTTCGCGAATCTCCGCTTACGGTTCCTTCTGCCGCAGGCCCGACTGCCCCGGTCGTGCTGAGCGCACCGTGTGCGTTGAGGGGGGTAATCTCTCCGTCGACAGTCACTTCGAACGACGAGAGTGACCCGGTGCCTGCTACGACGAGGGTGTGTTCACCGTCGATGGGGGAGTGTTCGTCGGACTGTTCTGTTGCCGAGCCGACCCCAGAGACTCCTGCGAGCGTACCCGCAGCAGTGACTGAACCGACAAGTGCGAGGTAACCTCGCCGGCCAACAGCATTCTGATCGTTATTCTTGGGGTCCTGCTCGGTGGACCGTTCGCTTACCATGTTTCTGGAGTTGCGGATTAGGGCCATAAATGTTGCGATAATTACATTAGTAAGAATGTATGAATATCTAAAAACGATACTATAGGTTCTGCAATATTCGATATTTCTAATAGGTTGGTTGTCGGACCTGTCCTGGGTAAAACGCCATACAGTGGCTGATTATAGTCGTATTAATCACTTACTTATGACCGTATTAATCGACGTTTTTCGGAGGGTCAAATAACCATATGAAAACTGGTATATTTGGCGCCAATCTAATATCTTGTAAGATGATATATCTCCGCAGCTCATCCGGAGAGCACCCAGACAACGAGGTCCTCACCCCGACGCCGTCTGTCTAAAACTGGGCTGAGTAACGGGAAATTTGGTCACGAACGCCACCGAGGCTGTGTTTTTGGGTCGATTCGGGACATTCTCTGTTCGATACTGCTCTGTCACGGAGTGAACTGTTCCTCGCACTACACCTCTACTCGGTCTGAGTGCGCAGGTTTGTAGCCGAAGCCCGCGATGAGTGGTTCGAAACGAGTCGTGTCCCTCGGGAACTGTTCGGTCGATGCCCTACTCGAGTCGTGTCTGGTGAGGACCACCTGTGCCAGAGCCTGGGGTCTCCTCGATTACACTCGCTGTCTCTCTAGGCAACGTCTCTGAACGTGATGAACGAGGGAAAAAGAGTGCGAGTACCCGGTGTGTTTGCTATCGTGATACGGGCTCGTGGGGCGTCCACTGCCACGAACACGCCATTCCGGTAGCTGTTCGAAGTGACGGGGTTCCGACTCACGTGTGTGTCGGAGTTCTCACTGTCGGGTGCTTACTTGAGGAAACTGACGCGTCGGTCTTCCCACGCACGCCGGTCTAAGATCGACTCTCTGCCTTTTTCAGACATCTCGTAGAAGTTTGTCCGGCGGTCGTGTTGGCCTTTGTTTACGTATCCCTGTTCGACGAGTGCGTCGAGGTTCGGGTAGAGGCGGCCGTGGTTCACTTCTCCGACGTCCTTGCTGATCATCTCTTTGATCTCTTGGCCGGATGGGCGTTCTGCCCCGGCAATCACGTACAGGAGGTCGCGTTGGAAGCCAGTCAATTCGAACATGTAGTCTCAACTCATAATATCGCCGTACTCTGGTATTGTTAGCCACCTCTATACTGGATAATTGGCTTCATTACCGCTGTAACCGCGAGATTGCCTTCGTTCCATCTGATTGACTTTTATCAACGTCGTCGTGATGAGTAATCATCCCGTACATCCAGAAAAAAACGCGTCACTGACCGTCTGTCAACATCTGAAGGTCAGGTGAACATGAACTTAATTTTCCCCCAATAGTACCCCAGTGGATTGCAGAAACGTCACGATAACAAAGGTCACATGTGGTGTAGTTTGTTCAACCGGAGTTAGGTCCATACGCGCGGCGTGCGCGTGACCATCCCGCACACGAAGATGACATCTCTATCCAAAGACGAACTGTTTCGGATCCTCAGCAACTCTCGTCGGAGGCAAATCCTGTATTTCCTCCATCGAGCAGACGAACCGATCACGCTCAAAGAACTCGCTGCGATGGTCGCCTCCAGAGAAAATGAAACGACTATCGAGGAGGTGACCGACGAAGAGAGACAGCGAGTCTACATCTCGTTGTACCAGACGCACCTCCCCAAACTCGAGTCGGCAGGTCTGGTTCGGTACGACGAAGAAGAGCGGAACGTCTCTCTCGTCTCCGACGTCGCCAATCAAGGGTTCTTCTGGATGCAAACCGAGCCGCAGCGTTCGTGGACTCGATACTACGGCTCGCTGGGTGTCCTCGGGTGGGTACTGATTTTCGGTCTCTGGGCTCAACTCCCGATTTTTTCGCTTCTGTCGTGGGCTGGGGTTGCTATCTTCGTCTCGACTGGACTCCTCGTCTTGGTCCTCGCACAGTACTCTCTCGAAGGGCAAAATGGTGCACCCCCAGACGCATTCGAAGCACTCGTCGAGTGAGTTTCACCGACTCACTCCCTATCTCATGTCTCGTGTGCGTCTCGTCTCGTGTGCCGTGTTACTAGTACTCGTGGTGTGTGCAAACATATACAAGTGGTACTCTCACCTTTTGAAACTAGTGAATTTTCAAACCACACACAATAACTATAGAAATTCTGCCAATACATCTGGAATATAGGCTCTAACTTATCCAATTTCGACTGACTGCGCCGTGACTAAGCCAACGAAGCTACTGTTCAGAGTTATTGATAATCTGATTTAGTATAGATTGTTACATGCATTTTACTCGCACATTTTGCGACCCTAACCCTCGGACAAATCAGAGTGTGGGACTGTCAGGCAGATATATATCCTCAACAGCCGTATTGTCTCGATAACCCTCGTGTGTTGGATGCACCTGGTGGAGCACCCAACCTGTGGTTCGTGACTAGCGCGTGGCGATAGACGAGTGCCACGAGACGCTTCACAAAAATACACAGAGATGGCTGACTCGGAGCAATTTCGCGAGTGGGGGAGGAAGGAATATGGTCACAGATTCGTTACAAACTAACACTGATGCCGTCGAACAGACGGCGCCTGAGCAGATTGCAGAAACGACCGGAGGTCCCGGAGAAGTCTCCGAACCACAGGAGCCACAGCAGCTCTCGAAAGACATCATCTTCGAGATACTCAAGAACCAGCGCCGCCGCGACGCTCTCCAGTATCTGAAGAACAACGATGGAGAGGCCAAACTCGGCGACATGGCTGAGTACATCGCAGCCAAGGAAAACGAGATCGATATCAACGCACTCTCGTCGAGCCAACGCAAGCGCGTCTACATTGGTCTCTACCAGTGTCACCTCCCGAAGATGGACTCTGCTGGAATCGTCGATTTCGACAAGAACCGCGGTGACATCACGCTACTCGACACTGCCGAGCAACTCGAAACGTACCTCGACGGAGACGTCTCCGATACACAGACCTCCGACGAGGAGTCGGTGAGTTTCGGTTCGTCACCCAAGCGGAACCTGACGATCGCTGCCGGTGTGGCGGCGACGGTCTCGGCTGGCCTTCTCGGCTTCCCCGGCCTCGAACAGATTCCCGCGGCGGGGTGGGCCGTCCTGAGCACGGCGACGCTCATGGCCATCACTGCGATGGAGTCGTACAAAGGCCGTCTCCACGCGTAACGCCGCAGTTTCAGCATCGCACCACGATGTAACTCGGGGGCGGTTTTTCCCCCCGAGTGTTCACCTGACCGAACGACGGCTATTCTCACGAAATCTGACCGATTAGGAGTTCCCATACTGCGACCTCGTTGATTTTCGGGTGTTGTGGGCCATGCCATTGGTTCACATGTGTATTCCTAAACCCCGAGGCAGTCGGAAGAATTGGCCGTATAACAATCCCTGTCGCTCTCCCAGACTCTCTTATGACTCACTCTCTCTCACGCATCGGTCCCGAAGACACACTCGCAGTGGGGGTGCCGACATGAACGACCGAATCCGCGAAGCTGTCGTCCTCGCTGCTGGCGAGGGCCGCCGACTTCGACCACTGACGACGTTCCAACCGAAGCCCATGTTACCTGTGGCGAACAAACCCGTGGTCGAGTACGTTCTCGACTCGCTGTTCGAGTGCGGCATCGACCACGTCGTGGTCGTCGTCGGATACCGCTCGGAGCGTATCCAGACGTATCTGACCGCGCGCTACCCCGAGGCGAACATCGAATTCGTCCGCCAGGATACCCGCCTCGGAAGCGGCCACGCGCTCTTACAGGCAGAACCCTACGTCGGTGCGTCGTTCGTCGTCTGCAACGGCGACAACGTCGTCGACGCCGATGTCGTCTCGAAGGCGCTAGAACGCTTTTCGGTGACCGACTCGGCCGCGACAGTCGCGGTCGCGAGTTCCGAAACGCCAGAAGAGTACGGTGTCGTAATCGAGAACAACGGTCGAATCTCCGACATCGACGAACATCCCGACCACAACGAGGGCTATCTCGTAAACGCAGGCGTCTACGTCTTCGATTCGACCGTCTTCGACGCGTTACGGCGCACGCCGTCGCACGACGGTGAGACGCGACTTCCGGACGTCGTCCACTACCTCGACGGAACGGTCTCGTCGGTCATCGTAAACGGTGGGTGGCTCGACCCCTCTCACCCGTGGAGACTCCTCTCGGTTACCGAGACGCTCCTCGCACGTCTCGAAACCTCGTCGATTTCGGACTCTGCTCGCATCCACGACCGGGCGGTCATCCAGGACCCAGTCGTCATCGGCGAAGACTGTGACGTCGGTCCTGGAGCGGTTATCGGCCCTGGGTCGTGTCTCCAGAACAACGTCGTCATCGGTTCGAACAGCGTCGTCGAACGGTCTATCATCTCGACCGACGCCCGCGTCGACTCGACGGTCGTCCTCCGCGATTCGGTCGTCGGTTCAGGCGCACACCTCGGCGATGGTGTCGTCTCGCCCGGTGGCCGCGCGGACGTCATCCTCGAAGGCCGTCTGTACACCGACCGCTGCCTGGGTAGTATCGTCGGTGACCGGGCTGAAGTCGGAGCCAACGCGACGCTGTCTCCGGGGAGTCGCGTCGGCGCAGAGGCAATCGTCGGTGTGGGTACGACCGTGCATGGTGACGTTCGCGAGCGCGTGGAGGTGACGCACTGATGTGCGGAATCACCGCCTGCATCGGTGCGGACGACTCGGTCGAGTCACTGGTAGACGGACTCCGGCGCTTAGAGTACCGCGGCTACGACTCCGCTGGTATCGCCGTGAAGAACCAGAGCGGTATCTCACTGACCAAGCGCGTCGGTGAGGTGTCCGAACTCGTCGCTGCCGTCGAAAAGGACCCAATCTCTGGAAGCTTCGGCATCGGCCACACTCGGTGGGCGACGCACGGTGGCGTCACCGACGGTAACGCCCACCCACACACCGACGAGTCGGGCCGCGTCGCGGTGGTTCACAACGGTATCATCTCGAACTACCAGTCACTCCGGGCCGAGCTCGAATCGAAGGGCCACAAGTTCAGCAGTGAGACGGACACCGAAGTCGTGCCGCACCTCATAGAGGAGAACCTCCTCGCCGGTGCATCTCCCGAAGACGCGTTCCGTGCTGCTATCGGCAGCCTCTCGGGGAGTTACGCTATCGCTGCAATCATTGGAGACGAACACGCTATCTACGCGACTCGCTCCGGGTCACCGCTCGTCCTCGGCGTCGGTGAGGGAGAATACTACCTCGCGAGCGACGTGCCTGCGTTCATCCAGCACACTCAGCAAGTCGTCTATCTCCACGACGGTGATTTCGTCGTGACGAGTCTCGACGGCTACAGCATAACTGACTCCGCCGGCCGTCCAGTCGACAGACCGGTCGAGTACATCGAGTGGGACCCCGAGACGGCCACGAAGGGTGGCTACGAGCACTTCATGTACAAGGAAATCAACGAGCAACCCGGCGCCCTTCGGCGGACGACCCAGGGTCGACTCGACACGCGCACGGGCGGTGCCAAGTTAGACGAGTTCCCGCCGGGAACGTTCGCAGACGTACAACAGGTCCACCTCATCGCGATGGGGACCTCACACCACGCAGGCATGTACGCGGCATCACTCCTCAACGCACGTGGAATCCCTGCGTACGCGTTCATGTCGGGCGAGTACTCGGTGGTCAAACCGCCGGTGACTCCCAGCACGCTCGTGGTCGCGGTCAGCCAATCCGGTGAGACGGCGGACACGCTCGACGCTGTTCGCCGCGCTCGCTCTGCCGGAGCGCGAACGCTCGCAGTCACGAACGTCGTCGGGTCGTCGATAACCCGCGAGTGCGACGACGAGTTGCTCCTCCGAGCAGGCCCAGAAATCGGTGTGGCTGCGACCAAGACGTTCTCGTCACAGGTGACTGCACTCGCCCTCCTCGCCGAGCGCATCACCGAAGACTACACGGGGATGAAGTCTACCGACTCACGCGAGTTGATGAATGCACTCGCACGTCTCCCCGGCGACGTTCAGGAGATTCTCGACACCTCCACTGCGCGAGAGGTCGCAATCGAGTACGAAGGCAGCGACGCGTACTTCTTCATCGGCCGGGGTCCTGCGCACCCCGTTGCCCTCGAAGGTGCGCTGAAGTTCAAAGAGATATCGTACGAGCACGCCGAGGGGTTCGCCGCGTCGGAGCTCAAACACGGCCCACTCGCACTCGTCACACCCATCACACCGGTCTTCGCGATATTCACCGGTCACGAAGACGAGGCGACGCTGAGCAACGTCAAAGAAGTGCAGGCGCGCGGTGCGCCAGTCATCGCCGTCACGAGCGACGAGTCGAGTGAAATCGCCGAGTTCGCAGACCACGTGCTCTCGATTCCCGAGACCCACCCCGAAATCGCGGGAATCCTCGCAAACGTCCAACTCCAACTCGTGGCGTACCACGCTGCGAACTTACTCGAACGCCCAATCGACAAGCCACGTAACCTCGCGAAGTGCGTGACTGTCGAGTAAGGCGGGGCGCTCTTTCGGGACGTCCACACCGGCGTGTCCGCAGTTCTTGCCACCCGCGGTTCCGATTCGGTGGGTCGACTCGACTGACCCGACCTCGGTTCTCGGGCCTGTCTTTGTCGTGTCTGTGAATTTTACCGTTCGCTGAGAGCGTGAGACGTCGAGCAAACATATCTGTATTCCAGAAGTTACCTGAATACTGTAGGCGTGGATTACATATCTCTTGACAACGTCTGGTATCTCACGATGACGCGACGTGACCTCGTAGACGACGTTCTCTCCTCGTCGGACGACCTGGATGGTCCACTGACGGACGAGGCTGAAGACGTCACGCCCGCCGAAAGTACGGACGTGTCACCGGAGTCCTCCGACGACGAACTTCTCGATGCACTCGGTGATAGTGTCTCACGCGACGTGTTACTCGCCTGTAAACGGACCCCGATGACCGCAGAAGAACTCGCCGAAGACTGTGGTGTCTCCGAATCGACGATATACCGACGACTCGAGACGCTCTCGTCGCTCGGACTCGTCGAACGAAGTCAGCGCATCGAATCCCCGAGTAAGACGTGTTACGAGACGGTCGTCGATGGCCTCTCGATTCACCTCGGAGACTCCCTGCGGGTGGAAGCCGGTGCGAGCAACTACGTCGTCGACTCGATGCGAACACTTCTCGCTGCTATCGACGTCCAGCAACTCTCCTACGACCGTGAAGGCAACAGTGTGGACGTCCGATTCGAACTGGCTCCACATCTGCTCGACGCGTTGGTCGAACTGTACATCCGAGATACGACCTCACGCGACAGATAACGAGGACACTCGACCCACTCTCGGAGTGACGTCGATTTCACCGATTCGGTACGTTACGTCTCGTCTGCGGTTACGTCTCGCCTGCGTTCGTTACGTCTCGCCTGCTACTGTCTCCACGACTCGTCGACTTCTTCGAGTACGAGCTCGACGGCCTCAGTGGCGTTGCCCGCCGCGATGAGTCTCCACGCCGTTGCGGCAGTGACCGGGCCGATAAACTGTGCCGCTTCGAGGCCGGCGACGATACTCGGTGCTTCACGGGCGAACCACCCCTCGACGCCACCCCCCACGCCGTCGATCTGTGTCGGTAATCGGTCAGACCCCGAAATCATACTGTTTGTACGACTTACAACGGCATAGTTAAGATTCCATAATACGAAATAACGTGGCTCATATGGGCGAGGGAACTCAATTTCGAGTAGCTAATACACTCAAACATCTTGCTTTATTTATGCAAAGAACCATATACCCCTGACTCGTTCCAGGACCCAGTATGTCTCTCAGCGAATTGATCGCTGGCGTCGCTGCCGACGAGCGGACGCTCACCGTGTTCAATCCACGCGGTGACGCTGTCGAGCGTCTCGCAGAACACTTTCAGGACCGCAACATCTCGGTCCGGGCGGCGACTGCTTCTGAGGGACCGTCGAACTTCGCCGTCCTCGGGACGGGAGAGAAGTTTCACACCGCAGTCGACGTGAGCGACGTTCTCAAAGACCAAGACGACGTCGAACCCGGATTCGAGCGAGAGTCGTACGTCCCCATCCTCGACCACCTCGACGAGACGCTGTTCAGGTCGTACGACCGCAAGCAGATGCTCAACGCGACGCGCGAGATAGAAGACCGGGCGTGGCGCGTCGGTGCCGGCGAGTTACACGCTGGCTTTCAGACGGGCGACAACCTTCGGAAGCAACTCGACTCCTATCGACAACTCGGTAGCCGAGACGACCTGTACGTCCACGCGTATATCTACCCCACAGAACCCGTGCCGTCGGTCGAGCAGTTCCAACTCCATCTCGCGCGTACCGAGGAGATTCGCCACTCCTGGTTCGTCGTCTACGACGGCAACGGGGTCGACGATTACAAGTGTGCACTCGTCGCCGAAGAGAACCCACTGGGGTCGGGGTTCAGCGGGTTTTGGACGTACGACCCGTCTACGGTCGATTTCATCGTCAGTCATCTGACGTCGTCGTACTCTATCATCGAGTCCGACGGATTTGGTGGAGACGCGACCGGCGACACCCACGTCAGAGCACCCCCACGCTGAGGGCCGTCGACTCGGTGGTACACGGTGGGATGGTTCGACGTCGAGTGAAAATCAACACCGAGAACTGGGCGCGAATACTTACGAGTGGTGGGTCGCAAGCGGGCCGTATGGTAGATGGAATCCTCCTCGATTCTTCCCAACTGAAGGGGAAAGTAAAGGGTGGCCGCGCCGGCGCGGAGATCGCCGGGATGAGTTACATCGGATACGAGATTGGCGTCACAGAGAACAGTCTCCACATCTACGGAGACCACTCGAACGCCGACATCAAAGACGAAGAGTACCGCTACCTCATCGTCCCGCTGTCTTCGATACGGGGAATGGAACTGAAAGACTTGAGCGACCGGGGGCGTACCATCGAGATTCACGCACTCGGTGATAGCGTCACGCTCCACTCTGAAAACCAAACGCGTCTCTCGGAGAACCTCAAACGCGTGTTTCTCTTGCTCTCTCGATTACTGGCGTGATGATACGGAGTCGGTGCTGACTCGCCGCCCGTGACTGCCGTGAGACTCACCGATTCGTCGGCCGAACGTATCTGACGACTTTGGCTCTCTCCGATAGTTGAATTTGGCTGTCCTCCTCGGCTTTGACGTCGTCTTGACTACAGAACTCGACGACCGGTTCGGTGGTTACCCCTTCGGCGTCCCATCGGAACTCGTGTTCGAGTTCTATCGGGTGGTCGCCGTCTGGTTTCGACGGAGAGTTCACCTCGACGATACGGGCGATGCTTCCGGTCGAAGACTGCGTGACGAGGAGGAACTGGCCCCGCTGGACGCTTCCTTCCGGGTCGGAGATGAAGTGTTCCTCACCGACCCAGATGTTGAGCTCTTCACCCTGTAGGATGACCACTTCCGCGTCGAACTCGAAGATACCGACACCTTCGGTGAGGCTCTCTCCCACGACGATTGCCGCACACGTATCTGGCTCTCTCATGAGTACTGTACGCGTTACAACGGCAGAACCGCTTCGCTCACACCGGTTCGTGGAGAATACTCGACCACCGGTGTTTGGCCGATTGATTGGCGACTGGCCGACTGGCCGAATAGTTGGCGGACTGGTTGGCTGTCCGACGTTCCACACCTGTCTCTGTAGATACACGATGGAACCAGGTTACGGAATGAAAGCAGGTAAACTAGCCGAACCACTAAAGACGGCTCCCACCTACAGCAGGGTATGGCCTCCAATATGACGCTCGACGACGCACCCTGTCCCATCATCGATTCCCTCAAACAGATTGGGTCACAGTGGCGTCTCATCGTCCTCCACGACTTGCAGGACGGCGAGAAGCGGTTCAACGAACTCAAGCGCTCGACGGACGCGAGTTCCCGGACGCTCTCGCGTGTCCTCGACGACTTACAGGAGACGGGGTTCGTCAACCGCCGGCTAGAGGAAGACGCACCGGTCGCGACGTACTACTCGTTGACCGACAAGGGCGTCTCACTGTGCCCGGTGTTCGAGGAGATAGAAGAGTGGGCGGACGAATGGCTCGACGTAGAAGAGCCGTCTGCCGAGTCGGAGTCGACTGAAACGACTGCCTAACTCGTTTAGACTTCGAGAGCGTCGATGTCTGCGGCTTCGAAGACGGTTTCGTGGACGTCGGCGACCGTCACTGCATCGAGTTCGTCGAGCATCGCTTGAATCGCGGGTTCGAACAGTTCGTTGAGTACCGGTTGAATATGTTCTCCGACCGTACACTCGTCGTTCGGTTCGTTCGCGTGGAAACAGAACGGTTCGCTATCCTCCACCGCCTCGTAGATATCTCGAAGTGAGATATCTTCGGGGTCGCGTGCGAGCGTAAACCCGCCGGTCGGACCTCGTTTCGAGTCCACGAGGTCCGCTTCTCGAAGCGAGCAGAGGAGTTGCCGGATGACGACCGGGTTCGTGTTGACGCTCCAGGCGAGACGGTCGGAAGACAGCCGCTCGTCGCTCCGCACGGCTAGGTTCGTGAGCACGTGAGTGGCGACCACGAATCGGCTGCTATTCGACATACTCTCTCGTTCGCACTACGGGCATTTTAGGCTTCACGGTGGGACGCTCCACACTGTTTGGTTCTGTGAATTTGGTGGTCTGTCGTGGTGTGCCCTCGGTTTATGGGGGTTAGTAACGCTACCACGACGATAAGAAAACAGGTATCCACAAATGAGCTGACAAAATTGGACGCGCCCCGTCGTGTGGCTCGATACAGTCTGTCAGAGTATACCGTGGACGTAATTTCTGACGTCCCACGACTCCTGTGATTCACACGACTCTCCCGCTCAGTCGTCGTCTGTCGCTGGGCCGTCGTCGACTCGGTCGTAGAGGACAGATTCGCCCGGATTCACCGTCCCATCGGTCGGTAACCGAACACCGGCGTTGAGCGACGAGTTGATACCCGTCTTGACGCCGTCACCGACGACGACGCCGTACTTTCGGCGTCCCGTAGAGACGAGTTCACCGCGGAGCATCTGTCGAACTGGGGCCCCGTCGTGACGGAGATTGGCGACTTTGGTTCCAGCACCGAAGTTCACGTCACGGCCGAGGATACTGTCTCCGACGTACGCGAGGTGGCCAACCGTCGCCCCTTCCATCAGTACGCTGTTTTTCACTTCGACTGCGTGGCCGACTTTCGCGTTTTCGCCGATGACGGTGTGTCCTCGGACGTAGGCGTTCGGCCCCACCGACGCTCCGCGGCGTATCAACACGGGGCCGTCGATGACGACGCCTGACCGAACTGTCGCTCCCGCCTCGACGACGACGGGGCCGTTGAGTTCGGCGTTTGGTGAGACGTCACCGTCGATGCGTGGGTCGAGTTCCGAGAGTTTCCACTCGTTTGCTTCGAGAAGCTCCCACGGGCGGCCGACGTCGAGCCATCTCTCGAACGCGACACCGCGAACGTCGTACTCGTCGCAGGTTCGTGTGAGGACGTCGGTCAGTTCGAGTTCACCCCGGTCACTCTCGGCGACGTTGAGCCACGATTGCGCTTCGGCGGGAAAGGTGTACGCACCAGCGTTGATGAGGTCAGACGGTGGCTCTGCGGGTTTCTCGACGACGCCGCTGACGAACTCGTCGTCGATCTTCAACACTCCGTAGGAACTCGGGTTGGAGACCCTGAACGACCCGACTGCTGCGTGCTCGCCGTACAACGTCTGCAACGACGCCACGTCGTAGAGGGCGTCACCGTTGAGTACGACGAAGGGTTCGTTGGAGTCGAGAAACGCTGCTGCGGTTCGAACGGCGTCAGCAGTTCCTCGCTGTTCTGCTTGGACGGCGAACTCGACCGGCACCGGGAGGTGGGCTTCCTCGAAGTACGTCCGAACGTCGTCGGCTTGGAACCCCACGACGATGGTGAGCGACGTCGCGCCAGCCTCGATTGCCGCGTCGACGGTGTGTGCGACGAGCGGTTTGTCACCGACCGGGAGCATCGGCTTAGGCCGACGGTCGGTGAGTGGGCGCATCCGAGTTCCACGCCCAGCAGCGAGGATGACTGTTTGCATAGGTGACAGACGCTTCGCGTTGATGTTATTTCTTCACCCCCTAACAGTCGAAATCGGGGGAATGGGGACCAGAAGGGGGATGCTGATTGGGTGTGCCTCTGAACACCTACCGTCACCGACGTGTCGAGGGTCGGTTCGGCAATCGTCTCTGATTTGCCACTGAAAATAACAGTTCCGAATGCCGTGTGAATGCTCCGCTCGTCAGCCTGCGCTCGCACGGTGCAGTCGCTCTGGAGAGTTTGAACCACACGGCCCGCGAACTGCGAAAATGTTGGGGTTACGATTGGTTGGAGATTCGCGTTGGACGCGGCGCCGTGTGTTAGTTAACAGACGAGGTCCAAAACCTAATACTTTCGTTCCACGGCGACAGAGGCCACCTTCGACGGAGTTAATGAGACACATCACTTCGGCTGTGGAGGGTTACGATGGAGATTCGCACAGGACTCTCGTACGGAGATGCATTGCTGATTCCACAGCGCTCACCGGTCGATAGCCGGAGCGACGTGGACCTCTCGACTAACGTGACGCCAGACCTTCAACTGGGGAATCCGCTCGTCAGTGCGGCGATGGATACAGTCACCGAAGCACCGCTCGCTGGGGCGCTCTCAGACCTCGGGGGACTCGGCGTCGTCCACCGATTCCTCGATATCGACGAGCAGGCTGACCACGTCAGCCGGGTCGCAGACTCGGGTGGCACCGTCGCTGGCGCAGTCGGGATCAACGAGTCGTATCTCGACCGGACTGAGGCGTTGCTCGACGCAGGTGCCGACGCCGTCGTGATGGACATCGCACACGGGCACATGGAGCGCTGCCTGGACGCGGTGTCACACATCCGTGACGAGTTCGACCCCGAAATCGTCGCCGGAAACGTCGTCACTCCCGAGGCTGTCGAAGACCTCTGGGAGGCGGGCGCAGGATGTGTGAAAGTCGGTGTTGGCCCTGGGTCACACTGTACGACGCGAAAAGTCGCCGGTGCAGGCTATCCACAACTGACGGCCGTCTCGGAGTGTTCACAGAGGGCGCACGAACTCGGGATTCACGTCATGGCCGACGGTGGCATCCGCACGTCTGGTGACGCTGCGAAGGCACTCATGGCGGGTGCCGATAGCGTGATGATGGGGAGTTTCTTCGCAGGCACCGCCGAATCACCCGGACGCGTCGTCGAAGTCGACGGCGACCAGTACAAACGGTCGCGCGGAATGGCCTCGACGGAGGCTGCGTCGGACCGTGAGGACAAACAGAGCGACGTCGACGCGGGTGAGGGTATCGAAGCCCTGACCCCGTACAAAGGCCCCGTCGAACCGCTCGTCGAGGAGTTCCTCGCGGGCATCCGCTCTGGCGTGAGTTACAGCGGTGGCCATACGATTCCTGCTGCTCGTGAGAACGCGACGTTCGTCCGCGTCGCAGCGAGCGCAAAAGAGCGCGAGGGTGCCCACGGCGTCGCCTTCGCTGACGTCGACGTCGACGTCGAAACCGAGGGCACGAAAGAACGCGAACTGTCGGCACCGATGGCGGACTGACGACGCAGCGTTCGGGAGGTGGCTCGATACTGGTCGGTCACCACGATCACACACTTTTGTTTCTCGTATCCCAGTAGAGTAACCCAGCAGCGACGACTAGCGTCACTGCGAGTCCCACGAACGCGGCGACGTAACTCAGATACGTGGCGACGATACCGACGTATGCCGGTCCGATGGCGTTCGCACCGAGGAAGAATGCCCGTGCTGCGCCGAGGTCAGCACCTCTGTCGCCATCCGGGGCGTTGTCGAAGATAATCGCGTCGGCGAGTGGGAACTCCATCTTGTATCCGACGGCTAGCGTGACGACAGAGAGGTAGATGAACACTCGAGCGTCCGCGAACGAGAGGAGTGCCAACGCACCTGCGGCGACGACGAGTCCCACGATGGCGATAGACTCGCGCCGGAATCTGTCGCTCAGCCCTCCCGCGACCGGTTTGATGGCGATTCCGACGGCGAACACCACGGCGAAGGTCGCACTCGCTAACTGCTGGTCGAAGCCTTTCGATTCGATGAGGTAGGTCGGAAAGAAGTTGATGAACCCGCCGACCATGAAGTAAAACAACCCGAAGGCGACGAGGGTCCGTCGCTGTTCGGGACTGGCGAGGAGTCGTCTGACCGTCCCAGTCGCGTCGAGCTTCGGGCTGCCAACGGTGTATCCTTCGGACGACCAGAGGACGTAGAGGACGGTTAGCCCGCCGAGCACGACGGCGATGGGCAGAAATGGGGTTCGCCACGTCGCGTAGGTGAGCGCGAGAATCGCGAGCCCTGACGCGAGGAGTCCACCGAGGTCGGTTCCCGCGGCGTAGAGACCCAACGCTCGGCCACGCCGTTCGACGAAGAGGTCAGAGAGGAGCGCCCGCGACGGGATGGCGAAGAACCCTTTACCGAGTCCGGTGACGACGGCGGCGACCACGAAGCCTGCGAGGCCACCTGCGAGGCCGAACGTCGCGAACCCGACGACGAGAAGTACGAGACCGGGGACGATGAGCGTCGCCCGCGTCCACCGGTCTGAATACTCGCCACCTGGATATTGCGTGATGGCGTAGACGCCCTGAAACACCGCGAGTGCGATACCTGCAGTCGCTTCAGTTATCTGTAAGTCGTCGATGATGGTCGGGAGCAGTGGTGAGAGGAGAAACCTCCCCGCTTGGAGGACTGCCCACGCGAGTGAGACGGTGAGCAACATCCGACCTCGATATCCTGCGAGCAGGCCGCCGCCGGATGTCGTCTTTTGGTTCACACGCCTCGTATGCCGACCTGTTACCAATGAGTTGTGGTCTCGGAACGCTCTGCGTTCAGTATCCTCGGCTGGTACAGCGTCTCACCCCGTCCGGAGTGGCGTGAGAGGAAACTAGACGTAGGCGGATAATATTGTGTTAGTAGCACAATACTGCTTTACCGATGGTATCTACTAACAGGTACTAAAACGATTCACCACCGACTACTCTCACGACGAACGTTTTGTCCGAATCACACTCAATTTCGGCAGTATTTGGTTTAGAAAGCTATCCGATACCAGTATAAAGAAGGCCCATACTCCATTAAATCGGGGGTTTAGGGGTGTTTGCGTCGGTACTTACAAGTATATAGGAAATCATTAATTTCTGGTATGGGTGGACAACCAATTGACAAAATTTCCGGTGGTGCAGGGTTCGAGTGGGGGGCGAACCCGGCTGCCCGCCGGTTGGCAGGGGTTGGCCTGACCTCACACATGTGTGTCGGGGGGACACACGTGTTCGAGGGTCAGTGCCCGATAGCAGACGGTGGATATGGGTCGTGGGCGGTGAGTGTTCGGACGCGATGCTCCGAGGGGGTCGCGTCCGACGATGGTCTAGAGAGACCACTCTCACCCTCACCAGGTGGCAGTTCGCGTCCGTGTCACCGGGCAGTGGGTTCGGGCACGACTCGGGGTGGATGATTCGATGACACCCGAAAAGTTCCACGCCTCGAAACACGAACCCAGAGGGTTCGACGAGCACACTCCGTCGAACCAGCCGACGACTGAGACGGCTGACAATCGACTTTCGTTGTTCGTCGTCGCTGTCGACGAACACGAGTCCCATTCCGGTGACTGTCTCGACCCGCTTTCAGACATCGCGTGGCTTCAGTTCATCGACGGTCTCGACATGCACGTCGTCGTCGGAGGAGAGAACGACTTCTTCGACACCATCGGCAGTGAGGTCGATTCACAGAACGGTCTCTGGCTCGTCGACGCCGCGGGAACGATTCACAGAAAGTGGGCACTCCCGTCCGAGCGACGAGAGGTCCTCTCTATCGGTCGCGCAGTCGAACAAACGCTCGACACGTGGGGTGACGCCAGATGACGCCACTGTTCCGCGAAATGGACCGCATCAGCCAACGCTTCACGACAGCACTCCGCGGAATCACCGTCGTGAAGACGGTCTGGGCGAACGACGAGGGGCTCTCGGTGGTCCGGTTCGAAATCGACTCGGCCAGAGAAGACGCCGTTCGCCTCCGGATGGTCGAGTCAGTCCCGGACAGTTTCCCGATGGAGAACGTTGGACCGCACCCGAAGTACGGCGGCGACAAGTGGACCAAGACGGACGATGGAGAGTTCGTCTACACCGACCGTCTCGAACCCAACGGAGAGAAATTCACGCTCTACGGCGTCAAGGAACTCTCTTCGAACAACCTCGAATCGTTTCTCACCGACGCGCAGGTCACTATCGACCCGCTGGGTGACGAACCAATAGACGACAGCGGTGACGAATCTACAATGACGACCGAAGACACGGAGAACGACGGACTCGACGACGACGGCACTGACGACGATGCGGACTTCACGCGAGGAGGTGGGAGCACGGAAGAACTCACACGCGGTGGCAGTCGAGAGGACTTCACACGGGGAGGCGGTGGCAACTTCGACGACCGTATCCCACGAGTCGAAGACCTCGGAACCGTGTCTGGTGGGTGGGGTACCGACCAGTCAGGGCAGGGCAACGACCCGTCGAACATCCAGTTCGTGGGTTCGAAGGCACACGCGTCGGAGTCCTCACAGACCGACGAGTCCCGACCGCCGATCGAACTCGAAGAGCCGACGGAGACCTTCGACTCGGACGCGCCCGAGTCAGAGGGAGACGACGCGGACGCGGTCGAGTCAGAGGGAGACGACGCGGACGCGGTCGAGACAGAGGGAGACGACGACGGAGTGGAGTCGGACAGCGTCGATTCACCCGAACTTGTCGAGGAGTCGGATACGACGGACACCGGAACCGACGACACGTCGGCCGAGGACGCTGACGACGACGCCGAAGCAGTCGAGGACGCTGACGCTGAAGCCGAAGCAGTCGAGGACGAGTCGACGCTCGAAGACGAAGCGTCTAACACCACGGACGAAAGCCAAGAGAGCGAATCCGAGGTGACCTCCGGCGACGAATCGCTGTTCGAAGACGCCCACGAAGTCGATGGGGACGACAGTCTCGTCGACGCCCTCGTGACTGAACTGGCTGCACGAGACCTCTCGGACGACGAACGTGCAGTTCTCCGCGAGGCGCTCGGTGTCTCGGCACCGACCTCCGTGGACGTTCGACTCCGACACGTCCAGAACCGCGTCGACGACCTCGATGCGTACACCACCGCGCTCGAGTCGTTCCTCGACGAAAACGGGACTGCAGAGCAGGTTCTCGACGACCTTCAGACGGAGACAGAGGCGATGCGAGACGACATCGAGCGTCTCGAATCGACCCTCGCGGCGTCGAAGGAAGCCATCGAACTCGTCGAACAGCAGGTGACGGCGATAGAAGACCGGATGGTCGACGAGGCGACGTTCGAAGAACGTCTCGGTGAACTCGACGAGAAACTCGTCTCCGAGTCCGAGTTCGAAGCCCAACTCGACGACCTCTCGACCGACCTCACAGAGATTCGAGCGGACGTCGAGACGGGCAAGACGTGGCGCAGCAACCTCTCGCAGGCGATTCAACTCCCGTCCGCGATGATGGACGCCGACGGTTCCGACGGTTCGGAGTCCGACGAACAGGAGTTGTAACTCGACCGCCAGACTGGTCGCTGTTCTCCTCGCCCACGGCCGTCTCTTTTCTCCGGTTTTCTCACGCCGTGTTGGTTAGAACACGTACCGAACGACCGACTCCATCACCTTTCGCTCTGCCCGCCTGAGATGTTCTTCAGCGGTTCGGCGTGAGACACCCATCTCGGCGGCGATGGCTTCGGTCCCCGTCTCGCGAGGGAGTTCGTAATATCCGTGTTCGAACGCGAGTCGCAGTGCTTCCCGTTGCCGACCGGTGAGCGACGGCATCGCGTCGAGCGGTGCCAAAAGTGGTGCGTCTCCGCTTGCGAACGACAGTTCGCGTTTGGACTCGACGCTCACGTCGTACCCGCTGTCTACGAGGTCTCGGAAGCATGCGGTGAGCGCTGGCGCAGAGACGGCGAGTAACCGACAGACCTTCGCCCCGCGGTGGTACCGGAGGGGCGGAAGCAAGAGGACACCGTGCCGTTGGAGGTAGCCTTCGATGTCGTCTATCTCGTGGTGACGGAGGCAGTCGGCGGTGATGGCAACGAGTTCGTCACCGCGTTCGACGGCGACTTCGATACCGACGGTGTCGCGAACCTCTTCGAGGACGTCTGCTCCGACTTCGTGACTCACGTGCAGGAGGTCACAGTGCTCGTTGCACCACAGTTCGATGGACGCGCTGTTCTGTTCTGTGGCCGCCGCGTAGGCGCTGTCGTCTCTGATTCGGAACGTTGCCTCGTACACAAGTGAGGTGTGGTACCGCCATATTATATAAACTCACCACCGCGTGGTGGGGGAACCGATACCCGTCGTGGTCCCGAAGTGAGAGGTATGCACGAACAGCGACCGACCGACCCCACGGGTCGACTCGGCGAACCGAGCGAACAGTGGCGTCGGTATCAGGGGGCACCGACTGGGAGCGATATCGAGTGCAAGGGGTGGCGACAGGAGGCGGCACTCCGGATGCTCAACAACAATCTCGACCCCGACGTAGCCGAACGTCCCGAGGACCTCGTCGTCTACGGTGGAACCGGTCGCGCAGCCCGCTCGTGGGCGGCCTACGACGCGATTCTCACCGAGTTGCGCGAACTCGAAGACGACGAGACGCTCCTCGTCCAGTCGGGCAAACCGGTCGGGAAGTTTACGACCCACGAACGCGCACCACGGGTCCTCATCGCGAACTCGAACCTCGTCGGCCACTGGGACGACTGGAAGCACTTCCACGAACTGGAAGCCCAGGGCAAGATTATGTACGGCCAGATGACCGCCGGGTCGTGGGCGTACATCGGCACACAGGGAATCATTCAGGGCACGTACGAGACGTTGGCCGAACTCGCCCGACAGGAGTACGAGAGCGACCTTCGTGGGAAACTCGTCGTGACAGGCGGTCTCGGTGGAATGAGCGGGGCACAACCGCTGGCCGTGACGATGAACCACGGCGTCTGTATCGCCGCCGAAGTCAAAGCTGACCGTATCCAGCGCCGTGTCGAGACGGACTACTTGATGGAGTTTGCCGACTCGTTAGACGAGGCGCTGGAGAGGGCACACGACGCGCTCGACGCAGGCGAACCGTACAGCGTCGGCGTGCAGATGAACGCCGCCGACATGCTCGAAGCACTCCTCGCGCGCGACGAGATACCAGACGTCGTCACCGACCAGACGAGTGCCCACGACGAACTGGAGGGCTACTACCCGAGCGGTTACTCGGTCGAAGAGGCGGACCAACTCCGTGAAGACGACCCCGACGCCTACGTCGAAGCGAGTCTCGACACGATGGAGCGACACGTGCAGGCCATCCTCGACTTGCAGGACCGCGGTGCAGTCGCTTTCGAGTACGGGAACAACATCCGCGGACAGGTCGAGACACAGCGTGGGATGACGAACGCGTTCGATTTCCCAGGATTCGTCCCTGCCTACATTCGACCGATGTTCTGCCGCGGACGCGGGCCGTTCCGCTGGGCCGCACTCTCTGGCGACCCGGCGGACATCTACCGAACCGACGAGGCGATTCGTGAACTCTTCCCCGAGAACGAGTCGCTCATGCGGTGGATAGACCTCGCACAGGAACAGGTGTCGTTTCAGGGGCTCCCGTCCCGTGTCTGTTGGCTTGGCTACCACACCGACGAGGACGGAGTCACCGAACGCGCTCGCTTCGCGCTGAAAATCAACGAACTCGTCGCTGAAGGCGAGATTTCCGCCCCAGTCGTCGTGACGCGTGACCACCTCGACGCAGGTTCGGTCGCCAGTCCGAACCGTGAGACGGAAGCGATGCGTGACGGCACCGACGCCATCGCCGACTGGCCCATCCTCAACGCGCTTCTCAACACCGCCGCGGGCGCAGATATCGTCTCGGTTCACGACGGTGGCGGCGTCGGTATCGGCAACTCCCTCCACAGCAACAACCACGTCGTCCTCGACGGGAGTGACCTCGCGGCGGACAAAGCCCGCGCGGTGTTCACCACAGACCCCGGAATGGGAGTCGTCAGACACGCTGACGCCGGCTACGAAGACGCACTGGACGAAGCGACGCAGTCGGGTGTCCACATCCCGATGCGAGCGTACGACGCAGCGCGAGGCGACGAATGACGATTCGTGAGCCATCTCACTGGGAGGGAACCTCGTCGGACCCGAACGACGAACAGTTCGGTCACGTCGTCCACGAGACCAGCATCGAAGACGTCGGTGAGTACGACGCGGTGTTCGTCGGCGAACCGTACGATGGTGCAGTCGTCGGCCGGCGTGGCGCGCGCGAAGGACCGACGGAGATTCGTCGGGAACTCGCGTCGGTGAAGTCACACCACTTCGACGACGGTCCACTCTCGACCCTCGCGGACCTCGGTGACGTCGCGTTCGACGACGTGACCGACGACGTTGCCGCGGTCCAGTCGATGGTCACCGATATCACGGCAGACGTGTACGAACGCGGGTCGTTTCCGGTCTTCCTCGGTGGCGACAACTCGTTGACCGTCGCCAACGTCAGGCCGCTTTTGGACCGTGACGTGTCGGTTGGCGTGGTGAGTTTCGACGCCCACCTCGACTGTCGCGACCCCGTCGATGGACCATCGAGCGGGACACCCTACTGGCAACTGTACGAAGAGGGACTCGACAGACTCGCCGTCGTCGGTGCGCGGCACTTCGAGACGTCGACAGCCTACGCCGATTTCTTGGGCGAAGTTGGGGGGACAATCCTCACTGCCGAAGAGGTCGGCCGTGACCCGCTCCAGACAGTCGATTTCGCCCTCGACTCGCTCGCATCCTGCGACGTCATCTTCGTCAGTCTCGACGTCGACGTCCTCGACGAGACTGCCGCACCGGGTGTGAGTGCGCCGACGCCCGGCGGTATCACGACTCGCGAGTTGTACCGGATGCTCCACCACGTCGCGTCCGATTCCCGAATCGCCGGCTTCGAAGTCGTCGAGTGCGCACCTCCGTTAGACGACGACAATAGGACTGCAAAAGCCGCGGCACGGGCAATCGCACACTTCTTGTCGGGGGTGACGTTCGATGCGTGAGTCGAAACGTGACGAATCGCCGACGGCAGCGAACGACACGCTCACAGTCGTCCACAGTGCGGCAGAACTCGTCGTCGGACCTGACGACGACACCGGTCTCGTCGTCTCCGAAGACGCCGCGTTCGCCGCAGTCGATGGACGTGTCGCCGCTGTCGGCCCGACGGAAGAAGTCCTCGCAGACTACCCACTCGACGATGCCGAGACCACGATAGACGCGACTGGAAAGACGGTTCTTCCGGGGTTCGTGGACCCGCACACGCACGCCCTCTTCGCCGGTGACCGTTCGGACGAGTTCGTCGCGAAACTACAGGGCGCCACGTACGAGGAGATACTTGCTGATGGTGGTGGGATTCTCCGGACTGTCGACGCCGTCCGCGAGGCCTCGGACGGCGAGCTAGTTGCGAACCTCACTACCCACCTGGACGAGATGCTCGCCCACGGGACGACGACAGTCGAAGTGAAGACTGGCTACGGTCTCGACACCGAGACAGAACTCCGAATGCTCGACGCGATCGACCGTGCTGGCGAGAATCACCCGGTCGACGTCGTCCCGACGTTCATGGGGGCACACGCCGTCCCACGCGGGATGGATACCGACGACTACGTCGAAGAAGTCGTCACCGAGCAACTCCCTGCCGTCGCAGAACAGGACATCGCCGAGTTCTGTGACGTGTTCTGTGAGCGTGGTGTGTTCGACGCCGACCAATCGCGGCGTATCCTGGAGGCAGGGCGTGAGTTCGGTCTCACGCCGAAGATTCACGCCGACGAGTTCGCCGCTATCGGCGGGACCGACGTGGCGGCCACCGTCGGCGCAGCGAGCGCAGACCACCTTCTGCACACGGACGACGAGGGGCGAGAGACGCTCGTCGAAGCGGGGGTCACACCGGTCGTGCTCCCCGGAACCGCCTTTGGACTCGGTGCGGCGTACGCCGACGCGCGTGCGTTCCTCGACGCCGGTCACGAAGTCGCCCTCGCCACTGATTTCAATCCGAACTGCTTTGCACGAAGCATGGGGTTCGTCGCCACACTCGCCAGCGTCGGGATGCGAATGACGCCACACGAGGCCATCCGCGGCATCACCAGTGCTGCGGCGAGTGCTCTCGGACGCGCTGACGGGACTGGAACTTTGCGTCCCGGAAGTCCGGCCGACGCTGTCGTCCTCGACGCCCCGAACGCGACTCACCTCGCGTATCGGTTCGACACGAATCCCGTCTCGACCGTCCTGAAATCGGGGGTGGTCGTCGATGCGTGAGTCGGCCTCGCTTCCGGACACTGTGGTCCTCGACGGCGAGTCGCTCACGCCAGAAGACGTCGCCGCCGTCGCCCGCGACGACGCACCCGTCGAAATCGACGCTGAGGCCCGTGAGCGGATGCGCGAGTCGCGTGCCCGAGTCGAGTCCGTCCTCGACTCTGGCGAACCAGTCTACGGCGTCAACACCGGCTTTGGTCACCTCGTCGAGACGCACATCGACCGGAAGGACATCGAACGACTCCAGACCAACCTCGTCAGGAGTCACTCGGCGGGTGCGGGTCGTGAACTCACTCGTCCCGAAGTCCGGTCGATGATGGTCACGCGGGTGAACACACTCGCGAAAGGCTACTCGGGGATTCGCCCCGCCGTCGTCGAACTCCTCGTCTCGATGCTGAACGAAGGCGTCCACCCGGCCGTCCGCTCCCGAGGCAGTCTCGGTGCCAGCGGTGACCTCGCACCACTGGCGCACATGGCGCTCGTCCTCATCGGCGAAGGCGAAGCACACGTCGGTGGCGACCGATTACCGGGTGCCGACGCACTGGCCGCGGTCGGATTGGAACCGGTGACACTCAAATCCAAGGAAGGGTTGGCGCTCATCAACGGAACCCAACTCACCGTCGGGCTTGCGTCGCTGTTCGTGGTTGACGCCGAGCGAATCGTGGACGCGGCGGACGCCGCCGGTGCGCTCACGACAGAGGTGACGATGGGCACGACGGCCAACTGCGACCCGGCGGTCCACGAGGTCAGGCCGCACGCTGGCCAACAGGAGAGCGCCGCAGCGATTCGACGCCTCACCGAGGGTTCGACCGTCCTCGAGTCGCACAAAGACTGTGAGCGCGTCCAGGACGCGTACTCGATTCGATGTCTGCCACAGGTCAACGGTGCCGTCAGAGACGCTGTCGGCCATCTGCGCGAAGCGGTGGATATCGAGCTCAACAGCGTCACCGACAACCCGCTCGTCTTCCCTGCGGGGTCGGTTGACGAACGCGCACCCGGAACCGACGTCGCTGCCGTCGTCTCTGCAGGGAACTTCCACGGCGAACCGTTGGCGCTCCGCCTCGACTACGCCGCTGGTGCGCTCACGGAACTCGCGGCCATCTCCGAACGCCGAACCGACCGAATGCTCAACCCCGACGTTCAGGAACCCTACCTCCCACCGTTCTTGACAGAGCACAGTGGTCTGCGGTCGGGATACATGATTGCGCAGTACACCGCCGCGGCACTCCTCAACGAGTGTCGCTCCTTCGGCCGGCCGTCACTCGACTCGACACCAGTGAGTGGAGGGCAAGAAGACCACGTGAGTATGAGCGGGCAGAGTGCGTTGAACGCGCGGGTCGTCGCAGCGAACGTCGCGACTATCGTTGGCGTCGAACTTCTCTGTGGAGCACAGGCAGCAGAGTTCCTCGAAGCGGGCCTCGAACTCGGACGCGGAACGGGCGCTGTCCGCGACGCGATTCGGTCAGTGGTCCCACCGCTGAACGACGATAGGCCGCTCGACGGCGAACTAGAGGACGTCTCCGACCTCGTTCGATTCGGGGCGATTCGTCTCGCAGCGAACGAAGCGACGCGGTGAGTGGTCGATGCGGTGAGTGGTCGATGCGGTGAGTGGTCGACGTGGTGAGTGGTCGACGCAGTCGAACGCGTCGACGTGGTTCCCTTACCAGAGCTGAATCGTGGGCGTCCCGCACTCGTCACAGACGACTGCGTCGTTCCCTTTGTACGTACTGACGACGAGGTCTCCGTCACAGAACGAGCAGTTGTCTTCGTCGAGTCTGTTGAGGAGAACGGCTGATTGAGACATAGTACAGACACGTAGCTCCATTAGCATGAATATTGTCACCGGGGAGATTTTGTGTCGATACACCGGTCCACAGACGATCGATTGGCGCAGACTCCCGGTGAATCGTTTCGCACAGATTTCACCCATTCTCCGGCGATCGTCCTCGTAACCGTCTCAGAAGGTTGTTCCTAACCCCTCGTCTGTGGCCATCTGCGTCGTGATAGCCGGTTGGTAACTATGGATGTTCTAGGTGTTTATTATCTCAAATGGTTAATTCCGCTAATCCTGAAGAACGAACAGGTTCGGCTGGAGCGGTGCGTTCCCGTGTGGCCTCCGCAGAGGTGTCCTCGAGATGAGTCTCGACGGCAACCCACGTTGGGGGGCGGCGGCGACAGTCAGACCGGGTGACGTGACCAAAGGTGTCTACACGTGGGCCGACTTCATGGAGGAGTACGGCTACGGTGACCAAGTTCCCGACCTGTACCCTCGCGAAACGTCAGGCTCTTCGAGTGGCTTCCTCAGTCGCTTCCGGAGTTCGACTCCAGAGCGATTCGTCCCGCACGGGGAAGATTGGGACCGCGTGGAGTTCGACCCGAGCGCCTACCTCGGATTCGACCCTGACGAACTCCCGTCACGACTCGAAGCGGCGGCGGCCAAAGCAGCAGAGTACGGTGCGGTGTTGACCGACGCGACCGGAATCTCACTCACGTCGAAACAGAGCTACTCGTGGGCGCAGTTCAAGCGCGAGTACTACTTCGACGAAGATGGACTGCCGCCGCGTGACGTCGACGGTGCTGTCATCCCGTTCGACCCGAGCGCCTACCTCGGATTCGACCCGGTCGAACTCCCCGGAATCTTGGGCGACGCGAGTCAGCGTGGCACTGGCCTCAAGTCGCTTTCTGACCTCCGGACCGTACAGGTCGACCCCGAACTCGACGAAGACGCGTTCTTCTCGTCGCCGGACGGACGGCCGACGCTCGTCAACCGATACGACCTCGAAAAAGCAGTCCCGGTCGAAAAGAAACCGTTCTTCGTCGAAGTCGAACGCTACTGGGTCAACAAACCGTACGCGTTCGTCATCGTCTTCCACTCTCAGACCGAGAACGAAAAGAAGTACTACGTCGTCGAACCGCACCTCAACGAGATAGAACACAAGGTAAAGGAATTCATCTCGGGCAAACTCCGCACGGCCATCAAATATTCGAGCGACGAGGTTGCTGTCGACGGTGCGCTGGACGAACGCGCCGCGACCATCGAGCGGTTGACCTACCGGATGCTCAACCGATACGACCTCGCGACGAAGACGGCGGCGAACTCGACACTCAGTCGATTCAAACGCCTGCTCGCTATCACTGCGGGTGAACCGGATGGCCCCGTCACGACCGAGGGTGTCCCGCTCGACCCGATTCGCCCGGAACCGGCGGTTCTCGAAGAGAACGCCGACACACTGACTCCCGCGCAGGTTGCGAAGATTCTCTACTTCCTCAAGCGCGACTTCATCGGCTACGGCCGCATCGACGCCATCAAACACGACATCAACGTCGAGGACATCTCGTGTGACGGCTACAACTCGCCGGTGTTCGTCTACCACAGCAGTTACGAACAGGTCATCACCAACGTCGAACACGGAAAGCGCGAACTCGACAACTTCGTCATCAAGCTCGCCCAGCGCTCGGGGAAGGGTATCTCGAAACGCCAACCGCAGGTCGACGCGACGCTCCCCGACGGCTCTCGGGCACAACTCACACTCGGATGGGAAGTCAGCGGCCACGGAACGAACTACACCATCCGCCAGTTCAAGGACGTCCCGTTCACGCCCGTCGATTTGGTCAACTGGCACACCTTCTCGCTCGACGAGATGGCGTATCTCTGGTTGGCTATCGAGTCGAAGCGCTCGCTCATCTTCGCCGGCGGGACAGCGTCCGGGAAGACGACTTCGTTGAACGCCGTCTCGCTTTTCATCCCGTCGAACGCGAAAATCGTCTCTATCGAGGACACGCGCGAGGTCGAACTCCCACAGCGCAACTGGGTGTCTGCGGTCACTCGCCCGTCGTTCACGCAGGACGGAACGGGCGACATCGACGAGTTCGACCTGCTCGAAGCGGCACTCAGACAACGCCCCGACTACATCGTCATGGGCGAAGTTCGAGGTGAGGAAGGCCGGACGCTCTTCCAGGTCATGTCCACCGGCCACACCACGCTGACGACGTTCCACGCCGACTCCGTGGGCGAGGTCATCAAACGCTTCACGACCGACCCCATCAACGTCTCGAAGTCGATGTTCACCGCGCTCGACCTGGTGTCGGTGCAGACGTCCACGCGGGTTCGCGGCCAGAAAGTGCGACGGACGAAGGCAATCACCGAAATCAACCACTTCGACCCCGAGAACGACGAAATCAACGTCAAAGACATCTTCCAGTGGCAAGCGGGCGCCGACGAGTACGTCTCGACTGGCAATTCGAACACGCTGGAGAAGCTCATGTTCGACTTAGGGTGGGACCGCGAACGCCTCGAACTGGAACTGTTCAAGCGAAAGGTCGTCCTCGCGTACATCATCGCGAACGGGTTGAAAGAGTACGCACAGGTCGCCGCGACCATTCAGGCGTTCATCGCCGACCCGGACATGGTGCTGGCGCTCATCGCCTCGGACCGCCTCGAACGCAGTCTCGAAGACCTGCGCAAGATGGAGAGTGTCAAGATAGACATTCAGCCCGAAAAAGAGGCGCTCGTCCCCCGTCCCGACCCGAGTGAGGAACTCTACGCCTACACGCAAGAGATTCTCGAAGACGCGGCCGAGTCGCTGTTCCCCGAATACGACGACTACGAGGTGACGAGCCTCGGAGACGTGTTTGCCGACGCCGTCGCACCGACTGTCATCCCACTGAACCCGCAGTTGCCGGCTTCCGACGACGAGGTTCCAGCACTCCCCGATGGGACAGACGTGACGTCGTCTGCTGGGGACGGCGCCGAAGCAGTCGGAGATGGTGGTGTCGAGAGCGACGAGGAGACTGACGGGTCGCCTGGTGACCCAGCGGAGCCTGATTCCTCGCCTGCTAAAAATGCGGACTCTGACGAGGGCGGGAGGTAAGCGATGGAGTACGTCTACGCGACCATCCTGCTCGAATCGACTGGGACCGACGTGACTGAATCGTCGCTCACAGCAGTCCTCGAAGCAGCAGGTGTCGAAGTCGACCCAGACCGAGTCGCTGGCGTCGTCGAGACGTTCGCAGTCGGTTCCGACGTCGCGACGGTCACAGATGTGGCGGAGGCGTCGCGATGAGTCTCGAACCAGGAAGAGTCGACGACGAGTTCGAATTCGGTGCGCTCGACGCGTTCGGTGATTGGCTCTTGCCCCTCACTCGGCACGTCTTCGTTCCCGACAGCGAGTTCGTCACGAAACTCGAACGCAAACTCGCGGAGTCGCGGATGCCCGACACGGTCGAACTCTACCTCTCTCGAGCGGTCGCTATCGGATTCCTCTCTGGCGTCTTGCTGTGGCTGTTTGGCATCTTCGCAGGGTACGCACTGTTTGCGACGGGTCTCGTCTCGCCGACGGCGTTTTCAGCGCCGACGTTCGGCATCTTCACGATCGACGACGCGACTCGGGCGTTCTTGTTGACGCTCAAAGTCCCGTTTATCGTCTTCCTGACTGGACTCCTCTTCGGGACGTTCGGCTTCGCGACGGCGTTCGGCGGGTTAGTGACGGTTCCGTTTACTCGCTCGTCGGCGCGACGGCGTGAAATCAACCTGCTTCTCCCCGACGTCATCTCGTTCATGTACGCGCTGTCGGTCGGCGGGCTCAACCAACTCGAGATTCTGGAGTCCGTCGCCCGCGCCGACGACACCTACGGCGAGGCCGCACGAGAGTTCCAATCTATCGTCTGGGAGACCGAGTACTTCGACACCGACTACCGGTCTGCGATTCGCGAACAGGCCTCGGTGACGCCCAGCGAAGAACTGAGTCAGTTCCTCGTCGACATGCTCTCTATCATCAACAGTGGTGGCGACCTGACTCGCTTCTTCGACGACAAGCGGTCGAAGCACATGCGAACCGCGCGGAACGAACAGGAACTGGCGCTCGACACGCTGGAACTGTTCGGCGAGATGTACATGACCCTCTCGCTGTTCCCCCTGCTCCTCGTCATCATCCTCGCGGCGATGAGTCTCCTCGGACAGGTCCAAGACTTCATGCTCTATCTGACCGTCTACGGCATCTTGCCGCTTCTCGGCGTCATGTTCCTCGTGATGCTGTCGACAGTTCGCCGCGAAGACCCTGGGTCGGGCTACCTCCGTCCCGAGGACGACTCGTACTACGTCGCCCACGAACACGAAGGGCTCACCGACGTCGGACTCGTCGAGCGGTTCATCGGAACCTACAGCATCTTCGACCGTATCCACGACTACGAAGGAAGCCACGAAGCGGTCGCCATCCTCACGCGCCCGCACCACTTCTTCCGCGACCACCCACTGTACACGCTGGTCGTCACGATTCCAGTGTCGGCCGTCCTCGTCCTCCTCGCGATTGGAAACGGTGCTCCCTCGTCGTGGAGTGAGATTCTGGCCAACCCCGTCGGCGGCACGATTCTCTACCTCTACGTCCCGCTGTACATCGTCTTCACGCCGTTGGCGATATTCCACGAGTGGAACGTCCGGTCGCGCCGTGCCGTCTTGCACAACCTCTCGGATAACCTCCGAAAACTCTCGAGTGCGAACGACACGGGGCTGACGCTCCTCGAATCGATCAAGACTGTCGCGGAGACGACGCCCGGAAAACTCGCTCGCGAGTTCGAGAACATGTACGCGAAAGTCGACTACGGCATGAGTCTCGAAGAGTCGTTACTGGAGTTCAACAACCGCTATCACCTCCCGCGACTCGCCCGGACGCTCAAACTCATCATGAAGGCACAGGAGGCGTCGAACCACATCTCGTCTGTTCTCTCTGCGGCCGCACAGGCCAGCGAGAATCAAGACGACATCGACCGCGAACAGAAGACTCGCACGCGGATGCAGGTTGTCATCATCGTCATGACCTTCCTCACGCTGCTGGCGGTGATGGCCATCCTCAAGACGCAGTTCATCGACGTGATGAGCAGACTCTCGGCCAACGCCTCTGGCGCGACCAGCTTCGGTTCAGGCGTCAACACACCGTTGCTCTCGCTTCTGTTCTTCCACGCGGTGACGCTGCAGGCCATCATCTCCGGCGTCATCTGCGGGTACATTCAGGAAGCAGACGTTCGCAGCGGCCTCAAATACGTCGTCGCGATGCTCACCGTGTCGCTTCTCGTCTGGACGGTGGTGGGGTAGATGACACTCGGTCTCCGTCTCATCCAATTCGGTGGCCGCCCACCACGCGACACACGCGCACAGACGGGTCTCGACTTCGTCGTCGGCGTCGGGTTGTTCTTGCTCGTCCTCGGCTTCCTCGTTCAGTTCGTCCCCGGAATGATTGCGCCCTACAGCGACGACGCAGAACTTCCCGTGGTCGCAGAACGAGTCGCGACGCAACTGACAGAGGTACACCTCGGAAGCTCGACGGCCCCCGGCGAACTGGACGCAACCGACACAGTCGCGTTCTTCACTGGGAGTAACCCGAACTCACTACTCGCAGAACTCGAAGACGATGGCTACTCGGTGAACGTCACAGCCGAAGGCAACGTCGTTGGAGCCCCAACCAACCCTCTCACAGTCGGTGAAACCCCACCCCAAGACGGCTCTGTCGCAGTCGTTCGCCGCGTCGTCTCCATCGAAGGCGAAGACGTGCTCTTCACAGTGAGGGTGTGGCGATGAACGACCGTGGACAAGCCTTCACTGTCGAGGGTCTCGCTGCAGCGATTCTCCTCCTCGGCACACTCGTGTTTGCCTTACAGGCGACGGGCATCACCGCACTTTCGGCGGGGACTGCCGGTGGCGCAGCGGAACTGCAGCAGGCAGACCTCGCTCGGGGTGTCCTCTCCAACGCAGTCGCCTCTGAGACACTGAAACCGTCGCTCCTACACTGGAACGACTCGTACGTCGGCACCGACGGCAACGGCACGTATCACGGTACCGGTGACGATGGGTACTACGTCGCAGGGATGCCGACGGCGTTCGGGGCTTCGCTCGACAGGACACTCGCAGACGCGGGATACGCCTACAACGTCAACGTCTACTACTACAACGATTCGACCGCCGCAGACAACGCGACTGTCGTCTCCCGCCCGCTCGTCGAGCAGGGAACGCCGAGTGACGACGCGATTCGTGCGGTTCGAACGGTGACGCTGTACGACGACGACGTGCTGTTCGACAGCGGCGAAAACTCGACCGACACGACGCTCGCGGAGGCGTGGAACAGTTCGAGTTTCTACATCCCCGACGCGTCTCTCAGTAGTCCGGTCTACAACGTCGTCCAGGTGGAGGTGGTCGCATGGCGACTCTGAGCGCGATTCGACGTGACGACCGAGGGCAACTCCTCCTCGTCGGGGCGTTCATCCTCGCCATCCTCCTCGTCGCACTCGCGATGGTGCTCAACGCCGCCATCTACACCGAGACGTACGCCGCGCAGGGGAACGACCGGGCCGACGTGTTCGATACGGTCCAGTACCGTGGCGACACCGAAGGCGCACTCGAAGGTCTCGTTGCGACCGTCAACGACAGACAGTACATTACGAGAAGTGACGCTAGAGCCAACCTCACCGCTGGTATCGGCGACTGGGACACCATCAACGCCCGCGAACAGGCGGCAACTGGGCGGGCGACGTCGCTCACGTTCGACGAGAGTGATATCCACGTGCTGACGAACGTCTCACAGACGAACGACAGTCTGTCGTTCACCAACAACTCGACCGAACCTGACTGGGCGGTTGTCGAGAACGTAACCGACACGCAGTCGTTCACGCTCGCTGTGGCCCCGACCGACGTCGGAATCACCGAGGCTGACAGCAACGACACCGCAGTCCTCGAATCGAGTGCGTTCCACGTCGAAGTCGTCAACAATTCGACGACGTGGAACGTGTACGTCTTCCAGTGGTCGTCGAACCTGACTGTCGCCGTGGAGTCTTCCGATTCGCCCGGCTTGGACACGTACAACACCACGTACACATCTGGTGAACTGGTCGAACTGAACTTCACCAACGCCAGTATCGATGGGACCGATGCACCGATTCTGCAGTTCTACGGCGACGTCTCGGGTGAGTACACCCTCAACTTCTCGAACGGCGACAACGCGACGGGGAACTACACGCTCGTCGTCGACGGTGACGTGGTGACCCCAGACGACTACTCCGACGACCCTGCCGCTGGCCCGACAGCACGTGCCGTCGTCACTCAACTCGACGTCACCCTTCGATACGAGATGCAGAATCTCAGCTACGAGACGCCTATCAGCGTCACTGGAGGTGCTAACGATGTCTAACCGATTCACGCAGTCCGACCGCGCCGTCTCCTCGACGGTCAACTACATTCAGGTCCTCGGCATCGCAACCTTGCTCATCTCGGGGTTGGTCTTCGTCGCGGCCGACGTCGTCACCGACCAACACGACCGGGCGACGACGGAAGGATTGACCATCGTCGGGACACAACTCGCGGCGGAACTCGAAGCGACCGACGTGCTCGTTCGTTCTGCCGGCACCGATGGATACGTCGAGCGAACTGTCGACCTTCCGACCGTCTCTGGCGGGAGTTACTCGGTTGCCATCTCGGGGACTGGTCCCGTGTACAACCTCACACTCACGACCACAGAGTCTGGTCACTCGGTGACGATTCCGTTCGTCTCGAACACGACTGTCGATGCCCCAACGCCCGTCGAAGGCGAGACGCTCCGTCTCGTCTACAACGGCAGTTCCATGGAGGTCAGAGATGACTGACGACCGAGGCTCGAGCGAACTCCTCTCGTTCGTCCTGGTGTTTGCACTCGTCATCAGCACCGTCACGTTAGTGTTCGCACTCGGCTACCCAGCACTCCTCCACGTGCAGGACGTCGAGCGCAGCACCAACGCCGAACGCGCGATGACGACGATTGCTGACACGATGACCGACGTCACGGTCCACGGTGCACCGAGTCGGGCCACCGAAGTGAAACTCTCTGAGGCGAGTCTGTCCTTCGGAGACCCGGTGACGATAACTGTGAACGGCGAACAGAGGGAGATTCAATCGCTCGTCTACGAGAGGTCAGACGGAACACGTCTCGTCTACGTCGGGGGAGCCGTCTTCCGCGAACAGGCTGACGGTGGATTCGTCGTCGTCCGCGAACCGGAACTCGTCGCGTCCGGACTCGATGACACGGTCGTTCTGGTCCCCCTCACGACGTCGGCGTCCTCGACGGATGCCGTCGCCGGACAGACCGACGTTCTCGTCCGACTCGAGCGCGGGAGTACTCAGACGGTCACCACAGACGGAGATGTGACCATCGAAATCGACTCGTCGCACTCCAAGCTATGGTACGACTATCTCGTCGCACAAGGTGGGAACTGTGGTTCACCCCCGCTCGACGATTCCTCGCCGGTTACCTGTACCATCGACGCCGACCGCTCGTCGGTCACGTTCGTCGAGGTCCACGTCGAGTTGGAGTGAATCGCCCACCATCGCCTCGGTTTTTGGCGCAACCGATATCACACTCGCCTCGTTAGGACTGTCTTATCGCGTGATATGTAGACGTTAGCGAAACTCACGCATCCAAACCGATTCTGTCGGGTGTGACTAACGAAGCGTCATACACGCATACGTACGTTCGAATATGGCGCTCACTTCGTTTTCGTGCCGGGTCGCCGTCGACGCGACGACTCCCGACGCGACGCTTCGCCCGCAGAGGTGGGGTGGATGGTGACCCGACTCTCCACCGGTATCGACGTTCTCGACCAGCTGCTCCTCGGCGGGATTCCGACCGGGAGTCTCGTCGCCATCGTCGGCGCACCAGCGAGTCAGTCAGAACTGTTCCTGTACGAACTGGCGGCTCGAAGGCCGACTCGGTATCTGACGACCGAACGCTCGCAAGCGTCGGTCGAAGCTGTTCTGAACGCACGCAGACACGCTGATTCGGTCAACGTCGTGCAGGTGGACCTTTCGGATAACGCGTCGGGTGTTGGCTCACTCGTCGACACGATTCCCAACGAGACGACGCTCATCGTCGACCCTGCAGACGCGCTCGAGCGACTCGACCACTGGTCGTACGTCGAACTCCTCCAGCGACTGAAGACGCGGATGGTCGAGACGGATGGGGTCGCCGTGTTGCACTGCCTCGACGGAGTCAACCCTCCCGAAGAACGCGATACGACGCTCTACCACGCCGACGTGGTGTTCGCTCTCTCGACGCGTATCGACGACGACGAGATCGAAAACCGTCTCGCCGTCCCAAAGTTCCGCGGCAACCGCGCACTGAACGAAACCATCCGACTCGACATGGGTGAGCGAGTCGTCGTCGACACGAGCAGGAACATCTCATGAGTCCGTGGCGCGGTGGTGGTGCGGGGCGTCGCAAACCGAAGTCCAACCCTCGAGTCCCGTGGCTCTACGCTGTCGTTCGGGATACGACGGCACAGTCCGAAGGGCTGGCAGTCGTGTTGATGCTCTCGATGGTCCTCCTCGGGACGTTGACGGTGCTCGTCGTCGGTGGTGCTGCCATCGGTGACAGTCGGCAGAACGTCCAGATTTCGAAGGCTGAACACGCCATGCGACAACTGGATGTCGGCACGAGTTCGGTCGTCTTCGACAACGCCGACCGGTCGAGTGTCGAGTTAGGTGTCGCCGCTGGTGACGGGCAACTCCGGACGACCGACGACGGATGGATTCGCGTCGAGATTCAGGACGCCGACACCGACTTCGCGTCGGAAAATCGGTCACGAACCTTCCAACTCGGCACAGCCAGCTACCAGAACGGCGACACCACCGTCGCCTACCAAGGTGGTGGCGTCTGGCGGTCTGACGGCAACGCGACTACGATGGTCGCTCGTCCAGAGTTCCACTACCGAAACGGGACGCTCACGATTCCTGTCGTGAACATCACCGAGTCGAACAGCCTCTACGAGGACGTCGAAGTCGTCGAGACTGCCTCGTTCGAGCGGTGGTACCCCAACGCGACGGACGGCCGACCGCACAAACTCGAGAACTCGAAAGTCGTCGTCACCGTCCAGAGTGAGTACTACGAGGCGTGGGGGCAGTACTTCGAAGACGAGACCGACGGCATCGTGACCTACGACCACGCACAGCAGACGGTGTCGGTGAAGTTCCTCGCGCTACCATCGACGTTCTCGATTCAGAACGGTATCGTGGCGACGTCGGGGACAGGGTCGCTCACACTCGCCGGGACTGGTGCGTACACCGACAGTTACGACTCCACGACACCAGGTGGGTACGCTGTCTCGAGAGGTGAGAACGGTGACATCGCGGCCGTCGGTGACGTCACCCTCAAAGGGAACTCCTCTGTCTGGGGCGACGTCTACGCCGGTGGCACGGTTACGATGACGGGAGGTCCGACGCTCAACGGTGACGCCAACGTCATCAACGAGACGAGAGACTACGACCCGAGCGGTTCGTACACCCACAATGGGAACGTCGCCGAGATAGAGGGTGTCGCAACTATCGAACCAATCGACGGATACGTTCGCCAGCAGGTCGAGGCGATTCGCGTCTCCAACGACAACGTTGGCCACCCCCAAATCGACAACGGGACACACCGACTCGTGTTGACGTCTGGCGACTCAGGGGCCATCGAAGCGGGGTCGTACTACCTGACTGACCTCACCCTGAGCGGGTCGAAACTCACACTCGACACCACGGGCGGCGACATCACGCTCGCTGTGCGCGATTACGTCTACATGGAGAAGTCAAAGGGCAAACTCGCAGAGATGGACGTCTACGGTCCTGGTAACGTCACTATCCTGATTCTCGGTGAGTCGTCCAACCCGAACGGATACGACTTCCAGATGACACAGGGGACGTCCGTCTCTGTCCCGAACGACGAATCACCACGACTCCGAATCTACGGAACCTCGTCGTTCGACGCCCAAATCAAGGGGGACAGTTCACCAATCAACGTCTACTTCGTCGGCCTCATCTACGCACCGGCCGGGACCGATGGAACTGGTTCGGTCAACATTCGCCAGGCAGAGGTCTTCGGCGGTATCGTCACCGGGTCGCTCTACGTCGACCAGTACGGAGCGGTCCACTACGACGAGGCACTTGGAATGATAGATCTCCCGCGCTCCCCAACCGTCTCACGTCTCGAATACCTCCACGTCGGTCACCACCAAGTGGCGATTCGTGAGACCTGACGATCAGGGTCTACACTCCTCCGATTTCGAGAATCTGTTCGACATCGACGTGCGTCTCGATGAGTGCGGCGGCCCGCTCGTACGGGTCTGCTGTCTCTGCGCCTGCTTCTTCGTCTGGTCGTTTTCGCCCGGTGTGTTCGTACACTGCATCCACGAACGCCTCCTGCGGTGCCTCGTTTGCGAACAGGTCGTGGATGTACGTCCCAGCGACCTGCCTAACTGCGCTCCCGTCACCTGCGAGTCGTTCCGCCTCTCCGACGACGCGAGTCGTCCCTTGATGTATCTCGTATCCCTCTACGACGCCAGACGCTCCGGCGAGTGGGCCTGCTCCCTCGAACTCCACTGAGACGGCTTCGACTCGCTTCTCGGGCGAGAACGTCGTCACCGTCGGCAAGTAGCCGAGTCCGTCGACCGTCTTGCTGTCTCCCGTCCCTTCGATATCGGCGTCGTCGATTCGCTGTCCGAGGAGTTGATAGCCACCGCAGATACCGACGATTGGACCGTCGAACTCGTCGAGTTCGTCGTCGAACCCTGCCTCGCGAAGCGCGAGAAGGTCGTCGACGGTGTTCTTACTACCGGGAAGGACCACGCCGTCGATGGTCGCCAGCGACGCACCGAGCGGGAGGTACGACACGCGCACCCCCGGAACATCGGCCAGCGGTTCGAAATCTGTCGCGTTCGAGATGCGAGGGAGGCGAGGGACGCCGATGGTAATCGACTGTGAGTCGGGCACGCCGTCGTCGTCACCGATAGTCAGCCACTCACCCTCCGGTGGCAACGAGAGACTGTCCTCTTCGGGGAGGCCGGGGTCGTCGTACGGAACGACGCCGAGGACGGGGACACCGGTTCGGTCCTCGAACGCGTCCAGTCCCGATTCGAGGAGGCTGGGGTCGCCGCGGAACTTCGTGATGACCGCGCCGACGACCTGCTCTCGGAGGTCCGACGGAAGCAGTTCGAGCGTCCCGACGAGACTGGCGAAGACGCCACCCCGTTCGATATCGGCGACGAGGAGGATGTCGGCGTCGGTAAAGCGTGCAGTCTCGACGTTCGCCAAATCCCGGTCGTGGAGATTAATCTCCGCAATCGAGCCTGCACCCTCGGCCACCACGACGTCTGCGTCGGCGGCGAGTCGGTCGAACGACGCTCGTGCGGCGTCGCGGGCGCGGTGCCAGTCGTCTGCGTAGTAGTCGCCGGCGGTGTTTTTGCCGATTGCTCGACCGTGGACGACGAGTTGGGACGCCCCGTCGCCGTGAGGTTTGAGCAGAACGGGGTTGTGGTCGGTCACTGGCGTGACTCTCGCGGCGCGTGCCTGCACGTACTGCGAGACGCCGATTTCACCGAACCCGTCGCCGTCCGAGATTGCCACCGCACGGGCGTTGTTACTCATGTTCTGTGCTTTGAACGGGGCGACGACGAGGCCGCGGTTCGAAAAGAGGCGGCAGAGCCCCGCCGCGACGGTGCTCTTCCCGACGTGACTCGCGGTTCCTGCGACGAGGAGGGTCGGCGTCGTCATTCACCGTCCAGGAGGGCCGGGCGGTTGATAGGTGTTGAGTTCGCCATCGCGTCGGCGCTGTCGAATCTTCGAGCACTCGATAACCGAACGACGGCGCGACACCCACTATATTTGGGGCTCTAGGTTATGTCGCCGAAATGTTGCCGCAACTGGTGCGTTTAGTGTACTCCACGAACCGGTCTTTCACGAATGAAAAAACAGTTGCTCGTGACGGACTTCCTGGATAGAGCGCGAACGTACTACGGTGACTACGAAGCCATCGTCGGCGTGAACGGTGAGCGATTCACGTACGCCGAGTTTGGCGCGCGCGTGGACCGATTCTCTGCGGCCTTGCAGTCCCGTGGTCTCGGAAAGGGTGACCGCGTCGCCGTCTTGGACCCGAACACACACTACCACCTCGAAGCGGCCTTCGGGTCGATGCAGTGTGGCGCGATTCACGTCCCGCTGAACTATCGGCTTACTCCAGACGATTACGAGTATCTGCTCAGTGACTCCGGGACGGACGTGGTCTACGCCGACTACGAATACGCGAGCAAAATCGAGGCGGTGCGCGACGACGTGCCCGCAGAGGTGTTCGTGACGAACGACCCCGCGGCGGTCGATGGCGATTGGATTGGATTCGAGGAGTTCATCGACGAAGCAGACGCAGACGACTACGAGCGACCGGAGATGTCCGAAGACGACATCATCACCATCAACTACACCTCGGGGACGACCGGTGACCCGAAGGGCGTCTGCCGGACGCACCGGACGGAGTCACTCCACGCACAACTCGTCACGATTCACCACCACATCAGCGACGACGACGTCTACCTGTGGACGCTCCCGATGTTCCACGTCAACGGGTGGGGCCACATCTACGCCATCACTGGCCGCGGTGCCAAACACGTCTGCACCCGTGGTGTCGACGCCGGACAGGTGTTCGACGCGATTACCGAAGAAGACGTCTCGTTCTTCTGCTGTGCGCCGACCGTCCTCTCGATTCTTCGAGAGTACGCCGAGGAGAACGACCCCGCGTACACAGGCTCGAACCCGATTCGCGTGACGGCCGCCGGCAGTGCCGCACCGAGTGCGACGATTCGCTACACCGAAGACGAGTTCGGGTGGGAGTTCACCCAACTGTACGGTGCGACCGAGACGGGACCACTCATCGCAACCTCCGACGCACGTCGTCTGATTCCGGACGAAGGCGGCCTCAGGTTCTCGCTGAAACAACGACAGGGTGTCGCACCGCTCGGCACGGACCTCCAGGTCGTCGACGAAGACGGAAACGAGGTTCCGCGAGACGACAGCACCATCGGTGAGGTCGTCGTGCGCGGTAATCAGGTGATGCAAGAGTACTGGAACAAGCCAGAAGAGACGGACGAGGCGTTCAACGACCGTCGCGAAGGCTGGTACCACACGGGTGACCTCGCCGTCGTCAACGAAGACGGGATGATCTCCATCCAGGACCGCAAGAAGGACATCATCATCTCCGGCGGAGAGAACATCTCGTCGGTCGAGTTGGAGGACGCACTCTTCGACCACGACGCTATCGGCGACGTGGCAGTCATTCCTGCACCATCTGAGAAGTGGGGCGAGACGCCGAAAGCGTTCGTCGTCCCTGCGAATGGCGACGTCGAAAACCCCGGCGTCACCGCCGAAGAACTGACCGACTACACCCGTGAGCGTCTCGCCGGATACAAAGTCATCCGCGAGTTCGAGTTCGTCGAAGATATCCCGAAGACAGCAACGGGGAAGATTCAGAAGTACGAACTCCGCAAACGCGAGTGGGACGACGAAGACCAGATGGTCGGTCAAGGGTAAACGTCGACGCCTGTGAGAGGCCGCAGCCCTGGCATTCGATTGGAAAATAGTTTGCTCACAGAGCAAGACTGTTTTTGCGAGCTGGATCAATACTCTCGAATCTGGTGTTTTATCTGGGTTGACTTCTATGTAGTATTGCGGTGATTGAACCAGTCTGCTTTTCTCGCAACGTCGATTACAGTCGAGTATGGACGACGAAGCCTCTGACGTTACGCCGACGAGGCGGGCGTATCTGACACTCGTCGGGTTCACTACGACCACTGCACTCGCTGGGTGCCTCGGCGGAGATACCGATGGCGACGTTCCCACCCCGATCGCGTTGACCGGGAACAAGCAGTGCGACGTCTGCGGGATGATGATCGAACAACATCCGGGTCCAGTCGGTCAACTCTTCTACGCGGGCAACTCGCCGGAAGGCCACGACAATCCTGCGTGGTTCTGTAGTGCGTGGGAGACGTTCGCCTACAATTTCGACCGCACGAACGAGGGGTGGAACCTCGTGGTCGGCTATCTCACCGACTACAGTGCCGTGGACTACGAACTCGTCTTCGACGGCGGGGCGACGTTCATCTCTGCTCATCTCGAGTCGGAGGCGTTCGGCCGGATGGACGAGTTGTACTACGTCGTTGGAACGGAGGTCAAGGGTTCGATGGGGAACGACCTCGTCCCGTTTTCCGACAGGAACGACGCCGAAACGTTCGCTGAGGAACACGATGGACGCGTCTACGAACTGGGCGATATCTCTCGGGAACTCGTCGCGCAACGCTGACGAATCCAGCCGTCCGTTGTCTCACCGTAACACGCCAATGGGTATCGATTCTCACACACGAGTATCGATGATTCTCGATTCCCTGGATTCGGAAATGACGCTCTCTTTATATTCTCTCTGGGGTCGACTGTTCAGTTGTAAGGTGAACTAAGATGACTCAAACTAGCCAGATAGAAATCCTGGGCAACAGAATGGACTTCGACTACTCGCAGGGCGTCACGGGCTACTTGCTCGTTCTCGTCCGTATCATCACTGGATACTGGTTCCTCAACGCGGGGATGGGTAAGCTCCTCGCGCCAGAACCGTTCAGCGCTGCTGGCTGGCTGATGAACTCGAGCGGACCCATCAGCGGGTTCCTCGCGTGGGCGGGCTCCACCCCGTGGATGCTCGAATTCACGAACTTCATGATTCCACTCGGTCAGACCCTCATCGGCCTCGGCATCCTCATCGGAGCACTCACCCGGCTCGCCGCCTTCTTCGGTGGCTTCCTGATGGTGTTCTTCTACCTGGGGAACGCCGACTGGGCGCACGGCTACGTCAACGGTGACCTGTTCGGCCTCCTGATGTTCGCCCTCATCGGCACCCTCGCCGCGGGCCGCATCCTGGGCCTCGACACCATCATCGAGAAGACGGAGTTCGTCCAACAACGCCCGTCGCTGAAGTACCTCCTCGGCTAAACGTGGACGTACTTTCTCTCTTCCTCCTCCCACCTTGTGAGGTGTGTTGAGACGAGTACCGCGAGAGACCACGAGAGAGTGCTGCTATTTCTGTGAACACTGTGCAACTGAGCCGATTCCCGGTCGTGTAGAATTGCTATTTTCAAACAATACTGTTAAGACGACGGAGCGAATACGGTCCCGTACATGTCCGACACGGAACTCGCAACTGACGAACCAATACACGTCGAATCTGTGGAACACTTCAAGGAGGTCGTCGGCCGCGACGGCGTCGTCCTCGTCGACTTCTACGCCGACTGGTGTGGTCCGTGTAAGATGCTCGAACCCATCGTCGAAACACTCGCAGCGGAGACCGACGCCGTCGCTGCGAAAGTGGATATCGACGAGTTCCAGCAACTCGCTAGTGCGTACCAGGTCCAGAGCGTCCCGAACGTCGTCTTCTTTGCCGACGGTGAACCGAAAAAGCGCGTCGTCGGGATGCGCGGTGAAGACGTCCTCCGTTCGGTCATCGACGAACTCTCCTCGTAATTTCGTTGCGACGGTGCCGCCCGATTTACTAGTGCTCTTGTAGAATAAGGGCAATATATTAACGGCTCCTCTGAGAAGATGTGGGTATGGACCCGATAGTCATCGTCGGCGGTGACGCCGCAGGGATGAGCGCGGCGAGTAAGTTCAAGCGTGAACACCCTGAGCGCGACGTTATCGTCTTCGAGAAGGGCGAATACGTCTCCTACGCCGCCTGTGGGATGCCCTACTACATCAAAGGTGCCGTCGAGGAGTTCGACGACCTCCTGCAAGTCTCACCCGAAGCGTTCATCGAAGACCGTGACATCGACCTGCGACTCCACCACGAAGTCGTCGGTATCGACACGGGTGCTCACGAAGTGGCCGTCGACGGACCTGGGGGTTCGTTCACGCAATCGTACGACCAACTGCTCATCGCAACTGGAGCGCGAGCTATCGAACCCCCGTTCGACGGGATGGAGTTAGACGGTGTTCACACGCTTCACAGTCTCGACAGCGCGAAAGCCGTCCACGACGTGATGGAGAACCAGTCGCCGTCGGCAGTCGCTATCGTCGGTGGTGGGTACGTCGGTATCGAGATGGCCGAGGCGTTCGACGCGCACGGCGTCGACGTTCACCTCTTCGAGATGCTGCCACACGTCCTCGCACCCTTCGGTGAGATGGTCGCTGAGCACGTCGAAGACCACCTGCGAGACGAAGGCATCGAACTCCACCTCGAAACGGCAGTCGATGGCTTCGCGGGCGACGATGGCACGCTCGAACGCGTCCTCGTCGGTGACGGCGCGTTCGACGTCGACCTCGCCCTCGTCGGCGTCGGCGTGGCACCGAACGCAGAGCTCGCTTCCGACGCCGGTATCGAACTCGGTGAGACGGGTGCTATCGCAATCGACGAGTTCGGACGAACGAGTGCAGACGACGTCTTCGCCGCCGGCGACTGTGCCGAATCACGACACGTCGTCACTGGTGCGCCCGACTACGTTCCACTCGCACTCACCGCCAACCGGGCCGGGCGAGCAATCGGGCAGACGATGGCCGGCGACGAGACACCCGTCGGGGATATCGCTGGAACGGCCGCCGTGAAAGCGTTCGACCTCGAAGCCGCACGCACGGGTATCATCGACGAATCGAAGGCCCGTGAAGCCGGGTTCGACCCGGTGAGTGTCACCATCGAAGCGTCGTCGCGCGCTCACTACTATCCGGGCGCGAAGCCTATCCATATCACGATGGTCGGAGACCGCGATTCGAAACGAGTTCTCGGTGCTGCGATGGTCGGCCGTGAGGGCGTCGCAAAGCGAATCGACACCGTCGCTGCCGCGCTCCACACTGACACGACCGTCGGCGAACTGGAGTACTTCGACCTCTCGTACGCGCCGCCGTTCAGTCCGACGTGGGACCCAGTGCTCACGACGGCAAAAGTGCTGAACGGGAAACTCGACTGAGCGACGCGCTGACGCGCGTTCGGCGTAGTCGGTTGTGTGGGTATTCGAACGAATCTAGGGAAATTTCTTGTGCGTACCCACTCTATTCGAGAGTATGTCCGAAGTAACGCTGGATGGCCGAGGGCGCCTGACGCTCCCAAAAGAGATCCGAGAGCGCTACGGTGACCACTACCACATCGTCCAGCTTCACGACGGTATCAAGTTGATTCCAATCGAGGACGGCCCGCTCGATGCCCTCCGTTCTGAGTTCGCAGACGTCGAGAAGACGGCGGAAGAACTCCGGCAGGAAGCACGTAACGCAGCACTAGACGAGGCTGGACGCTGAATGTACGCGGAGACAGACTTCCTTCTGGCACTCATCAAGGACGAAGACTGGCTTGGTGACGCCGCAGAGGCAGTATACCGTGACCATCGGGACGAACTATGGACCTCTCAGTTCACTCTCGTCGAACTCCTCATGGTAGCATACCGTGAGGGGCGAGATACAGAGCGAGTCGTCACAAATGCCGCTGCTCTGTTGGAAGTCCGTGGTGACGTGGATACCGTCGTCGCAGCAGCGACCTACGTCGAAGACCACGGGTTCACACCGTTCGACGCACTGCATCTCGTCGAATCAGGTGGTGATACTATCGTTTCGAGCGATGAGACGTACGAATCGTTTGCTCCACGACTCGACCTGAAGGCAGTCCAAGACGACTGACAGCGTTTCACCGGACGTGCTGCATGTGTAGTTTCGACTTCGTGGAAGGACTACCGTTCCAATCGTCGTCAGACGCTGTCTGCTAAATATAGAGGCTGTATGCAGCACCGATTGCTGGTCGGTTTCACGCTCTCAGGGCTGATTCAGGCGTTCCTCCTCTTCTCGGACCTCGTCAATTACGCAGGAGAACATCTTTCTGTCGCCGTCTTCCTCGCCGTCTCCCACGTCAGAAAACGTCCTTCGTTAGTTCCTGACGGACGGTCTGCTTGCCTCCATCGTCGTCAGCACCCTCTGTTTACAGTCGTCATCATCAGTGGCCTTACTGCACTAGACTAACTTGATAACGCGACCTTCGTCCGAAGATTGCTGGATCGCGTCAAGAAGTTTGTGCGCCTCCAACGCATCCTCAAAGCTGGGAGCAAACGGTTCCCCTTCTTGAATCGCCTCTGCCATACGTACATACGCCTGTCCCACGTTCTGTGGTGGGCCAGATGGTACCGATGCTGGCACTAATCGCAGTCGCTCAGGAATTGGCAATTCAACGAGCGGTTCGTCGCCTTGAGCACCAACAAGTTTGATTGGCGTGATCTGGGGTAGCCCCTGGGCCGTTGCAATGATTGTTCCCTTACTACCATAAACAGCCATCCGCCACCCGTCTCCATGGAATGGAACAGCTGATAACTGGTAAGACAGAAGTGCGCCATTGGTGAGTACGCCGTTGATAAGAACGTTGTCGGCTGCTTCTGCATCAACCATCTCACCAGTGTCGACCATACGCAACTTCTTCACTCGTGTTGTGACCCTGGCTGAAACCTCAGCCAGTGACCCGAAACAATACGCAACGTAGTCGAGCGTGTGTCCACCAATGATCGTCATCAAATGGGCACCTCGGTGGACCTCACGCTCGTATTCCGCGCGAGAGGGGCGGTCAGGGGTACTCGTTCCAAGGAACGTCATCTGAACGGAATGGATGTCGCCTAACCAACCTTCATCACATAACTCTTTGATGTAGGTAAGGGAAGGATCGTGGCGCCCTTGAAGCCCAATTGCTGTGACAACATCTTTAGCGTGTGCGAGTGCCGCCATCTCCTCTGTTTCTGCAAGACTTGCACCGAGCGGCCACTCACAATAAACGTGTTTTCCAGCGTTTAGTGCTGGCATCACGACTTCGTAATGGCTTGGTATGTTTACAACAGCCGAGACGATGTCAATGTCTGGTTGCGCCACCAGTTCATTGACATTATGATACGCACGATCTACACCAAATGCTTCTGCGGCAGCGGCAGCCGATTCGGGACGACTTGTACAGAGTGCCACCAACTCAATCTGTTCTATTTCGTGCAATGCAGGTATATGAGCGGCTGGTCCCCAGCCCCTGCCATCGGCGTCTGCCCCCACCAACCCTAACTTTAGTTTGTTTGCCATACAGTTTACTTTCCGAGATACTGTTCACTCTCCTACGAGAAGAAGATGTGTACCCACTGATATCCTACGTGACAGTGTAGTATTCTAATTCCTATTCGCTCAGGAGGGCTGCTGGCGGTTCCGAAACGGTCGGGCGGGCGTTCCGCAATACAGAGAGCCGCCAACTCACCGATTGAGCAGGATTGGAACGCGAAGAGGTTCCCGTCGTATTCTCGCTCATTATCGGTCGACTCACCGTCGATTTCGACTATTCGTTCGTGACCAACTTGCGCTCTCTATGAAGCACACTCACCGCGACCTCACCGAGCGCTGTCAGGAGCAACGCGCTGAACTGAGAGGAAGTACAGAGCAAGAGCGATTAGTACAGGGTGCGTACTGGACGACCGTCTTTGGTGACCAAAGCCGTAACTCTGTCCGCAATGGTGACGAGATGGGCCAGGAGAAGAGAGATCTCTTGAGGAACGGTTACCTCTGAAAAGGCCACATCATAGCCGCCGCTTGCTGTTCTCGTCGTATGCTCGGAGGCCCTGCGCCGCGAGTTCGACCGTTCGTTCGATGCGCTTTTGCTTCGTCTCGTCCGTCTTAGCCTCCTCAACGGCCGCGATGAAAGCATGCTGGTCCGTGTTTGAGAAGTTCTGAAAGTTTTCCCAGGCGGTCTCGTTCTCACGTAGCGCCACCTCGAGTTCGGCCGGGATTTCGGGGTCGTCGCCGACCCGATAGGCAGTCGCCCACTCGCCCGACTCCTTCGCCGCTTCGACGAGTTCCATTCCCGCCGAAGTCATCTTCCCCGCTTCGATCATCGCTTCGACGCGTTCCTTGTTCGCCTTCGACCACTTGCTGTCGGGAATCCTGGGCGTGAACCGGCGGGTGTACGTCTCGTCGTCGATGCCCTTGACCAGGCCGTCGATCCACCCGAAGCAGAGCGCTTCCTCGACCGACTCGCCGTAGTCGATACCGGATCGTTCGGCGCCGACCTTGTAGTAGCCGACCCACAGCTCCGCGACTGTACCGTGGTGCTCTTCCAGCCAGCTACGGAACTCGTTTCGAGAGTCGAAGAATATTGGGTCCATGGCTCAAGAATGATCTCGTCCGTTTATAATCATACTCCGAACGTGGGCGCCAGTGAGGCTTCTCAGAGGATTGAATATGGGTTCATGACTTCGGTAACGCCTTCGCTTGTACTGACCGCTCCGACCATCTCTTGGGATAACGATCTCGTGCTGAATTCGCGCCCTCTATTCAGCACGGCCTCGACGAACTATCACCGATAGAGGAATCCAACAGCGCCGCGTCCCTTATTTTCGCTCCAGGCGCGAGAGGCCGTGCCAGATGGCTTCGACGAGTTTGTCTTCCCCGTCGCCGTCGGCGTCGCTCCACCCGCGAGCGATGGCGTCTTCGAGGACCGAAAGCGAGTGGTTCTCGAAGTTGTTCATCCCACGGAACGACTCGAGGGCGTCGCGGGCCGCCTCGTCGAACTCGCCGGTCGGCGTCTCGTCGTAGAATCCGAGGTCCGAAAGCGTCTCACAGACCGCGTCGGCAGTCTCACCCGAGAGTAACACCGTCTCGTCGGGTTCCTCGCGTTCGAGGAGGGTGATGTCGTAGAGTTTGAACACACGTTCGAGTTCGTCTATCGGGTGTTCGTGGTCGTCGACGCGGACGTCCACCCAGCGGTCGTTGCCGCCGTCGTACCCGCCTTCGGGTTTGGCGATGTACATCGCCGCCGACTGCTCACCGCGTTTGTCGCCACCGGCGTCGTTGCCGGCGTGGAGGGCGGCGAGCAGGCGTTCGGGTAACCCACCGTCTGTCGTCTCGAAGGCTTCCGCCATGGCGTCGAGCGTCTCTTCGTTTTCGAGGATATTTCCTTGGACGGTGTAGGTTGCTCCCTGAATGTCTCCCGCCACGTCGAAACAGTCGTCGCCTGTGAACGCGGCGACACTCCCGTCTTGGCCGACGATACCGACCTGTCTGCTGGGGGCTTCGTCGTCCGCGTCGGTGAGTCGTTCGACGACTTCTTCGGCGGTGTCACCCTCTCGAAGCAGGTCCAGTCCGTCGGGACCGTAGGCGACGTTCGCGAAACTCTGTGTCGCAACCGCCCCGGCGTCGGCACTGACGAACGGGACGACAGACCCGACACTGATGAACTTCGACTGGACGGCGACGCCGACGGCGTTTTGGTCCGGGTCGCGGGCGACGATAGAGAACGTGGATGGTCGCGGTTGCATGTGTGAACTGCTCACCCCGAGTTTGGATAAGCGTTGACGTTGGTGGTGGGTAATGGCCGACAGCAGTGACCACCAACAGTGACCGAGACTGCGGTGAGAGTGTGCTCACTCTCCCAGAAATAATATCATAATTGACATCCTAATCGACACTATGGCTGGCGATAAAGTGAGACGACGCCTGGCCGTCGCTTCTCTCCTCTTTCTCGTCGTCGTCGGGGCGGGTATCGGCGTCTGGAACTACCAAGACGTTCGGGCGTGTCACGACATGTACGACGACGACCCGTCGGTTATCGTCGAGTGTGAGGATTCGTTCACGGACGTCGTTCGTGGAGTGTCGGTTCTCAGCGTCACTGTGGGGTGTGTCGGACTGATACTCACCGTGAGACGCGGGAAACGACTATAGCGACGGCCGAACTATATCGAATCCACGTGACTCAGGACCCACGTGTCCGGAGCAAACTATGAACAGTGATTCGTCGACCATCGGCCGATGCCCAGAGTGTGGTGCCGAACTGAGTCCCGGACAGAAACTCATCGAGTTCGAAGAGAGCGAGGGGACGACTGGCGTGTTCGCAGAGTGCTACTCGTGTGACGAAGTCGTTCGCCCCGAGTAACTCCGCAGTCCGTCCAAATTGTCCGTCTCTCTGTCCGTGGCCCCCCACTCGATAGTGACCGGTCTGTCAACTTCTCGACTCTCGGCAGATGTGAGAAACTGGGTTCCCTCGTGTTGGCAGCGAAATCTCCTGACAATCTAACTGTAGTTCCAGAATACATTTACAACGCATCGTGATTCTAGATACCATATGACAGATACACCGTTCGAGTACGGTGCGTACGAAGAAGGACGCCACGTCAACTACTGGCGTCTGGACCCTGCACTCCGAGCGGAGGCCCAGCGTGTCTATCCTCCCGACGAGTTCGCGTGGGCCAAGAGTCGCCTCGACGAGTTTGGGGAGCTCGTCGGCGACACCATCGCGGACAATGCTGACGTCGTCGACGACAACGGCCCCGAACTCCACACCTACGATAGAGATGGGCACGTCCAGAACGTCGTCGAATACCATCCTGCCCAGTACGAAAACGACCGACTCACCTACGAATCCGGTATCGTCGCGGACGCGTTCGACCCACCTGCCGGCCGAAAGGAACCACTCGGTCTGGTTCACACGCTCACGATGCAGTTGATACTCTCGTACGTCGACACCGGATTCGTCTGTCCGGTGTCGATGACCGCTGGTGCGGCACTCGTCTTGCGGAATCACGACACCGACGGCGAACTCGACGACTACTTCGAGTCGCTCACGAGTCGCTCGCACGAGTCTCTCATCGAAGGTGCGATGTTCCTCACCGAGAAACAGGGTGGGAGCGACGTTGGGGCAGTCGAAACCGTCGCAGAACCGGTCGAGACCGAATCTGCAGACGGCGACCAATCTACCGAACCGCTCCCAGCAGATACCGACGGCGGAGCCGTTCAGACCCGAACGTACGAACTCACCGGTGAGAAGTGGTTCTGTAGCAACATCGACGCCGAGGGGACACTCGCACTCGCACGCCGGCCCGGTGCGCCAGACGGAACTGCTGGCCTCTCGCTGTTTCTCGTCCCGAATCGAACCCGTGACGGCGAACTGAACGACCAACTGTACCGCCGCCTCAAGGACAAACTCGGGACGATAAGCGTCCCGACGGGCGAAGTCGAGTTCGACGGTGCGGAAGCGTACCTCGTCGGCGAACCCGAGCGCGGGTTCAAGTATATGACGACGATGCTCAACTGGGAGCGAATCACCAACGCGGTGGGTGCAGTCGGCATCGTGGGCCGTGCGCTCTTGGAGAGCAAAATCAAGGCGGCAAACCGTGACGCCTTCGGGAACCCCGTCCAGGAGCACCCGTTGATGAAACGTGACCTGTTCGAGATGACTGTCGAGTACGAAGCGGCGCTCGCTTTCTCGATGGAGGCCGGGAAGTGGTTAGACCGGTACGAACGCGACCACGACGACGACGAAGCGTATCGGTTGATGCGGACACTCACCCCGATTGCGAAATATCGAACTGCCCGGATGGCCGTCGATACTGCGTCGTACGCGATGGAGATTCAAGGCGGGAACGGATACGTCGCCGACTTCGTGACACACCGACTCTACCGAGACGCGCAGGTGCTTCCAATCTGGGAGGGGACGTCGAACATCCTCGCACTCGACCTGCTCCGGACGTTCGAGCGTGAGGCGGCCCACGAACGACTGTTCCCGTACATCGACTCCCTCCTCTCGTCAGTCGAACACCCACTCTTCGACGACCTCGTGGACGCCGTCACCGACGAACTCGAATCGCTGAAGCGAGCGCTTGCCACTCTCGCCGAGGCAGACGACGAGTACGCACAACACGAGGCGAAACGACTCGCAGACTACGTCTTCGACGTCGTGACTGCGAGTCTCCTCCTGTCGAACGCTCGACGAGAACTCGATGCCAGCAACGACGCTCGCAAAGCAGTCGTCGCACAGTGGTTCGTCGAACAGACGCTCGGAGATAGTCGCGGACGAAGTATCACCGACGGCGAGGCCCTCCCGCTGCAATACTTCGATGCTGTGGTCAGACACGCGTCGCTCGATGCAGACGCGTTTTAGGAAAAATCAACTTTCTGACTATTACTATTGCGAACTGACTACGACGCAGACGTGTGATGATGTCGAAAATACGGTCGCTAGATACACAACGATTACAAATTTTACAATTTGTAAAAATTGTAGCTTCTGACTAACGCTCGTTCGCTACTGAACTCGTATCGGTGGTGACACTTCTGAATGACTGGACTGACGGCCAAGAACGACAGCGAAGGGCTTGGGAGTGTGTCCGATTTCAGGTCAGTGGTCGACGACGGTAATCTCTTCGACGGGCCACTGACTGAGCAGTTCGACGCCGTCGTCGCGGACGACGACCATCTCTTCGACGCGGACTCCTTGTCTCCCGGCCGGTTCCTGCGTCTCGACTGCCATCGTCATCCCCTCTTCTATCTCGATTGGGTGGTCCGGTGAGAGGCCACGCCAGATGAGTGGGACTTCGTACAGTTGGAGTCCGAGGCCGTGTGCCCAGTGGTTCGTCGTCATCTGCCAGTGTTCGTCTGCACCGTACCAGTCGGCGTGTTCGCCCTCCATGTCCGGGAAGGCCATCGCAATCTCGTCTGTCGTCTTCCCTGGTTCTATCTCGTCGAGGACAGCGTACAGGTTGTCCCGTGCAGTCTCGTAGGCGTCTTTCTGTTCCTGGGTCGGTTCTCCCATCGAGAACGTCCGGTAGTAACACGACCGGTAGCCGAGATAGCCGATGTTGTAGAAGTCGGCGTAGACGAGGTCGCCGGGCCGAATCATCCTGTCTGTGGTGTTCGCCTGGTGTTTCGGCCACGTGTTCGGTCCGGAGGTGATGTAGCCACCCTGTGCCATCGCGCCGTGTCGCCAGAGTTCGCGGACGGCGTCACCCCACACCTCGGACTCGCGTTTGCCCGGTTTCGCGTTGTCGACGATGGCTTGGAACCCTGCCTCACAGATTGCGGCTACCTGCCGGAGACATTCGATTTCGTCTTCGGTCTTCGTCTTTCGGGCGTCTTCCATCACGCGAGCAGTTTCCGCGGGGCGAACGTCGACACCCTTCGACTCGAAGGCGTCGAGGAGGCCGGCGTTCCCGGAGTCGATTCCCATCGGTTCGTTCGACAGGTCGTACTCGTCGAGGGCGTCGACGACTGTCTGGGCCATCTTGTCGATGAGGAACGACCGGGCAGAGTCGCGACCGGAGGCACGCGGGACGTTGCCGAGTCCTGGGCACGCGTAGCGAATGTCGTTCAGCCACGGGCAGTTGTACTTCTGGTTGCTCGCGTGGTCAGCGGTGTCCCAGTGGACGACGTCTCCGTCCTCCATGAGGAGTGAGTAGTGGTCCGCACCCGACCCACCCGTCATGGCGAGGCCGGTCACGTAGCGGATATTCGGGTCGTCGATGAGGAGCATGCTTCCGAGCCCGGCGTCACGCATTCGCTCGAGGGCGCGTTCTTTGCGCTCCTCGCGCATGCGTTTGACGTCGATTCGTTGTTCCCAGTCGACGGCCATCGTGCCGCGGGTGCCACTCATGAACTCCCGCTCGTGGAAAGGCATGATAGTACCTCTCACGAACATCATATTAAATTGTTGTAGATGGTGCCGACGTTGCCGAGACACGCTCCGTCACACGTGCCCATACCTCATGCTTTATTGTGTTATACGTGAACCGCATGGTGTACGCATGTACAAGCACGTAGCTCTGCTTGTCCGCAAGCAGGGGATGAGCCACGACGAGTTCGTCGAGTACTGGCAGAACAACCACACACCGATCGCCCGCGAGATAGAAGGTGTCGTCAGGTATCAGACGGTACTCCCGGCGGACGCCGACGCGGCCGAATTCGACGGTATCGCCGAGTTGTACTTCGACGACCTCGATGCACTGCACGACGCGCTCGGAAGCGAGGGGTCTCGCGACTACGACCCTGCGATGGGGAAAGCCAAGGAGGCCAGAGAAGACGTAGACAACTTCCTCGACATCGAACGACGCCCACGCCTCATCGGCGAAGAGTTCGTCGAGAAAGACGAGACTGGCGGCGACACCACCGGTCTGTACAAACACTCTGCGTTCCTCGTCCGCAAAGACGGGATGACACACGAGGAGTTCCTCGACCACTGGGCGAACGAACACGTCCCACTCGCGCGGGAGATTCCGGGCGTCGTCCGGTACGCCCGTGTCGTCCCGACGGACCCCGAACACGCCGAGTTCGACGGCGTCGCAGAACTCTACTTCGAGAGCCTCGACGCGCTCCGTGCGGGACTCGGCCACGAGTCGTCGCGCGATTACGACCCAGACCACCCGAAAGCCAAAGCACCGAGAGAAGACGTCGATAACTTCCTCTCGCTCGAAGACCGCCCCCGGTTCGTCGGACAGGAGACGGTTCAGAAAGACGTGACGGGGGAGTGATGGTCGGATGAGTTCTGCGGACTTCCGCGAGCAGGTCGAAACTGCCTTTCCGGAACTCGCCGACATCACTGACGACGAACTCCGGGAGAAAGTCGTCGATGCGTGGTGTCTCGGTCTCGAACGTGGCGGATGGCGAGATATCGAGGACATCCCCTACGCCTGGAACATCCACGAGGTGACGAACGTCGAGCACGTCCGCGGTGTGACGCGCATCGCCGTCGACGCCGCCAAACAACAGCGTGACTTCCACGGCGCGGACCCGGACTTCGACGTTATCGTCGCCGCCTGTCTGCTCCACGACGTTGGAAAGTGCTACGAGTACGTCGACTTCGTCGACGAAGACCGACTCACGACGCCCGACCCCGAATACGCCACACAGGAGGTTCCACACTCGCTTTCTGGATACGCACTGGCGCACGAAGTCGGCTGTCCCCTCTCGGTCCAGCGGGCGATTCCGCACTTCATCGGTGAGATTCCGACGCGAACACTGGAGTCCGAACTCGTCAAGAGCGCTAACTCGGCGTCTTCGAACGCCATCACACAGGCGACGATGGGAATCAGCCTCCAAGAGTGGGTCGACGAGTACTCACAAACCACGTGACCGGCCACCTACACCTTTAGCCTCACCACTCGTACGTCGGCGTGATGTACGACAGCGTCAATCTGTCTGACCTCGAACTGCACGAAAACACCATTGCTGACGGACGAGTTCGCGCCGTCGGCTACGAACTCCGCCCGAAGCAGATGCGTCCGTCGGTGTGGGTCTTCGAATCCGGTGAGCGGAGTACCAAACACTATCAGAAAGAACAGGAGGAACTCTATCACGTCCTCTCGGGGCAGTTCGAGATGGAGTTCTTCGACGACGCGGGCGACGAGACGGAGACACTCACACTCGAAACCGGCGACGTCGTCGTCGTCTCGCCAGACGAAGTGCGCCAACTCGAGTGTGTCGAAGACGGTGAGGTGTTCATCGTCGGCGCGCCGAACACGAAAGACGACGGCGTCGTCGTGGACTGACCGGCCGACTCCTTCTCTCACCCGGCGAGAACTGTCTTACACCACCAATAACTCAGCCAGTGTACTGTCTCGTATGCCTCGAAGCGCCTCCAACACGGCCACCACGGCGCGGTGGTCAGAATGAACGCTCGTCAGGTTGGGTTCGTCCTCGTCGCAACAGTTCTCATCGTTGGCCTCGCAGGCGGTGCCCTCGTCCTCGGACAGCAGACCCTCGCCTCCCACTCTCACACGTACGTCTATCGGGTCGCTGTCGACACCGAATCGAACCTGACAGACGTGACGATCTACGCTCCGCTGCCCGTCAACGACGGTGAGACTCTCTTTGAATCGTACGACGGTGTAACCGTCGTTCGGACCCCGCAGGAAGTGTGGGTGCCAGAGCCTGACCCTCGCGCACCCTCAGATACTGGCGGTGACGCAGACTGGTCTGTCGCCGTCGTCGAAACCGAAGACGGGCCAATGTTAGCGTTGCGAGCGACCACCGTCGAGGCCGGGACGTACGTCTTTGGCGCGGATACGCAGTACGAACCGGGCCGAGTTCAGACGGCCGACCCGTGGGACTCCGCGTTCGTCCTTCACCCCGCGGGCGACGTCTCCGAGGACAGGTGTGCGTACCGGTACCGGGAGGACGATATCGAGCGGTGTTACACGCACGATACGCGTCTCTACGCAGACTACGACGCGTCCACCGACGCCAGCGTGATAGTCGACGTGTCGCTCCACGGGCGCTCAGAGTGGACCTTCGCGATGGCGAACGGATGGAATTGGTTCGACCAGCAGACGGCCGTGACGTTCGACGACGAACGGACTGGGTGGGTCGTCGCCGAGGGTTCCCTCCACGGTGGCGCGGGAACCTACCCCTGAGACGTGACCGGCCGCCCTTCTCCCACCGAGATATAAGGTAACACGGGTCATATGTCTGTGTATGGTCATCCCCGGCTACGACCCAGACGACATCGACGAACGACTCGAAGAACTGCTCTCCGACCACGAGTTAGACGAGTATCTCACGGCCGAAGAACGGCAACGATACGAAGAGGGTGCGAGTCTCGTGGACCTCCTGTCGGGCGACGACATCCGCGACTTGCTCGGTGAAGAAGCCGAGACAGACGACTGACGAAGCGAGTCAGACGGGGTCCAGTCCGTTCTCTTCGCGAAGGACGTTGATGTAGTCGCGGAATCCAGTTTCGAGGTCGTACTCTGGGTCGTAGCCGAGGTCTGCTTGCGCCTTCGTCATGTCGAGACGTTGGGTCCACGGAAGTTCCCCCTCGTCGGAGACGGTGAGGTCCGCGTCGGGGATGATTTTCTCGACCGCTTCTGCGGCCTCTCGAATCGTGGCGAGTTCGCCGCGGACGTTGTAGACGCGTTGAGTGAGCTCTTCGTCGGGGGTGAACGCGGCCAGTCGGAACGCCTGTGCGATGTCGCGGACGTGTTGCCAGTCGATGACCTGGTCGCCGTAGTCGACGCTGAACGACTCGCCCAGTGCTGGTTTCTCGACGATGTTGGCGAGGAACGCCGACCCACCTGTCTCCCGGTAGGGACCGTAGGCGACTGTCGGGCGAATCGCGACGTGCGAGACGCCGAAGTCCTCGTAGTAGACGCGTGCTTGGTGTTCGTTGTACTCTTTGGTCGCGCCGTAGAGCGTATCGGGGTAGACGAGGTCGGATTCCGTGACGAACTCGTCACCGTAGTTCGTCGGTGGTGCGTACACCGCCGCCGACGAGGCCCACGCGACGCGTTCGACCTGGTCGGAGAGGGTGCGTGCCGCCTCGAAGATGTTGTTCGTCCCGACCACGTTCACGTCGAGGGCCGCACGAGGGTTCTCTCGTGCAGTCGTCGTCAGGAGCGCCGCGAGGTGGATGACGTGTGTCGTGCCGGTCTCTTTGACCGCTCGAACGACGTCTGTCGGGTCGGCGACGTCACCCCGGCGTATCGTCACGTCGTCGGCGATGCCGAGTTTGTCCAGAATGCGTGGGTCGGTCGAGAGGTCGTACGCGACGACATCGTGGCCCGCTTCTATCAGGTCGAGTGCGACGTACGAACCGATGAATCCGGTTCCGCCGGTGACCATCACGGTCGATGATGACATGCTACCATAGGTCTAACAGCGGGTGAGAAAAGTGTTTCCCGCACCGGCACGGGTTGCCACCGCGGTTTGGCAGTCACAAGATTCGGTCGCCACGAGGTTCGGTCGCCACGAGGTTCGACCGTCTCGTCTTACTCGTGGAGGCCACCAACCGACGCGTAGAACGACGACTGCAGTGTCTCGGCCATATCTTGCTCGCGGTCGATGCGTACGTCGATGACCGTTGGAAGGTCACGTCCCTTCGCGTCCGAAAGTGCGTCAGCGAGTTCGTCCGGTGTCTCTGCTCGGACACCCACTGCACCGAACGCCTCCGCGACACGAGTGAAGTCCGTGTCGTGGAACTCGACGCCTGAGATGTCGTCAGGACCGTGTTGCATCTGTCTAACCATCCCCAGACTGGTGTCGTTGAGGACGACGAACGTCGGTGCCACGCCGTGTTCGACGGCCGTCTCGACGCTGGTCATCGTCATCGCGAACCCGCCGTCACCTGCGACACCGATGACGTGCTTGTCCGTCGCCAGTGCCGCTGAAACGGCGGCGGGCGTCGCCCACCCCATCCCACCGACGCCGCCCGACCCGTAGTACGTTTGCACGGCGGGGACCTGGAGGTAGTTGAGGAGCCAGAATCGGTTGTTTCCCGAGTCGGCCGTGACGATGGTGTCTTCGTCGACGACGCGTTCTATCTCCTTGACTGCCCGTTGTGGGAGAATCGGTGTGGCGTCCGACTCACACTCGGGCGCCGTGAACGATTCGCGCGCCGCCTTGGCTCTGTCTTCTGCCCAGTCGTTGTCCGCACTGCCGGACGCGACGAGTTCTCTGAGTGATTCTGCCGCGTCGCCGATGAGTCCGACGTCGGCGGGGTAGACCCATCCCGCGTTCCGGGGGTCGATGTCCGCGTGGATGATGGTCTGCTCGTCCGGGCGGATGAACTCCGGTGCCTGCCAGTTCGTGTCCATCGGGTTCATTCGACAGCCGACGACGAGCAGCACGTCTGCCTCACTGACGAGTTGATTCGCACCTTCGTGGCCGAACGAGCCGATAACGCCGCCAGCGAGACGGTGCGTCTCGGGGAACGTCGATTTCCCGAGATAGGACGTCACGACAGCGGCGTCGTATGCTTCGGCAGCGTCCTGTAGTTCGTCGTACGCACCTGCCGCGTGAACACCGTTCCCGGAGATGATGACCGGACGGTTGGCACCTTCGAGTGCTTCGACTGCCGAAGCGACGTCACGCGGTGAGGGGGCCGCTTTCCACGTCCGCGTTTGGGTCTCTTCGTCCCACACAGGTGGAATCACGTCGTCCGGATACTCCTCGGTGATTGCGTCACCGTCGAGGATGACTGCCGTCGGCCCAGGCCGACCTGCGACGGCGTGTTTGAACGCGAGTTGGAGACTCCGAATCGTCTCTGTCGGTGTCCGTGGGAACCAGTGTTCCTTGGTGACCGCGTCGAGAATCTTTGGAAGTTCGAGTCCGCCGTAGTCACCGCGAGACTGTTGATACGGCGCAATCGTGGAGTAGTTCCCTCGTTCCGATGCGTCGGTAATCGCCACCATCGGCGAGGAGGCGAGCCGTGCTTCCATCTGCCCGATGAGTCCCAGACTTCCTATCCACGGCCCTTGTCCGGCCAGCACACCCGGCGTTCCGGTCAACCGGCCGTGCATCTCTGCCATGACACTCGCCTCACGTTCGTCACGTGGTCGAACGAGTTCGATGTTCGATTCGGGGAGTTCGTCGAATAGTTCGATGACACGTCCGCCGGGATACCCAAAGACGCGCTCTACACCGAGACGCTCGAGACTCTCGACGAGTCGTTCGCTAGTGTCCATACGTCGGTCACGTCCTGTTTAGTTGGATGGTCTCGTCGACGTAGAGCGTCGGCCCCTGTTCCATGTCGATAAACTCCTCGGCGTCTGCATTCACCCGCTCTCCGATTTCTGAACTGAACGCTGCCTTCAGAGCGTCCATATCCTCGAAATAGAGTTCGACGATGCCGTCGTACTCGGACCGTTCTGGGTCGGTTGGGAGACTCGTCGAATACTTCTGGAGTCCCGGCAGTTCTTTCGCGATTTCTGCGTGTTCTCCGGTCCATCGTTCGACGAACTCGTCGTGTGAGTACTCTGGTTTCCGAACGACTAAATTCACCAATTTAATCATGCACGTCTGCTATCCCACTGGGTAGTACTTTGCTCTATCGCCGATTCGGCCGTTCGAACCTACTGAACAGTTGTTCGAACTGTTCGAACAGATTTATGAGTACTGAGAACAGACAGCATACGATGACTTCGGAACAACGCCGCCCAGTAAAGACTGCGACGACGTCCTTCGCCATCCTCGAATGTCTCAAAGAACGGGGGCCGTTGGGTCCGACGAAGCTCGCGTCCGAACTGGGGTTGGCGAAAAGTACGGTTCACCGCCATCTGAAGACACTCGAGCAAGAGGGCTTCGCCGTCCCAGACGAGGGTGGATATCGAGTCGGCTTGCGACTCCTCGATTTTGGCATCTATGCTCGAAATCAACATCAGTTCTACGAGGTCGCGAAACCGAAGGTCGACGAACTCGCTGAGGAGACGGGCGAGAAGGTGTGGTGTGTCACCGAAGAACAAGGCCGCGGATTCCACCTCTATGGGGCCGCCGGCAAACAATCAGTTCGGACACCCGCCCGCGAGGGGACACGGTCGTATCTCCACCAACTCGCTGCGGGAAAGGCTATTCTTTCAGAACTCCCCGACGAACGGGTCGAAGCCATCGTCGACCAACATGGCCTCCCGGCGAAGACGCCTCACACGATAACGGAGGTGGACGACTTGTTCGAGGAGTTAGAGACGATACGGGAACGAGGGTTTGCCCTCAACCGTGAGGAGATCGTCCCGAAGCTCCACGCTGTCGGCGTCGCCGTCACCGACCAAGACGGCTACCCGGTCGGAGCGATTAGCATCTCGGGGCCGTCGAACCGACTCAAAGGCGAACGACTGACCGTCGACCTTGCGAACCTCCTGCTCGGTGCCGCCAACGAAGTCGAAATCAACCTCAACTTCTCCTAACTGACGGAGTTTGTCCGCTTCGAATCGCTCTGTCGAACATTTGTTCGAATTGCTCGAACGCGACTGCTTATCGAGACCTACCGAATTGGAGACGCTGAGGCCTCAGTAGATTGCTACTCAGCCGAATTACTCGCTCAAACGACTGCTACAGTCTGTTCGAATAGTTCGAACAATTTAACACATAATAATTGTGAAGAACTACTGGACCAACTAGTAATCAAGTGACAATTACGGGTGTACGTCTGTAACGGTTCGGTGCTTCGAACACAGATATCTGTTCAAGAATGGCACAAACCGATGTATGCGTGGATGGCTCATTTCCACGATTCGTGAGCAACGTGTGATCACCGTGTTCCAGCGGTGTCTCTCGGTTTTGGTACTACAGTTCTCTCTAACCCGGACTGATTGGTGATGTAGAGACTCGTCGAACCGCCGGTGAAATTTGAGGGAGGAAGACGACTATCGTTTCCTCGAACGTCGTTCAGTCGTTCGAACGAGCGTTCTTTCAGTTCGTACGCTCGTTCTGATTATACGCACCTCCGTTCGAACATGCGGAACGCTGTCGCACTACTCGTTCCATCCGACGGCATCGAGATTCCCTCGACGAACGATATTTTGTCCAAAAGTCAACCAGATTGGCTGGCAATTCTCGATTTGGCCAGCAGAATTCATTGCGTGACTTGCTTTGGGAACCTCTAGAACGAGTTCGAGCTATTCGAACGTCAGCGTTCGTTCCACTCGGGTTCTCGGTCTTCGAAGAACGCGTCGATTCCTTCGTCTTTGTCTGGACTCCCGAACAGTTGTGCGAACAGTTCTGCTTCGTATTCGATTCCCTGTTCGAGGTCCATCCGTGACGCTGCTTTGACCGCTTTCTTGGCAAATTCGAGTGCGACCGGACTCTTCGTGGCCATCATCTCGGCGAGTTCGTACACCCGGTCGTCGAACGTCTCGTCGGGATGCACTTCGTCGACGAGTCCGATGTCAGCGGCTTCGTCGGCGGAGACGAGTTCGCCCGTCAAGATGAGCCGCATCGCGTTTCCTTCCCCGACGAGTCGCGGGAGTCGTTGTGTACCGCCGCCGCCGGGCATGATTCCGAGATTAATCTCTGGTTGGCCAATCTTCGCTCGCTCGTGTGCAATCCGCACGTCGCACGCCTGTATCAGTTCACATCCTCCGCCGAGGGCGTGACCGTTGATTCGGGCGATGACTGGTTGTCGGAGGTCGTCGACGTACTCGTAGACGCGTGGACGCTTACTCGCTTCGCGCTGTTCGAGCATGTCCCGTTCTCGGAGTTCCTTCACGTCAGCACCAGCGACGAACGCTTTCGCCTCGTCTGCGCCGGTGAGAACGACGACACGGACTGAACTGTCTTCGATGGCGTCGAGGACGCGCTTCAGTTCTGCTCTGAGTGTCGCGTCGAGGGCGTTTCGCGCGTCGGGGCGGTTCATCGTGACGGTGGCGACGCCTTCGACTCTGTCGTCGACGGCGACGTCGACCGTCTCACACTCCGATGCGACGGATTCGATGTCGTTCATCGGCTCATCACGTCCTCACTCACGCCGACTATCTCGCCATCTTCCCAGACGTAGAACCCTTCGCCAGTCTTCTTTCCGAGTTTTCCGGCGCGAACCTTCCGCTTGAGAATCTGCGGCGGACGGAATCGCTCTCCGAGTTCTTCGCGGAGATACTCCAGGATACCCAGACGGACGTCGAGGCCAACGACGTCGCCGAGTTCGATGGGTCCCATCGGGTGGTTGTATCCGAGTTCCATCGAGGCGTCGATGTCGCGTGGTGACGCCACGCCTTCTTGGACCATTCGCATAGCTTCGACACCGAGTGCGACACCGAGGCGTGACGACGCGAACCCCGGAGAGTCACCGACTTCGATGGCGGTTTTGTCGATTCCTTCGACGAACTCCGTCGCAAACGACAGCGTCTCTGCGTCGGTCTGTTCTGCGACGACGACTTCGACCAAGCCCATGATGTGGACGGGGTTGAAGAAGTGGAGACCGATTCCACGTCCTGGGTCGTCGAGTGCACTCATGATTGCGGTGACAGACAACGACGACGTGTTGGAGGCGATGACGGTGTCGCTGCCGACGAGCGACTCGACTTCGCTGACGGTGTCTCGCTTGAGGTCCATATCCTCGGGGACTGCTTCGACGACGAGGTCCGCGTCGGCCACTGCGTCGGACAACGACGTCGTTCCAGTGATTCGTTCGAGCGTCGCCGTCATCGCTTCGGGCGTCACCTTGTCCCGGTCGACACCGCCCTGTAAGTTCCGCTCGATTGCGTCTAGCCCGCTCTGGACGTATTCGTCTTCGATATCTCGCATCGTAACCTCGTGGCCGGCCATGGCGGACACCTGGGCGATACCGTGTCCCATCGTTCCGGCACCGAGTACGCTAACGTGCATTATCACAACAGGACTCGGGAACCATCATAATCGTTTGCCTCTTTTCTGACGAAGGTTCAAGATAGATGGTGTCACACCACTCTGTATGAGCGGTTCCAACGAGCGAGCAGTCGTCGTCGATGCAGTGCGAACACCGCAAGCGAAGAAAGGTGGCGGGTTCGCAGACGTCTATCCAGAAGATTTGGTCGTCTCGGTCCTCGACGCGCTCGTCGACCGAACCGGTGTCGCCCCTGAGGAGTGGGTCGATTTCCGACTCGGGTGTGCGAACCAGGAAGCCGAACAGGGGCGAAACCTCGCACGACAGTCACTGCTGGCCGGGGGATTCCCCGAGTCGGTTCCGGGGGCGACGCTGTCTCGTCTCTGTGGCTCTTCGCTGACGACGCTGAACGACGCTTCCCGCGCCGTCGAGGCCGGTGACGGAGTGGCCTATCCCATCGCTGGCGTCGAACACATGTCACGCGTTCCGTTCTCTGATTGGCTTCACCCCGAACTAAAGACACGATACGACGGTGGGTCGTCGCTTTCGATGGGGATGACCGCAGAGACAGTTGCACGACGCTACGACGTCTCGCGCCGAGACCAAGACGCGTTCGCACTGCGGTCACACGAACGAGCAATCGACGCGCGAACCGCCGGGAGGTTCGACGCCGAAATCGTCTCGGTCGAGACGCCGGACGGAGTCGTCGAACACGACGAAGGGCCACGTGAGGACACCTCGCTGGACGTCCTCGAATCGCTTCCAACGGTCTTCGCAGACGACGACGCGGCGTCTGTCACTCCAGGAAACGCATCACCGTTGACCGACGGCGCTGCGGGAGCGCTCGTCACTGCAGAACGGTACGCCGAAGAGAACGGGTTGCCAGTTCTCGGCCGTGTCGTCTCACGTGCAGTCGTCGGCGTCGACCCGGAGGAGATGGGCATCGGACCCGTGCCCGCGACGCGTGCTGCGCTCGACGAGGCAGGGTTGACGATCGACGATATCGACCTGATAGAACTCAACGAAGCGTTCGCCTCACAGAGTCTCTACTGCAAACGTGAACTCGGTATCGACGACGAGAAGTTGAACGTCAACGGGGGCGCAATCGCCCTTGGCCACCCACTCGGTTGTTCTGGCGCGCGTATCGCGACCACACTTCTCCACGAACTCGACAGACGCGACGGGCGCTACGGCCTCGCGACGATGTGCGTCGGATTCGGACAAGGCGTCGCGACAGTGTTCGAATGTCCCTGAAAATAGTCGTGGGACCGCTTACCGCTCGGCCGCTGTCGGGATTACTTTGAACCCGTACCGGACTACGCCTTCCTGTTCGTAGATACGACGTGGTACGGCCTCGACGCGGTCACCGATAGTGGGCGTCCCCACGGGAGACTGGACGACTTGTGCGGGTATACTCACTGTCTCGTCGCCCTCGGGGCCATCGAACGCGACGACGGCGACTGCGAACGACCCCGAACGTTGCTGTTGTTCGACGAACTCGGGCGGTGCACCTCCTTGTCCGATTCTCGTTGCTGCTTCGACCGTCCCCTCGCCCGCGAGAGAGATAGCCTCGTAGCCTCCGAGCGACCCACAGGCGGCGCACGCTCCTTCCGGTGGGAACGAGAGCATCTCACAGTCCCGACATCGACCGGCGACGAGTCTGTGACGTTGTGGTATCGTCTGTCGCCACGTCGGGACACTCACGTACGCGCCGCCTCCTTCGGGTTCTTCGCCAGTGATGGTCCCACGTCTCCGAAGCGCCTCGGCGTAGGAGAGTTCAGTATCTCCGTCGAGCGCCAGACGAGTTGGGACGTCTCCATCTGCGCTCAGTGAGAGTGCAGTTGCGCCCGCCCCACCGCCGTATCCGACGAGAAGGACCGAAGACGCTCCGTCTTCGAGTGCTGACGCGAGTCCGAGGAACGGCCCTGCCGCACCGGTGTCTCCAGTCTGAGAAACGACGGTCCCCGAAGCGATTTGCGCCGTCGAGACACCGAGTGTGCGCGCGGCACGGTACGGGAGTTTCCCATCTGGTGAGGTGAGTGCAACTGCGTCGACGTCCGACACAGTCGTGCCGAGAACATCGACTGCACCACCGATAGCCGACGTGTACGCGTCTCGTTCGTACTGTGTGATGCCGATCGATTCAGTCTCGGAGTGGCCGCGCCGACGGAACCGCGTTCCAGGGTACGGGTCGCCGAACTCACCGACACCATCGACCACGAGTGGTCCGTCCTCGTCGAGGACGAGTGCGACAGCACCGGCACCTGCACCTGCTCCTTCGTCACTTTCTGGGGTTCCTTCGGGACTCTCTGAGACGACGACGAGTGCGGGTCCAGTGGTGTCGAGCGTCGCCGCCAGTGCAGCTGCACCGGCGCTGGTTCCGCCGCCGTACTGCCGTGTCGACACCGCCTTCGGGATGCCGAGGAGCGACGCGAGGCGCACGGTCGATTCTTCTTCGTCGGCTGGGGGCGTCGTCGTCGCGAACGCGAGGTGTTCGACTTCGAGTGGGTCGACGTCTGCTGCTGCGAGCGCACGCCACCCTGCCTCGACTGCCATCGTGAGCGTATCTTCGTCGGCGTCCGGGATGGCCACTCGTTCGACACCTGCTGCACCGCTCTTCCCCCACGCCTCACGATAGGCGTCTGCAGGAAGATACAGTCGAGGCACGTACGCACCCACGCCAGCGATTTCGTTCATAACACACCCCCTTCGAGGACGTGAACGACCGCAGCACCGCCGGACCCACCGACGTTGTGCGTGAGGCCGACGGTCGCACCCGACACTTGCCTGTCGTCGGCGTGGCCCGTGAGTTGTTTGAACGCTTCGACGACCTGTCCAGCGCCAGTGGCACCGATTGGGTGGCCCTTCGACTTGAGACCGCCAGACGGATTGACGGGTAAGTCACCGTCTAACTCGGTCACACCGTCGTCGATGAGCGTTGCCGCACCGCCGCGCTCGCAGAATCCGAGGTCTTCGTAGGCGAGGAGTTCTGCGATGGCGAAGCAGTCGTGAACTTCGGCGAAGTCGACGTCGTCTGGGCCCAAACCTGCCATCTCGTAGGCCGACTCGGCCGCACGTGCTGTCGACTCGATAGAGGTGTAACTCTCGCGTTGGAAGAGGCCAACCCGCTCTGATGCGGCACCGACACCTGCGACGCGAACTGCGTCGTCACAGCTACTCGCCACGTCTTCGCTGGCGACGATGACGGCCGCAGCACCATCCGAGGTTGGACAGCAGTGATAGAGATTGAGTGGGTCTGCGACGACGGGCGCGTTCTGTGCGTCTTCGAGGGAGCACTCGAATCCGAGATGTGCCTTCGGATTCTTCGCGCCGTTCGCGTGGTTCTTGACAGCGACTTTCGAGAAGTGGTCGGGCGTCGCGTCGTACGCGTCGAGATATGCGGACGCCATCTGTGCGTACACTCCCGAGAACGTCGTCCCGGTCAGACGCTCCCACTCCGTCTCACCGCTCACGCCTAACCAGTACTTCGCTACGTCACCGCTCATGTCGGTCATGACTTCGTATCCTCCGGCGATGGCCACGTCGGCCATCCCACTCTTTACGGCTTGGACCGCCTGCCTGACGGCGTACCCGCTGGCGGCACAGGCGTTTTCGATGCGCGAACTGGGGACGCCGTGAAGCCCGACGTGTTCGGTGACTGCCGGCCCGGATAGACCGAGTTGTCGCCCGCCGACGCCGAGCGAGCCGATGACCGCTTCGTCGACGTCCTCGGGGTCGACACCTCCCGCGCTGTCCATCGCCTCCTCGTAGGCCGTCGCGAACAGCGACCGATAACTCTCGTTCGGGAACGCGCCATACGCTGACTGGCCCGCTCCGACGATGTACGCTTCTCGCATGGTAGTCGCTTGCATGTCCCCCGCGAAATAGGTTCGCTTCCAACCGGTAGCAGAACTGACCGCATCATTTTTATCATCTTCAATCATCGGGTTCGATTGTACATGGTATTCGATAGCATGGAGGCCGCCTCACGAGACGAGTTACGAGAGGTCCAAGACGAGCGACTTCGGGAGATGGTGGAGACTGCGTACGAGAACGTCGACTACTACCGCGAGATGTTCGACGAGGCGGGACTCTCCCCCGACGACATCCAGAGCGTCGGCGACCTCTCGAAGCTACCGTTCACGACGAAAGAGGACTTCCGCGACAACTATCCGACGGGGATGTTCGCAGTCGAGATGGAGGACGTGATTCGGATTCACGCCTCCTCCGGAACGACCGGAAAGCCGAAAATCGTCGGCTACACCCGTGACGACCTCGACGTGTGGAGCAAGGCAGTTGCACGCTGTCTCGTCGCTGCAGGAGTCGGCCCCGACGACATCGTGCAAAACGCCTACGGATATGGTCTCTTTACGGGAGGTCTTGGCCTGCATCAGGGTGTCGAAGAACTCGGTGCGACGGTCATTCCGATCGGAGGGGGCAACACCCAGCGACAGGTCGAGATGCTCGCAGACCTCGGAAGCGACGTCATCTCGTGTACTCCCTCGTACGCGCTGTATCTCGCAGAAGTCGCCGAAGACATGGGATACGACATCCGTGACCTCCCACTGCGTGTCGTCATCTTCGGGGCCGAACCTTGTACCGAACCGATGCGCAAGGAGATCGAAGAACGCCTCGGCGTCACCGGCATCGACATCTACGGTCTCTCAGAAATCGTCGGTCCTGGTGTCTCCATCGAGTGTGAACAACAAGACGGCCTCCACATCTGGGAGGATTACTTCTACCCCGAAATCGTCGACCCGACCACAGGTGAACCAGTCGAAGAGGGACAAGAGGGTGAACTCGTGTTGACGACGCTCTCGAAACAGGCGCTTCCGGTACTCCGCTACCGGACCGGCGACCTGACCACGCTGAACTACGATACCTGTGAGTGCGGTCGCACCGCCGTCCGAATGGACAACATCACCGGTCGGTCTGACGACCTTATCATCGTCCGAGGAGTGAACTTCTACCCCAGTGAAGTCGAATCTGTCGTCCTCGAGTTCGAGGAAGTCGCACCACACTACCGTATCGACATCAGCCGTGAGAACAATCTCGATACGTTGAAAGTCACTGTCGAAGTCGTCGACGACTTCGATGGCTCGATTACCAACCTCAAAAACCGCATCACTGAACGCCTCTCGAACGTGCTTTCGTTCACCCCCGACGAACTGAATCTCGTCGAGTACGGGAACATCGCACGGACAGAAGTCGGGAAGGTCCAACGCGTCTACGACCACCGCGGGCAGTAGTTCCCAATCTCGCTTCTATGTCGTCTCGCTTCTGTACCGTTTCGCTTCTGTACCGTTTCGCTTCCGTGTCGTCTGTGACTGCTTCGACCCCTCGTCAGCGGCCGGGTTTGTACACTCGGCCGCGGAACGTCGCGATTCGCTCGTCTGAGTCGTCCGAGACGACGACTTCGTACTCCGCGGTTCGGCCGCCGAGGTGGGTCTCCTCGGCCACAGCACGAATGGTGTCACCAACCTCTGCTGCCGCGAGATACGAGATATTCGTCTCCAGTGCGAACGCTGCGTCACCGTGACTGTTGGACGCTGCGGCGAACGCTGCGTCGGCCAACGAGTAGATTGCACCGCCGTGTGGCGTTCCGTGGAAGTTCAGGTGGTCTTCTTCGATAGTGAGCGTCGTCTCGGCGTACCCCGAGTCCAGTTTTTCGAGTTCGATACCGACACGTGCGCAAAACGGGTCGCTAGAGGCGAGGTCACGTATCTCTGCGTGCTCGTCTGATGCTGCCATGTGCACACACTCGCCGTCACCAGTCAAGTAGGCACCGACTGTCAGGAAAGATAACTATGTAAAATTCTTTATCCAATGGGGGTGACGGTTGGGTATGGCATACAGCTACGAACCGCACTACTTCGAGGACTTCGTCGAGGGCAAAGAGTTCGAAAGCGTCGGCCGGACCGTCACCGAAGCCGACTTCATGATGCACTCGGCGCTGTCGGGTGACTGGACGGAACTACACACCAACAGCGAGTACGCCGAAGACACCCAGTTCGGCCAGCGTATCGCCCACGGGCCGATGACGTTCGTCCAGTCGACTGGATTCGTCTACCGGTCGGGTATCGTCGAACGGACTGCTATCGCCTTCCTCGGGATGAACTACATGGACCTCCCCAACCCCGTCTTCATCGGCGACACGCTCTCGCAGACGATGGTCGTCTCCGAACAGAAGGAACTCAGCAGTCGAGACGATGCCGGGCTTGTCGTCATCGACGTCACGATGACCAAACAGGACGGCACTGTCGTCCTCGAAGGTGACATGAAGTTCCTCATCAAGACGAAACCAGCCGACGAATAACAGAGTCACTGACCTTCTCTACGTTGTGCAGAACGAAGTGAACCGAGTGCTACTCACCCTCTTTTTCTCCAGTCACCACTCTTTCAGTGGTTCCCCACGCACGAATAGCGCGTCGTCTTCGCCTCTGTCTCGGTAGTCGTCGTGATACTCCATCAACTGAAACAACGCACCCGTCGGATTTTGTGGAGAGACGAACGCTTCGGTCCACCCGTCTTCGACTGCGTACCCGACGACACGTTCCCCAGCCGCTTCCAGTGCGCCGATAGCTACGTCGATATCGACGACTTCGAGTGTGACGTGATGAAGACCGGGGCCGTGTTCGTCGAGATATCTCGTGAGAAACGACTCTCCTTCGACTGGCGCGATGAGTTCGAGGCGTGACGCGTCGCCGAGCACGTACGTCGCCCACTCGAAGGTACCGTCGGAGACCGTCTCCCGGTGGACACGCTCACATCCGAGTGCGAACAGCGTCGGTTCCGCGGTGTCGATGTCGTTCACCGCTATCCCGACGTGGTCGACACGTGCAGGGGGCATCTCGCGTCCACTGTTGTCGCCACCACTGTTGTCGTTCGTCATGCCACAGCATCGCCGGTCCGAACTATTAATAGCCGAGGTAGATACTGACTGCCATGGAAATCGGGACCGGCCTGTTTACGTGTCAGCGACGCCCAGACGACGACCGACCGATGGCGGAACTGTACGACGAGATGTTGACGCTGGGGCGTGCAATCGACGATGCGGGCCTCGCGAGTGCGTGGGTGTCCGAACACCACTTCATGGAAGACGGCTATCTGTCCGGGACGATGCCGGCACTCGGGGCACTCGCCGCAGTGACAGAAAACGTCGAAATCGGCACGTGTATCGCGCTTGCACCGTTGTACGACCCGATTCGACTCGCAGAAGACACTGCGACCGTAGACCTCCTCTCCGGTGGACGAACGACGCTCGGACTCGCGATCGGTTCCAACCCACGGGAGTTCGATGCGTTCGAGGTTCCGCGTGACGAGCGAGTCGAGCGACTCGCAGATACGGTCGAACTCCTGCGAGACGCGTGGTCAGCGGGGCCAGTCGAACACGAATCGTCGTTTCACGAGGGTGCGACTGGAGTCGATATCACGCCGAAACCATCTCGAGACGTTCCGATTATGCTCGGCGGAGCAGCGAAACCTGCCGTTCGACGGGCGGCACGAACTGCTGATGCGTGGTGTGCCCCGTCGTCGCTGTCGATTGGAGGATTGAAGAAACGCGTCGACGACATCAGGAACGTCCGCGAGAGTGAGGGACTCGACGGTGATTTCACCATCTACGTGTTGCAACATGGGTTCGTCGGAGAGTCGAAACAGGAGGCGTGGGACACGATGAAAGATGGATATCTCTACCTTCAGCGTCGATACGCCGAAATCTTCTCCGGTGATGCTGTACCGGAACTCCCCCCAGAACGCCGCCAAGAACTCAAAGAACAGGCGATATTCGGCACACCGGAACAGGTCATCGACGAACTCGAACAGTATCGTGAAGCGCTCGGTGACGATATTCACTTCATCTTCCGAACGTACCACCCTGGAACTGGTACCGACGAGATGGTCGATTGTATCGACCGACTCGGAGATGACGTAGTTCCCCACTTCGCCTGATACGTCTGTACTGACCCCCGGTATTCTTGTTTGCACGCCAACGCAAACATTTAAACGTGAAGGTTATCATGTTACTTATGAACATACACCATGAAGAGAGAGGAGTATTCTTCGAACGGTGGCTACGGCCCTCGTTCGTCCCGACGACGGTTCGTACAGGCGGCAGGGTTGGCAGGTGTTGCTGGACTTACGGGGGTGGCAGGTTGTCTCGGCGGTGGTGGCGGTGGTGGCACGAACTCCATCACGTACGGCGTAATCAGTCCGATGACCGGTCCGTACGGCGGTCTGGCAGTAGGGCAGCGAAACGGGGCTGAACTCGCCATCAAGCACGTAAACGAGAACGACGACCTCGACGTCGAGATTACGGGCGTCTACGAAGACACTGAAGCCGACCCGTCGACTGGGCGACGAAAAGCACAGTCTGTCGTCGAACAGGACGGCGCGTCGTATCTCATGGGTGCAATTTCGTCGAGTGTTGCTCTCGCACTCAACGAGTTCGCACAGGAACAAGAGATCATCTACAACCCCGGCGGGGCTGCAGTCCCCATCACTGGGTCGAACTGTAACGAGTGGGTGTTCCGCGCAGAGACGAACACCGCCCAGATGGCAGAGGCTGTCTCCGACTACACTGCAGAGAACCTCGGGACGAAAGTGTGGTTCCACATTGCCGACTACGCCTACGGCGAATCGGTGATGTCCCGCGTGGAAAAGCGGATGAAGGATGGACACGACATCGAAGTCGTCGGACGAAGTCGCTCGCAACTCGGGTCGACCAACTTCAACTCCTACATCAGTCAGATTGCCAACTCCGACGCAGAGGTTGCCGTCCTCGGGATGACCGGCGGTGACCTCATCAACTTCGTCAAGCAAGCCGCGAGTCAAGGACTCAAAGAGAGCGTGAACCTCATGTCGCCGACTATGACGTTCTCTGTCGTTCGTGGTGCGCTCGGGGAAGCAGCGTACGGAACGTACGGCGGCGTCCGGTACCTCCCAACCCTCGAGACGGGAGACAACCAGTCGTTCGTCGAAGCCTACCGGAGCGAGTACGACGCCGACCCGGACAACTTCGCCCGCTCGGCGTACATGTCTATCAGGATGACCGCTCGCGGAATCGCTGAAGCCGACTCGACCGACCCTGCGGAGGTCAAAGACGTGCTTCCTGGATTGGAGATGGACACCATCCTCGGACCGAATCAGTTCCGCGACTGCGACCATCAGGCGATGAACCCCGTGTGGCCGGGTGAACTCGTTGCACCAGATAGTGGCAGCGGACCTGCCGCGGTCAAACTCGGTGACATGATAGACGGTGTCGACGCGTTGCCAGAATGCGGCGAACTTGGCTGCAACCTCTAGTATGTCTGTCGCCAGCGCTGTCGCAGAGCAGGTCCTCAATGGCCTCGTCGTCGGGATGGTCTACGTCCTCCTCGCAGCAGGACTGTCCATCATCTTCGGCGTGATGGACGTCATCAACTTCGCCCACGGCGAACTGTTCGCACTCGGTGCCTACTTTGCGTTCGCTATCGCCGGTCCACTCGGTGGGGCCGGTTTCTGGGTCGCCCTCGTCGTCGCACCACTCCTCGTGGGCGTCGTCGGCATGGGCATCGAGCGACTCACAGTGAAACGGCTCTACGGTCGTGACCCGCTGTACCATATCTTGTTGACGTTCGGGCTCGTCCTCATCATCAACGACCTCATCACGTCGGTCTGGGGGAAGTCGGCACAGCCGTTTCCCATCCCTGCGGTTCTCGACCAACCCGTCGCACTGTTCGGGTTCAACTACTCGCTGTACAACTACGGAATCATCATCTTCGGGTCGGTTCTCGCCATCGCGACGTGGCTTCTCCTCAACAGAACCCGGTTCGGGATGATCATTCGCGCCGGGTCCGAAGACAGAGAGATGGTCCGCAACCTCGGTATCAACATCGACCGATACTACACGCTGACCTTCGGGTTCGGCGCAGCACTCGCCGGCGTCGCGGGTATCGTCCTCGGTGCGTACCAGAACGTCAGCCCGACGATGGGGTCGAGCGTCATCATTCCGGCGTTCGTCATCGTCGTCCTCGGCGGCCTCGGGTCGTTCCGTGGAGCAGTCGTCGGCGGTCTGTTCGTCGGCCTCGTGCAGACGTTCGCACGGACCTACGCGCCGTTCCTCGAAGGACTCATCGTCTTCTTGCTCATGATTGTCGTTCTCGTCGTTCGCCCAAAGGGGCTCTTCGGCACCAACATCGGGGCAGGGGAACACCACGATGGCGCACTGCTCCACGGAGCGGGCGGTGGCGTCCTCTCGTCAGCCACACGGGCGAAAATCGGATATGCTGCCGTCGGCGTACTCGTGGTCGTGCCGTTCTTCGCGGAGTTGACCGGTGTCACGTACTCCGTGACGCTCCTCGAAGACATCCTCATCTGGGCACTGTTCGCGCTCAGTCTGGACCTCGTCCTCGGATACGCTGGACTCGTCTCCCTCGGACACACGTTATTCTACGGTGTGGGAGCGTACGCGTCGGTGCTGACACTCTTGCACTTCTCGCCGTCCGTCTTCGTCGCACTGCTCGTCGCTGTAGTCGTGTGTGCGGCCATCGCGTGGAGCGTCGGCTACCTCTCGATTCGGGTTTCCGGCGTGTTCTTCGCCATGATTACGCTCGCGTTCGCGGAGTTGTTCTACAACGCCGTGTTCAAGTTCGACTTCACCGGTGGCTCTGACGGCCTCTTCGGTGTCGACGTGTTCTACGGCCTCGCTGGCATCGGAATCGACCCAAGAGAGTTCGAGATTCCACTGGGAATCATGACCATAGACGGCGGAATCGTCCAGTACTACTTCCTCCTCGTGGTCGTCGTCGGGTCGTACCTCCTGGCACGCCGCCTCATCCGCGCGCCCTTCGGGTCGGTCCTTCAGGCGATTCGCGAGAGTGAAGAGCGGGCCTCGTTCGTCGGATACGACGTGACGGCGTACAAACGCCGTGCGTTCGTCGTCTCGGGTGGCCTCGCTGGCCTCGCCGGGGGACTGTTCGCTGCCAACAACGGCTACGTCGCACCGTCGTTCCTCCACTGGGTAAACTCCGGTGAGGTCATCGTGATGACGGTGCTCGGTGGTATGGGGACGCTCTACGGGCCGATGATAGGCGCCGGCGTCTTCGTCGCAGCAGAGGACATCCTCTCGTCGTACATCGACCAGTGGCAGCTCGTCATCGGCGTCCTGTTCGTCCTGTTCGTCATCTTCGTCCCGCGTGGACTCGTCTCACTCCCACAGACAATTGCAGAACAGCCACTGTTCGACTCGGTCGTTCGTGACCGAGCCAAGGTGAACGACCCAGAGGTAGAACGCCATGACTGACTCCATCCTCACGACGCAGAATCTCACGAAAGAGTTCGGCAAACTCGTCGCCGTCGACGACGTGAACCTCGACATCAAACGCGGCGAGTTCCGCAGTCTCATCGGACCGAACGGTGCCGGGAAGACGACGACGTTCAACCTCTTGACCGGAGCACTCCGCCCGACGCGCGGGACAGTGACGTTCAACGGCGAGGACGTCTCTTCTCTCCCACCACACCAACGTGTGCGTCGCGGACTGGGGCGCTCGTTCCAGATTACGAACGTCTTCTCGGGGTTGACCGTCCGTGAGAACGTCCGTCTCGCTGCACAGGCCGCACGGCACGAGGGGTTCACCCCCGTCGAAGAGTATCTCGAACAGAAAGACTCGTTCGACGACGTGAACGAACACACCGACCGCGTCCTCGAACGGTCTGGGCTGTTGGGACGTGGTGAGGAACTCGCTGACGTACTCGCCTACGGTGACAAACGTCGTCTCGAGATCGCCATCGTCCTCGCGACAGACCCCGAGATGGTTCTCCTCGACGAACCCACCGCAGGGATGAGCGCCGAGGAGACGCGTGCGACGATGGACCTCATCGACGAAGTCCTCTCGGACCGGACACTCCTCCTCATCGAACACGACATCGACCTCGTGATGCGCGTCTCTGACCGCATTACCGTACTACACCGCGGGGAGATTCTCTCAGAGGGCTCACCAGAGGAAGTCTCGGAAGACCCTGAGGTTCGTGAAGCGTACTTCGGAGGTGTCGAAGCGTGAGCGACGATATCCTCCTGTCGGTTCGTGACCTCGTATCTGGCTACGGTTCGACACGCGTCCTCCAGGGCATCGACCTCGACGTCGAGCGTGGGTCGGTCGTCACGCTCATCGGTCGGAACGGCGTCGGGAAGACGACGACGCTTCGAACACTCCTCGGAAGCGTGACGCCGACGAGTGGGTCGGTCACGTTCGACGGGAAAGACATCACCCATCTCTCGCCCGAAAAGACCGCTCGGGAGGGTATCGCGCTCGTTCCCGAAGAACGGCGTGTCTTCCCCGGACTGACGGTCCGTGAGAACGTCGAAATCGGGCGTATCGGCGGGCGACAGGATATCGACAAGCCGACCGTCGACGAGATAATCGACGAGTTCGAAAACCTCGTCCGTCACCGCAACAGCAAAGGGGCAAACCTCTCGGGTGGTGAACAGCAGATGCTGGCAATCGCTCGTGCGCTCGTCTCTGCGCCAGACCTCCTGATGCTCGACGAACCCACCGAAGGACTCGCTCCCTCGATCGTCAAGCAGGTCCAGCGCAAAATCAAGCAGTTGAACGACGAGGGCGCCACCATCCTCCTGGTCGAACAGAACGTCCAAGTGGCACTCGACGCCGCAGATTACGTCTACATCCTCGACAAAGGACAGGTCGTCCACGAAGGGCCTGCAGACGAGGTTGCCGCGTCCGACGAGATACTCGACCGATACCTCGGCGTCTCGGCGGCCGAGTGACCGAATCGTGAATAATTTTTTGTGATAGTATGGAGAGCATCTGAACGATGAGGGGCAGCGACGACGGCGACGTGACGCGACTCCCGAGGCCGGAGTTGCGGCGACTACAAGACGAACGGGTACAGGAGGTGGTGAGGTACGCCTACGAGAACGTCGAGTTCTACAAGCACACACTTGGCGCAGCAGACGTCAACCCGGACGACGTAACCGGCGCCGACGACCTCCCACTGCTCCCATTCACGACGAAAGAGGACTTCCGCGACAACTATCCGACGGGGATGTTCGCAGTCGACATGGAGGACGTGATTCGCATCCACGCCTCCTCCGGAACGACCGGCAAACCCAAAATCGTCGGCTACACTCGTGACGACCTCGACGTGTGGCGCGAGGTAATGACGCGTGGATTCCGAGGAGCGGGGCTGACCAGCGCCGACACGCTCCAGAACGCGTACAGCTACGGCCTCTTCACCGGTGGGTTCGGGTTCCACGACGGTGCGACGGCGATGGGGATGAGCGTCGTTCCGGCGGGTGGTGGCAACACCCAACGACAGGTCGAGATGCTCGCGGACCTCGAGAGCGACGCCATCTGTCTCACGCCATCGTACGCACTCTATCTCGCGGAGGTTGCCGAGAGCATGGGCTACGACCCTGCCGAACTACCACTGTCCACAGTTCTGTACGGTGCAGAGCCTTGCACAGAACCGATGCGACGGGAAATCGAACGACGGTTCGACGCGGCGGCAGTCGAGAACTACGGTCTCTCGGAGATTATCGGCCCAGGTGTCGCAGTCGAGTGTCTCGAACAGCAGGGGATGCACATCTGGGAAGACCACTTCTATCCAGAGATAATCAACCCCGATACGGGTGAACCGGTCGAGGAGGGCGAAGAGGGAGAACTCGTGTTGACGACGCTTACGAAGCAAGCACTCCCGGTACTCCGCTACCGAACCGGTGACCTGACGACCCTCGATTACGAGACGTGCGACTGTGGTCGGACCGCTGTCCGAATGAACTCGGTTACGGGCAGAGCAGACGACTTACTCATCGTCCGAGGAGTCAACCTCTATCCGAGTGAAATCGAGTCAGTCGTCCTCGAATTCGACGAGATTGCACCGCACTACCGAATCGACCTGCGACGCGAAGACGAACTCGACCGCCTCGACCTCACCGTCGAACTCGCGGACGACTTCGACGGGTCTCGAGACGAACTCGAGCGGCGCATCCGCACGCGACTGTCGAACGTCCTCTCCTTTAGCCCCGACACGGTCGAACTCGTCGCCCCCGGTGGTATCGAGCGGACGAAGGTGGGCAAAGTCCAGCGAGTCTACGACCATCGATGACGGACAGAACTCTCTGACCATCGACGATGGACAGAACTTTCCGACCACCGATGACGGACTACACAACCAACTACGGCCTGCCCAGCAGGCGACGAAACCAACTTAACACACACCAGAGATAGAGAACTATGGACATCGAGGAATTCTTCGAGAGTATGCCGTTCGCCCAGTTGCTTGGCGTCGAGATAACCGAAGCAGCGGACGGCCACGCAGAGGGGCACATCGAGATGCGCGAGGAGCTGTCGTGGAACGCCGACCGGGTCATGGCCCACGGCGGCGTCACGTTCACACTCGCAGATACGGTCGGCGGTGCCGCACTCGTGAGTCGCGTCGACCAACCGGTCCCGACTATCGACATGCGCATCGACTATTTGAGCGCAGGAACGGGTGACCTTCGGGCAGAGGCCGACGTGGTTCGTCTCGGCGGCGACGTCGGCACTGTCGACGTCGACGTGTACGCGTCGACCGACGACACACTCATCGCCACTGCGAGGGGTGTGTACAAGACTGGGTGAACGGTATCAAAACGGAGCGGGGTTGATTCAGCGGGGGTTCGGGAGAGTCGAGAAGATCAGTGGGAGTTAACCAAACTTCTCGAACGGTTCTTGACAGTCGTGACAGAAGTGCATCGACCGGCAGAGCGACGGCCCTTTCGGGTGTTCGCGGTCGGTGTTCGTCCCATCACAGTAGGGGCACTGTGCCCCTTCTGTCTCGCCCGTCGTCGTGACACTGGGGTCTGAGAGTCGTCGCATGGTCACACACTCAGTCCGAATTCGCGGAGGTCGCTCCGTCCCTGTTCGGTCACCATCGCAGTGGTCCACGCAGGACTCCACACGAGATTTATCAGCACGTCTTCGACGCCGTCGACTGCACCGACTGCGTTGCGGATGTCGTCTTGCATCATGCTCCGAGCGGGACACCCGGTGTACGTGAGCGTCATGTCGATGCGTGCTTCACCCGTCTCGGCTTCGACCCCGACAGCGTAGATGAGACCCAAATCGACGATGCTGATGGGCATCTCGGGGTCTTCGACCGTGTAGAGTGCGTCCCAGACGGCACGCTCGATTCCGACTGCTCCCTCGCCAGTCGCCGGGAGTTCGTCGTGAGGCGTACCCTCCGTGTAGTCTGTGTGTGCGCAAAGTTGCGCGTCGGGCTGTTCGGGGTCGAATTCACTACTCATCGTCTGGGTCCTTCATTATCTTCATCGCGGAGTGCCGACCGAGTTCTCGGTAGCTCTTGGTGAACTCGTCGAAGAGGTCGAACCAGTAGTCAGTGTGTGACTGGTCACGACCGGTCTCGTCCGGAAGGTCGAAGTCCACGTGGTGGACGTCGTACTGTTCGGGTAGTTCTGCCTCCTCGACGTGCAGGCCGGCTGATTCCAACGTCGGGACGACTTCGTCTAACCACGCCTCTCGCATCGACAGGAGGTTCTCGGTTCGCAGACCGAGTTCGTCGATGCGTGCTTCGATCTCCTCGTCTGTCGGTGAGAAGAGCGTCAGCGCGTACGGGAGGAGTCTGTCGACGGCGTCTTGCACCCGTGCACGCGAGTCGTCGTCTTCGCACAGGCGTTCGAGCCAACTGCGGGCGTGTTCGCGGTGGTATCGCTCTTCGGCCAGCACCTTCTCCACGCGGTCGGCGAGGCGTGGGTACGACGAGCCTTCGAGCGCCTTCACGCGGACGAACTCCGCTTCGTCGTAGAGATACGACCGGACGACGAAGTCTGCCCAATCGCCCTCTCCGAAGGGGAGTTCACAGAGCGTGCTGTGCCGCCAGTCGCCAGCCTCACGCTCCCAGATGAGGTCGGGTTCCTCGTAGCCGAAGTCTTCGAGCAGGTCGTACCAGAGACGCGCGTGTCCGAGTTCGTCCTGTGCGATGTTCGCAACAGAGAGGTCGGACTCGATCGTCGGTGCTCGGACCTGCCACTCGGTGTAGCGCTCTGCGATGACGAACTCGTCGTCGGCGAGACGGTACAAGAGCATCTCGACTGCTTCTCGCTGTTCGTCCGTGAGGTCCTGTGGGCCGGGGAGTTGTTGTGCTGCTGCCATCAGTCGTCACCATCCACGACGGCCTTGCGCTGTCGTTCGGCCTCTGCCTGTTCGTCTTCTGACGCTGCAACCTCTTCTGCGGCCGCCTCGAAGTTGTACGTCATGGCCCAGCGGTACGACTTGTCCGTCGTGCCACCGAACGCGACGTCTTCGGTGTCGACTTCACCGATTTCGTCTTTCGGGACGACCCACAAACTGTTCGTGGGCATCCGTCGTGCGTGCTGTACTTCTGCGAAGAGCAACGCCATCTCCCGGTCGGGAGCGTGGACGTTGCCGCAGTGGGTGTGGTAGTCGCCTGCTTTCTTTTGTCGGAAAACTTCCCAAATCATCGAATCACTCCGTTAGTCCGCCGCCTGTGGGCTCGTGCCACCGTACAGGCGCTGTTCGTGGTTGTCCATCGATTCGCGAACCCAGGCGACCGCTTCCTGCGCTTTCTTGCGAGAGTCTATTTGACCGAGGCCAGGTTCGTACTCGTTCTTGGCAATCTGGAAGAACTCGTCCCAGTCGAGCTCGTCTTCTGCGACGTTGTAGGTCCCGTCGTCGTTCTTCTCGATAGTCGGCGTATCCGGAATCACCAGACCGTACTTCTCGGCCTTCGGGATGTAGGTGTTGAGGAACGCGCGACGGAGTTCGTCGTTGGACATCTTCTTCAGACCGACTTCGCTGGCGAACCCGTGGTGGGTCGATTGTTTGTCGGTCGGACCGAAGAACTGGATGATGCGCGGCCACCACTTCTCGAAGGCCGCCTGTGCCATCTCCTGTTCCTTCTTCGACCCGGTCATCAGTTCGTGGAGCACGGCCTCACCGTGTTTGACGTGGAAGCCCTCCTCGAAACAGACCTTGTCCATCGCGTGGGCGTACGGTTCCCACGACGTACTCTTCAGCGTCGCCTGCCGGCGCATCGCCGCTCCGTCCACGAAGAAGGCGATCATCGGCGTCTCGACCCACGACTCCATCGGGTAGTGGAAACAGTTGAGGAACTTCCCTTGCCCGTTTGCGAGTTCGTCGAGCATCTCTTGACGGGTCTTGATGCCGAGACTCTCGGCGGCACGGTACAGCAGTTGTCCGTGACCGAGTTCGTCTTGCACCTTCGCCGAGAACGCCAGTTTCCGTTCGAGGCTCGGGGCCTGGCGGATGAATGGGCGTTCGAGGTACGCACCCATGATTTCACTGTTCGCGTGGAACTGAATCATCCGGGTCGCAGCCTTCCGGTACTCTTCCGGCATGTCGTCTTTCGGGGAGAACTCTCGCGGTCCCGCCCGTTCTTTGACAGTTTCGAGGTCCATCGGTATACACAGAACTATCACGGATAACCACTTACGAATTAGCCCGTCTATAGACGGGGTTTTTATACCTCGGTCGAGTAAGATAGCGTGAGATGATGTGGGGATGATAGATGAATGTCTGGTCACCGAGTTCCGTATCGACGGGGACGACTGTCCACTCGCCCGTGCGACGGAACAAGTTCCCGTGGCTATCGACGCGAGTGCTCCGCAACTCCGTGCCGACGGCAACGTCCTCCTGCACTTTTCGTCGCCACCGGACGACCGACTCCCCGCCGTCCTCGACGACGACGAAAACATCCGGTATCTTCACGTTACCCGTACCGACGAGGCGTACACCTACCGCTGTCTCTCGAAACACCCGTGTGTCGTCCACGAACTCGTCGACGTCGGGTTTCTCGTCGAATCGATGCAGTACAACAACGGTGGTGCGACGATGCGAGGTGCAGTCGTCGGAAACGACGTTCTCAGAGGAGTGATGGAGAAAGCAGGCCAGACAGTCGGGATTCGGCTACAGCGCGTCTATCCGCTCCGTGCGGACGAGGAATCTGCCATCGGTCGGGCTTGGAACCTGACCCCTGCACAAGAAGAGAGCCTCCACGTCGCCTACGAGATGGGCTATTTCGAACTTCCACGGAGTATCACGGCCGACGACGTCGCGGACGAACTCGAAATCAGCAAATCCGCATTCCTCGAACGTCTCCGCCGAGCACAGCAGTCGTTGTTCGGAACGTTGTTCGGCTAGCGGTATCGCGTCTCCCGGCGAGGCTATTTATCTCGTGTCCGTGTAGCGAGCGTATGCGAATCGAAGACGAAACTGGAGTCAGGACGGTCACGTTCGACCGGCCAGAGGTCAAAAATGCATTCACAGCAGACGTGGCCCGTGAGTTCTCTGCGGCACTCGAAGCGGTCACGGCCGAGTCCTTCGACGCAGTCGTGGTGACCGGCGATGGAGACGCGTTCAGCGCGGGCGGAGATATCGAGGCGATGGCAAACCGGGACGAGACTGCCCGCGAAGCGTACCAGCGTGTGCGTGGGACACTGGGTCGCGTGGCAGAAGCCATACTTACCGCACCGGTCCCGGTCGTTGCCCGTGTCAACGGCGACGCAGTCGGAGCGGGCATATCCATCGTCGCTGCGTGTGACTTCGCCTACACTGTCCCCGAAGCACGGTTTGCGGCGTCGTTCGTCAACGTTGGTCTCGTCCCCGACGCCGGGGCGACGGTCACGCTCCCCGAACTCGTCGGCCTTCGGGCAGCCAAAGAGTTAGCGTTCACGGGGAACCTAATCTCGGCCGAGCGTGCGTTCGAACTTGGCCTCGTGAACGAAGTCGTCGCTCCCGACGAACTCGACACTGTGGTCGACGAGATGGTCGAGACACTCGCGTCCCGACCGACCGAAACGCTCGCGCTCGCGAAGGAAGCGATACATGCAAACCTCGGACGGCCGTGGCGAGACGGCCTCGAGCGTGAAGCACAGGCGCAGACGCTCGCATACGACACCGATGCGCACGAAGAAGGAGTCTCGGCGTTCTTGGAGAAACGCCGACCAGAGTTCGACTGAGGCTCAGTCCAGTCCGAGGAATCGCTCGGCGTTCTCCCAGAGAATCTTCCGCTTTACTTCGTCGGGTGCGTCGAAGTGGTCGTCGAACGATTCGAACCAGCGTTCGGGTCGAATCATCGGGTAGTCGGTGCCGAACATCACCTTGTCCTGTAACACGGTCTTCGCGTAGTGAAGCACCTGGTCGTCGATGTACTTCGGAAGCCACCCGGAGAAATCCATGTAGACGTTGCCCTTCTGCTGGCAGATAGCGAGTTGTTCTTTCTCCCACGGGAACGCTGGGTGGGCGATGAGAATCTGTAATTCTGGGTGTTCTGCCGCCACGTCGTCGATGAGCATCGGGTTTCCGTATTTGATTTTGAGACCACGGCCACCCGGTGACCCAGCTCCGAGTGTCGAGTTCCCGCCGTGGAAGATAACGGGGACCCCGAGGTCCTCGATAGTGTCGAACAGTTCTGTGTGGGCGTCGTCACTCGGGTCGAACCCCTGTGCGATTTGTTGAAATTTGAACCCGGACAGACCCAACTCTTCGACACACCGAACTGCTTCGTCGACACAGTCGTCTTTCAGCGGGTCGACGCTTCCGAATCCGACGAAGAACTCCGGATACTCGTCGCGAATCTCGGCCACGTAGTCGTTCGGAACTGGTGGGTTTCCAGTATTCGTCTCGGCGTCCCACCCGAGGAGGATTGCTTTGCCGATACCGTACTCGTGGTACTCCGCTATCATCGATTCGTAGTCCCACGTCTCGATGGCGGTTCCGAACTTGTTTGCTGCGTCCTGCATCATCTCACCGCCGGCGTCCTGGAGGAACTCTGCGGTCGGTTGGTGTGCATGCGTGTCGATAATGCGTGGCTCGTCGAGCGAATCCCTCACGGTCATCGATGAAAGACAGTGCCGAGATGGTAAAAAACGACCGGGCCACTCGAGTTGTGACGTAGCTGTTACGCGTCGGTTTCGTCGAGAACCTCGTGGGCGAGTTCGACCACCCATTCGTGCTCTTCGATAGCCCGACGCAGCGTTTTGTAGTACCCAACGCTGTCTTGCGACGGGAACCGATAGGTTGCTCGCCAGAGAACTGTCGGTTGCTCTGTGACGACGCTCGCATTCTCCCACGTAGTGCCGTTCGACGTATTCGAGACGTAGTCGTCGATTCGTTCTCGAAAGTTCGAGTGGGCCATCTCTTCGTATCGTTCGTCTACTCCGTCGCCGGGAGAGGTGGGAGTGAGGCGGAACTCGAACTGGAACTCGCCGCGGTCGAACCGGTCGACGGTTGGGAAGTGTCTGAAATGTGGGTCGTATCCCCGCGCACGAATCGGACTCCACACGTCGGGCGCGACGCGTCCCCACTCTTTCCCGACGTGGCCAGGTACCCAATTGAGACCGTCCGTTTCGGGCGGGGACGAGACGAGGACGTCTGCCCACTCGTACTGGAGAATCCGACTGACGTACTCGCTACCGACGTTCTTTGCTCGCTCTTCGACTGCCCTGGGTGGTTCCGTATGTGTCCGTTTTGGGTCTCCCCCTTCTTGGTTCCCCATAGATGTCATAACAACGTAGCAACAGATAAAGATTGTAGACGAACACTACCACGTGAAAGTCAGATACACCGATAGTTCGAGTCTGCGTCTCTGTTCGCGGTTCGCTCGACCATCTCGAACGGTTCGAGAGAGGTAGTAACCATTTATGGCACATATTCGAGTATATATTTATCTAGGTATTTTATGCAATCACAGTAGCTGCACCCAGGCTGGCAAACCGACTAACTTCCTACAGAGTGCCTAATGATACAGTTATAGCCGAGGACTCGAACTTGGATGATATCGAATAGACGGGTTCGAAGACTGTCTGAAGATAATATAGTCGAGGTTCCTACCAATTCCAAAACATGCTCGATTGTTCGAATGGGTGCTACTCACGTCTGGTCTGCGTTCCGTGAGTAGTCGAGTGGAGTAGGAACCCAACATCTGCCTGGAAAGATACTCGGAGAGCGGTCACTCCCAATGACGTGAGGGGTACGACTGCGTACCACCACGACTGTTTCGGGCGATGATCGTCGCCGTCGCGGAGGTTCTCCCGTCACGGTCTTCGGTCGACTCCTCGTAATAGAGCACAGTCAAGTCCAGACACGCCCGAAGGAGTTCGTTCGACTGGAATCGGTATCGGTTCGTACTCGGCCCGACCGTTGCAGGCGGCGACGACTGAAGATGATGTTGATAAAAGAGAACTCCCCCCGGTTTTAGCGCTGTTTTGATGGCCCCCAACTTGTCCAGCGTCCGAAAGTAACTGATGGTGACGACGTCGTAGGTACTCTCGGGATAGTCGAACTCAGTGGCGTCGGCCAACACGGTTTGCACCCGGTCGTCGATTCCCGCTTCCTTCGCTCGATTTCTGATAATTTCGAGCCCCGCACTCGACTGGTCGAGCGCGTCGACGTCGAACCCCTCGGTTGCGAGAAATATCGCATTTCGCCCCGTCCCTGCGGCGACGTCGAGTGCGCGTCCCTCGGGAAAGGTATCGACGTACGCACGTAACACTGGAGACGGTTCTGGGTCGGTCGGATACTCACCTTCGCTGAACCGTTCGTCCCACTTGTCCATGCGGCGAGTACGAACCCCTCCCTGTTCAACGTACGCCGTGATTCCCAACCAATTGGGGTAGCGTGGTCTCCAACTGTCTAGTCGAAACACCAACGCTTTGGCTGTCGGACCGTTCGGAGACAACAATGGGGAAGATTCGACCAGACGAACTCGACGCACGTTTAGCCAGCGACACGGAACCGTTCGTCCTCGACATCCGACCGACAGACCACTACCGACGAAACGCCATCGATGGAAGTCACAACGTGCCGGTCTACGACGACATTCGGTCGGGTGACGAGAACTCGCTACGGCAGCACCTCGACGAGATTCCCGGCGACAAAGATATCGTCGTCGTCTGTAAGATGGGGGTCGTCGCGAAGCGGGCGACGAGCCTCCTGCAATCCGAAGGGTACGACGCGAAGACGCTTGCAGGCGGAATGAGCGGATGGACTGGCTACCAAAAGGGGTCGGTTGGCTACAAGATACGGTCACTTCTGTGGAGACTGCTCTGAGAGAGCCACCTCAGGTGCCAACCGACGTTCGGTACGACGAGTGGACAATAGACCGACAATTCGCACGGCAATACTGTCTTTTAACCGTTTCCAGCAGAGAGGTTCGTCCATGGCAATCGAAACTGGTGATGCTGTCTCACTCGAATACGTAGGGAAGCTCACAGACGGGACGATTTTCGACACCTCTCGGCCTGAAGTCGCGAAAGAGGAGGGTCTGGCCGAGGCACAACCCGACCGGGAGTACGAACCACTCACCGTCGAAGTCGGTGCAGGGACGGTAATCGAAGGTCTCGACGAAGCCCTCGTCGGGATGGACGTTGGCGACGAAGAGTCGATAGAGATTCCGCCAGAGAAAGCGTACGGCCAGCCATCGGAAGACCGAATCCGAGAGCACGACACCGCACAACTCCGCGAAGTTCTCGGTGACGACCCCGAAGAAGGCATGTACGTCCAGACCCAGCAGGGCGGTCTCGGCGAAATCGTCCACGCTGACGACGACGTCGTTCGAATCGACTTCAATCACGAACTCGCCGGCGAGACACTCGTCTTCGACATCGAAATCGTCGACGCCAACTGAATACGCGTCACAGACCGGATACTTTTTTCAGACCGAACCGGAGACCAAGGAACGCAGTAGTCACCGACAGTTGAGCAGACACCGACAGTTGTACTCGGTGGTGTGTCCCTCTCACCGCCGGAAGTTCTTATTTGTGCCCGAACATACATGTAGACAATGTACGAAAAAATTCTCTTCCCAGTCGACGAAGCGTCTGAGTCGAGCGCGATACTCCACCACGTCAGTGAGATTGCTCACTGGTCGAACGGCGAGGTGCAACTTCTGTTCGTCGCAAACACGGACCGTGACAGCGTCACGTTGGTGGACAACCAGGTCGTCGACGCACTCGTCGACCAAGGCGAATCCGTAGTGAAGGAGGCAGGAAACACGTTAGACACTCTCGGAGTTACCTACGGGACCGACGTCATCCAAGGGAATCCAGCACCGACGATTGCGGAGTACGCAGACAAATACGACTACGACCTCGTCGTGATGCCCACACACGCCCGGCAAGGAATCTCGCGTCGACTGCTCGGGAGCATCACCGAAAAAGTTGTACGCCTCTCGAAGCGTCCGGTCCTCACTGCCCGGATGGTGTCGACAGACCAGTTGAACTTCCCGTACGAACACGTCCTCATTCCGACAGACGGCAGTGAGTCCGCAACACGTGCCGCAGAACACGGCCTCGAACTCGCTGCTGAAACAGACGCGACGGTACACGTTCTCTCCGTCATCGACGACTCGGCACTCGGCCCCGACGTTCGGTCAGCGCTGTCCGGTAGTGAGTACGAACAAGTCGCGACTACCGCCGTCGAAACCGTCGCCTCTCGAGCAGCAGAACTGGGGGTTTCGCGTGTCGTCGAACACCTCGAATATGGAACGCCGAGCGACGAAATCAGTGAAATCATCGACGAATACGACATCGACGCAGTCGTGATGGGTACGACCGGAAAGAGTGGTATCGACCGAATTTTACTCGGGAGTGTCGCCGAGAAAACGGTCAGAACAGCGCCGGTTCCGGTGATTACGGTCGGTCCGCGAGACGAGTCGTCCGAGTGACGACACTCCTCGCCGATACTCTTCTGTTCAATATTCGGTTCCTTTTCGCGCGCGCTGGCCGCTCTCGATTGGATGTTTCACCTTTCGGACGTTCGTGACGAGGTCGGCAACGTCGTACAGATACTCCGGTTCGTCGTGACTTCCAGTCAAGACGAGTTCGAGACGGTCCGGTTTTCGCTCGGCGAGTTCGACGACGGCGGACGCATCCAGTAACCCCATCGAGACGGCGTACAGAATCTCGTCGAGGATGAGGAAGTGGACACCGTCTTCTGGTGGACCATCGAGAGCAAGCGGGGACGAGAGGTCGGCTGCTGCCGCTGCATCGAGTAGCTCTCTCGCACGGTCCATGCCTGCTTCCGCTTGTTTGGCGTGGTCTTCTTCGTCGCTTCCGTCAGCCATCCCTGCCCACCCGTAGTGCCCACGGTTCTCGAACGAAAATCCTGGCATCGCAGCGATGGCGTTGTACTCACCACGGACTGCTTCGACTGAATCTGCCCCGCCCTTCATGAACTGAAGCATGTGGACTCGAAAACCGTGCCCTGCAGCACGGAAACCCATCCCCAAGGCAGCGGTCGTCTTCCCTTTTCCGTCGCCCCACCACGCCTGTACGAGGCCAAACTCGTCGGGTGCAGCGGGGTCGACATCGACCGCTTCGGGGCGAACGCCTTGCCCAGGTGTGTTCTTTCGAACAGACTCACGGTCAGACACTGGTCTCTCAGTCAT
>NZ_WKJQ01000001.1 GCF_009674625.1 Haloferax marinum | reverse complement strand
ACGTCCGCTTGTGGTTCGTGCGGCCTAAGAGTTCTCGCTTTCCGCCGCTGAAACCCGCCGAATCCGTCCAAAAAATGTCCGATGAAGGAGGACATGATTGTCTGGGTACTCGTTTAACGAGTCCGTCATGCCACTGAATATATGCTTAAATCGATATACATCGCCGTATCTGAGTGTCTGCATAAGTGGTATAGATTCGGGAATAATCCTCGTATAGACACATTATTGACTTCTTTCAGAGAAAGCGTTATATGTTAACGTCTCTCATAGAGAATTAGTCTCGGTCACCGGACCGAGCGAGTCGCCCCGCGCACCGTATCCACAATGTAGATTCTGTCGCCAGTCGCCGTCTCGTCGCTCGCGCGGAGCGATGGCGTCGCCCAACGAACCGACTCTCGTAGTCCCACGCTACGTGTCCTCGTCGTCGTTTGGTGGCGTCTGCGACCCAGTCGGGCGCATCGCCGCTGACCGTCTCCGGATGGTCGGTCCGACGAGGCTCCACGAACAATGACCGGCGAAATTGAAACACTCGCAGACCTGAGCAAACACTACAGAGACTCGGTTCCCGCGGACCTCCGCGAGGCAAAGAGCTTTGAGTGGTATCTCGAAGAGGTCTACGCAGACCCGAAAATCGCTCGCAACGCCCACCAACGCGTGGCGGACATGTTCGACTTCTACGGCACCCGTTACGACGAAGACGCGGGTGTCGTGGAGTACCTCATGGCCTCAGAGGACTCGTTACACGACGGAGAGAACGTGTTCTACGGCCGTGAAGTACACGAGTCGATACACGAGTTCGTCAACAAGGTGAAATCAGGCGCTCGCGGCCTCGGCCCCGAAAAGCGCATCAAACTCCTCTTGGGCCCCGTCGGCTCCGGCAAGTCACACTTCGATTGGCTCACTCGACGCTACTTCGAAGACTACACCATGCGCGACGAGGGGCGAATGTACACCTTCCGGTGGACGAACCTCGGTGACGTCATCCGCGACCAGGACCCCTCCGACAACGTGGTCCAGTCGCCGATGAATCAGGACCCTATCGTGTTGCTTCCACAGGAGCAACGCGACATCGTCATCGAACGACTGAACGAGAACTTCGACGCGCCCTACACGATTCGAAACGACCAGGCGCTCGACCCGGCCTCGGAGTTCTTCATGGACCGCCTGCTCGCCCACTACGACGACGACCTGGAGTCGGTGTTGGAGAACCACATCGAAATCATCCGTCTCGTCGCCTCCGAGAACAAACGGCAGTGCGTCGAGACGTTCGAGCCCAAAGACAAGAAGAACCAAGACGAGACGGAACTGACCGGCGACGTCAACTACTCGAAACTCGCGGTCTACGGCGAATCAGACCCGCGGGCGTTCGACTACGCCGGGGCGTTCTGTAACGCCAACCGCGGTATCTTCTCCGGCGAGGAACTGCTGAAACTCCAGCGCGAGTTCCTCTACGACTTCCTGCACGCCTCGCAAGAACAGACCATCAAGCCGAAGAACAACCCACGTATCGACATCGACCAGGTCATCGTCGGGCGGACGAACATGCCCGAATACCGCGAGAAGAAAGGCGACGAGAAGATGGAGGCGTTCAACGACCGGACGAAACGCATCGACTTCCCGTACGTCTTAGAGTACGAACAGGAGGCGGAAATCTACCGCAAGATGCTTCGAAACGCCGACGTGCCCGACATTCACGTCGAACCGCACACGCTGGAGATGTCCGGTCTCTTCGGCGTCCTCACCCGTATCGTCGAACCCGACTCGGACACCATCACGCTCGTCCAGAAGGCGAAAGCCTACAACGGCGAGTTAGACGACGGCGACGACGTCGACGTGCGGAAACTCCGCGAAGAAGGCGAGTCCAAAGCCGACATCGCCGAAGGGATGGACGGCGTCTCCGCTCGCTTCATCGGTGACGAAATCGCCGAGGCCATCATGGACGCGACCCACCGCGGGCGCAAGTATCTCTCGCCGCTGTCGTCGTTCACCCACCTCGAAGAGAACTTAGAGAACCACGGGTCGATTCCCGAGGAGAACCTCGAACGGTACCACCGGTACCTCGAGATGGTCCGCGAAGAGTACAAAGAACGCGCCATCGAGGACGTTCGCCACGCGCTCGCCTACGACATCGACGAGATTCGCCGACAGGGCGAGAAGTACATGGACCACGTCATGGCCTACATCGACGACGCGACGGTCGAAGACGAACTGACCGGCCGCGACCAAGAGCCAGACGAGAAGTTCCTCCGCGCAGTCGAGGAGAAACTCAACATCCCCGAAGATAGGAAAGACGACTTCCGACAGGAAGTCTCCAACTGGGTCTCACGTCGCGCACGCGAAGGAACGTCGTTCAACCCACAGGACAACGACAGACTTCGCCGCGCCCTCGAACGCAAACTCTGGGAAGACAAGAAACACAACATCAACTTCTCGGCGCTGGTGAGTGCGAACGAACTGGACGACGACGAACGCAACGCGTGGATAGACGCACTCGTCGACCAGGGATACTCGCGTGACGGTGCCAGGGAGGTGCTCGAGTTCGCCGGTGCGGAGGTGGCCAAGAGCGAACTCGAAGGCTGACCATGCGCGATTACATTCGCGACGCCGACGAGGCCCTTCGTGGCACCTACGAAGAGCCAATGGGCCTCTCGGAGTACGTCGAGGCGGCGTTCCAGTCGCCATCGATTGCGTCGCACGCGTCGAAGTATCTCCTCGAAGCCATCGAGTCGATGGGAACACGGCCGGTGGTCGAACAGGGTGAAAAGAAGGAGCGCTACCGCTTCTTCGACGACCCCGCCAACGACGGCGAACACGCCGTCCTCGGAAACACCGACGTGTTGAACGCGTTCGTCGACGACCTTCGGACCATCGCGGCAGACCGTGGGAAAGCCGAGAAAATCGTCTGGTTCGACGGCCCGACGGCGACGGGGAAATCCGAGTTGAAACGCTGTCTCATCAACGGTCTCAGAGAGTACTCGAAGACCGACGCTGGACGGCGATACACCGTCGAGTGGAACGTCTCGAACGCCGACGACACCCGTGGATTATCCTACGGAGGCGAAGTTGAGTCGGACGACGAAGATTGGTACGAGAGCCCAGTCCAGTCGCACCCGCTTTCGGTCTTCCCAGGCGACGTTCGCAAACGACTGCTCAGAGACCTCAATCGGGCCAACGGCGACCACATCCCCGTCGACGTCGACGAGGCGCTCGACCCGTTCTGCCGCGAAGCGTACGTCTACCTCGAAGAAGAGTACCGACGTGCCGGACGGCAGGACCTCTTTAGCGCCGCGACGGACGAAAAACACCTTCGGGTGAAAAACTACGTCGTCGACGTCGGCAGAGGTATCGGCGTCCTGCACTCCGAAGACGACGGGTCTCCCAAAGAGCGACTCGTCGGGTCGTGGATGCCGAGTATGCTCCGTGAACTGAACTCTCGCGGGCGAAAGAACCCGCAGGCGTTCAGTTACGACGGCGTCCTCTCGCAGGGGAACGGCCTCCTCACCATCGTCGAAGACGCGACTCAGCACGCCGACTTGCTCCAGAAACTGCTGAACGTCCCCGACGAGGGGCACGTCAAACTGGACAAGGGTATCGGGATGGATATCGACACACAGCTCGTCATCATCTCGAATCCGGACCTCGACGCCGAACTCGACAAGTTCGCAGACAGGAACGGACGCGACCCGCTGAAAGCGCTCAAACGACGGCTGAACAAACACGAGTTCCGCTACCTGACGAACCTCTCGCTGGAAGCAGAACTCATCCGTCGCGAACTCACGAACGAGACGACTGTCTGGACCGACGACCCAGAGACGATGGCCGAACGCGTCGCAGAAGCCGTCACACTCGACGTTCGCGAGGGGCCGGGGTCGGTTCGAGAGCGCGAACTCGCACCACACGCCATCGAAGCGGCGGCGCTCTACAGCGTCGTGACGCGTCTCGACCCCGAAGATATCCCACTCGACCCGGACTTCGAGTTGAATCTCGTGGACAAGGCACTGTTGTTCGACCGTGGATATCTCCAGGTCGGCGACCAGCGCCGCGAGGTGGCTGCGTTCGACTTCATCGGTATCGGCGAGGGGACCCACGGGATACCCGTGACGTTCACCCGCGACGTCATCGCCGACTTGCTCCACGACAGACTCGACAGACATCACCCCGAACTCGACGTGTCTGCGGTGGTCATGCCGGACGACGTACTCGCGTCGATGGTCGACGAACTGCCGGACGCACCCGTGTTCTCACGTGCAGAGTCGTCCGAGTACGAAGGCCGTGTCGCGATGGTCAGAGCGTACATCGCCGACCAGCAGGAGCGTGACGTCCTCGACGCAGTGTTGGCGGACAAAGGCGTCCAACGCGAGACGGTCGAAGAGTACGTCGAACACGTCTACGCGTGGGCGTCCGACGACCAAATCGAGACCGAACGCGGCCCCGTCGACCCCGACCCACTACTCATGAAACTGTTCGAGACAGAACACCTCGGTCGGTTCTCGAAAGGCGACTACGAGGGGAACGACCCTTCGGAGGATGTCGTGGCGTTCCGCAACGAGAAGGTCATCACCGCGCTCAATCGCTACGCGTGGGAGAACCGTGACGAGGGATTCACCGTCTCCGACGTAGACCTGACCGAGATTCCCGTCATCCGAACGGTTCTCGAGACCCACGACTGGGAAGACGTGCGCCGTCTCTTCCCCGACTTCGACCCCGGCCAGTGGGACGACCCACCGGCGAACACCGAGACGGCCCGCCTGAAAGAACGAACTATCGGAGAGATGGAAAATCGCGGCTACTCCGCCGCATCGGCCGAACTCACGAGTCGCGCCGTCATGAAGGAGGTGAGTTACAGATGGGACTGAGAGACGACCTCGAACGATTCCGTGAAGTCGGTGAACAGCGCCGTGAAGACCTCAAGGAGTTCATCTCCTACGGTGACCTCGGAGCGTCGGGAGCCAAAGACATCAAGATTCCAATCAAGGTCGTCGACCTCCCGGAGTTCCGCTACGACCGCCTCGACATGGGCGGCGTCGGACAGGGAAAAGGCGGGACGCCCGACGTTGGGCAACCGCTCGGCCAACCACAACCGGCACCCGGAGAGGGTGACGACGGCGAACCCGGTGAAGAAGGGGCCGAACACGAGTACTACGAGATGGACCCCGAGCAGTTCGCCGAGGCACTCGACGAAGAACTCGGCTTGCAACTCGAACCGAAGGGGAAGGAGGTCGTAGAGGAAGTCGAAGGCGACTTCACCGACATCACCCGAACCGGCCCGCACAGCACCCTCGACTTCGAGCGCCTGTTCAAGGAGGGCCTCAAGCGGAAACTGGCGATGGACTTCGACGAGGACTTCGTCCGCGAGGCGATGAAAGTCGAAGGCGTCACGGCCGACGACGTCTATCGGTGGTGCCGCGAGAACAACATCCTCGTCTCACTGGCGTGGATCGACGACGAGTGGAGTCGCATCCCCGACGACGAGCGCGACACGTGGGAGTCGTTCGAGGAGATGGAAGCGAACGTCGAACAGACGACGGCGGTCCAGCGCATCCGCCGCGACGGACTCAAAGAGATACCGTTCCGCCGCGAAGACGAGCGCTACCGCCACCCCGAGATAATCGAGAAGAAGCAGTCGAACGTCGTCGTGGTGAACATCCGCGACGTGTCGGGGTCGATGCGCGAGACGAAACGCGAACTCGTCGAGCGAACCTTCACCCCGCTCGACTGGTACCTCACCGGGAAGTACGACCACGCCGAGTTCGTCTACATCGCCCACGACGCGGAGGCGTGGGAAGTCGAACGCGACGAGTTCTTCGGCATCCGGTCTGGCGGCGGGACGCGAATCTCGTCGGCGTACGAACTGGCGAACGAAGTCCTCGACGAGCGGTATCCGTGGCGCGAGTGGAACCGCTACGTCTTCGCCGCTGGTGACTCCGAGAACTCCTCGAACGACACCAAAGAGCGCGTCATCCCGCTCATGCAGGAGATAGACGCGAACCTCCACGCCTACGTCGAGACACAACCCGGTGGCACCGCCATCAACGCGACACACGCCGAGGAAGTCGAACGAACCCTCGGTGACGAAGGGAACGTCGTCGTCGCGTACGTCTCCCAACCGGACGACGTCATCGACGCGATATACCGCATCCTCAGTACGGAGGCGACCGCAGAATGAGTTTCAGACGACACCGCAGAGACGCACAGAAAGAGGCCGCCCGCCTCGACGAACCGGTTCGCGAAGCGGGTGCGCTGGCCCGCAAGTTGGGGTTAGACCCCTACCCGGTGAACTACTGGGTCGTCAACTACGACGAGATGAACCAACTCATCGCCTACGGCGGGTTCCAAGAACGGTACCCACACTGGCGGTGGGGAATGGCCTACGACCGCCAGCGCAAGACCGACCAGTTCGGCATGGGCAAGGCGTTCGAAATCGTCAACAACGACGAACCAGCGAACGCCTTCTTACAGGAGTCGAACTCGCTGGCAGACCAGAAGGCGGTCATCACACACGTCGAAGCACACTCGGACTTCTTCAACAGGAATCAGTGGTTCGGCATGTTCTCCGACGAAGGGCAGTTCGACGCCGCCGCGATGCTCGAACGCCACGCCCAGGCCATCGAACGCTACATCCAGAACCCAGACGTCAGTCGAGACGACGTCGAGAAGTTCATCGACGCCGTGCTCTGTCTGGAAGACACCATCGACCAACACCGGTCGATCCGTGAGGCGGCCGAAGACAAAGACGGTCGAATCCCCGAAGACATCCGGTCACAACTGAAGAACCTGAACATCTCCGACGACGTCCGCCGCGAGGTGTTCGACGACGAGTGGCTAGACCAAATCGAAGAAGCCGAGCGAGAAGCCGCGAAAATCACCGCCCCTCGGAAAGACGTCGTCGCGTACATCCGTGAACACGGGATGCGCTTCGACGAGGAGTCGGGGAAGGCAGTCGCGATGGAACCGTGGCAGATGGACGTCCTCGATATGCTGCGTGAGGAGGCGTACTACTTCGCCGCGCAGAAGATGACGAAGGTCATGAACGAGGGGTGGGCCGCCTACTGGGAGTCGCTCATGATGGGCGACGAACGGTTCGCTGGCACGGACGAGTTCATCACCTACGCCGACCACCAGTCGCGCGTCCTGGGGTCGCCCGGCCTCAACCCCTACAAGCTAGGAAAGGAACTCTGGGAGTACATCGAGAACACGACGAACCGTGCCGAAGTCGCGGAGAAACTCCTCCGCGTGAAGGGAATCACGTGGCGGAACTTCCGCGAGGCGGTCGATTTCGACGAGGTACAGCGTCTCCTCCGGACTGACCCCGTTATCGACGGCGTCAACGCCGAGGCGGTGGACGAACTCGCCGCACTCGGGCCGGACGACCCACGGGTCGACCACGAGATGCTCGACAGAGTGCTCTCGGGCGACGAGTCCATCGACGTCGACGCCTACCCGTGGAAAGTGCTGTCCTACGAGGGGCTCGCAGCGCGCCACTACTCGCTGGTCAAACCGCAGAACCGTGGCTTCCTCAGACGCATCCGTCGGTCCGAACTCGAACATCTGTCTCGATATATGTTCGACGACGACCTCTACGACAGCGTCGAGGAGGCCATCGCGGACGTCGACAAGTGCGCCGGATGGGACCGTATGCGTGAGATTCGAGAGAGTCACAACGACGTGACGTTCCTCGACGCGTTCCTCACCGAGGAGTTCGTCCGTTCGAACCACTACTTCGCCTACGAATACTCACAGTCGTCGCGGCAGTTCCGCGTCTCGTCGACGGAGTACGAAGCCGTGAAGAAGAAACTGCTGTTCCAGTTCACGAACTTCGGCAAGCCCACGATCGCCGTCTACGACGGGAACTTCGACAACCGTGGTGAACTCCTCTTGGGTCACCAGTACAACGGTGTCATCTTGGACGTGAGACAGGCACGTGGCGTCCTCGAACGGGTCTACCATCTGTGGGGTCGCCCGGTGAACCTGATGACCGTCACCAAAGAGTTCGACGAACACGAAGTCGAGGTCGCCCGTCGCCGCGGGCGCGAACCGACGCCGGTCGAGCGTGCGATTCGCATCCGGTACGACGGAAGCGAGTTCTCCGTCCACGACCTGGACCCCGCCCTCGAAGAACGTATCGCGGCGAGTGATATCGACTACGACACGAAGCCCGATGATTGGCTCTAACCAGGGTGATGCGAGCGTCTGATTCCCACCACGACGAGACGCTCGACGACGCAGTCATCCACGACGTCCTCCGAAACGAACGCCGCAGACTCGTCCTCGAACGACTCCGCGACAGTGACGACGACCAGGCGGTCGGTGACCTCGCAGAACACATCGCCGAAGTCGAGTCGGGAGAGTCGCCAGCACCGAGAAACGTCCGCCAGAGCGTCTACATCTCGTTGCATCAGACCCATCTGCCGAAACTCGACACGCTCCACATCGTCGCCTACGACTCGACCGCCAAGATGGTCTCACTCGGGAGTAACGCGGTCGAACTCGAGCCGTATCTGGTCGACGCGCCCACACGGAGACCGTTCGCGATGCTCACGTTCACGACCTGTCTCGCCGGACTCTCGCTCGTTCTCGCGGGATGGATGGGGATTCCCATCCTCGCCAGAGTCGACCCGCGCCTCGTCGCCATCGTCACGCTCCTCGCTGTCGCACTCGTCAGCGGACTCGAACTCGGGTTGCTGACGCGAAACCGTATCTAATCGGTCTGAGACGGCCGCTCGACTCAAGTCACCTCCATCCTAAGCGCCCCGTGAGATGACCCGCTCGATTGCCCTCGTCTGGTTCCGCCGTGACCTCCGTCTCCACGACAACGCTGCGCTCGTGTCGGCGTGCGAGGCAGCCCACGTCGTCCCAGTCTACTGTTTCGACCCCAGAGAGTACGGACGGCGTGCGTTTGGCGGACCCGATTCCTTCGAGTTCCTGAAGACAGGTCCACACCGAGCACGGTTCCGTCTCGAATCGGTCGAAGCCCTCCGGTCGTCGCTTCGTCACCGAGGCAGTGACCTCGTCGTTCGTGTCGGACGCCCCGAGTCGGTGATTCCTGAACTCGCGGCCGCTGTCGGCGCCGACTTCGTCACCATGCACACGTGGCCGACGTCTGAGGAACGGCAGGTCGAGTCGGCCGTCAGACGGGCACTCGACGATATCGGCGTCGCGTCGCGTCGGTTCTGGGGACACACACTCACACACCTCGACGACCTCCCGATGTCTCTCGACGACCTTCCAGACACGTACACGACGCTCCGAAAGGCGGTCGAAGCAGAGTCGACCGTTCGCCCTCCGTCTCCAACGCCAGATATCCCCGCAGTCCCCGCTGACGCGCCCGAGCCTGGAACGCTCCCGACTCTCTCGACCCTCGACGACGGTCTGTCGATGCCGGTGGACGACGACCGAAGCGTCCTCACGTTCGACGGTGGCGAGAACGCGGCACTCGACCGTGTCGAGTCGTACGTCTGGGAGGGCGACCACCTCCGTAGGTACAAAGAGACACGAAACGGGATGCTCGGTGCGGATTACTCCTCGAAGTTCTCGCCGTGGTTGAACGAGGGGTGTCTCTCGCCCCGGTACGTCCAGTCGGAAGTCGAACGCTACGAAGACCAGCGAGTCAAAAACGACTCGACCTATTGGCTGACGTTCGAACTTCGCTGGCGAGATTTCTTCCAGTTCCAGTTCGCCAAACACGGCACGACGTTCTTCTCACCGGGTGGTATCAGAGAACGGGCCGACATCGACTGGCGAACCGACGACGCACAGTTCGAACGGTGGGCCACGGGAGAGACAGGTATCCCGTTCGTCGACGCGAACATGCGAGAGTTGAACGCGACAGGGTACATGTCGAACCGTGGTCGGCAGAACGCGGCGTCCTTCCTCGCGAACAATCTCCGTCTCGACTGGCGACGCGGTGCCGCGTACTTCGAGACGCAACTCGTCGATTACGACCCCGCGTCGAACTACGGCAACTGGGCGTACATCGCAGGCGTCGGCAACGACGCTCGAGAACGGTATTTCGACATCGTCGAGCAGGCTCGACTGTACGACGGCGACGCTGCGTACGTGACACACTGGCTTCCCGAACTCGCTGCACTCCCGCCCGAGTACGCCCACGAACCGTGGACGATGCGTGACGACGAACAGGCCACCTACGGGGTCGAATTGGGTGTGGACTATCCGAAACCGATGGTCGACCTCGATGCGTCGTACGAAAAGTTCGGTTGAGTGGTGTGGGGTGGGCCGCCGTTCAGGCCATCCACATGTTGTCGCGGGATTTGTCCGTGCGAGCGACGACGACCGTGAGGAGCGTCAGGAGCGAAAACGCGATGAGCGAGAGCCGAGGGATGGTCAGCAGTCCGTCGACCATCGGATAGAGAACACTCGTACACGGGCCTCCGACGGAACAGGTCGCGTTGGGGGCGACTTGCAGGTACGTGTGGTAGCCTGCGAGCGCGACGCCGCCGAGTGAGAGGGGCAACACGGTCTTCCAGACGTTCCCACGGTCTTCGATAGCGGCGACCCCGAGGACGACGACGAGTGGGTACATCAGGATACGTTGATACCAACAGAGGTCACAGGGCGTCAGCCCCAACCCGAGACTGAAGTAGAGGCTTCCAGCGGTCGCTGCGAGTGCGACGAGCGTTCCCGCACCGAGTATCGCCCGAGTCGTGTCTGTCACGGGCGAGTCCCCCGACCGGTGGTCGTTGTGTCGAGAGGGCGTCGTCGATTCGAAGGCAGTACACCACTGTTCTGGTCCTGTGTCACGTGACGGGTCATTGGCTCAGTCCGACGTTGAGGAAAGATACGAGGGGGTCTACCTGAAGCCATCGGCTAGTCGGACGGGTTCTGAGAGTGGCCCTCGCCGCACCAGGGGACGACCGGTGGGCGAATCTTCGAGGGGCCGACTCGTTTGAGAACGGTTTGCACCGAACCAGTGCGTCTTGACTGGTGTCTCAATGGATTATGAATGTTGTCCCGGTTTGGGACCGCGCACTACGTCAGAAATACGACGAGTGCACCGCCGAGAACCCCGCTCGTGACCAGAAGCGCACTCTTTCGGGCGACGGGGGTGAGCAACGTCCGGTCGATACTCGCCGCGAGGAAGATTTTCACGAAGATACTCGCCGCCGTTCCCGCCAGCACACCAGCGATTGCGGTCGTACTTCCGATGCTTCCGCTACTGTAGAGGGTGACGACCGTCGTGACGACGGACCCACTCGAAACCAGCCCCCCGAGGAAACTCGTCACGACGAACCCCGTCGCACCGAAGTACTGCTGTGCCCCCGCCGAGACGAGAAGTACGACGAGGAAGAACAGTCCGAACCGGAGGGCTCCTTTGAGGTTGAACGGCGACTCGAACGACACGTTGAGGTCGACACCCCACTCGCCCGAGTGCAGTGCGTAACTCACTCCAACGACCGCGATGAGTCCAAGTGGAATGCCGACCTGCACTGCGATTTCGGGGACGAACACGACGACGAGTACGAGGTTGCGGACTGCCATCGCCGAGTCTGCCATCAAAATCGCACCGACGGCGAGTGCCCGAATCGACGGGTTTTGTTCTGCTCGACTGGCGATCTCACCGATGACGGCGGTGGAGCTCACGAGTCCGCCGAAGAACCCCGTGATAGCGATGCCGCGCTCGCCGTACCGCCTGATGATGATGTAGTTGACGAAGCCGATGGCGCTCACTGCGACGACCAACAACCAGACGGTTCGTGGGTTCACCGCGTCCCACGGGCCCAGTGGTTCGTCTGGGAGCAACGGATAGACGACGAACGCGATGATAGCCAACTCGATTGCACTCCGAACTTCGTCGGAGGTCAGTCGGTGGGCGAACCCGTGGAGTTCCCGCCGGAGGGCCAACAGGAGTGACGACGTGAGGGCGACGATGACCCCTTCGAGGACGTAGCCTCCAACCACCGCCGCACCGACCGCGTAGGCGACGAGGAGCGACGTCGACGTCGTCAGCGACAGACTCGCACTGATGGTGCTGTCGGAGTTCTCTGGGTCAGTTGCCTCGAACAGGTCCAACTCCGAGGTATCTGCGTCGGGCTCGTCACGGGTAGTGCTTCGCTTGACGATTCCACGCCCGCCGAGTAACACCGCCTGGACGACGACGAGGGCCCCGCCTACTGCAAGAAGGACTTCGCTCCCAATCGCGACGGCGATTCCCCCGACCAGACTCGTCAGTGTGAACGTCCGCATCCCGGCGGATTTTCCGGACCGCTCGCGTTCCAATCCGAGGAACATCCCCAGCGCCGCCGCGATGAACAGCCGGGCGATGACCGGGTCTACCGATGCGAACACCTCTTGGACCATCACACCACGTCCATGGAGGGACCTCCCGGTGGCTGGCGAAGTGTCATACTATATATTATACTTACTTTATGAGGTTAAATACGTGGGCGGTGGGGGGAGTGGTGAGGAGCGGAGTCACCAGAAAACGACGCTGTGTGTCCGTCCTCGGGAGGGGGAACTCAGGGTATTTTATCCCGTATTGATATCGTATTGTCATTGACATGGCGAAAGGAGACGTCGAACTCAAGTCACCGTACACCGCTCCCGCTCACCTGATTTCCGACGTGTTAGACGTCCTCTCAGACGAGTACCGGGTGACAGAAGGTCGCCGCGGGAGAGAGAAACTATACCACGAGGTACACCTCACGGGTGCTCCAGAAGACTCGGAGTACGAGGTGACCAACTTGACGAATGCCGAGGGGAAGACGCCCTCTCCAACGGTTGGTGGCGAACACGAACTCCTCCTGAAGGTCCAAAAGGGGACTTCCGAAGCGGACGAGGACGCAGTCGTCGCGCTTCTCGCCAGGGCGTTCTCTGTCGAAGAATCTCACACCAACAAACACGCGACGTACTATTCCGTCTGGTGATTGCTCGGTACTGTCTGGTGGTTGCTCGGTCGGGGAATTGAACCTCACTCACTCCGCTCACTTCGTTCGCTTCGCTCCCTGATTCAGAATCCCTGTGCTCACACACACTCACAACAGCCGTCGCGACGCGATAAAACGCGTCGCTTGGGGTGTTGTTTCAGAGAGAAGTGCTCGGTAGGGGATTTGAACCTCAGTCGCTCACTGCGTTCGCTCCCTGATTCCAATCCCCTGTGTCGCATTCACTCTCACAAGAACCGAGAGACACAGAGGTCTCTCGGAGGTTTGTGTTCGAGAGAAGTGCTCGGTAGGGGATTTGAACCCCTGTCCTCGGCTCGAAAGGCCAAGATGATTGGCCGGACTACACCAACCGAGCCAACTGCATTCATGGGTGGTAGTTGGATTATTTTAAGCGTTGCGTTCCGTCGCCGGTGAGTGAGAGGAACCCACTCACGGATAGCGATTACTCGCCCGTGAATTCGGGGTCGCGGTCGCTCGTGAACGCTGCGATACCTTCCATCAGGTCAGTGGTTGTAAAGAGGAGGCCGAACGCCTGTGCCTCGACTTCGAGACCGGATTCGGTGTCTTCCCAACCGTTGTGCATGGCGCGCTTCGTGTAGCGCTGTGCGACCGGTGGGCCCTGTGCGAAGCGCTTTGCGTACTCGAACGCCTGCGTCTCGAAGTCGTCGTTGTCGACCACTTCGTTGACGAAGCCATAGTCGGCCATCGTCTCGGCGTCGTAGCGGTCGGCGCTGAAGATAATCTCTTTCGCGCGGCCGGTGCCGACGATGCGCTGGAGGCGGACGGTGCCACCCCAGCCGGGGAGGAGACCGAGGTTGTGCTCGGGTTGCCCGAACTCGGAACGCTCGGTGGCGATGCGCAGGTCGGCGCACATCGAGAGTTCCATCCCGCCGCCGAGACAGAAGCCGTCGATACCCGCGACGACCGGTTCGTCGAGCTTTTCGAGTTTGCCGAATGTCTGTTGGCCCTTGCGCGAGAGTTCGACGCCGGTGACTGGGTCTGCGCCGCCTGCAGCGATGCTCGTCACGTCTGCGCCTGCCGAGAACGCACGGTCGCCAGCGCCAGTCAGGAGGACGGCGCGCACGTCGTCGTCGTCAGCGAGCACGTCGAGTGCCTCGGAGAGTTCGTCCAGCAGTTCGGTGCTGATGGTGTTGAGTCGGTGTGGTCGGTCGAGCGTGACGTGACCGACGCCGTCGCGAACCGCGACAGAGATGTCGTCGAACGAGAGCGAGTCGTCGCCTTCCTCGTCGCCGCCGTAGAACCCGTCGCCTGATTGGGCGAGGTCACGGAGGTATTCGACTGCCTCGTAGCGCTCTTCGCCGGTCTCTTCGTGGAGTTTGTCGAGCGCTCCGAGGAGCGTCGGGATGCCGGTGTTGTCGGCCATCTTCGCGGGGCCGTCGGGGAAGCGTCCGCCGAGTTTGACAGCACGGTCGATTGCGTCAGCGTGGGCGACGTCGTTGCCGATGAGGCCGGCGACTTCGTTCGCCATGACACCGAGGAGTCGGTTCTTGACGGACTCCTTGCCTTCGTCGTGGGGAACCTGCGCACCCTCGCCATCCTCGTAGTCGTAGAAGCCCTTGCCAGTCTTCTGGCCGAGGTTTCCTTCTTCGACTTTCTCGGAGAGGAGCGGACACGGCTTGTAGGCGTCGCCGAGCACCTCGTGCATGTATTCGAGGACGTGATATCCCACGTCGATGCCGACGTAGTCGGCGAGTTCGAAACTCCCCATCGGGAGGCCGAGGTCGTACTTCGTCGTGGCGTCGACTTCGGCCATCGTCGCGTCGCCGGAGTGGACGATCCACGCGGCCTCGTTCATCAGGGGGACGAGGATACGGTTGACGATGAATCCGGGACTGTCCTTTCGGACGCGGACGGGCGTCTTGCCCATGTCTTCTGCGAGGTCTTCGATAAGTTCGAGCGTCTCGTCGGCGGTGTGCGCGCCGGAGATGACCTCGACGAGGTCCATCCGAACCGGCGGGTTGAAGAAATGCATTCCACAGAATCGCTCGGGTCGCTCCGTCACCTCAGAGAGTTCGGTGATAGAGAGACTGGACGTGTTCGTAGCGAAGACGGTGTGGTCCGGTGCGAACTTCTCGAGGTCCGTGTACACCTCTTTCTTGATGGACATCTTCTCGGGGACCGCCTCGATGACGACGTCGGCGTTGGCGACTGCTTCTTCGAGGTCGACGACCGGTGTGACGCGGTCGAACGCGGCGTCTGCATCCTCCTGCGAGAGTCGGTCTTTCTCGGCGAGTTTGTTCAGCGACCACTCGATTTGGTCGTAGCCCTTCTGGACGAACTCGTCTTTGATGTCTCGAAGAACGACGTCGTACCCGGCGAGGGCCGCGACTTCTGCGATGCCGTGGCCCATGTTGCCCGCACCGAGAACGGTGATGGTGTTGATATCGTCTACCTTCATGGACAAACGTTACAGAGTGCATTGGTTTCAACGTTTCCATCGAGTGAAAAGTAAACTTATTACTCGTTTATTTGAGATTTCCGAACGAATACGGCTATCGGTGTCGAGTGGTGCGATTCTGTCAGAGTCAACTGCAGAATCGGCGTCCCGATGGGTCGCGCTCAGTCCACGGCACGCCAGAGATAGAGACTAGCGTAACTCCGATACGGCGTCCACGTCTCGGCGTGTTCGACCATCTCACCTCGCGAGAGGGCGTCGGCTTCGACGTCGAAGACGCGCTCCATGCCCCGCCGAATTCCGAGGTCCTCGACCGGAAACACGTCCTCGCGCGCGAGCACGAAGATGAGGAACATCTTCGCCGTCCAGACGCCGACACCGCGAATCTCGGTTAGTGCGTCTATCACTTCCCCGTCGTCCATCGCCCGCAGCGACTCCGCGGACAACCCGTCTTGGAACGCTTCGGCGACGTTTCGGACGTAGCCGACTTTCTGCCCCGAGAGGCCGCAGTCCCGGAGGACTGATTCGTCGGCCGCGAGTATCCCGTCTGGGGTAACCTCGACGCGGTCGAATATGCGGTCACGAATCGTCGCCGCGGCCGTCGTCGACAGTTGCTGGTTGACGATGGAGACGACCAGTCGCTCGAACGGGTCGGTCGATGGGTCGAGCGTCTGTGGCCCGTGGTCTTCGACGATATCGCCGAGGTGTGGGTCGGTTCGGAGTGTGTGGTAGGCGTCGTCGCTCATCGACCCGTGCTACGATGGTCAGAGAGAAAAGTTCGGCGTCGAAGAGAACGCTCCCGCGGCGTCGACTGCGGGCGTTTACTCTTCGAGGCGTTCTTCTTCTTCGTCGTTTTCGGGGGCGGACCGGTCGGCGTTCGCACGGCGGCGAACGTCGACGCGGTAGTGTTCGAGGATGTCGCGGCCGAGGAGCAGTGGGTAGTCCATGTGCGACCGGTCTTCGACGCTGGCGGTCACAGTGTGTTGGGTCCCACCGATACCGATGACCAGGTCGACGACCGGGCGTGCCTTGCCACGCTTGACGCTGCCGGACTTCACGCGCGTCATGCTCTTGATGGGGCCGGCACCGATTTCGGCGGCGAGACTCGTGTCGATACTGGTCCGAGTCGCACCCGTGTCAGACTTGGCGAGCGTCTGCTGGGACCCGCTGGTCCCGTTGACGACGACTTCCTCGATGTAGCCGATGAGAGGCGCCTCACCGTCGAAGATGGGCGACTCTGCGGGTGCGCAGGACGGCACGGAGTCGTCGAGCGTCGATGCGAGTTCCTGCACGCGCTTTTGGTCGACTTCGCCACCAGCACGCTCGATAGCGAGTTTGGCGATGTACGGCGCGGGGCTCTTCCCCGTCGCCTGGTAGAGACCCTTGAATCCGGCCGTCGGGTTGGCTTCGAGGACGAACCAGCCCTCGTCGCTCTCGACGAGGTCGACGCCGACGTAGTCCATCTCCATCACTTCGGCGGTGTACAGTGCCGTCTCACGGGCTTCTTCTGGCATCTCGTCCGTCGCGTTGAGGACGTCGCCGCCGAGGGCGACGTTGGTTCGCCACTCGCCTTCCGGTGCGTAGCGGTACATCGCGCCCACGATTTCGCCGTCGACGATGTAGACGCGCAGGTCTCGGTGTCGCTGGTCGTCGTGGTCGATGAGTTTCTGGAGGAACGCCTGCCGGTTTCCGACCTTCGGGTTGACGGGTTCGGTCAGGTCGACCTTCCACGTCCCACCGCCGTGCGTCCCGATTGCGGACTTGTAGACAGCAACGTCACCGAATCGCTCACGGCCTTTGTTCAGTCGGTCGTTCGAGAGCGCGAGGAGCGCGTCCGGCACCTTGATGTTCCAGTTTGCGAGCGTTGCGGCCGTGGCGAACTTGTGAATCGCCGCGAGGACCGCGTCTGGTTCGTTGAGCATCGGCCGGATGCGGTTGAACGTCGTCGCGAGACCGAGCAGTTCTGCAGGTTCTTCGGTGTTAGAGAGGAGTAGTCGATTCGCAATAATGTCCACCTCAGGTTCGACGTTCACCTCACCATCTTCGATATTGACCGCCGCGTTCTCACGTCGGAGCCAGACTGGTTCGTGGCCTAGGTCCTCGACTGCGTTCAGGATCGCTTTCGTCTCCTTGCTGTTGTGGAGTGAAAGAACCCCAACACGTACTGCATCGTTGTCGTTGGTGGACATACTTGACTCAACTCAGGCGGGTTTCAAAGGTATGACGGTCCAGATGCGTGTCTAGTGACTAGTAGGTACTGGTCTGATCGATTCCGCCTCGGCGCGACCGTTTATAAGTCCGGGCCTCTCATCCCAACACATGGCCGACAACGAGGCCTTCACCTACAACGGAGGGAAGGTCGAGCCGGGTGAGACGCAAGATATCCGGTACGGCATCTCGGAGACGTATCTCGGCGACCCGGTTCGCATCCCCGTCACGATAATCAACGGGGAGCAACCGGGCCCAACCGTCTTCCTCTCTGCTGCCGCCCACGGTGACGAACTGAACGGCATCGAAGTCGTCCGCGAGGTCGCCTACGAGTGGGACCTCTCGGACCTCGCCGGAACGCTCGTCTGCATGCCCGTGTTGAACGTCCCCGCGTTCCTCGCGCAGCAGCGGTACCTCCCCATCTACGACCGCGACCTGAACCGGTCGTTCCCTGGGTCAGAGACGTCGACGGGAGCGAAACGAATGGCGTATCGTATCTATCAGAACTTCATCGCACCCTGTGACTTCGGCATCGACTTCCATACGTCCACGCGTGGCCGAACGAACATGCTTCACGTCCGCGCTGACATGTCGGACCCCGAAGTTGCCCGCCTCGCGAACGCCTTCGGGTCACACGTCATCATCGACAGCACCGGAAGCGACGGGGTGCTCAGAACGGAAGCTTCCAATCGGGGCACTCCGGCGATAACCGTCGAGATGGGTGAAGCACACCGGTTCCAGCGTGAGCTCATCGACGAGGCGCTCGCCGGCGTCGAGAGTGTCTTCGCGGAGTACGGTCTCCGCACGACGTCCACCGTCAACTGGCCGGGATGGCGAACCGTCATCTCCCGGAAGAACGAAAAGACGTGGCTTCGGGCCGACTCGGGTGGCATCGTCGATATGCACCACGACCGAGGTGCGCTCGTTCACGAAGGTGACCGTATCTGCACCATCACCAACCCGTTCAAAGACGACAACGTAACCGTCGTGGCACCCTTCACCGGGCTCCTCGTCGGTGTCCTCGAAAATCCCGTCGTCTACCCTGGGAATCCGCTCTGTCACCTCGTCGAACTGAAGGACAACGTCCGCCGCGTCGTGGAACGAGAACAGTCCGCATCACCAGAAACACCCGTATGACGTTGGCCTGAGAGGCCGAGAGAATACGGTGTCCGGCGATTTTTGCCATCCTTGATGATACATCATACACGTAAGTTCTATACCCTCCCCGTCCCGACGCTCACAAGAGCATGAGTCAGTCTTACAATCGGGGCCTCATCGAGGACTTCAGTCGATGGCGGGAGTTCTCGGCCGGCATGTGGGCCTGGATATTCCACAAGTTCACCGGCTGGGTGCTTGTGGGGTACTTGTTTACCCACATCGCTGTGTTGTCGACGGCCCTCTCGGGCGCGGCGGCGTACACGAACACGATTCAGGCGCTGGAGAGCCTACTCGTCGTACGCATCCTCGAGGTTGGGCTGCTCGCCGTGGCGGTGTTCCACATCCTCAACGGAGTTCGACTGCTGTTTGTCGACCTCGGCGTCGGCCTGGAAGCACAGGACAAGAGCTTCTACGCGTCGCTTATCCTCACGGGTGTCATCGTCGTCGCGAGTATTCCCACCTTCCTCTCAGGGGTGAGCATCTAATGGCAGAACGATACACGTCCTTCGAGCCAGGCGGACGCCGGTGGCTGTGGCAGCGCCTCACCGCCGCGTTCCTCGTGATAGTATTGGCATTCCACTTCTTCCTGCTTCACTTCCTCAACCACGCAGACGAAGTGACGTTCGCCCTCTCGCAGGCGCGAATGCAGCAGTTGACGTACTTCTCGCTGATGATTCTGTTCCTCATCACCGCGACGTTCCACGGCGTCAACGGCGTCTACAACGCCCTCGTCAACTCGGGCCTGTCCGGGTCCCGGAAGACGGCGGTCAAGGCGATTCTCGGTGTCGGGAGCCTTCTCGTCATCATCCAGGGCGTCCGCACCGCACTCGCGTGGTCCGGAGGTGTTCCCATCTAACCATGAGTACGCAAGTTCCCGAACGAGTCGAAGACGAATCGTCCGGTGAGTCGGTCTCGCCCGGCAAGCAGAAGCGCGACCAGAAGAAGCTCGAGCGCGCAGAACGTATCCAAGAGCAGCGTGAGGCCGAAGCGGCCGAGAAAGCACGCTCCGGCGACGATACGTACCACCTGAAGGTCTTCCGGTACGACCCCGAGGTGCCAGGGAAACAAGAGCCGCGCTTCGACGACTTCTACGTCCCCTACAAGCAGGGGATGACCGTCCTCGACGCACTGATGTGGGCACGCGACCACTACGATTCGTCGCTCACCTTCCGGCACTCGTGCCGGCAGGCTATCTGTGGGTCCGACGCCCTGTTCGTCAACGGGTCGCAGCGACTCGGCTGTAAGACCCAGTTGTCGGCCCTCGCAGAACCCGTTCGAATCGAACCGCTCCCGCACGCCGACGTGGTCAAGGACCTCGTCGTCGACATGGAGCACTTCTACGACCAGATGGAAGCGGTCGAACCGTACTTCCAGACGAACTCGCTGCCAGACGGCGAACTCGACGAACAGCGCCAGACTCGCGAGAACCGCGAGAAGGTCAAGATGTCGACCCGCTGTATCTGGTGTAGCGCGTGTATGTCCTCGTGTAACATCGCGGCCGGCGACAACGAGTATCTCGGCCCAGCGGCCATCAACAAAGCCTACCGCTTTGCGATGGACGAACGCGAAGGCGAGGACATGAAGCAGCGCCGTCTCGAAATCCTCGAGCAGGAACACGGTGTCTGGCGCTGTCAGACGCAGTTCTCGTGTACCGAGGTGTGCCCGAAGGACATCCCGCTGACCGAGCACATCCAGGAACTCAAGCGCGAGGCAATCAAGAACAACCTGAAGTTCTGGTGAACTTCTCGGTGAAACCCTGAAGTCAGAACAACCCTACGACACACTCAAACACACACCATGTACGAACACGACGTTATCGTAGTCGGCGCGGGCGGGGCAGGCCTGCGTGCGGCTATCGCGGCACACGAGGAAGGAGCCGACGTGGCCATCGTGTCGAAACTCCACCCGGTCCGAAGTCACACGGGCGCGGCCGAGGGCGGTATCAACGCTGCACTCCGCGAGGCCGACTCGTGGGAGGACCACGCGTACGACACGATGAAGGGCTCGGACTATCTCGCCGACGCACCGGCGGCCGAGACCCTCTGTAAGGACAGTCCGAAAGAGACCATCAAACTCGAACACTGGGGGATGGCCTTTTCGCGCGACGAAGACGGTCGCGTCAGTCAGCGACCGTTCGGTGGCCTCTCGTTCCCGCGGACGACCTACGCGGGTGCAGAGACCGGTCACCAGTTGCTCCACACGATGTACGAGCAACTCGTCAAGCGCGGCATCAAGGTCTACGACGAGTGGCACGTGACGCAACTCGCCGTCACCAACGAGGAGAAGCCAGAGGACCGAACCTGTCACGGCATCGTCGCCTACGACGTCCAAAGCGGCAAGGTCGAAGGCTTCCACGCCCGCAACGGCGTCATCATCGCGACGGGCGGCCTCGGACAGGCCTACGACCACACCACGAACGCTGTCTCCAACACCGGCGACGGCGTCGCGATGGCGTATCGCGCGGGTGTCCCCATGGAGGACATGGAGTTCATCCAGTTCCACCCGACGACGCTCCCTTCGACGGGCGTTCTCATCTCCGAGGGTGTCCGCGGCGAAGGTGGGATCCTCTACAACGAAGAGGGCGAGCGCTTCATGTTCGAGTACGGGTACGCCAACAACGCAGGCGAACTCGCCTCTCGTGACGTCGTCTCCCGCGCCGAGTTGACGGAGGTCAACGAGGGCCGTGGCATCGAAGACGAGTACGTCCACCTCGACATGCGCCACCTCGGTACAGAGCGCATCCTCGACCGTCTCGAAAACATCCTTCACCTCGCAGAGGACTTCGAGGGTGTCGACGGCCTCGTCGAACCGATGCCGGTCAAGCCCGGTCAGCACTACGCGATGGGCGGTATCGAGACAGACGAGAACGGCGAGACGTGTATCACCGGTCTGTACGCGGCAGGCGAGTGTGCCTGTGCCTCCGTCCACGGCGGCAACCGTCTCGGTGGCAACGCGCTCCCCGAACTCATCGTCTTCGGCAAGCGCGCCGGCCACCACGCCGCTGGCAAGGAGATGGACGACGCGAAGATTACGACCGGCAAGGTCGGCGACTACGAGGAAGCCGAAATCGAATCGCCGGTTCCGCTCGGTGAGTCGGGTCTCGGCGGCGACGTTGCAGCAGATGGCGGCGCAGCGGCCGCCACCACCGGCAGCGAACTCGTCCAGCAGTTCGTCGACGAGGAACGCGAGACCATCGAAGCGCTGCTGGAGAAAGACGAAGGCATCCAGCACGCAGAGATTCGCGAGCGCGTCCAGAAGTCCATGACGCAGAACGTGAACGTCTTCCGTGAGGAGGAGGGCCTCAAGCAGGCGCTCCGCGACATCCGCGAAGCACGCGAACTGTATCTGGACGTCTTCGTGGCCGACAAGTCCCGGACGTTCAACACGGACCTCCTCCAGACGCTGGAGACGCGCAACATCCTCGACATCGCCGAAGGCATCACCCTCGGTGCGCTCGCGCGCAACGAGTTCCGTGGTGCGCACTGGCGCAAAGAGTACCAAGAACGCCGCGACGAAGAGTGGCTCAAGCACACGCTGCTCTCGTGGAACGACGGCGAACCCGAACTCTGGTACAAGCCGGTCATCCTCGAAGGCGAGAACAAGACGTACGAGCCAAAGGTTCGGAGCTACTAAGCTCGTCTCACGCCGTCGAGCACTCCAGCGTCGAACACGTCTTTCACACTTCTTTCGAAGCAGACTCCGAAGAGCGGGCGCGCCGAGTCGTCGCCACAGGACTCTTCGAGAAACCGTACTCACGCTCGAATCGCACGACACCAGCGAGTAGGCTGACCAACGTATATTTCCACGGAGAACCCGTACGTTCGACCGGAAGGGTGGCTCAGTGGTAGAGCACACCGGCAGTGACCGTTCACGGTCAAATCCGGTGGTATTCGATTGGCTTCGCGTGGTTCGACTCCCGCCCCTTCCATCTTCTCGGCACGGCTTGGGTCGGCAGCAATCTCTCGACAGCGACGCCACACTATCTTCGACGACAGTCGAAGTACAGGCCGTCGAAAGCCGTATTTTGTCGCATGTACGTTCGTGACGAACCCAACGATTCGCTCGAATCCGAGTAGTTCACGGCCTCAGCCGCGTCACCGGGTATTCGACGATTGTTGTAAGAGAGTTTTATTATTGTCGAAGCACACTGGACGACAACGACCATGCAACAGACGGTTCCAAAAATCGAACTCCCTGGTGAGCTCGAATCCCCCTCGGCAAAACTCGTGTATCTGTACCTCACGACACACGACGGTGCCTCTATCACCGAACTGCAGGACGGCCTCGAAATGAAGAAGATTTCTCTCTACAGTATCCTCAGCACGCTCTGTAAGCGTGGTCTCGTTCGGCAAGAGGCCGAACGGTACCACCTCACTCAGTGATTTCTCGGGGACCGTGCAGGCCGAACCTGTGCACCGTCGCGGACCATATCTTCGCAGTAGGGACACACTCGCGGTTCGTCCATACCATCGGGCGTGAACACGCGAGCGTAGGCGGGTGTCACGAACGATTCACAGTTCTGACATCGTGGCATGACATCCAATATTCATAATGAATGTCACATAAGTTTTCTCCCTACAGCAGCGCGAGAAGTGCTCCGACGACGAGCAGTGCGAAGATGAGGAACGTCACTGCGAGCATGAACTGGTCAGTGGCGTTCATACCGAAACGACGCCTTCGATAGAGATAAAGTGCTGTCACGTCTTCTCACGACGCGAAATCGTCTGATTTTCTTCAACGATAATGGCAGAGGTAGAACTAAATTACCGCACTCCGAGCACTCCGTATCAGAACCTAATGGAGTACGTGTACGCGGGGACTGGATTGCTCGTCGGCCTCTTCCTCGGAGCAATTGCAGTCGTCACTGCACTCACGTACACCCCCTACGGTGCGTCGTTGTTCGACACTGCGATTACCGCGTTGACCGGTGTCACCCTCCAACTGGGTAACCTCCTCTCTATCTCGGCGCTCACAGCGTTCGCGTTCGAGGCGCTCGCACTCGGTGGGATTCGCTATCCGATCGTCGTCCCGGCGGCGTTCGCCTACACGCTGACACACGTCACCGTCTACTACTCGTGTATCCGAATCACCGACCTCCAGTCGGAACCACTCAATCCCGACGTTATCATCCAGCACAACCCGTTTCGTGCGCTCGTTCTCGGTGTTCCGGGTTCACTTCTTCTCATTCGGGTTCGGCCACCGTCCGGTCGAAACTGAGGGGTTCGTGGGTGCTGTTCGGTCTGAATGGGCCTCTGTTCTTTTAGTCTGGCCCCTCGAACCACTATGCGATGCGCGTTGCAGCCTTCACCGACTTGACCGGTCCGGACGGCGTCTCGATACTCGACCGACCAACCCCAGAACCGGGGCCGGGAGAGGCAGTCGTCGACGTCGAGGCGGCCTCGATAAACCGCCACGACCTCTGGATTCTGGAGGGCGCAGACACGCGATACGACGACGACGACCTTCCGTTCGTCAGCGGCCTCGACCTCGCTGGCGAAGTGCGTTCCGTCGGCGACGGCGTGACCGGGGTCAGTCCCGGTGACCGGGTCGTCCTCTGTCCGAACCAGACGTGCGGCGCGTGCCAGTTCTGTTACGAAGGGCCCGAGAACCTCTGTGAATCGTTCACGCTGTTCCACGGTGGCCTCGCAGAAGCCGCCCTCGTCGACGCGAGTCGCCTCGTGACGCTCCCCGAGAACGTCTCGATGACACACGCCGCTGCCCTCCCAACAGCGTACATGACCGCGTACCACATGCTCCGTCGGGCAGACGTCGGACCGACGGACCTCGTCTTCGTCCCCGGTGCGACGGGTGGCGTCGGTGTCGCCTCTATCCAACTCGCGGGCGTTCTCGGCGCGGAGACTGTCGGCACGTCGTCCTCGCAGGCGAAACTCGACCGGATGGAAGACATCGGACTCGACCACGCGATTCACTCGACCGACCCAGACGAGATCGAGAGCGCAGTTCGAGACGTCGGAACCCCAGACGCGGTCTTGAACCACCTCGGCGGCGAGTACACGCAACTCGGCCTCGGCGTGCTTCGCCGCGGTGGACGGATGGTCGTCTGCGGCGGGACTGCCGGGCGCTACTCGGAAGTCGACGTCCCTGGCTTGTTCCTCAAACACAAGCAACTCATCGGGAGTACGATGGGCACGCAACCGGACCTCGAAACCCTCGTGGACCTCGTCGCCGACGGCTCACTGGTTCCCGAAATCGACGAGATCTACCCGCTCGAAGAGACTGGTGCTGCCTTCGAGGCCATGCAGAACCGCGATAGCGTCGGGAAACTCGTCGTCACGACGTAACTAGAAACGAGAGTATCGCTTCACGCCGTGGCGTTGCTCTCTGTGCGTCACGTTGTTCCGCAGAACAGGGCCAGGAGTGGGATTTGAACCAGACCCAGACGTGCTCGCTCACGTCGTTCGCTGTGCGCGACCGGTAGGGTTCAAATCGCCACCGTCTCCTCCGTCTTCGTCACGGTGCTCCGTAGAACAGAGCCAGGAGTGGGATTTGAACCCACGAAGTCTCGATTACAAGTCGAGTGCATGAACCGCCCATGCTCTCCTGGCGCGTCTTCCGATTATCGGTCCTCCTTTGAGTGTGTATCGTTTTGTATCGATTTCTCCAGTTCGATTCGATGCGGACGATAGCCGTGGCGTCGGTAGAATCTGCGGGCGGATTCGTTGGCCGCCATGACGTCGAGGCCGACGACTTCGGCCCCGGCGTCGCGGAGGCGTTCTTCGGCCGCAGAGAGCAACCGACTCCCGACGCCCTCGCCGCGTCTCTCTGGAACGACGAACAGGTTGCTGACGGTGCCGCGAGTCACGTCCTGTTCGTACGTCCCGGACTCGACTTCGAACATGACGAACCCGACGATGTCGTCGCTCTCGTCGTGTGCGACCAGGACGCCGTCGAAGGTGATGTGACGGGCCAACGATACCCGAATCGGTGTCCGATTCGCGCCTGCGAAGAGATGTGACCCGAACGCACGCTGTCCGTTGGCTAGTTCGACCCACAGGTCAGAGAGCGTGTCGAGGGCAGACATCTCTGCGACTGAGACCCGCATACCGCCACTATGGCCCGCGAGAGTCCTTTTAAGTATCGCTCACCCTGCTCCGGTGCGTCCAATCGCGGTCCCGCAGTTAGTCAACTGCCATATTCGACTGCAACCGCATAAGAAAGATTTATGTCTGTTAATCGGCCCCTCATACCATGAGGATAGTTATCAATGGGTATCGCCGAAACCTACTCCCGCGGGAGGGCCTTGGCCATCGAGCGTCCGTTCGCGCTCGTACTGGGAGTCATCGCAGCAGTACTGCTCGGTGACCTCCTCCTCGGGCTAGCAACTGGGCAGACGCAGTTTGCCGATATTGGCACGCTCGTCTGGGACGGTCTGATGCGGGGGCTCGTAATCGGCCTCGCGGGCATCGGGTTGTCTATGACGTACAGTATTCTGAACTTCGCGAACTTCGCACACGGTGACTACATCACGGCCGGCGCGTTCTCTGGGTGGGCGACGACGTATCTCATCGCCGGACTCAGCCGTGCAGACATCGGTGCACTGCTGTTGGTCGGTGCGGGTGGCTCCGTCTACGGTGGGTCCCTCGGTATCGGGATGTTGTCGACGCCGCTGGCAGTCGTCGCCGGCATCGTCGTCGCCGGTGGGTTCGCCATCGCGCTGTCGCTCGGCGTCGACCGATTCATCTTCAGACCGGTGCGTAACGAAGACGGCATCACGCTGCTCATCACGAGTATCGGTGTCGCCTTCGCACTCCGGTACATGATGCAGTTCGTCTTCGGGTCAGACGTTCGTGGCACGACGGCTCAGCCACCATCTGTTGGTCTGTACTTCGTCGACGGAACGGTGTTCATCGACGCACACGACATCACCCTTCTCGTCATCGCCTCCGGGTTGATGATCGGCGTCCACCTGCTCTTGCAGCGGACGAAACTCGGGAAGGCCATGCGTGCGATGGCAGACAACAAGGACCTCGCACTCATCACCGGCATTCCGACCGAACGCGTCGTTCGCTCGACGTGGATTATCGGCGGCGGTCTCACTGGCATCGCCGGCTACATGTTCGTCCTCTGGAAGGGCACGCTCGGATTCAACGATGGGTGGCTCTTGCTGCTTCTCATCTTCGCGGCCGTCATCCTCGGCGGTATCGGCTCCATCTACGGAGCGATTACTGGCGGCCTCGTCATCGGACTGACCGCGTCGATGTCGGTTCTGTGGATTCCGTCGGCGTTCGCTCGGGCAGCAGCCTTCGTGGTGATGATCGTCATCCTGCTCGTGAAGCCGTCCGGTCTCTTTAGTGGGAGGTCGACCGCATGAGCGTCAAAGAAGACATCACCGCCCGCGTTCCGGGTGGCGACACGGGACTCATCGTTCTGGTCCTCGCGTCTGCGTACCTGCTGTACCTTCTGGCAGGTATCGGACTCGGGTACGACCTGCGTGGTCAACTCAACTCCATCGCGACGCTGACGTTCTACATCGGCGTCTTCGCGATGCTGTCGCTCGCGCTCAACCTCCACTGGGGGTACACGGGGCTGTTCAACATCGGTATCGTCGGCTTCATGGCCGTCGGTGTGTACGTGATGGCCCTGGTCTCGAAACCGCTGTACGTTGCCGGTGGTGCTGCACAGGTCGGTGGGCTCGGGCTCCCGCTCTGGGTCGGCATCCTCGCCGGGATGCTCGCGGCCGCCATACTCGGATTCGTGGTCGCCTTACCGGCGCTTCGGTTGCGGGCAGACTATCTCGCCATCGTGACCATCGCGATGTCGGAAATCGTCCGGTTTAGCTTCCTCTCGGGAGACCTGCAGGCGTTCTCCCTCATGGGGACGAGAGTCGGATTCGGTGGCGGGTCGGGGCTCATCCTCGACTTCACGCCACCACTCGAAGCACTGTTCCAAGCGTTCGGTCTCTGGGGAGTCTACAATGGCCTCGTCGACGCGTTCAGAGCAATCGTTCCGACGAATCCGAAACCGGTCGTCGATGGCCTCATCTACGGCCTGTTGCTCCTCGGCTTCGTCGTGGCGTTCTACTGGCTGCTCAAGCGGACCGGTGAGTCGCCATTCGGCCGCGTGCTGAAGGCGATTCGCGAAGACGAAGACGTCGCAAACGCGCTCGGGAAGAACACCGACGGCTTCAAAATCAAGTCGTTCATGCTCGGTTGTGCCCTCATGGGCCTCGCCGGGATCCTCTGGCTCATGCCGCAGGGTGCCGTGACGCCGAACTTCTTCCGGCCGCGCGTGACGTTCTTCGTCTGGATTGCCCTCATCATCGGCGGTGCGGGGTCGAACACCGGCAGCGTCCTCGGCGGTGCAGTGTTCGCCGCGGTTCTCTACCAGGGCCCGCGCTACTTCCAGAACCTCGTGAGTACCGTCTTCCCCAACCTCGACTCACCCTCTGGGTTCGGGCAGGCGATTTCGCCGCTCATCAGCTCGTTCGACCCTGTTCCGTTCTTACTCTACACGATCGACAGCATTCGGCAACTCCAACTCGTCGTGATGGGTCTGGTGCTCATCTGGCTGATGCACAACCGGCCAGAAGGGCTCCTCGGCCACCGCAAGGAGACTGCCTCCGTCATCCCACTGTCGCGTCCGAAGTCGATGGTGGCCGCCGACGGTGGTGCCGACGAGTCGGTTCGTACCGATGGCGGTGTCGACGAAGGTGACAGCACGGTAGACCGCGAGTCTAACGGAGGTGTCGACGATGAGTGACGCATCGAACCCGTCAGTCGACGACGTTGCGAACAAAGTCGACGACGACGCACTTGGTGCGTTCGCGTCCGGTGTCGATACGACAGAGCAGTTCCCGCTTCAGGTCGAAGGGCTGCGAAAGTCCTTCGGTGGGATTACCGCTGTCGACGGCGCGTCCTTCGAAGTCGAAGCCGGGACACTCACGGGTCTTATCGGTCCGAACGGGGCCGGAAAATCGACGACGTTCAACCTCATCACGGGGATGCTCAAACCCGACGCTGGAACTGTCACGTTCAACGGCGAGGACATCACGGGACTCGAGCCCCACGAAATCGCGAACCGCGGGATGGTTCGGACGTTCCAGATTGCTCGTGAACTGAGCGACATGACCGTCCTCGAGAACATGATGCTCGCGCCGAAACACCAGCGAGGTGAGGCGCTCTGGCGGTCGGTCACGCCGGTGCTCCGCGACGACGTCCGCGAACAAGAAGAGGAACTTCTCGAACGTGTCTGGGAAGTCCTCGACTTCTTCGACATCGACCACATCGCACACGAGTACGCGGGCAACCTCTCCGGTGGCCAGCGGAAACTGCTGGAGATGGCTCGGGCACTCCTCACGGACCCCGACATGCTCCTCCTCGACGAACCGTTCGCCGGGGTCAACCCGACACTCGAAAAGAAGCTACTCGAACACGTCCACGAACTTCGCGAACAGGGCTACACGTTCCTGCTCGTCGAACACGACATGGATCTCATCATGAACAACTGTGAACACGTCATCGTGCTCCACCAGGGTCAGGTCCTCACGGAGGGCACGCCCGACGACATCCGGAGCAACGAGGAAGTCATCGAAGCCTACCTCGGAGGAACCGTATGAGCGTCGACGCGAACACCGACGCGACGAGCGGTGCGGGCGTCGAAGACCGCAGCGACTGGTTGTTGCGCGTCCGCAACCTCGACGCCGGATACGGCGACCTGCAGATTCTCACCGACGTCGACATGGACGTCTTCGACGGCGAGTACGTCACCATCGTCGGCCCGAACGGGGCCGGCAAGTCGACGACGATGAAGTCCGTCTTCGGACTGACTGCCCACATGGGTGGGACGGTCCAGTTCCAAGACGAGGACATCACCGGTCGGCGACCCGAAGATATCATCCACGTCGGCATCGGGTACGTTCCACAGAACGACAACATCTTCCCGACGCTGACGGTCGAAGAGAACCTCGAGATGGGCGCGTACATCCTCGACGACGTGCCACAGGACGCGATGCGCGCGGTCTACGACCGCTTCCCCATCCTCGAAGAGCGGAAACACCAGAAGGCAGGAACCATGTCTGGCGGACAACAGCAGATGCTCGCGATGGGCCGGGCGCTCATGCTCGACCCCGACCTGCTCTTGCTGGACGAACCGTCTGCGGGTCTCGCACCCGACCTCGTCGAGGAGATGTTCGACAAAATCGACGAAATCAACGAGGCTGGCACGGCCATCCTGATGGTCGAACAGAACGCCAAGGAGGCGCTTCGACGCTGTGACCGTGGGTACGTCCTCGCGAACGGGCAGAACCGCTACATGGACCGCGGAACTGCGCTCCTCGAAGACGAACAGGTCAGACAGGACTTCCTCGGCGGATAACCCCACGCCCCGAATTCCATTTTTTCCGACGCTGACGCGCTAGCGGAAGCACTCGTTCATTCTGTCGAAATCACCAACTTCTGACAGAACTCGCGTGACACAGACAGAGGGTGTATGCAGCAGGACGTTTCCTTGGCTGCGACGACCATCCGGCTGTGATATCCACGTCGACAGGGGACGAGCGCCGGGGCTCCGTCGTGGTCGGTCAGTTCACACCTTTCGACAGCTCGGCACCTGCTTTGAATTTTACTTCGTTCGATGCCCCGTCCGCGTTGACCAGATGGAGAACGGGTGCGTCCAACGCAAGGTGCGTCAGCACGTAACCGTCCTCTTCTACCAGTCTTCGACCACCCGGCTTCTTTCGGACGACCGAATCATTCCCCTGGTGGCCTTCCTCAGAGAGCACTCCTCGTTCGACCAGTTCATCGACAGGGCCGTCGTCGATTCGCGCTCCCCGCCGTCGACGCATGACTATCCGGCGTCTCGTATCCCCACGCGCCACGACCACATCGTCGAGCCCATCTCCGTCGAGGTCACCAACGTCGACGCCGACGACTGGAGCAGAATCAACCATTGTGAGCAGCGTGAACGCGTCCTCGTACAGAGACGAATCGTCGATAATCCAGCCGCCCGAGTAGATAAGCTCCTCGTCAACTACAGACTGGCCCACATAGAACAGTGCCGGGAACGGGTGCGGACATCCCGGCGGCTGGACCGTCACCTGCGCGACAATCATTCCGTTGAGCCTGCCCTGATGTGTCGTGCTGGTCGGTACATCGTCTGCTTGTGCCCCCCACGAACGCAGGTTCGCCGGTTCGTACGCCTCGCCCTCAGCCGGACACACCAGCACCGACGCCCCTCGTTCGACCGCTGGTGCGTTCGAGATGAGCAGTGTGCCGTCACTCGCTTGAAAGGCTTCGAGTCCGCCGCCCGTCGACACCGGTCCCGTCACATCTGCAACGAAGTGAGGCGAGGGACCGCACACCGTTCCCGGAGTGATTCTGGCGTCGTCATCATCACAGTCGCCGCCTCCATCAGCAGCCGAATTAATGCGTCCCCACGCATGGTCAGTGCCTTCACCGTTACCCATCAGATACTCAATGAGTCGCTCCGGCGTCACCGCCTCTCGAAGACTCCCATTCCCACCCGGAATCTCCGCGTCTGGAAGTGCAACAGTGAACCGCTCAGCAACGACGGCCTCACCGCCTAGGTACTCGTGGATGAGCTCCAGTTCCTCATCCGCGTCTTCAGTGCCATCACCGAGACCGTCATCGTCAGCATCACCATCTACCGCGACCGGTTGAGTCCGGTTACTCCGCGAGGAGTTGTGGTTCTGCGCCATGGCCGTGGATGCGGTCACCCAGCCTTCCAGTTCGACTTCTCCTGAGAAACCTCTGGCTTCGCCCTTCAGTATCGGAGTCAATCGAGTTACACGTGGTTCGGTGAGCGCGATGCTGCCGCCACTTCCACCGGCACCCGCGAACACCGCTGCAGGCGACGCACCCGTGTTCGTCACGGCAGAGGCAACTCGATTCAGGCACCCACTGAGCCCACCGACTACAGCGATACCGCCTATCGCGAGCAGCTTTCGTCGACTGATGGTGGCACGTGATACACCGTGTTCGTGACCGTCCCGTTCTCGTGAATACATAAACGAACAATGAACATCATCTAAACTGATAAGTATTCTGTGCTCACCAGAGCAACGGGATTTCGGTGAGTGGTCGACTCGCGCGCTGTATTCAGCACGGCCACAGAGACCTCACCGAACGCTGTCAGAAAAACCGTGCAAGACTTAGAGGATGCATCTCGCACATCAAGACGCTCCGTCCGATGCAAGAGACTACCGCTCAATTCAGTTGATATATTTCGAGGAGCTGTGGTTGATCAGAATCCACATGAGCGATAATAGTGTGCAGAATAGGGTCACCGAAATCAGGTATCCCCTTAGAAATGAGACTGAAAGCTCAAACTCAGGGAATGCTCCCGCCAGATTCCCAGCAAAGATGAAGATAAACGCTCCGGGCGTTAGTATCCCAAAAATCATTAACACACCGTGAAGGTCTTCTTTGCTTATTTTCATACCCTCAATTAGAGTCAGGTGTTTATCATGCCTTTGCTGACCGACTTGCGCGCTCTATTCAGCACGGCCTCGACAAACTATCAGCAACTGAGGGTTTCAACTGAGCCGTCTCGATGAACGGGGCTGTCGCTCACCGTGTGGCGTCGAAAGAAAAGTCGGGTCTGGTCGTGGCTTATTCCGGACCGGAGAGCGCCGTCTCGATGACGGAGGAGTACGAGGACTCCCCGATGTTGAAGGCAGTCTGGTTGTACACTTCGCCGTCGAACTCGTCCGCGAAGACGTTCGAGAAGCGCTCGGAGAGCTGCTGGCCGTAGTCGTTGTTGACGTACAGCGTCGAGACGGTGTCGACTCTGAGGCGGTCGGACATGACCTGTGCCATGACGCGGCCCTGCAGGAAGTCAGACGGTGCAGTCCGGAAGATGAAGTCGTTGTCGTCGAGGTCCGAGACGGACAGTGCCGTCGAGGACGGCGAACAGCCGACGATCTGGTTCGGGATGAACGCCTGCTGTGAGACAGGGACGTTCACACCGGACGACGCCGACCCACACACCGAGGGCACGCCTGCGGAGACGAGCGACTGTGCGGCAGCGACACCAGCGTCCGGGGACGTCTGCGTGTCTTCGATTTCAGCAGTGACGCTGAGACCTGCAGGGTTCGCTTCGTTGACCTGCTTGACCGGAATCTGTGCGGCCTGAATCATCGGTTGCCCGACTGCTGCGAGGTCGCCGGTCTCGGGGAGGAGGATACCGACAGACATCTCGCGGTCGGAGCCACCGGGGCCACTGTCTGCGGCCGGGCCGTCACCGCCGGGGTTCGCACCCTGGAAACTCTGCTTGTCGACTTCGGTCGTGGAGTCGTTCGCTGCGTCGAACTCCCAGATGGCGTAGGCTGCCTCTGCCGGGTCACCCTTCGCGTCGAAGTTGACCGAGGAAGACGCACCCTGGTAGTCGATGTCTTCACCGTTTGCGGCCAGTTCGATACCTTCGACGAGGTCGCCGGGGCCGATGACAGTGCCGCCGGGGTTCGCCATCCGGCGCATCTGGTCCTTGATAGCCGGACCGGAGTTCTCACCGGCCGCGGCGTTCGCGAGAAGCTGAATCGCGACGGAGTCGTAACACTGCGACGTGAAGACGCCGGGTGCAGCGTCGTATTCGTCTTCGAACAGTTGGGTGAACGTCGACTGGTTCGGACCACCTGCCGCCGGTGCCGTTCCGGTCACGTTCGACATCTCGTTACCGACCTGTCCGGGCATCGACCCGGAACGCAGTCCGTCAGGAACGAGAATCTCCTCGCTTCCGTCGGAGGCGCTGTAGTAGTCACGGAACAGTTGGATACCACTCTCGGGGTACCCAATGACGACGAGTCCGTCAGGTCCAGCGGAACCGCCTCCGCCACCGATACATCCAGATAGTCCAGTCAAGCCTGCCGCGCCCGCGGCTCCCACTCCCTTGAGGAAGTCGCGGCGTACGATATCACGTACCATGTGTGAGCCAATAGCAACTCCTCCTTATAAATTTAACTCCCTGAGTTTCGAAATCAGTGGGTATTGCGGAAGACCGTAGTACGAACGCCGTCTGTCTGTCATCGTCGTACAGTATGTATTAAATACGACACTGGTCAACGCGGAAATCGCTGCGTTCAAACCCGTTGCGTGGTCTCTTTGGAGAGATGACTATCCCGTCGTTCGTCATCGGCATCGCCGGGGGCAGTGGTGCCGGAAAGACCACCGTTGCCCGACTCATTACCGAAAACGTCGGTGAGTCTGTGACGCGGATTCCGATTGACAACTACTACAAAGACCAGAGTCATCTCGACATGGCCGAACGCGAGGAGACGAACTACGACCACCCGTCTGCGTTCGAGTGGGACCTCTTGCGCGAGCAACTGGCGGAGCTGTTGGAAGGTCGTGCTGTCGAGATGCCGCAGTACGACTTCGAAATCCACAACCGCAAACCAGAGCGTGTGACCGTCGAACCCACCGACGTCATCATTCTCGAAGGGATTCTCGCGCTCTACGAAGAGGACGTCAACGAGATGCTCGACCTGCGTCTCTACGTCGAGACGGACGCGGACGTTCGAATACTTCGCCGTATTCAGCGCGACGCTATCGACCGCGGCCGCGACTTACAGGGCGTCATCGACCAATATCTCTCGACGGTCAAGCCGATGCACGAGCAGTTCATCGAACCGACGAAGAAACACGCAGACCTCATCATCCCCGAGGGAGCAAACAGTGTCGCGGTCACGCTCCTCGAGGAGAAAGTCCAAGCCGAAGTCGAAGGTGACGAGACGCGGACGTGGGAACGCGAAGCAATCGAACAGGAAGTCAAAGAGCGGACCGACTTCGACGTGGCTGACGACTAAGCGGTCGCGTCGAGCCGAAAGAACAGTGCTTCGCTGTAGTTACGCTTTCTTGCCCTTCACGAACTTGTCAGCGCCCTCGTAGAACCAAAAGTCGTTCTCGCGCATGGCCTTCCCGACGGCCTTGTGGAGTTCGACGAAGTCACCGAACTCCTCGCCTTCGACGTGCTCGAAGATGTCTGCGAGCGAAACGACGCGCTCGTAGTCGAGTCGAATCGGGTCGTCACCGAACTCGTCGACGAACTCGGCTTTGTTCAGCGGAAAGTCTTCGTCTTCGTCGACTTTCTTCGCGATGACTGCCTGGCCGTACTTCCGTCCACCTTCGCTCCCTTCTTCGCCGTCCGGGTCGTGTGGCCAATCCATACCCGACGATTGGGAGGCCGATTCAAAGCCGTTACGCATTTGTTGGTATCTGTCATGCGAACCCTCTCTGTCTCATCTTGTGTGGTGACTCTCAGTTCGAGAGAATGATATCGAATTTACATTTTCTCCGGCTACTTCTCTACACACATGAACGACGCCGAGACGTCGCACCCGTCGCCGACGATACGGTTCGAGGGTGGACTCGTTCCGCCTGTGGTGTTCTTCGTCGCGACCATGGCTGTCACGACAGTCGCCGTGCTGTTCGCCGAGCGATTCGTCGGTGTCGGTCCGATGTCACCTGTCGAGCGCATCCTCTACTTCGCCGTCGCGTACGGCGCGATCGGTCTCATCGCGCTCGGTGCGCTCTATCGAGAAGAACTCCGGCCGTCTGACGTCGGTCTCTCGCTCCAAAACGTGGTTCCGGGCGTCCTCCTAGTCGTCGCAATCTGGGGCGGTGCAAACCTCCTGGGTGCCGCCACCACCAGTGAGACCGTCGTGTTCAGCCTTCCACCTACGGTGACTGCCGTCACGTGGGCGACCCTGGTCGTCAGCCAACTCGCCTTCGTCGGTCCAATCGAAGAACTCGCCTTCCGTGGATACTTCCAGAACAAGTTCGTCGCACTGTTCGGTGGCGGGTCGAACCGAGTGCGGAAAGCGGCGGGGGTTCTCGTCGTCACGGTGATATTCGCCCTCTGGCACATCCCGCAACGCCTCGTCATTCAGGGTCTGTCCGTCTCTGAGCTCGTCCCCTCTGTCACGGTTCTCTTCGTAATCGGACTGTTCTTCGCCATCCTCTACGAACTCACACGGAATCTGGTGTTCACTGGCGTCCTCCACGGGACGTTCAACACACAACTCGTCGTGACGTTCACCGAGAGTGGCGCGCCAGTCACCGAGGTCATGACGTTCGTCTGGCCGCTCGTGATACTCGCCGCACTCGGATATCGGCGATGGGCAGGGGTGGCACGCCGAGGTGATTTCAGCACCCAGTCCGGGCCGTCAGTTGTGGGCCCACGTGAGGACGACGGGGTTCTCAGCGGGGTAGACGACTGAGTCGTATCCGTGTCTTTGAACGGACGTCCCCTATGGCGTTCTCGTCGACGGCGTTCTCGTCTGCCGGTCGACCGGGCTACAGTACGAACGGACCACGCTGGCGAATCGGTTCGCCGTGTGGTCGGCCGGAGATGACGACGACTCGGAGTGTTCCATCGGTCTGAAGTTCGACGGGTCGCGCGTCGGTGACCGGGAGGACGTCGCCTCCGGCGAACGCCGCACCGTCGACTGTCCCCTCACCCTCGATACCGTAGAGGAACCCTGCCCACCCGTCCGGCATCGACCACGTCCACGAATCGGTGACGACGACGTCGAGGTACTCCATCGGCGTGAGGAGGTCGATGGGCGACCCATCGCCGACGACTGTCGTCACCGTGGCACCGTCTCGTTCTTCTGTGGGGAGCTGGTCGGCCGTGGCGTCGACGTAGTCTGGCTCGACGTCCTTCTCGGCGCGCGGCAGGTTCACCCAGAGCTGCAGCCCCGTACAGCCCCGACCGTCCGCCGGAAACTCCGAGTGACGGATGCCGCGTCCGGTCGTGATTCGCATGGCGTCTCCCTCGGAGGCAGTGTTCGAGACGCCGAGAGAGTCCTCGTGGTCCATCCCGCCGTCGAGCATGTAGGAGACGATTTCGAACCCGCGGTGAGGATGCATCGGAAATCCCGTGTCTGGGTCGATGTAGAACTGCTCGAACAGCACGAACGGGTCGAGCGAGGACGGATAGCTGTTCGTCGGGAACGCTCGGTTCGAGTTCACGCCCGTCCCGTGTCGGACGAGTTCTCCCGATAGCGGAGTCGATGGGTCCGACTGTGACTCGTTAGCGTCCATGGTCGAGGTTGGTTCACTGGCCCGTAAACCCTGTTGGAACCGGTCTCTTGGGAGGTGAGTGGTCGCGGTGGGACTGGGATTGCTGTGGGGGAGTGGGACTGGGATTTGAACTCACTCGCAACGCTCCGCGTTGCTCGCTGCTCAAATCCCAGTCTGGCACCGATTCGACGCTCACGAGGGCGAGCACACACGCTACGCGGTGCTCGCCGGGTAGTTCGCGTCAGAATGCGGTGGGACTGGGATTTGAACCCAGGATTCCGTGAGGAAACCTGCTTTCAAGGCAGGCGCGTTAGGCCGCTCCGCCATCCCACCTTCGGCCGACACTTTCTATTCAGGTACCTAAGACCTGTCGTTCTCGTTCAATCGCGGACGAGTTCGAGAACCCCGTCGGTCGATTCGACGCGAAGTCCTGCTTCGAACACGAACGTCGTCGTGTGCTCGGGGACGACGCGTTCTGCTTCGACGCGTGAGCGAAGTATCGGAACGAGCGTCGCGAGGTCCGCACCCGTCTCGACGACCGGCAGCATCTGGGTGTAGTCGAGTCCCAACTCGGCGTCGTCAGCACGCGCTGCGAGCGTCTCGACTTCGGGTTCGTCGTAGGCGTCGGTGAAGTCTATCGGTTCGCGGAACCCCGAGAAGAAGGTCCGACCTTCGGTCGTCGGGCCGAGGACGACGGGCGTACTGCGGAGTTTCATCGCCGCGCTATCGATGTGCGTCCGGCCCAGTTGCGGGACGTTGGGGCGGACGACAGCGACCGAGTGAACCTCTTCGTTGGTGAGTAGATGTGTGACGGTGTTGCCGGCACGGGCAGAGAACGTGGACCCGACCTGCGGTTCGAACCGGACGCCGTCGGTGCCGCCGAGTGCCTCTGCGACGACGCTCCGAATCTCCGCTTCCGAGGAGTGGTCGGTGACGAACTCGTCTGGGACGTCGTCGTCGGTACGGTAGTTGACGAGGAGGTCGCCGCCGGACCGCTCGACTGCGACGCAGATGTCTTTGAGCATCGCGGTGTAGAACTCCGCGGCCTCTTGTTCCGTGAGCGGACTCGTCTCCGCGAGGTCCGGAAGCACCAATCCGGGTCGCGGTGGTTCTGCGAGAACGGCGATGACGGTCATACCCTCATCTCACGCCGGCGAACCCTTGAACCCGCCGCTTCCCCGTGCCCGGTTCAGCGGCTTCGACGGCCTTTCGTCTGGCGGTAATCGCGCCCGAAGACGGACTCGGTGACGTGTTCGACGAACGCGTCGGTGTCTGCGTCGGTCTGTTCGGCAGGCTCCATCATCGGGACGAGTTCGAACCCGCGGCCGCGGATGGTCGTCGCGTGTTCGGCTTCGACGTCGAAACTGTCCGCGGAGCGCGTGGTGTAATCGAACGCGAGCGCCTCCAGTGCGGCCTGTCCCACGGGAACGATGATGTGCGGGTTTATCATCCGAATCTCGGCGTTCAAGAAGGGTTCACACGTCGCTATCTCGTTGTCTGTCGGCCCGCGGTCTGGGTGTCGGCAGCGAGTGAGATAGGTCAGAAAGACGTTCTGCACGTCGGGTTCTTCGGCGTCGGGGTCGGACCGAGAAAAGCCGAGTTCGGCGAGGATGTGTTGGACTCGCTCGCCCGCATCGTCGCCGGTGAAGGGGACGCCGGTTCGCTCTGCGGCCGCGCTCGGTGCCTCACCGACGAAGAGGAACTCCGCACCCACATCGCCGTACCCGTGAACGACCTGCTCGCGGGCCTCACAGAGGGCGTCGCAGTTGGTGCAGTCGGTGTCCATCGAGAAGGGGTTCCGGAACTGGCGTTGGTGTGCGTCCACGCCCCTACGTTCGACTGTGGAAGCAAAACCGACTCGGTCTGTACAGGCGGTGTCGTAGTCGCTCAGTCGAACGCTGCCGAGCACAGCTCGGCATGCTCGATTTCACTACGTTCAATCGAACTCCGTGAGACTACTGTCTCACGTGCCCGACTTCGCTGCGCTCAGTCGAACGCGGACAACGACGCATCCCGCCCCGGCGAGAGATACCGCCGAATCCGAGTTCGGTCCCATCCCAGTGGCGAGACGACGCTCTCTGTCGCTCGAATCAACAGGCGGTCGTAGTAGGACGTATCGACAGCATCGACACCGGGATGTTCGAAGTCGAGTCGGACTCGGTCGGTGCCGCGGCCGTCCTCGTTGGCGACGACGTACCGAACGGACTGGCCCGGTTCGCGGGGCACGCCGAGCGATTCGGAACGCTTCCCAGCGGCGGCAACGAGCGTGTTTCGGTCGTAGTCGTCGGGCGCACGCGAGAGACGACTCGTCACGAACAACTGGTCGGTCGGAACGTCCTGTCGACGGAGTCGAGCGCGGTGTTTGACGAGTCGGTCACAGACTGCCGCCGAGTCGCGGTGTCTATCGAGTGTCGCAATCAGGTCGCGCTGGGCGTCCGCGACGAACTCGGGTGTGCTTCGCTGGCGAATCTCGATGCCTTTGTAGACGTATCTCCCATCCCTCGTTCGGCCGAAGTATCGCGTGAGCGCGCCGCGGTCCATCTCCCGCGTCGGGACGAAACACACCCAGTCGTAGGTCGCTTCGACTTCGAGCGGAATTCCACAGTCGTCGGTCACGGTGGCAGCGATAGCCTCGGGCGACTCCGGGTCCTCGCGCGTCGCGGCCAACCAGAGACTATCCACGATGCCGTGGACGACGCGCCATCCGCCTGCTTCGGCCGTCTCTTTGGCCCGCAAGAGCAGGTCGCGGGCGACGGCGTTGATGGCTTCGTGGCACTCGATACGGCCGAACTTCGCGTTCCGATAGCCCTGATAGCCGAAACACGAGACGAGGACCCACTTTATCGCGCCAGATTTCGCTCGCGCCGACGCGGCAGCGGATTCGTCACCTCCTGTCTCGGCCTCGCGAATCTCCCGTTTGAGGCGCTGTCTGTCGGTGAGGAGTGGTTCGAGTACGTCGGGGAGAAACCCACGATGGTCACAGATGGTGTAGCCGAGTTCGGGGATATCGGCGCGCCCGGCGTGGCAGTCGCATCCGAGCGTGTCCGGCGAGATGTTCCACTCGCAGATGATTCGGGGGTACAACGAGGCGAAGTCGAGTTCGACCACGTCCTCGTGGAGGCCGACTTTCGGGTCGAACGTGAACCCGCCTCGGTCGGCGGCGTGGAGCGTCTCGACCGACTTGAACGTCTCCGGCCGGCGTTTGTTCCACGGAACGAGCACGCCCCGCGCCATCGCCTCGCGAATCTGCATCGCCGTCAGGACGTTTCCGATGCTCGCCCACGACGCCTCCTGAAGCGGTTTCCACGAGCGCTCGACGAGATAACACAGCCCGTCGAGTCGCGACTCGGCCCAGAGAAAGCTGTTTCCTGTATCGACGATAGCCCGCCCCGGAACCGCGTATCTAGCCGGCGAGTGTCGAACCGTCCCGTAACTCACGACGGTGTTCTCGCCAGCGAGTCGTTCGACTCCGCGCTCTGGGTCGCGACTGAGCGGGCAGTCGACGCCGAGCGCCGCCGCGCGGTCACGGAGGAGAGGTAAGAGACGTGCCGAACTCACGACGAGTACGTCCGGGTCCTGTTCGGCCAGTGTGGTGGCCACCGCTTCCACACACTCCTGTTCGTCGCCATCGACCGGGTCGCCGCCGACAGAGAGCGCCGAAAGGTCGCCGTCTGCGAGCGATTTCTGCGGAAGCGAGAGCCGAAGTGTACGGGGACGGCGAGCTGGTATCGGTGGCGTGTCCGTCTGTACGCAGTAGCGAAATCCGGGGGAGAGGTCTACGTTGTAGAAGCGAACGTCGCCGGGTGGAACGCGACCGAGCAAGTCGTCACGGAGTCGGCGGGCGAGGTGACGAACACCTCGGGGGGCCACGACTGCGACGCGGAGCACCTCGGTTCGCTCGCGCGAGTCGAGGCGGGGGTACAGTCGGTCGTATCCGACCGCGGCGACAGCAGGGTCGGCGGAGAGTCGGCGTTCGAGGGCAGCGAGGACCGACTCCGGACCGGCGACGTAAAACACGGGTGTGTAGTCGGTCACGCGTCGCGGCCGGGCACCGCCGTCGGTCAGATACCACTCGACGACGTCGTCACCGTCGAAATCGACCGCGAACACGGTTACTCGTCCGTCTGTTGGGTACTGTCGACGCGCTCACGGAGGCGACGCAGTTCGCGTTCCTGTGAGAGGAGCATCGAGAGGACGACTGCGCGGTGCGGGTCGGCGGGGTTCGCGTTGCCTGCCGCGGCGGCGTGCTCGCTCGCACGCGAGAACAACCGGTCGAAATCGGCTTTGTCCTCGGCGCGGAGAGCGCGACGGAACGGTGCCCACGACTCCCGGTAGCGACGGAGGGCGTCGCGGAAGGTCGGATTCGTCCGGCCCATCAGCAGCCCTCCATCGCCACCGCGTCGAGTGTCGTGATGGACGCCGGGCCGACGTGAGCGAGGTCTTCTTCGGGTGCGACACCGAGTAGTTCGACCCAGTACGGAATCGTCGTCTGCCAGTAGTCGCGGTGGTGGTAGACGAGCGTCTGCACGTCGTCGCCGGCGAATGCGACGCCTTCGCGGGTATCGTGAGACTCGATAGTTCGGTCTGCGGCGTCGGTCAGAGCGTCGGTGAACACGTCGTCTGTCCCCGCGCGGGCGGTGACGAGGACGGGGACCGACAGCGATTCCGCGAGCGCGTCGAGGATGGTCAGGGAGGCTTCGAAGAGCGTCCGCGCCTCACCATCCGGGACGTCCGGGTCGCGATAGAGCGCCGGGAGTCGCGGGACGACGACGAGCGACGTCCGCGACGAGATACGACCCGGAAGCGACGAGACGAGTTCGTGGTGTTGGTAGGCGGTGAACGCCCGTGCGATTCGGAGGCCGCGGAGTGTTCGTCTGGACTGTGCGTGGTCGTAGAGCGCGTGTGTGACGGCGTCGTTCCGCGAGTCGACCCAGTAAGCGCTCCCCTGCCGCCGAGCGAGTTCGGCAGTGACCAGTCGGTAGAGCGCGTTGGGTGTCTCTCCGGAGCGACGGAGCAGCGTCACACCGGGTTCGAGTCGCGGACACGCCGAGAGCGTGTCAGTTCCCATCTCGTCTACACTGTCGCTGTGACGCGTGTAAAGTGCGAGCCATGGATGCAGAGTGAAAGTGAAATCCGCAGAGACTGTCGTCTCGTGAGGCGTGTGTTGTGCTAGCGCGCAAATCGGCACTGGCGAGTGAGTGAAAGTGAACGCAGAACGGTCTGCTGGTGGACGAGAGACGACCGACGTGACTCAGCGGTCGAGGCCGCCTTGGGACTTGATGTCCATGATGTGGCGGACGTTGAGGTAAATCTCCTCGGGTGAGGTGTCGCCGTCGGCGTCGTACAGGTCGCTGACGCGGTAGAGGATGGCCGACACCTGCCGACTCTCCGAGGAGTCACCGTAGATGTCGTCGGCAATCTCCCGGAGGAACGCCACCTTCTCGGAGTCTTCTGGAAACTCGGCGTCAGAGTCGGGGGCCATCTCCCAGTCTACCTCGTCAGCGTCCGGGGGAGACTGGCCGCCGTCGCTCATTGCTGACTGACCCGCCGACGCTGGATGATACCCGTCATGTCGGCGACGTTCTCGGTCATCACGCGGAACGCGTCGGCCGTCTCGTCGTCTTCTTCGAGCACGATTGGCTTCCCGCCGTCGCCGCCCTCGCGGACGGCTGGGTCGAGTGGGAGTGCACCGAGGAACGGCAGGTCGTTCGCCGCGGCGAAGTCGCGGCCGCCACCCGCGCCGAAGATGTCGTGACTGCCGCCACAGTCCGGACACCGGAACGTGCTCATGTTCTCGACGATGCCGAGGACGTTCGTGTCGTGTTTGCCGAACATCCGGAGGCCCTTGTTGGCGTCGTCGAGGGCGACGGTCTGCGGCGTCGTGACGACGACCGCGCCGGTGAGTGGGAGCGTCTGGAGGATGGTCAGTTGCGTGTCACCCGTCCCTGGCGGGAGGTCGAGGATGAGGTAGTCGAGACTGCCCCACTCGACGTCTTCGACGAGTTGGGTAATCAGTTGGTGAACCATCGGGCCGCGCCAGATGACCGGGTCGTCTTCGCCGACGAGGAAGGCCATCGAGATGAGTTTCACGCCGTACTTCTCCGGTGGGATGATGGTCTGGTTCTCCGTCGCCTGCGGCGCTTCGTCGGCGGCGAGCATCCGCGGGACGTTCGGCCCGTAGATGTCGGCGTCGAAGAGACCGACGCGCGCGCCGAGTTTCGACAGACCGGCGGCGAGGTTGACCGCGACGGTCGATTTGCCCACGCCACCTTTGCCGGAGGAGACGGCGATGATGTTCTTGACGCCTGGGAGAACTTCCTCCTCGGGCGCGCGGTCTGTCGGTACCTTGGCCGTGAGGTCCGCTTCGAGACCTTCTTCGGCGAGTACCTCTCGAATCTGGCGGCCGATTTTCGACTCCGTCGGGGAGTACGGTGCCCCGAGTGCGAGTGAGATGCGGGCAGTGTCGCCGTCGACTTCGATGGCGTTCACGAGCCCGAGCGAGACGATGTCGTCTCCGAGGTCGGGGTCTTCGACCGCACGTAAGAGGTCACGTACGTCGGATTCGTCCATGTCCGTCCATCCGGTGGTGTGGCCGATAAGGGTTTTGTAAGGTCTCACCCGGTAGTACGGGTGACACGACTTTTGTACGGCTGGGACGGAAACCACCTCGAAACGGATGTGTAGATGGAACGAACGCTGGCTCTCTCCCGCGCATGGTAACCAATACCAGTTACGTCGACACTGGAATCGACAGCGAATTTATCAACATACACTGCCAGAGTTCGAGATATGGTGCTGGTAGACGACTTCGGACGTGAGGTAACCGGAGTCCGTATCTCTCTGACCGACCGATGTAATTTCGACTGCGTCTACTGCCACAACGAGGGGTTGGGCGACACGCGCGGTCCGATGGACCCCTCCGACGAGGAGATGAGTGCCGACGACGTGATTCGATTCCTCGAAGTCGTCGAAGAGTACGGCGTCCGCAAGGTGAAGTTCACCGGCGGCGAACCGATGCTCCGCGCCGACCTCGAAGAGATAATTCGACGGACTCCCGACTCGATGGAGACGTCGCTGACGACGAACGGAACCTTCCTCGGTGACCGCGCCGACGACCTGGTCGACGCCGGCCTCGACCGAGTAAACGTCTCACAGGACGCGCTCGACCCCGAAGCCTTCGCCCAGATTACGAAGTCCGGCGCGTACGACAAGGTGATGGAAGGTGTCAAAGCGGCCGTCGAAGCAGGCCTCACGCCCGTCAAACTCAACATGGTCGTCTTCACCAAGACGGCCGGATACGTCGAGGAGATGGTCGAGTACGTCGCGGAGAACGAAGGCCTCCAACTCCAACTCATCCAGTACATGCCCGAACTCACCGGACGACCGGAGTGGAACATCGACATCGACCGCGTCCATCGGTGGTTGACCGACCTCGCAGACGACTTCGAGACGCGCGACATGCACCACCGCCGCCGCTACTACGTCGGCAAGGGGATGGTCGAAATCGTCGACCCCGTCGAGAACCCCGAGTTCTGTGCGAACTGCCACCGCGTACGCGTGACACACAGCGGCTACCTCAAAGGCTGTCTGAACCGCAACGACGACCTGCGGCCGATGGGTGAGATGACTCGCGACGAGATTCGCGAGACCTACGAAGCAGTCGTCGCCAATCGCGTCCCCTACTACGGCGAGTACATGGTCCGCGACGACGAGGGCGGTTGGGTCGTCAACGAAGAGTACATCGGCGTCTGAGAGGAGTACATCGGCGTCTGAGTCTCCAGCGCACCTGTCTTCGGCGTCTGTCGAGCGGACGAAGTTTTCTCGGCAGCGAACGTATCGGCATTCATGACCCCCGCCGTCGAGCGACTGGTCCTGGCTACTGATGGAAGTGAAAACGCCGTCCGCGCGGCGGACCACGCCCTCTACCTCGCCGGCGTCTTCGGTGCGGAACTACACGCCGTCTCCGCCGTTGGTGCACCCGAACGGACGCTCGCTCGCCTCGCAGACTCGGTTCGAGCGAAGAGCGCCGTCGAAGCGGAAGAAGCAGTCGCCACAGTGACCCGGAAAGCACTCGCGACCGACGTTCCGACGAAGACGACGGTCGTCGACGGTCCACCAGCGAGGGTCGTCACCGAGGCCGGGAGTGACGCAGACCTGCTCGTGGTCGGCCGACACGGCCACACCGGTCTCGGACGATTCCTCGTCGGGTCTGTCACCGAACGTGTGCTGGACGACCCGCCGGCACCGACACTGGTCGTGCCGGCCGAAGCGGACGCGACACCGAACTACGAGACGATTGCACTCCTCGTGGACGACTCGCCTGTCGGCCGAACCGCCGCGACGACTGCGGTCGCTGTCGCGAGGGCGACGGGAGCGAAACTCGACCCACTCGCCGTCGTCGACGACCGCTTTACTGACGCACCGGGACTGCGCCGCGTGCTCGAAGAAGAAGCACGACGACTGCTCAAAGACGTCGCTGTCGAGGCGGCCCGTGCGGCCGTCGAATCCACGGCCACCGTTCGGACGGGCGTTCCGGCGGCCGAACTCCTCGACTACGCCGACGAGACGCGCGCGGACCTCGTCGTCGTGGGAACTGACGCCTCCCGGTCACTCGACAGACACGTCGCGACGGGCGTCGCTCGGCGCATCGTCCGACGAACGACCGTTCCAGTCCTCGTCGTCCCGACGAAGCTCGCGACCGAGAAGGTGTCTGCAGACGAGACGAGGGACGTCGAACACGACACGAACACGTCGGGTGCAGAGTTCAGTGAAGACAGCTCAAACCCCGAATTTAGCACTAAGAGTGACTCTGTGCGTCGGACAGAGTTCGAATAAATCTCGAGTGTGTTTTTTGAAGTTTCGTTCAATTTATATCTATCCGGTCCTCCGGTACCCGTGTTGATTGTACGTTCAGTCAGTCGAGGCTCACTCGGCGTGAACGTCTCTCGGTGTCCCACACACCACTCAACCGAACACCCACCGAACACCTACCGAACACCCACCGAACACCCACCGAACACCTACCGAACACCCACCGAACACCCACCGAACACCCCACAACCACCTCTCAACACTCCCGTTTCCCACTCCATGAAATTCTCACGTCCACTCGTGGTCTTGCTGGTCGTCTTGGTCGCAATCCCGAGTCCAGCGATGGCCGGTATCGTCGGTGAACCGAATCTCCAAGCGTACGCGCCGAGCAACAAACTCGTTCCTGGCCAAGAGACGTCGCTGAACGTCGTGGTCACGAACTACGGTGGCGACACCGAGTACCGGAAGTTCTCCTCCTCGGAGAGTTCCGCGTCGCTGTCGGACCAAGAGCGCGCCAAACTCGAAGCGCAGGTTCGGTCCGCACGCAACGTCCGACTCACGCTCGAATCCGGTGACGCACCCGTCGAGGTGAACACCGCGACGCTTCCGGTCGGTGACATCGCACACGGAACACAGCGTCAGGCGACGTTCTCGGCGTCAGTCAAAGAAAACGCCGCACCGGGCACCTACGACATGAACCTCGTCGCCACCTTCGAATACGACGAGTCCGTCCGCGACAACGGCGACGTCCAGAACGAAGAAGAGAAATCGGTCTCTATCCCCGTGACCGTCGTCGTCGAAGAAGCACCGCGCTTCCAAATCGTCTCCGTCGAGACCACCGCCCAAGTCGGCAGCAGTGGGACGACGACCGTCACGATGCGCAACATCGGTAGCCAGACGGCCTACGACTCGTCTGTCGCGCTCACGTCACAGAACGCCGAGGTTATGTTCGGCCAGTCTACGACGGCGAGCAGATACGCCGGTGAGTGGGCCGTCAACGAGACGCGCCGCCTCGAATACGAAACGACTGTCGCACCCTCGGCGGCCGTCCAACAGTACGCGCTCTCGGCCGTCGTCAACTACGAAGACGAAGACGGTGTGCCACAGCAGTCGAAGAACCGTGCGACCGGTGTGACGCCGGTCGCCGAACAGTCGTTCTCGCTCGAAGCGACCGACTCGACGCTCCGTGTCGGCCGTGAGACGACGGTCGGTGGAACTATCACGAACGACGGACCGCAGACAGTCCACGACGCAGTCGTTATCGTCTCGTCGAACTCCCCCAACACGAACATCAAAGAGACCGAGTACGCTCTCGGCACGCTCGAAAACGGTGAGTCTGCGGACTTCGACTTCTCGGTCGAAGTGACCGACTCAGCAGACGCCGGGCAGCGGCAACTGAGTTACACCGTCGAGTACCGCGACGAAGATGGCGACACACAGCAGTCCAAGCCACTGTTGATGAACGCCGAGGTGAAACCCAAACAGGACCTCTTCGGCGTGGAGACGAAGAACGGAACGCTCGAAGCGGGCAGTTCGGAGACCGTCACGCTCGTCGTGACGAACAACGGCGACGAGACCTACCGCAACATCGACGCGAAGGCCTTCGCCGACAGTCCGCTCTCGCTCGACGACGACACGGCGTTCATCCAGGAACTCGCCCCCGGCGAATCGGCCGAGGTTCCGCTGGAACTGTCCGCCGGCTCCGCTGCGAGTCCGAAGACCTACTCGTTCGACATCGACTTCGAGTACGAGAACGAAGACGGTGAGCGCAAACTCTCCGACTCCTACCCCGTGGCCATCGACGTGACCGAATCGACGGGTGGTGGCGGCCTCTCGATGCCGCTCGTCGGCGGCATCGTCGTCGTCCTCGGCCTCGGCATCGTTGGCTTCCTCTGGTACCGCCGGTAACCGACCCACCTCTCTCCCACAATGATTGACTACGAAGTGTACGTCGACCGCCTCGGCGAGTACATCACCGAGAACCCCGGCAGAGTCGTCGCGCTGTTCTTCGTGTTGACGCTCGTCTTCGGGGCCGGCCTCGGAAACATCTCGACCGACGCCGGGACCTCGCAGTTCACCAACGACTCCCCCGCACAGGAGGCGCTCGACGACGTCAACCGTGAGTTCTCACCGGCGTTCGAGACGAGTACCGGGAGTACGCAACTCATCCAACGGAGTTCGAACGTCCTCTCGAAGCAGTCGATGCTCGACATGTTGCGCCTCCAAGAGCGCATCATGGACCGTCCGCACCTCCGTGCGACCACTGCGTCGAGTGTCGCTTCGACGGTCGCACGGACGCTCGACCCGTCGGCGACGACACTCGACGAACAGATTGCAGCCCTCGAATCTGCGTCGCCCACTGAGGTTCGGGCCGCGGCGAAGCAAGCGACCGCCAACCCCAACGTGGCGTCGCTTCTGAGCAACGATTTCAACCGCGAGTCCGTCCGCGCGTCCTCGACTATCGGCGTCGTCAGCCACGAAGTCCCAGGAATCTCGTCGAGTGCCGGAACCTCGGGCACGAGTCCGATGACCGACATCCAACTCGAGATTCAGACGATGACGTCCGTCTCCAACAGTGATATCCGCGTGTTCGGCAGCGGTATCATCTCCAGTGAACTGGGGAACGTCATCGCCGACTCGCTGTTGCTCGTCGTCCCGGCGGCGGTGCTTCTCATCTTCGGGTTCCTCGTCATCGCCTACCGTGACCCAATCGACCTCTTACTCGGCGTCGTCTCGCTCGGCTTGGCGATTATCTGGACGTTCGGGTTCATGGGTCTCGCGGACATCCCGTTCAGTCAGATGCTCATCGCGGTGCCACCGCTCCTCTTGGCGGTCGGTATCGACTTCGGACTGCACGCCGTCAACCGCTACCGCGAAGAGCGGGTGAAGGACGTCGCGCCCGTCCCCTCGATGCGGACGACGGTCAGACAGCTTTCGGTGGCGTTCTTCATCGTCACCGGAACGACGGTGCTCGGGTTCCTCGCAAACGTCACGAGCGACCTCGCACCCATCCGTGACTTCGGTCTCGTCGCGGCAGTCGGTATCCTGTTCACGTTCCTCGTCTTCGGGGTGTTCCTGCCGGCGGCGAAACTCTACGTGGACCAACTCCGGCAGAAGTACGGCGTGCCCGCGTTCGCGTCGACACCGCTCGGAACCGAAGGCGGCTATCTCGCACGCGTTCTCTCGGTCGGTGTCGTCATCGGCCGGCGCGCGCCACGTGCCTTCCTCGTGGTCGTCCTCGTGACGACAGTCGCTGCCGGTGCATACGGAACGGGTGTCGACACGTCGTTCTCACAGGAAGACTTCCTCCCGCCGGAAGAACAAGCCGGCTATCTCCAACAACTACCCGAACCGTTCAAACCCGGCGTCTACACCGTCACGAAGGACCTCAACTACCTCGAAGACACCTTCGAGAGTACGCAGGGAGACAGCGTGACGATATACGTCGAAGGGCAGTTACGGGAAGACTCCTCGCTAGAGATGATTCACCGCGCCGGCGAGAACCCGCCGGAGACGTTCGTCACCGAAGACCGACGGGCGCAGTCGACGAGCATCGTCACCGTCATCCAGAGTTACGCGGCACAGGACCCCGAGTTCGCGGCGCTCGTCGATAGAAACGACGCGAACGGAAACGGCGTCCCAGACGACAACCTCGACACGATATACGACGAACTCCTCTCGTCGCCAGTCTCCGGACAGGCGTCGTCGTACATCACCGACGACTACCGCAAGACGCGTATCGTCTACACCGTCGAAGGTGACGCCGAACAGGACGCAATCGTCGCCGACGGACGAGTGGTCGCCGAGCGCCTCCGGATGGACGGGACGGCGACCGGAAACACCGTCGTGTTCGACGCCGTCTCTGACACGATTTTCCTGTCCGCAATCGAGAGTCTCACCGTCGCGCTGATAGCCACGGCGATATTCTTGGTCTTCATCTACCAACTCCTCGAAGGAGAGTGGACGCTCGGCGTGGTCAACCTCGTCCCCATCGTCGTCACGCTCGCGCTCCTCGCGGGGTCGATGCGCTTCTTGGGTATCCCACTGAACGCGCTGACTGCGACGATTCTCGCCATCGCCATCGGGTTGGGTATCGACTACTCTGCCCACGTCGTCCACCGCTTCGCCGACGAGTACAACGAAGGAGGAGACCTCTACGAAGCACTCCACCTCACCGTCGGCGGGACCGGTGGCGCACTCACCGGGAGTATGCTCACCACGACGACTGGCCTCGGCGTCCTCGCAATCGCCATCACCCCCGTCCTCGGGCAGTTCGGTATCGTGACCGCGCTGAGTATCTTCTACTCGTACCTCACCGCGGTCGTCGTCACGCCACCAGTTCTCGTCGTCTGGGAGCGGTTGACGCAAAACGAGACGACCGCTTCGGCCCCAACGTTCCCCTGACGCTCACCTCCTATGAACAGACCACCCCGCACGACTTCGGCCCGACTCCACCACACTCGCACCGCGCGCAGACCGACCAGAGAACCGAACGACAGAGAACCGAACGACAGAGAGATGAACAGTCGAAAACCGTACGCACGCGTCGAATCGCACGCGAGTCGCCACGTCGACTCGGCCGCAACAGATTCACGGCTCCCACGTGACGAAACAGGACGAACGGAACGCTGATGAGCGAGAACCAACCGACTTCACATATGTCCGGACTCACGAAGATTCGCCCATGGCTGGCCGCGTTACTCGGCCTCGCAGTCACCGGATTAGGTCACCTCTATCTGCGTCGCTGGCGACGTGCCGCCCTCTGGGTCGTCCTCGCGTTCAGCATCTCTGTCTTGTTCGTCCCGACCGGGTCACTCGAAGCGTTGGCGACGGGTGGCCAACTCCCGCCACTCGTGGATGTCCTTCCCATCCTCGCTGTGAGTCTCATCAGCGTCGCCGACGCGTTCTTGCTCGGAATGAAGCAAGTGAACGACGCACGCCGTGCCGAAACGGTCGACGAGGACGAGACTGCCTCGTGTCCGAACTGTGGCCGCGACGTCGACCCAGAACTCGACTTCTGTCACTGGTGTACGACCCGACTCGACGAACCGAGAGACGACTGACCCACTCGCATCCGAGATACCAATGAACGACGACCGAATCGACACTGGACGAAGCGAGACGGAGCAGGCGATTATGGACGCCACGCTCGTCGCCCTCGCGAAACACGGCTACGCCGACCTCTCGATAAAGAACATCGGGACGGAGTTCGAAAAGAGTACCTCGCTTCTGTACTATCACTACGAGAACAAAGACGAACTGCTCTTGGCGTTTCTCGACTACGTCATCGACCTCTTCGTCGCGACGATAGACCCGTGCGCCGACGACCCAGACGCGGAACTGCGGACGTTCGTCGAACACGTGCTCCCACCGAAGCACCCCGAAGATGGCGGCGACGTCGAACCCGTCGCACCACCAGGGATGAACGAACCGGAACTGTTCCAACGAGTCATCTTCGAACTGCGGACACAGACCATCCACGACGACGCCTATCGCCAGAAGTTCCGCGAGATGGAGTCGTACATGATAGACACCATCGCGACGCTCATCCGCCGAGAGATGGACGCAGGGCACTACCGCGAGATGAACGCCGAAGTGATGGCCGAGAACTTGATGGCGTTTCTCTTTCGGAGTCTCGACGTTCGCGTCACCGGCACGCGACCCGAGTCCGCCCACGCGATGCGCGAGTCGGTCTACTTCCTCCTCGACAACGTGATGCCGCCGGGAGACGCGCACCCCGGCGACATCGCCACTGCCGACGACGATTGCGGCGTCTAAACCCGCTGACGACGATTGCGGCGTCTAAAACAGCCGTTTTCTCTCCCGACGTTACTGCTCGGGATTTTCGACGAAGTCGACGATAGCCTGCGCGCCCTGGAACCCGTCGTCGAGACGGCCGACGAGTTCACCGTCGTCGAAGAGGAGGAGCGTCGGGACGCTTCGGATGGTGTACTCGTCTGCGATGGACATGTCGGTCTTGGGGTTTATCATCGCGACGACGACGTCGGTCACTTTGGCGACGGTTCCGAGGACCGGCTCGATGCTCTGACAGATGGCACACCCGCTCGTGTAGATGTCGAGGAGGACGCGGTCGTGTTCGGATACGAGGGCGTCTAACTCGTCTTTCGTCTCGATGCGAACGGGTTTCGTCGGCGCGGTGGCCGCGTCTGTCGAACTCATTGTCCAGAATACGTAACTGGGGTAGTTATGATTTTGGTGACACGGCACAACACACCACAACCGCCGCGTCGGGCACTGTCCCGCCGTACCACGGGGGATGCCTTTCGTGACGTTTAAGTAACGGCCCCGTCTCGTATCGCATGCAATCGCTGTAGGGGTGTAGACCCCGAGTCCGATAGGGCGAAGATAACACGAACGCAGTGTTGCGGTAGCCAAGCCTGGCCCAAGGCGCTGGGTTGCTAACTCAGTGGCGTCAAGCCCCCGGGGTTCGAATCCCCGCCGCAACGCTCACAATACGAGACTTTCCAAGTCATGAGTGCAGAAGAACCACAGGACGGCTCTCCGGAGGAGGAAGAGGACCTCCGTTACTTCATCCGAATTGGTCAGACCGACCTTGACGGAACGAAGACGGTAGAGCGCAGTCTGACGGACATGAAGGGTATCGGCAAGCGCACTGCGCGCATCATCGCCGACGCCGCGGAAGTCGACCGAACAGCGCTGTTCGGTAAGCTTCCCGAAGACGAGATCGACTCGGTCGTCGATGTCGTCGAGAACTTCGAGGACCACTCTCCCGAGTGGATGGTCAACCGACAGAAGGACTTCTTCTCCGGCGAGACCAACCACATCACGGGTTCGGACCTCGAGGAAAAGCGTCGACATGACATCAACCGCATGAAGATGATTAGCTCCTACAAGGGCGTTCGACACCAGCGCGGCCAGAAGGTTCGCGGCCAGCGGACGAAGTCCACTGGACGTACCGAAGGCACCATCGGTGTCAACGTCGAGGAGATCAAGGAGGCGCAGGCTGAAGAATGACGACTGGTAAAAACACCAAGTTCTACGAGACTCCGAACCACCCGTACCAGGGCGAGCGTATCGCCCAGGAAGCGGACCTCCTCTCTCGCTACGGTCTCAAGAACAAAGAGGAACTCTGGCGCGCGCAGTCCGAACTGCGCAACATCCGCCGTGAGGCACGTCGCCTCCTCGGCGAAGCCCAGGGTGACACCGAAGAGGCAGAGGCGCTCGGTGCCGAGTTCATGGCACGCCTGCGCCGCTACGGGATTCTGTCGGCGGAAGACGACATCTCCCAGACGCTGCGCCTCGACGTGACGGACATTCTCGAACGGCGCTACCAGACCATCGCCTACCGTAACGGCATCGGTCAGACGCCACAGCAGGCACGTCAGTTCATCGTCCACGGACACGTGACGATCGACGGCGCCCGCACGACTGTTCCGTCCCGCAAGGTGGAAGTCGACGAAGAGGACACCGTGAGCTTCGACGAATCGTCGCCGCTCTCGGACGAACTGCACCCTGAGCGCGCGGAGGCCCAAGAATGAGCGAATCTGAAACTGGTGACAAGTGGGGAATCGCCCACGTACACGCATCGTTCAACAACACGCTCATCACGGTGACTGACATCACGGGCGCCGAGACGATCGTCAAATCGTCCGGTGGTTCCGTCGTCAAGCAGAACCGTGACGAGGCATCCCCGTACGCGGCCATGCAGATGGCCGAGAGTGTCGCTGACCAGATCAAGGCAGCGGGCATCTCCGGTCTGCACGTTCGCGTCCGTGGTCCCGGTGGCAATCGGAACAAGAGCCCCGGACCCGGTGCACAGGCAACGATTCGCGCCCTCGCTCGCGCCGGTCTCGAGATCGGTCGCATCGAGGACGTGACGCCGATTCCGCACGACGGAACTCGCGCGCCCAAAAACAGCCGACTCTAACACACCATGGCAAACGACTTCGAGGTCGAGTTCATCGAACGCGATGACCGACGCGCACGATTCGTCGCGCGAGGTCTCTCCCCGGCGTTAGCCAACGGTATTCGTCGCGCGATGGTCGCCGACGTGCCGACGTTCTCTATCGACACCGTTCGATTCGTCGAGAACACGTCGGTCATGTTCGACGAAATGATCGGGCTTCGGCTCGGTCTGGTTCCGCTGACCACGCCCCTCGACGAGTTCGAGCCCGGTGACACCGTCACCGTCGCGCTCGAAGTCGACGGGCCGGCGACTGCGTACTCCGGGGACATCGAGTCCGCGGACGACATGGTCGTCCCCGCGGACGAGAACGTCCCGATTATCGAGCTGAAGGAAGGTCAGCGCCTCGAGTTCGAGGCGGATGCCGTCCTCGGCTACGGGAAAGACCACGCCAAGAACCAAGGCGGGGTCGCAGTCGGCTACCGACACCTCCAGCAAGTGGAGGTCGTCGGCGACGCCGGCGAGTTCGACGAACAAGAACCGAACATTCTCCGCGGCGTCATCGAAGAAGTCGCTGCCGAACACGCCGCCGACGAGGACGCCGAAGACGGTGACCTCGTGGCGACGAGCGAGTTCGACAACGACCTGACGAAGCGGTATCCCGGTAAAGAGGTCGAAGTGAACGACGTGCCGGAAGCGTTCGTCTTCAGTGTGGAGACGGACGGTTCCTTCACGGTCGATGAGCTGGTGCTTCGCGCCGTCGCCTCCCTTGGTGACCGCGCAGCCGAGCTCGAAGAGAAGGTCTCACTGTAAGAATGATTACTGCCCCGTACCACCACCGACGTTCGCCCACCCCGCGAGCAGTCCAACCCGCCGACAGCATGGCGTGTGACTGCCTGACGGTGGCCGGTCGGACCGAAGGTGTTTTTACGGGGCATGAAGTACAGCGGAATGCTTGCAGGGATAGCCAAGTCTGGCCAACGGCGCAGCGTTCAGGGCGCTGTCTCATAGGAGTCCGCAGGTTCAAATCCTGCTCCCTGCACTCCGCTTTCTCTCTGGAGGTAGACAATGAGTAAGACGAACCCGAGACTCAACAGTCTCATCGCCGAGCTGAAGGCGGTCTCGCGTGAGTCCGGTGCCAACGTCTGGCAGGATGTCGCGGACCGTCTCGAAAAGCCACGGCGCACCCACGCGGAAGTCAATTTGAGCCGTATCGAACGATACGCTCGGGAAGACGAAACCGTCGTCGTGCCCGGCAAGGTGCTGGGTAGCGGTGTGCTGCAGAAAAACGTCACAGTCGCTGCTGTGGACTTCTCGTCCACCGCTCGAACGAAGATCGAGCAGGTTGGCGACGTCGTGACGCTCGAACAGATTGCTGAACAGAACCCCGAAGGGTCCAACGTGCGGGTGATCCGATGAGCCTCGCAGAATTTGACGCCGACGTCGTCGTCGACGCCAAGAACTGCATCATGGGCCGTGTCGCCTCGGAGGTCGCTCAGCGCGCCCTCGCAGGCGAGAAGGTCGCCGTCATCAACGCGGAAGACGCCGTCATCACCGGTTCGAAAGATGACGTCATGAGCGTCTACCGCAAGCGCGCCGAAGTTGGGTCGGACCAGGGTCCGTACTACCCGAAGCGTCCCGACCGCATCTTCAAGCGTGCCATCCGTGGGATGGTCCCGTACAAGAAGCCCCGCGGCCGCGAGGCGTTCTCGAACGTCCGCGTCTACGTCGGCAACCCGTTCGACGAAGACGGCGTGATGCTCGACGAGACCTCGCTGGACCGCCTTTCGAACATCAAGTTCATCTCGCTCGGAGAGGTCTCCGAGAAGCTGGGTGCTAACGTCACATGGTAACGAACACGTCCGGGAAGAAGAAGACCGCAATCGCTCGCGCGACCGTGCGCAACGGTGAAGGTCGAGTCCGTATCAACTCCCAGCCGGTCGAGCTGGTCGAGCCGGAGATGGCCCGCCTGAAGATGCTGGAACCGTTCCGCATCGCTGGCGAGGACCTCCGCTCCCAGGTCGACATCGACGTGCGCGTCAACGGCGGCGGCGTGGCCGGTCAGGCCGACGCAGTCCGCACCGCGCTCGCTCGAGGGCTGGTGCAGCATCTCAACGACGCGGAACTTCGCGACGCGTACATGGAGTTCGACCGCTCGCTGCTGGTCAACGACGTTCGCCAGTCCGAACCCAAGAAGTGGGGCGGACCAGGTGCACGCGCTCGCTACCAGAAGTCCTACCGCTGAGGTGATCTAGCCATGATGATTCCCGTCCGGTGTTTCACTTGCGGCAAAGTGATTGGCGAACACTGGGATGAATTCCAGGCCCGTGCTCGCGAGGGTGACGAGGACCCTGCAGAAGTCCTCGACGACCTCGGGGTCACTCGTGCCTGCTGCCGGCGGATGATGGTATCGCACAAAGACCTCGTGGATGTCGTGTCACCCTACCAATGATGCAACGGTACAACCGATACGAGAAAGCCCGCATCCTCGGCGCGCGAGCGCTGCAGGTCTCCTACGGCGCACCCGTGCTCGTGGAGACTGAGCAGACCGAACCGATATTAATCGCCGCTGAGGAGTACGATGCAGGTGTCCTCCCGTTCACCGTGAAACGAGAGGGTAAGTGATAACATGACTCGAATCACATCCGTCTCCCTGCGCCGCGTGCTCGACTCCCGTGGAAACCCGACGGTCGAAGCCGACGTCCTCACCGAATCCGGTGGGTTCGGTCGTGCTGCGGCCCCGAGTGGTGCGTCCACTGGCGAGTACGAGGCTATCGAACTGCCACCGACCGAGGCTATCGCAGCGGCCCGTCGTCACGCCGTCCCCCGTCTCGTAGACGAAGTCTACGCGGGCGACCAGCGTGAGGTCGACGGTGCCCTGCGCGGTGCCGATGGAACCGAGAACTTCTCGGAGATCGGTGCAAACAGCGCAGTCGCCATCTCGATGGCGGCCGCGAAGGCTGGTGCTGACGTGCTCGGTGCACCGCTCTACCAGCATCTCGGCGGCGCGTTCCGGGGCGACAACTTCCCGACGCCGCTCGGGAACGTCATCGGCGGCGGTGAACACGCCAAGGAAGCGACGAACATCCAGGAGTTCCTCGCCGCACCTGTCGGTGCGCCGAGTGTCTCCGAAGCCGTCTTCGCCAACGCGAAGGTTCACGCCCGCGCGTCCGAGATTCTCGACGAGCGTGGTGTGCCTGCCGCGAAAGGCGACGAAGGTGCGTGGGCACCAGCAGTCTCCGACGCCGAAGCGTTCGAGATTATGGAAGAAGCGGTCTCCGACGTCGAGGACGAACTCGGCTTCGAGATTCGCTTCGGTCTCGACATCGCGGCCTCGGAGATGTTCGAAGATGGTGTCTACCACTACGGTGACGAGACGAAGACGACAGACGAGCAGATCGACTACGTGGCCGAGATGGTCGACGAGTACGACCTCGTCTACGTCGAAGACCCCCTCGACGAGAACGACTACGAGGGCTTCGCGGAACTCACCGACCGTGTGGGAGACCGCACGCTCATCTGCGGTGACGACCTCTTTGTCACCAACGTCGACCGCCTGCAGGAAGGCATCGACGTGGGTGCCGCGAACTCCATCCTCATCAAACCGAACCAGATCGGGACGCTGTCCGACGCGTTCGACGCCGTCGAACTGGCCTCCCGAAACGGGATGGACGCTGTCATCTCTCACCGCTCCGGTGAGACCGAAGACACGACCATCGCACACCTCGCCGTCGCCACCGACGCGCCGTTCATCAAGACCGGCACGGTGCAAGGCGAGCGAACTGCCAAACTGAACGAACTCATCCGCATCGCGGACGACGCAGTATGAGCGACAACGAAAACGACGCGGTGGAGGTCGCCGACGAGGAACTCGAGACGGAGACCGAAGCGGTCGCCGAGACGAGCACCGACGAGGCCGCCACCGAAGACGAGACAGCAGAGACCGCCGAGGCGGCCGACGAGGCTGCCGAGGCCGAAGAAGCAGAGCCTGAGCCGGCCTTCGACGAGGACGTTATGCCCGACGAAGACGCCGACCTGCTCATCCCGGTCGAAGATTACCTGGCCGCCGGTGTCCACATCGGTACCCAGCAGAAGACCAAGGACATGGTTCGGTTCATCCACCGTGTCCGTGACGATGGGCTGTACGTGCTCGACGTGAGCCAGACGGACTCGCGAATCCGCACCGCTGCGGACTTCCTCGCGAACTACAACCCAGAGCAGATTCTGGTGACGTCCTCCCGTCAGTACGGTCGGTTCCCGGCCGAGAAGTTCGCCGACGCCGTCGGCGCTCGTGCCCGCACGGGACGCTTTATCCCCGGCACGCTGACGAACCCGGACTACGCCGGCTACATCGAGCCTGACGTGGTCGTCGTCACCGACCCGATCGGTGACGCGCAGGCAGTCAAGGAGGCCATCACGGTCGGTATCCCCGTCATCGCGATGTGTGACTCCAACAACCAGACGTCCAACGTGGACCTGGTCGTCCCGACCAACAACAAGGGTCGCCGCGCACTGTCGGTCGTCTACTGGCTCCTCGCCAACGAGACGCTCGACCGCCGTGGCACCGACACCGTCTACGCCCTCGAAGACTTCGAGGCCGAACTGTAGACGGTCCGGTAGTTTCGAACTTCGACTTTTCTGGCGCTCACACGGAGAGCGGCCGCGCTGTCGGTCGGTGCAGAACCCCTGCCGCCACAAACCGTTTTCCACGTGCTTGGCATACCATCACATATGGGAAAGCTGCTTCACCAGATTACCGTCTCCGAACTCGCAGACGAACTCGACGCGGGTGCGTCGTTCACCGTCGTCGATACGCGCCCTCCCGAGAGTTTCGACGCGTGGCACATCGCGGGTGCCGTGAACGTCCCGTATCACCCCGTCGATGGCCTCGGCGGCGACTGGGACTGGGAACGGGTCGAGGAACTCGCCGCAGAAGGCCCAATCGTCGCCATCTGTGGAAAAGGACTCTCGTCTACGTCGTTCGGGTTCGCACTCAGTACACGCGGGTACGACGACGTAACCGTCGTCAAAGGTGGGATGGAAGATTGGAGTAAACTGTACGAACTCGTCGAACTCGAGACGGGCGACGACGACCTGTACGTCGCACAGGTCCAACGACGCGCCAAAGGCTGTCTGGGCTACGTCGTCGGCTCTCGGTCGGCACGCGAGGCAGTCGTCGTCGACGCGACCAGGCAGTTCCACGAGTTCGAACTCGTCGCTGCCGACGCGGGGATGACCGTCTCGGGCGTCCTCGACACGCACGTCCACGCCGACCACGTCTCCGGCGGCCGAGCACTGGCGGACCGCCTCGGCGTGCCGTACTATCTCGGCGAACACGCCACAGACCGTGACGTGCAGTACGACTTCACTGCACTCGCCGACGGCGAGACGCTCTCGGTCGGTGAGGTGGAGATAGAAGCACGCTACGCCCCTGGCCACACCTCCGACATGACGAACTACCTCGTCGATGGCCGATACCTCCTGACCGGCGACACACTGTTCGTCGAATCGGTCGGTCGGACCGAACTCCAGTTCGGCGATGCGGACGCCGCCACGGGTGCGGAACTCCTCTACGAGACGCTCCACGAGCGGATACTCTCACTCCCCGCAGAGACACGGATTCTCCCCGGTCACGTCTCGGTTGCCGCCGACGGAACCTACGGTGTCGCGTCACCGGGTGAACTCGTGGGGACGACGCTCGGCGAACTCCGCGAGGAGTTGGCGCTCCTCGAGATGGACGAAGAGACGTTCGTCCACCGAATCGCCGACGACACGCCGGAGAAACCGCCGAACTACGAGCGCGTCATCGCCATCAACACGGGCCGCGAATCGGTCGGTGACGAAGAAGAGGCGACGGTGCTCGAACTCGGCCCGAACAACTGCGCTGCCTGAAGCGGGGAAAAAGGGTCCGACGCAGGGGAGAGAGTCCGACGCAGGGGAGAGACACCGACGCGGGGAAGAGAGTCCGACGCGAGGGGAAGAGACTCGACGCGTGGGCTCAGGGAAGTTCGACCACGCCCAACCGGCCCTCGAACAGTTCGTGGTCGAACCACGCCATGCGGCGGTCGCTGTACCGAATCTCTGGGCCGAGTGAGAGCGACTGCCGGGCGATGTCGATGTCGGTGACACCGATGAGGAACGCACACGGACCTTCACCGACGTCGTCGAGTCGGGCGTCCAGTTCGCCATCGCCAGGTTCACAGAGGGCGAGCGGCGTTCCCGGACAGACCGAGAAGTTGGTAAAGGGGCCGTTGATTTCGACTGGTGACGGGTAGCGATGCCGCCGTGCGAACAGGTCGGCAGTGGCGTCGGCGTCGCGCGTCGCGACGATGACCGTCCGGAGGCCGCGAAGCGACGTGTTGTGTGACGTTCGCGGGACGCGATAGTCGCGGGGCGTCCGGTCGCGGATGGTAAACGGAAGTCGCAGGTCGTCGCCTTCGAAGCACATATCCCACTCGACGAGTCGGCCATCAGGACGCTCGCGGGAGGCGGCGCGTGGGCCGTCGACCGGGATTCCAGCGTCGATTGCGGTCTTCGCACTCGCCGCGACGTCCGGGACTTCGAGACACCATCCAGTGGGACCAGCGTCTGCGGCGAGATGCGTCGGCCAGAATCCTGCGTCTTCGGCGTCGGTTCCGAGCGTCGGCGCGATGAGTTCGAGATACGACCCGTCCGGGAACGGAACGACCGCCATGTGCGTCGTTCCGGTGCTGTGTTCGCCGCCGTACGTCGGGGTGAGTCCGACCTCGTTCGCGGCGGTTCGGAGTTCGTACAACTCGAGACCACCGAACGCGACGTGGTCGATGGTTCGGTCCATACGTCCACCACGCGAGGTGGTGTATAGTCTTTAGTGGGCGTTCGACCCCGGTCGATGCTCGTCGTGACGACCGTTCTCGCACTGGTTTTCGTCTCTGTTGTCGTCTCTGTTGTCGTCTCTGTTGTCGTTTTGCCCCCCATCGGCCGAAGCGTTTTGCCGCCAGCGCCCCACGGTAGCGTATGAACTTCCTTCGAAGCGTCCGCGTAGTCGCAGACGCTTCGGCGTCCGGGACCGGGAACATCGACTGGGACGCCGTCGCAGAGGCGTCCAAAGCGTCGGTCGACCCTGGGTCACTCGACCTCTCTGCGGAAGAGCAGTCGGGATACGCGGCCGACGTGCGAGACGCACGCGACCGACTCTCTGTCGTCGCTGGTGTGACGTTCGAGGTGCCGGACGTCGTCGAGGTACAGAATCGCCACCACTGGATAGACGCCAACGTCGAGACGTTCCGCCGGGTGATGGCCCCCTTCGAAGAACACGGTCCCTCGGTGTTTCCGGGGGTCGCCCGTGCGGTCAACACCGGCACGTTCGCCCTCGTCCTCTCGTTCCTCGGCAACAACGTCCTCGGACAGTACGACCCACTCCTCCTCGCGGAGGGTGACGACGAGCACGGACTCTACTTCGTCCACCCGAACATTCGCCGCGTCGCAGATTCGCTCGACGTCGACTACCCACGATTCCGTCGTTGGATCGCCTTCCACGAGGTGGCACACGCCGCAGAGTTCGGTGCGGCCCCGTGGCTTCCGACCCACCTCGAAACGCGGATGAGTCGCGGTATCGACGCCCTGGTCGACGGCGACCTCGACCGAGACGCGTTTGCAGAACTCGACACGGCGATGACGGCGGTCGAAGGCTACGCAGAACTGCTGATGGACCGCGCGTTCGACGACGAGTACGAAGACCTGCGCCGCAAACTCGACGCGCGACGGCAGGGTGGCGGCCCAATCGCTCGACTCACCCGACGCGCACTCGGACTCGGACTCAAGCGCCGGCAGTACGAACGCGGCGCTCGCTTCTTCGAACACGTCGCAGACGAACGGGGCGTGGCGGCCGCTTCACGTGTGTGGGACCATCCAGAGAACCTGCCGACGAACGCGGAATTGGACGCCCCCGAGCGATGGATCGCTCGGGTATCGCCCTGAGGAGACTGCAACTCCATCAGGGTGCGGCCCGAGCCTGGGGTCCAGGTCGTGCACGCACCTTGGGTAGTACGCAATGTTGTGCTAGAGGCCCAACCCTAACGCCCCATTGCGTATTCCGGTGTATACCAGGTAGTTGCCCCTGCCCCGGTAACCGGCGATAAAGGGTGCATGCTTATCAGATATATACCCTGCGATGTCATGGCACGAGTTTAAAGGGGTTTGGACACTTCGACTATTAAATAGTTGTCATAATTGTGTTGGTACTCCACAAATCCGTCCGTCAGGGGTCATCGACGTTGATTCACGTTCACGAATTCACGCCCCCAGTACGACAGAAAGACGAGGAGGGCGACGCCGAGGACCGACGCGCCGACGAAGGCGAGGGCTACTTGTGGAAGCGTCGCACCTGCCGCGAGGCCGACGAACCCTCCAGAGAACCCGACGAGCAGGACGAATCCGATTTTGAGGCGGAGGCTCGCGAGTTTCGCCTCGTCGTCGCTCAAACTCGGTCCGACCATCGGTCCTCCGTCGTCGGTACGCCAGCGTCGAATTCCGATTCAAACGTCCCCCGTCTGTTCATGTCGGTTCCGTAGTGACGAGGTGATTTGAAACCGATGGCTCTCAGTGGAACCCTCGGTCGACTTCGTCCGTCTCGATGAGGTCTTCGAGTTCGGACGACAACAGGGCATCTGCGTCGGTGAACTCGTCGGACAAGTCGTCGAGTCGGTCTGGTCGTGCGTCGAACTCGTAATCCATCGGTCCGAACGCGGGACTGTCGAGTGCCTCCATCACGTCGGTGAAGAAATCGTCTGGCGTCGTGGGCGCTTCCGAGTGGACGTCTATCGCCGCTTCGAGCCGTCGTGCCATCGATTTGGCTTCGTCTTCGTCTTCTGGTGGGCGTTGGACGCCGAACCGGCCGGTGTCTTCGTCGGTTTCTCGAGTCGGAAACAGTGGCTCCAACTCGTCGTCGATACGGCGGGCGACTCTCGCGCCGACGCCACGTACTTCGTAGGGGTTCTTCGCGTACGTCTTGAGTTGGTAGACTCCGATATCTCGATGGCTCAGAAAGAGGTCTTCTCCGAGTCCCTGACGCCGATTTCCTGCCACGGCACGCCAACCGCTTGAGTCGCGGCTTTCGTCGACGACGTCCGAGAGGATGTCTTGCCAATCTCTGACGCGCATACGCGGTGGTATCGCCGCGGAGAGAAAGAACGTGACGGTTACTGTCAGTTCGTCGTGGGGGCGGGGCAACGAGTCGAACGACCGACGCCTATTTGCCCGTTCCTCCCCGACGGTTTCGACGTGAATCTGCGCGGTCCACTCGTCGACGTTGGTGACCCACGTGAGGTCGAGACGCGATACGGAGAGCGTTCGCTCGCGGAGGTGACACTCCGCCCCGAAGGAGGGACAGCAGACCCCGTCACGGTCACCCTCTGGGCGAAGTGGACCCACGCCGCCGAACACGCCGAACCGGGGATGGACATCCTCGTCACCGACGTGGAAGAATCGGAGTACCGCGGTGAGACGACCTACGCGACGAGCAAGGAGTCGTTCGTCGTCGTCGAACCCGACTTCCTCGTGGACGTGACCGACATCCGGTCGTGGGTCCGGTGCTCGCGGGTGTACTACCTGAACAAACTCTCGGGCATCCCGCTGAACTACCCGGTGGTGAAAGGGACCATCGTCCACGAGGTGTTCGGTGACCTCCTCCGCGAACGTGACCTCGATTCGTCTATCGAGGAGCGTATCGAAGAACGCGGCCTCGAACTCGGACTGCTCGGCCGCGAGGTAGACGAAGTCGCGGACGAAGTCCGCCGCAACGCCGCCGCCATCGAGGGGTGGCTTTCGCAAGGCAAACTCACGGACGAAGACGAGTGGCGCTCGGAGTACACGCTCATCTCGCCGACGTTCGGCATCAAGGGACGTGCCGACGCACTTCGGCGTGGAGCACCCGTCGAACTCAAGACGGGGAAGAACCTCAACCGCGACCCGCGATTTCAGGACAAGATTCAGGCCGCCGCCTACGCGCTCATCCTCCACGAACGCGGCGTCCCGGTCGACACGGGGACGCTCCTGTACACCAAGAACACCACGCTCGACCGAACCGAAGAGTCGGGTGACCTCTCGCCCGCCAAAGACTTCTCTATCGGTCGCGGCCTGCTCGAGTTCGTCGTCCGCACACGCAACGAAATCGCCGCGATGGAGTACGAAACGTCCGTGCCGACCGGGCGTGAGGTGAACTCGAAGTGCCAGTACTGCTTCGATAAGGACACCTGCATGGTCGTCTCGGGACGCCTCGGACAGGAGTCGAAAGTCGAAGACAACAACCCGAACCCAAACCCAATCACCCCAATCCCAGAAGACGAACGCGACTACTTCGACCAGTTCTACCGCGACATCGAAGAAGAACGACGGGCAGTCCACGCCGAATACCGCAAACTCTGGGAGCAATCCGCCGAAGAACGCGCCGACGACGACCGAGCACTCATCGGACTCGAACCACTGGGCGAAGAAGAGCAACCCGACGGAACGTGGGAACTCCGCGCCCGCAAGACCGACGATGCGGTGTCGAAACTCCGCGAAGGCGACGTCGCACTCGCCAGCGACGGCCACCCCGTCGAGGGCCACGGCGAACTCGCGCGTATCGTCGAACTCGGTGACGAAGTCGTCGTCACGGCGGACGAACCGGTCGAACTCCGACGACTCGACGTCTACCCGTCAGAACTCACCACCGACAGACTCCTCACTGCCCTCCACGACGCCGTTCTGAAAGGCTCACCCGACCGCAAGGACGTGCTATTCGGCCGCCGTGACCCCGAGTTTTCGGACCGGTCGGCGGGGACCACCTACATCGACAACAACGAGGCGCAGGACGACGCGGTCAGTCTCGCCGTCGACGCCGACGACGTGGCACTCGTCCACGGCCCACCGGGAACTGGCAAGACCTACACCATCGCCCGAACCATCCGCGCACTCGTCGAAGACGGCAACCGCGTCCTCCTGTCGGCGTTTACGAACCGCGCCGTCGACAACGCGCTCGAAGCACTGCGTGACCAGGGATTCGAAGACATCGTCCGCGTCGGCAGCGAGAACGGCGTCCGCGACGACATGCTCGACGTGCGTCTCTCGCGAAGCGGCGACCCCAACACGCTCGCCGCGGCGTTGCACGACGCCCCCGTCGTCGCTTCGACGACTGCCTCCTGTGGGTCTCGCATCATGCGCGAACAGTCGTTCGACGTCGCACTCGTCGACGAAGCGTCGCAACTCACCGAACCGGGGACGCTCGCCGCCACGAACCTCGCCGACCGGTTCGTCCTCGTCGGCGACCACAAGCAACTTCCGCCGGTCGTCCGCGCCGAAAACGACCTCCAGAAGTCGCTGTTCCAGCGCCTCATCGAAACCTACCCCGAGGCGTCGGTCATGCTCGACAGGCAGTACCGGATGTCCCAGCGAATTCAGGCCTTCGCGTCGGCGGAGTTCTACGACGGCGCACTCCGCCCGGCAACCGGTGAGGTCGCGGCCCAACATCTCCGTGACCTCGGCGTCGATATCGCCGACTTACCCGCCGACCTCGCGGACCCGGTGACGTTCGTGGACCCAGATGGCCGACGCGTCGGAAACACGAACCCCGTCGAGGCCGACCGGGTCGCCGAAATCGTCGCCGCCTACGAAGACGCCGGCGTCGCCTCGGAGGACATCGGCGTCATCGCACCCTTCCGGGCGCAGGTCGCCGAAATCTCACGCCGAACCGACGTCACCGTCGATACGGTGGACCGGTTCCAAGGATCGTCGAAAGAGGTCATCATCGTCTCGTTCGTCGCAACCGGCGACCTCGATGGACCGCTGTTCGAAGACCACCGCCGCATCAACGTCGCCCTCACGCGGGCGAAGAAGGCACTCTGTCTCGTCGGCGACGCCGACGCGCTCGAATCCGACCCGTTCTACGAGCGGATGCTCGCGTGGGCGCGGCGGTAAGATGTGTGTTCCGTCGACGGGACGAATCCGATGAGTTGGTGACAGGCCACCGTCGAACGTCCCGGCCCCGCGAATCGATGGACGAAGCGGTGCTCTGCGAACCGAACCACCGCGCTGTCACTCGAATACTCAAAAAGACATTCGGGGTTAATTTGTGCACTATTGAGGTGTGTCGGCGTCGTATATCTTCTTCGAATGATACGTAGGGCCACGGTACTCTCGTTCGACTCCCAACTCACCGCGATACGGCACGTCGAACGCCGACAACTACTTTTCGCGCTTCTTGAGGCGGACCCAACCGTCGGCGAACCACTCGACGTCAGCCAAGTACGACCCGACGTCGACGAGGAACGACTGAAACTGCGGATGTACCACGTTCACCTCCCCATACTCGAACGGATGCGCGTCGTCGAACCGGGCGGTTCGGCGTCCCACGTCCGCAGAGGCCCCAACTTCGACGATATCGTCCCACTGCTTCGGCTTCTCGACGCGAATAGGCACGAGTTGCCGCCCGACATGGTGTAGCGGAGACGAGAGAGACGAGAGCGTAGTGAACGTCGGGGGTGGTGTGGAGTTACGCTGGATTTCAGGACGGTATCAATCCCTGCGACAGCAACCGACGGGAGATGACGATGAGACCGTTCTGGAATCCCCCACCGAATATTGCGTGTTCGTCTCCAGTGTGCGTGGCGAGTGTACTGACGAGAATCATCGAACGGTCCACGAGCAGGAGTCGGCCGATAGCGGTTTCGTCCTCCGTCGTCCCCTCCTCACGTAACCATTCGAGTCCGGAGACGAACGTCGTCGCGTCCGGGATGGCCTCCTGGACTCGGTGTTGCAGTTGCTCCGTCGCTGTGCCGATGAAGAGGTCCACCTCGTCGGCACGGCCGTTCAGGTCGGAGACGAGTTTGTCGGTCAGAAGTGAGTTGTCTCCGATGACGAGCACGATTTCCTCGTCGGCGTCTGCGACGAGTTTGTGCGTCCGGTTGGCGATGGCCTCCGTTCCGGTCATGGCCCAGATTTCCTGGACTGCACTCGGGTCGCTCGAATCGACTTTTTCGGTCCGTTCCAGTGCGTCCGTCAGTCGGTCGATGCGACTCTCGTATTGGCCACGGAGCGTCTCTGTCGCTTCGGAGAGTGGGACGGCCCGGAACCGTTGTGGACTCGAGTGTTGAACCTCGACGAGTCCCTGTGCCTCCAACACGCGAATCGCGTCGTAGATACGCGTTCGTGGGACGTCGGTAATTTCGCTGAGTTGCTTTGCGGTTCCCGTCGACATGCGCGAGAGTCCGACGAAGCACTTCGCTTCGTATTCTTTCAACCCGAGTTGCTGAAGTACGTCGACGGCTTCCTCCTGTGAATCACCTGTGCTCATGTGTCCCAAACCCCCGAGTCGGCCCGGTGTCTGTACAACAACACTATCGGAGAACGGATAACGGTTGTCACTGGCACAGGTTACGTCACTCACAATCTGGAGAGCAACAACGCGCGTATGGGGGAGGAGAATGTCACTGACACTCGGTACATGAATCGAGTTGTGACTTCACCAGTGACAAACTGGTAAACAGCGAACTATCTGCTGTTATCGAATCATCCCCGGCCGAACGAAATTTCACTCAGATAATCACAAAACACTATTACGGCGAAGGGACGTACTCAGAGTGCGGCACACAGTGTAACACTGTGTCCCAACTACAATCGACACGTGCCGCCTCAGCCACGCGTCGTGGCTTTGTTTCCGGGACAAAGAGGCACCCCACTATGAGTATTGATTCGGTTGACGATGCACGTTCTGAAGCAATCGAACATCTGGAGCAGTTCGGGCTTAGTGCGTACGCGGCACGGACGTTCGTTGCGCTTACGACTTTCGGCAGTGGTACAGCGACGGAGATAAGCGAAATATCCAACGTCCCTCGAACTCGGGTGTACGACGCAGTCGACGAGTTACAGGAACGAGGACTCGTCGACGTACAGCAGTCGTCCCCCAAACAGTTCTGGGCCGTCTCCGCCGAAACTGCCCAACGGATTCTCGTACAAGAGATTGAACACCGGACCGACCGGCTGAATTCTGCACTGAACGCACTCGGCCCACGGCAGCAGAAACACGAACAGCAGGGCGTCTGGACGGTTGACGACCAACCTGCGGTCACAGACCGAGTCCTCGAGTTCGTCCGTGGCGCGGACGACGAAATCGTCTACATGACCGTCGAGGAGTTGCTCACGGACGACATCATCGACGCGTTAGCCGCAGCGGCAGACCGGGGGGTTACGATTCGTCTCGCAGGTATATCTTCGGACGTCCAAGAGTTGATTCGCGAAGACGTCCCCGGTGTCGAACTGTTCGACTCCATGTGGTTATGGTCGGACACCCCCGCGGGGAGACTGATGATGGTCGATAGAGAGCAGACGCTCGTGAGCGTCATCGTGAACGGAAAAGCTTCGCCCCCATCTGACCCACGGTCGGAGACGGCTATCTGGGGCGCGGGTGAGACGAACAGTCTGGTCGTGGTCCTTCGGACACTCTTCACGTGGAGATTGGAGCACGACGAGGTTGACGACTAACACGCATGGAACCGAATCCAGTCCCCGGGCCGAACGGGCCAGACGACGACGTGAGCGCCACGTTCGACTGGTCGTCCGTGCGCCCCTCAACAGCAGTCGTCGACGTGTATGCTGTCGCGACGAATCAAGAGCCGTCTGTACTCGACCCACTGTTCGACTTCATCGACCCCGACGCGCTGGACACGCTCGTTCGGTCGAGCGTGAGTGCGTCTGCTGACGGCGTCGCAGTCTCGTTTACGTTTGCAGACCGGCGAATCACCGTCGACAGTTCCGGGTCCGTCGTCGTTGGAAAAGAGACGACACAGGCGTAACGACGACGCACGATACATTCGTCACCCCTTCCGGTCGAGGCGTTCGACAATCTACACAACCTCTGTCAGATCACACAGTCGACTGAATCGCCCGCTCAACTCACGTCGAGTTCGATATCGTCCTCACCAATCTCGTCTAAGACGCGCTCGTGGAACTCGCGGAGCGCCGCGCTCTCGTCTTCGGCGAGGACCACGTCGCTCGCCATGAGGGTCGCAAGCCCGAACGCCCGCGGCGTCGGCGTCGAAACCTGCTTGTCGACGACCTCTACGTCGCCTGCTTGGACTGCCTCGAGTACCTCCTCGATAGCCGCCAGATTCAGCTTGTCCTCGAGAATCTCGCGATAGGTCTCTTCCATCACGGCGAACTCGTCTAACTCCTGTGCGAACGACAGCAACATCTCAGAGGAGACCTGTTGCTGGGCGGCCGTCTTCTCGTAGCCCTTGTAGCGCTTGAGAATCATGAGCGAGCGCGTCGCGTTGATACGGAAGTAGCGCTTCAGGAGGTCCGTGCCGTCGAGTGCGGCCCGCAGGTCTTCGCGGACGGTGTCGGGGTCTGCTTCGCGGAGGATGGTTCCGAGGTCCACCTTCCGGTTCAGCGGCATCGAGATGGAAAAGCCGTTGTCCGCGACGGCGACTTGGACGTTCGCGTTGGTTCGGCGGGCGCAGTGGTACGCCAGCAACCGGGAGAGGCCGTCGTTGAACTGCCGGCCGTAGGTGCTGTGGACGTAGTAGTGACGGCGGTACGTCTCGCGGTTGAGTTCTGTCTCGATGACCAGACGCGAGGGGGTCGCCACACTCTCCGGACCGGCGTATCGAACCTGCTCGTCGAACATTCGCGTGATGGCTCGGACGCTGTTTTCGTCCAGTGGACGGTCACGAAGCCACAGTCGGACGGCAGGGGCCCCACCCGACTGGAGTTTCTCCACGATGTCGGCTTGGAACTGGGCTATCTCGCGGCCGAGGTCGTACGAAAGCGGGAGTCGCTCGGAGAACCACGAGGGGACCGTCGGCCGTTGGGAGGTGCGGTCGACGTACACTTTCGACCCACGGCGATAGCGGTAGGCGAAGTTGTCGCCCCCGAGGACGAACACGTCGCCTTTCTCCAGCGTGTCCAGATACGCCTCGTCGAGGGTTCCAACCCACTGGTCGGCCCCGCGAACCAGCACGTCACACGTAAAGGAGTCGGGAATCGTGCCGATGTTGGTCATGTAGATGACGCGCGCCATCCGTCCGCGCTTGCCGACCAGCGGTTCGCCGACGGGATACTCCTCGTAGTGGTGTTCGCCGTCTGGCGCGTCGTTGGTGTCGCGCCACACCTTCGCGTAGACGTTCTTGTCTTCGAGTCCGTCGTAGTCGGCGGTGAGATACCGAAACAGGCGCTCGAAGTCGTCGTCGGAGAAGTTGCGGTAGGGGTAGGCCCGTCTGAGCAGTTCTCGCACCTCCGACTCCGGGCGAATCTCGTTGATTGCCATCCCGTAGAGTTGCTGTGCGGCCACGTCGAAGGCGTTCTCGGGGATGAACACCCGGTCGACGAACCCTTCTTCGGCCTTCGTCAACATCACCGCGCACTCGACGAGTTCGTCTCTGTCGAGGGCGATGACCCGACCTTCGACGGTCTGGCCGAGTTGGTGGCCCGCCCGCCCGACACGCTGGAGGAGCGCCGCCACCGACTTGGGCGACCCGACCTGCACCACGAGGTCGATGTAAGGCATGTCGATGCCGAGTTCGAGACTCGTCGAGGTGGTGACGACCTGCAACTCGCCGGCTTTCAGCTTGGATTCGATTTCCTGCCTGCGCTCTTTCGAGAGACTGCCGTGGTGGCAGCCAGAGTTCGTCTCGTCGATGTCGAGATACGTCTCTCGGAGGTTGTGCAGCACGCGTTCGGCCCCTGACCTCGTGTTCGTGAACACGAGCGTGTTCGTGTGCGAGTCGACGAGTTCGTGCAAGCGGTCGTAGAACCGTGCCTGGACCTCGTCGCGTGGTGTCCGAATCAGGTCGTCGGTGGGACACTCCAGTTCGACGTCGAAGTCGCGGACGAATCGCGTGTCGACGATGTCGTACTCCCGTGGGTCGCCGTCTTCGTATCCGACGAGGAACTCCGCGACGGTGTCGAGCGGTTCGACGGTCGCAGAACACCCGATGCGGGTCGGCGACGACTCGGCGAGTGCTTCGAGTCGTTCCAGTGAGACCGACAGATGCGTCCCACGTTTGTTCTCTGCGAGACTGTGAATCTCGTCGACGACGACGTACTCGACGGTTCGGAGTTTCTCTTTGAACTTCGGCGAGTTGAGCAGGATAGCCAGCGTCTCGGGTGTGGTGTTGAGGATGTGCGGCGTCGTCTCCAACATCTTCTGCCGGTCGTTCGAGGAGGTGTCACCGTGGCGAATCGCGTGCCTGATATCGATTGTCTCGTCTCGTCCGGCGGCGATGTCTGCGATTCCTTCGAGAGGCTCGGTCAGGTTGCGGTGAATGTCGTTGGCGAGCGATTTGAGCGGCGAGACGTAGAGACAGTACACCGAGTTGTCGAGGCCGTCTGGCGACTCGCGGTCCCGGCGGAACAACTCGTTGATGATGGCCGTAAACGACGCCAGCGTCTTGCCCGACCCGGTTGGGGCACAGATGAGCGCGTTCTTTCGCTCGTGGATGAGTGGAATCGCCCCGCGTTGCGGTGGGGTGAAAAAGCCGCCGTTGCCGGGGACGAACTCGCCGAACTGGTCGACCCACCACTCCTGGACGGCGGGTTCGAGCAAGTCGAGGACGTCCTCGTCGGCGACAGACACCGACTCGGGGTCGAAATCGTAGTCGTCCCGTTTCGCAGAGAGCAGGGAACGGCCACGTTCAGTCATTACCTCGGGGTTAGCCTCCGCAGGTATGAGGGTTGTGCCCTCTCGGTTACACCACCCCGAACCGACGCAGTCGAGAGGGAGCGGTGCCGACCCTCCATCCGATTCAGCAAACCGAGCACAAGGACTAACGCCCGAAGCGTGGTATCTCTCTGCATGCGTGTCACATTCCTCGGTACTGGAAGCGCGATGCCCGTCTCGGGTCGTGCGCAGTCCGGACTCCTCCTCGAATCTGAGTCGAACGCCCTGCTCGTCGATTGTGGGTCGGGGGTCTTGGCGCGACTCGCCGAGACCGACGTGGGCTACGAAGGCATCTCGTCGGTCCTCTTGACACACCACCACCTCGACCACGTCTCGGACCTCATGCCACTCATCAAGGCGCGGTGGCTCGTCGGGCAAGACGACCTCGAAATCGTCGGCCCAGAAGGCACCGAAGCGCTCGTCGACGGCCTCTTAGACGTCCACGACTACATGAAAGACCGTCTCGACATCCAGGTCCGAGAAATCGGCCCACACGAGTTCGGTATCGCCGGCTTCGACGTGATGGGCTACGAGGTCCGTCACTCGGTGCCGACGCTCGCCTATCGGTTCACGAACGAGCTGGGGGACGCCGACTTCGTCTTCTCGGGCGACACCGAGGCGTTCGACGGCCTCGCAGCGTTCGCCGACGGCGCGAGCGTCCTCGTCCACGACTGTTCGTTCCCCGACGACGTGGACGTCTCGAGCCATCCGACACCGACGAAACTCGGCGAGACGCTCGCCGGTCACGACATCGACTCGGTCTACCTCACGCACCTCTATCCGCACGCAGACCGCGTCGCAGACGAACTCGTCGAACGCGTCGAAGACAGTTTTTCGGGAGACGTACAGGTCGCAGAAGACGGATTGGTCGTCGAGTTCTGAGGAGGCCGAACGCGCGGTAGAGTCCGTTTACTCGCCGCGAATCGTCGCACCTCGTTCGAACCGAACTGTGCTGGTATATGTTACCACAATATAGTGGGGGTAAATGGCCCCCTAACCCTACATCTCAATCGGTTAACCAGTCTGTACCTAACCCACACCACATCAGATGTGGTTCATGGCATACACGAAGCCATCTCGAAGAGATGTATTAAAACTCGGAGCCGCGGCGTTAGGCACGAGTGTACTGGGCGTCCCCGCCGCCGCATCGTCACACCAAACGCACCCGAACGCTCGGTTCGCACTCGACTTCAGCGACTCGGCACACGTCGCACCGAACACTGCCGGGAGTGCAGGATGGGTCACCGACCGCTACGCCCCTGCGACCTTCACCACGTGGGAGATGAATGGTGAGGACACCCTCCGCGTCAAGCCCGACGCGTCGGGAGCTACCTCGGGATTCTCCGCGTATCAAGGGAAGAAATACCTCGATGCAGGTGGCGCGTATTGGCACGCCGGTGATGGTTCGCGGTTCTCGTACGACTTCTTCATCGACGGATTCGTCTGGAGTGGGGAGCCCGTTCGTACCGGCTTCTGGCCAACCCTTGGTGACGCCTCGGGAGCAATTAGTGCTTATCCCATCATGGAGTACCGAACGGGGAAGGCTTCCGATGGGAACCCAGGGTTCTACGCATACGTCTACGAGTCCGACGAAAACGGGGATTTCGCAGGAGCAAAGTGGGAATACATCGGCCTCCCGAAGAAACTCAAAATCGACCCGAGCGGGCGGCAGTGGGTGACCATCGAGGCGCAACTCCACGAACTCGACGATGGAATGGGTTCGGCACTCAAGTGGCGTATCAACAACAAACTCGTCCTCGACGAGCGCAACTACAACGTGTTCTCTCCCAGCACCCAGTTCCTCGAATTTATCCTCAACACGCGGAACTACGGTGAGACTGGTGGAATCATCTCGAACCCGCCACTCTACTACGACAACATGGTCCTCACGGAACCGCGCTGAGTTCCAAGCGACCCCTAGACCCCTACTCGCCGCGAATCACGGTCCCCGGCGACTCGCCGGCGACGAACGCCGAGAGCCCGTCGGGACCGAAGACGTGGGCGGGCGCACCGAGTGCGAGCAACTTCCGAACTTTTGCGGCCATGCCGCCGGTCACGTCCGTCGATTCTGACCCACCGAGTGCCTCGGCGGCGTCTTCGAAGGCCGTAATCTCCGGAATCACCTCGCCGTCGGTGTCGAGGACACCCGGAACCGTCGAACAGAGACCGACACGGTCTGCACCGAGACCGGACGCGAGTGAGACGACCAAGTCGTCGCCGCTGACGATGGTCGCACCCTCGCCCGCGTGCGCGATGACGTCCCCGTGGAGAACCGGGACGAAGCCTTCGGCCAGCATCGTCTCGGTAGCGGCGAGTGGGAGCGACAGCGAGCCATCTTCCTTTCGCGCACCGGCAGAGAGTGGGTGGACCGGGAGGGCGGCGACGCCTCGCTCCGAGAGGGCGTCGAGGACGGCGTCGTTCAGACGCTTCATCGCGTCGTGGATTGCACGGACCCCCGCCGCGTCGTGTGTGCCAGTTTCTGAGGAGACACCGTGGTCTGCGGCGTGATGGTGACCGAAACTGCCGCCGCCGTGGACGACGACGACCTGTCCCGACTCGGCGAGGGATGCTACGGCGTCTGCCGCAGCAGCGAGGCCCGCTTCGTCGACCGTCTCGGGTTCGTCTTTGTCGGTGACGACGCTCCCCCCGAGTTTGAGGACGACGAGGCTCACGACGACTCCTCCACACTGTCGTCGCCAGCCGTCGAATCCGCGTTCGTTGGCGGTTCTTCGAGGCGGACACCCTCGGTCGCGAGTTCTGCTCGGAAGGCGTCTTCACATCCGGGCGTGAACCGGAGGCCCGTCTGTGTCTCGGGCGTGGGGTCGAGTGCGACGATACACCCGCCGCCACCGGCACCGGTCAGTTTCGCACCGTAGGCACCTGCTTCGCGGGCCGCCCAGACCATCGAGTCGAGCGACCGCGAGGAGACGCCGAGCGCCTCCAGCAGGCCGTGGTTGAAGTTCATGAACCTGCCGAGTTCGTCGAGGAGTGCCTCCTCGGGGTCGGCGTCCGGGTCGGCGTCGGCGAGTAACGCCTCACCGCGGCGGACGATGTCTCCGATGGTCGAGACGGTGTCGGCGGCGAAGTCGTACTGTTCGCGGAGGTCACGGACACCGGAGACGAGTGCGCCGGTGTCGCCCGCGCCACCGTCGAATCCGATGACGAAGGGGAGTGCGGGTGCGTCGATGGTTCGGCAGTCGTCGCCCTCGACGCGGACGGCGCCACCCATCGCCGAACAGAACGTGTCCGCGCGCGAGGCCTGTCCATCTTGGACTTCGTATTCGGCTTTGTACGCACGGTCGGCTATCTCGCGCGGGGAGAGTTCGACGCCAAGTTCGCGCGTGGCGGCGTCGATGCCGGCGACGACGACGGCGGCCGAAGAGCCGAGACCGGCACCGAGTGGGATGTCGCTTTCGACGGTGATGTCGAAGCCAGCGTCGGGTGCGTCGGCGGCGTCGCGGGCCTGTTCGACGGCGGCGTCGATGTAGCCCATCGCGGCCTCGACGAGCGGTGCGGGCACGTTCACGTCGGGTCTGTCACCGGTCGAACCACTGTACTCGACGGTGAAGCCGTTGAGACTCAGGTCTTCGGCACGGACCCGAACGTGGTCGTCGTCGCGGAGCGAGACGGTGACAGTCGCCCGCCGCTCGACGGCACAGGGCACCGCCGGTTCGCCGTAGACGACTGCGTGCTCCCCGAACAGATACACCTTGCCGGGAGCGCTCGAAACGGTCATGTTCCGGCCTTTCTGTGGGACTCGCTTAAGCGTATCCGACCGGCGTCGTCACTGCGTGGGTTGAGACAAAAACGGGGACAGTCAGTGGGCGTTCGATTCGACTCAGGCGTCGATCTCGATTTCCTCACGGTCGAGGTCGGCCAGTTCGTCCATCTCGTCGTCGCCGCGACCACGGATGAAACGAACCGCCGCGGCGATGCCGACGAGGAGGACGAAGCCAACCAGAAGCGAGGCCCCGCGACCAGCCTCAGACTCGCTCTCGTCTTCGTCGACCTCTATCTCGAACTCGTATTCTTCTTCGGCTTCCAGCTCCGCGTCGTAATCGTCGGCGGCGCGTTCACTCTTGGCGAACAGCGGGGCGCGGTTGGAAGGGCTGAACTCGAAACCGTCGTGCAGGTGGACCTCGAAGAGGGTAAAATCGGCCATACACCAATCAATACGCTCACAAGAAGTATAGTCGTTGTGGCGATGGCCGTCGTGTGGTGAGTTCTGGACGCGGTCGGTTGCACTACGAAGGTGGTCAGTTGGACCACGGACGCGGCCGGTTCCACTACGAACGCGGCCGGTTGCACCGTGGTTTCGCTGTGTTCATCACCGAAGAGCGACGAACGACCGTCATGGACGACGACCGACGTGCATTCCTCGACGAACTTCTCACCACACCGAGTCCGTCTGGCTTCGAAATCGCCGGACAGCGCGTGTGGGTCGACTACGTCTCTCAGTTTGCCGACGACGTGACGGTCGACGACTACGGCAACGCCGTCGCCGTACACGAAGGGACGGGCGAAGGCCCCGAAATCGCCTTCACGGGCCACGCAGACCAGATTGGCTACATCGTCCGCGACATCGACGACGACGGATTCCTCCGCATCGGCCCCATCGGCGGTGCAGACCGCACCGTCTCGAAGGGCCAGCACGTCACCGTCCACACCGACGACGGCGACGTTCCCGGCGTCATCGGCCAGACGGCTATCCACCTCCGCGACACGGGAAGTGAGGAGTACGACGACCTCGAAGAGCAGTTCGTCGACATCGGCGTCACGAGCAAGGGCGACGCCAAAGATTACGTCGAAGTCGGCGACCCGGTGACGGTCGAAACACGCGTACGCGACCTCGCAGAAGACCGCATCGCCGCCAACGGGATGGACAACCGCGTCGGCACGTGGTCGGCCGCAGAAGGGCTCCGTGCCGCCGTCGAAGCAGACGTGGACGCGACGGTCTACGCCGTCAGCACGGTCCAAGAAGAAGTCGGCGTGCAGGGCGCGAAGATGGTCGGCTACGACCTCGACCCCGACGCGATGGTCGCCGTGGACGTGACCCACGCGACGGACAACCCGGACGTGCCGGGCAAGGCCAAGGGCCCAGTCGCACTCGGCGAGGGACCGGTCGTCTGCCGCGGGAGCGCCAACCACCCGAACGTGGTTCGACTCGCCCGAGACGCCGCCGTCGAAGCCGATATTGGCGTCCAACTCGAGGCCACGGGTTCGTACACCGGGACCGACGCCGACGCCTTCTACACGAGTCGGTCGGGCATCCCCTCGCTCAACGTCGGGATTCCGAACCGCTACATGCACACGCCGGTCGAAGTCGTCTCGACGAGTGATTTAGACGACGTGGCCGCACTCCTCGGGTCGATGGCGGAACTCGCTGGCGGCATCGAGTCGTTCGGCGTCGAGCTGTAGACGGCAGTCGTCGCTGGCGCTCGATTCCCGTTTCAAGGGCGCAGCGGTTCGCCATGCGTAGTCTTCTCACACGTGTCCGGCCGAAAGAAAACCGTTAAAAGTCGCCAAACGGTGTTTGCACGTATGGCTGGAACTATCGAAGTACTCGTTCCCGGCGGGAAGGCGAACCCCGGTCCGCCGCTCGGCCCGGAACTCGGCCCGACCCCCGTCGACGTGCAGGATGTCGTCTCGCAGATCAACGACCAGACGGCAGCCTTCGACGGCATGGAAGTGCCGGTCACCGTCGAGTACGAAGACGACGGCTCGTTCTCCATCGAAGTTGGTGTGCCCCCGACGGCCGCCCTCATCAAGGACGAAGTCGGTTTCGACACTGGCAGCGGCGAACCCCAGAAGGACTTCGTCGCCGACATGTCCATCGAACAGCTGAAGAAGGTCGCCAAGCAGAAGTCCTCTGACCTGCTCGCGTACGACCTCAAGAACGCCTCGAAGGAAGTCGCCGGCACCTGTGCGTCGCTCGGCGTCACCGTCGAGGGCGAAGACGCTCGGACGTTCAAAGAGCGTATCGACGGCGGCGAGTTCGACGACGCCTTCGAAGACGAATAATCGTCTCTCTACGTCGAATCGCCCTTTCCGTCGGGCCGTACTGACTCGGCCCGCTTTCTCTCTCAGAAATACGGATAGCTTCGTCTGGCGGCATGTGGCGATGTGACACGCGAAACGCCCGAATTCGACCGTTTCGTTGCCCTTTCTTCGACGGACTTAAGTTTGGCCTACTCGTCCTGCCGGACGAGGCAGGCAGTAGCCTGTTTCACTGACCCGTAGGAGCAATCCTGCGTACTACGGAGGTGAATAATGGCAGACACAATAGTTGACGCAGTCTCTCGCGCACTCGACGAGGCACCTGGGCGGAACTTCCGCGAAACGGTTGACCTCGCCGTGAACCTGCGCGATTTAGATCTTAACGACCCGTCGAAGCGTGTTGACGAGAGTATCGTGCTCCCGTCTGGCACTGGCCAGGACACCCAGATTGTGGTGTTCGCGACCGGTGAAACCGCGCTCCGCGCTGAAGATGTCGCTGACGATGTTCTCGGGCCAAACGAGCTCGAGGACCTCGGTGACGACTCTGATGCGGCGAAAGACCTTGCCGACGAGACCGACTTCTTCGTTGCCGAGGCAGCACTGATGCAAGACATCGGTCGCTACCTTGGTACCGTTCTCGGTCCACGTGGTAAGATGCCGACCCCGCTTCAGCCCGACGACGACGTCGTCGAGACGGTGAATCGGATGAAGAACACGGTGCAACTCCGCTCCCGTGACCGACGCACGTTCCACACGCGTGTTGGCGCGGACGATATGACTCCCGACGAAATCGCGGAGAACATCGACGTTATCGTCCGTCGTCTCGAGGCGACGCTCGAGAAGGGCCCCCTCAACATCGACTCTATCTTCGTGAAAACGACGATGGGTCCGTCCGTGGAGGTGCCCGCATGAGCGAATCTGGAACTCGCCAGACCGAGGTTATCCCGCAGTGGAAACAGGACGAGGTCGACGAACTCGTCGAGTTCGTCGAATCGTACCAGTCCGTCGGCGTCGTTGGCGTCGCGGGTATCCCGAGCAAGCAGCTTCAGGCCATGCGCCGCGAACTGTACGGTTCGGCCCAGGTTCGCATGAGCCGTAACACGCTCGTGAACCGCGCACTCGACGAAGTCGACGACGGCGTCGAGACGCTCAAGGAGTACATCGCTGGTCAGGTCGCCCTCATCGGCACCGACGACAACCCGTTCGCCCTCTACAAGGAGCTCGAGGCGTCGAAGACGCCGGCTCCCATCAACGCTGGCGAAGTCGCCCCGAACGACATCGTCATCCCCGAGGGTGACACCGGTGTCGACCCCGGTCCGTTCGTTGGCGAACTCCAGCAGGTTGGAGCCTCCGCCCGCATTATGGACGGTTCCATCAAGGTGACCGAAGACTCCCACGTCCTCGACGAGGGCGAGGAAGTCTCCGAGGAACTCGCGAACGTCCTGGCAGAACTCGGTATCGAGCCCAAGGAGGTCGGTCTCGACCTTCGTGGCGTCTTCTCCGAAGGCGTCCTGTTCGAACCCGACGAACTCGCCATCGACGTGGACGAGTACCGCGCCGACATCCAGTCGGCCGTCGCCGCTGCGACGAACCTCTCGGTCAACGCGGTCTACCCGACCACGCAGACCGCGCCGACGCTCATCGCGAAGGCGACCGGCGAGGCCAAGGCAGTCGGTCTGTTCGCCAACATCGAGAGTCCGGACTTCATGCCGGAACTCATCACGAAGGCGGACGCCCAACTCCGCGCGCTCGCAGCCAACATCGACGACGAAGAGGCACTCCCTGAGGAACTCCGTGGCGTCTCCGCGCAGAGCGCAGAGCCCGCGACGGAAGACGAATCGACGGACGAAGAAGAAGCAGAAGCAGAAGCCGACGAGGCAGACGCCGACGACACCGACGACGACGACGGTGACGAGGCAGGCGACGCTCTCGGCTCGCTGTTCTAACAACACACAACGAGGAACACAACAATGGAATACGTCTACGCCGCACTCATCCTGAACGAGACGGAAGAAGAGCTCAACGAAGAGAACATCACCGCAGTCCTCGAGGCTGCCGGTGTCGATGTCGAAGAATCCCGTGTCAAGGCGCTCGTCGCCGCGCTCGAGGACGTCGACATCGAAGAGGCCATCGAGACGGCCGCCGCTGCCCCCGCTCCCGCTGCGGGCGGCGCTGGTGGCGAAGTCGAGGCCGCTGACGACGACGACGAAGAGGAAGCAGCCGAAGAAGAAGCCGCTGAAGACGAAGGCGACGACGAAGACGAAGACGCTGACGGCGAAGGCCTCGGCGCCCTCTTCGGCTAAACCCTCGCGAGACACACGCCGCATTCGCGGCCTAACTCGCTTTCCAATTTTGCGTTTTTTTCACGGTCGACGAGCGACGCGTAGTGGCGACGCCGCACATCGAGACGACGGGGCGAATCGTCCGTAGGTTCATACCCCATCCCGGAACCACCTCGGAGCGATGTGGTTCACTGGCGTGGTCGATGTCGCTCGTCTCGGCGTCACGGCTAGTTTCGTCTCACCCGCTGACTCGACTGTCGCCGTCGCCGTCGGCGTCGTCGCGGGCATCGTCCTCGGGACGTGTTCGGGACTCCTGCCGGGACTCCACGCCAACGCCTTCGCGCTCGTCCTCGCCAGCGTCGCCTCGAACGTCCCCGGCCCACCAGTCGCAATCGTCGCGGCCATCCTCGCGGCGGCGACGGTCCACACGTTCCTCGACGTCGTTCCTGCGTTGGCGCTCGGCGTGCCGGACGCTGCACTCGCACCGGGTGCGCTTCCGGGACACCGACTCGTCCTCGGTGGTCGCGGGCGCGAGGCGTTGCGACTGTCGGCACTCGGGAGTGGTGTCGCACTCTGTCTCGCCGTCCCGCTCGCCGTGCCGATTACCGAACTGACGATTCGCGTCTATCCGCTCGTCCGCGACTCGATGTGGGTCGTGCTCGTCGCCGTCGTCGCCGCACTCGTCTGGACCGAACCGACGACGCGCGCGAGACTCGCCGCCGGTGTGACCATCGCCGCGGCGACTGGATTGGGTCTCGCCGTCCTCGACAGACCATTCGCCGGACCCCTCCCCGTCGGCGGCGTGTTGGCTCCGCTCTTGGCCGGCCTGTTCGGCGTCCCGGTGCTGCTGGACGCGCGCGACGGTGCGGGCGTGCCACCACAGGGAGATACGACACTCGCCACGTCGCCGCGGGCCGTCCTCCGAAGCGTCGTCGCTGGCACGGGCGGCGGTGCCTTCGTCGGCTACCTGCCTGGCGTCTCCGCCGGCGTCGCGGGGACACTCGCACTCGCCGCTCTCCCCGGACACGACCCGGACGAGTCGGCACGGGCGTACGTGACGGCGACGAGTGCGGCGACGACAGCGACGACGGTGTTCGCACTGTTCGCGTTCACTGGACTCGGAACGCCTCGAACGGGTGCACTCGTTGCACTGTCGAGCGCTGGATTACCGGCGGCTCTCGGGGTCGCACTCCCGGTCACTGTCGTCGCGGGAATCGTCGGAGCGTTGCTGGTTCCGATACTGGGTGACCGGCTGTTGGTCGTCGTGGGAGGGTTCGACCAGCGCCGACTCGTCGCTGGTGTCGTCGTCTCCCTCGTCGGTCTCTCGTGGGCGTTCGCAGGTGTCGACGGCGTAGTCGTCCTCGTCGTCGCCACGGTCGTCGGATACGTCCCGGTGACACTCGGGTGCCGTCGCGTCCACCTGATGAGCGTCCTCATGGGGCCGTTAGTCCTCGGGTGAGTCGCACTCGTGTCCCGCGACGTGGCCACTGAACCGTGCGACTGGTTCTCTCTGTTTGAACCGGAAAGACAACGGTTAAAAGTCGTGCGCCGGTTTGTGAGCGTATGAGCGAGTCCGAACAGCGACACGCGCACCAGTGTGTGTCCTGTGGCATCAACATCGCCGGCATGAGCGCCGCGACGTTCAAGTGCCCCGACTGTGGCCAGGAGATTTCGCGTTGTTCCAAGTGCCGTAAGCAGAGCAACCTCTACGAGTGCCCCGACTGCGGGTTCATGGGTCCATAATCATGGGAAAAGTAGCCGCTAAAATCAAGGTCATGCCGAACAGCCCCGAGCTGGACCTCGACGACCTCGAGGACAAGCTCGAAGACTCCCTCCCCGAGGGTGCGAAAATCAAGGGCTTCGAGCGCGACGACGTCGCGTTCGGCCTCGTCGCACTCCTGCCGACGGTCATCGTCCCTGACGACGCTGGCGGTACCGAGGCCGTCGAAGAGGCGTTCACCGAAGTCGACGGCGTCGAGTCCGTCTCCGTCGAGAACGTCGGCCGTATCTAAGGAGCGACCGACCTTTTCCGCAGCACACGTCCCACCGAGCGACAGCGATGGGTATCGACCGCTTCAGCGCCGCTCCATCACGACGAGTCCGAGAACCACACCGAAGATTACCCCGAACAGGACGCCTAACGAGAGCGAGTTGCCGACGATGCCGACGATTCCGCCGAGGAGAATCCCGGCGGCGAGGCCGATGCCGAACTGTTCGGCGCTGTGACTCGTTCCCTCTCGGTCGTCGGAGTCGACCATCACGTGGTCGACCGGTTGTGGGGTGGACTGTTGGACGAACTCTGCGCTCAGTGGTGCTGACTCCTGTGACATAGGTACACAAACGCGGGGAACGTCTATAATAATATCTCGGGTTCTCAAAAGACGAAAACGACCATTTGAGTGCACTCTGTCTCCAAAAAGAGACGTTTTAGAACCGAGTACGAGCGTGCTTAGAAGGCCGCCGAGAACGCCTGCTGGAGGTCGGCTTTCATGTCGTCGATGTGTTCGATGCCGACCGAGACGCGGATGAGGCCGTCGGTGAGTCCCGCTTCGAGTCGCTCTTCGCGCGGGATGGCGGCGTGGGTCATCGCCGCCGGTTGCTCGATGAGACTCTCGACGCCGCCGAGACTCTCGGCGAGTGTGAACACCTCCGTCTCTTCGACGACGGTGGACGCCTGTTCGAGTGTGCCGTCGAGTTCGAACGAGAGCATGCCACCGAAATCGTCCATCTGCTCGGCCGCGAGTTCGTGTTGCGGGTGGGAGTCGAGGCCGGGGTAGAAGACCTCGGAGACCGCTTCGTGGTCGTCTAACCACGCCGCGAGTTCGCGTGCGTTGTCACAGTGGCGGTCCATGCGGACGGGGAGCGTCTTCGTCCCGCGGAGGACGAGGAAGCAGTCGAACGGCGAGGGCGTCGCGCCGACGGAGTTCTGATAGAAGGCGATTTCTTCGTCCAGTTCGGCGTCGTCGGTGACGAGTGCCCCGCCGATGACGTCTGAGTGGCCGCCGAGATATTTCGTCAGCGAGTGCGAGACGATGTCGGCACCGTGTTCGAGTGGTCGCTGGAGGTACGGCGTCGCGAACGTGTTGTCCACGGCACAGAGCGCGTCGGCGTCGTGTGCGACGTCTGCCAGCGCCGCGATGTCGTTGACGCGCATGAGCGGGTTCGTCGGCGTCTCGACCCACACGAGTTCGGTCTCGTCGCGGACGGCGTCGCGGACGGCGTCGTGGTCGGTGGTGTCGACGAAGTCGAATTCGAGGTCGTACTTCTCGTAGACCTGCGTGAAGATGCGGTGGGTCCCGCCGTAGACGTCGTTGCCGGCGACGACGTGGTCACCCGCTTCGAGCAGGTTGAGCACGGTGTTTATCGCGCCCATCCCCGAGGAGAAGGCACGGCCGTACGACCCGTTTTCGAGCGCTGCGAGGTTCGATTCGAGGTCGGTCCGGGTCGGGTTGCCCGTCCGCGAGTACTCGTATCCGCGGTGGTCACCGGGGCCGTCCTGCGCATACGTCGAGTTCGCGTAGATTGGCGTCATGAGCGCGCCCGTCTCCTCGTCGGGTTCTTGACCGGCGTGAATCGCGCGCGTCTCGATGCGTCGCTCGTCTTCGAACATACGCGAATCCCCGCGCCCACCGAGGTTAAGTCCGTCCCTCTCGGTTCGCGGTGCGTGCCGAACCGCTCGCTAACTCAGGTTCGGTCACTCGGTTTGGCGTCGTCCGGCAACCCGTCACCGAACCTGACCGTCTCGACGTGCTGTCGGACCACGCGGGAGAGACACATGCGCGCTTCGTAACGTGCAATTTATAATGGCGACGCAAGTACTCGTTCTCACGACTATGCCGAGCTCTAATGGTCCAATGAAGGGGACGCGAGGAAAGCTCTCGAACAAACCGCGTGAGCGTGGCACCTCGCCGCCGCAGCGCTCTATCGCCGAATTCGAGGAGGGCCAGAAGGTCCACCTCAACCTCGACCCGAGCGTGCGCGAGGGACGCTTCCACCCACGCTTCAACGGCCTCACCGGTGAGGTCGTCGGTAAGCAGGGTCGCGCATTCAAGGTCCAAATCAACGACGGCGGCAAGGACAAGATGGTCGTCGTCCGACCCGCTCACCTGCGCGCCCAGCAGTAAGCGATGACCATCTTCAAAGAGAAAATCGACGAGGAGTACCTCACCACGTCAGAGGTCAAGGAACTCCTCGCCGAGGTTGAAGCGGAACGCGCTGCCGACGAAGAGCGTGAGATGCGCTACGAACTGGCGCGTGCGATCGAACACGTCAACCGGTTCGCGCACCTCGACCCCGAGGAGTCTCGCGAACTCGTCGAAGAGCTCGCCGAACTCGAGAAGGTCGATACGCCGACCGCCATCAAGATCGCCGACCTCCTGCCGGCGGACCGCGACGAACTGCGCGCGGTGTTCGCCCAGCAGCGGTACGCACTCTCTGGCGACGAACTCGACGAGATTCTCAACGTCGTCGTTAAATACGTCTGACCGCGCGACGGCGCGGCCAACTATTTAAATAGCGGGTCGCCGTATCTACTGACATGACAGCTTCGGAGAGCGGTGACGCCGACGCAACGTCGGGGAGCGGTGACGCCGATGCATCGGTCGAGCACGCAGTCTTGCTCGACGTGCTCCGACACGGACGTCAAGACGACGGCCGACGGCGGTTCGACGCAGACCCCATCGCCTACGCCCTCGGCGAGACGAACTTCAGGCTCCTCGAGTTGACACTGACAGAGGACGCAGACGTGAGCATCGGTGACCGCGTCGTGGTCTCCCCGGTGGCAGACCGAGAGGTCGTCAAGAGCGTCGAGCAACTGTCCTACAGCGACCTCTCGAACACGGCCGACTCCGAGTTGGAGTACGTGGTTCAGGACATCGTCGACGCGGACGAAACCCGCTTCGTGAACTTCTACAACGAGGCCCAACCGATTACGCTCCGCCTCCACCAACTCAACTTGCTCCCAGGTATCGGGAAGAAACTCCGGGACAAGATTCTCGAAGAGCGGAAGCGCTACGGCCCGTTCGAGTCGTTCGAGGACCTCCACGAACGCGTCTCTGGCCTCCATCACCCCAAAGAGGTCATCGTCGAACGCATCCTCGAAGAGCTCCACGGCGACGACGTGAAGTACAAGACGTTCGTCCGAAACGACCAATAAGCGGAACGGGACTTTTACCCGGCCTCAGACGATATCTCTGGCAATGACGAGCGACGGAAGCGAACAGGTTCGCGCACCCGCCACGCGCGACCCGGACGCGCTCATCCGACGAGCAGGCGTCCGCGGCGACCCGGACCAAGACCAGCACTTTCTCGTCGACGACCGCGTCGTCGACCGTATCCCGACGTATCTCCCGGAAGAGGCAGACACGGCTCACGTCCTCGAAATCGGTGGTGGACCGGGCGTCCTGACCGACCGACTGCTCTCGGTCGCAGACCGCGTGACGGTCGTCGAACAAGACGAGACGTTCGCCGCCCACCTGCGTCGTGAGTTCGCCGAAGAAGTCGAAGACGGCCGCCTCACCGTCGTCGAGGGCGACGCGCTCGAAGTGGACCTCCCCGAGTTCACCGCGTGCGTCTCGAACCTCCCGTACGGTATCTCCTCGGAGATATCGTTCCGCCTCCTTCCACGGGGCAAACCGCTCGTGCTCATGTTCCAAAAAGAGTTTGGCGAGCGAATGGCCGCCGAGTCGGGAACCTCCGAGTACGGCCGCCTCTCGGTGAGCGCACAGCACTACGGCGACGTCGAAGTCTGTGAAATCGTCCCGAAAGAGGCGTTCGACCCACAACCGGCAGTACAGAGTGCCATCGTCCGCATCACGCCGCGTACACCGGACTACGAGGTAGACGACGAGGAGTTCTTCCTCGACTTCGTGAAAGCGCTGTTCACCCAGCGTCGCAAGACCATCAGAAACGGTATCCGCAACACGGCACACATCTCGGGACTCTCGGACCCCGAGGCAGTCGTCGATGCCGCGGACGAAGACATCCTCCGGAGACGCGCTGGTAAGATGTCGCCCACAGAGTTCGCTGAACTCGCCCAACTCGCCGCAGACGTCGGCTTGTAAGCAATGACACTCCCCGTATCCTCCCTCCCTATGCCCTTCCAGTCGTTTCGCACGCTGACGGTCGTCTCCCTCCAGACCGACGCGCCGATAGACTTCGCCGCGCTGCTTCCGTCAGTCGAACTCCGAATCGCCGCCAGCGCGGTGGCTCTGGCCGTCATCGTCGCTATCTGGAGTCTCGGTGCGCGACTACACGACAGAGACGCAGACGGTGTCTCCTCGGCCATCTGGCACCTCGGAATCACGCTGTTTCGCCTCGTCGGCGTCGTCCTCGGCGGGACGTTCATCGTGTCGGTGTGGTCGAGTTCGGGCGACATCGCAACGATATCCGAGCAGTACGGACTCGGGACGCAGACGCTCGTCCGAATCGGCCTGTCGGCGACGTTTCTCGTCGGCGCGTACGTCGTGACGACGGTTCTCGGACGACTCATCATGGAAGTCGCGAGTACGCGCCAGGAGATATCCGACCACCAGCGCGAGATTATCTATCGTCTCGCACAGGTGTCGACTTACCTCCTCGCCGTCGTCTTCGTCCTCGGCATCTGGCAGGCGGACCTCGGCGGGTTCCTCGTCGGGGCCGGGTTCCTCGGCATCGTCGTCGGTATGGCCGCCCGACAGACACTCGGTGCGCTCATCGCCGGGTTCGTGCTGATGTTCTCACGCCCGTTCGAAATCGGTGACTGGGTCGAAGTCGGAAATCACGAGGGTATCGTCACCGACATCACTGTCGTGAACACGCGAATCCAGTCGTTCGACGGGGAGTACGTGATGATTCCGAACGACGTGGTGAGTTCGGAGAGCCTCGTCAACCGAAGCAGAAAGGGTCGACTCCGCCTCGAAGTCGAAGTCGGCGTCGATTACGAGACCGACCTCGAACACGCCGCCGACGTGGCACAGAGCGCGGTCGAAGACATCGACGAGGTGCTCTCGGTGCCACAACCACAGGTCGTCGCCAAGCGATTCGACGACTCCGCCGTCGTCCTCGGGGTACGCCCGTGGATAGACCGCCCGAGCGCCCGCCGGAAGTGGAGCGCACAGACCGCCGTCATCGGGGCCGTCCGCGAGGCGTTCGCCGACGAGGGAATCGGCATCCCGTTCCCACAGCGCGAACTTTCGTCGCGTGAAAAGTCCGGGCCAGTGCCGCTCACAGACGGTCAGTCACAGGCGAGTGTGCAGACCACCGGGAACGCAAGTGGCTCCAACAACGGGTCGTCCGGGGGGTCGAAGTGACCGACCTCGCAGAGCGACGGGGGATGAACACCTCGGTCTACCAACCCGCAGAAGACTCGGGACTCCTCGCACAGGCGGCTATCGGCCGCGTCTCCGGGCGCGTCCTCGAAGTCGGAACCGGGTCGGGATGGGTGGCCCAACAACTCGCCCAGAAGACGGACGCCGACGTCGTCGCCAGCGACCTGAACCCCCACGCGTGCAGACAGGCGGCAGAACGCGCGGCCACACTCCGCGCCGAAGGAGAACGCGGATTCGACGTGGTGCGCGGCAACCTCGTCGACCCCTTCCGCGACGACTCGTTCGACGCCGTCGCGTTCAACCCGCCGTATCTCCCCGAGGACCTCGAAGCGGCCCGCGACGACTGGATGGAAGTCGCACTCACCGGCGGCGAGACGGGCCGTGAAATCATCGACCCCTTCCTCGATACGGTCGGCCGCGTGCTCAAACCCGGCGGGACGGTGTTCCTGCTCGTGAGCAGTCTCACCGGATACGACGAAGTTCTCGCTCGCGCCGAGAAGAACGGATTCGGCCACGACGTCGTCGTACAGGAGTCGTACCCCTACGAGACGCTCTCTGTCCTCGCCCTAAAATAACTACTGTGCATTTTCCCATACAGGAAATATTATACCCCGTCATTTCTTAGCGGCGAGTGATGACTGAACTCGTCTCGACAACACCGGGACTGTATCCCCTCCCGGATTGGGCGAAGCAGACCCTCTCCGACCTCAAGGGGCACCAGAAACACGACCTTATCTCCGGCAACGAAGGCCCGGACATCGTGAGCGCGTACGAGCGCGCCCGCGAAGAAGTCGTCTCCGAACAGGTCGACGCGGGACTCGACCGCGTCGTCGAAGGCCAACTCCGCTGGGACGACATGCTCGCGCACCCGCTGACGGTCCACGAGAACGTCGAGACCGGCGGTATCGTCCGCTACTACGACAACAACAACTTCTACCGTGACCCGCAGGTCCGCGGCGAACTCACCTTCTCCGGCGACGTCGCGGCCGAACTCGACGCCACCGCCGACCTCCTCGGTGACGACGACTCGCTGCAGGCCGTTCTCCCTGGTCCGTACTCGCTCGCCGACCTCTCGACCGACGAATACTACGGCGACGAGGCAGAGTTCCTCGACGCAGTCTCCGAGTTCCTCGCCGGCGAAGTCGACGCCTTCCCGGACCACGAGACGCTGTTCCTCCTCGAACCATCGCTCATCGAATCCCCACCAGGTGAGGATATCGACGCACAGCTACCCGAAGCAATCTCCGCCGTGGCCGACGCCACCGACGCCAACGTCGTCGTCCACACCTACTGGGGCGCGCTCGAAGAGAAGGTCTACGCCCACCTGATGGACGCCGACGTCGACGGTATCGGCTTCGACTTCGTCGCCGGTGACCGTGACCAGACGTTCTACAACATCAACGAGTACGGCACGAAAGACGACATCGCGCTCGGCCTCGTCGACGGCCAGAACACGCTGGTCGAAGACCCCGCGACGGTCCGCGAGCGCGTCGAGTGGACGCTCGACCGCGTCCAGAACAAGACGTTCGACACCGCGTACGTGACTTCTAACACCGAACTGTTCTACCTGCCGGAGAACCGCGCGACGGAGAAACTCAGCGCTCTCGCTGCTGCGACCGAAGACGAACTGGAGGTAGAAGCATGAGCCGTGACGCCGAAAACCGCGAGCAGTTCCGCCCCGAGAACCACGACAACGAGCACTTCCTGCTCACGACCGTCGTCGGGTCGTACCCGAAACCGAAGTGGCTGAACCGCGCCAACGACCTCGCAGAAGACCCCGACTCCAAGTTCACCGAAGAACACCTCCACGAAGCCCACGACGACGCCTGTCGCGTCATCACGAACGAACACGAGCGCTCCGGTCTCGACACCGTCGTCGACGGCGAGATGCGCCGCGAAGAGATGGTCGAGTACTTCGCCCACCGCATCCCTGGCTACGAGTTCAATGGCCCGGTGAAGGTGTGGGGCCACAACTACTTCGATAAACCCTCTGTCGTCGGTGAGGTCGAGTACGACGAACCGTGGCTCGTCGACGAGTTCGAGTTCACCCGCGACGTGGCCTCGAAACCGGTCAAGGTCCCAATCACGGGTCCGTACACCCTCGCCAGTTGGTCGTTCAACGAACATTACGAGAGCGAAGCAGAACTCGCCTACGCGCTCGCAGACCTGGTCAACGAGGAGATAGAGCAACTCGTCGAGGCTGGCGCGACGTACATCCAAATCGACGAACCCGCACTGGCGACGACGCCCGACGACCACGCTATCGTCGGCGAGTGTCTCGAACGCATCGTCTCGGGCGTCCCGGACGAAGTCCGCATCGGCCTCCACGTCTGTTACGGCGACTACTCGCGCATCTACCCCGAACTCAACGACTACCCCATCGACGAGTTCGACGTGGAACTGTGCAACGGTGGCTACGACCAGATAGACGTCTTCACCGAACCCGAGTTCGAACCTGACCTCGCCCTCGGCGTCGTCGACGTTCACGACGCGGAAGTCGAGTCTGTCGAAGAGATCAAAGAGAACATCTTGCAGGGTCTGAAGGTCGTCCCGCCGGAGAAACTCACCATCTCGCCCGACTGCGGTGTGAAACTCCTGCCGCGTAAGGTGGCCTACCAGAAGATGGAGAACATGGTCAAAGCCGCCCGCGAAGTCGAAGCAGAACTCGACGCCGGCGAAATCGACCTCGACGCACCGGTCCAGTCGGCCGACTGAACACTCACTTCGCCGACCCAGTCTTCTTCTTTCGCTTCGGACGAGTCGAATCGGTAGCTATTCTCCCAATCCGGACCACCAGCGCTCCCCGCCTTTCAACGCTACGAGATAATCAACTCCTTTGAACTTTACGCTAGTTTATGCCTGATTACGTTGTCATTTCTACTGGTGGTGAAATGTGACAAACACACCAGCGACAGCTGAATCGGGCGATGAACAAGTGTGGTTCCCGATAGCCAGACGGAACCTTCTCCGTGCGGCAGGGGCGTCGGCGGTCCTCTTTGGAATGGGTGCAGGAACTGCCGTCGCACAGAGTGACGAAGACGACGAAGGAGAGACACCGACAGAGAACGGAAACAGTGGTGGACCGGAACCCGAGGACTTAGACCCGATATTCGGGTACGCCTCGGCGGAACTCAATCCGTGTGGGGGAGAGGCGGATGAAGACTGCTTCGAGGCGTTCGAACTATCTGTTCGTCCGTCACACGAAGTCGAACTCCACATCGACCTGCCGGAAGAACTGTTCGCGTTCACGGCACCGGGTGTACTCACCCAAACGGAGATAGACGAAATCAACGCCGCCGTCGCAGACGGTGTCGTCGACGCCTCGGAACTGACCAACCCTGATTTCGAGGTGACAGTGACACTCCCGTCTGGGGAGACAGAAGAGACAGAGGAGTCAGAAGAGACAGAGGAGTCAGAAGAGACAGAAGAGACGTCGGATGAAGAGCAAACTCTGACGCTGACCATCCTGGAAATCGCGCAACTCCTCGCCGAAACGACGGCGTTCCACTACGAGCCTGCTGGTCTCACAGTCGCACCGGGGGACGTGGTCCTCTACAGTGCGGAGACACCAGACCACGGTGTTTCGGCGTACCACGAGCGACACGGCCGGCAGAACCGTGTCCCGGACGGCGTCGGACCGATTTCGTCGCCACTCGTGCCCGTCGGTGGCTACTGGCTCTACAAGTTCGAGACGCCCGGTGTGTACGACTTCTACTGTCCCCCACACCAGATATTCGGGATGGTGTCGCGCGTGGTCGTGACCGACGGTGACGTCCCCGAACTCTCGATAGAAGAGACCGGACGGCCTCCGGAAGAGACGAACATCTTTCCGTTATTCCTCCAGGGACTCGACCCGAACCTCCCAAGTTCAGCAGCAGTCCTGGACTCGGAAGCACTCACTCCCGAAAACATCGTCGACGAGGGAAGCGTCTCGTGGGAGACTGTCGTCGAAGAGTACAGAGGAGGGGACTGAAATCACTCGCGTTCAGTACGTCCGTTCTTTTTGTGTGTCGTCCCGTCGGCCGTGTCGGTAGAAGCACACTCATTGGCCGCTGTCAGGCCCACTCGGTTTCGGTCGCTCGATCGCCGAATTCGGTGTGATAGTCACGGGGTCGCGTCTCTGCGACTCGCCATCGCCCGTCTGCCCCCCGGACGAGTGGTAGTTCGGTCCCCACCGCATCCGAGATTTCGTCGGGGAAGACGCCACACGCGGCGGCGACTCGTTCGAGTCGTGAGTCACCGGTCAGTTGGTTCGGGAACGGCACCCAGAGTCGTGCGGTTCTGTCGTCGGGGGTCGCGAGCGCGAGGTCGAATCGCACGCCGTCGGTCAACGAGAGGCGGTCGAGCCCGCGTCGCCCTCGTCTCCGCTCCGGAACGACAGCAGTGACGACGCCGGCGTCGACGTGGTCGAGTGCCCGTAGTCCAGCGACTCGGAGTTCGACGTCACGGATGTCGGTTGGACCGAGTACGACCGGTCGAACCAGAGCCAACGCGTTCGTTGCGAGTCGGGCGGTCACCCACGCGGCGACTGCCGTCACCCCGAGCATCACCACCGCGGCCATCACGAAGAACACGAGCAGCGTCAATAAGACGAGTTCCACGCTTACCATACCCTACGGTTCGCTACCGGCAGGCAAAGCGGTTTTTTGCGTCAACCCTGACGGTCAGGACCTGTAGACGGTGTCTGCTCGTCCCGCGTCTGAGAGGTCGATGGTACCACGACTCACCCCGAGACGCCGACCCGAGGGTCGTCTCGAAGTGAGCGCGGACGAGAGTGGGCGACGTGGCCGTCGCTCCTCTCGAGCGAGAAAGTGGAAAATCGAGACGAGACTTACTCGTAGAGCCAGGTCTCGTCGATGCGCTCGTAGTCGACCAGTTCGTCGTCGTCGAAGAACAGGTCGATTTCGCGCTCGTTTGCGCCCTCGTCCTCGTTGTCGGAGCCGTGGATGACGTTCCGACCGAGGTCGAGACCGTAGTCACCACGGATGGTGCCGGGTGCGGACTCTGCGGGGTCGGTCTCGCCCATCATGCGGCGGACCTGACGCGTCGCGTCCTGTCCTTCCCAGACCATCGCGAAGACGGGACCGGACGTGATGAAGTCGACGAGACCCTCGAAGAAGGGCTTGCCCTCGTGCTCACCGTAGTGGTCGTGGGCGAGTTCTTCCGAAATCTGCATGAACTTGCCGCCGACCATCTTCAGACCGCGGTCTTCGAATCGGGAGACGATGTCTCCGATGAGGCCGCGCTGGACGCCGTCGGGCTTGACCATCACGAAAGTGCGCTCGGTGTCGGACATCAGTTGTCGTCCTCCGAACGACCGCGTGCGCGTCGACCGGCTTCCGTCCACTCGAGGTCACGTGCCTCGCGACCGAGGAAGTAGTTCTTCTCGGCCTTCGAGTTCTTGAAGTGGAGGATGGTCCCGTCGACCTTGACGTACATCGTGCCCGTTCCGGGCTCGATCTCTTCGCCACTGTAGTCACACGTTCGCTTCTCGACCATTGTTATTGCCCTCCGATGGAGTCGGCGTCACGCTGGGTCTCGCGGAGCTGAAGGATGTCGCCCTCGCGGACAGGACCCAGCACGTTTCGCGTGATGATACGGCCCTTGTTGGAGCCTTCACGGATGCGGCATTTGACCTGCATGGCCTCGCCGTGCATCCCAGTCTTTCCAACGACTTCGATGACTTCCGCAGGCGTCGAGTCGCTGGCTTGTTCGTCCGCGCTCATGGTCGGTTATCGAAGGTCCTCGACCTTAGTCGCGATGTCCTCGACATCGTCGGACGCTTCGCCAGCGTCGACGATAGCGGCGGCGGCACTGCCGACTTCGAGGCCGGCGGCGTGGCCGATATCGTCCTGCGTCTCGACGAAGATGAACGGGATACCCTTCTCGTCTGCGAGTTCGGGGAGGTGCATGACGATCTCCTCGGGGGAGACGTCCTCCGCGATCAGGACGAGCTGGGCGTTGCCACGCTCGATGGACTTGGTCGTTTCGTTGGTTCCTTTCTTCACGATACCAGTATCTCGGGCGACCTCGAGCGCCTCGACGGCGCTGTCAGCGAGGTCGGCCGGTACGTCGAAATCTACGTAGACTGCCATTGTTGTTCACCTAAATCCTGCTCGCGGGCTCGACTCCCTCGCCGGCGTCACCCGTCGGTCGGTCGCGATGGGTGGGCATATTCCCTACGGCGAGGAGGTTCATCAACCCCGGACAGGCTGTAACCATTCCTTGCTCCGGACCCCATAAAAGCGCTTTCAAAATCGAATCGGCGTGCGACGCGTCCGCACGCCTCAGGAATCGGCACATTCGCTCCGACGAAACTGTCGGTTTGACCTCACCTTTCCGACAGAACGAATCGACCGAAGAACGTGAATACGCTCGCCGGGAAACGGAGGGTATGACCAGTTCCGGCGACAGCACGCCCGACGAGGAGACCGCCGGTACGCCCGACGACGACACCGCCAACACGTCTAACGACGACACTGCCGGCACGTCCGACGACGACACTGCCGGCACGTCCGACGACGACACTGCCGGCACGTCCGACGACGACACTGCCGGCACGTCCGACGACGACACTGCCGACTCACTCGACGTCCCGGCGCTCGCTGCCGCCCGACGCGACGAGGCGATGGCCACGAACCAGCGTCGCCTGCTCGTCTTCGCCGGTGACCGCGATGCCGGCATCGACGCCGCCTTCGACGTCGTTCGGGGTGCCGACGTTCCCGACGACGAGGTGACGTTCGTCACGACACGCGAAGGATTCCGCTTCCACCGCGTCGAACCACGGCAGGCGTCGCAACTCCTCGGAACCACACAGACGGTCGTCGTCCTCGACGCCCACGACGACTTCTCGGCGAACACGCTCGGCCGCGTCGCCGGAACTGTCGACGGTGGTGGGCTCTTGGTCCTCCTCACCCCACCGCTCGACGAGTGGGTGACTCGTCGTGACTCGTTCGACGAACGACTCGCTGTCCCACCGTTTACCACCGCTGACGTGACCGGTCGATTCCGTGGCAGACTCGTCTCGACAGTTCGGGACCATCCCGGTATCGCGCTCGTGAACCTCGACACCGAAACCGTCGAACGCACCGGCGCGTACAGACAGGGAATCTCGTTCGACACGTCGCTGCCGACCGTCCCGCGTGACCGACGATTCCCGCGTCGCGCGTACGAAGACTGTCTTACGACCGACCAGTCGGACACACTCGGTGCGCTCGAAACACTCGCAGAACCGGGGAACGCCGTCGTCGTGGAGGCGGACCGGGGGCGAGGGAAATCCAGTGCTGCCGGCATCGCCGCTGGAAGCCTCGCCGCTGAGGGACGGGACGTCGTCGTCACCGCACCCGGCCGCCGCAACGCCGCCGAAGTGTTCGTCCGCGCGGAGCGACTCCTCACGGAACTCGACCGCCTCGAGTCGGGGAGTGCAGACGACTACATCCTGCGCTCGTCGCGAGGTGGACAGGTCCGCTACGTTCCTCCAACAGAGGCCGATTCTGCGATATCCATCGCTGACGTACTCATCGTCGACGAGGCCGCCGCGCTTCCGGTTCGACTGCTCACGTCGTTTCTCGACGCGCCATCCGTCGCGTTCTGTACCACCGTCCGCGGGTACGAAGGCGCGGGACGCGGGTTCGCCGTCAGATTCCGCGACAGACTCGACGAATCGTCGCACGACGTGACCGACGTTCGTCTCGACGACCCGATTCGGTACGCCGCCGGCGACCCAGTCGAGTCGTGGACGTTCAGAGCCCTGTTACTCGATGCGCGCCCACCTGTCGCCCAGTTGATTGCGGACGCCACGCCGGAGAACGTCGCGTACCGAACCCACACACCAGACGACTTGCTCGCAGACGAACACCTGCTTCGGGAGGCGTTCGGCCTGCTCGTCCTCGCACACTACCGAACCGAACCCGACGACTTGGCGCGTCTCCTCGACGCACCGAATCTGACGCTCCGAGCGCTCACCTTCGACGGTCGAATCGTCTCCGTCGCCTTGCTGGCGCGTGAGGGGAACCTCGACGCGGAGACGCGCCGCCACATGTACGACGGCGGGCGAATCCGCGGCAACATGCTCCCCGACGTGTTCACGAGTCAACTCCGCGACGAGGAGGCCGGGATTCCCGTCAGCTATCGCGTGATGCGCATCGCGACCCACCACGCTGTCCGGTCGTCGGGCCTCGGGTCGCACCTCCTCTCGAAGATTCGCGACGAGTTCGCAGACGAGGCGGACTACCTCGGTGTCGGATTCGGCGCGACACCAGAACTGCTCTCGTTTTGGCGCGAGAACGGCTACGGAACCGTCCACCTCTCGACGACGCGAAACGACACGAGCGGTGAGTACTCCGCGCTCATGGTCTATCCACTGTCGTCTGAAGGACGTGCCCTCCACGACAGACACGCCGAGTGGTTCGTCCAGCGTATCGGTGACGTCCTCGGAGACGCGCTGTCTGACCTCGACCCGGACGTTGCGCGCGCTGCCCTCGCAGCAGTCGAGACCGACTTCGAGGCGTCACTGTCCGACTACGAGTGGCGCGTCGTCGTCGGCGCCTCGTATGGACCGGGCCTCTATACGACCGCACCCGGTGCGTTCCGTCGTCTCGGACTCGCTCACCTCACCGACCCTGGCCGTGTGTCGCTCTCAGAGCGCGAAGAACGCCTCGTCGTCCGGAAGGTGTTACAGACACGGCCGTGGTCTTCGGTGGCCGACGAACTCGGATTCCACTCGACGGCGCAGTGCATGCGCGCGCTCGGAGCCGCCTACCAACCGCTCGTAGACGAGTACGGAACCGAAGGCGCTCTCGAAGAACGTGACCGACACCGGTAGTCGAGGGCGACCTCGGGCGGCGGTACACCGATACTCGTGCGCGACGAGGTGTGCGTATGGCCGAGTGTAGTGAGGCGGACTGCGAGAACGTCGCGGCGGTCAGACTCTACATCCCGTGGGACGACGACAGAGACGTCTGTACGTCACACGCGCGTGCGCTCGTCCAACAGGACGGCGTCGTCGCTGAACCGCTCGACGGTGCAGAAAAGAACTGGTCGTAGGGGGCAGGCTATCGAAGCGTGACGGCCATCATCACTTCGTCGACGTACTCGCCGTCTATCTTGTAGTGGTCCTCGCGGACCGCTTCGGTCTCCCACCCGTGGCCTTCGAGGAATCCGATGGCAGTCTCGTTCGTCGCCGGGACGCTGTTGTACAGTTTCTCGAACCCGTGTTCGCGTGCCCAGCTAACTCCTTTTTCGAGTAGCCGACTTCCGATGCCGTGCCCGCGGTACTCCGGTCGGGTTCCGACCGTGAGGACGGCCGTGTGGCTCAGTTTCTCGGCTTCGGGTAAGTCGAGGTGGACCCACCCTGCGAGTTCGTCGCCGACGGTGGCGACGAACACCATCCGAGAACTCACGTCGTTGTGTCGGAGGACGACTTCCTCGTGGTCGAGGACGTCGGCGACTGTCTCGGCTTCGATGTACCGCCCTTCGTCGGCGACTTCGTGGATGGCGTCGACGAGACTCTCTAAGTCCACGTCCTGTGCCATCCGAATCTTCACCTCGATACCGTCGAGTTCGGCCGTCTCTTCTGTCTCTCGTGCGTAGGCGACTTCGACGTGTTTGCCCACCTTGCGGATGTACCCGTCTCGTCGCAGAATCGTGAGGTGCGCACCGAGGGCCGCCGGTTCGAAGTTGAGCGCCCGTCGCACCTCGTCTTCTCTGACAGTGCCGTGACTCTCGATGTATTCGTAGATGTCTTTGCGGTCTTTGTGCCCGAAGTTGAGACTGTCAGTAACTTCCATGGTACACACTCACAGGCCTAGTTAATAATTGTTGTTCGTGATTGATTGGTTGCTGACAGAACCGGCCACTCAGGACGAATCCGGGGTCGATACTGGCCCAACCGAAGATACTGGCCCAACCGAAGATGCCGACCGAAACCGAAGACGCCGACCGAAACCGAAGATGCCGACCGAAACCGAAGACGCCGACCGAAACCGAAGACGCCGACCCAAACCGAAATGACACGGTGGCCGCGCGTCCCTCAGTAGCGCTCGGGGACGCAGGTCAAGAGTTGCGCCGTGTCGAGGATGTTGTGCGTTCGCAAGAGCACCTCTGCGGCCTCTCTGATGGTGAAATCGGCGTCGAGGTCGACGCCGTAACACCGGGCGTACAGTGTCAACCAATCGTTGAGCGCACGCTGAAGGAGTCGGAACTCCTCGCGGGTGAACTCGACCATGGTGCCGCCGGTCCGTGCTTCGATGTACAGCGAGACGGCCGGGCCGACGCCATCACGTGCACACGCCAGTGCTCGCTCGTCGGCCGCCGACTCCGACGGCGGGTCGAACTGCTGGCGTTCTCGTCGAGCCTCGACAGCGAGCGAGCGAACACGCTCGCCGAACCGGACGTGCTCCGGGTCGCGCTCCCGGCCGGTTGCGTGGTCACTGTCTTCGGACCGCTTGGTCTGTGCGATGTCACCGGTCACCGACTCATCCCCACTTGAACTCGACACCCTTGTTGCCGCGTGGGTGTTCCCAGTCGGTGTCGGCGACGACGGCGCACGTCCCGCACTCGACACACGGTTGGGTGTCGAGACTGACGACGCGCTCTTCGGAGCCGTTCGTCCGGACGACTTCTTCGCGGTAACAACCGCCTCCGAACCCGACTGCAGAGACGGGACAGGCCGACACCGCTGCACCGCTCGCCTCGTAGGAGTTGTCGAGTAGTTTGATGTGTGGCTTTCCGATGTCGGTGTCGTAGGTCAGGTCACCGATTCGTTCTTCGAGGCTCGGTGGGGTCACCGAACTCGTCCCGGTGACGGGCGTCCCCAGTTCCTCTCCGATGACCGTCGGTAGCGTCACGTAGGGCGTCTGTGTGTCCGGAATCATCGACGTGAGTGACGGGGTGTTGTAGAGCCGTTCGAGCTGTCCCGACATCGCACGAATTCCGAACCGGCCGACCGAAGATTTGAGGACCGAATCGACGACTCCCGACACGGTCTCGCCTTCGGTGATGCCGCGCATCATCTCGTAGCCACGCGGCCGGAGTTTCTGCATCACGCCTTCGGTCCGGAGTTTCTTGGCGTAGTGCGACCCCGCCTTCTCGGGTTCGCTCCGGGCTTTCGCCTCTGCGTACGCTTCGGCCGCGAGTGCACCTGCCGTGACGGCGTGGTTCATCCCTTTGATGATTGGCCCCTGTGCTTGCATCTGGCCAGCGGCGTCGCCGACGACGAGGAGGCGGCCGAAGTGTGGTTCGCGCAGTGCCACCTTCTTCGAGTCGGGGACGAGTTTCGCGCTGTACTCCAGTTCCGTGTAGTCGTCACCCAACCACTGGCCGAGCAGTGGGTGCGTCAACATGGCGTCTAAGAGTTCGTGTGGTTCTGCTTGCTCGGCGACGATGCTGTCGAGGTGGAAGACGGTCCCCAGCGAGAGCGTCTCTCGGTTCGTGTAGAGGAACCCACCGCCGCGGACGCCCTGGAACAGGTCGCCCGAGAACAGATGTGCTACACCCTCGTCTTCGTCGATATCGAAGCGTTCGGCGATGACGTCTGCCGGCATGTCGACGACGGCTTTCACGCCCTGGAACCACTCTTCGGGTTCGTCCCAGTCCATCAAGCCTGCGTCGCGGGCGAGTTCGGAGTTCACCCCGTCGGCGGCGACGATGACGTCGGCCGTAATCGGGTCGAGTTCGTCGGTCGTGACGCCGATAATCTTCCCCTCCTCGCGGAGCAGGCCGTTGACGTGGACGCCAGTCAGCAGTCCACCACCCGTCTCACGCGCTCGTTCGTGGACTCGGTCTTCGAGCCACGAGTCCATCTTCCGTCGGAGGACGGAGTCGGACCACTCGGTGTCGTGTTCGTGGAGTTTCGTCAGGTCGTACGACTCCACCTTGTCGCCGGCGATGTTGTGGATTTGATAGTCCGTAATCGGCCGCTCCGACGCCTCTTCACGGAATCCGGGGAACAGGTCGTCGATAGTGTAGGGCGCGGACTCTTCCGCGTAGATGAGGCCGCCGGAGACGTTCTTCGACCCGCCTTCGACACCGCGTTCGAGGACGAGCGTCTCGATTCCGTAGTTGGCGAACGTCGCTGCTGCGGCCGCACCGCCGGGTCCGGTCCCGACGACGATTGCTTCGTAATGTTCGTACTCACTCATTGGGAGTCACCTCGGTCGGTCGCACCACTGCCATCGGTGGCGAGTGCTTCCTCGAATCGTCCGTCTTTCAGTGCTTGCGTCAGTCGCGGCAGGACCTCGAACAGGTCGCCTTCGATGAAGTAGTCGGAGAAGTCGCGAATGCGTGCGTTCGGGTCGGTGTTGATGGCGACGACGGTATCCGACTCGTCCACGCCGACCTTGTGTTGAATCGCACCGGAGATGCCCGCCGCGATGTACAGTTTGGGCGCGACGACCTGTCCGGTCTCTCCGATCTGTCTGTCTTCGTGGGTGTACTGCTCGACGTGGCCGTCGAACTGGAACGACCCCGTGACGATACCACGGGTGACGCCGACTTCGGCGTCTTCGAACTGCTCTGCGAGTTCTAACACGAGTTCGACGCCTTTCGTCGGGTCGTCACCGATACCCCGGCCGAAAGCGACGATGACCTCGTGTCCAGTCAGGTCGATTCCTTCGTCCAACTGGTCGAAGTCGGTCACGTCGACACGGAACCAGTCGTCGTCGAGCGGCGCGTCGTGTTCGACGACGACTCCCTCGCGTTCTGGGTCGGCCTCGGGGATGTCGAAACTTCCGGGGATGACCGACCCACCCTGTGGATGGAACTCCCTGGTTGGGTTGTCGATACAGAGAATCGTGGAGTACTCGAATCCCGAGAAGTCCGGGCGCTTCATGTGAAGCACACGCTCGAACTCCTTTTTCTCGCCGGCGACGCCGGTCTTGACGGGGTTCGAGATGACCTGGTTCTTGATGTAGAGCCCCGAACAGTCGCTGGCGAGTCCGGAGTCGAGTTCCGCCTGTACCAGCGCCGAGAGGTCACGGCCGTTGTTCGTCGCCGGAAAGAGCGTGTAGCGCGGTTTGTCGTAGTCGCGCCACTCTTCGTCGCGGCCACCCGTCACCTCGCCGCCGGTGTGACTCGCACCGGCGCGGGCCATGTCACAGAATATCTCCGTGTACGGTTTGTGCTGGAAGCGACCGAGTCGCTCGTCTTCGCGGACGACGACCACGTCCGCACCGTAGGCGATGACGTCGTCGACGTGTTTCGACACGTCCGACCCGATGAGAACGGCGACGACGCGTTCGTCTTCGTCGTAGTCGTCGTTGTACTGGTCCATCAGTTCGCGCGCCTTGCCGAGCATCTCTTTCGACACGTCGATGAGTTCGCCCGCCTGCGTCTCACAGTACACCCACATATCCTCGTAGACGCCGCCGTGGAGCGAACGAACGTGTCGTTTGTCGCGCGTCGGGTGGTCGAGGTCGGGGTGTCGTTCTTCGGGCGACCGCTCGTCGACTTCGACGACCGTATCCTCCTCGTCGCTTCCTTGCACCGAGTCGATGCGCTTCTGGACGAGGCGCTTGACTGCACCTCTGTCTTCGCCCGACTCCTCGCGTTCGAGCAGTGCTTCGAGTTCGTCGATTTCGTCGATGCTCTGGAGGGCGTTGCCCACGTCGGCCGTACTCATCGAACCGAGGTCGAGACTGCCGGCGTCGGCCGGTTCTTCGTCGTCTTCGGAGAACTTCTCGATACGACTCTCGATGAGTGCGACGACGGGCGCGCGGTTCTGTCCGCGGTGTTCGGCCTGGAGAATCTCCTCTAACTCACCGACGTCCTCGATGTCTTTGAGTGCTGGACCGAGCTCCGAGATTTCGTACTCGCCGGGGTCGAACTCAGTCATGGTCAGTCACCCTCCGCCGCAGTGGCGTCGCCACCGACTGCCGACTGCATCGCTTCGAGCACCTCGGTCATTCCCTCGGTGTCGCTCGGGTCGACCATCGTCGCCTCACGCTCTGCCGGCGCTTTGGGGATGGGGTCGACAGACGAGACGATAGTCGGCGAGCCGTCGAGGCCGATGTAGTCCGGGTCGACGTTGATGTCGGCGTGGTCCCACACCGTCAGATAGTCTTCGTAGTCGGGTGCACGCGCTTGCGTCTCCGCCCGAAGGTCTTTCAGCGTGAGTCGCTCGCCGGCCGTTCGATACGACGGCACGAATTCGGGGTCCGTGACGACGAACGCTGGAAGCGAGACTTCGACCGTCTCTATCTCCTCGATGTCGCCTTCGACGAGTCGCTTCGCTCGGAGCGTTCGTTCTTCTTCGTCGATGTCGAGCGAGATGACGTGGGTGACGAGCGGCATGTCGAGACACCAGTTCGCCTGTGGACCAGTGTGGCCCGTCTCACCGTCGGCCGTCTTGAATCCTGCAAAGACGATATCTGGCATCTCGTCCATATTCTCGATAGCCGCGCTGAGCGTAATCGCCGTCGCCCACGTGTCGGCAGCGGCCATCTCTCGGTCCGAGACGAGATAGAGGTCGTCGGCGTACACCGTCTCCATCCCCTCCTGGAGGACTTCTTTGTAGCCGGGTGGACCCATACTCATCAGGCTGACGTTGCCACCGTGTCGAACGCGCGTCTGGAGTGCGGCCTCCAGTGCGAACTTGTCGTTTGGATTCATCACCGTGGGCGTCTTCCCCCGTTCGAGATGCCCGTTTTCGTCGAACGATACCTGTCCCTCGCGAAAATCGGGGACACCTTTCGTTAATACCACCGTGTGCATTGAGAACACTCTCTACTTAGTGCTAGCTCAGATTCATAATAATCTTTTGTGCTACCCGGTTGGAAATTCAGCGAGGGCTGTCGCTCTCGACTGGGCAGACGACCCGAACGGAACTGACGCTGTCCCGACTAGATGCGTCCTGCTCGGCCGGGGTCGACGTCGATGGCATCGACCGGGCAGACGTCGACACAGAGCATGCAGTCGATACACTGGTCTTCGTGTGTCGGCTCGGCTTTGATGTCCGACTCGGGATGGCCGGGCGTATCGACCCACGTGAACACGTCGACGGGGCAGTCTTCGAGGCACGCACCGTCTGCGAGGCAGATATCGAAGTCGACGGCGACGTGGGTGCCGTGAATACCGAGTTTCTCTGGCGGGTCTGTCGGCCCCCAGACCGCGACACCGCTTCCATCGTCGACACGCTCTCTGTTCTCCTCGAAGGATGGGTCGATTGGCATGGTTCTTGTTACCATTCCGTCGATGAGGGTATAAATCATGCCCCGAACCGAGGGTGTGTCGTCATCTCGGTGGGGTGATTACGCCCCGGTCCCAACTGGAGTGTATGGACCTGTTCTTCTGGGTGGCCCTCGCCCTCCTCGTCGTCGGTGTCGTCGGGAGCGTCCTGCCGTTCCTCCCCGGTGCGATTCTCTCGGTGGTCGGCGTCCTCGTCTACTGGTGGTCGACCGGGTTCTCCGACCCAGGCCTGCTTTGGGTGTTCAGTCTGCTCCTCGCTGGCGTCGTCGCTATCGTCACCGACTACGGTGCTGGCGTCATCGCTGCTCGTGTCGGCGGTGCATCGACTCGGACGTCGATTCTCGCCGGGGCAGTCGGGTTCGTCCTGTTGTTCGTCCTCGGCCCCATTGGGTTGGTTCTCGGCGTCGCGGGGACGGTCTTCGTCGTCGAATATCTCGAACACGAAGACGTCGAAGAGAGCGGACGGCGCGCGCTCTACACGACGATTGGCGTGCTCGCGTCCTCTGTCGTTCAGGTGCTGCTCACGCTGTCGATGCTCGTCGGATTCGTAATCGCAGTCGTGTTGTAATCGGGTTCGTCGGTGCCGTGCTGTTGTAACCGACGTTCGTCCCGTCTTCCGACTTAAATCTCCGCGACGACGCGGGCGGGCGCACCGTCAGCGTCGACCCGAAGCGGCATGACGAACAACTCGAACGGCCGGTCGGTCGGAAGGACGTCCAGTCCACAGAGATTCTCGACGATGAATCGGCCCGCACCGAGAATCGCGTGGTGGACGGGAACTTCGGACCCACCGGTCGGGTCGGGACTGAGTGCGTCGATAGCGACCGAGAGTCCACGCTCAGCACAGACGCTCCCCGTCTCGGGCGCGAGTGCGGGATGGTCGGCCATCCGGTCGGTTCCCCACTCGTCTTCCCATCCCGTCCGGAACACGAGACACTGAACCGACGGGTCGAGGTCGGTCGGAACCGCGTCTGGCCCGACGAGTTCGTTCGCGCCGACGTCGCGGCAGTCGACCAGACGGGCCGAGACCCGAAGCTCTTCGACCGAGAAGGTGTCGAGGGTCGCACCGTCGGGTTCGGTGTGCGCGGGAGCATCCACGTGAGTGCCCGCATGACTGCCGAGTTCGAGCCGGGAGACGCGGTAGCCGTCTGCGTCGAAGTCGGCGTGTGATTCGACCGAAACCGGTGGGTCACCAGGATACGTCGGCATGCCGGATTCGACGCGGCGCGTCAGGTCTACGAGGGTCACGAGTCGCCCTACGCGGGCGGCGGTAAAACGAGTGTCCGTGTCGAGAAATCGTTCGCGTGGTCTGTGCCGACCAGACCGGCGTTACTTGTGCGCGAAGTAGACGAGCGTCTCGTCGCTGTCGCGTTCGTCCACGCGGACGAATCCGACGCGTTCGAACTGCACGAGTTCGTCCACCGGTACGTCACCGAAGTCGGGTTCGGCGACACCCAGTACGTCTTCGTCCATGGTGCGCATCCGCACCGAGACGCCGTCGGTGGGTGCCCAGTGAATCACGGCCACGTCGCCCTCGCGGACGACGTCCAAGTCGTCACCAGTCGCGACGAGCGTGTCGTCCTCGCGGCGAACTGCGCCGAAGCCTTTCAGCCAGACGCGGTCGCCCTCGGCGGGGACGTCGCCCGATTCGAGGAGGACGCTATCGCCGACCGGGATGTCGCGCGTGCCTCGGTCTTCGAAACTCGGGTGAAGCGGCGGGTGGGCGACGTCGGGGCCGCCTTCGATAGCGAACTCCTGTCCATCGCGGACGAGGAAGTAGCGGTCCGTCTCGTCGTCGACGAGGTCGCGGTTGTTCGCGTAGATAGAGGACATCGAGAGGTCGACGTTCGACGTCGAGGTGCCGAGTGCGACCATCGCGTCGACGATGGCCTGTCCGCGGATACCGCGGCGTCGAAGACTCTTGATGGTCGGGACGCGCGGGTCGTCCCAGCCGTCGAGTTCGCCGGCGTCGATGAGTTCCTTGATGCTCGACGTGGACATCTTCACGTCGTAGTCGTCGACCTGCACGTGGCCCCAGTGGATGACCTCGGGGTACTCCCAGCCGAAGTAGTCGTAGACGAATCGCTGGCGCTTCGCGGAGTCCTGCAGGTCGATGCCACGGATGATGTGGGTGACACCCGTGAGGTGGTCGTCGACACCGGACTGGAAGTCGAGCATGGGCCACGCGCGGTAGTCTTCGGCCTCCTCGCGTGGGTGCGGCGTGTCTATCATCCGGAAGGCGACCCAGTCGCGGAGGGCGGGGTTCTTGTGCTCGATGTCCGTCTTGACGCGGAGGACCATCTCGCCGGAGGAGTACTCGCCGGCGACCATCTTTTCGAACTCGTCGAGGGTCGTCTCGCTGTCCTTGTCGCGGTGGGGACACGGCTTGGCGTTGTTCTTCAGGTTCGAGAACTCCTCACCCGAGCACGAACAGGTGTACGCACCGCCCATCTCGATGAGTTCGCGGGCGTGGTCGTAGTAGGTCTCGACCCGGTCGGAGGCACGGATGACGTCGTCGGGTTCGAAGCCGAGGAATGCGATATCTTCGAGGATGGCGTCGTAGGCGCTCAGGTCGGGACGCTTCGTCTCGGGGTCGGTGTCGTCGAAGCGGACGATAAAGGAGCCATCGTACATCTCCTTGTACGTCCCGATGACTGCGGGCATGCGAGCGTGGCCGAGGTGCCACGGACCGTTGGGGTTCGGCGCGGCACGCATCCGAATCTCGTCGTACTCGTCGGCGTTCGGGAGGTCCGGAAGCAGCGACTCGTCTGCTTCGTCTTCGGCTTCCATCTCCGCGAGTTCTTCGGGGGCGAGTTCCTCCAGTCGCGCACGCTTGTCGGCGTTCGAAAGCTGGTTGACCTCCGCGACGACGGGCCCGATGAGTCCCGGAATCTCACCGCCGTGCTGTCGGAAGTCGGGGTTCTCGCCCATCAGCGGGCCCATGATAGCGCCCACATCGGCGTCGCTGTCGTGTTTGACCGCGTTGAGGAGTGCGTGTTTCTCCGCCTCTCGCTCGACGCGCTCTCGAAGGTCGTCGTCCATTATCGTCCGATTCCGCGGCACGCCTAAAAACAGGCCCGGATTGCGGGGAAGGGTTCCTCGCGCGGGCAGGGGTACGTGGTTTGTTAACACTCCTGCAGGTATAGCGGTTGTGGTAGTGGGCGGTGTTCCACGGCGGGTCACTTTCGAGAAGACGACTCCAAGAGCAGTCGCTTACGGCACAACGCGTTCGAAAAAGGTGCGATACCGCAGACCGAATCCGCCGCGACTACCTCGTCGTGTGGGTCAGTACCCGCGGGTGATGAGGTAGTCCGCGATGTCGGAGAGCAGGGCACGTGACTCGTTGTCCGGAAGGACCTCGAGTCGTGCTTTCGCCTGCTCGGTCAGGTCTTCTGCCATCTCTCGGGCGTAGTCGATACTGCCGGCGGCTTCGAGCTCCGCGACGGCGGTTTCGACGTCTGCCTCGGTGAGTTCTTCTGCCGTCTCGGCCTCGACGAGGGTGTCCACGTCGATTCCTTGCTGGCGTGCGTGCAGGGAGATGACCGTCTCCTTGTTCTCGACGAGGTCAGAGCCTCGCTGCTTGCCCAGTTTCTCCGAGGGTACGGTCAGGTCGAGCACGTCGTCTTGAATCTGGAACGCGCTGCCCGATTCGATACCGTACTGATAGAGGGCTTCGACGACGTCGTCGTCGGCACCCATGAGGACTGCTGGGATGGCGGCCGCGGTTCCGTAGAGGACGGCCGTCTTGAGTTCGACCATCTTGAGGTACTCGTCGGGGAGCACTTCGGTGCGACGCTCGAACCCGATGTCGAGGGCCTGCCCTTCACAGATTTGCGTACAGGTCGTGGCGAGGCGACGGACGGCTTCGAGGCCGGCCGCCGGGTCCGACCCCGTCTTCGTCAGCAGTTCGAACGCCTTCGCGTAGAGGGTGTCGCCGGCGAGAATCGCCGTCTCGGTGTCGTACTCTTTGTGGACGGCCGGGACACCGCGTCGAAGGTCGTCGTCGTCCATGATGTCGTCGTGAATGAGCGTGAACGACTGGATGACCTCGATACTCACGGCGGCAATCATCACGTCGATGGCCTCGCCCGTGAGCGTCGGGAACTCGCGGTAATCTTCGGACATCGGTTCCACGTCCGCGAGGGACTCGGCCGTCAAGAGTGAGACTGTCGGGCGGAGTCGCTTTCCGCCGGCCTTCAGGAGGTACCGAGAGGCCTCGTACAGCCGCTCTGGCTCGGCCATCGGTACGTCCTCGTCGAGTGCTTCGTTGACGAGTTCGCGTCGCTGACGAATCGCCTCGAGCACTCGCTGTTCCGTCGCGTCCGAACTCATCACTCCACCAGTTGGATCATGTTGCCGTTCCGCGTCACGTGGACGTCGCGGCCGAGGGCGTAGCCCTGGCTCTCTGCGAGGTCCACGTACGGAGCGAAGCCTTTGAGGTTCTGGTGGGCAGGGATGACGTGCTGGGGCTGGAGCGCCTGCAGCATCTCGTAGTGCCCTTCCTCACGAAGGTGACCAGAGACGTGGATGTCGTCGTAGATGCGCGCGCCCTGCATGCGCAGGAGACGCTCGGACTGGTAGCGCTGCCCTTCGTTCGTCGGCTCCGGGATGACCCGTGCCGAGAAGATGACCTTGTCACCGTCGTCGAGTTCGTACGGCGTCTCGCCGCGGCCCATGCGGGTGAGCATCGCGCGCGGTTCGCCCTGGTGACCCGTGACGATGGGGAGGTAGTTCTCCTTGCCTTCCTTCATGATGCGCTTGAAGGTTCGGTCGACAGACTTGCGGTGGCCGTACATCCCGAGGTCGTCGGGCAGGTCCACGAAGCCGAGGCGTTCGGCGGTGCCGGAGTACTTCTCCATCGAGCGGCCGAGGAGGACCGGCTGACGGCCGATGTCGTTGGCGAACTCGACGAGCGAGGAGACACGCGAGATGTGAGAGGAGAACGTCGTCGCGACGATACCGCCGTCGTAGTCCTCGACGGAGGTCATGACGTCCTTGAGGTGGCGACGAGCGACGGACTCGGAGGGCGTGCGGCCCTTCCGGCCGGCGTTCGTACAGTCTTCGATGTAGGCGAGGACGCCGTTGCCCTCGCGGCCAATCTCGCGGAAGCGCTTCATGTCGATTGGGTCTTCGAGGACCGGCGAGTGGTCCATACGCTTGTCGAGCCCGTAGACGATGGCACCTTCCGGCGTGTGGAGGACCGGGTTGATGGCGTCGATGATGGAGTGGGTGACGTGGACGAACTCGAGTTCGACCTGTCCGGAGTCACCGATAGACATCGTCTCACCGGCGCTCATCTTGACGAGGTCGTTGTTGACGTTGAACTTGTTCTCGCCTTCGATCTGCTGTTTCACCAGTTCGATGGTGAAGGGTGTCGCGACGACGGGTGCGTCGTAGCGGTGGGCCAACTTGGAGATGGCACCGATGTGGTCGAGGTGGCCGTGCGTCGGCACGATTGCCTGCACGTCACCTTCGAGGTCGCTCATGATACGGTCGTCCGGGATGGCGCCCATATCGATGAGGTCGAGGCTGTGCATCTTCTCGGTCTCGACGTTGTCGTGGATGAGGACCTGCGACAGGTTGAGACCCATGTCGAAGACGACGACGTCGTCTCCGGCACGGACGGCCGTCATCTGACGGCCGACTTCTTCGTATCCGCCTATGGTTGCGATTTCGATTTCCATGGTTTGAATCTCGATATTCCGAGCATCGAAAGCCACGATGTGGCGAAAGTGCTCACGGAAAGACGGGTGTCTGGGGGCCATCGGCCCCGGCGTCTTGCAGCTCGTCGGTCGAATGACCCCGCGTGCGAGGCGGCCCGGTCGGTCGATTTGGGCACGCCCGCACTTACCCGCGGGTTTCTGGTATCGGCATCTACTCACTGGGGTACTAAAAACTACGTGGGTTCATCGCGCCCGCACACTCGAAACTGAATTACGCACGGGAGTGAGCCGGCGGCCACGAACGCACACCACCCTCCATCTACAGGGGTGCGGTGGTGTCGACCACACAGACGGCCTGGTCCACGACCGCTGATTCGTGCGGTTCGGCACATTTAAGATAATTACGAGACGGAATTGAACTATGAGCGGTCGACCTCTCGACGTCCTCGAAGCGTCACTCGACGAACCGGTGACGGTTCTCCTCAAGGACGGCAATGCATACTACGGTGTTCTCGCTGGCTACGACCAGCACATGAACGTCGTACTGGAAGAAGCGCTGGACGAAGACACGGTGCCCGGGGATATCGAACTCGAGCAAGTCCAAGACACAACCATTATACGCGGCGATAACGTCGTCACCATCAAAGCATGACGGGTGCAGGAACCCCTAGCCAAGGAAAGAAGAACAAGACGACGCACGTGAAGTGCCGTCGCTGCGGCGAGAAGTCCTACCACGTGAAGAAGAAGGTCTGCTCGTCTTGCGGCTTCGGTAAGTCGAAGAAGCGTCGCAGCTACGCCTGGCAGTCGAAAGCCGGCGACAAGTAACGACTCTCGACGGTCTCTGACCGTCACTTTATCTCCTGTCTCGCCTCTCGTGGGCGAGCAACAACATCGCGTTCCTGACCCGCGGTTCGTCGCCGTTTCTATGCGACTCGGTACCATTGTACTCTCGACAGAATCACTGCAGTCGCCGTCTTGGCTCACCTCGGCGATGCGCGCCCTATATTTAGTGTCGTCAGCGCTGCCCACACCTTGTACGTCGCCAGCGCCGGCCACATCCCGCACGCCGCCAGCGCCGCACCACCTCGCACGCCAGCGACTCGCTTCCCAGCAACTTCCTGTCGGCGAGTTCCGGCCTCGACTCCCACCGAGAAATACAAGTTCGTGCATAGAATACGGTGTTTAAACCCGCAGTTACTGCATAAGGACGGGTTTTTTACCCCCTCCCTCCTCTAATTTCTCCTATGGCAAATGGGCGGGACGACTCCCACCACATCAGCGGACCAACCGAGAAGTGCGGTGTCGTCGGCGTTGCACTCGACGAGCGAAGCGCCGCGCGACCCCTGTACTACTCGCTGTACGCCCTCCAGCATAGAGGCCAAGAGTCCGCAGGCATCGTCACCCACGATGGGTTCCAACAACATAGCCACGTCCAGATGGGCCTCGTCGGAGACGCCTTCAGCGCGGCAGACCTCGATGGACTCAACGGACAGGCCGGTATCGGCCACGTCCGGTACCCCACCGCAGGCGACGTGTCGAAGTCCTGTGCGCAACCGTTCGCCGTCTCGTTCAAGTCGGGGTCGCTCGGCCTCGCACACAACGGCAACCTGGTGAACGCCGACGAACTCCGCGACGAACTGGAGAACTTCGGCCACGCCTTCACGTCCACGGGCGACACCGAAGTCATCGCGCACGACCTGGCGCGCAACCTGCTCGAAGAGGACCTCGTTCGTGCCGTCAAGCGAACGATGGAGCGAATCCACGGGTCGTACGCGCTGACCATCATGCACGACGAGACGGTTCTCGGCGTCCGCGACCCAGAGGGGAACCGACCGCTCTGTATCGGAAAACTCGATGACGGCTACGTTCTCGCGTCCGAATCCGCGGCAATCGACACGCTCGACGGCGAACTCGTCCGCGACGTTCGACCGGGTGAACTCATCGTCCTCGAATCCGACGGGTCCGGATTCGACTCCTACCAACTCGTCGAACGCGAGAACACGGCTCACTGCTTCTTCGAACACATCTACTTCGCCCGCCCCGACTCCGTGATGAACGACACGCTCGTCTACGAGGTACGTCGTGGACTCGGGCGCAAACTCTGGGAAGAAGCGGGTGTCGATACCGACGTCGTCATGCCCGTCCCCGACTCCGGGCGGGCGTTCGCGTCCGGGTACGCCGAGGCGGCCCAAGAAGACGACGCGAGTGTCGAATTCGCCGAGGGACTGATGAAGAACCGCTACGTCGGCCGGACGTTCATCATGCCGACGCAGGACGAACGTGAACGTGCGGTCCGCCTGAAACTCAACCCGATAAAGAGCACTGTCGAGGGCAAATCTGTAACCATCATCGACGACAGCATCGTCCGCGGGACGACCTCGAACCAGCTCGTCGCACTCCTCCGTGAGGCAGGTGCCGAAGAAGTCCACATGCGTATCGGCGCGCCGCCCATCATCGCACCGTGTTACATGGGAATCAACATGGCCACGCGAGAGGAACTCATCGCCTCCGACAAATCCGTCGACGAGGTGTGCGACACGATCGAAGCAGACAGTCTCGCCTATCTCTCTATCGACGCCGTCTCGGACGTTCTCGAAAAGTCACGCTCCGACCTCTGTCTCGGGTGTGTCACCGGCGAGTACCCCTACGAAATCGACGGTGAGGTGACCGACCGCGACATCAGTCGCCCGGTCATCGGCGCGGACGCTCCGGCCGACGACTGACCACACGGCACGGCCTCGTTTCTGCGATTTCGCACTCCTCACTTGCTCTGCAGTCACCCACACGTCGCCCGCGCTGCAGTCACCCACACGTCGCCCGCGCTGCAGTCACCCACACGTCGTTCCCACACGTCACTGTTCCTGACTCTCACCGATGGACGTGATGGCATAATCAACGCCCCGATTCATTTGGCTCCCTCTCGTATCTTCGTCCGTACTTCGACCCGCCAGAAACCGGGTGTCGGGGCGGAGTACGGACGGAGTGCGATACCGACGAGACGAGGTACGAATTCGCGAGCGATTCGGCCGAGTTCCGTCTCTGTGGCCTGCCGGTCACACCACGTACCGACTACCTGCCCAGGGCCGCTCTCGCAGTAGGAGCCGTTCCCCCTGCAGGTCCGGGCAGGGTAACTCCCTTTGTCGATTCAGTAGACGACGTAGAGGAGGACGTAGACGACGTTTCCGAGGACGAACGAGACGAGCCACAGCGACGCTGCGACCCGACCGAATCGGGAGTGCTGCGTATCGAATATCTCCGAGATGGGCCGTGTCAGCGCCAAGAGGAGGACGTAGTAGACCAACGGGATACAGACGATCGCGAGGAGGATGTGAATCGCGAGCGTCGGGAGGTAGACGAACTGGTATATCGACTCTGGGCCGGGGAAGGTCTCGGTCCCTTTGACGACGAGTTTGTAGAGGTAGAGGACCAGAAACGTCGCAAACAGGCCGAACGAAGCGAGCATCATTCGCTGGTGTTTTTGGATTTCTCCACGCCGGACGAATCTGACACCCGCGAGAATCGTTACGATGGCGACGGCACTGATAGCCGCGTTGGCGTGCGGAATCGCGTTCAGAACCGTGTCCGACGCCTGCGGAATCGCGCCCTGCGGAATCGCACCGAGAACCGCGCCGAAGACGAGCGCGAGAGAGAGGACCGTGAGGACGGCGGTGAGGCCGCGGACGTGGTCGCGTGCTCGAAGTTCCATGGAGGTACTCCCGTGTTGTAACGGGAAAATCGTTCTGTCCAGTTCGTCCGTACGTCGCCTGCAAACGCCCGACATTGCCGAGTCGAAAGGAAAGTCATTTAAATTACCGTGGGGTACACGGAAGTGCAGTAAGACACAGCGAGCGTGGGTAGCCAAGCCAGGCCAACGGCGCAGCGTTGAGGGCGCTGTCCTGTAGAGGTCCGCCGGTTCAAATCCGGTCCCACGCATCGCAAGATGCAGGTGACGTCCCTACACGGACATCACCCACGCACAATCCTTCCGAACCTACTCCCCACGAGAGTCTTCTCTCCGTGGGATTTTCCACCGCTCACTTTCTACTAGTGAGGGCGCTGTCCTGTAGAGGTCCGCCGGTGAGAATCCGGCGTGCCGGATTCGAACGTCGAGACGAGCGTCGCGAGTCTCGGAAGTTCAAATCCGGTCCCACGCATCGCATGTGCGGACTCACAGTCCGCAATGAGGCGACGAAGTCGCCGAATGATGCAGGTGACGTCCCTACACGGACATCACCCACGCACAATCCTTCCGAACCTACTCCCCACGAGAGTCTTCTCTCCGTGGGATTTTCCACCTCTCACACACGTCGAGTGGCGACACGAGTCACTCACAGTCACACATCTCTCACCCTCCGCCCGTGCCGCGAGTTTAAAAGGGTCGAACGAGTAACACGCCACATGGCCAAGTATTCGACGAACCGGGGCGGCGGTGACTCCGGCGGCGACAGTTGCGAGCTCTGCGGACGAACGACGACGAAACTCCGTCGGGCAAACGTCGCGGGTGCGAATCTACTCGTCTGTCCGGACTGTGCACCCCACGGCGAGAACCGTCACGCCGACAAGAAGCGCGAGGGCACACAGTCGACTCGTGACGACTCCGAGCGCAGTCGTCGCAAACGCGCCGCTCAGCGGACCGCGAAGATGTACGACAGTGCCAAGGGGAGTTCCAAACACTGGGAGGAGAAAGGGACGAACTACGAGAAAGACCGGCTCCCATATCTCGTCTCTGGATACGGCGGCATCGTCGAGTCCGCTCGGCAAGACGCCGGCCTCCAACTCGACGAACTCGCCGAGGAACTCGAACTCAAAGAGAAACAACTACTCGCCATCGAACAAGGGCGAGCGACGACTGCGAACATCGGTGGGTCGGTCATTCGAGCGCTCGAAGAGCGACTCGACGTGAGTCTCGTCGACGAGTAGCACGATTTTTCTCTCTCGGGCGTCTCGTCGCCCACATGTCATCCTCTCTCGCACCTGCAAACCCAACGGTTCGGGCCTTCGAGGCGACAGTGACCGACGTCGACGGCACGGCTGTCGCCCTCGACGAGACGTACTTCTACGCCGAAGGCGGCGGCCAACCCGCTGACCGCGGCGTCCTCGGTGACATCGACGTCGTCCACGTCCGCGAAGTCGACGGCGCTGTGGTCCACGAACTCGCTTCGAAACCAGAGTTCTCGGTCGGTGACGAGGTGACTGGCGTCGTCGACGACGACTTCCGAACGTACTGTATGCGAGCGCACACGGCGAGTCACGTCCTCTACGGAGCGGCCCGCCACATCTTCGACGACCTCGGCTACGGCGGGTTCGGTATCTCCGACGAGAAGGTCCGCGTGGACTTCGAGACGACGACCGAGGTGGACGACGCCGCCCTCGTCGAGTTAGAGCGACTCGTCAACCGCGCGGTGTGGGACGCCCGCGGCGTGTCGTGGGAAGAGATTTCTGTCGAAGAAGCCCGCGAACGCGAGGAAATCGCGTTCAACGTCAAGACCGAAGAGGGCGTGTTCGCCGACTCCGACGAGGTTCGAATCGTCACCATCGAGGGGTGGGACTGGGCCGCCTGTGGTGGCACGCACGTCTCGAACACCATCGAAATCGGCCCGGTCGAACTGCTCGGCCGGTCGAACCCCGGAGAGGGACTCACGCGGGTCGAGTTCGCCGTCGGCCCGTCGGCTATCGACCACCGCGCCGAACTCCAGCAGTCTGCCTACGACGCGGCCGCAGCACTCGGGACGAACCTCGAAGAAATCGGCTCGGCAGCAGCGAACGCCGTCGAAACCCGCGGCGAACTCGAGTCCGAACTCTCCGACCTGAAGTCTGAAGTCCTCAGTTCTCGTCTCGCCCAGTTCGAGACGATAGAACGCGACGGAGTGACGTGGAAAGTCGGGTCGGTCGCTGGTTTCGACGCCAACGAAGTCGGCGAGGCGGCCAAAGCGGCGCGTGGAGATACCGACGTCATCGTCGCCGTCGGTGAGTCGAACGCCCCGTTCGTCGTCGTCGCGAGTGCCGGCGACGTCGCCGCCGGCGACGTTGTCTCCGAGGTGACCGACGAGTTCGGTGGCGGTGGTGGCGGGAGTCCAACGTTCGCACAGGGTGGCGGTATCGGTGCGTCCGCCGACGAAGTGTTGGCGTTCCTCGCAAACTGAGCAAACGGCCGTTCGTTTGCCGGTCTCGTAACGCAGGCGTCACATTCTCGGGGCGGTTCAATCATCTTTTTCAATGATGGTCCGTAGTGGTTACCATGGAATCAGTAGGGTCTGCTACGGGTCTGACTGACGAGCAACGGGCCATCAAAGACGTGGTCCACGAGTTCGCCGTCGAGGAGATTCGCCCGACGGCCCGCGAGGCCGACGAGACGGAGACGTTCCCCGAGGAGGTGTGGGACGGACTCGCCAAACTCGACCTCACTGGGTTGACCGTCCCCGAAGAGTACGGCGGGTTCGGTGCCGACCGAACCACCTACGCGGTGGTCAACGAGGAAGTCGCCTACGGGCAACTCGCCGTCGCGACTGCGCTTTCGGTCCACTGTCTCGCCACCGAGTGCATCACGGAGTTCGCCACCGAGGAACAGAAAGAAAAGTGGCTTCCGAAGATGGCACAGGGTCGGCCAGTCGGCATGTTCGCGCTCTCGGAACCCGAAGCGGGGTCGAACCCCGCCGAGATGTCCACCGTCGCCCGCCGCGAGGGTGACGAGTACGTCATCAACGGCAAGAAGCAGTGGATTACGAACGGCCAGCGCGGTGGCGTCTGCATCCTCTTCGCGAAGACAGACCCCGACGACCCGAACTCGGTCACGCAGTTCCTCGTCCCCGAAGACGCCGGCTACGAAGTCGGCAAGAAAGAAGAGAAGCTCGGCCTCCGTGCCTCCGACACGACGGGCCTCGCCTTCGACGACGTGCGCATCCCTGCCGAGAACCGACTCACCGAGGAAGGACGTGGGCTCTCCGCGGCGTTCCACATCCTGACCGGTGGTCGTATCGGCATCGCCGCACAGGCGACTGGACTCTCGCAGTCCGCCCTCGACGACGCCATCGCCTACGCGAACGAACGCGAGCAGTTCGGCAATCCTATCTCGAAGATTCAGGCGATTCGCCACAAGATTGCAGAGATGGGGACGAAGGTCCACGCGTCGCGGACGCTGGTTCGTGAAGCGGCCCGCGTCGCCGACGCCGGCGAAGACCCACGGACTGCCGCGTCGATGGCGAAGTACTACGCGAGCGAGGCAGCAGTCGACGTGACCAACGAGGCCGTACAGGTCCACGGCGGCTACGGCTACACCACCGACTTCGACGTGGAACGCTACTACCGCGACGCGAAGATTACGACCATCTACGAGGGGACGAGCGAGATTCAGAAGGAAGTCATCGCGCGGTCGCTCTTGGACTGACACGTCACCACTCCCGAAGCGTCTTTTCGCTCCGACACCCTACATCGTCCAATGAGCCTCCCTGACCTCTCCGATTTCGACGCCGTCGTCTACGACTTGGACGGCACGCTCGTCAACCTCCGCGTCGATTGGAACGACGCGGCAGAGGACGTAGCCGCCGTCCTCCGAGACGCCGGTATCGAGGCTGCGGCCATGGACCTCTGGGACATGCTCGACGTGGCCGACGAAGAAGGCGTCCGGGCCGAACTCGAACTCGAACTCTCGTCACACGAACGGCAGGGGGCGTGGATTTCTGACGTGCTCCCGCTGGCCGACTACCTCCCCGACGACGGCGTCCCCTCCGGCGTCTGCTCGCTCAACGCAGAGGACGCCTGTCACGTCGCACTCGACGTCCACGACCTGTCACACCACGTCGATGCCGTCGTCGGCCGCGACACCGTCGAGACGCGCAAACCGGACCCAGAACCGTTGCTGACGACGCTCGACCGACTTGGCGCCGACCCCGACTCGGCAGTCTTCGTCGGCGACTCCGCCCGCGACGAGGTGACTGCCGAACGCGCTGGCGTCGCGTTCAGATACGTCGGCGACGGTCCCTCTGGCGTCTGACTGGGAACACATTGCGAACAGGCGGCACTCTGGTTCCGCGAGGCGACGTGCCGCACAACCGCGTCACGCCTCGCGGCGATGGTCAACGCACGGGGCGTCTGGCCGCGTGTTGGGATATAAACCTCAGGAGCGGTCGACCCCGATTCGCCGTGTCCGTTAAGCCTCCCGAAGCCTACGAATTCTCCATGGGATTTCCGGTCTCGTACTACTGCCCGCACTGCGGTGCCGTCGTCGAACTCGAACGCGACGGCTATCTCGCCGACAAGTCGGTGACGCCGTATCCACTGGAGGGATGGGCGTACGCCGACCCGGCCGACGAGTTCGAAGACGCCGACGGTGTCCACTTCGTCTGTGGCGAGAGCGAGGCGTCTCGTGTGTCGTGGACAGAACTAGTGAGCGACGCCGACGACGTCGAGAACCCCGGTTTGGACTCGCCCTGCGGACGCGACTTCTATCTCTCGTTCGTCAAGTTCGAGAACGGCCGAGAAGTCGAATCTGTTCCGGAAACCGATTACGTCGTCATCGGTGGACAGGGTCCGGCGAGTCCCCGCGGGCCGAACCCCGGTCCGCGTGGCCCTGGTGGCTTCTGAGTTCCCGATTCTCCACTCGTCGAGCTTTCACAGTTCACGGTAGCACCTATCACTGTCTATTCATTACCTCGACCAACAATCTCTCGCTATGATACCTGTCCAATCTGGCTTTAGCCTGGGTGAGGCGCTGTTCTTCACCCCGTTCGTTCTCCTCGGAGTCGCAGTCCTCGTCTTCGGGGCCGTGATGGTCTATCTCGACCACAAGAAGGAGATGGCGCTCATCGAGAGCGGGCAGTACGCCGACGCCAACCCGGACTCGCGCGCGTGGATTCTCGGCGGCGGACTGCTGGTCCTCGCACTCGGTCTCGGGAGCGTCGTCTCGGCGTTCCTCTCCGGCGGTGCAGTGGGTGACGGTGTCACCGCTGTCTTCGTTGGCCTCGCGGCGCTCGCGTACTACTTCTACAAGCGCCGGGTCGTGGCGACGACGACTGTTTAAAAATCAGGTTGTGGCCGTCGGTGCCGATGGCCGATTCAGCCCTTGATGTTACAGACGGGGAACGTCCGCGCGACCTTGTCACCGATGCCTAACTCGTCGGAGACGCGGACGACCTCGTCGACGTCCTTGTAGACGCCGGGTGCTTCTTCTGCGACCGTCGCGCCCGATTGCGCCTTCACGTATATCTTCTCTTGCTCGCGGAGTTCTTCTTGGACCGTCTCGCCCCAGTACTCCTGTTTTGCTTTCGTCCGACTCATCAACCGACCGGCGCCGTGAGCGGTCGAACCGAACGTGAGACCGAGCGATTCGTCGCCACCGCGGAGGACGTAACTCCCAGCGCCCATGCTACCGGGGATGATGACTGGTTGGCCGACGTCGGCGTACGCCGGCGGGAGCTCGGGCCGTCCAGCGGGGAACGCTCGGGTCGCACCCTTCCGGTGGACGTAGAGTTCTCGGTCCTCTCCATCGACCGTGTGGACTTCCTTCTTGGCGATGTTGTGCGCCACGTCGTAGAGGAGGCGCATCTCCATGTCGCGCCAGTCGCGGTCGAACACGTCGGCGAACACCTCGCGCGTGCGGTGCATGATGAGTTGGCGGTTCACCCACGCGAAGTTGATAGCGGCGCACATCGCGCCGTAGTACTCCTCGGCGAGTTGTGACCCGGCGGGTGCGGCGGCGAGTTCCTTGTCCGGCAGTTCCTCGAGCAGGTCTTTGTGTTCCTTCTCGATACGGCGGAGGTAGTCCGTACAGGTCTGGTGGCCCAGTCCGCGAGACCCACAGTGGATGAGGACGACGATTTGGTCGGCTTCGAGGCCGAACGACTCGGCCACGTCGTCGCGGTAGATGTCGGTGACGCGCTGGACTTCGAGGAAGTGGTTGCCCGACCCGAGACTCCCAATCTGGTTTCGGCCGCGGTCTTTCGCCTTCTGCGAGACGAACTCCGGTCGTGCGTCGTCGCGGAAGCCTTCGTCTTCACAGTGTGCCAGGTCGTCTTCGGTGGCGTAGCCTTCGTCGAGCGCCCACTGCATCCCGCGTTCGAGGATATCGTCGATGGTCTCTGCGTCGCCCTCGACGACGCCGCCCCCACCGAGGCCGGACGGGATGGCCTCGAACAGCGCCTCTACGAGTTCTTCTTCCTTCCCCTGGAGGTCCTCGTAGGTGAGGTTCGTCGTCATCATGCGGACGCCGCAGTTGATGTCGTAGCCGACCGCACCTGGCGAGATACAGCCATCGGTGGTGTCTGTCGCACCGACGCCGCCGACGGGGAATCCGTAGCCTTGGTGGCCGTCTGGCATACAGATTGCGTGGTTGGTGATTCCGGGCAGGTGCGTCGCGTTCCGCAACTGTTCGAGCGTCTTGTCCTGTCCAATCTGCTCGAGTAACGCCTCGGAGGCGAGAATCCGCGCTGGGGCGTTCATCTCGCCTTCCTGCGGAATCTCCCAGACGAACTCACGAACCCGTCGCAGTTCGATATCTCCGAACTCGCGTGTAGTCATAGTTCGATACACGGGGCGGCGATTCAATAGGATTCCGTCACGCGTCGCCGACAGTCTCGTCAGTATCCTCGCTCACCGTTCGTCGGCGAGGGGGACGTGTTGGCGTCGGTGACACCGGCGTCGCCTCGATGGAGCGCCGAATCCACCGAGTACGGCCCACCGCCGGTCACGAGGAGCGCCGAGACGAGACCGAAAAGCGAGATGTGCGCGAGGACGGGGTCGTCCGGCAGGCCGAACAGCGTCGTGGTGAAGAGCAGGAAGGCGACGCCAGAGGCCGCGCGCGTGAACGCGCCGACGATGAACAGAACACCGACCAGCGCCTCCGTGAGGCCCGCGCCGACGACCCATAACTCGGGGGCGACGGGGACGACGGCGGTGAGGTCGTACTTCGAGACGACGGCGAGGGCGTCGCCGGGTTGCATCAGTTTCTGCGCGATGCCGAGATAGATGAACGTCACGCCGACGCCGAGACGGAGGACCGTCGGGACGTAGGCTTCGAGGTGGCGCGTGCGCTCGACGAACGGGAGTGCGACGCGACGGTAGAACGGGTCGATGCGGGCGTAGACCGTCCGGTCGTCCGCCGCCATCGACGCGACGACGTGGTCGGCACTCGGCCGGCCGCCACCGACGAGCGCGATAGCGACGAATCCGGGGACGTACTCGAACGCGAGGAAGAGCGCCGGTTCGACTGCGAGGCCGACGAGATACGCGACGAGACCGACCGCCGCGACGAGTCGCGTCCCGAGGCCGAACAGGAGGAGAAAGCCGACGGCGATGCCGAACAGTCTCACGAACACGGGTGCGGCGGGTTCGACGACGGGCGAGAAGAAGTACCCCGAAAAGCCCGCACCGACGAGTGGCAAGCCGACAGCGAGACGGAGCAACCACGGGAGGAGGTCGTCGTACGACGCGAGCACGCGACGGAAGGCCCGAACGTCGTTCGGGAACGGACGGAGGCCGAGATACGCTGCGCCGGTAGCGACGACTGCGAGACCACCCACGCCGAGGACGGCGAGGTTGAACGGGTTCGCTAGCGCCCCCACGAGAAACGCGACGACTTCGACGGGGTCGCTTCCGGGGGTCACGTACTTGACGTGTGCGCTCGCTCGACTCGCGGCGACGGCGAGAAACACCACGAGACTGCTCAGCACGGCGGCACCTCGAACGACGGACGTCATGTGCGAGGTTACGACCGAGTTCGTATAACGACGAGGGATGAATTCGCCCGATTTCAGTCGAGAGAAGGTATGAAACGATTGAACGGGAGCGTTACACGTCGAAGACGACGTAGGCTTCCCAGCCCTCGTCTGTCGCTTCGAGTCGCATCTCGGAGTAGGTGACCGCCTTCACGTCCCGAGCCTCCACGTCCTCGAAGGGGACACCACGCGCCGACGCCTCCACGACCCACTCGTCACCAGTTTGGTTGACGTCCGCCTCGTGCGCGACGGGAAGCACCCCTCTGACGTCGCGTTCGTAGATGAGTTGGTCGAGGTAGTCGAACAGCACTGCTTCGAGACTCTCTGCGCGAACCGAGAGGGAGAACCGCTCGCCCGTCTCGGGTATCTCGTCACACATCGCCGCAGCGAGTCCGTCGGCGACGGCGGCGAAGACACCCCCGAGTGTCGGGGCGTCCGCCTCGACGGCCACGTCGGCGGTGTGTTCACGAAGTGTAAATCCCATATCCACTGATGCGTGAGCATCTACCCTCGTCCTTTCGGTCCGCCATCGTGCCGTGAGGGAGTCCCGACGGACGGTGGAGTTATATTCTCGCTCCGGTTACCTCGGGTTGTGAGTGTCAACGTGGAGATGCGGGTCGACGGTCCCGGTGAGACCGAATACGCCGAAGCGGCGTGGGCCCTCAAAGAGAACATCCGGGTCAACGAGGGACTCCTGAAACAGCGCCGGGGCTTTTTCATGGACGCCTACCGCCGTTCGACGACCTATCTCCTCTTCGAAAACGACACACTCGTCGCCTTCGCGTCCACTCGACGCGACGGCTACATCCTCTTTCTCGCAGTCTCACCCGAGGCCCGTGGCGAGGGCCACGGCAAGCACCTCGTCGCCGAAGTCGCCAAGGAACATCCCGTCGTGACGTGTCACGCCCGCACGACCAACCAGAACGCCCTGGACTTCTACAAAGCGATGGGGTTCGAGGTCCAACGCCGTATCGAGAACTACTACGAAGACGGCGGTGCTTCGTACTACCTCCGACTCGGTGAGGAGGCCGGTCTCAGAGAGCGCCTCTCCGAATTCTTACTCGGATAACGGCGATTCGACACGCTGACACGCGCTACTGGTCGATAACCACTGTTCCGTCTCTGTTCGTTCGACTCTGCTCGCATCCTTAATTTTTATTCACTTCGTAGTTGTAGCCCTGCGTATGTACATCGGAGTGCTCACTGTCCCACTCGGGAACGAATCACTCGACGACGCGCTCGACTACCTGTCGGGTATCGGTGTCGACGGCGTCGAACTCGGCGTCGGCGGGTGGCCCGGCGAAGACCACGTCGAACGAACCGCCGTCCTCGGCGACGACGACGCGCAGGCCGACCTGCTCGCCGCCGTCGAGGAACGAGACATGCAAATCAGCGCGCTGGCGACGCACAACAACCCGCTCCATCCGGACGGGGAGACGGCCGCCGAAGCGGACGAAGAACTCCGCGAGGCCATCGAACTGGCCGACGCCCTCGGTGTCGATACCGTCACCTGTTTCTCCGGACTGCCGGCGGGCGGCCCGAACGACGAGGTGCCGAACTGGATTACGGCCCCGTGGCCGACAGAGCACGCCGACGCCCACGACTACCAGTGGGAGGTTGCAATCGACTACTGGGGTGACCTCGCCGAGTTCGCCGACGACCACGGCGTCGATATGGCGATCGAGATGCACCCCAACATGCTCGTCTACGAACCGACGGGCATGCTGCGCCTGCGCGAAGCGACCAACGAGCGCATCGGTGCGAACTTCGACCCATCGCACCTCTACTGGCAGGACGTCGACATCACCGAAGCCATTCGCTTCCTCGGCGACCACGACGCCATCCACCACTTCCACGCCAAGGACACGAAGGTGTACGACCACCACGCGAAGGTTAAAGGCGTCCTCGACACCACCTCCTACGCCGACACGGCCGACCGCTCGTGGCTCTTCCGCTCTATCGGCTACGGCCACGGCGAAGAACACTGGAAAGACGTCGTCTCGACGCTTCGGATGGTCGGCTACGAGGGCGCACTCTCCATCGAGCACGAAGACGCGCTCACCTCCTCGAACGAGGGACTCGAGAAGGCCGTCGACGTGCTCTCGCGCGCCGTCTTCGAGACGCAACCCGGCGACGCCTACTGGGCGGAGTGATTCACGATGAGCGACTCCAACTCTCCATCTGAACCCCTCAAAGTCGGCGTCCTCGGCTACCGCTTCATGGGCAAAGCCCACTCGAACGCCCTCGCTCGCCTCCCGATGTTCTTCCCCGAGGCACCCGACGTAGAGCGAACGGTCATAATCGGCCGCGACGAGGACGCCCTCGCCGACGCCGCCGAGAGATTCGGCTTCGAATCGACCGCCACCGACTGGCGCGACGTGATAGACGACGTGGACGTCTTCTACAACCTCGGTCCGAACCACCTCCACGCCGAACCCTCTATCGCCGCGCTCGAAGCGGGCAAACACGTCTTCTGCGAGAAACCGCTCGCACCGACGCTCGACGAGGCCGAAGCGATGCGCGACGCCGCCCGCGACGCCGACGGCGTGGCCGGGTGTGCGTTCAACTACCGGTTCGTCCCGGCAATCCAGTACGCGAAGGGCCTCATCGAAGACGGCGAACTCGGTGAGATTCACCACGTGCGCGGCCGCTATCTCCAAGATTGGCTCGTCGACCCCGAAGCGCCGTGGGCGTGGCGCATGGACAAAGACCTCGCCGGGTCCGGCGCACTCGGTGACCTCGGCGCGCACACAGTAGACCTCGCTCGGTTCCTCGTCGGTGAGGTTGCTGGCGACATCGAACGCGTCTCTGGGCACCTCCAGACGTTCGTCGACGAACGTCCCGTTCCCGACACGGACGAGTACAAACCGGTCACCGTGGACGACGCTTACACCGCGCAGGCCGAGTTCGAAAACGGCGCTGTCGGGTCGTTCGAGGCGTCACGTTTCGCCAACGGCCACAAGAACGACCACACTATCGAGATTCACGGGTCCGAAGGAAGCCTCAAATTCTCGCTCGAACGCCTCAACGAGTTAGAGGTGAAGACCGGCGATTCGCGAGGCTACGAGACGGTGCTCGTCACCGACGAATCCGACCCGTACGTGGACCACTGGTGGCCACCGGGCCACGTCATCGGGTGGGAACACACCTTCGTCCACGAGAACTACGAGTTCCTGACAGCCGTCGCAGAGCGTCGCTCTGCGGGCAGCCGGACGCAGTCCGGCGACAGCAACAAAGGTGGCGAGTTCCACCCGTCGTTCGAAGACGCCTACGAGGTACAGGAGATTCTCGACGCCATCGAGCGCTCCGACGCGTCTGGCGAGTGGGTTACTCTCGAATAGAAGGGTTCCGTCCGCGACTCAGAACTCGACGACGCCTTCGTCGGTGATGACCTGGTCGATGAGTTCGACCGGTGTCGAGTCGTAGGCAGGGTTCTCTAACTCGATGCCTTCGACGGGTTCGAGCATGACCTCGCTCGGCGAGCGAATCTCGTTTTCGAAGCGGAAGCCGCTATCGACGATTTTGGCACTCGACCCGACGACGGTGATTGGAACACCGAGACGGTTTGCCGTCGCGGCGAGCGGGAACGTGCCGACGCGGTTGTAGAGCGTCTCGTCGACGATGCAGTCCATGCCGATGATGACTCGGTCGCACTTTCCGAGGAACATGCCGGACGCGCCGTCGACCATCAGGTGTGGTTCGACGCCGTCGATGGCGGCGAGTTCGCGGGCGAACTTCCGGCCGAGGAATCGCGGACGCGCTTCCGTGACGTAGGCAGTCAGTTCTGCACCGTCGGCAACGGCGAGTTCGACCGCTTCCATCACGGTCGACGAGTAGTCGTGCGTGAGGAAGGTGTCGCCGTCTTCGAGGGCACCGGCCGCGTTCTGGGCGGCACGACGCTTCCCCATCTCGACGCTCTCGACGACGCGGTCGATGGTGTCGAGCGTGAGTTCTCGGGCTTCCTCGAAGGAGTCTGTCGCACCCAGAACAGTTCGGAGAACGTCCTGTAAGGCGTTGTAGAGCGACGCGTGCGACGGGTTCGCGCGCTTGAGGGCGCTGACGTTCCGTTCGAGGTCACGTTCGAACTCCTCGACGGTCGCGTAGTCGCGGTCGGTCAGCTCCGCGAGCGACCGTGTTGCCTTGACGGCGACGACCGAGGAGCTGTGTGTCTGCATCTCTCGAATCTCCTCGATGGTCTCGTCTATCATACGAGAACCTCACCGTATCGTGTGAAAGAGTTTCCGGGACAGTGGTCGACGTGTCAGTTCTCCGGGTCTGCGTCTGGCGACGACCCACTGTCGCCGGCGTCGGTCCGCTTCGCGTAGACGTACAGCGCGATGGCGGTCACGAACCAGATGACTGCGCCGACGCGGATGGCGAACGCCGCGCGAGCGCCCCACGTCGGGAGCGTAGCGTTCAACGAGAGGAGCGCCACGATGGGTGACCCGACGAGAATCGTCGTGACGAAGGTCATCTGCATGACCCACCCGAAGTCGACGCCGTCCGGATTCGTTCGCTCGACTGGTTGCACGAGTGGAGCTATTCGGGTGGGGGCTAATGCGTGCCGGTTCCGGTCGAGACAGCAGTAGCAACGAGGCGATGAGACCGACGTAACCACGACGCGGTGAGACACAAAGGGTGATGCTGATAAACCGCACCTGCGAACGGCCTGCATGGTCACGGTACGGTCCCTTCGGACGAAGGCTGGCACTGAGCCAATCACGATGCTCACGGCGTACGACGCGCCGACGGCACGCATCGTCGACGACGCGGGTATCGACATCATCCTCGTCGGGGACAGCGTCGGGAACACGTCGCTCGGGCACGAATCGACGCTCCCGGTGACAGTCGACGAGATGCAAAGCCGGACGGCAGCAGTGGCGCGAGCGACGGACGACGCGCTCGTCGTCGCTGATATGCCGTTTCTCTCGTTCGGAGTGGACGACGCATCGAGTATCGAAAACTGTGGTCGGATGCTCAAAGAGGCGAACGCGGACGCGGTCAAACTCGAAAGCGGCCCCCACACCGTCGAGTTGACCGAACGACTCGTCCAACTCGGCATCCCCGTGATGGCACATCTCGGTCTCACACCACAGCGCGTCAAGGAAGTCGGCTACAGTCGCCAGGGCACTGACCGAGACAGCGCTCGCGAGATTATCGACTTGGCGAAAGCACACGCCGAGGCAGGCGCGTTCTCACTCGTCTTGGAACACGTCCCTGCGAACGTCGCAACACAGGTGACCGAGGCAATCGACATCCCGACGATTGGCATCGGCGCGGGTGGCGACTGCGACGGCCAGGTGCTCGTCATCGACGACGTCATCGGCATGAGCGACCGTGTCCCACCGTTTGCCGCGCAGTTCGGAGACGTCAAATCCGAGATGGAGAAGGCGGTTGGTGCGTACCGAGACGCCGTCGAATCCGGCGAGTTCCCTGCTGAGGAACACAGTCACGTCGAAGACGAGTTAGACGAACTCTACTGAGAACCCGGTGAGACCGACCGGCAGACCGAACCGCAGTCTGCTTACTCGACGTGCCGGTCGAGGAACGATTTCAGCGCTGTATTGAACGCTTGCGGCTGTTCTAACATGGCTAGATGTGCGGCGTCTTCTATCGTCGCCAGTTCGCAGTTCGGTATCTCGTCGACGAAGTACTCGTGGTACGACGGCGGGGTCAGACGGTCGTACTCACCGACGAGAGCGAGCGTCGGGACAGTAATCTCGGCGATTTCGTCGCGGACATCGAACGTGTGACACGAGCGGAAGTCACGGTTGGTGACGGCCTGCCCGGCGTCGTACATCGCCTCTTTCGACCCGTCTATGAGACGCTCGTCGTCACCGTGGAACAGTTTGTCCTCGCCGTGGAGGAACGAGACTGCGCGTTCGAAGTCGTCGTCGAGCCAGTCGAGTAAGTCGTCGAGGACGGCGAGTTTCGCGCCGGTTCCTGCGAGGACGAGTGCGTCGACGTCGAGGTCACGTTCCAGTGCGAGCGTCAAGACGACCGCACCACCGAGGGAGTTCCCGACGAGTACGCTCGCGTCGGTTGCCTCGGCGACGGCGACGACGTCGTCCACGTACGCCGAGAGTGCCTCGTATCCCGCGTCGGCGTCGACGTCGTCGCTCTCGCCGTGGCCGCTCAAGTCCAGTGCGGCGACAGGGTAGTCTCGGGCGAGACGGAACTGTCCGCGCCAGACGGCGTGTGAGCCACCGCTCCCGTGGACACACAGTACCGTCGGTCCGTCACCACCCGCGTCTCGTAGTCGATAGGCCGTCGTCCGTCCCTGGTGGTCCACCGTAGCCGCGTCCATAGCGTGTGCTTCGTCACCACGTGAGATTAAACCCCTACGACACAGCCCGGCAGCGTGTGCAGTGGTGACAACGAGCCACTAGTTTGACGTTACTTCCCCGCGAACTCTACTCGAGGTACGATGAGTGTGAACCGCAATACAACCGTATCGTGTGTATTACCCTGTCGTCACCCGATTTACTGGGGCAAAGTTTAAATACTATGAACGCTAACCTTGAGTTAGACTTATCATGAGCATGCAGCAATTCACCGGCGGAAACGAGCGGTTCATTCGCCGGTACGAATACGAAGACAGCTGGGTCATCGCCGCCGACATCGGCCTCTCGGAGGACGAAATCGACGTCGATATCGTCGGCTCGACGGCGATCGTCGTCGCCGACGTTGGCGGGCGCACGACCGAGACGGAGTTCGAACTCCCGGCCGGCGGCGACGCCGACGTGTTCGTGAACAACGGCGTGCTCACCATCACCATCCAGAAATAAATGAAACTCACTGTCAAACCACTGAAACAGAAAGACGCCGGTCGAGGACTCGCCGCTATCGACCGTGCGGCAGTCGCCGAACTCGACCTCGAAGGAGGGGACTTCATCCGCATCGAAGGCCCCAGCAACGCCACCGCTATCGCGCGGGTCTGGCCGGGATACCCGGAAGACCAGGGGACGAATATCATCCGTATCGACGGCCGACTTCGCCAGCAGGCCGGCGTCGGTATCGACGACCGAGTCGAAGTCGAGAAAGCTGACGTCAAACCCGCCAAGCGCGTCACCATCGCGCTCCCGCAGAACCTCCGTATCGGCGGCAACATCGGGACGTACATCCGCGACAAACTCTCTGGGCAACCCGTCACGAAAGGCCAGAACGTCCAACTTCCGCTCGGATTCGGCTTCATGAGCGCGTCCAGTCAGTCGGTTCCCATCAAAATCGCCTCCACCGACCCCGCTGGAACCGTCGTCGTCACCGACAGCACCGAGTTCCAGGTGAGCCAGAAGCCTGCCGAACAGATAAAAGACACCGCGCCCTCCACCGGTGACGGGCCGTCTATCACCTACGAAGATATCGGTGGCCTCGACAAGGAACTCGAACAGGTTCGGGAGATGATCGAACTCCCGATGCGCCACCCGGAACTGTTCAAGCGCCTCGGTATCGAACCGCCGAAAGGCGTGCTCCTCCACGGCCCGCCGGGGACGGGGAAGACGCTCATCGCGAAAGCCGTCGCGAACGAAATCGACGCGTCGTTCCACACCATCTCCGGTCCGGAGATTATGTCGAAGTACTACGGCGAGTCCGAAGAACAACTCCGCGAAATCTTCGAAGAGGCGACCGAGAACTCGCCGGCAATCGTCTTCATCGACGAGATAGACTCCATCGCCCCCAAACGGAGCGAAGCAGGTGGCGACGTCGAACGCCGCGTCGTCGCCCAGCTCCTCTCGTTGATGGACGGCCTGGACGAACGCGGTGAAGTCGTCGTCATCGGGGCGACCAACCGCGTCGACGCCATCGACACCGCGCTCCGTCGTGGTGGCCGGTTCGACCGCGAAATCGAAATCGGTGTTCCGGACCGCGACGGCCGCAAGGAGATTCTGCAGGTCCACACACGGAACATGCCCCTCGCTGACGGCATCGACCTCGACGAGTACGCCGACAGCACCCACGGGTTCGTCGGTGCGGACCTCGAATCACTCGCCAAAGAGTCCGCGATGCACGCCCTGCGTCGCATCCGCCCGGAAATCGACTTAGACGCCGAGGAGATCGACGCCGAAATTCTCGAAAACCTCCGCGTCACCGAGGACGACTTCAAGCAGGCCAGAAAGAGCATCGAACCGTCGGCGCTCCGCGAGGTGTTCGTCGAAGTCCCGGACGTGACGTGGGAAGACGTGGGTGGTCTCGAAGGCACCAAAGAGCGTCTCCGCGAGACCATCCAGTGGCCGCTCGAATACCCTGAAGTGTTCCAGGCTATGGACATGGACGCCGCCAAGGGTGTCTTGATGTACGGCCCGCCGGGGACGGGGAAGACCCTCCTCGCGAAAGCCGTCGCCAACGAGGCGGAGTCGAACTTCATCTCCATCAAAGGGCCGGAACTCCTCAACAAGTTCGTCGGCGAGTCCGAAAAGGGCGTCCGCGAAGTGTTCAAGAAGGCGCGTGAGAACGCCCCGACGGTGGTGTTCTTCGACGAAATCGACTCTATCGCGACCGAACGCGGCCGCGATTCGTCGAGTTCTGGCGTCACCGAACGCGTCGTCTCCCAACTCCTGACCGAGTTGGACGGCCTCGAAGCACTCGAAGACGTGGTCGTCATCGCGACGACGAACCGGCCGGACCTCATCGACTCGGCGCTCTTGCGTCCGGGTCGCCTGGACCGCCACGTCCACGTTCCCGTCCCCGACGAGGAAGCACGGCGCGCCATCCTCGACGTCCACACTCGGGACAAACCGCTGGCCGACGACGTGGACCTGGACAAGGTCGCGTCGAAGACCGAGGGCTACGTCGGTGCCGACATCGAAGCGCTCGCACGCGAAGCGTCGATGAACGCCTCCCGAGAGTTCATCCAGAGCGTCAAAAAGGAAGAAATCGACGAGAGCATCGGAAACGTCCGCGTGACGATGGAGCACTTCGAGAACGCCCTCGACGAAATTGGCCCCAGCGTCACCGACGACGTCCGCCGTCGCTACGAAGAGATAGAAGAACGCTTCCAGAAGAGCGAAGTCGAACGGGACCGCGATACCGAAATCGGCCGAACCTTCCAGTAGACGCTCTCTTTTCGTCCGGTCTTTCTCGACTGTCCGCTCGGTGTGTGAGTCTCTCGAACCGACACGTTCATATCACTCGTGTCTGCTACGTAGTGGTACCCACTGCGATAGATACTAAATTCTCAACTAGCTACGCGTTTATTTCACCGGAAATGCGGTGTGTCTCTCCCTGTTTGTAAAGATGCTACTCGGAGCGTAGTACACAGTTGTCGCGACGAACCACGAGGGGACCGGCTCCGACGTGGGGTCAGGCGTCGATGTCTGCGAGGATGGCCTCGGCGTGTCCCTCGGGGGAGACACCCTCGTAGACGTGTTCTATCGTTCCCGCAGGTCCGACGACGTACGTGTTTCGGAAGACGCCGTCGAACGTGTTTCCGAACATGTTCTTTTCGCCGTACGAGTCGTACTTCGCCGAGACTGTCCCGTCTTCGTCGGAGAGCAGTGAGAAGGGAAGGTCGTACTTCTCGGCGAACGAATCGAGGTCCGAGACGGGGTCGTCGCTGATACCGAGGACCGTGACGTCACGGTCGGTGAACTCGTCCCACGCGTCGCGGAAGCCACAGGCTTCGGTCGTACAGCCGGGGGTGTCGGCACGCGGGTAGAAGTAGACGACGACGTGTTCGCCGCGGAAGTCGGAGAGCGAGACGCTGTCGCCGTGTTGGTCTGTGAGTTCGAAGTCGGGGGCGCCGTCACCGATAGCGAGCATGTCTCTCGTTTCGGACGGTGAGAAGAAGGATGTTTCCTACTCGAGTCTCTCTGCGGCACCACGTTCGACGAGTGGGCCTGCGTTGGCCGACGGGAGCGTCACCACGTCTTCTTCGGCGAGGTCGTACTCTCGTTCGTCTACACCGAGGATGGTCCCCACGTCGGCGGTGATACGGACTGTCTCGCGGTCGTCGACGAGGCCAGAAAGTGGGTCGTCGGAGGACGTGGTCTCTGCGTCCATACCGGTCGATGGGGTCGCCGATGGTTCTCCAGTGGCCGCGTCGGTGGCAGGAGTGTCGTCTGGAGCGATATCGTCGGCAGCAGTGTCGTCGGCAGCGGTGTCGTCGCCGAGGATTGCCCGTGCTTCGTCTGCCGGGCGGTCGCTTTTCGGCGACTCACTGCTCTCGTCTCCGTCCTCGGTGGCCGACGACGATGGTCCGTCCGAACTGCCACCCATCGCGTCGGCGAGAACGTCGCCTGCGTCGTCGGTGTCCGTTGTGGACGCCGCCTGCTCTGGGTCGGGTTCGTCCGGGGGTATCACTGGGTCAGACGACGGTGTTTCGGAGATGTCGGATTCGGACTGGTAAATCGGGGTGTCGTCCGGAACCGCCGGTTCGTCTGTCGAGTCGGTGTGTTCGGTGACGGCCGTTTCGGAAGGGTCGCTCGCAGCCACGTCTTCGAGCGTCGAGAGCACCGTGTTTCGGTTCTGCTCGATTCGCCCGACGAGGTCTTCGAAGAGGCGTTTTTCTTCGTGAGTGAGCCCCTCCGTCGAAGAAGACATCCCGGCGGCCGCGAAACTCGCTGCCTTGACGACTTTGCCGACGCGTCGTTCGTAAATCGAGATGACGACTTCTTCGGCCGTCTCGATTTCGTCGGTGATGCGTCGAATCTCTGGCGAGTAGTGCGTGCCGAGTTCCTCGGCCTTCCGGTTGCGCATCGCCTTCTGCTGGGCGATGAACTCCGCGACGTCCTCGTAGAACGACTCGCGGAGTTGCTGCAAGCTATCTTTCTGTCGCTCCGTCCGCAGCACACTCCTGAGGTCGTCTACGTTCATTCTGTCACCTTCTCTGCTCGACCACGGGCCATGAGGAACACGCCGAGGCTTTCGCGTACTGATTGGACGCCCGACTGAAGTGTAAAGCTATCGTCATCGAACCTCACGGCACCGGGGTCGGTGACCTCGACGGTGATGTCACGCCCACGGAAGCGGTCCGGGACGGCGTCGACCAGTGGGTCGAACGATTCGATTTCGTCTCTGTCGAGCGGTTCGACGACGAGTCCAGACCCGCCGTGGAGGCTCTTCGGGAGGCGAATCAGGCGTTTCGTGTCCGTCGTCACGGGTTCGTCTATCGGCGACGTCTCTTCACCAATCGTCTCGTGTGCGAGCGCGTCCACGAGTGTTCGGACACCGGGGCCGCCTGCTTCGACGTTCCCTTCGCGGATTGCGTCAGGGTTGTTCCGGAACGCACCGAGGATGGTGTTCGCGCGGCCGTCACCGATACCGTCGAGTTCTTTCAACTGTTCGAGTGCCGCCTCTTCTTCCATCCCCATCAGGCCGTCGACGAACTCGAGGAGTCGCTGGTGGGTCCGCCGCCCCCATCCGCCTTCCGTGCGGAGGACTCGGCGCGTCGTCGTCCCGTGTTGGCGCGTCTCGATGAGGCCGTCTACGTCCAGGTCGATAGCGCGGATGTAATCGACGACCTCGCGTCGGGCCTCACTGTCGAGGCCACGAACCGACTCGTCGCGGACGTGGACGTGGTAGCCACGCCCACCGGAGAAGACGGCTTGCATCTCCTCGAACGCGAAGTCGGTTTCGAGGATGTCGAGAAGGTCCAAGAGTGCCTGTTTGCCCGCTTCGAGCATCTCTGCGTAGGACGTCGTTTCCGGGTCGACGCCGGGGAGGTGGTCGGCGTCGATGTCGAACACCAGGTCCGCCTCGCGCCACTCTTTGTCCTCCATCGACGCCGCGCCGGGGTCGGCGAATCGGGCCGACGAGAAGTAGACGTGCCGGGGCGCGCTCCGAGCGAGATAATCGCTCAACTCTCCGAGGTCGAGTAACGACTGGTGGCGGTGCATCCGTGTCCCGCCGGCAGACCACGGGATGACGCCCCACTCCCGTTCGTTCGGTGCGGGTGGGAGCGGGATGTCGGTGCTCCGGTAGTAATCACCGAAGCGACCTTCGAGGTACTCGCGTGTGCGCCCGTCCATACACCCCGGATTCCGGAGGGGTGGATAAAGCGATTACGCCTCCGGGCCTCCGTGGGCGGACATCTCACGGGGGAATCCGACACGATATGCTCTATGTTCGTGTTTTTTGTACACTCGCGCGCGCGGAAACAGTATATTATGTGAACGAGGTTACACTACTTACTCTACGAACGAAATCATACTACTTACTATACGAACGAAGTCACACCGACCGACGTGGATGGTGACACCGAGAACCTCCTCGGTTCGAGTGACGATTTCGGCAAACAGAATGGCGACACCCCGTACCCACTACCGAAATGACATCTTTCGGGAGAGATCGAACTCTCCCGTCGACTAACCGTTCGAGGAGTCGAATCGGGGAAACGTTAAGTTTCAGTACACTGAACTTACTCACCAAGTGTAGTCCACCGCTCGCCGAACGGTCTGCGGATTGCCGAATATACTGACAGTCAGTTTACTACAACAGCGGTAGTAGCCGTCACCAAAACTATAAATAATCACTAATTCTACAGTACAAACTGTAATGGTTGATGCTGACTCTCGCAAGGGCAAGCGGAATGGCGTCTCTCGCCGCAGCTTCGTGAAAGCTGCAGGCGCGTCAGGTGTCGCAGCAGGACTGGCCGGTTGTATCAGTACAGGCGGCGGCGACAGCGACGATGGTGGCAACGGTGGCACCGAAACCGAAGCGGACACCGACACCCCAATCGACACCGAGGAAACGACGGAAGATATCACCATCCAGATGGCCGTCGACACTCGTTTCGGCGACGCCGAGGCTGAAATCCAGCAGGCACTCTACGACGCTGGTCTCCCGGAGAACATCTCCATCGAGGCCATCGCCGGGTCGCAGGTTACCGACAACCGTCAGGCACAGTACCAGCAGTGGCTGAACGGTGGCCGTGAAGAGCCTGTTCTCCTCATGATGGACAGTGGATGGACTGTTCCGTTCATCGCGCGGGACCAACTGCAGAACCTCTCGCAGTCGCTCCCGCAGGATATGATCGACAACATCGAGAACAACTACTTCGGTGCCAGCGTCTCGACGGCGAAGGGCGCAGACGGCGACCTCTACGGGCAACCGTTCTTCCCCGACTTCCCGACGATGCAGTACCGCAAGGACCTGCTCCGGAACGCGGGCTACACCGACGAAGACTTCGACACGTGGGCGACCGAGTCCATGTCGTGGGAGGAGTTCTCGAAGATTACGAAGGAGGCCATGGAGGCCAACTCCGACATCGAATACGGGTACACGTTCCAGGCCGACGTCTACGAAGGCCTCTCGTGCTGTGACTTCAACGAGTTCATGACCTCGTGGGGTGGCGCGTACTTCGGTGGCCGCGAGAACCTCTTCGGACCCATCGGCGACCGCCCGGTTACGGTCGACGAGGAACCCGTCCTCAACGCCATCCGGATGGTGCGCACGATGATTCACGGCGAAGACGACGAGCACGCTCTCGACGGAATCACGGGTGACATCGCACCCGAAGCAGTCCTGCAGTGGACCGAAGAGACGTCCCGAAAGCCGTTCACCGACGGCAACGCCATCATGCACCGCAACTGGCCGTACTCCATCAACATCAACGGTGCCGACGACGTCTTCGGCGAAGACCTCGGTGTCATGCCGATTCCGTACGGTGTCACGCCGGAGGAAGCCCAGTACGAGGGCACTGGTGGCCCCGTCGCTGCGCTCGGTGGCTGGCACTTCACGATGAACCCGAACGCACCGGACGAACAGAAGCAGGCTGCAGTCCAGGTCCTGCGTGCGATGCAGGACGAGCAGTTCATGCTCGACGTCTTCGAAATCGTCGGCTGGATTCCGCCAAAGCCGGACCTCCTCGGCTCCGACCGTGCACGTGAAGTCCCTGTCATCGGCCGATACATGGACCAACTGCGCGTCGCTGGCGAGAACGCGATTCCGCGCCCGGTCACCGTCGTGTGGCCGCAGCAGTCCGGTAAGATCTCGCAAGAGGTCAACAACGCGATGGCCCGAGACAAGTCGCCCGAAGAGGCGATGTCCGACTTGAAGACTCAGCTCGAGCAGATCGAGCAGAGCGCCGCATAAACTCCGTCTTGGGTAAGACGTAATAACACCCACATACGTTATTAATTGTCATGGCTACAGAACAACAATCGGGGGAGGCACTTTCTGAGTCTCGACGCTCGGGTCCGTACGCGTCAGCCGTCAACTGGATGGAGGCGCTCTCGGAGACGCAGTTCGCGTATCTGCTTCTGACGCCCGCACTCATCCTCTTGGGGGTAATCGCGCTCTATCCGCTGGCGACGACGTTCAGCATGTCGCTGTTCGCAGACCAGCTGACGGGGAGCGCACGACTGGGTGAGTTCGTCGGACTGCAGAACTACATCGACCTGATCACCGGTGCGCGAGACTTCGCACTACCGTCGGCCTTCCTTCCGACGTTCACGACACAGTTCCCGTTCGTAACAGACATCTACTCGAGTGCGCTGATGGTGACGCTCATCTTCACCGTGTTTAGTGTGCTCTTCGAAACGCTCATCGGCTTCGGACAGGCACTCATCTTAGACCAGGACTTCCGTGGTCGACGATGGGTCCGCGTCGCCATCATCATCCCGTGGGCAGTTCCCATCGTCATTCAGGGGATGATTTGGTATCTGATGTTCCAGCCGAACATCGGGTTCCTCGTCGGCACGACCGACAATCCGGCGCTGTTGAACCAACTCGGCTTCATCGGAACGACGCCCCTGCGCGACACCGCAGACTCGCTGTTCCTCATCATCGTGGCCGACGTCTGGAAGACGTCAGCGTTCATGGCGCTGCTCATCCTCGCAGGGATGCAGAGTATCGACCGTTCGCTGTACGACGTGGCGAAGGTCGCCGGCGCGTCGCGCTGGCAGCAGTTCAAACTGATTACCTTCCCGCTCATCCTGCCGACGGTGCTGGTCGCGATGCTGTTCCGCACCATCGACGCGATGCGTGTCTACGGTATCATCGAGACGATGGCAGGATGTCAGACCGTGCCGTCGCTCTCGTGTCTCGTCGTCACGACGTTCAACGCACCGCTGTACGGGACCTCAGCGACAGTCGCGTTCATCACTGCCGGTATCATCGGTATCGTGGTCTCGGTGTACATCGTGAACTTCGCCAGTGAGGGAATCTAAGATGTCCAACGAAAGCTCCGGAATCGGCCTCGGTTCCGACGACGCAGAGATGAAACGCGGACCACTCGGACGCTGGGTCAACAAAGCCATCAAGAACCCGGACAGAGCCTACCGTTCGATGTTCTACGTCGCGACGGTGTTCTTCCTGGTCACGACCCTGTTCCCGTTCTACTGGCTCTTGGTCATCGCACTCACACCGAACCGTCTCATCTCGAACATGGGGCTACTCCCGAAGGGGTTCAACCCCGAGGTGTTCATCACCATGTTCGAACGGGTGCCGTTCCACCTGTACATGTTCAACAGCTTCGTGTTGGGCATCACGACGACGGTCATCGTGTTACTGTTGGCGAGTCTCGCGGGGTACGTATTCGGACGCCTCCGCTTCCCTGGGAAGAGCTTCTTGATGCTCGGCATCCTGGCTATCTCGTACTTCCCGCCAGCGGCGTTCCTCATCCCGCTGTTCGAGTTGTTCACCGGTAACACCGCCATCAGCATCGGCTTCATCACCGTCTCGTCGCCGGACCTGTTCAACACGCCGGCACCGATGGTGTTCCCGTTCAGCGCGCTGTTCTTGCCGCTGTCCATCTTCATCCTCACGACCTTCTACGGGCAGATTCCCGACGGGTTGGAGGACGCAGCACGGGTCGAAGGGACCACGCGTCTCGGAGCGCTCTTCCGCGTCATCGTGCCGCTTTCGGCACCCGGTGTGGCGACCGCAGGAGTGCTCACGTTCATCGCCGTGTACAACGAGTTCTTCTTCTCGTTCTTGATGAACAACGGTGAGGCCTCCTCGTGGGCACCGATCGTCGCTGGTATCTTGAAATATCAAGGCCAGTTCGACACGCCGTACAACCTGATGGCCGCTGCTTCTATCGTGGGGGTCTTACCCGTGGCCATCCTTGTCATCATCGCACAGGAACGTATCGTCAGCGGACTAACTGCAGGAGCACTGAAGGAGTAACCATGGGAGACGTCAAACTCGAACACGTAAGCAAGCACTACGACGACGTAACGGCTGTCGACGACATGAACCTCGACATCAACGACGGCGAATTTATCTGCCTCGTTGGTCCCTCGGGATGTGGCAAGTCGACGACGATGGAGATGATTGCGGGACTGACCATCCCCTCGGAGGGGAAGGTCTTCATCGGTGACCGCGAGGTCACCAACCTCCCGCCGAAGGACCGCGGGGTGGCGATGGTGTTCCAGAACATCGCGCTGTTCCCCCACATGGACGTGTACGACAACATCTCGTTCGGCCTTCGGCTCCGCAACTACGACAAAGAGGAGATCGAACGGCGCGTCAACCGCGCCGCAGACGTCGTCCAACTCGAAGGCATGCTCGAACGCATGCCCGACGAGATGTCCGGTGGCCAACGTCAGCGCGTCGCTATCGCCCGTGCTATCGTACGCAACCCCGGCGTCTTCCTGATGGACGAACCGCTCGCAAACCTCGACGCGAAACTCCGCGTCCACATGCGAACGGAACTCCAGCGCCTGCACAAGGAACTGGATACGACCATCATCTACGTCACCCACGACCAGGCAGAGGCGATGACGATGTCCGACCGCATCGCCGTCATCGACTCCGGCCAACTCCAGCAGATCGACCCACCGTTGGTCTGTTACAACGAACCCGCGAACCTGTTCGTCGCCGGGTTCATCGGGTCGCCGTCGATGAACTTCCTCGACGGAGAAGTCACCGAAGACGGATTCGTCTCACAGAACATCGACGTCGAGTTCGACCCGGCAAACCTCGGTGTCGAAGTCGGGAGAGACGTCACGCTGGGCATCCGCCCGGAAGACGTCTACCTCATCGAAGACGAGCACCTCGTGACGAACCCCAGCCACGAAATCGACGCGATGACGGACGTGCTGGAACCGATGGGTGACGAGATATTCGTCTACCTGAAACTCGAAGAGGACGCAGAGACGCACCTCGACGAGGACGCCGTCGCGACGAACGACCAACTGCTGATGAGTGTCGCACCCGACACCGACATCGAAGAAGACAAAGACGTCAGCGTGCTGCTCGACCGCTCGAAGGTCCACCTCTTCGACACGGAGACGGGCAAGGCCATCAGCCACGGTATCGAAAGCGGCATCCAGGCGAGCGAACCGACCGGCACGGAAGCCGAAAGCGACGACTGAACCGTCGGCGCTCCCACACAACGTTTATTCGACGCAACCCATTTCACACACCCATGGTCAACGAACTCGGCTGGTTCTACATCGGCGGGATGACGGTCCTGTTTTTCTTCTGGGCCTACGGAATCGTCTCGTTCCTCCTCGACTTGAAGAACAAGTTCATTCCGAAAGGCCGGCAGTATCTCCGTGGCCGTCGCAGGATAAAAGAGAAGGAACGACGCGAGAAAGAACGCGAAGAACGCGAAGAACAACTCTACTGAGTTAGACAGCCTTCGCCGTTTGGACACTCTTCGCCGTCTCCTGATTTCGACCTCCCGCCGGCCAGTGGTTCTCGTCGACTTCTCTGCCGATTCTGGTAAAACAGCCTAAAGAACGTGAAACTTAACACCTACAGTAGTTAATAATTAGTCCATGAGTACAGCGTCATCGGTCCGGGTCGGAATCGTCGGACTCGGTAACATCGGGCACCACCACGCTGACCGCCTCGTCGACCTCGGTGCGACGCTCGTCGGCGGTCTCGACATTCAAGCGGACGCACGCCGGCGGTTCGCAGAGAAGTACGACGTGAACACCTACGAGGAGAAAGCGGAACTGTTCGACGAAGTCGACGCCGTCATCATCACGACGCCGAACCGGTTCCACGAAGAGTACGCCGTCTCGGCCCTCGACGCTGGCCTCGACGTACTCTTAGAAAAGCCCCTCGCACACTCGCTGGAATCTGCCGAACGCATCGCCGAGGCCGCAGACCGAGCGGATGGCTTCTGTATGGTCGGCTTCAACAACCGCTTTGCGAACCCGGTGGAAGTCTTCCGGCACCACTACGAAGCGGGTCGCTTCGGTGACATCACCCACGTCGAAGCGAACTACGTCCGCCGTCGCGGCATCCCCGGCCGTGGGTCGTGGTTCACCTCGAAGGATATCGCCGGCGGTGGCGCGCTCATCGACATCGGCGTCCACGCAATCGACCTCGCACTCTACTTCCTCGACTTCCCGGACGTCGTCGAAGTCTCCGGTGTCACTCGCTCGGAGTTCGGTGGCAAAGACGACTACACGTTCGTCGAGATGTGGGGTGACGACGTCGGCCCAGAGGGATTCGACGTAGACGACTCCGCCAGCGCGTTCATCCGAACTGACGAAGGCACGACTATCTCTCTGGAAGTCGCGTGGGCGACGAATCGCCCCACCAACGACGAGTTCTTCCTCCGCGGAACCGAAGGTGGTGCACGATTCGACCGTGCCAGCCAAGACCTGCAGTTCTACGAAGGTGGCGTCGGTGGCGGCAACCATCTCTCGACTGTCGACGTCGAGACGCAGACCAACGACACCCACAAATCCGAACAGGGACTGTTCGTCGAGGCAGTCGCTGCCGGCGAAGCCCCCGGCCGAAACACGGTCGAACAGGGCCTCGCGGTCCAGCGCGTCATCGACGCAATCTATCGCTCCTCTGAGACAGGGCGTTCGGTACGCCTCGATACCGTCGAGACGTCGCCAACGAACTGACGACCCAAACACCGAAACACCCACAACCTAAATTTTCCACACATGTCCGTCATCGATTCACTGAAACGAACCGAACACACCGGTGAGAATCGGTGTCTTCCGTGTACAGTCGTCAATGCCGCAGTCGTCGCCATCGTCGGACTCGCACTCGGCGTGTTGTGGATTCCCGCCGGGTTCGTCGCCCTCGCAGTCGGCGCCGTCTTGGTCTACCTCCGTGGCTACGTCGTCCCCGGAACGCCGTCGTTCGCGCCACGACTCGTCGCAGCGGTCGGTCTCAGCGGCGTCTTCGAACACGACGACGAGTCGCAGCCTCGACAGTCCGAGACGCTCGACGCCAACGTGGACCCGGACGTGATGCTCTCTACGCTTCTCGACGCTGGCGTCCTCGTCGAACGTGAAGACGGTCTGTTCCTCGCGGACGACGCACGCGACGACTGGGAGTCCACGATGGCGACGCTTCGAAAGGCGTCAGACGACGAACTGGCAGACGCCGTCGACGCGGCGCTCCCGTTCGAGTCAGACGTGGCCGCCGAGTTCGACGGCATCTCCATCGAGGGGCCGTCGATGTCCGTCTGGATTTCCCGCCCGCAGGCTATCGCAGACGTGGCGACGCTCCTCGCCGTCACCGAACGCGGCGTCGACCCGATGGTCTCTCTCGCCGCGACCGAACCGCTCCGGATGTTCACCGAAATCTGTCCTGACTGCGGCGCCCCCGTCGAAGAGACGACGGTACGGAACTGCTGTGGTGGAACCGCAGGCATCTACGACTCGCCGGAACACGAAGTCCTGGGCTGTGCAGAGTGTGGCGCAGTCGTCTACGAGTTCGGCGACGAGTAAGACGCGATTTCGCGACAGAACACCCCGCGAACGAATCGAGACGGGTCAGGTCGGGGACGGCGATTCGAGTCGAGGATGGTGGTTCGAGACGGAGACGGCGATTCGAGTCGAGGATGGTGGTTCGAACCCGGCCTTGTGATTCGAACCAGATACGGCGGTTCGAACCCGGCCGATAGCCCGACGATTTTCGGAGAACGTCAGTTGGTGAGTTAGTCGAACTGCTCGCGGTCTGGAACCTCGCCGAGGCCCAGGAGAATCTCTTGACCTTCGATGTCTTCGAGTGCCGCCACGAGTCCACCGACTTCGACGACGCCTTCGTCGGTTTCGATGTGCAGCGACGCGACTTCTTCGGTGTCCTCGAAGGCAGTCTCGATGACGCGTCCTTCGACGACGATGGGGTTGCCAGTCTCGACGTCGCGTCCGGAGACGGAGGCGTAGAAGTCGCCTTCTATCTCACGGATGTCCTTGACGGCGCGACGAATGGAGGCGTAGCGACGCGGGAAGGGGCGGCGCTTGCCAGTCGAGACGATGGTCTCTGCGGTGGACCACAGCACCGTCCCGAAGAACCCGCTGACGAGGAAGCCGAGTGCAGACCGGTTGAAGATGACGCCGTACCGGTCGCGGTCGTCGCGCAGGGCGTCCTGCGTCGCGTAGATGGAGTACTCACCGTCTGCGACGGCGAGGACCGGCGAGGTGATACCACGGCGTGCGCGGGCGATAGTCGCCACGTCGAGGTAGTTGAACTCGTCCGGGTCGGGCGCTCGCGAGGCGGGGGTGACCAGCAGGTCGATACTGACACCGCTATCGATAGCAGCGGCGAGGTCGTCGCGGAAGCGACGGAGTAGGTCGGGCGTCAACGACAACACGAGTTCGTACTCCGCAGACTCGACGATCTCTTCGATGTAGCGGAGGATAGTCGAACGCGACTTGACGAGCGAGACGGCCTCGGTGTCGCGTGCGGGCGCGGTGTAGCGCGCCTCCAGTTCCTCGATGAGTTCGTCGAGCGAGCTCTTGACGTTCGAGAAGGCGTCTTCGGGGTCGACCGCGACGATCTTCATCGGGCGCGATTCGCGGAGTTCGACGAGTCCGCGGTCCGAGAGACTTCGAACCGTGTCGTACACACGCGGTTGCGGAATGCTGGTTCGGTCCGCAATCTCGCTCGCGGTCAACTGTCCGTGTTCGAGGACGGCCAGATACGCGTCTATCTCGTACTCGCCGAGGCTGAAGCGCTCGCCGACGCGCTCCATGGTAAGCCGAAGTTCGTCAGCCATATTCGTGACGTCTCACGCATCCCCTAAGTCATTTACTGATATCCGAGTAGCACCGAATTTCGAAAACCGGTGGTATCTTTTTGACCAACTGTCAGCTTCCCCCGTTTCGTCTTCGCGCACCTCACCGTCGCCTCACATGTACATTCGGTCTTCCGGGAGTTCCGACTCACTCTCCTCTAGTCTGTCGGCGAGTTCTGCGTAGTACTGCCGTACCTCGTCTGCGAACGACTCGAGCGGGTGGGAGTCGACGCCCAACTCGTACACCTCGTTTACCGCGTCGACGAGTCTGATTGCCGCTTCGACGTCCGGAACTTGTGCGTGGACTGGCGTGACGTAGACACCGACACCGAGGGGAGAGCCGATACCGCGCTCGACCAGCGCCGCGTTCGTTCCACCGAAGAACCCCCGCCCCATCGGCGGGATGTCCACGGTCTGGAGTCGTGCCTCGCGGTAGTCGTCGGTTGCGACGTAGAACGCGCGGTGTTCGTCCGGGCCGTGGGCGATCGGCACGCCCGCGAGTACGGCAATCTCCTGCACGCCGTTTTGTTCCATCCAGTCGAGGATGGTGTTGCTGAACGCCATCCCGTAGTCGGCGGGGACGAACAACTCTCCGACGAGGATAGTCACGTCGAGGTCGGGTCGAGAGAACAGTCGCGTGTGGTGTCGAGGGCGGCCCTCCAGAAACGGCGTCACCGACGGTAACCCCTCGACGGTGAGATGTCCCGTCTCTTCGAGTTCGAGGTAGTCGACGATGAAGTCGGCGGCGGTCAGCCCGGCGAGTCCGAACGACGAGAACCCCGCGATGAGCACCTGACTCGGCTCTTCGTCGTGACTGATGTGGAAGTTCGGGTGAGACGTCGCTGTGTGGTCCATAGCCAATACTACGCAGCAGTGACAGATAGCCGTTGGCCGCATCCTGAACCACCGGAGTGACAACCCTTTTTTTAGCTGTCTACGTTGCGGAGTCTATGCACGGAGTCGAAGGAGTGGCAGACGCCGTGGTGGCTGTCGGTGGAAGCGTCCCGGTCGCGGGAGCGAATACCGTCTTCGCCCCACTCCAATCCGGACTCGTGACGCCCCCGGAGTTCGTTCCGGACTATCTGCTCTTTCCCGGTTGGCAGTACGTAGTTGCAGTCGTCGTCCTCTTCTTGAGCGTCGTCGTCTCGAAGTACGTCGTCCGCTTGCTTGGCCGCCCCGTCGCTCGGCAGTTCACCCGTCAGAGCGTCGCACAGACCGTCCTCCGTATCGTCCGTCTGTCCGTCTTTCTCGCCGGTTCTGTCGTCGCGGCGAACCTCCTCGGCTTCGAACTCGGAAACATCGTCCTCTCGGTGACGGTGTTCTCGGCCGTCCTCGGTATCGTTCTCGCGCCCATCGTCGGGAGTATCATCAACGGTGTGTTCGTCCTCGTCGACCAGCCTTACGAAATCGGAGACATGATAGAACTCGACGACGGCACTCGCGGGTTCGTCGACGAGATAAATCTGAGTTACACGAAGATGTTCACCCTCGACAACACCTTCTTGGTCATGCCGAACTCGAACATCCGTGACCGAGACGTCATCAACTACTCCGCCGAAGACGAGCGAACCCGGATGACACTCGACGTGCTCGTCACCTACGAGTCGGACCTCGACCGGGCCCGTGAGTTGATAGAACTGGCCGCCCGCGACTGTGACCAGGTCCTCGAAGGTGGGCCTGACATCCGCGTCGGCAGCGCCCGCTACCCGGCGAAACCGACCGCCTACATCGCCTCGTACGCCGACAACGGCGTCCTCCTCCGACTGCGCTACTGGGCGTCGAAACCGTACAAGATGCCGCGTATCCAGTCGGACGTGCAGACGCGCCTGTGGAACCTACTCGGAGAGTCAGACGCGAACGTCGAGTTCGCCTACCCCCACACGCACGTCGTCTTCGACGACACGAGTGGGTCGCTCCGAATCGGCGACGGGGGAGAGAACGCACGGCACGCAGTCGCGTCGCCGCCGTCTGACGGTGGCGAGTCTGAGACGGTGGACAGCGACGCAGAATAGCGGCGGGTAACGGACGCAGAATAACGGGAGACGGCAACGGGGAATAGCGGTGGGTAACGGACGCAGAATAACGGTGGACGGCGACGCAGAATAACGGGAGACGGCGACGCAGAGTAGCAGGCTTCGTTCAGTGGTCGGCGCGGACGGTGATGACCGTGGCTTCGAGTTTCTCTCGGAGGAACATATCGATGTCCGGGTCGTCGAGGAACCGCCGAAGCATTCGCCGCCAGCGACTCGCCTGTTTCGACCCGATGACGACGATATCGGCGTCTTCGGCGGCGACCTCTTCCAGGATGGTCTCTTCGACGAGGAACCCTTTTCTGACGACGTACCGGGCACGGACGAGCGGTCCGAACTCGCGTTCGACGGCGCGTTTGAGGTCGGTCCGCGTGACGCCGCGATTCGACTGATAGAGGTCGACGTGGAGGACCGTCAACTCGGCGTCGCGTTCTCTGGCGATTCGGACTGCCTCTTCGAGTGTCGCCCGAGAGTGCTTGGAGAGCGGATATCGGACCGGCACCACGACCCGTGTCATATTCAAGACACACTCACTGGGTGTGCGTCAACCTTTCCTTCTCGGACGGGTTGGCCGACGCTCTATGCGTGCGCACACGGGACACGCACCACGAGACTCCGCATCAGTCGCCTGTCTGTGGGGCCGTCCGTCGCTCGATTCGTCCTTCGGTGGCCGCGTCGAACCCGACTTCGCGGGCGTAGCGTGCGAGTACTTCGTGTTGAATGTCGAATTCGCCAGCGCGGTGGGCCTGTGTCACCGCCGGGAACTCCTGTGTACTGTGGAGGACGTAATCACTCGTCGCAAGCGTGTACAGTCTGTCAGGGTCGATTGGCTCACCATCGACCGTCGCCTCGACGACTTCGTCTCGGTCGTCGTCCCAGACGATTCGTGCGCCACTGACGTGTGCGTGCCACCACTCGGGTTCACCGAATCCCATGACAGACCCACGAGCCGCGTTGAAGACTGCGAGCAGTTCGTCTCCCGTCACCTCCGCGACGACGAGGTGCTCTTCGAAGGGGACGAGACTCACGAGGTCTGCGTGCGTCACGTCGGGTCCGATTGGCGGCCCTGACCTGATACCACCGCTGTTTTGGAGGCCGACGTCTGCGCCAGTTGCCCATCGGTAGGCGTCGGCGATGGCGTTGCCGACGCGGCACTCGCCGGCGGCAACCGTCTCTTCGGACCGGTCCATCGGACGCTCGATTCGACAGAGCACTTCGTCGAGTCCGGCGGCGTCGACGCGGCCGACGAGCGCGGCCACGAGCGAGTCGTTCGGGCGGTACTCCGCAGTTCGGTGTCGGACCGTCTCGACTCGCTCGCCATCGATTCGAACCTCCCAGACGACGTGGCCGTTCGCACCTGGTCTGACGATTGGGACGCCGTCGACGACGTCGTCGCGTTCGGCGTGGACGTGGCCGCCGAGGACGACGTCCACGTCGCATCGGCGGGCGAGTTCGTCGTCGCCGCTGCCGAGGTGTGAGAGCGCGACGATGACGTCTGCACCGGCCTCACGGAGGGCGCTCGTCGCCTCGGCCGCCGCCTCGTAGGGGTCGCCGAACGTGAGGTCGACCGCTTCCGGATTGATAGACCCCGTGGTTGGGTCGGTGACGCCGAAGAATCCAAGCGTCACACCGTCTACCTCGTGGGTCGTCCACGGGATTGCGCCTTCGGCGGCGGCGAATCGGTCGCCCGCCTCGTCGTGGATGTTACAAGAGACCCACGTGGGGCGACTCGCGGCGACGAGTTCGCGGGCGCGGTTCACCCCGTAGTCGAACTCGTGGTTACCGAACGTTTCGTAGTCGGCGTCGATGGCGTCGTAGAAATCCAGCGCCTGGCCGCCCCGTTCGACCAGCGACAGGACGCCGGGAGCCGTTGTGTCGCCCGTTCCGACGACGAGCGTATCGTCGTCGTCGAGCACAGAGACACAGCCGGCGAGACGACCAGCACGCTCGGGGTCGTCGAAGACGTTCTCGATATCAGAGTAGTGGAGGAGGCGAGGCATTCGCTTTTCGTATGTGGGGGTTCGGTCGAACAAGAAGCCGTCGGGATACGTCACACTCGAGGAAGCCGGTGGGTCACCGACCGGCCGAGTGGTCGCCGTTTGGCTGAGTGGTCACCGACCGAGTCGTCATCGACCGGGCCCTCGTCGGAACCTCCCCCGGTGGTCGGTTACTCGCCTTCTTTCCCTTGCAGTTCGAACGCTACCTCGACTTCTGCTTGGTACTCTCTGTTCTCTACGGACGCGATTTCGACGCCGAGTTCTTTCACTTCGACCCACTTGACCCCGGCGAGGGTCTCCTCTGCTCGGTCGATTGCGTCGTCGACTGCCGCGTCGAAACTTTCGTTACTCCGACCGATGAGGGTGATTTTCTTGAACACCATCTCGCCTGACCATTCGTCTTACTATCACAAATAATCGTCCCCGTTGTCACGAGGAGACGGCGTCTCGGTTCGGTGTGTGAGAGACGAGGCGACTCACCGCGTCGTTCCGTCGAGTCGCGACCGAAGTGCACCGACCACGTCGGTGAGGTGGGCCGTCCCCCAGATAGCCACCAGGAGGCCGCCAACCGTATCGAACACGAGGTCCAAGAGCGTGTCTTCGAGGCCGTACTGGGTCAACACAGACCCCGTTCCAGTGAGGATGGCGACGCGCGAGATGCCGAACTCGATGACCTCCCAGAAGACGCCGAAGGCGACGACGAAGAGCAAGATGAAGACGAACATGAACCGGTTCGGGAGGTAGATGGCGTCGCTGTGTAGGTCGACTGCGCGAATGGTCGCGTATCCTGCGGCGGCGACGACGGACGAGGACAGCGCGTGGGTGAGGTGGTCCCACCACCAGACGTTGGCGTAGAAACTCGCTTCGGAACCGGGGAGGCCGACGGTTCCGAGCGCGTGGAGAAACGCCGCAGACGATATCCAAAGCGTCAGTCCGGCGTCCAGCGGGATGCGGTAGTCGCGTTCGAGAATCGCTGGGAGATACGTCACGCCGAGGCCAACTGACGCGTTGACGACGATTCCGAGGTTGCCTCGGTCGACGCCGATGAAGATGAGGCCGACGAGGATGAGTTGCATCGCCCGCGAGAGTTGTCGCTGTCGGTGGTCGTCGATACGGAGCGTCCTCCGAATCCTCACGGCGAACCACCGACTTCTGCGTCGACTATCTCTTCTGCGTCGACTAATTCGGCGGCTTCGACGACGTCGTCAGGGAGACGTTCTCGGGAGTACGCCCGGCGGCGGAAGTAGTACTCGAATATCAGTCCAGCGAGGAGTCCAGCGAGCGTCGCTGCGACGAAATCCCACATCAGCATCGTCTCGATGACCGCTTCGGGCCGCCCGTTCAACAAGAGCCTCGTCCCGAGATAGATGTCGGACAACCACTGCACGACGGCCCAGATGCCAGCGGCGGCCATCGTCGCGATGACGACGAAGAAGACGGCAAAGGAGTGGTTCATCCGAACCGGGGTGAACACGTCGAGTTCGACGGCGATGATGAGTGCGACCGCGGCGACGGCGAGATACGTCGAGACGCGTCCTGTGAAGGTCATCCCGCCGATGGTCTCGCCCCTGACGAGGACGCGAGCGACGATGGGTAACGATGCGAGGGCGACGACTTCCCACGGGAGCATCGCCTGTGGTTCGCGGTACGCCACCGCTGGGACGATACTCAACACGGCGACGATGATGGCGAACCCGCCCCACACCAGGTCGTTGTTCGTCACGACGCTCGCGACGGCGACAGCAGTAAGAAAGCCAGTGAACAACCACGCGAGCACAGCGTTGAGCCGTTTACTCCGGACTAACCGGTTCAGTCCCGACTGCGTGGTTGACGACATACCCACCCGTTGGCGATGGGGTGGGGAAAACGTTTGGGCGCGAGTCTACGTGTTCGCGCCGCGGACGACCTCGTAGTCGTCCGTTCCACCATTCGACACGCCGATAATTGCCCATTCGTACGGAAGGTCCACACCTCGAAGTCGCTCTGTAAGCGTCTCGATGTGGTCGTTCCACGTCACGAAGCAGCGGAGACGATAGCCTGCGTCGTCGCCGCCGTCTGTAAGTACCGGTCGGCACTCAGACGCTTCGCGCGAGCTCAGTGCGGTCACCTGGACCGTACGCCACTTGTGTTCAGCCAGCATTTGGGGTCCGTCCCCCGAGACGGTGTACCCCAGCCGGCCGAATATCGACCGAGCCTCCTGAACAGGAGGCATCGAAGCCTGGGCCATGCAACTCTACCTACAATAGCTCACATGATAAAGGTTGTCACGGCACACCATACCAATCGTCAGAGAATGTGTCTACATCCAGACGATTTTACTCGTGTGCAGCGTCCCACTCGTCAGGTTTTCGGACGTTTCCGCACTCGTTGCACTCGATTCGACCCATCGTATCCATCGCCGTGTCGAACGAGTCGCAGTTGCCGCAGAGGTATCCCCAGCGGTTCTCGGCGTCGTCACTCGCGTAGACGACGTAGAACGGCCCTTTCGCTCCCCGCTCGACTTCGTCTCGGGCGACGTATACGGTCTTTCCACTGGCGACTGTCTGGGATTGTAAGTCGGCCATGGCTACGGGTTCGTCTGGCAGGGGCTTAAGAAGTCGGGGCGTTACGTGCGGAAGGATTCGCCACACCCACAACTGCTCGTCGCGTTGGGGTTTTCGACGTGGAAGCCTGCTCCTTGCAGGCCACCTTCGTAGGCGAGCGTCGAGCCACCGATGTAGTTGATACTCGCTGGGTCGACGAACACGCGGAGTCCGTGCTGTTCGACCACCGTGTCGTCGTCTTCCGGTTCGTTGTCGAATCGCATCCCGTACGAGAGGCCTGCACACCCTCCTTGCTGAACGAACAGACGGAGTCCGGCGACGTCGGTGTCCATCGACTCTCCTTCGAGGAGTGAGATGGCCTCGTCCGCGGCGGCGGGCGTGACCGTGACAGCCGCGTCGCCGCTTCCACTCGCGGATTCAGTGCTCATACTTCCCGTTATACTGTGGGAACGGTTAACTGTGGCGCCGGTTCTCCCCGCTCGCCGGTCGTCGGGACCGAAAATAGACCGACTAGCTACTCCTCGAAATCGACCGTCTGCTTACTCCTCGAATCGCTCGCGGACGCTCTGTGCGTGCGCGTCAAGTCCTTCTGCTTCGGCGAGCGTCGTAATCGTGTCCGAGAGGTCGTCGAGCGCCTCCCGGTCGAGTCGCTGGACGGTCGTCGAACGGACGAAGTGGTCCACTGAGAGGCCGCCCTGCCGCTTTGCACCCGCACCGGTCGGCAGGACGTGATTCGTCCCGGAGGCGTAATCTCCGGCGGCGACGGGCGTGTACGGCCCGAGGAAGACGCTCCCAGCCGAGTCGATGCGCTCCAAGAGCGCTTCGTCGTCGTCGGCCTGAATCGACAGGTGCTCTGCGGCGTACTCCTCGGCAAAGAGGACCGCTTCGGACATCGACCGGGCCAACAGCACGCCCGACGCGTCGTTCTCCAGCGCCGCTTCGATGGTCTCTGTGCGCTCTCTGTCGGCGGCTTGGCGCTCGACCTCGGCGACGATTTCCTCGGCGACGTCGGCGTCGTCCGTGACGGCGACGACAGAGGCGTTCGGGTCGTGTTCGGCCTGCGCGACGAGGTCGGCGGCGACGAAGCGAGGGTCCGCCGTCTCGTCGGCGACCACGAGGACCTCGGACGGGCCGGCGAGGAAGTCGATATCGACGTCACCGCGGACTTCGGCCTTCGCCGCGGTCACCCACTTGTTACCCGGTCCGACGACCTTCTGGACGGCCTTCACCGTCTCGGTCCCGTAGGCGAGGGCCGCGATTCCCTGTGCGCCGCCGACCGAGTAGACTGCATCCGCGCCGGCGACGTGCATCGCGGCGAGTGTGACGGGGTTCATCGGGTCTGCGGGCGGCGTGGCGACGGCGACGTGTTCGACGCCGGCCACCTTCGCGGGGATGACACCCATCAGGACGCTCGATGGATACGCGGCGGTTCCGCCGGGAGCGTAGACGCCGACGCGCTCGAGTGGTCGGTAGCGACGGCCGAGTTCTCTGCCCGAAAAGTCCTCACGCCAGTCTTCGGGTACCTGTCGCTCGTGGAACTCGCGGATGTTCGCCGCCGCCGTCTCGATTGCCTCGCGAACGTCGTCGTCGATCTCGTCGTACGCGCGTTCGGCCGCGTCGCTCACGTCGATGTTACCGACTTCGACGCCGTCGAACTCGCGAGAGAACTCGCGGAGGGCGACGTCGCCCTCTCTGCGGACTCGTTCGACGATGTCGCGGACGTCAGACCTGACCTCGGCAACGCCGGCGTCACGCTCGAAGAAGGCACGACGGGCGTCGGGGCCGAGACCGGCCAGTTCGCGAACCTCGATGTTCATACCCGGCGTTCGGTGTCGGCGTGAAAAGTCGTTGCGGAAACGGTGGGCGACGATGCGGAACCAGTTGGTGCCGACGTCTGCTGTCTCGTGGCCCCAGTCGACTCCAGCGCCAGCGCCATGTTATGAAGTCCACATGTCATAATCGCTCGCTACCCATCCAAAGTGATAGAAAATGTCTCACATGGTCTGGCGATAAATTTTCGATTAACCGACAGTAGCCCACCAGTTACCAATTTGTCAGGTGCACAAGTTCGACGTGAGGTGTCGAAGATGACCCCAACAGAAAACGAAGCACTCGCACGGCGGTTCGTCGAGGACGTGTGGAACGGCCACGACCTCGAAGTCGTAGACGACCTGTTTAGCCCAGACTACGTCGGCCACTGGTTCGACATGACTGGTGCGGACGTCGACAGAGATGGACTGAAGACGTTCATCCAGAACGTTTTGACTGGATTCCCCGACTACCAGATGGACATCGAGTATATCCACGCAGACGACGAACTCGTGACCCTCGGGTTCCGTGGCGGTGGAACGCACGAAGGAGAGTTCTACGGGATTCCGCCGACGGGCAACGCACCGACTGACGACGAAAAGACCCCCGGCATCATGTCGATGCGGGTGAGCGATGGACAAATCGTCGAAGGCTGGGCGACGTGGGACTCTCTGGGACTGCTCCAGGGAATCGGCGTACTGCCTCAGGACGTCGGTCAGGCCGCCTCTGCAGACGACTGACCGTCTCGCACGCTGAACGAGCCCACTTTTTACGTGACGTCCCGGCGCTCGGTGTACGTCAGCGTCTGCTGGTCGGTCTGGATGGTCGTTTGCACCGTTATCCACCCATCGGCTTGCTGGACGGCGAACGCCTCGGAGAACGAGAGTTCGACGCGTCTGGTCGTCGTGAACGACTCGCCAGCATCGAGGTCACCCACTTCTTGGCTCCCTCGCCACACCTCGTCTTCGGCGGCGGTGCTGTTGCCGACGAAGATGCGACTGTAGACGGTGACGCCCGTCGCGTCGGCGTCTTGCTGGTTCGTCAGCGTGCTCGTCACGTCGCGGCAGGTCTGACCGCACTGTTCGATTCGGTCGATAGTGACGACGAACGGCGGTGACGACGACTCGGTGGTCGGTGTGCTTCCGTCACCGCTCGAACTGCCGTCGCCTCCGTCGTTGCCGTCGCTTCCACCGGCGTCTCCACTACCGCCGGACGTGGGCGTTTGTGTGGCTGTGGGCGTCTGCGTCGGGAACGGTTCTGTCGGTTGGTCGCTGGAATCTGCCCCACCGGCGAACGGGCCAAAGCCGGTTGCGAAGGCTACGGTCACACCGCCTCCAACGACGAGGAGGACCGCGACGACAGCGAGGAGTGGCCGTCTCATGGTATAAGAGTATACGTGTCGGATAGATGAATGTTCGTGCGTCAGACCGCTCAGTTACTGGACGGTGCAGGTCCGCCCGCGTGGTCGCTGACGGCGGGGCCGAGCGCGCCGTCCATCATGCCGTCCATGAACTCGTTCACCGAGTCGTGGATGTCGGAGACGAAGTCGGGAACTGGGCCGGGCAGTTCGCTCGGCGGTCCCTGTTGGGCGGCGTCGTCGTGCTGGGCCGCGTCGTGTTGGGCCGCGTCGTGCTGGGCGTCGTCGTGCTGGGCCGCGTCTGTTCCGCTCGATTCGCCTGCGTGTTCGCCGGGCGTGGCGGCGGCGACACCTGCAGTCGCGACGAGGACTGCGAGTGCGACGCCGACTATCGTGATTCGTTTCATCGTGGTTCGCTCCGGTCGCTACTCACGATGCGAGGATAATGAAAGGAAGAAACCGTACAGGCCAGTTTCCACCGAATTTCCGAACCGTCGAACCGAATTAACTCGGATTGACGGCGAGTGAGGCCGGATTACTGCTTCAGTTGTTCGCGCATCGCCGCGAACCCGGCTTCGACGTCCACGTCCGCGCCCTGCGCTTCCAGCGCCTCGCCGAGTGCGGTCAGGAGGAACGAGACGTTCTGGGGCTTCGCGGAGTAACCCATACACCCGATACGGAAGATGTCGCCCGCGAGTGCGCCGAGGCCGCCGGCGATTTCGAGGTCGTAGTGTTCGAGGACGTAGTCGATGGCTTCGCCGGCGTCGACGCCGTCTGGGACGAGCACTGCGTTGAGACTCGGCAACCAGTAGTCGTCTTCGGGGTTCAGCCCGAGACCCATCGCTTCGACGCCAGCCTTGAGCGCGCCGGCGACGCGGAGATGGCGGTCCCACCGGTTCTCGATTCCCTCTTCGGCGACGAGGCGGAGCGCCTCACGAATCGCGTAGACGTTGGTAATCGGTGCCGTGTGGTGGTACGCTCGGTCGTCGCCCCAGTAGCCTTCGAGGAGCGAGAGGTCGAGATACCACGAACGCGGGTCTTCCTCACGCGAGAGCACCTTGTCCATCGCGCGGTCGTTGAGCGTCAGCGGACTCGCACCCGGCGGACAAGAGAGACACTTCTGCGGGCCGGAGTACGCCACGTCGATACCCCAGTCGTCGACTTCGAGTTCGACGCCGCCGAGCGAGGTGACGGTGTCGGCGACGACGAGTGCGTCGTGGTCGTGAGCGATACTCGTCAGTTCGGGGACGTTCGGTTGCTTCACGCCAGTCGAGGTTTCGGCGTGGACGAAGCCGAACACGTCGGGCTGGTACTCGTCGAACGCCTCTTGTACGTCTACGGGGTCGAGCGGTTCGCCCCACGGTGCGTCGACGTGGACGACGTTCCCGCCGGCGCGTTCGGCCATCGACTCCATCCGGCCGCCGAAGTAGCCGTTGGTCGGGACGAGCATCGTGTCGCCCGGTTCGACGACGTTTCCGATAGCCGCCTCCATCGACGCCGACCCAGTTCCAGAGACGGGAATCGTCCACTGGTTGTCGGTCCGGAAGGTGTAGCGCATGAGCTCTTGGACCTCGTTCATGATGTCGATGAACGATGGGTCGAGGTGACCGACGAGCGGCGTCGACATCGCTCGAAGTACGCGGGGATGTACGTCGCTCGGGCCAGGGCCCATCAGCGTCCGATTCGGCGGAGCAAGTTCGCCAACCTCTGGTGCATCCGTCATGGTCTACCGTGAGGTGTCACGTAATGCAGTAAAAGGAATGTGGTTGCGGAAGGCCTTCCGCGACGGGTCCTGCTTCGTTCTCGCCGTGGGCGACTCGCTCACCCTATCCGAGTACCGCCTCGGCGACTTTCTCGATTGGATGCGGTGGTCGGTCTGTGCTCCGTGCTCTGTCTCCGAGTTGTGTTCGGCACGACGCACCCGGTGCGACCACGGTGTCGCCGTCGCTCTCGTCGACTTGGCCGAACAGGATACGACCGATTGCTTTCGAGAGGTCGTAATGTTCGGACTCGTAGCCGAAACTGCCGGCCATCCCACAGCAGCCCGAGTCGAGTGGGTCGACGTCGTAGCCAACCCGCCGGAGGACGCCAACTGCGTGATGGTCTTTGTTCAGCGCTTTCTGGTTGCAGTGGCCGTGGTACGTCAGTGACTCGGTTCGACCACCGTCGGCGGCGGCTTGCCCGGCGATGCCCGTCGACTCGGGGGCACGAACAGACTGGTCGAACGCGTCGTCCAGTCGGTAGACGTCGATGAACTCCATGACGCCGTAGGCCGCCGCGCCGACGTTCGTGACGGCGTCTCCGTCCAACAGGTCGGAGTACTCGTCTTGGAACATCACGGCGTCCGAGGGTTCGGTGAACACCACCGACCAGCCATCGTCGACGTACGGGGCGAGGACGTCGACGTTTCGGGCCGCACGGCCGCGTGCGAGGTCGAGGAACCCACCGGAGTACGCGGCCCGACCGCTCGGTGCGACGTTCTTCGCGAGTCGAACGTGGACGCCGGCCGCTTCCAGCGTCCGCACGGCGGCTTTACCGATTTCAGGCGTGACGTAGTTCGTGTACGTGTCGGGGAAGATGAGGACCTTGTGTGTCGCGTCGTTGGCCGACACCGCAGGCGTTCGAGACTGCATCCAGTCTTCGAGCGTGTTTCGGGTAAACGATGGAAGTTCTCGCTCCGGTGCGATGCCGAAGAGACGCTCCATCACCGCCCGTGCACCCGGAACCTTCGTGGCCCAGTTCGACACGGGTGCGAGCGTGCTTCCCAACTTTGCGGCGTTGTCTATCTGTGCGAACATGCGCTCGCGGAACGACGACCCCTCCTGTTCGTGGTGTTTGTGTTTGACCTCGGCTTTGAGTTTCGCCAAGTCGACGCCGGTCGGACAGTCGTTCTTACAGCCTTTACACCCCACACAGAGGCCGAGTACTTCCTCTTGGAAGCGGTCGGAGTAGAGTTCGTCTTCCGGGAGGTCGCCGCTGATAGCCGCACGGAGCATGTTCGCCCGGCCACGGGTGGTTTCGGCTTCGTCTTTCGACGCCCGATACGTCGGACACATCGTCTCTGACCCCGTCTGCCGGCAGGTTCCACACCCGTTACACAACTCGACGAGGTGTGAAAATCCACCTTCGTCCTCGAAGTCGAGCGTCGTCGCGGGTTCGAGCGACTGATACGCCGCGCCGTAGCGAAGGTTCTCCCGCATGTCCGCTGGGTCGTCGTCGCGGTAGACGACGTTCCCCGGATTCATTCGCCAGTCGGGGTCGAACACCGACTTCAGTTCTTTGAACGCGTCCCAGAGTTGCGGCCCGTACATCTTCGGGTTCCACTCGGTTCGGGCCATCCCGTCGCCGTGTTCGCCCGAGAAGGCACCGTGGTGTTCTAACACGAGGTCGGTCACGTCGTCCGTAATCGAGTGCATCGTCTCGATTCCGTCGGCGTCTTTGAGGTTGAGTATCGGGCGGATGTGGAGCGTCCCCGACCCGGCGTGGGCGAAGTACGCCGCCGACGTGCCGTGGTCCGCGAGCACGTCCTCGAACGACTGGACGTACTCGGCGAGTTCTTCGGGCGGCACGCTGGCGTCTTCGATGAACGGATACGGTTTGGGGTCGCCCTGCAGCGACATGAGCAACGGAATCGCCGCCTTCCGGAGTTTCCAGAGGTCTGCTTGCGCGTCGTCGGTGTAAGCTTCGATGACGTCGAAGGCGTTGCCCTCGTCAGCGCCCGACTGCAAGAAGTGGTCGTTGGCCGCCGCGATGGCCGCCTCGAAGTCGTCGTGGAGTTCCGAGTCGAATTCGAGCATCAGCGTCGCCGCCGTCCCGTCAGGGATTTGCTCGACGTACTGGGCGTACTCGCTGGACTCGCGGGCCATCCGGAACACCTCGTCGTCCATCAGTTCGACGGCGCTGGCGTCGAAGTCGAGCGCGTCGGGAACCGCCGCCATCGCGTCTATCAGGTCCTCGTAAGCGTAGAGGACGAGCGCCGTCTCCTCCGGCACCGTCACCAACGAGAGCGTCGCTTCGACGACGACGCCGAGCGTCCCTTCCGCGCCGACGAAGAGTTTCGAGAGGTTGACGACGGTTTCACCGTCGTCGTTCTCGGAGACGACTTTGTGGAGGTTGTAGCCCGAGACGGAGCGTTTGAGCGTCGGATACCGTCGTTCGATTTCCTCTTCGTTGTCTTCGACGAGTTGCCGGACGGTGCGATAGAGGGCCGCCTCGCGGTCGTCTCTCTCTACGATTTCGTCCCACTCGTCGCTGTCGACGACGACGTCGCGTGTGTGAATCTTCGACCCGTCTGCGAGAATCACCGCCAACTCCTCCGTGTAGGCGTCGGTGATACCGTACCGGACCGAGTGCGCGCCGGTGGAGTTGTTTCCGATACCGCCACCGATAGTCGCACGGTTCGACGACGCCGGGTCGGGGGCGAACTTCAGACCGTACTCGGCGAGTCGGTCGTCTAAATCGTCCTGGACGACGCCTGGTTGGACCGTCGCCCGTCGGTCGTCGGGGTCGATGGAGACGATGTCGTCCATATACTTCGAGAAGTCGAGGACGACACATCCCGGACCGACCGTCTGTCCTGCAAGTGACGACCCGGCACCGCGCGGCAATATCGGCACGTCGTGCTCCGACGCGAGTTCGACGGCAGTCTGTACGTCGCTGACGGTTCGGGGGATGACGACGCCTGCCGGACGCGCCCTGTATATCGACCCGTCGGTGGCGTACAGTATCTGTGCGTACTCGTCGAACCGAACCTCGCCATCGACGGCGTCGCGCAGGGCTGACGCCAACGCGGCGTACGCCTCGACGTCGGCTACCTCGTAGTCACGAGCGTCCTGAAACTGCTGAAAATCACTCAGGTCACTTCCAGACGATGCAGTGACTCGATTCGTTCGCGGGGAGTCGCCACCAGCCATTGTAATGTATAATCGTGCAGAACTAGAAAAGTGTGTGTGCGTCCCGCCATCTTTGCCCCGAGCGGTAGTGTGTCGGTGAGCGTGACCGAATTACTGCGGTGGGTTTCGTGGATAGTTGCCGACGCCGGTCTGGAGTTCGCCCTCGACGACGACCCACCCTCGCTGGTCTGCAGGCAGGTCGTAGACGGTGATACGGTCGGTGTACTCGTTGAAGTTCCACCCGCCGACCCACCACGAGTTGGTCCCGCTGAGTTCCGTCGTGACGGTGAGACGCGTCGTCTCCGGGCCGTCGTACTCGACGAAAATCAGCGAATCGTAGGAGTAACACTGCGTCTCGTCGGAGTCGTGAGGCCAGTCACACGGGACCGCCCGCGGGTTCGAACGCGGGTGCAAGACGGGTTCTGTTCGCGCCGGTGATTTCGTATCGACAGAGCGGTCGACGGTGAGTCGAGCGTTCACTTCGATGGCGTCGTGTTCGACTCGCAGCGTCTCCGAATCGTTACGGGCGTACTCTTCGGGCGGAATCTGTTCCCACCGTACTAGCCGGTCGTCTTCGATGACCGCTCGGTGGTACGTCGGCTCTCCGGGGAGTTCGTCCGCCCGAAGTCGGAGCATCGGCCCGTGTCGGGTTTCGACCACGTCGTACGACCACGCGTCTGGTTTCAGGTAGTCGCGTGACTCGACGACTGCGCCAATCTCCGAGTGGCCCTCGTAGACCGGCAACGGGACGAATATCGTGACGTTCGTAATCTGCTCGTCCGCCGAGACGCGAACCGTGTAGTCGTACTCGCTCCCGTAGGAGTCGAGAAACGAGAGTCTCCCGACTGTCCAGAGTCCGCCACCGACGACGGCGACGACGACGAGGAGAGCAACAGCGACGATACCGAGTGTACGTGTGTTCATCGTTTGCTCCGGCGAGTTGTGAGAGACTGGTTCTGTGACCCACCTGCTCTCGACCGGGCATTGGTGTTAGTTCCCTGAGATGATGTATTCATCGCCAGATTCCAGACGAATAAGAACGTCGTCGTCACCGCCGAGCTATCGAATCTCACCTGCCGGAGTCGTCGAACGAGTCGTCGTCGTAGCGGGCGTCGACTCGATAGCCGAGACGAACCTGCCGACGAGCACCAGACCGACCAGACTGAACGCACCGAAGACGAGTACCTGCGGGAGAACGACGGCTTGCCCGTCGAGGACCATGAAGCCAATCATCGACAGGACGGCCAGTCCGAGCGTCGTCGCTTTGACGAGGAGGACGCCAGTGAGCACGTATCCGCGTGCGTCTCTCTGCCACAACCAGTATGCCGAGAGGAGGAGTGCAGGGAGGAACACAGCGAGGTCCAACGTGTGGATGACGTTCACCGGAACGCCCGTGTCGCGGATGCTCGCCGGGACAGTTCCCGCCAGCGTCGCAGGGATGATTTCAGCAAGCCAGAGTGCGGCGACGACGACGGCTACCGTCACTTGAAATACGACGTCGGACCGCACCGAGTGGGCACGCATCCGGTCACGAAGGGCCGTCGCGTCGAGTCGGAGTATCCCGCCGACGAGCGTGACCAACGTCAGTGCGAACAGCGCGACGTAGACGAGATAGAGCTCGTTGAACGCGGTCATGAACGCGTAGGAGGCGTACGTGTAGAGGAGATAGCCGGTCACGCCGAGCCAGACGACGTACCCTCGAAGCGACCCACGGACTGCGGCGTACAACGACCCTGCCAGGACGGGGACAGCGACGGCGAGTGTCAGCGCGTCTTGACCGTACACCTGTGTGACGAGCGCGGGTGCGTCCCGATAGAAGTCGGGGACGAAGAGCCCCACGGCAGTTGCGACGACAGTTAACACCAGCGTCAGAACAGACGCGACGAGGGACGGCCGACTAACCGAGTTCACGGGTCGTTGCTGGACAACTGAACTCCCAGGTCGAGTCCGGGTGTCTGAACTCTCCGGGGAGTTCACGCCTGTGTTTCCTCCGACTCTCCGCCGGCAGAGACGTCGCCCGTCTCGACCAGTGCGGCGAAGTCGGCGGCGAACGACTCGACTTCGTCCCAGTCGGTGTACTCGTAGTCGCGAGACGTGTCCGTGTCACCGGTCGCGTCTTTGGCGATGCGCTTCATCATGAACCGCGTGAGGAACCCGTACTCCGAGTACCGGAGAGCACCACCGAACTTCGCGATTCTGTCTGGATGCCACTCGGTTCCTTCGACGAACTCGTCGATGTACGCCGCCGCCTCGGCCTGTACTTCCTCGTTCGGATTCGCAGACGACAGCGACACCTGGAAGAACCCGTTCGGTCGCGCTTCGAGTACGTCGCGGTTCTCGCGGACGAACTCGTAGATATCCTTGGCGTGTTTTCCCAGGTGAATCGACGACCCGACGAGTATCGCGTCGAACGTCTCTCCCGACGTTTCGGGGGTGATGTCTTCGACAGCGACGGCGGTTGCGTCGTGTCCGCGTCCGTCGAACACTTCGACGATTCGCTCCGATATCTTCGCGGTCTGTCCTTCACGACTCCCGTAGACGACGAGGATTGACACCATCAGTAGTCACCACCGAGAGATTCGTCGGCTCGGGAGATAACGTCGGTCTCAGCCTCTCACTACCTGGGAACGGTGAGCGGTGGCACTCGCGACAGCACCTCACCGTGACACGACGAACGATTCTCGAAATGTAATATTCTCAAGTGGTTTATTTCCCCTCGACACACGTCTCTCGTTCCATGAACACTGACTGGTCCCAGTGGCCCTCCGACGAACGTGATGGTGACACGACGCGGTCGAATCGAGCAGGTGCGTGACGATGCCGGCTATCCAGACCGACGGACTGACGAAACGGTACGGTCACGACGTGTACGCCGTCTCCGACCTCTCGCTGACCGTCGAAGAAGGCGAAGTGTTCGGGTTCCTCGGCCCGAACGGCGCAGGAAAGTCGACGACGATAGACCTGCTGATGGACTTCGTTCGCCCCTCGTCGGGGTCTGCGACGGTCCTCGGATACGACGTCCAAGAAGAGGCGGGCGCGGTCCACGAACGAGTCGGGATTCTCCCAGACGGGTACAGTCTGTACCACCGCCTCTCTGGCCGAAAACACGTCGAGTACGCAATCGCACTCAAAGAGAGCGACGACGACCCGGACGACATTCTCGAACGCGTCGGACTCGACCCGGACGCGGCGGCGCGACCAGCGAGAACGTATTCGAAAGGGATGAGTCAGCGACTCGCACTCGGAATGGCGCTCGTCGGAGACCCCGACGTACTCATTCTGGACGAACCCTCGAGCGGCCTCGACCCGGATGGTATCCGAGACATCCGCGAGTTGGCCCGGTCGCACGCCGACGACGGCGGAACCGTGTTCTTCTCGTCACACATCCTCAGCCAGGTCGAAGCGGTGTGTGACCGCGTCGGTATCCTCTCGAACGGGCGGTTGGTCGCCATCGACACCATCGACGGACTCCGAGACGCAGTCGGAACGGGAGCGACGATTGCACTGGTCGTCGACGCGGCACCGTCTGGAGTCGACCTGACCGACATCCCTGGGGTTGCGGACGTGACCGTCACCGACGGCGTCGTCAGTGCGACCTGTACTGAACCGTCGTCCAAAGTCGAGTTCGTCGACCGAGTGCGGGACGGCGGCAGTACCGTCCTCGACATCGAGACGCACGAAGCGTCGCTCGAAGACCTGTTTTCGGCGTACACGCGTCCGGCCGACGGGCGACTCGTCGTCGAGGTGGACCAATGAGTTGGCAGGTCATCGCGGCCAAAGAGTTCGACGACGCCGTGCGGTCGAAACTGCTGTGGTCGCTCGTCGCCGTCGTCGCGCTCGTCGTGGGCCTCACCTCGCTCGTTCCGTTGCTCATCCCCGAGTTCGACGCGTCGGTACTGATGGGGTTGGGCGCTGCGACGGAGTTCGCGGCGATGCTCGTCCCCATCGTCGCACTCGTCGCGGCCTATCTCGCACTCGCCGGGGAACGCGAGTCCGGAAGTATCCGACTCTTGCTCGGACTGCAACCAGCGCGTGGGACAGTCCTCGTCGGGAAGTTCGTCGGTCGGAGTGGCGTCGTCGTCGCAGGTATCGGTCTCGGCGTGGTCATCGCCGGTATCCTCGCGTGGGCAGTCTACGGCGAGTTACCACTCACGGCGTTCGTCGGCATCCTCGTCCTCACAGGAGCGCTCGGTGTCGCCTTCGTCGGCATCGCTATCGGCATCTCTGCGGCAACTGCAACACGCGCACGGGCGATGACCATCGGTATCGCCGCGTATCTCGGCCTCGCTCTCCTGTGGGACCTCGTCCCGCAAGGAGTCCATCTCGTCGTCCTCGGCGGGTTCCCGACCGGGTCGGTTCCGGGGTGGTATCTACTCTTAGAAGGACTCAGTCCGTCCGGTGCCTACAGTGCGCTCGTCACCGCGGTTCTGAGCGCGAGTGACCCGGCGATACCCGGCGCGGAGGCACTCCTCGGCGGGCCCGTCCCCAGTTACGCACAGTGGTGGGTCTTCGTGCTCGTCCTCGTCGCGTGGACGACGGTTCCCCTCGTCTTCGGGTACGCGGTGTTTCGGCGTGCAGACCTGAACTGACCGAACTCGACTCGACGGGATGTCTTCTGCGGCGTGTCGTGCATAGCGCTCCCACGATTCTCGGTATCTTAGAGTCACGGACCCCTTTCATTCGCCTTCTGTGCGAATCATCGAGTAGAGATTACTATGTCCCACACATCCCCCGAACCCGAGACACCATCAGACGAGACGATTGCCCGAGAAGCCACGCTCGAAGACGTCGAGACGGTCGCCGCACGACTCGGTCTCGGTCCGGACGACATCGAGCGCTATGGGTCGCACAAAGCGAAACTCCGACAGGACGTAGTCGACGCCGCTCGCGAACGTGGCCGACGTGGGTCGCTCGTACTCGTGACGGGCATCACACCGACACCGAAAGGTGAGGGAAAGACCGTCACCTCGGTCGGCCTCGCGCAGGGGTTGTCCCGCCTCGGAGAAGACGTCGCCGTGGCCGTCCGTGAACCGTCTCTTGGACCAGTCTTCGGCATCAAAGGCGGTGCGGCCGGTGGTGGTTACTCGCAGGTGCTCCCGATGGAGGACATCAACCTCCACTTCACCGGCGATATCCACGCTCTGACTGCCGCACACAACCTCGTCTCGGCGATGCTCGACGCGCATATCCACCACGGAAACGAACTCGACATCGACGTCGACCACGTCTCGTGGCGGCGCTCGCTCGACGTGAACGACCGAGCACTCCGAGAGACTGTCGTCGGGCTCGGTGGCAGCGCCAACGGCCCACCACGCGAGGACGGATTCATGATTACCGCGGCGTCCGAACTGATGGCCGTCCTCTGTCTCGCGACCGACCTCCCGGACCTGCGACGACGCGTCGGCCGAATCGTCGTCGCCGCCGACCGAGATGGCGCTCCCGTGACCGTCGACGACATCGGTGCGACCGGGGCAGTGAGTGCGTTGCTCCGAGACGCACTTCGCCCAAACCTCGTCCAGACGATAGAAGGTGTGCCAGCGTTCGTCCACGGCGGTCCCTTCGCAAACATCGCCCACGGAACCAACACCCTCGTGGCCGACGAAGTGGGACTCGCTCACGCCGACTACCTCGTCACCGAGGCGGGGTTCGGGTCGGACCTCGGTGCCGAGAAGTTCCTCGATATCGTCTCTCGTCAGGGGGCGTCACCAGAAGCAGTCGTCGTCGTGGCGACCGTTCGAGGGCTCAAGCGCCACGGTCTCGATATGTGGCCGGCCGACTTCGACGCCCTCGCCGTTCCCGACCCCGAGGCTGTCCGTGATGGCCTTCCGAACCTCTTCCACCACGTCGACGTCCTCCGCGACTTCGGTCTCCCGGTCGTCGTCGCTATCAACCGCTTCCCCGGCGACACCGACGCCGAAGTCGACGCGATTCTCGACGCGTGTTCGAACCGTGAGATTCCGGCCACCATCTCGACTGCGCACGCAGATGGCGGTGCAGGCGCCGAGGAACTGGCGACACTCGTCCGAGAACAGGTCGAGTCGGGACGAGCAGCCCTTCGTCCGATGTACGAACTCGACGACTCGCTCCGCCAGAAGATTTCGGCCGTCGCGACCCGCGTCTACGGAGCGAACGACGTGACGTTCTCGAAACAGGCAGAGAAAGACCTCGAACGCCTCACAGAGAACGGGTTCGACTCCCTCCCGGTGTGTCTCTCGAAGACGCCGTACTCCCTCTCTGACGACGCGTCGAAGACGGGCGTTCCGACCGATTGGACGCTGCACGTCCGCGAACTCTACCCCGCCGCCGGTGCCGGATTCATCGTGGCGCTCACGGGCGACGTGCTGACCATGCCGGGGCTCCCTGCTCGCCCCGCCGCTCTCGACATCGACGTGGACGACGACGGCGAGATTCACGGCCTGTTCTGAACCGTCGCACCCGCCGCCTCCTTTTTGCCACTTCCTGTCGTATCGTTGCCATGGATAGCACACGACGCGAGAACGGTCTCAGAGCACGATTCGACGACGGAGAGGTTGCACTGGGCGTTCTCGACACCGCGTACAGCCCGACACTCGTCGAGTTCTACGGTGACCTCGGTCTCGACTTCGTCTGGGCTGACCTCGAACACGGTGGCCCGAGTCCGTTGGATAGTGGTGCGATGGAGGACCTGCTTCGGGCGGCCGAACGGTCGGGAACCGAACTCGTCGTTCGACTCCCGAATACCGACCCGACGCTCGTCCGAAAGGTACTGGACCTCGGCGTCAGGAACGTGTTTCTCCCTCGTGTCGAGTCGGCCGAAGCGGTTCGAACCGCGGTTCGGTCGTCGCGGTTTCGGTACGAGGATGGGCCGGGCGACCGCGGACTCGCATCACCTCGTGCCCGTCGGTGGGGTCTCGTGGACGACTACGTGGAGACCGAAGATAGAGAGACGCTCGTCGGCGTCACGATAGAGAATCGTCAGTCGCTCGCAAATCTCGATTCGATTCTGTCGGTTCCCGAGTTAGGATTCGTCTTCGTCGGCCCGTTCGACCTCTCGGTCTCACTCGGGCACCCCGGCGAGATAGACCACCCAAAAGTCCGAGAAGCAGTCGAGACGATTCGCTCGACTGCCGTCGATGCTGGCGTCCCAGTCGGTGGTCTCGGGTTCGGGATGGACGACGTGAACGAGAAGGCGTCGAACGGCTATCAGATGCTCAACCTCGGGAGCACGACCGGCGCGCTGAAAGGAATCGTCGAGGGGTGGTTCGATGCCTACGACGGTGACAGACCCGTCTAACCACCCTGTACCCCGACCCGCCGAGTAGTGGTATCGACGACGGCGTTCGTCGTCCCGGAGAGGTCGATGAGGAGTGGATACTCGTCTATCATCCCGTTCCAGAGTACCCTGGCGTGGTCGTATTCGGGCTCTTCGGGTTGGACGAGTGTCCCCTCGAACATCGAATGTATCACCTGTAGCTGTTGGTCACTGATACTGCAGGACGAGATGTCGTGCCATAGTTCGGCAGAAGGATTAGTCCCATCGAGACGAACGGAGACCGAGCGTGTCGGTTCGATGAACGGAACGGATGTCCCGTCCGTGGGCGGCTTACTCGGGGTACTGAAACGCGATGCTGTACATCTCTCCGACCGACTCCGACCCGATAGCCGTCTCGAGACGGTCGGCATCTGCGGCCAGTTGGTCTCCCAACTCGTCCGGCAGTTTCGAGGCGAACGACCGCGCTACGTTCGCGTGTGCCCGGACGTGGTTTTCGGTCCACGGGACCGGGTCGAGGAGCGTCCACTCTCTGTCGAACGTCCATCCATCACCGACGAACAGGCGTCGAACGACGTCGGCGGGGTAGAACGTCAGTGCAGGCCGTCCACGAGCCAACTCCGACGTGGCGTTTTCGAGCGCGAACAGTTCGCGTATCGCCGCATCAGACGGGAGCGGTTCGTAGTCGTCTACGACGAGGTGGCAACCGGGGCTCGCAACCCGTCGAAACTCGCCCACGACCGCGTCGAGCGACTCCGGTGGGAGAACGTTGAACAACCCGTGTGCTGTGATTATCTCGACCGAGTCGTCTGCGAGCGGCAGGCTACGGAGGTCTGCTTCCAACACGGCAGTCCGGTCTGGTTCGGCGCGAGCGACTCGCTCAGAAACCGCCTTCGCGTGGGCAGCGTCGTTCGTGACGGCGTAGACGCGACTCGCGCCAGCGGCGAGGAGGCCGGCAGTCGTGTTTCCGACACCTGCACCCGCTTCGAGACAGACCGCGCCACTCACTGGCCGGTCTTCGAGGGCGGTCGAAACGGTCGTCGGAACGTCCATCCTCTGCGTTCTCCTCGGTCAGTGGTGGAGTTGCTCGGGGACTGGACTCTCGTCGTGACGGAGTTTCTCGACGAGCGAGCGCTGGGCGGATTCGTCCATGCCGTCGTATCGAGTCGCGGCGTCGAGGACCATCGCCATCAGCTTCGGGTCGCCCATACTGACGACGCTCGTCAGACCTTGTGCGGCCGCGAAGTCGAATCGCTCTTCGATTTCGCGCGGTGTGTCGACCGGTTCGTACCAGTTCGCGTACGGGCGGTCTGCTTCCGGCAGTTCGTCTGTCGACGGCCACGGTCCCTTGGCGAATGCCTTGATTCCGAGCGTCCCGATACCCTCCTCGGCGGCGCGTTCGAGCACTGCCTCGTAGTCGTGGTCAGCGTCGTCTTTCCCCGCGACGACCGGGTTCATCGGGAACATCAGCGTCTCCAGGTCGTCGATACGGTCGATAGCGTCGAGGATGAGTTGCGGTTCGCTGTGACTCGTCAGGCCGATGTGGCTGATGAGACCGTCGTCTTTCGCCTCACGGAACGCTTCGAGCGCACCACCCTCGCCCGTAATCGTGTCGAGTTCCTCCTCGTATTCGAGGCCGTGTACTTGGTAGAGGTCGATGTGGTCGACACCGAGGCGGTTCAGCGACTGTTCGAGTTTCCGTTTCGCCCCTTCGTAGGTTCGCTCTTGGGTCTTACAGCCGAGGAAGATTTCGTCGCGGTGTTGCCGGAGTTTCGGCCCCAACTTCAGTTCGGTGTCCCCGTACATCGGGGCGACGTCGAAGTGGTTGACCCCTCGGTCGAGGACGAGTTCGACCATCTGGTCGGCACCCTCCTGTTCGAGCCAGTTGAGTGCGATGGTCCCGAACGTCATGATACTGCTGTCGTGACCTGTCTCACCGAGCGGACGTGTCTTCATACGAACACAGTCATCCGCGTCGATGAAAAACGTGTGTCCCTCCCGACTGGAAGAACTCGGGTGCCGGTCTGTCGTGATTCCGAGAACGGTCTCACGACCGAATCTAGCGAGTATATCCTGGTAGGCAGTGTCACTAGTAGCGGTGGTGGAAATGCCAACGATTCTTGTCAAGCACGCAGTCGAGGACTTCGATACGTGGAAGCCCTACTTCGACGACCACGATAGCACCCGTAGAGAGTACGGTTCACAGGGGTACCGCCTGTTCAAACTCTCTGAAGATTCGAACGACCTCGTTATGGTGTTCGACTGGGACACGATGGAGAACGCACAGACGTTCCTCGAGTCGTCAGACCTTCGTTCAGTGATGGGAGAGGCGGGCGTCATCGGCGAACCCGAGATATACTTCCTCGAAGAAATCGAGTCGAAACTCCCCGAAGAGCCGTTAGCGTAACGTTCGACTCGACCGAAAGAGCGCGGCGTTCAGAATCGCTATTTTTCCGACTGTCTCCCTGACGAACGTCCGAGAGTGTAGGATTGGGCTATATCACTCTGTGTCGTTCCCCTCCGCTGAACGGTCAACTCTTCCGACGCATTTCGAGACCGACCAAGTTTTATCACCCGCTAGCAGAGCGCCGAACGTAGCGTATGGACGCCGACAACCAATTCGAAGATCCGATTGCGGCCGCACTTCTGAGCGATTCGATCTACGAGAGCCTCCGGGTCCGCCGGCGCAGTTTGTTCAAACAACCACTCTCGCGAAAACTCGCGTGGCAGAGCCTCATCCTCGGCTCGCTCGCGATGGTCCTCCCGCTGGCGATGGCGTTTCCGGAGTCGACACAGGCCCTCTTCCCCGCTGGCGACCCGCTGACCTCGACACCGAAGATTCTCCTCTTAGGGGCGTACGCCGGGATTATCGAGGCTCTCGCGGCAGTCGCACTGGTCTACGTCGGATACAGACGGATTCGGCACGGTGAGTCACTGACCGAACAACAAGCAGGTCGCCTGCTGGATATCGAAGAGATGGCGTCGCTGTTTAGTTTGGTCACCGGACCGTTCGCCGTCCTCGCGTTCGATGGCGTCTTCCTCCTCGGACTTGGCGGCCAAGACACCATGGCGTCGTTCTTCGCCGTCGGTGGAGACAATCCATTCGCTGCGACGACGATTCCGGTCTCGCTCCTCGAGGTGACAGTGGCGGCGGGTGTGCTGGCGGTTCTCGTCTTCGCGGTCAGCCGGCTGTTCGAACGTCGTCTCCACTGCTGACGTCGAAGCCCTCCCTCGGCCCTTCGAGCACTGCGAAGGCGGGCGCACACCACGGTCTCGGCACTGACTCGACCGAGAGCGGTCCTGTTTTCGCGAACTGTCGAGACCCCCGGCCAGATTCCTGTTTCCGCAGTGGGGTATATGCTGTCTGCGAGCGAATATCGAAGTCGACGATGAGCGAACACGTACACGATATCGAGAACCTTCCATCGACACCGAGCGACCTCGCGGCGAACCACCCCGACGTGTGGGAGCAGTACACCGCACTGGGCGAAGCGTGCGCGGATGCAGGCCCAATCGACGGCGAGACGAAACGACTCGTAAAACTCGCACTCGCAATCGGTGCACAGTCAGAAGGTGCGGTCCACTCGCACGTCCGACGAGGACTCGACGAGGGAATCTCTCCGGAGACTCTGCGCCACGCGGCCATCCTCTCGATTCCAACGCTCGGGTTCCCCAAGGCGATGGCCGCGCTGAGTTGGGTAGAGGACCTGACCGAGTAACGACGAATCCGTCCGGAACCCTCTTTCCGACGCAACGAACGACCAGTCACGACCACGGAGGTGGCGTCGGCGACACCACCCGGTAACACTCACGTCGCCAGAAACTCAAGTCGTTCCGGCCCCTACTCTGGTCCAATGGCAAACCCAACTCCAACTCCGGGTATCCACCACGTAACGTGCATCGCGGGCGACCCGCAAGAGAACCTCGACTTCTGGGTCGAGACGCTCGGTCTCCGACTCGCGAAGCGCTCTATCAACCAAGACGACCCCAGCACCTACCACTTCTTCTTCACAGACGCGGAGGGGACTCCTGGGACCAGCATGACGTTCTTCCCCTGGGAAAACCTCTCGCGAGGGAAGGTCGGCACTGGACAGGTGTCTCGAACTGCATTCCGCGTTCCCGAGGGAAGCCTCGACTACTGGGAGGACAGATTCGACCAGTACGGCGTCGACTACGACGACCGAATCGAGCGGTTCGGAGAGACGGTGCTTCCCTTCCGCGACCCGGACGGCTTGCCGGTCGAGTTGGTCGAAGTCGAGATTCCCGACGACGACCCGACCGTCCCGTGGACGGAGTTCGTTCCCGAGACGTCCGCCATCCGCGGATTCCACTCGGTGACGCTCTGGATCGCCGACCCCGAACCGACGCAGGACCTGCTTCGGACGATGGGATTCGAAGAAGTCGGGACGGAACAGGCGCAAGGCGACGTGGCCGGCGACGAACGGACGCGATTCGCCGCATCGGGACCGGTTGGGAAGTACGTAGACGTCGTCCCCACCATCGAAAGCAGCAGACAGGGCCACGGAACAGTCCACCACGTGGCATTCCAGACGCCGACCGACGAAGACCAAGAGTCGATGCGGAAGGCAGTCCAGTCGAAGAGTCTTCGCCCGACTCAGCAGATAAACCGACACTGGTTCCGGTCGGTCTACTTCCGAGAGTTCGGTGGCGTGCTGTTCGAACTCGCCACGAACGGCCCTGGCTACGCCAGTGACGAACCACTCGACGACCTCGGTGGGCGACTCGTCCTCCCCGGTCAGTTCGAATCACGGCGCGAACAGATAGAAGCAGGATTGGCAGACGTGACGATTCCACGAGCAGAGTCGGTCGAAGCAGACGACTGAAGACTCCGTAATCGACGGTTTCTCTTTTCTATTCGGTCGGGTCTTCACAGCCCTCACTGTGAGCGTTCATCCGCAGGTGTGAGGATTCGACCCGGACCAATTGTCCAAATAGAAATACTGACTTCGTCAACAGAACATCACGAACGATTATGTATTTTCACGTCCATCTAGCTGTCTATGGGTGACTACTCATTTTCACGACGGTCGTTCCTTCTCGGTTGTGGGGTCGGCCTCGGAACACTGGCAGGTGGGACTGGAACCGCGCTCGGTCAATCGGGCGGGCGGTACATCGTCGGGACGAACACACCACGGGCGACACGGGCGGCGAAACAGGCAGCGAACGCTGTCCACCGAGAACTCGACTTCGGAACACTCGGGAACGCAGTCGCGGGGACCTTTACCGAAGCGGCGTTGCAGGGGCTTCGAAAGAATCCTCACGTTCGATATATCGAAGCAGACGGGACGATGCACGCGATTAGCATCGACTCGGCCGACCCAGAGGTTCCATGGGGTGTAGACCGTGTCGACGCGGAGAAAGCCCACTCTGGTGGCGCGACGGGTGCCGGCGCACACGTCGCGATTATCGACTCGGGCATCGATTCGGACCACCCGGACCTCCGAGGTAATCTGGGAGCTGGGAAGGCGTTCGTCTCTGCGCGCGGGCCGTACGCGAAACCGTGGGACGACGACAACGGCCACGGGACTCACTGTGCCGGTACCGCAGACGCTGTCGATAACGGAACGGGCGTCGTCGGCGTCAGCACGCAAGCCACGCTCCACGCGGTGAAAGTCCTCGACAAAAACGGGAGTGGACAGTACTCCGACGTCGCCGCCGGCATCAAATACGTCGCAGACCAGGGATGGGACGTCGCGAGTCTCAGCCTCGGTGGGCCAACGTCGAGGACTATCGAGGACGCGTGTCAGTACGCGTTCGACAGAGACGTCTTACTCGTCGCCGCGGCGGGCAACGACGGGGTGAACGTGAAGGACTCCGCACCGGCGACGTACGACACGGTCATGGCAATCAGCGCCACCGACGACCGTGACCGACTGGCCAGTTGGTCGAACTACGGTGCAGACATAGAACTCGCCGCACCGGGTGTGAATATCTACTCGACGTACCCCGGTGGCTACCGAACGTTCTCGGGGACGTCGATGGCCTGTCCACACGTGAGTGGTGCCTGCAGCCAACTGATTGCACAGGGGTACACGCCTGCCGAGGCACGGCAACGCCTCAAGGACACCGCAGAGGATATCGGCCTGCCCAGCAGTCAGCAAGGCGCTGGCTTACTGGACGTCGAAGCGGCAGTTTCCGGGTCTGTAGACGCGTCTCCGTCTGTCTCGTGGGCATCTCCAAGTGGTGGCGAGACAGTCTCGGGGACGGCAACGCTCGACATTGCCGCCGGCGACACCGAAGACTCGTCCGGGTCGCTGACGGTCGAATGGCGGGTCGACGGTGGTGACTGGAACCCGACGTCGTACGGTTCGGAGAGTGGCTATTACGAAGCGAGTTGGGACACCACTCTGCTTTCGGACGGAGACCACACGCTCGACGCGCGGGCGACAGATAGTGCGACGAACTCCTCGACGGCGACAGTTACCGTCACCACCGAGAACACCGACAACGCCCCAACAGTGTCGTGGGAGTCGCCGACGGCGAACGAGACGGTTTCGGAAACCTCCACGCTTCGAATCGGCGCCAGCGACGACCGGGCGACGACTGACTCCCTCGTCGTCGAGTACGAACTCGACGGCAGCGGAACGTGGTTGCCCACTTCGTACAACAGTTCGACCGGATTCCACGAAGCCGAATGGGATACGACGGCAGTCGAAGACGGTTCCCACACGCTCGCCGCACGTGCGACAGACGGGAGTGGTAACACCTCCACAGTCGCCGAAATCTCGGTCGACGTAGATAACACGAGCACCGGTCCAAGCGGTACTATCTTCGAGGCAGACATCACGCAAGCCAACTCACGGAATCCCCACGCAGAGTTCTCCATCCCGTGGGGTGCGACAGATTCTGACGGAAACCTCGGCAGTATCGAACTGACGTTGACGCAGACCGCACCGTCGACCGACCGAGAGGACTCGGTGACGATAGACGTGAGTGGCGGGTCAGCCAGTGGGACGACGACACTCACCGCAAAGCACGATTCGGGGTCGGGGAACACCTACGACGTGACGATTTCGGTGTCTGACACGACCGGAAAGACGGGCGGCGAAACTGTGTCGATTACCGAAACCGGTGTGTGAGTCTGAGCACCCCCCGTAACTCCCAACGACGGGGTGTTCGGGCTGAAACCCGACGACTCACGGATTTGTGGTTTGTCTCGGCCCTTTCGGAATGACGGCTCGGAGAATGTACGGCAGTAACGACCCCTGGAAGACGATAGAGAGCACAGCGACGCCCAACACCATCGCTTGCAGAGTGTCACGAAACGGAATCGAACTGGGGAGACTGAGGACGAGGGCGACCGGAACGACGGTGTGGAGGCCGCTCCACACCATGATGTGCTGGTAGTTCCGTGCGACAGATTCGGACGACGTCCGGTTCAACGCTCCGACGAGCGTGTACACGACTGTCGCTCGCGTCACCAAGACGAGGACGACGGTCAAGACGACGAGGTCGAGGTGACGGAGGAGTTCTGCGACCGACACCTGCATCCCGATGAGCAAGAACAGATAGGTGCTGATGAGGAACGCCGCGGCGTCCCACATGTTTTCGAGATAGTCGATGTTGTCTGGGTGAATCGCGTCTCGCTTTCCGTACGACCCGATGACCAGCCCAGCGGCAACCGTCGCCAACACGCCGCTCACACCGAGGAGTTGGTCGGCGAGCAAGTAACTCCCGTACGGGAGGAAGATAGTCAAGAGTAGGTCGACCATCCGTTCTTCCTCCGCGCGCAGAACGAGGTAGACGGCGAACCCCGAGACGATGCCGAAGACGAGGCCACCGATACTGACGAAGATGATGTCCCACGCGACGGCGAGTGCGTCGGAGAGCGACCAGAGTGTGCCGAGGTCCACCGAACCGTGGTCCGTCCGCAGGAGCACCGCGACTATCGTCGTGTACAACACGATGACGAACCCGTCACCGAGGTGGCTCTCACTTTCGACGAGGGCAGCCAGCCGAGGCGGTGCATCCACTTCTCGGAAGATTCGGATGACAGACACGGGGTCGACTGGATAGACGATGGTGGCGAACAACAGCGAGACGAGGAGCGAAAATCCGAGGAGGTGACTCCCCACCCATCCGATGAAGGCGATTGCAACTGGCAACCCAAACACCGTGATTACGAGGACGAACGGGAGATTATCCCAGAAGTGACCCGGTTCGATCTCTGTCGCCCCCTGAAAGAGCACCGTCGGTAAGAAGACGACCATGATGAGGTCTGGTGACAGCGGAATCTCCAGTTGTATCCCGAGAACCGCGACCGCGAACCCGACCAGAACCAGTCCGACGATGTACGAGATTCCGACTCGGGAGGCGAACACGCGAACGGCGATACTGATAGCTAAGACGAGGAGCAACTCTGAGAGAACGACGACCGTCTCAGCCATATCTTATTCAACGGGTGAGTGACTGTAAATGTCTATGGCCAAATAGGAGTGCCGCGCGCAGTTCGTCCGACCTGCAGCGCCCGACACCGTGTCCAGCACGGCCACTTCGGCACGTCGTGTGTCTCGAAAACTTATGTCTCGGCGGAGACGTCTACGTCCATGAACTGTCGAACCGGGTGTACGGGCGGATGACCTTTCACATCGGGCTCTGCCAGCTGACGTTCGACCCGTCCGAGACTATCACTGACCTCACCGACCGAATGGCTGCCGCCGTCCGACAGGCAGGTCCGGCCGACCTCTACATCATGCCGGAACTCGTCGGAGCAGGCCCAACCTACGACTCGAATCTCTCTCCGGCAGACCGCCCATTGCCAGACGACGCGATTTCTCACCTCCACGAACACCTGCGTGAACTCGCCAGCGACGAGGACGCAGTCGTCGTCGGTGGAACGTATCCTGTGGCGACGTCAGACGCGAGAATCGCCAACAGATGTCCGGTTGCGACCCCCGATGGTGTCGTGACCTACGACAAGCAGAACCCCATTCCCGAGGAACGAGATGCGGGCACCCAAGCGGGTGACGCCGAACCGCCGTTGCGTACCCACAACGGTGTGACGATTGCACCGCTGATTTGCTACGATGTCGAGTTCCCCGAGTTGGTTCGCTCAGTCGTCGACCGAGGTGCGGAGGTGTTGGCGGTTCCCTCGTGGACAGCATCGACAGCGGGTGCGGAACGAATCCGTCGGTGTGCTGCCGCCCGTGCGGTCGAAAATCAGTGCTACGTGGCGACCGTTCCGCTCGTCACCGACTCGGACGCCGACCCTGCTGGAACGGGTCGGAGCGCCGTCTTTGCACCGTGTGACGACGTCTGCGGACCGGGTGGAACGCGACTCACCCTCCCGTTGGACCAACAACTCTCCAGGACGTGTCCAGTCGACATCGACGACATCCACCGCTCCCGAGCAGACGCGAGCGTCAGACCCTACAGCGATTATCGTCGGCAGGACTGACAGTCTGCACACCCCTGGCGCCTCCTGCCGAATCAAAAGTACCATGCCACCCCGCTACACAGTGGACCATACTGAGGTGGTTCCTGTGACCAAAAAACGCGAATACAAAGACGCCTACCCCAAGAAGACGCTGTACATCCCCGGTCCGACAGAGGTGCGCGACGACGTCATCGACGCGATGTGCGAACCGATGTTCGGTCACCGCATGGACCAGATGACCGACCTCTATACGACCATCGTCGAGGACACGAAAGAGTTCCTCGGCACCGACAACGACGTCATCATCCTCACGGGGTCGGGCACGGAGTTCTGGGAGGCGTCGACGCTCAACCTCGTCGACGAGAACATCCTCTGTACGACCTGTGGCAGTTTCAGCGAACGCCACGCCAACGTCGCAGAGCGACTGGGCAAGAACGTCGACCGACTCGAATACGAGTGGGGCAAGGCAGTCAAACCCGAGGACGTCCGCGAGTATCTCGAACAGAGTGACACAGACTACGACGTCGTCACCTGCGTGATGAACGAGAGTTCGACCGGCGTCCGCAACCCAATCGAAGAGATCGGTGACGTCGTCGCGGAGTACCCAGACACGTACTTCGTCGTCGACGCCGTCTCCGCGCTGGGTGGCGACTACGTCGATATCGACGAACACAACATCGACGTTCTCTTCGCGTCGTCGCAGAAGGCGTTCGCGATGCCGCCAGGGCTCGCTATCTGCACCGTCAGCACGGACGCCTACGAGCGCGAACTCGAGAAAGATTCGGCGTCGTGGTACGGCGGGTTCCAGCGCTGTATCGATTACTACGACCGGAAAGGCCAGACGCACTCCACGCCCGCGATTCCCATCATGCTGGCCTACCGCAAGCAGATGAAACACATGCTCGACGAAGGCCACGACGCGCGTGACCAGCGCCACCGCGAGATGGCCGAGTACACGAGAGAGTGGGCCAACGAGCACTTCGCGATGTTCCCCGAGGAGGGCTACGAGTCCCAGACGGTGGCCTGTATCGAGAACACGCAGGGTATCGACGTTGCAGGAACCATCGAACAGGTCAACGAACAGTACGACATGGCCTTCTCGAACGGCTACGGCTCTGCACTCGGTGAGAAGACGTTCCGTATCGGTCACATGGGCGAACACGACGTGGAGTCCATCGAGGCGCTGACCGACGCCATCGAAGACGTCTCAGGGTTGTAAGCCGGCCACACATCGACGCATTCGTTCGCACCGACCGGTCGGGGTCGATACCCAACCGGCGATAATGGTCCCGTGATTTTTGTGTGCCTATCTCCAACCACGATTGTATGAGCGACACAACTCTCTCGACGTACGAACTCACCGGAACGCGAATCAGCCCCAAGCGCATGGAAGTCGATACCGGCGACGCGACGTTCGTAATCGGGAAAGACGTCAATCCAGTCGAATACTTCTTGGGTTCGATTCTCGGCTGTCTCAACTCGACGACGACGATGGTCGCCCGAGACATGGGTATCGACATCGACGAACTCGAAGTGACCGTCGAAGGCGGCGTGAACTACGCGAGATACAGAGGCGAAGAGAGCGACGACCGACCCGGACTGCAGGGCGTCGAGGTGACGATGTCCGTGGACGCAGCTGCGGACGAAGAAGAACTCGAAGCGTTGCTCGCGGCCGTCGAAGAGCGGTGTCCAGTCACCGACAACGTCGAAAACGAGACAGGCATCGACGTTAGCCTGGACGTGCAGTAAGCACAGACGCTGTCACTACTCCCGCAGGAACGACTCGTCTCCGTATCTCTCGCGGAGCCTCTGGAACTCCTCGTGCTCGGCACGAATCTCTGATGTCTGGTTCTCGTAGACGTACTCGAACATCGAGTCGGGGTCCGCCTCGAACGACTCCATTCGGTCGATTGCGGTAGCGAGTATCTCGTCGATTTCGTCGTCGATTTCGTCGACTCGGCCGTCGTCGAGTCGTTCACTCTCTCGAAGGAACGCCTCGAATCGGTCGAGTGGGTCCTTCTGTCGCCACTCCTCGACTTCTGCTTCGTCGCGGTAGACCGACGGGTCGTCTGCCGTCGTGTGTGCGCCGTATCTGTACTGTACCGCTTCGACGAGCGTCGGTCGCGGGGTCTCACTCGACGCGTCGAGTGCTTTCTCGCGGGCGGCACTGGTGACGACGTACATCGCCAGTGGGTCCATCCCGTCGACCAGCACACCTTCGAACCCGTAGGCGTCAGCCTTCTGTGCGAACGTTCGACTCGCGGTCTGTTCGTCTCGTGGAGTCGATATCGCCCACTGGTTGTTGTTGCACACGAACAGTGCGGGGACGTCGAACACGCCCGCGAAGTTCAGTGCCTCGTGGAAGTCTCCTTCGCTCGTCGCACCGTCGCCAAAGTGGCCGACTGCAACGCGCGGTTCGTCTCGGAACTTCATCGCCATCGCCATCCCAGTGACGTGTGGGAGGTGGTCTGCGATGCTGATGTTGAGCGGGAAGACGTTCCGGTCTGCGAGTGCCTCGTGGCCCTCCTCGTGGCCCGCCCAGTAGAGCAGATACTCCCACGGGAAGTCACGTGCGACGACAGCGCCGTGTTCACGGTACTGATACGAGACGACGTCCTCCTCCGAAAGCGCGTACATCGACCCGATTTGCGACCCTTCTTGTCCCGCGAGTGACGCGTAGGTTCCGATTCGGCCCTGTCGCTGGAGACTAATCATTCGCTCGTCGAATCGCCGACAAAAGCGCAGGTCGCGAAACATCGAGACGAACGTCTCGTCGTCGAGGTCCGGCACGAGGTCCGGTGCCACGACCGTGCCGTCGCTGTCTAGTACTTGCACTCTCTCGTCCGGTCCACGCGACAACACGTCCGACACCGTGTCCATTGTTGGCAGTTGGTTCGCTCACGGCAGATATGAAACCCTGCGTCGGTCCACCCGACCGTGGCACCCGTCTCTCGGCACGCGTCCGTTCTTACGACGGTAACTTCTTCTTCAGAATCCGGATGACTTTGTCACCGTTCGGTGTCTCGCCGAGGGCCGTCTCGGCACGGTCGACGATGTCCTCGCTCGTTGCTCGGTTATCGCCTCGTGCACAAGCGGGTGAGAGTTCTCTCTCTGTATCGTCGCAGTCGCCCGACCCCGTGTCGTCAGCAGCGACGATCCCAATCCCTCCCGTGAGCGTCATCATCACGAGCACGCCGACGACGACGAGTCTCACTGCCACTGTTCGAACCATACTGGCTGTGTCACTGGTAAACAATATCAAGATATTGTACATACTTCTGCCAGGATAGTCCGCGTTCGAGACCGACGTGACTGCGCGTCGTCTCCGCGCTGTTCGTCACCGCCCTTCTGTGAGGGACTGACGTCGAGTGAACCGCGAGTGTCGGTGCGGCCTGGACGCCGCAAAATAGACAGGCAGCCCACAATTATTAACGATTCTCTCACATCTATGAGCGTATGGCACAAGCGAGACCCCCCGTCGAACGACTCATGACGACAGGTATCCTCACCGTCAGCGCCGACTCGACAGTTCAGGATGCCGCGTCGACGATGCTGGTCGAAGGTGTCGGCTCACTCGTCGTCGTCGACGAGCGCGACGAACCGGTGGGGATGTTTACGAACACCGACCTCGCCGAATTCGTCTCCGAAGGAGACCGAAACGCAGACGCGAGGGTGTCACAGTACATGTCGAACGCTGTGTTCACCATCGGTGTCGGGAGTTCGCTCCGCGAGGCGGCCGCGAAGATGATTCGACACGACGTTCACCACCTTCCAGTCGTCGGGGACGGTGACCGAATCGTCGGGATGCTCTCGACGATGGACCTGACGACACACTACTCGTACACGACGGGCAGCGACGTGGAGTGAGGTTCGGCCCACCGTCGGTCGCTGGGTGTCGGCCGTGTCACCTTGGATGGAACTCCGACAGCGGTCAGCAGTAACCCCAGAGAAAACGGTGTTCTTCCACGTGGCGTGGATTATTCGTCACCAAGCCGTTGGACGATGTCGATGAACTCCGTGTCGATGTCGGTGTGGTGGTGGACGATGTGCCACTCGCCGTCTTCGCGGTGGTAGACGTTCGTCGTACGGTACGCCCCTTCGACTGACTCGCCGCCGAGTGACATCGAGACGTTCTCGGTGACGAGTTCGATTGCGACGTCTCCGAAGACGTGGAAAATCTGGTCAGACAGTTCGATCTTCCCTCCCTCGGCCATGTCGGCCACCGCCTGCCACGGACCTCGAACTTCGTCCCATCCTACTTCGCGCCCACCGATCGGGTGCATCGTCGTCACGTCGTCCCGGTGTGGCCAAAGTTCTATCATCGCGGTAGCGTCTCCGTTCGCCATCTGTGTCAGTGCGTCGTAGAATTTGTCAGAGGTTGCCCGAACGCCTTCGTCTGCTTGTTTGATTGCCATCGTAGACTCTCACTAGTCGAACGTCGAGTGCGGCAATAAAATATCACTATTAATACCATAATACGTTGTCAAAGACAAAAAGAACCTCACTAAAACCGGTTGTATCAGACTCGTCTGTTCCGATGACTCGACAGATGTCCAAGTGTGCTTCGTTCGCACATCGTCGGCGACTCGCCCGGTTACGCTAACTCTGGAGGCCACACCGACTTCTTCCCGTGTCCGTCGTAGAACCCTCGGTAGTCTGGGTGGACGCAGTCACGCTCGCTGTACGGGACGTGCGGCGCGAGTTCGTCCAGTTCACGCTCGAGTACGTCGAAGGTGACGATGCCGCACCCCGTACACTCGTACGCCGTCGACCCGAGACCCGGATACTGCAACTCGCGGCGCTCGAACTCGCCGCCACAGGAACACTGTTGGTCGTGTGCCTGCAATTTGTCACGGCGGACGAAGCCGTACGAACCGCTACAGTGGTCGCACCGTCGGGTTTTGATGTAGAGTTGGACGTTCGACTCGTCGGTGAACGGCCCCGTCGTGCCACAGTTCGGACAGTCCGGCCCCACGAACACGTTCTTTTCAGGGTCCACGAGAGCCGTTTCGACTTCGTACATCCTGTCGTACAGGACGAACGGGTCGTGACGGACGTAGGCGTTGTGCCTGACCTCGGGTGGGGTCTTATGCGCCGGCCGGAAGCCGAACTTCGCATAGCACTCGTCGGCCGCAGCCTTCCCCACGTTGGGTGCGTATCCCTCAACCCAGTCGATGACCTCGATGGCCCCGTCGGACTTCCGCTTGTAGTAGACTGGGCCGCTGCCTGCATCGGCAGAGTTACTCACGCCGAGCACACAGCCGTACTCGCCTGGCTCCAACACGAGGTCCATGTAGGGACCGTAGATAGTGACGTCGTCGTGTCGTGGCCGAGAGTACTGTTCTGGTGACGGCTCGTACCGCCGACTGGTCGTCAGCGCGAGGACGCCGCCGTCGTCGCCGCGCATCGATTTGTCGGTTAGTGTTATGAAGTCGTTCACCGTGAGGTGTGGCCGAACCCGCGCAAGCCGTTCTTCGGGGTCGACGACGCCAAACGAGAGAACAGTCCAAGAACCCATAGTGTAAGCTCGAATAAACTAGTAATAAACGGTTGCATATGACATCGAGCTCACAGACGCTCACCGTGAGTCAGAATTGTCGCCCGGAGCACTAGCAGTCGACAAACTACAGGTAACACGTCGGGCACCTCGACCTTCTCGCCCTCGGCAACCACGCTCTTGGCCTCCATAGTCCAGCGGCCGTAACCGGTGCGGTTCGTCACTTCGTAGCGTCACTCGAGATGCGTCAGAAGGCGTCGTCTCCCCTGACTGCGCCGTCGCCAGCGCGAACCCTTTTGCTCCGACGGGGAGAAGCCAGCATGATGCATAATCCGAGGTCGGACAAGCCCGTACTCGTTGGCGTCGAGAGTTTGGATAACGTCCAGCAGTTGGTTCGTACCGCCGGCGACCTCGCCGACCTCGGGGCGGGCACGGTTCGGGTCGTGACCGTCGCAGTGAAGCGTTCAGACTCCCCGTTCAGAGTGTTCTCAGACGAGACCATCGTCCGTGAGTTCGCCGACAGCAGTCACGAACTGCTCGACCGGGCGACCACACCGGAGGGCGTCACCATCGAACGCGACGTACTCGTGGCGCGGTCGGCCGCGAGAGGGCTGCTCGCGGCGGTCGAAGAGACCGACCCAGCCGCACTCGTCGTCGGCTGGCGTCCGCAGGAACAGCGAACCGACGCCGTCTTCGGGACGACCGTCGACGCGCTCGTCGAGCGCGCACCCTGTGACTTGTACGTCGAGCGCGTCGGCCACGAAGCCAACGGCGTCGACTCCATCCTCCTCCCGGTCGCGGGTGGCCCGCACGTCGAGACCGCCGCTCGGGCCGCGATAGCTATCGCTGCTCGGAACGACGCCCGCGTGCTCGTGTTTTCGGTCGAGACGTCAGGCGACGCCGCGGCACTTGCCGCCGAGGGGCGCGAAGCGCTGGCCGGCGTGGACGGCCCCGAAGTACCGGTCGAGACGACGGTCCGGGAGAGCGACGACGTGACCGGCGCCATCGTCGACGAGGCGGCCGCTCACGACGTGGTCGTGATGGGGGCGACCCGGAAGGGCTCTCTCCGACGGAAGCTCGTCGGGTCGGTCCCTCGGCGGGTCGTCGACCAGACCGACCGGACGGTCATCCTCGCGCGGAGCGGCGACGTCGTCGGCGGCCCGCTTCACGAACTCGGGCGACTACTCCGACGATGGTAGCGGTCGTGTTCTGGGTCCTCGTCGGGCTCGCGACTGTGACCAGCTTCGCCACGGCGTGGGCGCTCGGTGCGAACAGTAACTCGCCGCCGTTCGCCCCTGCAATCGGCGCGAACGCCATCTCGACGATGCGTGCTGCCTTCCTCATCGGTATCCTCGCCGCACTGGGTGCACTCACGCAGGGTGGGAGTATCTCCGAGACCGTCGGGTCAGGGCTCATCGACGGTGTCGCATTCACGTCGTTGGCGGCGACCACCGGGCTCTTGACCGCCACCGCCTTCATGGCGTTCGGTGTCTACACCGGCTACCCGGTTCCGGCCGCCTTCGCGACTACGGGTGCGATGGTCGGAGTCGGACTGTCGCTCGGTGGCGACCCCGCGTTCGAGACGTACCGGCGCATCGCGACGTTTTGGGCGCTCGTACCACCTGTCTCCGGCGGGCTCGCGTACCTCACGGCCAAGCTGTTGCGTCGCGACGACATCCCAGAGACGGTGGCGATTCCCCTGCTGGCGAGCATCGTCGGTGGTATCGTCGCGAACATCGAATTGAGTATCGTCCCCTCTCCGACCGGCGCGGCACAGGAGTCGGTAGCCGGGTTCGTCTCGGGCACCCTCCCGTTTCTGACCGTCGCAGGCGTCGATATCGCCACCGTCGCCGTAACACTGCTCTTCGCCATCGTGAGCTTCCAGCTCATCCGGCGACGAACCCAGGTGTCAGTCGACAAGGGAATCAAGACGTTCCTCATCGTGCTCGGAAGCGTCGTCGCGTTCTCTAGCGGCGGGAGTCAAGTGGGACTGGCGACCGGGCCGCTGGAGAACCTCTACCGGGCCGAATTGGGACTCCCGGCCATCGTGCTGCTGGCACTCGGGGCGACCGGCATCCTCAGCGGAGCGTGGATGGGCGCACCGCGTCTGCTCCAGGCGACGTCCCGCGAGTATGCACAACTCGGCATCCGACGCTCTATCGCCGCGCTCGTGCCCGGATTCATCATCGCACAACTCGCCATCGCGCTCGGCATCCCGATATCGTTCAACAACATCATCATCTCCGGCGTCATCGGCGGCGGGCTTGCCGGCGGCTCTTCGAGTATCTCGCGTCGGAAAATCGGCTTCACTCTGGGGTTTTGGGTCCTCACGCTCGGCATGTCGATAGTGGTCGGGTTCGGGCTCTACCGGCTCTTCGCCACGGTGCTTGGGGCGTAATCACTTGATAACCGTCACCGGCACCGGGGAGTCCCCAACGACGGTCGAAGCGACAGTTCCGAGGAGACGACGACTGAGTGCGTTCCGGTCGCCTCCGTGTCCGCCCATGACGACGTGGTCGACCTCGTGCGCGTCGACGTACGCGAGGATGGTCTCCGCGGGGTCGCCCGCTTCGACTGCGGTGTCGACGCGCTGGCCTGCCCCCTCTACCCGTCGTTTCGCGTCTGCGACCAGGTTCTCGGCCCGGTCGTGAGCGGCGTCCTCCCGTGACTCGTCGACACCGATGATACCCCCTTCGCTCATCGGGCTATCGAGCGGCGTCACCACGTTCAACACCGTCACGGGACAGTCGAACGTGGCGAGCGCGTGTGCCAGCGCGTCGTCTGCGAGCGGTGACCCGTCCAGCGGGACGAGAACGTGGGATGGTTCCATATGCACACTCCGTGGCCGAGACACAAGTATGTCGACGGTGACTCCGACGAGGAGACGGTCTCACCCTGTCGACGGTGGCCCCCGACGAGGAGACGGTCTCACCCCGTCGGCCGAGGCGACTCATCTGGCGAGGTCAGTTGGGGAGACGTCGAACCGTTTGAGGAACTTCTGCACTGCTTCGTCGGCCCCGACCAGGGTTATTCGTTCGTCTCCGGAGAACACCCACTGCGGGTCGACCGAAACCGTTTGCCCGTCTCCGCTCTCGATAGCGATGACACGACAGCCAGTCTGTTCGTAGATGCGGGAGTTTCCGAGTGTCGACCCGGAAAACGGTGTGGCCGGGACGCGAACGAGACGAATCTGACTCGCCGGCGCGAGCACGTCCTCACCTCGAAGCTCCTTTGCGACCATCCTCGCGCTCACCCGTGGGACTGACAGGACGTAGTCGGCCCCGGCGGTGAACGCCTTCTGCGTGGCCTCTGCATCTCCAACACGGACGAGCACCTCTATCTCGGGGTTGAGCGACTGTGCGAGCACGGTCGTCAAGAGTGCAATCGAGTCGTCTGGGACGCCGATGATGATAGCCCCGGCGCTCTCGACACCTGCGGCGACCAAGACGTCTCGGGAGCCTCCGTCGCCGACGATATCGACACCTGGTCGGTCCTCGACGTCGATTGTGACGACTTCACCACCGGACTCTTCGATGACCGCTTTGGCGGCGTGACCGACTTCGCCCAACCCAACGAGCACGAAGCGTTCGTGTTCGGTGAACGACCGGGGCGGCCGGGTGAACTCGCTCAAGTTCTTGAGTGCGCCCTCCGCACCGGACACCAACAGGACGGTGTTCGGACGGACAACTGCGTCCGGACTGGGTGGGAGCTGTAGTTCGCCGTCGAGCCACGCACCGACGATATTGGCTCCGGTTCGCTCTCTGACCTTGGTCTCTCGGATGCTGCGCCCGACGAGTTCGCTCGAATCCGAGACTGGGAGTTCCATCAGTCTCGTGTCTCCCCCGAGTTCGATGGTGTCTCGCAGTTCGGAACTGAACGAGGCGACGGCTTTCTCTGCGAGGCGATGTCCCAAGACGCCGTGCGGTGACAGCACGGTATCCGCGCCGACGGTGCGCAGTATCGATTCCATCTCGCTGTCGTCGGTCAGTGCGATGACGTCGATATCCGGCCGCATCCCTCGGACAGTGAGTATCGTGTCGACGTTCGCGTCGCCAGCGTCGGTGATGACCGTCTTCGCAGTTCCGATACTGGCCCGCTCGAAGGTCGACGTCGCCTGTGGAGAGCCGTGGATGGCGGCGTAGCCGCGATTCGAGAGTGACTCGGCGTCCTCCCGTGAAGAGGAGATAAGCACGTAGTCGATGCCGAGTTCGCGGAGTTCGTCCAGAAGGATTGCAGAGTCACGGCGGTATTCGCAGATGATGACGTGGTCGGTTTTGGGACTCAGTCGGTCGTCGAGGTTGACCTCAGCGCCGGTAAACAGCGGGATGATGATGAGACGAAGCGTGAAAAACCCGATTGCGATGCCGGAAATCTGAATCAACGCGACGAACAGAAACATCAGCGGATGGCTCCAGATACCCGAGTCCTGACCGTACCCGGTAGTGGTCATCGTCTGGATGACGAACTCGAACGAGGCGAAAATCGACTGATCGACGCCTTCGAGCCGTAACAGCGCGTAGTTGTATGCCACCGTGTAGAAGAGTATGAGTAACACGAGTCCGGCTACGTAGTAGATGACGTGTCGGATTCGTCGGCTTGGTTCGAACCGACGAATCGACTCGGGGAGCGAGGACATGTTGGGATACGTGTATTAGTACGTAAGCCGACAAAAGCGTACGCGCCCCTCACTGTTTGGTTGATTGTGGACTAATCGAATGTCGTTCAGGCGATTTCCCCAGTTTTTTCTCTGTGAGCACGTCGCGATACCGCTCTTCGGATGTGTAGAATGTCGCCCAGAACACTACCTGACGAGAATCTACTACCACGTTCGACGAAAGGTAGCAGAATGTAATACAAGCATCCGGCGACCGAGCGGTCCGGAGGGCCCGGCAGGTCGCCGGTTTGCTCGCCGCAGGCGAGGCCGACGAGCGACCGCCGGGAGCGAGGAGCGCTTTTGGTCGAGCTTTCGCCGAGCGAGCCAACGGCTCGCGTAGTGTAAAAGGTCGAATGTCGCCCGGAACACTAACGGCCGGTATCATCCCGAGGCGGCGTGCCGCGTCAACCGGGAAACCCTCGTGCCAGGCGGTCCGTCTTTCGGGCGCGGACGTTCCGAAGTACGCCGGCGTCTGCCGGCCAGTAGGTGTCGCGCACCTGGGTTCGCCGTTCTGTCATCGCTCCCAAAGTGGGACAACTCGGACGGGGACTTGAGGTACGCACTCCCGTCTAGTTCTTCAGGGGTAAAACGAGTTCCGACCGCGCCGTCTCCTCACCTTCGAAGAACGCTGCTCGGAGACGAACCACTTGGCCGTCGATTCGGACGTAGTAGACGCGGTCGGTTGGCCCGCCTGATTCGGGGAGTGCGTCGAGGTCGGCGCGAAGCGCGTCGTAGTCACTCAGACAATCCGAGATACTCGACTCGCGTGGATGGCCACCCGACGCACCTTCGACGACTTCTAGAATCCACTCGTTCCCTGCGACGCGTGGGTCGTCTGCCGACACGACGGTTGCATCAGACGGTGGGCTTCCGGCCAACTCCGCATACAGATAGATTTCTGCGTCTGTACATCCCCGAAGCGACGAACACCCGGCGAGAGACGCCAAGAGACCGACTCCGGAGACTGCCAGACCAGTCCGGAGCAACCGACGGCGAGACAGAGAACTATCCATCGACAGAGAGAATCCCGGAGTCAAAGATAAACGTTCGGTCGACTACAGTGTGTACTCGGACTCTTTCAGTTGGACGAACTTGCCGTTGCGGTACTTGAGTTTCGTCTTCTTGTACCGCGTGGCGAGTTTGGCAGCGCTAAAGCCCGCCGAGAGTTTGGCGGTGTCGAACGCTTTGTAGCCACCGTCTTTTGCGAGGAGTTTGCGCGCCGCTTTGAACGTCTTGTCCCAGTCGTTCGGTCCGTAGTCGTGGACGATCTCGGCCATCGCGACGTTTCTGAGGATTTCGTCACCGATGGCGTCCTTCCAGCGGGTGTTGTACTCGCTCAGGTCGCCCTCGGCGGCGAGTTCACCTGCGATACCGCCGGTTCGGACGGCGACGTGGTCACCACCTTCGTGGAACGCCGACGTGGAACCCATCGCACCGCCAGTGACGGCGATGCCGGCTCCGACGGGTGAGTCGATAGGTCGAGTCGACGAGATGGCGTAGGTCTCTGTCCCCTTGGTCTTGCCCCGGTCTTCGACGAGTGGGAAGTCCTCGTCGACGTCGTACTCGTCGCCGTACTCCTGTTCGAGGAGTCGACGGACGTACTCGCGTCCTTGCGGGATGCGCTCGTCTTCCGGGCGAAGCAGTTTGTAGTCGTCTCGGTCTTTCACCTCGTCGATGTCCAGGCCGATGGGCATCGTGAGGCCGACTCGGCAGACGTTGTTGTCGTTCGGGAAAATCCACGGATACGCCGTGTGGCCGGGCATGTATCCCCACCAGAACTTGATTGCGCCGTCGACTTCGTCGAACAGTTCGGGCGGGAACTCGCGGTGTTCCTGGTAGGCGATGTGGTTGGCTTTCGGCGCAGCGAGTCGGTCGGTGATGTCGAACGACAGATATCGGTCGAGAACTTTGTTCGTGACCGTTCGCTGTGGGCCGTCCGCGAGGATGAGGAAGTCGGCACCGACGTCTTCGCCGTTCGCCAGACGGACGACGTGTCGTGGGTCGTCTTCGCTCCCACTCGCGTCGAGGTCTGTCTCTACGTCTCGGACCGACGCTTTCACTCGATACTCTGCGCCCGCGTCCTCCGCGCGACTCCGCATCCAGTCGTCGAACTTCGCACGGTGGAAAGTGTATCCGAACTCGTCGTACGACGAATCGATGCCCGTGCTCCGAAGCGTCACCGTCTCGCTCGGCCCGATGAACTCGGCCCGGTCGAGGATGTCGAGGACGACGTCGTCCGGCATCTCGGCGGGGTCGATGCCCATGATGTCCACCCAGTAGTCGAGGATACCAGCGGCGTCCGTCGAGTCCGGACCCAGACCAGCTCGGTCCGCTCGGGGGACGCCTTTCTCTAAGACCACGGCGGTGGCGCCAGCCGACGCGGCAGCGTGTGCTGCCGACGTCCCGGCCGGACCGCCACCGACGATGGCGACGTCTACGCGTTCCATACCGCTACAGCACTTCGCTCGAGTATTAAACCCCCTGAAGCGACGTTGGCAGTCGGACACTGCGGTGCGGTGTGGCAATCTAACTACCGTGTCTGATAACTGGGTACGGAGGTTTATCACGCAGACCGAAGGACGTTCGCCTGGATGAACGCTGAAAAGTCGGGTGGGCAACGAGCACCTGTGGTGTTCAGAGACGAGACTGGTGACCTCGTCTTTGTCGATGGCGGCCCCGCTCCGCAAGGGTACGCACCCGTCGCGTGGAAACTCGGTGAAGATGGCACCCGGTTCGTCGTGGACCCGACTGTCGACGCCGTCGCCGTCACCAGAACTATCTCGAAGAATCGTCACTACGACCGCGACCGCGAACCCGACCACGATTACGTCGGCTAAGCACCGACCACGATTACGTCGGCTAAGCACCGACCGCGAACCCGACCACGATTACGTCGGCTAAGCATCGACCGCGAACCCGACCACGACTGCGTCGGCGAGGCACGGGACTCGCGAGCGACGTGGCTGGCACAGACGCGTCTCTCACTCGGCGCTGGCCACGACTGAAATCGGACAGGTTCATCACGCAGTTCGAGTATTCACGACCATGAGCGACCCAGACATCGCGGTTCTTCGCCAGAAGATTCACGGACTGTCCGCAGCGGAGTTCGCCCAAACGCTTCGTGAGCGACTCCCCGACGCCGAGGTGGCGCTCGCACGGACCCCCGAAGACGAACGAGAACTCCTCTCTCGTGCCCGAGTCGCCACTGGATTCACCGTCGACGAACAGGCGCTCGAATCCGCCGAGAGTCTCGAACTGTTCGCCTGCGTGTTCGCTGGAACCGGCCACCTTCCAATCGAGGCGCTCGAAACACACGACGTCGCCGTCACCAACGCGTCGGGTGTTCACGGGCCGAACATCGCCGAACACGTCCTCGGAAATATCCTCTATTTCGCCCGCAGGTTCCACGTCGCCGAACGCCAGCAACGGGACGCTCACTGGCAGTCCTTCCAGACGCACGAACTGCAGGGCTCGACGGTTACCGTCGTCGGTCTCGGCGCGCTCGGCGAGGCCATCGTCGACCGCCTCGACCCGTTCGGCGTCGAGACGATAGGCGTCAGATACACGCCCGAGAAGGGCGGTCCAACAGACGAAGTCGTCGGATTCGACGACGAACAGGGCCTCCACGACGCGTTCGCTCGCTCGGAGTACGTCGTCGTCGCGTGCCCACTGACCGAGACGACGCGCGGCCTCGTCGACGCCGAGGCGTTCACGTCGATGGAACCCGACACCGTCCTCGTCAACGTCGGGCGCGGACCGGTCGTCGATACCGACGCACTCGTCTCCGAACTCCGAAGCAACGGTATTCGTGGGGCGGCACTCGACGTGACCGACCCCGAACCGCTCCCCTCCGACCACGACCTCTGGAACTTCGAGAACGTCTTCATCACGCCGCACAACGCCGGCCACACACCGAACTACTGGGAGCGACTGGCCGACATCATCGCCGAGAACGTCGAAAAGTTAGACGCTGGCGACGACGACTTCCGGAACCGCGTCGTCTAAAAATCCGAATTCGGTCCGTTACTCGTCGCGCGTAAGCGCCGGATTCGTCACGGCACCGTTGGCCGCCGACCCGAAGTCACGAGCGTACTTCGCCAGCACACCGGAGGTGTAGTTCGGCGGTTTGGGTTCCCACTCTTCTTTCCGGGCGGCGAGTTCGTCGTCGGAGAGGTCGACGGAGAGTTCGCGGTTCGGGATATCCACGGTCACTTCGTCGCCGTCTTCGAGGAGTGCGATGGGGCCGCCGTCGGCCGCCTCGGGGGCGACGTGGCCGACCATGGGGCCGCGCGTCGCACCGGAGAACCGACCGTCGGTGAGGAGCGCCACGTCGTCTTCGTGGCCCTGTCCGACCACTGCGGCGGTGACGCCGAGCATCTCGCGCATGCCGGGACCACCGCGCGGACCCTCGTTGCGGATGGCGATGACGTCCCCAGACTCGATGTGTCCTTCCTGCACGTAGCGCATGGCGTCTTCTTCGCTCTCGAAGATACGGGCGGGGCCGGTGTGGTGGAACTTGTCGTCACCGGTCACTTTCAGCACTGCACCGTCGGGGGCGAGGTTGCCGGTGAGAATCTTGATTGCACCCTCTGACTGGTAGGGTTCGTCCACGGTGTAGAGGAAGTCTTCGTCGATGTCTTCGTCGTCCGGCAGGTCGAGGTGGTCGAGTTCTTCTTCGATGGTTCGACCCGTGACGGTCATGGCGTCGCCGTGGAACAATCCGGCCTCGAGCAGGCGACGGACGACGACCGGAACGCCGCCGACCTCGTGGAGGTCGTTCATCACGCGCGTCCCGCCGGGTTGGAGGTTCGCAATCTTCGGCGTGCGACGAGAGATTTCGTCGAACTCTTCGATGTCGAGGTCGACACCCGCCTCGGCGGCGAGTGCGAGGAGGTGAAGCACGGCGTTGGTCGACCCACCGATTGCGACCTGCAGCGCGATGGCGTTCTCGAAGGACTTCTTCGAGAGGACGTCCGAGGGGCGAAGGTCGTTTTCGACGCAGTGGATGACTGCTTCACCAGCACGGCGGGCGACGTCGTACCGCTCTTTGGACTCGGCAGGTGCCGAGGCCGACCCGAGCGGTGCCATGCCGAGTGCTTCTGAAATCGAGGCCATCGTGTTCGCGGTGAACATCCCACCACAAGAGCCTGCACCGGGGCAGGCGTGGCGTTCGAGGTCGTCGAGTTCGTCGGCGCTCATCTTTCCTTCCGCGTAGGTGCCGACACCCTCGAAGACGTTCTGGACGGTGACCTCACGGCCCTCGTGTTGGCCGGGCATGATGGACCCACCGTAGAGGAACACCGACGGGAGGTCGGTCCGGATGGAGGCCATCATCATGCCGGGGAGGTTCTTGTCACACCCGGCGACGGTGACGAGTGCGTCCATGCGCTCACCGAACGAGACGAGTTCGACGGAGTCGGCGATGACCTCGCGCGAGATGAGCGAGGCCTTCATCCCCTCCGTCCCCATCGAGATGGCGTCGGAGATGGTGACCGTGCCGAACTCGATTGGCATCCCGCCGGCCGCTTCGATACCCTCGATTGCCGCGTCGGCGACGTCGTCGAGGTGAACGTTACAAGGGGTGATGTCCGCGGCGGGGTTCGGGACGCCGACCATCGGCGACGAGAGGTCTTCGTCGTCGAATCCCATGGCGCGGAACATCGCTCGGTGCGGGGCCTTGTCCGGCCCTTCTGTGACCTCCGAACTTCGGAGGTTCGGGTCCTTTCCCGAAGAGAACACGTCGTCTGCGTCCTCCTCGCGTGGGGGCTGCTGGCTCATATCTCACCGGAACGTGTGCGCGGACTTAAAGGGCGGCGACTGGGCAGACGTTGCAGTCGGGTTGGTGACTCCCCAAACAGGGTCGGTAATCTGATGGGTGAGCGTCTTCCACCGGGGAAATCTACAACACAGTTCGGTGTGTCGTTCTATCGATGATTGACGGTGGGAGGGACACGCCGCCGAGCGACAAAGACGCCATCGTGAGTGCACCGAGAGGGGTGGGAAAGACGGTGCTGGCGACGGTAAACCAGTATCCGAGCGTCCACAAACGTGGCTGTCACGGTGCGCTCGTCGAAGAGACGTCGGCGTTTCGGTCCGACATCGAGCAGTTCTCCGACCTGCACGTCCTCCTCTGGGACGCCGACCTGCGACAGGTCCTCGACGTGCGCGAAGACGCCGTCGAAAGCTCCGTCGCATACGAGTCCTCTCGTGTGCCGGAACTCCACATCGAGAACCGGTTCCGGTTCGGCAGTGGCTACGAGGCGACGCTCTCGCAGGACCTTGTCGTCGCCGTCGACGACCCGGCCCTTCTCCTCCGCAATCACGTCGCGTTCGAACGAGCGAACGAACACACCATCTACACGCTCGTCAACTTCGGCATCGAAGACGTCCTCGGCATCGACGGTGTCGACGAAGCCTACTACACGAACGAAGACGGGGTCGATTTCGTCGTCGCGTACGACCACGACCGATTCGTCGCCCTCGCCCAGCACCGACCGTCGGTCGAGAACTCGACAGACGACACGTCCGGCGATTCGACGTTCCACGGTCACCGCGTCGGCGTGCAGAATCACTCGACTGGCGACTCACGAAGTGCGTGGTCCGATATCTACGAAGACGAAGACGGGTGGCTCACCCCGAACGACGTCGCGTCCGGCCGGGTCGACGCTGGCGTCGGACTGCACGTGGGAACGGACACAGACGTGTCGTGGCTCACGGGTATCGGATTCGGGACGACACACACAGAAGCAGTCGCTGCTGCCAGTCGGGTTCTCGACACCGGTTACGAACCGATTCGAGCAGCGTTCCACGACGCGTGGACTGACTGGCACGAAGCGGTCAACGACGGGCCGACGGGTGACGAGACGGCAGACCGGATGTACGACCTCTCGATGACGAGTCTCAAATGCGTCCAAGACCCACGCGGGCCGATGATTGCGGGCGCGTTCAAGCCCATCAACTTCGAGTACAAGTTCGTCTGGCCGCGCGACCAAGTCATCATCGTGCAGGCACTCTTGGCAGCGGGTGCGACAGCAGAAGCCAGAAAAGCGCTCGCGTGGCTCGATTCGGTGCAGATAGACGATGGTGTTCGGGGTCCACGCGGAATCGAACGCGGCGGGACGTGGTGGCAGAACTACTTCGTCGATGGAACGCCCCACTGGCGCGAACTCCAACTCGACCAGGTAGGCGGCCCGATATACGCCCATTGGCTCACGTGGCGTGAGACAGGCGACGAATTGGTCCTCTCGGACCACTACGACATGTCTCGACGAGCGGCCGAGTTCCTCCTCGACTGGGACAACGGGTGGGGGTTCCCGAAGAAACATCAAGACACGTGGGAAGAAGTGTGGGGCCACACGACCGGTGGAAGCGCGGCGGCAATCGCTGGGCTTCGGTGTATGGCAGAGATGGCCGAGGCAGTCGGCGACGGCGCGTTCGCACAGCGATGCCGTCAGCAGGCCGGCGTCTGGACAGCGAACTTCGACACGTACTGCTTCAAACGAGGGACACCGTACGGCGACCACTACGTCACCGCCGACTCACCGGACGGGAACGAACGACCACCACCCGACCAGCGCCCCGACGCGGCAGCGTTCATGGCCGTCTGGCCGTGGAACGTCGTCTCTGCGACGCACCCACCGATGCAATCGACGGTCGAACTCTGCGACGAACTGTGGTGGCGTGCCGACCACTCGCCGTGTCTCGACCGATATCCCGGCGACGACTACACACCGACTGGAACTGCCGAAGACGGTGGATGGCCACTCTGCGAAGCGTACGCCGACGTGGTTCGATGGCTCGGAGCGACGGACGAAACCGCCGTCTCGGACCACATCTTCGACCACGCCAAAACGTGGGCGACGGCCGCGGGCCTTCTTCCAGAACGTGTGGACGGCAACGGCGACGTGCGGTGGAATTCGAACCTCCAGTGGGCGCAGGCGACGTTCGTCTTGCTCGCCGAGAGTTACGTTCGCGGGGCACCGTTCGGAATGGCTCCCAGCGAGTGAACGCAGACGAGCGAGTTACGCTTCGTCCCGCCGAGCGAGGCCAGTGAGGTGTGGTGCTTCTGCGACGATTATCTCTGCTGTCCCGAGTCGTGCCGCGTTTTCACTCCCCGGAAGGCAGAACGCTGGCATGCCATCGACGATACCCGCCGACGCACGCGTCCCGACGACACGCGTTCCAATCTCGTCGTACGAGAGTCGGCGGAACAACTCGCCGAATCCGGGGAGCGTCTTTTCGAAGAGTTGCTCGGCGGCCTCGACCGTCTGGTCGTCGGGGGTGACACCCGTTCCACCGGTCGTGATAGCCACGTCGACGTCACCACGGTCTGCCATTCGTGCGAGTGCCGTCTGAATCTCGTCGAAGTCGTCGTCGACGACGCGACGGACCGAAATGGAGTGGCCTGCGTCGTGGAGAATCTCCTGGATAGCGTCACCTGCGGGGTCGTCGTCGACTGTCCGAGTAGACGACACCGTGAGCACTGCGAACTCGAGTTCTGTCACGTCGTGGGCGTGGTGGTCGTGGTCGTGGTCGTGGCCATGGCCGTCGCGGTTGTGATTGTGGCCGTGGTCGTGGTCGTGGCCATGGCCGTCGCGGTTGTGATTGTGGCCGTGGCCGTGGCCGTCGCTCCCGTGACTGTGGTCGTGGTCATGGCTCTGGTCGCCACCCCTGTGCTCGTCGTCGTCGTGACCGTGGGTGTGGTCGTGGTCGCTCACGTCGGTGGCTTCGTCGTCGGGCGATAAAGTTCCCCGGTCAGTTGCCAGTGGGGTCGTCGGGATACTCGTCGAGGACCGATTCGAGCGTCACCGCTTCAGATTCAGATTGCAGCGACTCGAACGTATCGACCACCCACGAGATGGCCTCTTCGTTGTCGTTGGTGGCGACTCCACCGACTCCAGTGTCGGTGTAGACGACGATGCCTGCCTCGTCGTCAGTCGCCCACAGGCCAAACCCGAACGGAATTTCGCCGCGGTAGACGTTCACCTCGTCTTTCTGGAGGTTTTCGATGATGACCGAACGCGACCGGGGAGAGTCGAGCAGTTTCTCGTTGAGCTCGTTCGCAACGAGCATCTCGACGGCAGTGCCACCTGCTGTCGCCGCGTCGTAGAACGCTTCCAGTTGTCCCTCGATGGCGACCGGAGCGATACCGTACAGCGTCTCGCTGTCCTGGATACTCGCGAATAGCTGTTCGATGACCGCATCCGGGATGTCAGGGCTAGATGTGTACACTCTCGCGCCGGACAGAACGACCGGGTCGAGCGGCGCGTCCGATGGGAGCATCGACAGGAGTTTCTGTGCGTTCGTCAGCCCACGAACGGTCTGTTCGTACCGTTCGTACGCGTCGAGTGCACATCTCCCCGAAAGCGTCAGTTCGTACCCGTTGTCCCGCTGGTGGACGACCCCAGCGTTCACGAGCGTGCGAATGACTCGGTCGACAGTCGAACGAGACGTCCCGAGGATATCGGCTAACGCACGCTTGTCGTACGGCCCGTCAGCGAGAACTTCCAAAAAATTGGCGCGTTCGACGAGCAAACCGAGTAACTCCGCTCCCTGTTGAACGCCGTTCCGCGTCATCAGCGACCACCTGCCGGAGACAGTTGCCAGTCGTTCGGGGTGGGGAAGCGGCGTTCTCCACGGCTCGACAGTCGTTGTGCTATCATATCGTACGAGGAGGGTCTATGGGCGTTGCCACAGCGAGTACACTGGAGGGGGTAATGAACGTGTCTACTGGTGACATTGGTCGAACAGTTCCTGCACGAGTTGATAACTAGTTGACCGAAACCTAACTTTTTGGGGGTTGGTTGCATGGGTCGAACCGAGATGAAAGCGGTCCAATTTGCAGAACACGGCGACCGAGACGTTCTCGAATATGGCGACTTCCCCGACCCAGAAGTGGGACCAGAAGAAGTCCTCGTCGACGTGAAAGCAGCGTCACTGAACCACCTCGACATCTGGACTCGGCGTGGACTGCCGGGTGTCGAGTTAGAGATGCCGCACATTCCGGGCAGTGACATGGCTGGTGTCGTCACAGAAGTCGGTGAACGTGTGACTCGGTTCGAAGAAGGTGACCACGTCGCGCTCATCGCGGGTATCGCCAACGGGGGCGACGAGTTCTCACGCAAGGGTGACCAGACGCTCGCACCCGACTTCCGAATCATCGGCGAGCACCTCCGCGGTGTCCACGCTGAGTTCGCGGCCATCCCGGAAGAGAACCTCGTTCCCGTCCCCGAAGACGTCCCGTGGGAGATTGCCGGCTCTGCATCTCTCGTCTTCCAGACGGCGTGGCGCATGCTCATCGACCGCGGCGAACTCCGCCCCGGTGAGAAAGTCCTCGTCCTCGGCGCGTCCGGCGGTGTTGGACACGCTGCCGTCCAAGTCGCAGAACACGCCGGCGCAGAGGTGTTCGCCACCGCGTCGACCGACGAGAAACTGGAGTACGCCCGCGAGTGCGGCGCAGACCACGTCATCAACTACGAAGAAGAAGACTTCTCGAAGGAGATTCGTAAACTGACCGACGGTCGCGGCGTCGACATGGTCGTCGACCACATCGGTGAGGCCACCTACAAGAAGTCGCTCAAGAGCCTCGTCAAAGGCGGCCGTGTCGTCACCTGTGGCGCGACGACTGGTCCCGACCCAGGTGCCGGTCTCAACTACATCTTCTGGAACCAACTGTCGGTCATCGGGTCGACGATGGCGACGCCTGGCGAGGCGGACGAAGTGCTGGAACTCGTCTGGGACGGCACGTTCGAACCCCGTATCCGTGAGACGCTCCCGATGAGCGAAATCGACCGTGCGCACGAACTTATCGAGGAACGACAGGGCTTTGGCAAGGTGGTCGTAATCCCAGATAGTGAGCTCTGACACCACGTCTCGGGAGGATACGTACGTTCACCGTCCGGGCGACTCCGACATCGGAGCGGACGAACCCGAACCACAGGGATTCGGGAAGCGAGGCTGGGTGCTCGTCGGCGTCGTCGCACTCTGTGTCCTCGTCGTCCCTGGCGCGGTGTACATCGTGCCGTCGCTTCCGTCGATGGCCGGACTGCCATACATCGCCGCCATGTTGGCACTCCCGATGATTCCGGCACTCGCACTGGGCATCGTCGCCGTCTGGTCGATGACGGCCGCAACCCGCGGCGACGACTGACCCGATACTCTCTCTTTCTCTCTGTCGACCCCACTGCTTCGAGCGATGGAATTGCGGTCTATATAAACAGTCTCGACAACGCTTATCTTCAGATGTGTGTTATGATAACATGTGTCGATGTTCGAACGATTCTCTAGCGGATACTACCTCGGCCGACTGTACGTCGAACCATACGACGGTTCGGAGGCGGCCATCCAGCGGACCGAACACGAGCGACTCAACGAGCACGTCTACGCGAGCGGAACCGGCGTGGAACGAATCGACTACCCACTCGTAATGAAACTCGACAGTGCCCACTTCCCGGTCGTCGGTGACGACGGCGTTCCCGCGGGGACACTCGCCCTCCCCCGAGAAGTCGTCGAACTGGAGGCGCTGCCCGACGACAGGCCCGTCTTCCTCGCCGACGGAACACGAGCGGCCGAACTCCTTCGATACGCGGGATACGACCTCGACGCCCTCGACCCGTCACGGCACCGGACGTAGTCTGAACGTCGGTCGGGAAACTAGGATACGTCGTCGCCTGCGGACCGAACGCTCAAGTGGCCGGCCCGCACGCTTCCGCGTATGTTAGACGAGTTGTTGGGCCGGGCCGAACTCAAAGAACGCATCGCGGAGTTAGAAGACGAACGCGACGCGTTAGCAGGGCGTCTCGAAGGCGAGTCGGACCGACGGAAGGAGGCCGTTCGGGCCCGACAGGAGGCGGAAGCCGAACTCAATCGGCTCGAAGACCGTATCACCGAACTCGAAGACCGAGTCGAACGACTCTCCGGTGACGACGACGAACTCGACTTTCGCGGAACCGAAGACCTCCGCGGCGAGCGTCTTCGTGAGGTTCTCCGACGATTGGAGTCGGTCTCGACAGGCCCGGAAGGTGCACTGACCGCCACCGTTCCCGACGAACAGTCGGTTCCGTCGTCGGTCGAGAGGGCGTTCGACGACCGTGCCTCGCTCGTCCGCAGGGCCGCACCGTGTGTCGCATTCACCGACGACGCCGGACTCGTGAGTGTGGTGCTCTCGCCCCCGCGACTTCCGGAGTCGTTCGACGAATGGAGTGACGGGTTCGACCTCGAATCCGAGTGGTTTCTGCCCGACGCAGAGACGGTCGTCGCACTCGTCCGGGCCGACCTGTTCGCGCTCGGCCGGTACGACGACGGAACACTCGTCTACGAGACAGGGTTCGAAAGCGACGTGAAGTCGGCGCACTCGAAAGGTGGCTTCTCACAACGACGATTCGAGCGCATCCGCGACGGACAGATCGACGACCACCTCGACGAGTGCCACGACGTCCTGGACGAATCACTCGACGCTGACTCCGACCTCGTCGTCCTCGGAGAGCGAACTGTCCTCGGTGAGTTCCGTGACCGAGCGTCGCTCACTGCGACCGTCGACGCCAGTGGCGACCCCGAAGCGGCCCTCCGAGAGGCCTCTCGTGAGTTCTGGACGACGCGACTGTACCGCATCTGAGTCTTCGGCCACGAACCGACGCTCGCACCACTTTGGCTCCCCGAACAGTTCTCGACAGTCACTGCCAAATCGCCCGACCTTATAGGGTGGGAGATAGTGGCATCCAACATGAGCGACCCACAACGAGTCGTCGTCCTTGCACACGAGAAGTTTCCTGACCGTGCGAAGACCGCCACAGGCGTTCTCAAATACGCCGACTACGACGTGGTTGCCGTCCTCGACCGGGACAAACCCGGCACCTCCACGGCGGACCACCGCCGTGACCTCCCCGACGTCCCCATCGTCGCCTCGATGGCCGACGCCCCAGACGCGGACGCACTCCTCGTGGGAATCGCACCTATCGGCGGCGGATTCGACGAGACGTGGCGCGACGATGTCCGAACCGCACTCGAACGCGGGTGTGACGTCATCGCCGGCCTCCACTACTTCCTGAACGACGACGAGGAGTTCGCCGCACTCGCGGCCGAACACGACTGTGAAATCAACGACGTTCGCAAGCCACACGACGACATCGGCGTCGCGAAGGGCGTCGCCGGCGACGTCGACGCAGAAGTCGTCCTCACCGTCGGCACGGACTGCTCTGTGGGCAAGATGACCGTCTCGCTCGAACTCGTGGAGGCCGCCCGCGAGCAGGGTATCGACGCTGGGTTCATCCCGACCGGCCAGACCGGCATCATGATCGCCGGGTGGGGCAACCCCGTCGACCGGGTCGTCAGCGACTTCACCGCCGGGTCGGTCGAAGAGATGATTCTCGAGAAAGGCGACGAGTACGACGTTCTCTTCGTCGAAGGACAGGGGAGCATCGTCCACCCGGCCTACTCTGCGGTCACGTGTGGAATCCTCCACGGGTCGATGGCCGACAAGCTGGTTCTCTGTCACGAGTCCACCCGCGAGGCGATTCACGGCTACGAGTCGTTCGAACTCCCACCACTCTCCGACTACGTCTCACTCTACGAGAACCTCGCCGCCCCCGTCCACGAGGCTGAAATCGTCGGCGGCGCGCTCAACACCTCGAACGTCGAGGACGACGACGAGGCCGCCGCCGAAGTCGAAGCCTACGCCGACGAACTGGGCGTCCCCGCTGTCGACCCCGTCCGACAGGACGCCGCCGACTTCGTCGACGAGGTGTTCTGAATGCTCTCGACAGAGTTCGAGCGAATCTCGATGCAACTGGCAGACCCCTTCGGAATCTCCCGTGGGACGCAGACAGAGGCAGAAAACGTCGTCGTCCGAATCGAGGACGAAGGTGGAATGACGGGCGTGGGTGCGGCCGCACCGTCGGTACACTACGGTGAGACCGCAGACACCGTCGAAGCGGTCCTCCCGAAGCTACTCGACGTCGTCGAACGAGTCGGAGACCCGCACGCGATAGACCGCATCGAACGCCAACTGGCCGAGACGGTCCGGCGCAACCCGGCCGCTCGAACCGCCGTGAGCATCGCCCTCCACGACCTCGCGGCAAAGCGACTCGGCGTCCCGCTCTACAAACTCTGGGGGCTCGACCCCGAACGGACACCGTCGTCGTCGTTCACCATCGGTCTCGACGACCTCGAGACGATGCGCGAGAAGACCGCAGACGCATACGAGGCCGGCTACGATATCCTCAAAGTGAAGGTCGGAACTGGGCGCGACAAAGCGATAATCGAGGCGGTCCGCGACGAAGCACCCGGCGTCACCATCCGCGTCGACGCCAACGAGGCGTGGACGCCCCGTGAGGCCGTGAAGATGAGCAAGTTCCTCGCTGACTACGGTGTCGAGTTCGTCGAACAACCCGTCCCCGCCGAGGACTACGAGGGCCTGAAGTACGTCTACGACCACTCGGCGCTCCCCATCGCGGCCGACGAGTCCTGTATCACCGTCGACGACATCCCGAAGATAGCAGACCGCGTCGATATCGCGAATCTGAAACTGATGAAGTGCGGCAGTCTCACCGAAGCCAAACGCATGATTCACACGGCGCGTGCCCACGGCCTCGAAGTCATGCTCGGGTGCATGATAGAGACGAACGCCGCTATCGCCGCTGGGTGTCATCTCGCACCGCTTCTCGACTACGCGGACCTCGACGGGTCGCTCCTCCTCGCCGACGACCCCTACGAGGGCGTCCCGATGCCGAACGGTGCAATCGACCTCGAGGCCCTCGACCGGGCCGGGACCGGCGCACAGAAGAAGTAACAGCCGTTCACCCGGCCGAATCAACCGTTCACGTGTCCGACCCCCGGACAGTAATTTGTCCTGTATTTTTCTCGCATCTCAGAAACGAACTGATATCGATATGTTGGTCTGTGACATATGTTATCATGCGGTGTCTGCGCGTCTCGGAGCGTCCACTGCGTGGCGTGTGGACCAAAACACCAACGAGGTGAGTGAAATGCAAACCCAAGCCGGAACTGAGGAACTGTACCAGCAAGACGACTCCCAAGTGAGCTCCGTGAAAAAGCAGTTTGATGCTCTCTTCTGGGGCGGTGTCGTCGTCATAGTCGGCGTCCTCCTTGCGGCCGATAATCTGGGAGTGCTCCCACAAATCGCGCAGGGGGACATCTGGAGTTGGCTGTTCGTTGGAGTCGGGGCGTACGCGCTCTTGCTCGGAGCGGTTCGTCTCTCTTCTCCGGACTACCCAAACCCAACGACTGACGATTACTTCTGGACCGCGATTTTCTTACTCATCGGTCTCGGTGGCTTCGCTGGCTTCACGTTGACGTGGCCACTGGTCGTGGTTCTGTTCGGCTTGTCCATCCTGACGAAAGCCTTCCTCGGAGGTTCGTCGGCACAAGCCTGAACGGAACGAACAGCACGTGTTTTTCTGGACTAGTCGGGCGAGTTAGTGAAAACGAAGCAACGAAGCAACGATAGACTTACACCGGGGATATTCACCCCAAAACGTGCGTCTCACACCGTGAGTGTGAGCCTCAGGACGACTCTTCGTCGTTCTTCAGTTCTTCGAGTTCGGCTTCGACCTCTTCGTCGACGACTTCCTCTTCGACGTCGACGTCGACCTCGGCGTCGGCCGCTTCTTCTTCGGCCGGCGCGGAGGACTTGCCCATCTCGGCTTTCAGTGTCTCCAGTTCGGCATCGACTTCCGCGTTGGTGCGGCCCGCTTCGAGTTCACGCTCGATAGAGTCCTTGTCCGACAGCACGTCGTCGAGCGCGCCAGACTCCATGAGTTCGTCCATCGCCGCCGAGCGGGCTTCCATCTCGTCGGTGCGTTCTTCGGCACGTTCGAGCGCGCGACCCACGTCGGCCATCTCGTCGCCGACGCCGGACATCGCCTCGGAGACGCGACTCGACGCTTCGGCCGCCTCGTAGCGTGCCTTCATCGTCTCCTTCTTCGTGCGGAACTCCTCGATACGGCTCTGGAGTTCGTCTTTCTTCTGGACGAGGGTGTCCTGTGTATCCTGCAGGCGCGCGATTTGGCTGTCGAGCTCCTCGATTTGGTTCATCTTGGCCTGCTTCTTTTCGAGGGCCTTTCGCGCCAGGTCTTCACGGTCCTGCTGGACGGCTTGGCGCGCTTGGTCGTTGTGCTTCTCGACGTTCTCTTCGAGACGTCGCTTCTGAATCTCCAGTCGCTTCTTCTGTGTCGTGAGGTCCGCGATGCCCTGTTTGACCTGCTGGAGTTCGTCGCGCATCTTCTCGTAGGAGTAGTCGAGCGTCTCCGTTGGGTCCTCTGCGCGGTTGAGGAGGGCATTTATTTTCGAGCGGATGACGTACGAGGCGCGAGAGAGAATTCCCATACCCACTAAGTACGCGACGCTCGGCTTAAAACCTCACCAGCGTAAGAGGTTGATATGACCGATACGATTCTCGTTCCAGGTGGCCGAGACGTACGGGCGACACTCGACGAGTCCGACGACGCCACGGACGCTGTCGTCGTCGCGTGTCCACCACATCCCCAACACGGCGGACACCGCGGGGACGCTCGCCTCTCGGCAGTGAGCGACGCGGTCCGTGCGAACGGTATCGATTGCCTCCGGTTCGACTACGGGGAGTGGGACGAGGGGTACGGCGAGCGCGTCGACACCCGAAACGCAGTCGCGTGGGCGAACGAACGATACGACCACGTCGGACTGTTCGGATTCAGTTTCGGTGGCGCGATGGCACTGCTCACGGCCGCTGACGGCGTCGATATCGACGCAGTGTCTGCTCTCGGCCCCGCAGCACGTCTCGCCGCCGACCTCGACGTGACCGATGTGTTCGACCAGATTCACGTGCCGGTACAGGTCGTCTACGGCACGCGCGACGACATCGCAGACTGGCGACCCGTCGTCGGTTGCGCAACCGAGTATCACCAATCGACCGTCGAATTCGCTGCAGACCACTTCTTCGTCGGTCAGACCGAGAAAGTCGCCGCCGCAGTGACTGAGTTCCTCGTTCCGAATCTCTCTCCAGTCGAGTAATTCGGCTGCAGGCGTTGGCAGTTCGGTTTTCAGTGTGTCGCCCGAGACGACACACGTCAGTTTGCTCACGCTCTGTTCGAGGGCTCGTACGCAGTCCGTCTGCCAGAGAAGATTGTGGCTTTTGAACAAGATACTCGGCGGTGAGTGGAGTCGATAGCCCGGTTCACTGATGGTCTGGGATCCCCGAAATCTACCAGAGTTGGGAATTGAGCCTCGAAAAGTGGGATTTTGTGACCCGAGAGCTATCTCACAGTCGCCCATGCCCCAACGTCCGAACACCAATGTATTGCTTTACACCCCCAATACTAAGGCAACTCTTATAGTCGGTCGAACCACATCTGAGGATACGACACAATGGCGACCATCCCAAGTATCCAGCCACAGGAACTGAAAGAGACCATCGACAGCGGTGCTGACGTCACGATCGTGGACGTGCGCGGCCCCCACGATTTCGACGAGTGGCACATCGACGGTGACAACGTCGAAGCCGTAAACGTGCCGTTGATGCAACTGCAGACGGTCGACCCCACGAAGCTTCTCAACGGTGCATCGAACGGTGAGGTCGTCGCGGTCTGTGCATCCGGTCAGACGAGTCAGATGGCGGTTCAGTTGCTCCAGCAGTCGGGTATCGACGCTAAGAACCTCCAGTACGGGATGAACGGGTGGGCGAACCTCTACGTCTACCAAGAACTCGAGACGGACACAGATGCGACGGTTCTCCAGTTCAGTCGCCCCTCGAGTGGATGTCTCGCCTACATGGTTCTGTCGGACGACGAGGCAGTCGTCGTGGACCCGCTTCTCGCGTTCGTCGACAACTACATCGAAGTCGCCCGCGAGTACGGTGCAGAGATAACCACCGCCGTCGACACCCACGTCCACGCCGACCACATCAGCGGGGTCAGAGCGTTTGCGACGCGCTCGTCGGCCGACGTCGTCGTCCCTGACCCGGCCGTCGCCCGCGGAATCGACTACGACGTCGCGTACGAAACTGTCGCCCACGGCGACGTGATTTCGGTCGGCAACAGCAGTATCGACGTCGTCCACACACCTGGCCACACCTCCGGTATGACGTCGTTCCTCGTCGACGATGCCGTCCTCCTCAGCGGTGACGGGCTCTTCACCGAGAGCGTCGCTCGCCCGGACCTCGAAGACGGCGACGACGGTGCGTCCGACATGGCCGCAACCCTCTACGACTCGCTCCAAAATCGCATCCTCACGCTCGGCGACGAGACTGTCGTCGCCCCGGCCCACTACAGCGACAGTGCCGTCCCGGCAAACGACGGGTCGTACACCGCGACGCTCGAAGAGTTGAAGTCGAAGATGGACGCCCTTTCGATGCCCGAAGCGGAGTTCGTCGAGTACATCACCGCCGACGTCCCACCGCGTCCCTCGAACCACGAACAGATTATCCAGACCAACCTCGGCCAGGTCGACACGCCGAACTACGTCGCCTTCCAACTCGAACTCGGGCCGAACAACTGTGCGGCCAGTCAAGAATCGATGACGCAGTAATCTCGCCGACGCGGTGACCAGTCCGGTACCGTTCGGTGTCGATGCCTCGGTCCAGTCGCCCGATTTCGAACGCCCGCTTCAATGCAGTTTCGTCGCCGCCACCGACGTTGGCGTCACGACGTACGTGATATCCCAGATTCTGAACGACACCTGGATATCGGTTTCTGGTTCGTCTGGGTCTTTCACGAGCGCGTACAAGGCATCGAGGTCTATCACGTCCTGAAGCCGTTTGGACTGTGCTCTCGGGTCGACGTCGAGTTCCATCGCTAAGTCGACGATGGTCTTGGTCAGTACGTCTCGGCCAGGCCGCAATCGTCTCTCTACGTCTGGTTTGGAGGGGAAAGTTGCTGTGTTCATGGACAATCTTACTCGAGCAGGCGTCTCCCTGTACTGCTCTGAGATTCTCTATGTCTTATCTATACGTATGGTTCGCTATGGTTCCAGAATCGAGAGAATGTGGCCACGTCTGTCGGTTTTCCACCAATCTGAACTGCGGTATGACAGGTTTCACTCGATATATCCTCGCGAGAATACAGAATGTCAACTACTAATGACAATAGGCTAGTAATTCCTCGTTGTCAGGATGGTCTTCGAGACAGCGAAAAACGACTATCTCGCTGACACGCGAATATACGTATGGTGGGGAAAGATGACCGAAACCACGACGAATGAACTGCGCGGCGACGAGATGGTCGTTGCCCTCCCGTGGCAGGAGGTAATTCGACTCGCTCACCGTCGAGCACTCGAAGTGCAGCGCGAGAAAAAGGCAATCGAGGCCGCGGGAACGGATACGACGGTTCCTGCGTGATTCGGATTTTTGGGCGTGTATCGTGGTCCGAGCGGAGCGTCGGAGACGCTGGACAGACTCTGCGACCCGGTTGGGGAACCGAGATGGAATCTCAGTTGTACTCTCGCCACCGATAGCCGCACTCTTTGCACTTGAAAAAGCGCGTCGGCGGTTCGTCCGCAGACGCCGTCTGTTTGATGGTGTACCACGCGACTGTGTGCCCACACTCGTCGCAGTGAACGTCTTTGGCGGTGGGCTTACCCTCGAACTCCGCACCCTCTTCTGTCTCGATGAGTTCGTCATTCGACTGTGCTTCGGTCGAGACGAACTGCTTGGCCAGTTCTTCGTCGCGCTCGGTGGTCGCGCCACAGTCGTCGTTCGTACAGGTCATCTCCCCGTCCTGTGAGACCATCATCGACCCGCACTCGTCGCAGAATTGCATACTCGGCGGTAACGGGCGCGGCACCAAGAATCTGTCACTCCACACCCCGAACGGGAGACGAGAAAACTCAGTCGTCGTCTTCGACCATCGGACAGTTTCGGACGCGGAAGTGGTCGGAATCGACGACTTCGACGATTGCAGTTCCGTCGTGACCACACCCGAGGGTCGGAGGGGCACCGAAGTACTCACAGCGGTGGCAGAACTCGGCTTTGGGGACGATGTAGTCAGAAAGCCCCTCTGCTTCGTCCACGGGTTCTGCCTCGGTACCGACGCCAACGTCTTCGTCACCGTCTCCCTCTGTTTCGACAAGGGCCGTCCACACGTCGTCGTCAGCCAGTTCCGAGACAGAGACCTCCTCGAACAACTCCTCGCGGTCGGCAGAGTCGGGTTCGGAACGGGACCGTCGTGCCGAAACACGCGCTGCGAGGTCTGACAGCGGCGCGGTGTCTTCGTTCTCCCGACCGGCGTCTGCACTGCCGTCGCTTTGGGTTTGTTCGGTCGGTGGTGCTTCAGTCGGTGTGTCGTCTCCCGACGTGTCGTCGGTCGTTTCGTCAGTCATCGTCGTTTTTGCTCCCCGTTGTCGCCTCGTGCGTCGCTTGGTCTTCGTGGTGGACGGCGGAGTCGGTGTCTGAGTCCGATTCGATGGTGTTACCGACGTCACCCTCCGCGTCTTCAGCCTCGGACTCTAGCTCCGCGGTGTCTCTTTCTTCGAAGAGTGCCGATACGTCGTCTCTCTCTGTTGTTGCTGCTTCCAGCGCAGGTGGGTTGCCGGTGTGGAGCGTCGCAGACCCGAAGAACCCTTTCGACGGAGACAGGTCTTCGAACGCCGACCGGCACGCTGGACACCGAGGCTCTGTGAGCAGGTCCAAGTGGACCGTCTCGCCACAGTCGTCACACAGTGCCTTCCGTTCGCCCGTGTCGTTCGCGAGGCGCAAGAGGTCCCCGAGCGCTTTCCGCTCCAGTTCCGCCGCCTCGATATCGGCAGCGCGTGACCGGAGATTCAACAGTGACTGTGCGACGACGCCGAGGTGTTCGTCGAGGTCTGTGGTCGTCTCGTCCAGATACGTGAGTATCTCTTCGTAGTTGTCGAACCCCGCGTCGACGCGCGATTCGACCTCGGTGAGTTGGTCGCGGAGCGTTTCGATATCAGCAGTTGCTCGGTCCAGCCCCTCACGCAGGTCCGGATGGTCGTGGTCTCGGGGTGCCTTCCCGTCGGTCTCCCGTTTTACCTGGACGACTCGCATCCGAACGTCGTCTATCTTCTCTTGGACAGTTCCTTCGAGCCCATCGACGCGCCCCTCGACACTGTCGAGCCGGTCCGACACCGACTCGATTTCGTCGAGAGACGTCCCCGTATCGGTCACTGCGAGGCGATACGTGTTGATCGCTCGCGCGAGTATCGTCACCGAGTCGACGTCCTGTGCTTCGGCACGTTCGTCGACCCACTCTTGGAGGCCCTCCGGCAACGACACTCCAGCATCCCCGTCCATTCTCACTGGTGCTTCGTCTACAAGGGTTTAAGAACTATCGCCGCCCGAGAACGACTCGGCAATCGTCGCGGTCGTCAGCGAATCTTCCGAACGTCGCTCACGTCGAGGCCGCTCTCGTTAATCTCCGTCTCGAACTGGACGATGTTCTCACTCTCCAGTTGCGAGAGGACGCCGCGGAACTCTTGGACGACCATGGTCCGTGCACGTTTGGACCCACCGGTCTCCCACGAAAACTGCAGTGTTCCGTCTGTCGCCCCTTTGAGGATGCCGAGTTCTCTATCCGAGACGGCCTCGGTACTGACGAGAACCAAGATGAGTCCGCCCCACTGGTGTGACGCCTTTTCGAGTCCTTTCATCACCATGGTGATGTCTGCCCACTTCATGTCGTCTGACCGCCCTGCGACGAGGTCTGTCAGTGAGTCGATGACGACGAGATTTTCGGGGGCGTGTTCACTGAGTGTACTCCCGAAAGAAGCCAAGACCGACTCACGGTTTTGTCTGTGTCCGAGGTCCTCCAACTGGGTCGGTTCTCCGAGATACCACTCCCGCGGAATCGGACTCAACTGGAAGTATTCGGGCGACAGGTCGTGGAATTCGATGTTGTCTATCGCGGCGTCGACCATCTCGTCGTCCATCGTGTACAGCATCTCCTGGCGGAGGTGGTCTTCTCCGGACGTAAACGAGACGTAGTGAATCTCGGGAGGCGGACTGGCGTTCTCGTCCAACGTGCCGTAGTGTAGGTCGAAGAGGTCCTCGTCTGCCTGCGAGAGTGCGTTCATCGTCACACTCGTGTAGAGGAACTCACGAGCACCGGCACCAGACTCTCCCGCGAGGAGGACGACGTTTCCCGGTGGTGCTCCCCCGCCGATGATGCTGTCGAGTCGAGGGATCCCGAAGGGGATAGAGCGCATGCCGAACTCGACTCAACCACGAAGGTTAGTCGTTTCGGGGGCGACGGGTGACGCACTGCTCTGTCGGGAGTCGCGTACGCTGTCTTTCAGGAGTCGAGTACGCTGTTCTTCAGGAGTCGCGTACGCTGTCTTTCAGGAGTCGAGTACGCTGTCTTTCAGGAGTCGAGTACGCTGTTCTTCAGGAGTCGCGCACGCTGTACAGTTGGAACCGGGACTGACCATCACTCGATAGTCGCGCCGTGGTTCCGACCGCGAGCGACAGTTACTGTTCCTTCGATTCCCGCGGCCGAGAGCGCTGCGTTCCCGGCGGCTATCGCTTCGTCGACGTGGTCGACGTCGGTCACGCCGTAGACCGTCGGCCCCCACGACGACTGCCCTGCTCCGTACACTGCGGGCGACTCCGAGAGCGACGAGACGAGTGCACCGACTGGTGGTCGGTAGACGCCACCCTGTTCGTCGGCGTACCACGTTCCGTTGAGTCGACCGACCGATTCGACTGCCTCGCCGAACCGTTCTGCGGACCCTTCTGCGAGTGCTGGGAGGAGTCGCCGGGTGACGATGCCAGCGATTCGGTCGCTCGTCACCGGGTCGGCGCGTTCGACGACAGACCGCATACTGGCTTCTTCGGACGCGCCGTTCCGACCCGGTTCGACGTCTGGAACGACGAGCAGAAATCGCCAGTTGTCGGGAACCGAGTGCCGTGCCGCGACGGCAGGGACGGTCCACGACCCGTCTTCCGGGCGGTCGGTGGTGAACCGAGCGGTCGGATGGCCAGCGTCGAGAATAGCGCCGCCTCGTTCGAACGAGGCGACACCCACACCGGACCGACCGCCGCGTCCCATCTCCGGAGCGAGGCGGCGAACGTCGGCAGTCGTCTCCGTCGCAGTTGCAACCGCCTGCAAGACGGCGAGTGCGAGTTGTGTCCCGCTTCCGAGACCGGCGTGCCGCGGCAGCGCCCGGTCGACGTCGACGTTCGCCCCCTGAACGTCGAGGAGATCCACCGCCCGCTCGGCGTACTCGCGCGCGTCGGGATGGCGACAGTGGACGTCGGTAGCGGGTTCGGCCGAAACGGTCACCTGTGGCTCGTCGAGCCCGACGCCCAGACCACCGTACAATCTGTCGCGAGAGAGACTCAAATTGAGGAAGCCGAAGTGGATTCGTCCCCCGGCCGAGACCCGTACCATGTCACCGGAGGTCAGAGACCACTGATAAAGGCAGTTGCGACAATGGCAACGAGGGCCGGCATCTGTACACGCAGTCGTCCGAATTAGAAGGAACGGAGGGGATTTGGAGGGCAGACGGGGCAGGTGTACGGTTAGGAAGAGACGAGGTGGTAGCGGGAACCGGTGTGGGTGGAGGGCCTCGGGGGCAGATGTGAACTGTGGAGGGCGAGTGGTGCGTCAGACGGGGGAGGGAACCTACTCGCTGGTGGTGGTCTCGTTCGTAGTCGTCTCGTCCTCGGCCGTCTCTTCTGACTCGTACCTCACCGTCACCTCCTCCGCGACGGGTTGGAGGACGTACTTCCCGGCGTTGCCGGCTTTCACGGGGGTGAAGTCGGCGGTGAACGTCGTCGTCTCGTCTGCCCGGATTTCGAACGACCGTTCGAACTTGAGGGGTGCAGAACCGGGGACTTCGAGCGTCGCCTCGGACCCGTCGGTGAGTGTCGCGTCTGTTTCGCTGACCTCCAGTTGGAGGAACTCGTACGTGCCAGTCTCTACGTCGACGTCTTCGACGAGGGCCGAAGCGTCGCCTTGGAGGTCGACGAGGTCGACTTCCGTCTCTCCGACGTCGAACGATTGTGCCTCGCCGTCGGTCGGTTTGGCGCGAATCGTCGAGAGCGTCACTAGACAGGATTCGAAGTCGCCGATGTCACCGGGTCTGTCGCTCACGCGGGTAGAGAGCGTTCCAGTCTTCGCGGAGGCGGTGCCCATACAGCCGGCGACTCCAACTGTACTTGCGGCAGCGATTCCTGCGGCGCTCTTGACGAAATCTCGTCGGTTCAGTGTCATTGTGATATCAGTGTAATCTGCGGGGTATCGCGGTTCGTTTCGGATGTTCGTGTTGCAGTTCGGTTCGTGTTCCACTCGTGACCGCCCGTCGCGTCGTGCGACCAAAGGGGGGATGAGTGGACATACTCATGCGACGGCCTGCTAGCCGTGTTCCACGACGTGCCGCGCTTGCGGGTGGTGTGGGAGGGCAAGCGTCTGGCGCGTCGCGGCACTCCTGGCTGAGGACGCCGGGGTATTGAAGGGTGGAAATCGCTACACTGGGTTGCGCTCGTTGGCCTGTGAGTAGCCGCTATTCGAGCCGATTTTCGCCGATTTTCGTCGAAAATGAACTCCCAATTCGGTCCGTCGCCACTGGATTGCGCCGGGTTTCGACCCAGAGCCAGTGAGGGGGTAATCGTGCGGGGTGCCGCGCGTAGCTGGGGGGTGTGACGAAGCGAACGGCGGTAAGGAATCGAACGAATGGAGTGACGAAGCGAACGGCGGCCACGACGAATACACGCCGCTGTCCACCCCCCGCGGTCGGACGAAGGTTTATCACAGATTCCGACGCAGACCGCCCATGGCTTCGGGCTCAGACGGCGGTTCGTGTGACGAGTGGAGCGTCGCTTCCGACGAGGGGTGACTACCAACCGAGAGTGAGCAGAAAAGAGCGAGACGAGAGTTCAGGAGTAATCGGAGTGGTCGGAGTGGTCGGAGAATCGGATTGGTCGGAGTGGTCGGAGAATCGGAGTAGTCGGAGACTCCGACTCGCTTAGACGATTTCCTCGGCGACCACGTCGGCGGCGAGGAGTTCGGGGTCGACGGCGAGGTCGGCTTGTCCCTTCGCGAACTCCGGCAGGGAGTCACGCGAGTAGGTGACGACACGAACGTCCGGGTTGCGTTCCTTCGCCACCGAGATAGCCGTCGCGTCGTCCATGTCGGTGAGGACGAGCAGGTCGGCCTCGTCGATACCCGCTTCGGTGAGCGAGTCGGCGGAGGCGATGCCGACGACGCGGACCACAGTCGCACCTTCCGCTTCGAGGGCTTCACCGAGTCCGTCGGGGTCTGCCCCCGCGACGACTGCCGTCGTCATTCGTACTCGATGGTCGCCGGTGGTTTGTGGGTCACGTCGTAGACGACGCGGGCGACGTTCTCGTTCGTGCCGGTGATACGCGACTGGATGCGCTGGAGGGTGTCCCACGGGAGTTCCTGTGCGCGAGCGGTCATGCCGTCACGCGACTCCACGGAGCGAACCGAGACGATCCAGCCGTGGACGCGGTTGTCACCCTTGACGCCGGTACCCTTGCCGATGACCGCGGCGAAGGCCTGCCACGGGTCGTGCTTCTCGGTCTCGTCTTCGACGATGTGACACGCCTCGCGGGCCACCTGCACCTTCTCGGGCGTGACCTCACCGAGGACACGGACCGCGAGGCCCGGACCGGGGAATGGCATGCGCTCGGCGATGATAGACTCGAGACCGAGGGCACGAGCGACCTCGCGAACCTCGTCTTTGTAGAGGTCACGAACGGGTTCGACGATACCCTCGAAGTCGACGACGTCCGGGAGGCCACCGACGTTGTGGTGCGATTTGATGTTGCCTTCGGACTCGATACGGTCGGGGTAGATGGTCCCCTGGACGAGGAACTCGGCGTCGGTGTCTTTCGCCTCGCGTTCGAACTCGCGGATGAACTGCTCGCCGATGACGGCGCGCTTTTCCTCGGGGTCGATGACGCCTTCCAGCGCCTCGAAGAACCGCTCTTCGGCGTCGACGACGCGGAGGCTCTCCATGAAGGAGAACGTCTCTGCAATCTGTTCGGTCTCGCCTTTGCGCATCAGGCCGGTGTCGACGTAGACCGGCGTGAGTTGCTCGCCGACTGCCTCGTACGCGAGGGTTGCGGCGACGGAGGAGTCCACACCGCCCGAGAGGGCGATGATGGCGTGCTCGTCTCCAATCTGTTCGCGAATCGATTCTTTTGCGTCTTCGATGAATTCGTCTACGTTTACCATTATGCTGTCACCTCTTCGTTGTCGAGTTCACGTGCGTCGAGTTCGCCGAGAACGCCGCGCAGGAAGCCAACGAACGGCGGGCTTGCGCGGTCGGGTCGGGAACGGAATTCGGGGTGGAACTGGGTTCCAAAGAAGAACGGGTGGTCGGTCAGTTCGAGAATCTCCATACGGTTGTCTGCGCGTCCGGAGAACCGGAGGCTTTCGGATTCGAGCTCGTCGATGAGTTCGGGGTTGACCTCGTAGCGGTGGCGGTGGCGTTCCGTACAGGACGTGTCACCGTAGACCGCCTCTGCGAGGGTGCCTGCCTCGATGTCGGTGTCGTGTGCGCCGAGGCGCATCGTCCCTCCCATGTCGTTGACCTCGTACTGTTCGGGAAGCAGGTCGATGACCGGGTAGGGCGTGTCGGCGTCGAGTTCCGTCGACTGGGCGCCTTCGTGGCCGAGGACGTTGCGCGCCTGTTCGACGACGGCCATCTGGAACCCGAGACAGAGGCCGAGGAACGGAACGTCGTTCTCGCGGGCGTAGCGGATAGCGTCTATCTTGCCGTCGGTGCCACGCGACCCGAAGCCGCCGGGGACGACGATTCCGTCGGCGTCCTTCAGGCGCGCTTCGTGTTTGTCGTCCATCTCGTCGGCGTCGACCCAGAGGATGTTCACGTCCACGCCGCACTCGATGCCGGCGTGCTTGAGCGCTTCGTGGATGGACATGTACGCGTCTTCGAGCGCGTACTTGCCGACGAGGGCGATATCGACCGACCCGGTGCGGTCGGCGGTGACGAGTTCGCGCCAGCGACTGTCGCGTTCTGCTTTCGGAAGCGCTTCGTCGGAGATACCGAGTCGCTCCATCACGTAGTCGTCGAGGCCTTCTTCTTCGACCATCAGCGGGACGTGGTAGATGTCCGGAACGTCGGGGTTCGAGAAGACGGCGGCGTCCGGCACGTCACAGAACTGCGCGATCTTGGTCTTCGTCTCGGGTTCGAGTTTGTCGTCCGCGCGGCCGACGAGAATGTCGGGTTGGAGACCGATGCTCCGGAGCTCCTTGACCGAGTGCTGTGTGGGCTTTGTCTTCTGCTCGCCGTTCTTCGAGTAGGGGACGAGCGTCACGTGCGTAAAGAGCACGTCGCCGTCTTCTTCCTCGGATGCGAACTGGCGGAGGGATTCGAGGAACGGCATGGACTCGATGTCGCCGACGGTGCCGCCGACTTCGACGATACAGACGTCGGTGCCCTCGGCCGCCTCGCGGATGCGGCGCTTGATGTCCTCGGTGACGTGCGGGATAATCTGGACCGTCTTTCCGAGGTAGTCACCGGCGCGTTCCTTCTGGATGACGTGCTGGTAGGTCTTCCCCGTCGTGATGTTGTGGTCGGCGGTCATGTCGATACCCAGGAAGCGCTCGTAGTTTCCGAGGTCTAAGTCGACTTCCGCGCCGTCTTTCAGCACGTACACTTCGCCGTGCTCGTAGGGATTCATCGTCCCCGCGTCGACGTTCAGATACGGGTCGATTTTGACTGCGGTGACGTCGAACCCGGCGTTTTTCAGGAGTCGGCCAGTGCTCGCGGCCGTGATACCCTTCCCGAGGCCGGACATGACACCCCCGGTTACGAAAATGAACTTGCGCCCCATCTCTGGGTCGTATTCGTCCGTCGGCATACTGACCGTGTGCGAGCGTCCTTCAAAACGATTTCGGAGCACACACCGTGTGCCAGAGGCCCGCACATGGCCGATATCTGAGGAATCGCGAGACGGAACGCGGATGGCCTGTCACTCGATTCGGTAGTCAGTCCAACTCTTTGACGACGCGTGCGGGATTCCCACCGACGACCACACTGTCTGGCACGTCTTTCGTCACGACTGCGCCCGAGGCGACAACCACGTCGTCGCCGATGGTGACACCGGGGTTGACGACCGCTCGGCCGCCAATCCACGCGTTGTCGCCGATGGTGACCGGTTCGGCCGACTCGGGGCCTTTGATTCGCTCTGCCGCGTCGAGCGGGTGGGTCGCGGTGTAGATATGGACGCCCGGCCCGAGGAGGGCGTTGTCGCCGATGGTAATCGGGCGGACGTCGAGGAAGACGCAGTCGAAGTTGGCGAAGAAGTCGTCGCCGACGCTGATGTTGTAGCCGTAGTCGCACTTGAACGTCGGTTCGACGTGGAGTCCATCACCAACCTCGCCGAAGAGTTCGCGGACGAGTTCCTCGCGTCGGTCGGGTTGCGTCTCGTCGGTTTCGTTGAACAGGCGGGTCAATCGCCGCGCACGCTCCTGTTCCGCCTGGAGTTCCGGGTCCGTCGAGTCGTACAACTCGCCGGCGAGCATCTTCTCTTTCTCTGAGGGCATACCGGTTGTTCTCGGGGGAGGGGTATGTATGTGCGTCAGTTAGGATACTGTTCGAGTCGTCGCTGGAGGCGACTTAGAACCCGAATATAGGGACGAACCGGAACGTGAGATAGGACCCGACCGTCGCGATGGCCGGCACGACGTTCTGCATCAAGACGACCCGTGCAGTCGTCACGGGATTGAACAGCGCCCCCGGACTGGGGATGTCTTCGATGTCTTCCTTGCCGATGGGTGGCAGCGTCTCGCCCTCCTCGTCGGCCGCCAGCGCGTTGACCGTGACCGGTGCTCCACCGTCGCCGGCGACTAACTCGGGGGCGGTCATCGGCCGAGTCGCCCGGCCCCAACCCAACCCGACGATGGACATCGTCGCGATGATGACGAAACTCGCGGGGATGCCGAGCGCCGAGAGGAAGACGACCAGCGTCGAGGAGACTGCCGCGACGACGATGGCCGCCGTCAGGGGGAGTTCCGTAATGTCGCTCCCCATCGTCTCCAGGGTCCGTCGGGCGATGGTGAACGCGCCGACGGTGACGGCGAGCCCACCGAAGGCGATGGCCGGGTTCATCGCTAGTTCGCCGCTGCCGACCAGCGGTGCGACCGCGTTGGCGATGTTCGAAGTCCCCGAGGAGAAGGCCATCAGACAGCCGATAGCGACGACGGTGAACGTCCCGCCCAGCTCCCGGCGGTTGGTCGTCCGGTGGACCCGCGGAATCGGGACGGGCCCGGACCGGTCGACATCGAACAGCGGCCCCGTACTGCGCTCCATCGCGACCATCCCGTTCAGTCGCGCGTAGAAGTATCGGCCGATGACCAACGAGACCCAGAAGCCGATGATGGGCGAGACGACCCACCAAATGACGATTTGCCCCATCACGGCGAGGTCCAGGACGCCACCGGCCAGTCCGAGGCCGGCGATTGCACCCACGGCAGTCATCGACGTCGACGCCGGCACGCCGAAGACGTTTCCGACCAGCAGCGCGACTCCGATGAAGAAGAGAACCGCGATAGAGGATTCGAGCGTGAAGACACTGGTGTCGACGACCAGTTCAGTGCCGAGTTTGGTGACGACGTTTCGGCCGAGCGTCCAGGCACCGATGAAGAAGAACACACCCATCAGCGCCGCGGCGACGGGCTTGGAGATGGCGTCGGCACCGACGGCCGGCCCGAACGCCGGTCCTGTGGTCGACCCACCGATGTTGTACGCGACGAACATGGCGACGAGGACGCCGGCGACGAGGAGGAGGCTTATCATCGGTCCTCGTCTTCCTCGTCGTCTGCGTTCTCGGCCGCTCTCTGTTCTTCGAGGGTCTTCTCTACTTCCTCGCCGACCTTCTCTTCGACGGTCTTTTCGACTGTCTCTCCAACTGTCTTTTCGACCGTCTCCCCAACTGTCTTCTCGACAGTTTCACCGACCGTTTTCTCGACCGTTTCACCGACCTTCTCTTCGACAGTCTTCTCGACAGTTTCGCCGACCTTCTCTTCGACCGTCTTTTCGACCGTCTCCCCAACTGTCTTATCTACCGTCTCTCCGACCGTTTTCTCGACCGTTTCACCGACAGTCTTCTCGACCGTTTCACCGACCTTCTCTTCGACCGTTTTCTCGACCGTTTCACCGACCTTCTCTTCGACCGTCTTTTCGACCGTCTCCCCAACTGTCTTATCTACCGTCTCTCCGACCGTTTTCTCGACCGTTTCACCGACAGTCTTCTCGACCGTTTCACCAACTGTCTTTTCGACCGTTTCACCGACCTTCTCTTCAACCGTCTTGTCCACCGTCTCGTCTACCGTCTTCTCGACGGTCTCACCGACCGTCTTTTCCACCGTCTCGTTGACGGTCTCTTCGACAGTTTCCTTGACCGCCGTCGTCATCCAGTTCGGGTCGAAACGGGCCATCTTCCAGACGACGTGGAGGACGTACGAGACCAACACCCCGAACCCAAACGCTAGTCCGATGGTGTTCCCGGCGACGACTATCAGTCCGACCGACACCGCAATCAACAGCCCGTAAGTCAAGTCGACGATGGAGTCGACGCGACTCGGGTTCACGGCGCACCCGGACCGAAGGCCACCTTCCCTGGGTGAACGAACCGTGACTCGATAAGTGTAGAAAAACGCATACCAGATACACACACCCCTCGTGGAAGAAAGTTGGCAAAGACATCTCGCTCGGACGAGAGTGCCTGGGTCGGTCGAGTGACACCGACTCTCGGAGTTACGGTGACACAGGGCAGGTCACCCCAGTCTATCAGTTCGAGGCTGCCGTCACTCGGAGATGACCACTACAAGATACGCGCCCGCGATTCAGCACTCGTCCGACCAATCTCGGTGTGCGTTCCGGCGTCACCCCCATCGTCCGGAGGCAGACGCCACACCGACTACCGCAACCGCAGAACTTGAACCTCCGGACCCAGTCTACTCTCGTATGAAGGAGTTCCCGCAACTCGGCTTCGGGACGTACAAACTCGAAGACCGCGACGAGTGTATCGACGCCGTCACCACTGCGCTGGACGTCGGCTACCGCCACGTCGACACGGCCCAGATGTACGACAACGAGGAGTACGTCGGCGAAGCACTCGCTGAATCCGACGTCGACGTCGACGACGTGTTCGTGGCGACGAAACTCAAGCCTGCAAATCTCGGCTACGACGACGCGATAGAGACGGCCCACGAATCGGCCGAGAAACTCGGCGTCGAGACTATCGACCTGCTGTACGTCCACTGGCCGCTCAACACCTACGACGAAGACGAGACACTGACTGCTCTGGACGAACTCGTCGAAGCGGGCCTCGTCGCCAACGTCGGCCTGAGTAACTTCCGCCCCGACCAACTCGAATCGGCTATCGAGAACCTCGACGCGCCGGTGTTCGCCCATCAGGTCGAGATGCACCCGCTTCTCCAGCAGACCGAACTTCGCGAACTCGCAACCGAGTACGACCACCATCTCGTCGCCTACTCACCCATCGCTCGAAACGAAGTCGCAGAGAACGACACCATCGTCGAAATCGCCGAGAACCACGGCGTCTCCCCCGCACAGGTGTCGCTCGCGTGGGTGATGGCGAAGGGTGCGACTCCGATTCCGAAGGCTGCCTCCCCCGACCACATCCGCGACAACTTCGATGCACTCGACCTCGACCTCGACGAAGCCGAATTCACCGCCATCGACGCGCTCGACAGAGACCACCGAATCGTCGACTTCGAGAGTGCACCGTGGAACCGGGTCTGACCTCGTCTGGGATATCAGGGCTGATGGCGGGTTATCGACGATTGGGGCTTGATTTATCAAGTTTTGACGGGTTTTGTTCGTAGCATCAAGCACGAAAATATCCTGATTTACATTCTCTAATTCTACGTCTAGAGCGCTTCTAACTCTCGTTTTCGAGGTACTAGCTAGTCAAGTGCAAACACGCCGCAATCTGGGTAAACATATATGTCGAATAATCCCGTTTGTTCGAGTATGTCGTCGGTGGTGGTGGTGTGCCCACACTGTGGACAACAAGTGGAATCGAGATACGAAGGTGACGCCGACTTCGACGGTGTTCGCCAACGACTAAAGAGTGAATATCGTATCGCGCGGGAGACCTGCCCGGTCTGCTCGAACGCGTACGACTTGCGCCGCGCGTGATGTCCCACGGATAGGCCGAAGGTCTCGGTGGTGGCCGAGGGGTCGACCTATCCCGTGTTTTTCATCCCTGCGGCGATTCCTTTGACGGTGAGCCGAAGGGTTCGTTCTTCTTCGTCGGTTCGGTGCGTCTGCGAGAGGAGATGCGTCTGTAGCAGGTTCAGCGGGTCGACGTAGGGGTTCCGCCGTTGGAGACTCTCTTCGAGCCACTCGCGTTTCAGGAGACTGCTCCGACCGCTGATGTCGAGCATCATGGAGGCCGCCGACTCGTACTCTGCTTCGAGTCGTGGGAAGAACTCGTCTCGGAGGTTGTCCTCGGCGAGGTTCGCGTACTCGGCGGCGATTTCGAGGTCGGTGCGGGCGAGCGACATCGCGGCGTTGTCGAGCACACTGCGGAAGAACGGCCACTCGTCGTACATCTCGCGGACGGTTTCGAGGTCGCCACCGTCGTCGAGGTAGGCGTTGACACCTTCCGCCAGCGAGTACCAGCCAGGGAGGATACACCGCGATTGCGTCCACGAGAACACCCACGGGATGGCGCGGAGGTCCTCGACGGTTCGCTCGTCGCTCCGAGACGCGGGGCGCGACCCGAGGTTGAGTTCCTCGATGACGGTGATCGGCGTGGCCTGTTCGAAGTAGGAGACGAAGCCCTCAGATTCGAGGAGGTCACGGTACTCTTGACGGGCGGCGGCGGCCATCGTATCCATCGCTTCGACCCACCGCTCGGGGACGTGTTCTTCTGGTTCCCGAATCGCGTTCAACCGGGCGCGAATCTGGGCGTTGAGCATCTGTTCGAGGTTTCGCTCGGCGATTCGCGGGTTGGCGTACTTCTCCGCGATTGCTTCGCCTTGTTCGGTGAACTTGATTTGGCCGGTGATGGTCTCGTTCGGAAGCGCCAACATCGCTTCGTTCATCGGGCCGCCCCCACGGGAGATAGACCCGCCACGCCCGTGGAACAACCGCATCGTCACGTCGAAATCGTCGCAGATGTCTGCGAGCCGACGCTGGTTCTTGTAGAGGTCCCAGTTGGCCGCGAGGAATCCGTTTTCTTTGTTCGAGTCGGAGTAGCCCAGCATAATCTCCTGGACGTTGTTCCGAGCGACGAGCGCCTGTTCGTAGGCCTCGTTTTCGAACAGCGTGCCCATGATACGGCGTGCGCCGTTCAGCGCCGACTCGGTCTCTAACAGCGGGACGACGTCGATACCGCAGTGGTCCGGCAGCGAGACGACGCCCGCCTGGTCGGCCAAGAAGAGCACTTCGAGGACGTGAGACGGTTCTTCCGTCATCGAGATGCAGTAGGTGTCGATAGCGGCGACGCCGTACTCGCGCTGCCACTCGCCGAGTTTGCGGAACCGACGGAGGACGCGCTGGGCAGTCTCCGAGATGTCACCGGGCTCTTCGAGGTCGATGACGGGTTCGTTCTGGAGAATCGCCTCGGTGAGCACTTCGACACGTTCGGCCTCCGACCGACCGTAGTAGTCGATTCCTTCGTGGTCGAGCGCCTCGTGGACCGCTTCGGTGTGGTTCTCGCGGTGGTCACGGAGGTCCAGACTGGCGAGCGTAAAGCCGAACGTGTCGACCTGTCGCATCAACGGCTCGACGTACACGTCGGCGACCTGTTGGGCACCGACGGTGCGGAGACTGCCGTCGATGACTTCGAGGTCGGCCATGAGTTCGCTCGCGTTGCTGTAGCCGTTAGGTCGAACGTCCTCGATGCGGCGGAGGCGCTCGCGCATCAGTTTCAGTTTCTGCCGGTACGGTTCGTCGGGGTACCGTTCGTCCGCTTCTTCCGCAACGACAGGGAGGAGTTCGCGGTCGGCTTTCAACGACCGTTCGAGTTCGTGACCGGGGTCGATTCGCGTCGCGTCCTGACTCAGCACACCCGAGAGTCGCTTGAGTGAATCTCTGTACTTGTCGAGGGCGACGCTCCGTTGTCGAGCGAGCGTCTCTTCTGTGACTTCTGGCGTGACGAACGGGTTGCCGTCGCGGTCGGACCCGGCCCACGACCGGAACTCGAACAGTTTCGGCACGTCGAGATTCGGATACTCCTTGTGGAACTCCTCTTCGAGTTCTTCGTACACTTCTCCGACGACGTCGAAGAGGATGTTTTCGAGGTACCACTGGACGTTTCGTGCCTCGTCTGTCGGTTCGGGACGACGGTTCCGAACCTGCGAGGTCTGCCAAAGACTCGTCACTTCTGCGACGACGTGGCGCCACTCCTGGTCGCTCTCGAGGTCGGTGAGGCGGCGTTCGTCGAGCGTCTCTAATCGGTTCGCTATCGACCGAAGTTTCGCCTTGACGGTCTTGCGACGTGCCTCTGTCGGGTGTGCCGTGAACGTCGGTTCGATGAGGACGTCTTCGAGGACGCGCCCGAGGAGTTCCTCGTCGACTTCTTCGTCGTGGAGTTCGTCGAGCGTGTCGAGAATGCCGTCTTCGAGTGTTCCTTCCTGCGACGCTTCTCGAATCACTCGGACTCGTTCTCGCTCTTCTGCGAGGTTGATGAGTTCGAAGTAGGTCGTGAACGCACGCGCGACGACGCTCTCACGTTCCGGGTCGAGGTCACCCACCACGTCGTACAGTGTCTCGCGGGACCCAGACTCGCCCTTGCGATAGGCGATGGCCGCCTGCCGAAGTTCTTCGACAGTTTCGAACGACGCCGTGGAGGTCTGTGCCTCCAGTACGTCCCCGAGCAACGCCCCAAGCTCGCGGACGTCCTGCCGGACGTCTCTGGTATGCAGTCTCATACTACACAGATACGAGTACACATTGTAAAAGGCCACGAGTATGGTCGAAAAATTGCCCGAAGCTACGTTGTAAACGAACGTTTGTAAACGACTGGTGAATTTCTCTGCGGCGACGTCGGACCGCGATTTCGCCACCCCACAGTACTGAGGTGTGGATTTCGTGGGACGAACTAACACGGTGGATTCGTCACGCTTTTACTGGACGGGTCGAACTTCAGGGTATGAGCGATAGCGACAAGTACCCCGCCGATTCGGGTCGTCGTCGGTTCGTCAAGGGCGTCGTCGGGGGCGCGGCGCTCGCTGGCGTGGGAACGACTGGCGCGGCCGCAATCAACAGTGCAACGGTCTCACCGGGTGCCGGTGGCGGTCCGACGCAAGCGTACGCAATCGAGAACACTGCCGGACCCGCTCCGCGCGGCATGCCGGTGATTCCCATCGAAATCGACAGCGAGGGATACATCAAGGGTCTCTGGCCAGAGGTGCAGACGATTACCCAGGGAGGTGTCGAAGCCCAGGTCGCACAGACTGACGACTTCAAAGGGACAGGCGTCACTTACTCGCAAGCCTGGTTCCAGTACTGCGGTGTGCAGGCCTACGAGGGCATGGCACCGGACTTCGAGTCTGACAACTACTTCCGCGCCGACAGCGGTGGATACGACTGGCAGCGAGATGCCTACAGCGTCGGTGACCGACTGAACATCGAGGACTTCGGGGACTACGAGACCTGGGGCAACGGTATCGGACGGTCCGGTCTCGGCAAGCCCGCAACCGGCACGTGGCGCTCGGAGGACACCGAAGACACGATGCCGATTCAGGTGCTCCGCTCGACGCGTATCGAGGAGGCCGCACAGGAAAACGACTTCCTCGCCGCCGCGACCGACCAGGGCGTCATCGCGTGGCTCAACAAGTGTACGCACTTCTGCTGTGTCCCCGGATACAAGCAGGCCGCCGACGCCGCGAAGTTCAACGCAGAAGACGGTGTCTACTGTCAGTGCCACCAGTCCGTCTACGACCCGTTCTCTATCGTCCAGACGCTCTTTACGGCACTTCCGCGCCCCGAAGAGTAAACTCGGACCGAAACTTCTCGGCCTCGCTTTCGGCCGACGTGTAAACAGTACTATAGTAGCTTCGCGGTCTATGGGGTGATATGCCAGACGCCCCCTCCGTTCCCGTCTCCACAGACCGGTTCGACGCGCTCGCTCGACTGGTCACCCCACAGGCGGACCGACAGCAGCTCTCTGTTCGTGCTCCCTACGACGACAGCGTCGTCGGGACAGTCCCGCTGTGTTCACCTGACGACGTACAGGCCGCAGTCACCGACGCACGCACCGCGGGTGACGAGTGGGCCGCGTGGCCCGTCGAAGACCGTGTCGCCGTCTTCCATCGCTTCCACGACGCCCTCCTCGACCGACGCGAGTCGCTACTCGACGTGATTCAAAGCGAGACGGGGAAGGCCCGCGCAGACGCCCTCGAAGAAATCCTCGACGCCGCCGCGACGGCCAGATACTACACGACCATCGCCGAGCGAGAGCTCACCTCAACGCACCGCGCGGGCGCGATTCCACTGATGACGAAGACCGTCGAACATCATCACCCCGTCGGCGTCGTCGGCATCATCTCACCGTGGAACTACCCGCTGTCGCTGTCCGTCTCGGAGGCGATTCCAGCCCTGCTCGCGGGGAACGCCGTCGTCCTCAAACCGGACGAAGGGACGCCATTTACGGCGCTCTGGGCGCTCGAACTCCTCAGAGAGTGTGGTCTCCCGGACGACGTCTTTCAGGTCGTCACCGGCGAGGGGCCGCGTCTCGGCGAACCGCTCATCGAACAAGTAGCGTACGTGAGTTTCACCGGAAGCACCGAAGTCGGCCGCATCGTCGCCGAAACCGCCGGTCGCCACCTCACCGACTGCTCGCTCGAACTCGGTGGGAAGAACCCGCTTTTGGTCCTCGACGACGCCGACGTCGAGAAGGCCGCCCGCGGTGCCGTTCGCGGGTGTTTCGCCAACGCCGGGCAACTGTGTATCTCCATCGAGCGAATCTACGTCCACGAGACCGTCGCCGACGAGTTCCGCGACGCACTGATTCGAGAGACGCGTGGACTCACCCTCGATGCGGGGTACGATTACGGCCACGACGTCGGGTCACTTCTCGACCGCGAGTTGCTGGAGAAAGTCACCACCCACGTCGAAGACGCCGTCGAGAAAGGAGCGACGGTTCTCACTGGCGGTCGGGCGCGACCGGACCTCGGGCCGTACTTCTACGAACCGACGGTTCTGACCGACGTGACACCCGAGATGACGCTCGCCGACGAGGAGACGTTCGGCCCCGTCGTCTCGCTGTACGAAGTCGAGAGCGTCTCCGAAGCCATCGACCGCGCCAACGACTCGGCCTACGGATTGAACGCCAGCGTCTGGACAGCACGCCCACAGCGTGGCGAACAGGTCGCAGCACGGTTGGACGCTGGCACCGTCAACGTCAACGAAGCGTACGCTGCGGCGTGGGCCTCTATCGACGCCCCGATGGGTGGGATGAAAGACTCGGGAGTCGGCCGCCGCCACGGTCGGCACGGACTCCTGAAGTACACCGAGTCACAGACGGTCGCCACCCAGCGACTGGGCCTTCTCTCGCCGCCGAAGCGCGGAAAACAGGTGTGGGCGACGGGTGCGACACTCGGACTCCGCGCCTGGAAACGTCTGGCCGAGGTCCTTCCATGAGCGTCTTCCTCACCGGCTTTCCCGGATTTCTCGGGAGCGCACTCGTCGAACGTCTCACCGACCGAACCGACGAAATCGTCTGTCTCGTCCAACCACGCTACCGCGACGCGGCCGAGAGACGCGCGTTCGACCTTCTGGGCCCACACTGGAACGAGACGGTAACGCTCGTCGAAGGCGACATCACCGACTCGACACTCGGTCTCTCTGCGACGACACGTTCCGACCTCGAATCACGTGTCGAATCGGTGTTCCACCTCGCTGCAGTCTACGACCTCGCGGTCTCGCCCGAACTCGGGCAGGCGGTCAACGTCGACGGCACACGACACGTTCTAGAGTTCGCCGAAGCGGCCGACGTCGAACGACTCCACTACGTCAGCACCTGCTACGTCAGCGGCCGATACGACGGCGTCTTCACCGAATCAGACCTCGACGTCGGCCAGTCGTTCAACAATCACTACGAGGAGACGAAGTTTCGCGCCGAGGTGCTCGTCCGCGACCGAATGGAGTCGGGCGACGTTCCAGCGACCGTCTACCGACCGGCCATCGTCGTCGGTGACAGTCGAACCGGCGAGACACAGAAGTACGACGGTCCGTACTACCTGATTCGGTGGCTTCTCCGCCAACCCCGCGTCGCACTCGTCCCGCGACTCGGAGACCCTGACGCCGCGGAGTTGAACGTCGTGCCGCGAGATTACGTCGTCGACGCCATCGACCATCTCTCGAGTCTCGACCGCTCGGAGAACGTCACCTACCAGTTGTGCGACCCGAACCCGCCGACGATTCGGGAGTTCACCGGCGCGCTCCTCGACGCGACAGACCGCGTCGGTGTTCCAACACCGACACCCGTCGGTCTCGCGCAGTCGGCCCTCGAACGGTGGGAGGCGCTCAGGTTGGCCGTGGATATCGAACCGGAGACCCTGCCGTACTTCACCCACCCGACCCGGTACGTCGGTGGAAACGCACGGAGCCACCTCGCTGGCACCGGTATCGAACCGCCAGCGTTCGAGTCCTACGTCTCGGAGTTAGTCGCCTTCGTTCGGGAAAATCCGGACGTCCGGTCGGACGCGATGGCCTGAAACCCATACTCGCCGGCAGTTCGCTCCACTCGCCGGCAGTTCGCTCCACTCGCCGGCAGTTCGCTCCTCGTCGCCTGTTTTCGCCTCACCCACCGCTGACGGGTGGGAAGAGCGCGAGTTCGTCGCCTCGCTGTGCGTCGTCGTCCAGCGCGGCAGTCTCACCGTTTCGCAGGACGTTGATGTGTTCGTACAACTCGCCGTCGTCGGCGTACACCCGCGATTCGAGCGACGGGTGCGACCCGACGAGTGCGTCGAGCGCGTCACCGACGGTGGCGTCACCCGCTACGTCCACGCTGATGGTGCGCGCGCCCGCAACCTCTGCGAGGTCAGCGAACAGTTTCCACTCCATACTATCGCCTCGTCGCTCGGTAGTCATTAGGATTGCGCCCCCGATCGTGTCGTCGTCGCGTCCGATTCGGAGTGGGTGTTCGTCCTATCGTCGCCTCCACTCCCGGTCTCGGAATCGTCGTCTTCGCCGTCAGACTGGCTGGTTTCGTCTGTCGTTGCCTGCCGTTCGACCTTTCGGAGTATCTCCGGTCTGCCGACCACGTAGAGCGTGTCTCCGGCACGAAGTTCGGTGCGACGAGCAGGAATCGCATCGACCGACCCACTCGACGGTCGAATCGCGACGACAGTCGTCTCCACGTCGGAGACGAGTCTCCCATCGAGTTCCGCGCCCGGACGAATCGTCGTAACTGCCATCGTCTCGTCGGCGTTCCGCAGGAGTGAGGCGAACTCGCGGTCGACCCGTGGGTCCGCCGGGAGCGTGACGATGCGATACGTTTCGGCACCGGTCAGTCGCTCGGCGTCTTCTTCGTCGAGTGCGACAGTGGCGACGTCGTCTGCGACGCCGCGGAGCTCCCCGAACGCGATTCGTGTCGGATTCGACTCACGGGGTCCGGCCTCGGTATTCGGACTCACTTCGCCGTTTCCGCTCTGTGCTGACTCTGCCCCGCCAGACTCGTCTGCGTTGGCTGTCTCGTCGGCAGTGGGGACTGCCCACACCTGCACTGGGTCGCCGGCGGCCGCACCCGGTCCGGGGTCGCCGTGAATCGCGAGAGCGACGGTCCCAGGTGAGAGCGTGGGGCCGATACCGGCGGCCCGACTCCCGAGAGCGAGATACGACACGTCACCGTCTTCGAACTCGACGTCGACGTGGCCGACGCCGTGGTCGTCTTTGACACGTTCGGCGAGTCGCTCACGGAGTTCGGTCTCGGTGAGTCGCCGTGGAAACAGGAGTCGATTCCCGCTCAACTGTGATTTGATACTCTCAGAGACCGGGTCGTAGCCTTCGATGTCGCCGATATCGTCGGGAAGAGTCACCGTCTGGACGCGACCGACGGTGCGAACGAGACGGCTGACGTCGGCGTCGAGTTCCGTCGCGCCGGCGACGGCGAACACGTCGGTCGCGAGTCGGTCACCAGCGATTCGACCGACCGGAGAGACGAGTGCCGCACCCGCCAGCGCCGACGTATTGAACAGTACTCGTTCGAGTTGGAACACCTCGGTGTCGGTTCCAGTGACGAAGTCGCCGAACAGGCCGACGGTGTTCAGATACAGGGCGACGACCGACGCCCCAAAGAGGACGGCGAGTGCTCGCGGGATGACCTCCCGAGTGTACCACCGATACGTGAGCGCGGCGACGCCCGACGCGAGGAACGCACCCACGATGAGTCCGATGACACGGAGGACGTTTCTGACGAGTGGGTCGCTCGACGATGGGACCGACACCTGTCCGACTGCGGCCGCGACGAGGTCGACGACTGCGAGGCCGGCCATCATGCAATCTCCTCCTCGAACGCGTCGAGGTCGGTTCGTGACCCGACTGCGTACACCGTATCACCGGCCGAGACGGCCTGGTCGCCGCGCGGTGCAATCGTCCACGTCCCACCGTGTCGGACGGCGAGGATGGCGACGCCGTATCTGTCGCGGACGCTCGCCTCTCTGAGTGTCACACCATCGAGTGGGCCGTCTTCACCCACCGAAACCCTCGTGAACCGTTTTCCTGCCCGTCGGAGCAGTGAGACGAGTTCGAACTCACGGCGGACACCGCGAGATTTGACGACGAACTGCTTCGAGTCGCTTCCGAGCAACGACTCCACGTCGGGTCTGTCGACTGCGACCGTAACGCGGCCCTCCCCGCCGATTGCAGTCGGTGCACGGGGTGCCGCTTTCGGTGCGTCGTCGTCATCTTCGTCGTCTTTGTCGGCCGCCTCTGCGACCGAATCGACGCCCACGACGTTCCCGGAGACGGTCCCCTCGTCTGTCGTGACGACGACGTCGTCACCCGTCGCGAGACCCGTCGGAACGAGTGCTTCGAGCGAGACGGCACGCTTTCCGGCAGGCAGGCGCTTCGAGAGGCCGCCGAGGGGAGCGGCCGCAGCGACGGTGGCACGGGCCTGTTCGTCTATCTCGACTTCCACCGCGACGAGGTCGAACTCGGTCTGGAGGCGGTCTGCGAACCGCGATTCGAGTTCCACGAGCGGGATGTCCGCCGGGAACGTCCACTCTCCGTCGCGGATGCCGTTTCGAACCTCGACGGGGACCGGTGGGTAGCCCTCGATATCGTCGACCTCTCGCGTGACGGTGACGCGAACTTGTCCGCGCCCACCCACGAGTTCGACGACGTCGGTCGAGAGCGTCCGCTCGGTGAGTTTCCGGAGCGACATCTTGCGAGGAATCTCGTTGGCGAACGCGTCTCCACGATTGTGCGCGTAGAGCGCGCCCATCAACACGACCAACAGCGCGACGGTCAACCGAACCTGGTTGTCCGATTGAGTAATCGTCGGGTCGGTGAGGGCCATGAGGCCGCCACTCGCCCCGGCGATAGCGACGCTGAAGACGACGACTGCGAGGCCGGGGATGGTGACCCCTGTCACGTATCGGAATCCGAACCCGAAGAGCCACGCGACGGCGGCAGGGACGAGTCCCGTGAGGATGCCGAAGTACAACCCGTAGACAACTTCGACAGGGAGTGAAGCCATAGCCCAATTCACTCACTGACGAGATAAATGCGTGCCGGCGCTCGTGAGACAGTCACACGTGACCGTGGTGTGGGTCACAGATGCGCTCTGTTCCTTCGTCGTATTCGGCCGATTTCCAACCCTTTTTTCGTGTGCCACGCAGACATGCTGGCGACATGGTGTCGGTACGCGACTGGGTCGGTGCTCGGACGACAGTAACGACGGTGTTCATCGTCGCCATCCTCTCGGCAGCGACTGGTATCATCAACATCAGTTCGCCCGTGACCGGCGGGGTGCTCGCATCGGTCGTTCCCGATGTGATTCGCATCACGGCGGGATTCACCGGCACACTCACCGGGTTCCTGCTCCTCGTCAGCGTCTACGGCCTTCGACGCCGCCTCCGCTCGGCGTGGTATTCGTCGGTCATCCTCCTGCCAGTCTCCGCCGCACAGGGACTCATCCAGTCGCCAGAACGCGCGTTGCCACTCATCGGCTTTTCCGTCATCAGTTTCGTCCTCCTCGCGCTCAACTACCGCGCGTTCGACCGCGACCTCGACCTCAACCTCACACAACTGTCGGCACTCTTGGCCATCGCTGGCGCACAGACCTACGCCACAGCAGGAGCATACGCCCTTCGCGAGCAGTTCAACGGTATCGACACGCTGTTCGACGCGTTCTACTTCGCGCTCGTCACCGGCAGTACGGTCGGGTACGGAGACATCTACCCGCAGACGGCGGTGGCGAGACTGTTCGGGATGACGGCCCTACTCCTCACTGTCGCGACGTTCGCAGTGGCGCTCGGTGTCCTTCTCACGCCCGCCATCGAAGCACGACTCACCAAAGCACTTGGACGCATGACCGAATCACAACTCGAAATCCTCGACAACCACGTCCTCGTCCTCGGACACGGGGAACTGACCGAACCGATTCTCGAAGAACTCGAAGACCGCGCCGACGTACTCATCGTCACGCCGAACGCAGAGCGAGCACAGCGTCTCTCTGACAGAGGCTACGACGTGTTCACCGCCGACCCGAGCGACGAAGAGTCGCTCAGACGCGCCCGCGTCGAAGTCGCTCGCTCGGCTATCGTCGCGACCAACAACGACGCCGAAGACGCACTCGCCATCCTCACTGCTCGGCAACTCAACCCCGACATCCACATCGTCGCGGCGGCGACACAGCGAGAAAACGAACCGAAACTCCGGCGCGCCGGTGCGAACACGGTCATCAGTCCGGCCGCACTCGGTGGTCACTTCCTCGCAGAGTCTGCCATCGGTGGCGGCGGACTCGAGACGGTCGAAGAACGACTCCTCGAAGAGCAACCCGACGAGATGGTATCGGACGCCGACACCGATGCCAGCACTCCCGGTGACTCTACCGGAACCGCCGACGACGGCGGCGAGTAGTTCTCGTCGAGTAGTTCCCGGTGAGTAGTTCTCTGCGATTAGTTCCCGCGGTCGAAGACGGCGACGTCGCAGTCGATCTCTCTGATGCGTTCGAACGTCGGCGGCGCGATGAACCGAGACGCGCTAGACCGCTCTCCACTCGACCCGAGAACCACGAGGTCGTACGACTCGGCGTTCGAGGTGATAAACTTCGTCACGTCGGTCCGAGCAACCCGCGTCTCGATGTTGCCATCGACCGTCTCGACGAGGTTCGCGAGTTTCGACTCCGCCCGCCGACGCTCGACTTCTGCGGAGATACAGGTCGTGACGCTCACGCTCCCCGTCTTTCCGGCTAACCGAGTTCCGAAGTCTATCATCCCGTGGGCAGTGTCACCCGGCCGAGCGACGAGCACGAGGATACGGTCCCAGCGATACGACGCTCCGACCGACCGAAACGCGACGGTGTCGTACTTGCCGCCGAACAGGTCTCGGACGTAATCCGACAACAGTCCTCGGTCTTCTTCGTACGGCGTCACCACGAGGTCCGAGTTCGTGTTCTCGGCCGCTTCGACAGTCGCCGAGAGTGGGTCGCCGCGAGCGACGACGACTTCGACGGGGACTCCCAGACGCGTCCGGATGTGGTGTGCACTTCGTTCGAGTCGTTCGACCGCGGCGTCGGTAACGTCAGTTACGTCTTCCTCTGTGGACCCTCCCGCTGTGGCCTCGTCGGGCGAGAGCACGTCTAAGAGCACGACTTTCCCTGCTTCGTGCGCGGCGGCGAGTTTGGCAGCGAAGAAGGCGGTCCGTTCTGCCGTCTCGCCTCGCATCGGGACGAGGACGTGGTCGTCGCCCGTGACAGTGCCGTAGAGATACTCGGCACGGCGTTCGTAGAACTCGTCGCGCCATATCGCGAAGACGATGGCGATGACGACGCTCGCGAAAAAGATACTCACCACGTACTCTTCTGGATTCACCTCTCCAGTGACGAGCGTCAACAGCGCCGTCGAGAACGCCGAGGGCGCTTCGATGTCGAGTGCCCACGTCGCGGCACCGGCGAGAAAGATTGCCAGTGCAGCAGACGACGGGTGGACGATTGCAGTTCCCGTCGGCCCGTAGAACCACGTGGTGAATCCGTAGGCGACGAGGCCACAGAGTGCGCCCACGGTGAGTGCGAGGACGAACTTCACCGGCGACGCATACTGACCTTCCGGGTCGGAAAACAGCGTGTACGACCCAGAGGCGAGTGGCGGGAACAGAAGGAACGAGAGCGTGCTCACCGCGTTCGAGACGAACGTCACACCCGCGATGAGAAGCGGGATGACGAGTAAGACGGTGAGGTGCAGCAGGTTGTTCGTGTTCTCTATCCACCGACCGAACGCGACCGCTTCGCGCCGCTCCATCCGCCGAATCCGTGTGCGGAGGTCGCTGACGCGTGCGACGACGCGGGCCGGTAACTGTCGGATGTCCACTGCGCGTCGTTACGCGAGGTCTGTGACGGCGTCGAGCGTGATGCTGATGGCGCGCTCGACGTTGTTCTTCGCCTTCTCGGGGAGTTCTTCGTCGGAGTCGGCACCCTTCTGCGTGCCGGCGACGAGGTTGCCATCGACCGTACAGATGGCCCCGGCGCGGAGACCCTTCCGGCGGGCGAGCGAGAAGACGGTCGCCGCCTCCATCTCGATGGCGAGGAGGCCTGCGGCGTTCCAGTCTTCGACGTACTCGTCGGACTCGTTGTAGAACGCGTCGTCGGAGACGATGGGACCGACGTGTACGTCTTCGTCGTTCGCTTCCGCCGCGTCGACGAGCGACGTGAGGACGTCGTAGTCGGGGACCGCCGGGTAGACTTCCGACTCGTAGCGCTTGGACGTGCCTTCTTCTTTGGCCGCGCCCGTCGCGACTATCATGTCACCGATTTCGATATCTTCCTGCAGCGCGCCGATGGTGCCGACGCGGATGAACGTCTCCACGCCGACGCGGGAGAGTTCTTCGAGCGCGATTGCGGCCGACGGACAGCCGATACCCGTCGAGGAGATGGTCAGCGGAACGCCCTCGTACTCTGCGTTGACGACTTTGTACTCGCGGTTCTCAGCGACTTCTTCGACGTTCTCACACTGCTTTGCGATACGGTCGACACGGCCAGGGTCACCGGGGATGAGCGCGATGTCGTTTACGTCGCCCTCTTCGACGAGGAGATGGGGCTGTTTTGCCATAGTCGACCCACTCGTGTCGGCGGCAAAAACGCCGCGGTTCGCAGAGGCCGCGTCGTTACGCGAGACCGGCGAACACCGCGGGACCGAGAACTAACAGCGCCACTCCAAAGACGAGCGACGAACGGAGCCATTGCCCTCGAACGGCAGTCGCCCGCTCTTCGTAGATACTGCGCCCTGCGCGTGGCAACACGAAGTACGAAAACAGGAAGTAGATACTCACCACGACGACGAGCATCGAAATCAGGTGCGGTGTGAAGTCGACGCCGCCGACCGGAAGCTCTGGAATGACGGCGTCGACGAGCAGGTAGACGCCTGCGTAGAGGACACCCGAGAGGACTCCTGCGACGTGGTGGACGAGATTCGCGTCGAGGAAATCGACGTTTTCGGGGCCGGTCCGCCGAATCACCGACGCGGCGATGTAGGCGGGCGTGAAGCCCTCTTCTTGACGCCACATCGGGATGTCCATCACGATAGCGGCCGCTAGTCCGACGAGGGCACCGAGCGCCAATCGCCCAGCGAGTGTGCCGGCGTTCGAGAGGACCCCAAACGCGGCACTCACCGCCGACACCTGGTCCAACATCGTCTCGAGGATTGGGCCGTAAGGATAAAATTGGTTGGGCCGTTCTCGAAATATATTATTTCTGGCCGAGACGAACGCACGAAACGGACAGACGCGTCGTCAGCGTTCGAGAAGGTCGTCTAACCGTCGCCAGTTCAGTTGGGTCCGTGCGCCGGGTTCCGCCGCAGTGAGCGCACCACAGGCGTTTGCGATTGCCAGCGCCCGTTCGTAGGTTCGGTCTTCCAATCGTGCGGCGATGAACCCCGCGGCGAACGCGTCGCCTGCGCCGGTCGTATCGACTGCGTCGACGGGATAGCCGGGATGGACGTGTCGCTCGTCGCCGTCGCGGACTTCTGCCCCCTTCGGGCCGTGTTTGATGACGAGCGTCGTCTCGTCGAGTGCGTCACCGACCGCGCCACCGTTACCACCGGTATCGGAATGGTTGTGCTCGGCGGCCTCACCGAGTGCAGTCGCCGCCTCACGGTCGTTGAGGAAGACGAAGTCGACTAGCCGGAGCGCGTCGGTGTAGCCTCTGTCGCCGATGCGCCGACCGGGGTCGAAACTGACCGTCGTCCCGACTTCGGACGCCAGTCGGGCGAGCGCGGCGGCCGTCGCAGGCGACTGACTCGTCAGGTGGAGGTGGTCTGCCGCGGCGAGTGCGTCGGCCGGCAAGTCGTCTGCTTCGAACGACTCGTTGACGCCGGGTGACCCGAGGACGAACACGTCGCCCGACGCGTCGACGACGATGTACTTGACAGTCGTCGGGCCGTGGTCGACGTCGACGACGTACTGACAGTCGACGCCTTTCGACGCGAGTTCGGCGACGGCAGCCCGCCCGTGTTCGTCGGTTCCGACGCTCCCGAGGAGCGACGTCGGCACGTCTAATCCGACGAGGCCACTGGCGACGTTGGCGGCGCTCCCACCGCCTGCACCGACGTGTGATTCGACCGTCGCTTCACCGTCGGGTTCGGGGAGTGCGTCGACGCGGAGGGTGACGTCCCAGTTCAGGTGACCGGCGCAGATGACACGGGACATACGTCTCCGAGAGTCGTTTCGCCGCGCAAATAACTGTCCCGGCTCTCTGTATTGTGTTCGCAAGGGACGTGACGTGTCGTCGGGGACGTAATGGGTCCGTCGAGTACGTGACGTGTCGTCGGAGACGTAATGCGTCCGTCGGGGACGCGGTTCGGTGAAAATATCGAGTGGGGCGTCACACCGTCCTGAACTGTTCGCGCTGAAGCGACTCGAGCAGTTGTCGCCCCAGGTCCAGGAGCTCGTCGAGTCGCGCTTCGTCTATCGACGTGACCGTTCGCTCGTTGGGGTCGTAGCTAACCACACCCGCGTCGTCGAGGAGAGGAAGATGCGTGTGATGTAGTTGAATCGCGATTTTTCTCTCAGTCGATGCGGTCGGACCCAGAGCGTTGCCCGATAGACCGTCGGCAACACGATTCGACAACCTGTCGAGATTCATCGGGGTCCCCCAGTCTCTCAGTATAGTAAGGGCGAGAGTACGAGGCGGATACCCGAGGATATCGGACACGGCAACCCGGTCTCTCGTTCGGAGTGAGTCTGTCACGGCCACCACCACCATCGAATTCGAACGGAAATAAGAAAGACAGCGTTGTTCACCCACTTCGGTACAACAGGGTTCTGGTCCGTGGGAGTCAGTTACTCAATCCGCCCCAGAGTCGTTCTCGGCGAGTCGCCACGAGAAGATTGCGCGAAGGACCACGACGAGACTGTTCTGTTCACCACTGCCCCAGATTGCGACTTCGTCCACCGTATCACCGTCGACGAGGACACTCACGAGGGCAGCCCGTTTGTCCGTGATGACGAGACTCCCAGCCCCGGCGTCCGACCACTCCCAGAGGGTCTCGAAGAGCGTGGCCGTCGGAATCACGTCCTGGATTCGTTCCTGTACGTCCGCAGAGATACCAGCGATGAAGATGTCGACACCGCGTTCTTCGGCGTCTTTGAGGTGGTCGAGATGGTCGTCGGTGAGCAACTCGTCGACAGTCATGTAGATGAGTTCGTTCTCAGCGCCGTCGACGTACTCGAACACACGACCGGCGACGGCGTCTCGGCCCGTGACCGTCCAGACGCCGAGTTCCTCGGGGCGCTGTTCTACGGGTTCCAGTTGATTGAGACGTTCACTCAACTGAGTGATGGTGTTCTCGCGTCGCGCTTCGAGTTTGTAAATCGCAGTTTCCCGAGAGACGGGTTTGAACTTTCGAGGCGTCGTGTACTGGATCTCGACGAGTCCCGCCTCGTAGAGCGACTCGACTGCGTCGTACACGCGAGTTCGAGGAACGTGGTTCATGTCGGCGATGTCTTTCGCAGTTCCGACTCCGAGTCGAAAGAGGTAGACGAGAACGTACGCTTCGTACTCGCTGAGCCCGAGTTGTTGGAACAGGCTCGCACTCTCTGCTTCGAGTTGTTCTTGGGTGAAATCTGGCATGGAAATGATACGACTGGGACCCACATATAGTTCTCACCAAACTTCAGCAATCTGAAAACACGGAGAACCGCTGAACGAGTGGTGCTTAGTCGTCGTCGGGGGACGCGGGTCGCACAGCACCGAAACTGGATTGTATAACTGTACCGCCGGTCAGGCACCGGTGATGGCGAACAACAGCAGGTTGTGGACGCCGGGGCCGAGACCGACGGCCGCGACGAGACCCAAGAGCAGTGCGCCTTCGGTCGGTTCCTCGCGGATGTAGTCGGCGAGGAGTCCGACGACGAGGCCTGCAACCGCGAGTTTGACCAGGACGAAGAGCCAGCCGACACCGATGACGTCTGCCGTCGGGAGTGCACCCGCCGCTTCGAGAATGACTCGCGACAGCGGGGTTCGTTCACCGAACCCGAGGACGTCGACGCCGACGGCAGTGGAGACGCCATCGAGCGCGTGGCCGAAGACGGCGAGCACGCCGAGTGTGCCTGCCGCCGTCACTTGGGGGTCGATTCGGGTCATCACTGCCCACGTCGCCGGGGTGACGAGCACTGCGACGACGAGTGCGATGGTCGGCCAGAGCGGTGCCAGCGTCCCGGCGGCAAGAGCGGTTCCGACTGCGAGGACGACGAGTCCGCCTGCGAAGACGAGACCGGGAACTGCGAGGTTCCGTGGCGTCGCTTCGCCGGCGACGTCGAGTCCGAGGTAGGTTCCGCCGGCGAGAACGGCGACACTGAGATAGACTGCCGGCGTCCCACCGAACGGTTCGACGACGGGCGGGAGCAATCCAGCCACGTACAACACGTGGAGCGCCGACCCCGACACCATCCACGGGACGAGCGCGAGTACGTGCTCGTCGGTGACAGACGGACGTCTTCTGACCACGCCGACGGTGATGCCCGCGAGACCGGCGACGAGGACGACGAGATACGGCAGTGGGGGAAGCGCGAATCCTTCGGGGAGGATGGCCATGCAGGAGGCCCAACGGGGCGGCGTGAAAGCCTTACGTTCTTTAGGTGGCCGTCTCCACCACCGAATATGAATCGAGACGACCTCGCGCCCCGTATCGACCACACGGTCCTCGGACCCGAGACGACGATGAAAGACGTCGAAGCCGTCCTCGACGAGGCCGACGAGTGGGGGATGAACGCCTGTATCCCGCCGTGCTACGTCGAAGAAGCGGCCGAATACGCTCCCGACGTCGTCCTCGCGACGGTCATCGGTTTCCCGCACGGCCAGAACACCACCGCCGCAAAACACGAAGAAGCAGTCGACGCGTGGAAGGCCGGTGCCGACGAACTGGATATGGTCATCAACGTCGGCCGACTCAAAGCGGGCGAAGACGACGTGGTCACCGAAGATATCTCGGAAGTCGTCGCCGCCGTCCCAATCCCGGTGAAAGTCATCATCGAGACGGCACTCCTCACCGAAGACGAGAAACGCCGTGCGTGCGAGGCCGCGAAAGAGGCGGACGCCGCGTTCGTCAAGACCTCGACCGGATTCGCCGATGGCGGTGCGACGGTCGAAGACGTCGAACTCATGGCCGAATACCTCCCCGTCAAAGCGTCCGGTGGCGTCGGTTCGTACGAGGACGCGCTGGCGATGTTCGAAGCAGGTGCCGAGCGAATCGGTGCCTCCTCGGGCGTCGAAATCGTCTCGGGCGCGCCAGCCGAATAACGTCTGTTCTTCTATTCGACCCGTAACGCGACCAATCTCGCCGGTCCGTTTTGCCCGCCCGATTCGACGACGAACAGCGAGTCGTGGGCCGGTGTCGGCCCCGTCGCGGCACCGCCGTCGAGTGCGTACTCCCATCGGTGATTCCCGAGGCGGGCGCTCCCGACGCCGATTCCTCCAGACCGGTCGTAGGCGACGACACCGCCGTCGTCACTCGTATCGGAGACGAAGATGGTGTCGCCTGCACCGGCGGGCGGAGCGAAGAAGTCACCGTCGGCCTTCCACGACGGAGACCCGTCCCGTTCGTCGTAGGCGTGGATGCCGCTTCCGTCGGTGCTGAAGACGTGGTCCGGGCCAACGGTGACCGACCGGTGCGGCGATGATTCTTCTCGATGCCATCCAATCCGACCGGCCCGCGCACTCCCTCGCAGGAGGGCAACACCCGCCCCGAACACTCCTGCGACGACGTCACGGCCAGAGACGATAGCAAGTGCCTGTATCGACCCTGGGAGTTTCGTCCGCCACATGCCTGTCGGCTCTGTCCCAGGGTCGTTGAGGGCGGTGACCTCTCCTGCTTCAGTTCCGACGACCAACCCGTTCCACTGCGCGGCCAACTGCACTGCCGGCCCGAAGACTCGGGTCTGCCACTCGACTCTGCCGTCGCTCGCACGGACTCTGAAGACGTAGCCGGCGGTGTCGGCAACGTAGAGGTGGTCCTGGTCGGGGGTCGAACGCAGTATCGGTGCCCAGACGCTCGATTCGGTCGGCGCGTGCCACACCTCCTCGCCGTCGTGGGTGAAGGCGAGGACGCCCGTTCTCGCGCCGGTCTGTCCGATGTAGACGTGGTCGGAATCGACGGTCACCGGCGACCGAAATCCGCTATTCGACTCGACGGTCACCGACCAGCGCTCCGTGCCGTCCTCGACGGCGAACGCCCGAAGTCGCTTGCCCGTCGCGTAGTAGACGGTGTCGTCGTACACTGTCGGTCGGGTGCCCCCCAACGCCCCGACTTCGACGCCCCACGCTTCACTCGGTTTCGAGGAGGGGCCGGTCGCGCGGGGATTGTAACTCGTCCCCTGCGGTGAGAAGTTGGGATGCGGCCAGTCGGCCCGCCCCTCGCCGGTCGAACCGTCGTCGTCGCCGCCGAGACAGCCGGCGAGGCCGGTGAGCGTACCGACACCGACCACCTTGAGCGCGTCACGTCTGGAGAGCCTCACGCTGCTTCACCTCCTGCGGTCGCCGCTGTCCCCGCGACTGACGCGTCGGCGACGACGGTGAGACTCATCAGTCCGTCGTCGCGGACGACGGGACAGAACACTCGTCTGTCGGTGCAGGCGACCGAGTGACCGACGTAGCTTCCGAGTTCGGTGGACCACCGTTCACGGTCTCCGAGGACGTCGGTTCCTCCCTGTTTCAACGCGACCAACCGCCCTTCGCCGGTGCCGACGTAGACGGTGTCGTCTGCGATGCTCGCCGCCGACGTTCCCTCGCTGGGTGAGTAGGACCACCGTTCTTCGCCGGTCGCCGCGTCGAGGGCGACGAGGTCGCCTTTCGAGGCGTACAGTCGCTCGCCGTCGAAGGCGAGTCGCTTGTGGACACCCTCGTCGTCTTCCCAGACCACGCTACCGTTCCGCATTTCCAGTGCGGCGATGCGGTCCCACCCCGCAACGTACACTCGTTCGTCTCCGACGACCAGAGGCTGTGGTTCGGCAGTTTCGAGCGGTGCCTGCCAGTACCCGCTTCCGTCCGCACCGAGACAGTAGAGACGCTGGCCTTCGGTGACGACGAAGACGAATCGGTTGACTGCGAGTGGGCGCTGGACTGCACCGTAGAGCCCTCTGGTCCACTTCACCTCGCCCGAGTCGAGGTCGACGGCGCAGACTCGCTCGTCTCTGAGGCCGAGGAACATCGTCTCGCGGTCGTTGGAGAAGGCGGGAGCAGTCGTCGGTGCGGCAGGGAGTTCGAGACTGCGGAAGTCGCGGCCAGTTTCGGCGTGGTAGACGCCCATTCGACGCGGACCGTGATGGGTGACGCCCGACGAGTACAGCGACCCATCGAGGACGGCGGGCGTCGTCCACCCGTCGCCGGGAACGACTTCGACTTCCTCGCCAGCAGCGGCGTCGACGACGTGAATCGGGTCGCTGGCGGTGTACGCGACAGACCCGATAGCCGCCGGTTCCCACGTCGGCATCCCGAACGCCGCTTCGTACTCGACGACGGGGTCCGAGACGGCACGCCCCTCACGAAGAAACGCGGTGTTCGCGTCGTCGTGGGCGTACGTGGGCCAGTCGGCGTCGAACTGGACGCCTTCGGGGAAATCGTCGGACGCTGCGTCGTCGCCGCCGAGACACCCGGCGAGGCCGGCAACCGCACCCGACCCGGCGAGTCGAAGCGCGTCACGTCGCCGGAGAGAGCGTGACGACGGTGACGAACCTCGTCGCTCGGAGTCGCGATTGCTGGAGGGCGTACCGCGTGAATTCATGTGCGTACGAGTTCACAACACGATGACAAGTAGCTTGTCGTCGGGAGAGTTGGGTGGCGAGCGCTGAACAGTTCAGCGCTCGAAAAATGCAGAGTTAGGTGGGAATCTCGCCGTTTCTACTCAGGCCGCGGGGCGGCCAGCACGTTCGGCAGAGCGGTTCTTCATCATGCTGCCGAGTGCGCCACCGAGTGCACCGGGGACGCCGGCGAGGACGATGATGACGATGGACGCCGCGAACGTGGTCAGGCCGAAGAACAGGCCTGTGAACAGGATGTTGAACAGCACCAACCCGATTGCGACGAAGATACCACCGAGTGTGGTCGCGACGAGGCCGTTGATTGCGCCATCAGTCGTTCCAGTCGTCACCACGTATCCAGCGACGAGGCCACCGATAATCCCGGTGAGGACGTATCCAATCGTCGGCAGCGTCATGTTCGTAAACGGAACAGTGAGACCACTGAGTAAACCGACGACGAGTGTTGCACCGAAGCCGTATGCGATTGCGCGTACACTAAGTTCCATAGCGAGTCAATATACAGCGTCTGAAAGCATGAATTATATTCGCACTTTCACGGATGGTTCCGGCGGAGAGAGTATCTCTGACTGCTGAAACTCCGAAATCGGTGAGTCGACGAACGGTGGTGTCGTGGCCAGAGAGTCGGAGTCTCCGACTGTGGGTGACTCACAGTCTCGGTGGATACCGCGTCGTTTTTGGCCGCGCACCCGATATCTGGAGTAACCGAATGGCCCGATACCACATCGAGACGTATGGCTGTACCTCGAATCGCGGCGAGAGCCGTGCTATCGAGAGTGCGCTCCGCGACGCCGGCCACTACCGCGTCGACGGACCCGAGGAGGCCGACGTCGCCATCATGAACACCTGTACGGTCGTGGAGAAGACGGAGCGAAACATGCTCCGCCGGGCCAAAGAACTCGAACAGGAGACGGCGGACCTCATCATCACCGGGTGTATGGCGCTCGCGCAAGGCACCGACTTCCGCGAGGAAGGCATCGACGCCCAGATTCTCCACTGGGACGACGTGCCGACGGCCGTCACGAACGGTGAGTGCCCGACCCCCGGACCGGGTGTCGAACCCGTCTTGGACGGCGTCGTCGGCATCCTCCCCATCGCTCGCGGGTGTATGTCGAACTGCTCGTACTGCATCACGAAGTTCGCCACCGGTCGCGTCGACTCCCCGTCTGTCGAGGAGAACGTCGAGAAAGCCCGTGCGCTCGTCCACGCCGGTGCGAAAGAACTCCGAATCACCGGCCAAGACACCGGTGTCTACGGGTGGGACAAGGGCGACCGAAAGCTTCCCGAACTGCTGGACCGCATCTGCTCCGAAATCGAGGGCGACTTCCGCGTCCGCGTCGGGATGGCCAATCCCGGCGGCGTCCACGGCATCCGCGACGAACTCGCCGAGGTGTTCGCCACGCACGACAAACTCTACAACTTCATCCACGCGCCCGTGCAGTCGGGGTCCGACGAGGTGCTCGAACACATGCGGCGACAGCACCGCGTCGACAAGTTCCGCGACATCGTCGAGACGTTCGACCAGACGCTCGGGTACTGGACGCTCTCGACGGACTTCATCGTCGGCTATCCCACCGAAACCGACGACGACCACGCCAAGTCGATGGACCTCCTCCGCGAGATTCGCCCCGAGAAAATCAACGTCACCCGCTTCTCGAAGCGTCCCGGCACCGACGCCGCCGACCTGAAGGGCCTCGGTGGAACCATCAAGAAAGAGCGGTCGAAGGAGATGTCCGAAGCCAAGATGGACATCGTCGCCGCCGCCTACGAGGAGATGGTCGGCACCGAACACGACGTCCTCGTCGTCGAGGAAGGCACTGGCGACTCCGTGAAGTGCCGCGACGAGGCCTACCGGCAGATTATCGTCCAGAACGCCTCCGAACACGGCCTCGAACCCGGCGACTTCGCTCGCGTCACCGTCACCGCTCACCAGACCGTCTACGCCTTCGGCGAACCGGTCGAGACGACGGTCGAACCGAAGGCTGCCTGAAGCGACATCTCGGCGTCACTCGCAACGGTCTGAAACGACCCTCTGACGGCACTCGCAACGGTCTGAAACGACCCTCTGACGGCACCCGTTACGGTCGCACCGTCCACACGAGTTCGTCTTCTGCCGACTGCGGTGGGTCGCCATCGAAGTTGGTGACCTCCCACGACGACGCACCGACGAGTCGCAACAGGAGTTCGAACTCTCGTTTCGTCACCGATTTGAGACGGTACGACTCCGCGACCACGACGTCGTCGTTCTCGTCGAACAGCACCTTCTCACCTTTCACGATTCCTTCGACGTCGTCTTCGAAGTCGGCGCGGTGCAGCACTCGGTACTGCTGGCCGTCGATTTCGACCGATTCGACTTCTTCGGTTCCGTAGTTCTCGACGACGAACTCACAGTCCGGTGCGTAGAAGTTCAGCACCAACTCGCCGTCGTCAGCAGTCGCGTCGAGCAGTGAGCGGAGGGCCGCGAGCTGGTCGTCGATAGTGAGGGTGTGCAGAAACGCTCGAAACGGGACGATGACGAGTTCGTACGGGTCGTCCACGCTGAACGCTCTCATGTCGGCGTGCCACACGTCGGGGTCGAGTCCCTCCTCGGCAGCGTTCGCTCGGAGTTGGTCGAGCATCCCCGTCGAGAGGTCGATTCCGTCGGCGTCGACACCCTCGCGTAGGAGTTCGAGATAGATTCGGCCCGTCCCGCACCCGACTTCGAGGACACGGCCATCGACGTCCGTGGCCCGGTCCACGTAGTACGACACGTCTTCGGTCGGTGCCGACTCCGCGTCGTAGACGGTGGCCCACGCGTCGTAGTAGTCGATGGTGTCGTCCGGTTCCATGGGCGGTCTGCGGCGGAATCGGTCTTAAACCTTCGCGCGGTCCGAAGTGGCGTCACCCATCGAATTCCTCGTCTCGAGACTCGTATATCACGGTCAATTTACCGGGCGTTGGCCGTCGTGCGGCGTCACGAATACTCTCGAACTGTTCTAACACCGCCGTCGAATTGCTCGCCCCCTCGACGAGCGTCCGTGACTCCTCGCGGAGCGAATCGTACAGCCGGTCCATCAGTCGTTCGATGGCGTAGGCGTCTGTCTTCGAATCGATTTCGAACACGGCCGTATACTCATCCATAATCTGATTCGTCTCGCTCACACGATAACGGTTGTCCCGAAGAATCGCGACGACGTCCGCGACACTCTCCAGGCGCTCACCGACAGATTGGTATCACTCCTCGGTCAGTATCCTGTGTGTCCTCCGATAGCCCTCCCCTCTCGCGTCTCGTCGCCGGAGACGTGCTACGTACGCTTCTCGGTGTGATTCTCCTCGGTGCTGTTCTCTTCGCCGCCACGGGCGTCTGGCCGCCGATGGTCGCCGTCGAAAGCCAGAGTATGGAACCGCACCTCGAACGCGGTGACCTCGTGGTCGTCTCCGACGAGTCGCGGTTCGCTGGGGCGGCCGCTGACGAACACGGTATCGTGACGGTGACCGCGAGCGAGCGATACAGTCGAATCGGTGGCCAAGGCGACGTCATCGTGTATGCGCCCCCGTCGAGACACGGGTCGCCGATTATCCACCGTGCGGTGTTCTACGTCGATGCGGGCGAGAACTGGTACGACGAGGCAAACGAGTCGTACGTCCGCGGTGCCGACTCCTGTGACGAGTTACTGAACTGCCCTGCACCACACGCGGGGTACATCACTCGCGGTGACAACAACGGCTACTACGACCAGGCGAGCGGTATCGCCCAACCCGTCAAACCCGAGTGGGTCGAGGCGAAAGCACAGTTCCACGTGCCGTATCTCGGAAACCTGCGCCTCGAACTGCAAAAGCGACTCTGAACGCCGAGCCCGCCGCGTTCAACCGAGCCCGCCGCGTTCAACCGAGCCCACCGCGTTCAACCGAGCCCACCGCGTTCAACCGAGCCCGGCCGAGACCGCTACTCCTCTCCACTCCCGTCCGGTGTGTACGGAGTGTATCGTTCGTCTTCTGGACCGTCTTTCCACTCTCCGAGTTCCTTCGGGTCGATGTGGACGAACACGTCGTCGACTTCGTCGATGTCGCGAATCGCCTGTACGACCCACGTCTCGATGTCGTGGGCCTCGTGGAGCGTCATGTCGCCTTCGACTTCGATGTGGAGGCTCACGTCGATTTCCGGGCCGACGTAGTGGGCGACGACGTCGTGAGCGCCCTGAACGTCCGGGTGCGAGAGCGCACGCTGGACGATGAGTTCGCGCAGATACTCTGGTGGGGCGGCACCGACGAGGTAGTTGACGTTGTCGCGGACGATTTCGTATCCCGTGTAGACGATGCCGAACGAGACGAACATCGCGGCGAGTGGGTCTAAAATCGGATAGCCGTACTGTGCACCGAGGACGCCGACGAGTGCCGCTCCCGCGGTGAGGATGTCGTTTCGGTTGTCGAGTCCGGCGGCGACGAGCGCCGGTGAGTTTCGCTCGCGGCCGACGCCGTAGCAGTAGCGATAGAGGAGGTATTTGAACACGCCAGCGGCGACGAGGATGACGACACCGAGCGTTCCCGCCGTCCCGCCGTACGTGCCAGCGAGGATGCTATTGGTACTCTGCCAGAGAATCGCGCCACCTGCTGCGAACACACCGACGGCGACGAACAGCGAGACGAACGGTTCGATTCGCTCGTGACCGTGCGGGTGTTCGAAGTCCGGCGGTTTCGTCGTCAGATAGAGTCCGGCGAGGATGATGGTGCTGTAGATGGCGTCAGCGAGACTGTTCACCGCTTCGGACCCCACTGCCAGACTACCCGTCGTCCACCACACCGCCCCCTTCCCGAGGACGAGCAAGACGTTCGCCAGGAGGACGACGAGGCCGACCCGACGGATAGCCTGTTTCCGTTCCATTACCCTGGCTTTCGGGAGTGGGGTTGAAATGCGCTTCGGGTGATAGCAGCCGTTTAGACGGCACTCACAAGAGTTTTTGAGTCAGTCTAATTCGAAGAAAACCGCCGAGTCGTCACCGTCGGTGACGGCCCCATCGAGCTCACTGAAGGCGTCGTGGAGGTGGTCGTACGAGTCGTCGAGTGCCTGCACGATGACTTTCGTATCCGAGACGACCGGCATGAAGTTCGTATCGCCGTTCCACCGCGGGACGACGTGCGTGTGGAGGTGGTCGTCGATAGACCCGCCAGCGGCCGACCCACCGAGGTTCTCGCCAGCGTTGAACCCGTCGGGGTCGAATGCGGCGTCGAGCGCGTCGAGCGTCCGCGACTTCAGTCGGGCGTGGTCGAGGAGTTCTTCGTCCGAGAGGTCGGCGAAGTCGCCGGTGTGGTGGTACGGAATGACCATCACGTGGCCGGGGGCGTACGGATAGTTGTTGAGGAGGACGAACGAGTGTTCGGAGCGAGCGACGATGTTGCTCTCGGCGTCGGCGTCGCGTTCGGGAAGCGCACAGAACGGACAGTAGTCGTCGGGCCGCTCTTCGTCACCGTCTTGGTCGTCGTCCCGCGTCACCCAGTCGATACGCCACGGGGCGAACAGTTGGTCCATATCTGGGGTAACGAACGGGGGGATGCAAGCAGTTTCGGTTTCTGACCCCCGGTTGCCTCACCGGGTGATGTTCTCGTAGCCGTCTTCGGTGACGATGACGGTGTCTTCTGCTTGGCCGACCATCGCACCTTCTTCTTCCTTCAGGACGGGGTAGCCACGCAGGACGCCCTGTTGTTCGAGTCGGCGAATGGCCATCTCCGAGCGACCGCCTTCGAACCAGCGGGCGGCGAAGGGGAGCAGTTTGTACTTCTCGCGGACCTCGTCGAGGAGTTTACGCGACATCCGGTCGCGGACCGACCGGTCGTGGACGAGGCTGTAAATCTCGTTTTTCGACCCTTCGGTGACTTTGCCGGAGCCGTCGGTGGCGAACGGTTCGATTGCGATGACGTCACCGACTTCGAGTTCGACGCCGCGGTCGGCACCACGGTTCGGAATCGTCGGGTCGGTGTGGGCGTCCCACTGTTCGACGCCGTGGCCCGAGAGGTTGAGAACCGGCGTGTAGCCGTAGCCACGAATCACGTCTTCGATTTCGGCACCGATTTTCCCGGTGTGTGCGCCCGCTTCGACCATGTCGAGGGCAGCGTCGAGCGCCTCTTCGGCGGATTCGACGAGTTCGTCGTTGCCCGAGAGGTCGACGGTCACCGCCGAGTCGGCGATGTAGCCGTCGACGTGGACGCCGATGTCCAGACAGACCATGTCCTCGCCGAAGACGGTGTCGTCGTCGCGTCCGGGACTCGCGTGTGACGCCTCTTCGTTGACGCTGATGTTGACCGGGAACGCACACCCGTCTGCGAGTTCTCGAATGCGTTCCTCTGCGTATTCGGCCACTTCGAGGTGCGTGACGCCGGGTTCGACCATCTCGGCCGATTCGTCTAACACCGTCTGGAGGACCGTTCCTGCCTCTCGATACTTTTCGACCGTCTCGTCGTCGAGGGGTCCGATGCTCATGTCCCCGGATTCGGGGTCCCGCCGGAAAGCGATTGCGGGACGAGTGGCGTGACGTCACCGCGCTCTTTTCTGCGTGCACGAGTGTCTTGGCCGTGACTATATAGCACAATGTTCTGGAACTAGTAACTCTTTCTTAACTGCCGAGTCTTGAGACAGAGAGAGTTCAATGCCTGTGCCAACTTTCCACCCCGACGTCGCAGACCAGCACCTGCGAGTCAACATCAACGAGTGGGACGGCGTGTACGTCGTCGGCGACGTCCACGGGTGTCTGCCCGCACTCGAACGTCTCGTCGACCGCATCGACCCCTCCGACGACGACCTGGTGGTCTTCGTCGGCGACCTCGTCCGGAAAGGCCCCGACAGCAAGGGCGTGGTGGACTTCGTCCGCGAACGTGACAACTTCCTCACCGTCCGCGGCAACAACGAAGAGAAACTCATCCGCGGCACGAAAGAGATCGACGCGCTCACCGACGACGACCTGGCGTGGATAGAGAGCCTCCCGGTCGCAATTTCGTGGGAGGGCGCGCTCGTCGTCCACGGCGGCGTCCACCCCGACGTCCCGCTCGAAGAACACGACGTCGAGGCGCTCGAAAACACCCGTGCGATGAACCCCGGCGACAGTTACGACGGTCCGTTCTGGTTCGAACAGTACGACGGCCCCGACCGAGTCTTCTTCGGCCACACCGTCATGGCCCACCCCGCCATCTACAGATACGCGATGGGACTCGACACTGGCGCAGTCTACGGCGGCGCACTCACCGCCTACGACCTCCACGCCGACGAACTCGTCTCTGTCGACGTCGAGGTGACCCACGAGTCGCGCAAAGACTCGAAAATCGTCGAACCACGACAACCGGCACTCGCGTGACGCCGACGAGGCGTCCCGGACAGGCGTCGAAGTAAAGTTCACTGCGGTACCATATTCTCTCGATCGATGTCCGAAGACGAGGCCCACGGTGGAGACAGATACGAACCCAACGGGGGGCTGACCGGTAGCCAGCGCCCGACGACAGCACCCGTTCGAGTCAGCGACCTCGTGGACACGCCACCGGCCACAGACGACGTGGACCTCTCGGACGCGACGCTGTATCTCAACCGTGAACTCAGCGAACTCTCGTTCCACGAACGCGTACTCAACGAGGCGTTCGACGAGCGAAACCCACTGTTCGAACGGGTGAAGTTCCTCTCGATTCTCACCAACAACCTCGACGAGTTCTTCATGAAACGCGTCGGTGGGTTGAAACAGCAGATTGCCGCCGACGTGACGGAACTGTCGCCCGACGGCCGGACACCACACGAACAGTGGCGACTCGTCTTAGAACGCGCTCGCGACCTGTTGGACCAACAGACCGCCTGTTTCGAAGAACTCGTCCGCCCTGCCCTCGCAGATGTCGGTATCGAAATCGTCGCCTACGAGACGCTCTCGTCGGACGAACAGGCCGCGCTCCGAGACTACTTCGAGGCCGCGGTCCTTCCGACGCTCACACCGCTCACGTTCGACCCGGCACACCCGTTTCCGTTCATCTCGAACCTCTCGCTGTCGCTCGCCGTCCTCACGAGAGAACACGACGACGAACCGACGAAGTTCTCCCGCGTGAAAGTTCCGGGGAACAGACCACAACTCGTCAGTGTCGGTGCACACGCCGGCGGCGACACCGATGCGCGAATCGACTCCGAGTCGTCCAGCGACGCCGACGGGACCAAACGGTTCGTCCCGCTGGCACGCATCATCGAACACAATCTCGACTTGCTGTTTCCGAACGTCGAAATCGTCGACACGTCGCTGTTCAGGGTGACGCGAAACGCCGAGGTCCGGCGGAACGAGGAGGTCGCCGAGGGCCTCATCGCGATGATAGAAGACGTCCTCCGACAGCGTCGCTTCGCGACTGTCGTCAGACTCGAAGTGGAAGCAGATACCCCAACTGCGGTCCGAGACCTCCTCGTCGAGCAACTCGACCTCGACGACAGAGAACTGTTCGAACGGGAGATTCCGATGGACTTCACGGGGGTGACGGCCCTGTTCGACCTCGACCGCCCCGAACTGGAGGTCGAACCGTGGCACCCCCAACCGCACCCGCGATTTGCCAGTCTCTCGGTAGACGACCCGGACACGCTCTTTGCCGAAATCGCCCGAAAAGACGTCCTCGTCCACCACCCGTATCACTCGTTTACCGGGACGGTTGGGACGTTCCTCCAAGCAGCAGCGAACGACCCCAACGTCCTCGCCATCAAGGCGACTATCTACCGGACTGCACCCGATTCGGAGGTCATCGAGACGCTCATCGAGGCGGCGAAGAACGGGACACAGGTCGCCGTGATGGTCGAACTCAAGGCCCGATTCGACGAGGAGAACAATCTCCGGTGGGTCCGCCGACTCGAAGAAGAGGGTATCCACGTCGCCTACGGGACCATCGGCCTGAAGACGCACACGAAGACGGCACTCGTCGTCCGCGAGGAAGGCGACGGCGTCCAACTCTACTCTCACGTCTCGACGGGTAACTACCACTCACAGACAGCCAAACTCTACACCGACCTCGGGTTGTTCACCGCCGACCCCGACATCGGCCACGACCTGGTGCGCCTGTTCAACTTCTTCACCGGTCACTCGCGGCACGACACCTACCGTAAACTGCTGGTCGCACCGACCAACCTCCGCGAAGAGATGACTCGACTCGTCCGGCGCGAGGCAGACAACGCCCGAGCGGGACGGGACGCCCGAATCGTCGCCAAGATGAACGCACTCGAAGACCCGAAGATGGTCCGCGAGCTCTACGAGGCGTCGATGGCCGGCGTCGATATCGACCTCGTGGTCCGCGGTATCTGCCGTCTCCGACCGGGAATCGACGGTATCTCAGATACTATCTCGGTGTCGAGCGTCGTCGGGCGGTTCCTCGAACACTCGCGTATCTTCTACTTCCACAACGACGGCGACCCCGAGTACTACGTCGGGTCTGCCGACTGGATGACGCGGAACCTCGACCGCCGGGTCGAAGCCATCGCACCCGTCGTCGACCCGTCGCTGCGGGTCGAACTCGAAGCCGTTCTCGACGCACTGCTCTCTGACAACCGTCGGCGCTGGGAGATGGACTCCGAAGGGCGTTACGAACAGTGTCACCCACCAGACGATGGCGAGGTGAGAGAAGCACACCGCGTGCTGATGGACCGGGCGATAGCAGAGACCGAACGAGCGAGAGACGACCAACACGAGTCGTGACGGGTCTGCCGAGTTCGGTTCGTCCGCCAGACTAGTTAGACCGAAGACATATTGCGCGGCTCTACACAGACGGTTCTATGCCCTCCACTCACTCCCGAAGGAGTCTGCTCACGCGTGTCGGTGCCACCCTCGTCTCCGGAGTTGGACTTGCCGGATGTCTCCGCGAAGCGCCAGAGACTGAGAGTGAATCGACCAACACGACTCACTCCGAGACGACCGAAGACCAGACGACGACTCCAGCGTCCCAGACCGAGATACCCTTCGCCGAGGTCACGGACGAGGACGCCGAAGCCCGCGCACTCGCCGCCGAGGAGGCGTACCTCGACTCACGACTGCAGAACGCCTCGTGTCTCCTCAGTTGGGGGACGACACCGTCGACGGCGAGCAGAGAGGCCACCGTCGTCGAGCGTTCTGCAGACGGGGTCGTCGTGGACGTCACCCACCCATATTGGTACAGCAAAGAAGGCGAAGAAGCAGACCTCGTCTCGGAAGCGTTCTATCTCATGAATAACACGAGTGTGCGGCGCACCAGCGGCGACGAGGTGTCGCCGTGTTGAACCACGGGTCGAAGCGACCGGTTACGCGCTCGGTCGAATCCGAGCGACGACGTCGCCGCGGGTGAACTCGCCACCTTCTGCGACGACGAGTTCGGTGACCGTCCCGTTCGTCGGTGCGGTCACGTCGATACTCACCTTCTCGACTTGCATCTCGCCGATGGTCTCACCTTCGTCGACCGCAGAGCCTTCGCGGACGAACCAGTTGGCGAGGTAGCCTTCGTCTACGTCCTCGGCGTCGGCGGGCCAGATGGCCGCCGAGTCGACGTCGACGTCTTCGGTCACCGACGGCCTCCGTATGAGTTCGGTGTCCCCGTCATTCGTGGAGTTCGCGGATGGCCGCCGCGATTTTATCCGTACTCGGGTTGACCTCGTTTTCCAGCGGGCGAGCGTAGGGAATCGGCACGTCCGGGATGGCCAGCCGCTTGACCTCCGAGAGGTCGTCGAGCGCGCCTTCTGCCGCACGAGCGATGATTTCACCCGTCACGCCGAACGACTGGTAATCTTCGTCCACGACGAGCAGTTTCCCAGTCTTCCGAACCGAGTCGAGAATCGTCTCGGTGTCGAGGGGGACGAGCGTCCGAAGGTCGATGACTTCCGCGTCGATGCCGTCGTCTTCGAGTTGACTCGCCGCGTCGAGCGCGCGGTGGACGTGCAGTCCGAGCGTGACGACGGTCACGTCGTTGCCGTGACGTTTGATGTCTGCCTCACCGAACGGAATCGTGTAATCTTCCTCCGGAACGGGCGTCTTCGGGCCGGATGGAGACGGCATCCATCCGAGACCCATGAGGCGTTTGTGGAACATGTACACCACCGGGTCGTCGTCGCGGATGGCGCTGTGCATCAGGCCCTTGGCGTCGTAGGCCGTACTCGGGACGACGACTTTCATCCCTGGGAGGTGAGCGAAGGTCCCGTAGAGCGTCTGGGAGTGTTGCCCAGCGTCGTTGTAGGTGCCGCCGACAGCGGTCGTCAGCACCATCGGGACGGAAAACGACCCACCGCTCATGTAGGTGTTCTTCGCCATGTTGTTGTAGATTTGGTCCATCGCGACGCCGAAGAAATCGACGAACATCAGTTCGGCAATCGGGCGCATCCCGGCTTGTGCCGCGCCGACCGCAGCACCGAGGAAGGCAGTCTCGCTGATGGGAACGTCCATGATTCGGTCGGGGCCGAACTCGTCTAAGAGGCCGGTCGTACTGGAGAAGATGCCGCCGTATTCGGCGACGTCTTCGCCCATGTAGAACACCTCGTCGTTCTCCCGCATCTCCCACGCGATGGCTTCGACCATCGCTCTGCTCATCGTCAGTTCTCGGTCCGTCTCTGTCGCTTGCGTAACGTCTCGTGATTCAGTCGCCATTATTGCTCACCTCCGTCGGCTGCTGCGTCCGACGTGCTTCCGCTGTCTGAGTACCCTCCATCGGTCGTCGCCTGCGCTGGCGGATTCGTAAAGACGTCTTCGTACGCCTCCGACGGGTCCGGCTCGGGCTGTTCTTTGGCCCACGCGATGGCTTCGTCCACGCGTTCGTGTGCCCGCTCGCGAATCTCGTCTATCTCGTCGTCCTCGACACCGTGTGCCCGCAGGTCCTCGGCGAGGCGTTCGATAGAGTCACGTCGCTTGGAGTGACTGATATCCGACTCCGGTCGGTACGCTTCGGCGTCGCCCATGAAGTGACCCATCCGGCGGTGAACTTGCACTTCGAGGAGCGTCGGTCCGTTGCCATCACGAGCGCGTGCGATTGCTCGCCCCGCCGCCTCGTAGACGGCGACAGCGTCGTCTGAATCGACTCGTTCTCCCGGCATGGTGAACCCGTCGGCACGCTGTGAGCCGTCTGTCACGTCGGTCACGCGGTGTTTCGGCATGCTAATCGCCCAGTCGTTGTCTTCGATGACGAAGACGACGGGCAGGTTCTGGACGCTGGCGAGGTTGAGCGACTCGAAGAACCCACCCTGGTTGATCGCGCCATCACCGAGGAACGCGACGGCCACGGAGTCCGTGTGTCGTTTCTTCGCGGCCATCGCCGCACCGACCGCCGGCGGGCAGCCTTGCGCGATGATGCCCGAACACGCGAAGTTGACGTCCGGGTCGAACAGGTGCATGTGACCGCCTTTCCCTTTGGAGAGCCCCGTCTTTCGGCCGAAGATTTCGGCGGTCATCTTCTTCAGGTCCACCCCTTTCGCGATGGCGATGTGGTGTGGCCGGTGTGGCGCCGTCACCGTGTCGTCGTCTCGGAGGTGGATACAGACACCAGCACCCGAAGATTCGTGTCCAGCGGCGAGGTGAAGTTCACCCGGTATCGGTCCCGCCGAGATGTCGAACGCCGGTTGTTTCCCGACCAGATACTCTTCTTGGAGTCGTTCTTCGTAATACCGAGCAGTCACCATCTGCTCGTACATCGTACGTAGTTCGTTAACACTCACCATGTGCTTCTGAGACTACACGACATGAACTATTAATATTAATTGTGTAAAATCCGAACGTCGCCCCGGCTGAAACGTCGATTTCGGCACTGACAGTGCTGTGAGCGTACAGAAATAAGGTACCACACGACATATCTGTCCGTATGGTTGACACGACACTCACGCCAGTTACGATACCTGCTGATGGCGTCGAACTCGACGGAGACCTCGGAATTCCGGAGGGGGCCACCGGCCTCGTCGTCTTCGCACACGGCAGTGGAAGCAGTCGGAAGAGTCCACGGAACAACTACGTCGCGGAGGTCATCCGGAAGCGAGGAGTCGGAACGCTTCTGTTCGACCTCTTGACCGAACGAGAAGACGAGACGTACGAGACGCGGTTCGACATCCCGCTGTTGGTCGAACGACTCCTCGCCGCGACGGAGTGGATACGCAGTCGAGACGAGACGCGAGCCCTGAAGATTGGGTACTTCGGGTCGAGTACGGGCGCCGCGGCGGCACTGCTCGCTGCGGCCGAACTCGGTGAGGAGACGGACGCGGTCGTCTCTCGCGGTGGACGCGTCGACCTCGCAGACGAACGACTGGCGGACGTCACCGCACCTACGCTTTTCATCGTCGGTGGGGCAGACGAACCCGTACTCGGACTCAACCGCTCGTCGTACGAACGACTCGACTGCGAGAAATCACTGGAGGTGATTCCCGGCGCCGGTCACCTCTTCGAAGACCCCAGCGAACTGGAGCAGGTGGCCGAACTCGCCGCCGATTGGTTCGAGACACACCTCGCGTGAGTCGGGAGACTCGTCCGACTCACTCAGCGAGAGAATTTGAGGTCTTTCGTCGGGTCTTCGACGACGACCCACCATCGTACGTCGTCTTTTGGGTGGCGTCGTTTCACGTGGTCTTTCAGTTGGTCACCTGCATCGAAGTCCTTTCCACACAGGTTGCAACGGTGGTGTCGGTTGGCCATACTACAGGTACGTCAGCTAACACGATTAACCTAGCCAGCGCTCCACTGACCGCCCCGAGCACAGACCCGTGGGGGAGGTGTCTATCGAAAATCCCGCCTCTCTCACCGTGTGCTCACTCACCTTCGACGAGTCGTTCTAACTGCTCCGGTGGAACCGCACCGCGGGCAGCGTACCCCTCGTAGGCGAACGTCGGGACGCCGGTGACACCGTGTCGCTGTGCTTCGGCGAACTGCTCGCGAACCTCTTCGAAGAGGCCGTCGTCGTCGAGGGCAGAGCGAATCTCGTCACCGTCGAGTCCGGCGTCTTCGGCGAGTTCGACGAGGAGGTCCTCGTCGCCGATATCGGCACCGTCCTGCCAGAGTGCCTCGAAGATGGAGACGTCGAACGTCAGCCACGTCTCGTTGTCGTAGTGCTGTTTCACGTAGTACGACGCCACCTGTGCTGGAAGCGAGTCGACGTCGGTCGCTATCTCCTGTTCCATCTCGACGTCGTATCGGTCCTGCAGGCGTCGAACACCCTGTTTCGCCTGGTCGTAGTAGTCGTCGTCTTTGCCGTCGTCGACGGAGAAGTCGATGGTTCCGTCCGGGCGACGCTTCTGACTTCGCAGGTCGAACGGGTGCCAGTCGATTGCGAGTTCCTCGTCGCGCGAGTCCTGATACCGCTCGAGGGACTCACGCCCGAGATAACAGAACGGACAGACGTAATCCGAGTAGACGGTGATGCTGTCGGCCGCTGAGTCGGTCATACACACTCGTATTGTTTGGGGTTACAAAAACGAGTTGCTTGGCTGTGCATCGCGGGTGAGCAAGCGTCGACCGCTGCTGGGAGAGCGACCTATTCGGCCGATTCGTCTTCGAGCATCCGTCGAATTGCGACTTCCATCTCCTCGAACTCGGTGAGTTCGAGTTCGTCGGTGGTCACGATGACGCCGTGGTCGCCACCGACGACACGGCCGACGAACCCGTCGGAGAACACGCGGAGGGTAAATTCGTACTCACCGAAACCGGGGCCGGTGCCAGTGGGGCCGTCGGTGCGGTCGTAGGTCTCCTGCGGGCCGAACGCGGTCCGTTCGCTTTCGACGAGGTCAGCCTTCACTGCCCGCATCGATTCGTCGTCGTCGTAGAGGTCTTTCCTGACGTAGAGGACCTCGAAATCGTCACGAGTGAAGTAGACGACGCTCCGAAGCGAGTCACCGAGCGTCGTTCGGCACGAGGAGACGACTGCCGTGGCGAACGCGTCAGTTGCGATAGCTTCTGTTGTCATGTCCTCCCATAGCACTCGCCAGTATTTGGACATCTCGCCGGAGAGACGTCCTGTGAACTACGAATAGCCGTGTCTACAGACAGTCACGCAAGCCGGAATCGTGTGTCGGTCAACTCCTCGGACACGTCCCACAGTCTCGCTGCAGCTTTTGGGTCTCTGGCACGCTCACTCGGTTCTGTGACGCCCGGATAGCCACGCATTTCGAAGAGACCCTGTGGGCCGACGTACGACCCGCTTTCCACCTCTGACTCGACCGACGCGTAGAGGAGTGGGAGCGCGCCGTTCGCCGCCGACTGGGCGAAGATGGCGTTCCCGAGTTTGCTCAGTAACAGTCGAACGGTCGACCCGGTTTCTTCGGGGCCTCGAACTTGGAGATTCGTGGCGGCGTAGCCGGGATGTGCACCCACACTCGAGACGTCGTCGATACCCGAGGCGGTCAGTCGGCGGTCGAGTTCGAACGCGAACAGGAGGTTTGCGAGTTTGCTCTGCGCGTAGGCGTCCCACTCGTCGTATCGACGCTCACCGTGGAGGTCGTCGAAGTTCATCCGGCCGCGTTCGTGGAGGCCGCTCGATACCGAGACGAGACGCGTCTCCCCAGGGGTGTCTCGGAGGAGCGGAAACAACCGAGCGCTCAGTGCGAAATGTCCGAGGTGATTGACGCCGAACTGCGTTTCGAACCCCTGTTGGGTCTCTCTGCGCGGTATCGCCATCACACCTGCGTTGTTACAAAGCACGTGAAGTGACCCGTAGTCGGCCGCAAACTCGTCGGCAAACCGGTGGACTGAATCGAGGTCTGCGAGGTCGAGTTTGGCGACCGACAGCGAAGACGCCGGCACGTCGCTTCGAATCTCGGCCATCGCCGCGTTCCCTCGGTCGAGACTTCGACAGGCCATGACGACGTGAGCGCCGCTCTCCGTGAACGCTTTCGTCGCCTCGAACCCGATTCCACTGTTCGCCCCCGTGACGATGACGGTCTTTCCGGAGAGGTCGGGCACGTCGTCGACAGTCCACTCGCTCATACGTGTCGAATAGGCCCGACAGAGAAAGAACGTACTGGCGAAGAACGTAGTGGAGAAAGAACGTACTGGGGAGAGCGTAGTGGAAAAAACGCACTGACGAACGACCGCCGCGCTGGGAGTGGTCTCGTGTCGCCGTACTTGCGTATCGTGTCGCCGTACTTGCGTATCGTGTCGCCGTACTTGCTTATCGTGTCGCCGTACTCGTCTGCATCCCATCGGAGTTGAATGCCGACCCGAACCCCTCGTCGTCCAGGAGAATGATGCCGGCAGACGACCCGGTGAGCTCACCGAACTCCTCGATAGCGAGGTCCGCAGCGGTCTGTGCGTCACAGCCACGTTCGAGATGTCGGACTGCCCGTCGAGCGAGCGTCACGCGAGCGATATCCTCACCCGCACCCGTCGTCGACGCTCCACCGGCCGGCGACGCATAGAAGCCAGAGCCGATTTGCGGCACGTCACCGACTCGGCCAGCGAGCGCGAACCATCGCCCGCCGGTCGAAGTCGCCGACGCGAACGTGTCGCCGTCGGTTGCGACTGCACCCACTGTGTCGTGGCCGGGAAGGCGAGCATCGCGAGGCGAGTGGGCACTGCCTGCCGAGGTTCCCTCGGATTCGTCGTGGTCGGGACGGTGAGCGTCCTTCGCCGAGAGGTGCCCATCGCTCGCTTCTGCTGTCGGGTCGCTCGTACTGCCGCCGAATCGGTCTGCGAGCCAGTCGAGGTGTTCTCGTGGTGACCCATCGGGGGCGTCAGCGGCCTCCCATCGCGCTCGCGTCTCGTCGGTGAAGAGGTCGACGTCAGTCTCGACACCAACGTCTGCAGCGAACTCGACTGCCGGGTCGCCAGCCAACAGCACGTGTGGCGTCTCTTCGAGGACCGCTCGGGCGACGGAGACAGCGTGTTCGACGCCTTCCATCCCCGACGCGGCACCGGCACGTCGGTCACTCGTCATCGTGCCTGCGTCAGTCCTGACGACACCGTCGGACTGAACAGCACCGCCGACGCCCGCGTTGAATCGACGGTCGGATTCGAGTACCCTGATGGCAGATTCGACGGCCGACAGTGGGTCCGATTCTGCGACACCTGCTGCGGCCGCCTCGTCCAGGACTGCCTGCCTCGGTTCCGGTTCGTCGGGTGCTCCACCGGCGCCCCCGTGAACGATAATTCGCATACGTTGGTTCACTCGGAGGGCGTGGGTAAACGTGTCGACAGGCGACGAGAGTCGGTGAATATTGCAGAACGAGCGGGAGAACGGCAGGACTTTTACACCGCGATGAAAACTCCTGATTGTTCATGAGTTACGACCAGATTGAGGTTCCTGAAGACGGCGAGAAGATTACGTTCGAGGACGGCGAGCTCTCTGTCCCCGACAACCCGATTATCCCCATCATCCACGGTGACGGAATCGGAACGGACGTCGGCCCCGCCGCACAGAAGGTTCTCGACGCTGCTGCCGAAGCAACCGGTCGCTCTGTATCCTGGATGCGCGTCTACGCCGGCGCGTCCGCCCGCGACAAGTACGACGAGAACCTCCCCGAAGACACCGTCAGCGCCATCCGCGACCACCGTGTCGCCATCAAAGGCCCGCTCACGACGCCTGTCGGTGCAGGCTTCCGCTCGCTGAACGTCGCGCTCCGCAAGAAGCTCGACATGTACGCGAACGTCCGCCCGACCTACCACCTCGACGGCGTCCCGTCGCCCGTCAAGAACCCGTCGGCGATGGATATGGTCACGTTCCGTGAGAACACCGAGGACGTCTACGCCGGCATCGAGTGGGAAGCCGGTACCGACGAAGTCCAGCAGGTCAAAGAGTTCGTCGAAGAGGAGATGGGCGCCACGGGCGTCATCCACGACGGCCCGGTCGGCATCGGCATCAAGCCCATCACCGAGTTCGGGACGAAGCGTCTCGTCCGCGAAGCAATCGAGTACGCCCTCGAGAACGACCGTGACTCCGTCACTCTCGTCCACAAGGGGAACATCATGAAGTTCACCGAGGGTGCCTTCCGTGACTGGGGCTACGAACTCGCCGCAGAGGAGTTCGGCGACGTCACCATCACCGAAGACGAACTCTGGGAAGAGTACGACGGCGAGAAGCCCGAGGACAAGGTTGTCGTCAAGGACCGTATCGCCGACAACATGCTCCAGCAGCTTCTCACCCGCACCGCCGACTACGACGTCATCGCCACGATGAACCTCAACGGCGACTACATGTCCGACGCCGCAGGCGCACAGATCGGTGGCCTCGGCATCGCACCCGGTGCGAACTTCGGTGAAGGGCTCTGTCTCGCAGAACCCGTCCACGGCTCTGCGCCCAAGTACGCAGGCGAGGACAAGGTCAACCCGACCGCGATGATTCTCTCCGGCCGTCTCATGTTCGAGTACATGGGCTGGAAGGACGCCGGCCAACTCATCCGCGACGCTGTCGAGAAGACCATCTCCGAAGGCGACGTCACGTACGACCTTCACCGCCAGATCGAAGGCGGCAACAAACTCGCGACGAGCGAGTACGCCGACAAGGTCGTCGAGAACATTCACGAATTGGCGTAAGCCAGCCGTATTCGACCCACGCCGGTTCCCACCGGTTTCTCTCTTCTTTCGCGCCCCGAGTCTCGACTCAGCCTCGCAGGCGACTCCACAGCGGCCGAACCACGCCGAAGACGACTGCACCAGCAGTGTCTGCCACGATGTCGGCCCACGTGTCTTCGAGATAGTACGCCGTCGTCCACTCGACCCAGAAGTCGGTGAAGAGTCGCTCGTACACTTCGAACCACGTTCCGATAGCGGCGACGGCCATCGGGAGGACGACGAGTAAGGCGACAGGTGACCTGAGCAGTCGCGGTTTGAAGACGTACAACAGGGCGGCGACACCGAACCCGGAGGCGGCGTGGACGAAGAGGTCCCACCACCAGATTCGTGTGTAGAGGTACAGTGCCATGCTCGTGAAGTGGGTGAGCGTGACGGCACCACCCCACGCCACGACGACGCTCATCTCTCGCGGACGTTCTTCCCACCGCGGTACCACCATCTGGTCCCACGCCCGCTTCAGCATTCGTGGCGTGAGCAGCGCAGTGCGCCGAGCGTGGTTACGTGTGTCTGTGTTCGAAGGCGGTGGCCGAGCGTTCCCATACGGGGACAACGGGAATCTGAGATATGTACGTTATTCAGTCGGAGCAACTGGTTCTCGGTTAATTTAATCCGAACTCGTCGAGGGAAGTGGCGTCAGCGCCGGGGTGACGCGTCACGGTCGTTCGAGTCGGCCGAGTCGTTCGAGCCAGCGCCGAGACCCGAGCGGCCACCACCATCAGACCGCAGGTTCGTTTGGGTGACCGAGGGTTGAGATTCGGTCGGAACGTCCGCTGGGGTGTCCGTCAGTCTGACCACGGCGTCGATAGCGACGAGGAAGCCGAGTCCACCGACCACGTCGACGACGAGGTCTGTGGCGGTGTCTTCGGCGTAGTACGCCGCCGACCATCCGTACCAGAAATCCTTGAAGAGGTACTCGTACACCTCGAACCCGGCACCGATGGCGAAGATGATTGCTGCGACGACGACTGGCGCGTGCGCGCCGTCGAACGTCCGCGGGAAGACGATGAAGAGGACTCCGGCGACACCGAATCCAGACAGCGAGTGGGTGAGCAAGTCCCACCACCAAATCTGGGTGTAGATACCGTATTCGAGGCCACCGAAGTGGAGTGCACTCACGAACACTGCCCAGACGCCGACGAACACCCAGACCCACGGGTTCCGTGAGAGAGACATCCGACTCATCGCCGTACGAGAGCGGGCCTGGGCGGGGTTTCGGTCGGCGGGCTGTGCGCTAGCCATAGCTGAGATACGCGGGTGGAGGGCATAGTTAGTGACTACCGTCAGCAGTCTAATTACAACCTATTGATAAATGCTTTCTCCCGCAAATCGACACGTCCGGGATTGCCAGACGTGACAGTATCGTTCGATTCGACGGTCAGTCCATCCACGGCGGGTTGTCACGGGGCGGTGAGAACACGTCGATTCCGACGACCGTTTCGTCGCCACGGTTCTCTGCACCGTGTGGTTCCCCGCCGGCGAGTGAGTAAGCGTCGCCGGGGCCGACGACTATCTCTTCGCCCTCGTCGCCCACGACGAAGGTCAACTCGCCGGCGACGATGTATCCGACCTGTTCGTGTGGGTGGTCGTGGACCGGCACCGACGCACCGGGTTCGATACGGAAGTGCTGGACGTTCATCTTCTCGCCGCCAGCGAGGAGTGCGAGAAACACGTCGTCGGCCGCTTCGGTCGGTTCTACGTCGTCGATGGAGCGTCGGTCCATGCTGACAAGGCACTCGCGGCCGAGATAAATCCGACGGGGAGGGCGCTCGAACCCGACGACCTCCCCCGAACGTTCAAACCGGATGCCGAGCAACTCACCTGCATGTACGCGGTTGTCGGGTGTACGGACTGTGCGAATATGTGGTTGCTCTCGGACCCTCGTGCGTCGAAGACGGCGACCTGTCCTCGATGTGGACGGCGACATCAGACGAAGAAACTCCGGCGGTTCTTCGAGTCTGAAGACCGGGACGCAGCGCGACAGGCGAGAGCGGCGCTCTTGGCGAAGAAACACGGCAACAGCGAAGCGTTCGCGAAGGTAGAACACGTCTCCGAACTCGGCAGACGGGCAGAGGAGTCAGGCATCGACGACAGAGAGTATCTCGAAGGGTCGGGACTCGACGCCGACGAAGTGTTCGACGCCGGCGAGCAGGCGAAACGCGGCCGAGCAGGTTCGTCTGGGTCGGTCGACAGACTGACCGTCGTCAAAGATGCGGTGCGCGACGGCGACAGACCGACGGAAGACGAAGTCGTCGCCGCCGCCACCGAACGCGGTGTTCCCGAAGAGAAGGCCAGGGACCTGCTCGAGAAACTCCGCCGTCGTGGCGACGTCTCTGAGTCGGGCGGTCGGTACCGTCTGCTCTGACGCGACGCTCGCCGCCCGATTGGCCCGCATTGGAACCGGTCAGACGGCCGGCCGCACCCTCAGAGGAAGCCGAGTAGCTTGGCGATGGTGAGCGCCGATGCGACGACGCCCAGTGTCAACTTCAAGAGTCGCAACGCGACTGCGAGGCGCTGGACCTCGTCGTACTCGTCGTCCGATTCGGGGTCGGTACTGGAGGTGGGTGCGTACATGGTGGGGAAGGGAGTGTGGACACGTCCGTCGGTGCTCTCCAGACGGACGCTCGTAAACGTACCAGTGAGACTGGATTAAAATCGAGCCACGAATGCAGAGTGAAAGTGAAGGTAATCGTCATACAGTCGATTCCACGACTTCGGGCAGTTGTGTGGGGGTTGTGACGGGAACTCGATATCGAATTCGGACTGAAAGTGAACGGCAGACGGACGAACTACCGAGAGTCGACCACTCGCTCCGAGTTCACCCGGTTGGTGTCTCGCCTCTGTCGGGGGAGTCACCGAATTCGACGGAGCTCCCACCACCGGTTCCGACTTCCGGTATCGCCTCGTCTATCTGGTCTGAGCCATCGTTCACCAGGCGTGGCATGATTTTGGTGATGAACTCGACGGTGAACACCATCAGCAACGGTCCGAGGAAGATGCCGTACCAACCGAAGAGGACCGGTCCGAGGAGGTACGCGAACATGACGAGAGCCATGTGGTACGACTTCCCCGAAAGGTACGGACGGATGTAGGTCCGGACGACGTTGTCGAAGACGAGCACCATCGAGACGAAGAATACGGCTGGAATCCAGAGGAGTTGAGCGTCGATGCTGAGCGCCTCTAACGACAGTATCCCGACGATAAACGCGTACACGACAGAGCGCCCGACGAGCGGGATGAGGGTGAACACGCCGGTGACGACTGCCAGCAAGATAGCGTACGGGATTCGTATTCCAGGTGGTGCGAAGAAATTGAACGCTGAGTAGATGATGGCCGCGAGGATGATGACGACGAAGATGGTGAGCGTGTACCCGAAGTAGACCGACGTGAGACCCTTGTCGACACTGCGGAAGTAGTCGACTGCAAGCGAGTCAGCGCCGAAGATGTTGTCTTCGAACCACCGCGATAACCGAACGTCCTCGACGAGGAGGAAGAACGCGAAGATGAGCGTCAAGAACACGTTGAACAGCGTCGTGGCGAACACACCGACGAACCCACCGAACTGCTCGACGAGTGACGAGTACGAGGGGTCCGAGAGGACGACGACGAGCAGTTCGACGGGGTCGGACGGGAGTGATTCGATCGGTAATCGAAGTCGGTCGAGGACCGCCGTCGTCAGGTCCGACGAGAGAATCTGGAGCGCTTGATTCGTCGCGACACCGAGAAACAGCAGGATGAACAGCAAGATTGGGACGATGATGAACGTCAGCGTCAGTCCCGCGACCATCGACCGCGAGGAAATGTGCCGGAGCAGTCGTCGCGTGATTGGCCGACCGACGTAGTAGGTGAACAGTCCGAAGACGACCCACCCGAGGTATCGGAATCCAACCCACGCGAGGACGCCGAGTAAGAGGAGTCCGAGGGCACCCCACCAGATGCGCGGACTCCGGAGATTCCCCACCGCGGCCTCACCGACACGTCTCACTGCCATAGCATAGCGTAGGATAGATACGAGATTAACAATTATTCACAGGAGTAATTCATTCAAAAATAGGTGAATTTCCGGGTGCGTATCGGTGGAGTTCACGTCGGTCACTGGGGGACGATAGGTGATTCGATGCTGGGCTAAGCGTTCGATGGGCCGAGTACCCCGCGGCCGAGGTTAGTTACCGCCCGAGTTCCGCGTGGGCGCTCGAGAGGTGTCGCGACGCGAGCGCAGAGAGAAGTGAGAGTTCGCCCGCGAGCGACCCGACTGCGATGCACTCTGCGAGTGCGTCTGCGTTCGACCCGGCAGGGTTGCCCCCGCCGCGGATGCCGAGGATATCGAGGCCTTCAGCCTGTGTCGGCAGTTTCGTGCCGCCGCCGACGGTCCCGACTTCGAGCGAGGCGAGCGAGACGGAGACGTAGAGGTCCCCATCCTGCACGTCTGCGGTCGTGATGGCGTTCGCGCCCTCGACGACCTGTGCTTCGTCCTGGCCCGTCGCGAGGAACATCGCGGCGACGACGTTGGCGACGTGGGCGTTGAAGCCGAGACTCGCGGCTTTCGCCGACCCGACGAGGTTCTTTCGCGTGTTGAGTTCCGCGATGGCCTCCGGCGTGGTGTGGAGTCGTTCCTCGACGATTTCGCGGGGGATGCGAACGTCGGCAGTGACGCTCCGACCACGTCCCTCGACGGCGTTGATGGCGGCCGGTTTCTTGTCGGTACAGAGGTTCCCCGAGAGGGCGACGAGCGACCCGGTTGTCTCGTCTTCGACGACTTCGCAGGCGGCCCCGGTGGCGATGGTGGTCATGTTCATCCCCATCGCGTCTTTGGTGTCGTAGCGGAACCGCAGGTAGACGGAGTTGCCGACGACGTACGGGGTTACGTCGAGGAGTTCGCCGTGGTTGGTCGTCTCCTCGGCGGCGGCTTTCAGTTTCTCGAAGTTGTCGCGAGTCCACGAGACGAGCGCTTCGGCCTCCGCGACGTCGGCGACGCGGAACACCGGCGCGCGGGTCATCCCGGATTTCAGGACGCGTGCAGTCGCGCCTCCGGCGGCGTTGATGACCGAACACCCGCGGTTGACCGACGCGAGGAGCGCACCCTCGGTGGTCGCCAGCGGGAGGTACTTCTCGTCCGAGATGGCCCCGCCGTTGACCGTCACGGGTCCGGCGACACCCATCGGCACCTGAATCGCTCCGACCATATTCTCGATGGCCGACTCTGCGACTTCGGCGGGGAAACCGTAGTTGCCGACCGAGTCGAGCGACGCACCCGACTGCTCTTCGACGAGGAGGCGGCGTGCTTCGGCAGCGACGTCGGCGTCGGCGTGTGCTTCGAGTTCGTGGAGGCGGAGTTCGCCCTCCCGAACGCGGTCTGCGAGGGACGCGGCGTCTGTCATGCTTCGACGTATTCTGGCCCTGCCCTAACGGTTTCCGGTTCTTGGCCTCGGTGAGAGGTTATCATCAGGCTGGAACGACAGAGATGGTGACGAGCGTGATGAGTCCCTCTTCGTTCTCGTCATAGTCTCGTCGCTCGATATAGTAGTACGAGCGGTCCATCACACGGAACGGACCGGCATGGTCTTCGCTTACGTCGCCGTTCTCTGAATCCCACCAGCCGACCTGAAGGAAATCTCCTTGTTCAGGAATTGGCGGCTGTGTTCCGACGAATCGGTCTATCTTCTCGCCAGTTTCGTGCTCGACTATTTGAATCCGGGTTTGGTCGATATTCTGCGGGATTTCAGCCTCCGAGAGGTCTACCGGGTTATTCATATGTAAAAGCACAACCACGATTTGTCATAAATCCCAAGTCACGTCGAAGAACACAACTGTGCTGGCCTTGAGTTCGCGATTCACCCTATCCCCACAAACTACCGCTATCAAGTCTCTCAACAGAGTCGGTCCATCGCAACGTTGCCGACACATCCCGAACGATTTTGCCCTCCCGCGTCGGGGTCGAACGTATGACTGCGGCAGCGGACCTCGTACTGACGAACGCGGAGGTACACACACTCGAATCACCGGACGAGACGCACGAAGCAGTCGCCATCCGCGACGGCGACGTCGTCCGCGTCGGCCGCGCGTACGACGTGGAACTGCTCGCTGGTGTCGAGACGCGAGTCGTCGATTGTGCCGGCCGAGTCGTCCTGCCCGGATTCGTCGACGCCCACACCCACCTCCCGAACGTCGGACGGTCGCTCGTCCACGCCGACCTCTCGAAAGCCGAGTCAGTGGACGACGCGCTCGAACTGCTCGGTGAGCGAGCGAACGAACTCGGCGACGATGGCGAGTGGATTCTCGGGTTCGGCTACGACGAGAGCACGTGGGACGAGTCACGCTACCTCACTCGCGAGGACCTCGACAGCGTCTCCGACACAGCACCGGTCGTCGCCTTCCGCGAAGACCTCCACACCGCCGGCGTCAACTCCGTCGTTCTCGACCGCTTCCGCGACGAGATGAACTCGGCGGGCGTCCAGACCGAAGATGGTGAGCCGACCGGCGTCATCGTCGAAGAAGCAATCGACGTACTCTGGGAAGCGACCGAACCGGACCGCGAAGAGATGGCCGAGCTCGTCCGCGCCGCACAGGAGTACGCAAACGCCCGAGGTGTCACCGGCGTCCACGACATGGTTCGTGGCTCTCGCGCCCCCGAGGTCTACCGTGACCTCGCCGCCGACGGCGAGTTGGACCTGCGCGTTCGCATCAACTACTGGTCGGACCACTTCGACGCCCTCCACGAAGTCGGTCTGCGGACGAACCACGGTGACGGACTCGTCAGCGTCGGTGGTATCAAGACGTTCACAGATGGTAGTTTCGGCGGCCGAACAGCCAAAGTGACCGAACCGTACGCGGACGCACCCGACGAGACGGGACAGTGGGTCGTCTCACCCGACGAACTCCACGAACTCGTCGCCCAAGCGGACGAGGCAGGCTACCAACTCACCGCACACGCAATCGGCGACGAGGCAATCGACACGGTTCTCGACGCCTACGAAGAGACGGCCGACCCAGAAACCGCACGCCATCGCGTCGAACACGTCGAACTCGCTTCCGACGAAGCAATCGAACGGTTCGCGAAGTTGGGTGTCGTCGCGTCGGTCCAACCGAACTTCCTGAAGTGGGCCGACGAAGGTGGCCTCTACGACACTCGCCTCGGCGAGCGCCGTCTGCAGACCAACCGCTACCGCGACTTGCTCGACGCCGGTGTCACGCTCGCGTTCGGGAGCGACTGTATGCCGCTTGGGCCGTTGCTCGGCGTCGACCTAGCGACCGACCACCCGAACCCGGAGCAGTCCCTGTCGGTCACCGAAGCACTCCGTGCCTACACGTCGGGTGGGGCCTACGCCGGATTCGACGAACAGAGGCTGGGAACCGTCGAACCTGGAGCGGCCGCCGACCTCGTCGTCCTCGACGAGTCGCCGTGGGGGGCCGAGTCGATTCGCGACATTGGCGTCGCGATGACGGTCGTAGAGGGTCGAGTCGTCTTCGAGGCACTCGACTGAATGGAGCGAGGCCTCCGCTCACCGGTGGCGAAATATTACGCCTACAAGACCACCGAGTTCGTCTCGTTTACGGCCGCAATCTGGATTCTGTTCGTCCGCTCTCGGGGACTCTCGTTCGCCGAGGTGGGTGCGCTCAACAGCGTCTGGTGGCTTGCACTCGTCGCCAGCGAAATCCCGACTGGATACGTCGGCGACAGACTCGGGCGACGCTCCGCGATGGCGCTCGGAACCGCCATCATCGCCGTCTCGACGGTCGCGATGGGGCTCTCCTCGACGTTTCTCCAGTTCGCCATCGTCTACGCGACGTGGGCGGTCGGCCAAACCTTTCGCTCCGGGAGCGACGACGCGTGGCTCTACGACTTACTCGACGAGACGGGCGAGACACAGGAGTTCGCCAACGTCCGTGGGCGTGCCACCGGCGTCGGCCTCGCAATCGGTGCCGTAACCACGCTCGCCGGTGGGGTAATCGCCGACGCGACGACCTACTCGGTCACCTTCTTCGCGACTGCAGGTGTGACCGCACTCGGGATTCCGGTTCTCCTCTCCGTGCCCGAGACAGGGACGACAGGAGGTGACTTCACCCCACAGAAGGCGATTCGCGTCATTCGAGAGCGACTGACTTCGCCACCGCTTCGAGGCTTCGTGGTCTACTTCGCGCTCCTCTTCGGCGTCGTCAACATGGCGTACATCTTCGACCAGCCAATCGTCCGCGACGTGGCACTCGAGTTGGGCGTTCCGGCGTCCGCGTCGAACACGGCGGTCAGCGCCTCGTACGCCGTCTTCTCACTCGCGGCGGCGGCCGCGAGTTACCGGGCAGGCTGGATACGCGACCGAATCGGGATTCGTCGGTGGTTCCTCCTCGCTCCCGTTCTCGTCGCGCTCGCGTTCGGGTCGCTTCCGCTCGTCGGCGTACTAGCCTTCCCCGCGTTCGTCCTCACCCGTGCTATCACCAACGCCTCTGTCGTCCTCGGGAATCAGTACGTCAACGACCGGGTCGACTCGGTCGGGCGGGCGACGGTGCTGTCTGCCGCCGGCATGCTCTACTCGCTCGCAGTCGTCCCCTTCGAACTCGCGGGTGGCGTGGTCGCGGACGTAATCTCACCGGCGGGTGCGCTCGCCGCCTTCGGCGGGGTTCTGCTCGTCGGTGCGGGCCTGTTGTGGGTGGTCGAGCGACCAGTGTGACCGTCAGGACTGCCTCTCTGTGGGGGGCCGTCGAACCGAAGTGAAGGGAAAACCCCTTACTTCCGGTCGTCGCACTCGCGGGCAATGGGCTTCTTCGACGACCTTCGAGACCGAATCGAGAAGACGAACAGCGTCGTCTCGGTCGGCCTCGACGCCGACATCGACCGCATCCCCGACCATCTCCTCGACAAGGACCTCCCGCGGTGGGCGTTCAACCGCCGCATCATCGACGCCACCCACGAACACGCGGCGGCCTACAAACCGAACGCGGCGTTCTACGAGGACGCCGATGGCTGGCGGTCGCTCCGCGAGACCATCGCCTACGCCCACGGAAAGGGCGTTCCAGTCCTCCTCGACGCCAAACGCGCCGACATCGGCAACACGACCCGAAAGTACGCGAACTTGCTCGACGAAGCGGACGCGATTACGGTCAACCCATACATGGGCCGTGACTCCATCCAACCGTTCCTCGGCCGTGCAGACAAAGGCGTGTTCGTCCTCTGCCGCACGTCGAATCCGGGTGGGGCAGACCTCCAGTCGCTCGAACTCGCGTCTGGTGAACCCCTCTACGAACGTGTCGCGGCGCTCTGTGACCTCTGGAACGAACACGGCAACGTCGGCCTCGTCGTCGGTGCGACCGGTCCAGACGAGTTAGAACACATCCGCGAACAGGTGCCCGACCTGCCGTTTCTCGTCCCCGGTGTCGGTGCACAGGGCGGCGACGCCGAGGCAGCAGTCGAGTTCGGTCTGGCAGACGGCGTCGGCCTCGTGAACTCCTCGCGCGGTATCATCTTTGCCGGCGAAGACCAGGGAGAGAACTTCGACAAGGCCGCCGGGCAGGCCGCAAAGCGTCTCAAGAATCGGCTGAATCAGTACCGCTAACTGCCAGTCGACCGAGGCGGGTCCGGCGAGACGTTTACCCTCGTCCATCCCATAGAAGGCGTGTGGACCGGGACCGACTCGTCATGGGCCTCGCAGCAGTGTTCGCGGGTATCACCATGCTCATCGTGGTGTTGGCCTTCGCGTACCAGCCGTTTCTGCTGGTGATGGCCATCCCCTTCGGCGCGACGACGTACTTCATGTACGCCCACGTCAGCGGTCGCTTAGAGGACCGATTCTATCAGAAACGGGTCCGAATGGGTGACGGACGCGTCGGGTTCCAGTCGAGTGGCAGAGCCGGGGGTCGAACGGAGACCGGAGGCTTCGGTGCTGGCCCTCGTGGAGACCCACGCGAGGGACCCGGTGCCGGTCGATTCGGCGGCAACGGACAAACGAGCCGACGAACCCGATATCAGCGTGTTCGACCCCCACGGAACGGACTCAGTCGAAGCGAAGCACTCCGCACGCTCGGGCTCGACGCCGACGCCTCGTCCGAGGACGTGAAACGAGCGTACCGTGAGCGCGTCAAAGAGACGCACCCCGATTCGAAGACGGGTGACGAGGAAGCCTTCAAACGAGTCTCTCGGGCGTACGAACGCCTGTCAGAGTAACGTTCGAGCACTCCGAGTACTCGTTCGTCGATATTTCGAGCATTCTGCGCATTCAGAGTACTCGTTCGCCGATACCGGTCGATGTCCAGACAGCCCACTGACGAGTCGGTGATGTCCCGTGAGTGGTATTAACATGGTTACCACTACCGCGGAAAGCGTTTTCACGGTTGGTTTCCTACGGCCGGCCATGAGCGCTGACCGGGCCATCCTCGACGAGGCCCTCGAGCGCGGTGAGGAAGAAGGCGGAAACGTCGAGTTCAAAGAACGCCTCACCCGTGCCGTTCACCTGTCCGACGGTCGGATGGAGTCGCTTGCTGCACAACTCCGACACAGAGTGCTCTCTGGAGATGGCGTCGCCACCTACGTGGTCGGCGTCACCGACGATGGTGGTATCGCCGGTATCTCTCCGGAAGACTTCTCCGAGACGATGGACGTTCTCTCCCTACTCGCCGAAGAAGCGGGCGCACACATCGAAGACGTCGAGACGTGGGGCGTCGGCGAACGCGCCGAACGCGGCCTCGTCGGCGTCGCGACCATTCGTGAGGGTGCGATGCTGGACGTCGACGACGACCACATCGTCGTCGGAACCGCCGGCCACGTCGACCACGGCAAGTCGACGCTCGTCGGGTCGCTCGTGACCGGACAGGCCGACAACGGAAACGGCCAGACGCGGTCGTTCCTCGACGTGCAACCGCACGAAATCGAGCGTGGTCTCTCTGCGGACCTCTCGTATGCAGTCTACGGCTTTTCCGAGGACGGGCCGGTCCACATGCGAAACCCCCATCGGAAATCGGACCGGGCACACATCGTCCAGGAAGCCGACCGACTCGTCTCCTTCGTCGATACCGTCGGCCACGAACCGTGGCTTCGGACGACGATTCGTGGACTCGTCGGCCAGCGACTCGACTACGGGTTGCTCGTCGTCGCCGCCGACGACGGCCCGACGCGGACGACTCGAGAACATCTCGGCATCCTGCTGGCGATGGAACTGCCGACTATCGTCGCTATCACGAAAGCCGACGCCGTCTCCGAAGACCGACTCGACGAGGTCGAACGCGACGTCGAACGACTCCTCAGAAACGTGGGTCGAACGCCTCTCAGTGTCGAACGTCACGGCGTCGAAGCGGCCGTCGACGAGATTAGTGAGTCGGTCGTCCCCATCGTCCTGACGAGTGCGGTGACGATGGACGGACTGGCCGAACTCGACCACATGTTCGAAGCCCTCCCGAAGCGGAGTGCTGCCGAAGGCGACTTCAGAATGTACATCGACCGGACCTACTCGGTCACGGGGGTCGGTGCCGTCGCCTCCGGGACAGTCAACTCCGGTGCGGTGGAAGCGGGCGACACGCTCCTTTTGGGCCCGATGGGCGACGGGTCGTTCGAGGAGGTCGAAGTGCGGTCTATCGAGATGCACTACCACCGGGTCGACCGGGCAAACGCCGGCCGTATCGTCGGTATCGCACTCAAGGGCGTCCGCGAGTCTGACGTCGAACGCGGGATGGTCTTGCTCCCCGCCGACGCCGAGCCCACTGCAGTCCGCGAGTTCGAAGCGGAAGTGATGGTGCTCAACCACCCGACTCGAATCCGCGCGGGGTACGAACCGGTCGTCCACATCGAGACCATCTCCGAAGCAGCAGTCTTCTACCCCGACGGCGGCCAACTGCTGCCGGGCGACACCGGAACGACTCGCGTCGAGTTCAAGTTCCGACCGTACTTCGTCGAGGAGGGCCAACGATTCGTCTTCCGTGAGGGTCGGTCAAAAGGCGTCGGTACGGTGACGAAGATTCACTAATCAGCGTCCAGCGATCGGCCGTCGACAGCGACGTACCCGCCGTCTTCTATTCGTGCAATCCCGAACAGCACCGCCCAGTCGAGCAGGGCTGTAACCCGCCCACGCCAGCGTCGTTCCCACCCGTTTGGGTCGCGGTGACGCTCCCAGTTCGGGACGGTCGGTTCGAACGCCTCGAAGACTGCGTCGGCCGTGACTGAACCGTCGCTGTTGGCGAGGGTGTCGAGCACTTCCCGAGCACCGAAGACGTTCGCTTCGAACGCCGTTGCGAGGTCGTCGAGTGACCGTTCGTCGCGGAGGCGCTCGAATCCGCGACCGGTCTCACGGGCGAGTCCGAGCGACTGACAGAACACCAGCCAATCGCGTCCCTCGTCTGGTGTCACGTCTAACCGCGTGGCGAGACGACCACAACAGTCGTCTTCGGTCCCCGGAACGAGCGGGACGGCGCGGTGGGCCTCCCAGAGTCGGTCCACCGACTCCGGTGCGGGCGGGACCGGCTTTCGCCTCACAGTCCGAACGAGTCGGCGAGGACCGATTCGTCCGTCTCACCGAACGTGTAGGTGGGGCCATCGATGACGTCGATAGTCGCCTGTGCCGGGCCGAACACACCGGGGTCGACCTCGCCGAAGTCCCACTCGGCGTCTTCGAACAGTTGCTCGAAGGGCACGCCGTACTCCTCGCCCACAGTCGAGATTGCCTGGTCGAAGTCGTCGAAGTCCTCGGTGACGGTCATGTGGACGCGTCCGCCGTAGGCGACGGCGTCGTTCGTTCGACTCATCGCCACGCTCTCGTCGTAACTGACGGGTGCGAGGGGAGCAGCCCCGTTGACCGAAATCACGTGTTCTGGGTCGTAGCCTGCTTCGAACAGGTTGAACATCGCGAGTTCTGCCGCACGGGCCGCGCCCGTGACGCTTCCGGCGAGAGACCCAGTCGCGTACGTGGGCAGGAAGACGGCAGTTGGTTCGACGTCACACATCTCTGCGACGTGTTCGGCCACCTCGTCAGTCGGCAGTTCGATGCTCTCGACGGTGAGCGCCGTCAGGTCGAACTCGTCGTAGTATTCGAGGTGGTGGAACTCCTCTTCTTCACCGACGAGGGCGCGTGCCGGACCCGACCCCAGTCCGTCGAAGTCGTCGAAGACGAGTTCCCACCCGGCCTTCTGCGAACAGAGGAGTGCGAGTGCGGGCCGGTCTGTCGAGAGTTCGACGTAGGGGCGCGGTGTCCCTGCAACCTCACCCATCCGCGTCTGTACCGTCGCGAGGCCGGCGGTCTGAATCTCAGCGAGGAGCATCCCCGCTTCGACACCGCCGTCGGCGTCGACGCCGAAGTCGATGACCGTCGCACCGGAGTCGAGTTCGTAGGCCTCGATGCCGAGTTCGCCGGCGAAGTCGAGCGCCTCGTCCACCAGTTCGATGGCCATTCGATTGATGCTGTCCATGCCCGCCGATTACGCGTCTTCGGCTAAAGGGTTTGTCAGTCTCCCGCTCTGCGGCGCACGTGGACGTATCTCGAAGTGCGACTCAGTTGGTTATTCGCGGTCTTTCGTCGCCGAACGCCCGAGGTGTTCTTCCACCGCCGACACCTTGTCTGCGGCACGCTGGTCTACCGTTCGCTTGTCGTCTACCTTCAGGAACGTGCTCACTCGGTCGCCATCGACTGCTTTGTGGGCCGCGGCCACTGCGGCGAGTAGTTCGTCGATGCCGTCCGCCTCGATAATCGTCCCCATCGGATTCGTCTCGTACGACACGTCGAAGTCGTCGAGTGCGGCGACCGCCTTGGCGACTTCGCCCGACATACTGCCTTCGATAACCGGTGCGACGCTCAGCATTGCAATGACCGTCATAGCACACACGTCGTCCCGACGAAAGGTAAAACAACGTGTTAGAAATACGATAAGATGGGTTCGAACCGACGAGGCTATCTTCCTGACAGTCTTCCATTCAGATATGTCTCGCAGTGGTATCACGCAGTTGGCACTCGTCTTCGCCGCGGCGATCGTGGTCGGTGTCATCTTCGGCTCGGTAGTCGGTGAACTGGTGGGGTACTCGACGGAGTGGACTGCGACGGGCGGTGCGCTCGGCATCGCAATCGGGCTCTTCACGACGACGCGGTAACTCCTCGGCGCTGTTTTTTCTCTCTGCCCGACGTATCGGATTCCATGAATCAGCGCGTCACGCGTGCACTCACCCTCGGTCGGGCAATCGCCTACGAGGTTCGTGCCGAACGGCTCACGTTCATGGCCGGCAGTATCGCCTACGGAGCGTTCGTCTCACTACTCCCGCTTTTCCTCCTCGTGCTCGCTGCCGTCTCGGCGACCGGCAACAGCGACCTCCGACAGAGCGTCATCACCCTCATCGAGTCCGTGCTGACGCCCGGCGCGGGCAACGTCATCGTCGCAGAACTCGAAACGTCGAGTCAACTCGCGAGTCTCTCCGTCGTCGGTGTGCTCGTGTTGGTGTGGGGGACGCTCCGTATCTTCCGCGGCCTCGACACCGCGTTCTCGGACATCTACGAGTCGGAAGCAGCAAACACGTTCACCGACCAACTCTCCGACGGCGTCGTCGTCCTCGTCACCGTCGCACTCGCCGTCGTCGTGGGGGCGCTCATCGAGACTGCGCTTCCGCCACTCGATGGAACGCTCGGATGGGTCGTCTACCGCGGCGTCCTCGTCGTCCTCCTCTTCGCGTCGTTCTACCCGATGTACTACATCTTCCCCGACGAGGACGTGTCCTATCTGGAAGTCGTCCCAGGGACGCTCGTCGCTGCGGTCGGGTTGACGACGTTCGAGTCGCTCTTTCGGCTCTACGTCCAGTACAGCAGTCGCGCTCCCGAGTCGAGTGTGGTCGCTGGTATCCTCGTCTTGCTGACGTGGCTCTACTTCAGCGGGCTCGTCATCCTCCTCGGTGCGGCGGTGAACGCGGTTCTCTCGAATCGCTCGCGTGACGTGAACGTCCGCCCGCTCTTCGGTGGCGTCCCCATCGACTCGCAGGCCGGTGGAGCGTCGCGAAGCGACGTGGTCGCGGCCATCAGTCGATTCGAGCAACTCGTCACAGACAACCCAGACGAAGCCGTCGAAGTCCGCGTCGGAGACGAGACAGTTCGGATTCCATCCCCCGAAAAAGTCGTCGTCGACACCGACTTGAACCGGTTCCTCCCCGAAGGGCCGGTCCGGTTAGAACTCAGATGGTCGTCGTGGCCAGACAGTCAAGACGACTGACAACGTGGATTATCTCTCCTGCGAGCGTAGGTCGACTATGGCAACCGACAAATCCTCCCGTCCGGTCACGCCGCCCAGTGAGACACCGGTCACGCCAACCCGCCCACTCGACGGAGACCACACGACGTGGGAGACAGTCGAGACGAGTTCGACGACCGAATCACGTGCTGTCCGCCCTCCAGTCGTCGTGGAAAACCGAACGATGGGTCACCACCACTTCGGGGAGGCCTTCCTCGTCTGGCAGTGCGACGACTGTGGGAACGTCGGGTCACTGACGGCCTATCCGACTGCCTGCCCGGACTGTGGGACGGGACGCGAAGCACTGTACTATTACACCGAAGACTGACGCACCGGGGCGTCTGTCACTACTGACCGCGACGGTTTTCCCGCCAGACACCCACCGGCGAGTATGTACCTCTCTCACCCTGTCCGCCGGATGCGCGACGACCCGTTCGACGACGAGACAGCGGAACTCCGCGTCGAACCCGCCGACGACGACGCCAGAGTCGCCCTCGACGACCACGTCGAATCGCTCGGTGGGTCGATAGAAAAAGAACTGCAGTTCGGTGGAGTCGTGGTCGTTCTCCCCGAGTCTGAGGTGGCGGCACTCTGCGAACTCGACGGTCTCGAACGAATCGAGACGGTCGATACGCTCGGGTATTGAGCTCCCACGGGCAGTACACTGCTGAGTCAGTGAGTCTCGTCACTGGAGTGTAGCAGTGAGTCTCGTCACTGGAGTGTAGCAGTGAGTCTCGTCACTGGAGTGTAGCAGTGAGTCTCGTCACTGGAGTGTAGCAGTGAGTCTCGTCTCGACAACATATTGGTCACTGGAGCCTCGTCTCGACGATATATACTACTTCGCTCACGCGCACGTCGTCAATCCAGTTGGTGAGGGGAGAGTGAATCCAGTTGGTGAGGGGAGAAGGGGAATCGTCTGAGAGTCGATTCGACCCAGTGCGTGCCAGTTAGTGCCATGGTTCCTCGAAGGTCGAGTTCGGAAATAGTGCGCCGGCAGAGAGTTTGATGACCAGTGTGAGTGTCACTCCGGACCCTCCGTACACGACTGAGTCTACCAGAGTTTGGACTCTCGACACCAGTCTGGGGAGGATAGAAACGCTGCCTCCTACACTCCAAACCATAGCTGAGTCTACACTAACATTTGTTCTCTTGTTCTGTCCGTTGCTTAGTCTACACCAAACACTACATTTCTAAATTAAAATCTGATTTTCTAATTAGACAACCTTAACACACAAAACAACAAACTCCTGCTGATGAACGGGTCCAACCAAGACTGGTGGCCGAATCAGTTGAAATTGAACAGTCTCGACCAGAACGCCCGCCGGACCGACCCGATGGGTGAGGAGTTCGACTACGAGGAGGAGTTCGAGACGCTCGACCTCGACGCTGTGAAGGCCGACCTCGCAGCGGTAATGACGGATTCCCAGGAGTGGTGGCCTGCTGATTACGGTCACTACGGACCGCTCTTCATTCGGATGGCGTGGCACAGCGCCGGCACGTACCGAACGAGCGACGGCCGTGGTGGCGCGTCCGACGGTGCACAACGCTTTGCGCCCCTCAACAGTTGGCCCGACAACGTCAACCTCGACAAGGCACGCCGACTGCTCTGGCCTGTCAAACAGAAGTACGGCCGCAAACTCTCCTGGGCCGACCTGATGGTGCTCACGGGGAACGTCGCGCTGGAATCGATGGGATTCGAGACGTTCGGCTTCGCCGGTGGACGCGACGACGCCTTCGAACCTGACGAGGGTGTCTACTGGGGGTCCGAGGAGGAATGGCTCGGCGACGAGCGCCACGACGAAGACGGCGACCTCGAAGAACCGCTCGCCGCCGACCACATGGGCCTCATCTACGTGAACCCCGAAGGGCCGGGCGGCGAGCCCGACCCACTCGAGGCAGCGAAGTACATCCGGCAGACGTTCGACCGCATGGCGATGAACGACGAGGAGACGGTCGCGCTCATCGCCGGCGGACACACGTTCGGGAAAACCCACGGTGCTGCCCCCGACGACGACCTCGGCCCAGACCCTGAAGGTGCCCCAATCGAAGAACAAGGTCTCGGCTGGAAGAACTCCCACGGAACGGGCAACGGTAACGACACGATTACCAGTGGCTTGGAAGGTGCGTGGACCAACGCGCCGATCAACTGGGACAGCGGATTCCTCGACAACCTGTTCGAATACGAGTGGGAACTAGAGAAGAGCCCCGCCGGTGCGTGGCAGTGGCGGCCGACGGACGAATCTGCAGAAGACGACGTCCCGAACGCTCACGACCCGTCGAAGCGGGAAGCCCCCATGATGCTCACGACGGACCTCGCACTCAAGGAGGACCCAGACTACCGACCGATTGCGAAGTGCTTCCACGAAAACCCAGAGGAGTTCCGAGAAGCCTTCGCGAAGGCCTGGTACAAACTGACTCACCGCGACATGGGCCCACCGTCCAGATTCCTCGGCCCAGAGGTTCCAGACGAGGAACTGCTGTGGCAAGACCCACTCCCTGACGCCGACTACGACCTGGTCGGTGACGACGAGATTGCCGCACTCAAAGAGGAGATTCTCGACTCGGAGCTTTCTGTCTCCCAACTCGCCAAGACCGCCTGGGCGTCGGCGTCGACGTTCCGCCGGAGCGACAAGCGTGGTGGTGCAAACGGGGCCCGAATCCGTCTCGAACCGCAAGCGAACTGGGAGGTAAACGAGCCAGAACAGTTAGCCACCGTCTTGGAGACGCTGGAAGGGATACAGGAGGAGTTCAACAGTTCCCAGTCCGACGGGACGGCGGTTTCGCTCGCCGACCTCGTCGTTCTCGGTGGGTGCACAGCAGTCGAGAAGGCGGCTGCGGACGCTGGCTACGACGTGGACGTTCCGTTCGAACCTGGACGTGTCGACGCGTCACAGGAACAGACCGATGCCGACTCGTTCGACGCACTCGAACCGAAGGCAGACGGGTTCCGTAACTACCTCGGAGACGACGCCGACCAACCGGCCGAAGAACTGCTGGTGGACAACGCAGACCTGCTGAACCTGACGCCCGCCGAGATGACGGTTCTGGTCGGCGGAATGCGTGCGCTGGGCGCGAACTACGAGCAGTCCGACCTCGGAGTCTTCACCGACCAGACGGAGACGCTGACCAACGACTTCTTCGTGAACCTGCTCGGTATGGATACGGAGTGGGAACAGTCGTCGGAATCCGACAACGTGTTCGAAGGATACGACCGTGAAACGGGCGAACTCTCGGCGAAGGCCACTCGCGTGGACCTCGTCTTCGGGTCGCACTCCCGACTTCGGGCCATCGCAGAGGTCTACGGCTGTGACGACGCCGAAGAGAAGTTCGTTCGTGACTTCGTCGACGCGTGGAGCAAAGTGATGACCCTCGACCGATTCGACCTCGAATAATCTCGGCCGAGTGGATGGAGACCGTCGACGACGCTTCGATGGCGTCGTGACCGCAGTCTCTCGAACGCGACGCTACTTTTTCGAAGAACAGACTCGAGGGGAATACGTCCGAGATTGTGCCGGAGTTGTTTTAATCAGTTCGCTGTCTGGCGGTTTCGACACAGCCCACAGATGAGGAGAGCAACTCGAAGAGCTGTGAAACGAGCCAAACGTTTTTGTTGGCTAACCAGAACATAGGTTCGGAGAACATGTTCCTCCTGCCTCGTATCCGGAAGATACTCGCAGGCTCAAGAGTGGAGGCGTTCACAGCTGCTGCGTTGCTCCCCTCAATCCCTGCGAAACTTCTCGACCCACTCGTTGCAGTAGGAATCGACGTGGCAGGGCCATCGGCAGTTGGTTTTGTAGTATATCAATCTTTGATCGGCAATCAGGACCTCGGATTGGCACTTACCTGGGGACTCTTTGGCTACCTCGTCTATTCCCACACCGAGATGCTGTACCCAGATTCCGTCTCGGTCTCTGATAGCCGCGGATTTCGGATACTCACCGCGATATTTGCAGTCGTTTTCGGTTTGGGGTCCTGGGGCGGACTCATTCCAGTGGCGGTTCCCGGTGTTCTTCAACGGACGGCTAACGAACCGACTGTTGTAATCCTCCTAACTCTGGTCTTCTTGGTGGTTGGAACAGTCGTGTTCTGGTACTACCTCATGTTCGAATATGAGGGCGATTTGTACGACACCAGCAAAGGCATTCTCAACCCATATGGGGGGTTCTTCGACTTTGCAGAAGGCAACGCGGAAGAAATGTATAATCTCACAGATGATGGATTGAGCCGATATATCCGAGGTGGTAGCGTCACCGCACTATCGATATTTCCAGTGTTCGTCGCCTGTATCGTTGGAATTGTAGGAATCGCTCTCAATCTATTTTACCCGCTCCCCGAGGTCTTTCTGTTTATTGGACTGATTGCCCAAAGACTGGATATATTCACGAGTTTCAGAAATTCGCGCCTCAAAGCGCCAGTATTTGAGGTTGACTTGCGCCTTGTCGACAGTATTAGCACAGCCGCAAAGAGCATCAAAGGGAGTATTGTAATTCTCGTCAGTCTTCTTGGGTCTGTACTTTCGGGTCAGGTATTCCTTTTTTCCGCCGGTGCCATGATATTACTCCTCCGCAGAGCGACGAGACCTGTTCTATCAGGCTCAGCACTCGATGTCTCTTCGGTAGGACTTATCCTTGGACTCGGTTCTATACTGGTGGCAATATGTCTAATGGGTGTCTATTCACTAATCTATTGGCTCCGTCGGTTGGAGCGTACTGGTGCAGCGGTCGAATATTGGGAAGCCAAGTGGACTGAGGGTGGTAACCAGAAATCTCAGTCGAGCGTGGCCTGTCTAGATTGGTTGCTCATCCCTGCCCACCTGCCGTTCGTCGCAATCGCTGTACTGGGGAGGACCATGGGTAACAATGTGTCTCCGGTTGTCGCTGCCCTGGCGCTAGTTGGGACAGGAGTACTATCGATGGTTCCGATGATATGGGGTCTACACCGACTCCGGCAGAAGGACCGCTCACAGAGGGAGTGGTCTATACGAACAGACACTCGAGATACATTACTTACGGTCTTAATTCAATTCGGAGCACTCGTAGTGTGGCTCCCTGCGAGCACATTCGGGTTCGATTCGTTCTTGTACCTGCTATTTTTTGGAGGCGTACTATTGACTTCGCTGTATTATATGCCGGACGGGTCTCGTTGGGCCTCATCCCGTGATGGATATTGGAAGTTCGCTGGAGAGCTTCCCCCTGTTGTCTTTGCCTGTGCGGTGATTCTCATAACGATTCAGATGAACATCTCTCCACTCGTCGCAGTTATTACTGGTATTCTCGTTCTTATCTCCCTCTTGAACACGGCTATCGAACTGCGTCTGGATTCGAACTACTGACTGAACGAGTCGTCGAAGTCCTCAGTAATGCTACTTGACTGTCCAACACCAATACAGACTGCAATTACCACCCGTCGACATCGTTCTTCTCTACTTCGTGTCGGAAGATGAATATTTGAACGCTGTGCAGTCCCTGCACGTGCTCACACTCGCTTCGCTCGTGTGAACCACGGTCGCTCACTGGCGTTCGCTCCCTGGTTCAGAATCCCTTCTGGAACACTTCTTCACTCCACGGAACTCGGAGTCTAGCGACTCCTCGTTTGGTTCCGTTTAGAAAGTGCGTCGGCTGGGATTTGAACCCAGGTTGTGACCATGGCAAGGTCACGTGATACCACTACACTACCGACGCAGTATGGAAGTGCGCTGGCTGGGATTTGAACCCAGGTTGTGACCATGGCAAGGTCACGTGATACCACTACACTACCAGCGCATTCCGCGTGTATCGTGGGGCTTCCTGCACTTCAGGGTAATACCGGATTGATAAATAAGACTTGCGAAACGGGGGAGAAATCGGGCGACAGCGCGGCACCTGCTACCATACGAGATTCGTCTGCAGCTACCTGTCGATAATCGTGTAATTCACTAACATGCGTCATTCGCCAATCCCCCACAAAATGGGTCGTGGGACCTTGTACCACCCCAGAACGGATTCGCTACTCTTTTAGGTAGGCCCCCGGTACAAACGCCACAGTCTAGACGATACGAGGATGAACACGGCATGAAACTCAGCGTACTCGTGCCGACCTCACTCGTCCGGGAAGCCGAAGATCAACGCGAGGCAACTCGCAAACTCGGCTACGTCGCCCGCGCGGCGGCGGTCTTCCGGGCGGACGAACTCGTCATCTTCCCCGACGAAGATGGCGAGAACAAGTGGGGCGGTGAGTTCGTCGAAACCGTACTTCGGTACGCCGCGACGCCCCCCTACCTCCGAAAGGAGGCCTGGGGCAAGCGGGACGAACTTCGCTACGCTGGAATCTTGCCGCCCGTTCTCGTCTCGTCTACGACCGCGGACGACTCTGACGAGTTGCCCGCGTTGCGAGAAGGAATCGTGACCGAGGTCGGACCTGACGACCGCGTTCGGGTCAATTGCGGAATGCAACACCCGATCTCCCTGTTCGTCCCCCCTGGGATGGACGTTTCAGAGGGAGAGCGCGTCGCTGTCAGGATCTCTTCGCGAGAACCGGTCCGTGCGAGGATCGTCGACGACCCCCTTCCGGGGTTCGACGTATCCCGCATGGACCTCACGGAAGCACTCGGCAGGCCAGATGCGGGCGTGCGAATCGCCACGTCTCGCTATGGCGAGCCGCTGTCAGTCCCCAGATTGGGTGAACTGACTGCCCGCATCGCCGACACCGGCGGTATGACCGTCGTCTTCGGTTCACCGGGCCGTGGGCTTCCGGACATGCTCGGGATGTCTCCCGAGGATGTTGCAGACGTCGAACCTTCCGGTGGTCCGGGGTTCGACCTCTGGCTCAATACGATTCCGCGACAGGGAAGCGACGTGGTGCGAACAGAAGAAGCGATGTTCGCCTCACTCGCCTCCCTGACACTCACGGAGTGAATACATGCCACAACCAAGCAGACCACGAAAAGGCTCGATGGGCTTCAGCCCACGCAAGCGTGTGACCAAAGAGGTCCCGCGCATCAAGTCGTGGCCAAGTGACGATGGCTCTCCTGCACTGCAGGGATTCGCTGGCTACAAAGCCGGCATGACCCACGTCATGATGGTCAACGACGAAGCGGACTCCCCCCGAGAGGGTATGGAGGAAGCAGTGCCGGTGACCGTCGTCGAGACGCCACCGATGCGTGCTGTCGCCCTTCGCGCCTACGAGCAGACGTCGTACGGTATGAAGCCGAAGACTGAGGTCTGGACGAACGAGTTCCACGACGAACTCGACCGCGTCCTCAACCTTCCGGCAGAAGACACGTTCGAAGAAGACGCCGAAGCGCTTCGCGAGGCCGTCGAGGCCGGCGAAGTCGATGACCTCCGCGTCATCACGCACACGGTCCCGTCCGAACTCAAGAACGTGCCCAAGAAGAAGCCCGACGTGATGGAGACTCGCGTCGGTGGCGGCTCCCTCGTGGAGCGCGCCGATTTCGCCCTCGAACTCGTTGCCGAGGGTGGCGTACACGAGATGTCCGACGTGTTCCGCGCTGGCGAGTACCTCGACGTCGCCGGTGTCACGAAGGGTAAGGGTACGCAAGGTCCCGTCAAGCGATGGGGCGTCCAGAAGCGGAAGGGCAAGCACGCCCGCCAGGGTTGGAGACGCCGTATTGGCAACCTCGGCCCATGGAACCCGTCCCGCGTTCGATCGACGGTTCCGCAACTCGGTCAGACTGGCTACCACCAGCGCACCGAACTCAACAAGCGCCTCATCGACCTCGGCGACGGCGACGACGCCTCCGTCGAAGGTGGCTTCGTCAACTACGGCGAGGTCGACGGCAACTACGCGCTCATCAAGGGTTCGCTTCCGGGCCCCAACAAGCGCCTTCTGCGGTTCCGCCCGGCCGTCCGGCCGAACGACCAACCGCGCCTCGACCCCGAGGTGCGCTTCGTCTCTACCGCATCGAACCAGGGTTAAACCATGCAGGCAACTATCCGAGACCTGAACGGTGACGACGCAGGCAGCATCGACCTGCCTGAGGTTTTCGAGACGGCTTACCGTCCGGACCTCATCAAGCGCGCTGTCATCGCTGCTCAGGCAAACCGAAAACAGCCGTACGGTGCCGACCCCTACGCTGGCATGCGAACGCCGGCAGAGTCCATGGGAAGCGGTCGCGGCATGTCGCACGACCCACGCCAGAACGGCGTCGCACGACGTGTCCCGCACGCCGTCTCCGGTCGTCGCGCACACCCGCCGAAGGCCGAGAAGGACCAGGGGAAGGAAATCAACACGAAGGAGCGAAAACTCGCTGTCCGCTCGGCGCTCGCCGCCACTGCGGACCCCGAACTCGTCGCAGAGCGCGGGCACAAGTTCGACGACGACGTCGAACTGCCGCTCGTCGTCTCCGACGACTTCGACGACCTCGTCAAGACGAAGGAGGTCGTCGACCTCCTGCAGTCGCTCGGCGTCTACGCCGACATCGAGCGCTCCGAGGAGAACAAGAAGGTGAAGGCCGGTCAGGGTAAGCTCCGTGGCCGCAAGTACACGCGTCCGAAGTCGATTCTCTTCGTGACGGCCGAGGAGCCCTCGAAGGCTGCTCGCAACCTCGCCGGTGTCGACGTCGCCACCGCGGCGAACGTCTCCGCCGAGGACCTCGCACCCGGTACGCACGCCGGTCGCCTCACCCTCTTTACCGAGAGCGCACTCGAGGAGGTCGCAGAACGATGAGCATCATCGAGCACCCGCTGGTCACCGAGAAAGCGATGAACCAGATGGACTTCGACAACAAGCTCCAGTTCATCGTCCACATCGACGCGAACAAATCCGAGATTACGGAGGAGATCGAGTCGCGGTACGAAGTGACCATCGAGAAGGTCAACACGCAGGTCACGATGAAAGGTAAGAAGAAAGCAACCGTTCGTCTCTCTGAAGACGACGACGCGCAGGAAGTCGCGTCGCGAATTGGGGTGTTCTAACCATGGGACGCCGAATTCAGGGCCAGCGTCGTGGTCGCGGTTCGTCCACCTTCCGGGCGCCGTCGCACCGCTACAAGGCCGAACTGTCGCACAAGAAGTCTGAGAAGAAAGACACCATCACGGGTACGGTCGTCGGCATCGAGCACGACCCCGCCCGCAGTGCGCCCATCGCCCTCGTCGAGTTCGAGGACGAACAGCGCATGATCCTCGCGCCCGAGGGCATCACTGTCGGTGAAGAGCTTCAGATCGGCGTCTCCGCCGAGATCAAGCCCGGCAACACGCTGCCTCTCGCCGAGATTCCCGAAGGTGTCCCCGTCTGTAACGTCGAGCGTCAGCCCGGCGACGGCGGGAAGTTCGCCCGCGCCTCCGGTGTCAGCGCGCAGCTCCTCTCGCACGACCGCAAGGTCGCTGTCGTGAAGCTGCCGTCGGGTGAGGTCAAGCGCCTCAACCCCGACTGCCGTGCCACCATCGGCGTCGTCGCCGGTGGCGGCCGCACGGAGAAGCCGTTCGTCAAGGCAGGGAAGAAGTACCACAAGATGAAAGCGCGCGGTATCAAGTGGCCGCGCGTTCGTGGTGTTGCTATGAACGCCGTCGACCACCCGTTCGGTGGCGGTGGCCGTCAACACCCCGGTCAGCCGAAGTCCGTCTCGCGGGACGCCCCGCCGGGCCGGAAGGTCGGTGACATCGCCTCCAAGCGCACCGGTCGCGGTGGCAAGGGAGGTAAGTAATCATGAGCACGCAATACCGTACCGGTCGCGAAGGTGAGTTCACCTACCGTGGCCACACGCTCGAAGAGCTGCAGGATATGGAGCTCGACGAAGTCGCGGAACTGCTCCCCGCTCGTCAGCGGCGAACCATCACCCGTGGCCTGTCGGCCGAGCATGAAAAACTGCTCGCGAAGGTCGAAGAGAAGACGGAAGAGGAGACGGCAAACTCACCAGTTCGCACGCACCTGCGTGACATGCCGATTCTCCCCGAGTTCGTCGGTCTCACCTTCGCCGTCTACAACGGTCAGGAGTTCGAGCGCGTCAAGGTTCAGCCCGAGATGATTGGGCACTACCTCGGCGAGTTCCAGCTGACCCGTTCGTCAGTGACCCACGGCCAGGCCGGTATCGGCGCGACCCGGTCCTCGAAGTTCGTGCCGCTCAAGTAAAACCATGGGAATCAACTACAGCGTCGAGGCCGACCCGGACTCCACGGCTAAAGGTATGCTCCGGGACCGGCCCATCAGCCTCAAGCACAGTAAGGCCATCTCCCGCGCCATCAAGGGGATGACCGTCGCCGACGCCGAGGACTACCTCGCAGCCGTCATCGACGGCGAGCGGTCGGTTCCGTTCAAGCAACACAACTCTGGTGTCGGTCACCGAAGCGACATCGAGGGCTGGGACGCAGGACGATACCCTGAGAAAGCGTCCAAGGCGTTCCTCGAACTCCTCGAGAACGTCCGCAACAACGCGACCGAACAGGGATTCGACGGACCAGCCATGGAAATCAAGCACCTCGCCGCCCACAAGGTCGGCGAACGCCAGGGTCGCAAGCCCCGTGCCTTCGGCCGGGCCGACCCGTGGAACACCCCAATCTGTGACGTCGAACTCATCATCGAAGAGGTCGAAGAATAATGGCTGACGAACACCAATTCATCGAGAACGGACTGCAGCGGTCCCAGATCGACGAGTTCTTCGCAGAAGAACTCGGTCGCGCCGGCTACGGCGGCATGGACGTCGCCAAGACGCCGATGGGCACCCAGATCGTGCTCAAGGCCGAAAAGCCAGGGATGGTCATCGGGAAAGGCGGGAAGAACATCCGTAAGGTCACCCGCGAACTCGAAGACCGATTCAATCTCGACGACCCCCAGATCGACGTGCAGGAAGTCGAGGAACCCGACCTCAACGCCCGCATCGTCGCAGACCGCCTCGCCAACGCGCTCGAGCGTGGTTGGTACTTCCGCAAAGCAGGTCACACGACCATCGACCGGATCATGGACGCCGGCGCCCTCGGTGCCGAAATCGTCCTCTCCGGGAAGGTCACCGGTGCCCGCTCGCGCGTCGAGAAGTTCAACCGCGGCTACATCAAGCACAACGGCGAACCCGCACAGGAGATCGTCGACGAAGGCCAGGGCGTCGCAGTCATGAAGCTCGGTACCATCGGCGTCACGGTCAAGATCATCCCGCCGGGTGCGCGCCTCCCCGACGACTTCGAAGTCGAGGAAGACGCCCAGCCTGAAGCGGTCGAACAGATCGAAGAGACCGAGAGCGTCGAAGACCTCCTCGAAGAGGAACCGGAAGAGGTTCCGGACGTCTCCGAGGACGTCGAAGCCGAACCCGAGACGGAAGCCGTCGACGAGGAAGTCGTCGAGGAAGCCGTCGAAGAAGTCGTCGACGACGAGGAAGTCGTCGAAGACGAAGGGGCCGACGACGAGGAAGCCGTCGAGGAAGAACTCGACGAAGACGTCGCCGAAGAGGCGGCCGACCTCGTCGCAGAGATGGAAGACGACGACGAAACGGAGGAAGAATAAATGGCAATCCTCTACACCGAAGAGATTCGCGACATGACGCCCGCAGAGCGCGTCGCCGAGCTCGAAGAGCTCGAGACGGAACTGCTCAACGCCAAGGCCGTCCAGGCCGCGGGTGGCGCACCGGAGAATCCGGGGCGCGTCTCTGAACTGAAGAAGACCATCGCTCGAATCAAGACGATTCAGGGCGAAGAAGGCGACCTCGACGAACAGTAAGATGCCACTCACACCCGAGACCCTCACGCGACACGAACTCAACGGCCTCTGCGTAGCGGTCGTTGACGCGGCGAATCCCGACCTCGTCGGGATAGCCGGGCGTATCGTCGTCGAGACGATGCGCACGCTGATGGTCGACGATGGGACTCGGGTGCGACAGGTGCCCAAACGAGGGGCGACCTTCGAATTTGAGATTCCGAGCACAGATGAAGCCGCCGGCGCTGAGAAGGCGTCGGGGACCACGTCCAAACTTCGGTCGGATACTACTGGCGGATTAGATGCCAGTCAGTCTGGCCGGCGCGCCGACTCATCATCGGCCGCTTCCCGTACAGGGAATTGCGAGGGCGTGGCCTACGTTACGGTGGATGGCTCACAACTGCTCTCACGACCCGCCCTACGCACCGAAACTACAGGTGACTCGAAATGGCGATAGGACTAGACGTTCCAATGCCTTCGGAACCCGACGATTCCGAGGCTTACGACTACGAAAAATGTCCGTTTTACGGCTCGCTCTCCGTCCGGGGTCAGACCCTGGAGGGGACGGTCGTCTCGACGGACATGGCAAAGACCGTCATCGTCGAGCGTGAGTACGACGTATTCGTTCCGAAGTACGACCGCTACATGAAGCGACGTTCGCGCATTCCGGCACACGTGCCGGGCGTGCTCGACCACGTCGCTGTCGGTGACGAAGTAAAGATTGCGGAGACACGCCCGCTCTCGAAGACCAAATCCCACGTTGTGGTAGAGGTCATCGGAGGTGACGAGTGATGGAAGCGCTCAAAGCAGACATCACCAAAGGCGTTGCTCGTGGCTCGCTGGTCACGTGCGCCGACAACACCGGCGCTCGTGAACTGAAGATTATCAGCGTCGCGGGTTACTCCGGCACGAAGAACCGACACCCCAAGGCAGGCATCGGGGACAAGGTGACCGTCTCGGTCACCAAAGGTACCCCCGAGATGCGCCGCCAGGTGCTCGAAGCCGTCGTCGTCCGCCAGCGGAAATCTATCCGCCGGCCGGACGGCACGCGTGTGAAATTCGAGGACAACGCCGCCGTCATCATCGACGAGATGGAAGAGCCTCGCGGGACCGAGATCAAGGGTCCCGTTGCACGCGAAGTGGCCGAGCGCTTCGGGAGTATCGCATCGACGGCTACGATGATTGTATAGTATGACCCGACAACCGCGCAAACAGCGAAACGAAGTTCGCGACGCGCCGCTCCACGAGCGGCAAAAGCAGGTCCGCGCACCGCTGTCGGCCGACCTCCGCGAGGAGTACGACACCCGCAACGTCCGCGTCAACGTGGGCGACACTGTGGAAGTGCTCCGTGGCGACTTCGCCGGCGAAGATGGCGAAGTCACCGAGGTCGACCTCAAGGACGCCGTCATCTACGTCGAAGGCGTCACTGTGGCCAAAGCCGACGGTGAGGAGGTCCCACGACCCCTTCAGGCCAGTAACGTCCGCGTGACGGAACTGGACCTCGAAGACGACGTGCGCGAGGCCCGACTCAAGGAGGATAACGAATGACTCGACACCAGAAGCGACTGTCCGTACCGAAGTCCTGGCCGGTCGAGCGCAAGACAGGCACGTTCACGGTCAAAGCCGGTGCCGGTCCGCACGGCAAGGCAGGGGTTCCCCTGCTCATCGTCCTGCGTGACGTGCTCGGCTACGTGGACTCGAAGAAGGAAGCGAAGTACGCCCTCAACAACCAGAGCGTTCTGGTCAACGGCGACCCCGCTTCCGACGTTCGCCGTCCCATCGGGATGTTCGACATCCTGGCGTTCACCGAGCGTGACGAATACTACCGCGTCTTCCCCGACGAGGGTGGCCGTCTCGCCTTGACGTCTGTCGACGCCGACTCGGCGTCCAGCCGTCTCGGCAAGATCGTCCGCAAGACCGAAGTCTCGGGTGGCAAGTTCCAGCTGACGCTTCACGACGGCTCGAACCTCGTCGTCGACGACGCCTCGGAGTACAACAACAAGGACTCCATCGTCGTCGACAACGAGACGAAGGACGTCGTCGCACACTTCCTCTACGAGGAAGGTGCACTCGTCACCGCAGTCGACGGCTCCCACGCCGGCGAAATCGGTGAGGTCAGCGAGATCATCACGACGAAGGGCAGCGGTAACAACTCCGTCGTCGTCGAGACCGAAGACGGCGAGTTCGAGACCATCGAACAGTACGTCGTCGTCATCGACGAGAACTTCACGGGTGATGACGAATGAGCGAGGCTGAGTTCCACGAGATGCGCGACCCGCGTATCGAGAAAGTCGTTGTCCACATGGGCATCGGTGAAGGTGGTCGAGAACTCGCGAAAGCCGAAGACATCCTCGAGGAGATTACGGGCCAAGAGAGCGTTCGAACCATCTCTGGCCGCGCCTCGCAGGACTTCGGTGTCCGCCGGGGCGAACCCGTCGGCGCGAAGGTCACGCTCCGTGGCGAGGCCGCCGCCGAGTTCCTCGAGACCGCACTCCCCATCGCAGACCTCTCGTACTCGTCGTTCGACGAGACGGGTAACTTCGGCTTCGGTGTCGCAGAACACACCGAATTCCCGAGTCAGGAGTACGACCCGCAGATCGGTATCTACGGACTGGACGTGACGGTCAACCTCGTCCGACCCGGCTACCGTGTGAAAAAGCGCGACAAGCGCTCCCGACAGATTCCGTCTTCCCACCGGATGACCGTCGAGGACGCCGTCGCGTTCATCGAATCCACGTTCGACGTGGAGGTTGAAGAATGAGCGATAGCGAAACAGAACAGACGGGCGAGCACGCGACCCGCCGCACCGGCCAGGAGAACGAGTGCCGGCGCTGCGGGCGAAAACAGGGACTTGTCGGCAAGTACGACATCAACCTGTGCCGCCAGTGCTTCCGAGAGATTGCCCGTGAAATGGGATTCAAGAAGTACCGATAACATATGGCTGACAACGATCCACTCAGTAGCGCGCTTTCCGGTGTGAACAACGCCGAGAGCGTCGGACACCTGTCCCACGAGATCCAGCCCGCCTCGAACATCATCGGCTCCGTCCTCGAGGTCTTCTACGACCGCGGGTACGTCGACGGCTTCGAGTTCGTCGACGACGGCAAGGCCGGTAAGTTCGAGGTCGAACTGAAAGGCGCAATCAACAAGTGTGGCGCCGTCAAGCCGCGGTACTCCGCGGGTGCTGACGACTTCGAGCGATGGGAGAAGCAGTTCCTCCCTGCCCGTGACTACGGTGCGCTCATCGTCACGACGAGCCACGGCGTCATGAGCCACTACGAGGCCCGCGAACAGGGCATCGGTGGCCAGATCATCGCCTACGTCTACTAGAACAATGAGCCGAATAGAAATCGAAATCCCGGACGAGGTAACCGCCGAGGTCGACAACCTCGAACTCACCGTCGAGGGTTCCAACGGTAGCGTCACCAAGCGCCTGTGGTACCCGAACGTCTCGGTCACCGTCGAAGACGGTTCCGTGGTCATCGAAACCGACGTCGAGAACGCGAAGACGAACGCGACGATCGGCACCTTCGAGAGCCACGTGAACAACATGCTCTACGGCGTCACCGAGGGATGGGAGTACCAGATGGAAGTCCACTACGCTCACTTCCCGATGCAAGTGAACGTCGAAGGCGACGAAGTCGTCATCAAGAACTTCCTCGGCGAGAAGTCCCCGCGACGAGCGCAGGTTCGCGGAGACACCCAGGTACAGGTCGACGGCGAAGATGTCACCCTGAGCGGCCCCAGCAAGGAGGACGTCGGGCAGACTGCCGCCGACATCGAACAACTCACTCGCGTCACGGACAAGGACACTCGCGTGTTCACCGACGGCGTGTACATCACCCAGAAACCAAAGACAGGTGGTGCCTAAATGTCGGACGAAATCACCGAACTCGAAGACATCAGCGGTGTCGGCCCATCGAAGGCTGACTCGCTCCGCGACGCAGGCTTCGAGACCGTCGACGACGTGAAAGCCGCGAGCCAGTCCGAACTGGCCGAGGTTGACGGCATTGGTAACGCGCTCGCTGCGCGTATCAAGGCCGACGTCGGTGGCCTCGAAGTCTCCGAAGAGGCGGAGGCTGAGGTCGAAGACGAGACCGAAGAAGTCGAAGAAGAGCCTGCCGAAGAAGTCGAGACGGAACTTCGCGCCCGCGGCTACGCGGACAAGAAGCCTGAACTCGACGCCGAGAAGGCAGCCGCCCTCGCACAGAAGCGTCGCGAAGGCAAGCCGCAGTTCAACCGACAGGACTACCACAAGAAGAAGCGCACGCCCACGTCGTGGCGTCGCCCCCGTGGTGGCCTGTCCAAGCAGCGTCGCGGTGTCAAGGGCAAAGGCCCCAAGGTTCAGGCGGGTTACCGCACGCCGAAGGCCGCCCGCGGACTGCACCCGTCCGGCTTCGAGGAAGTTCGTGTGTTCAACACGGACGACCTCGAGGGCGTCGACGGCGACACGCAGGCCGTTCGTATCGCGTCCTCGGTCGGCGCACGCAAGCGCGAGCGCATCGAGGAAGTGGCTGAAGACCGCGAGATTCGCGTTCTCAACCCCACCTACGTCGAAGTCGAGGTGGACAACTGATGACGGACCTGAAAGCACAGAAGCGCATGGCCGCCGACGTCCTCGACGTCGGTAAGAGCCGTGTGTGGTTCGACCCCGACGCACAGTCCGACATCGCGGAGGCCATCACGCGCGAAGACATCCGTGAACTCGTCGACGAGGGCACGATTCGCGCCAAGGACGCCAAGGGCAACTCCAAAGGTCGCGCACGCGAGCGCGCCGCCAAGCGTTCCTACGGTCACCGCAAGGGTGCCGGTTCCCGCAAGGGCCGTTCCGGCGCTCGGAAGAACAAGAAAGACGCATGGGTCAGCCGAATCCGCGCCCAGCGCCGTCGCCTGAAAGAGCTGCGTGCTGACGGTACGCTCGACCGTACCCAGTACCGCTCGCTCTACAACAAGGCGTCCGGTGGCGAATTCGACAGCGTGGACCGGCTCGAAGCATACATCCAGAACAACTACCAGGTGGAGATTCAATAATGGCGACAGGACCACGATACAAGGTTCCGATGCGTCGCCGCCGCGAAGTCCGGACGGACTACCATCAAAGGTTGCGCCTGCTGAAATCGGGTAAACCCCGCCTCGTTGCTCGCGTGAGCAACAAGCACGTCAGGGCGCAGCTGGTCACTCCGGGCCCGCAGGGCGACGAGACCCACGCTGCAGCGACCTCTGCCGACCTCGCCGAGTACGGCTGGGAAGCCCCGACGGGCAACCTCCCGAGCGCGTACCTCACGGGGTATCTGGCAGGTAAGCGGGCGCTGGCCGCCGGCGTCGAGGAAGCAGTCCTCGACATCGGCCTCAACACGGCCACGCCCGGTAACAAGGTATTCGCAGTGCAGGAGGGTGCTATCGACGCTGGCCTCGAAATCCCCCACAACGACGCCGTACTCGCAGACTGGGACCGCAACCGCGGTGTCCACATCGCTGAGTACGCAGAGCAGCTCGACGAGCCGCTCTACAGTGGAGAGTTCGACGCCACGAACCTCCCCGACCACTTCGACGAAGTGCTCGGGAAACTTCAGGAGGACGAATGAGCAGAGATAACAACGGCTGGGAGCCGCGAACGCGGCTCGGCCGAATGGTGCAGAACGGCGACGTCACGTCGATGGACCACGCGCTCGAGACTGGGCTTCCGCTCAAGGAACCCCAGATCGTCGACCAGCTCCTTCCCGGACTGGAAGACGAAGTTCTCGACATCAACATGGTTCAGCGCATGACCGACTCCGGCCGCCGGGTGAAGTTCCGGTGTGTCGTCGCAGTCGGGAACCGTGACGGCTACCTCGGCTACGCTGAAGCCCGCGACGATCAGGTCGGCGGCGCTATCCAGAAAGCCATCGAGGTGGCGAAACTGAACATTATCAAGGTTGACCGCGGCTCCGGTTCCTGGGAAGACCGCGCAGGCGGCCTCAACTCCCTCTCCCGCAAGGCAGAAGGGAAGGCAGGCTCTGTGACGGTCCGTATCATCCCGGCACCGCAGGGTCTCGGCCTCGCGGCCGCAGAGACGGTCCGCAACATCCTCGAACTCGCTGGCGTCCAGGACGCTTGGACCAAGAGTGACGGGAACACGCGGACGACCGTCAACCTCGCAAAGGCAACGTACAACGCACTCAAGAACGCGTCGCAGTCCCGTACGCCGCGGCGCGCTCGTGAGGTCCGTCAGGAGGTGCGCGACTGATGCAGGCTATCGTCCAACTTCGCGGCGAAGTCAACATGGCACAGGACGTCCGTGACACGCTGAAGATGCTCAACATCGAACGCGTGAACCACGCAACGTTCGTCCCCGAGTCGGACACCTACCGTGGGATGATCACGAAGGTCAACGACTACGTCGCACACGGCACGCCGAGTGTCGACGTCGTCGAGACGCTCATCCGCACGCGCGCCGAACCCGAAGAGGGCTCGGCCGACGTCACCGACGAGTGGGTCTCGGAGAACACCGACTACGACGACATCGCCTCGCTCGCGCAGGCAGTCTACGACGAGGAGACGACGCTGCGAAAGCAGGGTCTCTCGCCGGTGCTCCGACTCCACCCCGCACGTGGTGGCCACCGCGGCCAGAAGCACGTGACGAAAGAAGGCGGTCAGCTCGGCAAGCACGAGACCGAGCAGATCGACGAACTCCTGGAGGCAATGCGATGACGTCCAAGAAACGACGCCAACGTGGCTCCCGGACGCACAGCGGCGGTACCCACAAGAACCGGCGTGGTGCCGGACACCGTGGTGGCCGTGGCCGTGCCGGGCGCGACAAGCACGAGTTCCACAACTACGAACCGCTCGGCAAGCACGGGTTCAAGCGTCCGGACACGCTTCAGGACACCGTCGCCGAAGTCAAAGTCCAGAAGCTCGACGAGGACGCCGCACTCCTCGCCGCCGACGGAGTCGCCGAGAAAGACGGTGACGCATACACCATCGACGCTCGCGACGTGGCCGAAGACGGCTGGGAAGCAGACGTCGTGAAGGTGCTCGGTGGCGGCCAGGTTCGCAACGAACTGAACGTCGTCGCTGACGCGTTCACGGCCGGTGCCGTCGAACTCATCGAAGAGGCTGGCGGCAGCGCCGAACTCTCCGAACGCGCAGAGAAAGCGGCCGAGGCCGAAGCGGAAGCGGACGCCGACGCCGACGAGGATAACGAGGAATAAATCATGGGATGGAAGGACGCCGCCGAACCAGTGCTGGCGCGGATGCCTGCAGTCGCCCGACCGGAGGGACACGTACCGTTCCGCCGAAAACTCGGGTGGACTGGTGGCATTCTCGTGCTGTACTTCTTCCTGACGAACGTGACGCTGTTCGGTGTGGACGCGGCGGCCGCGAACGACCTCTTCGGTCAGTTCCGGTCGATTCTCGCCGGTCAGCAGGGCTCTGTGCTCCAACTGGGTATCGGTCCCATCGTCACCGCGAGCATTGTCTTACAACTGCTTGGCGGTGCTGACCTGCTCGGGCTCGACACCGACAACAATCCACGTGACCAGATCCTCTATCAGGGTCTGCAGAAGCTGCTCGTCGGGGTCATGATCGTCCTGACGGGCCTGCCGATGGTGTTCGCTGGCGGATTCCTGCCGGCCGACCCGGCCGTCGCGAATTCGCTCGGCGTCGGTACGTTCGGCGTGAAGACACTCATCTTCGCGCAGATCGCCGTCGGTGGTGTCCTCATCCTGTTCATGGACGAGATCGTCAGCAAGTGGGGCGTCGGCTCCGGTGTTGGGCTGTTCATCATCGCTGGGGTCAGCCAGCAGCTCGTCGGTGGGCTGTTCAGCTGGCAGGGCCTCGGTGGCGCGTCGGGCTTCTTCCCGACGTGGCTCGGTATCATCACCGGCTCGGTCCAACTCCCGAGTTCGCCGACCGACCTGCTGTCGACCCTCTTCCTCGGTCAGGGTCAACTGCTCGCGCTCATCACGACGGTGCTCATCTTCGGCATCGTCGTCTACGCCGAGAGTGTCCGCGTCGAGATTCCCCTCTCGCACGCTCGTGTGAAGGGTGCTCGCGGACGCTTCCCGGTCAAACTCATCTACGCGAGTGTCCTGCCGATGATTCTCGTCCGCGCCCTGCAGGCGAACATCCAGTTCCTCGGGCGCATCCTCGACAGCCAGTGGGCGGCCATGCCCGCGTGGCTGGGCGAGTACGCGAGTGGGCAGGTCACCGGTGGCCTGTTCTACTACCTCGCGCCCATCCAGTCGCGCTCCGACTGGATGTGGTTCCTGGGCCTCACGTCGGCCGACCCCCTCGACATCGCAATCCGCGTGCTCATCGACCTCACGTTCATGATCGTCGGTGGCGCGGTGTTCGCTGTCTTCTGGGTCGAGACGACGGGCATGGGCCCCGAATCGACGGCACGACAGATTCAGAACTCCGGGATGCAGATTCCCGGCTTCCGACGTAACCCGCAGGTCATCGAGAAGGTCATGGAGCGGTACATCCCGCAAGTGACCGTCATCGGTGGCGCGCTCGTCGGCCTACTCGCCGTCATGGCGAACATGCTGGGCACCATCGGTGCCGTCTCCGGGACGGGGCTGCTGCTGACGGTCTCCATCACGTACAAACTGTACGAGGAGATCGCAGAAGAGCAGCTCATGGAGATGCACCCGATGATGCGCCAGATGTTCGGCAGCGAGTAAATCGCCGAAAACCTTCTTTATCCAGACTGACCACCGAGTGACATCGCTACCACCGGCGACGAACCCGCGGAACATTCTCGAAGTAAAACTGGTCTACACTTGATAGACGTACGCCGAGTCGTCACGGTACTCGTCCGGTAGGTCACCGACCCCCCAGTTCTCACCGGTGGTCTCGATGTAGTAGTACTGGTTGCCATCCAGTTCCCAGTACGTTCCCCGAAGGTCCCTGCCTTTGATTCCGACACCCATGTGCTCCGGCAGGTGAATGAGAACGGTGTCGTAACCAAACGGTTCCGCCTGCAACACACCGGCGAGGAGTATCGCTGTGTCTTCACAGTCACCGCCGAGTTCGCCAAGCGTCTCGACGGTGAACTTCGTGTAGTCGTCGAATCCGGAAGAGACGTCGTCTGGAACGTACGGGAGACCCTGAACGAAGTCAATCACGAACTCCGCTTGGACCCGTTTCTCGGTGAATCCGATGTCGTTCGCGACGTCGTAGAGGAGCGTCGCCCAGCTCTCGAGATACCCGTTTTGCATCTCGTAATTGACGAAGTCGGCCCAGTTTCGACCGTGATCTTTCCGCCTGTGAATGACGTACGCGGCTTTGTAGACGTAGAAATACGCTTCCCAGTTCGTTCCATTCGTTCGCCCGGTAACCGTGATGTCCCACATTCCCTCGGTGTCGAAACGTGAGTAGTTCTCTCCGGACTCGGAGCCCATCGATTCTAGTTCGGGAACCGTCGTTCGCTCCGGTTCGAACGTCTCTTCGTCGACGACGAACGGGTCGGTTTCGTGGAAGAAAGATAAGTCGTCGTTCGATGCATCCTCGAGGTCGGTATCTGACGAGACGAGAAGTGCGAGATAGTGAAGTGGACGACCCGTCGCGTCGTTGGGGAAGTCGATAGAAATCGTATACGACCTGGACTCGTCAGGCTCGATGGCGGTTCGTCCACGGGCGTACTCGCGTTCGCGGGGGTACCCGCCGAGGAACACGACGAGGTCCGTTCCACTGATTTCAGTCTCTGTGAACTCGTCGGGGGAGACGTTCACCGTCACCTCAGCAGTTCCATAGGAACTGATGTAGGACGTCCGTTCGAGTGATTCCGGGTTCTTCGCGGTGAGCATCGAAGTTCCGCTCGACGGTGCGGGTGTCGGCGTCGGAGTAGGGGTTTGTGTCGGAGTCGCCTGCGGAGTCGCCGTCGCGGTTGGTGTCGGTGACTGCTTTGTAACGGCTGCAGTACCTTGGACGTCGGATTTAAATCGCACGTCGGGGTCACGGGGAGCGTAGTCCTTCGAATCGACGACTCCGTCTCCATCCGTATCTTTGACCTCCGACCCGGTACATCCGGCGAGTGAAGCGAGGACCAACCCGCTTCCCTGTAAAAACCGACGCCTCGTGGGGGTTGTACGGGACCAGTCAGGGGGAGAGATTTGCATATCGGAAATCATGTTCGATCAAGAGATAATGTTTGTTGTCTACATGTTTGGAGTACACCCTCGACCGTTCCGGAGACCGCTCAGTACGATAGAATTCTGCGTAGTTGGAGCCGACTCATCTCCGCGTGACAAACTGTCGGCGTGTGTTCCGGGGTGAATGCAGCCGTTCACTCACTCTTTTGCGAACCCGTGTTCTCCGATAAGCGGGACGAACTCGTGTCGCGGCACGGACTGCATGGCCCTCTCGACACGGTTGGTGTAGACGTAGCCTCGGTCTCGGAGGGACTCGACGAGATTCCGTCGCACCTGTTCGGTTTGGCCGGAACTCACAGAGCGCTCACCGCGTCGGATGGACTATCATGTCGAGCGCGACAGTACAGGCAATCACGAGACCGGTGTCCATCTCTGGTGATATTTCGATGCCGTAAGAGTCGCGGATTCTGAACCACTTCTTCGAGACTTCTGCGACTTTCTCACCGTTTCGCATGAGTCTGTACTCGTGGGCGAGGATGTTCCCTTTGACAGTGAGATTTGGGCCGCCGTGAATTTCGACGGTAAACCGGTCACGAAGCGGCGTGATGAGCGCCTTCTTCACCGTCGCCGCTGGACGGCCGTTCTTCTGGACCGTCATCGTATCTTTGACCCGGACGATTCGCTCTTTGATAGTGTACGAATCACTGCTTTGGAGGTCGTCCATCTTCAGCGTGTCCCGGACGCGAATCGCCTTGCCGTCGACTTTGAACACCTTCTGACCGGCCTGGTTCTCGACGTAGTAGTCGTCCCCGATGGAGACGAGTTTCTGTGTCATCTTGTACCGGTTCCACTCGCGTCGCCCACCGCGTCGGCCGACACCGCGGTCTTCTCGTCGTGCACGTCGTGTCTCCGCTCGTTGTCGTCGGGCCATACTCACATATCGAGTGATGAGGAGATGAATCTGTAGGAAAGTTGAAAAGAATGTCGTCGGGAACTGACGTTCAACGTCCGTGGAATACCCACGTCCAGTCGCTGCCGTGGAAGTCGGCCCAGTTCGCCGAACCCGTCCGTTTTTGTACCCAATCGGAGACGTCCTGAGTATGGACGAGGGGCGACTCGCACTCGACATCGAGACAGCTAGTCCGCGTGGTACACCGAGAAACTTTCAGAACACCGAAAAGTTCGAATTGGTCGCCGTCGGCCTCGGTCACCGAGTCGGTGACGACACCGAAATCGAGGTTATCCTCCGCGACGGCGATTGGAGTCCGGAACACACTGCGACGCTCCTTCGAGACGTCGTCGAGTGGTGTGAGAAGCGAGGCGGCCCCGTCGTCACGTACAACGGCGAGTTCTTCGACGAACACCACCTCCGGGCGTGGGCGAAGGAGGTCGCAGACGAGGGCATTTGGTCCGAGGCCCCCGCTCGGGTCGACGCGCTCTTTTCGGACCACGTCGACCTCGGCACGCTCGCCGCGACGGCCTATCCCCACGCAGTCCGCCGCAACAGAGAGATACCTGCGCTGTGGAAGGCCTGCGAGGAGGCAGGAATCGACCAACCGACGGTGTGGTACGACGACTACGACCTTCCGGTGGGGTACCTCGACCACCTCGGCATCGACGACTCCCACGTGAAGGGCGCTCACGTCGGTGAGGCCCTGGGAGAACGCTACGTCGAAGGCGTCGTCAACGACCTCGGCCACACGCGAACCCACACCGAACTGACTCGCCTCCTGGTCGAGTACGCCGCTGGCGACATCGAACCGCTGTTTTCGCTCCACGACGCAGTGCTCGACGCCGTCGCCGAACCGTAGTCGGGTACACACTCATGTCTCGCGGCAAACGTTTAGCCGGCGGGTGCCGTATCGCCTTGCATGAACGACCTCGAACCGGTCACCGATATCGAGGAAGCGCTCCGTGGAAACGGCATCAGCGTCGAGTCGGTCTCACTCGACGAGACGGTGTCGCTGACGTATCTCACGGCGTTTCCGGACGTCAAGCCCGACCACGGTGAGGTCGGACGCGCGGTCACAGCGTTCCTCGACCTGGCACAAGACGACTGGGAACCGATGACCGTCGAAGCGACGATTATTCGCAGCGAAGACGACGTGCAGGCGACGTGGCGACTCGAAGAGGAGTGGATTCAGGCGTACAACAGCTACGCACTCGACGACGAGGACCTCTCCGAGCGAGTTCTGGAGACGCTCTACCAGGGGGGAACGGCGTGAACGCGTGGCGTCACCGTGGTGAACCGCCGGCGGCCCGCGGCCCTCGCCGGCCGTCTCACTTCGACTACTCTCGCGTCAGTCTCACCTTCACGAGCGACGGGACAGACTGTGCAGGCTGGCTCTACCGACCCGATGGTGTCGACTCGCCGCCCGTCGTGGTCATGGCCGGCGAACTCGCCACAGACCGGCGCTTCGGTCTTCGAACCTACGCCGAACGGTTGGCCGAAGCAGGCTACGCCGCGTTCGTATTCGATTATCGCAACACTGGTGACTCGGACGGCGAGCCTCGAAATCTCGTGGCACCCGACGCGCAGATTGCTGACTGGCACGCCGCGGTCGACGGGCTACGCGAGCGCCCGGAGATAGACGGCAACCGTGTCGTCCTCTGGGGTGCCGGTCTCTCCGGTGGGTACGCGCTCCAGGTTGCCGCCGAAGACCGGCGTGTCGCCGGCGTCGTCGCACAGAATCCGATGCTCGACGGCTCGGCCGTGATGGGTGGGCGAGGCGTTCGTGGAACGCTCGCTGCGCTCGCCGCGGGCGTGCGCGACAAGGTGCAGTCTCGTCTTCTCGGGCCGTATCGCGTGCCCGTCGTCGGTGACGGCACGTCGATGTCGGTCTTCGAATCACGGTCAGTCCGTGTCGCGTATCGAGAACTCCTCTCGCCGGGGAGTGCGTGGCGCGACGAGACGCCTGCACGGGTGTTCCTCTCGATGTTCCGATACGACGCAGTCTCTGACCCCGAAGCCATCACCTGTCCAGCACTCCTCGTCGCCGGAACGCGTGACGAACTGGCACCTGCCGACGACGTCGCCTCCCTCGCCGACAAACTCGACAACGCGACGCTCGTCGAACTCCCGACGGACCACTTCGCCCACTACGACACGGCTTTCGAACAGACGTTCGGCCACGTACTGTCGTTCTTGCAGACGATTCGCTCGTGAATATCTTAGCAACTCACTGAACAATCGCGGATACCATTATATCAGTTGGGACCAAGGTATCTCCGACTATGATAACTGCACATCGGTTCATCTCGCTGTTCTTCGTCGTCGCACTCGTCGTGGCTTCCGCAGGGCCAGCACTCGCACAGTCAGACCCGTCCAGTGAGGAGATGAAGGCACTCCTCGAGGAGGGCCTCGCACTGTACAACGAAAACGCCGACCAGTTCGACGTCTCGTTCGCCGAGGACCTCCTCGCCGGAAAGACGGTGAACGTCTACATCGAAGACGGTGACCAGACGCACGTGTACTCGGCCGTCATCGAAGACGACATGCAGATATCGAACGTGGCGACAGGGCCGAACTCTGAGGCGTCGACCCGAATCACCACCGACCGCGAGACGCTCGAAACCATCGCGTCCTCGTCGGACCCACTGGGTGAAGTCGAACAGGCAGTCCGTGACGACCGAATCCGCGTCTCTGGTGAGGAGGGGAACCTCATCGAGCAAGCAATCTGGACCGTCGCCAACCTGTTCAAGGGCATCCTGTTCTGAGCGAGGAGTCCACCTCGACTTTCGTTGCTGACTGCTTCCAACGACCGGTCGGAGCGCAGACTGTCGCGTCCGTAACCCACTTTGCCCCCACGGCCGATTCTCCGTCGATGACGAACACGCGTACGGTCGAACTCGAGGGCCACATCATCGACTCCGGGATGATGCAACAGGCCTTCGGTATCGTGATGGACATGGGAGGGGAGTTCGACGTCGAGCAGTTCGACGTCGGGAAACAGAAAGACAAGACGTCGTACTGCCGGATGGCCGTCACCGCCGACGACGAAAAAAAGCTTCAGGAGATTCTCCACGAACTCCATCAGATTGGGGCGAACCTCACCGACCCGGTGGACGCACACGTCGAACCCTCGCCTGCAGACCAGGTCGTCCCGATTGGATTCTACTCGACGACCAACCACCCGACCGAAGTCCGCTACGACGGCGAGTGGCTTTCAGTAGAGGATATCGAGATGGACTGTGCCATCGTGGTCGACCCTGACGCAGAAGACGGCCCACGTGCGTACACGAAGGTCCTCAACAGTGTCGACGAAGGCGACCTCATCGTCACCGACGAGGCAGGAATCCGCGTCAAACCACCGGAGCGACCCCGCGACTCCTCTGGCCCGTTCGGGTTCATGCAAGGTGGCGTCTCGTCGGAACGACCCTCCGAGTCACTCATCGGTGAGGTCGCAGACGCGCTTCGCGAGACGAAAGAAGAAGGGGGGAACGTTCTCGTCGTCGCCGGTCCAGCACTCATCCACTCCGGTGGTGGCGACGCGTTGGCCGAACTCATCCGCGAAGGCTACATCGACATGATTTCGGCCGGCAACGGATTCGCAACCCACGACATCGAACGCGGACTCTACGGCACGTCTCTCGGGATGGATATGGAGACGATGGAACACCCACGGAAGGGGCACAAACACCACATCTACACCATCAGCGAAGTCATCCGGGCCGGCGGCATCGAAGCGGCCGTCGAAGAAGGTCTCATCAAAGAAGGCGTGATGTACGAGTGCGTGAAAAACGACGTCTCGTACGTCCTCGCGGGGTCCATCCGTGACGACGGGCCGCTTCCAGACACCATCACCGACGCCATCGAAGCACAGAACGCCATCCGTGAACAGGCCCACAAGGCCGACATGGTGCTCATGCTCTCGACGCTTCTACACTCTGTCGCCGTCGGCAACTGCCTGCCATCGACGGCGAAGACCGTCTGTGTCGATATCAACCCCGCCACCGTCACGCAACTGCTCGACCGCGGGTCCTCGCAGGCGATCGGGATGGTGACCGACATCGGAACCTTCGTCCCGACGCTCGCAGAGAAAGTTCTCGAAGGGTCCGACGAGTAAAGACGCCCTCGAGGAGAGACGACGCCTTCGACGAGAGACGGGTCACCGGACTGGGAGCGAAACACTGGTCGAGAGACGACGTTCTCGCCGGAGAGATACTCTGTGAAACACCCATATTATAACCCTCACGCTCATCGGGTAGGATATGAATGCAGTGTGGAAGACCCTCCTCGTCGCGCTTCTAGTCCTCGTGGCTGGTTGTTCGGGCGGGGCGGGTGGTGAAGACGCAACGACGGCGGCCAACGACGCCGTGACCGAAACCGCCACAGCGACGGAGACGGCGACGGCCACGGCGACGGCGACTGACGACACCGCCGGAAGCGGTGGGTCGGACAGCGCCAAAGCGGCGACCTTCGACTTCAACCAGTCGTGGGACGAGCAGTTCCGGGCCGGTCAGTACTATCGGTACGAAGTCGAATCTCCGAACCTCGAAGAGACGGCGACGTACGAGTGGGAAGTCGTCTCGGCGACCGAAGAGAACGTCACCATCCGAACGACGGTGTCTTCGCCCGAGATGACGAGCGAGCAGACCGTGACCGCGTCACGAGACCAACTCTACAGCGAACTCTCTGGCAGTCCGTCGGGGTCCGTCGCGACGGTCGGCTTCAACTCGCCGTACTACAGCGGTGTCGACGGTGAGACGCTCGAAGTCGGCGATGGATGGGAAGTCTCCGGGTCGAACGGGAACGTGAGCTTCGACGTCGTGAGCACCTCCTCGTACGCTGGCCTCCAGTGCGCGGACTTCGTCGTTCGGATGAACGGAAGCGTCTTCTGGGAGAGTTGTGTCTCACCGGAGAGTCCGCTCCCAGGCTACATGGCGTTCTACGAAGAGGAAGGTGACGACGAGCCGGCGTTCGAGATGACGCTCGTCGAGTACCGCCCCGGAAACTGAGCGTCGGTCTCAGTCTCAGTCTCAGCCCCAGTCTCAGAATACTTTTTCGAGCGGGACGACGGCCATCGGGATGTTCGAACCCAAGAGGACGTCCTGTGCGGTGCTTCCGAAGACGATCTTCGAGGTCGGGTTTCGTTTCCTGACGCCGATGACGATCTCGTCCGCACCCTGTTCTTCGGCGCATTCGAGGATGTCCTCAGCGGGGTCGTTGCCGCGGATGAACTGGTGTGTCTCGACGGTGACGAAATCACCGAGTCGTGAGGAGACGACGTTCAACGCGTCGTCGCCGTCTCGGACGTCGTCGCTGTCGGTGCTGTCGCCACCCATGTGGGAGTTGACGACGTGAACGACGTCGCCAGTTTCGATACGTCGCGAGAGGTAGTCACAGAGTTCGGCACTGGTGTGTACCGAGTTCGTGCCCATAACGTACGTTGCCATGCCACATATCCCTACGCCGTCCTATAAAAATCCACGCTTCGTACGATTCGGTTACACCTGCTTCATCATCGCTTTCACGTCAGCGACTGTCATCGGCTTTCCGTGCATGTCGTCTGCGTGGTGTTGAATGATTTCGACGAGTTCGTCTTCGTTCTCGGAGGTTACGCTAAATCCACAGGAGCACGTCGCTTGTTGCATCTTTGGCATCGCACCAAAGTACGCGTTCAACTGTCAAAAACCGCATTTACAAATTCAGAGACATTCTCGAACAGCGACTACTCAGGGGGAAAACATTTACCCCGCCGAAAATGTCAATCGGTATGGATAGAAATGCCCTCCTCGTCGGTGGGGCCGTCGGCGTCGTCGTCGTCGCCGCGGTCACCGCCGTCCTCGTCCCTGGCGTCCTCGCGGACCCGACGGACGAGGGGCCAATCCGACCTGGTCCGGTCGACGTCGCGGACGTCTCGATTGCGGCCGGCCCGGCAACGGGTGAGACGGTCACCCTCGGTATCGAGACCCGAATCGACCATCGTGGAAATCCGACCCAGAACGTGAGCGTACTCGTTCGTGCAATCGACGCCGAGTCGGGACTGCTGGCGACGACCCAACGAGTCGACGTCGGGAACATCTCCCGTGACGGCGAGACGACGGCGGCCACGAATCTCACCGTCCCCCGCGAGGGAGGATACGACATCGAAGTCGCCCTCTACCGTGAGGCAGAGCGTGTCGACCAGGCAAAACGGAGTGTGAGCGGTGTCTCCGCCATCAAGCCGCCGTACCTCCAATCGACGACCTCCTTCACCGACACGGAGGCCCTCCCACCCGTCTCGTACTCTATCGAGGACGCCGGCGAAGACCGAACGACGCTCGACCTGACGGCGACGCTCACCAACACCGGCGACGAACCGGCCGAGGACCTCTCGGTCACGTTCGTCCTCCGGCAGGCCGAGTCGAACATCGTCGCGTCGCGGACGACAGTCGACGCCGGGACCATCAGTGCCGGTCGAACCGACTCCGTGGACGCGACGGCCACTGTACCGAGCGGCTACAACTACTACATCGATGCTGTGCTCATGCGGGATGGTGTCGTCATCGACACCGCCCGTGGTGCGGCAAACCTGAACCCAACGAGGACGATTAGCGTGAACCAGACTACAGAAGACGTCGAACTGCGCGTCGAAGACTTCGAAGACGACGACGACCGAACACCCGAGGACTACGAATCCGAACGAACCAGAACCGAATCTTCGGCCCCCGGATTCGGTGTCGTCGTGGCACTCGTGGCGCTGCTTGCCACTGCCTTGGTCGCCCGGAGGTGGCGGCAATGAGCGAAGAGACACCGACCAAGTCGGGGACGAAGAAGTCCGCACAGACGCAACCGGCCCCCGACCCGGACGCAGACACGTCCGATACCGAGAACCGCGAGTTTGCGGCACGCGTCCGCCGGTATCTGGACTACGCCGTCCTCGCCGGACTGCTGTTGCTCGCGCTCATCGCGGCCCTGCAGTTCTACCTCAACGCCTCGCAGACCATCTCGACGTGGGTGAACCCCGAGTACCGTGCGCCGTTTCAGGCGGCGTTCAACCTCGTGTTGCTCCTCGCGGCAGCACTCGGTATCTCCATCCAACTTCGGCGGTTGACGAAGGAATAACCTCACACGGCACCGGCGAGCACTCGAACGAAAGAGAGGGCGAGATGGGACACACGTGGGGGCCTCTCAGAATCTGAGTCGTCTCGCCACACTCACCCGAAGTTGAGTCATACTCTGTGGACGACCTACGCCCCGAAGTCGATCCATACCCCGACGACCCACACCCGAAACTGACCCATACTCTGTCGACGACCCACACCGCGAAGGCGACACACCCTGAAGACGATGACCGAAAACGACGACCACACAGACTCCGACTCGACCGACCACACAGACCGGCCGTTCGCGTCCGGCCAGCAAGAACGGAACGCCCACTACCCAGACAGAGGATACAACCTCGTCGAAATCGACACGATGCGGCCACCCGGCAGGGCGCTCACGCTCCTCGGTCACTCTCTGAAACTCTCTTCGATTACACTCCCGCCGGCGACCGAGTTCGAAGATTACGTGGTCTACGACGCGGACGGCCACGCCTACGACCACGACGACCTCGGCGCCTCCTCGGAGACCACGGCGACATCGACAGTCGATGAGTTGGTCGACACCATCCGGACCGGCGAGCGCCACGCACAGCGGTTAGCCTTGTGCAGATTGGTCAGCGTCGCCGCCGACGAACCACAAGCCTGCCTCGACGCACTCCCGGTGCTGACCACCGTCTTACAAGAGACGGGCCTCTCGATGCAAGCCGAATCACTGGCCGTCCTCTCACGTCTCGCCGAGCAGTATCCCGAATCGGTTTCACCTGCCGTCGGAGACGTAATCAGGTTTCTCACGCCAGAGACGCCGTCAGAGATACTCGTCGACGCTATCGGCATCGTCGAGGCGGTGAGCGATTCGAACCCAGGTGCCGTGGTCGACAGTGTTCCGAAACTCGCGGCACTCCTTCAAGACGGGTCACCCGCCGACGGCACGGCGCTGGCGGCGATACTACACATCGCGGAAGTGTACCCGGACTCCGTCGTACCGATTACGCCACAACTCGTCGCGTATCTCGACGAGAGTCGCGACGAACACCGAATCGGTGCACTCGCCGTCCTCGGGACGCTCTCGAAGAGCTATCCGAACGTCGCCGAGGAGACGATACCCACGGCGATTGGCCTCCTACAGGCGGAACACGACAAAGTTCGAGCAAACGCGGCAGGGTTGCTCGCCGACTTGGCTAGCGAATATCCCGACCAAATCGAACCGGCCATCCCTCGGGCAATCGAGTTACTGGTGGATACTGACGGGCACGCTCGGTACAACGCCACGTCCATTCTCGCACACGTCGCCAAAGTTCACCCAGACAGCGTCGAACCGGCTATCGAACCGCTCGTCGGCGCGTTAGACGAGGAGTTTGCATACACTCGGGGGAACGCCTGCTGGGCCCTCGGCTATCTACAGGCCGCGGACGCACTGGAGCGATTGCAGGAACTGGAACGGTCCGACCCGAACGAAGAAGTGCGGCAGGCCGCGGCGGCCGCGATTGCAGAAATCGACCGCGGGTAGTCGCCGACGCGACGGCCGTGCAGTTGCTCGACTCGTTTCCAGGGTGGTCGTGCGAGCGTCTGTCGTCCAACCACCACAAACTAAATGCGTCCTGGGAATAAATCACCTACTGGTTATGCTCAAAGGGCATTTCACGTCGGCAGGGGCGAGTATCGAGTACGGAGACGCCGAGGTCCTCTTCCCCGTCGACGACCTCGACGCGACAGTCCTGCAGCACCGAGACGCCCAACTCGCACTCGCTGATGCCGATGGGTCAGCCGTTGTCGTCGTCGCCCCGACGAGTCTCGCGACCAGTTACGCCCTGACGCAACATCCGCTCACTGCGATTGCCGTCGACAGTCTCCCAGACACGGTGCGGGCCGAGTTAGCCGACGCACTCGACACCTCTCTCGAGGCGTTCGAACTCGTCCAAATCGGCAAGTGGAGCACAGATAGCCCAAATCGCTCACTCACCGAGTTCACAGACTCCCGGTAGACAGGCCCAGCAACATCCGGTAGACAGGCCCAGCAGAGCACAGTATCGAACTTCGAGTAACGCGTCTCTATCGACAATGACTAACACACTAGACGAAGCGTATCCCGAGGCAGCAGCGTACATCCAGAACGCAGTCGAAGAACACGGTGAAGAGTGGGTGTTGGACCACTACTACGAGAAACTCTACCCGCTCGGAGTCATCGTGAAGATGCCCGAAAAGGAAGAGCTCCTGTTCTACGACCCCGACGAACACGACACGATGACGGAATCGGAGCGAGTCGAGATGTATCGAGCGTGGGCCGAGTACCGAGAGAACCTCCGTACGGGAACGAAGAACACCGAGTGAACACGTCGGCCGTTCGCCGTCACCGGGTGTGTCCACCGGGAGACAGACGAGTCGCCGCGCTCACCCGAGAAGAAGCCACGCCGCAAAGACGGCACCGCCGCCGACGACCGTGCTAATCGCCGCGTGGACGCGGAGTCTGTCGAGGATGGTGTGTGCGTGTTCGTCTTCGACCGACAGCAGGTCGTGAATCTCGCTCCCGATTTCACACCGCGGGAGGAAGTCCATCGCCACGTGGAGGAAGACGCCCGAGGCGAATCCGAAGACGATGCCGCGGAAGGCGGCCGTCGCAGGGAGCGAGACGGCGCTCGAAACGATGGCGGCGATACCCAACCCGGCCGCCGGAAGCAAGAGTGGGTAGACCGATTTGTTCTTTCCGGCCAACCGACGCGCGGCAGCGTATCCCGCGGGTCCCTTGTGCGAGACGATAGCGAGGCCGAGACCGACACCGACGTCGATGTTTCCGTAGACGATGCCGATTATCGCGCCCGCAGAGACGGCGTGCGCCGAGAGTTCCGTCACGGTGCGGTCCATCGGGAAGTCCATGTGTGCGAAGCGATGGCCGACGGTGTGGGCACCGAACCCGGCGAGAATCCCGAAGGCGATGCCGAACCCACCGAACTGTGGGTGGTGACCGATAGCCTGCGGGACGAGGAAGACGGCGGCACTCGTCACCATCGCACCGCTGGCGAGTCCGTAGCCCCAGACGAGGCCTTCAGCGTGTTCGGTCCGAGAGCGGGCACCGAACGGGGCGGCGAACGCCATCGCTGCGAAGGCGGCCCACGAGACGACGAGGAGTTTCCACGCCTGCGTGGACACTGCGTACGCCGAGAGGGCGACGAGCACGACGACGCTACCGACGCCGATGGCTGTCGAACGATTCATGTTGTGAACGAATGTGTTCGGATTAATAAGACGCCCGATTCCGTCAGGCCGTTCGACGCGATGGGCGCTGGTGCGAGGGCACGTCAGCGAGTCGCCTGCTTCCACGCCGAGAGGCCGAGGACGGCACCATCGAGGTCGGTCGGTTCGGCCTCTGTCGCCGCCCACACGAACAACTGGGCGACGTCGTCTGGGTCGCGCCCCTGTCCACCGGTGACGTCGGTAGCGACGAGACCGGGGTCGATTACGCCCACCGTTTGGGAGCAGTCGGCAGCGAACTGCCGGACGAGCGCTTCGCTGGCCGCTTTCGAGACGGCGTACGCGCCCATCCCTGGTTTCGCCTCGCGAGCGATAGACCCGGATGGGACGAGAATCCGCGCGTCGTCGGCCATGTGCGGGAGCGCTTCTTTCACCGCCGCGAAGACGCCACGAACGTTCGTTCTGAGTGTGTCGTCGAAGGCGGCGTACGTCTCGTCCGCCATCGGCATCTCACCGGGGGTTCCGTGATTGACGCCGGCGTTCGCGACGAGAACGTCGATCGGTCCGCCGACCCTGGCGGCCGTCTCCATCAGTCGTTCCATGTCGAACTCGTCACGAACGTCGCCGCGAATCGCCGTCGCGGACCCACCAGCGGTTTCGACGTCGTCGACGACGGTCTGGAGGGCGTCGGTGTCACGAGCGCAGACGACGACGGTCGCCCCTGCGTGGCCGAACGCGCGGGCGACTGCTGCCCCGATTCCCGAACTCGCACCTGTGACCACGACGGTCGTGTCGTTCATGCGTCTCGTTAGGACGGACCGGGCCTAAAGATGTCTGCCGGCGACGCCCACGAACCGCTTGGCCGGACCGATTCGGTCAGTCGATTTATGTTCTCTACGTTCTTACAAGAGAACATGAATTCTGTCTCGGACCTCGATTCTCTCGCTGGGCAGTCCGTCGTCGTCATCGGCGGCGGGTTCGGCGGTCTCTCGACGGCGTGCTACCTCGCCGACGCTGGCGCGGACGTCACGGTAGTAGAGAAGAACGAACAACTCGGTGGCCGAGCCAGTACGCTCGAACGCGATGGGTTCAGTTTCGACATGGGTCCGTCGTGGTATCTGATGCCCGACGTGTTCGAGCAGTTCTTCGCCTCCTTCGGGAAACACCCCTCGGACTACTACGACCTGCGCCGACTCGACCCGCACTACCGCATCTTCTTCAAAGACGGTGACCAGGTCGACCTCGTCCCCGACATCGAGACGAACAAAGCACTCTTCGAGTCGTACGAACCCGGTGCAGGTGAGAAGTTCGACGAATATCTCCGGAAGTCCGAACGGAACTACCGCATCGGGATGGAACACTTCGTCTACACCGACCGGACGAAACTCACCGACTTCATCGACTTCGACGTGTTCAAAAACGCGTGGGGACTGTCGCTCATCGGGTCGATGCAAGACCACGTCGAGAAGTACTTCGACCACCCCAAACTCCAGCAGATAATGCAGTACACGCTGGTGTTCCTCGGTGGCGCGCCGAACAACACGCCGGCGCTCTACAACCTCATGAGTCACGTCGACTTCAACATGGGCGTCTACTACCCAGACGGCGGGTTGGCGGCCGTGGTGGACGCGATGGTCGAACTCGGCGAAGAACTCGGCGTCGAGTACCACACCGACTCACCCGTCTCCGAAATCGCGGGGCGGAAAGGCGGGTTCGCCGTCCGAACCGAAGACGGACAGGAGTTCCTCTGTGACCTCGTCGTCAGCGACGCCGACTACGCCCACACCGAACAGGAACTGCTCCCACCCAAAAAGCGGCAGTACGACGCCGACTACTGGGAGTCGCGAACCTACGCACCGTCTGCGTTCCTCCTCTATCTCGGCGTCGAAGGCGACGTAGAAGAACTCGCCCACCACACGCTCGTCTTGCCGACCGAGTGGGACGACCACTTCGAGCACATCTTCGACGACCCGGCGTGGCCCGACGACCCCGCGTACTACCTCTGTGTTCCCTCGAAGACAGACGATTCGGTCGCCCCCGAAGGCCACAGCAACCTCTTCGCACTCGTCCCTATCGCCGCCGGCCTCGAAGACACGCCGGAGTTGCGCGAGTCCTACCGTGACATGCTCCTCGACGACATCGCAGCGAACACCGGTGTCGACCTCCGAGACCGCATCGTCGTCGAAGAGACGTTCTGTGTGAACGACTTCGCAGACCGATACAACAGTACGAAAGGGACTGCGCTCGGCCTCGCACACACCCTCACCCAGACTGCGCTCCTCCGCCCGCCACACGCGTCGAAGAAAGTCGACGGCCTCTACTTCACTGGGTCGTTCACGACGCCCGGTATCGGCGTCCCGATGTGTCTCATCAGCGGGCAACTCACCGCCGAGGAGATGGCCGAAGACGCTCGATGAGCACCGACATGGCGACAGGGACGAAGACGAACGGCGGACTCCGAGAGAGACTCGGGTACCTGTTCGTCCTCTCCCGGCCGCGATTTTGGCTCTACCTCGCCGGTCCGGTGCTCGTCGGCGTCGCCGCCGCCGCGACGACGCTCTCGGACCTGTACTCGGTCGAAGCGCTCGTCTTGTTCGCGTACTTCCTGGTCCCGGCGAACGTCTTTCTCTACGGTGTCAACGACGTCTTCGACGTCGACGTCGACGAAGCCAATCCCAAGAAAGACGACAGAGAGGCCCGGTGGCGTGGCGACCCGGTGAACCTCGCTATCGTCGTCGGTAGCGGCGTCCTCGGAGTCGGCCTGTTCGCCCTCACGCCACAGGTCGCGTGGCCGTGGCTGGTCGCACACTTCTTCCTCGCGGTCGAGTACAGCGCCCCGCCGTTCCGGTTCAAGACGACGCCGTTTCTCGACTCGATTTCGAACGGCCTGTACATCCTCCCCGGCGTCGCCGCGTACGCGACGATTGCAGGGGTGAATCCGCCACTGCTCGCTATCGCAGGCGCGTGGCTCTGGACGATGGGGATGCACACGTTCTCTGCGATTCCCGACATCGAACCCGACCGTGCGGCCGGAATCCGAACGACCGCGACCCTCCTCGGAGAACGCAGAACCTACGCCTACTGCGCGGTGACGTGGGGACTCGCCGCCCTCGCGTTCGCCCTCGTGGACGTCCGTCTCGGGGCGCTGTTGGCGGCGTATCCGGTGGTCGTCATCGGCATCGCACGCTCGGACGTCGACGTCGCCGAGGCGTACTGGTGGTACCCGCTTTTGAACACAATCGTCGGCATGCTCATCACCTTCGGAGCACTCTGGAGTATCGTGAATGGCTGACTTGCGAACGAAACTTCCTCGGTCGCGCCGGGAAGTCGAACTCGCGTTCGACGAACTCGTGCGCGACAACCGCTTTACCATCTCGGTGTTCTTCCCGCTGAACGGCGCTGTCATGCTCGTCGCCAGTGCGATGGCGTGGATGCCCGAACCACTCGCGTTCAACGCGTTTCTCATCCTCTTCGGGACGCTGGTGATGCGCTCGCCGCTCATCGTCGGCCTCTTACCACTCGTGACTCGCCGGGCCGCCATCGCCGTCGGTGCACTCACCGCCTACGCCTACGCTATCGAGTACACCGGCATCACGACGGGGTGGCCCTACGGATGGTTCACCTACGGCGTCGACCTCGGACCGACTGTCGCGGGCGTCCCAGTCGGCCTCCCCGTGTTCTTCATCCCACTCGTGATGAACGCCTACCTGCTGTGTCTCCTCTTGTTGGGTGACCGCGCTCGGAACACGGCCGTCCGCCTCGGCGTCGTCATCGCAACCGTGCTCGCGATGGACGTCGTGTTAGACCCCGGTGCCGTCGCGCTCGGGTTCTGGGAGTACTACAGACTGGGGGAGGGTGCGCTCCTCTTCTACGGCGTCCCGTTGTCGAACTACGCCGGGTGGGTCATCAGCGCGACCATCGCCGTCGTCCTCCTCGACTGGGGATTCGACCGCGACGCACTCCTCTCTCGACTCTCGGGGACCGAGTTCATGCTCGACGACCTGGTGAGTTTCGTCATCCTCTGGGGTGGCATCAACGCGTGGTTCGGCAACTGGGTCCCGGTCATCGTCGCTGGACTCTTCGGCGTCGGTCTGCTTCGAACTGACCGCTTCGACTCCAGTTTACTCCGGATTCCGCGACGGTTCCCGTGGCAGTCGTAATCTGGAGACAGGGTGACAGAAACACCGGGCGACGAGACTTCGTCGAAATCCTCAGTTACTGCTAGTGTGTCGAGGCCGTGCTGAATAGCGGGCGCGAGTCGGGAGAAACGGGTTCCTAGGCGGGGTGCTCGGCCAGTGCGTCCACCAGGACGCGGCAGTAGTCGGGGATGTCTTCGACGACGCGTCCCCAGACGATGTTGCCGTCGCGGAACGCCGGTTCGTCGACCCAGGTCGCGCCGGCGTTTACCAGGTCGTCTTTGATGCCAAGCGAACCCGTCGCGTCCGACCCCTCGACGATGCCGGCCGAAATGCCGACCAACCCGGCGTGACAAATCAGCCCGACGATTTTCCCGTCCTCGTAGACGTCCCGGACGAGGTCGAGTACCGCCTGGTCGCGGCGAATCTTGTCGGGCGTCCAGCCGCCAGGCACCAGGACCGCGTCGACCGCCGCCGGGTCGACCTCTCCGGCCGCGAGTTCGGTCTCGGCGGTGAGTCCACCGCTCTTTCCCGTGTACTCTACGCCGGCGTCCATGCCGACGACGTCGAGCTGTGCTCCTTCCTCTTTCATGCGCATGTAGACGGCCCAGAACTCCAGGTCCTCGAAACCGGGGCCGACCAACATGGCGATTCGTTTGTCTTCCAGTTTCATGTCTGGTCACCGTTGGGATGACGAACCAGACGTACCAGACGTGCGTCGTCCACGTCGGCCCCGTCCGGCCGATTCCCAACTGCACATCGGTATAGACTCCATTTCGGCATAGTCTTTTATTCGGCATCACGAGAGAGTAAGCCGACGCTGTCACGCGTTCGTCTCGTAGCGAAGAGTTTCGACAGAGCAGACGACAGAAGACGGACGCGAACTTACTCGGAATCCCAGCGATTCAGCGAGCGAAGCCACCCGGAGAATCGACTCTGGTTTGGGGAGTTGCGGGCGGGTGTCGAACCGGGGCCGAAGTCGGCGTCGAAGCCGTCGTCGTCTGGATATGGAACGACGCTGACGGCCTTGAAGACGGCCACCGGGTCGCGCCAGATTGCCCAGTACGCCGCCGTCTTCGCGAGGAGCGTGACCTTCCGAGCGAAACTCAACTCGGGTGTGGTCGAGAGCGTGTCGTAGCCGAGGTTCCGAATCGAGCGGTGGTGGTCGGCGTAGAGCACCGCCGAGAGGAGCACCGGGAACTGGCAATCCGCGGGGAGGTGTTCGATTCCGGCGACGCCGTCGCGGTAGAGTGCCTCCGTTCGGCGGAGTTCGTCTTGCATCACGGCCGCGACGCACTCGTCGAACTCTAAGTCGAGAATCTGTTGAATATCCACGCCGTGGTCGTCGAGGGACGTCTGCGGCAGGTAGACGCGGTCACGTTCGACCACGTCTTCGCCCACGTCGCGGAGGAAGTTCGACATCTGGAACGCTTGCCCGAGCGCCGTCGCGTGCGGGAGCGCCGTCTCCGGGTCGTCCGGGCGCATCACGTCGGTCATCATCCGGCCGACCGCAGACGCCGACCCGTCCATGTACGTCTCTAACTCCTCGTAGGTGGCGTAGTGGTCTTTGTCGATGTCTGACGCCATCGCGTCGATGAAGACGTTCACGTCGTCGGGGTCGATGCCGTATCGTTCTCTGAGTTCAGCAAACGCTGAGAGGACGGGGTCGTCCGCCTCGACATCTCCGAGTGCTTCGGCACGGAGTCGTTCGAGGCGTTCGCGCTGTTGTGCTGGCGGCGCCGTCTCTTCGGCGTCGACGACCTCGTCAGCGACGCGGAAGAACGCATAGAGTACGTACGTCGCGTGTCTCACACGCTCTGGAAGGAGTCGTGTCGCGAAGTAGAACGTCTTCCCCGTCCGTTGTTGTATCTCTTTCCCGGCTTCGACCTGTGATTCGTTTAGCATCGTTTCTTGTTCGCGTGACCGTCTTGTCTCTCGTGAGCGAGAAAAGGGCCGGAGGGCCGCAAGTGGTCTCGCTCTGTTAATAGGGCGCTGGCGACATAACAGTTGCCACCACCGTGGAATCAACCACGTAACCCATGGACGTAGCGGTGACAGCACACTGATACGCTCATGTCAGATTTCACTACCAGAACGTGTCGCTACAGTCGTAGACGACGCCGTGTTCTGGGCAGATATACTTGCAGTGGCGGTGGTTCATCGACGCCCCACAAAATGGACACGGGCGTCCCTTTGGGGACTCTATCGTACACGCGTCTGCATCAGGGGCGTCCATACGACATTTGCAAGGACCCCACTAACATATTGCTTACTGCCATTGCCGGCACCACCTGCCGGTTCATCGATTCGTGTGGTCCTCACGACGATTTTTCATCCGCCCCTTCGCGTGACTGGAGGCGGCAACAGTGGCCCCGCGCAGTAGTTAAACGCCAGTCTGCGCCTCCTGAAGTGGGACAGAGCCCCGCGTCGTCATCGCCGCGACCAACGCGACACCGGCTAACGCGACCGCTGCAACGGCCATGAGCGGCCGGTATCCCACGGCAGTCGCCGCCGCGGCGAACACCACTGGACCGGTCGCGCGGCCGAGAAACGTCGTGCTGTTACGTAGCCCAAGCAGTCCGGCACGGTACTCTTGTGTGACTCTGTTGCTGACTGCTGCATCGACCGCCGGCATACTGAGGCCAAGTCCAGCGCCGAACACCAGCACCGAAGCGACGACGAGAATCGGCGACGGGGCGACGTACACCCCGGCTAGTGCGAGCGCGTAACAGACGAATCCGAGGGTGATTATCCGCCCGTTCGAGAATATCCGTGCCAACCGCCCGTTCGCGCTCGCGGCGGCGATGGCGCCTGCCTCTGCGACCATCAGGACCAATCCGATGTAGAGTGGACCGACGCCGTAGACCGCGGTCATCAAGAATGGGAGTGCAGTCACGAGCGCACCGAACAAGAAGAACTCCGTGAGGAACGCCGTCGTGAGGAGCGCACCCATTCCGAGCGTGAGCGCGGATATCGCACCTCTCAGATATCCATCGGTGCGCCCGGAGCTATCTCCGGAACTGTCCGACACATCGTCGGGCTCTCCACCGGTGTTCTTCACCGTCTCGTCGAGTGCCACGTACGCGAACAGTGCCACGGGGAATCCGAACGCGTACGCGACGAACGGCGCATTCCACGCAACTGTGGCGAGCGCGCCGCCGAGGACGGGGAAAATCGCCGCGCCCAACGAGAGAACTGCGATGTTGACACCGAGGACGGCGTTTCGCTGGACGCCTTCGAACACGTCTCCGATGACGGTGACCGTCGTGACGAACAGGGCCGCTGCAGCGGTGCCTTGAATCGCTCGCAATCCGAGCAACGTGAGGTAGTTCGGTGCGAAGTAGCAGGCGAGGCCGGCAACACTGAAGACCAGCAGGGCAGGGACGAGTACTCGCTTTCGCCCGACTCGGTCGGCGAGGAGGCCGACGAACGGAGAGACGACGATGCCGATGAGGAAGTACGCGCTGACGAGGAGGCTCGCTTCGGCGTCGGTGAGGACGAACACGTCACGAATGACGGGAAGCGCTGGCGCGACGAGTGGGACGCCAAGCGGTGCGAGAAGCGTGCTCGCGAGGACGACCTGGACAGTCGGACTCTGCCAGGGCACCTCGCCCGTCTTCCGCCGACGAATGGCCGATAACTTCATCTTCACAGCCCCCTCGACGAGGTCCCACCGCTCGTGGCGAACGTCCAACGGTGTTCATCCATGCACAACTAGTGGCGGTCTCAGAGATTAAACGCGTCTTTGCGTGCGTCCGGTCGAACAGCTCGAGCCGTTGGCTGGCCCAGACACCAACTCACCCCGAATTTGGTACTGAAGTGGAACAACCCTCATGTAGGTTCCACGCCGAGAATTACTGTCGACGTGTCGTATCAGACCAGTGTGAATATTACGACCTACGACCAAACAGTACGAAGAGCAGTCGATGGAGAAGGCGCTTTGGTATCTACTCACGGCGACACGGGGCGGTGAAAACCGCGTCAGAATCATCCGTGCGCTCTCGGACCAACCGTTGAACGCAAACCGCCTCGCCGACGAACTCGACGTCGGGTACAAGACCATCAGACACCACCTCGACGTACTCGAATCGCACAACGTGGTCGAGGCTGGCGGCGACAAGTACGGGCAACTGTACTTCCTGACCGACCAGTTCGAACACTCCCGCGACACGTTCGAAGAGATAGCAAAACACCTCGATTGAATCATGGAAATGGGCACCCAAATCATGGCAGCGAGCGTCCTCTCGGGCGTGAACATCGTCTTCCTCGCGGCGTTGACCGTCGTGTGGGTACGTAACTATCGGACGTTCCGCACGTCGCTCGTCTTAGGCCTCCTGGCGTTCGCCGTCGTGATGCTCGTCGAAAACGCGGTCGCGCTGTACTTCCTGTTCACCATGCAGAGTCTCTACTCGGGCGACCCGCACGTCCAACAGGCGGTGTTAGTCCTCCGTGGCCTCCAACTCGTCGCACTCACGTTCTTGACGTACGTCACGATGCGCTAACTCGACCGACAGTCAGGGTTCGGACACAGAATTTGGTACTGATTTGCCCCTGACTAGGTCCTAATCTCGAAAAACCAACATCAGGTCTGCTCGCCTCCAGTTCGTCGTGGATTACACCACACGTGAGAGACGATGACCGACACACAATTTTCGACGACACGACGAACCGTCCTTGGACTGACCGGCGCTGGTACACTCGCTGCCCTCGCTGGATGCCTCGGGAGTGTGACTGTCCCTGCGCAAGCAGACGGGAACGGGAACCGGGCAGCCCGCACCTACCGCGTGACCGTGGCCAACCTCACCACCGGCCAACCGTTCACTCCACCTGCTGTGGTCGCCCACCAACCCAGCGTGGAACTGTTCTCAGTCGGTGACCCCGCCAGCGACGCCATCAAAGAACTCGCCGAGAACGGGAATCTCACCCCGCTCGGCGAACTCGCCGAGAGTCTGACCGAGGTTCGCGGTGTCGCCGTCGCGGAGACGCCACTCGTCCCGACAGAACTCCCGGCGAGCGAGATGTTCCCCTACACGACGACGTTGGAACTGGAGACCGATTCGAGTGGCGCGTACCTCTCGTTCGTGAGCATGCTCATCGGGACGAACGATGGGTTCGCCGGACTCGACACTGTTCCGCTCCCCGAACGCGTCAACGAGTCGCGGTCGTACTACGCGGCCAGTTACGACGCTGGAACCGAGACGAACACCGAGCTGTACGAGGACATGGTTCCGCCCGCGCAAGCCCTCTACGGTATCGACTCCGGCACCGACGGCACTGGCACGAGCAACCCGGACCTCGCCGAAGACGGCGTCGTCACGCCCCATGGCGGCATCGTCGGCGACGGCGACCTCGACCCCGAAATCTACGGCTGGGACGACCCCGTGGCACTCGTTCAGGTCGAACGGACGGCCTGACCGAGACGGCAGATACACCGCTCGCAGACACCCGTTGGCCCGCACTCGCCTCCCTCGCAGGCACCTGCTGGCCCGCACTCGTCGCCCCACGTCGGGCTACATCGTTCGCCTCTCACCGTTCCCGCCCCTACGTTTACCCCTCGCCTCTCGTTTTGGTCGCCCAACTCCCTCGACGCGCCGTTCTGTCCATCTCCACGACACACTGGCCGCGTGTTCCCTTTTGAACCTTCGCCGCACCACACCGGAACACACTGCGCACCACACCGGAACACACTGCGCACCACACCGGAACACACTGCGCACCACACCGGAACACACTGGTGTGCGAAATTGGTCATCTAAGAACGCTTTTTGTGCGTGGGGAAAGTTGACACGGATATCTATGTCAGATGGTGATTTCGAAGGCTACGGTGGGCGGTACGTCCCCGACGTACTGGACGACTCGCTCGACCAACTCGCAGCGGCATACGACGAGATTTCGAACACGCAGGAGTTTCAAACCGAGTTCCGCGCGTTGCTCGAAGAGTTCGCGGGTCGGTCCACTCCGCTGTACTACGCTCGAAACCTCAGCGAGCGGTACGGTGCCGACATCTACCTGAAGCGCGAAGACCTGCTCCACGGCGGCGCGCACAAGATCAACAACGCGCTCGGACAGGCACTGCTCGCGTCGAAAGCCGGAAAACAGCGCCTCATCGCCGAGACCGGTGCCGGACAACACGGCACGGCGACCGCGATGGTCGGGGCGCTGTTCGGCCTCGACACGGAGATTTACATGGGGAAGAAAGACGCGGACCGCCAGCGGATGAACGTCTTCCGGATGCGACTCATGGGTGCAGACGTAAACGAAGTGACGCGCGGAAACTCTGGGCTGGCCGACGCCGTCGACGCGGCGTTAGAGGACTTCGCACAGAACATCGACGACACGCACTACCTCGTGGGGAGCGTCGTCGGACCAGACCCCTTCCCGCGGATGGTTCGGGACTTCCAGAGTGTCATCGGTGAAGAAGCACGCAGACAGTTCCTCGAACGAACGGGCGAACTGCCGGACGCGGCCGTCGCCTGTGTCGGCGGCGGGTCGAACGCCATCGGGCTCTTTCACGCCTTCCGCGACGACGACGTCGCATTCTACGGCGCAGAAGGTGGCGGCGAGGGGTCGTCGTCGAAGCGGCACGCCGCTCCGCTGGCCGAAGGGAAAGACGACGTCATCCACGGGATGCGAACCCGCGTCATCGACGAAGACGTGGAGGTTCACTCCGTCTCCGCCGGCCTCGACTACCCCGGTGTCGGCCCGGAGCACGCGATGTTCCGCGCACTCGGCCGTGCCGAGTACACCGGCGTGACAGACGACGAAGCACTCGCCGCGTTCCGCGAACTCAGCGAGACCGAAGGCATCATCCCCGCACTCGAATCCAGTCACGCCGTGGCGCGTGCCATCCAACTGGCCGAAGAAGACGAACACGAGACGATTCTCGTCAACCTCTCGGGGCGAGGTGACAAGGATATGGAGACGGCGTCCGAGAAGTTCGACCTCTAACGCCGGAACTCACTCTTTCGAGACGAGCGACCTCGCGTGGGTCGTCGTCACTGTTCTGCGTAACTCAGTCGAAAACGGTATCTCACCCACGTTCGGCACACAAAGGAGAATAGTGCGGCCGGGAGTACCACTCGCGCCGCACGGTATCGCGTCTTCCTCTCTCTGCTGTCAGAGTGTAGGTAACTGCTCTGGTGGAGTGTGTGGGGGCATCTGGTCGACAGACTGTCGAATCAGAAGGGAGGACCTCTGACAACAGCAATTACCACTTGGTTATCAAGGTAGTAAAAGCTATTGGCAGTAGGTGGATGAATTTCGGAAGTAGTACTGAAACCCGGAATTTCAGGGTGCACTGCTGACTCGTCGCCGAGTCGTTGGTTCGTGATGCGATCGAGTGGCATCTGACACCGTTGACTAGCACAGCTCGAGACGACAGTGTGTCGACAGGTACCGAATGACATATCCCGGAGTCTCTGGATGTACTGACGGTCAGGAAATGCTAGAGATGTCGATCGCCCCCGTGAGATGGTTCGTTATTGCAATTGCGGTTCTGTTTGGAGGGGTGTGGGCACTGGTGAACTTCTACCACCTCTATCCTTTCTTCCAGTTTTTTGTCACGTCAACTGTGTTCGGGTCGAGCAGCGGCGTGTACTCTCGGCTTCCAGAGTCCATCGATAGAGACCGGTTGCCAACGATCGACGTACTGCTTCCGGCGTACAAGGAAGGAAACGTCATCGGTCAATCAATCGAGTCTATCCGGTCTGCGGACTATCCCCAAGAACTGCTACGGATACACGTTCTCGTCGAACCAGGCGACTCTGAGACGAGAACTGCCCTCGAACGCCTCCCTTGTCCCTACACTGAAATCGTCGTTCCCGACGACTACCCCGGAAGGCCGAACAAGCCACGAGCACTCAACTACGGTTTCGAGGTCACAGATAGTGAGCTCGTCGGCATCATCGATGCAGAGGATATCGTCGACTCGAAACTGTTCTTGAACGTCGCAAACGCGCTGAGTATCGAGGGATTCGACTACGTACAGGGAAAAATCGACATGGTGAACGAGGGTGACGGATGGCGAAACCTCGTGTTCCGCGGTGAGTACGCGTTTTGGTACCGTCTCCTCCTCCCGAGTTTTCACTTCGTCGGGTACCCCGTCCCACTCGGTGGCACGACGAACTTCTTCCACAGAACGGTCTTAGAACAGGCCAGTCAGACCCGTGTCGAAGAGTATGGAGACGGCTGGAGTGAGGACGACCGTCACTGGCTTTCTGAACACCACCTCCATGGGTACGTTCCGTGGGACCCCCGAAACGTGACCGAGGACTTCGAACTGGGAATACTCCTCTGGAAAGAAGGCCACGAGATGACACTCATCGAGTCGGTGACTCGCGAGGAGTCGCCAATCGGGATAAACGCGTGGATTCGCCAACGGACTCGCTGGCAGAAAGGGAAACTCTACACCTTCGTCCAATACACACGGCACCCACCGGCCACCGGCTCCGCGAAGTTCCACGGCTTGTTTCAATCGTTTCTGCCGCACCTGGCACCGGTCAACATCGTCGGAGTCGTCGTCCTCACGATGGTCGCGAATCTGCTCCAGTTTCGGGTTCCACTGGCAGTGTGGGCCGTCTTGACGCTCGGTGTCGTCTTCGTCGTCGAGATGTTCGCGTTCCACGCGGGCGGGTATTGGCTCGTCTCCGAGGAACCATCACGTCGCCGTGCCGTCCGAGCGCTCTCGATTCCGCTGGTCGTTCCGTTGTATTGGGTGATTTTGTGGGGTGCCGAACTCCGCGCTATCAAGCAACTCTACTCGAACCAACTCCATTGGGAGAAGACGGAGCACCACGGGCGGAACGCCACGAAAGATTCGTGAGTCGTTCGGGGAGAAAGACACCACACCGTTTCAAAAATATGCCAGGAGGCTACGTCGTGACGATCGTGTTCGACCCTGGACTACCATCGCATTCGCGAGAGCGCTGTCGAAAGGAGATCAGTTCGTAGTTTCTGTGGGAGCTCAGCGAGAACGAATACGTCGATATCGGATACCTCTTCTCGAGCAATCATTTTGAGAGATATCGACGTGAGCGGACGTACTGAGTAGTGAGGAGTGTCCGAATTGTCCGGACTGTAACGAACTCATTTTATGACTTATATTATATATAAAATTATTGATTAATTTGGGAACATTCATTTCTGAAATTGCACATCTATGAACAATGTCCAGGGATGATTTCACGGCGAAAGCAGCAATGGGTCAAGTGAAGTTCTACAAGCCAAGTGAAGGATATGGGTTCTTGAAGGTACTAGAGCCGGAGGGAACAGACGACGTATTCTTCCACATCTCGGATTATAAGACGGACAACGTTCACAAGGGGTGGTGGATGCAATTCGACATCAGCAAAACGCGCAGCGGACTGAAAGCAGTCAATATGCGAAGGGTGAGTAAACCGCCTGAGAGTGAGTTGTTCGGGAAAGGGTTCGATTACTGAATCCAAAAGATTCGGCTATGTAGACGTCTCGACCGTGGTGACCGTCTGAATTTGTTTTCGCCACACGTTCTAGTATCAGAGGAACATCTCCGCCGTTTCCAGTAAAAAACGAGAGACGATGTTTCGACTCTCCTTTTTAACAGAGTATGTGAAGAAATCGAGTAGTGCCCGGGGTGGGCTCCGAACCCACGATCTCCGCATGTCCCAGGTGCGAAGCCGGCATGACTTCGCGAGGGGCGGAGGCTTCCAAGGCGTTCCGCACCGATTGTGAAACCCTATGAGTGCGGCGCTATGTCCAGCTAAGCCACCCGGGCTCATCTTCGGGTTGCATGCTGATTGTATTTAACCTTCTCATCTCGGACGGCCCCGTGGCGAGTCACCACGCCACTCGGTTGGGTCGATTCGGAGTAGAAGTGACAGACTCTCCAAACGTCTGGTACGACTACCTGACCCACGGATTTATGCCCCGGCACTGGGTGCACACACGCATGAGCCAACCGGAGATCGTCCAGTCCGTCCTGGGTGAGGAAGACGTGGTATCCCGCGTCCACCTCGGGGGCGAGGACGAACTGTTTGTGACGCCAACGAGGACGCTCGTCTATCGCGCGGAAGGGCTGCTCTCGGACGAATCTGTCGACGAATTTTCGCACGCTGCGGAGCGACTTTCGGTGAGTGAGGGGCGACGCAAAGGAAAGATAATTCTCGACTACGGTCTCGACGGGTCGAAGACCATCGGTCTCTCGGTAAAACGTCTCGACGAGGCTCTCCAACCAATCGTCGAAGGAGTTCTCTCTGCGGCCGGTGTCATCAAAGACGGCGAGAGCGTGACGCAGTCGTTCCGGTTCAGCGAACTCACGTTCATCGTCGCCGAGCGTCGTGTGGTCCGGCACATCGGCAGCGCGGTGTGGGACGAAGATTTCGAGTCGTACAACTACAACGACGTGACCGACCTCGAATTCGAATCTGGCAGCGTCGCGACGACGGTGGTGCTCACCGTCGGCGGACGCCAAGAACGGTTCAAAATCCCGAACGAAGAAGCCCGACTCGTCCGCGAGAAACTCTCGAAAGCACTCTGTGCCCACTACGACGTTGGAAGCCTCGAAGAGTTCCGCGTCATGATGGCCGAACAGAAGGAAGAAGAGGAGGCCGACGAAGCACGGGACAACACCGACTTCGGTGCGGGACCGGACCCACTGAGCGCCAACCCTGGTGAACTAACGGACGAACCACCGAACGCGACACGGAGCGCGGACGACGACGGCGAACCGACCGAGGGCCAGACCGTCGAAGCGACGTCTGCAGGCAGTTCGACCACGCAGTCTGCCGAGACACAACCGAACAACGTCGCCGACGCGTCCGACCTCGGATTCGAGTCAGCAGGGTTCGAACCTGCGTCGGAACCGGTCGACGCCAGCGCCGAACTCGCCGCAGAAGTCGAAGCACTCCGTGAAGCCGTCGAGGTTCAAAGCGAGCAACTCCACTACCAGCAAGAGCTCATCGAGCAACTCATCGAAGAACTGCGCCGCGGCCGGTAGAGCCGTCCGGCGCTCTTTTCGCGGAGGCACGTTCGGCTCTGCTATTCGTCTCTCTTCTACTCGCGTTCAGCTCTGTCCCCTACTCGCGTCCGAGCACTTTCCGAATACACGACGACCCGAAGGGTCCGAGTTCGCCCGACTCGAAGCGGACGAAATGGCCTGTCGAGATGGACGCACCGCACCGACGACAGTCGAAGTCGCCCTCGCGCTGGACCACCTGACTCTCGAACCTGACGAACGTCCCGCCACGCTGGTGTCGGATGCGGCCATCCTCCCGCTCTATGATGCCGCGGAGCTCTGCCGTATCGAGGATATCTCGCGTGAGCGTCGGGTCTGTCGTCACCGTCTCGATTCGGTCGACGACGTCCGCCAGCGAGAGTTCGTCTGCTTCGAGGTGGGCGAGGAGTTCGAGCGCGAGTTCGACGCGTTCCTCACGTGTTTGGTCCGTCACGAATCGGGTTGTACTCGACGCGCATCGGGCTAAAGCCCTCCGAAGCACAAAGGGTTTGGTCGCCGCGGGACGACGCTTCGCCGACCAACTGTGAACCGTCCGCGTCTCGTCGCTGGCCTCGCACTCGCCGTGGTCGTCGTCGCTGCGTTCGCCGTCTCGCCAGCGACGGTCATCTCCCACGCGACGTGGGTCGCCGCCGACCCCGTCCGACTGGTCGTCGCGGCGAGTCTCCTCGCACTCGTTCGCCCGCTTCTCGCGTGGCCGACGACACTCCTCGCGCTCGTCGTTGGGTACGGACTCGGACCAGTCGGCATTCCATTCGCACTGGCACTCATCGTCCTCACGAGCATCCCGCCGTTTCTCTTTGCACGCCACTACCGTGAGGCGACGCGTCTGGCCGAGGTCGGCGAGCAGACCGTCGCCATCACGGGGTCGGTCAGAGGCGTGACTGCAAGCCGACTGTTGCCCGTCCCCTCGGACGTCGTGTCGGTGGCGGCGGGCGTCGCGAACGTCAGACTCGGTGCGTTCGCGCTTGGAACCGCCATCGGTGAACTCCCGTGGGCTATCGCCGGGGTAGTCGCCGGCGCGTCTGTCGAGACGCTGACGACCGAGTCGCTGCAGGCTATCGTCCGCCCGGAGTTCGCCGTCCTCGTCGCGCTCGCGGGGGTTGCGTTACTCGTTCCACCGGTGTACCGGCGGTACAGGTCTAAAACAGAGGCGACGACGGACGCCAACTGAGAGTCGAGTGTTCTGGCTGGCCTCGAACGGGTGTCGAGAGTCGATTACTTCAGCAGCGACTCGCCCGTCATCGCCGACGGTTGGTCGACTTCGAGCAGTTCGAGAATCGTCGGGGCGATGTCGCAGAGCGAGCCCCCCTCACGAATCGTTCGGCCGCCAGACAGCGGACGGTCTGACTCGTCGCTGTCGACTGCCTCATTCCCATCGCCTACCTCTTCGTCGTCCGGTCGAGACTCGGAATCGTCGCGCTCGGCGGCGAGGTAGACGAACGGGACCGGATTGAACGTGTGCGCCGTGTGCGGGTCGTCTTCCGTCCCCATGTCGTCTGCGTTGCCGTGGTCGGCGGTGATACAGACGTGTGCGCCGTGGGCGCGGACGCTCTCGACGAGGCGACCGAGTTGCTCGTCGACTGCTTCGACGGCCTCGATGGCCGCTTCGTAGTCACCCGTGTGGCCCACCATGTCCGGATTCGCGTAGTTGAGTACCATCACGTCCGGGTCGTCCGACTCGACGACGTCGATGGCCGTGTCGGTGAGTTCCTCGGCGGACATCTCGGGTTGCAAGTCGTACGTCGGCACGTCCGGACTGGGGACGATGCGTCGAATCTCGCCGTCGAACTCGACTTCCCGGCCGCCGTTGAGGAAGTAAGTGACGTGCGGATATTTCTCGGATTCGGCGAGTCGCAACTGCGTCATCCCCTCCTCTGCGAGCACCTCACCGATGGTGTCTTCGGGTTGCTCCGGCGGGAACGCCACCGAAACGTCGAACGTCTTGTCGTACTGCGTCATCGTCGTCATGAGAATCTCCGGTGGAGTCGTCTCGAAGTCCCACTCGGGTTCGATGTCGCAGAGCATGCGGACGAGTTGGCGCGCCCGGTCGGCCCGGAAGTTGAAGAAGATGACCGAGTCACCGTCTTCGAGTGCGGGTGCGTCGTCGACGAGCGTCGGTTCGACGAACTCGTCGGTGTCGCCGCGGTCGTACGACCTCGTGACGGCGTCGACGGCCGTCTCGGCACTCCACTCCGCATCGCGCTCGACGATTGCGTCGTACGCGCGCTTGGTTCGTTCCCAGTTCTCGTCGCGGTCCATCGCGTAGTAGCGCCCGGTGACTGTGGCGACCTGTCCAGTCCCCTGTTCTTCGACGACGGCTTCGAGGTCGGTGAGATACTCCTCGCCGCCGGTCGGAGAGGTGTCGCGTCCGTCCATGAAGGCGTGAGTGACGGCCTCGACACCGCGGTCTGCAGCGAGTCCAACCAGCGCGTGGAGGTGTTCTTGGTCGGAGTGGACGCCGCCATCTGAGACGAGTCCCATCAGGTGGACGCGCCCACCCGTCTCCTCGGCGTGGTCGTAGGCGGCGGTGATTGCCTCGTTCTCGAAGAACGACCCGTCGTCGATGCTGTCGCCGATTCGGGTGTACGCCTGTTTGACGACGCGGCCAGCGCCGATGTTGAGGTGGCCGACTTCGCTGTTACCCATCTGTCCGTCCGGGAGGCCGACGCGCCGGCCGTCGACGATGAGCGTGCCGAAGGCACCGGTGTCGCGGTAGCGGTCGAAGTTCGGTGTGTCCGCCGCCTTGATTGCGTCGCGGCGGTCGTGGTCCCCGAGACCCCATCCGTCGAGGATGATGAGGGCTGCGTTCATACCCGGTGGTTCGGAACCACGGGGTAATTGTCCTTTGCTCTCTGTCTCGACTCTCCGACGACCCACAGACGACCCTTCAATATCCCACCGACGACCCTCCAGCGACTCTCCAGCGACTCTCCGACGACCCACCGACGACCCACCGACGACTCTCCGGTGACCCCGACCCCGACGCCCTTTTCTCCCGGCGTACCGTCCACACCGTCGATGCGTCTGCGTGACTTCGACTTCGACGCCGCCGTCGACGAGTGGGCCGAGTACTACCTCGGTAACGGCCCGAGTCTCGTCGTCTTTCTCGTCCTCCTCTCCTCGGCGTTCCTCGTCGGGGTGAGTTTCTACGTCCACTCGGACCCGTCGTTCGCCGACGTTCCGACGTTTCTCTACCCGCTGTTCGGTGACTCGCCGACCGCCCTCGCGTTGATGACGCTCTCTGCTGCGTCACTGCTTTCGAACCTCGGCCGGCGGGTCGCGGACGCCCCAGTCAATCGGCCACTCGCGTACCTCCACACGCTCGCGTTCGTCTGGCTGGTCAAGTACGGCATCTGGACGGCCGTCGCGTTGAACCTCCGCCCCGACCTCTACGTCGGGTTTTCGGGCGCGGCGCTCTGGGACTACTGGGGAATCATGCTCACCCACCTCGGGTTCCTCGTGGCGGCGTATCTCGTCCCGCGCTACGGTGCGACGACGAAAGGTGCGCTCGTGTTCGCGCTCACCCTCGCGCTCGTCAACGACGTGTTCGACTACGGATTCGGCTACTACCCGCCGCTGAAGTACGAAGCAGGTGTCCTGCTCGCGGCCATCACAGTCGGGTTGTCGTTCCTCTCGGTGTATCTCGCGTCCCGTGCCTTCGACCGCCTCCCGACAGCGGCGAATCGCTAATCGATTGACAGCGACCCGTTCCCCATGAGTCAGGCTTTTGGCTACCCGCAGACTATGGACACCTAATGGACTCCGCGGTACTGCTCGACTTACTCGGGAACGAAAACCGCCGCCGTATCCTGCGGCTACTCTCGCACAAACCGTGCTACGTCACCGAGATTAGCGAGTACCTCGGCGTCAGCCCAAAGGCCGTCATCGACCACCTCCGGAAGTTGGAGGACGCGGGACTCATCGAGTCGCGCACCGACGACCAGCGGCGAAAGTACTTCCACATCTCGCGTAACCTCCGTCTCGAGGTGAACGTCTCTCCGTACGGGTTCGGCGCGAAGAGCGCCTATCCACCCAGTCCGAGCCTCGACATGGCCGGACGCTGTCCCCACGTCTCGCTCGATTTAGAGAACACCGAGACGAACGACGTCGTGGACCTCGCGCGCGAGCTCGGGAAGCTACAGGAACTCGACAACGAACTCTCACTCGCCCAGCGCTGGGTGCAGGGTCGGTTGACGGACGTCCTCGACAAAATCAACGACCGCATGGGTGTCGACGCCGACAGCCGATTCTACGCAGAGATTCTGGCGTCGCTGGCGAACGGCGCGGATACGGTCGGTGCCGTCGCGAAGGACGTGAACGCGGACCCCGGCATGGTGGACGCCGCACTGCACCGCCTCGCAGACGGTGGCCTCGTCATCTACAACGGCAACGGCTGGGAAATCAACTGAGTATTCAGACTCGTTTTCAGATTACAGGTCTCGCGTCAGGCCGTCTTTCAAATCTCGGCCGAAGTAGTGGCCGACCAGTCCCGCGAGGACACCACTCACGACACCGACACCGGCGATTGCCAGTCCGTACTCAGCGAGCAGCGGGATTGCAAATATCGAAAACAGCGTCGAGAGGACGAACGCGAACCCCGAAGCGATTGCTCCGGCGAGACCGACTTCGACGTACCGCCGCTTCGACCCGACGAGTCCCATGAGGAACCCGGCGGCGGCGATACCGGCGAACCGGCCGATGAAGCCGACGATGGGAATCGCCCCGCCGACGAGCAGGCCACCGATGGAGAGGACGAGCGCGATGAGGAACGCGCGGGCCGAAAACACGCCACTGAGACGACCGCCACCGCGTTTCGACTGTTTCTGCGGCGTGGGTTCGTCGTCGTCGAGATTGAGTCCGGCGAGGATGTCGTCGACGGACCGCTCAGACTCTTTCTGGTCCGACCGTTGCATGGGTGAGATGTGGGTGGGAAGACTGATGGCTCTTGTGTCGTGTCGTGGCCGCTGTTGATATTCTTGGATAGTGATAGTTTGTCGAGGCCGTGCTGAATACAGCGCGCGTATCTCGCAGGAACTCAGCGCGACCCATCAGTTAGGAATCGTTTGAGACAGACGCGAATTGGTAATAGTCAACCGGATTCTTACCTTGTCTGAGTCGATGTCAGACTTGAGAATACCGGTTAGCGAGATACTGCTCGTTTTCCCACAGGACCGGTTGACCCTGGTATGCCCCGGTAGCGAAGATCATCTGCATGAGGTTCTCAAAGGCCGGTGATGCGTCCTCGGAACACGTCTCATACCCTTGAGACTCCCAATTATCTCCCTCCACGACTGACTTACTGAGGATATTCTGCTGTTCTTGCGTGAGTGATTTTTGATCGAGATTTACTGTCTCACCCAAGAGTTCTTGATACGCGTATTGGGTAAACATCGCAGGCGAGGAGGCAATCCTCCGTGCCTCTAGCTGGAAGGTCTTGCTCGTCGCCTGGAATGATTCGTTAACAGCTAACTGAATAATTGATTCCCCGTACTTGATGTAGGTGTATTGGGCAGTCGGAACCAGAACGGAGGCCTCCCGCGCAGCATCAGTATGATAACAGATTGAACTGCTCCCACCGATTTGTCCTAACTGTGTATCCTTTGTCGCACCCCTTTTCCCAAGAGTATAGTTGAGAAAACCATGCAGTAATGCTTGCTGATCAACGGTGGGTAGGTCATCAAAGGTAATCACTTCGGCAGCCGATGGGGTCTCTGTCGTCTCCGAAGAGGAGAAGTTATATTCGACATCATACCTGGTTCCCTGTTTCGTCTCCCGTACCGTCGTCGTCACCTGGTAGTAGTCTTCATTGAGGACGTAGACGCCGTTCTGGAGCAGTTGCTCACACGCGGTATAGGTCGTCATGTCGGCATCGATGGCGGACTGAACGAGTCGCCGTCCGAGTGGCCCAATCCGAATGGCCGGCGTGGAGAGTCGCTGTGTGACCTCCGAATCAGAGGCCTGAACCATCTCAAAGATGGCCGTTTCGGCGCAACCTCCGAAATTCAGACACCCTGCAAGTCCAGCCAGTGTTGACACCCCTCCAGCTCTCAGAATCTCCCGGCGAGAGAGTGGCATAAGCAGTTTGGAACCGGACGCCACCTGCAAAAGTGTCTTGTGGTAGCTAACACCTTACTGAAATCCTGCCTCCGGTATAGGTAGCGCTCTGACGAATAGACCCTCTGTCTGTTGTACGCCACTCCCGACAGCGATTGTAATTTTTCAGTGGTCGTACTGAATACAGGGCGCGAGTCGGACAGTCTTGTCACCACAAAGAGATTACTTATCTGTCCTCTCGTTACAGAAAGGATGGAGATTCGAGAGTTAACAACTGAAACCAGACGACGCGAGGCAGTTCCAATTCTCCGTCAATTATGGAGTGACACCGAGCCTGATGACGTGCTAGAGTGGATTGGTGATGATGAATACAGCTTGTTTGGCGGGTTTGTTGACGGTGAGCTAGTCGGCGTAGCGGGAGTCCTTGTTACCCATCTCCTCCACCATTCGCGTCATGCGTGGCTCTATGACCTCGTTGTAGATGAGTCTCATAGATCAGAAGGATATGGCACGTTACTTGTTGAGTTCATAGAACAGTGGGCTGACGAAAGAGAGTGTGAATACGTCATACTCGCGTCGCCACGAGAAAAAGAGAGAGTTCATCAATACTATCAAAACCAAAATTACGAGAGATGGGGGTACGTTATCGAGAAAGAACTCTGATGGGTGAACTCTCTCTGTAAGTCACCAGATGCTTGTCCACCGGCCAAGTTCGATTCGACCGGTGCACTGCGACGGCTACTGCTCTTGTGAACGGTCATCTCAAAACCCGGTTCTCGATAACGGAGACGCCATCGGTGTTTCACGACAACAGACCTGGCGGCGTACAGCTTTCACGGAGAAGAACCGAGTCCAAAAGAAGCGGCCAGAGAATAACGAACTTCGGCGCGCACAACGCTTCTGTTGGATTTCTCCACCCGGAGGTCACCCGTTTCGCGACCTGTCTCCCTAATAACCTGCTGGTAGACATACCAGTCCTTTTCCCGCGTCAGCGTCTCTATTTGGTGTGGTCTTCTCTATCGTTTCGTTGACAGTCCAGGTCCTCGGCTCCCCACCCGTAACGGCAGAGATGCTCGTCGTGTTTGCAATTATCCTCCTCGCACTCGTGTTGTTCGCTACCGAGTGGTTTCCCATCGACGTCACCGCGATTCTGGTGATGGTGCTACTGATTGTACTCCAGCCGTGGACGCAGATATCGGCTCGGGAGGGAATCTCGGGATTTGCGAATCCGGCCACGATAACCGTCTTGGCGATGCTCATCCTGAGTACCGGAATCAACCGAACCGGCATCGTCCAGCTACTCGGTCGGAAGATGGCCGCGTTCGCGGGGGCCAACCGACGCAAGCAACTCGCGGCGACGATTGGCATCACCGGCCCCATCTCGGGACTCATCAATAACACGCCGGTCGTCGCTATTCTTGTCCCGGTGATTAACGACCTCGCACATAACGGGAAGACCTCACCTTCGAAATTGCTGATGCCGTTGTCGTTCGCCTCGATGCTCGGCGGCACGTTGACGCTCATCGGAACGTCGACGAACATCCTCGCAAGCGATATCGCGGCCCAACTCGGCGCGGAGTCGCCCGAACTCGGTCTCCACGCGTTCGGCATGTTCGAGTTCACCAAACTCGGTCTCATCGTGTTCGTGGTTGGGTCGCTCTATCTGATGACAGTCGGCGTTCGACTGCTCCCCGAACGGATTCCCGCCGACGAGGACCTCGTCGAGGAGTACGCCCTTCAGGAATACCTCGCGGACGTCGTCGTGCCGGCGAACTCGTCGTTGATCGGAAAGACGGTCGAGGAGGCGCTGGGGGACGACGACCTCGACATCGACGTGTTACAGCTCATCCGATACGGCGAGCGCTTTTCGGAACCGCTCGCTCGCAAGGAGATCCGCGAGAATGACACACTCCGACTCAGGACGAACCGAGAGACGCTCGAACACATCATGGACACAGAAGGTCTCACACTGTCGGGCGGTCCTCGGACTGAAGATGACCTGCATCCCGGTGAGGAAGAACCGGTCCTCGTCGAGGTCGTCATTCCGACGAGGTCGTTCCTCGTCGGCGAAACCCTGGCGAGTTCGACCTTCCGACAGCGCTACGATGCGAACGTTCTGGCCTTTCGAACCCGTGGTGACGTCATCCGAGATCGGTTTGAGGACATCCGTATCAGAGTCGGTGACACGCTCCTCGTACAGGCACCGCCCGATAGCCTCACCCGCCTCGTCGAGAACCAGGACTTCATTGTCGCCCACGAGTTCGACGAGGTGACCTATCGGAGCGACAAGATTCCCTTCGCGGTCGGAATCATCGCCGGCGTCGTCGCACTCCCGGCACTGAACATCCTGCCGATTGTCGTCTCCGCGTTAGCAGGGGTCGTGGCGATGGTCTTCACCGGCGTCCTGAAACCGACTGAGCTCTACTCGTCCGTCGAGTGGAACGTGATCTTCTTGCTCGCCGGCGTCATTCCCCTCGGGATTGCGCTCCAACAGACAGGAGCGGCAGCGTTGCTGGGCAATGTTGTAGCTTCAACCGCGGTGTTCTTGCCAGCCATCGGTGTCCTCTGGGTGTTCTACGTCGCAACCGGTCTGCTGACGAGCGTCATCAGCAACAACGCGAGCGTCGTGTTGATGATCCCGGTGGCCGCCAGCGCCGCCCAGTCGATTGGTGCGAATGCATTCGCGTTCGTCCTCGCCGTAACGTTCGCCGCCTCGACGGCGTTCATGACTCCGGTGGGATACCAGACAAATCTCTTCGTGTACGGGCCCGGCGGCTACAAGTTCTCGGACTTCATACGGGTCGGTGCGCCGTTGCAGTTGTTGTTGTCAGTGGTCACTGTCCTCGGGATTGCGTTCTTCTGGGGTATCCGCGCTTGACACGGATGTCCTGACCCACCTGTGAAATAAGGCTCCAGAACGTTCTCTTCACCGCGTGTTTACTCATCCATTATGAAGTGTGGGTCATTCATCTGTACCGTATAGACACGCTCTCTCGGGATGTACGTGTACTCGTCGTCGCCGTGATGAATTTGCCAGTGGTCCTCTCGGTAGTTCAGTTGCTCGTCACCGATCTCTTCCGAGACAGTGTCATTCACACCTTGGTAGACAATAGTTGCCATGACATAACATTGAACGGCTACGTGCATAACGTGGAGGGCCATCTTCACTAGAGTGGGTCGTAAACAGGAGCGTTCAGCACGTCTACTGAGGAGCCATTCTCCCGTCATCCCAACCAAGGCCCGTGTTACGGGTGAAATGCACTGGTCATGTCGATAGCGACCAAACGGCCGAAGACGTACCTATCGCAGTATCATCGTCAGCACACCGGTCGGCCTGAGCTACCGTGCGAACGTTGATTGACTTGGCTGTCCTCCTTATAGCTATGGCAGAGTTCCCTGACGAGCGCCAGCTCGTACTACGTGCGCGGTCTCAGTTAGACCAATGGACGAGAAATGCCCGGAGGGAGGCATACGCTGAACTGTTCGAAGGCGACCGACCAATCCTCACCGAAGCGGAACTCCGACTGCTCGACGCGCTCGACTCCGAGCTGGAGCGAGAGGGCGGCGATGGTGTCTGGGGTACTGACCAGTATGGAATCCATACGGCTGGGACATCGAGTTCGGATACCTCCCTTGGTGTGGTCTGTGTGTATCACCCACAGATCACCAAGGACTCTGTCCTTCGCGGGCGGGACGAACTTGACGACGAGACCGAAGAGCGACTCAATGCAGCGCTCTGGCGATATAGCGAACGGGTTGCGACCCTCATCGAAGCAAAACTCGACGAGTTCATCCGCCAAACACAGACGTAGGCGGTGAGTGCAAACTGTTTGGGTGCGCTCTCACTGTATCATGTAAACAACCTCGCATAGACCCCGGAGGTTCGAGCAAGCAAACAGAGTTCGTACAGATGAGGGATTCTGACGTCTAGTCGCTCGTTGCTGCATACACTCTCTGTATGTGCCACGCGATTTCTGTCACATTCTGAATACTTCACCAGAGCCATGCTGTAGAAACTGCCTGAGTTGTACCGAACGGCGAGCGTAGCGAGCCGTTCGGCCTTTTTGGTCCAGATTTTTCGAGGAGGGCGAGACGGCACCACCGTCTCGCTTCCTCACGGGCGACCCGCGGGTCGCCCGTGAAGAGTGGGTCGCTCCGCGACCCCGACGAAGAAAAAGGTGGAAGGGTGGGATTGAAGTCTGCCCCCGCGCTATCCCGCGATATGAACGCAGGGGACCGCGTCCGCGTCACACGCGCGGATGTTACGAACGAAGGTGTCTTGATGCCCTCTTCGACCGACGAGTATCTCGTCCTCAAACTCGAGGGTGGCTACAACGTCGGCATCGACCGCGCAGATGCAGACGTCGAAGTGCTCGAAAGCGACGTCTACGACATCGAAGAGGTACAGACCGACAGCGACGGAACCTCCGAAATCGAGTTCGACGAGGACCTGCCGACCATCTCGCTCATCTCGACCGGTGGGACCATCGCCTCGACGGTGGACTACCGCACCGGCGCGGTGACGGCGCAGTTCGACGCCGAAGACGTGCTCCGGGCCGTCCCCGACCTCGCGGGCCGGGCGAACTACCGTGGCCGCGTCGTCGCCAACATCCTCTCGGAGAACATGACGACCGACGTGTGGGTCGACCTCGCCGAAGCCATCGCCGAGGAAATCGAAGCAGGTGCCGACGGCGTCGTCGTCATGCACGGAACCGACACCATGCAGTATTCGGCGTCGGCGATGTCGTTCATGCTCGATACGCCCGTCCCAATCGTCTTCACGGGCAGTCAGCGCTCTGCGGACCGCCCCTCGTCGGACAACGTGATGAACGCCGTCTGCGCCGTCGAGGCCGCCAAAGCCGACGCCGCAGAGGTCATGATTTGCATGCACGGGTCGGAGTCCGACGACGTCTGTGCCCTCCACGAAGGCACGCGCGTCCGCAAGAACCACACCTCGCGGCGCGACGCCTTCCAGACGATTGGTGCGAAACCGCTCGGCGAAGTCGATTACGAGGCCGAGGAAGTCACGTTCCGCCGCGACTACACCACACGTGGCGAGCAAGAACTCGCACTCAACGCTGACCTCGAATCCGGCGTCGAACTCGTGAAGTTCACGCCCGGGATGGACCCCGCAGCACTCGACTACCTCGACGGCAAGGCAGGCCTCGTCATCGAGGGAACGGGCCTCGGCCACATCCACACCGACCTCATCCCACGTATCGAGGAACTCGTCGACGACGGAACCGTCGTCGTGATGACGTCGCAGTGTCTCGAAGGCCGTGTCTGTGACCGTGTCTACGACACCGGTCGTGACCTGCTCGACGCAGGCGTCGTCGAAGCCGGAGACACCCTCCCCGGAACCGCCAAGGTGAAGCTCATGTGGGCACTCGCGAACCACTCGGACCCCGCAGGAGCGATGGGCCGAAACCTCGAGGGCGAACTGACCGAGCGCTCGGTTCCCTGGGAGTAAGCCGATGGAAGTTCGACCCGCACGTCCCGACGACTACGACGCAGTCGAAGCATTCACTCGGGACACGTGGGCCGACCGTGGCGGGTCGGACTACATCCCCGACATCTATCATCAGTGGATAGAACCCGGCGAGTACCCACAGGCGACCCTGCTCGTCGACATGGGCGACGAGACGCCCTCTGACGACGTCGCGGCCATCGCACAGATGGTCATGCTCTCCGACTACGAAGCGTGGGCACAGGGGATGCGCGTCGCACCAGAGTACCGTGAACAGGGTATCGCAACCCACCTGACGCACGCACTCTTCGACTGGGCGCGAGAACAGGGTGCGCGGCGAGTCCGGAACATGATTTTCTCGTGGAACGTTCCGAGTCTCGCCAACTCCAGACACGTCGGGTTCGACCCAGGGATGGAGTTCCGCTGGGCGACACCCACCCCCGACGCCGATGCCGACCCTGCGCTTGCGGTCACAGACGACGCGGACGCAGCGTGGGCGCTCTGGACCGAAAGCGAGATGCGAACTGCACTCTCTGGACTCGCGTTAGACCCGACAGAGTCGTGGGCAGTCTCCGAACTGACCCGCTCGAAACTCCACGACTCGGCGGCCGACGACCGGCTATTCGTCGTGAGCGACGACCGAGTGAGTGGTTTTACCTACCGAAACCGAACCTACTCGCGCGAAGTCGAGGACGAAGGCGAAGTGACGTGGGCCGAGTACGCCGTCGCCGCGTGGGAGGACACGGACGCCTGTCGTGCGCTCGTGGACGTGATTCGACGCGACGCCGCGTCGGTCGATGCAGACCGAACGCGGGTGCTCGTTCCAGAGGGTGTCGAGTGGATTTCGGACGTGTCAGTCGCCCGAAGCGACGTTGCAGAACAACCGACGTTCGTGATGGAAGCAGACCTCTCGTAACGCGCTCACAACCACTCGACGCCAGTTATCTCGAACCGTGCGCCCCCGAGTTCGGACTCCGAGATGCCGAGTTTCCAGCCATGAAGGTCGGCCACTCGTCTGACGACAGAGAGTTCGATAGAGTCGTAATCGACGCCGAGTATCTGATTTTCTCCGACAGTCGCGATGCGCTCTTCGTCAGACGGACGGGGTCCGTCGTCGACGACGTAGAATCCGTCGCGCGTCGCTCCAGTGATGACTTCAGACGGGGAGCCGGGCAGAGAGCTTCGGTCGAGAATGTGCGTGAACAGCGACGCGAGTAGCAGTCCAAAGAGGTGGTCATCCGCCGAAAGCATCCCGCCGTGTTTCACGGTAAACGTCGTCTCTGTTCCGCCGTCGACTTCGTTCCACTCTGTGTTCGCGTATTCACGGAAATCGACCGACGTCATTTCGAGCGTGTTCGTCTGGTCTGCGAGTGTGACGCTCTGGTCGATGATGGCGTCGATGCGCGCGAGAACGTTCGAGAGCTTCGACGCATCTGGGCCGTCTTTGGCTACGAGTCGACCTGCCGTCTCGAGAGCAACCGACAGTGGTTCTTTGAGTTCGTCCGAGAGAACTCGCGCCAGCATCAACAGATGCTGGTTCTTCTCGTTGACCTGTAACTCTACGAGTCGCCGTTCGGTGATGTCGAGATGCGTGACGATGACGAACCGCCCATGCCGTGGGGTATCGAAGGGAACAGCGTGCATCAAGAACCATCGGTAGACCGTCGGTGAATGACAGGGATATTCGACGGTCAACAGGTCCTGTTCGCCGTCGAGGAGTGCTCGGATGCCGTCGGCAACGACACCAGCAGTCTCACTCTCGTCGCGGGCGGCCTCACACACCAGAAGATAGTTGACACCAATCGAGTCGTGGTCTCCGACGTAGTCGTTCGCTCCCGCGAACATCCGCCACGACCTGTTCGTGTAGATGATGTCCCCGTGCGAATCGAGAATAGCTACTTCTGCAGGTAATTCGTCGAAGCCGCGCTCGATCAGCGATTCATCCCCCATACAGGTTCAATAGGTTGTGCGTATGCTTGACAGTACCCTTTATCAAGCACCGACAATTTCACCGTGAAAACGAGTGACTGTGCGGTGACTCACCGCACGGAGAGCGAGTATGGCACGCACCTGGTATAAAAACCGAAAGCGGTGTCAGACGTGGTCAGTCCGAGGCGACGACTCGGCGCTTACGGCCATTTCCCTCTGGAGTACCCATAGAGAGAACGTCGTCGAAGAAGCCGAGCGAGTCGTGGGGGCCGGGGTGGGCTTCTGGGTGGTACTGACGCGTGATGACGCTCAGTTCTTCGCTCGCGAGTCCTTCTGCGGTGTCGTCGTTGACGTTGACCTGCGTGACGTCGAGGTGCTCTCCGGGGTCTTCGACGGTGTAGCCGTGGTTCTGGGTCGTCATGATGACCTTCCCGGTCTGGAGGTCACGGACAGGTTGGTTGACACCGCGGTGGCCGAAGGCCATCTTGCCGGTGGTGCCGCCGAGTGCGCTCGCGACGATTTGCTGACCGAGACAGATTCCTGCGATTGGGACCTCACCCGCGAACTCTTCGACGAGTTCACGCGTGGCAGTGAAGTTCTCGGGGTCGCCAGGACCGTTCGAGACGAACAGGATGTCCGAGTCGAGTGCGGAGACGTCGTCGGCCGTCGCGTCGTACGGGAGGACGTGGACCGTCGCACCGCGTTCGACGAGCGAGTCGATGATAGACTGCTTCGCACCACAGTCGATGAGGGTGACCGTCTGGTCGCCGTCGCCTTCGTAGGTGGTGAGTTCGGTCGTCGTGACCTGCGCGCCGATATCGACGTGTTCGCTCATGCCCTTGCACTTCGCGAGTTCTTCTTTCGCGGCTTCGGGGGTCGCATCCTCGCCGACGGCGATTCCGACCTTCATCGCACCCTCTTCGCGAATCGAGGTCACGAGGTCACGGGTGTCGACGTGGTCGACCGCCGGAACGCCCTCGTCGGCGAGCCACTCGACTACGTCTTCGGTGAACTCGCGTGCAACGGCGGCCCGTGGGTGGACCCGGTCGGACTCGAATCGCTCGGCTCGGACGCCGTAGTTCCCGATGAGGGGGTACGAGAAGGTGAGTACTTGTTCTTCGTACGAAGGGTCGGTTAGACTCTCTTCGTACCCGGTGTATGCGGTCGTGAACACCAGTTCGCCACGTGTACGTCCCGGAACGCGACCACGCGCTTCGACCACGCGGCCATCTTCCAGGGCCAGATAGGCGTCCGACATTACGAGATACGAACGGAACACGGGTGCATAAGTGTTACTTTCGAAGCCGAGTTACGAATTTCGTAATCGGTAAGTCACTGGGGCGGGCAGATGCAGTATGGACGAGTTGGACCGACGCATCCTCGACATCCTCCGACGGGACGCACGAACCCCGAACACGGAGATTGCGGCGGAAGTCGGAACGTCCGAAGGGACGGTTCGAAACCGCGTCGAGCGGATGGTCGACGAAGGCGTCATCGAACGGTTCACCGTCGCGACTCGCACGGGGAACATCAAGGCGATGATAGAGGTGACCGTCGCGGTGGACGTAGACACGAACGACGTTTCGGAACTCATGTCCGAGTGGAAGGACGTCGACTTCGTCTGGCAGGTCTCCGGAGAGGAAGACGTCGTCCTCGTCGTCGACGCCGCGGACACGCGGGCGGTCAACGACCTCATCACTCGCGCACGCGAGCACGAAGACGTCAAGAGTACGAAGACACGCTTGATTCTCGACGAGCGACTCGGGTGAACCACTGGGCTGCATCGAAGCATAATTTACCCCTGCCTCCGACGACAGGAACATGAGCAATGCAGCGGCCGACGAGGCCACGGAACTTCACAAGAACGCGGCACAGGACGTCATCGCAGTCGACTCCGACGACAACGCCGAGGGGACCGTAAACCGTCTCGAAGCCCACACGGGCGACGGCATTCGCCACCGCGCGTTTACCTGTCTCGTGTTCAACGAGGAGGGCCAACTGCTCCTCGCACAGCGTGCACCGAACAAGCGCCTGTGGGACACCCACTGGGACGGCACCGTCGCCTCCCACCCCGTCGAAGGCCAATCGCAGGAAGACGCGACCGAAGAACGTCTCGAAGAGGAACTCGGCATCACGCCCGACCAGTACTCCGACCTCCGTGTCACGGACAAGTTCGAGTACAAGCGTTACTACGAGAACGCCGGCCTCGAGTGGGAGGTCTGTGCCGTCCTGAAGGTCACGCTCGAAGACACCTCGCTCGACCCCGACGAAGAGGAAATCGCAGGGATGCTCTGGGTCGACTACGAGCACCTCCACGACCACCCCGAATGGTACCGCCAACTGCGTCTGTGCCCGTGGTTCGAGATTGCGATGCGCCGTGACTTCGAGTAACCTCTCGGTCTCGTCACACGCCCGCGACTCGATACTGTCGCACACTCGCGAGGGTGCCGCCAGAGACCCGCCCGAAGAGGTCTGTGGCGTCCTCGTCGGTGACGAAGACTCGGACTCTATCTCTTCTGTCCGACCCGTTTCGAATATCGCACCCGACCCGCGAGTCGCCTACGAACTCGACCCCGCGGAGACGGTCGCCGTCATCGACGACGTCGAATCGGTGGGCGCGGACGTGGTCGGGTTCTACCACTCGCATCCAGAGTCGGCACCGATTCCGAGCGCCACCGACCGGGAACAGGCGTCGTGGACAGGATACGTCTATCTCATCTGCAACCCCGACGGCCGGATGAATGCGTACGAGTGGACCGGCGACGAGTTCCGCGAAGTGGGTGTCGACGTAAAATAACCGCCGGTCGTTTTGCGTAGCGCGGTGCCTCCGTGCGAACGGTCGTCGACAGCCCTACTGTGCGTCAGTCGTTCAGACAGACCTCGTGAGGCGACGACGTCGTCGCTGTACTGGCCTATCCGTTCGAGCACACTCTGGTCGTCGAGCGTACACGGACAAACGATGCGAGACAACGACATTTTCATGTCAAACTGGTTCAGACAGAACTACGAGCAGGAATTCGTGATGACCCAACCAGCCGCTGTCAGAAAAGCGATTAGCCGCCGGGACTTCGACGAAGTCTGGAACGACCACGACCTCGACGCGATTCGTGATATCTACGCGTCAGACTTCCAAGGCCACGGGTTCCCCGGTGGAGTGACGCTCGACAGAGAACAGTACCGACGACTCGCAGGACTGTTCATTCGTGCGTGTCCGGACTGCACAATCGAGCCGCTGGACCTCTGGGCGGACGACGAGTTTGTACACACACAATGGTACTTCGAAGGAACGCACACCGAGAAGGTCGGACGTATTCCCCCATCTAACGCGACGATCCGATTCGACGGAACTGGCCGACATCGCCACGAACAGGGTCGAGTCGTGGAAATCTGGATGGACGTGGCGTGGTCGTCTATCGGTCGCTCCCTTCTCCGTGGCTACGTTGACAGGGTCTTCGATTTCGAGTTGCATCGTTGAGCGTCTGGTCGCCCAAGATAGACTCCGCGTGTTTCCACGCCACTGTGTGCTCTCGTTGGCACCGAAACAATGCCGCTAACCGCATGTTTATTTACTTTGTATATAGAAACGTAAATATGGGACACCTATCAGTATTCAGTCTAAGTGTATCTCCACTACGGTTTGCGTTTCACCGTCAAAACACCCAGACACCTTATATCTAAATGCCGAACAACGGAACGTCCGCCACGTCTATCTCTCAAATGGATATCGACGCTGTCACGCTACCTCCTGCTGTCGAGAATCTAACGACTCGATATCAGACCGTTATCGGTGAGCGTGACGAGTACATCTGGAAGTGGCTCTACGAAGTCTTCCCACACATCTGTCTCTCTAGTGTTCCCGGCCAGAACACGGAGGCTGCTCGGAAACAGAAGCTTCTGCTCACCCTCTTTGTGACGTTACTCGACGACCTCGCCGACCTCCACCACGACAAGGGAACGTTCGACCAGGCCCGTAAGATTCCGTTTCCCAGTGCCGACTCGTCGCCCGACCACCCCGACTGCGACCGCGAGTATCTGGAGTTCACCCAGCGAGTCTGGGACCAGTTCTACGAATCCCTCGAACGAGCACCGCGGTTCGACGAGTTCGAACGGTTGTTCTACTACGATTTTCGACAAGCAATCAACGCCATGGAATACAGTTGGTTACTCAACACGTTCCCCCACGTCATGAACATGCGCGGGAGCAACACCTACGGGCCGCACAACATGGTGATGTTCAGCTACGCAGACATCGACCTGATGTACGCTCCGGAATTCGACTGTGAAGACTTGAGTGCACTCCGAGAAACGGTCTGGGACGCACAAAAACTCGCCCGTATCGGAAACTGGGTGTCGACCTGGGAACGAGAACTCCACGAGGGAGACTACACGGCCGGTGTCGTCTCCAAAACCATTTCAGATGGGTATCTCACCGTCGACGAGTTAGTCGGCGACGAGTATTCACCAGAAGAACTCATCGACCAAATCCACGACGCGGGTATCGAAGACCAGTTCCACGACGAGTGGGCCAGACAGTATGCAGAACTGATGGGGGGCATCCCCGTGGCGGAGTCGGTCGACCTTCGAGAGTACGTCCGCGGGATGGAGACTGTCTACGGTTTTCATCTCGAAAGCCGCGGCCAGAAGTAGACACGACGTGCAGTTCGCCGGGGCACTTGGTCCAATCGTTGTCGTGGGGGACAACTGAACTGCTTCGGTGAGCATATCCATCCTGAGTCCTCACTGCCCAGCATGGAACTCGACGTGTACGACGACTTGGAAGGACAGGTCGCTCTCGTCACAGGTGCGAACCGAGGAATCGGCCGGCAGATTGCCGAGAACCTCCGTGACCTCGGTGCGACGGTCTACGCCGGGTCTCGGAGCGTCACGAACGAGACGCCCGAGGGAACCGAACGTGTCCTCCTCGACGTCACCCAGGAGGGGGACATCGAAGAAGTCGTCGACGGCATCTTCGCCAGCGAGGGACGCCTCGACATCCTCGTCAACAACGCCGGTGTCGGTGAGTTCGGAGACGACATCGTCGCCGAACCAACTGATGCCATCGACCAGACACTCGCGGTCAACCTCCGCGGCCCGATGCTCGTGTGCAAACACGCTGTCCCCCTTCTCCTCCAGAACGACGGTGGCCGCGTCGTCAACGTCTCGTCGGGTATGGGTGCACTCGAAGAAGGGCAGTCCGGCGGGTCTCCATCGTATCGAATCTCGAAGACAGGCCTCAACGGCCTGACCGTCTACCTCGAAGGTCAGTACGGCGACGATGGCCTCATCGCCAACTCGGTCTGCCCCGGATGGGTCCGCACCGACATGGGTGGCCAAGAGGCGTCTCGACCGGTCGAGAAAGGTGCGGAGACACCGACGTGGTTGGCGCGGTTCGAACCGGGGAGTCCGTCCGGGAAGTTCTGGCGCGACAAGCAGGTCATCGACTGGTAAGTCGGCACCCACTTCACATTCCTGTCAGCGGAGGAAACTTTATTTTGCAGTCGTCCGACACGTCCTCATGGTCGTCTCGAGGTACGCGAGCATCCTCCTGTTTCCGCCGCTGGGGTTCGCGACGGGAGTCTTCTATCTGGTGTTCATCGAAGGCTCACTGGGATTCGAGGGCCCAACGTCGTTCACTGTACTCCTCGGTGCTGCGCTGATGGCGGCGATGTTCGTGACGAAGGCACTAGACGACTCGCTCCCGCGTGCACTCGTGAATATCCTGTTCACCGTCATCGGCGTGTTGGCGTTGTTCATGTTCGCGCTCGCACTTCCTGGTGATTGATTCGCATGCACGTCCTGGTGACTGATTTGCTCGCACTTCGTGGAACTGAGTCTCACGTCACGCCGCCGCTCTGTCGGTCGAACTGCTCGTACTCCTCGCCGTCCAGTATCTCTCGCAGATGTTCGACTGCCCGATACACGTCTTCGAACCCAGTGTACGCCGGCGCAGGTGCGATGCGGACGACGTTCGGCGGTCGGAAGTCGACGACGACACCACGCTCTTTGAGCGCGAGGCTGATTCGGTACGCCGCTGGATGTTCGACGGCGACGTGTCCGCCGCGTGACGCTGCGTCTCGTGGTGTCCCGACGGTACACTCCGGGAGTCTGTCGTCCACGAGCGCGATGAGGTAGTCGGTGAGGGCGAGTGATTTCTCGCGCAGGGCGGCCACACCGCCGGCGTCTTCGACGATGTCGAGCGTTCCGTCGAGCGGTGCGGCGGCGAGAATAGGGATGGTTCCAATCTGGAACGCGCCGGCCGAGTGCGCGGGGTCGTACGTCATCGCCATGTCGAACTGCGTCGCTTTGTCGTTGCCCCACCACCCGGCGAGCGCGGGTTCGACGCCGAAGTGTCGCTCGTTGACGTAGAGACCGGCGATTGCACCGGGTCCGGCGTTGAGATATTTGTAGTGACACCAGACGGCGAAGTCGACACCGACCGACGAGAGGTCGTGGGGGACGACACCGACCGAGTGTGCGAGGTCGAACCCGGCCAGCGCGCCGGCGTCGTGGGCCGCCTCGGTGATGGTCTCGACGTCGAGCAACTGGCCGCTTCGGTAGAGTACCGACGGGAGGAACACCATGGCCACGTCCTCGTCGATGGCCGCGAGTACGTCTTCGGTCTCGATGGTTCGGCCGTCACGACTCTCGACCACTCGAAGTGCGTCGTCTGGGTCGCGGCCGAACTGACGGAGTTGGGCACGAATCGCGTAGTGGTCGGTCGGGAAGTCGAGGGAGTCGACGACGATTTTCTCCCCGCGGTCGGGGTCGTAAAACGTGCCGACGAGGGTGTGGATGTTGACCGTCGTGGAGTTGGCGACGACGACTTCGTCGGCTTCTGCGCCGACCATCGGGGCGAGTCGCCCACCGAGTCGTTCGCCGTAGGAGAACCAGTCGGGGTCGGCGTCGGTCCACCCGTGGATAGCGAGTTCGCGCCACTCGTCGACGACGTGTTCGAGGGCCGCCTCGGCGTCCACCGAGAAGGGGCCGAGTGAGTTGCCGTCCATGTACACCTCGCCATCGGGAACGTAGAACCGGTCACGGAGGTCAGAAAGTGGGTCTGTCGCGTCCATCTCACGGGCGGTTTCGACCGTCAGGTGGTCGCCCTCGTCGTTCATGGACGCGAGTTGGTCGCACGACGCAAGTAGTTTTGCCGCCCACACGGCGGGGTGTTTTTCACACTCGCCTGCGCGCCTCTGGGCATGGTCCTCTTCGACGACGATACACCGACGGGACGAGACACCACAGTCGATTCGGACGCCGACACTGCAGTCGATTCGGACGCCGACACCACAGTCGATTCGGACGCCGACACTGCAGTCGATTCGGACGCCGACACTGCAGTCGATTCGGACGCCGACGCCGCCGACACACTGGACCCACAGGCCCAAACCGTCGTCGACGAGGTAGACACACTCGGAATCCCAGAGTGGTCCGCACTCGGAATCGAGAGTGCCCGCCGCATCGAAGACGACGTGTTCGCTCCCGTGGACGCCCCCGACGTCGAACGCGTTACGAACATCGAAATTCCCGGTCCGGCGGGCGCAATTCCGGTGCGTGTCTATCATCCCGACCCGGACCAATCACCACCGGTTCTCGTCTTCTTCCACGGCGGCCTCTGGGCGATGGGGACGTTGGACTCTATCGACGGCGTCTGTCGCCGCCTCGCCAGACGCACTGGCCACGTCGTCGTCTCCGTCGACTACCGACTCGCACCCGAACACCCGTTTCCGGCCGGCCTCGAAGACTGCGTTCGCGCGACGGAGTGGGTCGCAGACAACGCCACCGGTATCGGTGCAACCCCCGACCGACTCGCAGTCGCCGGAACGAGTGCTGGCGGCAACCTCGCGGCGGCCACGTGTCTCTACGTCCGTGAGTTCGGTGGGCCGGCAATCGAGAGGCAGGTCCTCTTGTACCCGATGACCGACCTCTCGGACGACCACGACTCACTCACTGAAAACGCCGACGGGCCGCTTCTCACCCGGCGAGACGTGCTGTGGGCGCACGACACCTACCTACGGTCTGCGGTCGACCGATACAACCCGTTTGCCGCACCGCTTCGGGCAGACTCACACGCAGACCTCCCGCCCGCATACGTCGTCACCGCTGGATTCGACCCGCTTCGAAACGAGGGGACGGCGTACGCGGCGGCACTCGACGCTGCGGGTGTCCACGTCGTCCACGACCACGAACCAGCGATGCCGCACGGATTTTTGAGTCTGACGGCGGATGTCGAAGCGGCGGATGTCGCACTCGACAGAGTCGCAGACGCAGTTCGAGACGGGGTCTGACCTGCTATCGACGGCAGGGTACACCGGTCGCAGTCGGGAGACACAGAACGAGTCGAAGAATGAGTCGAAAGACAGAGAGTTAGGCGACGGGTTGGCTCGTCTCGTCCACGTCTTCGCGGGGGTACATGCCGCCGATGAGTCCACCGACGGTCGCGGGAATCGCGTGGAAGAGCACTAACACGAGGAGCGACAGCGCAACACCGAGCGTTGCGAAGACGCCGCCGAGCGAGAGTTGGGCGATAGAGACGGCGAGACCAGCTATCGAGAGCATGCCGATGGCGACGAGTCCGCCAATCGACCCCGCAAGGAACCCGTTCCACACCCCGCTGATTCGCCCACTTCGGGCGTAGTATCCTGCGGCCCATCCGCCGAGGAGGCCGCCAACCACACCACCGAGTAGTGCGAGTTGCTGGACGAATCCGGCAACGAGCGAGAGCACGAGCGTGATTCCGAAGCCAATCGCCACTGCACGCCACCGTGTCACTACCATGCCCGAGATACGTCAGGAAATAGCTTCAATACAGTTTGATATCTCACAGACTGTCAGAAAAACTGGCCCAAATTGGAGCACCCCGTCGGGGGTGTCTATTGCGACGTCTCTGCAGCACGGGCGAGACGCTCGTAGGCTGCCCACGACGGGTCGACGTCCGGGTGGTCGATTCGGTCGCCATCGACGACCACGCCCTCACCTTCGACGACGGTCCCGGCGATTCCGACAGGCGTCCCTCGTGATTCGAGCGCGGCGACGACGTCGTCGGTGACAGACGGGTCGGTGGCGACGACGAGCGACCCTGCAGTCGTCGAGCGCCACGGGTCGATATCGAGATAGTCACAGACTTCGCGGACGCCCGGCCGAAGCGGGATACTCGATTCGTCGATTTCGAGTTGGACGCCCGCGCTCTCGGCAATCTCGTTGAGCGCGCCGTGGACGCCGCACTCGGTCGCGTCGTGCATGGCGTGGACGTTGCGTCCACCGGCCGCCGAGACGGTCATCGCGTCGCGGACGGCGTCCGTCTCGTCGAGGCGTTCCTGTGCTGTCACGAGGACGTCGGGGTCGAGGCCGTCGAACCCGTCCGGAAAGAGCGTCGTCAAGAGCCCCGTCGTCTCGACTGCGGGGCCTTTCGTCACGAGGACGTCGTCGCCGGGACGTGCGCCGTCTGGGCGAACCACGTCTTCGTGGTCGCCGACTGCGAGTGCGGTTGCGCCGCCAACCCACGGGTACGAACACCCCGAGTATCGGGCCGTGTGTCCGGTGACGATGCTCACACCGAGGTCAGACGCTTCTTCGTGCATCGCGTTCCAGAGGTCGGCAAACTCGCCGTCGGTCATCTCCGGAGGGAGCGTAAAGGAGATAGCGATGTGCGAGGGGTCGAGGCCGGAGACGGCGATATCCGAGAGGACGATGTCGATGGCGAATCGGCCTGCTCGCTCGAAGCCGAGCGCTGGCAGGACGGATATCGGGTCGGTCGCGAGCGCAACCGCGGTGCCGTCGATGTCGAGAAGGCCGAAATCGACGCCGTGGGTCGGGCCGAGCGTGACGTCGTCTCGGTCTGCACCGAGGCGAGGGTAGATGTACTCGTCGAAGAAGTCACGGTCGACCTTTCCGAGGTCGGTCATATCGGGACTCGGTGGGCCGCGAGTAAGAACGTACCCATCCGTCGATTCGGCCGAGAATCGGTACGCACCGTGCTCACCGGGTGGAAGTGGGACGGTCCCCCGTCCCTGCTCATGAAGAAGGACGCGGAGACGGTTCGACAGGACAAAAACGTCCCACCACCACCGGTGTAAGGCCGCGTCGATTACACATCTACTCTGGACGTACAAGAACCCCGCTAAGTCCCCTCGATAGACCTAAATATGGGAAATGTGGAGTCGGAAAATTCTGCTGGCTCTCGTCGTGCGCCGTCTCGGTCAGACAGGTCGGTGACCTGCTTCGTCGGGAGTGTTGTTCGGTGTCCACCAGACGTCGTCGATGTGTTCGATGAGCGCGCGCGCGACGGCGACCGGCTCTTCGTGTTGAACCCAGTGTGTCGCGCCTTCGAACGTTCGCATGTGGCCATCCGAACAGTACGAGAGACTCTCTCTGGCCATCTTCGGTCGGAGGAAACGGTCGTTGGTCCCCCAGACGACGAGCGTCGGAACTTCGACGGTCTTCCGCTTCGGTTGCGGGCGGTCACGGACGAGCGCGCGATACCAGTTGACCATCGACCGGTACGCGTCGGGGACGGACCACGCGGTCCGGTAGCGGTCCATATCCGTCTCCGAGAACGTCCCCGGAAGCGACGACGACCGCATCGTCCGCTCCAACACGGCCCAGTCGCCGACTGGTGCGAGCAGTTCCGGGAGTTTCGGGAGTTGGAAGAACAACACGTACCAACTACGGAGTTGCTGTGCAGGGTCCCGGCGAAGATGTCGAGCGAAGACCGTCGGGTGCGGGAGGTTCATCACCGTGAGCGACCGCACCCGGTCTTCGTGATGGAGCGCGGTCCACCACGCGACGGCAGCACCCCAGTCGTGTCCGACGACGTGTGCCTTCTCGTACCCCAGAGCCTCGATGAGGCCGCTCACGTCGTCTGCGAGTCTGTCGATGTGGTACGCCGAGACGTCACTCGGTCGGTCGCTCAGGTTGTATCCTCGTTGGTCGGGCGCGACGACCCGGTATCCGTCCTCGACGAGTGGCCGGAAGTAGTCCGCCCACGCGTACCAACACTCGGGGAACCCGTGGAGGAGAACGACGAGTTCGCCGTCCTCGGGTCCTGCCTCGACGACGTGGAGTGAAACGTCACCGACTTCGACCCAGTGGTCGGACGCCTCGACAGACAGCTCTACGCCCTCGCAGGTCAACCCCGATTGACTCGACATACCACCCGCTACGCGGGCAGAAGACAAATGTTCCTCGGCGAATGGAACGTCGGTGGGACCCGAGCACGTTGGGCGAATCCGAGTGAAAAACGCCGTCGAAGCGGGTTATCCGAAGAGTCGCTCGCGGAGACTGCGTTTGCGAGTCCGTTCTGCGAGGAGGACCGAACAGTCGACGTCGTCGACGACGTCCAGCACCAGCGTCCCGCGGACGAGACGCGACAGCAGACCGCGTTCGGTCGCCCCGATGACGAGCAACGATTTATCTCGTGCGTGCGATTCGATGGCCGTCTCGACGTCGCCGGTTTCGACTGCCAGTGTGGCGTCACCGAGGCCGCGTTCTTCGGCCCACTCGCTGAGGAACGCTTCGCCCTGTCGTTTGTCGTCTGCGACGTGTAGGAGCGTCACGTTGGCGTCGTAGAACTCCTTGAGGACCAACGCGATGGACGCAGAGAGGTCCGAGTCCGGCCCACCTGCGGTCGGCACGAGCACCTCCGACGGGTCGAAGCCGCGGTCTTTCAGCACCAACACGTCGTACGGAAGCGTGCTGGTCATCTCTTCGATGGCGCTCTCTGCACGGCCGGGTGCGCCGTGACTGTCTGGTCCCCATCCCATCACGACGAGGTCCGCGCCGTACGTCTCGGCGGCGTCGAACACTTCCTCGAACGACCGGTGTGAGAGGACCGTGTGCGTCTCGATATCGACGTCGAGTTCGTCGGCGTCGAGACGGGCTTGCTCGAGTAACTCGTCCGCCTCGGCGAAGTCGTACTCCGTTCGGGCGGATTCGAGTGCCGTCTGGTCTGGAACCTGGACGATGTGGACACCGACGAGCGTGCCGTTGTTCGCTTTCGCGACGGACCCGCCGAGCGTGACGAGGTCACGTTCGCTCGCAGGGTTGGCCAGCGGAACCATCACTCGGTAGCCACCGTCGGGTTGGACCGACGTGGTCGCCGAGACAGCGGCCGCAGGCATCTCCTCAGACCGCTGGAGCACGTACTTCCCGAGGATTCCTTGCTTCGTCGCCTGTCCACGGGCGTAGACCGCGTACCAGAGCATGGCGAACACGACGAATCCGACCGCGAGCAAGACGATGGTGTCCGCGAAGAACGCGATGAGCGCGAACGACGTAATCGCCCCGAGAATCGGCGTGAACGGGTAGAGCGGGACCCGGTAGTCGGGTTGGTAGTCGTCTGGGTCTGCGATACGCATCACTACGAGCGAGACGTTGAGCAACCCGTAGATGATGAGGTGGAGGACGCTCCCCGCGTTCGCGAGCGTCCCCACGTCGGCGAGGAGGATGAACGCGAGGATGAACCCACCCGTGATGGCGATAGAGCGGTACGGCGTCCCGAACCGCGGATGAATCTCGTTGAGTTCCTTGGAGACGATGCGGTCGCGACCCATCGCGAAGTTGATGCGCGACGAGGCGAGAATCGAAGCGTTCGCCGACGACGCCGTCGCGAGGAGCCCACCGAACAGCATCGCGGCGGCCCCGACCGGTCCGATGAGGATGCGTGCCACGTCCACGACGGCCGTGTCGTTGCCGGCGACGACGCTGTTATCGACGGCGGCCAACACCGTCACGAGGACGAGCGCGTACACCGCCGTGACGATGATGACGCTCCCGAGAACTGCACGCGGGAGGTTCTTTCCGGGGTTTTTGATTTCCTCTGCGACAGAGGTAATCTGGACGAATCCGAGGTAGGAGACGAAGATGAGACCCGTCACTGGGAGGAGTGGGCTGACGCCTTTGTCCGGCGGGACGAACGGTCGGAGTTTCGCGAGGTCGGCGTTCAGCAGGCCGAAGACGGTGAACACTGCGAGGATTCCGAGCAGGATGATGACGATAGCGTTCTGCAGTCGTCCAGTCTCTTTCGCGCCGACGTAGTTGACGAAGACGAACAGCGACCCACCGGCGAGGGCGACGAGTTTGACGCCGGAGATGGTTATCCCCCCAATCACGAGACTCGGTACCGCGAGGAACGTGACGACGTACTGGCCGAAGCCAGTCATGTAGAACGCGGACGCGAACGCGAGGCCCATCCAGTTACCCCATCCGGCGACGCTGCCGAACAGTGGCCCGAGTGCGTGGTTGATGTAGTAGTACGCACCGCCAGATTTCGGCATCGCCGTCCCGAGTTCACTAGCGGACGCGGCGGTCAGCAGTGCGATGACGCCGCCCAGGACGAACGCGGCAGCGGCGAGTGGCCCTGCCTGAAGGACGGCCGCACCGGGCAGGACGAAGATACCTGCGCCGATCATCGTCCCGATACCGATAGTCAGCGCTGCGAGCGGGCCAAGGTCTTTTGCGAGTTCCTCGTCCGTCATTTCTCACCGTCCGTTTCGCCGTCTGGTTCAGTTTCGCTCCCCGATTCGAGTTCGACGTCGTCGCCGGGAAGGACGACCACTGGGCGGTCGCTCTTGCGAATCAACCGGTCGCGAACGTCGCCGGAGAAGATGTCCCACCACGAGCGACCACCGCGAGGCGTGAAGACGATAGCCGAGGCATCGACCTCGGAAGCGGCGTCGAGGATGGCGTCGCCAACGTCGGTGTCGAATCGGAGGTCGGTCTCTAGTTCGATGTCGGCAGCGTCGGCGGCGCGACGAGCGATGTCGAACACGTCTTCTGCGAGCTCTTCGCGTTGCTCGACGCCCGCTTTGTCCGGTGCGCCACCGGCTTTCTCGATGACGTGGACGACGTACGCCCGGCCATCGGTTGCCGCGATTCGCGGGAACGCGACGCCACACGTTACCTCGGCGTCCTCCTCGTTCGCGAGCGGGACGAGCGGACGCGAGAACAGTGGTTCAGGTCGTGTCGTCATAGTAGAGACCACGTCGTTTTCGAGTGTGAAGCGAGCGATTCGACCCGGCGGAACGGGATTGTGTCGGGCTGAAACGCGCCCGATTCACAATGTGACCGTCGGGAGTTCATATCGCCGGCTTGAACGCGAATTGGTATAGAAGTTCGCAAATCCCGCCCCCGAGTCGGCGAAACTCGCCGGGATTATGGGACGTTCGTTAACTTCCCTCTCTCAGATGGCGGTAACCCACGCCTGGTAGTCGTCCGACCGGCCGTAGACGACCTGGAAGACACGGTCGACGAAGCCAGCGAGGCGGTTCGCGTCGGACCGCGCAGAGATTCTGACGTTCGTTCCCTCTGCTTCCTCCGGACTCTCCAGTTGGTCGATGCGGAACTCGGGGAACTCGTCGAGGAGGCCCTTCAGGTGGTCGAGTTCCTCGTCGGTCACGTCCATGTTGAACGTCCGTTCGGCGAACTGAATCCACGGACCGGGGTCTTCTCCGTCGACGTCCGGGTCACGTTCGGCTTCGATCGTGAGGAAGGCGCTTCCACGGTTGCGATGTGCCACGACTGCGTCGGCGAAGAGTTTCCGACGCTCACGGGGAGAGTCTGCCTCGAATCGGGTCATGCTCGTGGCTACTGTCGCTCGGTACAAAAACCGCCCGCGTCGTCGCGGTGGTCAGATGAACAGCATCACTGCGGCGAGGCTCACTGTGCTGATAGCGAGTAGTTGCACTGCGAGGACGAACGCGGGAGAGACGCCTGTCTCGCGCATCGCGTCGAGACGGATGTCGAGGCCGAGGCCGACGAACGCGAGTGCGAACAGCGTATCGCTAGCAGTGTCGATACCCGCCAGCGTGCCGGTGGAGAACAGCCCAACGTTTGCGAGGATGGCAACCAACACGAACCCGACGAGGAACGCAGGGATTCCGTCGACGACGGCCTTCACGCCTCCAGAGTCGGGGCTCGCATACCGGGCAGCGTACCAGAGCGCGACTGCACCGAGCATCGAGTTACGTGCGAGTTTCGTCACCGTCGCCCACTGTCCTGCGACCTCGGAGTGAGCGAACCCTGCCGCGGTGACCGGTCCAGTGCTGAACATGCTCAGACCGGCCCAGACACCGAACTGCTGGCCAGTGAGCGGGAGTATCTCTCCGGCAACGGGGAACACGGCGAGCGTAATCGCGTCGAACAGCAGAACCGTCGCGACGACGTGCGCGAGCGACTCCCCGTCGGCATCGATGGTCCCTGCGATGGCGGTCGCCGCCGAGACACCGCAGACACTCGCCCCTGCAGCGAGGAGCGAACTGGTCTTGGCCGTGAGTCCGAATCCCCGCCCGGCGACCACTTCGACGAGCGCGATGCTCACGACGACGGTCACAACGACGAGACCGATAACTAGTGGCCCGGACGCGACGAGTTCGTCGAGGGCGATACGAGCACCGAGGAGGACGATACCCGCCTCCAGAAGCACCGTTTGTGTATCGACACCCGGTTTCGCCCAGTCGGGGACGCCGACGGTGTTGGCGACGACCGCGCCGAAGAAGACGCCCAGCAAGAGTGCGTTGACTCCTGGAACGACGCCTGCGACGAGTGTTGCCACCCCTGCGAGGACGACGAGGAGACCCAAGCCGGGGAGGAGTCGCTGAATACGGCCCGCTACCATCTTGCTCACAGTCCGGTGACAGAGAGACCGGTCAGACTCGGTGCTTCCAGTGGCACGTCACGCATCACTCGACGAGACGAGCGAGGGGCCGTTGAACGTGTCGCTCTGCACCGTAGAAGCCGGCAACATTCACCGAAATCTGCGTTCGTGTGGGGTATTGTCAGGCAAATCACTGGAACGAACGAGCGATATTTGCCCTTTTCTCCGACCCAAGTCGTCGCATATCTGGGTTGGTATCTTCAACACTATATGCTCTCGCTGGATGGTAGTCGATATGGGCAAGCGCATCCTCCTGCTCGGCGCTCCTGGCGCGGGCAAGGGCACGCAGTCGAAGCAACTCGCCGAGAAGTACGACATCGAACACGTCACGACCGGTGACGCACTTCGTGCGAACAAGGATATGGAAACCGAGTACGGCACGCCTCGGTCGTTCATGGAGAAGGGAGAACTCGTCCCCGACGCAGTCGTCAACGAGATCGTCCGCGCGGCACTCGAAGACGCAGACGGCTACGTCCTCGACGGCTACCCACGGAATCTCTCGCAGGCAGAGTACCTCACGGAGATTACGGACCTCGACGCAGTCCTCTATCTGAAGGTTGCCGAGAGCGAACTCGTCGAGCGACTCACCGGCCGACGCGTCTGTTCCGAGTGCGGAACCAACTTCCACGTCAAGTTCAACCAACCGGAAGAAGAAGGCGTGTGTGACGAGTGTGGCAGCGAACTCGCCCAGCGCGACGACGACACCGAAGAGACCGTCCGTGAGCGTCTCTCGGTCTTCGAAGAGAACACCGCACCGGTCATCGAGCACTACCGCGACGAAGGCGTCCTCGTCGAAATCGACGGCGAACAGACGCCGGACGAAGTGTTCGACGACATCGCCGCCACCATCGAGTCGTAAGACTCGACGAACAACCAGAACGCTCTGAGTTTCGGTGACGTCGTCGACGACGCGTAACCGAACCACTGATTCGGCTTTTTTCGCACCTCTGTCGGCCGGGACGCCGCATCTCCAGTCGTGCGTGTTCTCGCCCGCAGAGTAAAACCTTGATAACGGCCGGTTGCTAAAGGGGCGGTAATGGCACGAATCGAATCTAAGGTGCGTTCCCTCGTCGGTTCGGACTCCGACATGCGCGCCGCCGTCGAGACCGTCCTCGAACGGGCGGACGACGGCGAAGTCGAGTGGGCCGACGTCCGCGACGAGCTCACGAGCGGCCAGTGGGGCCGTCTCATCGAGAAAGGTATTCTCGTCGATGGCGACGAAGGGTTCCGACTCGCAGATGTAGCGGCGACCCGCGCCGGCCTCGAAGACAGTGACTCGTCGTCCGGGTCGTCGAGTTCGTCTTCCTCGTCGACTGACACCGGTGACTCCTCGTGGTCGAAGTACGACAAGGGCGCGGCAGTCGTGACTGTCGGCTTGTTCCTCGGCTACTCGGTCGCCGAGGTTCGCAACGTCATCGGCGGGGTCATGGACGTCGCACTCGGTCCGCTGGCCGAGTTGCTCCCGTTCTACGCCGTCGTGATGGTCCTCGCACTCGCCACTGGTCTCTACTCCACGCTCCTGCAGGCGAACCTCATGGACATGGAGAAGATGTCCGTCTACCAAGAGCGGATGAAGGACATCCAGAAGCGACAGAAGGAGGCCCGTGCGAACGACGACGACGCTGCACTGGAGAAAATTCAAGAAGAACAGATGGAAGCGATGGGCGACCAGATGGGCATGTTCAAAGAGCAGTTCCGCCCGATGGTGTGGATTATGTTCCTCACCATCCCGGTGTTCCTCTGGATGTACTGGGCCATCGGTGTCGGCGGCGCGAACGCCCAACCACACGTCTCGCTCGAACCCCTCGTGCTCCCGCTGGTCGGGGAAGTCGCGTGGAAAGACGGTGTCGTCGGTCCGATGCAGGCGTGGATTGTCTGGTACTTCCTCTGCTCGATGGGCTTCACCCAGATTATCCGCAAAGGGCTCAACATCGACATGACGCCCTCGACGTCGTAAGCCACCGTCCAACGTCTCACTTCTCCCCCCTCGACCGGCGTGAGAAGGCCCCACAGGGGCCGTCGCCAACGATAACCTCTTTTAGGCAACCCCACGGAGCATGGATATGTTACTGACTGTCTCCGGGCCACCGGGCAGCGGAAAGAGCACGACGGCGGCCGCACTCGCCGCGGCGTTCGACCTCGAACACATCAGTGGTGGCGACATCTTCCGTCAACTCGCCGCCGAGCGTGACATGTCCGCCGTCGAGTTCAACAAACTCGCCGAGGAAGACGACCAAATCGACCGTGACCTCGACCGACGCCTCCGTTCTATCGCAGTCGAACGCGACGACGTCCTCCTCGAATCCCGACTCGCTGGCTGGCTCGCGGGCGACGAAGCGGACCTGCGATTCTGGCTCGACGCTCCAGTCGACGTTCGCGCAGAACGAATCGCCGACCGAGAGGACAAGGCCGTAGACGTCGCGCGCGAAGAGACCGTCACTCGCGAGGCCAGCGAGGCGAAACGGTACATGGAATACTACAACATCGACTTCTCAGACCTCTCTATCTACGACATCTCGCTGAACACTGCTCGGTGGGGGGAAAGTGAAGTGACTGAAATCATCACGTCGGCCGTCGAAGCCTACGACCCCGACGACGACGAAGGCAAGTATCCCGTCGAAGGCGTCCGCTACGACTTCTAACCATGCTCCGAACCCCACCCGAAGACCGAAGCGTCGACGAACTCCTCTCGTTCGGCGTCGTCAACCTCGACAAGCCACCGGGGCCGTCGGCCCACCAGGTGACTGGGTGGGTCCGCGACATGGCCGGCCTCGACCGAGCCGCCCACTCGGGAACGCTCGACCCGAAAGTGACTGGCTGTCTCCCGACTCTCCTCGACGACGCGACCCGCATGGCGCAGGTCTTTCTCGAAGGCTCCAAAGAGTACGTCTCGGTCCTCGAACTCCACGGCCCTGCACCCGCAGACATCGAATCGACCGTCGCAGAGTTCGAGACCAAACTCTACCAGAAACCGCCCCGGAAATCGGCCGTCTCGCGTCGCCTTCGCGTCCGCGAGATTTACGACCTCGACCTGCTCGAAGTGAAGGACCGACAGGCACTCCTCCGCATCCGGTGTGAGTCGGGAACCTACATCCGAAAACTCTGTCACGACCTCGGTCTCGCACTCGGAACTGGCGGCCACATGGGTCATCTGCGCCGAACCGCGACCGACCCGTTCGACGACTCAGACCTCGTCGACCTCCACGACCTGCAAGACGCCCTCGTCTTCGCCGAAGACGGTGACGAGTCGTGGATTCGTGACCTCGTCTTCCCCGCCGAACGCGCACTGACGCACATTCCATCGGTGACGATTGCCAACAGCGCCGCCCGCGAAGTCGCAAACGGTGCCCCGGTCTACGCCCCCGGCGTGTTCGACGTGGACGCCGACGCCTCCCGTGGTGACCTCGTCGCGTGCTACACCGAGAATGGGTCGGCCGTCTGTCTCGGGGAACTCGTCGGCGACGCCGACGCCGACTCCGGAATCGTCGTCTCGTTAGAGCGCGTGTTGGTCTGAGTTCTGCCGACGGTCTTTGGAACAATTCTCCTTCCGACGTGCGATTAGGTCACACGACAGCCCGCCGCAGTCCGACGACGAAACGAAGGGCTTAACCCCGAGACACACATCGCTTTGAATGCACCCTGGGACCGTGGGGTAGTGGTATCCTCTGCCGATGGGGTCGGTAGGACCTGAGTTCGACTCTCAGCGGTCCCACTCCACCTTTTTACTTCGTCGACTATCGCTCTCTGAGCGACAGTCTCCTCGCAAAAATCTGTCACCGTGAGCGAACGCGAACGGTGACTCGTGAGACGCATCGCGTCTCACGGTGGACCAAAAACTTCCCGCGAGCGCTCGCTCCGCTCGCCTCGCGGTACAGTACCGACTGACTTACCGCACAGCTAGTCCGTCAGGACTCCGACGAGAACCCACCTGCGTCGAGTGAATTCGTCACCGCGTTGAGCGTCGAGCCCGGAAGTCGCAGCCGACGAGCGATGAGAGAAATCGTTCACTGCCCAACGAGAGCGACCCCGATTACGGGATGTAATACAGGTCGAGGTCCCCGTTCGAAAACACGTGATTCACGTCGGCTTGGTGCTGGAGGGAGCCGAGGTCCGACGTGGAGAATCGGTGTTCTTTGTAGACCGTGAGCTCTCGGACGTACGTGTTTCGGGTGATGACGAGATACCAGTCGTCCTGCTGTTGGGCTTGTAGCTGCGTAATCTGCGTACTATTACCAATCGCGCCGTCGAGTCTGCCGCCATCGTTGAAGCCAACCATGGCCTGGTAGTATCGCTCCGGTTCCTCTTGGACGCCAGAGATAATCGCCTCCTCGCTGGTGATGTCGAACGTCGCGTCGTACCCGACGATTCGAGCCTCGGTGATTTGCTGGTTCGCTCTGAATATGTACGGCGAGTTGTAGAGCGTGAGCGACGAGAGGACGAACAGGAGGGTAAAGCCGATGACCAACGCCGGGACGACCGCTTTGCGCAGTCGCGTGTTCGAGACGACGCTCGCACCGTACGCGACTCCCACGGCACCGATAATCGTCGCAATCAACATCATAAAGCTAGCCTGCCGGAAGAAGTACTGCCCGACGTTCCCGACGACGTAGATGCCGAAGATTCCACCCATCGCGATTAGCCCACCGGTGAAATAGACTATCAGTCGGTTCGTATCGACGGGCTTGGACCGGATTTTGAGGATTCCTGCGACCGTCCCAATCACGACCACTCCCGACACGGCGATGTAGATGGTACTCACCGCGAACAACCTGAGGAACACCGTCGTGGGACTCGACCCAATCGCTCGGAGGGAAGACGACTGCGATTGAATGGCAGAACCGGGGGTGGTGGAGGACCCAGCCAAGAAGTCTATGACAGAGCCGACGCCCCCTTGTGCGATGGTAATGAGACCTGGGAACTGCACTATCCACAGGAAGTACGCGGCCACAGACAGAGAGATGACGATGGGATACAGTGGCCGGTGGTTCCATCTGGTTAGAGTGGTGTTTCGCTTGCTGAAGAAGAACTGGAACACACTAATCACGACGAACAACGCGACGACGTTCAACGCCTGCATTGGGTGGTACAGAATCAGTGCGAAGACTGAGAGGAGGAGTGCGACAGCGACCGACGTCGAAGTTCCAAAGAGACCACTCGATTTGGGGGACCGAAGGTACACGATCAAGAAGAACACCACTATCGGGGCGAACAGCGTCGCCTGACTACTCGGGTGAGGACGAGTCGTCGCTGCGAGTTGGTGGAGTGGAATGAGTAGAAACGCGGAGAATGCGCCCACGGTCAACGCCGCCTCGTTCCCGAGGAGTGCCCGAACCACGAGCGGAACGAACACGAAGAAGATGCCGGCGGTGATAAACAACGGGACGAGGAACGTCGACTGCCACGCGGAGAGCCCTGCCATCGTACTGAGGAACGCAGAGACGGTGTGTAGCGCCGGATAGACCGTTTCGAATGGGGTCAACCTCCCGGTGAGCAACCCATTCGTCACTCCGACGTGCGTCACCGAGTCGTGAATCCCCTGGAAGAAGTAGCCACGAGTTATCGACAGAGAGATGACTGCAAAGCTAGAGAGCCCCCCGAGAACCAGTCCGAATCGGCGGAGCTGACTGTTCTTCGTGGTGAGCGAGAGAGCGACTGCCGAGAGAAACGCGGCGACGACACCGACCCAAAACAGGGCTGGCGTCGACGTGTAGATAGACAACTCGTACGCTGTTGTCGGATTCCGGTGGGCGACGAGGATTGCCAGAGTGAGACTGCTAAATCCGGCGATACCCAGCAACTTCGACCACCGGTCACTAGTGCTGGACGGGAGCTGCATATACCGACTAGCACTCGTCAAGAAGGGTTAGTTATGGGCCGGTTGCACGCCCCGAACCGCTACCTGGACAGAACAGGGTGGCCGGAATCTAATCGTGCATCGGCGAACGACCACACTACCGGTTAGTATCTTTCTAACTCTCGAAAAGTGGCTGTCCGGACGGGACGATGAGTTCCGACACCAAGAGACACAACTAGCGAATCCGCTCTGTCGTCGAAAAAGTAAGAAACGCAGTCGTCCGAGAACGACACCGCTCAGACGGTGGCGTCTGGGTTCGAACCGGGCGGGGAGTGTTCACAGAACCGAACTCGTCGAGCGCAGTGAACCGACGACGTGGGTTCGGTCACTCACAGCAGACCAACCGGTGTGGTGGTCAGACCAACCGGTGTGGTGGTCCGGTTCGTCGTGTTATTGGTTCAGGCTGGACGGGTCGACGGGTTCACCGTCGATGAACAGGTCGTAATACTGTGCGTCGACATCGGCGGACCAGGCGACGATGCTTCCGACGTAGTTGTACGTGTCTTCAGACCCGTTCGCGGCGTATCCATCTATCTGGACCGTACCGTCGCTATTCGTGAGGAAGTCGCTCTTTTCAGCGTTCATCCCACGTGCAGCGTCGCCGTCGACGGTGAGCGAGTACTGAACGAGCGGTGCGTCTTCGGTCGTCTGAATCGAGAACGTGTGGAGCGTTGGCGTGGTGCTTCCGTCGGTGCTTCCGCCCGTACTCCCGTCGGTGCTTCCATCGTCGGTGCTGCCACCGCTACTCCCTCCGAGGACGTCAGACGGAATCCGGCAACTCGACGAGGAGACATTCTGCGTTTTGAACCCGGTGATGTCCGCGTTGGGCATGTCGACACACGATTTGTGAATGACGGACCCCGACCGGTCGGAGTGGGCGTAGAAGCCGCCACCGTTCCCGGTGAACGAACAGTTCTCGAAGGTAATCGCCGTCTCCTCGGGAACTGGGCGTCCGGACTCGATTCGAGCACCGCTGACCGTCCGACCCGGACGCTCGTTGCGGATGACACAGTTACGGAACGTGGCAGACCCGTGTGCACCCCACGTCGGGAAGTCGATGACACCGCGTCCACCACCGTCGCCTTTCGCGTTTATCGATTCGATGACACAGTCTTCGAAGATTGCGCCGTAGTCGGCAGCAGGACTGGAGTCTAACTGGATACACGCCGAGACCTGCGTCTCAGGGTCGTCGACGATGATGTGAACGCCGCGGGCGCTGGAGACTTTCGAGGGGTGGTTGCCAGCGCTGAACCGGAGTTGGGTGTTCTGGTTGTTCGCGAAGACGCCACCTTCGACGGTGAGTACACCTTCGGAGGTGTAGCGGGTGGCGTTCTCGTTGGCGTTGCGCAGTTCTGCGTCGCGAAGGATGAGTTCACCAACGTGACCCGGACCGCCGCGAATCGTCTGTGCGCCACCTGGGTACGGAACTTCGACAGACTCCGCATCGACGCCGTGGGTAATCCGTTCAGCGACGTTGACACCGCTGATGTCGGTGGTTGCGTACGTCAGGTTGAAGTCGAGACCGTTGTCGTCGTCGGGCGTGACACCGAGCCATTCGACGTCTCGAATCAGCGAGTTGTCGGGGGAGTTGAGACCGATTGCGGCCGCGGTGGTCTCGTCGTTCCGCTGTTGGAGCGACAGGTTGTCGATGAGGATACCGGAGCCAGCGAATCCAGCGATGAGCAACAGCGCACTGTCTTTCGTCGGGGTGAACTGGACGTCGCGGTGGCTGCTCCCGGTACCGCGGATACCGAATCGGCTCACACCGTCGTAGTAGTGGTGGCGGTCGAAGAGGTAGGTTCCTGGGGGGAACTCGATGAGGGTGCCAGTTTGGATGTTGGCTTCGAAAGCAGAGTCGATGGGCGTGGAACCGGTGGGGTCCATACCGAGGTCGTCGACGGCGTTGACTACTCGGTCGAACGTGATGCCGCCGTGGGACGTGGCCGAGGAGGCGGCACCGGACGCCACACCTGCCGTGGCGATGGTGGCTGCACCAGCCGCTTTCAGGAACGAACGACGGTCGAGTCCGTTCCGTTTCGCACCGAGTTCTGAGTCTGGTGCGTCCGGATGATTGTCCGAATCGGCAATCTCTTTGTTCGTGGTGTTGGAGGGCTTACTACTGCGATTCTCCTCTGACATACTTTGGTAGCGAGAGCTTAGTGACTTATCGATTCTTACAGGGTTCGTATTGAGAAAATACGCTTATTCACCACTTACCTTTGTTCTTCCCACAGATAGTTATCACATACCGTTACTGTTCTCAGCGAGTGTGTAGCTAACGGTGCCGTGAGTGCCACCGCGCGAGCGCCGATTCGTCGTTCCCCGTGCCGAGTGAACGTTCAGTGTGCTGTGGATGCAGACGATGAAGCAGTTCTCCGAACTGGACGTCGGTCGACTTCCAATCAGACGTACCCCAGTGCCTCGAGCCGGTCGCCCACCTCCTCGTCGTCGAGCCGTTCGACGGCCATCGGGTCTTCTGCGACGACCTCACGCCGGTCGTCGAATTCGGGTTCGAACCACGGAACCGTACGGAGCTTCGCCGTGTGAATCGGCGGATGGCCGTAGTGAGGAGGGCCAAAGGGGACGAGACGTTCTCCCAAGAGTTCGCCGTGGTCTGCCGTAATGACGGTTTTTCCGTCCACCTGTTCGAGGAGGGACGCGACGTGTTCCAAGACGATATCGAGGCTCTCGACGTACGCCTCGTGGGTCTGTTCTCGCGAGATCTCGCCCGCTTCCATCGCATCCCACCATCTGCTTCCGACTCGGAATCGGCTGATGTCGACGTCACGACGGACTTGTTCTGCTGTCTCTCCGATGTACGGGATGTGTGGTTGCATGAAGTGGACGATGAGCCGCTTATCTGGATGCCGCTCGTGCATGTCCACGGCCGCGCTCACGACGTCGTCGGGGAGTATCGTCTCGGCGTCAGGGTCCCAACTGTCCAGCAATGGTTCGACTCTAAAGAACGTCCCATCGGGCAGTTCGTTCGCGTGCGGGTTCGCACTGACGTACACGGTGTCGTGCAGTTCGTTCCCGACGAAGTTCTCGCTCATAAATATCCAGCTCTCTGGCCCTCTCGAAATCACCGAGGAGAGCGACCCGTCGATTCCGCTCTGTTCGACCCGGTCTGCAAAGTAGTCGTACCGACAAGCGTCGAGGATGACGAGTGTGTCCCAGTCTTGTTCGGTGACAGAGATTCCGCGGCCATGTGCTGCTGTAAACAGCTGATAGGTGAGCATCCGACGGAGTTCGATCTGGAAGAGCTTCGGATTCCGCAGTCCCGCTGTGAAGTTGTCGAGCGTATATCTGTCGGGAAGCAACGTCATTCATCCCCCTCGGTTGGAGAGTCACTCAACGTCGGAGACACCCGCCGATGACATGGTGTTTGGAGCGGGTACCCCACCGTTTCCGTCCGTCGACAGTGGGTCTGCATGTTCGATGACGATGTACCCTCCAGACGAACATAATTATAGTGTGGTTTCTCCTGATACCAAGTTCGGAGGTAAGCTACTGCAGCGGGTTGCGACGGAAAATCAGTCGTCCGTTCTAGACGAGTCTCAGTCCCCAGTTTCTCCGAGACACGGAGCACACATCTTAGTTCTGGGACCGGGTATAGACGAACAATAACAATGCTCGGCTGATTCGAGTATTAGATGATTCCAATGCTTGGGAAGATTCTCCGCGGAACGTCAGTCGTTTTCGCCTCACAAGTATTGGGAATGGTCACTCAGGCGGGCCTCCTCTTGCTATTGACGCGGTATCTCCTCCAGCCCTCTGAATACGGACTGCTCTTTCTCACGCTCTCTGTTCTGGGTATCTTGATGCTCTTTGCGAATCTCGGCCTCACGATGGCGAGTGCGCGGTACATCAACGATTATCGAGAGAAGTCACCCGAACTCGTCCCAATTGTAATAAAAAAGACGTTACTCTACAACGGGATATTAATCGTCTTCGTGTGCACGGCCATATTCCTGTACCACGATACGATAGCCGCCGTCGTCGGTGAACCTGCGATATCTGCACTTCTTTTATTCGGAATTGGGTATATCGTAACGATGTCGTTCAAGGGAGACGCCACGTACTTCTTTTACGGTTTCAACAACATGAAAGGATACGCGGCCGTGAGTATCGTGTCGAACGTCCTGTTGTTGGTGGCTGTTCCGGCCTTCATCTACTTCGGGTTCGGCCTCGAGGGAGCGTTATCTGGATACGCACTCGCGTATGGATTGGCAGCTATCTTGGGGTTAGCCATCATCTACCGCAAGTATTATTCGACTCAGAACGTGAGCAAGACGCTCGAAAAACAAGTCTCTAGACGCCTGCTGAAATACAGCGCGCCGCTCACGTTGACGATGGGGTCGAACGTCATCAATTCGCATGCAGACCGGATTCTGCTGGGTGTGTTCCGAGGCCCGGAAGCGATCGCGTTCTACACGCTCGGAAAGCAGATTTCGGACTTTCTTATCGTGCCTGCCCGCTCGCTCGGAATCGGCTCTTCACCGACGCTCGGAGAGCAAAAGGCCAACGACGAGGAGGACCACGCTGCCAGACTGTACGAAGAGGTGTTTCGGTACACCGTGGCAATCTACGCTCCTGCCGCGGCAGGAGTCGTCCTCATCGCAGACCCGATGATTCGACTGGTCTTTGGCTCTGCGTACGCCGGAGCCGTGCCAGTTCTTCAGATTTTCAGTGTATTCATGTTCGTTCGCGCACTCAACGTTATCACGAGCGACGGACTGGATTACCTCGGCCGTGCCAATATGAGAGCGACCGCGAAGGCGTCCACCTCGGTAGGGAACATCGTTCTCAACGTGCTTCTTATCCCGCCGTTCGGCATCATCGGAGCCACTATCGCAACAGTACTCACGTACAGCGTTTACGTCGCTGCACAACTGTACCTCATCATGGACGAACTGCCGATCGACAAGTCCAAACTCCTTCGCTCTGGTCTCCTACTGACTGCCGTCACGGGTGGAATGTCGGCCGTCGTCTTCCCACTAACGGGATACATCTCGAGCGTCCCGTCGCTCATCGGCGTCATCTTCGTCGGCGGGGTCGCTTGGTTCATCCTCATCGTTCTGTCAGGGGTCGTCGATATTCGGAATCTGTTTGCAGTACTCACGTAGTGTGAGTTACTAATCGCCAAGTAAGGATGACAATATTGTAAAAACTCATTCATAACTATCCCTCCATACATCGATGTATTGCTTGCCCCACGAGGGGGGCTAATAGTATGTCATCAAAGAAATCAAGAACGTTCGACATGTCTCGCCGTTCACTCCTGCGAAAGAGTGCGGCGACGACCGTAATGCTCGGAATTGGTATCCCCGCGTTCTCGGGCTCTGCAGCAGCCACCAACTGTGCCCGCACGCCAGGCTACTGGATGAACCACGACTGGTATCCGGGACCGCCCGCCGACCCAACTGCGCTCGAACAAGTCAACAAGAAAGTCCCCGGCGTCTACTTCCCGACCGTCGAAGACGGACAAGCGTTCCTCAAAGCCCCCGCGAAAGGTGACAAGGGCCACATCATGGCGACTCACCTCGTCGCCTTCGTAATCAACAACCAGGCGGCGTATCATCCCTGTGTGACCACCCCCGTTGTCGACGTTGGCTACGGAAAGGAACCCATCAACAAAGTGGTGTCCTACGCAAGGCAGTGGCTGGATGCGTCCGGTTGGACCTATGGAAACGGGACCAAACTCACGTCCTGGTACGTCGACGGTGTCCCAGTTTCGAACGGCGAGATGCTGAAAAACATCATCGACGAGTTCAACAACAACAGAATCGACGTCGACGACGTAGACTGCCCGTGCTACAACTACAACGACTGAGATAGGTCGTCAGAACTCCCCCGCGCGGTCCTTCGTTTTTTCCAGGGTGAATTTATCGAACAGAGAGGGTAGCCGCTCCATTATTATACTTGTCGAGATGTAATATTCATAAGATGTCCTGGCAGCTCGCAGTCAGAAACCCCCACGCCCTCCCACACGCACGTCCTCCCACCAGCAAACGTGTGGGCACTACCCAACCATCATGAGCACTTTAGGAAACGTCGTCCGATACATCGAACGTATCGAGTTCACCATCCCATCAGACCTCGTTGGCACTGTGCTTCTGCTCGCAGTTGCTGACGTACTGCTGTTCTATGGTCCTGCCGAACTGCCGTTGTTGAAGGTCTTGTTCGGCCTGCCGATGGTGCTGTTCGTCCCCGGCTATCTCGTGGTCGCGCTTCTCTTTCCCCGCCGGTACACTCCCGATGGGAGCGACCACAGCTCACGACCAGCGCAGTCGTACTACCGGGGGTTGGCGTTCGGAAAGAGCCAAATCACCTGGAAGACGCGTGCGATACTCTCGGTCGGGATGAGCTTCGTGGTCGTCCCACTGTTAGGTGTCGTGGTCGCTTTGTTGACCGGGTCGGTGGTCGAGCAGTCGATTCTGATGGCGATGAACGTGTTCGTCATCGGCGCTGTCGTCGTCGGCACCATTCAGCGTCTCTACATTCCCGCAGAGAAGCGTCTCACTGTACCACTGCGAGAGTGGGCGCAGTCGACGAGCGAGTTCTTCAGCGGAGGAAGTAGGGTGGACTCCATTCTCTCTGTCGTCTTCGTCGTCAGCGTGGTGGTCGCCGTCGGAGTGATGGGGTTCGCTCTTCTGTCGCCAGACAACGGTGAGACGTACACGAACGTCGCCTTGCTGACTGAAGACGAGAACGGGAGCCTCGTCGCATCGGGCTACCCGACCGATTTCACCACCGGGGAGGGCAGTGAGATGGTCCTGCGCGTCGAAAACTACGAAGACGCCGAGACGACGTACTCGGTCGTCGTCGAACTCCAGCGAGTCAGTATCGCAGACAACTCGTCGACGGTCACAGAAGAGACGCAACTCCTGCGTACCCAAGAGACCGTCTCTGCCGGCGAGACCTGGGAGTACCCGCACACGATTTCGCCGACGATGGAAGGAGAGAACCTGCGGTTGGCGTATCACGTCTACAAAGGCGAGGTCCCCGACGACCCGAACATGGAGAACTCGTACCGAAACCTCCACCTCTGGATATCGGTCTCGGACTCCGGTGAGTCCGCCTCGATGACGTCAGAGGTAGACCAGTAGAACGTGACGTCAGAGGTAGACCAGTAGAACGTGACGTCAGAGGTAGACCAGTAGAACGTCCAGTGAGCGCACGGCACGCCAAGTAGAAACAGGTGTGAGCGTTCGCAGCGTTCCGAATTCGGAACCTCAGTCGTTGGTTGAGGTCACGGTGGTCCTCAATCGCTGGTTGGAGCCACGGTGGACTCGGTCTCGTGTTTCTCGATAAGAGAATCGACGATCGTCTCCAGTCCGTCGACGTCGACGACGATGTCGTTGTTGATGGCCCGACTGTTCTCGCCGGTGAAAATCGACTCACAGACCATACACTCGTAGTCCATGTCGTACTCGTTCGCGAGGACGAAGTAGCTCTCGTCACAGCCATCCTGGGCGAACAGTTCGACGACACTCGTGTCGCTATCACAGAACATCAAATTGACGTACGCCAGTCCGTGGGGACCGACGATGATGTCCGCTCCAGCGAACAGTTTGATCTGCTCTTCGAGCGAGAACCTACCCGGTTCGTACGCTTCGAACCCGCGTGATTCGAGGAGGTCGATGACTTCCTCTTCGTTCTGGACGCGGCGTCTGCTCGCGTCAGCACGGGAGATGTAGACGCGCTTCGAGAACGTCGTGTCCACGTCGGGGAGGTTCGAGACGATTCGCTCGCCGGCCCACTGTATCTCTGAGGCGAACCCAGAACTCGGATTCCCCTCGAGACGTATCGGGTGGGGTGCGACCGCCAGTCTGTCGACGTGGCTTATCTCGTGACCGTGTTCGATCCACTGACTCGAGTCGTAACCGAGCAACTCCAGAGACCGTCGTTGGAAGTCGCGCAACGGCGAATTGACTATCAAAGTCGGCGTCTCACCGGTCACCTCGCAGTACTCTTCGTACCATCGAAGCTTGGGTATCGTCTCGTGGAACCAGCAGTACCGGTACGACCCGCGCTCACTGTTGAGGATGAAGGCGTGGTCGATGTGTCGGGCGGGCTCGGCGCCGAACAGCGAGTGTTTGAGAACGCGACTGAGCGGGATGACGCGCTTCATGAACTTCATCTGATGGACGAAAAACGCGGTGTCGACGCCGAACCACGAAGGGAGCAAGTATCTCCCGTCGATGCGTGCGACGGGAGCACGTCCGACGACCTCGACGTCCTCGTAGACGTAGACGTGGTTGTCAGGACTCGATATCGTTCCCTCGAAGTTCCGCAGTTGCCGGGGTGCAGACTCCCTGGATTCTCCCCGATACTCGACGTCCAACGACGGTTTCTCGGGGAGCGTAACGACCTCGTCTGCCCGATTTCGTGGGTCTTTCAAAAGTGGCGGCCAGAGACTATAGGGCAGTCGCTCTCTCGTGTACTGTGGCGCTTTCGAAGATAAGACTCTCAACCCCCGACTTTGGTAGTAGTTGAGGATGGTTCTGGAAACGTCCTTTAATTGAGTCATCTACTATGATATCTCGTCAGTTTCACATTTCGTTATTCCCCCTCTACTACCGGTACATAGGACATACACGGTTCTAACACAGTGACGCGCTACCCAGCGGAGGGAGACGGACGTGAGTAGTGTCCTCTGGCGAACTCGCGCCGGAGTCGCCATCAGACTCAGAGAACTCCTTGCAGTGTGCCGATTTGTGGGCGCACCAACGACCCACGTATCGTTCGGTTCCGTGCATTCTTGCGAAACAGTTCGTCAAACGCCCAGTAGGTTTCCGAAAAAGGAGTATTTCCTTGGACGAGTCGCGGAGTCAGAGAGTAATGGCAGGAATTAATCAAAAATAGGGTATCTATCGCAGTCGTTCGATGGCAGACAGCAACTCGAGCTAGTGCAAAAAATGTCGTTTCGAATACCAATCAATCCACAGTACAACCAGTATTAATATACCAATATTTCTGGTCGTGGCTCTCGTAGGATTCCGCTCGGTCCTCCCCTCGAATCCAAATTCGAACTGTTACGTGGTAGCCGATTGCACGATTCATATGACTTTTTACTTCAGACACCAAGCAGAGTTCATCGGTCGTCCAAGTTTGTTCGAGCGGACTCGGGCGGCCGATTCTACCGTCTCGACCACGCACCGAGAGGGCAGTCTCTCGTCGGCGCAGGTATCGTCCTGCAGAGTCCTCGAACGGTCGGAGTTCCGGTCGAATACGATGAACCGACCGATTTCCGACCGAACGCTGCGAATGTTGTGAACCGACCGATTCGACGTGTCTCGAAGCAACCAATTCCGTCGCCTGCGAAAGGTAATTTTTAATATGAGCTGATTTGATGGCGGGCCATGGAACCACTGGGAATCGAACAGACCGTCGAACGAATCGCTGAGACGTACGAGATAGAGGTGTACGACGTCCACGAGTCGGACGACACGCTCGTCATCGAACAAGACGAATTCGACGAGACGCGGTTTGCCATGACCTCGGCACTGATTTTCGATAGATACGACACACAGTTCGACACCATCGAGGTTCGCGTGTCCGAGTCGGGAGAGACGAGAGAGGTCGACCGAAGACAGTTACAGGAGTCGTTCGACAGACTGTCGAACGTCGTCGGCAACTGACCGACGATACGGGCGTGACCGAGTTAGTAGGTCACCGTTCCTTCTTCACGAGCCTCGTCGAGCCATTCGGGGTCGGGGACGTCGGTCGACCCGAGGTCGGTCAGTTCGAAGCGCCACTCGGCGGAGACACGTTCACCGGACTCTGTCTCACCGACGAGTTCCCACCCCGACGAGCGGGCAATGCCGTTTTGGTCCACGAGAGCGACGAGCGTGAAGTCGGTTATCGTCACGTTCTGGTCGGACCCAAACGTCCCAGCACCGTACTGTCGCCAGAGCATCGGGTCGGTGTACTCGTACCGGTCGACTGTGACACCGTCGAACGTTTCGGTGCCGACGAACGTCGCCTCTTCGAAGTCGTCGTACGCGAAGGACGCACCACGGGCCAGCGCGTAATCGAGTTGGTTGCCGTCAGCAGGGATGACCTGGTACAGGACGTCGGTACCGTCACCGAACCGAGTGTAACTCGTCCCGTCGGCGATGAATCGCTCGTAACTCGCACCCTCGTCGTCGCCGGTGATGGTGAACGTCTCACTCGTCCGATTCGCGTCGAGGTCGACGTAGTAGGCGTTGGTCAACGTCGACTCTTGCCCCTCGGAGTCGACGATGCGGAGCGACCACGTACTCGTGAAACTCCCAGCGTCACGGAGCGCGGCCTCTGCGTCGCTCACGACGAACTCGTCAGCGTCTCCTGCGCCCCCGCCAGACCCGTCCGAACCACCGCCAGAACCTCCTGACCCGCCGGACGACCCGTCAGTTGGTGTCGCCGTCGTACTATCTGTCGGCGCTCCAGCACACCCCGCGAGGACGAGGACGAGTGCTACGAAAACTGTGAGTGTCTGATTACGCATAATCACGTCTACAACGTCACATGATGGCTTAACACCGCTGAGCGACAGCGTAGCACGGGTCGAAATCGGTTGCCGTCAGAACCCGAACGAGGTCGAGCGCCGGGTCACGATTTCGGACACACCAACGAGGAGAAACACACTCACGACGATGATTCCAACCTCGACGACGGACGAGAGCACCCCGAGTGAGACGATGAGCGTCGTCGCGCAGGCCGGTGCGTGAACGGTGTCGGTAGCGACCATCCCCCAACTCGTCCCGACGACAGAGAGGAGTCCGCTGGCGACGAGTCGGAGGCCGTCGAGCGAAAACGCCGACGGGGTGGCCGTGAGTGTGACACCGCCTGCGAGGAGGACGTAGGCGAGGAAGCCAACGACTGCGCCGACGACGTGGCCACCGACGACACGGCGCGCCCCTGGTCTGTCGGCGGGTCGTGCGAACGCGAGGACGAACGCGGAGGGTCCGAGGCTCGGAAAGACGAATGCCTTGCCAGTCGCCCACGCGACGACCCCGAGGACAGTAAACAGGAACCCTGCGAAGAGCGCAGTCTCGACCCCTCGCCGTTCCATGTCTCTACGTCCACAGGTACACACTGAAAATGGTGTCTTCCTGTGACGGTCACTACCAGATGTAAGTAGGACCCCATCGACAGTATCGACATGTCCGGCGCAGTGTTCCTCGAAGGTGACGTCGTCGAACTCCGAACCGTCGATGAAGACCACATCTCGTTTTTCCACGAGATGGTCAACGACCCACGGGTCAGACGGGGAATCGCTGCCGTCGACCCAGTCACTCGAACGAACGAACGCGAGTGGGTCGAGTCTCGGGGAGACGACGACAACATCAACTTCGTCATCTGCGCCGACGGTGACCCCGTGGGGTCTATCGGTCTCAAGCCACCGAACGTCCTCACCGGAGCAGTCGAGGTCGGGTACATCGTCGCCCCCGACCACTGGGGCAACGGCTATGCGACCGACGCACTCCGTGCCATCTGTGGATACGCATTCGGAGAACGCCGACTCAACAAGGTGTACGCGAAGGCGTTCGAGACGAACCCTGCCTCGTCCCGCGTCCTCGAGAAAGCCGGATTCACGAGAGAAGGAGTCCACCGAGCAGAGGGATTCGTCGATGGCGAACACGTAGACGTGTTCCGCTACGGACTCCTCTTCGAGGAGTGGCAACGAAGCGAGGAGAAAACAGAATCCGACTCTCCTCGTTGGTTCTAGCCTAAATCCAGCCTTCTTGGGCGAGGAGTTCGCCGTTGAGGACCGACGCACCAGCGGCGCCGCGAATCGTGTTGTGGGCGAGGCAGTTGTACTTCACGCCGTTGGGTGTCTCCTGAATCGCGCCGGCGGAGATTTGCATGCCGTCGCCACGGTCACGGTCGAGACGGGGTTGTGGTCGGTAGTTGTCGTCGAAGACGTGGATGAGTTGCTCGGGAGCGCTCGGGAGGTCCACACCGGGGTACTCGCGCATCGCCGCTTTGACGGCTTCGGGCGAGGCGTCGTCTTCGAGGTCTGCAAAGACGCTCTCTAAGTGTCCGTCGAGGGTTGGAATACGGTTACACGAAGCGTTGACCTCGGCGTCGTGGAGGCTGAGTTCGGCGCCGTCGAAAGAGCCCAGCAGTTTGCGCGACTCGGTCTCCATCTTCTCTTCTTCGCCACCGATGTGCGGGATGGCGTTGTCGATAATCTCCATCGAGGTGACACCGTCGTAGCCTGCACCGGAGACGGCCTGCAGCGTCGTCACGTGGACTTTGTCGAGGCCGAACTGGTCGAGTGCGGCGAGCGTCGGGACCATCGTGATGGTCGAACAGTTCGGGTTCTTCACGAGTGCGCCGTCCCACCCGCGTTCGTCGCGCTGAACTTCGATGAGGTCGAGGTGGCCGGGGTTGATCTCCGGAATCGTCAGTGGGACGTCCGGTGCCATGCGGTCGTTCGAGGAGTTCGACGAGACGACGTAGCCTTCTTCGAGGAACTTCGGTTCGACGTCTGCGGCGACAGAAGAGGGAAGCGACGAGAAGAGAAGGTCGATGTCGTCAGGGACGTCTGCCGGGTCCGTTCGGCCGACTTCCATCGAAGCGACGTCGTCCGGGATGGGCGTGTTGACGCGCCACTTTGCGGCTTCGTCGTAGCGCTTGCCCGCACTGGACTCACTCGCGGTCAGCGCCGCGAGTTCGAACGTGGGGTGGTCTTCGAGAAGTTGGATAAATCGCTGTCCTACTGCACCGGTTGCGCCGAGGATTCCGACTCGTACTGCCATTATCCGTGTCTTAGTGTATCACACGCATAAGGTCGTTTGGATTCGAACCGATATTCCCTCCAAAAAATCGGTACAGTTCTCCTCACCGACGGTTCTATCACGGTCGAACAAACAAATCGGCAATCGTCGAACACGATACCGACGCGTGTTGTTGAAACCGATAGAATAAGGTGGAACTCCCTGAAAGACTACCGCAAATGTTCAGCAAGGTTCTCGTCGCCAATCGAGGCGAGATCGCAGTGCGTGTCATGCGTGCATGCGAAGAGTTAGGAGTCCGGACTGTCGCCGTCTACAGCGAGGCAGACAAGCACGGAGGCCACGTGCGCTACGCCGACGAGGCGTACAACATCGGTCCCGCCCGAGCGGCCGACTCCTATCTCGACCACGAGTCGGTCATCGAAGCGGCCCGGAAGGCCGGTGCCGACGCCATCCACCCCGGATACGGCTTCCTCGCGGAGAACGCCGAATTCGCCGGAAAGGTCGAAGAGTCGGAGTTCAAGTGGATTGGCCCGTCCGCGGCCGCGATGGAACGACTCGGGGAGAAGACGAAAGCCCGCGCCCTCATGCAGGACGCCGACGTGCCCGTGGTTCCCGGAACGACCGAACCCGCCGAGTCCGCCGACGACGTGAAAGCCGTCGCCGACGAGTTCGGCTACCCGGTCGCCATCAAGGCCGAAGGTGGCGGTGGTGGCCGCGGTCTGAAAGTCGTCCACTCCGAGGACGAAGTCGACGACCAGTTCGAGACGGCCAAACGCGAGGGTGAGGCGTACTTCGACAACGCCTCCGTCTACGTGGAGAAGTATCTCGAAGCGCCGCGCCACATCGAAGTGCAGATTCTGGCCGACGAACACGGTAACGTCCGCCATCTCGGCGAACGTGACTGTTCGCTCCAGCGCCGTCACCAGAAGGTCATCGAGGAGGCACCCTCGCCCGCCCTCGACGACGACCTGCGCGAACGCATCGGTGAGGCCGCACGCCGCGGTGTCCGCGCCGCCGACTACACCAACGCCGGGACGGTGGAGTTCCTCGTCGAAGACGGCGAGTTCTACTTCATGGAGGTCAACACGCGTATCCAGGTCGAACACACCGTCACGGAGGAAGTGACGGGTCTCGACGTGGTGAAGTGGCAGATTCGCGTCGCCGCCGGCGAAGAACTCGACTTCTCGCAAGACGACGTCGAAATCGACGGCCACTCGATGGAGTTCCGTATCAACGCGGAAGCCCCGGAGAAGGACTTCGCGCCCGCGACAGGGGAACTCACGACGTACGACCCACCGGGCGGAATCGGCGTCCGCATGGACGACGCCGTCCGACAGGGCGACGAAATCGGTGGCGACTACGACTCGATGATCGCGAAACTCATCGTCACCGGGTCGGACCGCACGGAAGTGCTCGCCCGCGCCGAACGCGCGCTCGCCGAGTTCGAAATCGAAGGGATTCGGACGGTCATCCCGTTCCACCGCCTGATGCTCACCGACGAGGCGTTCCGCGAGGGAAGCCACACGACGAAGTATCTCGACGAGGTTCTCGACCGTGACCGAGTCGAGGCCGCCGTCGAGCGCTGGGCACCGGAGGCCGTCACCAGCGACGACGAAGACGAAGAAGTGACCGAGCGGACCTTCTCCGTCGAGGTCAACGGCAAGCGCTTCGAGGTCAGCCTCGAAGAACGCGGCGCGCCCGCCATCCCGGTCGGTGGTGCCGCCGCCGCCTCCAAACCGTCCGGCCCGCGCAAGCGCCGTGACGACGACGAGGACGACCAACAGATTATCGAGGGCGACGGCGAGTCGGTCACCGCAGAGATGCAGGGGACGATTCTCTCTGTCGACGTCGACGAAGGCGACGACGTCGAACCCGGTGACACCGTCTGTGTGCTCGAAGCGATGAAAATGGAAAACGACGTGGTCACCGAACGCGGCGGCACCGTCTCGCAGGTCCTCGTCGGCGAGGGCGACAGCGTCGATATGGGCGACGTGCTCATCGTCATCGAGTAATCGACGCCACAGCGAACCGCGAACCTCTTTTCCTGCGCCGAAGTAGCCGACTCCATGAGCGACACGCGACGCGCCCTCCTCGCCGCACTCGCCGAGGGCCCCGTCTCCGGCCCCGAACTCGCGGAGCGACTCGACGTCTCCCGCGCCGCCGTCTGGAAACACGTCGAGTCACTTCGAGACGACGGCTTCGGCATCGAGAGCACCGACGAGGGCTACGTCGTGAGCGACGTGCCAGAGTACGGCGGCGCGGCAATCGAGTATGGACTGGCGGCCGACTACGACGTGGAGTTCCACGAGACGCTCGCCTCGACGAACGACCGGGCCCGCGAACTCGCCGCCGACGGTGCGAGCGACGTCGTCGTCGTCGCGCGCGAACAGTCTGCCAGCAGAGGCCGAAAGGGTCGCGAGTGGGCTGCACCCGACGGGAGCGTCTCGATGAGCGTTCTCATCCGACCCGACGAACCGCCGGCGTTCGCGCCGTTGTACACGCTGGCGATGGCCGTCGCGGTGTGTGACGCGGCGCGAGAAGCGGGTGTGGACGCGAGTATCAAGTGGCCGAACGATGTGATTGTGAGCAGCACGCCAGAGCGTGCTGCGAACAATCGCTCGTCAGACTCGTCAGAGTCTGACGTAGTCGCCACGAGCGAAGCGAGTGGCGTTTCTCCAACCGACCACCCTACGAACCAACCCTACCGTAAACTCTGCGGCATCCTCACCGAGATGGAAGGCGAGGCGGACCGCGTGTCGTGGTTAGTTATCGGAGCAGGAATCAACGTCAATCTCGACCCGGCGACCCTCCCCGACGGAGCGACAAGTGTCGCTGCAGAAGCAAGACCCGTCGAACGCCGCGTCTTCGTCCAACGAGTGCTCGAACGCTTCGACGAACAGAGAACAGCCCTCGAGAGCGTGCTCCCGGCGTGGCGCGAGCGAGCGGACACGCTCGGGAGACGAGTTCGTGTCCACACCGCGGGTGGCGTCGTCGAAGGGACGGCAGTCGACGTCGAACGTCCCGGAACGCTCGTCGTCCGAACCGACGACGGCGAGACGCGCGTCCACGCGGGTGACTGCGAACATCTGCGCCCGGCGACAGACGACAGTCGCTGAGTCGGCTATTCTTCGCCGTCGGCCGTCGCTGTTGCGTCCGCCGGGGTGTCGGTTTCGGCAGGTGACTCTGCGGCGGCGTCGCTCGTCGACTCAGCGGTGACGTCTGCACCGTCTTCACCGCCTTCGATACGAACGGTCAACACCGGCACCGAAGACGCGCGGACGACTTTCTCGGCGACTGACCCGAGGAGGAGTCGGTCGATGCCGCCGCGGCCGTGTGTCCCCATCACGATGAGGTCACAGTCGCCGCGCTCGGCAAACTCGACGATTTCTCGACTCGGTGTTCCTTCCAAGACGTGTGTTTCGACCGGGACTCCCTCTTTTTCGGCCGCTCGCTCCACCAGTGCCAGCGCCGCCTCGGCGTCCGAACGCAACAGGTCGTCGAGTCCTTCCCACGACGACTCCATCGGGAGTCCAGCGAAACTCCCGGCGTTTACGACGTAGACGCCGTGTAGTTCTGAACCGTGTACTGCGGCGAGTGCGGCGGCGTGGGTCGCGACTCGGTTCGACCCAGCAGACCCGTCGATTGGAACGATGATTCGGTCGTACAACACCATGTCACTTGGTGACATATTACCATGGCTGGTAATAACACTTTGTGACAGCGAGAATACGTCGAGAATAGCGACGAGGGACCCGTCGGTGGCGACTCAGAGGTAGACGTCTTTGACGTCGGCGAGTCCAGCGCGGCGGACGACGGCGCGAACGACGTCTTGTACGCCTGCGAGGTTGTCGGTGTCGCCGTCGAGGACGAGCAGTTTCGCCTCCCGGCCTTCTTCGACGAGGCCGTAGTTCAGGCCGGCGATGTCTGCGCCGTTGATGGTCGCCATCCGAAGCACTTCGGCGGCAGGCACGTCTGCGAGTTTCGCGGTGAACTCCATCTCGCGGAACATCGATGGACTGTTCAGCATCACGTTGTCCGTCCCGAGTGCGACGGTCGTCCGTTCGGTGAGTTCTCTGATGGGCGGGACACCCACACCCGTGACGAGATTCGACCGCGGACAGACGACGATTGGAATCTCGCTGTCACCGACGCGTTCGAGGTGGAGCGGTTCCGGGTGGACCATGTGGACGAGGAAGTCCGGGTCGAGGTCTAACGCGGGGTTGATGTCGAGGGCGTCTCTTTCGCCAGCGTGGATTCCGAACAGTTTGCCGGCCTCTTCTGTGGCGTTTCGGAGCGCACCGAACTCTGCGTCGCGCGCACCGGAGGCACCGAACCCGTCGGCAATCTCCATCGCGTCGGCCGTCTCGCGGCCGAGGACGACTGCCTCGATATCGCGTCCGTCGAGTGCTTGCTGGATGACGTCGACGCCGTCGACGCCGCCTTCGCGGAACTCGATGCAGGCAGCGGTTCCGCCGTGTTCCATCATCCGCAGTGAGCGGTGCATCGCGGCCACCTTCTCTTCTTTACTCGCCGCCCGGAGCAGGCGATGTTTCAGGCCGTCCGGTGGCGCGACCAGTTCGTCGAGCGAGAGCCCGCCGCCCGCTTCTTTAGCGATGGAGTCACCGAGGTGGGTGTGCGCGTTGACGAACGCCGGGAGGATGATATCCGTCGAATCGGTCTCACTCTCCTCGATGGCAGTTATCGTCCCGTCTTCGACGACGACGCGCCCTTCGACCGGTTCGAACTCGCGGCCACGGAGTACGGTTCCCTCGAGTTGCATCGCTCTCGAATCGTGCTCCCCGCGGCTTGAACCTCTCGTCTCGGGACGGCGCGACGGTGGGTCGTCCGTTACTCAAGCGACGCGAGCCAGGAGACGCGACGCCGAGAGACGTTACTCAAGCGACGCGAGCCAGGAGACGCGACGACGTTACTCGAACTCGTCGAGCGTCGTGTTGAGGTTGCGTCGCACTTCGGCGACCAGCGCACCGTCGATGTCGAGTCCGAGTACTTCGGCGGCGGCGCGACCAACTCTGTCGGCCTCTCCGCTCGGTGCGTAGACTCCCAGACGCCACTGCTGTTCTTGTGCGGTCCGAAGGGCTTGCACCAGCGGCGATTCGCGTTCTAACTGTCGAATCTCGCCGTTGACCATCACCCGCGAGGACGACTCGGTCATCGACGGACGCGGTGGGACGTCGAGGATGACCGACTCGTGTGGGACGCCCGCCTCGTCGGCAATCGTTCGCTCGTACTCGGCTACCGCCTCGTGGTCGTCGTCGATGACGGAGTCGGGGACGTCGGGAATCTCGGCCCACACCGCCCGTTTGTACAGGTTGCGGGTGGCGAGACGCTCGGCAAACTCACTCGTCGAGGGGTCGAGTCTGAGCGCGACCAACAGGTCGTAGTCGTCCATCCGTCGGAGTTCGTGGGCGTCGATGTCCGGTTCGTCGAGCAGTCGCTCCGACGCCCGTCGGAGCATCGCCTTCGAGATACGTGCGACGTGGTGTTGGTAGACGGTTGGGTTCATCAGCGCTCGCGCGAGCAGCAGCGACTCTGCCGTCTGGACGTTCCCCTCCGCGAGGACGAGTTCGCCGTCGACGAACGCGAGTTCGCGTATCAATCGCTCGTGGTCGATGGTGCCGTAGGGGACGCCCGTGTGGTGCGCGTCGCGGACGAGGTAGTCCATCCGGTCGACGTCGAGTTCGCCCGAGACGAGTTGACCAAATTCGCCGTCGCCCGCGACGAGGTCGGCAACGCGCGTCGGGTCGAGGCCGTGTTCTTCGAGGGTCTCTCCGATAGTCCCGTTCGTCACGAGTCCCGCCACGTCGTCGTGGTACTTGCCGGTGTGGCGGTGTGTCACGTCTTCGATGTTGTGGCTGTAGGGTCCGTGACCGACGTCGTGGAGGAGGGCCGCCGCTTCGACGTGTGCGGCGGCGTCACCCTCGATACCGAGGTGCGAGAGTGCGCGGGAGGCGAGGTGGTAGACACCGAGACTGTGTTCGAACCGGGTGTGGTTCGCAGAGGGGTAGACGAGTTGGACCGTCCCCAACTGCTTGATACGCCGAAGCCGTTGCATCTCCGGCGTGTCGAGGAGGGCCTCGGCCGCGCCCTCGACCTCGATGTGGTCGTGGACGCTGTCCTTGATGGTCGTCATGTCTCGTCCTTCGGCCGTCATCGGGTAAAAAGGGTCGGGCGGGGTGAGCAGAGTCAACGCCTCTGGCTCTGTCACGAACTGTGCAGGAAAACGGGGAACGGGTGCCCTCTCTGTTGGGCTGTGAGTTGTTTTAGGCAGTCGGGCGTCCCATCCGGTCCTCACGGCCACGGTGGAGGTAGCCACCGACGACGCCACCGACAGCGCCGGGGATACCTGCGACGAAGATGAGGACCAGGAGGCCGAGGCCCGCACCGAGGCCGAAGATACCCGCGAGGAGCGTTCCGAGCACGGTGAAGAGGATTCCGACGATGAGCGCACCGATGACTGTCGCGAGCGCGCCGTGGGTCGCGTCACTCATCGTGCTCCGGTTGTTGTAGTATCCGGCGACGCCACCTGCGATGAGTCCGGCCAGACCTGCGCCGATGACTGGGAGTGCAAAGTCTGTGAACGGGATGACGAATCCACTGAGAAGTCCGAGGACGATGCTGGTACCAAAGCCGTACAGGACGGCACGCCAGTTGATTGCCATGCATTCAGTTGGTTGTACCACAGAATAAACACCTTAGACATTTGCCGAGAATGTACTGGTAAAAAGTCCTAATTTAACGATATTCAACGAATTTAGCACGTATCTCACAGTGTTTCGACGTGAAGTCGGAAATACGGAGTCTCACTCACCCTCTTCGAGGAGGCGGTTCGTCGCCAACTCGTCGCTGTGTCGCTGTGTCGCTGTGTCGCTGTGTCGCTGTGTCGCTGCGTCGCTGCGTCGCTGCGTCGCTGTGTCGCCGTCTCGTCGGGGTTCCATCACGGTGGCGTCGTCACGCGAATCGGGACGTCGAGAACGTCGACGGCGGCGGCCGCGACGTCGTCGCGGATGGCTTCTGGTGCGTACACACCGAGTCGCCACTGCGTGCGTTCTGTCGCGCGGAGCGCACCGACCAGTTCGGACGCGTCTTCGAGACGGCGGACGACGCCGTCGACGACGATTCGTGACCGAGACTCTTTGATTCGTGGGCGGGCAGGAGAATCGACGATGACGACTTCCGGTGGGACGCCGACGATGTCTGCGATTTCACGCTCGACCGCCCGTGACGACTCGTACCCGAGTTCGACCACGTCGGTGGGAACCGCGTCGAGAGGTGCCCAGACTGCTCGTTTGTACAACTCTCGACTCTCGATTCGTCGCCCGAGTTCGGGGACGTGCTCTCCGAGTGCGACGAGCAGGTCGTGGTCTGCCATTCGGACGAACTCGTCTATCGAGACGCCGTCTTCGAGGAGTCGTTCGGAGGCGCGTTCGAGCATCGCACCCGCGATACGCGAGACGTGATGTCGGTAGACGGTCCCGTTCATCAACGCCCGCGCGAGTAACAGCGACTCTGCCGTCTGGAGATTCCCTTCCGAGAGGACGAGTTTGTCGTCTCGGTAGCGGAGTTCTCGGACGAGTCTGCCGTGGTCGATAGTGCCGTAGGGGACGCCCGTGTGGTGCGCGTCGCGGACGAGGTAGTCCATCCGGTCGACGTCGAGTTCGCCCGAGACGAGTTGGCCGACGGGACCTTCGCCGGCGACGATAGCCGCGACGCGCGACGGCGACAGTCCGTGCGATTCGAGTATCTCTCCGAGACGGGTTCCGTCGAGGAGGTGAGCGATTTCGTCGTGGTCGCGGCCAGTTCGGCGGCGAATCAGGTCTTCGGTCTGGTGGCCGTACGGACCGTGGCCGATGTCGTGGAGGAGGGCGGCGGCACGGACGTGTGCAGCACGGTCACCGTCGATATCGAGATGTGAAACCGCCTGTGAGGCGAGGTGATAGACGCCGAGACTGTGTTCGAATCGCGTGTGACTCGCAGAGGGATAGACGAGTCGAACCGTCGAGAGTTGCTTGATGTGTCGAAGTCGTTGGAACTCGGGTGTATCGACGAGTTCGGCGGCCACTGGGTCGAGCGAGATGTAGTCGTGGACGCTGTCTTTGACCGCGGTCATACGAAATCCTGTACGCCCGCCGTCAAATAGCCACGCCGTCCGCGTGAGCACGACGGTGAGACCAGATAATCCTACGTAGTCCTGCGTATCTGAGCTCTCGTTTGCGAGACGCTAGCGTCGGCGACGGCCGTCAGGAGGTGACCGCGGTACGCGGGTCGAGAGACGACACCCCGAGCACCGAGGACGAGGTCGATTTGGGCCGTGACGACGAGGTCGGCCCCGTCACTGGACGTGAACAGCAGCGGTTCGTCGGCGAGGGCGGCGTCGACGTGGTCGGTGTGCCCGCCGGCGTCGAAGACGACGCGCCAGGAGGCACTCCCCGACGAGAGAACGGGAGTCCAGCGAGGGTCCCACTCGTCGACGACCACCACGACGACGGCCCTGTCGTACGAGTCGCGGGCGTCGGTGGGGGTGAACGTAATCCCCTCGCGTTCGTACGCCGCGACGAGTTCGTCCGTCAGGTCGTCCCGGATGGTGTCGGGCGCGTCCACGACGAGATACGCGTCCGTGACGGGTTGGAGCGAGTCGGAGTTCGTCGAAGCGACTGTTGTCGTCGCAGTCGCAGACTCTTCGACGGTTCCCGCTTCGAAGTCGACGAAGAGAAAACCACTGCCGATGGCCGCGAGAACGACGACGACAGCGACGAGGAGGACGCGTGGGGAGGGCGAAGACGGTGCCATAGTTTCGTATCGTCTGTCTGAGAGGATAGCCGTTTTGTGAGTCGTGTTGGCTCGGGACTCGATGGCCCCCAAACGGTTTACAACGCCGGACCGACCCACCGACATGAGCCTGAAGTCTGCAGTTGGAAACGCGGTCGGACTGGGCTTGCTCGTGATTGCTGCAGGTGCAGTGCTCGACGCGGCGTATCTGGTCGGAGTGAGCCTACTCGGTGGCATCACCATCACCCGTGTCTCGGCAATCGTGTTCTCGCTCGGGTTGACCGTGACGGCCGGATTCTCTGGGTTCTTCGTCAGGAAGGCCGTCGCCGGGCAGGTGATGCCGTCGAAGTTCGACACCTCCGTCGCGTACCGCGGCGGACGCTGAACGTCCACTGCCGATGAGGGAACTTTCAAACCGACACTCGCCCTACGGCGGAGCATGGTAACCTTCCTCGCCGGGGGCACGGGCACCCCCAAACTCCTCGCTGGCGCTGCCGAGGTGTTCGACCCCGCCGAGACGACCGTCGTCGCCAACACGGGCGACGACGTGGAACTCGGCGGCCATCTGGTCTGTCCGGACGTGGACACGGTCCTCTTTTCGGAAGGTGGCGTCCTCGACACCGGCCGCTGGTGGGGCATCGCGGACGACACCACCGAAACCGACGACGAACTCCACCGACTCGCGGACGCGGCGGGTCTCGAATCCGGCCCACGATATCTCGACGACTCCGCCCAGACGTCCGGCCGAGACATCGCCCGCTGGCGGCGCTTCTCTGGCGTCGCGGAGTTCATGGAAATCGGTGACCGCGACAGAGCGGTCCACATCACCCGAACCTCGCTTCTTGACGAAGGACACTCGCTCACCGACGTCACCCGAACACTCGCCGACGCCTTCGCCCTCGACTGCTCGCTCCTCCCGATGAGCGACGACCCGGTGGCGACGCTCGTCCACACCGACGAGGGGACGATGCACTTCCAAGAGTACTGGGTCCACCGCCGCGCCGACCCAGTCGTCCAAGACGTCGAGTTCCGCGGTGCCGACGACGCACGCATCACCGACGCCGTCACAGACGCCCTCTCTGAACCCATCGTCGTCGGTCCGTCGAACCCGATAACGAGTATCGGTCCGATGCTCGCACTCGACGGCTTCACCGACGCACTCGAATCGACGCCCGTCGTCGCCGTGTCTCCCTTCGTCGAAGACACGGTGTTCTCCGGGCCTGCGGCGGACCTCATGGCCGGCGTGGGCTACGACCCCTCGACCGCAGGGGTCGCCGACGCGTATCCCTTCGCGGACGCGTTCGTCCTCGACGACGACGACGGGACGGACCTCGGACGACCAGTCGTCAGAACGGACACCCGAATCGACGGCCCCGACGATGCCGAGCGAGTCGCTCGTGCCGTCGAAACAGCACTTTCGGAGGTGTCGTGATGTTCTCCCCCCGAGTCGCCGTCGCGAGCCTCAGCGGCGAATCTGACGCCGAGTGGGCGAAGCAGGCTACGCCCCACGTGGGTGCGGCCTTCCTCGGCGGTATCGCACTCGACGAACCCGCACGAGAGGCCGCACACGCTCTCGTCGCCCGCGGTCGCTCGGAGTTCCTCACCGACGACCCACTCGAGTTCGTCGAAGCGCAACTCGTCGCGCTCGCCGGAAGCGACATCTTCACGGCCGTCAACGTTCGCGCGACGTCGCCCGACCCGATACGCGACGTGGCAGAACTCTGTGCGGAGTACGGTGCGGGCGTCGAGGTGAACGCACATTGCCGGCAGGAAGAACTCTGTGCCGTCGGTTGCGGTGAATCGCTCCTCCGCGACACCGACCGACTCGCAGAGTACGTCGCCACGGCGGCCGAATCCGGTGCCCCCGTCGGCGTGAAAGTACGCGCCGAAGTCGAGGACGTGTCGCTCCCCGAACTCGCCACAGAACTCGCAGACGCGGGGGCGTCGTGGCTCCACATCGACGCGATGGATTCCGAGTCCGTCGTCGCCGACGTCGTCGCCGCCGAACCCGACAGCTTCGTCGTCGCCAACAACGGCGTTCGCGACCGAGAGACTGCACACGAGTATCTCCGGTACGGAGCGGATGCGGTCAGTGTCGGCCGAGCGAGCGACGACCCCGTGGTGCTCCGCCGCGTCAGAGAGGCAGTCGACGAGTGGTTCGTCGGAGGCGACGCAGAACGACCGGGACCGCCGCACGACCGAGAACACGAGGTGTCCTCTCGATGACGACCGGACCGGTTTCGGACCGCGGGTTCGGCCCTGCGCGACACGCCGAACTCGCCTTACTCCTCGAAGTCGCCGGGACGCCCAAACCGGGCAACGTCGACCGGAAGCGTGACCTCTCAGACCTTCACTTCGAACACTTCTTGACCGGTGCCGTCGGGTCGGCGTCCGGACTTCGACTCGCCGAGGACGGCGCGACAGTCGGCGCGGCGTTCGAGACTGCCGTCGAAGGAATGAGCAGACAGGGCGGCGGCAACACGCAGTTCGGATGTCTGCTTCTGTTGGTTCCGCTCGTTCGGGCGGCCGCCGCAGGAGCCCTCTCGCCTGACGGCGTGACCGACGTGGTTCGCTCGACCACCGTGGACGACGCAGTGTCGTTCTACCGTGCGTTCGAACACGTCGACGTCGCCGTCGGCGACCCACCCGAAGACGCGCCTGACCTCGACGTTCGGCGTGGTGCAGGTGCCGAGTCCGCGCTCCGAGAGCAGTCGCTCACGCTCTTCGACGTGATGGAACGCAGCGCCGAACGAGACGCCAACGCCCGCGAGTGGGCCGGTGGGTTCGAGCGAACGTTCCGCGCCGCCGAGTCGATTCTCGAAGGCGACGGGCCAGTCACCGACCGCGTCGCACGAGCGTTCCTCGACCTGCTCACGGAGGAACCAGATACGCTCGTCGTGACGAACCACGGAGAGGCCGTCGCCCGTGACGTAATGGACCGCGCCGCGGCAGTCTCTGACCTCGACGCCGCCGAAGAACTGGCCGAGTCGTTCGTCGCCGAGGGAATCAACCCCGGAACGACTGCCGACATCGTCTGTGCAGCGACGTTCGTTGCGTTGGAACGCGGGGTTCCGCTGTGACCGACGAACCGAGTGGGGCTGTCTCCCCATCGGCGGCCGAGTGGCCGGTCGAACTTCGTGGCGTCACCGAGTCCGTCGTCGCCACTCTCGGCCCGAACGACCGGTGGAATCTGGCGGCACTCGGCCTCCACGCGCCCGACTCATCCGACGAACCGGTGACTGCGACGACGTGGGGGAACACCCGGACGCGCCGAAACTTCCATCGACAGGGTGGCGGCGTCGTCCAGTTCGTCTCCGACCCGCGGGCGTTCGTGGAGGCGGCGATGACCATCTACGAAGTGGAGTCGCCCGTCCTCGACGCCGCAGACGCGTGGGTCGAAGTGGGGGCAACGATGGTCGATTCGGGAGACGACGAGGGAACTCACTGGGAACAGTGGGAGTTGACACCCGTCGACGCCGCTGTCGAGGAGACCCGTCCGTTCACCATCAACCGCGGATTCGGTGCGGTCGTCGACGCGACTGTCGCCGCCTCGCGTCTGGACGTTCCGGCGTTCGACACCGACGACCTGCTCGCTCGACTCGAATACTTCGCAGAGACCGTCCAGAAGTGTGGTGGACCGAGAGAGCGTGAGGCGTTCGCACGAATCGACGAGTTGACGGGGTGGAGAGAGCGGGCCTCGCAAAGACGGAACGAATCGTTTTAGTGTTCGTCGCGGGAATTCTGGCACATGGCAATCAAGCCCAAGTACGTCAAGCAACTTGGTAACATCCTGCTGGAGCGGTACCCGCAGGCGTTCAACACGGACTTCGAGACGAACAAGGACAGCGTCAGCGAACTGACCACGGTAGAGTCGAAGAGCGTCCGTAACCGCATCGCCGGTTACATCACCCGGAAGAAAGGCGGCCAGGCCGCGTAATTTCGAAGCAGACGATTCTCTCTGCGACACCTCTTCTTCACCCGTGGCGGGAGCGGTAGCGCTCTCACTCCCGTCTCGAGAGCGGACACGCAGTCACTACCTGTCACGAAAGTGTACACGCTGGCGCTGAGTAACTGTTTTCACCACGCTGTCGTGACGCACTACTATGCGCGTCATCGGTCACCGTGGATGCCCTGCGCTCGCACCGGAGAACACACTCGCCGCCTTCCGCGCGGCAGCGACGCGTCTGGACTGGGTCGAACTCGACGTTCAGCGGTGTGCGAGCGGCGAACTCGTCGTCTTTCACGACGAGACGCTCGACCGACTGACCGACTCCACAGGACTCGTCGCAGACGCCACACTCGCAGCACTGCGCGCCCTCCGCGTCGGCGACTCCGACGAGACGATTCCGACGCTCCGGGAGGTTCTCGAGGCGCTCCCGGAGGACGTCGCCGTCAACGTCGAACTGAAAGAACCAGGGCTCGCCGCAGACCTCGCTGCTGTCGTGGCCGACGTCGAACACGAGATTCTCGTCTCGTCGTTCGACTCGGAAGCACTTCGGGAGGTCCGCGAGCAGACCGACCTCCCTGTCGCGTATCTCTTCGCCGACGAGTGGGACGACGCCCTTCGCGTCGCCGATGAACTTGGATGCACGGCTATCCACCCCCGGTACGACCTGCTCTCGGCGGAGCGCGTGACCGAGGCACACGAGAGAGGGTTCGACGTCAACACGTGGACCGTCCCCGAAAGCGAGACAGTCGAACGACTCCGCGAGTGGGGCGTCGATGGAGTTATCGTAGACGACCCGGCGCTCGGTGGAAGATAACGACGAGAGGGAGAACGGAGATTAGAACCGGTCTGTACGACCCGACGCGGCCCACGCGTTCGTCGGCGCACCGGACGGGACGCGGCGACTACACCCGGTGACCGAGTGGAGTCGGCCGGCGTACTGCCAGCGCTTTTCGTTCCAGGTCTCTTCGTCGTCGTCCGCGGCGGCGGCCGCGGCGGCGACTTGCTGGTCGTGGAGGTGTGCGCCGACGGCCGCGGCGATGGCCGCGGCCTCTTCGGGGGCTGCGTCGTCCGGAATCGACAGTCCAGAGAGCAGGTCGTCGCTCATAGTGGGATGTTACCGTGTTTCTTGTCCGGTTGCGACTTGCGTTTGGACTTCAGCATCCGAAGGTCCGCGATGAGTCGCTTCCGCGTCTCGCCGGGTTCGATGACGTCGTCGACGAACCCACGGTCCGCAGCGGTGTAGGGGTTGGCGAACTCCTGGCGATACTCCTCGATGAGTTCGTCGCGGCGGGCGTCCGGGTCGTCTGCCGCGTCCAGTTCGTCGCGGTAGAGGATGTTGACGGCGCCCTGCGGCCCCATGACCGCGATTTCCGCCGTCGGCCACGCGTAGTTCACGTCCGCGCCGAGGTGTTTCGAGGCCATGACGTCGTAGGCTCCACCGTAGGCCTTGCGCGTGATGACCGTCATGAGTGGCACCGTCGCTTCGGAGTAGGCGTAGAGGAGTTTCGCGCCGTGGCGGATGATGCCGTTGTGTTCCTGGTCGGTTCCGGGGAGGAATCCGGGGACGTCCACGAACGTCAAGATTGGGACGTTGAACGAGTCGCACATCCGGATGAATCGCGCGGCCTTCTCCGACGACTCGATGTCGAGCGTGCCGGCGTTCACTCGTGGTTGGTTCGCGACGAGACCGATGGAGTGGCCGTCGAGACGGCCGAATCCGACGACGATGTTCTTCGCGAAGTCCGCCTGGACCTCGAAGAACGACCCCTCGTCGACGACGCCGCCGATGACGTCGTGGATGTCGTACGGTTTGCGCGGTTGGTCGGGGACGACTTCGGCGAGCTGGTCGTCGACGCGCTCGGGGTCGTCCCACGGTTCGACCGTCGGTGGGTCTTCGACGTTGTTCTGGGGGAGATACGAGAGGAGGTGTCGGATATCGTCGAGCGCCTGTTCTTCGGTGTCGGTGGCGAAGTGGGCGACACCACTCGTGGCGGTGTGCGTCGTCGCGCCGCCGAGTTCGTCGAAGGTGACCTCTTCACCGGTGACCGTCTTGATGACGTCCGGGCCGGTGATGAACATGTGACTGGTGTCGCGGACCATGAACGTGAAGTCTGTCAGTGCAGGGGAGTAGACCGCACCGCCGGCACAGGGGCCCATGATCGCAGAGATCTGTGGGATGACGCCGGACGCCTCGGTGTTTCGGCGGAAGATTTCACCGAACCCACCGAGCGATTGGACACCCTCTTGGATTCGTGCGCCGGCAGAGTCGTTCAGGCCGACGACGGGTGCGCCGACTTCCATCGCCTTGTCCATCACCTTACAGACTTTCTCCGCGAAGACTTCGCCGAGCGACCCACCGAAGACGGTGAAGTCGTGGGCGAAGACGAAGACGGTCCGTCCGTCGACCTCTCCGTACCCCGTGACGACGCCGTCGCCGGGGAGTTTCTTTTCTTCCATCCCGAACTTGTGGTTGTGGTGCGTTCGGAACTGGTCGAACTCCTGGAAGGTTCCATCGTCGAGCAAGTAGTCGATTCGCTCGCGGGCAGTCATCTTGCCCTTGTCGTGCTGAGAGGCGATTCGGTCCTCACCGCCGCCTTTCAGTGCGCGTTCGCGCTTCTCTCGAAGTTCGTCTATGCGGTCCTCCATCGTCATGCCAGACCACCGTCGCTCATTGAACAGTCGGTGCGTATTCTGGGGTCAAAGGAGTTCCGCAATCCGGCAACCCTTACTTCGACAGGTGTCGAATTATATGTCAATCAGAGACCAGTATCGCCGTGTAATCGAGAGATTGCGACGAAACAGCGCGAAAAATCTGGGGTGGGTTAGACGACCGATGTGGGTCGGCGCAGGCCGAGGAACGCGGCGGCGCTCGCGAGAACCGAGACACCGACAGTCGGCCAGAAGCCAATCGTCCCGTCGACGCCGAAGTGCGTCAGGAGCGTGAAGACGAGGAACAACGGAAGGACGACGCCGACGCTCAAGAGCCACGGCGTGCCGAGTGCGCGGCCGAACGACCCGGCACCCGTGGTGAACTCGTCGAGCGCCTCACGTCCCATGACCCAACCGACGAACAGCAGGAAGGCCGCGAGGCCAGCGGTCAGGAGGATGTTGACGAGCGTCCCCGCGACGAATCCGAAGATAGCGGGGTTGAACGCGCAGACGGTCCCGGTGACGGCGACGAATCCGGTCGTGCCGACGACTGCCTGTTTTCGTGAGATGTCGTACTCGTCGACGAGGAACGCGACAGGAATCTCGAGCATGCTGATGGAACTCGACAGTGCGGCGAGCGTCACGACGCCGAAGAACGCCGTCGCGATGAGCGTCCCGGCGGGGAGTTGCGAGAACGCGCCCGCGAGGCCGACGAACAGCGCACCGGGACCGGTTCCAGTCTCTGTCGGGTTGATTCCCTGCGAGAACAGCAGTGGGAAGACGACGAGGCCGGTGATGACGCCGACGCTCGTGTTGAGGACGGCGATAGCCGCTCCGTCGAAGGGAAGCGACCGGTCCTCGTCGAGGTAGGAGGAGTAGGTAATCATCGTTCCCGCACCGAGTGAGAGCGTAAAGAGTGCCTGTCCTGCGGCAGGGCCGAGGATGGCGAAGAAGTTCTCGGAGAGGACCGACGGGTCGAACCGGAGGAAGAACGCGTACCCTGCGGCGGCGTTGGGTTGCGTCGCGGCCCACCCCGCGAGAGCGACGAGGAGGACGAGAATCGCGGGCATCATGACTTTGGTTCCGAGTTCGATTCCCTTGCGGACGCCAGCGAAGACGATGAGTGCGGTCAGTCCGAGGAACAAGAGGTGGTAGAGCGCCGCGTCGGCACCGGCGGAGACGCCACCGAAGTACTGTCCCGGATTGGTGAAGTACGCGGGGTTGCCGCCGACGACGGAGGCACCGCTTTCGAGCAAGTAGCGGAGAATCCATCCGCCGACGACACTGTAGAACGACAACAGAGAGATGCCGGTGATGACGGAGAACGCACCGACGTAGCCCCACTTTTTCGACCCGGAGAGCTCACGGAGTGCGCCGACTGGTGATTTCTTCGAACGCCGGCCGATGACGAACTCTCCGAGGAGTCCGGGAACGCCGACGAGCAGTACGATTGCGAGATATACGACGAGGAATGCGCTTCCGCCGTTTTCGGCGGTCTGCCACGGGAATCGCCAGATGTTCCCGAGCCCGACGGCGCTGCCGACGGCGGCGAGGATGAACCCAAGCCGTGTTGCCCACGTTTCTCGTGCCATTGGTTCTCATTCCCCCTCTCCCCCTAAAATGGCTTTCGAACTAAAAACCGTCATCGCAGAAATTTAACGGTTGTGCCCAACCTATACGCAATTATCGCCATCAAATGGACGAAAAATAAGCGATACTGCTGACGATTCGTAACTGCTCAAAAGTGGGTCGTCTCTCCCCCGACGCGACGAGTGTTCGTCGCTTCAGAGGGGTGGGATGATAGCCGGGTTCTCGCCGAGGAACAGGGTCTGGAGACCCAGTGCCAGCGTGGCGACGACGGCCACGATGACGAGCGTGCGGGCGAGCCAGAGCCACGTCAGGCCGACGCCGTCGCCGAGCCCGCTCCCTTTCATCAGTTCGTCGATGGCGGGTGCGCCGTAGACCCACGCCGCGAAGATGAGGATGCCGAGGACACCGATCGGCAGGAAGAACTTGTAGGCGAGCGTGTCGAACCAGCCGAGCCACGCCGTGTCGAGTGCCGACGGCACGCCGAGGGTGAAGATGATACCACCGAGGAGGGTGGCAACCTGCGGACGCGACACGTCGTAGTTGTCGATGGCCCACGCGACGACGACTTCGAGGAGGCTAATCGCCGACGAGAGCGCCGCGATGAGGACGACAGCGAAGAAGACGACGCCGATGATGCGTCCGGCAGGGAGGTTCCCGAACGCGCCGGCGACGCTGATGAACACCGCACCGGCACCGCTCGTGTTGGGGTCGATACCCTGCGCGAACAGCAGTGGAATGACGACGAGACCGGCGAGGATGCCGACGAAACTGTTCAGGAAGACGATGGTGATACCGTCACCGAACAGGCTCTGGTCGCCGTCGATGTAGGACGCGTAGGTAATCATCGCGCCCATCCCGAGCGACAGCGAGAAGAACGCCTGACCGACAGCGAACGGAACGATGTCGCCGAAGTTGGTGGCGAGTGCGCCGAAGTCGGGCGACAGGAAGTACGCGTAGCCTTCGGACGCGCCGGGGAGCGTGAAGGCGAAGACGGCGAGTGCGCCGAGGATGACCACGATACTCGGGACCATCAGTTTCGTCGCTTTCTCGATGCCGTCTTCGATACCTGCGGCGACGATACCGATGACGAGCGCCATGAAGACGGCGTGGAGGACGAGTGCGTCCATGCCCGCCGAAATCTGGCCGAAGTACTCTGCTGGCGCGCCGAAGTACGCACCCGTCACGCTGCCACCGAGGTATCGAAGGACCCACCCGCCGACGACGCTGTAGTACGAGAGAATCCAGAACCCGGTGAACAGGCCGAGTGCGCCGACGATACGCCAGTTCTTGTAGCCGAGTTTCTCGAAGGCGCTGATGGTGTTGAGGTTACTCTTCCGTCCGATGACGAACTCGGCGAGGATGGTCGGCAGACCGATGCCGAGTGCGGCAATCAGATAGACGATAAGGAAGGACGCGCCACCGAACTGCGCAGTCTTGAACGGGAACTGCCAGATGTTCCCGAGGCCGACTGCACTGCCGACGGCAGCGAGGATGAATCCTGCCCTCGTCGCCCATGTTTCTCGTTCACTCATTTCTATCACCGTGTTGCCGATGTAAGTGTGATAAATGACGCGGTATGCAGTCGCATAACGGAGAAAAAATCGACACAATTCTCTAACCGAATGTATATGATGGGACGTTTGTCCGAATTTCTCCCCTAATTCACCTCTACTTTCTAACGTGTGTCGTGTTCGTGAATCGCTCACGCACCGTGTAATAATCTGCGCGCGCCAGTGTGCAAATATGTGTCGCGGTGGATGGTCCCACGGCGGGTGGTATCACGCCTCGCCGTACACTGGAACGGCGGCCCCACTCGTTGCAGACGACGCGTCCGAACAGAGGAACAGAACCGTCTGTGCGATTGCTTCGGGTGTGACCCACGCGTCGAAGTCGGCGTCGGGCATCATCTCGCGGTTCATCGCCGTGTCGATGACGCTCGGCATCACCGCGTTCGCACGCACGACGCCCGTGTTCTCTTTCGCAATCGTCTCGGTGAGGAGACGCACACCGGCCTTCGACGCGCGATAGATGCCGTCTCCAGTCCCGCCTTCGAGCGACGACCGAGCGGAGACGCTCACGATGGCGCCTTCGGTCTCTTCGAGGTGCGGAATGGCGTGTTTCGACGCGAGGAACATCGTCTTCAGGTTCACGTCGAACAGGAAGTCGAACGTCCCGACGTCGGTCTCGTCGATGGATGTCCCTCCGCGCCACGTGCCGGCGATGTTAGCGAGGTAGTCGATTCGGCCGAAGTCGGAGACGACGGCGTCGACGACGCGGGCGACGTCTGCTTCGTCGGTGAGGTCACCCTCGTAGAACTGGACTCCCTCGGCGTCGAAGAATCCGTCTTCGTCGTCGGGTTCGACGAGGTCTGCAGCGGCGACGTTCGCGCCCGCGTCGTGAAACGCTCGCGCAATCGCCCCACCGAGCGCACCGCTCGCGCCGGTGACGAGTGCGACTGTCCCACCGAAATCGTAGTTCACGTTCACACCCGTGTACTACGTGAGCACGACTCATAATTCGGTCGCGGAGGTGTGGTCGTCGCGCGCGCCGACTCCGAAGACAGCGGCGGCCGGCCTCAGGGCGTGACGAGACAGCGGCGGCCAGCCTCAGGGCGTGACGACGAGTTTGCCGAGGAAGCTATCTTCCATCACGGCGCGGTGGGCCTCGGCCGCGTCGTCGAGGTCGTAGGTGCGCGCCACGTCGATTTCGAACGCTCCCGCGTCTATCATGCCGGCGAGTTCGCGCAGTGGGGCGGCGAGTTCTGGCGTGTTGAACATGCTCATCATCGTAATCTGGAGGTCCTTCCCGCGGGCGGACGACGAGAGGTCGAACCCGACCGCAGGGTCGTTCTCGCCGATACCGACGACGCGGCCACCGGTCGTCGCGACGTCGGCGTCGAACTGGAGATAGTCGTCGAGGCGGTGGTCGAGCGTCAGGTCGACACCGTCGCCCTTCGACGCGTCAGTGACGGCCTCAGCGAGGTCGTCGCGGTTGTAGTCGAGGACCACGTCGGCACCGAGTTCCGACACTCGGTCGTGATAGTCGGGTGCGGCAGTCGCGATGACGTGTGCGCCTGCTGCTGCGGCGAGTTGGACTGCGGCGTGGCCGACGCCGCCGGACCCGCCGTGAATCAGGACCGTCTCACCGAGTTGCATCCCGCCGTGGTCGACGAGCGCGCGCCACGCGGTGACGCCAGCGACGCCTGCACCACCGGCGGCGACGAGGTCGGCATTCTCTGGGAGCACTGCGAGGCGGTCGGTCGGGACTGCGACGAACTCGGCGTAGCCGCCGTAATACTGCTGGTTGCCGATTCCCGTCCCCAGGACGGCGTCACCTTCCTCGAAGTCGGTCACGTTCGGCCCGACCGCTGCGACCGTGCCGGCGACGTCGACGCCGGGAATCATCGGGAGTCCGAGTGGCGGGTACTCTCCGGTTCGGAAGTAGGTATCGACCGGGTTGACGCCCGCCGCGGCGACCTCGACGAGTACCTCGTCGGCCTGCGGTTCGGGTGTGTCGATGTCGTCTACCTGCAGTACGTCGCGTCCACCGTGTTCGTGGAATCTGACAGCGCGCATAGCGGGATGTGGGTCTTCATCACTGATAAATTCGGACACCGCGGCCAGTCACGAAGCAGACCCCGTTTGGGTCAACAGTTACCAGAAAATCGACGCAGAGAGGAACACGACGCCACCGACGGCGACACCCAGCACCAGAAGGACGAGCAAGACTCTCCGCTGTCGCGGCGTGAGTGGCGTCGGATTCAGGGTGCTCTCCAACGAGTACCCCAACGCAGTCCCAGTCGCGACGAAGATGACGAGGAGCGTCGTTATCTCGCGAGTGAGCCACCACCCGACCGCACCGAATAAGAGGCCGAGCGCCATTCCGATGAACCATCCAGTTCCCGCAGGAAGGCGGCGGGCTGTCGTTTGCGTCGCCATACAGAGCGTACGTCGCCTAGAACCTAACGTACGCCGGTAAGCCCCACTCGCTGAGAACGGAATCCCTCGGTACCGTTGGGCTTCGTCGTCACCGTTCGCCCGGACAAGTTGAAAATATTAATTTTCCCACGAGTACTCTCCAGTCGGTGATTTTCGCCGGATAATCGGGCCGAGATGGATGGGATTTAAGCGCGTGCCTTTCCCTCCCACGGATGGTAATGAAGCTTCACGAATATCAAGCGAAGAATATCTTCGCAGAGGCAGGGATTCCGGTCCCAGAGTCCCGTCTCGCGTCGTCTGTAGACGAGGTTATGGACGCGGTGGAGGACATCGGATACCCCGCAGCCATCAAGGCACAGGTTCACGTCGGTGGGCGTGGCAAGGCTGGCGGTATCAAAATCGCGATGGACGAGGACGAGGCCCGACAGGCCGCAGAGGACATCCTCGGGATGGACCTCAAGGGCTACACGGTCGACCGTGTGCTCGTCGAGGCCGGTGTCGACTTCGAGAACGAACTGTACGTCGGTATCACGATGGACCGCGGCGAGGGCAAACCCGTCGCGATGGTCTCGACGGAAGGTGGCGTCAACATCGAGGAAGTCGCAGAGGAGAACCCCGACGCCATCGCACGCGAACACATCGACCCCGCGTTCGGTCTGCACCCGTACCAGGCCCGGAAAATCGTCTTCGACGCCGGCATCCCACGTGACGTGGCGTTCGACGTCGCATCGTTCCTCTCGACGCTCTACGACCTCTACGAGGCCAACGACGCGTCCGACATCGAAATCAACCCCGTCATGATTACGTCCGACCGCGACGTCGTCGCCGCGGACGCCGTCATGAACATCGACGACGACGCGCTCTTCCGCCACGAAGACCTCGCGGCGATGGAAGAAGACTCCTACGAGGACGAACTCGAGGCCAAGGCCGGCGAGTACGGCTTCGACTACGTCCGTCTGTCGGGCAACGTCGGTATCATCGGCAACGGTGCCGGGCTCGTCATGACGACGCTCGACCTCGTCGACTACTTCGGTGGCAAACCAGCCAACTTCCTCGACATCGGTGGCGGTGCGAAGGCGTCCCGTGTCGCGAACGCGCTGGACATGGTCTTCTCCGACGAGAACGTCGACTCCGTCGTGTTCAACATCTTCGGTGGCATCACCCGCGGTGACGAGGTTGCCAAAGGTATCAACGAGGCACTGGAGCAGTTCGACGAGATTCCGAAACCCGTCGTCGTCCGCCTCGCAGGCACGAACGCCGAAGAAGGGATGGAGATTCTGAACACGGACCTCGTACAGGTCGAAGGGACGCTGGAGGATGCGGTCCAGCGTGCCGTCGAGAACGCACAGGAGGTGTCCCAATGAGTATTTTCGTCGACGACGACACGCGCGTAGTTGTACAGGGTATCACCGGTGGGGAAGGTCGCTTCCACACCCAGCAGATGATGGAGTACGGAACGAACGTCGTTGCCGGTGCGGTCCCCGGCAAGGGCGGTCAGGAAGTCGAAGGCGTCCCCGTCTACGACACCGTCTCCGAGGCCGTCGAAGAGGAAGACGCCAACGCGTCTGTCGTCTTCGTTCCACCGGCGTTCGCTGGTGACGCTATCTTCGAGGCACTCGACACGGACTTAGACCTCGTCGTCGCCATCACCGAAGGTGTCCCGACGCAGGACATGGCCAAGGTGAACAAGCGACTCTCCGAAGTCGACACCCGTCTCATCGGCCCCAACTGTCCGGGCATCATCACGCCCGGCGAGGCCAAACTCGGTATCCTCCCCGGCAACATCTTCGAGGAGGGGAACGTCGGCCTCGTCTCGCGTTCCGGCACGCTCACCTACCAGGTCGTCTCGAACCTGACCGAGCGCGGTATCGGCCAGACTACCGCAATCGGCATCGGTGGCGACCCAATCATCGGCACGTCGTTCGTCGACGCCCTCGAAGCGTTCGAGAACGACCCCGACACGCACGCCGTCGTCATGTGCGGTGAGATCGGTGGCGAAGACGAAGAACAGGCCGCGCAGTTCATCGCAGAGAACATGGACACGCCCGTCGCTGGCTTCATCGCTGGCCGTACGGCACCGCCGGGCAAGCGCATGGGCCACGCCGGCGCTATCGTCTCCGGGTCCGGAACGGGCACCGCAGAGTCCAAGATCAACGCCCTCAACGACGCGGGCGTCCCCGTCGGTGACACCCCGAACGAAGTCGCCGACCACATCGAAGACTTCCTCTAAAGAGCCCACCGCTCTTTCGATTTTTACTGCGACACGCCTACCCAGAGGGTTCACCGCCGCTGTTCACTCAAATAACATATCAAAAGGCTTACCACCATACTGCGTCGAATTTATACATGCCCGAAACGTTCGTCAGAAAACAGCGTATCACGCCGGGGAAGACCGACGCCCTCCGCGAGTTGGTCGGCGAGTTGCGCACTGAAGCCCGAGAGTACCGAGACGGTGTCCTCGATATCTGGAACGACGAGTCGCTCCACACGCTCTCACTGTTCATCGAACACGGCGACGAGTACGACTATCTGGTGTGGTACGTCGAAGCCGACGACTTCGAACAACTAGTCGAAGTGCGGGCGAACTCGACTCACAGACTCCACGAACTCGAAGACGCGATGATGGAGCTGATGCTCGAAGACCCGGAAGAGTTGGGGTCGTTCGAACCGCTGTTTCACGGTGTCAATCCCAACCGACCGGCCGAGTTCATCGTCCAGTAACAGTTCGAGTGTCACTCTGTGACTGCGGTCACCAACTCGACCGCGTTCCACACAACCCACACCGGCGACTTCCGACCGTATTCGGCGCACCACACTCACTGCAGACGGTCATCCGTCGGTGTGACTTCTCCTGTGCGGTTCGGAGGAACGTCGTCGGGTCGACCGTCGTTCCCGTCTCGTGAGTACGCTCGTCGAGTCTGTCGAGGACTCGTTCGACGAGGGCGTCTTCGCGCATCCTGTCGAGGAGACGCACGAATCCGACGAACAACAGCGAAGGGGCGACGATGCAAAAGCCCGCCACGAGGAGTCGGAGACCAACATCCATGTGGTACGCTAGCGCTCCAAGACTGTATCGTTGCCGTCGCCACTCGCTCGGAATCTCACGGGGAGTTGAACGTGAATTATCGACATCGATATTTAGACAGACGGATTTATGCGAGATATTCTGATTACTCGAACTAATGGCTGAGTCTATCGATACGGGAGGTAAACGTCGCCGCTTCGACGCGATTCTACCGAATCGACCTCGACGTATCGACACCGAAAGTTCGCTGGTCTCTTCGTTCTTCACGCCCCTCACAAATTCTAAATATCAAATTCTACCATTCAAAGTGGGTGGGAACACCCTCGTCGAACGAGGTCGCAGACGAGTGTCGTACTCGGGGACGTTCGGACGGATACGCGTTGTCGACTGACCATGCGCGTCGACGAAATCATGACCGAAGACGTGGCGACGGTCGGTGTGAAATCGAGCGTGGCCGCGTGCGCGAGAGTGATGCTCCGAAAGGGCGCGGGGAGTGTCGTCGTGACCAGCGACCGTCGCCCAGTCGGCATCGTCACGGAGTCCGATATCCTCCGCGCCGGTGTGTCGAGCGACACCCCGTTCTCGTCGATTCCGACACGTGCGATTATGTCACACCCGATCAAGTGGGTTCGCCCGGACTCGACGACTCGAATGGCCGCCCAGAAGATGCGCGACGGACGTGTGAAGAAACTCGTCGTCGTCGATGGCGCGGACATGGTCGGAATCGTGACGGCCACCGACATCGCGTTCCACGTCTCCGACGTCGCTCGGGGCGTCGGTGAGATGATGGAACTCAAGAGCAAGTGGGAGTCTGACCGCCGGTTCAGATAGTCTCAAACCCCTGAATTCGATAGAGGGAGTCTCGCACGGCGAAGAGTTGATAGTACTCTCCCCCATCTAGCCGGTACCTGTGCGCGAGAGAGTAGCGTCGATTCGGACCCGAGTGTGGTCGGGAATCGAACGAGCCTTCGCAGCGGAACACACGCCCCACGAGATTGCCCTGAGTTTCGCCTTCGGTGTGTTCGTCGTGGCGATGCCCACCGCTGGGACTGCACTCGCGCTGTTCGCGCTCGTCGCCTACTTCGTCGAGAGAGCGAGCAAACTCGCGCTCGTCTCGACCATCGTCATCTTCAACCCACCCGTCAAGTGGGGCGTCTACGGGGCCAGTTTCTGGCTTGGGTCGTACATCCTCGGCCCAGTTCCCGGTGTCTCCGTCTCCGACGTCTCACTCGACTCCGGATTCGACATCCTCTTTCGGCAACTGCTCGGGAACACGATTCTCGCCGTCGTCATGGCCGTCGTCGGGTACGTCGTCGTGCTGCAACTGACGCGGATGTACAAATATCGGGAGTTTTCGGCGTCTGAGTTGGTGCCGGCGGACGATTAGTGTCGGTGGAACGCGAGCAGGTATTCGGGTCCGAACTGCAGTAACCACCACAAAAGGTTTGACAAGAAGTTATAATTTTGAAATTGGTCTCGCATGAATAATTCCGCACCCGTGGTGCTAACGGTCCTCCTGGTAATTCTCGCGGGGTGTTCGGGAATTGGGAATCCTGACACGACGGCATCCGAAACGACGCCCATCACCACGACGACCACGCAATCACCGACCACCTCGACACCCGAAACGACGGCGCAACCCACTGACCGGACAGCCGAGACCCGACTTTCACTCCACCCAGAAACCGGGTTTACAGGACGTATCACTGTCGCGGTAGACGGTGAGGAGGTCTTCGACGAGACGTCCTCCGACTACGATGGCAGCGCTGACCTCGACCTGACCAATCGGTTCCAGCCAACCCGCCAGACCGTCACTATCGCGGTGAACGGGACGGTGCAATGGGAACGTCATATCGGCACCACCGAGTCGTTCGAACTCACCATCCTCGAAAACGGCACTGTCGACGTCCGCTCACACACTATCCGATAGCGAACTCCACGGAATACCCATCGACTACCGAATACGCTCCTGCAGTGCGGCTTGGAAAAGTCGCCACTTCGACTGAGGAACTCGTTCGGGTCGGAGATTTGAACCTCACTCGCAACGCTTCGCGTTGCTCGCTGGTTCAAATCTGCCGTCACCACGACACACGACGCCGACGCGAGAGACACGGAGGTCTCTCGCGGTCGTGGCGTCGAAGAGAAGTGGGTTGGGGCAGATTTGAACTGCCGGCCTCCTCCATGTCAAGGAGGTGTCATAACCAGACTAGACCACCAACCCGGAGTTGCGAACATCGACCGAACTCCGAGAGCGTGGGAAGTGTAGTGGGTTGGGGCAGATTTGAACTGCCGGCCTCCTCCATGTCAAGGAGGTGTCATAACCAGACTAGACCACCAACCCGGTTACGGTGCTTCCCACGCCCGTTCGGACGCATCTCTCCGTTATCCGGGGTTACAATTTAAGCTTTCGAATCGGACCACGTGCGGCGATTCCTCCCGTGGTACACCTCTGCGGCGTACGCAGGCGATTCGAGGACACGAAGAGGTGATTCGGTTGTGGCGAGTTTCGCCAGCCCGACATCCTTAAGTCGATGTACGAATTTGTACATTGTAACCCGAACACGTACACTGGTGATTACCAATGCAAGATTATATCGAACGCGTCACGGCTGGTTCTGATCTGACTGTCGAGGAGGCGCGGGACGCCGCGCGTGCGGTCTTCGAAGATGCGACCGAAGCACAAATCGGCGCACTGCTGACCGGTCTCCGGGCGAAAGGCGAGACGGAAGCCGAAATCGCCGGGTTCGCGCAGGGCATGCGCGACGCGGCGCTCACCATCGAACCCTCCCGCGACCCACTCGTCGACACCTGTGGAACCGGTGGCGACGACTACGACACTATCAACGTCTCCACCACGAGCGCACTCGTCGCCGCCGGTGCGGGCGCGGCAGTCGCCAAGCACGGCAACTACTCCGTCTCTTCGTCTTCTGGGAGTGCCGACGTGCTCGAAGTCGCCGGCGTCGACGTCGAGGCCGACCCCGAATCTGTCGAACGATGTATCGACGACAACGGCGTGGGCTTCATGCTCGCCCCCGTGTTCCACCCCGCGATGAAGGCCGTCATCGGCCCACGGAAGGAACTCGGCATGCGCACCATCTTCAACGTCCTCGGCCCGCTGACGAACCCCGCCGGGGCCGACGCACAGGTACTCGGCGTCTACGACCCCGACCTCGTGCCGATTGTCGCCCGCGCACTCGCACACATGCCCGTCGAACGCGCCCTCGTCGTCCACGGCGCTGGCATGGACGAAATCGCCCTCCACGACGCGACCACCGTCGCAGAAGTCGACGGCGACGATATCGTCGAGTACACGCTCACGCCCGCAGACCTCGGCCTCGAACGAGCACCAATCAGTGCCGTCGCCGGCGGGTCACCACAGGAGAACGCCCGTGACCTCGAAGGTATCCTGACGGGAGACGTCACCGGCCCGAAACGCGACCTTATCCTCGCCAACGCTGGGGCCGCCATCTACGTCGCCGACCTCGCAGACTCGCTGGAGGACGGCGTCGAGGTCGCTCGCGACGCTATCGACTCCGGGTCCGCGAAAGCCAAACTCGACGCGCTCCGGGAGGCGTGAGATGGTCCGTGTGAAAGTCTGTGGCGTCACCCGTGAGACCGACCTTCGCGTCGTCGCCGCCGCTGGTGCGGACGCGGTGGGTGCTATCTGTGAGGTGCCCGTCGAGACACCTCGTGAAGTCTCGCGCGAACGCGCCCGCGAACTCTTCGCTGCTGCCCCGCCGTTCCTCACGACGACACTCGTGACGATGCCCGAGTCGGTCGAACACGCCCGCGAACTCGCACGCGAAGTCAGACCCGACGTCCTCCAACTCCACGCCGACTTCTCGGCCGAGGAACTCGCGTCACTCCGCGACGAGGGTGTGCGTGTCGTCCCTGTCGTCGAAGCAACTGACGTGGCACGTGCGCGCGCTGTCGCCCCCGTCGTAGACGGCATCCTCGTCGACACGCCCTCCGACTCAGGTGCCGGCGGAACCGGTCAGACGCACGACTGGGACGCCTCACGTGCACTCGCCGACGAAGTAGACGTCCCCGTGATTCTCGCTGGTGGATTGACCCCCGACAACGTCGCAGTGGCGATTCGAGCGGTCGGTCCGGACAGCGTCGACGTCGCCAGCGGTGTCGAGAAAGAAGGCGGAATCAAAGACCACGACGCAGTGCGTGCGTTCGTCACCGAAGCACAGAACGCACAGGACCACGAGAATCACGAGGAGGTGCCCGCGTGACGCGACCCGAGACCGACCGCGACGCGTTCGTCTCCGCCGTCGCCGACTACGACGAACCCGTCGTGACACATCTCGTCACCGACCTCGACGTGGACATCGACCCGCTCGCGGCCTACACCGCACTCGCAGACCAGAGTGAGTACGGCTTCCTCCTCGAGAGCGCCGAGAAAGTCTCGTCGAGTAACCCACAGGGTGCGTTCTCGTCGCCGGCGACGACCGCCGATTCACACGCGCGCTTCTCGTTCGTCGGCTACGACCCCGAAGCGGTCGTCACAGTCGGCCCAGATGGGGTGGACGTGACCGACCTCGGCGGGCCTGCAGCGGCGTTCGTCAGCGAAACCGACGGCGACGTACTCGATTCGCTCCGTGGTGCGCTCCCGGACCTCCCACGAGTCAACTTCCCCGAGATGGACCGCCAGACGCTCACCGGCGGACTCGTCGGGTTCTTGGCGTACGAGGCCGTCTACGACCTCTGGTTGGACGAAGTCGGCCACGACCGACCCGAGACGGACGACCCCGACGCCGAGTTCGTCCTGACGACGAAGACGCTCGCGTTCGACCACCGCGAAGACACGGTGCGACTCGTCTGTACGCCGGTCGTCACGCCCGACGACGACCCCGGAGCAGTCTACGACGCCGTCGTCGCCGAGGTCGAAGCAGTCAGTGAGCGCCTCGCAACTGCTGACGACCCCACGCCCGGTGGGTTCGAACGAACCGGAGCAACGGCCGGTTCGCGAACGTCCTACGAGGCCGCCGTCCGGAAGACGAAAGAACACGTCCGCGACGGCGACATCTATCAGGGCGTCATCTCGCGCACCCGAAAACTCCGCGGGAAAATCGACCCAGTCGGGCTGTACGCCTCGCTCCGCGAGGTCAACCCATCACCGTACATGTATCTGCTTCGCCACGGTGACCGCCGCGTCGTCGGCGCGAGTCCGGAGACGCTCGTCTCGGTTCGTGGTGACCGTGTCGTCGTCAATCCCATCGCGGGGACGTGCCCCCGTGGGTCCGGCCCGGTCGAAGACCGCAGACTCGCGGGCGAACTCCTTGCAGACGGGAAAGAACGTGCCGAACACACGATGCTCGTGGACCTCGGACGCAACGACGTTCGTCGCGTCTCTGTCCCCGGAAGCGTCCGCGTCGAAGAGTTCATGAGCGTCATCAAGTACAGTCACGTCCAGCACATCGAGTCCACCGTCTCGGGGACGCTCGACACCGAGTTCGATAGCTTCGACGCCACACGTGCGACGTTCCCCGCCGGAACTCTGACCGGCGCGCCGAAGGTCCGTGCGATGGAGATTATCGACGACCTCGAAGACGAACCACGCGGCGTCTACGGCGGCGGTGTCGGTTACTACTCGTGGACTGGCGACGCCGACATGGCAATCGTCATCCGGACGGCGACGGTCGAAACCGACGGACACGAAGACGTCGTCACCGTCCGCGCGGGCGCAGGTATCGTCGCAGACTCCGACCCAGCCTCGGAGTACGACGAGACCGAACAGAAGATGGGTGGCGTCCTCGACGCGCTCCAGAAAATCGAGTACGAACCCGTGGACGCTGGCGCCGGACAGACGGAGGGACCGCGATGACGCGCGTCGTCGTCGTGGACAACTTCGACTCGTTCACGTACAACCTCGTCGAGTACTTCTCCGAGCAGACGGTCGACGGCGAACCGCTCGACATCGTCGTTCGGAAGAACACCGCCTCACTCGACGAGATTCGGGACCTCGACCCCGACGCACTCGTCATCTCGCCGGGACCGGGCCATCCGAAAAACGAGCGCGACGTCGGCGTGACCACTGCCGTTCTCACAGAGCTCTCGACGGAGATTCCGACGCTCGGTGTCTGTCTCGGACTCGAAGCAGCCGTTTACGCCTACGGCGGAACGATTGGGCACGCACCCGAGCCAATACACGGCAAGGCGTTCCCCGTCGACCACGACGGCACTGGCGTGTTCACCGGGCTCGAAGACGGGTTCCCCGCCGGCCGATATCACTCGCTCGTCGCGACCGAGGTTCCTGACTGCTTTTCGGTGACGGCGACGACAGACCACGACGGAGCGTCACTCGTGATGGGTGTGCGGCACGACGAGTATCCCATCGAGTGCGTACAGTTCCACCCAGAGAGCGTCCTCACGGGGTCGGGACACGGTGTCGTCAGAAACTTCCTCTCGGCAGTCGCCGGGTTCGACGTCGCGTAAGAAGTCGCCAGCGGACTGTCGGCCGATTCGCTTTCGTCGGTCAGACGACGTTGATACCGAAGAACGATAGCAACAGCAGGAGCGCGACGATAATCGCCGCGATAGTGACGAGACGCCACGCAACCTTCAACACGAGGCGACCGACGAGGATGACGACCCCAATCGCGACGAGTACCAGGAGAATCTGCCCGAGTGGCCCCGAGAGGAGTCCACCGAGTTGCAACGGAACGACAGCGAGGGGTGATAGTACCATGACCAGATATGTTACCGGCGAGGCGAATAAGTTTGCGGCACGATACCGAGGGTCGGTCTGGGGTGGCTCACATGCCCGAATTCGGGTGTTCTCAGCCCCCACTAAAACCCCGATTCCCATTATATACAGATTTTGATATATATGGCATTTATGTCTGTCACAGATTCCTTTATATTGCGGGGTGCGATGCGAGAGACTCCACCATGCGACAGTCTCAGCGGCCTCTGAGCCCCCCTCACATTCTACTGCATATCCCGCCACCGTCTAGTGATTTTACCGCGTATTATTTCACTTCCACTCCGCTCTGGCTACCGTTATGTGGCCTGCTCACCTCTAGGAAAACTGTGCGTTTCGGCTCCGGGCTGCGTCCCTTTCCAAAGCTGCACAAAATGTGATAGTTTCGGGGATGAAACGGCCGGGAGTCCGAAGCCTTAACCGACCACGTCCCACACACCAATATCGTCACAATGAGCGGACTTTCACGAACCCTACGACACCACGCCCGAACACGCCTCGGGCGGGAGGTACAGTAAGATGAGCGACGCAGAACTCTCGACGGACGAACTCGTCCTGCCGGTCAAACGGACCGAAGGCGAGACCCTCGCAGAGCGGATGACTGGCAACGCCTACAACAACATCCTACCTGCGCGGTATCTCCGCAAAGACGCCAACGGCGACCCAATCGAGACGCAGGACGACCTCTTCCCCCGCGTCGCGAAGAACATCGCCCTCGCCGAGGCAGTCTTCGAGGCCGAAAAGCGAGACGTCGAAATCACCGTCACGCCGGACCTTCTCAAGCCCGACCACCCGCGCCGTGACGAACTCGCCGCAGAAGTCTTCGGAAAAGGCGTCACCGCCGACGACACGGACGCCGAGGCGACGCTCTCTATCTACAACGTCAACAAGTTCGCCTACGACACGCTCGTTCCCGAACTCCCCGCGGAGATTCAGGACGTCGTCGTCGAGAAGCGAGAGACGTTCCAGGACATGATGGAACAGCTCTCCTTCATGCCGAACTCGCCGACGCTGATGAACGCTGGCGACGAACTCCAGCAGCTCAGCGCCTGTTTCGTCGACTCGCCCGGTGACGACATCACCGACATCCACCAGACGGCGAAGGAGGCCGCAGAGGTCTTCCAGTCCGGCGGTGGCATGGGCTACGCGTTCTGGAAACTCCGCCCCTACGGCGACGCCGTCGGTTCGACCGGCGGTATCGCCTCAGGCCCCATCACGTTCATGCGGACGTTCGACCAGATGTGCGAGACCATCGCACAGGGTGGTGCCCGCCGTGGCGCGCAGATGGGCGTCATGCGCGTCTCGCACCCCGACATCATCCAGTTCCTCCACGCGAAGAACAAGGACGTCTCGCTCGCCCACACGCTGCGCCTGAACGACCCTGACGACTTCACCCACACGAAGTTCGCCGACGCACTCGAAGAAGCACGCGAACTCATCGACGAAGACGGGCGCGTCCCCAAGCACCTCCGGAACGCCGTCGAAGGCCACCTCTCGAACTTCAACATCTCCGTCGGCATCACCGACGGCTTCATGGAGGCGCTCTACAACGACGAAGAGTTCGTCTTCACGAACCCGCGGACCGAAGAACCGCACGTCGCCACGCCAGAGACCAAGGAGATTTACGACATGTTCGGTCTCGGCGAGTACGTCGAAGTCGGCGAGGTTCTGTCGATTCCTGCCGCCAAAATCTGGAGCCAGATTATCGACGGTGCGTGGGAGAACGGCGAACCCGGTGTCGTCTACCTCGAGCGCGCGAACAAGGAACACTCCTTCGACGTCGAGAAACACCCTGACCACCAGATTCTCGCGACGAACCCGTGTGGCGAACAGCCACTCGAAGAGTACGAGGCGTGTAACCTCGGCCACATCAACCTCTCGACGCTCGTCGACATGGACGCACCCGACTGGCGCGTCTGGTACGACCAACACGGCGACGAGTACGACGACCGCTCGGCCGCCATCGACGCCTTCCTCGAAGACGCCATCGACTGGGACGAGTTCGACTACCGTATCGAAAACGGGACGCGCTTCCTCGAGAACGTCGTCACGATGTCGGACTTCCCGGTCGAGAAGATCGAACAGAAGGTCCGCGAACTCCGGAAGATCGGCCTCGGCATCATGGGCCTCGCGCAACTCTACATCCAACTCGGCGTCCGCTACGGCTCCGACGAGGGCAACGAGATGGCGCGCCAGCTCATGACCCACATCAACCACCAGTCCAAGTGGGCCTCGCACGAACTCGCCGAAGAACGCGGGTCGTTCGAGTCGTGGGACGACTCCAAGTACGCGAACCCGCTCGAATACCGCGAGTGGTTCGAACACCACACCGGCGAATCCGCCGACGACTGGGAAGATGGCTTCCCCATCCGCAACCACAACACGACGACGATTGCCCCGACGGGGACGACGTCGATGGTGTCGAACACCACGGGTGGCTGTGAGCCGATCTACAACGTCGCCTACTACAAGAACGTCTCCGACGACGTGCAGGGCGACGAGATGCTCGTCGAGTTCGACGACTACTTCCTCCGCGTGCTGGAGGCCAACGACATCGACGTCGAGGCCGTCAAGCGCGAGGCACAAGAACAGATGGCGAACAACGAGTTCGACGGCGTCTCCTCGCTCTCGTCGGTTCCGGACGCTATCTCCGAACTGTTCGTCGTCACGGCGGACCTGACGGGTCTCGAACACGCCGGTGTCCAGTGCGCCCTGCAAGAGGGTGTCGACTCCGCAATCTCGAAGACCTGTAACTTCCCGAACTCGGCCAGTAAGGAGGACATGGACGAGGTCTACCGCTACATCTACGACCACGGCGGCAAGGGCGTCACCGTCTATCGCGACGGCACGCGCTCGAAGCAGGTCCTCACCACGCGTGCGAAGAACACCGAGTTCTCCGACGACGAGGAGGCCGCCGAGGCCATCGTCTCGCAGATTCGCGACGTGTTCGGCGACGTCGAAGCCTTCCTCGAATCCGAGGAAGCGGCCGACCTCATCGGCGACGAACTCGAACTCGCCTTCGCAACGTCGCCCAGCGAGGTTGGCAAGAAGCGCCCCCGCCCCGACGTGCTCTACGGCGTCACCCAGCGCATCGACACGGGCTACGGGAAACTCTACGTCAACATCAACGAAGACGAGAACGGTGAACCGTTCGAACTGTTCGCCAACATCGGCAACTCCGGTGGCTTCACCGCCTCGTTCACCGAAGCACTCGCGAAGACCGTCTCCACGTCGCTGCGCTCTGGCGTCGACCCAGAGGAGATCGCGAACGAACTGAAGGGCATCCGCAGTCCGAAAGTCGCCTGGGACAAAGGCGAGCAGATCAACTCCATCCCGGACGCGATCGGCACCGCGATGCGCCGCTACCTCAACGGTGACATCGACAAGGGCTACCCACGGCAGAAGAACCTGACCGAAGTCGAAGCCGAGGCCGCAGAGTCCGAGGGAACCGACACGGACGGCGGCGTCGCCGTCGACGATGGGGCCAGTGAGAAGGCCGACGCCACGGCAGACCTGCTGGCCGCCGGTGAGAGCCCCGAGTGTCCCGAGTGTGGAGAGATGAACCTCTACTACTCCGAGGGCTGTAAGACCTGCCAGAACTGTGGCTGGTCCGAGTGCTGACCGCGACGTGAACAGCACGCCGGTCTACTGACCGGCAGTTCGACCGTTCCGCTCTTTTCGTTTCGACCGTTCGACGTCCTGTCGAGTCGAGCGGCTGGCTCAGCCGACTTCGTGTAGTTACATCGGTCCCGACTATCGGCCCTGACCAGACGGATGGCTCGACGAGTCGCTCTTCGGACGACAAACCAACGAGAACTGCGTCTCTTGTATCTCCCTGCGTCTCTCGTATCGCCGTTCGAGCGCAATGTGTCCCGACTGACTCAGTTCAGGTGAACTACAGCGTTCTACTCCACGTCATCGACGCGACGGTCGTCTTTCGTATTTCTCCGGGGTAGACCGTCCGCTCAGGAGTTGCGAAGTCGTAGCTGTCGTCTACAGGTGCAGAGCGACAATGCGCTGTCACAGGAGACTGACGGCGTCCAACCCGTCCGTGTTCAGAGCGCGGTGTCTGTCGGACGTGAGCAGTCGCTCACTGTGTGAGCGTCGAAAGAATGGAAACGGGCCGGGAGTGGTCCCGGTGGTTAGTTAGCGGTCGTTAGTCGCGACGGATCGCGAGGAGTGCCGCGGCGACGAGGGCCACGAGGGCGACAACAACGCCGAAGCCGGGCGTCTGGGATTCCGTGGTGGTCTCCTCAGTCGTGGCTTCAGTCGTGGTTTCTTCGGTGGTTGTCTCTTCGGTGGTGGTTTCCTCAGTCGTGGTTTCCTCGGTCGTCGTGGTGGTCTCTTCGGTCGTCGTCGTCTCGGTCGTCTCTTCGACCGGTTCGCCGACGTTACCGTCGATCTCCTCTTCGTCAGCGACGCCGCCGGACACGGTCACGGTGAACGTGTCGCCGACGCTCTGTTCGGAGAAGTCGAACTCAGCAGACCACGTGCCGTCGTTCTGGACGTAGGCCGTCCCCGTCTTGAGGAAGCGCGGCTGGGTGTCGCCGTCGGACTTCACACGGACGGTGAGTTCCGAACCGGGTGCAACGGTGGACGAACCCGAGATGGCTTGAGCCTCAGCGTTCGTGACGTTGGCCGGGTCAGCGTCGAAGTCGTGCGTCGCCTCGACGTTCGAGTACTCGGCCGTCATGGACGAGTTGTCTTCGACGAGTGCGGTTGCGGAGTCGACGTCGTCCTCACCGACCATCTTGAACTCGATCTGGTATGCGTCGTCGTCCTCAGGCGCGGCTTCGGAGTCGGCACCGTCGCCGAGGTCGTAGACGCCAGTATCGTCGGCCTCACGCTGTGCGTCGATGTCTTCGGAGTTGAAGACGACGAAGTAGGTGTCGTTGTCTCCGTCCGCGATGACGTCAGCGTCCGTCACGTTGAGCGTCTTGGGGTCGCGGTTCGGACCGGGGTTGGTCTGGTTGATGACGAGCTGGTAGGAGTCGCCGTAGCTGCTGCCGAAGAAGTTCGGCGTCTCGTCACCCTGTGCGCCGGTCGAGCCTTCGAGGCCCGACGCGACGATCTGGACGACGACCTTGTCGCCGAAGGCGATCTGGTCGTCCTGGGTGATGTTACCGTCCTCGAGTGCCTCGGTGACGTCGTCGAGGTCACCGAAGCTCTCACTGTTAGGTGCGGTCCAGGTTGCAACCGTCTGGACGCCGCCCTCTTCGAGGACGAGCGTGCCGACGTTGTCGGCGTTGTCATCGGTTGCAGTGTCACCAGTGCGGACTTCGAGGTCGTAGTCGCCGGCGTCGATGAGATCGCTCGTCGGCGTCGTGACCTCGGTCTGACCGTCAGAGCCGGTCAGGATGTCGTCGTCGCTATCGTCGACGTCGAAGACCGCAGTTCCGACGTTGGTGTCGGTGGTCGATTTCGAACTGTCCCAGAGCAGGATGACCTCGCCGTCGTCGTTACCGTCTTCGACGGTGACGTTAGCGGCGTAACCCTGGTCTTCCGAACCGATCGTGACAGTTGCCACGTCGGTGTTCGAGAGAGTGATCGGGATCGCGACGACGTCACCACGCTGGTCGGTGACGACGTTCTGTGCGAAGTCTGCGTCGCCTTCAGCGGCCTCCGAGATGGTGACCGTGTCGGATTCGACGCTGACACCGGAGCCTTTGTCGACAGCTTCGACCGTGTAGTCGCCGGTGTCGATGTCTTCAGCAGAGATGTCGATTTCGAAGTCGTACTCACCCTGACCGTCGAGGGTGACGTCGTTGATTTCGAACTCTTCGTCTCCGTCATCGTCGAGGAGGTTCACGTCGATGGGGCGGCCGCCCGCGTTCGCGGAGACCGTCCCTTCGAGGGTATCCTCGTCGGTGATGGTGAGGTCGTCGACGGTGACATCGAGGCCGAGGTCACGGACCTGGATCTTGCCGTCAGAGCCGCCAGCGATCGAGACGTTGTAGCGCTCGAGTTCGCGGTTCGAGGTGTCGAACGTGTAGACAGAGGAGGTGTCTCCCGTGTTACCGGCACGGAAGAATGCCTCGTTGTCGTCCTGGTCGTCGTCAGACTCGATTTCGATAGCGGTGTCTGGGCTATTGTCGGTCAGTGCGACGACTTCACCACGGTAGGCGTTGACCGTCTCGGTGTTTCCGTCCACGATCGTGACCGTCGCGACGGTGATGGTCGCGTTGAAGTCGCTGTCGAGGCCTTCGTCGACCTGGTTACCGCCGTTGTCGGTGACGCCTTCGAGGTTGACTTCGAGGTCACCCGTGAAGAGGTCGTTCGTCGGGATGACAACCTGACCAGACGGGGTCTGGGTAATCGTTCCGCTCGAATCGACAACATCCTCGGTCACATCTTCTTCGTCACGGTAGACGGTGATGTTCTCGTAGTCGGTGCTGTCGATTGCTTCGTCGAAGGACAGTTCGAGCACTGGGCTGTTGCCGTCTGCGGTCGTCGAGTAGTGGACAGCAGAGATGAGCTCAGGTGCGCCTTCGACGTCCTCGGCTTCCTGCGGTGCGGTAGCGAGGGTGAGCGTCTTGTTGGTTTCAGCCGTCGTGGTGCCGATCGTAGGTCCGCCTTCGACAGCGGCGGCAGCGAACTCGTATTCGCCGTCAGTGAGGCCGTCGGCGTCGAACGTGACCGAGACGGTCTGCTGGTCGCCAACATCGCCGGTGAAGGAAGTTGTTACGTTCCGTTCGCCGTCTTCAAGAAGACCGTCTTCGTCGGTATCGAGCCAGACGGTGACAGCGTCTTCCTGGCCACTATCCCCGACAGATTCGGGAGTGACGTTCACTTCGATTGTTTCCGTGCTTGTGTCGCCAATTTCATCCGTGAGGATTTCGTCGGCGGCAGCGGCAGCACTGCCCGAGAACGCGATGGACCCGGCGAAAACCGAGAAGACCATCAGCGCCGCGAGCAGTACAGCGCGAATTTGTTTATTACGTGTCATTGTTGTTTTGATGGGTGTTGCAGTCGGGGACATCGTTTTCGTCGACCCTCGGGCATAACCAAGCCGGGCGGGAACCCGGGCCGAGGCGGGGTACTCACAGATGCCTCCATGGGCAGGGGTACAGTTTGTCAACTTGACCTATCGCGGTAAATACTTTGTGTGATTGACCCGTTCTGAGCCTCCCATAATCGGGCGACAGGGGGCCCCTCTAAGCAATGTAGCCCAGAAAGCATTTAAGCCTTCAATACATCAACAGTAACGCGTGTGCACGCACCTTGGGTAGGAACGGTGTCCTCGGTTCTCCGGGGACGAACCGTTCTCGATGAACACTAACTCCTGAGCGACTGCCTTCTGCTGACGTCCCCGATTCTCGGCAGCCGAATTGTGTGACTCGAATTTTTTACATTACTTTCACGTGTGCGCGAGCGGCCCCCGAGCGTACGGACCAGCTCGACCCACCAATTCCCACGTCGCACACCGCGCTCGCCCCGCCTCGACCGACGAATATCAGCAAAAATACACTGTATATGTCAAATTGATTGATTGACTGTGAAAGAAGCTAGGACATTCAGTATTTAAACATCTTATAAATAGTATATTAAACGATGATTGTAGGGTGGTAATCGACCATTAATTTGGCACCTACCTTTAAGTAACCCGAGAGTAACCAACGATTACACACACCGCGACGGAAATCCGGGCACGGAGCGTGGGCGACACCCACACTCCCGTGCGTTCAGCGCACCCAGGTCGTCCGGGAACAACACCACCGTCCGGGTGTTGGACATACCATGCAACTCAAACATCTCTTCACAGAAGACCGCGCAGTCAGCCCAGTCATCGGGGTCATCCTGATGGTTGCGATTACCGTCATTTTGGCGGCCGTCATCGGGACCTTCGTCCTCGGACTCGGTGACCAAGTGAGCGAAACGGCACCGCAGGCGAGTTTTAGTTTCGACTACAACAGCACGAGCGATAATTTGGTCATCACGCACGAGAGTGGCGAATCCATCGAGAACTCCAGTGTTAGCGTCATCAACCCAGCCGGCGCATCGAACAACTGGGTAGAAGCAGATGGTAAAATCAGTGCAGGTGACAGTACGACCCTCACTATTTCGCCCAGTGACGGCGACAGCGTCCGCATCGTCTGGACATCCGAAAGTGGCAGCACCTCGTCTACGCTCCAGAAGTGGACCTACAACGCATAGATGAACTTCAAAGACCTCCTCGCTGACGACGACGCAGTGTCGCCGGTTATCGGCGTTATCCTGATGGTCGCGATTACCGTCATCCTCGCTGCCGTCATCGGGACGTTCGTCCTTGGTCTCGGTGACCAAGTAGGTGACACTGCTCCGCAGGCAAGCTTTAGTTTCGACTTCACCGATGTCGACGATACTAGCGACAACCTCACTGTGACGCACGACAGTGGGACTGCAATTGGTGCTGACCGCATCAACCTGACTGCGACCGGGCAGTTCAACCACTACAACAGTACTGATGAACTTTCGCTTGCTGGTACCACCGACTCCAGAAGCTTCGCCGACATGGGCGTCGGCGGAGACGTCTCTGCAGGAACATCCATCAAAGTTGGTGGCAGCAACTTCAACGACGCAACGTTCCGCATCGTCTGGACCTCTGACAGTGGTTCCAACTCGGCCACGCTCCAGAAGTGGTCTGGACCTGACGCCTAAGCAGTAACCAACTTTCCGTCCTCCGTTTTCTTCAGCGTCTGACGCCCCGACAGCTTTAGGTTCAAATGTCGTTACTGTTCAACAGAACACACAGTCAGAAATTATGAAATTCACTGACCTACTCACAGACGACGACGCGGTATCGCCGGTCATCGGAGTCATCCTGATGGTCGCAATTACGGTCATTCTCGCGGCCGTCATCGGGACATTCGTCCTCGGGCTCGGCGACCAAGTCGGGAACACTGCACCGCAGGCGAGTTTCAGCTTCGACTACAACGATAGTTCAGCAGACTACCTGAACATCACCCACGAGAGTGGTGACGCGATAAACTCTGACCGGCTAGAGGTGACCACCGGTGTGAATATTAGTTCGACAGATGTTGCTCTAGGTTCCGAGTCGAGTTACACGTGGACAGATTTAGGCGGATCGACTGTGGATGTCAAGGCTGGATCACAAATCACAATTTTCGGTGACACTGAAACCCTCGACGACCAAACTGTCCGCATCGTCTGGACTGACGAATCTGGTTCCACCTCGGCGACGCTCCAGAAGTGGTCTGGACCGAACGCCTAAGCAGTAACGTTCTTTTCATCGTTTTCTTCAACGTCTGACGCCCCGACAGCTTTAGGTTCAAATATCGATAATGTTCAACAGAACACACTGTCAGAAATTATGAAATTCACTGACCTATTCACAGACGACGACGCAGTATCACCGGTCATCGGGGTCATCCTGATGGTCGCGATTACGGTCATCCTCGCGGCAGTCATCGGGACGTTCGTCCTCGGACTCGGCGAAAACACGGCGACCGCACCGCAGGCGAGTTTCAGCTTCGACTACAATTCGAGTCTCGACGGCAACCTCACGATTACGCACGAAAGCGGCGATGCGATTAGCTCCAGTCAACTAGATGTGGTCGCAGGAATCGACCTGAACAACAAGTCAGACATGGTCGACCCAACTAACGTCGGTAAGAGTGTCTCTTGGGAGATACTCCAAGGGAACAGCAACGATGTCAAAGCAGGAACCTCTGTGACAATCCGACCAAACACTACGGGAAGCAGCCTCAACAACCAAACCGTCCGCCTCGTCTGGACCGACGAATCCGGGTCCACCTCGGCGACGCTCCAGAAGTGGTCCGGACCGGACGCCTAAAATCCGCTACAATCCGCTTTTTTCGACGCCGATTCCTCGCAGAGCGTGGGCCTTAGACCGGGCGGCCGCTTTCAGACGTGCCGACCAGCCAGGTGCCGACGACGACTGCCGCCGCGCCGACGACGAGCACGTACGACATGAACTGGTCAGCGTTCGGAAGCGTGGCCGGAAGCATCGCGAGCGTCCCGACGACCATCAGGACGATACCGATGACTGCGTTGCGCGAACTGAGGAGTCCCATATGGTATCTTCTCCGGAAGCAGTTGATATGGAACTTGCGCTTTCGGCCGCTAGTGAGACTCGTATTTCTTCTCGCCCGCGGGGACGACGACGGGGAGCCAGTTTTCTTCCGGCGGAAGCGGACAGTCGAACGTCTCGGTAAAGGCGCAAAACGGGTTGTAGGCGATGTTGAAGTCCACGACGATGTCGTCGAGTTCGTCGAGCGGGACGTCCGGCGTGAGTTCCATGTACCGGCCACCGTCGTACGTCTGCTGCCCGGTGGTCTTGTCGCGGAACGGGACGAAGAGCGTGGGCGTGTCTTCGTGTTCCTGTTGGTACGCACCGAGTTCGAGGTCGGTGCCACGCAGTTCGAAGTGGAAGGTCGCGACGCGAAGATACCGAACTTCGCGGCCGGCCGAGGTGTCCATCACGACGGGTTCGGGGTCGGCGTGGGTCTCGACGGTCGCAGAGACGCGGTACTCCGGGTCCGGGTCGAAGTAGTCCAGGCCGTCGAACGCGTCGCGCTCTGCCGGTGGAATCGGCGACTGCGGGTGGGTGTCGAAGAAGTCGTCTTTCTCACGCCGCTTCGCTCGGAGTTCGTCGACGTACGCCTCGGAGTCGAACGAGTCGTCGGTCATAGTCGGTAGTTCCCGCCCGCGACACCTACACCTGACGGTTTGGACGCTCTACACCGAGAGGTGACGTTTGGCGGCCGAGAGACGCTCGAACTGGTCGGCAGAGAGGTCGATGTTGGCGGCGACGACGTTCTCTTGGAGTTGGTCAACGGTCCGCGCACCGATGACCGGTGCCGTCACCTGTGGGTGGTGCATGAGCCACGCGAGACTCACCTGTGCGGGCGACGCACCGACCGCTGCAGCGACTGACTCGACGGCGTCGAGCGCGTCGAAGTTCTCCGAGGTGAGATACGAATCCGCGAACCGCTGGTCGTTCGCGGCGCGGGAGTCCGGCGGCGGGGTCTCGTCGCGAGCGTACTTGCCGGTGAGAAAGCCACCCGCGAGCGGTGACCACGGGATGACGCCGATGTCGTAGTCCGCACACATCTCGAGATAGTTGCCCTCGACTTCTCGGTTGACGACGTTGTACCGCGGTTGTGCGATTCGGAAGGGTTCGTACCCCCGGCGGTCGGCTAACTCGTTCGCCTTGACGACCTTCCAGGCGTTCGGGTCGAGCGTGGAGGTTCCGAGGTAGTTCACCTTCCCGTCGCGGACGAACTGGTCGAGCGTGCGCATGAACTCCTCGACGGGGGTGTCGTCGTCCCAGCGGTGGATGTACAGCAGGTCCACGTAGTCGGTCCGGAGTCGGTCGAGGATGCGGTCGATCTGTCGGCGGAGATGTTTGCGGTTGAGGCCGCGGCCGTTGGCGTCGTCGCGAGTTGGCCAGAATATCTTCGACGCGACGACGAAGTCCTCTCGGTCGCGACTCGAAAGCCACTCGCCGATGTACGTCTCGCTCGCACCGTCTCCGTACATGTCTGCAGTGTCGATGAAGTTCCCACCTGCAGCGGCGTAGGCGTCGAGAAGTGAGTGTGCCTGTGCGGCACCGACTTCGACGTCGCCGGTGTCGTTCTGTCGGCCAAATCGCCACGTACCGAACGCGAGTTCCGAAACCTTCGTTCCGGTTCGTCCCAACGGGACCATCTCGAGCGACATACCCGAATCGACGACTGGCCGAGAATAAAGAACCCCGATTTCCGTTCACAGCGGAATATCGTGGATTAACAGAACACTATCGCAGTCGGGATATCCGTAAAAAGTCGGAGTGGAGGAGGGGCGACCCGGTGATTACGAACGGGCGTAGTTGTGACCGATAACGAGTGCGAGAGCGTTGAGGGCGACGAGCGCCACGAAGACCGTAAGTTCGCTCGCCTGCAGGCCACCGAACAAGAGTGGCACGTACAGGAAGGGGAGGGCGACTGCGGCCCAAAACCCGACGAAGCGGAGGGGTGCTGCGACGAGTCTCACACCGGTCGGTAGTTGCTGTTCGTCTGCGACCATCTCCCGGAGTCTGGAGATGCGTTCGCGGGGGAGGTTGGTTGATGAATTCGACATAGCGGGGAACCTGCATCTTCTATAACGACACGAGGGGTCATAATTACGTGCGAGGATTCACTTCGTTTCACCCTCATTTATCGGAGATATTCTGGTAAATATGAAATTTCATGCGCGCCTGAGAAGTCATTTAACCGTTTATAGACGCTTCTAACGTTTTTCTTCTGAATTACCATCTGTAATATTGAACTGTAACGGTCAGTTGAATATGCCGACCGAACGTGACGTTATGCGCACACAAATCGACACACACGACCCCCATCAAGTTGCTAGTTAGGAATAACGAAATATGACCCCCTGTGAGACAGTCTGCCATCCTAACGGAGGGAAAAGGTGGGTTGTGCCTGCAAGACCCGGTGTCGGAGCCGACGGCGTTCCCGTATCGATTTACTTCAGGGGAACGACTGGCGAACCATGTCGGATCTCAACCGAGTCGCCAAGCGTATGTACAACATCCACCCGAAGGCGATGCGTCTCGTCGTCGGCGACGACATCGAAGACACGTTTTCGCTAAAGAGCGCAGAGTTCTTCCAGACGGAGTTTCAGGCAGAAGGGACACGAACCGGCGACGACGCACTGTATCGATTCGCGACGACTGACGACAACGAGTCGGTCATCGTCGGTCGTCGAGCACCGGGTGAAGACGGCTGGTCGATGGTTGGTGAGGTCACAGCAGTCGAACGAATCGACGAGTAACTGAAGATAGAATCGAAGGTCGAACCGAACGCAGAACCGAACGCAGAACCGACGATAGAACTGAAAACAGACGCTCAGTCTCCGCCTCGGCCTCGGTCACTACCTCAGTCTGAGTCGCTCGGTGAGGACGCACTGCCGAACCGGTGGCGGAGTTCACGCCGAATCGCCCCGCGTTTCAGGAGGACGAAGCCGAGGAAGATGAGGCCGAATCCGCTCGCAGTAGCGACGTTCGGCACTTCGCTCAAGAACGCCCACCCAGCGAGTGCGGCGAATATCGGTGCCACGTAGGAGACGAGATTGATTTCGATGGGACCCAACTGTTCGAGCAAGTCGAAGTAGATGAGGAAGCCGATTGCACTCGCGGCGATGGACAGATAGCCGAGTGCGAGAAGCGACTCCGTGTTCACGACGACCTCGGTGAACGACTCTCCGAGTCCCACCGAGACGATGTGCATCAACAGCGCTCCGCCGAGCATCGACCACGCTTCCATCGTCTCTATCGGCATCTCTGATTCGAGGCGGCGGGTGAGGACCGACCCGAGAGCGAACGACGCCGCTGCACCGAGGATGAGAAGCTTTGCGACGGTGCCACCGGCGAGTAGATTCTGCGGGTCGAGTTCCGAGAGGACGGCCACGCCGACGAGTCCGAGGAGGAGTCCGACGATACCGAGTTTGGTCAGTCGCTCGCTCGGGAGGAGCACGCGTGCGAACCCAGACGTGAGAACCGGACTGAGACTCACGATGACGGCCGCAGCGGCACTCGTGACGGCCGGGTCCGTCTCACCGATGAACAACAGCGCGTGGTAGGCCGCGATGAGGAAGATTGCGCCGATAGCGATTTCGGTCCACTCTGTTCGACCACGGGGGAGTGGCGAGTCTGTCACGTAGAGTGCGTAGACGAGCATTATCACCCCGGCGATGTCGTAACGGAGGGCGGCGAAGAGCACCGGTGGGAAGAACTCCAATCCGGCTTTGATAGCCATAAACGCCGACCCCCAGACAGCGGCGAGGACGACGAACAGCACGAGGTTGCGATACCGTGTCACAGCGGTGATGTGCTCGGTGGGGGCCTGAACGTTTCGATGTGTGGCGGTTTCGCCGGAACAGACGTGTGACTCACCGAACGGAGAGCAGTGGAGAAAAACGACCGACTGAAGTTCGCTCAGTCGTCCGCTTCGAGCGGTTCGCTCGCGTTCGTCTCGATGACGGTCACCTCGTCTGAACCCTCGTAGAGGTGGCACGCAGCAGGGTGCGTAGCGTCGCCAACGCCTGGGCGTCGCGTCTCACACGGACTCTCGAATCGGTTTCGGAGCGTCTCTTCGGCCCGTGCGTCGTCGCCCTCTGCGAGATATCCGAGCGCAGTGTCGACCACGCCGGCGACTTCACCGCGAAGTTCGGCGTCGACGTGGCGGGACCGTGCTTCGTCGATGAACGCTTCTTCGTCGACGCGTTCGGGGTCGGCGGCGTCCCAGATGTGGTCTGGGTTGACGTCGCCGACGACGAGTGCGTCACGGAGGTCCATCACGGCGCGGTACGTCTCCTGGTCGATGTCGAGGTCGGACGGGGGGATGACCTGCGGACAACGGGTTCGGAAGCGACATCCGGACGGTGGGTTCCGCGGCGACGGAACGTCGCCGGAGAGTGCGTCCACGCGGCGGCCGTGTTCGGACGTCGATGGTCGTGGGACGCTCTCCAAGAGTGCCTTCGTGTAGGGGTGTTTCGGCGACTCGAACAGTTCGTCGGTCGGCCCGAACTCGACGATGTTGCCGAGATACATCACCGCGACGCGGTCACAGATGTGGCGGACGACCGAGAGGTCGTGAGCGATAAAGAGGTAGGTGAGACCGAACTCCTCTTGCAGGTCGCCGAGTAGGTTCAGCACCTGTGCTTGGACACTCACGTCGAGCGCGGACACCGGTTCGTCGAGCACGATGAAGTCGGGTTCGAGCGCGAGTGCACGGGCGATGCCGATACGCTGGCGCTGCCCACCGGAGAACTCGTGTGGGTACCGGTCGAGTTGCGTGGCCGAGAGGCCGACGCGCTTCAGTAACTCGCCCGCTTTGGTGCGCCGCCACTCACGCTTCGACTGGTCGCCAGGGTCCTCGGGGATGTCGTGTATCTTCAGCGGTTCGACGATGATGTCTCCGATAGTCATCCGCGGGTCGAGACTCGAGAACGGGTCCTGGAAGACGATTTGGACGTCCTTGCGGAACGCCTTGAGTTCCTCTGAGTCCATCTCGAAGACGTCTTGCCCGTCGAAACGGACCGACCCTCCGGTCGCCTCTCGGAGGCGAAGCAGCGTCTCACCGGTCGTCGACTTCCCACAGCCGGACTCGCCGACGAGTCCCAGGGTCTCACCGGGTTCGATTTCGAACGAGATTCCGTCTACTGCTTTGACGCTCTGCCGCTCGCGGCCGAGCAGCGTGTCGATGAACGTGTCCCGTTCGAAGTAGTACTTCTGGAGGTCACGGACTTCGAGGAGTGGCTCAGTCATCGGCCAACACCTCCAGAACTCCGTTCCGGTGAGCACGCCGACGATTCACGTCGTTCAATCATCGGCCAACACCTCCGAGTCGATAGCCTCCGTCGGGTCGTACTCGCGCTCTGCGAGTACACAGCGGACACTGTGTCGGCCGTCGAGTTCGTACTCCGGAATGCGAGTCAGACAGTCGTTCATAGCTTTGGGACACCGGTCTGCGAAGTAACACGCGTCTGGCATCTCCGAGTCGATGAGACTCGGGACGTTCCCCGAGATGGGTTCGAGGCGTGTCGAAGGGTCGTCCACGTCCGGAATCGACCCGAGCAACCCTTGGGTGTACGGGTGAACGGGTGCGTCGAATATCTCCCCGAGCGGGCCTCGTTCGACGATTTCTCCCGCGTACATGACGCCGACGCGGTCACACATCCGAGCGATGACGCCCAGGTCGTGAGTAATCATCAGGATGCTCATGCCTTCGCGTTCTTGCAGGTCGCGGAGCAAGTTGAGAATCTGCGCTTGAATCGTCACGTCGAGTGCCGTCGTCGGTTCGTCCGCGACGAGGATGTCGGGTTCGCCGGCGAGCGCCTGTGCAATCATCGCTCGCTGGAGCATCCCACCAGAGAACTGGTGTGGGTACTCGTCGGCCCGGTCTTCCGGGTCTGGAATTCCGACCTGGTCGAGCAGTTCGACTGCTCGCTCCATGCTCTCTTCGGAGACGTAACTCTGCGAGGGGAGCAGTGTATCGGCGATGAGCGACCCGAGGCCGTAGCCTTGCGTCCGCGAGCGAGTGCTGCGCGGGTTCGACCGGGCACGGCGTTGGACCTCTACCGCTTCGGCGATCTGCTCGCCGACGGTGAGAGACGGGTTGAAACTGCTCATCGGGTCCTGAAACACCATGCTGAACGACGGACCGCGAAGCGACCGACGGACGCCTTCGGGGAGTTGTCGGACGTCGACGAAGTCGCCGTCGACGGCCGCTGGACGCGACCCACGGAACTCCTCTGCGAGCGCTTCGTTGCGATACCAGATTTCGCCTTCGGTCACGCGGCCGGGTGACTCGATGAGGTCGATGACCGACAACGCGGTGACCGACTTTCCGGACCCGGATTCGCCGACGATACCGAAGATTTCCCCGTCTTCGACGTCGAACGAGACGGATTCGACTGCGTTGACCTGCCCTTCTTCGGTGAAAAAGCGGGTCGTCAGGTTCCGAATCTTGAGGATGGGATTTGCCATCTCAGACACCTCCCTCCCCTTCGATACCGGGGTCGAGTGCGTCTCTGAGCCAATCGCCGACGAGGTTCAATCCGATGACCGTCACCACGATGGCGAGACCGGGCATCGTCGAAATCCACCACGCAGTGGACTGATACTGCCGGCCGAGTGCGATGTCGAAGCCCCACGACACGTCGGCCCCGGAAAAGCCGAGGAACGACAGTGCGGATTCCAGCAAGATAATCGCGGCGACCTGAATCGTCGCGAGCACGAGAATTGGCGTGATTGCGTTGGGGAGGACGTGCCGAAGCACCGTCCGACCGTCGCTCGCACCGAGTGCGCGCGCGGCTTTCACGTACTCCTCTTCGCGGATAGAGAGCGCTTCGCCGCGTGCGACACGGGCGAACCACACCCAGTTGACGAGGGCGACGACCACGATAACCGTCCCCGGAAGGACGATTGTGTCGGGCATCCCTGTCGACAACCCGATGGCGGACCGGAACGCTGGTGCGATTCCGGAGACGACGAACGGGTCGGGTATCGGTGCCTGTGCTTGCCCCCAGACGCCCACGAGGGCGATTGCGAGGACGAGCGACGGGAACGCGAGCATGATGTCCGCTCCGCGCATCAGCAAGTCGTCGACGCGCCCACGGTAGAACCCCGCCGAGAGACCGACGAGGACACCGATGAGTGCAGCGAGCGACGTGCCGAACAGACCGACGAGGATGGACGTTCTGGCACCGTAGATGATACGGGAGAGGATGTCTCGCCCGTTACCGTCGGTCCCGAGGGGGTGTGCCACCGAGGCGTTCGTGTACACCGTTTGTGTTTCGGTGACGACTTGGCCATCTTCGATGACGACACTTCCGTTGTCCATCTTCGTCACCTCCTTGGTCTCTTTCGTGCTGAATCCGAGGGGTGGTTGGCGTGCATTTTCGAGATTCTGTTGTCCCGGACTATACGGCGAGATAAACGGCGCGAAGATGGCCATCGCTACTATGAGGACGACGACGGCGATGCCAATCTTCGCGAGAAAACTTCGGTTTAGTTCCCGGCGAAGGTTTCTGATTGTTCGTTCCGATATCATCGATTAACGGCCTGGTTCAATCGTAGGCCACCTGTGGGTTGACGTAGGCGTACAGCGCGTCTACGAGGATGTTCACGAGGACGAAACCAACTGCGACGACGATGAGCGACCCCTGAAGGACCGGCCAGTCGCGTGCGTTGATGCTGTTGATGATTAACGTCCCCAGTCCCGGCCACGCGAAGACGGCCTCGGTGATGACAGCACCACCGATGAGCGTACCGAGTTGCAGGCCGATGACGGTGATAACCGGGATGAGTGTGTTTCGAAGCACGTGCTTGTAGCGGACGAGTGTCTCGGGAAGGCCCTTCGCTCGCGATGCTCTGACGTACGTTCGACCTAACTGGTCGAGCATACCGCTGCGAGTGAGACGCGTGATGAGCGCGGTGAAGTAGGTCCCCAGAGTAATCGCGGGCAGTGTGATGTGCCACAACCACGTGCCGAGTCCATCTGCTGCCGCGCCGAGGTCCCCATCGAGGACGAGCAAGAGGATGCCATCGATACCGATGGGACGCTGACTCGTCGGAAACAGGTTCAGTTGCACCGCGAGCACCAGGATGAGCATCACGCCCAGCCAGAAGTTCGGCGTACTGATGCCGACCAGCGAGAACACCGTCGCGCCGTAGTCGGCGGGTTCGTGTCGTCGCGTCGCTGAGACGACGCCCAGCGGAATCGCGATGATGACTGCGACGATAGTCGCTGCAATCGCCAGTTCGAGTGTGGCCGGGAGTTTCGTGACGACGCGAGACGCGACTGGCGTTCTCGTCACGAGTGAGAGCCCGAGGTCACCGAACGGGATGCCCGAGATGAACTCCCAGTACTGGACGTACAGGGGTTCGTTGAGCCCGAGTTCCGCGATGACCTGCGCTCTGACCTCCGGGTCGACGTCGGGCGGTAACAGCACGTTCGCCGGGTCCCCCGGTGAGATAAACCGGAGACCGAAGACGACCGTGATGACCCCCCAGATGACGAACAGCCCCTGGAGCGAGCGTTTGATGAGGAACCTCGACAGTGACATCGACTACTTCAGGCTCATGTCGTACGCATCGATACGCTCGTCGGAGCGGGCTTCCCACGCGATGGAGTCGTTGACGCCGTAGACACTGAACTGCTGGTTCAGGAAGATCCACGGACACTCTTCGTGTGCCAGCGTGTTTGCTTCCTGGAGCGTCGCGTCGCGTTCGTCTCCGGACTGGTTGCCAGCCTGTTCGAGGAGCGAGTCGAACTCTTCGTTCTGCCACGTCGTGAGCAGTCCCTCAGACGACAGCAGTGCCGTCATGACGAGACCGCCGTCGAACGTCGCTTCGCCCCAGCCAATGAGGAACCAGTGCGGGCGTTCTTCGATGGACCCGGCGAGGAGTTCGTCGACGAGCGAACCGAAGTCGCGCTGGCGGACCGACGCCGACACGTTCGGGAGTTCGTCGATGTATCCTGCGACTGCCTGCGAGATTTCGAGGTCTTTCAGGTAGCGGCCGACCGGCGTGTTGAGTTCGATTTCTGCGCCGGCGTAGCCGGACTCTTCGACGAGTTGTTCGGCCATCTCGGGGTCGTACGGGTACGGGTCGAGGTCTTCGTTGTGGCCGACGAACTCGGGAAGCGTCGGTTGACTCGTCTGCGCACCGAAGCCACCGAGAACGTTCTGGACGATGCTCTCGAGGTCGATGGCGTAGTTCATCGCCTGGCGGAACTTCACGGAGTCGAACGGTTCGACGTCGTAGCGCATCGCGTTGTAGATGATACGCGTCGATGGTGCCGCGGCGACACGGGTGTTCTCGTTGTTGTTGACACGCTGGACTTCCTGCGGCGGGACGTTGACGATGACGTCCGTCTCGCCCTGCAGGAGTTGGTTCACACGCGTACTCGCTTCGGATGCGGCGCGGAAGGTGAGCGTCTCGACCGCTGCAGGTTCCTTCCAGTAATCCTCGTAGCGCGAGAGGACGACTTCCTCGTCTTCGGTGTAGGAGTCGAGTTTGAACGGACCCGTTCCGTTCATGTTCTGGCTGATGAACGCCTTGCTGTTCCCTTCGACCCACGACTGCTGCATCACGTCGAGATAGGTCGCAAATTCGGAGAAGACGATGGGGTTGAGCGACGAGTTGTTCACCTTCACGGCGTTCTCGCCCTCGATGACCTCTGCGCTGGCGACGCCAGCGAGCTGGTCGGACTGTGGGCTCGCGAAGCTGACGTCCTCGTCGACGACGCGGTTGATACTGAACGCGACGTCTTCGGGCGTGAGTTCCTCGCCGTTGTGGAACGTGACGCCCTCACGGATGTCGAACCGAACGGCGTTTTCGCCCTCGATTCGCTCGTAGTTCGTCGCGAGTGCAGTCTGCATCGCACCGGTTGCGTCACGGGTCAGTACACCATCGTACGCGTGCAGAACGACGATGTCTGTCGGCGTCTCACGGTGGTCCTGCGGGTCGAGACCCGAAGGCATCTGGCCTTGCGTAATCGTCACGTTGAACGGTTCGGTCGATTCTTCTGGCGTCGAGGTCGTCGTCTCTTCGCCGCCAGTTTCCGTCGTCGTCTCTTCTGCTGCCGTCGTCGTCTCCTCTTCGTCACCGCCACCGGTACAACCGGCGAGTGCAGCGGAGGCCGCAGCGCCTCCAGCGAGCTTCAAGTAGGACCGACGTCCGATGTGAGAATTGCTATCAGTCATCGGAGAAAGATTGCGTCGGCCGTTCTTATATCCATTGTCTTTCCCTAGTCGTTTCCCCGATTTGGCTATATATATTCTAGTTATATAATATAGCAATATTCGCCCGCAGGGACGGGGTATGTTTATTATCGACCATCTCCGAACGATTCGTATGGCCGTGACCGGCCGTCCCACCCTCAGGGACTTGTTCGACGACTCGCCAACGCCCCACATCGCGCACCCACCGCGGACCCATCACCGTCACTTCTACGTGGCGACAGACGGGTCGTACCGACCGAACGGCGGCGGACTCGGTGCCGTAATAGAAACCCGTGACGGTGAGCGAGTCGCCCGTATCGCATTCTCCGACGCTGCTCCGAACAACAACATCTCGGAGTATCGGGCGCTCCACCTCGGATTGGACGTCCTCGCTCACCGTGCACCGCCGGGTTCCCGCGTCGGTGTCCTCGTCGACCACGACGACCTCGCCGCGAACGTGAACAACGCCGTTCTCGCCGGCAACCACCCCGACTGGAAGTCACCGAAGCGAATCGTCGTCCCACCAGGTAGCGAACACCACTGGCGCGGGATTCAGGCCCGAATCGCCGGCTTCGACGAGGTGCGCGCCGCCCGCATCGACAGCAGGGACAACCCGGCACACCCACTCGCCAACTCACCCGCGGAGTACGAACACGTCAACAGGCAGGCCGACCGCTGTGTCCTCCCCGAACCGCTCGACTTCGACACCGAGAGCGACACCGACGTGAGTTACCTCCCACCGTCTCGGTTCGAAGGCCGGGCGGGCGACTGACCCTCCTCAAAATCCGATTCCCCGACTCGTTAGTCGGAGACCGATGACGAACAGGAGCCCCATCGTGCCGACCTGCTGGTACGACACAGGTAGTCGTGGCCGGACCCACTTTCCAGCGCTCACACCGAGGAGTCCAGGCACGGCCGCGACAGCAGACAACAGCAAGACGTCGCCCCCACCGAACAGGCCGAGAGCGGACGCCATCACGACCCGGACCGTCGAGATACCGAGGAAAATCATCGCGACGACGCCGACGAACGTTTGTCGGTCTAACTCCAGCGACTGGAGGTAGGCGATGACCTGCACGCCGACGTTACTCGCGCCGAAGACGAGACCGGAGACGAGGCCGAGGGCCGCTTTCATCCCGGTTCCATCGGTGAAACAGAGTGTTCGGAGTCGTCGCTCACCGGGAATCGACACCCACGGTTGGGAAAAGGCGACGTAGACGAGGACGAACACCCCGAGTGCGAGCGTCAGTGGTTGGGTCGGAATCACCGACAACAAAAGCATGCCGACGACGGTCCCGACGAGTGCCCCGGCGACGTAGGGCCAGAACCGACGAACACACGATTGCATACTCGTCCGGTCGAGTTCACGGACGAGCGAGACGTTTCCTGCGAGAATTGGGAGAATCATCACGACGACGGCCGTCTGCGGCCCAATCGTGGCCGCGAGAAGCGCGGTGCCGACGACAGAGAATCCGAATCCGTTGACGCCAGTGACGAAACCGCCGAGCGCGACGATACCGAAGACGAGTGCCGCGGCGGCGAGTGTAACCTCCATGGAACGATTCTCGCACGTATGTTCTTGAACACATGCCCCGATTGCGCTGTCGGCGCAGGGGCGTCGCACCACCTCTTTCCGGTTCGGGTTCGCTTCGCTCACCGTCACCGCAAAAATCTGGAGGGAAAAATCCGAACCTCGCTACGCTCGGTTCGGTTCCGTGCGGTTACCGCCTTACTCTTCTTGCGCGTCCACGACTGCCGTCGCCGCGAGGTTGACGATGTCTTTCACTTCGTCGCCGCGCTGGAGGACGTGGACCGGTTTGTCCATGCCGACGAGCATCGGGCCGATGGCCTCTGCACCGCCGAGGCGCTGGAGGAGTTTGTAACCGATGTTCCCCGCTTCGAGGTTCGGGAAGATGAGCACGTTCGCCGGTTCTTCGAGTTCTGCGAAGTCGTAGGTCCCTTCGAGGATGTCCTCGACGAGTGCCGTGTCGGCCTGCATCTCGCCGTCGACGGGGAAGTCGACTTCTGGGTCGTCCTGCAGCAACTTGGCCGCGTTACGGGGCTTTGCCGTCCCTTCGTTGTTGACGCTGCCGAAGTTAGAGTACGAGAGGAGCGCCGCACGCGGTTCGATGTTGAACCGGCGGGCGAGTTTCGCGGTGTGTTTCGTAATCTCCGCGAGAATCTCCTCGTCGGGGTCGAGGTTGACCGTCGTGTCGGCACAGAAGACCACGCGGTTCTTGAACGTCATCATGTAGACACCGGCCGCGTAGTTCGCGTCCTCGGCAGTGCCGACGACCTGCAGCGGTGGCCGAAGCCCAGCGGGATAGTGGTGGGTAAGCCCCGTGAGCATCGCGTCGGCGTCGCCCGTCTCGACCATGATGCTGGCGAAGTAGTTGGAGTCGCGGCGGATGAGTTCGCTCGCCTCGGACTCCGTGATGCCCTTTCGCTGGCGGAGTTCGTACAGTCGGTCGGCGTAGTGGTCCCACTCGCCGTCACGCGGGTTGGCGATGGTGGGGTCGAAATCGAGGCCCAACTCTTCGGCCTTCCGGAGGATGCGTTTGGTGTTGCCGATGAGGATGGGCTGGGCGATGCCTTCTTCTTGCATCTGGTAGGCCGCCCGAATCATCTTCTCGTTGGTTCCCTCGGCGAGTGCGACCCGCTTCGGATTGGACTTCGCCTTGTTGAGGACGACGCGCATCATCTCGCGAGATTTCCCGAGGCGTGCCTCGAGGCGCTCGCGGTACTCGTTCATGTCGAGACGCTTGCGGGCCGCACCAGAGGTCTGTGCCGCCTGTGCGACCGCCGGCGCGACTTCGAACAGCACGCGGGGGTCGAGCGGCTTGGGGATGAGGTAGTCGGGACCGAACTGCAGCGGGTGGTCGCCGTAGGCTTTGACGACGGCGTCGGGCACGTCCTGTCGGGCGAGTTCTGCGAGTGCCTCGGCGGCCGCGCGCTTCATCGCCTCGTTGATTTCGGTCGCCCGCACGTCGAGTGCGCCGCGGAAGATGAACGGGAATCCGAGGACGTTGTTCACCTGGTTCGGGTAGTCGGAGCGCCCCGTGGCCATGATGACCGTGTCGTCACGGGCGCTCTTGGCGTCCTCGTAGGTGATTTCGGGGTCCGGGTTCGCCATCGCGAAGATGATGGGGTCTTCGGCCATCGACTGGACCATCTCTTGGGAGACGATACCGCCGATAGACAGGCCGGCGAAGACGTCCGCACCCGCCATGGCGTCGGCGAGGTCGCCCTCTTCGACTGGCTGGGCGAACTCGGCTTTGTACTTGTTGACGTCGCCTGCTTCGACGCGCGACTCGGTGATGATGCCAGAGGAGTCGCACATCGTGATGTTCTCTTTCTTCGCGCCGAGCGAGACGTAGAACCGTGCCGTGGCGAGTGCGGACGCACCCGCACCGGAGAAGACGATGTCGAGTTCGTCGAGTTCCTTGTCGAGGATGTCTGCCGCGTTGAGGAGGGCCGCACCGGAGATGATGGCCGTCCCGTGCTGGTCGTCGTGGAAGACGGGGATGTCCATCTGCTCGCGGAGTTGTTGTTCGATCTCGAAACACTCCGGAGCCTTGATGTCCTCCAGATTGATGCCACCGAACGTCGGTTCCATCGCCTTCGTCGCGGCGACGAAGTCGTCGACGTCGGTGATGTCGAGTTCGATGTCGAACACGTCGATGTCGGCGAAGCGCTTGAACAAGACGCCCTTCCCCTCCATGACGGGTTTCGACGCCGATGCGCCGATGTCTCCGAGTCCGAGGACGGCCGTCCCGTTCGAGACGACACCCACGAGGTTCCCCTTCGAGGTGTACTCGTAGGCCGCGTCCTCGTCGTCGGCGATGTCACGGCACGGTGCCGCCACGCCCGGTGAGTACGCGAGACTCAGGTCCCGTTGTGTGTTCGTCGGCTTTGTCGTCGCAATCTCGATTTTACCAGGCGGGTCACGCCGGTGATATTCCCGTGAATCGTCGTCCAGTCCCATGATTTAGACCTGCACGCGCTGGAGGCAAAAAACTATCCAACGCCGTCGAACGAGAACTTCGACGATAGTCGAACCGCCGACGGGCGTCGGCCAGTGTTGGGCCGATTCTCCGCCAAAAAATTACTCTAAATTGATGTGAAGAATTCCGTGGCGTTCGAGTTCCACCTCGCCAGTGGTATCTGTGACCGTCTCCGTCGGCCACTGACCGGTCGTCGTCAACACCTCGATAGTCTCGTCGGTGACGAGGACGGTGTCTTCGCTCTTTGCGCCCTCGATGGTCGGGTTGTAGGCGTACGCCATCGGGACGGAGACTGGGTCGTCACCACCGGGACGTGCGAACCACTCGCGTCCGGCGTAGCCTGCGGCCCCTCCCTGGTGGTGGTTCAACCACTCGTCGGAGTTGCCAACCTCGTCGTACGAGTCGCGGATGACGTCGAACACGTCACCAGCAGTTCCACCGTCTGCGGCCACTCGTTGCGTCGCCGCCAGCGCGTTCGTCTCGACCTGCATCGTCTTTTGGTGACGCGACTCGAGCCAATCGGGAGCGTCGAAGGCGACGGTGCGCGTACAACTCGCGTAGAGGCCGTCTCGTTGTGCCGTCACAGAGACGAGTGTGTAGTCGCCGATACGCTCTTGGGTCGGTGTGTAGTGACGATATTTTTGGGCGCGTCGGCTTCCACCGACGAGGACGACGGGCGTCTCGATGCCCATCGCACCGAGGGTGACCCGGAGTCCCGAGGCGACTTCGGTCTCCATGTCCTGCGGTTCGAGTTGTCGGCAGACGCGTTCGACGGCGCTCGCCACGTCACGGCCGAGTTCTCGGAACGCGTCGACGTCGTCTTCGGTGAGTGGTTGGCGGAGTTCCCCCGCGTCGACAGCGTCGAACTCGGGGACGTCGAAGTCGGCGGCCGCTGGCGTGGGTGAGACCGCTGCGACGCCGGATTCGAGGGAGCCTTCGTACCACTGGTACTGGTGGATTCGCACGTCTTCGTGCGGCACTTCCTCGTGGAGAAGTCGAGTCGCTTCGATGTTGTCGGTCACGACGTGGAACTCGTCGCCGTCGTACCCGGCGGCCGCGACGCCGACGGACGAGTCGCGGTCGACGACGTTGTCGCCGCCGAGGAGCCACGCAAACGAGTTCGGGCGGGCGAACCAGACTGCCTCGAGGCCGGTCTCGTCGAGGTACGCGTCGAGACGGTCGGCCCGAGATGCGAGTCGCTCGTTCATATCCCGGCGTCCAACTGAATTGACTTGAATGGGACGACTCGTCTCTCGGACTCGGTCGAAGGACACCCAAAAAAGATAGCCGCTCAGGCCGATTCGACCGCACAGCCACGCGTCTTCACGTCGTAGTCGAGTTGCGAGACGACTGCCTGAATCGGTCCGAGCACGTCCGCTTCTAACACGTGGTCGACCGGAAGTCGCTCCGCGAGCGTGTCGATTTCTGCGTACGCGTCGGCGTACAGAAGGTCACACTCTTCACCGTCGGTGTCGTGTTCGTCGAACAGTTCGTCTGCCGCCACCGCTCCGACACCAGTGACGAGGAGTCCCAGCAGCACACAGAGTGCCACAAACCCCCGCTTGGGCCACAGTTGGTTCATCTTTCTCCCCCGATATCGAGGAGGCGCTCTGAGCCAAAATATGTTCGCTGAAATACATTTCTATTGGATTTCGGACTGAAATCGATATACGTCCGGTGGGTGTCACGTCTGCCCCGACTGCCACCGCGTTCTCCCACGAACACGGCTACGAGTTGCGGAGATACGACTGGCACAGAGTCGAGACCGAGACGCTCGACGGAGATGGACGATTCGTGGACGTCGAGCGTGCGTGACCACCCGAGGCAGCTTCGACGCCCGAACCTGAGTGATATAAGTTTGCGCAGGCCTGACCCCCGCGTATGACACCTCGGCTTCGCCGCCTCCTCGCGGGTGCCGCCGCGATGACTGGCATCCTGATGGTTCTCGGGGTCTACACCGCCGCCTCGGGTGCCGGACTGACGTGTGACGGTCGCTGGCCGTTCTGTGACGGATTCCTCGGACTGTTCCCCGCCAACTGGGGCAGCTTCATCGAGTGGTTCCACCGCCTCGTCGCCATGCTCACTGGCTTCCTCATCCTCGGAACGACGGTGAAAGCGTGGCGCGAAGGCGTCGCAGCACGCGTTCGCTGGGCGCTCGTCGTCGCCACCGCGATTCTCCCGTTCCAAATCGTCCTCGGTGCGCTCACCGTCACCGAGTACGAGTGGGTCATCCTCACCGCGCACTACGTCGTCGCAACCTCCATCTTCACCGCCGTCGTCGCCGCCGCCGCGTGGGGGCTCTCTGAGCGTGGGATTCCACGTGTCGCAGACGCCATCCGAGTTGCGCTCGTCGGCGCACCCATCATGCTCATCCTCGCACCGCACGCGTTCGTCTCGTTCGGCCCGCTGACGCAAGCGACGTACTACGTCGTCGGCCTCACGACCTACGCCGCACTCGTCGCCGCGACGCTCTGGGCGAACGCCGCCCACGGGTCTCGCGCGGACGTCTACGGCCGACTCCGACTGGTCACTGCTCCCGCGAGTGTCGTCGTCGTCACCTTACTCATCGTCGGAAGACAGGTGTACGGCCCGGCGCTCCAACTGGCCCACCTCGGTGGGACTGTCGTCGCCCTCGTACTCGTCGTCGCCGCCGCGTTCTTGGTCCGCGGTGGTCTCCCCCGTCCGCGAGATACCATCACCAACGACGCCGACTGACTCGCCACATCATCAACGACGCCGACTGACTCACCACATCACCAACGACGCCGACTGGAGCACGACCGTCGAACACTGACTCGGTATCTGACTTCTAGCCACTAGTGACAACACAATTTTATAGGAATCAGAAATTGGAGAGATGATTAGAGAATTATACCAGACTAATTCTAAATATTGGATATCTTCTGAGTATGGGGGGTATTTCTATTCATTCAGCTCGTTTGTTGGCAATTTTCACCAAAATCGACGTGAATCGAGTCTCAGACCGAAGAAGTGTTATATGGGGGTGTGCTACCGTGGTTTGTTATGAAACGTCGTACCTATCTGAAGGGCTCTGCAGGGGCAGCGGCCGCGTTTACGTTGGCTGGCTGTCTCGGCGGCGGCGGTGGCGGCAGTGAGACGATTACCATCGGTTCGGACATTCCGTACCGTCCATTCGAGTGGGAGACCACCGATGGCGAACTCACCGGCTTCGACGTCGACATCGCACAGGCAGTCTTCAGCGACGAACTAGGCTACGAGCACGAGTTCCAGAAGACCAGCTTCGACGGTATCATCCCGTCGCTCAACAACGGGAACTTCCGTGTCATCATGTCCGCGATGACCATCACCGAAGAACGCGCAGAGAAGATCGACTTCTCCGACCCGTACTTCACCGCGTACCAGACCATCGTCGTCCTCGAGAACGGCGACATCTCCGCGAAAGAGGACCTCAAAGGCAAGACAGTCGGTGTCCAGAAGGGGACCACCGGCGCAGGTGCCGCCGACCAACTCAAAGAAGAGTTCGGTGGCGACCTGACTATCCAGCGCTACGACCAGATTACCGGCGCGTTCGACGCGCTCAGAAACAACCAGGTCGTCGCAGTCGTCAACGACAACACCGTCAACGCCGAGTTCGTCAACCAGAGCGAGAGCGCTGTGTTCCTCGAAGGCGAAGGCGCTGCATCAGAGGCCGGTAAAGAGGCACCGCCGTACCTCACTCTCACCGTCGAAGAGTACGGTATCGGCTTCCGCCAGGACGACGACGACCTCCGCGAAGAGGTCAACGGCGCCCTCGCGACCATCAAAGACAACGGGACGTACGACGAGATCTACTCGAACTACTTCTCGGGCTGAACCGACGCACCACCCGTTTTTATACAAACACTGTGTTAACCATTATCAATGGCTGAATCATACTCAGACGGACGAACCGCCGACGACGAGTTCCAAGAGCAGTTTTTGAACGACAAGACGCTCAAGTTTGCAGGCGCTGCTGTCGCCACACTGTTCACACTCGTCGTGGGGCTGTTCATCGGGGCGATCATTTTCACGCAAGTGGATTTCGGCCTGTTCGTCGAGATCATCTATCCGCAGTTCGTCAACGCCTACCTACTCGTCCTCGGCATCTTCCTCGCCGGGAGCGTCCTCTCTATCATCGCCGGCATCTTCGTCGGCCTCGGGCGTGTCTCGAAGACCCGCGTCACCAACACGGTGGCAAGTGGGTACGTCGAATTCTTCCGTGGGACGCCGCTTTTGTTCCAGCTCATCGTCATCTTCTTCGGGATTCCAGCGTTCTGGCCACCGGGTGAGTTCCCGATTCAGAACTGGGCGATTCCAGCAGCCATCATCGGGCTAACCCTCAACCACGCTGCGTACGTCGGTGAGGCCGTCCGTGGCGGTATCAACGCCGTCCCGGAAGGCCAGATGGAGGCCGCTCGGTCGCTCGGAATGTCCTACGTGCAGTCGATGCGCGAAGTCGTCCTCCCACAAGCGTGGCGTAACGCACTCGCCGCCATCGGGAACGACCAGGTCATCCTCGTGAAGGACACCTCGCTCCTGACGGTCATCGCCGTCCCCGAACTCATCAGCGCGTTCCGCCAGATCAACTCCGCGACGTTCGACCCGTGGACGCCGATTCTGCTCGTCGCAATCGCGTACCTCGGTATCACGTTGCCGCTCGGCAAGGTGGTTCGCTACCTCGAAGCCCGCTCCGACTGGGGAGGTGACCGCTGATGAGTCTCCTCGAGTTCGACAAGGTGGACAAGTTCTTCGGCGACACGCACGTCCTCAAGGACGTCGACCTGAACGTCGAAGAAGGCGAAGTGTGCGTCATCATCGGCCCATCCGGGTCGGGGAAGTCGACGCTCCTTCGCTGTGCGAACCGTCTCGAAGAGATTCAAGACGGAGAGATTCGTCTCGACAACCAATCTATCTCGGACCCGAACGCGGACATCAACCGACTGCGACAGCGCATCGGGATGGTGTTCCAGAGCTTCAACCTCTTCCCGCACAAGACGGCGTTGGAGAACGTGACGCTCGCTCCGACGAAGGTCAAGGGCCTCGACGAATCGACCGCCGAAAAGCGGGCAGAGTCGCTCTTGGACCGTGTCGGTCTCAGCGCGCAGTCCAACTCCTACCCGAACCAACTCTCGGGTGGACAACAACAGCGTGTCGCCATCGCCCGCGCACTCGCGATGGACCCACGCGTGATGCTCTTCGACGAAGTGACGAGCGCACTCGACCCCGAACTCGTCGGGGAAGTGCTCGACGTCATGCAAGGACTCGCCGAGGAAGGGATGACGATGCTCGTCGTCACCCACGAGATGGGCTTCGCCCGCGAAGTCGGTGACCGTATCGTCCTCATGGCCGACGGCCGTGTCGTCGAGGACTCGCCACCGGAAGTGTTCTTCGAGAACCCGACGACCGACCGCGGCAAGCAGTTCCTCTCGAAACTCCTCTGAGGGAGTCGTCTCGCTCCCCTCTCTGAGACGGGTTAGTCGGGCACACACCCGACAGCTATCCAACAGCCTTATACCCCGGAGCACCGCTTTCTGCGGCATGAACTGCCCTCCACACACGTTCAGCGCCGACCCGCCCGACACCACGAGACTGAAGACAGTCCTGTTCTGCCAGACCTGCGGTCGCGCCGCTGGTATCGACGACTGGCCGACACAGATGGACGGTGAACGCGTCCACCGCATCGACTGCCCCGACTGCGGAACCACCGTCTGGAGCGGACTCGACGCAGACGACTCGGACGAACAGAAGCGCGTTCTCACGCCGACTGCCTGACGCGACACCGGTCCCCCCTCTACCCAGGTTTTTACATCGTCATGACTTCCACGCCGACGGTGTCGTAGTCGGTCATCGCCGCCAATCGCTCGGGAACCTCGTCGAGAGACACTTCCTTCGTCACGAGTGACCCAGGGTCGACTGTGTCGGACGCGAGGAGCGACAGCAGGTCGGGAGCGCTCGTCGGCGGCATTCCACGCGCACCGACGAACGACACTTCGTGGCGAGTCATCCAGTCGGTTGGAAGCGACACCTCGCCGCGCTCCGCCGCTGTCGTGAGTCCGACCTGTACGTGGGTCCCACGGGGTCTGACACACCGCACCGAGTTCCGACAGGTCTCGGCGACGCCGAGTGCGTCCACCGAGACGTGTGCACCGCCGTCTGTCGCGTCGCGAACCGACTCGACGACGTCTGCGTCGGCCGCGTCGACGAGCACGTCCGCGCCGAGTTCGTCGGCTACGTCGAGCGCCGACTCGCGGACGTCCACGGCGACGACACGGGCACCGAGAGCGTTCGCCACCTGTATCGCCGAGAGCCCGACCCCACCGCATCCGTGGATGGCGACCCACTCGCCAGCGCGGAGGCCGGCCCGTGCCTCCAGTGCGTTGTATGCGGTCATGAACCGACAGCCGAGTGCGGCGACGTCGCGGGAGGTCACACCCGCTGGTAGTCGGATGGCGTTGTAATCCGCCGACGGGAGGTGGACCTGTTCGGCGAATGCGCCCTGTGCCGTCTGCTCGAAGCCGAGCGCGTGCGGATGGGCACCAGTACAGACGTTCCCGTGACCAGTTCGGCAGTAGCCACACGACCCGCACGCGAGGTTGAACGGGAGCGCGACTCGGTCACCTTCTCGAATCGTCTCGACGCGGTCGCCGACTTCGACGACGCGGCCGGCGGGTTCGTGGCCGAGAATCTGGCCCGGTTCCACATTGTCGTCCGCCCACTCGCCGTGGCCCATCCACGCGTGCCAGTCGCTCCGACAGATGCCACATGCCTCGACGTCGACGACGACGCCCTCGCTGTCGAGTGTCGGTGCAGGCACGTCAGTTACGTCGAGTGGTTCACCGTGTTCGCGGAGGACTGCGGCACGCATACGCAGGGGTGGGGTCGGTATCGTATAAAAACCTCACCCGGACGCAGAAGTCGAAACCGGATGTGAAACTCGGTCGTCGTTCAGAAGAAGTCAGACAGCCCGGCTTGCCCGTCGTCGGTCTCCGACTCGTCTTCGGTCGGAGTGGCGTCGTCGGCGTCGGTGTCTCTGTCGAGAACGTCGTCGGACGCGCCGTCGCTCACGTCGCCGTCGGCCATCTCGACGTTCTCCATCCCGGCGAACGCGCCGCCAGCGTGTTCTTCGACGAGTTCCTCGCGAAGTTCGTCCGCGTCTTCGACGATAGACTGGACCTTGTTCGTCGTCTCGCCGCTTCCGGTGACGAAGGAGACGTGCGATTCGTCGAACTCGTAGTAGGCCGTCATCGCGACGGTCAGTTCGCGCGGTTTACAGTGGTGCGTCAGCGCCGAGAGATACGGGAGGACTTCGCGCCGGGCCGTCGCCATGCTGAACCCGCCGTTCTCTGCAATCTTTCGAACCACGGTGTCGCGCGTCTTGTTCCGCGTCGACCGGTACGGTGCGCCACCGTAGCGTGTCCAACCGCCGCGTGTCCGGTCACGGGAGGCAGCGACACCGGCAGCGAGGTTGTCTGTCGCGTAGCGCCAGTAGGAGTAGTTCTGCGTGGCGCGAACCCGACCGAGCCACTTGTCGGCGTTGGCGAGGAACTCGTAGGCACGAGCGAGTTCGTCCGGTTCGTAGACGAGCGACACCTTGTCCTCTATCCACTTGGTGAGGTCGTCGGGTGTCTCGTCGACGTCGTAGGCGGTGTAGAGCGACTCCTGGGCCGACTTCTCTTTGAGGACGGCGTCGAGGAACTCGAAGAGCCCGACAGAGCGGTCGCGGTCGCCCATGACCACGTCTTCTTTGGTGATACGGTCTCGGCCTTCGGCGATGGCCTGCAGGTCGTTGACGGCCGACCGAAGGTCGCCGCTGTTCATGTCGGCGATCTGTTTGAGCGCGTCCGATTCGAACTCCAGTCCCTCCTTCCGACAGATGTCGCGGAGGACGGGTACGATAGAGCGTGAGGAGACGTCTCTGAACTCGATTTCGCGGCAGGCGTTCCGCAGGCCACGGCTCATGTCGTAGAAGTCGTTGGCGATGAGGACGATGGGTTGGCTCGACGACTTGACGAGTTTCGTCACGGCGCTCGACCCGCCGCGGTCGTAGTTGCCGTGGATGTTGTCCGCTTCGTCGAGGATGACCAACTGCCGGGTCGAGGTTCCAGTCGAAGACCCAGAAAGCGTGGCGTTCTTCGCCGCGCGGCCGGCGAACCGCTCGATGACGTCACCGGTCCGCTGGTCCGAGGCGTTCAACTCGACCGTCTCCCACCCCATGTCTGCGGCGAGTGCGTGGGCGGCGGAGGTCTTTCCGATGCCCGGACTCCCGTAGACGACGACTGCCTCGCGGTGGTCGTCCCACGTCTTGGCCCACTTTGCGAGGGCGTCACGGGCCTTGTCGTTCCCGCGCACCTCCGAGAGCGTCGATGGGCGGTACTTCTCCGTCCAATCAGTCATATCGTGTGCATACCATGTGGATGGGATTATCGTACTTGTTCAACGACTGTTCGACGATTGTGCGCATACACGTCGTAGTTTCTGAGGGACAAAAAGAAGATTGGGATGGCTTTGCAGAGAAGACCCGAAATCGACGACCGCTCAGATTTAGTGCGTACAGTCGTCGAAAAGATGCATCGCGGATGTTGGTTCTGGCGCCGAACTCCCCCTGAACGACTCGAAGAGCGTCTTGCGGGTGTGGAGGTCCATTTGAACGCTTGGAGGCTCAGTTGAACTTCTCGAATGTTTCGTTCGAAACTCTCCGCCACCGCTTGATGTTGAGAAACTGTCTCGAAATATCTCGGTCGAGTTCGTGCGCGACAGTCATATTGTACCCTCCTCCAGAGCCGCGTTGATCGAGCCAGACGTGCTCTGTATTCATCTTAGACGTCCCGAGACGTTCGATAGTAATCGTACTCGTGAGTGGGGGAGACAGGAGATACCTAGTCTTCCGGTCTACCTGCTGGCTCGATAATGATATTGCCATCGTCATCTTCGTAAAACACAATTTTCTCCCCCGGTTTAGTCCGCTCTTCACCCCATATCTCTCGTACTTCTTTTACTAGTTGCATTTTGTGTCCCTGTTGGACAGTAGTCACGTTCAGGACGTATTTGCTCATGATGGACTCTGCGATAGGATATGGTTTATACGACGTGATTCTACAGTTGAAGAACTTGAAAGTCTTTGTAGACTAATGCGTTTGAAAAGTACCATGGCTTCAAAACGACCGGGAAGAAACGTTACCGAGTCTTATAAGCGATGACGCACGTAGATTCTGCCAAGGATACGATGGAACGGGACACCGAATCTACTGAAGACTTGTTGTACGCAGACCTCTTCTCGGGTGCAGGAGGGATGAGTTTGGGATTCGAAGAGGCGGGTTTCCAGTGCGTCGGTGCGCTAGACAAGAATAAGAAAGCGGCCAAGACATACGAGAGTAACATCGGTATCGAACCGGTCGTTGGTGACATCACTGAATTCGATGCCGAAGATCTGCTCGACGAGTTCGGTGTCGAACGGGGTGAACTCGACGTACTGATTTCTTGTGCCCCTTGCCAAGGGTTCAGTCAGCACCGTAACAAGCACAACATCGAACACGATGAGCGAAACACGTTGGTGTCGCTAAGTGCGGAGTTGATGGTGGAGATGGAACCGGAGTTTTTCGTCATGGAAAACGTTCCAGAGTTGGTTCGTGGCTCCAAGGAGAAATACTGGGACCGCACATACGAGATTTTGAAGCGTGCGGGATACTTAGTGAGGTTCGACGTTCTCAACGCCGCAGATTTCGGGGTTCCCCAGCGACGGAATCGGGCGATTATCGTTGCGAGAAAAGAAGGACGAAAAGTCGAACTTCCCGCTCCAACGGTCGAGAACCACCAAACCGTTCGTGACGCGATCGTCGACCTTCCGCCGGTGGAGGCAGGCGAGACTCACCCGTCAGACCCGATGCACCGCGCACCAAACCACACTCAAAGAATCATCAATATGTTAGGCCATATCCCTAACGACGGTGGGTCGTGGATGGACATTCCTGAACCCCATCAAGAAGAGTATTGGCTCGATTCGATGAAGAAGCGAGCGAGAAACGACAATATGGGTTCCTTCTGTGACACCTATGGTCGAATGCATTGGGACCGACCATCTGGCACAATCACGAGGAAGTCCAGTACTCCGTCGTGTGGTAGGTACGTTCACCCCGAACAGGACCGGAATATCACCGTTCGAGAGGCTGCACGTCTTCAATCGTTCCCGGATTGGTGGAACTTTGAGGGTCCATTCGTGAGCTGGTACGAACAAAACGGAAATGCAGTGCCCCCAAAATTGGCCGAGGCTATCGCGAGTAAACTCCGTGAACTCGCCCCAAACCGCGAGAAAGGAACACGTCAAATGACGTTTGAGTCGCTATAGGCTACGTGCTTGGTACAGTTAGAACCTCGACTGAGTAGCCCAGAAGTGACCTGATATAGTCGCCGAAGAACTCACGAGAATCCTCATCAGCGAGAATTTTGCTGATGTTAAATGGGACGTCAAGCAAGTCTTCGTCGATGAAGCCTCTCACACCTACGTCTTCTGCGTCGCTCCCACGCTCACCATCAATCATTCGCTCAGTGAACACAGGTTGGAGAACCATGCGCTTGGCTGAGGAGTTCCGTGATTTGAAATCGACCAGTTTACTCCTTATGAGAGGTAACCAGCCTTCCCACTGATTACTGATGTCTTTGCGGTCTTTGATCTCCCCATAGCCGGTTACACCACTCGGTGATTCTACGATCATATCCGGTTCAGAGAAGCTCACCTTCCCTCCATTTTTGGCGTAGATGGCATCGACATCGTACGCACCCGAGAGGTCTGACAATGGATACGACTCGCCAAGCTCTGCTGCAGAGACTCGGTCGAAATCATCACTCGAGGTCTGCTTCACTACGAACGCATCCAGGCGGTCGTGTTCGTGTAGGTCCGCTACGATCACAGAGGCAACGTTGACGACCGCTTTTTTCCCTCCAGCATTCCGTGAGGAACCTTCTATGGCGGCACCCTCGGTGAGGAGTGCACTAGTTAGAGCACGCTGTTTCGGCTCTCCGTCTGTAATACCAGACGCCCACGTACTAATTAGTGAGTTGAAATACCGACAGAGTCGCCTCGTCGGGTCGTCGACTTCTGGCGATTTAGTCGAACCGGTCAGATTTCGAACCGCTGGTCTCACGGTTTTCATATCTCGCAGACGGTTTTCTGACACGCCAGCTAGAGTGCGGTAATAGTGGAACAGTCCTGGGGACTCGACGAGAACTCCGGGGTGGGCAAAGAACCGATGTAATTCTGTCTCCTCGACACCGCTTTTGTCGAGTGTTTCTTTCGCTTGGTCGGTCAATCCCAAGTCGGCCCAGTCCAACTTCTTTTCCTCCAGCGACATGGCCTCTCGGTGCATCCTGAGAAGCCCTCGCCGTTCCAGTTGCGACTCGCGGTAGGAGATTTTCCATCTCGACTCCTGAATGAGTTGTTCTTCGATGTCGTCTTCGTTGACAATCGATTCCAAATACCTCCCTAAATCGGAACGACTCCAAACCGGTTCCATCTGGCGAATATTTTGCTGGACCGTCGGATAAAAACTGCCAGACTAATTAAACTAGTAGATGAAAATAGTGCTATTAAACGAAGAACTCGACTAGACGCCACACGACGATACTAGTTCCAAATCAGTGACTTTCAGACGTGTCTCTGCGTGGCCCCATGCACGGTGGGTTCTAATCTCGTTCGACCCAGGAGTACGAATCGCCTCTCAGCGTCGTGTCCACCACTCGTACAAGTCGTCTTCGAGTCCATCAAATCCGTCGTCCAACTGTCAGAGTACATTGGAAATGGCGGAAATTGTCTAGTGGATTTTAAAATACTCTTTGTAAACTTCGCACACCTCAGATTCGAGGTCTCGAATCGCGTCTGGTGTTTCGGTCGACGTGGCTGTCGTGGAGGGTTCCTCACTCAATTACCGCCCTCACTGCTCGGCCGAACAGATACTGCGCTGACTGATTCAGCACCGCGTGAGTACTCGACTACACGGACACTACTCGGTGTAGACGCTCACCACGACGCCCGTCTCCGACGCTGCCGGGCGTCTACCAACACCCAACCGAGGGCGACGACCGTCGTGAGCGCCAACGCCGAAAACACCGCCATCGCGCCGACTTGACCCAACTGTGCGTAGTAACCTGCACTGTTGATGACCGAGTAGAGCAACATCCCGAACCCGACGAGACAGAGCGGTTGCGCCCACTCTTTTCGCCGGAGCAGTCCGAGACCTGCACTGAGAAGCGTCACCGCTGTGAATCCCTCTGCGACCAGGTGAGTGAACATCGAAAATGGTTCTGTCCGCAACTCGGTCACTTGTTCTGTCATCACGAGCACCGTCCACAGTCCCAGTATCGCTGCCCCGGCGGCGAGTGCGTACACTGCGACGACCCTATGCCAGTTCATCGTCCTACTCCGTAGTAAGACGCGACGAATAGACAAATACTCCACACGCCATTCTCAGAGCGTGAGAGTGTCTCGCAGTATCTGAGCCACGCCCGACACACCCACCGACGGACGACATCGTCGATTTAGTTTCGGCGATACAATTCTGTCTGAGCTCACATCCCACTCGATCCACGGGCATAGCGGATGTGTGGGCGTCGTCTCACACACAGAGACGACCATCGTCACATCCCTCAAGTCGCCTAACTTCGCCACAAAAGCCCGCATAATCGCACTCCGAGCACAAATCGAACCGCGTCAGTCGGTGCTATCCTGAGTCAGTGCCCCAACGCTGGTCCACCTGTACAGAGTAATGTGAATACCGAGCACTATTAATACTCGAATCCCGGAGTCGTTCACACTGAATGGTCAGCTACACGCAAGGGATTCGCGAGAACTGGCAACAGTTCGTGCTCCAGTTACTGACGGTGTTCGCCGTCGGGTTGACTATCGGGTCGGAACGAAACGTCGTTCCCATCCTCGGACGCGACGTCCTCGGGGTCGAATCCGTCCTCGTCATCGGGTCGTTCGTCGTCAGTTTCGGGTTCGTCAAGGCACTCCTCAACCTCTACGGCGGGAAGTGGGCCGAGACGTACGGTCGAAAGCCGATTCTCGTCGCGGGATGGTTGGTCGCCCTTCCGATTCCGGTCGTCCTCATCTACGCCCCTAACTGGTGGTGGGTCACGATTGGAAACGTCCTCCTTGGCGTCAATCAGGGCCTCGCGTGGAGCATGAGCGTCAACGCCAAGATAGATCTCGCTGGGGGTGAGCGCCGAGGACTCGCCGTCGGCCTCGACGAAGCCTTCGGATACGGCGGCGTCGCCGTCGGGTCGTGGGTGACTGGCATCATCGCCGGGCAGTACGGCCTTCGACCCGCACCGTTCGTCTTCCTCGTCGGTGTCGTCCTCCTCGGCCTCCTCGTCGCCGTCTTCTTCGTCGAGGAGACGTTGCCGTACGCCGAAGCAGAGGCCGAAGCGGAAGCCGACGCGTCGAACAGCGACGACGACTCGGAAGCGAATCTCCCGTTCGTCGCCGTGTTGAAGCGAGCGACGTGGGGCGACAAGACACTGTTCGCGGCCGCACAGGCCGGCAGCGTCGAGAAGTTCGTAGACGCCCTCGTCTGGATTGCCTATCCGTTGTATCTCACCTCGTCGGGACTCTCCGTCGTCGAAGTCGGCGGTGTCGTCGGCGTCTACGGCGGTGTCTGGGGCGTCTTCCAACTCTACACTGGAAAACTCGCCGACGACATCGGCCGCCGGCCGCCAGTCGTCGTCGGCATGTTCGTCGCGGGCGCGGGCGTCCTCGCGACGACGTTCGTCTCCGGATATCTCCCGTGGATGGTCACTGCCGGTGTCACTGGCGTCGGGATGGCGCTGTTGTATCCGAACCTCATCACCGTCGTCGGCGACGCCGCCCACCCGACGTGGCGCGCGACCGGACTCGGTGTGTACCGGATGTGGCGAGACGCTGGCTACGGATTCGGTGCGATTCTCATCGGCCTCGCGGCCGACTTCGTCTCGGTCCAGATGGCGTTCTACGTCACCGCCGCGGCGATGTTCGTCTCCGGCGGCGTCGCACTCGTCTGGATGCGTGAGACACACCCCGAGTTCGGAGACTACCAGTCGACAGGTGGAATCGAACGGGACAACCTACTGATAGACGACTAATAGAAGCACGGCCAAACACCGTTTCGTGCCCAAATGTGCTGTGTTCACATGTGTCAGCGTTCAGAAAACTTATTAACCCACTCCGAGTTCGTTTCGTCCTATGTTTCCCGACGAAATAGTCACCCCGCGACTCCGCCTTCGTGCGTTGTCGCGGGAGGGAGTCGACCCGTTGGAGGCGTACGACTACTTCGCCGCGTCGCGGTCGGACACCATCGAAGAGGAGACGAAGTTCGTCACGTGGAATCCGCACCAGACGCCGAAGGAGGCGTTCGACTTCTTCCGTGACGCCGAAGAGGCTCACGAGAAGGGCGAAAACGCCATCTACGCGATTTTTCCGCGCGAGGGCGAACCCGGTGCTGGCGAGTTCGTCGGCACGGCCGGGTTCAAACCCGAGTGGGACCTCCGCCGCGCCGTCTTCGGTATGTGGCTCAGAAAGAAGTACTGGGGCCGAGGCTACTCCGGTGAACGCGCCGCCGCGTTCTTCGCGACTATCTTCGACGTCCTGGACCTCGAAGTCGCACTCGCGTACGCCATGCCCGAGAACGAACCCTCCTGTCGGGCAATCTCGAAGTACACCGAGCGATTCGGCGGGCAAGAAGACGGACTGTTCCGCAACGACGCCGTCGATGCCGATGGCACTCCTCGGGACGTTCGAGGCTGGTCTGTGACCCGTGAGCAATGGCTCGAAGCCACTGGCGGCGAGTACGACGCCGAGTTCTCCTGGGAAGGCGACGGCCGATTGGAGAGTGGCGATGAGTGACCTCTTCCCGGACGTCGTCGAAACCGAACGTCTTCGACTCGTTGCGGCCACACCCGACTACATCGACACGTTCGACGCCTACGAACTCTGCTCGCAACCGTACATGGACGAGGTGACAGAGTTCATGCCGTGGTCGCGCCACGAGACGCCGAAGGTGACGAGCGACTTCCTCGAACGATGTGCCTCGTCGTGGAGTGAGGCCGAGAGTGCCCAGTTCGGGTTGTTCCCGCGCGAGGGTGAAGACGGTGCAGGTGAACTCGCCGGATTCGGCGGCATCCACACGGAGTGGGACCGTCGAGTCGCGACGCTCGGTGTCTGGTTACAGCCGAAGTTCTGGGGCCGAGGTTACTCCGGCGAACGAGCGAGCGCGCTCGTCGCGTTGGCCTTCGACGTACTCGACCTGGAACTCGTCGAAGTCAAACACGCAGTGGCGAACGAGAACTCACAGCGTGCAATCGAGAAGTACGTGGGCGCACTCGGCGGCAGGCGAGATGGGCGAAAGCCGAACAGTCTGCCGACTGGCGACGAGATTGCAGACCAGTACGTCTACAGCGTCTCCCGAGAGGAGTGGCGAGACGCGACTGGCGGCGAGTACGACGCCGAGTTCACCTGGGACGCCAGCGACGGACTCTGAGAATGGGCCTCAGTTCGCCGGCAACGACCCGGCGACGACCCGTCCGCCTTTCACCACGGCTTCGGGGTCGTTGAGGACGGTGAGGTCGGAGAGGGGGTCGTCGTCGAAGACGAGCAAGTCGGCGTAGGCACCGGATTCGACGACGCCACAGTCTGCTAACCCGATGGCTTCTGCGGCCGTCTCGGTCATCGCGCGGATGGCGTCGATGGGGTCCATCCCGTGTTGGGCCATGAACTGAATCTCCGAGGCGTTGCCACCGTGGAAGTTGAACGGGGTTCCTGCGTCGGTTCCGCCGGCGATGGTGACACCCGCTTCGACCGCCATACGGAACGAGTCGAGATGTCTGTCGTAGACGGATTCGACCTTCGAGACGTCTTCTCGGGTCGCTGCCTCGGTGTTGCGGGAGATGTGGTACGGCGCAGAGAGCGTCGGAACGAGCGTCACGTCGTGTGAGAGAAAGAGGTCGATGGCTTCGTCGTCGAGGAACGTCCCGTGTTCGACCGTATCGACACCGGCTCGGATGGCGGCCTTGACACCTTCGGCACCGTGTGCGTGGGTCGCGGTGTGGACGCCGCGTCTGTGGGCTTCGTCTACGAGTGCGTGGAGTTCTTCGTCGGTGAACGCGACTGCACCGGGGTCGCTTCCGGGCGTCGTCACCCCGCCAGTGGTCATGAACTTGATGAAGTCTGCACCCTGCTTCACCTGTTCTCTGACTGCTCGACGGGCGTCGTCCGCCCCGTCTACTTCTCGGCCCATGTGGTGGCCGTGGCCGCCGGTAATCGTTATCGACCGGCAGTTTGCGACCATTCGTGGCCCCGCGACCTCCCCGGCGTCGATTGCTCGTTTGAGGACGACGTCGATATCGCGTGCGCCCATTCCTCGAACGCCGGTGACGCCTGCTTCGAGCGTCTTCCGCGCGTTCCGAACCTCCACCAGCGTGAGTTCGGCGTCCGAGAGGCCGACGACGTCCTCGACGCTTCGTTCGCCAGAGAGAGAAAAATGCACGTGAGCGTCGACCAATCCAGGTGTGACCGTCTTCCCGGAGAGGTCGACCACGCGCTCGTCACGCTGGGCGGTGAGGTCACCGACCGACTGGATTCGGCCCGACTCCAGGTCAGTCCGTACGTCGGTCGCTTCGGTGACGTGACCGCCGTCGAGTATTCGAGCGCTGCGAAAGAGCATGATAGGCGGTATCATTCCGCGGACCTTGAACGTACCCTTTCTCGGTGGCGTGAGCCGGATGCGTGGCTTGCTCACGGGGAACACGACGGCCACGAGACATATATTGGAGACCACCATTCGGACGTACGACCATGTCAGCGGCAACTGAATCGGTCTCCGAATCGACAAAGACACGACTTCGAACTACCGGCGTCGGTGCTGTCTCCGGCCTCGGTGCCGCCCTCCTCGGCTATCTCGCCACCTACATCGCAACGTCTGGAACGATAGAGAACTCGACGGCGAGCCAACTGCTCGAAGCGCTCGGTTCCGGCCTCCCGACGTGGAAAGTCGTCGGATGGGTGTTCCTGAACACCCACGGCGTCGTGACGACGTTCCCTGGAATCTTCGGAACCACCTCGTCGGCCAACCTCGTCGAACAGTTCGAGGCGTTTTCGACACTCCTCTACGCCGTTCCCGCCGTCGCCCTCGTCGGTGCGGGTGCCGCCGTCGCAGTCGCACGTGGCGCGTCCACCGTGAAATCTGGTGCAATCGCGGGTGCGACGACAGTCGCCGGCTACCTCCCGGTCGCCGTCGCGGGAGTCGCACTGTTTGCGGTCACTATCGGCGACGCCGTCGCTCGCCCGGACCCACTGACTGCGACTCTTCTCGCCGGAGTGGTGTACCCACTCGCGTTGGGGACAGTCGGTGGTGCGGTCACTGCGGCACTCCGATAACGCCGGCGCGGTCACTGCGGCACTCCGATAACGCTACAGTGCGTCAGTCGGCCAACGAACGCGTAGCCGACACTCAGAGGTCGCGGGCGACGAGTTCTCCCCAGTGGTCGAATCCGTACCGGTCGTAGAACGCTCTGGCTCGGTCGTTCGCCTCGTCGACGTCGAGTACCATTCGGTCGAGTGGGAGGTCCTGTGACCGCGCGTGGTCGAGTGCCGCCTCCATCAGGTCGTCCGCGACGCCGGTCCCCCGGTAGTCGGGTGCGAGGAATATCTCGTTGAGAACCGCGGCGTCCCAGATGAACGTCATCGCTTCCGGGAGGACGAACGCGTAGCCGACGAGTTCACTGCCCTCGTCTTCGGTCGATACGTCGGCGACGACGACACACCCAGGGTCTTCGGTCGTACAGCGTTCGACCCACGAGAGATACCGCGCTCGGTAGTCGTCGGTGAGTTTGGCCTCGTACTTCGACAGTTTGTCCTCGCCGCCAGTACCGTCTCCAATCCCGAGTTCGAACCCGCGCTTGAGTTTCCAGAACCCGTCGGTGTCGTCCGACTCGTACGGTCGAATCTCGACGCCGTCCGCTGTCTCGCTCATAGGAGGCCGTGCGCCGGCATCGGTTATGAACCCTCGGAGTGGCGAAGGTGTGAGTGTGAGTGTGAGTGTGAGTGTGAGTGTGAGTGTGAGTTCGCTCTCGTCGCTGCCCAGTTAGTTGCGTGGCGACCACACTCGTTCTGCGACGAGTCGGCCACCGACGACGAACCCACCGAGGATGACGAGCATGAGTTCTAACCCCGACGACGCCAGGGGCGCAATCCGCTCGACGTTCTCGGGTTCGGCCCCCGGCGAGGGGTCTACGACGGTGCTGTAGTGGAGTGTCTCTGTCGTCCGTGGTGGTGACTCCGACTGGAGTTCGACGAACGTCTGAACGAACCCTCGTGTGCTGGACCACAGCGCTTCCCCGTTGATGGCGTAGAACGCGTCGTAGAATGGATAGAAGACGTTGACGCCGTTGGTGAAGAGGTCGGGCATGATACCGCCGGCGAGGAGGGCCGCGAGTGCGACCCACGCGACGACGACGCCGCGCGTCCCCCACTGGTCACGAATCATCGACCGCTCTCGAATGCGCGTGTCGTAGACGAGGAGTGCAGCGAGCACCAGCGGAAACACGAGCGAGTGGAAGAGCGACCGATGACTGCCTGGGAGAATCGTGCTGGTAAACGAGTCGAGGTCCGGAATCGAAGCCGCCGCGAGCACCACGAGAATCGCCCGGAGGTCGAACCAGCGACCGAGGAGGGCCGCGCCGACGAGTCCGCCGACGGCGACGTGAACGAGGGTCGATGGCATATCTCACACTCACCAGCGGACAAACTTGAGGTTTCCCTAGGGGTCGTCCGTCGCGACGGCCACCGAGTTCGTCACGCGACGACTTCCCTTTTCGACACCCTTTTGCGATGGACTCCCGCACGTTATCGCATGTCTAGCCCCCCCGTCGTATGGAGGTGCGGCCGATGACCGCGGCACCACGCGACGACCTCGCCCGCCGAATCGCGGGAGAGATTACCCTCTCTGACGACCCAGGCGCGACGCTCCGCAAGTGGCGTACCGACTTCGATATCTCGCAGACCGCACTCGCAGAACAACTCGACGTCTCGTCGTCGGTCGTCTCGGACTACGAGAGCGGCCGCCGCGAGAGTCCCGGAATCGGCGTCATCCGCCGGATGGTCGAAGCACTGCTCGACATCGACGAAGCACGCGGCGGCAGTCGCATCCGACAGTACGCTCGCGTTCTCTCGGCCGGGTTCGAGAGCGACATCGTCCAGGACCTCCGCGAGTACCCCACGTCGATTCCGCTCGATACGTTCTACGACGCCATCGGCGCGACCAAAATCGTCGATGGCGACCAGGACCGCATCAGCGGCCACACCGTCATCAACAGTATTCAGGCCATCACCCGTCTCTCGTCGGAGGAGTTCTACCGCCTCTACGGCCAATCGACCAGTCGTGCGCTCGTCTTCACCGACGTCACTCGCGGCGAGTCGCCACTCGTCGCCATGCGCGTCGTCACGCCGACGCCGAACGCAGTCGTCCTCCACGGACTCTCCGAAGACGAACTGTGGGAACACGCCCCGTCGCTCGCGACGATAGACGGATTCGGCCTCGCCGTGACGAACCGCGACTTAGACGAGATGCTCGAAGACCTGCGAAAACTCCCCTGAACGGTCGACGTCGAGTCGAACCTCCTCGTTTTTCTGAGTGTCCTCCTGAGGGGCAAAAAAAGCGAAACCCCACCAGCGACTATGCTCTCGCATGAAGTTCCGAGAGCTATCGGCCTTCCTCGAATCTGAGTTCGCCTATCCGGTCAGCACCGACGACGTCGTCGAACAGGCTGGTACCGTCCCCGTCGACGCACCCGACGACGACGACTCCGAGACCATCGAGACCATCCTCTCACGCGTGGCCGCTGGGACGTACGAATCAGCAGACGACCTGTACAACACGATTATCGGGAACGTGAGTGACGACTACATCGGCAGGAAGTTCTACGACGACCGTGGGGGCGACCCAGCAGAGTCGTGGACGATGGCCCCCGGTCGTGCGCGGTCGTTCTGAATCTCGAACCGAGCAGTCGCTGTTCCGATTCGGTGAGAGCGACTGAGAAAAACGAAGCGTGAACGGTTCGCGTTACTCGACGTACTCGTAGCGGCGCTCGTTCATCCGGCCCCAGCCAGTGAAGACGAACTCGCCTTCGGGTTGGGTGAACTCCTCGACTTCGATCTCCTTTTCGTGGTTGTGCACGTCGTGGATGAGTTCGTAGTCGTCGAACGTAATCTCCGTCCGGTCTTCGAGTTGAGAGTCCACGTCGACGGCGTCGATTTCGTCGAGCCACGTGTCCTGGACCGTCTCGGCGTGAATCTCGGCCTGTGCACCAGAACCGTAGGAACCGACGAGGAGCTTCTTCCCGGCCATCTCTTTGCCCTCTTCGGCGGCAATCTTCAGCGCCGACAGGCGAGCGATGTGGACAGACCCGGTGTACCAGTTGCCGACGCGACTCGAGATGTCGATGGTCGGGTCGATGACACGGTCGTACCAGTCGCGGTACTGTTCGGTCGTCTTCAGGTCGTCCATGTAGCCACGGATGGCTTCTTCGTAGTCGTCCCACGTCTCGAAGTCGGCCTCACGCGGCTGGCGGCCGATTTCGTCTGCGAGTTCGTCTTCGATTTCCGTGTCGCGGCTCATGTGACGGAAGCCGAGGAGCGCCGCCTTGCGGACCATGCCGGGGAACGGCGTGTGGAACGGAATGTACTCGAAGTCGGCGGGGTGGGTGCGACCCGCGACGCTCTCGTAATCTTCGAGCGCCTCGCGCATGCGAGCGAGGTACACCTGCATGGAGCGCTTGCCGTCGACAGATGGGAACTGCTGGTTCGGCTTGAGGAAGTCCGTCTCGTCCATGCTGCCGTAGCCCTGTTCGGTCGAGAGTTCGACGAGGTCCGGGTCTTCGTCGATGAGCATGGCGACGGCACCGGCACCCTGCGTCGCCTCACCTGGGTCACCGCGTTCGTAGAGTGCGGTGTCCGTCGCGATGACGAGCGCGGCACGGCCACGGTTGCGGCCTGCCTTGATCCAGTTGTAGGCGTCGTCGAGGCTCTGCGTGCCAGCGATACACGCGAACTTGCGCTCGCCCTTGTTGGCGTGGCGGAAGTCACCGTCGTACACCTGTTCGAGACAGCCAGCGATGTACGTCGACACCGGCTTGGAGTTGTCGAACGCAGACTCGGTCGCCACGTCGATTCGGCCGATGTCCTCGGGTTCGAGGCCCTTTCGGTCCATCAGCGACTTGGCGGCGTTCGCCCCCATCGTGACGATGTCTTCGTACACGTCTGGGAACGACGAAGTGTAGAGTCCGAGTCCCTTCGTGTACTTCTCTGGGTCTTCACCCTTGACTGGCGCGAAGGTGTTGGGGAGGTCTAAAAACAGTTTACCCGTCCGAATCTCGATGGCATCGATGCCCACGGAAGTCATGGATGATTCTTCAGAGTGGGGGCATATGGTTTTGTCGATAGGGAGTTACGTCGTTCGTCGATAATCGGTGGGGTTCTGCGATTCCGTCGGGTTGCAGGTCTCCTGGTTGCTGTCTCACCTCGTCGGTGTCCGCTCATCTGTCCACACGAGTTCTGCACTCGGTCGACCATCTCTGCCGACAGAGAGTCACGGCAATAGACCTATACGCTTCCACGCGGTTTTCCCCGCCAATGGAGTTTCTCGACAGTGAACGAGGGCAGTCGGTGCAGGTGGGTGCAATCCTCCTGTTCGGCATCCTCGTCATCGGCCTGTCGCTCTACCAGGCGACGGTCGTCCCGCAGGAGACGAAATCGACGGAGTTCGAGGCGTATCTCGACGCCTCGGACGACCTCGTCTCGTTGCACAACGACATTCTCACCGGTGCGACAGAAGACGTGCAGTCGGGGACTGTCGTTCAGACTGGTGTTCGGTACCGCCCGCGCGCGCTCTTCGTGAACCCCGGACCACCGACAGGGAGTCTCTCACTGTCCGACGCTCGAACCATTACGGTTGCCGGTGCGGACGCTGTCGACGGAGAACCGGACTCGGTCGAGGCGGTGTGGGACGGGTCGCCCCGACAGTACCAGACCAAGGTGCTTCGCTACTCGCCCGATTACAACGAGTTCGACGCAGAGTCTGTCTCGGTGACGGGGCTGTCGGTCCAGCGTGAAACAGGCACGAACGTCGTCCCACTCAGTGGGCAGACACTCCTCTCGGGAGACCGTCTCACTGTCGTCGCACTCGATGGTCGACTCGGCCAAGCGGGCGTCCAGACACCACTCGCCGTCACGCCCGTGACGTCGGCCGCGCGAACGGTGACCGTGACGAACTCGAGCGGCGACGATATCGAAGTCACGGCCCCCGTCGGGACGAACGCGACGGCGTGGAACCGGTCGGTCGCAGCAGACCGAATGCGAGAAAACGACCGCGTCGTCTCGATTTCGGACCTCGACGACGCAACCGACGCGTCGAACACGCTCGTTCGAATCACGCTCGATGGCGACGAGACGTACGAACTCCGCCTCGCAAAAGTCGAACTGACGTCGGCGTCTGCGACACCGTCGGTCGACAATCCTGCGGCCGAGTACATCGTTCCGGCGACGACCGGCGTCACTGCCGTTCCCGGCGGAACTGCCTCGGTCGTCGTCGAAGCACGCGACGGGTACAACAACCCCGTCGAAGGCGAGGCAATCGATTTCGAGCTAACTGGTGACGCCACGCCGACGAGTCAAACCATCACGACGAACGACGATGGCCGGGCCAAATTCACGTTCACTGTCGACAGCGACGCCTCGGGTGACATCACCATCGAAGCATCGAGCGACTTCGACGACAGCGGAACGGTCGAGTCCACCGAATCGACGACGTACACGATTCCGGTTACGAACGGGAGCGGTGGAGGAAGTGGCAGTGGGTCCGGGTCGGGCGACGGTGGGTCGACCGACGAAATCAACCCGCCGAACGACCAGGAGGGCGACGTGATTCTCGAAGGTGCTCGGGAGTTAAGCTCGAAGAACGAAGTGAATATCACGCTCAACAACACCGGCGAAGAACGGACTATCTCCAGCTTCCGAGTGTCGTTCCACTATCCGAACAGCGCTGATAAGTTCGCGAGTGGTGTCCAGTTCAACGGGTCTCCCGAGCAGGATATCGGGGCACAGCAGTACGAACTCGAAGAACACAGTGTCCAACTCGTCGCCGGGGAGCAAAAGAACGTCACACTCGCGTTCAGTCCAAGCGGTAGTGTGAACGCTGACGGTGACTTCTTCATCCTCTCCGTAAAATTCGACACCGGTGAGTCTGCGACCTATTTCGTCGCCGTTCCGGCGAAAGAACCAACCAGCGGAACCGAAACTGGAAACGGAAACGGAAGCGGAAATGGAAACTGAAACGCGTGAACGTAAAATCCGACGTTCGATATCCACTCACCTCACGCTGATGGACCGCCTGTTCGTCGTCACTGAACCACGTGAGCGCGGCGCACACGCTCTCTGAGTCGAAAACGAAGAGAATCAGAGCGTGTGAGGCCGAGTTTAGTCTTCTTCTTCGACGACTTCGGGCTCTGAGAGACCGCTCTTGAGGCTCTCGATGCCGTCGACCCACTCGGTGACGAGACCGAACTCGATGTCGTCGAGGACGGAGATGTCGAGTTCCTCGCCGTCGACGACGTTCGTCCCCATCTGGACGATGTAGCCAAGTGCGGCGTCGAGGTCGTCGTTCGCTTCGGCGTCTGCGGCAGCGAGAACGTACGCTTCGACGTCGTCTTCGAGTTCGGACGGACCTGCGATGAGGTACTCTTCGGCCGTGAAGAACGCACACGTGAGACTCGTCTGAACGCTTCCGATGAGAATCTCGCCTTCTTCGTTCTCAGACTCGAACTCGGCTTCCGCCATGACGATGTCGTGGACGGTCGCGAGTTCGTCGAGTGCTTCTTCTTCGGAGAGTGTGCCCTCGTCGTACGCGGTCAGAATCTTCGCGAGCGCGATGGCCGCGTCGTTCTGAATGTTCATCAAGAGGCGTCCGGTTTCCTCGCTTTCGAGGTCCAGGTCCTCTTCTTCGACGCGTGTCAACCAGTTCTGCCAGCGTTCCGGGGAGTAGTATCGTTCCTCGGCCTCGGTCATACCTACATCCTCCCGTGCCGGACTCAAATGCCTTTCTTATCCGATGGCACTGTGTGCGACCCCGAGACGTGTGAGTTTCCACCACGAAACACGCCGACGACAGTGAGACGCCATCACAGAACACGACGACTCGTTCACGGAGCGCCGACAGTCAGGTTCCAGTAACAGAGTCGGTTCTCAGCGGTCGAGCGTCGCTTCGGTGTCGATGTCGTAGACGAGCGCCGGTGTCTCGACGTGTGCGTTTCGGACCGCGTCGTCGTGTCCCTCGTCGAGCAACCAGTCCACGCGGCGGGGAACCGTCTTCGGCCCCATCACCGCGCCAGGTCGGTCCGGGTCGTCGATGAAGTCGGTCTCCATGAGGAACGGGTCGCCCCGGTCGGCAGCGACTTCGAGACGGTCTCTGTTACTCATGACGCTCGGGGTGCCGCCAGTGAGGTGCCCCTGCGCGTAGTGTTTGACGACGCGTTCACGAGGAACACCGCGTTCGTCGGCCCACGACGCGACGTCCGAGATGTCGGTCGTCGATTCGGTGTGGAGTTGGAGCGCGCAGTCGCACTCTGCGGCGAGTTCCAGGCCGTGTTTGAGCACGTCGTTCGACGCCTCCCAGACGGCGTCGGAGACGTCGTAGTGTGGCCGTCCCGACTTGAGAGCGAGTGCGTCGCCCGCGCGGACGAACTCGGCGGCGGTATCGAGGCCGGCACACATCAGGTCACGCGCGGCTTCGGGGCTGTATCCCCTGTCGTCGACGAGTTTCGAGACCAGACCGGGGTGGACGCCGAGGACGGGCCACGCTCTGCCGTCGAGCAGTTCCGATGCCTCGCGCACCACGTCGATGGTCGTCTCGAAGACGGGGCGAAAGTCCTCGCCCGTCTCGACTTCGTGGCCCAAGAGCCACGAGGGTTTGTTCACGACGAGGAGGTGCGTCCCGCCACTTCTGGCGAAATCTTTGACCGCCTCGACACCACGCCCGTGGTCCGGGTCGAGGTGGAGGTGGTTGTCCAGTACCGGCGTGTCGAACTCCTGCATGGTCGAGTGGTCGACCGGGCGGGAAAAAAGCGAACCGTTCGGGTGCGACGAGGAGCGGAGTGGGTGAGACGCCGGTCAGTCGTGCTGTTCGTCGACGAATTCGTCGAGTGTGACCGCGTGGGTCGCAGCGTTTTGGAGGGCGTCGGACCGACCGTAACTGCCGGGTGCGATGGCGACAGTTCGGATTCCGTACTCGTTTGCCGTCTCCAGTGCGGGCTTGAAGTCGGTGTCACGGGAGGCGATGGCGATGACTTCCGCACGACCCTCGACGGCGAACTGAGTGAGGTCTACAGCGAGTTTCACGTCTACGTCACCGCTGGTGACGATGACCTCGAACCCGCGGGCTTCGGCCGCCTGAATCAGTCCGGGCGTCGCGTGTTCGTCGACGTACAGACGCGTCGCACTCATCTGGCCACCGAGCGCCCGTGCTGCCTCACGAATATCGTCGAGGTCGACGTCGAACTCGTCTCGGAGGACGTTGGGTCCGTCCACGAAGAGGGCAACTCGGCCCGATGGTGCGTCGTCGGCACCGAACATCCGCCGCAGGAGGTCCATACATCACCTCGCCCGGTTTCGCGTTTATAAATTTCGAGGTGGCGGCCCACTAGCTGGCAGTGGTCTCCGCCCTGGGTAGACGACTGACGGTCGGCCGAGTAGACGACTGACGGTCGGCAGAGTAGACTGACTCATTTGCAGAGTTCCGGGCAGAGCTCCGAACGGCTTCCCAGTTAGTTAGTGAAATCTCGATTTCAGTCAAGCAAGTACCTATTATCGCACCCTCCTGAGGTGAGTGTGCCCATGGTAGGTGACACTCATGCCGGACTCCAGCTCTCACTGTGGCGTTCCGTCACAGGAGACTGCTCCGGCATCGTTGGTTCGACCGCTGCGACGACGGTGGTATCGGGCCCAGAAAAGAACGCTGTGCAAGCCCCGTCGCGGTCGTACCCCCTACAGAGGCACCCAACTAACCACATCAGAGCGTCAACCGAAATCCAACCATCGCGGAACCCAAGTTGCAGGCCTCGTCGCCGGATTCGTGGTTCGACGACGAAGGGAACGACGGCGTCGTCCCTTCGTCAGACCTCTCGGAACGGGCATTCCCAGAGGCGGACCCCGAGTGGAAGAGTGCCACCGTAGACGCCGCGAGCAAGCATCGACCGTACTCCCACCCCTTCATGAGCACGACGGGACGGAGTCCCCCACGCGCCGGTCGGCACTCGGCCCACTATCGCCGTTTTTCTTACTCGGTCTACTACCGCCGTTTTTCGTGTCAGTGCGCTCTTGCCACCGAGAAAGTCGTGGCTTCCGTACTCACAGAGTCCACGATGCGCTGATACTACTCGACCGCGTATAGTGGGTATGGTGGGAGGTGAACCAACAATCAAAGTGGGCATTCTCGGGTTCCACGACAGTCGAGAGACCAAAGCACTCAGTAACACGATCTCCTCGTTGGGCCACGAAGCAATCTGGCTTCACGAGGAGGCGGTCGGCATCGACGTTTCGACGGACGGGGTAGTACTCGAACCCGACGTCGACGTCGTCATTAACCGACTCTTGCTCTCGAAATCGACGGCACCGTTCGAAGACCTCTCTATCGCGAGTTGTTTCGCCGCTGTCTGTCCCGTCCTCAACGACCCACGAAGTGTCCTGTTTTCCGTCCACAAACACGCGACGGCGTGTCGACTGGCAGCAGCAGGTGTTCCGGTTCCGCACACCTATATGTCGACAGGAGACGCCAAACTGAACGAGCGACGAGCGGGGTTCGGAACGCCGGTCGTCTACAAGACGGCCATCGGAACCAACGGCGGTGGAACGTGGCTCGTCGACCACGACCGGCAACTGTCGGTGAGCGTCGACGGCCGCCGCGCGTTCATACAGGAGTATCTCAGTGAGGCCGACGAACACCGAGACCTGAGAGTCTACATCGTCGACGACGAGATAGTCGGCGCGATGTATCGGTACGCACCGGCAGGTGATTGGCGAACGAACGTCGCACTCGGTGGTGAGGTCGAAGACGCGACAACCGACCTCTCACAACAGGCCGCCGGGGCAGCGCTCCGTGCGGTGCGAGCGCTCGAACTCGACTTCGCCGGTGTCGACCTCATCGAGAGCCCAGACGGGTGGGTCGTCCTCGAAGTCAACCCGACCGCTGGCTTCCGTGGACTCTTCCGTGCGACTGGTCGCTCGCCTGCCGCCGCTATCGCGCGACTCGCCATCGAACGGGCTGGTGGTTCTGTCGACGATGCACTGGTCGACCAACTCAGTCGTGAACTCGACGGGACCCCACCCGAAGACGCGCCGTCGACGGTCCGCGACGACCGTGTGCCAGTCGTCGGATACACAGAACGGGTGACAGTCACCGGAATCAGTGGCTCGAAAGTCGTCCTCGCGCACATCGACACGGCGTCGGATGTGACCAGAATCGACCCCGCGTTAGCCATCGAAGTCGGCACCGAGCCACCATCTGTCATCACCGACGACGTCGCTCCCCGCGTCGACGTCGTCGTCGAACTCGCTGGTGACCGACGGACTGTGACTGCCGTCCTCGACGACGGCGTCGGAGGCGAGACACCAATTCGAATCGGTCGCGACGTGCTCCGGAACTACTACGTCGACGTTCGCCGGCGAATCAGCGAAACGTCGGAGGTGTAAGTATCCCTTGTTATATCAGGCCAGTCCGTTAACTAATTAGAGGACGATTTTTTAGACGCGCTCGACTCGCTGGAAACGACAGTTCACACTCGCGTAGTCACTGTCGATTCTCAGGACAGCCACGCCCCTTCACGAGGTGTGACCGACTGCGCCACGTCCCACGCCGGCTCCAACGCCCGGCGCGTGAACGACTACGTTGCCAGCCGAGTTCCGAGCCGCTTTAGAGAGTGCGAGTGGCGGGACGGCACCGCGTTCGTCGCCAAAAACACGTCTAGCGACGCGAAAATCATTAATTAGTTTATAATTATTTATTGAACGAATCGCCGGTTTTATGCTACATTCACACATATTAGCGAGCATGCCCGAGTTGGTTTCCACAAACAGCGTGAAATCGTACACGGTCGTAAACTCGGTGAACGACCACGGTGCGGCGACAGTCCGAGACGAAGACGGTTCGACGTATCACATCACGTCGTACGACGACGACGTACTCCGTGAACACCTCGCGGACCACCGTCCGGGTGAACAGGTGCGGATGGACATCGAACGTGCGGGCGTCCGGGCGAACGTCTGGCAGGTCTCTGCGCTCTATCCCGGCATCGAAAGCCAGGCCTGAAGCGAGACTGTGCGCGAAAAGAAACGGCAGGGTGGGCCTACTCGTTGACTTCGAGGACTTTGCCAGCCGCGATGGTCTGGCCCATGTCACGAATTGCGAAACTTCCGAGTTCGGCGATTTCTGACGACGGTTCGAGGCTGAGCGGTTTCTGTGGCCGGAGCGTGACGATTGCGGCGTCACCTGCTTTGATGAAGTCTGGGTTCTCCTCGGCGACCTCACCCGACGCGGGGTCGAGTTTCTGGTCGAGTGACTCGAACGTACACGCGACCTGTGAGGTGTGCGCGTGGATGACCGGCGTGTAGCCAGCAGTGATGACCGATGGGTGCTGCATGACGACGATTTGCGCCTTGAACGTCTTGGCGACGGACGGCGGGTCGTCGGCCGGGCCACAGACGTCGCCACGGCGGATGTCGTCTTTGCCGACGCCGCGGACGTTGAACCCGATGTTGTCACCGGGGCCGGCTTGGCCGACTTCTTCGTGGTGCATCTCGATGGTCTTCACTTCGCCAGAGATATCCGACGGCTGGAAGCTCACGTTGTCACCGACGTTCAGGATGCCAGTCTCGACGCGGCCGACAGGAACAGTCCCGATGCCGGAGATGGTGTAGACGTCCTGAATCGGAATTCTGAGCGGTGCGTCTGTCGGCGGTGACGGTTCTGGGAGATTGTTGAGTGCTTCCAGCACCGTCGGGCCGTCGAACCACGACATGTTCTCCGAGTGCTCGGAGATGTTGTCTCCCTCGAACGCCGAGATGGGGATGAAACGAGCGTCGTCGCTGTCGAACCGAACCTGCTTCAGGAGTTGTTGAACCTCTTCTTTGACCTGCTTGTACGTGTCTTCGCTGTAGTCGACGACGTCCATCTTGTTGACCGCGATGATGAGCGTCTCGATACCCAGCGTCCGGGCGAGGAAGACGTGCTCGCGGGTCTGCGGGGCGACACCGTCGTCGGCCGCCACGACGAGAATGGCGTGGTCAGCCTGCGACGCGCCCGTAATCATGTTCTTCACGAAGTCACGGTGACCGGGCGTGTCCACGATCGTGAAGTAGTATTTGTCCGTGTCGAAGCGCTGGTGGGCGATGTCGATGGTGACACCACGCTCACGCTCTTCTGCGAGGTTGTCCATGACGTAGGCGAATTCGAAACCGGATTTACCCTTGGACTCCGCCTCCTCACGGTGCTGTTCGATGATGTGTTCGGGTACGCTGCCTGTCTCGAACAGAAGTCGGCCGACGAGCGTGGACTTCCCGTGGTCGACGTGTCCGATGATGGCTAAATTCTGGTGTGGTTTGTCTGCCATGGTATCAGGGCACTGTTGCCCAGTTTGGTAGAATATGACACCCAAGCGTATATCCGTTTTCCCAGAACTCAGTTCTCTGCCCCCGAATTCTGGGGGTAGAGGCACTCAGAAGCCAGATATTCACGGAATGCTAGACCAAACTACACGTTAGGAGAGTCTCAGTTGGTCGGCGGAAATCAGACGTCACGTCTGAGAGAAGACGCCTGCAGTAGACGAGTTAGTGTACGTACGAGAGTGAAGTCGATTCGAAAACCCAGATTCACAGGTCACGCATCGCGGCGGACATCTCTGCGAAGGTGGCGGTGCGGCGAACGGGGGGCGAGCGGACGTTCGTCTGTTTCTCAGAACTTACAACAATCATAGTAACTATTTCTATTCCTACCCTAATAAATCTATCTCCGACTTCGAAACGGGCCGTGTGAACACCACACGAACCCGACGCAGACGCCATGTGGTGAGTCCTCGTTACCCAGCGGATAGCTTTATTTTCACACCGCCACACCTGACAATCGTATGGTAACAGACCATCGAACCGATACTCGAAGCCGTGGGTCCGGCGCGACTCACGGCTGGGTTCCGCGATAGCTGTACCGACGCTGTTTCTGACCGATTACTGACGAACGGCTCTCAGGCTGGCCCTGCAACGGCTAGCGACTGCGCCGCTGGAGGTGAGTGCAGTGCGGCGTAGCGACGTGACGCTGTTCACGAGCCGTGAGGCACAGGGCTGGGAGAACGACACGGTCCAACTCACCGTTCGTGCAGGCCTCGTCCGCCAGTTCGGGGGTGGCCTATTCGGGTTCACCCCTACCGGTGAGCGCGTCCGGCGGAACGTCATCCGGCGAATCGAAGCAGAGATGGACGCCATCGGTGGACAGTTGGTGAGTCTTCCCACCCTGCAGTACAAACCCATCTGGGAACAGAGTGGTCGCTGGGGAAGTTTCGAAGGCGAGATGTTCACCTTCGAGAACCGCGACGGACAGGCGATGTGTCTCGCGCCCTCGCACGAGGAGGGTATCGTCCACCTCGTCGAAGGGAGTGTTCGGTCGTACGACGACCTGCCCGTACTCCTGTACCAAGTCGAGCGAAAACACCGCGACGACCACCCCCGAAACGGACTCCTCCGGACGAAGGAGTTCACGATGAAAGACGCCTACAGCCTCCACGCGACCGAAGCATCCCTGGACGAATGGTACACCCGCCTCCGCGAGGCGTACTGTCGCATCTTCGACGCAGTCGGCGTCGACTTCGTCGTCGCCGACGCGCAAAACAGCGTGATGGGTGGGTCTGCCTCCGAGGAGTTCGTCGCGCCCGTCGAGAACGGCAGTCTCGAACTCGTCTACTGCGAAGCAGTCGGCTGTCGGTTCGGTGTGACGGACGAGTCCCCCACTGGTGGTATCGATGCCGGTGACGCCTGCCCCGACTGCGGCGAGACGCTCGTCGCGGGCGAGGGGATCGAGATTGGCCACGTGTTCAAACTCGGGACGCGGTACTCCGACCCCGCAGGACTCACCGTCGACACCGCCGACGGGACCACACGACTGGTCCAGATGGGGAGTTACGGCATCGGCGTGGACCGACTCGTCCACACGCTGGTCGAACAACACGGTGGCGAGACCGGTCTTCGGTGGCCCGTGACAGACCACGGGTCAGTCGCTCCCTACACGCTCGCAATCGTCCCCCTCGATTACGACGAGGACATCGCTGCTGCCGCCGACCAACTCCATCACGCGTGCGGGCGCGGTGCCGTCCTGCTGTTCGACGACGACGACCAAACTATCGGCGAACGGTTCGCCGAGAGTGACTTGCTGGGTATCCCCTGGAAAGCCATCCTCGGGAACCACTACCGAGAGACGGGTGAGGTCGAACTCGAGAAACGAGACGGCAAAAAACGGTTCGTCGCACTCGACGACGTGGCCGAAATCGTCGGTCGGTCCAGCAACTGACCACGTTCGCGACGGACCGCGACATCGCTTCTTTCAGAACCTCTCCGACTAACCGGCGAGTCAGCAGTTCGCCTGTTCGTGGTCGTCGCGAACGACAGCCGGAAAGCAGTTAGAACTCGACCCGAGCAAGCGGTGGTAACCACGGGGGTGAAGACGGGATACGTCGATTCTGTATCGCAGTATCTGGTTTATCCGTGCTGATGCGACCGTCACACCTCGACATCCGGTGTGGCAGTTTTCGCCCCTCGTGTTGCGGGTTTGTGGTGTTTTCACCCGCAAAGAGGCACCAAATACTGCACAACCGTGCACATACCCCGAGAGGAGATACCAAAGCATTACTTATCGCGGTTCGCAGTGGCCCGTATGGGCCTTCGAAAGCCGCCGTGTTACGACGCCCACGCAGACGCCGGGGCGCGTTTCACGGAGTTCGGCGGATGGGACATGCCTGTGGAGTACGACTCCATCAAGGCAGAACACGCGGCAGTCCGAGAGTCCGTCGGCATCTTCGACGTCTCGCACATGAGCGAGATCGAGGTGTCCGGGCCGGATGCGACTGCGTTGATGCAACGCCTGACGACGAACGACGTGACGGCCCTCGACCCGGGTGACTCGCAGTACTCGGCCATCGTAAACGACGAGGGCGTCATCATCGACGACACCGTCGTCTACCGATTACCCGACCGCGACGACCGGGTGTATCTCTTCATCCCGAACGCTGGGCACGACGAGGAGATGTACGACCGATGGACCTCGTTCCGCGACGAGTGGGACCTCGACGCGACCGTCGAAGACGTCACCGAAGAGTGGGCCATGTTCGCAGTACAGGGCCCCGACGCACTCGAGACAGTCAGTGCTGCGGCACCTGACGCCAGTCTCGGTGACCTCTCGAAGTTCCAAGCGACGTTCGCCGACGTGGCAGGCGTCGAGTGCTGGGTCGCCCGGACGGGCTACACCGGCGAAGACGGCTTCGAGGTCCTCTGTCCGTGGGACGACGCCACCTCGGTGTGGTCGTCGCTGGACGCCACACCGTGTGGGCTCGGCTCCCGCGACACCCTCCGTATGGAGATGGGCTACTTGCTCTCTGGGCAAGATTTCGACCCCGAAGACGAACCGCGGACGCCGTACGAGGCCGGAATCGGCTTCGTCGTCAAGTTAGACACCGAGTTCGTGGGCCGTGACGCCCTCGAACACCAGAAAGAAGAAGGAGTCGACGAGAAGTTCGTCGGGTTCAAACTTCTCGACCGAGGAGTCCCCCGACACGGCTACGATATCGCCACCCAAGATGGCGAGACCATCGGCGTCGTGACGAGTGGAACGATGAGTCCGACGCTGTCGGAACCCATCGGACTCGGCTACGTCCCCGTCGAGTACGCAGATTCGGGGACTGCCATCCGAATCCTCGTCCGTGGCCGACAGAAGCGCGCAAAGATAGTCACACCACCCTTTATCGACCGATAATGTTCGAAATTCCAGACGACCGAAAGTACCTCGAATCGCACGAATGGACCACCACCGACGGCGACACCGTCCGCGTCGGCATCTCCGACTTCGCACAGGACGAACTGGGCGACGTCGTCTTCGTCGAACTCCCCGCCGAGGGCGACGAAGTCGCTGCCGGCGACGAGTTCGGTGTCGTCGAGAGTATCAAGGCGGTTTCCGACCTCTACGCCCCGGTTTCGGGGACGGTCGTCGCCGTCAACGAGGAACTGTTCGACGCCCCCGAACTCGTCAACGACGACCCGTACGGCGACGGGTGGATGCTCGAACTCGAACCGTCCGACACGGACGAGTTCGAGGCCCTCCTCTCGCCCGAGGAGTACCGCGAACAGACGGAGTGAGATGACGACTGGAAACGGACGCCGGGACGGAAGTCCCTACGCGCCTCACACTGACGCCGACGAAGCCGCCATGCTGGACGCCATCGGAGCGGAGTCCGTCGAAGAGCTCTTCGACATCCCCGACGACGTCCGGTTCGACGACGAGTTCGGTATCGACCCCACTGGCGAACGAGAGCTCAGACAGACCCTCGCGGACCTCTTCGCTCGAAACGAGGAGTTGACCGAGTTCCTCGGCCGCGGCCACCACGCCCACTACGTGCCGGCGCTGGTCGACGACCTCTCGCGCCGCTCTGAGTTCCTCACCTCCTACACGCAGTACCAACCGGAGATTGCCCAGGGCTTCCTGCAGGCACTCTTCGAGTACCAGTCGATGCTGGTCGAACTGACCGGGCTGCCGGTTGCGAACTGTTCGATGTACGACGCTGCGACGGCACTCGCCGAGGCCGCACTCCTCGCGAATCGCCTTCGTCGCGGTGCGAGCGGTCACCGCGTGCTCGTCCCCGAGCACATCCAAGAGGGCCGACTGGGTGTCCTCGAAAACTACCTCGACGGTGCCGACATGGAGATCGCGTCCTACCCGATGGAGGATGGCGCGGCCGACGTAGACGCCCTCTCTGACCTCGTCGACGACGAGACGGTGATGGTCTACGCCGAGAGTCCGACCGTCCGAGGCGTCGTCGAGGAGCGACTCGCCGATATCGGTGACATCGCTCACGACAACGACGCACTGTTCTGCCTCGGCAGCGACGTGGTCGCCCTGTCGCTCCTGCAAGAACCGGCGAGCGTCGGTGCAGACGTCGTCGTCGGTGAAGCCGACGCCCTCGGCGTCGGAACGGCCTACGGCATGGGACTCGGTATCTTCGCGACCCGCGACGACTACCTCCGACAGGTTCCGGGACGTCTCGTCGGCGTCTCCGAAGACGCTGCAGACATGCGAGCGTTCACGCTGACGCTCCAGACCCGCGAACAGCACATCCGCAAGGAGCGTGCGACGTCGAACATCTGTACGAACCAGGCGTGGGTCGCGCTCCGAACCGCCATGCACATGGCGTGGCTCGGTCCGGACCGCCTCGTCGGGATGGCCAAAGACGCCGTCACCGACGCTCGTGACCTCGCAGACCGTCTCGACGACATCTCGGGCGTCAAGGCACCGGTCCACGACCGGCATCACTTCCGCGAGTTCGTCGTCTACACCGACCAACCCGCACCGGCCATCACGAACGACCTCGCCGGTCGCGGATTCGCGGTTCACGCCCTCGACGACCACCACATCCAGGTCTGTATCACCGAGGTGAACGCCGACGCCGCGGACGAACTGGTCGCGGCCTTCGAGGAGGTAGCCTGATGAACTTCGATCAAGCCCGATTCAGCCGTGAAGACGTCTACGAACCGCTCCTGTCCGAAAAGGACAGTACCACCGTCGAAGTCGACGCAGACGGTGTCCTCCCCGACGACCTGACGCGTGACGAACTCACGCTCCCAGGTCTCTCGGAGCCCCAACTGGCGCGTCACTACACGCGCCTCTCGCAGATGAACTACAGCGTCGAACTGGGGCCGTACCCACTCGGGTCGTGTACGATGAAGTACAACCCGTCGTTCACCGAAGACGTCGCCGCCGACCCCAACGCTGGCGTCCACCCCGACCGGTCTGACCGGACGATTCAGGGGACGCTCGGCTTGCTCCACGGCCTCCAAGAGTATCTCGCTGACATCGGTGGCATGGACGCGGTGACGCTCCAACCGCCAGCAGGTGCTGCAGGCGAGTTCACCGGCATCCTCATCGCGAAGGCGTACCACGAGGCCCGAGACGACGACCGGTCGGAGATTATCATCCCGGCGTCCGCCCACGGGACGAACTTCGCGTCCGCCGCGATGGCCGGGTACGACGTGGTCGAACTCCCCTCTGACGAGGAGGGCCGCGTCGATATCGAGGCGCTGGAGGCCGCAATCTCCGAGGAGACGGCCGCACTCATGCTCACCAACCCGAACACCCTCGGGTTGTTCGAGCGAGACATCGTCGAGATATCGGAGATGGTCCACGACGCGGGCGGCTTGCTCTACTACGACGGCGCGAACTTCAACGCGCTCTTGGGACGCGCCCGCCCCGGCGACATGGGCTTCGACATCATGCACTACAACGTCCACAAGACGTTCGCCACGCCACACGGCGGTGGTGGTCCCGGTGCTGGCCCAGTCGGTGTCGTAGACGAACTCGCCGAGTATCTTCCGAGTCCGATGGTCCGCGAGACGGCCCACGGCTACGAACAGTACGAACCCGAGTCCACGATTGGCAAGGTTCACGGCTTCGCCGGCAACTGGCTCGTCCTCGTGAAGGCGTACGCCTACATCGCCCGCCTCGGCGACGCGGGCCTCGCAGACGCCAGCGCGAAGGCCGTGCTGAACGCGAACTATCTCGCCTCGCAGATCGACCTCGAGGTTCCGTACGGACCGTTCCACCACGAGTTCGCGGCCACGTCCGGTGACCGCGACGCAGCAGACGTCGCAAAGCGCATGCTCGACTACGGCGTCCACCCACCGACGACGAAGTGGCCCGAACTCGTCTCACAGGCGATGCTCACCGAACCCACGGAAGTCGAAGACAAGGCGTCGCTCGACGACTTAGCACACGCGTTCAACGCCGCGTACGCTGACTCCGACGAGGCACTCGAAACCGCGCCCTCGAAGACCAGTGCCCGGCGTATCGACCAGGTGTCTGCGGCCCGGAACCCGCGACTCTCCTGGCAATCGCTCGACGACAGCGAATAACGGAAAACGCTGCTTTTTCGGCTTACGCTTTCGCGTACGTCTCTACGTCGTCCGTGATGTGGATGTAGCCGTAGCCACACTCGGTGCAGCGCCACTTGGTTTTCTTGCCGAGGTGAATCATCATGCTGGCGGCGAGGTAGAACGTGTCGTTGTCACAGACCGGGCAGTCGCGTTCGATCTCGAGGTCGCTCATACGAGCGAATCCGTCGGGGTCGTTGTTGAAGATATTGGTTCGTGGGCGGCAGTCGACGAGGAGATAAACCAAATACTGCGATACAAAATGACCTCGTGCGCCACCTGCGGGGAGGTTGTACGAAGCGAGGCGAGACTGTACGAAGCGAGGCGAGACGACGTGAGGAGACGAGCGAGCAGCAGAAGACGGATTGGTCAGTCAGAACCGGGGGTGTCGCCGGCGTCGATGCTCCCGAGTTCCGGTGCCGTGTCCTCACGGACGCGTGCCTGCAGTTTTCCGACGAATATCGTGACGACGTAGATGCCGACGGCGACCAGCACGATGACACCACCCGCAGTTGCCTCACCGTAGTAGGACACACCGATACCGAGGAGGACGGCGAGTTGGGCGAGGACGACGGAGACGAGGAGCGACTCGTTGAAGCTCCGCGACACCTGTGCCGCACCAGCGACGGGGACGACGAGCATGGCGGCGACGAGGATGACGCCCATGATCTGCATCGCGCCGACGACGACGAGCGCGGTCAGCATGACCATCACGCGGTTGTACCACGTGACAGAGAGTCCAGAGACTGCTGCTGCCGTCTCGTCGAAGGTGACGTAGAGCAGTTGGTTCCGGGTGAGCGCGACGGTGCCGACGATGATAGCGAAGAGGACCAACAGGATGGCCGCGTTCTCCGCCGAGACGGTCGAGAGGTTCCCGAAGAGGTACTGGTTGATACCGACTGCGAGGCCACCGGCGTTGAGGCTAATGAGGACCGTCCCGAGCGCGAATCCCGTCGAGAGGACGATAGCCATCGAGACGTCGTTGTAGGCGTCGGTCGCTTCTGAGATGAGTTCGATGAGCAGTGCGGCGATGACGGCCACGACGACTGCGGTAAGGTACGGCGAGACGCCGAGGCTCAACACGCCATTGAGGAACAACCCGACGGCGACGCCAGCGAATGCGGTGTGCGCGAGGGCGTCACCGATGAGCGCGAGTTGGCGGTGGACGAGGAACGTCCCGATGAGCGGGGCCATCACGCCGATGCAGAGACCGACGAGGATGGCACGGTGCATGAACTTGTACTGCGGGCTGATGAGTTCGAGTCCCGTCACGTAGTACAACTGCGTCAACAGCCAGTACCAGAACTCGAGGAAGCCGTACATCGGGGCGAGGAGCGTGTCCAAGAGACCCGTCTGTAACGCGACGAACAGCGCAGTCGTCATCTTTTCGTACCCACGAACGTCGCTGCCGTGCCAAACGCGCGAGCGAGGGCGTCACTCTCGACGAACTCCTCGGTCGGGCCGTCGAAGTATATCTCGCGGTTGAGACAGACGACGCGGTCCGCGTGTTCGGTGACGGCGCTCAGGTCGTGTTCGATGAGGAGGATGGTGATTCCCGATTCGTTGAGCGATGCGAGCAGGTCGTAGAACGCTTCGACCGACTCGGCGTCGACGCCGACGGTCGGTTCGTCGAGCACGAGCAGGTCCGCCTCGCTCGCGAGTGCCCGAGCGATAAACGCTCGCTGGCGCTGGCCACCCGAGAGTTTGGTCACGCGCCGGTTGGCGAACGCCGTCATGCCGACGGTCTCGAGCGCGTCGTCGACGATTCGGTTATCTTCGGCAGAGAGGCGTCCGAACCCGACGTGTGGGAAGCGACCCATCCGGACGACTTCGCGGACCGTAATCGGCATCTCCTTCGATGCGCTCGCGTGCTGGGCGACGTAGCCGATTCGAGCGCCATCGTCGAAGACGTGTGATGGTTCGCCGAAGATGGCCGCAGTCCCCTCGTCTGGTCGTAGGAGGCCCAACATGAGTTTCATCAGTGTCGACTTCCCCGACCCGTTCGGGCCGACGACGGCGACGTACTCACCGGAGTCGATGCGGAGCGAGATGTCTTCGACGACTGGACTGGCCGTGTAGCCGAATTCGACGTTCGAAAGTTCGACGACGGCGTCGTCCAGTTTCGACTCGGCCTGTTCTTCAGTAGGGTCCCTTGCGGTAGTCATCGTACTCATTCGAAGTTTCTCCACTCGTCGCTCCACCCATCGTAGCCGACTTCGTCCGGCGACTTGTTGCCGAGGACGACCTCGAACGTCGGCATGTTGATGTTGTACGCAATCTCCTCGTACCCCCAGTCGTTCTCCACCCAGTCTTCACGGACGCCCGCGTACGGCGTCACAGGGTAGTACGCTTCGACGTTCGTCTCGGCGATCAACTGCTTCGCCGGTTTTCGCGTCTCGAAGACCCCGGCACCGATGTACTTGATGTCGTTCTCGTCGATGACGCGTTTCGCCTCCGTGATGTCGGTCGGTTTCACGTCGCCACTCGCCGCGAGGTTGACCACTAGTGGCCGCATCTCGACGCCGTAGCGGACGCCGATGTACTGGAAGGCGTTGTGTGCGGCCAGTTGGACGACTTTCCGCTCTGCTCTGTCGAAGATGTCCTGGTAGTCACTGTCGATTCGGTCGAGAACGTCGGTCTTGTACGTCGACGCGTTCGCGCGGAACGTGTCTTCGTACTCGGGTGCGAGTTCGACCAGGCCCTCCGTGATGTTGTCGACGGCCGTCTTCGCGCGCTGTGGGTCGAGCCAGAAGTGGGGGTCTCTCCCGCGGTTTTCACCGACGCCTTCTTCTTCTCGGTCGAGGCTCGCAGCGAGTTCGACGAGTTCGACGCCCTCGCGGACGTTGATGAGTTGGGTGTCTACGTCGTCGTCTTCGAGCGTCTGAATCGCGCGGTCCGCCCACGGCTGGAACTCTTCGCCGACGTGGACGAACGCGTCCGCCTCGATGATGTCCCGCGTGACGCTCGCGTCGGGTTCCCACCCGTGGCCGTGAAGGCCAGTCGGTACCAGGTTCTTCAGCGTTACTGGGGTGTCTTTCGCCACCTTCCGCGCGAAATCGTAGAAACTGAAGAACGACGCGACGACGACAGGACCATCTTCTGACTCTTCGGCGTTCGAGCTACCCCCACTGCCCACGGTGCCCTCAGAACCGCTGAGACATCCAGCGAGTCCGAAACTCGCGAATCCGGCACCTGCAGCGAGTACACTCCGCCGCGACAAAGTTCGTTCGCGTTCCGAAATAGATTCGGCTGCCATAACTACCTGTAGAAGACGCGACCTAGCATATAGATGTGTTGCTCTAAGTTTGAAATTAGACTAGTCTAAATCACGGTGCTCGTGAGTGATGCAACAGTACGCAGAACGCCGTTTGTGACGGCACCCTAAACGCTGGAGGTGGCTCACGACGAACGGAGACCGATTCAGAGTCGAAGCCAGATAGCCAGCGACGAGGTCGAAACCACCGGACTCCGAAGTGTTCGTTCCCACACCTTCTTAAGAGTAAGGCGACGTTCAGGGAGTATGACCCTCCAGCAGATTACTGCGGACGACATCGCAGGCTGGAGCACTCTACAGGACATCGCGAACTCGTTCGAGAAACGCGGGTTGATACCGCGTCCAAATCTCGGAGAAAGCAACGAACTCGTCCTCCAACTCGCTGACGACGAGTTCGTCGTGCTCGTCGACGCAGAGGACGGCGAATCAGCGACCGACTACAAGCCAGACAGTCACACCCGACACACGAACCTCGTCGCGACGAACGACTTCGAGGAGTTCACGTTTCTCACTCGGACATCGGGGTGGGATGGCCACCGTCACGGCCGCATCGAGTACCAGAGACTCTCGTTCACCAAAAATCAGTTCACACGTGCGAGCGGTGAGAAACAGACTGTCCTGACGAAACTGAACTCGGTCGAATACGGCTCTTCCGCAGCGATTTTCGACACGCTGTACGACACGAAGCAGGTCGTCGAAGCGTTCTACCGACAGTTCGAGGAGCTCCGAACTGACCTCGTCGAAGCGGTCTCCGGTATCCCCGACGACCGCAGTGAGGAAAAACGGCGCTACGTGCAGGTCGTCCTCGACCGGATGATGTTCCTCTACTTCATCCAGGAGAGACGCCTGCTGGACCGGAACACGAACTACCTACACGAACAGCCCAGAACGGTCGTTGGCGACGGCGAAGACCGATACGAGAACTTCTATCGACCACTGTGTTTCCACTATCTCACAGGAGACGAGCAAAATCCCGACTTCGGGAGTATTCCGTACCTGAACAGTGGACTGTTCGTCAAGAGTCCGGTCGAAGAGGCGTTCCCGACTGCGAAACTCGGAGACACTGCCGAAGAGACGAACGAACTCTTCGACGACATCCTGGACTTCTTGTCGGAGTGGGGGTGGAACCTCGACGAACGACTCGACGTCGGGGGTCCGAAGAACCTCTCGCCCGCCATTCTCGGCCACATCTTCGAGCAGACGGTCAACCAGAAAGAGATGGGGGCGTACTACACACCGGAAGACGTCACCGGGTTCGTGTGCCGACAGACGATTCACCCGTATCTACTCGAGCAACTCGACGACGCTGTCGATGCCGACTACGAGAGTATCGACGACGTGTTCGGCTTCTCGAATACCGAAGCCAGCGGCGAACGGACGTCAGTCGGCGACGAAGAGACGTTGACCCGACAGCTTCCGACCGAGAGCGTGGAGACGAAGCACGTCGAAACGCTCTACCACGACGTTCTGAAAGAGGTGCGTATTCTCGACCCATCAGTAGGGAGTGGTGCGTTTCTGCTCGCCGCACAGGACGTGCTCGTGGACATCTACGTACAGTGTCTCGAGTTCTTCCAGCAGTTCGAGGCAGAAGACAGGAGACGGGAGTTAGGCCCCCGAACTCGAGACGAGTTAGCGGAACTCACCGGCGATGGAGGCGGTGTGTCGCTGTACGCGAAACGGTCGGCCGTTCTGAACAACCTCTACGGTGTCGACGTCGACGAGGGCGCAGTCGAGGTCTGTAAGCTTCGCCTCTGGTTGTCGATAGTCGCCGACGTCGAAGACGACCCCGACGAGGTCGAACCCCTCCCCAACATCGACTTCAACGTTCGACGAGGGAATTCGCTCGTCGGATTCACCACCGTGGGCGAAGTGAGTTCTGGAGACGCGAGTACTGGAGATGTCATCCCACCCGCGAACGGGGGACGGGGTGCAGGGGCCACCGTCGAAGAACTGTACGACGACGTTATCGAAGCAGTCGACCGGCACCGAACTGCGAGGTGTAGTCGAGAGGCTACAGAAGCACGGAGAACTGCAGAGGCACTGATAGAGACACACAGCGAGGAGTTAGACGACGAACTCTGCACGCAGTTTACCGAAGCAGGTGTCTCCGAGTTCACGACCGCAGAGCTGTCGGAGTACAGTCCGTTTCATTGGCCTCTCGAGTTCGCGTCCGTGTATCAGAACGGCGGGTTCGACGTAATCGTTGGAAACCCACCCTACATTCGAATTCAAGAACTGAAGCAGAGTCAGCCAGCGTTGGTGACGTACCTGAACGACGCTGCGACGTTCGAGACACCGTACTACAATTACGACATCGCGATTCCGTTCGTCGAGCGCTGCGAGAGTCTGCTAAGCGACTCTGGGAGACTCTCGTTCATTATGACGAACAAGTGGATTCAGTCGAGATACGGCGCGAAACTCCGCGGCCGTCTCGCAAGAGAGCAGTCTATCGAACGACTCGTGGACTTCACAGACCAGCAGGTGTTCGAGGGAATCTCTACGTACGTCCTCATCTTGTTCCTCACTGCAGCCCACAACGAGTCTATCCGGTACTCTGAAGTGAGCGATATCGGTGATTCGGTAGCCGAGACTATCAGGCAGATTGGAACCGAAGCAGCATCGGAGCGAGTACAGAGTTTCGAGGCGTCGTACGAGACGCTGGGTGAAACGCCGTGGGCGTTCGTCTCCAAACCAGAAGCTGAACTGCTAGGCGAATTGTCGTCGTACCCGTCTTTGGGAGACGTCGTAGAGAAGATATTCGTTGGCATACAGACGAGTAAAGACCCGGTCTACGTCCTGGAAATCGAAGCGGAACTAGACGACCACTTCGTCTGCTACTCGTCGGCGTTGGACCAGTGCGTAACAATCGAGAAGGGAGTGACGAAACCTCTCCTGAAAGGGAACGAGTTCGACAAATGGGTCACGAACACCCACTCGAAGGTCGTACTATTCCCCTATCGAATCGAGGACACCGAGGAGAGGCCCCACGTCGAGTTGGTCAGTAAAGAAGAACTGGAAGCCAACTATCCACGTGCGTTCGCGTACTTGACGGAGAACAAAGACGTGCTCCTCGAACGTGCAGCCGTCGACCCAGACCACTGGTGGCATTATCCGTATCCGAAGAACCTCGCGCAGTTCACAGACGAGAAGATTATGACCTCTGTGCTGAACAAAGCGTCTAAATTCGCGTTAGACCGCGACGACACCTACGTCTTCGTCGGAGGTGGAAATGCAGGTGGATACGGAGTACGTCTCCCAGAGAGTGCAGACATCAGTCACGAGTACCTCCTGTCGGTTCTGAACTCTCGGTTGCTGGAGTGGATGGTTCAAAAGACGAGCAGTCAGTTCAGGGGTGGATACTACTCCTACGGGAAGAAGTACATCGAAGGGCTCCCGGTAGCGAGTACGAACCACACAGCTGCGTTCGAGTCACTGGTCGACGACCTTCGGTCGGTAGTCGAATCCGGCGTCGACGACGGCGTCTCAGACGCCATCGAGAACGTAATCGACGTTCTCGTGTACGCCTTGTATCTCGACAAAGAGCAGTACGACGGTCTCGTTAGCCGGGTCGAGTCAGTGTATCGAGACTCGGGTGACGACGTCGAATCTGCCACAGAGCGAGTCGAGAGCATACTGGACGACTCGGAGTTCGTCACTCTCGCACGAGAAGTGCACAGCGACGACCGGGTCGAACTCGTCGACGAAGGAAAATCGCGTCGACAGACGTTTCAGCGGGGAGCAGAAGACCGCCAGGATGACTGACTACCCCACCACGAGGGAGTAGTACGAAACCACCCGTGAGCCGACCAAATCTCTTTGGCCGGTCACTCCGAATCACGACTCATGGGAATCGTCCTGTACGCACTCGATGGCTGTCCGTACTGTGTGAACGTCCACGACGCGCTCTCGGAGGCGGGAGTCGACTACGAGACACACTGGGTCGAACCACTTCACTCCGACCGAGACGAGGTAAAGCGAGTGAGTGGTCAACGTGCCGTCCCCGTTCTCGTCGACGAAGACCACGGTGTGACGATGAACGAGAGTGAGAACATTATCGAGTACGTCGACCGAACACTAGCACGATGAAGGTATACACCGGACGTGGCGACGAGGGGATGACCGACTTGCGAGACATGACCCGCGTCTCGAAGACGAGCAGTCGAATCGAAGCGTACGGAACGGTAGACGAGGTGAACGCGCTCATCGGAACGGTTCGGCCAACGGGGTACGACGACGTCGACGAGGTACTCGAAGCGGTGCAGAACCACCTCTTTATCATCCAAGCGGACCTCGCAAACCCCGACCCGGACGAGGACGACCCACAGATTCGGTCTGACCACGTCGACGACCTCGAATCGTGGATAGACGACGCCGAAGCCGAACTCGACCCGCTCACGTCGTTCATCCTTCCGGGTGGTAGTGAGACGGGGGCCAAACTCCACCACGCCCGCGCCGTCTCTCGTCGGGGCGAACGACGCGTCGTCTCACTGGCGGCCGAAGAACCCGTCAACACCGAGGTCGTCGCCTATCTCAACCGATTGTCCGACGCGCTGTTCGTCTTCGCCCGTCTAGTCAACAAACGCGACGACGTCCGCGAAGAATCGCCGACGTACTGACGGTCTCGAACCTGTCTCACCGCCACTCGTCGGTCGGATCACCGTCGCTCCTCGGTCGAAGATAACTGTTCAGGACGGACGAATCGTGCCCACGGTATCGCCGTCCTGAGGGAACAGACGTCATCGGGTGGCCGACCGAGACGCGGTCGGATGCCCGTACTTTAGGTATACCTAAGAATCACTAAAATGTGTCGCTTGTTCACGAGGGCATGACACTCGGTAGCAACCAACGTAATTGTTTTCTCGTCTGCGAGAGTATTTTAGTGTATGAACCGTCACTTCACCGACGCGAGATACTACTTCCGAAAAGGGTTCGAGCACCTCTACGCAGGAATCGACGAGGAGACGGAGCCGTACCGAGAACGCCTCATGGAGCGGATGAACCGCGAGATGGAACCTGAGGTGGAGGTTGGCCCGCAGACGCGTCGTGAACGTGTCGAGTACGGTGCTCGCCAGGCGGCGACTCGGAGTAGAGCTGCCGCCGGGAAGATTCGCGGCCGTGTCGGGCGAACCAGCCAGTGAGAAGGTTGGTTCCGTGCCCGTAATCGGGGCACAACGTAAGCCTTAATTGGCGGCGCAGGGAACCAACGTTCGTAGCCGGGTTGGTGGTCTAGCCAGGTTATGACGGCTCCTTCACACGGAGCAGGTCGGCAGTTCGAATCTGCCCCAACCCATTTCTCTTTGGCACTACCGACGAGCGGGGCGAGGAGCGTATGCCAAAGTGCATGGTTCACAAAGATTCGAACTCGGGAGCGAAGCGAACGCGGAGTGACCAAAGTTCGAATCTGCCCCAACCCACTTTTCAGAACACTACCACGACGAGTCTCACCCGAGAGACCACTGTAACCTCGTCGAGAATATCTCAAAAAGACGGATGGAGCGTATCAGAATCCGACACTGAAACGAGGTCTTGACAGTTAAACAGAACAGTCTTGCAGAAACAATCGTGACTCCTGAAATGTCTTGCGAAGCCTCTAATTCGAACCCGTAGTCCCATCAAACACCTACTAACGCCAAAATGTGTTCACGTAAATTGACACTCATGTCAACCACTTACTGAAACAATCTCGTCACCTTTTGCTCACCCTTGGTGTCTCTGTCACTGCAAACACATGAAACTCCGACCACAGATTGTGGGTGTCGTCGTCGTCGCTGCACTCATCACAGTAGCAGCGACAGGAATCGGCTTTGCAGCGCCTACGAATAACACACAGGCGAGTACAGGGCCGACCGAGACATTCCAACAGCAACGAGCACAGCTACAGGTTCAAAACCAGCAATGCACGTATCCGGCGAACGAAACGTACGAATCGTTCGACGTCAGTAATCTCAGTGCACCACCGGCAGTAGAACCCGGAGAGACAGTGACGGTCACTGCGGACGTCTCCAACCCGAACGACGCACCACTCATTCAGTGCGTCGAGTTCCGGCTCGAAGGTGACGTCGTCGAGCGGCGGGGGTGGGCGCTGAACCCCGGTGAGACGGAGACAATAACGTTCGAAGTCGATACCTCCGGCCTCGCTGAGGGGACGTACATCCACGGCGTCGAGACGCGCGACATGGGCGAACTGGCCACGCTGAGCGTGTCCAGTGAACCGACCGAGACACCGACCGAAGAACCGACGGCCTCCGTCGAGTTCAACGACCAGACGAGCAACGGGTCTGCGGTCATCGTCTCGAATGCATCCCTCTCTGAGGGTGGGTTCGTTGCAATCCACGACGAGAGCGGTGCTGTCGTTGGTGCTTCCGACTACCTCGAACCCGGTGCCCACGAGCGAATCGTGGTGACGCTGTCAGAATCGCTGACTGCGAACGCGACGCTCACCGCGATGCCGCACCTCGACACCAACGACAACCAGCAACTCGACTTCATCACGTCCGACGGTGCTGAGGACGGCCCGTACACCGAAAACGGGACGCCCGTCACCGACGATGCGGACGTGACTGTCGAGACGGAGCCGACCGAGACGCCGACTGCGACGCCGACCGAAACACCGACTGCGACGCCGACCGAAACGCCGAGCGATGAACCGACTGCATCCGTCGTCTTCGACGACCAGGCGAGCGACGGGACTACGGTGACCGTTGCGAGTGTGGACCCCTCTAAGGGTGGGTTCCTCGTCATCCACGCAGAAAACGGGGACGTCCTCGGTGTGTCCGAGTATCTCGGAGGCGGCCCGCACTTCAACGTGGAAGTTACTCTCTCGGACAACCTGGGAGAGAACACGACGCTCACCGCGATGCCGCACCTCGACACCAACGACAACCGACGGTTCGACTTCGTCACGTCTGACGGTGCTGACGACGGCCCGTACACCGAAGACGGTGACCCAGTCACCGACGACGCGAACGTGACCGTCGGAACCACAGAACCAACAGAGACGCCGACTGCAACACCGACCGAAACGCCGACCGAAGAACCGACGGCTTCAGTCCAGTTCGACGACCAGTCGACGGCTGGAATTGCAGTACTCGTCGCGAGTGCGAACCTCTCTGAAGGAGGCTTCCTCGTCGTCCACGACGAGAGTGGGGCAGTTCTCGGTGCGTCCGGGTATCTCCCACCCGGTGAGCAGCAGAACGTCGCAGTGACGTTCGACGAACCGCTGTCCGAGAACGCGACACTCACCGCGATGCCACACCTCGACACCAACGACAACCAACAGTTCGACTTCGATGGTTCGGGGAGTAGTGAAGACGGACCGTACACCGAAGACGGTGACCCAGTCACCGACGACGCGAACGTGACCGTCGAGACGGCTCCTGGGGTGACTCAATAACCGACGCTGCTGAAACGAAACCGACGAAGCACGATTCGGACGCGTTTCGGCCACGAAATGCGAACTGCAGAATCGCCCCACTGCTGTTCGGTCGATTTTTTTTACCACCGACTCTGACGAGAACGGCGCTACTTGCCGAGTGCCGACAGGATACCGTCGGGGACGGTCAAGATGCCGAACAACACGAGCACGACGACGAGGCCGGTGTAGACGACAGAGATGAGGAAGTCTTTGGCGAGACGACGCGTCGTGTATGGCTCTGGCTCACCGGAAACCACGTCGATTGCGCCCTTGTGGAGCAAGACGAATCCGACGACGTTCGTCAACCAGTAGCCTGCGATGACTCCCGGCAGAAACCACTCTCGCGAGATGAGGGCCACACCGACACCGAACGCGTAGGCTAACGGGAGGTTGACGACGAGGTCGTTCCACCACGACAACGGCGAGAGGATGAACCCGACGAGTGCCAAGAATCCTCCCTTGACGCGTCGTGTCTCCATGCGACTCATTGGGCCTTCAACAGGAATAACGTTGCTATGGGCTAACACAAACCCACGTCCAGAGTGTGCTTAGACGCCGAGTTCGTCGGCAAATTCGGCGATTCCGGGGACTGTGAGGTCCGGTTCCGGACCGAACGGTTCCCACGGTGAGTTCTTTCGGTTGGCCCAGACGCCTTGCATTCCTGCGTGCTGTGCCCCCATCACGTCGAACCACGCGGCGGTCACGTGTGCAATCTCGTCTATCGGCGTGCCGGTTCTGGCGGCGGCGTGGCGGTAGAGTTCGGCGTCGGGTTTGAACACCTCGACTTCGTCGGCGCTGACGATGCCATCGAGGAGGGGGCGGATGTTCGCGTGGTCGACCATCGAATCCAGCATCTCCGGGTTCCCGTTCGAGACGACGTAACAGGCGTAGCCTGCATCACGCAGTCGCTCGATGGAGTCACGAACGTCGTCGAACACGTCGAGTTCGTGGTAGACGGCGAGAATCTCGTCTCGTTCAGCCTCGGAGACTGGCACGTCGTGCGCGTCGAGTGCGTACTGGAGCGCGTCGCGATTCACCTCGTAGAAGGGGCGATACTCGTCGACGTGATTTCCGACGAAGGTGTACTCCAGTGAGCGAGACCGCCAGAGTTTCGAGACGGGTTCTGGGTCGTCTACGCGGTCTGCGAGCGCCTTCTCGGCGGCGTCGACGTCGACGAGCGTGCTGTAGGAGTCGAAGGTGACGGTCGAAACGCGAGTTGGGTCGAATGACATGAGAGAATAGTACGAAAAGAGGCGTGTTAATCTTCCCCCAAGGTATGGTGACTGGGTGGGGGGAGAAAAACGGGTTCAGCCGAAGCGTCGAATCTCGAACTCGACGAGTACCTCCTTCTTCGACGCACCCATTCCGATGGAGATGCTGACCGTATCGTCGGCGAGAGTAGCGTCCTTGTCCATCTTGTCTCCGTCGGGGGTGTACCGGAAGGTGACGACCCCGTCTTCGTTCGTGACCGCACCGTTCGACGCTGTCACCGCACCGAACGTTCCGTCGGTCGCGTTGAGTGTCGCACCAGCGACCGGGGAACCGTACTCGTCGAGCGCTCGAACCACGAATTTCTCGCTTCCGCCGGTCGGTACCCACGTCCCGTTGGCTGATTCGAGGACGAGATACGCGACGGAGGCGTTGGCGTCGTCTGGGTCGACAGGGACACCCGGACCGGCACCCATGACTCCGACCCCTTCACCAGCGGGGGGTGTTCCGACACTCACCTGGGCGATGTGCAGGTCGTAGAGACCAGGTTCGAGGACGACCGTGAGGGTATTGTAGTCGTTCCCCGGTTCCTGCGTAACGTTGACCGAGTAGACCGTCGAGTTCTCGTCGTCGAGGAGGAGTCTCGTCCAGGTCACGTTCGAGAGGGTAGTCGGGACTTCGATGGTGAGTCTCTCGTCTGTCGTCGATTGGACCATCAGCGTTCGCTCACTCGCTGTGACCGGGGTGAACCCGACTGTCTGTCCGGCGACGGTCTGACCCTCGAGTTCACCGTCTATGAGGACCAACGTGATGTCGTTCCCGCGGACGAGCGACTGCCGGTGGACGACCTCCGTTCCGTCGTTGGTGCGGAGGTAGGAGACGCCCGATTCGACGTACAGCGTCTCCGTGTTCCGTTCGGCGTAGTTCGGATGGTAGACGAGCGCTTTCGTGGTGAACGGACGCTTCGACCCATCCCAGTAGACCTTCGAAGAGCCGAGGGCCGTGGCGTTCGAGACTGTGACAGTGCCACTCACCGTGGTGTCGAAGGTGCCGGTCGCTTGCGGCGGTGAAACGATGAGGTATCGCTCTGGGTACACGACGTCTGTCTCGACAGCGACACGGCCAGACGCGTCGGTACCGGCGGCGGTGAAGAGCGCGGCATCCAACTCGGCGAGGTCGGACGTGACCCGATGCTGGTGGTCTGCTTCGTCACCGGCGGTCAACACTGGCGTCATAGCCAGTTGTGCCGTCGCGATAACCGAGATGACGAGAGCGAACGCGAATACGAGTCCGAGGATTTCGGAGGTCGCACGGCCCTCACCGAGAGAGGCAATCGGCGTCACGTACACACTCCTGGGTCGACGGCGGGTGAGATGGTCGCACCAGTGCAATCGGCACCGGTGGGTGAGATTGTGACATCTCCCTTGTTAGTTTTGTTCCCGCCTTTCCCATCGTTCGAACTGTCGCTATCTGCGACAATCGTCGCAGTCTCGAGGTAGACGTACGTTCCTGCGAGTAACTTGACGTCACGGGTGGCGACGATGGAGACTTCTTCACCGTTTATCGAGTTGTCGGCTTGGACCACGATATCGGACCCCGTCTTGGACGACGCGAGACTTCCGCCTCGCAGTTCGACGACGTCGGCAGAGTCGAGTGAGATACCACCATCGCCGTCCATGACGACGCCAGTAAGGGTGAGGCCCCCACTCGTCGACTTCACCTCGAGAATCTGGGTGTCCTTCGTGGACGAGATTCCAGCACCCGAGAGGTCGACTTCGCTTCCGGCGACGGAGACTGAACCCTTCCCAGAGATGTCTGCATCGATTCCAGAGATGGCACTGTCGGACGTGACGCTCAGGACGCCACCATCTTTCTCAGACGTGATGCCGGCTTTGTCGAGCGTCATCTCCTGCTTCGAGTAGATCGTGACGTCACCCTGTGAGATAACCGACGCACCGGTGAAATCGATCGAATCGTCCGTCTCGATGGTGATATCACCGTTCGAGCCAATTGCAGTCATCCGGGTTCCGACGGCGTGGACCGGTCCACTTCCTCCGTTAATCCAGATATCTCCGCTCGTCGAGACGAGGTCAGTGTGTAGCGAGACACCGTTGCCTTCCAGCAGGAGGCCGTCGGTTGCGACGACCGTCCCGATGTCTGAGGGAACCACGAGTCGTGACGACCCTGCATCGTACGCCACATACGTTTCCTTGCCAATCTTCCGACTGACAGGCGTGACAGATTCGTTCGGACCATCGTAGAGTCCGTTACCGTTCAGGTCGGCGTAGGGAGTCGAACCAGCAGCTTTCGTCTTGAATCCGCGCGGGATGGACTCCTCGTTGCTCTCCCGAATCTCGACCGTGAACGTCACCGTGTCGACGACGTACGCGTCCGGGCCAGACGAGTTCATCACGTGAACGTCGAACTGGTCGTCGACGATACCGTCTGGCGAGCCCAGATACGTGTATTCGAACGTCGCACGGCCGTTCTCGTCGGTCACGGTTGTCGAAGTACCGGTATCGTGTGCTTCGACGTTCGCTGCGGGGTCGGTGAGTATCGTCCCGGCCACGACGGGTGCGTTCGCGACGGGGTTGTTCTGTGCGTCGCGGACTTCCACGACGGCGAGGTGCCGTGCGTTTGCTGGCACAGTATCTCCGTTCCCGGATATGTCGACGATGTACTCGGGGGGTTGCGGCGTCCCAGGCGTATCGATACCCACGCGAGCGATGTGCAGGTCGTACACCGGCCCGCCGACGAGCTCGACGGTAACGAGGTTGTAGTCGGCCCCGGTCGTGTCGTTGTAGTCGACGACGTCGGCGTACCGCTCGCTTTCGAGCAGGTCGGACCACGTCTCGTTCGAGAGATGGGTCGGAACCGAAATCTGAATCGGCGTCCCGTTGCTGTTGACACTGATGTACTCAGTGCCGGCACTCAGCGGAACGACGCTGAACGTCGTGGCGTCTTTCACACCGACGTCGAGGTCTCCCTCTAACAGGACGAGCGAGATGCGCTTCCCATCGATTAGCGACTGGGACGCACCGACCTCACCCGACTCGTACTTCGTGTAGCGAACGACGCCCTCGTGGGTGAGGACGGGGTCGTTCTGCAGGTAGCGGTAGTCGGGCTGGTACAGGAGCATCTGCGAGTCGAACTCGTGGGCGTCACCGTTCCAGTACTCTTTCGTGGGCTCATCGATGGCCCTGGCGTTTCGAATCGTCACCGTCGCAGGGTCGGTCGTCCGAATCGTCCCTGACCCTGCAGCGGGAGAGACGAACAGCGCGCGAGTCGGGTAGTCGACACCCGCTTCGAGGGACACCCTGCTGGGCGTTCCCGACGAGGCTTTCGCGATACGTTCGTCGAACGTGGCGAACTCTCCCTCGACGGTCTGGAGGTGTTCGAACTCAGTCTGCTGGTTCCACGCGGGAACCGCCGAGACCTGCACCATCGCGACGACGGAGACGACGAGCGCGAACGCGAACATCGTCCCGAGAATCGCGGACGCGCCTCGGTCGTCAGTTCGGAGGTGCGAGCGGTCGCTGCCGAAGCGGGCAGCGAGCTCGCGCGATACGTGCCTGAGTGGCGACAGTATGTGTTTGGAGGGTTGTTTGTGGGTCATTGTTTACACCAATGCGAAGGCGACGAGCGCCAGCGCGGACAGTCCGAGTGCGTACTTCAGGCCACTGAGGGCACTGTTGTCTGCGAGTTTTCCTGCGAGGAGACCACTGCCGACCGCCTGGATGAGCGCGGAGTGGAAGAACACCACGTGGAAGTTAGCCAGCGGGACAGCAGAGAGTCCGATGGGGAGTCCCTGCCCGCTGACGCCACCCGTCTGCCCGCTCGCAGACATCTCGGCGAGGGGAGCGAGGTAACTCGCACCCAGCATGAGGATGACGAACAGGTAGACGAGGTATCCCATGACGACGATGGCGATGTACGAACCCATCGCGCGACGTCGGGATTTCTCGAGTTTGTAGCGGTTCCGCGTGTCTTCGGCAGCGACGCTGAGGACTCGCGAGAGGTCACCACTCGTTCGGCCACCGCTCGCGATGAGGCGGATGACCCGCGAGAGTTGCGGGACGCCGAGGCGACCGGCGAATGCCATGAGCGCCGAGTGGGCGTCGTAGTTCCAGCGGATGTCGTTTCGGAGCGAGCGGAGTTCGTCTGCCAGGATACCACTCGACCATCGCGAGACGAGTGCCAGTGCTTCGACGAGTGGGATGCCCATCTGGTTCGCACTCGACAGCAGGTTGAGCGTGTCGGGGAAGCGCCGTTCGAGCGTCCGTTCTCTGCGCGTTCGCAGTTCGTGGAACACGGTGAGTGGGACAGCGACGATGGCGAACGGGAGGACGACGAGCCAAACCGTCGTGTTGTACGGGTCGGCCAGCATGGCGTCGATGCTCGGCGTCGCGAGACCGAGGCTGATGGCGACGAAGGGTGCCGCGATGGCGATGGGCACGGTGATAATCGCCGACAGGTACGGTTGTCGCTGCATGATGTCGAGAGGATTCCCGATGAGTCTGCGGAGGTCGTAGACGACGTTCGCTCGGCGGTAGTGGTCGAGGCGGGCGTCTACGACGCCGCCGTCGGAAGCGACGTCCGTGTTCGTTCCCCACCGGGTCTCGCGGGCGCGTTCGATTTCGCGTCGGACCATGCGACCGAAGTTCACGATAGCCGTGCGAATCTCTTCGACGATGGTCACGTCGTGTTTCGTCCGAACCGTGTCCTGCGTGTACGGTGCCGACAGCACGTCGATGAGGAGCAAGAACAACAGCATCCCCAGCGGGAAGATGAGGTAGTTCAGGGCGTAGAGCTGACCGATGGTGTCGCCGCCGAGGAAACTGATGACCATCAGCGTGACGATGAGCAGCAGTGGTGCGGCGACGAACGCCGCGACGAACACTTCCGAGAGCATCGACAGCGTCTCGATGAAGTCCTCTTGTTCGTCACGTGCTTCTTCGAGGTAGGTCGACGACTCGCGGTCCAAGAACGCGGAGACGTCGCCACCGGAGTCGAGAACCGACAGTAAGTCGTCGAGGAACTGTTCGAAGTTGAGAGACGGCGTGAGGTTCCGCGCGTTGCGGAGGGCCGTGAACAGGTCGTTCCCGAACAGGTCCATGTCGCGGTCGATCATCTCGAACTCGCGGGACACCTCTCCGTAGTCGGGGGCGTCTGCCACAGAGCGGATGACTTCGAGGAAGCTCATCCCACCGTGACTGAGCGCGTACATGTAGACGATGGCGTGCGGGAGCAGGATGTCGACGCTCCGACCGCGCATCTCGGCACGCTGTTTCGGGAGGTAGTACCGCGTGTAGTACGTCCCTGCACCGAACAGGCCGCTGAGGGCGAGTACGAGCAGTGTGCCGAGGATGGGAACCTTGTACGGGAGGAGCGGGGCGATGAGGTTGTAGCCAACGCCAAAGCTCACTGGGCTACTGGCGTTAGCCAGCACGCCCATCTGGGTGAGGAGGTACGTCACACCGACACCGATGAGCGACCCGACGACAGCAGCGACGAACGCTAACTTGACCGAGTCGGTCAGATACTCGTCGTAGGTCATCCCGACGCGGGATTGGTTCAGCCAGCGCTGGAGGTCGCGGTGACCTGCCGGGTGGCGCTTGAAGTACGTTCGGACGTACCCGTAGCGGGCACGGAGCCGACGAACGTCTTCTGGCGATTCGTCGAAGTGTTCGCGTGGGAAGTACTGCTCGACTTCGTAGTCGGGCAGCGGGACCGAGGCCGGCGAATCAGCGGGCATCGGACTCCTCCGAATCGCTTTCGTCGGTCACGTCTTCATCAGCAGACGCGTCAGCGTCTTCCTCGGACGTGTTGTCGGTCGCCGTGCTGTGGGCGTCGACGTCGTCGGTGTCTGCAGCCTCATCGTCGCTGTCGGCGTCGTCGGTGTCTGCAGCCTCACCGTCGGCATCGTCGCTCGATTCGGTCGTGTCGCCAACTTCGATGTCGAAGAGGTCGGAGAGAATCTCCTCGGCCTCTTCTGCGAGTTTGCTCTCGTCGGCTGGTTCGTCGGAGTCGTCGCCTGCAACGTCGTCGTCTGCTTCGACGGTCACGAGGTCGGTCTCTTCGTAGACACGAGCGAGGAGGCCCTCGCGGTCACGCTCGAAGCGGCGAATCATCGCAGACACCGCACGGTAGTCTTCGATACCCTGTGCGGCGATGTACCGGAGGACGTCGGCGCGAACGTCCAGTTCGTACTGGAGTTCGGCCTTGGTCCAGCCACGTTCGGCCGCGATGTCGTCGAGAACCTTCGAGTCGCCCACTCGTTCGTGCACGTCGTTGGTCGGGTTCCGTTTGAACACGTCTCGGAGTTGGACCTCTCCGTCTTCGTCCACGCCGACGACTTCGGTGACCGCGATGTTGCGGCGAGTCCGGTCTCCTTCGAGGTGGATCTGTTTCTGGACGGAGATGATATCGAGGTCCGACAGCATCTGTGCGGGGACGCCGAGCGGTTCGTTCCGCATCCGGTGGACCACGCCCTCCGAGGAGTCGGCGTGGAACGTCGTGTAGGCGGTGTGGCCAGTCGCAATCGAGTGGAAGAACGTCAGAGCGACGCGTTCTTCCGTCCGAATCTCACCGACGAGCAGGTACTCGGGGCGCTGTCGGAGCGCGGCCTGCAGGAGCGCGTACATCGACACTTCGCCGCGGCCGTCGGCCGTGAAGGTGTCACGCGTGACCGACTGAATCCAGTTGTCGTGCGGCAGGGTGATTTCGCGGGTGTCTTCGATGGAGACGACTTTCGCGTATCCAGGGACGAAGAACGACACCGCGTTCATCGACGTGGTCTTCCCGGACCCCGTCCCGCCCGCGAAGATGAGCGAGCGGTTGTTCTCGATGGCGAGCCAGAAGTACGCCATCTGTTCGACGCTGAAGGTGTTCCAGCGGACGAGGTCGACTGGCGACAGCGGTTCGTCAGCGAACTTCCGAATCGTGAAGTTCGACCCGCGGGTCGCGATGTCGGACCCGAGCGTCAGTTGGACACGAGACCCGTCCGGGAGACTCGCGTCGACGAGTGGGTCGGAGACGGTCACCTGCTTGCCTGCACGCTGTGCGAGGCGGATGGTGTACGACGAGAGGTCGCCGTCGTCGAAGACGACGTTCGTCGGCATGTCGCGGTAGACACCGTGGAAGATGTAGACCGGCACGCCGTCACCGTCACAGGAGATATCTTCGATGCCGGGGTCACGCATCACCGGGTCGACACGGCCGAAGTGGATGAAGTCGCGGAGCAAGAAGTAGAACAACTTCCAGAGAGAGCCGTCTTCGACCGTCGCGGCGTGTTCCGAGATGATATCCCGTGCTTCGTCGTCGAAGACGTCTTCTCGGTCTCCATCGTGGTCCAAATCACGGTACAGCAAGCTGTTTCGGAGAATCTTCGTCAGGTCGTCGCGGACGAACGTCTCGAAGTGGTCGAGAACGGGTTCGCTCACGTGGTAGCGGTACTCGCGTTGGGTGTGGTCGTACAGGATAGAGACGAACGCGAAGGGTTTGTTCACCCAGTAGTGCTCGATATCCTGGACGCCTTCGAGGAACGAGAAGTCGAAGAAGTTCGCTTCGATGAACTCCTCGCTCGGTGCCGGCGCGAAGGCCGTCTCCTCGTCGAGGTCCGCGAAGAACGCCTTGACCTCGCGAAGGACTGCCTCGCGGAGCGTCTCTGGTGGTTCTTCGTCTACCGCTTCTTCGTCCTCGGTTTGCACCTCGGACGGCCCATACTCGATACGGTCTGTCTGTGCAACTGGAAGCTCCATTGCACGCGTAGCCATTGCGCTAAAGCCGGTCGTCGGGACCAGTTCTGCACGTCCCGAGCCGTCTGCTCGGACCGATTCTTCGCCGTCGTGGCGAGCTGTTTCAGAGTTCTTGTCAGGAGTCACCATACTCTCGAAAAGGAGAACGGTTGGAAAGCGTGTAAGTATGGAGAGGCTAGATGTTTGGAATCGTAGCGTTAGGATACTCCTACCCGCCGAATTAGGAGAATATTCAATGAGTGATTATGCTGTGGTCGATCGGTGTCCGGACCGAAATCCGCTGTGATTCGGGGAAAACCGCGCGCAGCGATTCGAACGGTGGCCGGCGTGATGTCTCTGTAGCGCCATGTTATCAATTGCCATATGTGTGCTAAACACCAACACAGGCCGTCATTCGTCGGAATACGGCCGTTGCTGGTCACCGTCGCCTTGCGATTTCGGTGCTTCTTGACCACTGGAAACGGGACGAAGTTTCAAGATAGGACGCGTTGTATATCAGGATGTATTATGGATATTGCTGATATCGCCACTCCTGATTTCATCGAGGTCGACGTTAACGAGCGATTAGGCAAAGTCCGCTCCATCTTCGAGCGGGAAAACCCTAAAGCCATTATCGTCATGGAAGACGGCGAGTACGCGGGCGTCATCGGTGAGAAGCAACTCATCAACTCGCACGTCGAAGACAACACCAAGGCGGCCGCACTGACGAAGGCGGTCCCCAAAATCGACCGACACGAGAACGTGCGTGAAGTCGCGCGGATGCTCGTCGAGGGAGATACGAAAGTCGCCCCCGTCTACGAGGGCGAACAACAGTACGGTGTCGTCACCCAGAACGGCATCCTCGAAGCCGTCCTCGAAAATCTCGACGCACTGACTGTCGAACAAATCTACACCGACGACGTGGTCACCATCGGCGAGCGTGACCACCTCGGACAGGCTATCAACAAACTCCGTGAACACGGCATCTCGCGCCTCCCGGTCGTCGACACGGACAGCCGGCTCGCGGGTGTTCTCACCACCTACGACCTCGTCGAGTTCATGGTTCGCGACGAGGGCCGCCAGGGCAAACAGGACCGCCGCGGAGACACCGACCGGATGTTAGACCTGCCGGTCTACGACCTGATGACCAGTCCGGCGCTCACGGCGTCGCCCGGAGAGACCGTCCGCGACGCAGTCGCTCGGATGCTCGAAAACGATATCGCTGGTCTCGTCGTCACCCCCGAAGACGACGATGGTGAGGTGCTCGGCGTGCTGACGAAGACCGACGTGCTCCGCGCGCTCACCTACACGGAAGAAGAGCGGATGGACGTGCAGGTCACGAACATCGGTCTCTTGGAGACGCTGAGTCGCCAGGACATCATCTCGGCCATCACCGAGGTGGCGGACAAATACCAGCGGATGAGCGTCCTTCACGCCCACGTCCGCTTCCACGAACACAAAGAGAAACTCCGCGGAACGCCGCTCATCCAGTGCCAGATTCGCCTCCGCACGAGTCACGGCCAACTGGCCGGAAGTGGCGAAGGCTACGGTTCGGAACACGCGTTCCACGTCGCACTCGACAAACTCGAACGCAACGTGCTCGAGGTGAAAGGCTTCGAAGCCGACGAACGCTACCGCGGCCAACTACTGCGAAAACTGAACGAACTGTAATCGGACACCACGTTCACAACCGTTCGAATAGACCCTGAACCACACCGGGCCGACCGCGTTCGGCCCCGTCGACCTCTTTTATAAGTCCGTGCCGGCGAGCCCGCGGTCCGTTATCTTGAACGTCGCCGTCTCACCGGCAGGTTTCGCGCGGTGTTTTTCGAGCGTCGCTCGGCGATTGCCACCGCGGAACCGGTCGAGTCGGACGACGGTGCCGGTCCAGTGTTCGAGTGTGTGGCCGCCGAGTGCGCGCGTCCGGTCGCTCTCGGGGTCGGAGTAGACCTGATTCGTGAGGAGGACGGCGAGGTCGTGTTTCCGCGCCAGCGACAGGAGGTGTGTCACCTGCCGGGCGACACGGCGGAGCGACTCACCGCCGTCTCCTTCGGCGGTTCGTTCGAGTCGGTAGAAGCCAGTCGCGGAGTCGAGGACGATCAAATCGGCGCGGTCGACGAACTCGGCAGCGTCGCGGACGGCCTCTTCTTGGTCTTCGAAGTCGTACGCCTCGCTAATCATCAACCGCGAGGTCACAGTCTCCACGTCGGCGGGGGCGACGGCTTCCGCGAGTTGCTGGAAGCGGTCGACCGACAACCCTTCTGTGTCGATGTAGACGACGGTACCGCCTGCGGCGGCGACGTGGACGGCCGCAGAGAGCGCGACGTTCGTCTTGCCGGCAGCGGGCGGTCCGTACACCTGCGTGACGGTACCGCGTTCGAACCCACCGTCGAGCAGGTCGTCGAGCGAGGCACATCCGGTGGAGACTGGGTCTGTCACGGACGGAAGTGTGCGCCACCGACCGAAAAAGTCCTCGGTCCACCCCACAGCAGTGTCCCGACCGACGCAACACGCTTTATTCGTCACCGTCGCCAACCCCCACTCGTGATAGTCGTCGCGACCACGGATTTCGAACTCTACCACGAAGCCGTGGCAGAATTACGGAGTCGAGGTGTCACCTTCACGACCATCGAACCGGGTGACCCACTCCCCGAACAGGCACGTGTCCTCATCACCGGGCAGGACGACGACGTCGAGAGAGACGCCGCTGTCTCGCGGGTGACGGCAACTGGCGACGAAGCGCGTCGCGCCGTGGACGAAGCACTCGCAACGCTTCGTGGCGGCGGCGGACGGACGGTCGTCGGCGTCGACCCCGGAACGAGGCCGGGCATCGCGATTCTCTCTGGGACGACGGTCGTCGCCGCGTTCCACGTGCCGCTGGCGAATGCGGTCGACGTCATCCGACGCGAGACCCGTGACGCCGTCGACCCAGTGGTCCGAATCGGAGATGGCGCACGCCTGCAGGGCGCGAAACTGATAAACGAACTCGACGATATTCCGGTCGAACTCGTAGACGAGACAGGGACGACACCGTATCTCGGCTCTGGCGCTCGCGGGATGGGAGACGTTCTCGCCGCAGTCAACATCGCCCGGATGAAAGGTGAGCGAATCGAGTCCCGAGAGATAGAACCGACCGAAGGCGAACTCCAGCGCATCAAATCTCGCTCGCGCGAGGTCTCGGACGATAACCGAGCTATCGACGACGAACTCGCTCGCCGGGTCGCCGGCGGGGAACTGAGTATCGACGAGGCACTGGACGAACACCGGACGCGACAGACCTAGCGACGACCACCAGCGATAGCACTATATCGACCATATACGGTTCCCGCGCCACAGTCGAAACAGGCGTTAATCGTTCGCTTAGCACCCGAAACGGCCGAAACGGGAGTCTCGACCTGTTCGTATTTTATGCCGATTGCGCGCGTAGTTCGTCCATGACTTCCATCAGTCCGGCCACGATAGACGGCGCTATCTCGATGGCACACACCAACACGGGATGGGTCGACCGAACCGCGTATCCGTTCGAATCGAAATGTCTCGGTCTCTCCGCCGGTGCAGTCCACTACGTCGACGAAGGACCCGACGACGGTGGGAAGGCGACGCTCTTGATGCTCCACGGGAACCCGACGTGGTCGTTTATCTACCGCCACTTGATTCGTGGCCTCCGCGACGAATACCGTTGTCTCGCCATCGACTATCTCGGATTCGGTCTCTCTGAGCGCCCACCCGACTTCTCGTACCGACCCGAAGACCACGCCAGCGTCGTCGAGGAGTTCGTCGACGAACTCGGACTCGAAGACGTCGTCCTCGTCGTTCAGGACTGGGGCGGACCAATCGGTCTCTCGTACGCCATCGAACATCCTGAGAACGTCGCCGGCCTCGTCGTCATGAACACGTGGCTGTGGCCCGTCAACGACGACCCGCACTTCGCGCGCTACTCCCGACTCGTCGGGGGACGAATCGGCCGCGAACTCTGTGAACGATTCGACCTGCTCACGCGGGTGATTATGCCACTGGGCTTCGCAGACCGCTCGAAGTTCACCGAGGCGGCACGCCAGCAATATCTCGCCGCCAACCGTGCCGGGCGCACCGGAACGGGTGTCTTCCCACGTGAGATTATCGGGTCACAGGCGTGGCTCTCGTCGCTCTGGCAACGCCGAGAGAACATCGCCGACATCCCCACGCGACTCGTCTGGGGTATGGACGACGCTGCCTTCAGGCCGGCCGAGTTACGGACGTTCGAGGGATTGTTCGAAGACTCCAAGACAGTCCGACTCTACGGTGTGGGCCACGACGTCCAAGAGGAGTTCGGCGCTGACCTCGTGCCGCTGGTTCGGGAGTTTCTTGCGAGAGGACATGATTACAAGTAAGGACATTCCGCAGGGACGATAATTCTCTGGTAAACAGAACACCAATTCGCGAGACACTGGGTCGCTAGTTCATACCTAACCGTCCGTGTCGCGTTCCAGAAGCCACAGGCATGAGATTACAAACGAACGCGGTTGGGCGCAGAGCATATCTGAAATCTCTCGGCGTAGGGGCACTCGCTGTGGGGGGTTTCTCCGGGTCGGTGGCCGCACATGGAGGTGGACTCAAGAGCGAACTCGCAGAAGTCAGGTCGGCCACTGCGAGCTACAACAGTCTGAAGAACGCACTGGCAGACGGGTACGTGCAGGTGACGCCGTTTTACCCCGGACAAGGCTATCACTACGCAAAGTTCGACCTCGTCGGGACGCTCGACCGCACGAAACCGCAGGCACTGACGTACGGACAAGCAGCAGACGGGCAACCAGTCCTCGGTTCCATCGAGTACCTCGTCCCGAAAGCGGGGCCGTACGCGAACTCGCCGCCGGACCTGTTCGCACACGACGACCCGGACCACGACAGCGGGAACCACGAACACTGGGAAGTCGTCGACCTGGGTGAGAATGGGGAATCCTTCCTGGTTTGGGCGCTCCACGTGTGGGTCCACACCCACAACCCGGCGGGGTACTTCTACCACAGCAACCCACGCCGGCTATTCAACCCGTGAGTGTCGGGTGATTCGGTCACTCAGCTTTTCGTACCGACCTCAAAACTGACGCGGGACTGACCTCGCACCGCAGGTTCGGGACGACCTCGTAGAGTTGTGAGAAACGTACTCCCTCGTGAACTTGTGAGGGACGTGAAGCCCCGGATGAATTTATCACCAGTCCCAGCGACTGTCGTCGAATGGACCCTCGTATCACAGTCGTGACCCTCGGCGTCTCGAACCTCGACGACTCGATTCGGTTCTATCGTGACGGCCTCGACTTACCGCTCCGTGACCGGGAACCGGACAGTGATATCGCCTTTTTCACGCTCGAAGGGACGTGGTTAGCGCTCTACCCGCGGGAGTTACTCGCCGAAGATGCGACTGTCCCGGACGAAGTTAGCGGCGATTTCTCCGGAGTCACACTCGCGCACAACGTCTCCACGAAAGCGGCCGTCGAGGAGGTGCTCGAGGAAGCGAAGGCGGCCGGCGGTCGAATCGTCAAGCCGGCACAAGAGGTGTTCTGGGGTGGCTACTCGGGGTACTTTGCCGACCCGGACGGCCATCTATGGGAAGTCGCGTACCCACGATTGACAGCCGACTGAGTCGGTCCATCCTCTTCGGCGACCAACGTGAGAGCAGTCCCTTATTCGTCTGTCGCGACCGCATCCACTGCTCGCCGCATGACCTCACGAACCGCGACTCCCGTCTCTTTCGCCACGGCGAGTGCGTCGTCGTACTCGGCGCTTCTGTCGTAGACGACACCGTCTGCGTCGCTGGCGACTTTCACCGTCACCTCGTAGGTGTCGCCGTCGATGTCGAGGGTCGCCGTCTCGAACTCGCGGTGGGCAGTCCAGCGGTGGCCCGCACCGTGTTCTCTGATTCCCAGCGTCCCCGTCTCGACGGCGAGACGGTAGGCGACGCGCTCGACGTCTTCTGGTTTGACGACGACTTTGACGAGGTGGCCGGGGCGGGCCTTCTTCATCGTCGTGGGGATGATAGAGACGTCGCGCGCGCCGGCGTCTTTCAGCGTCTCCTGTAGACTCCCGAGTATCTCGGGTGACGCGTCGTCGAGGTTCGTCTCGAGGACCGAAATCTCGTCGCGGACGAGTCGCGACCCGCCGTCACCGACGATGGCCCGAAGGACGTTCGGGTGGTCGGGGAAGTCCCACCCACCGGCACCGTAGCCCGACGACTCGACGGACAGAGAGGGAAGTGTCTCGACACCCTCCGCGACGTGTGCGAGGATAGCCGCTCCGGTCGGCGTGAGCAGTTCCGCCTCGACGGGGCCGCCACGGATGGCCCAGTCTGCCCGCTCGACTACGTTGAGAACCGCAGGTGCGGGAATCGGGTAGGTTCCGTGGCTCATCGTCGTCTCACCGCCACCGACAGAGATTGGTGCAGTCACGACCCGGTCGACGTCGAGGTCGTCGAGAAGGAGGCAGGTCCCGACCACGTCGGCAATCGCGTCGTCGGCACCGACTTCGTGGAAGTGAGTGTCTTCGAGGTCGGTCCCGTGAACCTCGGCTTCGGCCTCTCCGAGGACGCGGAAGATGGCAGTCGCGTCGTCGACGATACCCGCCGGGAGAGACATCGATTCGACGAGTTCGACCACCTCGGGGTAGGTTCGGTGGGGGCCGTGACCCTCGGCGTGTGTGTGTTCGTGGTCGTGTGAGTGGTCGTGTGAGTGGTCGTGTGAGTGGTAGTGGTCGTGGCTATGGTGATGGCCGTCGTCCGAAGAGTGCGAATGGCCGTCGTCCGAAGAGAGCGTCCCACGCACGCGATGTCGCCTCGTCCCTGTGGAACCGTCGTCTCCGTCGTCGTGGGCGGTCTGTCCGTCGTCGGTGTCCCGTCCGTGGTCGTCGCCGTGGCCTTCGCCACGCGGGTCACCACCGTCTGTCTCGGGGACGAGGACGTCTACTTTGGTGGCGACGATGCCGTTTTTGTCTACTTCGTGGACTCGGTATTCGATGTCGAGTGCGTCTTCGACGGGGTCGAGAACCGATGGGTCAGCACCAGCGGAAACGAGCGCTCCGAGGAGCATGTCTCCGCTCGCACCCATCCGGCCGTCGAACGCGAGGAGTCTCATGGTACTACTGGTCGGCGTGTAGAGGTAAAAACGCCCGCCATCGCCGTGGCGAAATCAGTTTAGTCGGTAGGGATTAGTAGCCACCCGCCCTATTGTGTGCTAAGCTGTCACCCGCGGGAAACGCCGCCCCGGTCAGACCGGGGAAGGACTTATCCGATGGCCTCCCACAGGTATCAGCATCCCCGCGAGGTAATCATATGAACGAAGTCCAACTTGAAGTGGCGAAAGCGTACCCGAACGACTCGGGGCGCGGTATCGCCCGTCTTGACCCGGACACCTTGCTCCATCTCAAGCTCTCGCCGGGAGACATCATCGAGATCGAGGGAGGAAAGACGACCGCCGCGAAGGTGTGGCGGGCAGACCGGCAAGACTGGAACACGGATACGGTCCGCATCGACGGATTCACTCGGCAGAACGCCGACGTGAGCATCGGCGAGCGCGTGACCATCCGCAAAGCAGACGCGAAGAAGGCCGACAAACTCGTGTTGGCACCGCCGGAAGAGGCGAGTGTCCAGTTCGGGTCCGACGCGGCCGGAATGGTCAAACGGCAGATTCTCAAACGGCCAGTGGTCGAACGCGACATCGTCCCGGTGATGTCGAGTACGAACCACCCGTTCATGCGGTCGCCCGGACAGGCGATTCCGCTCATCGCCGTCGAGACCAAACCGGACGGTGTCGCACTCGTCACCGAGGACACCGACGTCGAACTCCGTGAGGAGCCAATCTCCGGATTCGAGAAGACCGGCGGCGGCATCACCTACGAAGATATCGGTGGCCTGACCAACGAGATTCAGCGCGTCCGCGAGATGGTCGAACTGCCGATGAAGCACCCGCAGATATTCAAGAAACTCGGCATCGAACCGCCGCAAGGGGTGCTTCTGCACGGTCCGCCGGGCACCGGGAAGACACTTCTCGCCCGCGCAGTCGCCAACGAGACGTCTGCCAGTTTCTTCTCTATCGCTGGCCCCGAAATCATCTCGAAGTACTACGGCGAGTCCGAACAACAACTCCGCGAGATATTCGAAGACGCGAAAGAGGAGTCACCGAGTATCATCTTCATCGACGAACTCGACTCTATCGCACCGAAGCGCGAGGACGTGACCGGCGAAGTCGAACGCCGTGTCGTCGCCCAACTACTGACGATGATGGACGGCCTCGAGGCACGTGGTCAGGTCATCGTCATCGCGGCGACGAACCGCGTCGACTCCGTGGACCCCGCGCTTCGCCGCCCCGGTCGGTTCGACCGTGAGATCGAAATCGGCGTCCCAGACGAGGAAGGCCGCAAGGAGATTCTCCAGATTCACACCCGCGGTATGCCGCTGTCGGACGACGTGAACTTAGACGACCTGGCGGACGACACGCACGGGTTCGTCGGTGCCGACATCGAGGCGCTCACCAAAGAGGCCGCGATGAAAGCGCTCCGGCGCTACCTCCCCGAAATCGACCTCGACCGCGAGGACATCCCACCGAGTCTCATCGACCGGATGGTCGTCAAGAACGACGACTTCGGCGGTGCACTCGGCGAGGTGGAACCGTCGGCGATGCGCGAGGTGCTCGTCGAGATTCCGAAGGTCACGTGGGAGGACGTCGGCGGCCTCGAAGACCCCAAGCAGAAGGTCAAAGAGAGCGTCGAGTGGCCGTTGACCACGCCCGAGAAGTTCGTTCGGATGGGCATCGAACCGCCAAAAGGAGTCCTCCTCTACGGCCCGCCAGGGACCGGGAAGACCCTGATTGCGAAAGCGGTCGCCAACGAGACGAACGCGAACTTCATCTCGGTTCGTGGCCCGCAACTGCTGTCGAAGTGGGTCGGTGAGTCAGAGAAGGCGATTCGGCAGACGTTCCGCAAGGCGCGGCAGGTCTCGCCGACGATTATCTTCTTCGACGAGTTGGACGCACTCGCGCCCGCTCGCGGACAAGACATGGGCAACAACGTCTCCGAGCGCGTCGTCAACCAACTCTTGACGGAGTTAGACGGCCTCGAAGACGCCGGGAACGTCATGGTCATCGCGGCGACGAACCGCCCGGACATGATAGACCCTGCACTCATCCGTTCGGGTCGCTTCGACCGTCTCGTCCTCATCGGCCAACCCGAAGAGAAAGGCCGCGAGCAGATTCTCGACATCCACACCCAAGAGAGTCCGCTCGCCCCCGACGTGAGTCTCCGCGAGATTGCAGAGATTACCGACGGCTACGTCGGGTCCGACCTCGAGTCCATCTGCCGTGAGGCCGCCATCGAGGCACTCAGAGAAGATGGAGATGCCAAAGAAATCGAGATGCGGCACTTCCGCAAGGCGATGGAGTCGGTCCGGCCGACCATCACCGAGGACCTGATGCAGTACTACGAACAGATACAAGACCAGTTCAAAGGCGGGGCCCGCGAGGGACTCTCGCCCGACACCCGCGACGGCCGTCTCGGCTTCCAGTAACCCGGACGCCCTCGCGCGAGTCACACCGCTTTTTTACCGTCTTCGTTCTCGCCGAGCAGTGATGATACCGGCCGAGAAACGCTCACCCGGAACGGCCGTGTCGGGGTTAGAAGAGCAGCGAGTCGTCGTTGTCGATCATGTAGAGCGTCCGCGCCGCAACGTTGACCGCGTGGTCACCGATGCGTTCGAGGTCACGAATCGTCAAGAGGAGCCGACGAACGTCGACGAGGAACTCCTCCGGTTCGAGGTCACCGTCTCCTTCGAAGTCGCTGCCCGTCATCAGGTCACGGACGACGGTTTGCGAGGCGTTCGAACACATCTCGTCGATGTTGTCGTCGCGTTCTGCGACCGACCGACAGAGGTCCGAATCTTCGCTCTCGTAGGCGTCCATGGCCTGGTCGACCATGTCGAGTGCGGCGTCACCGATTCGGCGGATGTCGACCTCTGGGTAGACGTCTTTTTCGGCGTCGATGGCGTAGCCAGCGAGGTTCGTCGCGAGGTCACCGATGCGTTCGAGGTCGGTGATAATCTTGAACGAGGCGGTGATAAATCGGAGGTCACCTGCGACGGGTTGCTGGAGCGCGAGCAGGTCGATACAGTCTTTTTCGAGGTCCAAGTAGAGTTGGTTGATTTCGTGGTCGCCCTGGATGACTTCCTGTGCTTTGTCTGTGTCCTTGTCTTCGAGCGCGTCGAGCGCGAATCGAACGCGCTCTGCGACGAGTTCGCTGAGGTAGAGGACGTCCTCTTCGAGTTCCGTGAGTCGGGTTTGGTATGTGTTGCGGGCCATATTTTATGTTCAGTTAGGGGTGGTAAAATTACTTGTGCTGGTCTCAGTGGTGGAGAATTTCGGGACTCCAACGCGGCGACGCGAGCGACCGAGGGAGGGGATTATCCGAACTTGCCAGTGATGTAATCTTCGACCCGGTCGCTCTCGGGGTTCTCGAAGATTTTCTGCGTGTCGTCGAACTCGACGAGTTCACCGCCCGTGAGGAACACGGCGGTCTTGTCCGAGATACGTGCGGCTTGCTGCATGTTGTGCGTGACGATGACGACGGTGTAGTCTTCGGCGAGTTCTTCGACGAGGTCCTCGATTTGCGAGGTGGCAACCGGGTCGAGTGCAGACGCCGGTTCGTCCATCAGGAGAACTTCCGGGTCGGTCGCGATAGCACGGGCGATACAGAGACGCTGTTGTTGGCCACCGGAGAGGTCGAGACCGGACTCGTGGAGCCGGTCTTTGACTTCGTCCCAGAGAGCGGCTCGCTTCAGCGACTCCTCGACGACTTCGTCGTAGTCGGCGTCGATGCCCTGAATCTTCAGTCCGTAGACGACGTTCTCGTAGATGCTCTTCGGGAACGGGTTCGGCTTCTGGAAGACCATCCCGACGCGGCGACGGAGTGCGACCGGGTCGACGTCGTCGTCGTAGACGTTCTTTCCACGGAGCGACAGTTTCCCTTCGACGCGTGCGACGTCGATGAGGTCGTTCATCCGGTTGATACACCGGAGGAACGTGGACTTCCCACACCCCGATGGGCCAATCATCGCAGTGACACTGTTTTCGGGAATCTCCATCGAGATGTTCTGAAGCGCCTGTTCGTCACCGTACCAGACGTTGACGTCTTCTGCTCGGATTATCGTCTTTGCCCTCGTTGCCCCACCCGACGCGGACGCCGACAGTCCATCGCTGACGTCCGTCTGGACGAGCATATCGTCGTTCGTCGGGTCCTCTGTCCCGGTCATAGCTGACGTTTCGACCGCTGCTGATTTGTCTTTTTGGCTCATGTGTCTGAATTAGCTTTCACTTTCGAACTTGTTTCTGAGAACGATTGCAACCGAGTTCATCGCGAGGAGAACCGCGAGCAACACCACGACGCCCGCCGGTACCGCCTTCGTGTAGAAGTCCTCGCTGGCGAACAGACTCGACCACGCGTACACCTGCAGTGGCATCGCGCTCACTTTCGAGCTGAGTTCGGTCGGCAGGCTGAACAGGACGTTGGGCGCGCCGATCATGATGAGCGGTGCGGTTTCACCGATTGCCCGGCCCAGTGCGAGAATCGTCCCGGTGAGGATACCGGGGAACGCCTCGGGAAGGACCACGTTCTTGACGGTCTGCCACCGGGTCGCGCCCATCCCGTACGACGCCTGTCGCATGTCGCTCGGAACGGAGCGAATTGCCTCGCGAGAGGAGATGATGACGATTGGTAAGATGAGCAGTGCGAGCGTCGCCCCGCCGATGAGAACTGTCCCCGTGGCTTGGCCGAGGTAGGTGACGAACACACCCAGTCCGAGCAGTCCGTAGACGACAGAGGGGACGCCAGCGAGGTTCGAGATGTTGACGTCGATAAAGCGGGTGAAGACGTTGTCCGGTGCGTACTCTTCGAGGTACACCGCCGCACCCACACCGAGCGGGAACGACAGTGCTGCGACGGTAATCATGAGCAGAATCGAGCCCCCGATAGCGGGGTAGAGACCGGCGTTCTCGGCGGTCCCGCTGTGGGAACTCGTGAGGAACTGCCAGTCGACCCACGACTGTGGGCCGGCGAATCCGAGCACGTCGACAGCGACAGCACCGACGAGTGCCCCGAAGATAACGACCGCCGCGAAGAGCAGTCCAACTCGCTCGTGTTCACGGGTCAGTGCGGCCCCGCCGGCGTACGCCGCAGTCGGGACGAACGCGCCCGCGGTGACGACGGCGAGCGCCGTCGGGTTGACGCCCGTGAAAAGACCCGAAACAGCGAACAGACCGGTCGCCGCGAGCGCCGCGACGCCTGCGACGACTCCCGCCCGCGTGTTCTCACGGAGGCGAGCGAAGTAGAGACCGACGACGACGGAGACACCACCGCCGAGGAGGAACGTGACGATGACCCATTCGGTTGGGACGACCGGAATCTTCTGCACCATCTCCGGGATGCTGTGGTAGTAGCCCGGAATGCCGAACAGCGAGAGGAAGAAGATGGCACCGGTCGCCGCGACACGCACGGTGAACGGAATCTGGTCTTCGTACTTCGTCATGAGGACGACTGCCGCGAATGGGACGACGAGTCCAACAGCGTACGAGAGACTGACGAGTGGTGGGACGATGTCCACGAAGAGAATAGCCGCACCGCCGCTGAACATCAGTGTCACCGCCAACGTCCCGACGACGAGTGCGCCGAGTTTGAGCGCATCGAGGTTCGTCCGAGCGAGGTACGCGCCGACGAGCGTCGCAGGTGCGACGAGCGTGGCGAAGAAGACGAGGTACCAACCGGGGTCTGCGGTGAGTGGTTGCAGTGCGTCGTTTGCGACGTAGACGAGGAGGATGGCGAGCGTGACGATGCCGAACATCGTCGCACCCATCAGCAGGTATCGGAAGATGATGCCGGCCCGGCGGCTGACTTGACCGAATCCTTCGATGGTGTCACTTTGGGTTGCCATCTCAGTACGCCTCCCGGTATTTCTGTGCGACGTAGTCGCTGATGATGTTCATGATGAGCGTGATGACGAAGAGGACGAGACCGATCGCGAACAGACTGCGGTAGGCCAGGCCACCGCCGGTGATGTCACCGGTGAGCAGTTGGACCATCGCCGCCGTCATCGGCAGCGCACCTTCGAGATACGAGGTGGGGTCGAGTGGGTTGAGGAACTTCGCTTGCGCACCTGCCGCGACGGTGACGGCCATCGTCTCACCAATCGCCCGCGAGAGGGCGAGGATGAACGACGAGAAGATGCCAGAGAGCGCGGCCGGAACGACGATTCCGGTCGAGACGTCGAACTTCGTGGCACCCATGCCGTAGCCCGCCTGTCGGAGGTCGTCCGGGACGGCGGACATCGCGTCTTCCGAGATGGACGCGACCATGGGGATAATCATGATGCCGACGACGATGCTCGCCGAGAGGATGTTGAACGTCCCGATGCCAGGTAAGACGACCCCGAGCGCGGGTGTGATGTAGATGAGTGCGAAGAACCCGTAGACGACAGTCGGGACACCGGCGAGAATCTCCAGTGCGGGCTTGAGAACGGAACGAGCCTGTTTGCTCGCGTACTCACTCAGGTAAATCGCCGTCGCGACACCCAGTGGGAGCGCGATGATTGCCGACCCGATGGTGATCATCAACGTGGCCGAGACGAGCGCTAGCACACCGAACTCTTGGTTGTGAATCTGCCACGTCGTTCCCGTGAGGAAGTCGACGAGAGAGGCTGTTTCGCCCGTCACACCCATCAACGGGGCGGTGATACTGAAGAACTTCGCCGCCTCGGTGACGAGGAGTGCGACGATGCTGACGGTCGTCACGACGGATAACGCCGCGCACAAGAAGAAAAACGACCGCGTCAGCAACTCACGCGGTGAGTTCTCGGTCTTCCGCGTGAGGTCGGTTTCGAGGTCATCTGTACTCATTGCTTTGTATGATTGTGGGATGTGGAAAAAGCACTTCGTTAGCCTATTCTTCCAGTAGAGCGTCAGTTAGCCGCTTCGATAGCCGAATCGAGTTTGTCGAGCATCTCGGACTGCTCGTCTTCACTCAGGGGGACGTAGCCGACTTCGTCGGCGACGATTTCTTTGCTCGTAGAGTTCTCCATCCAGTAGCGTGCGAACGCGGCGACGTGGTCCTCTGCGAGCGATTCCTGGGCGGGGTAGGTAAACAGCGGGCGCGACAGCGGGTTGTACTCGCCAGAGAGCGCGGTGTCGAGCGACGGGGCGACGAACTCGCCGGCGTCGTTCTCGATAGCAACCGCCTGGACAGCGTCGGTGTTTTCGCTGTAGTAGGCGTAGCCCATGTAGCCGATGGCGAACTCGGAGCCTTCGACACCCTGGATGATGGTGCGGTCCTGTTCGGTTGCGGAGTAGTCTTGCCGGTGGTCCGGCCCTTCTTCGCCGAGGATTGCCTCGATGAAGTAGTCGTAGGTACCGGAGGCGTCAGTGGGACCAAAGATTTCGATTTCTTCGTCAGGCCACTCGGAGTTGACGTCTGCCCACGTCGTGGGTGCCGTCTCGGCAGAGAAGATGGTCTCGAGTTGCTCGATGGTGAGGCCCTCGCCGATGAAGTCGTTGTCGTTGTTGACGATGACCGTCAGCGCGTCGGTCGCGACCTTCAGTTCGACCGGGTTGATGTCCTCACTGGAACATTGGCTTTCTTCTTCGGATTTGATGGGACGCGACGCGTTGTTGAAGTCCGTCTGGCCGGTACAGAAGTAGTTCGCGAAGCCACCACCGGAGCCAGTGGACTGGATGTTGATGTTGACTCCCGTGTTCTCTTTCTGGAAGCGTTCGGCCATCGCCGTCGCGAGGGGGAAGACGGTCGACGAGCCCGCGATGTCGATTGCTCCCGAGAGCTCTCCGCTTCCGTCGGAACCCGAGTCGTCGGAGTCGCCAGAACCGCCGTCCGAGCCGCCTTCGTTACTCTCGGTACAGCCAGCCAGACCAGCGAGACCGGCCGCACCCGAAGCAATTAGGAATTTACGCCGGGACAAGACATCCGAGTTACGCGTCATCACCAATTTCGAGTCGAGTTACGGGTAAATACCCTGCTATGACAACTATATAGTGCTACATTTTGTAATGTGTGTCATGCGGATATTTCACACGAGCGGCCTCCCAACCGAGAGAGAATAAAACAGCACCATGGGCAGAACATCGTACGTAAACCGATGACACAGTACGTGTAGGACGGACGGGGAGCCCACCACCGGAGATACTGAGAAAACTCCAGAGGCAGAGGTACTATCCCGCAAACACGTTTTGTTCCGAATCAACCAACGACAAGATAGTATTTTGGCCACCTGATATATAGTGATAGACAGTTTTATTGTGTGCTGAGCACCAGAGGCCCGTATGGTCGAAACCCGAAAGGTGCAGGTGACGGGCGGTTCCACCTACACTGTCTCTATTCCCAAAGATTGGGCGACCGAGAACGGCGTCTCCGCCGGGAGCGAAGTCGAGTTCTATCCCGAGGGTGACTCGTTGTTCTTGACCCCACGGTCTGAAGAGGAACGAACCGAAGGCACCCTCGACATCTCGAACCTCGAAGGCGACGAACTCACGCGTGCGGTCATGACGATGTACGTCAGCGGGTTCGACATCATCGCATTGGAGAGTGGTCGAATCACGACCGACCAGCGACGAACCATCCGTGAGGCGACACAGAGTCTCGTCGGCCTCGAAGTTCTCGAAGAGACTCGTGACCGAGTCGTCATCCGCGACTTGCTCGACTCCTCGGAACTCTCGATTCACAACGCAGTGACGCGCATGCGCCTCATCGCACTCTCGATGCTCGAAGACGCCATCGCCGCCATCGCGGAGATGGACGAAGACCTCGCACACGACGTCATCCAACGTGACGACGACGTCGACCGGCTCTGGATGGTCGTCTCGCGTATCTTCCGCGCCACGCTCCGCACCCCGAAGGCGGCAGAAGAACTCGGCTTACCCCGTGAGGTGTGTTTCGACTACCAGTCCGCCGCGCGCCAACTCGAGCGCATCGCGGACCACGCGACGAAGATTGCCCACCTCTCGTTGAACTTCGAACAACCGGTCGGTGAGGACATCATCGAAGCGATGGAAGAACTGTTCGAAGAATCCGAGAAAGTCGTCAACGGTGGGATGGACGCCCTCTTCGCCGAAGACAGCACCGAGGCGGCCAGTCTCGCGAACGAAGCGCGAGAGTCCGTCCAGGCAATCGACGAACGCGCCCGCAGCATCGACGAACTACTCCGTGACCTCGACCCCGCCCGTGCCCAACTACTTGGACTCATCGTCGACTCCATCTCTCGGAGCGCCGACTACGGTGGGAACATCGCCGAGACGGCACTCCAGAAAGCCGCACCGACACCCTGATTCACGCGGTTCGACCGATATCTTTGCGCTGATTGTTCTGTTGATTGTTCTGTTGGTTGTTCTGCTGATTGTTCTATTTCGGCACTGTCCGACCCGCTAGGGGTAGGAATTCGTCGCGTGTGTGCACCGACTCGAATCACACCGACTGCTGTTGCATCACACACCGACTGCTGTTGCTCTATGAGTGTCGAACGGAGGGTCCGCGCCGAGAACCGACGCGGTGAAAGAGAGTTATTCCTCGTCGATGAGGACTGCGTTGACCTGACCGTCCTGTCCGGGGCGGGACGTGACGCGGGCCTGACCGGCGCTCGTGTCGATGATGGAGCCCTTCGTGATGATGTTCCGGCGTGCGTAGTTGACGTTCGACGGGTTGTCGATGACGCCTTCGATGTCGGCCTGCGTGACCTCTGCACCGTCAGCGACCTGTGCGACGTTGGTCGAGAGCGTGCGGAACTTCTCGTTGTTACCGCGGGAGTCGATGACCTGGAATCGAGGTTCGCCGACCGTCGTGGCGGCGGGTTCACGACCCAGCTGGTAGCGCTTCTTGTTCGATGCCGGTTTGAGCCGTCCACCGGTCCGCTTCCGCTTGGAGCGTCCTTGGTCCTTCATACGGGGTAAAAACGTCGGTGACTACTTGAATCGCTCGAATCGGCTCTCGTCGGTGGGTGTCACACGACATGCGGTCGCGCCGCGAGCAACACAAACCGTTTAGGTCACTCGCACCCGCCGTCGAACCGATGAGTCTCGACGTTACCGTCGCCGTTCCGTTCCGCCAGCACGGGACAACTCGTCTCGGTGAAGGCGAGTTCGTCGTCGCCCTGTCCCTCGACCGCGACTGGTTTTCACCCGACCAGGCACAGCGTCTCATCGACCTGGCCGCAGGTCGCGGCCTCGTCGAACGCGACGACGACGACGTCGTTGCGACGTTCGACCCCGCAGACGTACAGATACCCGAAGAGTTCGAACCCGACGCGTCGGTGCTCCGCGAGCAGTCCGCCTTCGAACAGATTCTCGACGCGTGTGTCGCTGCCGGCCTCACGAAACAGGACGCAGTCGCCGGAATAAACGAACGACAGTCGACACTCGGCGTGACCGCAGAGGCCGCCGCGGTCCTCTTTGCCCGTGAAAACGGTGTCGACGTGGACGAGGCGGCCACGAAGGCGAAACACGGCCTGTCTGAGTAGCGCGATTCGACGCTCCATCGTCACCGGAGGAGGTGCCGGCGAGGAGGACAGTCGTCCGACGAAACGACACGCCGAAACCATCCCCCAGTATACTACGAGTATGGTCGTCGACAGACTCGCCGATGGAAAGCGAATCGCACAACTGCTCGCTTCCGAACTGACCGGTCACGAAGAGACGTTCGCGCTGCTCTCGGTCGTCGATGCCGACACCGACGTGGAACCGACCGACGATGGCGCACTCGCCTACGCCGTCGCCGCCAACGACGACCGAGTCGCAGAGGTGTACGTCCAACCAGACCGTGCGCGCGTCGAGTTCCTCACACATCCGGACGTGACCGCCGACGCAGCGAGTGAGCAGGACCTTCGAGTCCGCCCAAAAGCAGTGCGCCCTCCACGAACGCTCGTCTTCGTCGAAGACGGTGCCCAGGTGAAGTGGATACTTCCTGCCTTTCGTGCACTGGTCGAGGCGCTCGAGAGAGACGACGAAGGCGACGAGAACGAAGTCTGAATCGGTGAGAGATAGCCGGGAGCCGAAGCGACGAACACGAGACGGAGACTGGCGCGGTGAAAACGAGACGCAAACGAACTGCGTGCTTAGAGGTCTGCGAGTAGTTCGGGGAGTTTCGTCGGCAACACGTCGCGGGGGATGTGCGCGATTGCACGTGGGTCTGGGTCGTCACAGTCCGGTCCGACCACCTGCACCGGAATCATCCCGGCGTCGTGCGCACCGGCGATGTCGTGGTGAACACTATCCCCGATGTAGACGGTCTCTTCTGGTGACGTGCCGAGTCCGTCGAGGAGCGCTTCGAACGCTCGGACGTCCGGTTTTCCGGCGGGGAGCGACCCGGTCACGAGCGCCGTGTCGAAGTGGGTTCGCCACCCGAGTTTGTCGATTTTGTCCTCCTGTGCGACGACCGGTCCGTTGGTGAGTAAGCCGACACGGTAGGTCGTCCGGAGGCCAGTGAGCATCGCTTCGACGCCATCGACTGGAACGACGGCGTCCGTGATGCGCTCACGGTACGCAGTCGCCACGTGTTCAGGGTCGACTGGTGAGTCGTGTTCTGAGAGGAGGGACTCGAAGATAGGCGTCCGGGTCTCCCCCGTGAGGTTATTCTGGTGTGCTCGGAGATACGCCTCCCGAGACAGTGGCGGTGCACCTGCTGCCGCCGCAGCCTCCGAAAGAATTGTCTCGCGGTCCCTCGTCGGGACGGCGAGTGTGTAGTCGAGGTCGAACCCGACCGCGCTGACAGACATCGTCATCGACTGGTTGGTAACGAACCGACATGAGCATGCCGGGAACAGGCGCTGGACCGACACGTCGGGAGACGGGCGGATTTTTCACCGTCGGGGACGACGCCGAGATATGACTCTCGACCCCGTCCACGTGGACGACATCGCCTCGATGGCGAGTTCCATCGCCGACTCGGTCGACGACACCGATTACGAGGACATCGCGCGGACGGTCTGGGAATCGTGGCTCGACCCGCTCTCGCCGCCCGGTGGGGGTCGTCCGATTATCGAACCACTCGGTGAGCAACGACTCAACGCCGCCGACGTGGACGATATCGCACTCACCGACACGCCGTTTCCGACCGTCCACGGCCTCGACTCGGGGACTATCAACCCGACGACGTTCAAAAACGGCCTCGTTCTCGACGTGGCACACGCCGCGATGGCGGCCGAGCCATCGGACCTCGACCTGCATCGCGCTCGATCGATCGTCATGACGGCCCACACCCGCGACTCGTTTTCGGTGTTCGACACCGGAGAGTGGTTGAAGTCTGACCAGGGATACGTCCGCAAGCGCATCCTTCGCGCACCACGAGTCAATCGATACGCCGAGGGAGTCGTCCACGCGCTCTCTCTGTACCTCGCCGAGAGCGAACACGCACTCTACCACGCCGACCGTGTCTCTGACCTCCTCATCCTCGACGGGCCAGTGTATCCGAAAGAACTCCTCAACTGGCGCGACCGAGACGCGGAACTCAAAGACCTCGCCCGCGAGGCGAAACCGAAGGCAATCGTCGAGAACTACGTCCGTCTCGTCGAGCGATTCGTCGAGCGCGACGTTCCACTCGCCGGGTTCGTCAAAAACCCTGGCGCGAAACACATCGTCCGAACCCTCCAGCAACACTTCCGAGAGGACGGGTCGGGCGACATTCCGTGGGTCGACGACGCCTCCTTCTTCGTCAACCTGCTCGAACGACGCGACGGACCGGAGCGCGAAGACCGGCGAACAGAAGCGCTGACGTTCACGAACTGGTTCGTCTCACGCGGTGGGTCAGACCGGCAGATGAGCGCCGACGGCGACGCCTTCGGTATCGACCGCTCGCTCGACCCCGAATCGTACACGGTGACGTTCTTCGTCCTGTACGACCCGCGGACCGACGTCTGTTATCGAGTCGAAGCACCCTACGCGTTCACGAAAGACCCAGAGACCCGCGAGAACCTGATGCACCACGTCGTCCGCGACGTAGCCGCCACTCGCGGCCCACCACTCGCAGTCGAGAAAGCCGACGAGTTGGCGCGGGTGAGCGTCGGTGAGAAAGCCGCACTCAGACGAAAACTCTCGGACCGACTCTCGTCGGACCCGATGAAGAGTTACGACAACGTCCGCTGGGCCGACGCCGACGAGTAACCTACGCCGTCTCTTCGGGTTGCCCCTCTTCGTCTGGTCTGATTACTTCGATGCGAACGTCGTCGGTGGAGACGCCGACGCGCGCGAACTGCGTACGGATGTGTTCTTTCGCGGCCTCGAGCGCCTGCTCGCGCGTGTCGAATCCGCGGGGCATCGGCGTGTCGAACGCCACTCTGATGGACTGCCCGTCGATTTCGGTTTCGGAACCTCCGCTTTCGACCTGATAGAACTCGTCGCAGACCCAGACGTACGGTGCCGCTTCGTTGGGCGCGCCACGGTACGTCGGTGGTTCTTCACCCCGCTCGAATATCGTTCCCGTGAGCGCCGTCCCTCCACCGTGTCCGCGGACCAACAGCATAGACATCCATAGGGGAGCGACACAGAAAAGTTGTCCGCGAGTAGGCGACGTGAGTTGGTCGCCGTGGCGACGACGCGACGTGAGGATTTTTACTCGCTGACTGCAAGCGTTGGAACATGACTGACCTGGGGGACTTTAGCGACTTCGTCGGAGACGACGCCGACGAAACAGACCGAGGCGAACGCGAGGGTCGACGTTCCTCGGGGAGTACCGAGAGCGACGAGACCCCGCGACGAGACGGTGATAGCGGGTCGAACTCGACCACGGCAGGCGCGACGACAGGCGACGAACGCGGACTCCAGTTCGACGAGTACGACGCAGACCCGATCGGGACCGAACGTGGCATCGGCGCGATCGCAGTCTCGCAGGGCCTCCGCGTCTCAGAAGACCACGAACGGACGACGCTCCGGGCCTTCGTCACGGCCGGAAACCGTGAACACGTCCGTCTCGGAAAGTATCTCATCGTTCCCTACCCCGACGACGAGTTGCTGTTCTGCCGAATCGTCGGTCTCGAATACGGCCAGGAGTTCCAGGCCGACGACGCCACCGAGATTCACGCCCGCCGGGCGATGCGCAGACCCGTCGACGAGTTCGAAGAGCGCGACTACAAGTTCATGGCCGAACTCGAACCTATCGCCGTCCTCTTTTCTGACGGCGGCGAACTCAAACGCCGGATGGTCGACCGCGTCCCCAAACCGGGTGCGACGGTCGGTGAGGCCGACGACGCGACACAGATCAAGACCGGACTGAAGATTCCAGAAGAGGGCGTCTTCCTCGGTCACCTCTCTGTCGGTGGTGAGAAAGTTCGAACCGCGGCACAACCGCCGACCATCGATTACCGACTCAAAGACGACTACACGGAGGGAGACCCACTCGTATTCCGACACACGCTCGTCGCCGGTGGCACGGGGTCCGGAAAGACGCACGCGTCGAAGAACATCCTTCGACAGTATCTCTCGTCGGACCGAACCTACGAGATGGACGACGGGCGCGAGGTTCAGGCCGCAGTCGTGCAGTTCGACCCGCAAGACGAGTACGCACAGATGCACGACGACAACCCCGACATGGAGACTGACATCGCCCGGCGCTACGAACGCGAGGGCATCGCTCACGGTGGCCACGACGACACACTCGCGCTCGTTCCGAAGATGGGCGGCGCGTCGTACCCTGGGTCGAACCACCGTGCAGAGCAGTTGGAGTTCACCATCCCCTTCTCGATGGCGAGCGATATGCCGTGGTTGGTCGCCGGCAGTAGTCTCAACGACAACCAGTACGCTGCACTCCTCGAACTGCTGAACCGATTCTTCCGCAACTACGGCGGCGGCGGCACCTACCGAGAGTTCCTGACGTTCCTCGACGACCGAGCACTCAAAGAGGAACTCGACGAATCGGGTGACGTCCACGAAGCGACGTTCGACGCGGTGAAACGTCGAGTCCGGGGTGTTCCCAACGGCGTGTTCGACCAGGACGCACGCCCCATCACGGAACTCGACCACGAACTCGTCCGCCCCGGCGGCCTGACCGTCGTGCCGACCTACCACCTCTCGTCGAGTCGGGCGAAAGAACTGTTCGTCCTCGCCGTCTCCACGATGCTCATCGACGACAAACTCTCGAACGACCCGTCGAGCGAACGCATCAAAGAGACGCCGCTGGTCCTGGGGATGGACGAGGCGCACAACTTCCTGACCAACGCCGACACCGTACAGGCGAAGAAAGTCATCGAGAAGTTCACCGACGCGGCCAAACAGGGCCGAAAAGAGCGACTCGGACTGTTCCTCATCACGCAGGACCCACAGGATATCGCCGACCCGGTGTTCAAGCAAGTCAACACGAAAGTCGTCCTCAACCTCGGTGACGAAGACGCCATCAAGAGCGTCAACATCCCGCCGAACCTCGAAGACAAGGTACCGTACATGGAGAAAGGGCAGATGGTCGTCTACTCGCCGGACAACTCCGAACCGGTCGAACTGAAAGGGCTCTCGACCTGTGTGACCCGACACGGAGACTGACCACGAACCCCGTATCGCCGGGCGGGTTTTTGTCCCACCCCTGAGTAGTGTGTACTATGGCCGAACACGTTCTCGTCCCCGTCGATGGGTCTCCTCAGTCGGTCGCTGCACTTCGATTTGCCACAGCAGAGTGGCCAGACGCCCAGTTCACACTCGTGAAGGTCATCAACCCTGCCGACGCCGACTACCGAGAACGTGCGCTCAGTGGGTCAGAAGAGTGGTACCAAGAGGAGAAACGCGAAGCGCGGGAGACGTTCGCCGAAGCGAAAGCCGAGGTTGGATTGGTCGATGGCGAGGACGTCGTCGACGAGACGATCAGTGTGGGTAGCCCAGCGAAGGTCATCATCGACCTGTTGAAAGCCGACGACGCCGACTACGACCACGTCGTGATGGGGAGTCACGGGCGGACTGGCGTCTCACGAATCCTTCTCGGCAGTGTCGCAGAAGAAGTCGTCAGACGCGCACCCGTGCCGGTCACCATCGTGAGATGAACCTAATTTGACCACTCAGTAACACCGATGCCACCTGGTGAAATCGGTGGAATGAGTACTGCGAGCACACTGAAATCGGCGGTTTCGCCCGGTTTGCATCACCCTATTATTGTGTCGTCCTTGGAAGGGAACGATGGAATTCACTGAGGTCGTTACGACCCGCCGCTCGATTCACGAGTACGCCGACGAACCGCTCGACGACGAGACGCTCGAGACCATCTTCGAGAAGGCCATCCAGGCCCCGTCGAGTTACAATCTCCAGCCCTGGGAGTTCGTCGTACTCCGCGAAGACGAGACCAAAGAGGCGCTCCGTGCGGCCGCCTACGACCAAGAACACGTCAGCGGTGCCGCAGCGTCGGTCATCATCCTCGGCAACAAAGACCCCGAAGCACACGCCGAAACCGTCGCCGACGACATGCTGGAGAAGGGCTACCTCCCGAGCGAGGAGGTCCGTGACGACATCCTCGGCAACATCGCCGGGATGGCCGACCTGCCCGAACAGGAGCGCCGCGTCTGGACCGTCCGCTCGACGTCACTCGTCGCCATGTCTCTCATGCACGCCGCGTGGGACGAAGGTGTCGCAACCTGCCCCATCGGTGGCTTCGACCCCGACGCCGTCCTCGACGCGTTCGACATCGACGGCGACCAGTACGAACCGGTGATGCTCCTGACGATGGGTATCCCCGCCGAAGACGCCGGCGAACTGCAGGCCGACGCGAAGTACCGCCGCCCCGTGGACGAAGTCGTCCACTACGAGGAGTTCGCGCCGGAGCGAGAACTCGCTGCCGCACCTGCTGACGACTGACGCCAGACAGTCGCCTCGCGCACGTTCCTCTCTCCCCTCTTTTCCCGCCGTTCAGGTCGTGAGCGGTTGCACTCAACGTACCATTCCCACCTGCTGAGTACTGCTGCTCTCGAGTAATCTACAAGTTTACTGCACCGAACCGAGCGAAGCGAGGTTCGGCCTTTTTCCCTCCAGGTTTTTGCGGTGAGGGTGAGCGGAGCGAACCCGAACCGGAAAAAGGTGGGTTAGAAAATATTCGCCTGTCGATACACGCTGATTCCGTCGTTCGTGAGTTCGTACGGTTTCGTCTCCCGAGAGTGGTTGGCGTCGCGTATCTTCTGAATCTCGATTGCCAGTCGTGTCTCGCGGAAGTCGTCGGGGCGGACGTACTGAAGGACGAACACCGCGTCTGAGAGATACTCCACGATACCGTGTCGGGAGACGTAGGGGTTCGACTGGTCCGCCTCGGAGGTCAGCATCGTCGTCACGCCGGCGTCTTTCAGCGAGCGCGTGAACTCGAAGACCTCACTTCGACGCTTCGAGGGGTGGTCGTACATCATCTCCAAGAGCGAGACGGAGTCGAGGACGAGGCGGTCCGCGCCGAACTCTTCGACGAGACGCGGCAGGTCGTTGCGAATGCTCGCGAGACTGTTTGCCATCTCGACCGGGTCCAAATCGACGATAGCCAACTGGCCGTCGGCTTCGTACGCCGAGAACTCCCAGCCTTTCTCGTCGGCAGTGTCGAGGATGCGACGGCGACTCTCTTCGAGCGTGATGAAGACGCCAGAACCGCCGTTTTGGAGGGTTTCGTAGAGGAACTGAAGCCCGAACGTCGTCTTCCCGGTCCCGGCGCTCCCGATTGTTACCATGAGCGACCGCTTTGGAACCCCGCCGAGAATCATCTCGTCGAGGCCGCCGATTCCGATGTCGATGCGGTCGATGTCCGACTCGAACTCCTCGTCGTCGAACTGGAGTGAGTCACTGCTCTGGGTACCGCCCGACCGAAACTCGTTGTTTACGTCGTCAGTTGGCGTGTGTCCCCGCTCGCCGTCATCGCCGATATCCGGCAGTGGCGCGTTCGACAGAGCCTCCGCGAAACTCGTTGCGAATGGGTCGGCGGCGGCGTCCGCCGACCCGTCGGGACCCGGTAGTTCGGTGTCGGTGTGTTCGGGTGGTTCAGTGTCCTCGGCGACGTCGGTGGAGTCCGTACCGCTTCCAGGGTCGGCCGTGTCCGGTTCGGTTCCCTCACCGGTGTCGTCTGCGTCGTCACTCTCCTCGCGGAGCGCCCGCTCGAACCAGTCGTCTTCGTCGCTCACGATGACCACCACTGTTCTTGCGGGTAGCCGACGCCCGTACCTGCCATCAGTTCAACGTCGGCAGCGACTGTGATGAACGTTTCCCGTGTCAGTACTTTCTGGTGACGTGACGGTGGGCTTTTGCCCAGTGGCGTCAAATCGCGGATTATGAAGGTCGGCATCGTCGCGCAGAAGGGCAACAGTCGGGCCGCGTACCTCGCCGCAGACATGGGTGAGGCGCTGGCGGCCGTCGATGTCGAAGCGGTTGTCGATGCGGCGACGGCAGACGAACTCGGTGTCGACGGGGTTCCCGTCGAATCGTTCGACGAGTGTGACCTCATCGTGAGCATCGGTGGAGACGGGACGTTTCTCTACGCCGCACGGGGAGGTGACGGCGTCCCTATCCTCGGCGTCAACCTCGGCGAGGTTGGGTTCTTGAACGCAGTCTCACCCGACGACGCGATCGACGAGGTACTCGCCGAAGTCTCCGCATATCGAGATGGAACCCAATCAGTCCGCGAGGTCCCTCGAATCGTCGCACAGAGCGACGACTGGAAGATGGACCCCTCGATGAACGAAGTCGTCGTCCACGGCCCGCGGCGGGGCCACGGCGGCGGTGTAGGGGTAGAAGTCCGCGTCGATGGGTCGCTCTACTCCGGTGGACACGCCGACGGTGTACTCGTCACGACACCCGCGGGAAGCACCGCCTACAATCTCAGCGAGGGTGGACCACTCGTCCATCCCGGCGTCGAAGGACTCGTCGTCACCGAGATGGCCGCACGAGAGGGGATGCCCTCGCTCGTCGTCCCACTCGACGCGACGGTGACTGTGACGGTCACAGATGCCGAATCTGCCGTCGTCGTCGGTGACGGCCGAACCAGACGGACCATCTCGTCGCCGACCGAGATTCGAATCGAGCGGTCAGATTCGCCAGTTCGACTCGCTGGCCCGACGTCTGATTTCTTCGAAGCGCTCGGAAAACTCGACTAGTCGGCGGGTTCGACGCGCGGCACCGGTTCCCACTGGATATCGACGAGATGGTTCGGCCGGCCGCGAAGTCCAGGGCGAGAGACGATTTCGAACGTCCGGTTCTCCGTCGACGTCGTGAACAGCGACCGGACGAGGACGTTCGCGACGTCCGCTCTCGAGATGCTTCCACAGACGGAGTCACCGCCTTCGCCGACGAGAACGTCGTCGGTCGCCGGAGCGTCGGTCAGCGCCCCCGGTCGGATAATCGTGTGGTCGAGTGGGGCGTCTCGGAGTCGTTCTTCACCCCGTTCTTTTGCAGAGAGAACGCCGGCGGCCGTGAGAATCGCGCGGAGGGAAAGCGGGAGGCCACCTTTCGAATCTCCGACGCCGATAGACGACGTGAGGACGAATCGCTGGACGCCGCCGGCAGTCGCCGCGTCGACGAGGTTCACGACACCGGCGCCATCGACGAGGTCACCACGAATCGTTTCGAGACCCGCGGCGACGCCGACAGTCGAGATGATTGCGTCGACGTCGAGGACCGCTTTCGTCGCGTCGTCTCGGTCGAGTAGGTCACCGACGACGACTTCGTCCGCGCCCCGTGCTCGAAGTCCGTCTTCCGCGTCGGAGTCGCGAGTGAGGGCCCGAACCACGAATGGAGTATCCGCCAACGCATCGAGGACCAGTCGGCCCGTCCGACCCGTCGCTCCAGCGACGAGGACGCGACCGCGCTTCCGTGTCATACTCGCGCATAGAGACGAGAGTCATTAACCTTCGTGATGGTGTCAAAAGTCCGGTCACAGAGAGGTGGTGACAAGGTACGTCTACGACGAGACGAGGACACACGAGGAGTGGCAGGCCGAAGGCGAGAGCTGGAGGGAGTCAGCGGTCAGCGAGAGGAGAAGTAGTGAGGCTGGTGAGGGTAGGTGTGTGAGGCTGGTGAGGGTAGGTGTGTGAGGCTGGTGAGGGTAGGTGTGTGAGGCTGGTGAGGGTAGGTGTGTGAGGCTGGTGAGGGTAGGTGTGTGAGGCTGGTGAGGCGGTGTTCAGCGCAGTTACCGACCCCAGTTGGCGACCGTCCGCTTACGCTCGGAGATGGGATGAACGTCGATATCTTCGTCTTTCGCGCCACGCGCTTCGAGTGCTGCGTTCGCGGAGGCGTAGGTGGAGAAGTAGCCCACTTCTTCTTCCACGCAGTCGATGAGCGTCTCGCGGTTCCGAGAGACGACGAAGTCGATGTGACCCTCGCGGAGTGCAGTGAGCAGGTCGTCGACGTCGCCGGGAGTGAGCACCTCGTAGTACTCTTCGTACCCGTCGAGGAGCGCTTGACCCGCCTCGCTGTCGGCCTCGGGGAACTCCGCATCGGTGAGGTCCACGAAGATGGTGCCGTCGCGCGGGATGTGGTCGTTTGCTGCCTCTTGGGCTTTCTCGTACGCCTTGCCGAACGTCGTCGCCGTGCCCATGACCTCGCCGGTGGACTTCATCTCCGGACCGAGACGCGGGTCCGAACCCGGCAGGCGGTCGAACGGCAGGACGACTTCCTTGACAGACACCTGGTCGGGAATCTGTTCGTGTACGTCGAGTTCGTCCAGCGTGTGGCCGGCCATGACCTTCGCTGCGACTTTCGCGATCGGGACGCCCGTCGCCTTCGAGACGAACGGGACCGTGCGCGACGAACGCGGGTTGGCTTCGAGGACGTACACCTCACCGTCTTTCACGGCGAGTTGGACGTTCATCAGGCCGACCGTGTCGAGCGCTTTCGCGATGTCTTCTGTGACTTCGCGGACGCGGGTCAGTGTCTCGTCGTCGAGCGAGCGCGGCGGAATCATACACGCCGAGTCGCCGGAGTGGACACCCGCGGCCTCGACGTGTTCCATCACGCCGCCGATGAGGACGCGTTCGCCGTCGGAGACGGCGTCCACGTCGAGTTCGACGCCGTCGGCGAGGAACTCGTCGATGAGGATGGGTTTGTCCGGCGAGACGCGGACTGCTTCCTCGATGTACTCTTTGAGTTCTGCGTCGGAGTAGACGACTTCCATCGCACGGCCACCGAGGACGTACGAGGGGCGGACGAGGACGGGGTAGCCGAGGTCGTTCGCGAGGCCGAGCGCTTCGGACTCGCTGGTTGCAGACCCTCCCTGCGGTTGCAGAATCCCGAGGTCGTCCATCAGGCGGTTGAACCGGTCACGGTCCTCGGCGAGGTCCATCGCGTCGATGGTGGTGCCGAGAATCTCACAGTCTACGCCACGGCGCTCGAGTTCGGATTCCAGCGGGTGACCGATGTTGACCGAGGTCTGTCCACCGAACTGGAGCATCACGCCGTCGGCGTCGATTGCCTCGATGACGTCTGCGACTTCCTCGGCCGTGATGGGTTCGAAGAACAGGCCGTCGGAGGTGTCGTAGTCGGTCGAGACCGTCTCGGGGTTGTTGTTGACGACGTGCGCGTCGATACCGAGTTCGCGGAGCGCCTGAATGGCGTGGACAGAACAGTAGTCGAACTCGACACCCTGTCCGATGCGGATGGGGCCACCACCGACCACGACGACGCTCTCCATGTCACGGTCGACACGGAGTTCGTTGCCTGCGGCGTCGCCTTCGAACGGGCCACGGAAGAACTCCGGTTTGCGGGCGGAGTAGTAGTACGGCGTCTGTGCGGCGAACTCGCCAGCACAGGTGTCGACCTGTTTGTACGTGCGGCCGGGGACGTTCTGTTCGACTTCGTCGACGGTCGTTCCGGTCGCCGTGGCGATGCTAGCGTTCGTGTGGCCGGCGTTCGCGGCGGCGGCGAAGTCGCCTTCCGATGCGGATTCGACGGATTCGACGATGCGTCCGAAGCGCTCGACGTACCACGCTTCGATGCCGGTGAGTTCGACCACGTCTTCCGTGGTGTAGCCGCGTTCGAACGCCTCGAAGATGGCGTACGGGCGGTCAGGAGTCGGCTTTTCGAGGTACGCTGCTTCGAGTTCTTCGTCGGACACCTCGTCCCAATCGGCGGCGGGTTCGTACTCGGAGGAGCGAAGCGCCTTCATCAGCGACTCCTCGAACGTCCGGCCGATAGCCATCGCCTCACCGGTGGACTTCATCGCCGTCGAGAGCGTGAAGTCGACGTCGGTGAACTTGTCCTTGGGCCACCGGGGAACCTTCGTGACGACGTAGTCGATTGCGGGTTCGAACGCCGCCGTCGTCTCGCCGGTAATCTCGTTGGTAATCTCGTGGAGACGCTTGCCGAGGGCGACTTTGGCGGTCACGCGGGCAATCGGGTACCCAGTCGCCTTCGAGGCGAGTGCAGAGGAACGAGAGACACGGGGGTTCACCTCGACGACGCGGTACTCGCCGCCGGGCGTGCCGTCGTCGTGCCACGCGAACTGGATGTTACAGCCACCCTGGATACCGAGTTCACGGATGACTTCCAATGCGGCGTCGCGCATCTCTTGGTGTCCTTCGTCCGGAATCACCTGCGATGGGGTGACGACGACGGACTCGCCGGTGTGAATCCCCATCGGGTCGATGTTCTCCATGTTGCAGATGATGATACACGAGTCGTTTGCGTCGCGCATCACCTCGTATTCGAGTTCGACCCATCCGGAGATGGACTCCGTGATGAGCACTTCGCTATTGCGCGAGAGGCGGAGTCCTTTGCGGACGCGGGCGACGAGTTCGTCCATCTCGTGGACGACGCCAGACCCGGACCCACCGAGCGTGTAGGTCGTGCGGGCGATGACGGGGAGGCCGCCGACTTCGTCGACGGCGTCCTCGACACGTCCTTCGAGGGCTGATTCGGTGATGTTCGAGACTTTCTCGCCTTCTTCGAGGGAGATGGTCGTCGAACGTGGGACGGGTTGTCCAATCTTCTCCATGCGCTGACGGAACAGGTCGCGGTCTTCCGTCGCGTAGATGGTGTCCAGCGGCGTCCCCATGATTTCGACGTCGAACTCGTCGAGGACACCTTCTTCCGCCAACTCGGCCGTGACGTTCAGCCCCGTCTGGCCGCCAAGTCCGGCGATGACGCCGTCGGGGCGTTCCTTCCGGATGATTTCGGAGATAGCCTCGGTCGTGATAGGTTCGATGTAGACCTTGTCGGCCATCTCGGGGTCGGTCATAATCGTCGCGGGGTTAGAGTTGACGAGGACAACTCGTGCGCCTTCCTCTCGGAGCGCGCGGCAGGCCTGCGCGCCGGAGTAGTCGAATTCGGCCGCCTGTCCAATTTGGATTGGGCCACTTCCGATGAGCAAAATCGTCCGGTCCTCGGTTCCTGTCTGAGTCCCGGGTGTGGTGTCCTCGTCGGTCATCGATGCAATCCAATCCGCACATCGTAATAAGTCCGGCGAAAAATTACGAGGTACGAAGCTGTATTGCGAATATCGAAAAAGTTGCCGAGCGTCCGTCTACGGGCCGGGGAAGGGTTTTCAAGCACGTGAGACGACTCCGTGTCTATGTCCCGTGTGCCCACGGCCCCGCCACCACTCGAACCCGGAAGTCGAATCGCAGTCGTCGCCCCATCGCGACCAATCGACGAGTCGAAGTTGGACCGAGCGTGCAGTCGCCTCAGAGAGACGTTCGACCTCGACCCCGTCGTCTTCGAGACGGCCCGACGCGAGTGGGAGTGGCTTAGCGACAACCCGCGGGCACGCGCAGAGGATGTGATGGATGCGTTCGAGGACCCCGAAATCGACGGCATCATCGCCACGACTGGTGGTGACGACCAGATTCGCGTCCTCAACTATCTCGACCCGGAACGGCTGACCGCAAACCCGACGCGGTTCTACGGCTACAGCGACAACGACAATCTCCGGCTCTACCTCTGGAATCAGGGTATCGTGAGTTACGGGGCGACCCTCCATCCGACGCTCACTGTGGACCCCGAGATACACCCCTACGTCGAGCGCTATCTGCGACGCGCGTTCTTCGACGACTCACTCGGCGTGGTCGAACAGACCACCGAGTGGACCGACGAGTGGTTCGACTTCGACACCGAGGAACCCCGCGAGTGGCGAGACAATCCCGGTCGGACGTGGTACGGCGACGAACGCGTCTCTGGAACACTTTGGGGCGGGTGCTTCAGCATCGTCAAGTGGCACCTCCAGACCGACCGCTATCTCCCAGAGATGGACGAACTCGACGGGTCGATACTGGCGCTCGAAACCTCTGAAGACGTGCCGCTCCCGCGTGAGGTCAGATACACGTTGCGAACGATGGGCGAGCGTGGATTGCTCGAACGCTTCGACGGACTCGTCGTGGGCCGTCCCCAAACGTACTCACCTGGATTAGAGTGGGAACCGCCAGGGGACTACGGTGAGCAACTCCGCGAAGCGGTGCTGTCTGTTCTCAGTGAGTACAACCCGGATGCGACTGCCGTGTTCGACGTCGAGTTCGGCCACGCGGCCCCGAGCGTGCCGCTTCCGCTCGGCGCGAGGGCGACGCTCGACCCGAGTGCTGAAAAAGTCCGAGTAGCGTAGCAGAACTCCGCTGAGCGTAACGAGAGGGCCTCACGGCCCCGCCGTTACATGTACGGTTCGGGGTCTAAATCGCGCTGGGCGCGATACTCGTCGACGAACTCGCTCACGTCGAACTGGAGCATCTTGGATTCGAACTCCGAGATGACGCCGTCGTCTTCTGCGTGGCTGACGGCGTGTTCCATGAGTTCGACGACGAGTTCCACGACTATCTCGTGGAGTCTTCGAGAATCGAAGTCGGTGACCCAGACGATGCCCGCGCCGAGTTCGCCGTCGTCGGAGACGTCTTCGGAGACGACCGATTGCGGGAACTCTTCGAGGACGATTCCCATCAGATGTGCCGTGCCGAACTCGGGCATGTCCTCGCTCGTCGTCTCGATGGTGCTCTGTAGAATGTCGACGAGGAACTCCGGGAGAAACCGGTCCGGTGGGTGAACGTCCATCACCACGGCGTGACTACCGCCGCAGGAACAGTCGAACTCTCGTTTGCCCAAGTCGAGTTCCCGGACGCGCTTTTGTTCGCCACAGGGCAGGTCCAACACTGCCCCGCGTCCGCCGGGAACGCTCGGTTCAGACATACCCGTGGGTTACGGGTCTCACTGTTTAAACGTCGCGTTCTTCGGAGTCTGTGAAAGAATCGGTGGTGGTGGTCGAAGCGCCGGTCAGCGGTTGCCCGTCACGTAGAGGATGGGCCCGACGACGAGCAGCGCGATGCCGAGGAACATGTAGTGCGGCTTCGCCAGTGCCTGCGGCGTCAGCAGGAAGATGAGTCCGAACACGACCGAGTTGGCTCCGATGACGCGCCGGGATTTCAGCGGCAGTGCCCCGACCGTCGTCAGGATGAACACGAGCAACAGCGCCTGCCCAATGTTGTAATTGAGCAGAAAGCTGTCTATGAGTTGAAGGGGAAGCATTCTTGTTTTCTCGGTCGGTTCGAATCGACTATCAAAGTTCCGTTATTCCCGCTCGGCTATTTCCCCCTGGTGCCCGCGATATTTGGGTGATGTGTCGAACAGCTGAGTAGACGGGGCTAGTGCGACGGTCCAGAGATGTCGAGTGGGCGAATCCACCCGTACCAGACGAGGAGTATCATCCCGGCGTACCCGAGGACGAACACGACCATCCCGAGAGTGTTGTATCCTGCCTCGCCGAGGAGTCGGCGCGCGATGCCCGGAATGACGATTCCGAGCGCCACGACGGCGATGAGGAGCAGATTCCTGCGCTTCAGAAACGAACTCTGCGTCTCGCTCATGGTGACCGCTCAGGGACGCGACGACGTGAATCGCACGGTTCTCGAACCGACGTGAGAGGCCGTTTGGTCGACTCGTCTCGACAGTCTCCGAAAACATATATCGGCAGACGACGGACCGATAACATGTACCTCCACCCGCTCCCCGAAGAGCACCGCGACACGTATCGCGAGTTCATCAGCTACGCCTTCAGTCCCGAAGACGGTCCCGACTGGGACGATACGAGCCCACCAGACGCAGATATCTACTATCCCCGCGGCCTCTACGACACCTCGGCCGACGTCTCGGCCGACGCGCTCGATTCGTCGGACCTCGTGGCGGTCTGTGCGTTCTACGACTTCACGGCACGCGCCCGCGGGACGTGGCATCCACTCCCTGGTATCTCCGTCGTGGCTTCACCACCGGAGGCGCGCCGACAGGGACACATCGCGACCATGCTCGACGAACTCCTCGTCGAGTTCCGCGACTCCGGTCGGTATCTCTCGGCACTCTGGCCGTTCAAATACGAGTTCTACCGTCGCTTCGGATGGGCGAAAACCAACGACTACGCGAAGACGACGGTTCCACCCGAAGCACTCACCGCAGTCAGTCCGGACGTGAGTGGTGAGTTCGTCCGCCTCGGCCCAGACGATTGGGAGCGTCTGGACGCCGTCTACACCGAGTGGGCCACCGAAGACCTCGGACTGGACCGAACGGAAGGCTGGTGGCGAAACCGTACCTTCCGGTGGTGGGGCTCTAACCCGTACGTATACGGGTGGGAACGCGACGGCGACTTGCGGGGCTACGTCGTCTACCGCATGGACGGTGACTGGAACGAGCGGACGATGCACGTCTCCGAACTGGCCAGCGTCGACGCCGAGGCGCGAGGCCACCTCCTTCGGTTCCTCCGCGACCACGACTCACAGGTCGAAGAAGTCGTCATCCAACGCGAGCACGAGCGAACCCGTCTCATCGACGACCTGACCGACCCACTGGCGGCGACGGTCGAGATCAAACCGGGGCCGATGGTTCGAATCGTCGACGTTTCAGCGGCGCTCGAAGCAGTGACGTTCTCTGCCGACGCCGACACAGACGTCGTCCTCGGCGTTTCCGACGACCGCTGTGCGTGGAACGACGACACGTTCCGCGTCGTCGTCACCGGCGGCGAGGCGTCCGTCGAACCGGCGACTGACGACCCGGACGCGACAGTCGAAATCGGGGGACTCTCGCAACTACTCGTCGGTGCACGGTCGGCAGACGAACTGGCGCGGACTGAGTCCCTCACCATCCACGAACCCGCCGCGCTCGACGGCTTGGCAGAGGTGTTCACCGAGCGAGACACCTTCCTCAGAGAACGGTTCTGACGGCACCGCGGCGTCTCGTCTCGCGTCCGCCTCGTCGACTCACACGTGCTCCACCACGCACTTTTCACCACGCACTTTTCACCACTCGCTTTTTTGTCACACCACACGAACGTCCGCTGTGGCATCGGTTCCAGTTCTCGTGGTGTTCACCATCGTCGGCGCGGTCCTCGCGTGGAAAGGTGGTGACTACCTCGTGCAAGCGTCTGACCGACTCGGGGCGTACTACGGCCTCCCGGCTATCGTGCAGGGAGCCGTCATCGCCGCCGTCGGGTCGAGTTTTCCGGAGTTGTCGAGTATCATCATCGCCACGGTACGGTACGGCGCATTCGATATCGGTGTCGGTGCGGTCGTCGGGTCGGCAGTCTACAACATCCTCGTGATTCCAGCGGTGTCCGCGCTCGCTGGCGAGGGGCAACGACTCGCGTCGAGTCGCGACTTAGTGTACAAAGAAGCGCAGTTCTATCTACTCGCACTGGCCGTCCTCGTCCTCACGTTCTCACTCGCCGTCATCTATCAGCCGAGTGGAAGTCCGGCCGACCTCGAAGGGTTCGTCACGCGCTCTCTCGCGCTCATCCCGCTTTCACTCTACGGACTGTATCTCTTCATGCAGTATCACGACACGCTGGACCACCGTGCGACGGTTCCGGTGGTCGCCTCCGACATCGACCCACGGCGCCAGTGGGTTACACTCGTCGTGTCGCTCGGAATCATCCTCGCCGGGGCAGAACTGCTCGTCCGGGCGGCAGTGGGATTCGGAGACGTGTTTGGAACCTCCCCGTTCCTCTGGGGGCTGACCGTCGTGGCTGCAGGAACGAGCCTCCCCGATACGTTCGTCAGCGTCACGGCCGCCCGACAGGGGAACGCACCGATGAGTCTGGCAAACGTCTTCGGAAGCAACGTCTTCGCCTTGCTCGTCGCCCTCCCGGTGGGTATCCTCGTGGCCGGCGGAACCATCGTCGCCTTCCAGGAAGTCGTGCCGATGATGAGCTTTCTGACCGGTGCGTCCATCGTCTTCTTCGCCGTCCTCCGAACCGAGATGGCGCTGACCCGCGGCGAGTCGTTCGTCCTCCTCGGAACGTACGGTCTGTTCATCCTGTGGCTAATCGCCGAGAGCCTCGGTGTCACGTCCTTCGTCGGGTGAGAAAGAGAGAACTCTCTGGCCGGGGGACGACGAGAAAACTACGACGCTCAGGCGATCTGGTACTCGAGGACGCTCAGGCGACCTGGTACCCGAACTCGAGGAGGATGTCGCGGGCGCGTTCGACGTGGTTTCCTTGGAGTTCTATCTCGTTGCCTTCGACGGTTCCACCACAGGCCAGTCGTCGCTTGAGTTCCGACGCGAGTTGCTTGATGTCGGCACGGTCCATCGTGAACCCGGAGACGATGGTCATCGGTTTGCCGTACCGTCGGGTGTCTTTGCGAATCGACAGCGTCTGTCCGACCTTCGAGAGGTCGGCGTCGATGCCGAGTTCGTCGGGGAGGCCGCTGATGGACGAGAGGTCTTTCTTCTCTTTTTCCACACGCTCTCGGACGCGCTCTGTGGATAAGTGGTTATCTGCGAGATGAAACACTGAGGACATCGGTGGTCGCGCAGTGCCGCCGCTATAGAATCGTAGATGTACTCGTCGCGAAAAGGGCGTGTCGCGACGAGCGGGGTTGATGTTGACCGCGAGGGCGGCCGGGGGTCGAGGGGGTGTCTCGAACCTGCTCAGTCGCCGGGCGTGTTACCGCGCTGGTAGCGACCGACCATCTTCCACATCGTTGCGTCGAGGTCGTCGCCCTCGGCTGCAGACTGAAGCTGGCGGTACAGGTGTTCGGAGACGTCGATGGTTGGCATCACCAGTTCATATGTCGTGTACGACTTTAATACTACTGGAATACAGAACTGAGTAAATTTATCCGAATTTGCGCTGACACGAGTCGGATAATCGGGTGACGAAGCGCCCAATCCAACCGAACTGACCTCGTGTCGTTCGAGACACACACAGCTCGTGACCTGATAGATTCGTTTTAGTTCGACCGGATATCTGGAGGTCCGTTGTCGCGCTTCAGCGCCAGTTCGCCCGCTTCGAACGGGTCGACTGGCGTGTCGTGTTCGTCGTCCATGTGTTCCATCACGAGTACGCCGACGTCTTCTCGGGAGTCGGCAGTCGTACTAAATCCACAACCTGAGAGACAAGTTAACGTGAAAGGCATGACAAATGGTAACAGATGCTGGTCTGTCTTATACGTTGCTCAATATTCACTCGGATATACTATATACGCAGAGATTAGATACAGATTTTCACCGAGTTCGAGATGGGATGACGTATTTGTACACAACCTCACCTGATTTTTGGACAGTGGATGACCGCGTTCGCGGAGTGTGTCTCTGAACAGTCCCTACCGATTGATGGGCACACCCGGTCGCATGGGTGGGCAGGTTCGTCGGAGGGTGGCGTTCAGTCGGGGATGAGGATTTTGGCAGACATCAGTGGACAGTGATATCCGCCAGGTGGGTGCGCCCTGACAACGGCAAATCCTAATTCGTCACCAAGTTACTTATGTATTTTGTGATACACGATATCGAAGTCCTGCTGGTCGCTGGTGGGTCAAGAGTTTGAATTCCGGATTGTACTCCATGTTAGGCGAGACAAGAGACCATAATCACAATTTCGGCCCGCTAAACGGGTATTCAAAAGTGGCTACTCTTCATTCTACTGAGTTTGTCTGTTCGTGCCATTTAGGAACAAACTCTCTGCACGTCGATTATTCGAGTATCGCCGCCGACGCTCGTTCAGTATCTGCCTGTGGAGTGCCTTCCCTCAGTGGATATTATTTTGACAATAGACGTGAATCCAAACCAAATTGCCGCAGGTAAGAAGACAAAAGAGATAGCCAATAGAGAATCTGAAATCCCGATTTCCATAGATTCAGAGAGGTGACTGGCGATAAGGAGGACAAAAACAAAGAAGATATTCCCGAAAATTAATTTCGTTACAAATCTCCGGTTCGACCACCATCCAAGAGGGCGAGCAATATTGTTCGAATATTCATTTATCAACAACGTTCCTACGAGAACTACCGAGAGATATGTCAAAATCCCCGAGTCAACCACCGCTGAAACCGATATAGAGACAAATGAGAAAAGAGACAAGGTCAGATACCGTATGTCTTCTTGGCGTTGAATCCTCTCCCAGAGATTCTCATTGGTAGAAAATATTTCTGATTGTTGATTCATTCTACTTGCTGAACTTCGACCCGATTCCTGATTGTATATGTCGTTCTCCGATACGTAATCGTACAACTGGATGCCGGCGAGGGGAATAGTGAGAATTGAAGCAACAACCTGGATCACGGTTAATACCGGTGATGAACTTACTTGGAGAAGAACAAGGAGTCTATCTGTCATTAAACGACAATCTGAGTAAACATAGTTATAATTTTTCACATGTTAATAAATTGTCAACTCTGTCACTCCCATGACCACAGGCGGAGTGTTACGGTCGAGCTCATCGGAAAAAGATACTTCTCTTCAGGTGTAGTTTCGTCAGAAGTTGGGTGGCCGGGGAGTTCAAGCCCCAACTCGCATCGGCGACGAATCGTTGCCAATGGGAGTGGGCCAACGCGGATTTGAACCGCGGGCCTCCCGGTTATCAGCCGAGCGCTCAACCTGACTGAGCTATTGGCCCAGGTAAGCGCATTCACTCGTTGTGCGCTGTTGATTTTAAGACTTTCTTTTCGGACCGGCGTTGGTGCGTGTTAGTGAATGTCGCCGTCGTCCGTCGATTCCCCTCCGGTCACGAGGGGAACCAAACGAGGGCGTTCGCAGCGCGAACTGGCAGAAGTCGAGGATAGACGGACGACTGGGTGCGGGCGCTGCCGCTCGGACGGACCGAACGAAACGAGAGAAGACGCGTTATTCGGAGTCCTGGCCGCCGAACCGGTACGAATCGGGGTCGGCGTCGTAGACGCCGTCACCGCCGGTGTCGTAAGCCCGGTCGTCACCGAACTCTTCTTGCGGGAACCCAGCCGTCCAGACGTTGCCCGTGACGAAGCCATCGGTCTGCTTGTCGAGGTAGGGTTTGACGACGACCCGTTTGAGAACCTCGCGGATGGGATACCGCGTCACCGGGATGGCGATGAGGAAGCCGATGGTGTCGGTGACGAGGCCCGGCGTGAGGAGAAACGCGCCGGCCGCGATGAGGAGTCCACCGTCCATCAGTTCGTTCGTCGGCAGGTCGCCTCGAGCGAACTTCGTCTGGAGATTTCGGAGTGTGTGTCGCCCCTCTGCACGGACGAGTAGCATGCCGACGAGACCCGTCAGTACCACTAACGCGACGGTTGGCACGAGGTCGATGTACTGCGCGACGACCACGAGCAACAACGCGTCAGAGAGGGGGATGAGGAGCAAGAGCGCGAGCAACGTGCGCGTTCGCATGGTCGTCCCTACCCGGTCCCGGCCCATAGCCCTTTTGTCCCGACACAGAATCCGCCACCCGTCGTCACCCGCCAGTAATCACCGTGCGACGTGGCCTCGAAGCGCTTACCCGCATCCACCGCGGATGGTGGAACATGACTGACGAGACGCGCGTCGAATGGCGGCAGTGGGGTGCCGACGCGTTTGCCGAGGCAACGGCGATGGACAAGCCGATTCTCCTGTCGCTCACCGCGACGTGGTGTGAAGACTGCCACGAGATGGACGCCGAGACGTACGCAGAACCGCGTATCGCAGCGAACCTCAACGACGGATTCGTCCCCATTCGGGTGAACGTGGACCGCCACCCACGCATCCGCGAGCGATACAACATGGGTGGGTTTCCCTCGACGGTGTTCCTCGCACCGGACGGCAAGCCAATCACGGGCGCGACGTTCATCGGCCCCGATGGGATGCGACAGGTCATCGACCGCGTCCGCGAGGTGTGGGAGAAGAAGGGTGCAGACGCAGGGCGACTTCCGCGCGCACTCGCGGGCGACCTCCCGCCCGCCGGCGAACTCTCCAGTCAAATCGAGGCACACCTCGCCGGGCAGGTAGAAGTCACCTACGACGAGGCTAACGGCGGGTGGGGCGACGCCGCAAAGTTCCCGCTCCCGCGCACCGTCGAGTTCGCACTCAAGCGCGACCAATCGCGGGCGCTCCGCTCGCTCGACGCGATTCGAGACGGACTGTTCGACCCCGTCGAGGGCGGGTTCTTCCGCTACGCCGACGACCCGAGGTGGTCGAAACCGAACCGCGAGAAGACGCTCGAATCGAACGCTGCCCTCCTCCGCGCGTTCGCCAACGGGTATCGGTACACCGGGGAAGACGCCTACCTCGACCCGGCGGCCGGGACCGCGAGATTCCTCGTCGACTCGCTGTGGACCGGCACAGGATTCGGTGGGAGCATGGGCCCAGCGGCCGGGACAGACTACTACCTACTCGGCGAAGAAGGACGAGCGAGCGCCCCTGGTCCACGGACCGACCTCACAGTCTACGCCGGTGGAAACGCACTCGCAGTTGACGCACTGTTGGTCCTCGCAGGACTCACCGACGACGAACAGGCCCGCGAGTTCGCCACTCGAGCACTCGACCGAATCGCCGAAGACCTCGTCGACGACGGCGTCGTGACCCACTTCCACTCGGGCGGCGCAGTCGGCGAGTCTCTTCTCCTCGAAGACCACGCGCGCGTCGTCGCCGCCGCCTGTCGCGCCCGACAAGTCCTCGGAGACGACACCGTCGCGGGCGAGACCTACCTCGAGTTCGCGACCGCCGTCGCCGACGCCGCCATCGAGGAACTCTTCGAAGACGGGTCGTTCCTCGACGGACCGGCGACCGGCGAAGGGCTCTTGTCGTTACCACTCCGTCCGCTCGACGGCAACGTCGAGATGGCGAACGCACTCATCGACCTCGCACTGCTCACGGGGACCGACGACTACCGCGACGTTGCAGAACAGACCATCTGTGCCTTCGCAGGTGCATGGGACCGTATCGGAGTCCAAGTTGCCGAATACGGTGCCGTCGCCGCACGATTACTACGCGACCCACTCGTCGTCGAAATCGGTGACGAAGCAGGGTCAGACCTCCACCGCGCAGCACTCCGTGTCGCGGACCACGAAGCACTCGTCGTGCCAGCGGCCGATATCGACGCTGGGACCGCACGTGTCAGCGTCGGGTCCGATACACACGAAGCAACCACTCCCGACGAGTTGATGGACGCGGTGTCCTCAGTCACATAGGACGCGTTCGTCTGTTCGCTTGCAACCGAAACATTGTGTAAACATCCGGTTTGTTTATAACGAAGAACCGAGATAGACGGAGCATGGCGAGTCTTCGAGATCTCGGACTTTCTGAGTACGAAGCGCGGGCATACCGCGCACTCCTCCGAACGGGGGCGACGACAGCGAAAGAACTGTCGCGGGCGAGTGACGTTCCGATGGGGCGTATCTACGACGTGTTGAACAGTCTCGAACAGTACCACCTCATCCGGAGCCAGGCGGCGAGTCGGCCGAAGAAGTACGTCGCCGTCGAACCGGACATGGCACTGGACCGTCTCCTAGAGAGCAAGCGACAGGAGTTAGAAGAGAAGGCGGAGCAGTACGAAGCCGTCGTCGACGAACTGAACGACGAACTCGACACCGCAGAACCGGTCCACGACCAGTTCTGGACGGCGGCGGTCGGTGACGACGAAACGGTCGACCTCCTCGTCGAGCGGTTGGCAGCGGCCGACGACTCGCTCGCGATGGTCGCAGGGACGCCGTCACCACAGTTCGACCTCGGGATGGTCGGTGACCTCGTCGTCGAAGAACTGGAGGCGGCGCTCGAACGGGGCGTCGAAGTGTCGATTCTCATGTCGCCGGACCTCGTCGATAGCCTCCCCGAGAGCGTCGGGCAGCGCTACATGGAGCGTCTGTCGGACCATCCCGCGTTCCACGTACGGACGGCCGAGAACCTCACTGGTGTGTTCAACCTCATCGACGACGTCGAAGTCTGTATCGAGGTCCCCAACCCCCTCGACCCCGGCCAGGCGTTTGCGATGATAGACCTGAAAGACCCCGAGTTCGCTGCCGACCTCAGGTCGACGTTCGACCCCCGGTGGGAAGCGGCCGCACCGCTCCCGTTGTAACCCAAAGACGTAGTTTTCGTCGCCACCCGACGAAACGGGTGGCTACCCCGGTAGATACCGCGCTAGGCGTCGAGTTCGCCTCGGAGTTGCCCCAGCGTCACTGCACGCTCTGCGTGAGCGTTGTGCTGGTGAATCGACTCGTCGTTCGACTGCTTCATGTGGACCACGGCGTCGTCGGGGAGGTGGTCGAGTTCGTCGACCGCCATCTCCGCCATCGAGCGAACGCAGTCTTCGACGAACTTCGCGTTCGCGTGGGCGTGGTACGTCATATGGTCTTCGTCTGGACGCTTTGCGAGGTTGTAGATGCGTGCGGACATCGAGTCGCGGGCGATGTCTATGAGGTCCATCAAGTCCACGTCGGGCGACCCTTCTGTCTCGACGGTGAGCGTGGCGTGGCCGCGCTGTGAGTGTCCGGGTTGGGGAACCTTGTCGAGGAACTCCTCGATGGTGTCGTCGTCGACAGCGAGGTCCCCGAGGACGTCTCGGGCGCGGGACGCCGACATCCCTTGCGAGCAGGGACAGACCGTCATCCCGACGACTTCGGCCCCGATTTCCTCACGGGTTCCGTCTTCGGTCGCCGTCGCACTCGCGATAATCTGTGCGGTACTCTGGGTAGACAGTCCACTGGCGGGCGTATCTTCACGCACGACGAGTTCGGCGGTCATCCGAACCTCGGCTGTCGTGGTGTATTCGTGTTTTGCGAGGAGGCGCTCGGCGGCGTCTCCACACATGTCCTCGACTCGGTAAGCGGGTTCGGAGACGGCCGCTTCGAGCACCTCGTCGATGACCTGCATGTTTCGGCTCATGTCGATGCCCTTTCGGCCACTCGGGAGGTCGACGAAGACTTCGAACTCCGCCATCAAGACGAGTGGACGCTTTCCGTCACGGGCGATCTTGACGAGCTTCTCGACGCCTGTGACGCCGACCTGGCTCAACCCGACGGTCACGTCCGGTTGAGAGGCCTGTACGTCAGGCAACTGGTGACTCATCAGCGAAAGAGAAGTGCTGTTGCTGATTAGTGCTTTCGATAGACGAACAAAATCGGCGGAAGACGCCCAGTTGCCCCGACTAGGGCCAGTCGTCTCGACTAAGCCAGTCGTCCCGGCTACGGCCAGTCGTCCCGGCTACGGTCAGTCGTCTCGACTAAGCCAGTCGTCCCGGCTACGGCCAGTCGTCCCGGCTACGGCCAGTCGTCTCGGCTACGGTCAGTCGTCCCGGCTACGGCCAGTCGTCCCGGCTATCGTCTTCGAACGGGTCTTCGACAGGTTCGTCGTCGCCGGCGAGTGGCCACTCGGCCGCCGCTGCCGCCTCTTCGACGGGGAGGTACTCCCAGTCGGTCTGCTCGGCGAGCGAACGGTCTTCGTCGGTCGTACCGACGAAGACGTGTCTGTCGGTGTCGAACTGTCCCATCACGTTTTCGAGGCTCTCTTTGACACCGCGCGGCCCCGAGAAGAAGTCCTGACGGATGCGTTCTTTTCGGGTGAAGTTGGTCACGACGTACGTGGGCTTTTCACTCACGACGCCGACGTACTTCGTCCACGTCCGCGCGTCCGCGAACGCCGCACTCGGCTCTGCGAGTCGCTTGAGTGCCTCTAGTTCGAACGCGAGCGTCATCGTCCCTTGTCCGCCACCTGCTGCCATGTCCGGCGATAGGCGGCGAGGCGTGGAAAACCACTTCGGTCCTCTCCGGACGGTGAGAACCGTACGAGGTGAGTACCAAATCGAGACGACGAGAAATCTCAGTCGAGCGCCAGCGGCTCGACGAAGGGGTTACTGGATACGGACGTACTCTGTAAACACGACCACGTCTCCACGAGAGAGCCTCGTGGTCGCCGGGTCGATGTCGAGGCGACCCGACGGTGCGGCGGTTGCGAGTGCGTGTTGTGTTCGGTCGCTCAGTTCGTCGAAATGCCGAACTCGAGCACCCGGTGGTACGTCCGTGATTGGCACGACGGCAGGAGACGCTTTGAACTCCGTCGCCGGTGCTGGCCGTCCATCCTTCGATGACATGTGGTAACACATGTCCTTCTAGAGTATAAATGTTTGTGGTACGTTAACACAGCCTAAAATGCTAAAATGACTAGATAGGAAACACACGAGTCGTGAGCGTCGGCAGCGCTGAGACTGGGGACGTCGGGGGAAAAGCTGTCAGCAAAGAGGCGACGTCGGCTCAGAGGGGTGTGTCTCTCGTGTCTCCCGTCGCCAAAAATCTGCGTCGGAGGGAGCCGATTACTGCTCGGCGGCCGCGCCTTCGAGGTCTTCGAGTTGGAAGTCCTGCTTCACGAGGGTGTCTAGCTGACCACTGACGTCGACCTGCTCGCGCATGAGTTTCTTGTACTTCGTCTGCGGCGAGAGGTCGCCGATGAGGACGCCGCCGACGATTTTGCCGTCCTTGATGGCGAGCCGCCGCCACTCGGTGTCGGAGTACTTCGCTTCGACGCTGTCGTCGCCGAGCGTCGGGTGACCGAACGAGAGGAACGGGAAGTCGAAGTGCGTGATGGAGTACGACGAGACCCAGCGGAACTCCTCGCTGCCGTAGTCGACCATGTTCTTGGCCGCGATGGTTCCCTGTTCTTTGGCAGAGCCCCACGCACCGTTCTGTGCGCGCTCGCCGAGGATGACGTCGTGGAACTCGGTGATGTCACCGGCCGCGAAGATGTCGTCGTGGTTCGTGCGCATGTACTCGTCCACGTGGATGCCGGTGTCGCACTCGATATCGGTGCCTTCGACGATTTCGGTGTTGAAGTTCAGGCCGATAGCGATGCCGACGAAGTCGGCGGGGTAGCGGTCGCCGTTGGGGTCGATTGCGGCCGTGACGACGCCGTCGTCGTCCATCTCGAAGTGGTCGACACCGGAGTCGAAGACGGGTTCGACGTTGCGCTCGCGGAGCGCGTTGTGGATAATCTCTGCACCGTCTTGCGAGAGCGCGTAGCGCCACCAGGCCTTGCCGCGCATGAGGTACTTGCCTTCGACGTCCTGTGCGGCGGTGATTGCCGCGAGGTCGATACCGAGGAGACCGGCCCCGATGACGACGGAGTTGTCGGCCTGTTCGATGTGCTCTTTGATGTCGCGAGCGTCCTGGAACGTCCAGAAGTGGTGGATTCCCTCGGCGTCGGAGTTCTCGACGGGGAGTTGCGTCGGGGTGCCACCGATGGCGAGGAGAAGTTTGTCGTACTCGTATTCGGTCCCGTCGTGGGCGGTGACCGTGTGCCCTTCAGGGTCGATGTTCGTGACGAGCGTGTTCAGAACGAGGTCGATATCCCGGTCGTCGTACCACGATTCTTCGTGGATCGAGATGGGTGCCGCGGGAAGTTTGCCCTTGGCGAATTCTTTGATCAGAATGCGATTGTATAGGGGTTCACCCTCGTCCGTGATGATTGTGATGTCGGCATCGGGTTCCTCCTCGCGGAGTGTCTCGGCCGCTGAGGCCCCCGCGATGCCGTCGCCGACGATCACGTACGATTGACTCATAACCCGTGGTTTGTATTCGGGGTTAATGTGGATTGCTATCTCTCTCATGATTGTTTACAGCCGAAAGGATAGCGAGAAGAGAGGGCGATTCGGGGCGAACGGTCAGTTTCTAGCAGCGAGACGCCGTTTCGTCGGGGGTTCCACCGTCTGGAACGACGCGTTTGGGGGTTCGACCCCGTCGGATGACAGTCCGGACGGACGCAGGGATGCCGCTTCGGACGAGTGCCCCGGCCCCAGTTCGAAGCACGAACACCGCGAGGACGAGTCCGAGTGGCCACCCGACGAAGAGCGTCACGAGGCCGAGGCCCGGCGCGAGTGGGGCCACCAACGTCGCTGCGAGTGCCGCCGCGAGAACCCCAACTATCGTCGCCAGTGCGACGAATACCGTGTCTGCGAGCGTTACAATCCCACTGGGGTGCTGGTCTCGTGGGTCTGGAAGTCCGAGTTCGTTGTCGTGAGTCATCGTCGTTCTCCTTACCTAGTGAGACGACCCAAGACCGTAAAAGGGTAAGCAGAATGATATTTTTGTAAGCCGGCTTACCGTACCGAATTTATGCAAACCCGTCGACATTTTGGCGCGTGGGCCGACCGTGTGGGCAGCGACTCGTCGAGCGAGACGACCCCAACCGTCTGACCCTCACACGAGGCACACGTGTACACGACGATGAATCGGCCCGTGAAATGGAAACGGCGATAGTTGGTCGTGAGATGTCGTTCGATACCCTCCATGGGCGTGGTCTTTACGTATATTCGACCCTAAGCGGGCGACTGAATGAAGATTCGTCAGAACATCCGCCACTTTGCGACGAAGAAGGCGCTTACCATGCCGGTCATCGGCGACATCGCGACCGAGAAGATGGTGGACCTCCACGTTCGTATCTTCGGCGAACGCGCGGACCCCGACCACCGCGAAGAGCGCGAAGCCCACATGGCGGCGTTCTTCGAGTGTACGTTCGACACGTATCTGGCCGCCCTCGACGCTGGATTCCCGGAAGCGGAGGCCCGCGAGATAACGCACATCCAGGCCAACTTCGACTTCTACAATCACGGGTGGACCGAGATGATGGAGTTCCCGACGGACGAACTCGAAACACACTACGAGCGCTACGAGGAGTTCTTCGAGCGCTACGACATCGACATCGCGAATCCGCTGGGTGAGTTCCGGACTATCGAGATTCCCGACGCGCCCGCGACGATGGAGAAGTTGGACGACCCAGAACACCCACACGCAGAGGGTGGCTTCGCCGACGACGTCTACGTCGAAGACGAGAGTGGTGAAGTCGGTGTCGGGGGCACAGAAGAACCGGAGGACGTCGACTTGAACGCGGCCCCCGGTCTACAGGACGTCGACGAAGAGACGGCCTGACGCCGTCGTTCCGTTCTTTTTCAATCGTCCGCCGCGGCCATCCGCGGTGAGTCGACGACGTTGTCTTTCCACGTTCCGCGCAGGAACCACGCGTAGGCCAGAACCGCCGATATCACACTCGACAGTGCGATTGCCCACCAGACGCCCGACACGCCCATCCCGCCGTACTCGACGAGGAGGTAGGCGGGCGGGATGCGGAACACCCACAGCGAGAGGAGGGTGAATATCATGGCCGTCCGCGTCGAGCCACTGCCGCGGAATCCGCCGGAGACGACCCGGAAGATGCCGAGGAAGATGTACGTCGGTGCGACGATTCGCAAGAAGTCCACACCGATTGCGATGACGTTCGGTTCGCCGGGGATGAACACCGAGAATATCGGTTCTGCGAAGAAGTACGCCCCCGCAGAGACGAAGACCAACGCGCCAGTGATGAGACCAGCGCCGAGGTGGACGCCACGTTCTGCGCGGTCGGGTTTCTCTGCGCCGAGGTTCTGACCGACCACCGTCTCGATACCTTGTTGGAGTCCAATCGCCGGCAGGAAGACGAGCGAGTTGAGACGGATTCCGATACCGAACGCTGCGACTGCCGCAGAGGTGTCCACACCGACCGTTTTGGCCCCGGCGAAGGCGACGAGGGCCGTCAGCGCAGTCACGCCGAGCGCACGAGTCGACTGTTCGACGCTCGTCGGTGCGCCGATTTTGACGATTTTCCGCACCGTCTCCGCTTTCAACACGAGGTCACGCAGTGAGAGTTGGATACCGACCCGTCCCGAAAACAGCAAGAAAAACCCGGCGAGTGCGCCGATACCGCGGGCGAACACCGTCGCGATAGCAGCACCCTGTACGCCGAATCCGGTGAACCCAGTCGCGGCAAAGAGTTGCGACTGGAGGGCGTCCAGACCGAGCAGTCCGAATACTGGGTTCGTGTCGAACCCGAGGATGAGAAACGGGTCGATGACGACGTTGATGGCCACACCGAACGCCATGAGGAACATCGGCGTGCGGGTGTCGCCCCACCCACGCAAGAGCGCCTGGAAGATGAAGAAGCCGAACATGAAGTAGACGCCGAGGAAGATGGTTCGCGTGTACTCGACGGCGAGATTGTGGACTTCTGTGCCCGGTGTCGTCCCGATGAGCGGCAACATCACCGGCGCGAGGAGGTAGCCCACGGCCGAGAAGAATATCGACAGGAGCGTGACGAACGCGATGGTCTGGCCGGCGACGTGGTCGACCCTGTCGTGGTTGCCCGCGCCCTTGTTCTGGGCGACGAGGACGGTTCCGGCGACGGTGAACCCCATCCCGATGGAGATCATGAGGAAGACCAGCGGCCACGAAAAGGACAACGCGGAGACTGCCGCTTCACCGACGCGACCCACCCAGAAGGTGTCGGCGAGGTTGTAGCCGACCTGCATGAGCTGTGAGAGGACGATTGGAACCGAGAGCGTCAACAGCGGTTTGAGCATATCGCCCTCGGTGAGTTCGACGTCGCGGGCGCTCATTCGGCACCTTCTGTCGTGGCACCGTCGTCAGCGAGGAGGTCGGAGACGACGAACGTTTCGAGCGCGGCACGAACGTCGGTGGGAACGTCGTGTGCTGCCCCCGGCGAGTCGTCATCGTTCGTCGGGGAAACGACGACGCGCTGGAGTCGCGCCCCGTCGAGCGCGGCAAACAGAAGCGACGCCGTCCGCTCGGGGTCGACCGCTCGGAACGTTCCGTCGTCGATGCCGTCACGGATGATATCCGCAAAGCGCTCTCGGATGGCAATCTCGTTGCGTGCGACCTGCTCGCGGTACGCCTCGTCGTGAGGGGCCTGAACCCGGAGTTCCGTCAGTGCGAGGCCGAAGCGGTCGTACTCGTCGTCACCGTCTGCACTGGGGCACATCTTGTCGAGGAGGAACCGGAGGCGCTCGTCGGGAGCGTCACCTTCGGTTGCGTCGACTTTCTCTTCGAACCGCTGGAGTAGGTAGGCGAGAAACGAGACGAGTAACTCGCGTTTCGTCCCGTAGTGGTAGTGGAGGAGCGACTTGCTCTTGCCTGCCTCGTCGGCGATTTGCTGCATCGTCAGGTCGGCGTACCCTTCGGCGCACAACGCCCGATACGTCGCCTGCATCAACTCGTCGTGGACCTCGGCGGGGACCGAGTTGTCGGTGTCTGCGCTCACTAACTGACTGGTCAGTCAGTGGTGCCAAAAGGGGTTACGGATACGAAGTCGATTGCCGGAAAGCGTGACTGACGGTCACATAGCAGCAGAGAATCGAGGGAGAGAACGGAGTGGAGAATCGCGTGGGAGAACCGAGGGAGAGTTCGGCGCTCGCCGCTCGGTTCAGAGTGTGTCGTCGATGCGGTCGGCGACTTCGTAGCCCGCGACGATACCGCCGTTGAGGGAGCGTTCTGGGTACTGTGCTTCCGAAGCCATCCCAGCGTAGTAGACGCCATCGGCGACGTCGTCGGCGAGGTCGTAGGGGACCACGAGGTCGAGATAGCCGCGTTCGTAGACGGGGCCAGCGCGCGGGTTGCGGGCGATTTTGAACTCCTCGACGACCGAGCGGTCGAAGTCGGGGAACATGTCCTCGATTTCGTCGAACCACACGTCTTCGACTTCCTCGTCGCTCAGCTGCCAGAGGTCTTCTTCCGGGCCTTGGACGTAACTCGCCACGTAGAGCAGGTGGTCGCCGCCGTACTTCTCGGGCGGGACGAAGTTCGTGTGCTCGATGAGAGAGCCAAACGGTGCGTCGTGCGCGATGTTGAGCCAGTAGGTGTCCATCAGCGACTCGGACATCGTCGCGAGGCCACAGACTGCTCCCTGGAAGTCGATGTCGCACTCGAACCCAGTCAGGTCTTCGAGGACGTTCGGCATCGCCGCGACGACGACCGAATCGACGTCGTAGACTTCGGTTTCGTCTGCTGTCTCGACGGTGATTGTCTCGACTTCCTCACCGTCACCGTCGGTGTCGAGTGCGGTCACACGAGACCCAGTCTGGATGTTCTCGCGGCCGACAGCGTCCACGAGTGCGTCGATGAGCGGTGCGAATCCGCCGTCGAAGTAGCCGAGGAGTTCGCCGCGAAGCAGGTCACGCTCGCCGCGGAACCGGACTCGCCCGAGGAACCACGCCGCCGACACGTCGTGTTTTCGCTCGCCGAACTTGCCGTCGAGCAGCGGGTCCACGAAGTTGTCGTAGACGCCCCGTGAGGTGTGTTCGACCACGAACTCCTCGATTGGCGTGTGTTCGTACTCCGCGAGTTCTTCGTAGGCGTCGAAATCGGGAATCCCACCACGGACGTCGATTCCGAGGGTGAGCATACCGAGTCGGAACTTGTCGTAGAGGCTCATGTGCGGATACGCCGCAATCTGCCACGCCGTGTCCAGCGGGTGGACGACGCCGTCGACGTAGTAGGCGTTCTTGCCGATACGCCACTCCAAGTCGTCTCCGAGGCCGAGTTCCTCGGCCAGTTCGACGATGGTCTCTTCGGACTTCGAGAGATGGTGGTAGTATTTCTCGATGTCGTCACCGCTCGTCTCGTACGTTGCTGCGAGGCCGCCCAGTGAGTCGGACGCCTCGAAGACTCGAACGTCGTGACCCCGTTTCCGGAGTCGGTGCGCCGCGGCGAGGCCCGCGATGCCGCCGCCGACGATGCCTATCATAGACCGGGGTTCGCTGGGCGTCGGAAAGTCCTTTCTGATTGCTCTGTCTCGGACGCCGACGGTGAGAATTTTAACCCCCCTCTCCCCACTCCTTCCATGCACGGTGCGCCCCACTGGCAGGTCACACCCTACACGATTCCGCTCGGAGTCGGTGCGGGCCTCTTCGTGATTCTCGCCGTCTACTTACTCCGGCGCCAGACAGAGCGCCGACTCGTCCCCGGAGCGACGCTCGGCGCCCTCCTGTTGTTGGCGTCGGGATTCTGGATGGGACTGTACGCGCTCGAACTCTCACGGACGGACTTCGCGGCGAAGGTTCTGTTGAATCAACTCGCCTATCTCGGAGTCGCACCGCTCCCGCTGCTCTGGCTGGCGTACGTGCTTCGCCACGCTGGCCTCGATTCACTGCCACGAGAGGCGTGGGCGGCACTTGGAACGGTGCCCGTCGTCACCGTCGGACTCGTGTTCACGAACCGGTGGCACAATCTCATCTGGGACGGCCTATTGCTCACCGAACACGACGGCTACGTCGTCCTCGTCAACGACCACGGCATCGCGTTCGTCGGGTTCGTCGTCTACGCGTACATCCTCGTCGTCGTCGCACTCGCCGTCCTCGTTCGGACGCTCTCTCACGCCGACGGAATCTACCGGAAACAGACCGTCGGATTGCTCGTCGGCGGACTCGCCCCCGCGGTCGGTGGTCTCGTCTACGTCGCCGGTGCGAGTCCTGTCCCCGGATTGAATCTCCCGGCGTTGGCCTTCGCTCTCACCGCGAGTGCCGTCGCGTGGAGCGTCTTCCGACATCGGTTGTTCACCGTCGTCCCCATCGCGTGGGAGTCGGCCGTGGAGTCGATGCAAGGGGCGGCTATCGTCCTCGACGACGAACGTCTCGTCCTCGACGCAAACCCGTCCAGCGAGTCGGTTCTCGACCGGTCACTCGTCGATTCCTACGGCCGACCCGTCGAATCCGTCCTCAAACCCGAACTCGTGGCGGCCATCGACGACGCTCCGAACGCTGAGGTGTCGGTGACTATCGGCGGTGACGACAGAGACCTGCTGGTGAACACGACTCCGCTCGGTGACGACACGGCGACGTCCGGGACGCTCGTCTTGGTCCGTGACATCACCGAACGAAAGGAACGCGAGCGACGACTCGAGCGACAGAACGACCGCCTCGAAGAGTTCGCCTCGGTCGTCTCTCACGACCTGCGAAATCCGCTGACGGTGGCCCGAGGATATCTCGAACTCGCACGAGAGACGAACGACGACGACTACTTCACCCGCGTCGAGGACGCCCACGACCGGATGGAGACGATTATCGATGACCTGCTCACGCTGGCCCGACAGGGAGAGACGCTCACCGACCGCTCTCCCGTCGCACTCTCCACCGTCGCGTCCGAGGCGTGGGACAGCGTCGCCGTCGGGGAGGCGACGTTCGACGCTCGAATCGACCAGACGGTCGACGCAGATAGAGGCCGCCTTCGCCAACTGTTCGAGAACCTGTTTCGGAACTCGGTCGAGCACGGTTCGGCAGGCAGTCAGGCAAGGCCTGACGACGCCGTCGAGCATGGCACCACAGAAACTCACGATTCGTCTGACGACGCCGTCTCCGTCGTCGTCGGCCCCATCACCGGCGGCTTCTACGTCGAAGACGATGGCCCCGGAATCCCTGAATCGGAGTCCGAAGACGTGTTCGAACGCGGCTACACGACGCACGAAGACGGAACCGGGTTCGGTCTTCCAATCGTCAAGTCGGTGGCCGACGCACACGGGTGGACGGTCACACTGACGTCGTCGTCGTCCGGCGGTGCTCGGTTCGAGTTCACCGATGTCGAAACGGGGGCGGTCGAAGAACGGACAGACAGTTCGGGGAACTGACCCCCGTCTGCTTCGACGTTCGCCACATTTTTATCTGCGATAGGGCAACTGCGGGGCATGGTTACGGTCCGCGCACCCGCGACGAGCGCCAATCTCGGAAGTGGGTTCGACGTTTTCGGTGTGGCTCTCGACCGCCCGGCAGACGTCGTTCACGTCGAACGAGCGGACCGCACAACAATCGAAGTGACTGGTGTCGGCAGTCAGTACATCCCGACAGACCCCGGCCGGAACGTCGTCGGTGCCGTCGCGGAGGCGCTCGACGCACCGGCACACATCCGCATCGACAAGGGCGTCCGCCCGTCGTCCGGTCTCGGGTCGTCGGCCGCGAGTTCCGCGGGCGCCGCACTCGCACTGAACGAACTGTACGACCGCGGGCTCTCCCGAGAAGAACTCGTCCCAATCGCCGCAGAGGGTGAAGCAGTCGTCTCTGGCGAGGCCCACGCCGACAACGTCGCCCCCGCGCTTCTCGGCGGCTTCACCGTCGCGACCCCCGAACGAGTCACCACCATCGACGCGGATATCCCGCTCGTCGCCTGTCTCCCCGAAATCGCCGTCTCGACGCGCGACGCCCGTCGAGTCGTCCCGGAGACGGCGAGCATGGAAGAACTCGTCCACACCGTCGGTCGCGCGGCGACGCTCTCGGTCGGGATGTGCCGCCGCGACCCGAAACTCGTCGGGGCCGGAATGGACGAGCGAATCGTCACGCCAGCGCGAGCGAAACTCATCACCGGGTACGACGACGTTCGAAGCGCCGCACTCGCCGCAGGTGCGGACGGTGTCACCGTCTCCGGGGCCGGACCGGCGGTGCTCGCTGTCTGCGGAGCACACGCTCGAACCCGCGTCGCCGCCGCGATGATAGAAGCCTTCGACGACGCGGGCGTGGCCGCTCGAGCCTACAAGACTCGTGTCGGCAGCGGCGCAGAAGTATTCGATTTCTGAGCGTTGTTGAGAACAGTTACCACACCTCCAGAAGCCCGGATTTCGCACGTTTGAAGCTTCGTAACGAATCCTCACGGTCCGTGTTATCACGATTCCGAGAAGACTTTTCTCACACACGCGATAAGTTCGAAACATGAACCGAGCACTCGTCGTCGTGACACCGGACGAGCAGTCGCATCGAATCCTTCGTGAGGCCGGCGAATTCGCCGCCGGGAGCGGAGCGGAACTCATCGTCCTGACCATCCTGCCCGAAGACGAGTTCGAGCGGACGCGTTCGGCCCTCGCGAGCGTGGGGTCGTCTGACGTCGTCTACGGACTCGACCAGGCGCTCGAATCGGCGACACGCGACGCCAAGACGCTCGCCCGAGAGGCGTTCGACGGACTCGACGTCGATTTCCGCATCGTCGCCGACATCGGACCGAAAGTCGACACCGTCCTGGAGACGGCGCAGTGGGAAGCGTGCGACCACCTGTTCGTCTCTGGTCGCCGTCGGTCGCCTGCCGGCAAACTCCTCACCCGTGACCTGACGCAGACGCTGATGCTCAACTTCGACGGCCCGGTGACGGTCCTCCTCGGAGACGAAGACGACGCCGAAGACGAAGCGGACGCGAAAAAGAAGAAGAAGAAAGGTCTGCTGGCGTAATCACACCACAGGTCGCGGTCGGTCCACCACTGTCGGCCCACCACCGCCGACCTACCGCTGACCCACCACCGCCGACCTACCGCTGACCCACCACCGTTCGACCGCTCCCACACGCGGTCCACCACCCGCGTCGACACCCACCGAAGCGGCAACACGTCTAAACCCACCGAAGCGGCACACTTTTTCGAGACAGAGCGGCGAGCGGAGCGCTCACCGGTGAGCAAGAGAGAATAACAGAGCGTAGAACCGAGACGGAGTCGAAGGCGTGGGCTTAGACGCCGCGGCCCTGCATCTTCTTCTCTTCCGGCATGTCGACGTTCGCTTCGCCTTTCATGCCCTTGCCGATGCCGGAGGCGATTTCTGCGAGTTTGTCCGGGTCGTCCCAGTTGTTGACTGCCTCGACGATTGCCTTGCCCATCTTCTCCGGGTCTTCGGCACCGAAGATACCGGACCCGACGAAGATACCGTCGCACTCGTGGTACATCATGAGCGCGGCGTCGGCGGGCGTCGCGATACCACCGGCAGCGAAGTTGACGACGGGGAGTCGGCCCATCTCCGCCGTCTCGTGGACGAGTTCGGCGGGTGCTTCGTGCTCGCGTGCCCACTTCTCGCGTTCGTCGAAGTTCAGTCCGGTGAGCGTGCGAATCTGGTTTTTGATGGTGCGCTGGTGGGTGACTGCCTGGTTCACGTCGCCCGTGCCAGCCTCACCTTTCGTGCGAATCATCGCGGCACCCTCGTTGATGCGGCGGAGGGCCTCGGGGAGGTTCCGTGCGCCGCAGACGAACGGAGCGGTGAACTCTCGTTTGTCGATGTGGTACTCGTTGTCCGCTGGAGTGAGCACCTCACTCTCGTCCACCATGTCGACGCCGACTGATTCGAGAATCTGGGCTTCGGTGTAGTGGCCGATACGGGCCTTCCCCATCACCGGGATGGAGACGGCGTCGATAATCTCTTTGACCAGTTCGGGGTCGGCCATCCGAGAGACACCACCGCGCTTGCGGATGTCCGCGGGGACCGCCTCCAGCGACATGACGGCGACTGCGCCTGCTTCCTCTGCAATCTTCGCTTGTTCTGCGTTGACGACGTCCATGATGACGCCGCCTTTCTGCATCTGCGCGAACCCACGCTTGACCAGTTCGGTCCCACGTCGGAGTTCCGCGAGGTCGGTCTCCTCAGGCATATCGAGGGCTTGCGACTGGGTACACTTAAGCAGTCCTTTCCGGACGGCAGTCGTTCGCATCCGGCACTCCCTCTCATGGGGGAGACCGGTATCGCTTTCCCTCCCCCATACTTTCGCGTGGGTATGGACGCGGTGACGCGATTGCGCCGACTACTCGACGACCCCAGACGACTCTTTGGTGACGATAGTCTCCCCGCGACGACGGAGCTCCCCCGCTGGCTGAGTCCGCTCCCCGAGTGGCTGGAGAACTTCGGCCTCAACGTCGCGTGGGTGGTCGTCGTCATCAACCTCGTCGGCACCGCGTTCGGCTTTTGGTACTACGGCTTCCAGTTCAGTATCGAACCGCTCGTGATGTGGCCGTTCGTCCCCGACAGTCCCGTCGCGACGCTCTTTATCGCCCTCTCGCTCGCCCTGTGGAAACTCGGCCGCTCGAACGAGTATCTCAACGCGCTCGCGTTCTTCGGCTGTCTCAAACTCGGCCTGTGGACGCCGTACGTTCTGCTCGCGTTCAAGAGCGACTTTTCGTACCTCCACTGGGCGATGTACAACTTCCTCTTCTGGAGCCACCTCGCGATGGTCGTCGAGGCGTTTCTCATCCAGCGCTACGCGAAGTTTCCGACCGTCGCCATCTTCGTCGCCGTCGTCTGGTACGGGTTCAACGACCTCGTCGATTACTTCGTCCCACTCGTCGGAACGCCACACCACACGCTCATCCCGGCCGAACCAATCGTCGATGGCGTCGTCCAGCACGTCGCTCCGGCCCACGAACTCGCTGCCGCAGGTGCCGTGGTGTTGACGCTGACCGCCACGTTCCTCGCGTTCGCCACGGGAGTCGAGAAAGTCGAACGCGGCGCGGTCTGAACCTCGAATACGGCGCACACGTTTTTCCCCTGTCGTTCCCAACCTGTGTTCCAATGAACACCTTCGACCGTGTGGCTGACCTGCCACTCACCGTCGAATCCGTCTCTCGTGACCGCCGCGAGAGCGATACGTCGAGTGGATTCCTCCGAAAGACGACCATCTTCTCGCTCGCAGGCGACGGCGACGTGGGGCGTGGTGAAGACGTGACCTACGACGCCGAAGACCACGACGCACTCGCAGATGCCCCCGAGGACGTGTTCGGCATCGACGGAACCTACGACTCCTTCGCCGACTTCTCGGCCGCACTCGACGACGTCGACCTGTTTCCGACGAAAGAACCAGAACGCGAACCGTCCAGACACTATCGGCGGTGGGCGCTCGAATCCGCCGGACTAGACCTCGCACTCCGCCAGAACGGCACCGACCTCGCAACCGCGGTTGGCCGCGAACGCGACCCGGTCCGATTCGTCGTGAGCACACGCCTCGGTGACCCGCCGTCTGCCGACCGCGTAGAGATGCTCCTCGAACGCGACCCGAACTGTGAGTTCAAACTCGACCCTACGTCGGAGTGGGACGACGCCCTCGTCGCGTCACTCGCCGACCACGACTGCGTCAGAATCCTCGACCTGAAAGGCAAGTACGAGGGAACCGACGTGGACCAAGCGCCCGACCCGGAACTCTACGAGCGCGTCGTCTCCGGGTTCCCGGACGCCGTCATCGAAGACCCGGCGTTCACCGACGAGACGCGACCGCTGTTCGACGGCCACGAAACACGTGTCTCGTGGGACTATCCGATTACGGGCGTCGAGTCCGTCGAGGAACTGCCGTTCGAACCCGCGTGGCTGAATATCAAGCCCTCGCGGTTCGGCACCGTCCAGTCGCTCTTCGACACCATCGACTACGCCGACGAGCGAGGGATGACACTCTACGGCGGCGGACAGTTCGAACTCGGCGTTGGCCGCGACCACATCCAACTGCTCGCGTCGGTGTTCTACCCTGACGGACCGAACGACGTCGCACCGAGTGGGTACAACCTTCCCGACCCACCGGCGGACCTCGCCGTGAGTCCGCTGACGCCGGGCGACGACCCGTCGGGTCTCGACTTCTGAGCGTCGGTCTGTGGGATAGGGGGAAGAGAGGGGAGGGGCAGTGTACAGGAGGGTGAAGACGACGTGTCGCTCACCCACGTTACCGTCCGTGCGTACAGGGATTAAACACGGCGCGGCGGGGTTCGACGCTCACACCGCCCCCGTAGATTCATATACTGGTGGGCGGCCAGACCGCACAGACTCGTGCAGGTACTCGCCCCGAAGACACTCGCTCGCCCATTTGCCACACTCGTCGCCAGTGTACTCTCCCTACTCGTCGCTGTCTGCGTGAGCGCGGACCCACAACTCACCGATTCGGGAGAGTCGCGTCCGGTAGGACTTCCCGCGTTCTTCCTGTTCGATGTAGCCTTTCCCACCGGGGCCGAGGCGGTCGACGTTGTAGATGACCTTCGACCGGAAGGAGTCGGTGTACTCTTCGTTCATCTCGCGGGCGAGTGCTTCCGCGAGTTCCGACACCGACCCGAACTCGCCGTGTTCGCCGAGTTTGAACAGGATGACCTCTTCGAAGGGTTTGACGTTCGAGAAGGAGGCGACAGGTAGTTCGACGATGTGACGCGAACCGATTTGCTTCGCGCCGATGGTGGTCCCGCGTTCGTCGAACTCCGAGAGCAGGTCGGACGACACGTCGAGGCGTTCGCGGATTCGGTCTTCGTCTATCTCGCCAGATTCGAGGATGTCGGCCAAGAGGTCACGCCCGGTTCGGAGCTCCTCGGCCAGTTCGGACTCCAGATACTTCTCCGGGGCGGTGTAGTAGGTGTGGATGCGGTCTCTGTCGGCCTGCCGCTCCACCATGATGGAGTGAGCAGCGGTGGCGAAGGCGAAGGAGACAGGACGCGGCATTGCGCTGACGTTCACCCACACCTCTCCGGGTTCGTCGCCGTCGCCTCGCAACTCGTCGTCGGCGTCGAGTTCCGCGTTGATGAGGTCGTAGGCTTGCTCGAAGGCGGCGTCGTAGTCGTAGACGTCGTCGACGACGACGCGCGCCGTCTCCGCACCGAGCAGGTTCTCGAAGTCCTTCTCGAGTTTCTTCGAGAGGTTTCGCGAGTACTCGACGTTCGCCTCGCTCCCGACGGCACCCTCCAGGAGGATGACGCGGTCGACGTCCAACTGATCGCGGATGAGCGGCGCGATGAGCCGGTCGTAGTCGAACCCGACGGGAACGATGTGCGTCTGCATACGTGGTACGTGGGTACGGCGCTTATAAAAAGCACCAGTTCCCTTACCGTTGACCGGACACGGTTACTCACAGGTAGACGGGCAAATAGTATTGAACGTAGCAGTTCAACACCTATCTGAGAGACGACAGATGGGAGAGAACGATTCAGAGTGGACGCCCGCCGAACAGGAGATAATCGACATCGTCGCCGAACGGAAAGGACGCGAGTACGCTGAGGAACACGCAGAACTCGCCCTCAAACAGGCAGAACTAGTCGGGGTGCTCAAACCCGAAGACCGAAGCCAGTCGAAGAGCGAAGACAGCGACGTTCAGAGTGAGGAGTGACGACCACGGTACATTGTGCCTGGAGTGCGTGGGAGTGGGAAGACGACCCGACCCAATACTGCCCGTTCTGTGAAACGGTAGGCGGAGCAGACCGGGAGCACCACAGGAAACCAACGACGAGATTACGGACGCCGAATAGGTGAGAAGATAGCGAAGTCGGAGACGTCCTGTTCTATAGACCCGACACCAGCCACGAGAGCGCACCACGCCGCCGTTCCCACATCAACCACACCACAATCCCCACAACAAACGCCACACCCAGATTCACGACGACCCCCAGAACCCCAATCCCGGCGACCAGCACGTACGCCTCGGTTTCTCGAATGCTGGTCCGGGCGAGTTGGAGCGCGATAATCGCCAGCACGACGCCGAGCATCGCCAGTGGGTAGGCGGCGACGAGTTCGACGGCGACGAGCGCGACGAGCAGGTAGCCCACACCCAGAATCACGTTCGCGGCGGCGGTGCGAGCGCCGAAGGCGTACTTGCCGGCGACGCCGCCGCTGCCGTGGCACATCGGAAACGCGCCGAAGGGGACGGCCGCGAGGTTCATCACGCCCATGCTCGACGCGAGTTCGTCGGCCGAGATATCCCGGTCGAAGTAGTCGGACATCAGCACCGACGTAGCCAACGCGGCGTTGCCGACGGTCATCGCAATCTGGGCGGACGCCGCTTCGAACGCCGGCATGGTGACCCCCGAGACGTCGACGAGGAAGAGACCGTCCATCGAGGGGAGCGTCGGCGAGGGGACGCCGGTGTGGAACGCGGCGATTCCACCGCCGACGAGGAGCACTGCGAGCGCACTCACCTTCCACCGGCCGAGGGCGATTGCGGCGACGGCGACGACGGCGGCGATGCCGGCGAATCCGGGGTTCGACAGACTGAGTTGCAGACCGGTTTCGAGAAGAACGAGGGCGACACCGAACTGGACGCCGCGGACGACGGGCGACCCGATGTACCGACTCACGCGTGCGAGTGAGTTGGTTCGACCGACGCCGAGCAAGACGACACCGAGAAAGAGGCCGGCGACGAGCGCTTCGGTGGTCGAAACCGTGCCGGCGAGGACGAGCGCCGCCAGCGCCTTCATCGGTTCGACGGACATCGGGGCCGCGTAGTAGAGACCCCAGACGATTTGGAAGATACCGAACCAGAGGAGGACGAACGAAAGCGAGAGGTCGGTCAAGACCGAGAGTGCCACGACGAGCGGGAGGACCGTAACCGAATCTCCTACCGCGCCCGTGAACTCGTTCCACGCGAACGTTGGGGCGAGATTCTCTCGATGTGGAAACGAAGCACCCATGTCTACCAGATTTCGGTCTGGAAACAAATGTGTTTGTGTAATCAGAATCTGATTCGCTCACGTTCTGAGAAACTATATTTGATTACGCCCAGCCACGGAAGACGTCAGATTTGCGGCCGTACAGCTTTGCGTATGCGAGTGCGCTCGATGGTTCGATAGTGCCGGGTGTGCTCGATAACGCTCGGTGTGTTCGACAGCGCTCTCAGACGCCGCGTTCGCCCAGTAGGTCTCCCGTCTCGACGACAGTCGCGAACTCCCGGTGCAGGTGCGCCAGTGCAGTTCGGTGCATCTCGTCTGCGGAGAACTGCGTCCCGTCGTAGCCTTCTCGGTCGAACGTCGCAACCGCGTCTGCAGGGAGAAACACGTCGAAGCCGAGGTTCTCGGCCATCCGCGTCGTCGTCGAGACGCAGTGGTCTGTCGTGAGTCCGCAGACGACGAGCGTCGTGTAGTCACGGTCACGGAGCCACGACTCGAGGTCGGTGCCGACGAATCCGCTGTTGACGTGTTTGGTGAAGACGACTTCGCCCTCGACGGGTTCGGCCTCGGGTTTCCAGTCGAATCCCGCGGCGTCACGCCGGAGTGGGGAGTTCGGTTCGGTCGAGTCGTGTCGGACGTGAACCACAGGGGCGCCCGCCTCGCGCCACGCCGCGAGCAGGCCCGCGACTCGTGCTTCCATCTCGGGATTGTTTCTGTCACCCCACGCGTCGTCGTCGAACCCGACTTGCATGTCGATACAGACGAGTACGGCGTCTTCGGGGAGGTCGACGTCGGTCATCAGTCGTCCGCCGGCGACATGGTGTCGTCAGCCGACACGATGGGGACTTTCGGGTGTTCGCGCGTGACGCGAATCGGACACTCGTCGGGTGCCTGCGACTCGTCCGACGAGAACATATACTGCGGCCACTCGCGGTCGCCGTCGACCCCCCAGTCACCGAGGTCGGCGTGGGGGCAGACACCGTCGTAGGCTTCGAGGCGGTTCTGGATGACCGCTCGTGCCTTCTGTCCGGCCTCGGTGTCGGCGGTGAGACCGTCGAACAGCGACCGGGGTTGGAACGTGATTTCGAGACCCCACGGGCAGTAGCGACTCTGGCGCTCGTCGTAGAACGGGGCACGCGTCGTCGGGAAGATGGGTTCGCCGCCGAAGGAGAACTCCCAGGTCGAGTCGTCGGGGTCGGTCGGAATCTCGTCGGGCCACGGTTCGGGGTCGTGGACGTGGAGGAACTGGAGGATGTGCCACAAGTGTTCGTGGTAGTCAGCCTCCGTCAGGTCCCGCTCGGGCGGTTTGAAGAACGCGACGAGCGAGGCCGCCTCCGAGTAGTCGCGGTAGACGTCGAGATATTCGACGAGCGTGTCACGAAGTGCGAGCAAGGCGTCTTTGTCGGTCATCGAATCGACGAAAGTGTAGAGGGCGTCGCCGTTGCGTTCGGATTCGACGCCGAAGTAACAGGGGAAGGGCGCACCGTCGTCGTCACCGAGCATCGTCTCACGGAAGGTCTCGTAGTGCTGGACTGCCCATTCGGGGAGGGCCCCGTCGTCCAGTCGGCGGCGGAGCACGTCCTGCTCCACGAGCACTTGGTGACCCGTCTCGTTCATATCCGGGCGTTAGCGTGGGTAGATTTGAGGGTTCGGGTTTACCGGTCGAATCCCGCTCGAACCGTGGGTCGTCGCCGGCACGGTTGCGACGTTACACCGAGAGAGACGGTTACAGCGGTCGGTCCATCTTCACGTAGCGCGTCTCGTAGCCCATCGAGTCGTAACACGACCGGGCGGCGTCGTTGCGAGCGTGAACGCTCAACGAGACGCGAGTACACCCACGTTCTCGTCCCCACTCGTGTGCCCGTTCGAGGAGTGAGGTTCCGAGACCTGCCCCCCGTGCCTTGGGAGCCACGTAGAGGTCTTTCACCTTCGCCGCCGCATCTCGGGCAAACACCGGCGGTGCCTCCGAGTACGAGACGGTCGTATACCCGACCAATCCCTCGTCGTCGACGGCGACGAACGTCTGCACGTCGTCGTCGGTGAGTTGCGCCCGTCGGTAGTCGATTGCTTCGGTTCGGGCGTCTACGTCCTCGGCAAGCGCGTCGTAGTCGTCGATGGCACCCATCTCCCTGGCGAACGGAAGCCACAGGTCGTCGATGAGTGCGGTGACGTCGCTCTCGGCAATCGGACGAATGTGCATGATACGTGAACACTGAGACACGTGTCAAAAAGGTATCTGAGCGGCGTTCTCGGGGACGACCCCGTTCAGTTACTCGATTTGTAACTCGCCGCTGTCGCCACCATCGCCACCGTCTTCGTCCCACTCCAGTTCGAACTCGACGCTCAGTTCGCCCGGTTGGCCGGCGGGGCCTTCGCGTTCGGCTTTCACTTCGAACGTCGGCGACGCCGGGGGGTCCATCGTCACCGACTGCGACCCAGCTTTCAGCGTAATCGGTTCGCCTGCGTCGAGTTTGTCGGCGATGGCGCGGAGGTAAGAGGCGATTTCGGTTCGGCTCTGGCGGGCCTCGGATTTGAACAGAACTTCTTCTGGCATGACTCGAATATCGTAACACAGCGGGATAAATCTCGCCACGGTCGGAGGCGACGACGACCCAGTCTGCCCTCTCAGTCGGCACGCAGTCCTTCGGAGAACCGGCTTTGGTTCTCCTCGGGTGCAGCGGCGGTCAGCGAAGAGACGCCGAGCGTCAAGAGCGCGGACAGCACCATCCCCCAGAGGGCGAAGTCCCACGTGAGGTACGTCCCCCCGAGGACGGTGATACCGGCGATTTCGAACGCCGGAACGAAGACGTGAGCGAGATAGAACAGCTGTCCGCCGACGATTCCAGCGAACATTCCCGAGCGGGTCGTTCGCGCCCAGTAGAGCGCGATGATGACGGGGAGTGCCATCTGTGCGAAGCCACCGAAGGCCGTGTCGCCGACTTCGATGAGCGTGCCGGGGCGGAACAGACTGGCGACGAACGTGAGCGTCGCAAAGAGGGCGACGCCGATACGGGCAATCCACGCCTCGCGGGCGTCTGACAGCGAGGCGTCGACGAACGGCCGGTAGAGGTCACGAGTGAAGTACGACGACCCCGAGAGGAGCATCGAGTCCGACGACGACATCATCGCGGCCATCGCGCCGGCGACGACGAGCGCCGCGAACCACACTGGAGTGTACTCGTTGAGGAGGACGGGTAAGACGTTCGCGCCCTCGGGGACCGAGATACCGAGGCCGGCGGCCCACGTGCCGAGGATGAACGCGGGGACGAACAGGAGGACGACGAGAACCGGCCACAGCGCGAACGAGCGCTTGAGGACCGCGCCGGATTTGGCGACGAAGAAGCGCTGATTGATTTGCGGGAACATCGCCACGCCGAAGGCGATGGTAATGGCCGTCGAGATGATGAACTGTGGGGAGTAGAGGCCGCCGCCGAGTGCGAGGAACTCGGGTTTGTTCGTCGCGAGCGCGTTCGAGAGTGCACTGGGGCCGCCGGCGGCAGTGGCGACCCAGCCGACTGCAAGCCAGACGACGCCGAGCATGAACAGCCCCTGGAGCGTGTCGGTCCACGCGACACCACGGAGGCCGGCGATGACGACGTAGGCAATCATGAACACCGTGATACCGGCGGCACCGGCCCAGTATGGGACGATTCCGTTCGTCAGGCCGACGATTGCTTCACCCGCGCCCATCTGCTGGAGCATCACGTAGGGGAACAGCCAAAAGAGGCTGATACCGGCGACGAGGGCGCGCAGTCGCTTCGACCCGAAGCGGTCACCGAGCATCTCACCGAGGGTCACGTAGCCGTGGGCCTTCCCGACGAGCCACTGTTTGTAGCCGACGACGTACCAGAGGAGAGCGAACAGGACGCCGTCCATCACGCCCATCACGAGAATCCACTCGGGGCCAGCACGGTACGCGAGGTCGGGCCCGCCGAAGAACGTAAACGCAGAGAGGAGGGTGGCGAAGGTGGTAAACAGCAAGACGACAGTCCCGATAGAGCGCCCGGCGAGGTAGTAGTCTTCGGCGTCTCGACTCGTGAGCCGATACGCGAGTAACCCCACGGCGAGGGCGACGAGGAGGTACGCACCGACGACGCCGAGTTGAATCCCGAGTGCAGAGACCATCAGCGGCCCCCCTCGACGATGCCACGGTCCCAGGCACGCCGGGTGAACAGGTGGAACACCACCGCGGCCAGTACCATCCACCCGATGTGCCACCAGAGCCACAGCGGAAGGCCGGCGAAGACCCGACTATCTCCCCAGAGGAACCACGGGACTGCGAACGTCACGAGGATTGCGAACGTCACAATCCAGAGGTAATCGATGCTCGTTCTCGTCATCTCTGGAGACGATAGTTAACATTAGAACGTAAATCTTACTCTACAGACCTACGTCAACCCCTATTGAAGAAAAATAATCTTCAAACACGAGTTGTGAATCTTACTGACCACTCATAATGGGTGGAACAATTGCGATGTGGCCAGTACTCGACGACCAGCGCTCCAGAGAAGATTCACCGCTCCCGGAACAATTTCCCACCCTGCAATCGACCCGACAGGTATGGACTTCGGTATTCAACTGTACTCGCTTCGGAATCTCGACGAACCGACAGGGTCGTTAGTAGAGCGCGCCGCAGACGCCGGATTCGACGGCGTCGAGTTCGCAGGCCTGGACGACGACGAGCACACGCGAACGGCCCTCGACGAGACCGGACTCACGGCACCATCCGCACACGTTCCTATCGAGGAACTCGAATCCGACCTCGACGCCGTCTGTGAACGGTACGGGGCACTCGGTGTGGAGACACTCGTCGTCCCCTATCTGCCGCCCGAGGAGTTCGCCGACGCCGACACCGTCGACGAGACGGCCCACCGACTCGACGACCTGACGGCACGGTGTGACGACCGAGGGTTCAGACTGCTGTACCACAACCACGAACACGAACTGCAGACTGTCGCCGGCGAACCGGCCCTCGACCGACTCGCCGAAGAATCCGGAGTCGGCTTCGAACTCGACCTCGCGTGGATACTGGCCGCCGGATACGACCCTGCGGACTATCTCGACCGGTACGCCGACCGGACGCCACTCGTCCACCTGAAAGACGTCGTCCTCGATTCGAGCGCCGACCGAGGTGGCCGCCCCGTCGAACTCGGAGCGGGTGAGTTGGACGTCGACGGCTGTCTCGCCGCCGCCAGCGACGAGTTCGTCGAGTGGGTCATCGTCGAACACGACGACCCCGAAAACCCGGCCGAGTTCTGTCAGTCGGCAGGGGCGGCTATCGCCGACCTTCGGAGCGAAGAGTAGCGGAGAACCAGGCCGAAACCGAAAACCGAGACCGACCACCGTTCGCGTTCGATTCGTCGGCCACGATAGATATTTCCCTCGGGCGCTACTTATATAAACACGTTCGTGGGTTCCACCCATGACGCCATCACTATCACCACATCATCACCTCCTCCGGGAGGACATCACCAATGGACGACACTGCAAAATATCTCATTCACGCTTCCATCTCCGCCGACGGGGTCGTCGAACGGAGCGACGTAGTCGGGGCTATCTTCGGCCAGACCGAAGGCCTCCTCGGCGACGACCTCGACCTCCGTGACCTCCAACAATCCTCGAAGGTCGGTCGGATAGACGTACAGGTAGACTCAGAAAACGGCCACTCGTTCGGTCAGATGACCATCGCGAGTAGTCTCGACAAGGTCGAGACGGCCATTCTCGCCGCCTCACTGGAGACGCTCACCCGCGTCGGCCCGTGTCAGGCGGTCATCGAAATCACGAACATCGAAGACGTTCGCGAGGCCAAACGCCGGATGGTCGTCGAGCGCGCCAAGGAACTGCTCACGGAGTCGTTCGACGACACCGTGATGACCTCGACCGAGATTCTCGAAGAGGTCAAAGAGAGCGTCCGCGTCGAAGACATCACCGAGTATCACGGCCTCCCGGCAGGACCCCGTGTGACCGACTCCGACGCGATTATCGTCGTCGAAGGCCGCGCCGACGTGCTGACACTCCTCCGATACGGCATCAAGAACGCCATCGCCGTCGAGGGGACGAACGTTCCCGACGACGTCGCGACGCTCACACAGGAACGAACCGTGACGGCGTTCCTCGACGGCGACCGTGGCGGCGAACTCATCCTCCGCGAACTCTCGCAGGTCGGTGACGTCGATTACGTCGCCTTCGCGCCCGAAGGCCAGTCCGTCGAGGACCTCGACCGAGGAGCGGTTATCCGCGCGCTCCGCAACAAAGTCCCGCTCTCCAGACTGCCGGACGAAGGCGACTTCCGGTCGGCCGTCGCCGACGCCAACGACACCGGTGGTGTTGCGCCGGACCCTCGTCCGGAGTCGCCGACGACTGACACGTCGTCGACTCCACCCGCAGACGTCACCACCGACGCGGTCGGCGAGACGAGTTCGGACAACAACGGAACAGTCACCGTCGAGAAGACGGTCGAAGCAGACACCGGTAGCGACCCGACTGCCGAGGCCGACGTGTTCAGTGATTCGACCGTCGAGGCCGTCGCGGAAACGGTCGAACCGGTCCAACAGACGCGGTCACTTTCGGACCACGTCCGTGAGACCATCTCCGACGGAAGTGGGCTTGCACGATTACTGGATGCCGACTTCGGCCTGCTGGACGAAGTCGCAGTCGAGAAGATATACGACACGCTCGAAGACGCCGACCCGGTTCCGCGACTCGTCGTCGTCGATGGCGAAGCGAGCCAGAAACTCATCGACATCGCGGCCCAACGCGGTGTCGGAGACGTGGTCGCCCGCTCGACCGGCGAGTACGTGAAGAAACCCGTCAGTGTGCGCGTCAGGACCGCTGACCAACTGCTGACGTAACTCGGCACACTCGCCCACATAATCGGCACACTCGCCCACATACTCGACACGCTCGCCCGTATTTTTCACTCGTGTTTCACACGCAGTCGGTGCTGCGGACGAGTCGAATCGCGTCTTCACCGTCGAACGCGCCGCCGATTCGGTCGTCGTGACGGAACCCCAACGCGTCGTAACACGCTCGTGCGCCCTCGTTTTCTGGATGGACCAACAGCGTGAGTGACGACCCAGGGTGTCGGTCGTGATACGCTTCGACGAGGGCAGTCGCACGGCCTTCTCGACGGGCGTCGGGCGAAACTGCGAGTTCGGCGAGGTGGGTTCCGACACCGAGGACGTATCCGACTGGCTGGTCGTCGTCGTCGACAGAGACGAGAAGCGTCCCGACTGCCGGCCAGGCGTCGAACAGTTCTGGAGACGGGTGCGAGACGAGCGATTGCATCGACTCGATGGCAGTCTCGTCGGCCGGTCGGGCCACTCGGACTGTCACAGCGGAAGCCAGACGACCACAGCACCCAGTGCGCCGCCGAGCGTCATGAGGAAGTTGACCGCCTGATTGCCGAGACGGTCACCTTCGACTGTCGCACCGAGGAGACTATCGACGGTCATCCCGACGACGCCGCCGACGAGGATGGCGACCGCGGCGGCCGTGTCGGGGAGCGGGAGCAACACGATCGCACTGCCTGCGACGAGCGCCGCCCCAGCGACACCGGCGACTTCGCCTTGCCACGTGACCGCTCCGTCGGTCCCCGCGGGGACTGGCTTGAGCGACGTGATGAGTCGAGGGTTGTCGAACAGCCCTCCGATTTCACTGGAGAGTGTGTCACTCATCGCGGCCGCGACGGACCCGGCGAACGCGAGGACGAAGAGGTCGCTTCCGAGTGGTTGGCCGACGGTCTCCATGGTGGCGTACCCGACGACTGCGAGGAGTGAGACGGCCGAGTTTCCGAGAACGTTGCCAGTGCCGCGAGCGCCTTCGTTGTCCTCGGCGACGCCGCGTTCTGCTTTGCGCTCGTACCGGAATTTGGTCGCCAGTGCGCCGATGCCGAAGAACGAAGCGAGGACGACAGCCCACCCGAACCCGCCGAATCCGACGGCGACGAGCAAGAGAAGGACGCCGGTAATCATGCCGGCGACAGAGGCCGTTCCGAGGGCGTAGGCGGCATAGCCGAGTGCGACGGTCATCGCGATGGCGACGCCCGTCTGTGCAGGAGTAACGGGACCGACCAACCCGTCGACACCCCAGAGTGCGATGCCGACGGTGAGCATGACGACAGGGTCGTCACGTTCGTAGAGCGCAGACCGCAAGAGTGCGGCGACGAGCGCACCGAGTGCGGCGATGAAGATGAACCGAGAGAGTGCGAATGGTTCGTCGGTTAGGCTGACGACGGCCGCCTGTCCAACTGTGCCGGCGAGAACGCCGACGCTGACGAATCCAGCGGCCCGGAGGAATTCGTCGTCGGCACGAGTGTCCACCAGTCGCGCCCCGAGGTTGCCGTACGCGAGTATCAGCACGGAAGCGACGAAGACGGTAATCGGCATTCTGGCCCGCGGAACCGTCGCTAAGAGTGCTAAGCCCGTCGCCGCAAGGGAGAATCCAGCCAACCCGTTGAGGCGGCCATCCTTGCGGTCTCCGGGTCGCGCGAATAACTCGAAGAGCGGCCCGTCGTCGATGACGAACGCCGCCAAGAGCGCGACTGCGGCGAACGGGGCGAACGCGGCCGTACCGAGACTGGGGGCCGCGAGGGCCAACGTCCCGACGACCGCGAATCCACCCGCTCGCCGTAGCGTGGAAGTCACATCGTTCGGTATCCCCGACTCGCACTTAACCCTCCCGACATCGGTGACCCACGCGGTCCCACACAATGCGGGGGTTCCACATCTGTGCCGCCTCGTCGAATCCGGTCATCTCCTCGAATCGATTGCCATCTCGTCGAATCCGAAGCGTTAGGGCCCCCGGCGCGAGTACGAACTCCCGTGGGACTGTACGACTACTATCTCGCCCTCCGATTCCGCCTCGACGACGCGGACGCACCCGAACACGTCGCACTCGTCATCACCGAGCGCGACCTGTTAGAACAGGGCGCGTACGCCACGCTCGAAGACGTCATCCGCTGGGCCTTCGAGTACGGGAGCGAACGCGTCACTGTCTCGGTGAGCGTCCTCGACGAGGCAGTCGTCCCGACGCTCTCCCGCGAACTCCGCGACCTCGACACCCCGTACCAAATCGCCGTTCGTGAACCCGGTGACACCGAACCGGCAGACGCCCCCGTCCAGGTGAACATCGGTCTCGGCGGAAAACGCGAGTTCGCCGCCGTCGTTCGGTCGCTCGCCGAAGAAGTCGACGCAGGGGAGTTGGACCCCGACGACATCGACGGCACCGACATCGAAGAGCGACTGGTGTTTCCCGACGAACCCGACTTCGTCGTCAAGACGGGTGCCGAGCGACTCTCGGACTTCATGATTTGGCAGTCCGTCTACGCAGAACTCTACTTTACCGACGTGAACTGGCGAGACTTCAGACGGCGCGACTATCTGCGGGCGTTGCGGGACTATCAGGACAGACAGAGGCGGTTCGGCCGATAGGCCGAATCACGTGGCGGCTATGCCGACACGGAGGTTTGGACGGTTCGCTGACGCTCACCGTCCAAACGCTGTTGCACCCTTCGGGCGCAACAGAAGTTCGGGCGATAGGAACCCAGTCTGCTATCTCGCCTCTGTCGGTGAGTCCGACTGACGGGTGTTCAGGTAGACGATGACGAATGCGACCACCGCTGCGAGCAATGCCGTCTGGATTGCCGAACTCACGGGCATCTGGAAGATGAAGAGTGAGAGGAAGGCGGCGAGGACGGATGCGACGAGGGCACTTCCGACGAATTTTATCAGGGCGTTCATGCCCACGTGTACGCCAGGTGAGCTCTTATTCGTATTCGTGACAGCGAGTCTCCAGCTTCTTCTACTTCACTGGCGGCGGCGAAAATAACACAAAGACCCGCTTGGGTCTACAGAAGACCTATTCCTCGCTGTGTGAATCGTCCGACATGAACCGTCGCGAACTGCTCGCGCTCTCGGGTGCACTCGCCGCCGCAACGGTGGCCGGATGCACGGGCACCGAGGACCCCCCGTCCGAGACGGACACGACAGCACCGCCCTCCACAGACACACCGACCGACGAACCGCCGACTGGCGAACCCGGTGTCGACGACGAACGACTCGCTGCACTCGCCGCTGGAAACGCCGAGTTCGCCCTCGAACTCCACAACCATCTGGCGGCTAACACGGGCGGTAACCAGTTCCTCTCGCCGTACAGCATCTCGGTGGCACTGGCGATGACCTACGCCGGCGCTCGTGGCGACACGCGCCAGCAGATGGAAGACGTGCTCCACTACACGCTGGGCGAGGAGATTCACTCCGCCTTCGCCGACCTGCAAGCCGAACTCGACAGTCGGCAGACGGCCACCGACCCCGTCGACGACTCCGAAGTCGACGCCTTCCAACTGTCTGTGGCGAACACGCTGTGGGGAGCAGATGGCTACCCGTTCTCCGACGACTACCTCGGACTGCTGGAGGAACACTACGGTGCAGGCCTCCGAGAAGCAGACTTCGCGGGCGACCCAGATGGCGAACGCGAGCGAATCAACGACTGGGTCGCCGACCAGACCGAAGACCGAATCGAAGACCTGCTCCCAGCAGGCTCTATCACCCCACAGACGGTGCTCGTCCTCACCAACGCCATCTACTTCATGGCGAGTTGGTTGCACAAGTTCGACCCCGAAAACACCGAAGACGGGACGTTTACCGCGCTGGACGGGACCGAATCGACGGTTCCGCTCATGCACCAGGAGATGGACCGTGTGAACTACGCGTCGATTCCGGGGGCACAGGCCGTCGAACTCCCGTATATCGGCGAAGACGTGTCGATGGTGCTCATCCTCCCCGACGAAGGCACCTTCGAAGAGTTCGAGCAGAATCTCACCGCAGCGCAGTTGTTCGGCATCTTCGAGGAGATGAGCGATGCGACGGGGTCGCTCGTGTTCCCGCGGTTCGAGTTCGAGACAGAGGTGCAGTTGTCGAAGGCGCTCTCGGAACTCGGGATGCCCATCGCGTTCGGCGGGGGTGCCGACTTCGGCGGGATGGTCGAAGGGGGACAGGGCGGCCTCTTCATCGACGAGGTGTTCCACAAGTCGTTCGTGTCAGTGGACGAAGATGGAACCGAAGCGGCGGCGGCGACGGCCGTCGTCATGCTGGAATCGTTACCACCCTCGTGGGGCGAACTCCGGTTCGACCGGCCGTTCCTGTTCTGTATTCGTGACCGGCCGACCGACGCGATTCTCTTCTTGGGTCGCGTCACCGACGCCGGCGCTGCACAAGGGTCGGAGTAGGTCGCAGAACCGCGGTACTGGCCTCAGTCCGCCGTCTCGTCGGTCCGCTTCGCCAACTCGGCGGAGACTTCGTCGGCACCCGACGACGGCAGTTGTTCACGGAGTCGGCCGGCGACAGTTCTCGCGTCTTCGAACTCGACTTCTGCGACGGCGCGGACGAGGGCGACGGCCCGCTCGGTTCGCGTCCGTTGCCACGATTTCTCGCGTGACTCGTAGGTTCGAATCCCGCGAAGCAGGTCTATCTTCGAGAACTCCGGCCAGTAGGGCGCACAGAAGTAGACGGCCGCTTCGTTGCCGTTGGCGTGCCACGGCAGGAAGTTCGAGGTTCGCTCGTCGCCGCCGGTGCGGATGATGAGGTCTACGTCGCGGACGGGTTGTCGAGAGAGGTGGGAGTCGACCGCTTCGACGTCGACGTCCTCGGGCGAGAGGTCGCCACTGTGGACTTCGCGACAGACGTCACGGGCGGCGCTGAGGAGTTCCGCTCGGCCGCCGTACGCGAGGGCGATGTTGAGTGTGAACGTGTCGTAGTCGGCGGTCTCCGATTCGGCGTAGTCGATGGCGTCGCGGACACGCTCCGGGAGCATATCCACCTCGCCAATCGCGCGGACGGCGACTTCTCGTTCGTGGACGCGTTCGGCGTCGGCGAACTCGTACAGTTTGTTCTCGAAGAGGTCGAACAGCGGTTCTCGCTCGTGAGGCGGGCGCTCGAAGTTCTCGGTGGAAAAGGCGTAGAGCGTCAACTCCTCGATGCCGAGTTCTTCACACCATTCGAGGACGTTCTCGGTCGTCTGCGCACCCGCACGGTGGCCGTCGGGCGCGTCGTCGCCGCGCTTTTTCGCGTAGCGGCGGTTCCCGTCTTGGATGATTGCGACGTGTGTCGGCCCCTCGCCAATCTCGCGGCGGAGCACACGCTCGTAGGCGCGTCTGAACCCACGGCGGAACCACCCGAACATGTATCGTGGGTGGCATGGACAGCCTATGTGTCTTGTGGGTTCGTATCGGTGCGGGTCGCCGCCGTGTCGACCCGACCGAGCCGGTGTGAACCGGTTCCCCACGAGCAATGCGAGTCGAAAGTCGTCGCGGGAGTGAACGAGGGAAACGAGTGTGCCTGGAATCCCACAGACGAATCGCCATCCGTTTGTACTTCGCCGAGAAGGTGTGGACATGAGCGAGACCATCGACGACGACCTCTACCAGCGAACGCTCGCACTGCTCGAACCGGGCGACATCGAGCTAGTCGGCGCTATCGTTCACACGGACCTCAGCGGTCGTGAGGACCTCGAGATGCAGGAGATGACGGTGGCGATAAACGAAATCATCGCCGACCACGCCGGGAAAGGAGACGCGTGGATTTACGCCGGCAACGACGACACGGACTTCTCGTCGAACCAGTTCCAGGGACTCAGCGTCGACGACGACGAGTTCGTCTGGGAGTGTCAGCAACTCGTCCGTGACGGCACGTTCGACCTCGTGTTCTACTACGAGGCGACCGCCGACCACGACGCCATCGTCGCAGACCTCGAAGCACTCGACAACGTCGAGAAAGTCACGCCCGTTCCCTGAACGGTCTTTTTCTCCACCTATCCGACGCGGCACACTGCTCGAATCACCGACGTTCGGGTCTTTCGATGGCCGACACCAGTGCGTTCTCGGAGCGAGAACAAGCGAGGTGCTTATTGCCTTCGCATCCTGACTCACGCCCATGATACAGGCGGACGCGGACTTCTCTCGTCTCGACCGCGCCATCGTCAACGCCTTTCAGGGCGGGTTTCCCGTCGTCGAACGTCCGTTCGAACCTGCTGCTGCCGCGCTCCGGGAACGCGGCGTGGACGTGACGGCGTCGGAACTCTGTGAACGTGTTCGGAGCCTCGACGAAGAGGGAACACTCTCACGGTTCGGTGCACTCGTCAACGCAGAAGAAATCGGTGGCACGGCGACGCTCGTCGCCATGCACGCGCCACCTGAGCGCTTCGACGAGGTCGCAGAACAGGTGAACGCACACCGGGAAGTCGCACACAACTACGAGCGCGAACATCCACACCTCAACATGTGGTTCGTCGTCTCTGTCGCCACAGAGTCACGTGTAGACGAAGTGCTCGCGGCGATAGAAGACGAGACCGGGCAACCGACGTACAACATGCCCAAAATCCACGAGTTCCACGTCGGTGCGAAGTTCCTCCTCGACAGCCCCGTCTCGGACGGCGACCTCGACCTCTCGCACCTCGGCCCAGACGTCGAACCGTCGGGCGAACGACTACTCACGCCCGACGAACGTGACCTCGTCTTGGAGATACAGGGTGGGCTTCCGATAACGGAGACGCCCTACGCCGACGTGGCCGAGGCACTCGGGCAGGAGACCGCGTGGGTCGTCGAGACCATCAAGCGGTTCAATCTCGAGGGGAAGGTGCGTCGCGTCGGCGTCATCCCGAACCACTACGCCCTCGGCTACTCGGAAAACGGCATGACCGTCTGGAACATCCCCGACGACATCGTGATGGACGTCGGCCCGAAAATCGCCGCACTCGACTTCGTCACCCACTGTTATCGCCGACCACGGCACGAGGGCGTGTGGCCGTACAACTTCTTCGCGATGACCCACGGCCGGTCGAAAGAAGAGAGCGACGCTCGAATCGAGCGTGTCCGCGAGGTCATGAGCGAGTACTGGGATGTGGACGACGACGACTGGGATTCGCTGTTTTCGACGCGAATCTTGAAGAAGACTGGAATCCGACTGGACGAGCGAGCAGACGCACACACAGAGTGAGATGGTTCCACTAGTTCACGACCTGTCCGGCGAGACGGTCCTCGTGTTTGGGGGCGGTCCCGTCGGGGCACGGAAGGCACGGCGGTTCGCCCGCGAGACGCGAACCGTCGTCGTGAGTCCCGAGTTCGCAGACCGGGAGTTCGGCGAGTCCGAACTGGTCCGTGCCGCCCCCGAACCCGACGACGTCGCCGACTGGGTCGAGCGATTCGACCCTGTGCTCGTCGTGGCGGCGACGAACGATAGCGACGTGAACGACGCTGTCGTCGCCGCGGCCCAAGCCCGAGGCGTACTGGTCAATCGGGCGGACGAGAGCGGCGACCGCGACGCGGGAAGCGTCGTCGTTCCCGCCACCGTGGACGACGGAACTGTGTCCGTTGCCGTCACGACCGGCGGCGCGAGTCCGGCGCTCTCGAAGTACCTCCGTGAGCGCATCGAGGCCGAACTCGACGGCGCAGGAGCGATGGCCGACCTGACCGCCGACCTCCGAACTGAACTCAAAGAGTCTGGCCGACCGCCGGCCGAACGCCGTGCGGCGATTCGTGCCGTCGTCCGAGACCCAGCAGTTTGGAAGGCTTTACGTAGTGCGGATGCAAACCCCCGACGAGAGGCAGCGCGCGTGATTACAGAACAGCGGGGTAATTCATGAGAAGCGCGGGTGTCATCTCTGGTGTGAGCGTCGCCCACGACCGGGCGAGCGTTCAGGAGATAGAATCCGCATCGAGCGACGACGTCGAGACCGTCGTCGCCCGACTCCGCGAGCGAGACGGTGTCACAGAAGCGTTCTCGTTGCAGACGTGTAACCGGGCGGAGGCGTACGTCGTCACCGACGACGCCGCCGACGGACGCCGCGCACTGGCGGATTTCGCGCCCGACGTTCGAGACGGGAGCGTTCGACACATGGACCACGAAGAGAGCCTTCGCCACCTGATGCGCGTGGCGGCGGGTCTCGAATCGCTCGTCCTCGGCGAAGACCAGATTCTCGGTCAACTCAAGACCGCCGTCGAGGCGGCCCACGACACCGGGAGCATCGGCTCGATGCTCGAAGACGCACTGATGAAAGCCATCCACGTCGGCGAGCGTGCCCGCAACGAGACGGCGATAAACGAAGGTGCAGTCTCGCTCGGAAGCGCCGCCGTCAGACTCGCTCGCGCCAAACTCGACCACCCTATCGAGGAGGCACGCGCCCTCGTCGTCGGCGCGGGCGAGATGGGGACGCTCGCCGCGAAGGCGCTCGCGTCTGTGGACGTCTCCGAACTCGTCGTCGTGAATCGGACCGTCGCCCACGCAGCGCATCTCTCCCGTGAGGTGCCCGGCATCGACGACGCCGCCGGACTCGACGACATCACCGAGTTGCTCGTGAACGCGGACCTCGTCATCACCGCGACGAGCAGTCCGAACTACGTCGTCGGAACGACACATCTCGAAACCGCGGGCGAGACGATGCTCATCGACATCGCCCAACCACGCGACATCGACCCGGCGGCCGACGAGTTCGACGGCGTCTCTGTCCACGATATCGACGACTTGGAGACGGTCACCGACCGAACGGCGGCCCAGCGCGAACAGGCGGCCAAACAGGTCGAAGCGATGATAGACGAAGAGTTCGACCGCCTACTGGCCTCCTACAAACGCAAGCGGGCCGACGAGGCTATCTCCTCGATGTACGAGGCGGCAGAACTCGTCAAGCGCCGCGAGGTTTCGACGGCCATCTCGAAGTTGGAAGCACAGGGCGACCTGACCGACGAACAGCGTGAGACGGTCGAATCCCTCGCAGACGCACTCATCGGGCAACTGCTCTCTGCGCCGACGAAGAGTTTGCGCGACGCCGCCGGCGACGACGACTGGACGACCATCCAGACTGCGATGCAGCTGTTCGACCCCGGATTCGACGACTACTCGCTGCCGGACGAACTGAAGTCGGCACCGGCGATGACGGACGACGCCGAAGACGGGCGCTCCGAGGGCGACCACGACGTCGTCGACGAGGACGCCCCACGTCGTGTCGTCGAGCAACTCTCGAACGACTGAACGCCCGGTTTTTCTGACGCGCTCTACCCAGTACGACTGGCTAGTCTTGGGTTCTGTCTCGCTAGTCGTACGTTCTGTCTCGCTAGTCTTGGGTTCTGTTTTTCTCCCGTCTGACCGCCGTCGATTCGCCCTGCCGGCGGAGATTTATATACGAATCCGACGCCACCCACGTTCGATGGAGTCTCTCACGTCACTTCGAACGACACCACCGCACGGATACGTCGGGAAAGTCGGCCGGCGTGTCGTCACACACCTCCGAGAACGTCGGTATCGCCGGCTGGTGGACTCTGCTCCACGTCGGCGAGTCGCCGACCTCGTCGGCGTCGCCAGAGCGACAGTCGTCGGCACTGTGGTCGGCATCGCAGGCGACGGACCGGCAGTCGAGACGTGGAGGGACGACGAGACAGGGGAGAGAGGAATCGCCGGGCGGAAGACCATCAGCGGGCGGACGACGCGACCGTTCGTCCTCGAAGACGGGAGCGGGCGAATTTCGGTGCGAATCCCACCAGACGGTGGTGTCGTCTTGGGCGACGAAGGTGGCCGGCGTGACAAAGGCGACCGACGAGACGAACACGGTCGACGCGGCAAACGCGGCCGACGCGGCAAACGCGACCGGCGCGGCACGTCGACGGCCATCGAACGCGGTGACCGCGTGTCGGTCACGGGGCGGGTCAGCAGCGGCGTGAGCGAAGCGAACGGCCTCGAAAGGAGGCGAACGGTGTCGGGGCCGGCGTTCGTCCTCGTCGCGCCGCCGTGAGTCGGGCGAATCCTTATCGGTTTTCCACCCGACATGTTCGGTATGGCCGAGGTACTCTCCAACGACGACGTCGATTCACGACTGAGCGACGAATGGCACCGCGACGGCGACGAAATCGTCCGCGTCTACGAGTTCGACGACTATCTCGCGGGCGTCGCGTTCGCTGCGAGCGTCGGCGAAGTCGCAGAAGCGGAGTTCCACCACCCCGAGATAACCATCCGGTACAAGAAAGTCGAAGTTAGGCTCACGAGCCACGAGGAAGGTGGTATCACCGAGAAAGACCTGCGCCTCGCCGACCTGTTCGACGGCGAGTTGCAGGGATGACCCTCAGATACGTCTTCAACGTCCGCTTCCGTCTCGAGACGGCGAGCGGAGTCAGGACGGAGCCACGGGAGTTCGAGACGACGGTCAGCGTCACCCCACCGGAACCCGGTGCGTCGGGGTGGATGCTGTTTCGAGACGCGTTGTGGCGGGGTGAGGTGAACGACCCGGTGTACGCCTGCGAACTCGCGTCCTCCTGGGTCGACGTGCCAGTCGTCTCCTGTGAGTTCGCAGAGCTCAGGACGACCGAAGAGTCGCTCGACGAACTCCGGGACGCGATAGCCGAGAGCCTCGACGAGTTCAACGCGACGTCGGTCCGAGACGTCCTCCACAAATACTTCGGCAGCGCGATTCACGTCGAACCCGGAGACGCGACAGACCGATAGCTCCGCTACAGAAGACATTTATCCGAACCTGACCTACATATTCCTCCGAATGGTCGCTGATGACTACGATTTCTGGCTGTTCGACCTCGACGGCACGCTCGTCGACGCCGAGTGGGCCTACACACGCGACGTGTTCGACAGGGTTGGAGACCGGTTAGGTCGCCAGTTCACCGACCGAGAAGCGGAGATACTCTGGCACGGACTCGGCGGTGCACGCAACCCGACACTCAGCGAGTGGGGTATCGACCCCGCCGAGTTCTGGCCCGCCTTCCACCACGAAGAAGACCCGATGAAGCGTGCAGAGTCGACGTACCTCCACGACGATGCCGTCCGTCTCATCGAGGATATCCACGCTGCCGGTCGCCCAGTCGGCATCGTGACGCACTGCCAGCAGTTCCTGACCGACCCCGTCTTGGACCACCTCGACGTTCGTGACTGGTTCGACGCCGTCGTCTGCTGTAGCGAAGAAACGGGATGGAAACCCGACGCTGCGCCTGTCGAACGCGCCATCTCGAAACTTGGGCTCGGTGGGACACTCATGACCGACGGTGGCACCTCTGGCGTCCTCGCTGGCGACGGTGAAAACGACATCGGCGCGGCTTGGAACACTGGCCTCGACGGGATTCACGTCGAGCGACACGGCCCGGAACACCGTGGTCGGTGTGTCCTCGGAGAGTATCGCGTGCAGTCGTTCGACGACCTGCCGCGACACGTCGCGTGAACAAGTAACAAGTCTCGGGAGCGTTTTTGAAGGGCAGTCGTCTCGATAGCGTTTTGAAGGACAGTCGTCCCCAGAAAAATCAGTAGAGCGTCTCGTCGGGGGCAGGACGGGCGAAGATGTCGCCCGTACTCGTCACGGCGAGTTGGAACTCGCCGTATGGGAACCGAACTTCGATACCGGGTCGTTCCTCGTCTTCGAGGACCGGCCGAAGCAACTCTTCGAGCGCGTCCGAGTCGATGTAGCGGTACAACGGTTCGTCGATAGCCGGGAGGCCCGCGTGTGACTCGATCGCTTCGACGACGACGATACCGAGTTCGTCGTCACCGACCCACTGGCCGATGAGTTCCCAGTTTTCGTCGAGGCTGAACGACGCATCGGCGGTGGCGGCGGCGTGGTCAGAGAGCGCTTGCGCGACTGCTGAGGTGTCGTCACCGAACGACTCGTCGCAGTCGTCGCCGACGAACGAACCGACGTGTTGGAGAACCGCCGAGAGGTCGTCCGGCCCGGCTTTCTGGACGTACTCGGAGACGTGTGCCGCGGACGCGACGTCTGCGACTTCGGTCCAGTCTTTCGCGGTGAAGAGGACGATTGGTACGTCCTCGTCTTCGCGCCGGAGTGCCTCGACGAGTGGAACGCCGTCGGGCAACACCAACGAGTCGCTGACGACACAATCGATTTCGTGTTCAGAGAAGACCCGGAGTGCCTCGGTGGCCGTCGTGGCCGTGAGAAGAGAGACGTCGTCGAATTTTCGAAACGTCGCCATCGAAAGGGCGAGCATCTCGCGGTCGTCGTCGACGTGAAGGACCGATTGGGAACCGCTCATACCAATCTCGTACTATCTGCGTGGATATATACGTTCCACTTATTTTAAAATTCAAGCGAAGGATAATATCGACGACGAGGAGGCCAAATCAGTCGCGCTCGTACCCGACAAGCGTGTCGAACACGTCGCTGTCTTTCAGAATCGACTCGAGCGTTCGCACGCTGGGTTTCTCCGTCCGGTCGGGGTTCGCGAGGACGGATACGCTCTGTCTCCCGAGTGACACGAACCCGAGGTCGAGTGAGTCGGCCGTCTCGCGGAGGCCGAGGCCGACGTCTGCTCGACCGGTCAACACGGCGCGCGCAGGACTCTCGAACGCTTTGGTCCCGTGGTCGAACCCGTCGATAGCTTCGACGAGTTCGTGCCGAGTCGTTCCGCGTTCGTCTGCGAGAGCGGCGATGGCGTTTCCGAGTTCGGTCCGGAGGCCAGAGGTGGTATCGCGGTTGACGAACCGGAGGTCAGACTCCACGAGGTCCAAGAGACCGGTCACCTCGGCAGGGTTGTCTGCGGGAACGACGAGTCCCCACTCGCGCGTCCACGACCCGAGTTCGACGGCGTCGGTTTCGCCGCGGTTGTCGCCGGCGACGACGACCACGTCTGGGACGCCGTCGCGGAGTCTGCGGAGGCCTTCGCGCGACCCGACAGCGAGATACCGCGGCGACGGAACCCGGTCGAGCAGTCGCGACAGCGCGGGGTCGTCCTCGCCGACGCCGAGCAGTTCCGGCGGGCGAACGTCGGGCGAGAAGAGTTGGACAGACACCGTCTCACCGGCCGCGATGTACTCGACGTCCGCAGGGACTTCCACGACGCCGTCTGCTTCGACCAGACTCGTCGTCGCTCCCGACCCCTTGTCGACCGGGTAGACGAGCATCTCGCCCGATCCGTCGGTTACTAGACCGACCGGCATGAGTCGTGTCCGGCCTTCTGCGTAGCGCTCGTGGACGGCCATCGTTCCCTCGATAGTCGCCGTCTGCGGTTCGACGAGTCCAGCGGCGTCGCGAATCGCAGGTGCGACGAACGTCCGGAAGATAGTGAGCGCAGAGACGGGATACCCCGGCAGACCGATGTAGGCGCTTCCTTCGCCGAGCGTCCCGACGAGCATGGGTTTGCCCGGTTTGACGGAGACGCCGTGGAGGAGCAACTCGCCGCGTTCTTCGACCACCTTGTAGATGACGTCGACGGCGCTGGCCGACGTCGACCCAGACGAGAGGACGAGGTCACACTCGTCTGCTGCCTGCCGGAGGAGTCGCTCCATCTCGTCGTAGTCGTCGCCAGCGTGCGGGTAGAGTTTGGGAACGCCGCCTGCGTCCTCGACACCGGCGGCGATGGTGTAGGAGTTCACGTCGTAGATTTGCCCCGCCTCGGGGCGCAAGTCCCCTCCCGGACGGACGAGTTCGTCTCCAGTCGAGACGATACCGACGACTGGCTTTCCGCGAACCGGGACTTCGTCCAGGCCGAGCGCCGACAAGAGACCGATTTCCCGCGGCGTGATTCGAGTTCCGGGGCCGAGCGCACGGGCACCGGCGGCGATGTCGGTTCCGGCGGGCATCACGCTGTCGCCCGGTGCGACGGCTTTGTAGACGACGAGCGAGTCGTCGCGTTCGTCGGTTCGTTCGACGATGACGACGGCGTCCGCACCGGGTGGCATCACCGCACCAGTCGATATCTCGACCGCAGTTCCGGGGCGGACTTCGACGTCCGGTTCGGCCCCGGCGTGGACCGCGCCGACGAGGTCGAGTTCTATCGGGTCGGCTTCGTCGGCACCGAAGGTGTCGCGAGCGCGGACGGCGAACCCGTCCATGCTCGCCCGGTCGAATCCGGGGACGTCGATTTCTGCGTCGACGCGGGTCGCGAGGATGCGGCCTCTGGCGTCGGCGAGTGGGACCGTCTCCGCGTCGGGCGTCAGTTCGAGCGACGCGATAGTCTCGCGGGCCGCTGCCGGCGACGCGAGGTCACGGAACTGCTTTCTCATACAGACCACTCCCAGCCTTCGACCGAGACCGTTTCGCCTTCTTCGTACCCCTCTTTTTCTTCGGGAACTTGGACCCAGCCGTCGGCGAGTGCGACACTCGAGAGGATGCCAGACCCACTCGTCCGGGTCGGTTCGGCGGTCGGGTCGTCACCCGACTCGTCGAGACGAACTCGGGCGAACGTTCGCGTGCCGGCCGAACTCGGAATCTTCCGGGTGAGCGTCGCTTCGACCGTCGGGAACGGACGAGTCGGGAGCGACCCGACGTGCTTGAGCACCGGCCGCAGGAACTGGAAGGCGTTGACGACACAGGCGACTGGATAGCCGGGGAGCATGACGACAGGCGTGTCTTCGACCACCCCGAGGGCGACGGGGTGGCCGGGTTTGAGTGCGACGCCGTGGACGAGTACCTCGCCAATCTCCGAGATTACCTCTGGAATGAGGTCACGTTCGCCCACAGACGACCCGCCGGTCGTCACGATGACGTCGTGGTCGAGGTCGGATTCGACTGCCTCGCGCAAGAGGTCGGCGTCGTCGACGACGATGTCTCGATAGCTTGCCTCGCCGCCCCAGCGTTCGACCAGTCGCGAGACGGTGAGGCCGTTCGTCTCGATGACCTGGCCGGGGCCGGGGTCGGACTCGACGAGTTCCTCGCCGGTCGGGACGACGGCGACACGCGGGCGCTCGAAGACAGAGACCGAGTCGACGCCGACAGACCGGAGGAGGCCGAGGTCCGAGGGGCGAAGTTCGTGACCGACGTCGAACAACGCGTCACCTTCGCGAACGTCTTCACCGCGTTCGCCGACGTTCTCGCCCTCTGCGAGTGCGTCGAACACTTCGAGTTCGTCGCCGAATCGGTCGGTGTGTTCGACCATCACCACGGCGTCGGCACCCTCGGGGAGGTCACTGCCCGTGTGGACGCGGGCGGCCTCACCGGGCGCGACAGTCTCCTCTACGACGCGGAGGACGTTTGGCGAGCGACCGCTCGCCCCGAAGGTGTCGCTGGCGCGGACGGCGAACCCATCCATCGCGGCGCGGTCGTAACTCGGGACGTCCGCGGGCGCGACAGCGGGTTCGGCGAGTGCCCGGCCGTCGGCGTCGGCCAACGGGAGTCGTTCGGTCCGTTCGTGCGGGGTGACTGCCGCGAGGAGTGTCTCGCGGGCCTCCGCAAGTCGGGTTCGTTCTTTGAACCCGGCCGTGTGCCGGTCGTGGTGGTCCATGGCGGCACTTAGATTCCGGGGGCAAAAAGCGTCGGCCTCACGCTCGGGAGAGGAGGCCGGTTTTGCCGCCACATTGTGCCGACGACGTCCACCCGACCGCCGGCTTTTTCGACACCGCCTCCCTATGGACGTTCATGTCAACACTGCGCGACGCGTTGTCCGAACTTCCGGACGCGGTGTTCGCCGACCTCCTGGAGTCAGAGACGTCGTACCTGTTGGTCCTCGACCTACCCGGCGTGACCGCCGAGACCGCCGACCTCAAAGTCGAGAAGGGACGACTGGTCGTCGAAGCGCGACGCGACAAACAGATGCCTGCCGAGTTCGACTACGTCCGCGAGGAGCGACCGTTGTTCCTCGACGCCGAACTCCCCCTGCCGCCGGACGCAGTGGCCGACGAGGCCGAGGCGTCGATGGAACGCGGGGTTCTCGAGATTCGACTGCCGAAGCGTGAGGCCGCCTCAGAGCGGACCATCCCTATCACCACCGGCGACGAGCACAGCTCGTCGGGCCACCAGAAGAACTCCAGTGAAGACGACGCCTGACGAGGCGAGGTGGTCACGCTGGTAACTCTCCGCGCCTACTGGCGGTTTCTCGTCGTCGTCTACCAGTTCTTCCCGCTCATCGTCGCGTACACCCGCGACAAACGGAAGTTCGTCCTGTTCGGTGGCAGTCGTCGAGTTACCTCAGAGATGCGCATCAAGCGCGCCGAGGTCCTCTTAGAGTCACTACTCACGCTCGGCCCGACGTTCATCAAACTCGGCCAACTCCTCTCGACGCGCCCCGACGTCCTCCCACCGGAGTACATCGACGTGCTCGGGAGTCTTCAGGACGACGTGCCGCCTGCACCGTGGTCTGAGTCGAAGGAAGTCATCGAAGAAGAACTCGGCCCTCTCGAACAGGCGTTCGACTCGTTCGACACCGACCCGATAAGCGGTGCAAGTCTCGGACAGGTCTACGTCGCAGAGTACGAGGGCGAGAAAGTCGCCGTCAAGGTTCGCCGCCCCGGTATCGAGGCACTCGTCGAGGCCGACCTGCGGGTTATCAACTGGTCGCTGCCCCTCCTCATGCGATTCATCGGGCAGGCACGCTCCTTCTCGCTGGAGAACCTCGCCGACGAGTTCGCCAAGACGATTCGCGAAGAGATGGATTACGACGAGGAAGCGGCGACGCTCGAGCAGATTCAGGCCAACTTCGAAGACGACGACACACTCGTCATCCCGGAACCAATCCACGAGCGCTCCGACGACCGGGTGCTCACGATGGAGTATCTCCCTGGGACGAAGATAAACAACCTCGCCGCACTGGACGAACTCGGTATCGACCGGACCGAACTGGCGACGAACTTGCAGCGGACCTACCTGCAGATGATCGTCGAAGACGGCGTCTTCCACGCCGACCCGCACCCCGGAAACCTCTCTGTGACCGACGACGGGCGCATCATCTTCTACGACTTCGGGATGCACGGCGAGGTCGACCCGTTCATCCAGGAGAAAATCGTCGAGTTCTACATCGCCGTGGCGAACCAGGACGTCGACGGCATCCTCGATACACTCATCGAGATGGGGACGCTCAGCCCCAACGTCGACCGGCAGGTGATGGGCGACGTGATGGAACTCGCCATCGCCGACGCACGCGGTGACGACATCGAACAGTACCGCGTCAACCAGATTCTCGAACAGGTCGAATCGACCATCTACGAGTTCCCGCTTCGACTGCCGCGAAACCTCGCGCTCGTCCTTCGCGTCGCGGGCGTCGTCGAAGGCGTGTGTGTCACACTCGACCCCGACTTCGACTTCATCGCAGTGGCGACGGAGTATCTCACAGAACAGGGCTACCGCGAAGAGAGCATTCAGAAAGTGCTCGAAGGGGTGGGACAACAGGGCCAAAAGACCGCCCAGTCGCTGTTTCGCGTCCCGCCAAAACTCGAACGGGTCCTCGACAGGGCCGACCGCGACAATCTGACGTTCAACGTCCGCCTCGAAGACAACAAGGGCGTCCTCGACAAACTGGCGAAGCGACTCATCTACGGTATCTTCCTGTCGTTCGGATTCGTCGCGACAGTCATCGTCTACTCGCTGGACCCACAGAACCTCATCGCCGTCGGTGCGGCGGGCGTGCCGACAGCGTTCGTCGCCATCCTGCTGTGGCGGTCGTTCCGCAGTCGAAAAGGCATCAAGGCCACGCCACAGTTCACGCGACAGAACCTCCGGCAACGCCGCGAAGAGTAATCAAAGCTGAGAATCGGGCGCGTAAGTTTATGCGCGTCCACGAACTCACCTCCGTCCATGACGGAGTGGCGGCCGGTGGTCGTGGGGGTGTGCCTCGCCGCGTGTACCGAGACGCTCGTCTTCGGGATGACGGGGCAGTTCACGCTCGTCGGCGGTGTGACCGGGAGTGCACTCGCGGGCTACACCGTCGGTACCGACCCCGCAGACGGCGGGTGGCACGGGTTGATGGCCGGTGTCGTCTGGGGTTGTGTCCTCATGCCCGTCGCAATCTTGCTCACCTTCCTCAACCGGACGCCGATTCTCTTCCCGTTCCAGTATCTCGTCCCGATGTTCGAGTCACCTGGCGAACTGACGACGGCGATTATGCTGGCGCTGTCACTCCCGAACGTGGCGTCGGGAGCGCTCGGGAGTCTCGGCCGCCGCGACGCCCAAGGAACCTGGTTCGACCCGTCGATGGCAGAGCGAGACGCCGACGGGGTGTCTGAGTGAGTCGCTGACGGAGTGCCCGAATGAGTCGCTGACGGAGACGTCAGCGGAGGAGTTCGTGAAGGATTCGCGTGCGAGGGCGGTTCCAAACCGTTTATACCCTCCATCCGATAACGAGAGAACATGGCGAAAGAGCAGAAGCAGGTGCGCGAGCTCCAAGAAGGCAGCTACGTCAACATGGACGACAAGCCGTGCAAGATTTACGCCTACAGTACCGCGAAGCCCGGTAAGCACGGTAGTGCGAAGGCCCGTGTCGAGGCCCGTGGTGTCTTCGACGGAAAGAAGCGCTCGCTCTCCCAGCCCGTCGACGCGAAGGTGTGGGTCCCAATCATCGAGCGAAAGCAGGGTCAGGTCGTCTCCGTCACCGGTGAGGACGCCCAGATTATGGACCTCGAAACCTACCAGACGTTCACGATGCGCATCCCCGAAGACGAGGAGCTCAACCCCGAAGACGAAATCGAGTACCTCGAGTTCGAAGGCCAGCGCAAGATCGTCTAAACGGGAGACAGAGTGATGTTCCCCGGGGCAATCGCAGACCGCGAGGTCGCCGACTACGTACTCGTCGGTGCCCCGCTCGACATCTCGACGTCCTTCCAACCAGGAACCCGTTTCGGACCGAATCGAATCCGTCGGTTCGCCGAGTCGTTCGACGATTACGACCGGCGCACCGACCAACTTTTCACCGAACTGTCTGTCCACGACGCGGGTGATATCCGCGCGTGGGACGACGCACCCGACTACGTCGACTGGCTCTCTGGGAGCGTCCGCGACGCCGTCTGGGACGACGCCGTCCCCATCGTCCTCGGCGGGGAACACACCGTCACCGCCGCAGGTGTCGATGGCGTCGAACCGGACGTCTTCGTCTGTCTCGACGCCCACCTCGATTTGAGAAAAGCGTACGACGGCAACGAGTGGAGTCACGCGACCATCACCCGCCGCGTCCTCGACGAACTCGGCGTGGACGAAGCGTTCGTCCTCGGTGCTCGAACCGGGGCACCCGAGGAGTGGGAACGCGCCGAGGCCGCCGACGTGACCGTCGTCCCACCCGAGGAGGTTGCCGACTGGACACCCGAGTTCGACGACGAGTCGGTGTATCTGAGCGTCGATATCGACGCCGCCGACCCGGCGTTCGCACCCGGAACAGGGACGAAAGAACCGTTCGGTCTCACGTCGCGTGAGATGCGCGACGTAGTTCGGTCGGTCGCCCCACACGCGACTGGCTTCGACGTGGTCGAAGTCAACGACAGAGACGACGGACAGGCGGCGTCGCTGGCAGCGAAGTTACTCCGGGAGTTCGTCTTCTCACACGCCGACGGGCAGTAGCCGAGGAGAGACAACAGTTCAGCGAGTGGTGACGAAACAGCAGTTCGGCGAGTGATGACGAAACAACAGTTCAGCGAGTGGTGACGAAACAACAGTTCAGCGAGTGGTGACGAAAACGCGGTGAACGAAAGGGGATGGATTCGAACCACCGGGGCCATCTTTCAGGCCACCCATCGCAAGGATGGATGCTCTACCAGGCTGAGCGACCCTTTCACGTGGATGCAACCACTGATACACTCATTCGTCCGTGTCGTATTGAGTATGCGGCGGCTATCGCCGAGTAGGGAGTGCATACACACCGTGTCGAATCGAATTCAGAGGCCACCAAAGCCGTTTCTTACAAGTCCTCGAGTTCCAACAGACCTGTATGAACCTCTCAGACATCGTCGCAGAATTCGACGAGCGACTCGCGACCGACGAATTCGCCGACGTAGACGCCAGTCCGAACGGATTGCAGGTCGGCCCAGACGAAGCACAGGTCGAGAAAGTCGCCTTCGCCGTCGACGCCGCGGAAGCGACCATCGAGGCCGCAATCGAGGCGGACGCCGACCTGCTGGTCACCCACCACGGACTCGTCTGGGGTGGCCTCGACCGGGTGACTGGACGGGATTTCGACCGCATCGAACCGCTGATGCGCGAAAACCTCGCGCTCTACGTCTCGCACCTCCCGCTCGACGGACATCAGGAACTCGGCAACGGTGCAGGACTCGCAGACCATCTGGGACTCACCGAGCGCGACCCATTTGGCTCCCTCGGCCCGGTCCACATCGGCCAGTCGGGGTCGTTCGAGTCGCCGAAGACGGCCGACGAGATTCGTGACGCGCTGGACGAACTCGACGGGAACGAGGGGACGCAGGTCTTCGACTTCGGTCCCGACGAGATTTCCGACGTCGCAATCGTCACCGGGTCTGGCGTCGATTGGTTAGACGAAGCCATCGAGTCGGGCGCGGACGCACTCGTCACGGGCGAAGGCAAACAGAAGGTGTACCACGAAGCGCGTGAGGCGGGTATCTCGGTGTTCCTCGCTGGGCACTACGCGACGGAGACGTTCGGGGTTCGCAATCTCGAAGAACTCGCCGACGAGATGGGACTGGAGACCGAGTTCATCAGCCACCCCACCGGGTTGTAACGTCAGCCACCTCATTGGATTGTAACGTCAGCCATCCCACCGAATTGAGAACTGGTTTTCTACCGTTCCTGTCTGCCAACCGTCCGCACAGCCTCGTCGGACCGGGGCGTTCAAACGCTCGGGCGTCGCACTCCATCGCATGAGCGACCACGACGACGCCCACGATGGAGGCCACGAGGCCGACGCCTCCGACGACGGACACGACCACGACGGCGGGTACGAGATGCCGGAGCGCGAGGAGTTCAGCCACGACCCACTCGGTCACGCCGAAATCCACGGCGGCATGACCGTCGGCGAACTCGTCGAACAGTACGGTCACGCCGGTATCGGTGCGGCAGACGTCCACGAAGCAGCAGATATCTACGCCGAGATGCTGGCCGACGACGACTGCACCGTCTTCATGTCGCTGGCGGGCGCGATGGTGCCGACCGGCATGCGAAAAATCGTCTCCGACCTCATCCGCGACGGCTACGTCGATGCGCTCGTGACGACGGGCGCGAACCTGACCCACGACGCTATCGAAGCAATCGGCGGCAAGCACCATCACGGCGCCGAACACCACGAAGAGAAGACGCCTCGCGAACACGACGAGACGCTCCGTGACGAGGAAGTCGACCGAATCTACAACGTCTACCTGCCACAGGAACATTTCGCGCTGTTCGAGTCGCACCTGCGAAACGAGGTGTTCCCAGCACTCGAAGAAGAAGGAGTCGTCAGTATCGAGCGCCTCTGCCGTGAACTCGGGCGGGCAAACAGCGAGGTCAACGAAGCCGAGGGAATCGAGGAAGACGCCGGTGTCGCTGCCGCGGCCTACGAATCCGACGTCCCCATCTACTGTCCTGCTGTGCAGGACTCCGTGCTCGGCCTGCAGGCGTGGATGTACTCCCAGACGTCGTCGTTCTCGCTGGACGCGCTTTCGGACATGACGCCGCTCACCGACCTCGCGTACGACGCCGACAAAGCCGGGTGTCTCCTCGTCGGCGGCGGCGTCCCGAAGAACTTCACGCTCCAGACGATGCTCGTCACACCCGGTGCGTACGACTACGGCGTCCAGATTACGATGGACCCCGCGGCGACCGGTGGTCTCTCGGGTGCGACGCTCGACGAAGCGCGTTCGTGGGGCAAACTGGAGAAAGACGCCCGCAACGCCACCGTCCTCGGCGACGCGACTATCATGCTGCCGCTTCTGGTCGCGGCCGCACGAGAGCGTCTCGAATAAGACCACTCGCTGGGGCGGCAGTACCGAACGGCCGCTGTCGTTCTCATCGGCGAGAACTGGGTGAAAACAGCTAACAGTCCCTGTGTGCCACCGTCGAACTGAATGAGAGACCGGCCGCTCGGAGCAGTCGTCGCCGACCGCTCCGACGTCGAACTCGCCGCCATCTTCGAGCGAATCTGGGAGGCACGCGGATACGAGACACGCGTCCGATTTCACGGCCCCGACGTCCACGTCCACGCCGAAGGCGAGACGCCCGAAGGGACCCACCGAGCGGTCCGTCTCTGGATTTCTACCTCGACGCGCCTCACGTCGGACAAGATGAGCGCGTTCGTCCGCCAGTGTGACCGCGCCGACGTCGAACCGTACGTCGCGGCAGTGGGACGCGGACGCCTGGAGGACGACGCCCACCACCCCGGTCTGGTCGAACTCGACGTGCCGACTATCACCGTCGAAGTCCGAGAGGCAGGCATCGAATCGTTCGTCCGCGGATTCGACCGCGACGACGAAGACGAGCGACCGAAGACGAACTGGCTTGGCGACCCGATAGCCGAAGACGACGAGAAAAACGCCGGGGACGACGAGAAAACGGCCGGGGACGACCACCCAGCCGACGCCGACGAGAGGGTCTCCCGCCGGGCAGCACTCGAGAAAGCGGGACGGTACGTCGTCGCCGGCTTCACGACCTATCTCGTCGTCGAGCGAATCTCCGATTTCGTCCAGCAGTCTCCCGAACTCCGTGCACGGGCCTCCCGCAGTGTCTCGTGGGTCGACTCGCACCTTCCCGTCCCCGATATCAACCCACCGACTATCGAGTGGGAGTTTCCGACGGCCCAACCGCTCTCCGACGACCCAAGGGTGACGAACGCCACGACCGAGGCGTCGGACAAACCGGACGACGCGACGACGATTCCGTACGCCGACCTCCGAGCCAACCCAGAGTCCTACATCGGCACGACCGTGACCTACACGGGACGCATCACCGAGACTATCGAACGAGAAGACACCCGACTCGCCATCGTCACCGTCGAAGACGACGCCGGGCGAGTCCGCGGCGACGTCGTCGTCCGGTGGGCAGTTGGGCGGTTCTTCGACGACAGTATCGGCTTTCGGTTGCTCGACCGCGAACGAATCCGGTTCTGGGGCGTCGTCGCCGGCGAGGGGTCACTCGATGGCGGCGTGTCGTACCCGCGAGTCGACGTGACGGCGTTGGAGAAGGCGTGAGTACAGCAGTCGGGCGTCTCGTGGTCGCAGACCGATGGTCATTACTCGGATGCGCGTCGACTCTCTGGTGGCCGATGACGACGGCACCGTTCCGAACCGAACTAGGCACTCGGTGATGCGGAGCCCTATGAGTGCCGAGGCCACATACCTTAGACTGGACTCGCAGAGGAATCTGTTTGCAAATCGGACACAGACCTCGTACAACTCCCCGTTGTGGTCACGGATTCGGTGTTCTGTTAGTGCCGAAAGCGAAGTGAACTGACGGGTCAGTTCGGGCCCACGTCTCGTGTGAATTAGCACAGCGTCCATGGGCACAGTAGCGGTCGATTCGGTGAGACAATCGCCCAGCGTCAGTATCAACTCCGAAAACCGTGCCAGTCAATTTATGTAATCATACATGTCAGTACGAGCGTGAAGATACACCGGGACCTCGAACCGTTATTGGCAGTATACACACAGGAACGTGCCCGTATATTCGACTCCACAGAGACCGATGAGTTCTGGTTGCACGCGGTGTCGCAAGCGTGCCAGCAGGCCCTCGACGGTGCCCAGTTAGACGACCTCGAACCGAAGGACGTGGAGACGTTACTGAACATAATCCTCGAGACCACGGTCGGCGGCAAACGTCTCGCCTACAAGCATCCGACGATAGCATACAACCGGTGGGAAGCGATGCAGGAAATCTTCGAGCGCGAGCCCGAGGGGTCGACGGCCATGTTCTCGGTGCTCCTCGACGAGTCCAAACCGGTCGACCGACGACTTCGCAAGTTCGAGGAGTTCTTCGAGCCCCGTCTCACCAAACTCGGGGAGAAGCGTGGTCTCCCTCGTTCTTGGTCATCGAGCAAGTTCCACGGCCTCTCGACGTTCGTCTTAGAACTGCTCTCCGAGAAATCGTACGTCGCATATCAGTATCAGGCCACCAAACAGTTCTTCGACGAGTACACCGACTATCAGGTCAAAAACGCCAGCAAACGGGACACCGCAACACAGTACAGTCATCTCGTCGGCGGCTACGAGGAGATCCTCGACGAGCTATCGTCGTTCGACCCCGACGCGGACGTCCACGACGTCCACGCGATTATCTACAACAGAGAGACACTCGAATCCCTGGCCGACGAACGCGGATTTCGAGGGGCTGAGCGACAAGCTGATTCTATCCAGTTCACGAAAGCGGATATCGAATCGCTCCTCGGTGGTGCGGACTCAGAGGAGGGGTCGAAAGCGGTTGCGCGGACGTTCGAACGGTTCTCGGGCCTGATAGGGAGAGAGTTCTTCGAGTACGATTGGTTCGAGACACTGATCTGGTCAGAGCCAAGTCCCGGTTCGCCGTACCTCGGCCCGGCACACACGAGCATCGAAACGTCGCCGTACATCTGGTTCGGGATGGCCCACGAGACGATGTCGGAGTTCGGTCGGCCGACCAAAGGGCTCCAGGTGGAGTTCGGGCTCAACCCAGGTGAGAAGTCTGGGTTTTTCGGGCGAGACGTTCTGTGTGGCATCTACCTCAATCCGACGACCGGCGACACCGAGTTGAAAGAAGTGGTCGCTTCCAGACTGCGAGTCCACAGCACCACCTTCGCGGAGTTCCTCGAGGACAACGACGACTACGTGTTGCACATCGGTGACCACAAGTTGCGCTCTCCGTCGGCAACAGCTATCGAGAGACACGCTGATTCTGTTTCGAAGGGGATGTTACTCACCGTCGACCTCACGGCGACAGACCTCACGACGGCGAACGATGTCGTCCCACTCGTCGCAGAGGCGTTCCAGGAGTTGCTCCCACTCTACGGCAAGTTGGCTGACGTCGACGACTTCGGTGAGATAGACGCGGGCGGAGAGGGGGGTTCGGGGGCGGGGACCGACGGGGCCGAGCCGCCGAACCCACCCGTGACAAAACCCGACGACGCCGAGGAGTTCGTTCGTCATCTCGAAGCGACGGGGCAGATGGTGTTTCACGGACCGCCAGGGACTGGGAAGACGGCGCAGGCGTACGACTTTGCACACTGGTGGGTGAGCGAGCACGACCGGGTCGACTCGGTGACCAACAACGTCGACGTCCTGACAGTCCACCCTGCGTACACCTACGAAGATTTCGTCGAGGGACTCACCGCGAGGACCGACGACGACGGCGACGTGTGCTACGAGGTCAAAGACGGCCCGTTCAAATCTATCGTCCAGCGAGCGTACGACGAGTATCAGTCCGCAGCACCCGGCGAAGCAGCGCCGTACGTGCTCATTCTCGACGAAATCAACCGTGGGAACGTCGCCGAACTGTTCGGCGAGGCGATTTCGCTTCTCGAGAGTGACAAGCGGGCCGGTGGGGCCCACGAACTCAGAATTGGTCTCCCCCACTCGGGAGACGAGTTCACCATCCCGCCGAATCTGTACCTCATCGGGACGATGAACACCGCAGACCGTTCGATTGCGCTGGTCGACGCCGCGCTCCGCCGTCGATTCCGCTTCCGACACTTCCCACCGGACTACGAGTATCTCAGGTCTGCACACGACTTCGACAGCTGGGACGACGTCGAAGCGGCCGCAGCGGGTGACGCGAGTGTCGACCCACTCGTCGCCCGGTCGATTCTCGCGCTTCGCCGACTGAACGAGCGAATCCGGTCCAATCTCGACCGCGGCCAACAACTCGGTCACTCGTACCTTCTCAACTCCGCCAGCGAGTCCGGTGAGTTCGAAGAGCCGATGGAGGTCGTAGACGTCTGGCGGTTCGAAATTCTCCCGATGCTCGAAGAACACTACTTCGGACAGTTCGACCGTCTCAGGCGAGAACTGTTCGACGGAGCGACAGTGGACCTCATCGACTGGGAGACCGAGCAGGTTGCGAGTTTCGACCAGGCGGGACTCGCCACGGCGTTAGACGAGTTGCGATGAGCAAGCAAGCACTCGACGACATCGAACTCACCGAAAGCACGAGATGGAACAGACGCGGAAGTCCTGGGAAGATATGGCTGTCCCACGCGGAGTACGAGTGTCTCCAAGAGGTGAACTCGTCGATTCGTCGAGCCAAGCGGTACAACGAGAACGAACTCCTGGAACTCTGGCGTGACGGCGGCCGACCACAGGGAGACACGCGCGTCGCGTACAAGTGGAAGAGTAACAGCGTGGTCGGTGTAGTCGGCCTCCCAAACGGTCGGCAACTTCGGATACGCCCGCGAACCTCACCACATCGGTTCGGATGGCTCGTCCAGTACGCGATGCGAATCGAACCAGTAATCGAAGAGCGACCGACGACGGTGGACGACGGAGAGGGGTTCATCGACGCGGTTGCCGCGCTGTACCTCGCCGAGTTGCGAGAGGCACTCCGATATGGGCTCGACCGAAACTACGAGCGCAGGACGGACAGTCGTTCGACTATTCGTGGGCGGTTGCAAATCTCGCGCCAACTCCAGCGACACGGTCCAGTGTCGACGACGTTCGAGTGTCGTCACGACGAACTCACCTACGACACTCCGCTCAACAGAGCACTCCTGCAAGCAGTACTCACGTTCCGGAGACACGTACAGACGGAGCACCTTCGAGGAGCACTCGAACGACTCGAGCGCGACCTCGCTCGCCACGTCTCTCGAACCCCCATCCAGTCTTCGACGCTCGAAACGGTCGAACTCACTCGGCTAAACGAGCAGTTCCACGACGCGTTCAAGATAGCAAAATACGTCCTTCGAAGCCACGACGCCGGTGGGGTCGGTGGGTCCACCGATTCGTTCTCGCTACTGTTCAGTCTGAGCACCGTCTTCGAAGACGTCGCACGGCGGGCACTCGAAGAAGGAGGGCTCAGACGGGCGGGCTACACGATAGCGACGCAGGAGGCTCGCCCAGTCACGCGAAACGACGAGTTCAGAATCATCCCTGACCTCTTGATTCGAAACAGTGACCGTGACGTCGCGGCCGTCGGTGACGTGAAGTGGAAGTCCAACACGTCGAGAAAGCCCAGACGAGACGACTTCTATCAGTTAATCTCCTACCAGTCGCTCGAGGACGCACCGGGACTCGTGGTGTATCCCGAACAGCGGCGGTCGTTCGACCCAGCAGTCGTCGAACTCCGGGCGAACGACCCACTTCACATCGTCGAACTACCGACGGGAGCGGACGTCAGCGACTACATGGCGTTCACCGACGCCCTCGAATCGGCCGCTCGCAGGACCCTACAGGTACTGTTCGACGGTATCGACGCGCCAGCTGGAGACTGAAGACGACGTGCTATCGACTGCGAACGGACCCTCTCAGAGACACACGACACTGGTGGTTCGGTTCCGCGCCCTCCCTGCTCGGTGGGTGTTGCGCCAACAGTGGTGACTCACGCTTTTGCCGGAGAGACGACCGAGTCGACCCACGGGTTGACCCACGTCTCGAAGGCGACGAGGGAGGCGAAGACGACGGAGATGACAGCCATCAGCGCCGGTGGTGAGAACAGCCCACCGAACGGCACGAGCGACGACAACAGGAGCACTGCCGCGGTCCGGACTGCCAGAACACGGGTATCGAACGGTGTTTCGCTCGAGACCTGTAGAATCGCTCGATGGAGAAACGCAGTGCCGGCGACGAATGCAGCAGCACCACCACAGAAAGCCAATCGGGTGACCAGGTCCAGATGCGTGCCGTCGGTGGTGGCCTCGATGGCGAGGATGACACCCACACCAGTTGCGACGATGCCGACGTGGACGAAGTAGTGGCTGAACACGTAGGTGAGCGCCGCCTGTCTGGCACGGAGGAGTCGGTCACGAGGTGCCGTGAGTGCCCGGTCGATGACGTCCTCGTCGAACTGTTCGAAGTAGAGCCACCAGGCACCGACAGCGAGGACGAACCCACCGAGTCCCACGAGCATCGGAGAGAGTCTGAGGTCGACCCCCGACGTCGCGATGGAGGTGCCGAACGAGACCGCGAGAATCGTCTCACCGAGGACGATGATGGTGATGAGTCCGAGGCGTTCGGGGAAGTGCGACACCTGAACGAGAACCGTGTCGAACGCGACGTACATGACGGCGACGCCTGCCATGTTGATCGTGAAGGCGGCCATCCACAGTCCGAACCGGCCGGGGTCGGGAACGAAAAGAGAGAGTGCCCACACACTCGTCGTGAGCACTTCCGAGGTTATCCACGTCGCGACGAACAACTTCGGTCCGGAGTCTGCAGCGCTCACTCCCGGACGGAGATAGAGGGCCGTGAGTACGAGACGCAAGAACAGCATTATCGCGCCGAAGGTGAACGTGTCGCCGTGGAAGACACCGCGGACGGTCTGTGAGAGGAAGATGACGACGAACATGACGCCGACGAGACTCACCCGAGAGACGACGTCTTTGTCCGCGTAGAGGTCGGCATAGTAGCTGAAATCCAGCCAGACCCACCACACGAGGGCGAAGACACCGAGGAAGTAGAGGACGCCCTCCAGCGTCATGTTGTCGTGGAGGTTCGTCCCGATCTCCGCGATGGCGACGACGAACACGAGGTCGAAGAAGAGTTCGAGCCACGAGGCGTGACGTGGGCTACCTCCCTCGGCAGTGTAGACCGAGGGAGGACGACGGAACAATCTACGCAGTCCCTGAGAGTCGAGCGCCATCGGGCCCCCTTGCCTATCGTAGTAAATGCTAGCAGATAGCATAAGGTATTCTCTTGGGTGAGTTCGGTGATCGCAGAAGGTGTCCTCCTGGGTGATTTCGGTGCAAATCGGCGTGAACGGGCGCAGAGACGTTCATTACGTCGTGTCACGTACTCTCCCGTGTGAGTGTAGATGGCGTCGATTCTCGTCGTATACGGATCTGGTGAGGGACAGACACAGAAGGTAGCCGAACACGTCGAAGACGTTCTCAGCGACCGAGGACACGACGTCACGGTTCGACGCGTCACCGAGAGAGGAGACGTCGTCGTCGAGGAGTTCGACGCCGTACTCGTCGGGTCACCGGTCAACAATCGCAGACACCGACTGGACGTCGTCGAGTTCGTCGAGTCGAACCGAGAGGTGCTCGCGACCCGACCGAACGGGTTCTTCCAGTTATCGCTCGCGTCCACCGTCCCGCTCAGGTGGGCACAGGACGGCGCACGACAGTTCGTGGACTCGCTCGTCACCAAAACGGGATGGCACCCCGAGCACGTCGGCCGATTCGCCGGCGCGGTGAAGTACAGCCAGTACGACCCGCTCCAGCGTGCAGTGTTCAAACTCGTCTCGGCGGTGACGACCGGTGACACGGACACGTCTCGCGACTACGAGTACACCGACTGGAACGAGGTGGAGGCGTTCGCGACGACGTTCGCTGAGGACGTCGAAAGACGTCTCACAGCTAGTATCGAGGAGACAGAACACGCCGGGACAGTTCGCCTCTCGTGGGTCGCCGCGGGAATCGCACTTCTCTTTGGCGTCGCTGGGGTTGCGTACTGGGCGACGGCCCGACAGTTTACTCCCACCGAGTGTTGACGAGTGACTCCCGTCCTCCCGAGTTGGGTGTCGAATCGAGCCGGAGGAGTTTGGTCGTTGTTGCGCTCTGAGAATCAAAAACGTCGTTAAGGGCCGATAAGACCAACCGTGAGCCATGCATCTTGGACTCATCATCGAGACGAACGAAGCAGAGCGTATCTGGAACGCCTTCAGGCTCGCGAACACCGCCCTCGACGAAGGCAACACCGTCGAAGTGTTCCTCCTGGGCGACGGTGTCGAAGCCCAAGATATCGAGACTGAGGCGTTCAATCCCAGTGGGGTGATGCAGCAGTACGTCAACAAGGGTGGTGAGCTGTTCGCCTGTGGAACGTGTCTCGACTCACGGGGACTCGAGCCGAGTGAACTCCGCCCCCACTCGGCGATGAGTGACCTCTTGGGCATCGTAGAACACACGGACAAAGTGGTCTCGTTCGGGTGACCAGAAGCCACTGCTCACGAGCGGTAGTTGTCCGTAAAATCGGTGTCTTTCGCCGCCGTAAAGCGGTGTACTAAACTAGTTTAAAGTCGGGTGAGGTTCGCTGCGCGTGGTCCCTTGGGGGACGATTCGATGCTGAACTCCACGTCTGTGCCTTCTTCGAGGTCCGGGCCGCCGATGTCTTCCATGTGGAAGAACACGTCGTCGTCCGCGTCGTCCGTCGAAATGAAACCGTAGCCGCCTGTGTCGTTGAAGAAATCAACGTTTCCTTTCGCCATTGCTTTTGGACAAAATCGGAGTAGAGGGATAAAACTTCCGAGATTTGTTTTTCGCAGCGCAGAATATTTTGAAGATGTATCTATTTCAGAGGTTATTGTAGACATTTGTGCGTGCACAGTCGGCTTTGTCGGGGTTCGTCCGCCACTTCGACGACGAGACTCGCTGCTTCTGTGGTATCCACAGTTCGGTCGCGAGTTCGACTCCGAAACGACCACACCGTGTCCGAGAGTCCAATCGCCAGACAGCGTGTCATTGTTCCAGTATCGAGTGCCACAGTCCCCCGTGGTGACGACCTATCGAGACGACAGAGAGTACGCGGAGACAGATATTCTTGGAGTCTGATTCACGGAAGGGATATCCTCACAGCGAGCGAATTTATCAACCAGACAACTCCTCTCCGTGTCGAGTGGCAGGGCGGTCTGAGGGGTACGGAGGAACGAGATGCAACCCCAGACACCCGTAGACAGCGACGGACCGGCCGAGACGCGAGAGCAGAACTCTGGGTTTAGATACTGGGCACCGCTCGTCACGGTGAGTGTGGCGATGTTCATCGGAACCATCGACTCGTCGATGATGAACGTCGCAGTTCCGGCCATCGTCTCGGACCTCCAAACCGACGTGACGTCGGTGCAGGCCGCAATTACGTTCTACGGATTGGTCATGGCCTCGTTGATGCTACCGGCCGGCCGGGTTGCGACGATGTACGGCATCAAGCGAATCTATGCACTGAGCCTCGTCTTCTACGGAATCGGCACGCTGCTCGCGGCGATTAGCTGGAATATGGGTGTCCTCTTCCTCGGGTGGTCAGTCATCGAGGGCATCGCTGCGGCAGTTCTCCTCCCGATTGGGTTCACGCTCATCGCAATCAATTACGAAGGCAAACATCGCGCGATGGGACTCGGACTGTTAGCCGGTGTCTCGGCAGCAGCAGCAGCACTGGGTCCGATATTCGGTGGCATCCTCACGACGTTCTTCACCTGGCGATACGGGTTCGCCGGTGAGTTCATCCTCACACTCGTCGCACTCGCGTTGGTTCCGTTCGTCGCCGATTACCGTGATTCCGACGTGACACTCGACTGGGTCGGTGCACTCCTCTCTATCGTCGGTATCGGTGCTGTCGTCCTCGGATTTATCCTCGGCGGGAAATTCGGGTGGGTTCGGGCGACTCGCCCATTCGAGGTCGGCGGGACACAAGTCAACCCAGTGGGACTCTCACCGACAGTGTGGTTGCTCCTCCTCGGACTCGTGTTCATCGTGGCCTTCGTCCACTGGCAGATACGCCGCGAGAGACGAGGCAAAACGCCGCTCCTCCCCATTCGAGTGGTGCAAAACGCAGGGTTCGTCTCCGGTGCCGCGACCTGGGTGTTCCGCTCAGTCGCGTTGGCTGGCTTCCTGTTCGTCGTCCCGCTGTTCCTGCAGTCGGCCGCTGGGTTCTCGGCATTCGAGAGCGGCCTCGCACTCCTCCCGTTTTCTATCGCAGGGTTCGTCTTCGCACTCGGAACGACCGGGTGGCGAAAACGCGTCCAACCCAAGTACCTCATCCAGATTGGTGCGATTGCCATGGTCGTCGGAGTCTTGCTCTTCTACCGGCAGACGAGTACGACGATGACGATTACTTCGATGATACTCCCGATGGCCGTCATCGGTGTCGGTCTCGGGCTCATCATGGGCCAAATCGTCGAGTTGACGCTGTCGTCGGTCGACGAAACAGACGTGTCTGAGGCGTCGAGTACGCTCAACGCGACGGGGATGCTCGGTTATGCTGTCGGAACGGCTATCTTCGGGTCGGCGTTGCTCTCGTCGTTTTACGGAAGCGTCGTCGACGGAGTTCTCCGAACCGAAGGTATCACTGCGACTGCCCAAGAGCGACAGGAGATAGTCATTCGACTCCAAGACGCACGCGAAATCGTCACCGAAGCAGAGCGTGAAGCCGCGTACGCCGCGTTGCCTCCAGAGACACAACAGGTGCTCTTCGAACTCGTTCAGGATGCGATGGTCGCATCGATGGAGCTGACGCTTCTGCTCGTCGCTGGAGTCACGGCCGTCATGCTCGCAGTGGCGACGTTCCTCCCGAGTCATCGTGAAGAGGAGGTATCTGTGACCGACGTCGTCGACCCATCCGACCCAGTTATCCGAGCAGACGACTGAACGACGCTGGACCAACTGAACTGGTGTCGTTTTTTCGCACTGTTTTTACTACCCATCCAGAATACATCAGCGATTAGTGACATTAATCGATGATTTCATTCCGTTCCGTCACAAACGCTGTGACCAGATGAGCGAGCGAACGGTCAGGTTCAACGGAGACGCGGAGGTGTTGTACCGGCAAGCGGTGCGTACACCGTTACCGGACGAAGACGCCGAGCGCGTGTTCCACGAGAACATGATGGACGTCGCAGACGCTCAAGTACGGAAAGCAGAGATGCTCGAAGACCCCGACGTTCCGCTGTTGGAAGCCTACGAGAAGCAACTCGAGGGCATCGCTGCGACCTACAAACGCCGCTGTCGCCACATCGCAGGCGACGACTACGAGGAGGTTGCACTGGCGTACCAACGGGGCGAACGGACCGACCGAATCGGTGCGCTGACTGCGTACTACTTCGAGGGGTTGTGGCGGATGCAACAGCGCTTCACCGTCGCCGACATGATGTTCTTCCCGATTATCCTCCGATACCCAGACAGTTTCACGGTGAACATCCGTTTTGCCAGTGGGTACAAGACGACCGAATCGGTCCTCTACGAGTCTCCGGAGCACTCCACCGAAGACCTCGACGAGGAGTACGCAGAGACCTACTACCACGAAAGCCTCTACTCACAGAAAGAGGCGGCCGAGCAGATCAAAGAGACAGCAGAGATACTCCGCGAGGAGTTCCCCCACCCCGACGAGGTTCCCTTCGACGAACGCAAGTACGGCGGTATCGTCTCTGCCGGGGGGCGAAAAGGGTCGGTGTTCTCCTCGATGCTCCAGTCCGTCGAACCAGACCCGGACCGCTTTACGGAACCGGTCGACGAACCCACTCTCGTCGACGAAGGACCAGAAGCAGCACGCACCGAACGCGAGTTGCTTCCCGACGGCTGTATCGTCATCTAAGCGTCCGTTCTCTGTCGAGGGCGAACTCGCCGACGTGAAAGTTGAAAGTGGGCTGTCAGCGACGGCATCAATACCTGTCGGATGCATGAATCGGTATGGGGAGTCACGCGCCTTCCGGCCACGGCGATACGCCGCGAGACGTCGTCAGGTTCTACCTCCTGGACCACCAGACCACCGTCGGGAAGGCCATCGACATCGGTCTGCTCGCCCTCAACCTCGTGTTCGTCGCGGTGTTCGTCCTCGAGACGTACCCATTCTCGGCGGGGCTCCAGACTGCCTTCTGGCGAATCGAAGTTCTCATCTCGCTCGTATTCCTCCTCGAGTACGTCCTCCGGGTGTACGGTGCCAAGAGCCGGCCTGCCGAGATATTCAACTTCTACTCCATCGTAGACCTGCTCGCGATTCTGCCCACCCTCGCGGTGTTGGTGTCGCCGGTACCCATCATCACGGCGAACATCGGATTCTTGCGAGCGATTCGAGTCGTCCGTGTCCTTCGGTTCTACCGATTCACTCAGGACGAGGAGTTCTTCTTCGGCACCGTCTCTGTGGGAACACTCCGGGTGATGAAACTGCTCTTGACCGTGTTGACCATCTTCTTCGTCGCCGCGGGGATGTTCTACTCGTTCGAGTACCGAGTGAACCCCGAAGTCAGCACGTTCGGTGACGCGTTTTACTTCGTCGTCGTCGCACTCACGACGGTCGGATTCGGTGACATCGTGCCGGTCACACGGGGCGGACGGTGGGTCACAGTGGGCGCAATCTTGGCAGGCATCGTCCTCATCCCGTGGCAGGCGAGTAAGATAGTCAAAGAGTGGGCGTACAAAGACAAGGTCAACGTCGTCTGTGAGAGTTGCGGGTTGGAGTACCACGACCCAGATGCGTCTCACTGCAAGTCCTGCGGCCACGTCATCTACCAGGAGTACGACTCTCGGGAGTGACCCAGCAAGCAACTCGACGACGATTTCGGAGACGAGGCTCTTCCGACATCGGCGGTGCACCGTGGTCGAGGAACGAAGGGCCATACGACGACGTCTGCCGTATTGGTATATGAACCTCGGCACGTGGCGCTCGGGGATTCACCGAAAAGGAGACGAACCACGGAGCGGAGGTGTTCGTGAGACTCGTCGAGAAGGAATGGTGGTGGTATCTGGAGTCGAGTGACCCTCGACTGGGGTTAGAAGACGCTCAGCGGGTTGAGCATCTCGACGAACGTCAGGAGATTCTCTTGTGAGAACTCGATAACGTCCACGATGAGGTACTCAGTCTCGACGATGAGTTCTTCCGTGTAGACGATTCGGTCGGCCATCTCTCCGATGCGGTCGGCCATCTCTCCGATTTGGTCTTCGGTGTAGCGGACGCCGTCGAGACTCTCGACGGAGAGGGCCTCACCGGTCTCCGCGAGGACCACGACGACCGTATCCACGTCGAAGAGTCCGTTTTGGACCTGTAGCATGGCGTAGGTCGTCCCGTCCTGGAGCGGCGCGTAGATGAACGACTCCGCGAGACTCGTCTCGGCGAAGTAGAACGTGTCGCCGGGTGCGAATTCGAGGTCGTACCCCTCGTCTGCTGCAGCGGCGGTCGTTGCCACGCCCGCAGCGGCGACGCCGCCGAGGGAAACTGTACCTAATCTGTTGAGGAAGGTTCTCCGTTTCATGCGATTGTGATATCCATTATACGAACCCATATTGTATTTTTCGTACAAGACTCTGAGCGAGACTACTGGACAGGGATATTTGAATCTGGTGTAAAGCCACTTTTTATGTACTTTGGCGGCATTTGCACAATATGCGGCCGGGGCAGTAATGTCTGAATCGAACACCATTACAGAGTCAGCATCCAGTCATCGTCCCCGACCGAATTTTAACGAGGGTGTAGCCGAACAAACACGTATGGAGTACACGACGTTTGGCTCGACCGGAACCACGGTCAGCGAAATCTGCCTCGGCTGTATGAGCTTCGGGACCGACTGGGACGACTGGACGCTCGACCGCGACGAGAGTCGAGAACTCATCGAGCGCGCTATCGACCTCGGTATCAACTTCTTCGACACCGCCAACGTCTACTCGTACGGCGAGTCCGAGGAGATTCTCGGTGAGGTCCTCGCCGAGTACGACCGCGACGAGATGGTCGTCGCGACGAAAGTCTACGGGCAGATGCGCGACGACGACCCGAACTCGGGCGGCCTCTCGCGGAAGGCTATCGAGCAGGAACTCGACAACTCGCTGGAGAGGTTGGGGATGGATACGGTCGACCTCTACCAGATTCACCGCTGGGATTACGACACCCCCATCGAGCAGACGCTTCGCGCCCTCGACGACGCGGTTCGTCGCGGAACGGTCCGGCACGTCGGTGCGTCGTCGATGTGGGCGTACCAGTTCGCCGACGCACTCCACACGTCGGACAGTCTCGGCCTGGACCGATTCGTCTCCATGCAGAACCTCTACAACCTCGCCTACCGCGAAGAAGAGCGCGAGATGCTGCCACTCTGTGAGAAAGAAGATATCGCGGTGATGCCGTGGAGTCCGATGGCCGCCGGGTTCCTCACTCGCCCGCACGAGGAGTTCGAAGCCACCACGCGCGGCGAACACGAAGCGGACGTTGGCCGACCCTACGGCGAAGGCGGCGGTCCCGCAGTCAACGAACGCGTGCAGGAACTCGCAGACGAGAACGGTGTGAAGATGGCCCAAATCGCGCTCGCGTGGCAGTTCCACAAAGAGTGGGTGACGACGCCAATCGTCGGCACATCGAGTATCGAACACCTCGAAGACGCCGTCGAAGCACTGGATATCAAACTCTCAGATTCCGACATCGAGTATCTGGAAGAACCGTACCAGCCGGTCCGTATCTCCGGCCACGAGTAACGAGGCGTCTCTTCCTTCCGCGTATTCACCACGTATTCCGCTCGCAAGTGCAATCAGACAGACGCCGATGATTAAACATGAACTTTTATTACAGATAGCTCTGTAGAGCCGAGTACAACATGTCGGTCGTACGCGTACACCCCTAACTCTCCTCGTCGCCGTATAGCCGTCCGACCGACCCGTCCCAAATCACCACACAATCGTGAGCACACACGCGAACCCGACGTACGAACCCACACTGCGAACAGCCCGTTCTTCGACCCAAACTGCCGACGAAACCCAAGACACCACCGAGACTGACTCGTGGGTTGCCCGGTGTCAACGACAGTTCGAATCGACTCGAACCGAGCGCATCCACAACCTCTTCGACAGAGAGAACCAGTCGATGCCGAAGATGGACTGACGTCCCACCTCCACAATCTTCCGGAGACACGTCTGTTGAAGTACGTGGCCGAGAGACATCACGGCGATGCGATTGGCACGGATTCGAACGGACGACGGCGTTGTGACCGGTGAGTACGACGACGGAGTCGTCACGGTAGACGGCGAACAGTACGACGTCGGTGACGACGCCGACTTACTCGCCCCGTGTGAACCGTCTGCGCTCTACTGCGTTGGACGAAACTACGCGGCGACAGTCGACCAGATGGACTACGACATCCCAGACCAACCGGATTGGTTCATCAAGCCGCCCGTCTCGGTGCTCGCCCCCGACGCGGACATCGAGTACCCCGCGTGGACCGACGAACTGACCTACGCCGGCGAACTGGCGGCCGTCATCGACCGCGAGTGTTCGGACGTGGCCGAGTCCGACGTTTCGGACGTCGTCCGTGGCTACACCATCCTCAACGACCTCGACGCCCTCGACCAACCGGGACGAACTGCCAGAAAAGCGTTCGACGGGTCCGGTCCGCTCGGCCCGTGGATAGAGACGGACGTCGACCCCTCGGACCTCGACATGACGACACACGTCGGCGGCGAGTTACGACAGGACGCGAACACCCAGCAGATGCTGTTTTCGCCTGCCGAAGTCGTCTCGTTCCTCTCGGAGCGCTACACGTTCCAACCGGGCGACGTCGTCTCGTTCGGGAGTCCGGCGAACCCCGGCCTCGTCGAACCAGGCGACGACGTCGAAATCTGGTACGAAGGCGTCGGAACGCTCACGAACACCGTCGTCGAGAAACAGGACTGACCGGAGGACACGGCGAACGCGCCTCACAGGTTCTGTGACGGCGTTCAGTTCAGTTCAGTCCAGCTCAGCAGTTCAGTTCAGTGCATCGACTTCGTCGGCGAGGTCCGCCGGTTCGTCCACTGGGCCGTTGACGAACAGTCCGTGGCCCATCACCGCGGCGGCGACGAAACTGAACCCGACGATGGCCGTCGTCGGGTGAACCGTGGTAAACTGTCCGACGAAGACGCCGACGACGAGACTCCCGAAGATACCGGCGAGGACGAGGTCGTAGTACTGCCACGTGTAGTCCATACTGGGTACTTCTCGTGCCATCACAGAAGGAGTACCGTTCAGTTGTGAGCGTATAGTCGTGAAACGAATACACGCACCGATGAAGCGCGTCGCTTCCGCGCTCTCGTCCCGTCATCTCGGGAGAGGACTGCTCGCGGCTTCGCCGCGCCCGCGGGAAAGACGCTCACGGAACGGCTATACGTCGGCAGACACTCCAAGGCCTATGGAGTATCAATCTGCGCTTGACCGAGCGCTCGATATCCTTCCGGAACGAAACGTCGAACAAGAACGCCTCAGGATTCCAGACCCCGAGGGAGAGACAGACGGCGCGTTCACGCGACTCACCAACCTCGGTGAAATCGCCGACGCGCTCTCGCGAACGAGCGAGCACCTCCACAGTGCTATCCAGCGCACGTTCGGTACGAGCGGTCAACTCGAAGGCGACCGCGCTCGCTACAGCGGGTCGTTCTCTATCAACGACTTCGAAGAGGCCATCGAGGACTACGTCGAAGAGTACGTCACCTGTTCCGAGTGTGGCCTGCCCGACACCCGTCTCGTGACCGAAGACGGCGTCGACATGCTTCGCTGTGAGGCGTGTGGTGCCTTCCGTCCCGTCCAGAAGCGCTCCAGTGCGAGCAAGACGCGCCAGCGCGACGCAGTGGAAGAAGGCCGCACCTACGAAGTCGAGATTACCGGCACGGGCCGCAAAGGCGACGGCGTCGCCCAGCGCGGAAAGTACACCATCTTCGTTCCCGGCGCACAGGAAGGCCAGACCGTTCGTGTCTACATCAAGAACACGAGCGGGTCGCTCGCGTTCGCAGAACTCGCCTGAACAGGTCGTATCTCTCTCTTATTCCACGTTTCTTCGCCGGCACCGTTTAGCACCGAGAAAATCAGCCAGAGGGCTACTCTTCGTCGCTGTCGCCGCCGCACCGCTTGCCGACGACGAACAGCGCGAGGAAGAGGAACACGGCGCCCTCTATGCGCGCCACCGTGGTCACCCAGGGCTTCGCGTTCATCTCGTCTCCCCCTTCGTACGCGATTTTGGTGAGCGTGTCGATGAGTTGGTCGGGGAACAGGAGTTCGACGATACCGAAGACGGCCATAAGCATTCGAATCATACGAGTATATCGTCGCACATCGGGTGAAAAAGCTCTGTCAGTTCTCACGAATCGAGAGAAACGAGTCCCCTTTGACGTCGGCGCGACGAGGGGACGTAATGGTCCTCATCTCACCCGAGACGCCGGCCGAGGAATCGGCAGTCGAATCGGTACACGCCGCTGCCTTTCCGACCGACGACGAAGCGAAGTTAGTCGCCGCCCTCCGTCAGACCGACGCGTTCGTCCCGTCGCTCTCGCTCGTGGCCCGCGACGGCGACGACGTCGTCGGACACGTGCTCTGCACGCGCGTCAGTCTCGAAGCCGACCCGTCGGTTCGAGCACTCACACTCGCACCGGTCGGTGTTCTCCCCGACGAACAAGGCCAGGGTATCGGCAGTTCACTCGTCCAAACGGCGCTCGACACCGCCGCAGACGAGGGGTTCGACCTCGTCTTCCTCCACGGCGACCCCGACTTCTACTCACAGTTTGGCTTTCACCCGGCAGGCATCCGAGGGTTCGAAAACCCGTTCGAGACGCCGCCAGAGGTGTTCATGGTCGCGGTAGTGGGCGAGAACGCCGGCGAAGGTGGGGCGCTTTCGTACCCCGCCCCGTTCGACGACATTTAGGGAGAGACCGAAGTTGGCGTCACCGGGTCGAACTGTCGAACTGCTCGACGACGGAATCCGTCGCCTCGGTCCACGCCGAGACCAGTCGGTCGTCGAGCGGTTCTGTCTTCCACGAGTCCACCGCGTCGTGGTCGTCTAACCACTCGACCGTTCGTTCGACACCCGTCTCGAAATCCACCGTGTAGCGGAATCCGAGGTCAGCGATTGCACGGGAGTTGTCGAAGACGGTGCTGTACTGGAAGTGGTCGCGGAGCATCCGCGTCCGGTTGGGGGCGACTTCTCGCAGCACGTCGGTCGGAATGTGGACGAGGTCCGGCTCGGGAGCGTCGAGCGCGGACGCGACGTGCCGGTGGTACTGATTCCACGTCATCGTCTCCTCGCTCGTCACGTTGTAGGCGCGCCCACCGACACCCGGCCGTTCGACCGCACCGCGGAACGCCCGTGCCACGTCGTCGCGGTGACACGGTCCCCAGAGTGACGTGCCATCGCCGTGGACGACGAGCGGTTTTCCCTCGCGGACTCTGTCGATGTAGTACGACCCCATCCCGAGCGTGTGGACGAGCGTGCCACCTTCGCCGTAGGTGTTCCACGGGCGGAGGACGACCACGTCGAAGACACCGCGTTCGTGTGCCTCGAAGAAGACGTCTTCGGCGGCTATCTTCCCGGCCGCGTAGTCGCTCACCGGCGGGTTTCGTGGACTCGACTCTGTGACGGGATTCCTCGGCGGAGGCCGATGATACACGTCGATAGTGCTGCAGAAGACGTAGCGGTCGACGACACCGTCGCAGATTTCGACTGCGGTTCGAGCAGTTGCGGCGTCGAAGCAGGCTAAATCGACGACGACTGCGGGAGCGACGTCCGAGAGTGCCTCCCGAAGGCGCGAGTCGTCGCCGCGGTCACCACTGATTCGGGTGACTGCGTCGGGGAGGTCACCATCGGTCTCACCGCGTTGAAAACTCGTCACGTCGTGGCCAGCGTCGACGAGTCGTCGAACGATACCGGTTCCGAGGAGTCCTGTCCCACCGATGACGAAAACGTTCATGTGAGTGTGAGGGGCGACGGGCGAAGATAAAGACCGGTCACGGAAGTGACAACGATATCGTGTTAGGTGGCCTCTGATAAACCATGAGAGTGTTCCTCACCGATGGGACGAGTTTCGACTGTGGCGGCTACAAGGCACTCGATTCGGGTGGTGTCGTCCTGACGAGAGACCAGAAGCGAAAGCACGTCATCGGATACGTTCCAGAAGACGCTCTCGTCTACATCCTCCCAGACGACGTGGCGGCCGAACGTGGCGGGGGCGAACCGAACGACGACGAAGAGGAATCAGAGACCGAATCGAGTTCGGCGGACGAGGACACAGAGGGAGCGGTAGTGACCGAGTCAGAAGCTGAGACCGACACAGAGTCAGAAGCTGAGACCGACACGGCGAGTGAGGAGACAGCAGCGGACGACGAAACGGACGCGAACGAGGTGAGTGAAGCGGACACGAAGGAAAGTGTCGAACCCACGGAAGACGTGGACGAAACCGTCGTCTCTGCAGCGGTTGGGGAGGACCTCGAGGGGGTGACGAGAGCCATCCCAGACGACGGTGCCGTCGAACACACGCACGAAGCTATCGTCGAACGGATAGACGACCTCGAATCGCGGGTCGACGGACTCGACGGTCGGGTAGACGCCATGACCGACCAACTCGCGGACGTCGTCGCCCACGCCGAGATGAACGCCGAAGAAGAACGCTCACCCGACGACGTACGGAACATCCGCGGAATCGGCACGGCCTATGCGGCACGACTTCGAGCGAGCGGCATCGACACGATATCTGCACTCCGCGACGCAGACGAAGCCGAGATTGCCGCGGCGACCGACGCCTCCGAACACCGGGTTCGAGAATGGAAGCGACGGGCAGAGGCGGCCTTCGAGTCCGATGTAGGAGACGACGAGAGAGACGAACGGGATGGAGACGACACTGCGGTCTCAGACGACAGCGAAGGAGAGACTACCGACTAGTTCGCTTTCAGACAGCGACGAGAGACGAATTTTCACGGCCCGCCGCGTTGTACCACTGTGTCCCGACGACTGCTGTTCGTTGGCTAATAGTTCCCACGAATCGGGAACTAACTAAGAGGGTTGATACAGTTGCAGTCTAATCTCCAGATGATGTACGACACCATCCTCGTGCCAATCGATGGGAGCGATTCGATGACGCCAATCGTAGAAGACGCCGCGGCATTCGCTGCAGACCGCGAGGCGTCGGTGTACCTCCTGTACGTCGTCGACAACCGCGCCTTCCTGACGCTCGCCCAGGAGCGCCAAGACGAAGTGACCGAAGAACTCGAAGCGAAGGGGACCGACGCACTCGAAACGGCACGAGCGACGATGAACAGTCACGGTGTCGACGCCGAAGTGACCCTTCGCCACGGTGACCCGGCCGACCAGATTCTGGAGTACGCCCACGAGATCGACGCGGACCTCATCGCGATGGGGACCCACGCGCGATTCGAAGACAACATCCTCGGGAGCGTCTCGCGGTCGGTCGTCATCGAATCCGACATCCCGGTTCTGGCGACTCCCATCAAAGCACCCTGAGTCCGAACGGCGAGTCTACATCGCTCGGGCAGTACCGACCTGCTATTCTTCGTATTTCTCGAAAGGACACACTCCTTGCAGAGAGAACACACTCCTTGCGGGGGATACACACTCCTGTTCGGCCTCGATAGACGCCGTTACTTGAGTCGAATCAACAGAAGCAAGAGACCAAACAGTGTCGCGGCGGTGCTGATGAGGACGAGACCACCGCTCACGACGAGCGTCCGACCGTCGAGCATCGGTGTCGACCCACTCGTCGCGACGTTCACCAGCGAGGGGCCGGCCGAGAGGTCGGCAATCGGTGCGAAGACGGCCAGGCAGAAGGTGACGAGTCCGACGACGACGAGAAGGTACGGAGTAAACGCCGAGTGCCGGCGAGGTGTGTGAGGAGTCGTAGAGTACCCGCGAGACATACAGTTCGTACGCCGCCAGCCCTGTTTGGTACGAGTAGGCTAACGTGACTGTTCAGTAGTTAAGAACGTCCTAACTCCGTGAATTCAGGGATTCGGCGGCGCCTCACTCCTCGTCTGCCTCCGGGTCGAAGTCGAGTACGACAGAGTTGATACAGTAGCGTTTTCCACTCGGTTGGGGGCCATCGTCGAAGACGTGTCCGAGGTGTCCACCACAGGTCGCACAGACGACTTCGGTGCGGTCCATCCCGTGACTCAGGTCGCGGCGGAGTTCGATGTTCGACTCCTCTGCGGCGTAGAAACTCGGCCACCCACAGTGTGAGTCGTACTTCGTCTCCGAGGTGAACAGGTCAGTACCACAGCCGACACAGCGGTAGACACCGTCGTCGGAGCGGTCGACGTGGTCGCCCGAAAATCGAGGCTCGGTCCCTTGCTCGCGGAGGACACGGTAGGCGTCTTCGGAGAGGCGTTCTCGCCACTCGGCCTCTGAGAGTGTGAATTCGGCGTCGCTCATAGTCGTTCTAGCGTTCGGAGAGAGAAAGACGCGTCGGCTACTCCCGTCGCAGGAACTCTGGGAGACGGAGTTGCTCGAAGGAGTCACGCCGGACGTCGAGGACGCCAGTTCGACTGACTGCTTCGGGGACGCCTTGCTTGTCCGTGGGCTTGCGCATCGCCACGTCTGCACGACCGGTGTTCGATGGAGTCGTCTCCTCGTCGACCAGCGCCTCCCAGAGGTCCTGTTTCGAGTCGTACTCGCCTTTGTTGCGAGCGACTCGCTGTTTGCCCTCCTCGAAGGAGAGTTGGAGGACACTCCGGCCGTACGCAGTGCTCGCCTGCCGACGAATTCGGTCGAACTCGCTTCGGTTCGGCGCACCGAGCGCCGTCGAGACACCGAGCGCGTACATCCGTCGAATCGCCTCTTCGTCCGAAATCGTTCGCCAGTCCGTTCCGAAAGCCCGTTCGTACATTGAGACTCTCAGAGGTCGACCTTCGACCGGGGGTCTACGACCAGCCCGTTGTCGGTGAAGGTGAGCGACCGGATGTCGCAGTCGATATTCGTCCCGCGCATCTTGATGACCTGAATCCCTCGCGTCATCCCCGTCGCTTCGAGGTAGTTGTGGAAGAAGACGACACCGTGAGCGAGGAAGTGCTCGTCGGAGTACGACGACGGGTCTGTCATCTCTGAGATGAGGAGCGTCGTCGCGTCGCCCTGTTTGAGTGCCGTGAGGAACCGCGTCATCTCCTCGGAACCGTTGGCGAAGAACAGTCGGAGGAGCATCGTCGAGTCGATGACCAATCGGTCGACCTGTCGAGAGTTGACGAAGGCGACGATCTTGTCCGTGAGACTCTGGACGCTCGACGTACTGCCGCTCTGTGAGAACTGATTGAGGAGGTGTTTCCCCTTCGGACTCACGAGATTGATGTATCGGAAGCCATCTGATTTCGTGAGCGTCTCGAACCCGAAGTCGAAACTCGACATGTCGTTGACGAGTTCGTCTTGGGTCTCGTGCATGGTGATGTACATGCACTGTTCGCCGTTTCGAAGTCCTTCTGCGATGAACTGTGCTGTGAACGTGGTCTTGCCACTCCCCGGTGGCCCACTCAACACGTACAGTCGTCGTGGAAGGAAGCCACCCTGGATAAGTTCGTCGAACCCGCTAACCCCACTCGGAATCCGCATGCTCGGACACACCATACCTCCTATTATAATCGTTCCGGGACAGGTATCAACGATGATATTTCCGGCGTGAAACGGGTGACGACGGTTACTCCGGATACAGTTCGATTTCCCGGTCGACAGCGTCTATCGCGGCGATGTCTTCGTCGTCGAGGTGGACGTCCACCGCTTCGAAGTTTGCCCGGAGGTGTTTCTCACTCGACGCTTTCGGAATGACGCGGACGCCCTTCGCCGCCAACCACGCCAGACTCACAGCCTCGGGTGTGACGTCGTGTTTCTCTGCGACCGAGACGACTTCGTCGACGTCGCGGACGCGCCCACCCGAGAGTGGTGAGTAGGCGACCACGCTGTAGTCGTGTCTCTCGGCGTGTTCGAGAAGTTCGGGTCGCTGGAACAGCGGGTGGTACTCCGTCTGATGTGCGGCGAGGGGTGCCTCCAGCGTGTCGAGCGCTTCGTCCAACTCCTCGATAGTGAAGTTGCTCACGCCGACAGCACGGGTGCGTCCCTCGTCGACGAGTTCGTCGAAGGCAGCGAGGGTCGCTGGTGGGTCGTAGGTCTCTATCGGCCGATGGACGTACAGCAGGTCTACGTACTCGGTTCCCAGGCGGTCGAGGCTCTCCCGAGTCGTCCGGAGCACGTCGTCGTACGCGAGACTGTCTGCCCAGACTTTGGTCGCGAGGAAGACGTCTTCTCGGGGGGGTTCGGCGGCAGCGATGGCGTCACCGACGACTGACTCGTTGTCGTAAATCTGGGCGGTATCGACGTGTCGGTAGCCCAGTTCCAGTGCGGTCGTTACCGCAGTCGCGTCGGCGGGCGTGTCGAGACCCATCGTTCCGAGTCCGACGCGGGGGACGCGGCTCATCGAACTCCCCCGTCGGCGGCGACGTCCCCGTCTCCGTCGACCGGAACGCCGTCGATAGCGAGCAAGTCGTCGAGGCCGGAGACTTCGTGCGTCGGGTCTGGCGACGGCGTGTGGTCGGCGCGGTGGTCACGGCGGATGAACGCCGAATCGACACCCGCGGCCTCCGCGGCGGCGATATCGGTGTCACTGTCGCCGACGAACAGCGGGGATTCGACGCCGAGTTCCGACATCGCCCGTTCGAGGTAGTAGGGTTCGGGTTTCTTTCGGTGGAGGCTCGACATCGACGGTTCGCGGCCGTAGGCCACGCCGAACAAGTCGGTGACGTCGAGGTGCGAGAGGACGAAATCGATCGTCTCCTGCTGGTTGCTCGAGACGATTCCCAACGGTGCCCCGATGCGGCGAATCGAGTCGAAGTCGTCGTACGGTCTCTTCCGTCCGTCTCTGACTGCCGCACACTGGTAGGACGACGAGAATTCGTCGCGCGTTCGGAACAGCGTCTCCGGGTCGAGGTCGTACGCGCCCGCGACGGTGTGGACGTCGTCGGGCGAGACGTTGATGACCATCTGTTCGACGTGGGTTGGGTCGGGGTCCGTCACACCGAGTTCGTCGAACGCCGCCCACGTCGCGTCTTGGAGGAGCGAGATATCGACGAGCGTCGTCAACACGCCGTCGTGGTCGAAGATGACCGAATCGTACATACCGTGTGTGTGAGTGCGAGACGTGAATCAGTTTCGTCTGTCCGACTAATCCCGCCGCTGTGCGAGTCTTTTAGCGCCTCGAACCCACTGGTTCATACGATGCAGGCAGGAGTCACACGCGGGGTGTCGGGATGACTCGTGACGTGTGTATCGTGGGAGCCGGTGCCGCGGGGGTCGGAGCGGCATACGCACTTCGAGACGAGCGTGTCGACGTGACCATCCTCGAGAAGAGTCGAGGCGTGTGCGGGCGCGCCGCGACACGTCGCAAACACGACTGTCGGTACGACCACGGCGCAAACTACGTGAAAGACTACGACCACCGGACCGAGCGACTCGTTCGAAGTCTGGGAGAAGATGGGTTGGTCGATATCGAAGAACCGGTGTGGACGTTCGACGCCGACGGTGTCGTCTCCCGCGGCGACGCGCGCGACCAACACAAGTGGACGTGGACGGAGGGAATCACCCAACTCGCGAAGCGAATGCTCGCACAGACCGACGCGACAGTCGAACGCGAGACGCGCGTCGCGGCCATCGACCACAACCCAGAGACCAACTACTGGTCTGTCGTCGACGACGAAGGGGTCCGTCACGGCCCGTACGACGTGGTCTTGTTGACGCCGCCCGCACCGCAGACGGCCGCGCTCCTCACCGAGATGGGGTGGGGCGACCAGTGTATGGTCGGACTCCGTGAGGCCATCGGGAGCGTCCAGTACCGGACGATTCGCTCGGTAGTTCTCCACTACCCGTTCGAGGTGGACGAACCGTGGTACGCGCTGGTGAACACGGACAAAGCCCACCCACTCGGGTGGGTCGCACGCGAAGAGTGCAAAGAGGGCCACGTTCCCGATGGCGAGAGTCTACTCGTCGTCCAACCGAGTCCCGAGTGGTCGACCGAACACTACGACGACCCACAGGACGAAGCAACCGCCGAAGTCGCTGACATGGTCGCTGACCTCCTCGACGACGACAGATTGCGCGACCCGGACTGGGTAGACGACCAGGGGTGGCGGTACGCGCTCCCCGATGGGGTCGCCAACCGAGATGTCATTCGGTCTGGTGAGTTGGAAGGCCTGTACTTCGCCGGCGACTGGACGACCGGAGAAGGTCGGGTCCACGCCGCTCTCTGGAGCGGTATCGAAGCGGGCGAACGAATCGCCGACAGGTGAGAGCAGGCGGAAAGCCCCGAGATTACTCCGTATTACCCGTCTCGTGGACCGAATCGCCTCGCTGGAGACGCGACGCGATGGTGAACGTCTGTTCTCGCTCTCGGCGCGTCGGTGAGTGAGCAGCGAGATATCGCGCGACGCCAACCAAGAGCGTCCGCGCTTCTTCTGGTGGCCGTGAGGCGACTTGCGTGAATCCTGCTTCGAGCGCCTGGTACGTGTGGAACCCAGCATCTTCTGTGACGAGTGCGCCGCCGAGTTCTCGTCTGAGTGTCGCCGGGTCGCCACCGGCGTCGAGGAAGTGGGCGGCGGCGCGCCCTGCCTCGTTGACCCGTCCTTCCGCGTCGAATGCGGCCGAGAGCGTGTCGAGTTCGGCCTGCGGATTCGCGTCGGGGTTCACGTCGGGGAGGGGTGCCGGTGGCGTGTTCAAGAACCGGTCGAGGTAGACGTTGATGGCGGCGTCGAACACACCACGGTAGAGTTCCACCGCGTCCGTTCGCTTGGTCAGTTGGTGGACTGCGTTGGCGTAAGTGAAGGTGTGGTGGACCGTGTTCCAGTCGCTGAACTCGTTGCTCGTGGCGAACTGGGCGACACGAACGCCGGCGGCGAGCGAGACGATGTCTGCGAGTTCTTCGGGCGTCGCACCGTCTCGAATCGCTTCGACCAGTGTATCCACGATAGCGTCGGGGTCGTCACCGAGGAGTGGGTCGAGGATATCGTCGGGACGCGACCACGTCTTGCCTGCCCCGAACTCCACGAACCGGTCCAGTTCGTCGAACGTGTCGTCGAGGAGGCCAGCGAGGTCGATTGGGCGACGCCACTCTGCAGACTCTTCTTTTCGGTCTGCAGTCGCGAGTCCACGGACGAGACTCGGGAGCACCTCGTCGGCGTACCCCCACCCGACGTGGTCGAGCGCCTCGCACGCTTTGTTGACGAAGTCGAGGACGTGGCCTGTCTGGATGTAGCGGTGGTCGGTCGCCGCCGTCGCGAGGAGTCGTGCGAGGTCGTCGTCGTCGTATCCGGCGGCGATGGCCGTCCTGAGAACGCGCTCTGCACCCGATGGGTCTCGGACCTCGATATTCTCACGGAACCACGACAGGAGGCGGTCGAACGACGTGTCCGTGGCGCCGAGTGGTTCCTGTTCGAACTGTGGCGGTTCGTTCGACACGTCGTTGCCGACTTCGAGGAGGCCGTGATAGAGGGCGCGTTTGCGGTCGAGTGGGTCGAGGTCGGGGAGGACGTTCGCCATCGCAGTGAGGACCGTGAGTCCCGGACCCCATCCCTGTCGGCGGTATCGACACCCGAATCGGATACCGGTCTCCAGCGGGTCCGTGGCGTCGACGCCGGCATCGAGGAGTCCGATGACCGACTTTGCGACCACGAGACGGAGGTTCTGTTCGAGGCCGTCTTCGAGTCTGTTGGACCAGTGGACCTGCGGCGGGTCGTCCAGTTCGGGGTGTGGGTCGACGTAGACGGTCCCGTCGCGGATTTCGACCGGATAGGTGAGCACGTCGTCGGCCCACGGGTCGAAGGTGTCGCCACACGAGAGTTCGAAGCGAGCGTGGTGCCAGTGACAGGTGAGGACGCCGTCGTCTACGCTTCCTTCGACGAGTGGGAACCCCATGTGCGGGCACGCGTTATCGACCGCTCTCACCTCGCCTTCGTGGACGAAGAGGGCGATTGTCCGACCATCGGCGGAGACGAGTTCTCGACCCGCCTCACGAAGTTCGTCGAGTGCGACAGCAGGGACGAACCCGTCTGATGATGCCATATGAGAACACACGACGGGAGAATTCTTAACGGTTCGCTGAAACGAAACCGTGTGCGAGAACTGACGAGCGCGTGGTGCCCGGCGATTTCAGACGTCTCCGGGCGACTGAAGGCGGTTGTGAGAGATTTCCGGGAAGCAACAGACGGTGTGGGGCGCTAGCACGCTTCGGGCATGGCTTTTTCGTTCCCGACGTATTACGAGAGTCTGTGTCCGCGCTGACCGTCCGAATCGACCCGCACGTCCACTCAGAGGGGTCGTACGACGCCGACGACCCGGTCGAACTCATCTTAGAGCAGGCCGCAGAAATCGGACTCGACGCCGTCGTCATCACCGACCACGACGTCATCCACGAGTCCATTCGAGCGGCGCAACTCGCCCCGATGTACGGCCTCGTGGGAATCCCCGGCGTCGAAGTCTCGACGGCGGACGGCCACCTACTCGCGCTTGGTGTCGAAGAACTCCCACCCCGTCGTCGCCCACTCGACGAGACGGCCCAGTGGGTTCGTGACCGAGGCGGTGTCGCCATCGTTCCGCACCCGTTCCAACGAAGTCGTCACGGGATTCGCAAGCGCAAACTGGCGAAATACCACGACACGAACGCTGGTGATGCCTTCGACGCCATCGAGACGTACAACTCGTGGCTGTTTACCGGGTACAAGAACCGCCGCGCACGCCGGTTCGCTTCGAATCGCATGTATCCCGGTGTCGCCGGCAGTGACGCGCACAAAGTCGGATACGTCGGCCGTGCGTACACCGAAATCGAGATACCCGACGTGACGCGCGCCTCGCTTTCGGGCGACGACATCCTCGACGCGATTCGCAGTGGGTCGACACGGGTTCAAGGCCGCCGGACGCCGATTCCGACGAGTACGAAACACTACGTCGGCGCGGCCGGTCGGAAGTCGGCGTACTACGCCAAACGTGGCGCGCTGACGAGCGGCGTGCTGGCGAAGAAAGGAGCCATCAAATCGGCGTATCTCGCGAGGGTCGGCGCGCTCAAGAGCGGGTATCTGGCGAAAGAAGGAGCAATTCGCGGGGCGCAGTTGTTGGCCCGACTGTCGCCGCTGTAACCGGTGTCGGTCTCGTTTTCTCTGTTCAGTCCGCCCGACGAGGGGTAGCCGAGGCAACAGTCGCATCAGGTAATCCGCTCGTCGTCGCGGGGTGTTTCGAGAGGCTATCTGCACCGCGCGTGACGACGAGCACGAGAGCGACAATCCAGACCGCCACGGCGAACGTTCCGATTGCGGCGATACGAACCTCTTCGTAGAAGGGTGTCCCGACGACTGCGGCGTCGATGGGGACGAGACCGCTCAAGATGTTGATGGCACCGTGTCCGAGCATCGCAATCCAGACGCTTCCCGTCTCGTTGTACAACCACGTCAAGACGAGAGAGAATCCGACGACGCTGACGCCCCAGAGCACTTGCTGTCCGAGTGGCCACGTCCCGTGCGGGGAAGACGTGGTGAAAAACATCGGGAGGTGCCAGAGGGCCCACCCGATACCGATGAGGAGGCCAGAGATGGCCGCTCCGTATCGAGCCTGTAATCGTGGGAGTGCGAACCCGCGCCACCCGAGTTCTTCTTTCCCGCCGCCGACGATTGCTTCGAAGACGATGAACAGCGGAAGCGTGAGGTAGAAGACGGTCCCTAAATCGAGGACGCCGAGGTCGACCGGGTAGCCGAGGAGGCCGTACATCGCCGTTCCCAGTGCGAGGAACACGACTGGAATGCCGACGACAGCGACGTACCACCGAAGGGGAACGCGCCAGCGGAGGCGGGGCTTGAACCACTCACGGACCGACTGACCACCTGCCCATAGGACGATGGTTGCGGCGAGGAACGGGCCGAGCGCGCCGAGCGTAAAGAGACCCCACGCAGTCCACGAAGGGCCGATGTCGAACAGGAGGACGGGCGCGTTGATGGTCCACGTAATCACGTACGCGAAGACGAAGAACGACACGACGGGGTGGGACGTTATTCGGGATTTGATGGAAGGCATACGCTAGATATTCGTGTCAGCCAACGATAACCATCGAGACCGATTCTCCATCCGAGAGAACGACCTGCGAGACCCACGTGACGACTCTGCCTCCTCAACCTCTTTTATGCGGCCTCGTCAACTCGAAGCATGAAGTTCGCTATCTTCGGTGCCGGTGGAGTCGGCGGCTATCTCGGTGCGAGACTCGCAGACGCGGGCCACGAGGTTCACCTCATCGCTCGTGGGTCCCATCTCGCTGCGCTCCAGACCGACGGCCTGCGCGTCGAGAGCGTCGCCGGCGACACGACCGTGGACCTCCCTGCGACCGAGGACCCCGCGGACGTCGGCGCGTGTGACTACGTCCTCCTCTGTACGAAGGCACACGACGTCGAAGCCGCCGCAGCGGACCTCCATCCGCTTCTCGGAGAGAACACTGCCGTCGTATCGTTCCAAAACGGCGTCGATAGCGAGCACTGGATTGCCGACGAAGTCGGTGCGGACCACGTGGTCGGTGGCGTGGCGTACATCTTTTCGACTATCAAGGAACCCGGCGTCGTCGAACACACCGGTGGTCCCGCACGGTTCGTCTACGGCGAACTCGACGGCGAAAAGACGCCCCGAATCGAGGCGCTCCACGACGCGATGTCCGAGTGTGACGGCGTCGACGCGGTGCTCGCAGACGACATCTCCGTCGAACTCTGGCGGAAGTTCACGTTCATCTGTGCGCAGGCCGGGATGACGGCGACGACTCGTCTTCCGATAGGTGAGATTCGCGAGACCGACGCCTCGTGGGAGATGTTTCACGACATCCTGACGGAAGTTGCCACAGTCGCGCGTGCTGAGGGTGTCGACCTCCCCGAGGGACTCGTCGACGAATGGCTCGACTTCGCACAGGGCCTCGCCCCCGAGATGTACTCGTCACTCCACTACGACCTGACACACGGCAAACCGATGGAACTCGACGCACTCAACGGAGCGGTCGTCCGTCACGCCGAGGACGTCGGCGTCGACGTGCCGATGAACGAGGCTGTCACTGCGATACTCAGTCCGTGGGCCGAGCGAAACGACCGATAGCCGGAGCGTGTGAACGGGCCGACGACAGGGTCACTTTGCCGAACTCGGGCACGAGACGGGCATCGGTCGGGCACGAGTTAGACCTGAATTCCACTGGAAACGGGGATGTCTCAGCACGACGAACGGTTGGGGTGTGAGCGCCAGCGCGTTAGTCGCTCGAACCCACCAGTTCTTCGTACTGCGCGCCGGTCTGTTTCAGCGTCTCCGTCGAGTAGAGTCGCTCGTGGTCGAACGGGAGATACTCCTCGGCGAGTTCGTCGATTTTGGCGTCCACGGCGTCGGCGTCGCGGCCGTGAATCATCGTGAACAGATTGTACTGCCAGTCCTGGTCGGGGCGGCGGGGGCGGTGGTAACAGAGGGTGACGTACGGGAGACTGCCGACGACTTCGCCGCGAGCGTCGAGTTCGTCGTCTGGGACGTTCCAGACGACCATGCAGTTGTTCCGAAAGCCGGTGACGACGTGGTTGACGATACAGCCGATGCGTTTGATACAGCCATCGTCGAGCAGGCGTTCGATAGCGGCGATGACGTCGTCGGTGTCGGCGTCGATGGCGGCCGCCACGTCGGCGTAGGGGGTCTTCGTCAGCGGGAAGCCATCCTGAATCTCGACGAGGAGGCGTGCGTCGAGGTCTGAGAGGTTACCCGTCGCGTTCTCGGAGATACGGGTGGCGCTCACCGTCGTCTCGTCGAGACTCTCACGGGCGAACCGGTCGTCGTTCATCACGGGGAACTCTAAATCGATGTAGTAGTCCGTGAGCATCGGGAGGTTGAGCACCTCACAACCGGTTCGGTCTTCGATTTCCGAGAGGATTCGGTCGCGAGTCTCTCGAGACCCGGCGGTGACGACGAACCACATGTTCCACTCGTGGTCGCGGCGGTAGTTGTGGTTCACTTGCTGGTAGCCGTTGATTATCTCGGCAATCTCGTCGAATCGGTCGTCGGGCGCGGCGACGGCCGCGAGCGTGGAACTGCCGATGACGGGTGGGTTGAGGACGGCACCGAACCGCCGGAAGATCCCTTTCTCGCGAAGGAGGCGGACACGTTCGAGCGCTTCGTCTTCGTCGATTCCCAGTCGTTCGGCGACGACACGGAAGGGGCGCTCTTGGACCGGGAACCCACTCTGATACTCGTCGATGAGCGCGGCATCGATATCGTCGAGGCCGGCCCGCCAGTCGTCCGACAGCGCGGTCATTGTCCGGGGTTAGGAGTCGGAGGGCCTATCGCTTTCGGACCGCGAGAGCGTACTCGTTCACCGAGACCGAACAGGACGTTTTTTGCACACTGACTCGAAGACACGAGCATGGCAGCAGTCGACAGTGAGTTCGGGGAGTGGCCGCTGAAACGTCTGATGACAGAAGTCGTCGGCACGGGAACGAAATCCGCCGAGGACATGACGCGAGCGCAGGCGATGGAGGCGATGCGGCGCATCCTCGCAGACGAACCAGACCACACGACGCTCGGTGCGTTCTGGCTCGCCAACCGCTGGAAACACAACAACGCCGAAGAACTCGCCGCGTACACCGACGTGATGGCCGAACACGTCAACTACGCCGAGCCGAAAGTCGACCCCGTCGACTGTGGGGCGAACTACGACGGCAAGGGCAAGACGGCTATCCTCGGCGTCGCCGCGGGCGTCACCGCCGCCGCCGCTGGCACGCCTGTCGTCGTCCACTCTGGCGACCGCGTCCCGACGCAGAAACAGGACGCTTACAAACACGTCCTCGACGAACTCGGCGTTCGAACGGAACTCGACCCCGACGAATCCGCGGACATGGTGGACGAAACCGGCTTCGGCTTCTACTACCAGCCCAACTTCAACCCGGCAATCCACGCCCTCTGGGAGCGCCGCGACAACATGGGCGTCCGCACGTTCGTCAACACCATCGAGACCATCGCCAACCCGGCGAACGCCTCGACGCACCTCGGGTCGTTCTACCACCTCGCGTTCGCGAAGAAGGTGACGGACACGTTCAAAGAAAGCGAGCACCACGACCTGCGCCGCGTCGTCATGTTCCAGGGCATGGAAGGCTACGACGACATCCGCCCCGGCTACACGAAGGTCGCCGAGTGGACGAACGGCGAGTTCGACGACTTCGAAATCGAGACGGCCGAGTACGGCATGGACTTCGAGTACGACGACCTGGGTGTCGACGAAGACGACGTCGCCGGCGACTCCGCCGAGATTACGGAAGCAGTCCTCTCGGGCGAGCGCACGGACCGCTTCGCCGACGCCGTTGCCCTCAACGCAGCACTCCGCATCTACGCCCGCGAAGACGCCGACTCCATCGACGAAGGTCTAGAGATGGCTCGTGAGGCTATCGAGTCTGGCGCTGCGGCCGAGGTTCTCGAAGACCTGCGCGCGTTCTAAAAGGAGAAGGCGAGGCGACTTTCACGCTGCGTCTCTCGCCGCTCGTTCCGAGTAACTGTTCGACTACTTCGAAACGCGAACCACGTCGTACTCCGCGTTCGCTGGGTCTGGGGTTCCGAACCGAGCGTTCACCGCGTAGAGAGAGTTTCCGAAGCCTGCAACCGTCGTCGGCACGTCGAACTGTGGGTCGGTTATCTCGTCGACGACCTCGCCCGCAGTCGCTTCCGGGTCGAGTTGCACCACCGCGATGAGGTTGAGTTGGTTTCGAACGACGTAGAGCGTTCTCCCCTCCAGCAAGATACCGTCACCCGCTGTCAGCGACGCGCCGCCGAGGTCGATTTCGGTCGCATCGCCCGTCGCTGGGTCGACTTTGTAGAGCAGTCCAGTACTCGAGTTTACGACGATGAGGTACTCACCATTCGGTGGCGCGTCGATGCCGTTGGCGTTGAACCCACCCACCGACGTGAAATCACCGCTGAGCGGAATCTCCTCGACTGCGCTCTGGTCGGGGACGTCTCCGCCAGCACCCAGTGGAACTCGATACAACGCGGGCCGGAACGAGTCGGTGAAGTACGCCGCCGTCCTCGTCACCACGACGTCGTTTACGAAGGTTGGTGGACCCTGCAGTCCGTAGTCGGCAACCAACGCCCCCGTGTTCGCGTCGTACACGGACGCCTGGCCCGTCGGTCCGCCGGCCACGAAGAGGTAGTTACTTCGAGCGTCGTGTGAGAGGCCGACTGCGACCCCCCCTTCGACGGGGGGAACGAAGACCTCCCCACTTCCGGTCCGCAAGTCCCCTCGGTAGATGGCCCCAGCGGCGAGTGACCCAACGAAAAACTCGTTGCCGAGACCGGTGACGATTCCTTCAGGTCGGAATCCTGTGGGGAGTGGAATGACCGATGGATAGGCCGCTGCAGCGGACGCCGAACCGCTCCCGACCACCGCGAGTCCTACGATGGGGAGTGCCTTCAGCAACGCGCGTCGTTTGTAATCGATTCGTCCGTCTCCGTCCTGTTTCGGTGTCATTCGGTTCTCCTACTGACCCGTCGGGTTCCCACAGTCTGAGCCTCGTGCGACGTCGTGGGGTCACTCGACACTGTGACTTGACAGTCAACAGCGTGGGTACGTGTTGATTCGACGACGTGTGGGGCGATATAGATTATTCTCACAAACCGCAAATTCACCACTTCGAGGGGGTGAAAACCTAGATATCGAGTTCGTCGTCAGTGTCACCGAACACGTCGTCCGTCGCTAACTCGCCTTCGGCGTCGTCCAGTGGAAGCGCCACGCCGACGAGTGTCTTTCCGGCAGTGACGGTTGCTTCGCGGGCGACCGAGTAGACGATGCCGGCGCGTTCTGCTTCGACTTCCTGCAGGACGGTGTACTTCGTCGGGTCGTACACCCACCCGAGGTGGTCGCCGGGGCGGACTTCGCGGCCGAGTTCCAGGTCTTCGCGGGCGACGAAGAGACCCGACGTCTTCGCGGAGACACGGCCGAGGTGGTTGCGGTAGGTCTGGCCGTCCCACGAGTCGACGGCGCCGGAGAGGATACCGAGACTCCGGCAGACGTTGAGGAGGCCATCGACGCCGGCGACGATAGCCGGTTCGACGAGTTGCTTGTTGTGCGCGAGTTCAGGCGTGATAGAGGGGATACCTGCTTCCGTGGCCGCGACGCGGAGTTTCCCGTCGAAGTTGCGTTTTGTCCACTCTTCTTCGGCGTCTTCGCCGGCGGCCTCTGCGAGGAGGAGGTCCACACCGAAGGCTTCCGCCAGGTCGCGTGAGGCGTCGTCGTTTCGGCGGTAGACTGTGTGCGTGAGCATGTCCGGACTGCCGGTGTGGAGGTCCACGATAGCGTCTGCGTCGCTGGCGAACTCCCAGAGCGTCGCCGCCATGCGCTCGTGGAGTGTCCCCTCTGGGTCGCCCGGCCAGACTCGGTTCATGTTGGAGTTGACCGAATCTATCTGTTCGGCGGTGACGTACGAGACGTGGTCGAACGTCAACGGGTCGGCGACGGGAACCGCGACGACTCGTCCCGTCAGTTCGGCGCGTTCGAGTCGGCCGTGGAGGCGACGAAGTACCTCGGTTCCGTTTATCTCGCGACCGTGTTGGGCGGCTTGCACGTAGAGTGTCGGCCCATCAGTTCCGTCGTCTGGTTCGTAGACGTGAACCGTCGTCTGCACCGGGACGCCAGAAGGGAGGCGAGCGAGCGTCACGGTTTCCGCAGTGTGCATATTCGACGCAATGCGGTCGGATGTCTTGTAGGTAGGGGGGTCGCGTGATTCCGTGAAAAGTAGTCAGCGACGCAAGTGCTGTTCGGGTGTGTCGATGCCCTGAACGACTACCGTTTGTCGGACGTGTTGATTCCGAACGGGAGGTAGAGCGGACAGGTCTGCTGGTATCCCGTCACGAGGAAGACGGCACCGAGAACCACACCGATTGCCGCCGGAATCGTCCCGAGCGGAACGAGGCCAGCGAACGCGCCGAGACCGACGACGACGAGGAGTGCTCCGAGTGCGAGACGAACCGTCCGGTCGAGACTGCCAACGTTGTGTTCCATATGAAGTTCAGTCGTGCTTTCGAGTTGCAAGACAATAATCCCAGTGGCCGTTCTCGTCTCCCGATAGCAGTTCGTGCTGCACTCTGGCGTTGTTCTGAACGGTCACATCCACTCCTGTGAGCAGGGAGTGACACGGTACCCGTCCAGACGACCTGTCTCCTGACAGGTGTCCCGAAGGCGGCACGGTTTTCACCCGCCCGCCCGACCAACGAAGTATGAGCGACAACCCAACTGCCACGCTCCACACGAACAAGGGCGACATCACCGTCGAACTGTTCGCGGACAAGGTCCCGAACACAGTCGAGAACTTCATCGGCCTCGCCACGGGCGAGAAGACGTGGGTCCACCCCGAGACCGACGAGACGATGGAGGGCGAACCGCTCTACGAGGACATCCTCTTCCACCGCATCATCGACAACTTCATGATTCAGTGTGGGGACCCGACCGGAACCGGACGCGGTGGTCCGGGCTACACCTTCGACGACGAGTTCCACTCGGACCTCGGTCACGACGGTGCCGGCGTCCTCTCGATGGCGAACCGCGGACCCAACACGAACGGGTCGCAGTTCTTCATCACCCTCGGTGCACAGCCCCACCTCGACGGCAAGCACGCCGTCTTCGGGAAGGTCACCGACGGCATGGACGTCGTCGAGGATATCGGGTCGGTCCCGACCGACCGTCAGGACAAGCCGGTGTCCGACGTCGTCCTCGAATCCGTCGAAATCGAGGAGTAAGCGAACTCACTCGGCCGTCGTTGTCTGGCCTCCGCGGACGACCCACGATGGTGGTTCCACCGTCGTACTGCCGACCGAGTCGTATTCGGACCAGACGGTGATTTCGAGTCCGTCACGGGTCTCGTAGGAGACTTGCATCGACCGGACGAATCCACTTTCTTCGACGAGTGCGACGAATTCGTAGTCTCGAGAGCGGGGGAAATCGTTGCCACTCCCTTCGATTCGGTAGACGGTGACGCCGTCTTCGACTGTCGAGTTCACCACCCGAGACTGTTCGGTCGAGAGATACCACTCGACGTAGCGTTCGGCACGAAGGGCCTGTCTCCCCGGACCGTCGAGTACCGCAGGGTCGATGACACGGACGGCGAGGCCGTCGGGTTCGTTCGGCCGGCGAGCGTATCGCATCGCTCCGTCGGCGAACGAATCCTCCGACGAGGTGGGACGTGGATACGCTCTGAGTCCCGACCAACTGACACGCTGTACCTCCGAGGAGTAGACGTGTGGTTCTTCGACACGGACGACTTCGACTTCGCGGCCGATTTCGTCGCCGGCAATCGACTCACGGTAGCCAATCGTCCATCGGTAGGACTCGGTGGACACCGCGTCTCGGTGCGCCGCAGCGAGCAGTGTCGCGTTTTCGATACCGGCCGTCGTCACGCCAGAGGCGATAGGTCGTGGTTCGGGTGTCGCCGTCTGTTCGGGTGTCGCCGCCGGCGAGGATTGGGTCTCTGGTGACGCCCCGAATCCTGGGTCGACACCCGGAACGCCAGCGGTCGTGACGATGGCGAGGACGAGAAGTGCGACGACGGCGAGGACGACAAGAACCGAGGGCACGGTGACGGTTCCGACGAGCGGTAACCCCGTCGCAGACGGCGGCGGCACGTCGTCGAGAGTGGCACCGAAGTGGGACTCCACGAGTCGGTTCCCGACCTCGACGGGGAGGCCGTACCGAACTTGCTCGAAGAGTTCGTCCACCGAGACGACGCGTGCACTGGGGGCCGAGAGGGGCGCGAGCGCGACGACGACCTCAGCGTCGTTCGGGACTGAGGGGCCCAGTCCGAACCACCCGCCAGTGACCACTGCGATGCGTTCGGTCTGCGTCCCTCGGTGGGCGACGATGCGCGAGTCTTCGACCGTCGTCTCCCATCCGCGCGCCTCCCAGAGGTCTGCGACGAACCGGCGGCGTTCGCTCGCTGTGGCCCTCCGGAAGCGGTCGACGAAGTACTCGTGAGGCGTCGCGCCCATCGTCTTCAGTTGGGTCCCACACCCGATAGTCCCACCGGGGTGGTCGCGGACGACCGACAGCGCAAAGTCCGGTCGGTTGTAAGCACCGGCGATGAGTGAGGAGTCCGAGCGACCAAAGCCGAGCGACTTCGGCACAGACGAGAACGCCCCACCGGTCGAAGAAAAGCCGTACAAGATAATCTTCGAGGCGAACAAGTGCTTCGGAGCGGGGCGGTGCGCGGAGGTCGCCGACAACTGGGAGATGGACCTCGAAACCGGACTCGCCCGTGCGAAGTCGTACTTCGTCGGCGAGGACGAACTCGACGAGAACATCCGCGCTGCAGAGGTGTGCCCCGCGAAGAAGGGTCGCGGCGTCATCCACGTCATCGACCGCCGAACAGACGAAGAACTCTCGCCGAACCCGAACGGTGACGGGACGCTGTCGGTCGACTGGTAAAACGAAAGCACTTTTCCTTCCCTCGGAATACGGTCACATGCGCGGGGGTGGCTGAGCCAGGCCAAAAGCGGCGGACTTAAGATCCGCTCCCGTAGGGGTTCGCGAGTTCAAATCTCGTCCCCCGCACTTGTACCGAGGAACTTCGTGACGAGTGCCAAGTGCGGCCAGAGAGATTTGAACCCGACGAGTCGCAGCACCCGAGCGAAGTCGTTCGAAAGACGTGGTCTTTCGTGATGACGAGACGCCGATGGCGTCTCGAACCACGAGGGTGACCGTCTCGGCTCGGTTCATAATCTCGTCCCCCGAATTTTCATCGACGAGCGATCCGAAGAGAGCAACCAGGTTAGAGTTGGTCCTCTACTGCTTCATCGATAGCGGCTACAAGCGCTTGTAACGCACCTGGATAGACGATGTTCTCTGTCGTTGCGTTACTTCCAGACGCGAGAATGAACGTTCCGTCCGCAACTGAAGCAGAGATCAGGTCTTCCCTCTGCGTGCTGTGACGGAATGCGACCAGGAAGACAGGCAACCCCGTTTCTTTCTTCAATTTCGTGAGCTGAGCGTTGATACCGCTCTCGTCGTCTTTGAAATCCTTTTTCGAGACCCACGATTTGACCTCGATGATACAAGTGGCGTCCGACGGAGGCACTATCACGTACTCCTCCATCTGTTCCCAGGGTTGTCCAGAGTGAACGATGATATCGCATTGGCTGCTCAAATCCTCTTTGTCCCAATCGTGCCGCTTCGTTCCCGTGTTGACGATGCCGCTGTGGAACGAGAGTTCGGGTATTGCGGCCTCCAATGCTGCGATGAGTCGCTTACTCCGGATGTCACCTGCCATCCCAGTGTGGCGGAACCCTCTCCACCACGCTCGCCGGCTATCTTTCACCAGAGCCAATTGCTGAATATCCAGATTCATAGGGACACAAACACGTCAAAGAGAGATAATGATATGCGCGGACTATCCGTGTTTGAGAACGATTACTGACCAAACCTCTCTCCTCGAATCTGACCAAACCTCTCTCCTCGAATCTGAGCGAATCGCTGTGTGTGATTCACGACCGATATTCACCACCAGGTCGGCGGTCCCTCATCGGACGGTGAGTTCGACGAAACCGAGGCGTTCAGAACTCCCGCGAAAGGAGACGACAGTGGCACCGAAAGCCGGCGTCAGTACAACTTGGACCCGCCGTCGTCGACATGGTGCGGTCCCCCCGAGTCCCGCACGCCGTCGACGAGCGTGACGAGGCTACCGAGGAACCAGCCGACCGGAATCGCGAGGGAGAACCACATACCGACGTACGCGACTCCTTGCAGTTCGAACGAGGCACGGATGAACGCGGCGATGCCTGCGACGTCGAGGATGTTGTTCAGAATCCAAATCGCGAGCGACGTCGAACTCGGGAAGACGATAGACGCCAGCGTCGGTGAGTAGAGCGATGCGACGACCGGTGGAAGGAAGATAGCCGTCACGCCCAACGGGTAGGCGACGACGACTGTGGACGCCCGCCCATCGAGACGTCTGAAGTACAGTGCGAGAACGGCAGAGATGGTTGCCACGACACCTGCAACGACGACGGCGACGAATCCCTCGAACGCGATGGGAGAGATGTACGTCGCTGCCGAGAAGAGGCCCCAGACGAAGACCGAAAAGACCGCGACGCCGGCGAAGCCAAGCCCCGCGGTGAATCGGTCGATTCGGTGGGCGTAGAACCGAGTCGCCAGCCCCAACACGAACAGTGGGTACACCACGGTGAGAACGAGCATACCGAGAGCACTCCACAGGTGATAGGCAGCGGCCCCGCCGGTACTCTCCGGTTTCCGGTTTTCGACGACCGAATTGCTTTGGTCCCGTGCGAAGACGATATCCATCCACGACGTGTGCAACCACCGCAGGTCGACTCGCATGCCACTGACGATGGCCGCGACCCACGCCGGAAGCCACCACGGAGTTCGGTCCCAGTCGCCGCCCATCGGGTCAGTCATTGGGAATCGGCCGTCCCGAGTTTCGCCCCGTCGGTACGCAGGGATTCTTGATGGTCGAGAGCCGTCTGCTGTATCTCCTCGATTCTGTCTACGTCGGTGACGTTCGAGAACAGAATCACGGTGGTGAGCGACGACGACTTTTCGTTCGGTTCGTCTCCGGCCATCACCTCGACGATGTCCGCTTCTCGTTCGAGCCAGTATCGGCCGCCTTCGAACCCCTTTCGGGAGAGTGTTCGAGACGGCCCTGTGAGAACGACGAGCGCCCGGTCGGCGCTGGAAATCTCACACGGGAGCGTCAACTTCGACTGCGCGGCTTCACGGACGAGTCTGTTGATTTTCGCCGCGTCGGTCGCCGCGTCATCGTCGTCCGTCTCGGTTTCGTACGCCCAGTCCGGGTCAGGCATCCAAGAGAACCGGGTACTCATCGACCGAACCCACGAGCGGACACCGCCTGCTTGTTTGAGGTCGCTCGAAGCGAATCCGATAGACGAGATGCCACCGGTGTCGAGCGTGCGGATGATGTCGCTCGGGTCCATCCGGTTTTCGGACACTGTCGAGTTCCGGAACTCGCCTGCTGCGAACAGCGTGACGAGGCGTTCGGCCAGTGCGACGTTCGTGTTCTCGAACCCGCTCCCGACCGACTCGACGTCCACGTCGTGGTCGTCTTCGGTCGTGTCGTCGCGCTCGTCTTCGCCAGCAGAGTCGTCCAGACGACCCACGCTTGCGGAGTCTGCGTCCTGCCACTCGTCGTTGTCGAAGGCGATGACGTTGTCGGCCTTGGCGACGTACGACTGGAGCGTCCGAGCGGCGGTCAGTGCCGGTTGCTCTCCTTCTGCGTCGCTGGGGAGCACCCCGACAGCGTAGATCGGGTCGTCACAAATCTCCTTCAGTTGGTCGATGACGACTGCACCGGCACCGCCGCCGGTTCCGCGTCCGAGTCCTGCAGCGACCAAGATGCCGTCTATCTCGTGGAACTCGATGAGGTCGAACGCACGGATGATGTCGTTCTTCTCTTCGCGCGCGATTTCGGCCGCCAAGTCGGGGTCACCGTCGATATCTGACCCATCTGCGTCCCAGTAGACGTCTCCAATCGTCAGTCGCCGTTCTTCGGGGACGTGTTCGGGAGCGTCGAACTCGGGTGGGGTCGAGTTGATGAGTAACGTGTTTCCGTTACAGAAGTTTCGACCGGTCGACTGCTCGAAGTCCAGAATCTGATTGGTGATGCGACTACCCGCGTTACCGACTCCGATGACTGCGAGTTTCATCGGACCACTCCCTGAGAGGTGTGTGTTCCCCCCCGGTTCACGGGAGTCATGGTCAGATGACCGGGTCGATTTTGCCGTCTTTGTCCGTGATCAGGTCGGCAATCTCTTCCTCGCGGACGGCCTCCTGTTCGGCAATCTTCTCTTGCGCAGCGACTGCCTGCTCCTGGATCGCCTCGATTCGCGGCGTCTGGGTGACGTTCGACAGCAACACCACCGCAGAGAGCGCATTGGCGTTCTCACGGGGGTCGTCACCAGCGAGGACTTCGACGGTATCGACTTCGTTTTCGATCCACTCACGAGCGCTCTCGAGGCCTTTCCGCGAGAGTTCGGACGGCGGTCCAGAGAGCACGATGAGCGCTCGGTCCGCACTCGACGGTTCGCACGGGAGGGTGAGTCGAGAGTTGACGGCCCGGCGGACGAGACCGTTTATCTTCGCTGCGGAGTTCGAGCTGTCTTCGATTTCGTGGTCCTCGCGGAACCGCTTCATGAAGCCGTCGCTGTTGTCGACCGACGTCGACGCGTAGCCAATCGACGAGATACCATCCGTGTCGAGGGTGCGGATGATGTCGCTGGAGTCCATCGCGTTCTCGGCGATGGTCGGTTCGTCGTACTCGCCTGCGCCGAGGAGCGTGACGATACGAGTCGCCAGCTCGCGGTTCATGCCTTCGTAGCCCTCGCCGACCGTCTGGTCTTTCGAGCGCCACGCGTCGTTGTCGAAGGCGATGAAGTTGTCCGTGTTGTTGACGAACGACTGGAGCGACCGGGCCGCGTTCAGGGCCGGGCGGCCACCTTCGTACTTTCCGGGGAGGACGCCCAGACCGTACACCGGTTCGTCGTACATCTTCTGCAGTTCGTTGATGACGACCGGACCGGCACCACTTCCGGTTCCGCCGCCGAGCGACGCACAGACCAAGATGGCGTCGACTTCGTGGATGTCCACGTCGTCGAACGCGCGTCGAATCTCGTCCATGTCGTTCTTGGCGACTTCGGCACCGACGTCGACGTCGCCGCCGACACCGTGGCCTTTGGCCTTCTGGTGTGTATCTCCGATGAGAATCCGCCGGTCTTCCGGGATGTGGTCCGGTTTCGTAAGGTCCGTCCGTGCGGTGTTTATCACCATCACGTGACGACAGAGTTTGCGGTTCGTGAGCGATTCGAATTCGACCATCTTGTCGACAATCTTGCTACCGGCATTGCCGACGCCAATGACTCCTAATTTCATGGTTGGGTTGCGAGCTGGGTCGGGTCTATAAAGGGTCAGTTTTCTCGGAGCGCGTCTCCGTAGAATCAATCCCTACACCACCCGTGGATTAGCGTCCACCCCAGTTGATTTTGGGATGCTAACCAAGAGCATTTAAGCGATTTGGCCACCTGTCAATTTAATGTCAATTGAAGTTGGTCAACTATTCTCAGATATGTGGACTAAACGAGCGGTAGCGGCCGCAAAACGGGCAGTTTCTGCTGGGGGTGTTGGACGAGTGAGAGACAGATTGGCGTCGTCGAACCCGGCATCGGCCGACTGCAGCGAGTCCGCCATTCGACCCAGTTCTCCGTCCACGTTATGTCGTCTCCACACCAACACGTACCGATGACCTCGACTCGTGACCACCGGTATTCGGAGGGGGACGGATTCGGAAATCCGTACGAGGGGTTCGACCTCGACCCACCCGAACTCCGCGTAAACACCCGACTCGTGGACCCGGCAGACGACCACGTCCTCGCCGACATCCTCGACGAGACGCAAGTCGTCCCCGAGGACGTCGACGTTCCGGCGCTCATCGAGATTGGGTTGGCGTACGTCGCGATAGAGGAGTACGAACAGGCAATCGACAGTTTCGGTCGGGCAATCGCGTACGCCGACGAAGACTCACACGAGGCACAGGAAGCGTGGGTGAACAAAGGCGTCGCTCACTCGCAGTTGGGAGAGTACGACGAAGCCATCGGGGCCGCACGAGAGGCCATCCGAATCGACGACGACAACGACCACGCTGCACTCGCCGAGACGAATCTCGCGTACGCGTTGTGGGAGCTCGGAGACTCGTCGAGGCCACTCGACCACGCAGAACGGGCTGTCGAACTCGACCCTCGACACCCGCACGCGTGGTACAATCGAGGGTTCTTCCTCGCAGAACGCGGCCAGTACGAAGAAGCAGTTCGGTGCTTCGACGTGGCACTCTCGCTCGGACTGCGTGACGTCTCTGTGAACGGTGAGCGTGAACGGGCGCTCGACAAACTCCAAGCTATCGAGATGGAAGAACACGAGACAACGGTCGAAGGTACCGAACGGGCGGTCGAGATGGATGGCGACGGCGTCGAAGAGCGAGGCGAATAGTCCCGCGTCCACAACCCATTTTTCGGAGGAGCTAATGATATCTAATTAGCTCGTGTCCCCACAGCCGACGAGATACGACGCTGCACTCTTCGGGATGGCCCTCTGTTTAGTCGCCGGTCTCTGTGGCGGTGTGTTGTCGGCGTTCCCAACCTACCTCGCAACCGGCGGTGGTGCGACAGGTGCGGCGGCGGTCGCACTCGGTGTGACGGCGAGCGACCTCTCGTAGACGGAGTCTTAGAGATGTGACCGGCGAACAGCTCGGTGTTACTACCAGTATCAGTGTTGATATCTGGCGGGGCAACACTTTACGTCTCATTTTCATGCGAACGAATAACATGAGATTCGCCACGCTAGTCCCGGAGGTACTCAGGCGGAGTTACCTTCGCAAGTTTCTCCTCGTAATCGTACTCGTGGCCGGAGTGATGGGCGGATTCGGGTTCTACGTCAACGATATGGTCGGCGAGGAAGTCAGAGGCAGCACTCACACCAACCTCGAGATGGTCGCGACCTTAGAGGCAGGGGAGTTGTCGAGTTGGCTGGACGGATACGCTCGAACGGCCCGGATGCTCTCCGAGTACGACGCGATTCGGTCTGGGAGCGAAGAAGATGTCGACGTCGTTCTCGATTACGAGAAGAAGAACCTTCCAGACGACGTTCTCGCGATTCACTACGTCAAGCCGTCGAATCGACACATCATCAGAAGCACCGACAGCGTACTCGAGACCAAGACGGTCGAGGAACTCGACATCTCGTGGACGAAAGGGTCACTGACGATGGTCGACCCGAACCAAGTCGCCATCTCCGAAGTGTACCGATACGGTGGGGGCGAACGGCTCGCGTTCATGAGTCCAGTCGCTGGTCGAGACGCCGCCGTGATGGTCGTCGTCGATGCGACCAAACACGCCGAGACACTCACCGAACCAATCGAAGGCTCACGGACGAGAGTCGTCAGCGCTGACGGCGTCATCGCCTTCGACAAATACGGGAGCAAAGTCCTCACACAGTACCGTGAGGGTGCCGAAACACCCGCACTCGACGCTGCAATCGGAGGCGAATCGGGCGTCGTCGAGCGAGACGGCTCGGTCGTCGCACACGCACCGGTCTCTGGGACCAACTGGGCCGTCGTGGTCGAAGCGCCACCGGAGAACGCCTACGCAGTCGCACAGTTCGTCGAACGAGACATCACCATCCTCATCGGTGTCGCACTCGGCGGTCTCGGCCTCGTCGGCCTCGTCATCGGCCGGGGGACAGTCCTCTCGTTACGACGACTTCGAACCCGTGCCGACACACTCGCGGGCGGGAACCTCGACGTGGACCTCACCACGAGTCGCGTCGACGAGTTCGGCGCGTTGACCAGCGCGTTCGGCGAGATGCGCGACACACTGCGAGAGCGAATCGAAGACGCCGAAGAAGCGCAAGCGGACCTCGCAGCTGCCGCCACCGATTACCGAGAGACGATGGACTCCGCCGCAGACGGCGACCTGACGGTTCGGACGTCGGTCTCCCCTGACGACGAAGCGATGGCGGGCGTCGGCGCGGGTATCGACGCGATGCTGACAGAGTTAGAAGAGACGATTGGACAAGTTGCGGCGTTCGCAACGACGGTCGACACCGCCGGCGAACGCGTCACTGCTGGAACCGAAGAAGTCAGTTCGGCTTCCGACCGCGTCGAACGCGGGACGGCCGATATCTCCGACGGTGCGGCCGAACAGGCCACACTCCTCACCGACGTCTCTTCGGAGATGCAAGACCTCTCGGCGACGGTCGAAGAAGTAGCCGCCTCAGCAGACGAACTCGCGTCACTCGCCAGCGAGGCCACAGAACACGGTGAAACGGGACGTGACGCGAGCGCGACCGTCCACGACGAGATGGCCGCTATCGACACCCTGGTGGCCGACGCTGCCGACAGAGCAGACGCACTCCGCGAGGACGTCGCCGACATCGCCGACGTGGTAGACCTCATCGACGACATCGCCGACCAGACGAACCTCCTCGCACTCAACGCCTCTATCGAGGCCGCGCGTGCTGGTGAGGCAGGGGCCGGATTCGCCGTCGTCGCCGATAGCGTGAAAGCGCTCGCAGAAGAGACCACGGAGGCGACGAGCGAAATCGCAGCGTCTATCGACGAAGTCGAGGCGGCGGCAGACGAGACGGTCGCAGACGTCCGCGCCGCGAGAGAACGCGTCGCCACCGGGACCGAGACGGTCGCCGAGAGCGCCGAGGCAGTCGACGAGGCAGTAGACCGCCTCGAAGAAGTCGACGACGGCGTCGCTGCGATAGACGAAGCGACCGCCTCGCAGGCGTCGGCCGCACAGTCGGTCGCCCAACTTGCCGACGAAGCCGCCGAAATCGCCGCGGAGACACAAACCGACGCCGCTGACGTGGCAAACGCGGCCCACGAACAACACGACACGATGATCGGCGTCGCTGGGCAGATGCAAGAGCTGTCGACCACCACCGACGAACTTCGGTCGCTCGCAGACCGATTCGTGGTCCGAACGGGGGCCGACACCGACCACAGAACCACCGCCGAGCACTCCACCGAACACGCCGCCCCATCCAACCGGTCCGCAACCGAACAGGCCGCCCCATCTAATCGGGCCGCAACCGAGCACGCCGCTACCGACGACGAAGTCGAACTGAGAGACGACGCGAACGGCGAGTCTACGTCTGGTGCGGTGGAGTCACCGACGATGGCCGAACTCGCCGCAGATGGCTCCGGCCAGGACGAACGCTAACCGTCGGCCAGTCTCGACTCGTCACTCACTGAGCAGCGTTCGTCGACCCAGTCGAACACGGTCGTGTTACTCCCGAGAACAGTGTGTGAGTACCAGCGCCCCCCGAGAACAGTGTGCGAGCAACAGCGCAGTCGCTCACGAACGTGGATGCGACACGGCGAGCGACAGACCGGTGGCTCGAAGCAGTAGGTTCGTCAGAAAGGGATAGGCAAACCGCACGGGAGCGGCCCGCGCGGGAATTGCCGCCCTAGATTGGTCCCCGCTGACGCTTCGGCCCTCCAAAGCGAAGCGTCACTTGAAAGGAGTGCGGCGAGATACTTAAACATGCCGCCATTCTGTCGGCTCAAGCGCCATCTGGCGGTTTCGCGGTGACGCCGACGCAACGAACTTTTCTCTCACGAGGCCATTCTTCTGGCTATGAGCGAAGACGAAATACCGGGTCGTGTCCACCGGGCATTCGGGGACCACGGGTCGTTCGAACAGGTCGGCGACCGAACGTTCGAGTCGGTGACGACGGCGTTCGACGGCGTCGTCAGCGTCGCCACACAGAGCAGTGGCCACGTCGAGTTCGACGTGGAGGTTCGCGTGCCGATGCTGTCGGCAGTCGTGGCCGACGAGGTGGCAGAAATCGTCGAAGACGGCTGGTACGAGACGTTCGAACTCCGAATCGAGGATATCAACGGCGTCATCGCGGGTGACCACGAACTCGACCCGGACGTCCGTCGTGTCGCCGGCGAAGCAGTCGTACAGACGACGTTCGCCGACATCAACGAACGCCGCGGTGTAGACGACGCCGGCGCAGTCATCGACTACGTCGAAGGGACGTTCGTCGAGGGAATCATCCCCGGATACGAGTACACCGAACCCGTGACGAGCATTCTGAGTCGGGCACGCGACGCTGCCGGGACTGGTTTCTGACACACCCGCACCAATCGAAAAATGGAGACGGCTCCGGTGTTCGGTGTCGCTGGCGCGGTTGCCTACAGCGACGCGTCGTTCGCGAGTTTTGCAGGGATACCGAGGAGCGTCCGCGGGCCGACGACAGCCTTCGCGTAGGCGTTCTTGTCGTCGCGGTAGACGTCGAGTCGGCCCTTCAACGCCACGTCGTGCCATCCGTCGCCGTCGCTGTCGATGTACTCCGAGTCGACGTTCATCGCCACCCAGTTGAACCCGTGTGAGCTCTGCGTCGAGAGGTACAGCGAGAGGTAGTAGTCGACTTCTTCTTCGGTGAGTTCTTCGAGCGTACCGAGGAAGTTCTGCTCCACTTTGAAGTCGCGCTTGTTGAACACGACCTCACTCGCCGCTTGTCTGTCCCCGTAGACCGGATTGTACGGTGAGTCGACCATGTAATCGTCGGACACCGGAACGGGCGTGCCGTCGATTTCTATCCAGCAGGTCAGGCCTGCTTTCGCTTGTGACTCTTCGTCCTTTCCGGTCGTCTTGATGTTCGTCCAGAGGGCGCTTTCGACCTGCGCCATCAGGATGAGGTCCGTCGGCGTCGACGTCTTGATAGAGCCTTCGAGTAGGGTAAACGAGTCACTCGACGTGCCGTCTACCTTCGTCTCGAGCGCGTGCTCTTCGAAGACGGAGCCACCCACGTAGATTTTGTCTGCTCCGTTACTTGCCGCTGCAGTGCCAGTGGCCATTCCCCCGAGAGCCGCTGCAAGTCCTGCTGCACCCAATCCCTTTAGTGTCGTTCGTCGGTCGATTTCGAATCTCGCATCGTCGTTGGGTGCTTTTTGTTCGTCCATAGCCCCGTGTTTCACTGTCCGACGTCACCCCAGTCTCTCCAGTAGAGAATCGTTACCAACTGTCGTGACCGGACAGTGTTCGAGAGTTTCAGCAACAGGATATCAACATTTTGGCCAGAAACCTGAACGTACCACATAGTTGGACAGAGGCCACCGTGACGGTCTGAGACCATCGGTGAGAGAACGAACGGACGGAGTGCGACAGATACGAGCGCGTCAGAAGTCGAAAGTCGAGCGATTTGGTGTCGGACAAATCGGTGTAGACCGGGTTGCTGTGGTGTGAACAGGCCGGGACACGGCGATGGACTTCGCTCGCGACTCAGTCCATCGCGATGTAGGTCTGGGTATCTTCGATGCCCTGGATTGATTGGATTCCGCCGGCGATATTCTTCACGTCGGCGGGCGTGCCGACGTCGACTTTCACGATGAAGTCGATGTCACCGGCGACGATGTGTGCACTCTCGATGCCGTGGTCGACGTCGATGAGTTGTTCTTTCAGGTGGTCGATACCGTCGGTCACGGCGGCGGCTTTCACCATGATGTAGGCGTGAACCATCTTCACGCACCCCCTGCGGCCACGACAGCGTCGTCACCGACGAGCAGTTGGCGGACGTCGCCGAGTACGTCGAAGTCTGCGAGGATAGCGACCCGGTCACCGGTCTCAAGCGAGTTGTCCGGAAGCGGGATGCCCATCGGTTCGTCTTTCTTGCCGAACGCGAGGAGACGTGCGTTCGCCGGGAGCGCTACCTCTTCGATACTGTATCCGTTCATCGGTGAGCCATCGGTTACCGTCACGAGAATGACTTGCAGGTGTTGGGCGATGTCTGCAATCGCCCGAATCGACCCGCCGAGCAGCGCGTTCTTTGCACCGATCGCGCCGAGACGCTCGGGGTAGACGATTTCGTCCACTTCGCGGGCGTACTTCTTGTAGACCTCTTCGCGGTAATCTTCGTCGATGCGAATGACCGTCCGGCACCCGAAGTGCTTGCCGATCATACACGCCGCGAAGTTCACGTTGAGGTCCGCCGTGAGCGCGCCCAGTGCGTCGGCCTCTTCGATTCCCGCTTCGAGGAGGACGTCCTCGTGAGAGCCATCGCCCTCGATGACCTCGAAGCCCCGTTCTTCCGCCTGTTTGACGCGGTTGGGGTCCAGTTCCACGAGGACGATATCGTGTCCTTCCTCCCGAAGGACACGGGCAGTACGCAGACCAACCCGTCCAGCACCAATGATAACGAACCGCATACGAGTACGGTATGTCGGGGGAGGCAAATAACCTTACCCCGCGTCGAACGAACCCGCCGAACTCGGCGGAGGCAAGGCTTTTGCATGATGTGGTAGAATATCTCACACATGGTTCACGCCTTCATCATGGTGAAGACTGGCGCTGGAGAGTCCGAGCAGTTACTCGGACCAATCCGCGAACTCGAGACAGTGACGGAGGCACACATCGTCGCCGGCGCGTACGACATCATCGCCGAGGTCGACACAGAAGAGGTCTACGAGGTGCTGAAGACGTCGTCGAGTCGAATTCAGGGGCTTCAGGGCGTCGCGGATACGAAGACGTACATCTCGTTGGACGAGTGACGCCGGGTTCGCGGCGCTTGCAGGAGTCGAAAGAAGAGTGCCCTCAGCGCTCGATATCGAACGGCCCGTGTTCCTCGACGAACGCCATATGTTCTTCTCGTTCTCGAGCGAGTTCCTGCGGCAGGTCTTCGTAGACGTAGTCGAACAACTCGTCCGGTCCCGGTTCCGGCGTCTCTTCTGCCGTCTCGACTGCCTCACGGAGCTCTTCGTCGGCGTCTTCGTACATCGCCTCGACGAGGTCGTCGTCCACGAGACCCTCCTCACGGCAGAACTCTTCGAAGCGTTCGAGCGGGTCACGAATCCGCCACTCCGGAAGGTCCGGGTCGTCGTCGCGGTAGCGTGATGGGTCGTCGGCGGTGGTGTGCGGTCCTTGTCTGTACGTGAGTGCCTCGATGAGGACGGGGTCGCCGTTTCGGGCTTTTTCGAGTCCTTGCTCGACTGCCTCTCGGACGGCCAGTGGGTCGTTGCCGTCGACTTGCATGCTGTCGATACCGTACGCCTCGGCTTTCACGGCGATAGACTCGCTCGCCGTCTGGCGCTCGCGAGGGAGTGAGATGGCGTAGCCGTTGTTCTCACAGAAGAAGACGACCGGTGCGTCGAAGACGCCGGCGAAGTTGAGTCCCTCGTGGAAATCACCTTCCGACGTCGCACCGTCGCCGAAACAGACCAGTGCCGCGTAGTCGTCGTCGCGGTAGGTGGCGGCCATGCCGACACCGGCGGCGTGCGGGATTTGACTGGCAATCGGAACGGCCTGCGGGAAGACCGGAACCTCGTGGTCGGACTCGTACTCGGCGTAGCCACGGCGGAAGAGGAAGATGTCGCTCGGTGGAACGCCGCGAGCAATCTGGAGAGCGTTCGACCGATAGGTAGGCAGGAGAACGTCGTCGTCGCGCATCGCGTGTGCCGCGCCGATTTGCGATGCTTCCTGACCGCGGAACGGCGGATAGCCGCTCATCCACCCGCGCCGCTGGAGAGCGAGTGCCCGCTCGTCGAACCGTCGCGCTCGAATCATGTCGCGGAGGGCGGCGCGAGCGTCGTCCTCAGAGAACCCCGTGCCATCTAACCCGCGCTCTGCGATGAGTCGGTGCATGGCGGTGGGTCACGGTCCTTCGTGATAAACGTCACCCGTTCAGCGCGAGGGGTCGAACCGAAGTCGACTCCGGTCCGGTGTCGATGTTTGGGTCGACTCACAGACGAGAGCGACAGGCCAAAGACCACTGCCTCCCTAGCCGGGGTATGGTCTCGGTGGTCAGCCTCGTGCTCATGGTCGTCGTCGTCGGACTGCACACGCTCATCGCGGCGGTCATGACTCGCTTCTTCCGCCTTCGGTTGAAGACCCAGTGGGGCTACGTCCTGTACGCACTGCTCCTCATTCCGCTGGTGTTGTTCTTCTCGACGCTCGTGTTTTCGGGCGTCCTCGGCATCGGCGTGAACCTCGGGAGTCCTGCTGCTGCACTCGGCGTGATGATTGGAATGCCGTTGGCACTCGGATTCACGATCGACACGCTCTACGTGCCGCCGCCGGAGGAGTTCGAGAACCTCCCGGAATCCCGGTGAGGAAGGCGACGACGACGGCGACAGAGATGGTGGGTTACGCGTCGTCGAGAATCGACTCGAGTGCTCGCTCTACTTCGTCGAGAACGTCTTCCGGCGGTTGCGTCGCGTCCACCCGGACGAATCGCTCCGGTTCTGCCTCGATGAGTCGTTCGTAGTTCGCACGCACGTCGGCGAGGTACGCCGCCTGTTCGAACTTGTTGGTCTTCCCACTTCGAGCGGCCGCCGTCTCGGGGTCCACGTCGAGGTAGATGGTCTTGTCCGGCGTCCGAGTGAACGCCGCGTGGATACCCATGATGTACTCCATCGGGCGTTTGATGTCGCTGTCGCGGAGCGACGCTCCCTGATAGGCGTACCGTGAGTCTGAGTACCGGTCCGAGATGACGACGTCGCCGTCTGCGAGTGCCGGGCGGACGACGCGAGAGAGGTGGTCTGCGTGGTCAGCAGTAAAGAGAAAGAGCGTCGCCAGTGGGTCGGCATCGTCGTCGCCGATAGCACGGTTGACTGCGTCTCCGTACCACGAATCGTCGGTCGGTTCGCGGGTGAAGACTGCGTCCGGATAGACGTCGTGGAGGGCCTCCCAGACGGTGGTCTTGCCGCTTCCGTCGAGTCCCTCGAGAGTGACGAGCATACACCAACTGAATCGGCCCCAAAGAAAAAGCACCCCGAACCGTCCGTGTCTCAGGGTACGGTCCAACCTGTTCGATGGCGAACCAGACAACACGTTTCTAATCGGACCGTTCGATGTCGAATTCGACTCTGTATGCCCGTTAGCTTTACCCTCGTTCCGCCGGATAATACTGTATGAACGTCCTTGTCGTCGGTGGTAGCGGGTTCATCGGTACGCATCTCTGTCGCGAACTCCAGTCGCGTGGCCACAGTGTGACCGCGATGTCTCGCTCGCCCGACAGCGAAGGACTCCCGGATGGCGTCGAGAGCGTGGTCGGTGACGTCACCGACTACGATTCCATGGCCGACGCCTTCGAAGGCAAAGACGTCGTCGTCAACCTCGTTGCGCTCTCTCCGTTGTTCGAACCGAAGGGAGGCAACCGGATGCACGACATCGTCCACTGGCAGGGCACCGAGAACGTCGTCAAGGCTGCCGAATCACACGACGTCTCTCGAATCGTCCAGATGAGTGCGCTCGGTGCGGACGCCGACGGTGACACGGCGTACATCCGGTCGAAAGGACACGCAGAACACGCAATCGAGTCGTCGAGTCTGGATTGGGTCATCTTCCGCCCCTCCGTCGTGTTCGGAGAGGGTGGTGAGTTCGTCTCGTTCACCAAGCGTCTCAAGGGAATGTTCGCGCCGGGCCTCCCGCTGTACCCGCTCCCCGGAAACGGGAAGACGCGCTTCCAACCCATCTGGGTCGGTGACCTCGTTCCGATGCTCGCCGACGCAGTCGAGGGAGACGAACACGTCGGCAAGAAGTACACGATCGGTGGCCCGGAGAAGCTCGACCTGCGCCAAATCACCGAGATGGTGTACGACGCGGAAGGCAAATCCATCACCATCGTCCCGCTTCCGATGGGGCTCGCGGGCGTCGGACTCTCCGTCCTCGGTGCAGTTCCGGGCTTCCCGATGGGGAAAGACCAGTATCGCTCGCTCAAGTTCGACAACACCACCGACGACAACGAGGTCGGCGCCTTCGGTGTCGACGTGGACTCGATGAAGACGCTCGAAGCGTTCCTCTCGGAACGAAAGTGAACTGACTCGGAGACGAGTTTTCGGTTCGTAACCGAACTGGTCTATCACGATTTTCGGAGAGGTATCGAGACGAACACGTGAGATAGCGATAATTTATTAGTTAATTGATTATGAAAGGCGACAGTTCACGGCTCTGAGGGGGCTCTACCGGCATAATGTTCGATTAACACCCCTCCGACGTCACCCTTTTTTTCGCCCGAAGTTATAGCGTGTTTACACGTACATCCCACAACGCTTATGTCCGCGTTCGTTCTGCAATTCACGCAATGGCGAGGGGACCGAACCTATGAAGCTCGCAATGATCGGATTCGGGCAAGCCGGGGGAAAAGTAGTCGACAAATTCGTCGAGTACGACCGCGAACGAAACGCCGGTATCGTTCGCGCAGCAGTCGCAGTTAATTCTGCGAAAGCCGACTTGCTTGGATTGAAGAACATCCCGAAGGACCAGCGCGTCCTCATCGGCCAGTCCCGCGTAAAGGGACATGGTGTCGGTGCGGACAACGAACTCGGTGCGGAGATTGCCGAGGAAGACATCGACGAAGTACAGGGTGCAATCGATAGCATCCCCGTCCACGAAGTCGACGCCTTCCTCGTCGTCTCCGGTCTCGGTGGTGGCACCGGGTCCGGCGGTGCGCCTGTCCTTGCGAAACATCTCAAACGAATCTACACCGAACCCGTCTACGGCCTCGGCATCCTGCCTGGGTCCGACGAGGGTGGCATCTACACCCTGAACGCCGCGCGGTCGTTCCAGACGTTCGTCCGCGAGGTCGACAATCTCCTCGTGTTCGACAACGACGCCTGGCGAAAGACCGGCGAGTCCGTCCAAGGTGGGTACGACGAAATCAACGAAGAGATCGTCAACCGCTTCGGCGTCCTCTTCGGCGCTGGCGAAGTCAAGGAGGGACAGAACGTCGCAGAGTCCGTCGTCGACTCTTCGGAGATTATCAACACGCTGGCCGGTGGCGGCGTCTCGACCGTCGGCTACGCCTCCGAAGGTGTCGAACCGCGGAAGAAGAAGAACGGTGGACTCCTGTCGCGACTCACCGGCGGTGACGAACCCGACGACAACCTCGACACCGCCCACACCACGAACCGTATCACCAGCCTCGTCCGCAAGGCCGCACTCGGCCGCCTGACACTCCCCTGTGAGATAGAAGGTGCCGAGCGCGCACTGCTCGTCCTCGCTGGCCCGCCGGAGCATCTGAACCGGAAAGGCATAGAGCGCGGGCGGAAATGGATCGAGGAGCAGACCGGTTCCATGGAAGTTCGCGGTGGCGACTACCCGATTCCGGGCGCTGGAAAGGTCGCGAGTGTCATCCTCCTCTCTGGAGTGGCAAACGTGCCCCGCATCAAGGAGCTACAGCAGGTAGCTATCGAAGCCCAAGACAACATCGAAGAGATTCGCCAAGAGAGCGAGTCCAACCTGGAAAACCTAATAAACGATGACGAGGACGAACTGGAGTCACTTTTCTAAGCTGGCTCTCGCGCTCGTCGTCCTCCTGTCGGTCGTCGCAGTACCAGCAGGTGCGGTGAGCGTCGCCTCCGAGGACACGCCCTCCGAGGCACAGGTCGGCTCGAAAGTGACTGCGTCGGTCACACTCGACGAACTGTACAAGAACCCGCAACTCGAATCCTGGAGTCTCCAGGGCGAGACTGAACTCGAGGACGTCACGTGGACCGTCACGTACTACGACCAGACGGGCGCGAAAGTCGACCAGCAGTCCTTCGACGGGCAGAACTTCACGGGTGCAGACGTCGTCGCCGACGACGGAACCAGTGAAGTCGAAGTCTCGGTGACCGGAACGGTGCCCAAGGTCGAGAACTACACCTACGACCCGGCACAGACGTTCACCGTCATGACGCTCAACCAGACCCGCGAAGGTGGCTCCAGTAACGATATCGACTCGTGGTCGGCCCACTACTACACGGACGAGAGTGCCGCCGCACGCGACAGCCTCGACAGTGCGAAGGCGGCCATCGCCGCTGCCGGTGGTTCGAACACGCAGGACGCACAGAACCAACTCAACAACGCTGTGGAAGCCTTCGAAGGCGAAGAGTTCGGCCTCGCGTCGAACCTCGCTGAGGACGCAGAGACGAAGGCGAACCAGGCAAAGCAGTCGAGCCAGACCACCCAGTTGCTCATCTACGCGGCTGGTGGCTTGCTCCTCGTCGGCCTGCTCGCAGGTGGGTTCCTCTACTGGAAGTCCCAGCAGCAGACCTACGACAAACTGGGATAAGTTTTCATGCGAGTCGTCGTCCCCTTCGGGGGTGACTCCCCGAAGACGCGACTCGCGCCATTTTTCGACGCCGACGAGCGACGCGACTTCGCACTGGCGATGCTCCGCGACGTGCTCGACGCAGTCGAGTCCACCGGAAACGATCCGGTCGTACTCACGGACCGGCCGGTCGATGTCCACGTCCCGACCATCCTCGACGACCGACCGCTGACCGACGCGGTCAACGACCAACTCGGCGGCGACGACCCGATTGCCGTCGTCATGGCAGACCTCGCGCTCGCGACACCAGCCTCGCTCACACGACTGTTCGAGATGGAAGGGGACGTGGTCGCGGCACCGGGGCTCGGTGGTGGGACGAACGCGCTCGTCGTTCGAACACCGGAGTTCGTCGTCGACTATCATGGCGCGTCGATCGCCGACCACCGGGAAATCGCGGACGACATCGGTGTGTCGTTCGTCGAAATCGATTCGATGCGCCTCGCCGTCGACATCGACGAACCGAGCGACCTCGTCGAGATACTCCTGCACGGACGAGGCCGCACGCGGGAGTGGTTGGACGAACTGGGAGTCACACTCGACACCACCGACGGGCGCGCCGAAGTTGTCTGCCACCGCCGATAGGACCATAACAGTTCACGATATACATTGACAAGCGCGGTGTGTTCGTGTGCCCGGCGGGAACTGAGGCAACGTGCGCCGCGCGCACCCGTGCCGTCTCCGAGACGCTGCGGGCGACGAAGTGGAGTCCGAACGTTGCGGCGGTAGGCAAGTATCCCACGCGCGGGGCGAACGTCTGACGCCTCTTCGGACGGGACGGGGTCGTGTCTGGCACCAAAACCCCGACCCACTCTCGACTTCTGTCTCTCGACGTCACCTCGAGTGACACGTTTTTAAGTCGTCGGTCGCAGACCGACTGGTATGTTCCCCGGTGCCGACGAGTACGGAGTCGATATCGACGTCGACGATGCCGACACCGACCGCCTCCTCTCGGTCACTCCTGCCGACGTTGCCGAGGGGACCTCGGCAGCCCACCAGACTTCGTCTGGTGACGTCGACGCGCCGGCAGCGCTCTCGTTTTCTCGCAACGTGTTTCTCCCGCTGACCACCGCCTGCCGCTATACGTGTACGTACTGCACCTACTACGACGTGCCCGGCGAAGCGACGCTCATGTCGCTCGACGAGGTCCGTGACGTGGTCAAGATGGGTGCGGACGCCGGGTGTACGGAAGCGCTGTTCACCTTCGGTGACGCCCCCGACGACCGGTACACAGAGATTCATCGCCAACTCGACGAGTGGGGCTACGACGATATCCTCGACTACCTCGTCGCCGCCTGCGAAGTCGCACTCGAGGAAGGACTGCTCCCGCACTCGAACCCCGGCGACCTGACCCGCGAACAGTTCGCAACGCTCGCGCCGGTGAACGCCAGCATGGGCGTGATGTTAGAGACGACAGCAGCCGTCGATGCTCACTCGGGAGGGCGAAAGAAGACACCCGGCCAGCGACTCAACACGATTCGCGCGGCCGGCGAGGAGGGCGTCCCGTTCACGACGGGCATTCTCGTCGGTATCGGCGAAACGTGGCGCGACAGGGCAGAGAGCCTCCTCGCAATCCGTGAACTCCACGAACGGTACGGACATATTCAGGAAGTCATCGTCCAGAACGTCGTCCCCAACGACCGGTCGGACTTCGACCGGCCCTCGATAGCGACGATGCGGCGCGTCGTCGCGATGGCACGCGTCGCACTCCCGGAGGAGATTTCCGTGCAAGTGCCGCCGAACCTCTCGGAGGCCGCGAGTCTCGTCGATTGCGGTGTCGACGACCTCGGTGGCGTCTCGCCCGTCACCGACGACTACGTGAACCCCGAGTACGCGTGGCCCGCACTGCAGGAACTCGCCGACATCGCCGACGAAGTGGGCGTCCCACTCCGCGAACGGTTACCCACCTACGGTCGGTTCTTACCCGACGACGTGCGTCCGGCGGCGACGACAGCAGCACCGGCACCACGTCACGGCGACGCGTGGATTCGCCCACCGATTGCCGAACGCCTCCGCGACGACGACGTTCACGGTGAGCGACTACGGCGAGTCGCCCGCGGTGTTGGCCCACTCTCGACGCCCGACCGATAGGTCCCGCGTTCGTGCACACGCTTCAGATACCGAACCAGTCGGGCATGCGTTTTCTGAATCCGGTGTAGAACACCGCGACAGCGACGCCCACGGCGACGGCGAGGCGAATACCGCCGTCGAACACCAACAGCGGCGGGACAGCGAACAAGAGTGTCAACCCGAGGTCCTCGGGAGCGCCGTCGTACCGAACGAGATACCGCGGGCGAAGCCATCGCTTGGCTGGGTGGACGTAGACGGCGCGGTCAGACGTCCGGTTCCACGGCCGTAGTTCGTCGCCTGCGCCGAACCAATCCGTGATGGAGTGGAGCCCCGCCGAGAGGAAGAAAAACGCCAGTGCGACGGTGAGTGCGGTCGGCGTGACGACGGCGACGAGACCAACCAGCCCAGCGGCGAGGGTGTAGTAGACGGGGAAGTGCAGCGTCTTGCGATGGACGCCGACGAAGAGGTCCACGTCGGGGAAGACACCGCCGGCGAGCGCCCCGATGGCCGCGACGGCAGCGAGTTCTGGGGCGACCCACACCAGCGGGACGACGAGGGTGAGACCCACCGCCGCGTGGGTAGTCGCCATCATCTCAATCGTCCGCTGTCGCCGGGTCGCGCCGGCGTTCCAGCATCGGGGTTCCGTCGGCGCGGGGGCCGAGCATCGGCCCGTGGTGGTCGTCGTCCACGTTCAGTGGTCGACGGGTTCGGTAGTCGGTCGACCGTTCGACCGGACGGCGACCGATGGCCGAAATCATCTCGACGTAGTCGTCGAACGAGCGGAACTCGCCGTACTCGCCGCCGGCGCGTTTGGTAATCTCCTCGGAGAGAATCGTCCCCATGAGGTCGTCGGCACCACAGTTGAGCAGTTTGAGCGCTTTCGCATTGCCGAACTTCACCCACGACGACTGGATGTGCTCGACGTTGTCGAGATAGAGTCGTGAGACGGCAATCATGAGTTCGTCTTCCGCGTCGGAGGCCCCGCCGGAGACGAGGCCGCGGTCGTACAGCGGCGTGTTCTGGTAGACGAACGAGAGTGGGACGAACTCGGTGATTCCGCCGTGTCTGTCCTGTAAGTCGCGGACGACGTCTAAGTGCATCACGCGGTGCATCTCGTTTTCGACGTGACCGTACATGATGGTCGCCGTCACGTCCAGTCCGGCCTCCATCGCGCCTTCCATCCCGGCGACCCACTCGTCGGTTCCGATTTTTCCGGGGCAGATGACGTCTCTGACCTCGGGGACGAGAATCTCGGCGGCAGTACCGGGGGCGCTGTCGAGACCCGCGTCCGCGAGGCGACGGTAGACCTCCTCGTAACTCCAGTCGGTGCCGCGCTTGGCGTGGTGGGCCTCTTCGGGCGTCATCGAGTGGACGTGGACGCCGTCGACGGACATCGCGGCCAACTGTTCGGCGTACGTGCCGGGGTCCGCGTCGTACACGTCGGGTGGCTTGTAGTTCACCTCGGCCGCGGGGTTGTCGTACGACTGGAGAATCTCTCTGTGTTCTTCGTCGAGGACGAGCGCGGGGTGGAGGCCGGAGACCGACGTGACTTCGTAGATTCCCATCTCGACGGCGTCCGAGACGATGTCGCGGGACTCTGCGGGCGTCTTGGTGAACCCCTGGTGGTCGACGTCGGAGTCGGACTCGAAGAGGTGGGCGGTGTTCTTGAAGTTGCAGAAGAGACACCCGGTGGTACAGGCCGTCGTCACGTTGTTGTTGAGATTGGCGACGAAGGTGACGTCGTCACCGACCATCTCCGCACGGCGACGGTCTGCCGCTTCGAGGACGAGTTCTTTTCTGACGGGGTCGATTCCGTCGGTGTCGGTCCCGGTCGTCATGAGTTCGACACCGTCGGCAATCGTGAGGCGCTCACCCGCTCGTGCCTTCTCCAAGGCGTTTTCGAACGATTGGTCGGTCTCCGGGACGTGGTCGAACCCGAAGTCGTCGCGGGCGGCACCGGTCATGATGGTGTCGAACGTGCTACGGTCGTAAAAACGGGGCGGTCCTGGTAGCGCGGGCCGAGACCGAACTGAGTCCTCGGTGACGCACACCCAACGCCCGAGCGTGACTGCTCGCAGAAAGGATTACCCGCGCAGGGCGAGAGTCGTCGTGTATGGAACACTCGACGGCGTCCGATGCCTCCGAAAGGTCTCTCGACGAACGCGAACTGTCCTCCGACGACGACGGTGAGAGCCTCCTCTTTTCGGCCATCGTCGGTGCCATCGCCAGTGTCGTCCTCTCGCCGCTTCCGGGGTCGACGATTCTCGGCGGCGCACTCGCCGGGTATCTCACCGGGACGGACCGGGACGTGGGCGTGAAATCCGGTGCGCTCTCCGGCCTGTTCGTCAGCCTCGTCGCCGTCGTGCTCGGGTTCGTCGTCCTCGTGTTCTTCAGTATCTTCGCTATCGCCGTACCTCGTGCCGGTATCGGATTCGGTCTCCTCGGATTCGCCATCTTCGGGCTCGTCGCTCTCGCGGTCGTCCTCTTCTACACCGTCGGTCTCGGCGCTCTCGGCGGCTATCTGGGTGCGTATCTGCACGAAGAGTTCGGGGGTTCGTAGCTGCGTCAGGAAAGTGCGTAGATGGGTCGAGGCACCGCCCTCGACCCGGAGGGAAACACATGGGCGAAACACGCCTATCCGAAGACAACCAGTTGGATAAACTACTTGTTTCGAATGCCGATGGATACGAGAGACTGTGGCACGAGGGGCCAGTCATTCACAGGTGGACAGTCACACTCAGAGATGCCGTTCGACCGCCGGCAAGAACTCTGTGAGGTCCGACCGAACGACTCTCTCGGCCCTGTCGTCGTACTCTGTCGCATCGAAGTTCACGATGACGAGCGACCCGTCTCGGGCAGCACGCCCGGCCAACCCCGCCGCCGGTTGGACCGACAGCGACGACCCAAGCGTGAGGAACACGTCTGCGTCGTCGGCTAACTGTTCTGCGTCGCTGTAGGCGACGCGCGGGAGTCGCTCGCCGAAGAGGACGACAGCGGGTTTCACGACACCCTCACAGTCGGTGCACGTCGCCGGAACGTCGTCGGCACGGACCTGCTCGAACGCCATCTCCGCGTCGAATCGTGCCCCACAGTCCTCACAGACGACCTCTGCGGCGTTGCCGTGTAGTTCGACGACGCGCTCAGACCCCGCCTCGTGGTGAAGTCCGTCCGTGTTCTGAGTTACGACGGCGTCGAGGATACCTCGCGATTCGAGCGTCGCGAGCGCGTCGTGGCCGGCGTTCGGTCGGACGTCGTCGGGAAACATCCGCTCGTGGAGTCGAAGTCGCTCACGCCAGAACCCCGCGGGGTCGTTTACGAACCGGTCACGGTGAAACGACGCCGGGTCGAACTCGGTGTTCCAGATGCCGTCGTCGCCGCGGAAGTCAGGGATTCCCGAGGCGGTGCTCATCCCTGCGCCGGTGAGCGCAACGGCGACATCGGCCTCGCGAAGCAGACGAGCGACCCATTCGGCGTCGGATGGTGTCTCGGCGTCCATACTCGAAGCGACGAGGAGGGGGCGAAAAAACGGCCCGATTCACGAGAGTTGACCAACCAGCACCGCCGATGAGCGAGATTGTGCATATCTTAGACGGGTTGCCGGGGTGAGATACACATAGAAGTGGAAGGTTCTTAGTGTGATGAGTGCGGAGGTGCGAGCATGACTAGCGTGAAGGACTTCCGCGTCGAGGAGGAACCGACGGCGACCGACCTCGGCCGGGGCCGTTTCGTCTTCTCCGACCGCTACTCGGTGTTCGACTGGGGCGAGATGCCCGACCACATCCCGAACAAGGGTGCGAGTCTGTGCCTGATGGGCGCGTACAACTTCGAACTACTGGACGTCAACCACGTCCCGACGCACTATCTGGGCGTCGTGGAAGACGGCGAGGTCAAAGACCTCGGTGAGTGTGAGTCGCCGCCGACCGAGATGGCAATCGAACTCACGCAGGTTCCCGACCTTCCGCACGAAGACGGCGAGTACGACTACGACGCCTACCACGAGGTCGCCGGCGAGAACTACCTCATCCCGTTGGAAATCGTCTTCCGCAACACCGTCCCCGTGGGGTCGAGTCTCCGCAAGCGCGGCGAACCTGCAGATTACGGACTCGACTTCGACGAGTGGCCAGACGAACCCGTGGACCTTCCACAACCGGTCGTCGAGTTCTCCACGAAGTACGAAGAACAGGACCGGTATCTGGCCCGCGACGAAGCAGACGAGATTGCGGGTGTCGTCGACCTCGACCAACTCGAAGAACTCGCGCTCGCAGTGAACCACATCCTGACCGAACGCGCCGCGAAGGCCGGGTTCTCGCACGAAGACGGGAAAATCGAGTGTCTGTACCACGACGGTACCGTGAAAGTCGCAGACGTGGTCGGCACGTTCGACGAGAACCGCTTTTCGTACGACGGTCAGCAGGTGTCGAAAGAGGTCGTCCGTCAGTACTACAAACGCGTCCAACCCGACTGGGTCGACGCCGTCTCCGCCGCGAAACAGGAAGCCATCGAGACGGGTGAACCCAACTGGCGCGACGCATGCGAGGTCGAACCCGAGAACTTACCAGACGAAATCGTCACGGCGCTCTCGGACGTCTACTGCGCCGGAACCAACGCCTACGTCGACTACGACTGGTTCGACGCGCCGTCTATCGAAGACGCAGTGGCGCGCGTTCGCGACCTGAACTGAGCGAAATCAGCGACGACGCTCGGCTTAGAAGTCTCGTCCGGTCGCTTCTTCTGCGGTCTCTTCGAGTCCCTCCGAGACTGCCTCTTCGACGCCCCCGTCCCGGTATCCCTCGAGTGCTTCTAACAGAATCTTGACGACGTTCATGCCTCAGAGATATTCTGGGTACGTAATAAGTCACCGGCCGAGGTGGCCGACGTCGGTGTCCAGCGCGGCCTACTCGAACTGTTCGTCCTTCGCCACACCGTCGGCGTCGTAACACACCAACTCCACCCTGTTCCCCTCGGGGTCCGAAAAGTACACAGAGCGCCACTCGACCCACTCGTGGTACGCGAAGTCGAGGTCGAGACCGTGTCCACGAAGTCGTTCGACTTCGGCGTCGAAGTCGTCGGCGTCGATACTGAACGCGAAGTGGTCGATGGTCGTCTTGTCTTGGTCGATGCCGGTGTAGCCGTCAGTCTCGGTTCGGTCGAAGAGGACGAAGACGGCCTCGTGGCCGCCGTGACTCTCACCGAGGCCGAAGAACGTCGCGGTGTCGAAGTCACCGATGGGGTCGCCAAGACCGACCACGTCGCGGTAGAACGCACGCATCGCCGGCAAGTCCTCGACGCGAAGCGCGAACTCACCGAGTGCGCGGACTGCGCCGGGACCGCTCGGTCGGCCGTCGAAGTCGGGGGAATCAGAATCAGTCTGCGTCTTCGAATCGGTCATCGCCCCGTATGCGCGGGGCGACGAGAAAAGGATTCAGTCGTCGGACTGCTCGGGCGACGCAGGTTCGCGCTTCCCGAGGGCGTCGATGATTCCATCGACCGGGCGGTCGGGGTTCGCCGCCTGTGCCTCACGGGTGAGGCCGAGTTGGTAGTCGTCGTCGTCGACTTCTTCGCGAAGACTCGTCCGTCCGCGGTGGACCGACACCGCGTCGTCGAGGTGGAGTTGCACCGCTTCGAGCAGTGCGTCGGCCTCCAGCGGTTGGCCACTGCTCTTTATCTCGTCGATACTCGCGTCGTCGGAGACGTCGAAGGCACGTTGGGTGATGACCGGCCCCTGGTCGAGGTCGGTCGTCACGTAGTGGGCGGTGACGCCCGCGATTCGGACACCTTTCTCCTTAGCTTGTCGATAGGCCGCGGCACCGGGGAACGCCGGCAGCAACGACGGGTGGATGTTGATGATGCGGTCTTCGTACCGGAAGACGACCTGCGGGCCGAGGATACGCATGTACCGCGCGAGGACGATGAGGTCCACGTCGTACTGTTCGAGGAGTTCGAGGAGTTGGTCTTCGTCTGCAGTCCCCTTCTCGTCGCCGATGTCGTGGAAGGGAACGTCGTAGTGACTCGCCAGCGGTTCGAGCGTGTCGTGATTGCCGATGACGACCGAAATCTCCGCGCCGAGGTCGTCGTTCGCCCACGCCTCGAACAGCGCTTCGAGGCAGTGGGACTCCTTCGTGACGAGCACGGCGATTTCGCGCGTCTCGCGGTCCGACGGGAACCGAACCTGTACGTCCACGCCGAGGTCGTCGCCGAGTTCCGAAAGTGCCTTCCGGAGTTCGTCGCGGCTACTGGTCATCTCCGAGGTGTCCGCGTGCAGTGTCATCCGGAAGATTCCCTCGCGGACTGCCTGGTCTAAGTCCTCGACGTTGATTCCGCGCTCGAACAGCAGGGTGGTCACGTTCGCGATGAGTCCAGTCTTGTCTCCTCCGATGACCGTGATTTCGGTTAGTTCTCGCGTCATACCGTCACCTCCAGCTGTTCGAAGCTGAGCATACACCGCCCTGAGAGAGCGAGCGGTAAACCGCTGTCGTTCCCCGCAACGAACTCACATCTGAGTTCACTCGTAGACGAATCCGAGTTCAACTCGCACCGAACGAGATTTCTGTAGGTCAGCGTGCATAATTGTCATTCTGCTTACCTTTATCGCAGGCCGTGGAGTAGATAGAGGTGATGAACACAACACTCACACTCCCACGACAACTCCGCGGTATCGGCCGACTGGGTCTGTTCACCGCTGTCGCTGTCGTCCTCTTATTCGCGGCGTCTCTGTTCGCTTCGTGGCTCGCGCCAGTCGTCGCCATTCCGTTGCTCGTCGCCAGTTGGGTGGTCGGGCTTGGATTTGCAATCTTCCTGCCGTTCGCCATCGTCGTGACGGCGGCGTGGCTCGTCGCGCGGTGATGTCACCGCACGAATCGATTAAGCCCGAGAGTGACGTATCTGGAGTTATGCGTTCCCGTGATGTCCCGGTATCCGTGGATTCAGACAGCGAGCAGGCATTTTCGCTACTCGCCGACGAGACGCGTCTCGCGATTCTTCGGGCACTCGCTGAATCACCGCACGAACCGCTCACGTTCTCACAACTCCGCGAGCAGGTGGGTGTCACCGACAGCGGTCGGTTCAACTACCACCTCGGCAAACTCACCGACCTTTTCGTCAAGAAGAGCGAGGCAGGGTACGAACTCCGACTCGCGGGGTGGAATATCGTCGGTGCGATCCTTAGCGGGGCGTACACCCGCGGCGACGACGTCGGCCCCGTGGCAGTCGACCCACCGTGTCCGAGGTGTAACGGACAGGTCGAAGCGACCTACGTGGACGAACGCGTCCACGTCAGGTGTGCCGACTGCGACAAGACGATATTAGACGCTGGTATTCCGCCGGGTGTGTTGGAGGGCTACGACGACGCGTCCTTCCCCGAAGTCGCAGAACGGTTCGTCCTGTCGCTGTTTTCACAGGCACGCGACGGGTTCTGTGCGAGTTGTCAAGGACGGATGGACCCACGCCTCATCACGACAGTAGAGGACCTTGGCCCGAAGGACGTCTGCGAGGATGCACAGGCAGTGTACAGTTGCACGCGTTGCAGCGAAGAACACATTGCTGGCATCGGGATGGCCTACCTCGACCACCCCGCAGTCGTCTCGTTCTACTACGACCACGACGTGGACCTCTCACAGCCACACCTCTGGGGAACCGCGTGGCGAGACAAACCGGTCCTCACCGTCGTCTCAGACGACCCACTTCGTGCCACCGTGGATTTCGAAGTCGACGACGAGACGCTCACACTCACCATCGACGAGACGCTCGAGGTTCACGACGTTAAACGGTCTCCGGCCCCGTAGCCACCGTGTTCGGCATATTGGGCACGTTCGTGCACATCAAACGCGACCCAAAACCGTTTTTGCACATAACCACGCATGGTCATCCGATGACCACCTACACCGCGACGGTGACGGTGCGCCTCAAGCGTGGCGTACTCGACCCGGAGGCGGAGACCACGAAGCGCGCGCTGGAACGACTCGGTTTCGAACTCGAGGCGTTGCGTTTCACCGAACGGTACGAAGTCGACCTCGACGCGGCGGACGCCGACGCGGCGGCCGAGCGCGCCGACGAGATGGCCGAACGCTTGCTGGCGAACCCGACCATCCACGACTACGAGGTCGAGGTCGCTGAGGCGTAAGATGATTGCAGTTGTGCAGTTTGGCGGGTCGAACTGTGACCGAGACGCCGTCCGCGCGCTGGAGGACCTCGGATTCGAGGCCGAGCGTGTCTGGCACGAAGACCCGCTTCCCGACGAGGCGACGGGCATCATGCTTCCCGGTGGCTTCTCGTACGGTGACTACCTTCGCGGCGGCGCGATGGCCGCCCGCTCACCGGTGATGAACGCCGTCCGCGACGCTATCGAGGAGGGACTGCCTGTCCTCGGCGTCTGCAACGGTGCACAGGTCGGCTGTGAGGCAGGTCTGACCCCCGGTGCGTTCACCACGAACGCGAGCGCCCGCTTCCAGTGTGAACACGTCTATCTCCGCGTCGAGAACGCCGACACGCGCTGGACCCGCGCCTACGACGAAGGCGAGGTCATCGAACTCCCCATCGCCCACGGTGAGGGGCGCTTCGAAATCGACGACGACGGCTACGAAGCACTGGAGTCCGAAGACCGAATCCTGTTCCGCTACTGTGACGAAGACGGGAACGTGACCGACGACGCGAACCCCAACGGGTCGCGTGGAAACGTCGCCGGTATCCTCGGAGATACCGAATCGGTGGCCGTCTTGATGCCGCACCCAGAACGAGCGTCACTACCCGAACTCGGGAACACCGACGGGCGAGGCGTCCTCTCGGGGTTCGAGGACTGAGGCCGTCGCTCTACGTTCGGTTTCGATAAAAAAGACCGCCGCAGCGGCGGTGAGCGGTACAGGGTCGGATGGGCAAATGTAGCAGCGTACACGATGAGCGATGGTTGGAGTTTTTCCGACCCGCATACCGCGTGCTATGGCATGAGAGCGCGAGGAGCGTCCGTGGCAATCCATGCCTCGGTGTTCTCTTCCTCGCGGATCTCGAACCATCCATCCGCGTAGTAGACGGTCTTGTACGTGTGTTTCGTCATGATGGCGGGCAGTCCGGGTGGGCACATGTCCGAACTCCCGAATATGACAACGCCTTACAACCTCTTTGATACGAATAGCCTATCCGGTCTGTTAGGCAGGTATTACCGGTCGTTGGGGCGTCCTAACAGCGACGAAGCGAGTAAAAACAGGTGTAAATCACCACTAAAACTGGACAGGTAGGGAGTCTCTCGAACCGACCCTACCGGACGAGCGGCATGTTGTAACTCGTCTCGGCGTCGAGGACGTACTCCCACGTCGCCTCGCACTCACAGGACACCTGGTCGAAGACGCTGGGGTCCTGTCGGAGGTTGAAGTCCTTGACCGCCTTGAAGACGAGTTCGTCGCACTCCCCACAGTTGTGTGCACCACGTTCTTGGCCGCCGCCGACAGGGTCGGAGACGACGATAGCGTCGACGTCGGCCGTGTCTCGGAGCGCCTCGGCAACCGACCAGAGCCACGGCGGGCGGTAGCCACCGTTGAAGAAGAGTTCGTCCACCATCGTGTAGCGCTGGACGTTGGTCGGGTTCATCGAGACGGTGTGGCAGTTGTCCACGGCGGCACAGCGCCGGATAGACGACTTCATGTCTTCGAGCGCTTCCGGTTCCGAGAGGAACGGCGGTTTCATCAGCAGGTAGGCTTTCACGCCACCGCCTGCTGCGGCCGCCTCGTTACAGGCGTCTTCGAAGTCGGAGAAGTCGAAGTACTTGTTGACACAGTCGTGGCGGACGCGGTCGGTCGCAGTCTCGAGGCCGATTGCGACGTCTGCTTCGAGCCCACGGTCGGTGAAGTCTGCGAGTTTCTCGCGCGTGACGAAGTCGGGGAGCGACTCGAGGACCATCCGGTCGCGGTCCGAGAACGTCTCGGCGATGGCGTCGCGCGTCTCTGCGGGCACTTCGCGCTCGTCGAGGAACGACCCGGAGGTGTAGATTTTGATGAGACCGGCTTTCTCGCCGTCGTCCATCTCCTCGGCTTCGTGGTCGAGACAGACCTGAATCTGGTCCATGAGCGCCTCGTGAGAGACGGTTCCGCCTTCGACGGATTCGGCGACGTAGCCACACATCGTACACCCACCGGCGCGGGCCCAGCGGCACCCACCGGTGTTGAGGATAATCGTCAGCGAGTCGTAGACGCCATCGGGCGTGTTGTCCTCGTCTATCCACACCCGCGTCGGCTCGTGAGGGTCGTAGGTCTTCTGCTTCCGCGAACGGATGTCGCGCATCACCTTGTTGTGCGCGTCCATCCCGCGTCCCCGCTCGTAGACCTCGGGGCTCGGCTTACTCATTGGACTCTCCTATCGGATGGGGGCGTAAAGCCGCTTCGTCTGGCGTGCGCCCGCGGCGTCGGAAGCGCGCCACGGTCACATCTCCTCGCCGACGTTCATATGACACGGTGCCCTATACAGGGGTATGAATCGCCGTGCCCTCCTCTCGCTCGTCGCGGCCAGCGTCACCGGCCTCGCGGGGTGTGGGTCACCGGAGGGCGAGACAGAGACGGAGACGCCCACTCCGAACGACGGGACAACCGTCGAACAGACGACGACCCCCGCAGAAGAGCGGGTCGAGCGCCAGCTCTCGGTCTGGAATACGACGCCTAGTCCCGTATTCACCTCGGTGGGGGTCACCCGCGGTGGTCGTGACGTTTACTTCGAGACTATCGACCTCGTTCCCGGCGAACGAAACACGAATCGGGTGGACCTCCCACTCGGAGAGACCGCGGTGGTCGTCGAGACGGACACCGGCATCCGGGCGACCACGGCGTGGACCGTCGGCGGCGTCCGCGACGGGTTGGAAGTCGTCCTCGGGCGGGAGTCAGCGGAGTTCTGGGGGCGGGTCTCTTGCGACCCGAACCGTGAGTGCTCGATTGCCGACGGCGGAGAGGAACCCGACCTGCCACTCGTCGGGGACGGGTCGGGACGCTGGTACGCTCCCGCCGGCGTCGTCGTCGAGAACCCCGGAAGCGAGACCACGGCCCGACTCCGGGTCGACCTGTTCGGTACGACACTCCTCGAGCGGACCTATCGGATTCCGTCGGAAACTCGGCTGTCGGTGCCGATAACCTATCGGACGGGAACCTACCGAGTCGTCCTCGAAACTGACGACGTGACGGTCGATACACCGTGGCTCGTCCCCGACGAACCGACGAAGTACGTCGACACCGAAAGCGGTGCAGTCGGGTGCGGCCCGGCAAATACGACACTCACCCTCGAAAACCGAGACGACCAGCCGCACCGACTCTCACTGCGAATCGAGTCGGAGACCGACACGTTCGAACAGGAACTCGACCTCGTACCGGGCGAGACCCGCGACCTCGTCCCTGTCGTCGAGTCGGGGCCGAAGCAGGTCTTCGCCCGTCTGGAGACCGGTGTGGAGGCCTCAGGAATGTGGTGGTCGTGTCCCCCGCGAGGGCCTGCAAGTATTGTCATCGACGCTACTGGGAGTGTCGCGCTCAGGTCGGCCGGCCCGAAACCGGGATAAGTCGCATAGATTGCCGCAATTCACTGACCGTGCGGTGTAGGCTCAGAAGCACGAAACCGATTCTGGTTACATTGGTGTGGGAATCACTAACCCACTAGCAACCGTATATAATCAACGAGGATTACAATGACAGAACTCGGTGGTTATCAGGACAGAGTCGCACGGGTCGACCTGTCTCTTGGTGAGGTACATTACGAAGGAATCGACGACGAGGACGCGAAGAAATACATCGGTGCCCGTGGCCTCGGTGTGAAGTACGTCTTCGACCAGGGTGCAGATGTGGACCCACTGGGGCCGGACAACCTGCTCGCCTTCATGACAGGGCCGCTCACCGGCACACAGACCGTGATGAGTGGCCGAATCGCCGTGGTGACGAAATCTCCGCTCACGGGGACCGTCACCGACTCCCACCACGGTGGGTGGAGCGGTGCCCGTCTCAAGTGGTCCGGAATGGACGGCCTGCTGTTCGAAGGGAAGGCCGAACACCCGGTCTACGCCGTCGTCGAAGACGGTGAGGTGGAGCTCCACGACGCGCGTGAAATCTGGGGCTGGGGTGTCCACGACGCTATCTCCGAACTCGAAGCCGAAGTCGGCGGAACGCTCGGGAAGAACCTCTCGGTGATGGCGATCGGCCCCGGTGGCGAGAATCAGGTCAAGTACGCCTGTATCGTCAACGAGGACGACCGTGCGTCGGGCCGCGGCGGCACGGGCGCAGTCATGGGGTCGAAGAACCTCAAAGCCGTCGTCGTGAAATCCGGCACGAAGATGCCGAAACCTGCTGACCCAGAGACGTTCAAGAAAGGCTACCAGCAGGCGATGGAACTCATCCGCGAGTCCGAAGTTACCGGCCCGAACTCCGGTGGTCTCTCGCTGTACGGGACGAACGTCCTGATGAACGCGGGCGAGGAACTCGACGGGCTTCCGACGAAGAACGGGAAGTACACTTCGACGGGCGCATACCGAGAATCCGAGGGCGTCGATATCGACGCCGAACGGGTCTCCGGCGAGAACGTCCGTGAGAACATCCTCGTCGACGAACCGACCTGTCACTCCTGCCCGGTCGCCTGTAAGAAGGAAGTCGAAGTGTCGATTATGCACAAGGGCGAGGAGATGAACGTCCGTACGGAGTCGTACGAGTACGAGTCGGCGTACGCACTCGGGCCGAACGCCGGCCACACCGAGCGTGACGAAGTCGCCGTCATGATCGAGCGCTGTAACGACATGGGCGTCGACACCATCGAGATGGGGAACATGATGGCGATGGCCATGGAGATGTCCGAAGAGGGCAAACTCGACAAACTCGACGAGCAACTCGACTGGGGTGACACCGAGCGCATGATCGACCTCATCGACGAGGTTGCTAACCGCGACGGCGAACTCGCCGACGCACTCGCAGAGGGTGCCAACGGACTCGCCGAGCGCTTCAACGCCCACAACAACTCGCTGGCCGTCAAGGGTCAGACCATCCCAGCGTACGACCCACGCTGTATGAAAGGCATGGGCATCGGCTACGCCACCTCCAACCGCGGTGCGTGCCACCTCCGTGGCTACACGCCCTCGGCCGAGATTCTCGGCATCCCGGAGAAGGCCGACCCGCACGAATGGCGCGGCAAGGGCGAACTCGTGGCGCTGTTCCAGGACATGCACGCCATCTCGGACTCCTTCGACATCTGCAAGTTCAACGCCTTCGCAGAAGGTATCGAAGAGTACGTCCTGCAGTACAACGGCATGACCGGCCTCGACGTCACCGAAGACGAACTCCTCGAGACCGGTGACCGCATCTACACCCTCGAGCGTTACTACAACAACCTCGCAGGGTTCGACGGTGCGGACGACTCGCTGCCGGGACGCTTCATCCCCGGCGACGAGGCAATCCCAGGCCAGGGCGCGTCCGAAGGCCAACTGTGTGAGCTCGACGAGATGAAAGAAGAGTACTACGCACGTCGCCAGTGGGTCGACGGTGTCGTCCCCGACGAGCGTCTCGAAGAACTCGGCATCGACATCGGGCCAGGCACGGGCGTCTCCCGTGGCGACTCGGCTGCACCTGCAGACGACTAGTCGGCTACGTCGACTCGATCCATCTTTTTGCTGTGCTACGAGGCTGAGGAACAGCGACGCGCCCCCACACTCCGAGGAACGATTATCAGTTCAGCCATCCTACTGTACTAAGGTACCACACAGCACAGTCGTGTGAGTGGTCGGGGAGGAGGCAACGATGACCGAACGACGTTTCGTATCGACGACGAGGAGTGGCATCGCGAGAGCGGCAGCAGGGGAACCGACCGCTACAGAGCTACAGAGTCACTCGGTTTCGTCGCTGGCAACCGGCCCTCTCGGGTCGGGGGTTGTTCTCGCAGGGACCGAAGACAGTGGCGTCTTCCTGTCGAGCGACAGGGGGACGACGTGGACACAGACGAGGCTCACCGACGAGACAGTGATGGCCGTCGCCGTCGCGCCGAGCGACCCACAGCGACTCTACGCAGGCGTTCGGCCATCGGGTGTGTTCCGGTCAGACGACGGTGGAGCGACGTGGAGTGAATCCGAATCCTTCCAGCACATCCGTGGTCGGCGGATGTGGCGCTCGCCGGCGTCGCCACCGTTTACGGCGTACGTACAGGCACTCGCGGTGTCACCCAGCGACTCCGACCTCCTCGTCGCCGGCATCGAGTTCGGGGCCGTCGTCCGAAGTACAGACGGTGGTGAGACGTGGTCGAACCACCGTCCGAAAGCGATTCGAGACTGCCACAGTCTCGTCTGGCATCCTACCGATTCCGACTCCGTCTACGAAGGCGGCGCAGGAATCGGGAAGCGACCCGGTGCACGGAGTACAGATGGCGGCGAGACGTGGCGAAAACCCAACGGAGGACTCGACCGGGGGTACGGGTGGAGCGTCGCTGCCCATCCAGTGAATCCTGACGTCTGGTACGTCTCTGCCTCGACTGGCCCGTTTGCGGCCCACGGCGGCGGAGACGCGAAGGCGACGATATTCCGTCGCACCGGTGAGGGACGATGGGTGCGACTCGATGGAATCAACGGGACGTCGATGCCGTACGCACTCTGTACGGACCCATCGATGCCCGACCACCTGTGGGCTGGATTGGCCGACGGGTCAGTCTGGCACTCGCCGAACCGGGGCACCGACTGGGACCAACTCGACGTTCGACTCCCTGCTGTCGAGCGTTCGATGGTGATGCTCCCACCGGAGTGAACCGCTTTGGAGTCAAGTGGTTCGAGACGCTCTGCGTCTCGTCATCGCGGGAATCTTTGATTTCCGTACGACCCCGAGTCACCCACCTTGCTTATCTGTAGCGGAGCGTCGAGGGGCGCTCACGAACCGCGTATCAGGGCGACGTTGCTCGGGACGTCGTGCACGACTCGTTCGGTGACCGTTCCGAAGGGTATTCGGGACCCCTCAGTCCGCCCCGAGAGACCCACGCAGACGGTGTCGTACTGACTGGTCGCTTCGACGATCGCCCGACCGATATCGTCGGCGACGACGACCTGTATGTCGTAGTCGCTGGGAGCAAGTCCCGCCGCCTCGGCGGCGTCGACGACGATCGTCCGCCCCCGTTCCTCGGCGTTCGAGTCGTTCTTCCCTCGGGGAGACTGAACGTTCAGCAGGGTCGGGACGGCCCCGTCGACGGTCGCAAATTCGGCTGCTTGGTGTGCGACGACGGGCGCGTTGTGTCCAGGGGCGATGAGCGCCACCGGCGTTCCGACGGTCTCGGTTCTGAGGTTGACGAGTGAGACGTCACAGCTAGCGCTCCGAACAACCGGGTCGACCGTTGCACCGAAGACGTGGCCGTCGCGGTCGAGCGTCCCGTCCCAGCCGAGGATGACCTCGTCGGCGGCCTCCTCTTCGAGCACGTCGAGTATCGCCTCTCCAACGTCAGCAGCGACCACCGTCCTGGTCCGGAGGGTGACGTCCATCTCGGCCGCGATGTCGTGGGCGTTGTTGAGAAGGTCGCGCTGATGCTCGAAGCGGTCGGCCTCGACGTTCTGAAGCGGCGACGGGTGAGCGACCGGCGTGACGTTGACCGCGACGAGTTCGGGCGTCCCTCGGTCTTCGTTGGCGTGTGCGCTGGCCGCTGCCAGACGGAGGAGCCCACGCTGTGTCGCCGGGTTCGCCACCGGAACGACCACGCGGTACGGCTCGGCTGGCTTCCCACGAATCGCCTCGCTGAGAAGCCCTTCACTCACTACACGTCCCCGTGTGTACGTTGCGTACCAGACGACTCCAAAGATGACGATGCCCGTCCCGATGACGACGACGACAGTCGCCATCTGCGAGACGACGAGGAGCGACAGCACCACCCCCAGTATGGGGACGGCCGGGTAGAGGGGTCGCGGGAGCGCAAAGGAGGGGTCGTAGCCGTCCGGGTCGGCCCGCCGGAAGACGACGAGCGAGACGTGGACGAGCGAGTACGCGACGAGGAAGCTGAAACTCGCCGCCTCTGCGAGCAGCGCGATAATCGTCTCCACCTCGAGGCCGACGAGAATCAACAGCGCCGTCACGACGCCAGTGGCCGCGATGGCTCGGTGGGGCGTGTAGAACCGAGGGTGGCTCACGTTGAACCAGTCGGTCACGACTCCGTCTCTGCCCATGGCGTAGATGACCCGTGAGGCTGCGAGTATCGAGGAGTTCGAGCTCGATATCGCCGCGATGATGGCGGCGAAGACGATTGCGACGACCCCCGCCGGACCGAGGTAGGTGACGGCCACGTCCGAAACCGGGATTGGCGAGTCGCCGAGCGACTCGAAGGGGATCACGCCAGTGCTGACGAGCATGACGAGGACGTAGAGGATGGTCACCAGCACCACCGAGAGAATCATCGACAGCGGGATGATTCGACTGGGATTTTTGATTTCGCCCGCGACGGTGGCGATGATTTCGAAGCCGAGGAACGAGATGAAGACGATACCAGTCGTGGCGACGACACCACCAGGTCCGAACGGGGCGAACGGTTCGAGGTTCCCGGGGTCGATGAAGAACACGCCGACCGCGACGAAGACGAGGATGATGGCAGTCTCGACCCCGATGGTGACGTTCTGGAAGGCGCTCGACTCCTCGGTGCCGTAGTAGTTGACCCCGAGGAGGAGGACAAGCCCGACGAGGCCGAGGCCGACGATGAAGACCCGTCCGTCGAGGAACGGAATCGGCTCGACGAGATACTGGCCAAAGCCAATCATGTAGAACGCGCTCGCGAACATCAGCCCCGTCCACATACCCCAACCGACGACGGCCCCGAAGAGTCCGCCGAGCGCTCGGTTGACGTAGTGATAGCTCCCGCCTGCGATGGGCATTCCAGTCGCCAGCTCGGAAAGTGAAAGCGCCGCGAGCAACGCGACGAAGCCAGCGATAGCGTAGGAGACCGAACTGGCGGGGCCAGCGGTTTCAGCGGCGATTCCGGGGAGGATGAATATTCCCGCACCGATCATCGTCCCTCCGCCGAGCGTCATCGCCTCGACGAATCCGAGCGTACGCTCGAGTTCGCTCCCCTCGACGCTCATCTGTCGCTCCTCCGTCTCGTAGCGTGTCGGGTCACTCGACATCCCTCACGATGAGCGCCGGGACCTCGAGCGCGTCGACGATTGCTGAGAGGACGTCACCGATGATGCGCTCGCGGAGCGAGGGCTCGGTCTCGCCAAGGACGACGAGGTCGTACTCCGCTCCAAGTTCGACGATGTCGGTCTGTGGATCACCGCCCTCCGAGAGCCGCCAGTCGACCTTGTCGCGGTCGACCCCGTACTCGACCAGGCGGTCGACGGCACCAATGAGGAGTAGTTCTCCCTGGGTTGGATCGGCGTCCTCTGCGACCGAGTGAAACAGGGTTGCGGTCTCGTTGCCCGCCACCAGTAGGTCGGCGACGACCGCGAGGATTCGGTCGAGGTTCACGTCCCCACGGAGCGGGACGAGAACGCGGTCGACGACCGTCGAACGTCCGCCCGTCAGCACCGCGTCGCAGTCGTACTCGTCTGCGATGCGGTCGATGGTTGCCTCGCGGTCGTGCGTGAAGACGAGAACCTCGGCTGGACCACCGTGCTCGGCGGCGACTGCGTCCAGCCGGTCGGCGGCCTCGGGACCGTACTGGTCCCTGAGCAGTGCCGGTTCGGCCTGGTCCGGCACCGGGAAATAGCCGAGTAAAACCACCTCGACGGCGCCGAGGTGGTCGATGACATCGAGGGCGGGGGGTTCCTCCTCAGAGACATCGACCGGAACGAGAATTCTCAGTTCGTCGATACGTGTCATGATGCCTATACCATCCATCCCAGGTCGTTTCAATCCTTCGCGGGGTGTGCAGCCGTCTCCGACCACCTGTGGGCCGGGTTGGCCGATGGAACAATCTGTCACTCGCCGAATCGTTGGAGAGACTAGGACCAACTCGACGTTCGACTCCTTGCTGTCGGGCGTTCGGTGGTGATGCTCCCACCCGAGTAAGGCGCCGCTCGTACGCTTATCGTCTCGTCGAGTCAATACAGACACACGATGGAATCGGTCGATTACAAGAAGGAACTGAAGGAGTTGTACCGCCAGTCGGCGAAGGACGTCTCTCTCGTCGAGGTTCCGCCACTCGACTACCTGATGATAGACGGTGCTGGCGACCCAAACACGTCACCGGAGTTCAGCGCCGCAGTCGAGACACTCTACCCATTGAGTTACGCGATTCGCTCGATCGTGAAAGACGAACAGGACCTGAAGTACGTCGTCATGCCACTAGAAGGACTGTGGTGGGCCGACGACATGGACGCCTTCGACGTCGGAAAGAAAGACGAGTGGCAGTGGACGGTCATGGTCATGCAACCCGACGTGGTCACCAGGGAGATTGTCGAACGGGCACGCGAGGTGGTCGGTGAGAAGAAAGACCTGCCCGCGTTGTCGAAGACTCGATACGAAGAACTCGACGAAGGATTGTCTGCACAGACACTCCACGTTGGACCGTTTTCGGAGGAGGGACCGACCGTCGAACGCGTCCACGAGTTCATCGAACAAAACGGGTACGAACGTCGTGGCGCCCACCACGAAATCTATCTGAGCGACATGCGCCGGACCGACCCCGAGAAGTTGAAGACGATCGTTCGGCAGCCAGTTTCGGAGTGATATCGGGTTCCTTCGGGGTCAGAGCACAAACCGGAGCACCCACAGTGCAATCATCCCGACAGCGATTGTGACGACGACGCGCTCTGTGTACCACGCCGCAATCGCCGCGAGCGTCCCCGCGACGAGTCGCTCGTTCCCGAGTGAGAGTTCGAGTGAGCCGCTCGGCGCGACGAGGGCAGGGAGGACGAGTGCGGCGAAGATAGCCGCTGGAACGTATTCGAGCGCCGATTTCACTCGTGTCGGCACCGTGTCGATACGACCGAACAGGTAGATGAACGACCCTCTGATGGCGAAGGTGAGAATGCCCGCGGCGACGATGACACCCCAAATCGTCGTCGGGTCGTACCCCGTCGGCATCTACGCGTCACCTCCGAGCGATTCGACAGTCAAGCCAACGAAGACGCCTGCGACAGCCGCGACGATTATATCGAGGTGAAACGGTACACCAGCGACGACGACGGCGACGGCGACGATACCACCTGTGAGTGCCGACGCTCCCGAAGCACGGTCTTTCAACGTCGGGACGAGCAGTGCGAGAAACACCAGCGGAGCGGCGAACTCGAACCCCCACTCGGGTGGCAGTCCCGCTCCGACGACGGCACCGGCGATAGTCGAAATCTGCCAGACGACCCACAGCGATGCGGCGACACCGATGTAGTAGGCAAAGCGGTCAGTCCCGTCGTCTTGGTTGTATCGAGCGATAGAGAGCGCGTACGCCTGGTCCGTCAACAGGTACGAGGCGACAGCCTTCGCGCGGGCGGCGAACGAACGGAAGTACGGCGCGATCGACGCCGAGTACATCATCATGCGGAGGTTGACGATGACTGCCGTCCCCACGACGATAGCCAGCGGTGCGTCGGCACCGAGGAGTTCTATCATCGCGAGTTGCGACGCGCCGGCGAAGACGATACTAGACATTCCAATCGCGTGGAAAATCGAAAGCCCCTGCTCGACGGCGGCAACACCAGCGACGAGGCCGAACGGTGCGATGCCGAGATGGAGTGGCGCGGCATCCCGAACACCGTCGAGAAAATCTGGGGGAACTGTAGGCATCTGTCGGTAGCAAGACGGCGCCACCGAAATAAGCGTCTATCAGTGACGGGATTGCCGGAGTTAGACGGCGTCGATGACGGCGACTTCCCGGATTTCGAGCGCCGTCTCGAACTCGGAGCGACGGTCAGAGTCGGTGCCGATGCGCCGGAGGTGTTCTGCGTGGGCGCGGCGAACTGCATCGACCTCACGGTGTGAAAATCCGAGTTCGGCCCCCTTCGTGTCCCAATGACCGAGTGGGACGAAGTAGACTGCCACGTCGTCGTCCTCGTAGACACACTCGAACGTTCGGGCGTACTCTCCGGCGTGGTCGTCGAGATACGCCTGTGCTCGGTCGAGGAGCGTTGGAACGAGTGCAGCGGGAACGCTCGCTTTCGCGGCAGCGATCATGATTGCCGTTCCGTCGATTGCACCACCTCGTGGCGAGTCGTCCCCGTCGGGGTCAAGTCGGTCACTGAGACGCTCAGGGGTCCGGTGTGAGTCGTACGGGTCGCCGTCGGCCCCCACGGTTATCCTCCTGCGCGCATCGCCTTCTGGGCGAACGTGTCGATGAGTTCGTCGAGCGTCTCGTCGTCGCCCTCGAAGGTGAGTTGGACCTCTGTTAGTTGAATCGAACTCGTAATCGTGACTGGTTCGGTGTCGATATCGACCGACCAGTCAGGGCCGACGACGTGCGAGTCTGTTTCGGCCTCGCCGCCGAGTCCTTCGAGGTAGTGGATGACAAGTCGTTTCGAGATTCCTCGAAACGCCCGCTCTCGGACCGCCATCTTACCCTCCCGCGACTGGTGGGAAGACGCTAATCTTGTCTCCGTCTTCGAGACTGGTTTCGAGTCCGTCGAGGTGGACGACCTCGCGGCCGTTCTTCAGGACGTTCACGTGCGGGCGAACCTCCCCGTCTTCGATGAGTTCGCCGGAGAACCCGTCGTACTCGGCTTCGAGCGAGCGAAGCACGTCACCGACTGTAGAGCCCTCGTCCGCTCGCCAGGAGACAGTTTTCTGCCCGGCTACCTCACGAAACGTTGCAAAGAAGCGCAGTTCGAGTTCCATACCACTCTTCGGCGGTCACGGAACAAAAAGGTACGTCGCGCGGGCTTTCGGTTACAGAACCGCGCTCCGGTAGTCGCGGTCGGTGTCGCCTCGAGTCGGGTCAGTCCACGTCGACGATGTCGATCGTCCCAACGGTGGACACGCTGACGAGGACGTTGCCGTACTCGAATTCGAGTGTCCCACTGGACAACGCCGGTGCGGCAGGTCGGTCTGTCCCAAACAGCGAGTTCAATGCGTCGACGTCGGTGTACTGAGACAGCGGTGGTAACTCTGTCACCGAACACGATTTGTGTTCACTCGTGGCCGTCAGTACGGCCTCTGACACTGCTTCTCGTCGTTCGCAGTCGTACCAAATCCGGGTTCTCCTCCCCACTCCCCGATGTGTTTCCCTTTTGATAGCATTCCCCACCATATGTAGATTAAACTATATGAATTTCTGAAGTGTTAAATCTCTTGCGTACCAATAGTATATCCCAAGATGCGGCCGGCATAGTCCCAATACATGAGTCTGTAGGGAGTCACTCACCAAGAGAAAACAGACGGAGAGCTAACGGAGTGCAATTGAGAGCCGAACGCTCGTCTACGCAGCCGACGAGTTCAGGTCGTCGCCCCACTCGACGCGGTCGTACGCGGCGTCGAGTGCCTGGGCGTCTTCGGGGAGGAGCGCCGCGACGAGGAACGTCGGGTACTGTTTGAAGTGGTCTATCAGCGCGGAGATTCGTTCGGAGTCGATGGCCTCCAGTGAATCGAGGAGCATGAACGGAACGTCTTCGTAGACTTCGTGGACGAGATACCCAGCGAGTGCGAAGACGAGGCCGATGACCTCACGCTCGCTCTCTGAGAGGTGGTCGATCGTATCCTCGTAGACGGTTCCCGAATCTGTCTCCCTGACGATGTGGAGTTCGAACTGTGTCTTCATCACTTTCCGGCGGCCCTCTCGAACGTGCTGTTCGACCTGTTCGAGCCAGACCCGCTCGATGTTTCCGTACCCGAGCAGGTCGAGAACCGTCTCCATCTCTTCGTTGAACGCCTCGACGGCCGCATTCGTGAGCGACTGAATCCGCGTCCGTGCCGCTTCGAGGTCCTCGGTCAGTTGTTCGCGGTGGTCTCGAAGTTCGGCTCGTTCGTCGAACTGCTCGTCTACCGCGTCAAGGTCGTCGTTCACCGACGCCAGGTCGTCTCGTGCCCTGTCGAGAGAGAACTCCACTTCGTTCAGCTCTTTGTGGAGTTCGATGAGGTCGCTTTCGGCCTGTCCGCGGAGTTCCGACGCTTCGGTCTCCAGTGCTTCGACTCGTTCTGTGAGTTCTTCACGGTCCGAAGTCAGCGACGCTATCTGCTCGGTTCGGCTTTCAAGCTCGTCTTCCAGACGGTCGAGTTTGCGCTGGACGTTTCGGTGGTGCATCTGGGACTTCTCTGCGGCCCGAAGGTCGTTTTCGAGGTCGTCGAGTTCACCGCGGAGGGAGGTCCGTCGTTCTCGCCGTTCGTCTCTGACGCCGCGGAGACGGTTCGTCGTCTCTTCGATCTGTTCGGCGGCGACGTCCGACCCACACGTCCAGCAAGTAATCGTCTCCGTCGAGAGGAGCTGGTCGGTGAGTGCTCTCTCGTCAGAAGAACTAGCGAGTGAGTCTTCGATAAGTCCGGCTTTGCCATCCAGAACGTCCTCCGTGTACTGAACGACGGTTTGGAGGTCCGCAATCGTCGTGTTCAACTCCTCTATCTCGGTTCGGATTTGGTCGACGCGTGCCGAGACCGACTCACGGTCGACCTCTGCCGCCTCGAACGAGTCGAGTTCGTCTTCGAGGTCGGAGCGCTCTTCCCGAAGCGATTCGACGCTCTCTCGTTCGCTTTTGAGACGAAATCGAACGGTCTCCAACTCGGAGCGTGCGTCCTGTAGGTCGCCGAGAGCGTTGTCTAACTCGTCTTGATTCTCGCGTTGGTCTTCGACCGTCTGGTCTTCGTCGTCGATGCGGGCCGCGAGTTCGTCGCGTTCGGTTTCGAGGTCGGAAATCTTCGTCTCCAACTCGCTCTGTCGCGCCGCTAACGACCGCTGGTCGGACTCGAGCGACGACAACTCGTCGAGTTTTCGCTCGGTCTGCTTCCGTTCGGTTTGCAGACGGTCGATTTCTGCTTCGATAGCGTCTGTATCGACCGGTGTCATGATGACGTCGTGGAGGTCATGTGTCGTGATGACTGCCTGCCGTGCCTCGTTCGACGAGAGTAAGAAGGCAAACTGGTCTGCAGTCGTCGTCTCTCGAAGATACGGGGTGCCGCTGGTTTCGACTCGGCCATTTACCCTGGTGAGAACCCGCGTGAAGGTGCGGCCGTCTAGTTCGAGTTCGACAGACCCCTCGTCTGCGTCACCTTTGAGACTGGCGGCGTCGCTGCCGCAGCTAGCCATCAGTGCGCGGAGAAACGAGGTTCGGTTCGTCGCGTTGCGACCGGTGAGAACCGTCACACCGGGTGCGAGGGAGACGTCGCGACTATCTATCCCGCCAATATTTCGAATTCGAACGTTCGCGTGCTGAACTGCCTCTGACTTACTCATTCGTGTATTATGTAGGTGACAGTTTGCTACTCATCCACTGCGCCGTTGGACTGACGGTCGCAGTTACAGTGCCCGGAAGAGAGCAACGCTGTCGGTGTCATTCGTGTCTCACAGTCTGTACAGATGACCCGGATATCGACGTCAACTTCGTACGAACCGATGAACACCTCGTCCGCCTTGACGAGCCGGTCGATAACGTCGGTCGTCACCGTTCGGAGACGGGACCGAAGCTTTCGAATCGTATCGAGCCCGGATTCGGTCGCCGTCTGCTTGTCGTCGTTCGGTTCACGTTCGACATTTCGATGTCGTTTCAGGTAGTTATAAACCGACTGGTAGGAGATAATGTCCGCCTCTAACTGTTCGACGTCGACGCCCTTCTCACGAAGGGAGTTCCGTGCCGCCGTTCGGCTTCCCGCAGTCACGTCGTCGCTCGTCAAGAGACGGTAGAAGTTGTCGGCTTCACCATCGAGAACGTGTGCTCCAGCTTGGTCGAGCGCCGCCCGAATGATTCTCTTGTTGACATTTGCTTCGAGTTCGCGGAGACTCTGCTGTTCACGCCCATCACCCAACCACGCGGCGACGAGATCGTCACCGAGGCCAGAGAGTCTGTATCGCTCGGCGATTCGTTCGATTTTTGGGCCCCGGCCACCGCGACGAGAGGCCTTGTTTCCTAAGCGTGCCATACTTCGCAGTAACAATTCAATTGCGCCGGTGGCAGGTAATTCTTTTGGCCCTAAAGCGTGTGAAATTTATCCGACAGAACCAGGGCAATTGCTGAAACAACAAACTCAGACTATTTGTTGTGTATGAAACGAGAATGACCATATTACTGTGTTGTGCGTTATTCACACCAAAACAGAATTTGATATCTAACTCATCATAGGTCACACACCAATTAGTTATTTTGTACCATTACCATGCGATATAAAGTCTCGTGGCGTAATGATATTTCAGAACTTGCGAGATACTACTTCTTCCGCCGTCTTCTTATAACGAGGATTAACCCTGTAAAGAGGATACCAAGTGCTGAGAGCCATGGCGCTGGCAGTGAGGATTCGGTAGTTGTCTTGGAAGACGAGTCAGTGTTATCATTGTTCGGCGTGAGGACGCTGCTGTCCGTCGTTTGCGACGTTACCGTCGTGGTCACACTCTCTGAGGTCGTGGTTGGTGACTCCGTTGACGTGTGTTCAGTGGTGGTGGTTGGTGACTCCGTCGTCGTTGGTGTCGGAGTTGATGCGGTAGTCGTAGTCGCTGTCGGGGTCGCAGTCGTTGTTTCTGTAGCCTCCGACGATCCATCACCACTATTCGCAGTCGTCGTTGTTCGCGACTTGACTGTCAGCTGTTGAGTATCACTGATGCCAACAAGTTCGTGTTTTCCGTCAACGGTTGTTTCGCTTCGAGCAACCGCATAGAGGTTGTAGTCGCCCTTGTTGAGATCGTTAGATAATGTCGCTTGATAGGAAAGCGACCCTGTTTGACTGGCGTCAATTCGTTTCACCACGGAATTACCCTGTGCAACAACGACCTCTACCGAGTATGGGTCCTGTATGTCGGTAACCTTCGAGAGTGAGAGGTCGACCGTGATATCCTCTCCCTTTGGCGCACTCTTGGGCGCATCAACCGAAACGCGATATCCGGAGACGACAACAGGGTGGATTCGTTCTATCGACCCGTCGATGTAGATGGCGGCGACGTACGACCCTGGACTTCCAAAGTAACTCGTGTCAAATGAGGCTGAGTCGTCACCCTCTGCAGCAGCTGTGTCAACGATGTTTCGGTCATCGTTGTAAATGTAGATATCGTAGGACGTACCAGCTGGAGCATTCGTGTCGATAGTTAGTGCATCATTTTTGTAGACTCGCCCGATTGAAGAAACATCGTACTCGGTGCCATCTATTGTCACTGTTTGGTCCGGCGTGTCGATGTCATCTGATGACGTTATTCCGTATCCTGTTGCCGCTAGTGCGATCGACCCACCCGACGAGGTCACGAGTGAAATAATCAAGATGAAGTGGAGGACTCGTTCGAAACGCATGATTTGAATTCGAATAGCCTATCGAATATGTCTTGTTGTTGAGGAGCTGCCTCCTTGGGGCACCATCCACTGTGGAATACTAACAAAAAGGCAGTAGAACAGCTCATTCCGAGGTTTTGATTGAATGTCTACTGCTCTGTGAAACGAATACATTCATGATGCAAATACATTCCCGTACGAAAACACTATACCAATCGCTTCTGCATATGCCAACAATGCTAGAATCATCCAGACGAGTCGCAAAGACTGGACTACTGTTGCTGATGATACTATCAGTAGCTACCGGTAGTGTTGCCGGGTATATTGGTTCAGGCGCACCAGTTGCAAATGTTAGCCAAAGTGACTATGTCTCTGCGTCAGACAACGTTGACGTCTGGGAAGGAGCCGCGCTTCCTTTCCGTTCAGACACAACCAACGCACAAGAGACGATTGATAACACCAACCTGTTCGTGAACGTTCAAGATCAGAGTACTGGTGACGTTCCCGTCAACAAGGATACGCTTGCTGTGTACTCCAGTGACGCAGTGGTCTCCCTCAATCTGCAAAGTGGGGTCACTGGAGCAGGGACAAGTGGGTTCGATAACACGAACACCGAGCTGCTCGTTGCAAAACTCGACCCAGACCAATCGCTTCTGAGTGAGGACTTCACCGGCCTCACGCCGGCCGAGGCGTTTGATCTCGTCACCTCGGAGAACGCGAACAGTAACGCGTCATTCTACCTGCAGAACGCGGGGACGGTCTCCAACGGTGAACTGACCACTTCGTACGACCTTGGTGATACCTCCAAGCCAGCCGAAGTGACCGGCTCTGGCCAATACGTGTTCATGCTGGTTGAGGCGGGTGCCTTCGAAGTTGATGGTAATAACGACCTGTCCGTGACCAGCCAAGCAAAGGTCATTGGCATGGACGCCGTCGCCGCACAGTCTGCGTCGGCGACTGCCAACCCCTCGAAGAATAAGGTCACGCGCGGGAACAGTATTGATATCAATACTCAGTCCGGAATCTCTGGCGCTGAGAACCACACTCTCGTGGTCTACCACGAGTCTACGTTTAAGAACGCACAGACTACGGTTACTGTTCCGGAGCTCAGCACAGACGTGACAGGAAGTGACGTCACAATCGACCACGACATCTCGACGCTCAACGGCCCCGTCGAAAACGCGAATGAGGTCACCATCGGTGGCGCGACGCTCGGTGCTGGCTCGTCCGCAGGCTCTACCTCGGTCGCATCCGCGATTGACTACATCGTCGACCGTGCTGGCACAGAAGAACCAAACCAGAATGCGGGTAGCACAGAACTCGACGGAGCAGTATACACTGTCTCCGGAGATTCGAGCTTCAGCGGAAAGACCATCCAGACGCAGAGTGACTGGAGTACGGGTACCTACCGTGTCGTCTACCTCGCAGGTGGAACGAAATCCACCGAGTTCGCAACTGCAGTGAGTTCGTTCACGGTGAAAAAGAAAGACACCAACAATAACGACGACGGTTACTCGCCGCCAAGCGGTGGCGATGACGACGATGACGATGACGACGATAACGACGGCGGCAGCGGCGGTGGCGGTGGAGTCGTCAGCCCACCACCGGCCGAACAGGTTGAGATTACGAAGAACGTCGACCCCCAGAGTGGCGTCGTCAAGGTTACAATCAACAATCCTGGTGTCAACAAAGAGATTGAGGTTGATGTCGGAAACAAAGGCAGGTTTGATTCGGCGGTCACTAAACTTGCACTCACCTTCTCGAAGGACATCGAGAATGTGAATATGAACGTCAACGGACTCGACAAGCGTCCGGAAGACATCCCGAATGATCCGACCAAAAACACGCTCAAGTACGTCGAAGTCACTCTCGACGGTGTTGAGGACGGAGACGTCAGCAGTGCGAAATTCAGCTTCTCTGTCAAGCCAAGTCAGATCAAGAAGCTCGGCTCCGAACCCGATGACGTTGTACTCTACCGCTACCACGACGGTGAATGGCAAGAGCTCGAGACGAGGTATCTCGGCTTCGGCAAGTTCGAAGCTGAAAGTCCCGGGTTCTCCGTCTTCGCAGTCGGAGTGAAAGACGCTCAGCAGCAGACTTCGACGACAACGACCGACGAACCGACGACAACGACCGACGAACCGACGACGACTAAAGAATCCAAAAAGCCCGACAAGAAGACGACCACTTCGAGTACAGGTATCCCCGGCTTCGGCCTCTCAGTTACCCTTGTGGCGCTCATCGCGATTGCGCTCATCGCGATCCGTCGCGACTAACGACCACAACGTTCACCCATCCCGCGGTCACACGCGGATTTATTTTTAGTAATTGCCGAACATGTCAGCGACGCCTGGGAATCCATCGTACACCCAGACGGTGAGGCCGACTAGTGTGATTCCAACTCCCAACAGAACGAGCCCCGTAAACTCCAAGGAAAGAAAGAATTCGAGGAAGCTGTTGTAAGGGTCGTCTGCCGGAACACGCGTGAGTGGCCACAGCACGTAGCCGAGGTTAGCTAACTCACCTTCGACGAGAGGGTCGACTGCGTCGCCAACAAGGTGCGACGTGTAGCCGACGGCGAACGCGATCGTCAATTCACGTTGGTCGCGGTAGCTAAATGCCCACCAGAGAAGGCCGACGATCAGACCCATCGTGAATACTGAATGTCCGAGACTCCGCCCGTATGCGAGGATATCAAACGACCAAGCGAGTGGTTTGTCCACCAGATCTGGAAATTGAGTACCGAACACGACTGCGAACACTGCCAACCCAATCGGTGCGTGTTGGTAGCGCGAGCGAGCGAACCACGAATAAAGAAGATAGCCGAATGCGGCGTGAGTCCAAGGGAGCATTGGTAGAGAGAATTAGGGGACTCGAAATAGGCACTTCGCTTCGGACAACTGCGTTCATCAACCGGTGGGAAAGCAACAAGCCGGTACATTCTAATGTGCTGTTTTCAACATCAACAGATATGGGAGTGACCAAGCGCCAGCGATTCGTCTATGCCCAACTTGGGTGGATGCTTGGCGTGACGCTACTACTCGTCCTCTTGGAGTCACTCACGCTCGAACTGTTCTTCGTCGTCTCACTCATCGGCTTTCTCGTTATTACGGAATTGACTGCTCCGTTCCGTGTCACTCCGGCATGGCGACGACGCCTCTTGTGGGTCATCGGTATCGGACTCGTCGGGTTCGGATATATAGTCATACAGCGCATTCTCTCGATTCTTCCTCCAGGGGTGTTCTGAACCATGGGCAGCCTCGAACGCCGTATTCGAATTGCGATTGCCGTGTTTGCCGCTGTGGTCATCCTCGCAGCAGGTGTTGGCCTCTCCAATTCGACCGCAAGTTTCAGTCTCTCCAATAGTGGGTGGGACGGGAGTTCTGGAGTCGAGGCAGTCGCCAACAGCGTGGGAACGAATGTTGAAATCGTAACCAAGACGACACAGTACGACTCAACCGACGCGTCTGTTGCGTTCGTCCTCTCGCCAAACACGGAATACACGCAATCAGAGATTCGAACGGTCCGGTCGTTCGTGGCTGGTGGGGGCACGCTCGTCGTCGCAGGCGATTTCTCACGACAGACGAACGACTTGCTTCGTGGCCTTGGGTCAAATGCACGCCTCGATGGTGCACTTCTACGTGACGAACAGCATTACTATCGCTCGCCAAATTTCACGATCGCAACCCAGGTCAAAAACGAGTCTGTGACGTCCGGTGTTTCCCAATTGACCTTCAATTATGGGACAACGATTCAGCCGAATAACGCCACTGTATTGGCGTCGTCGTCGAACTTTTCGTATCTTGACCGCAACGGAAACGGTGTGCTTGACGACAGCGAAGAACTGGGGAGTCGACCAGTCGTCACCGAGGAAGCCATCGGCAACGGCAGAGTCATCGTTGTGAGTGACCCAAGCCTGTTCATCAACGCGATGGTAGACCAACCAGATAACCGTCGCTTCATTAGAAATCTCGTCACTGGTTCTGACTCCATTGTAATTGATGCTTCACATCAAGAGACCGTGCCGCCACTTACAGCAGCGCTCATCGAAATTGACGAAAGCCCGTTGCTGACGGGCATCGTTGGGCTTCTTGGGATTGGCGTGATTGGACTGCTCGGTCGCTTCGAGCTGGTTCGAAGTCTCCGTAATCGGTTTTCTGAGTCAGACCAAGACGAAGAAGACGCCTCGCTCAACTCGCTATCGCGAGCGATTGCAGCGACACACCCCGAGTGGGAGAGAGAAAACGTTCGAGAAGTGATAGCAGAAGTTATCAACGAAGACGAGTAATCCGCAGGAAATGGCTGCGCCCCAGGAACTCTACACTGCGATTCGGGATGAGGCGAGTTCCGTCCTCATCGGAAACGAAGACGTCATCGAGCGTCTCACTATCTCGCTTCTCACTGATGGCCACGTGCTTCTCGAAGGTGTCCCAGGGGTTGCGAAGACGACGATTGCAAACATCTTTGCGCGGGCGCTTGGGCTTGAATTTCAGCGAATTCAGATGACGCCAGACCTGCTTCCTGCTGACGTGACCGGAACGAACGTCTACCGTGAGAACATCGGAGAGTTCCAACTCCAACGTGGTCCAATTTTTGGCAACGTGATTGTTGCCGACGAGATCAACCGGGCGACGCCAAAGACACAGTCTGCCCTGCTTGAGGCAATGCAAGAACGGCAGGTGACTATCGAAGGAGAAACACTTGAGCTACCAGAGCCATTCATCGTCATTGCAACGCAGAATCCGATCGAGATGGATGGAACGTTCGGCCTACCTGAGGCCCAACGTGACCGTTTCCAATTCAAACTATCTGTCGACATCCCCAGTCGAGAAGACGAAGCGGCGGTCCTTGACAGGTTTACTTCTCAGCCGAATTTGACGAGTTCGAGCATCGAACCCGTTGCTACCTCCGAAGACATTCAAACTGCAAGAGAAGCAGTTTCTAAGGTCCACATCGCACCAGTCGTTCAATCATACCTCCTCGATATCGTCGAAGCGACTCGCGAGAACGAATATCTCGAACACGGTGCATCACCACGTGCAGGAATCACCACACTACGGGCAGCTCAGGCACGCGCCGCCATCGATGGGCGCGATTACGTCATCCCGGACGATATCAAAGAGCTTGCTGCAGACGCACTCTCGCACCGTCTTGTCCTCAGTACGAACGCTGAACTGAGTAACGTCTTGCCTCGTGAGATCATCGAAGAGATTCTGGAGACAGTACCCGCACCGTCGGCTGACGACGTACTCGAAACTGTCGAGGTCTGAGCGGAGAATACAATCGCTGGCAGCGTTTAGAACCGAAGCGTCACGAGCGTTCCATTGTCGCTTTCGAGGTGTCCGTCGACACGGACAGGCGTGTCGAGTGACTCAGCAAGGCCAACACAGAGGAGTGACACAGCCGGGTGGTCGAATTGGTCAGTCGAACCGTATGCCGGGTTTTCAATTCGAGCGGTTGCACGACCATCGTCAGTATTCAGCTCAAGGTCGACACTATCGACAAGTTCGAACTGTTCGACGAGTGCATCACCGAGCGTCTCAAACCGGTCTTCAGGCGTCACGTCTGTGCCGACCACCCCTGTCGATAGTTCGTCGAAAAGACGCTGTCCTGTTGGCGTGAACGAGACACCTCTCGTTTGAGGAGTATCAGCGTTAACGAAGAACTCACCGAGCGCCTCGTAATCTGGGATGTCATACTCGGTCTGTTGTGGGATGAACAGGCGAGTGTCGGCGTTTGTGTCTTCATCCGGAGAGACATACACTGCTTCGTCAGCGAGACCCAATTCTTCGCGAATGTGAATCCCTGTGGAGTGGTGGGCATGATACGACGACTCACCAACACTCATTGGGACGAGTCGGTCAGGAGTAAGGAAGTACAGGAGGGTGCCGGTGAAGATACCAATACTTCCCAAAATGATGAACACCGATTTAAGTGTAGGTAACAGAGCCGCTGCACCGAACGCAATCAGTCCGACGACGCCGAGTGCGAGCGCACTCTTTCGGTACTGACTCTGTCGCGCACGGAGGTATTCTCTGCGGAGTCGCTGGTTCTCTGTGCGAAGGACAGCAACCTCCGACTCCGTGTCTATTGGCGTCGCATCGATACCGGGTTTCGTGTCTGTCTCTTGCGACATGGTTAGGTCTCCGTAAGTAGGTCAAGTGTAACGAGTTCGTAGCGATGTAAGCCATACGCACTCACAGCGGTGGTGACTGCCACCACGAGCGCGACCAGCGCAAAGCCACTCGATTCGAGGAAGGATACCACGGCTCCACTCGCTACGACGAAGATGGTAAGGAAACCGATGACTGTTCGCACATCGAAGTGGTCGTTTCGAATCGATTCTGCACCGATGAGAGCACCCAGCCCGAAGGCAAGGCCGATGGCCTGAGTTGAGGTGACCGTCTCACCCACAAGAGCAGCAACGAGGACGGCGTCGACTGCAAACGCGTACTGCGGAGGGAGGACGCGGGTGGAAATGAGGAGGATGACAACGAGAGGGAGTGCGAGCACACCAGACAGCTCCCACATGAGGAATCCAATAACCGAGATCCCTGTGAATGAGAGGAGTATCCGCCACAGTCGCGAAGAGTCATTACTCATGGTGACCGACCTCCGCTCGCTTGTGGTGTGAGACGAGTCTCGCTCAGCACTGCAGTCCGTCTGTCTATCGAGCTGACTTCCATCGCTGAAACGTTTGTGAGGCGATCGAGCCGCTTTCGGAATGATTCGAACTCGTGATATGCCCCGTACGTCGATTCAATTGGGTCATCATCCGTGTTGTAGAACACTGATGGTGTCAAGAACACCAGCAATTGGACATTTCGATGGCTTGCAAATTTCGCTGCCTCAAGGAGCTCCTCGCGGTGAGTATCGTCGGTGAAGACGACTAACCAGAGATTCTCACTGCGGTCTGCGATGACGCGCTGGACACCCGCGAACAGCGGACTCGACTCAACTTTCTCGACATAGGGGCGAAGCGTTTCGAAGTAGGGCCGAAGCGTCTCTGCGTACGCTGTTGAGTCAGTAGCGAACGCGTCTCGTAGTTCGTGTGCACGTTCGGGGACCGAGAGCCTCGAATCGCGTGAACTTGATGTCGTGGGAGATTCTCCCTTACCGAGCTGTGCAAATAGCGAACGAATCATCGCGTAATGAGAGTCCGTTGCCTGAACACCGCGAATCGATTGAACGCCAGCATTGGAAACTGTATAGAGACCAATTGGGTCGTTCATTGACGCAGAACGGGTAGCGAACGCCAATGCAATGTCACGGACGTAATCGATTTTTCTATTCCCATTTGGACCGTCCCACATCGACCCGCGCTCGTCAACCACTAATCCAACTTCACGCGTGGTCTCAACGTCGTGCTCACGCACGTGTGGTTTGTTGAGTCGAGCGGTTGCTTTCCAGTCGATTCGGCTGATGTCGTCACCAGGCATATACTCACGGAGGTCTGCTGCACCAACACCCGGTCCACGTTGGTCAGACTCGTGTTCTCCAAACCCAGATGAAACTTCTGTCCCACCTTTTCCGATGAAGATGTTGTCCGAAGTTCGAGGTTCGACACGGATATCGAAGCCATCACCATGTGAGAACGATTCTGTGAACAGACTACTCTTATTCTCAATTTGGACGCGAGGTGCATCGAAGGAGAATTCACCTGCAATGGGGGCTTCGAATGTGCCAACGTAGGTCTCGAAACTCGTTTCGGGTGAGAGCGTCAACGGGGGCCATCGGTCTGCCTCTTGGATACCGACAGGAGCGGTTGGAGAGATCGTGACCTCAGACGGGAGTGACAGCGTTGCTTCAGCAGAAAGGCGGACGGCAAACGGTTCTTTAGCACCGACCTGTGCACGAAGCGGTTCGAAATCGACCGTGAGATTTTCACGAACCTCACGAACGAGGACGTAGAACCGATACTGCACGGCTAGAAGCCACGAGGCGAGGCCAACACCGCCGAGGAGGAGTATCGGAGCGTCAATCGCGACGCCGAAGACGACGAGGAGCCCTGCAAGGGCGGTCGTCTCCCAGTATCGGCGCGTCGCCTGCATATCACACGACGTGTGGCATGACGACTTAAGTGGTGTGGAGTACTTCGCCTTCGCCGACAGAAGCGGTTTTGTCGGTGGCCTCAAAACGCCGGAGTGTGCGACTGACATCGGTAGCCCGTGCGTGCCTCGTCGTAGTCCTCATTTGGGGGCTCATTGCCTCACCACTAGTGAGTACTGTGGGCGCGTCTGAGGCTACAGAGGCCACCTCACTTGTCGACGGGAGTGATAGTGGTGTAGCGCAGGTTCAGCCCACTGAGACGTCAAACAACTCAACAGCAAACGAGTCCTCCCCGCCGCCGCAACATGAAGATCCAGACACTGTAGACCAAGACGCTGACCTCTCAGGGTTGCGGACATGGCTCCAAGGGAGGATGAACGAGTACATCCTCGAGTGCACTGGCGATCTGAACGCGACAGAAGCCGCGCTGTGTGCCCAACGAAACGAAAGCTACCCAGAGTGGGTCTCCCAGTACGCCACGCTGAGTGAGCAATCTGGCAGCGAAGCAGACGCTGAGACTGCAGAGGCCTACGAAGAAGTTCGCGACCAACAGCAAACATACACGAAACAGCAACAGGAGTTCGAACGACTTCGAGAGGCATACGAGACTGCACGAGAGAACGGGAACGAAACCCGAGCACGCGAGCTCGCACGGGAGCTCACCGAACTCTCTACTTCCATAAACAACACGTCGCGGTCATTAGAGTCCAATGTTCAGGATATCGGAGATAACACCAATAGCAGCGTTACATCAGTGGTAACACAAGTTAATCAGACAACATCCCAGCAAGTAGCCACTGCCGCAGAGATTCGCGAACGAGAACTCACAGGAACGTCGATGTCGGTGACACTCAATCGGACACAGGTTGGGTTCACGTCGCCAGCGCGGGTTTCAGGAACACTCCACGATGAAAACGGGTCTGCCGTTGCAAACCAGACGATTCGCCTCCGCGTTGGGCAACAGGTACTTCAGAGCCAGACTAATTCGTCGGGGAACTTCGAAGTCACTTACCGACCAGTTCGGATACCTGTGGATACACAGAACCTGACAGTGCGGTACCTCCCGGACACCGGTTCGCTCTATCTCGGTTCCGCCGACTCAGCTGAAATCAGTATTCAGCAGGTGAGTGCATCGACAAGCCTCGAAACAGACCCTGATTCGGTTACCTATGGTGAAAACATCAGCGTAACCGTTACCGCGACAGTCGATGGTCAGGCAGTCTCCGGCCTCGCAGCGGATATTCAAGCAACTGAACTCACGAGTAACGTTTCGGTAACGAACGAGAGTGGTAAGGCGTCGACACGTCTTGCGTTGCTTCCGAACGCATCGGTCGGTGAGACGACGATTAGGGTATCGGAGAACGAAACGAGTGCAGTCGCAGTGGAGTCTGCAGAAACGAGAATCGAGGTCGTCCCGGCTGAGACTAACCTCTCACTCTCTGTCATCGACCGCAACGAGAGCGCCGTAGTCGTCTCAGGTCACCTCGAAACAGCAACTGCGATGCCAATCTCGAATCGAACAGTTGTCATTCTCGTCGAAAACGAGACCGCACAAACGGCAGAGACTGATGCCAACGGATCGTTTGTTGCGGTCCTCCCAAGCTCAGTTTTCCCTGAAACAGGGCAGGTCGCGCTCACTGCAAAATTCAAACCAATAAGTGAAACACTGACGAAATCACAAGCACAATCTTCGCTCGATTTGGGCACGCCCGAGTCGGGCCTACCGATTCAGTCGATTCTCATCATCCTCGGTGTTGGTGCGGTCGCCAGTGGGCTCGGCGTAGGCTGGTGGCGATATCGAGGGGGAAGTTCCGACGAAGTGAACCAGCCTATCGTTGACGATGATGGAGCATCTGACCATGAGAAACCTGGCTTAGCAGATGACTCAGCAGACACGTCCAACACAAAGGTGGCTGCAGTAGAGTCGCTCGCTTCAGCCGAATCGCGTCTCGAGACAAATCCAGATTCGGTGGCTGTTGTCGCGTACAACGTTGTCCGAGAGGCACTTGGTTCGCATCACGGCTATGAACCGTCAGTCACTCATGGAGAGTTCGCGAGACGAGTCGCATCGGATGTCGACGAAGAGACGGCAGCTTCGGTCACCGAACTAGTCAGCATATACGAGCAGGTAGCCTTCTCGCCTGCAGATATTGACGAACAACAGGCGTCGCGTGCGCTCAACCTCGCCCGAACGATTGTCGAGTAAGGAGTTCGCCACGACCGACTCATTTTTGTATCCAGTGTCATCAGATTCATCACAATGACAGGCGACCCGGATTGGCGCTTGCTCCTCCCTCGGCAACTCCGTGAGCTACCCGCTGATCTCGCGGCAGCGGTCGTGTTCGTGGGGTTGGTTAACCTCGCGGTGTTCCTTCCAGTCGTCGACGAGACGCCGCTTCGGGTTGTCCTTGGGCTCCCATTTGTGTTGTTTGTCCCCGGATACGCGATGATTGCAGCACTGTTTCCCGAAGCCGGCGACGGTGATGAGGGGATTGATGGAATCGAACGCGTTGCTCTCTCGTTTGGAGTGAGCATTGCTGTTGTCCCACTCATTGGACTGGTCCTCAATTTCACACCCTGGGGGATTCGACTCGTTCCTATCATGGTCGCAACAAGTGGGGTTACACTCGCACTTGTCGCTGTTGGGGCACGTCGACGGAACGAGTTGCCTGCGAGCGAACAGTTCGAAGTCCCCTATGAGATGTGGCTCTCGTCTGCTCGGGACGAACTGTTTGAACCCGAGACCCGGACCGATGCAATGCTTAACGTCGTCCTCGTAGTCAGCGTTGTTCTCGCGACCGCAAGCGTTGGCTATGCAGTTGCCGTTCCGAAAGAGGGGGAATCGTTCACGGAGTTATATCTCCTCACAGAAGGAGACGATGGTGAACTTGTCGCCGATGGCTATCCTGAAGAATTTGTGGCTGGTGAGTCAAAGTCGGTGATTGTTGGTGTGGGCAATCAAGAATACGAGCAAGTGAACTACACCGTTGTCTCCAAGTTACAGCGCGTTCGTGTCGAGAACAACAGCACAACAGTATTAGAAGAACGTGAGTTGGCTCGCTTTTCTCCACAGGTCGAACACAATGAGACCTGGCGGACATCACACGAGATCACACCAACAATGACGGGCGAGCGGTTGCGGCTGGTGTACCTACTCTACAAAGGTGAGCCCGCCGCAAATCCGACTGTGGACTCAGCGTATCGCGAGGTCCACCTGTGGGTGAACGTTAGTCAAACTGCGCAGAATACGTCACAAATAGACGGTAGAAGTGTGATTGAGTCGTTGGCTTAACGGTTTGGATAGTCGATTGACATGTATGAATGTCTGATCGGCGACCCAGAGGTTCAAGCGAACTGCTGCCGTTAGGTGCGTACGTGTTCCCTCTTGGCCACCTCGCATTTGGCTATCTCTCCTATGTCCTCATTCGCCTTGCTCGACAGGAACCCCTCCCTCAAGGGTGGTTGTTGCTCACCGTCCTCGTTGGAACGCAAATTCCAGACATCATCGACAAGCCACTGTCGTACGTCGGTATTCTCCCAAGTGGAAGGTCACTCGGCCACTCTGTATTGGTGATTGCTCCGATACTCGTTGTAGTCGTCCTGTGGGCCCACAGGGAAGGCCATACAGAGTACGCCATCGCTGGAAGTGTTGGTCTCCTCTCTCATTACGTCGGAGATGTGTACAAGACTGCACTCACTGGTGATTGGTGGTCCATGCGGTTCCTCTTGTGGCCACTTTATCCAGTATCTCCAAGCGATGGAACTCCCCCGTGGATTCGAGTTATCGAATCGAGTGGTGACCCACAATATCGGGCTCAAAACGCCCTCGCAGTCTTTGCGGTTCTCCTATGGGCTGCGAATAAGATATGGCGGGCACAGCGAAACAGTGGTACAGAGGGTAATCAGTGAATACGGACTGATTTCGTGTTTGATTCCCTTGGAAGAACTCAGTTATCCAAAAGGTCAGTGACTGGTTGACGTGCAAGACTCCATGACCCCGCAAAGGCGCTAGCCATACCAATGACAAGGGCGATAGCAAAGCCACCAATGACAATACGCTGGTCGACCGCAACGACACCCTCGAAGCCAACCAATCGCTCAATGACAATATTGAGAAAATCAGCGAGCGGGTAGGTGAGTCCGGCTGCCAGTGCCCCACCGAAGATACCGTACGTGAATGCCTGTGTACCGACGACACCGACAAGCGTCCATACTGAGAGCCCTTGTGCGCGAAGGGCTGCAAACTCTCGTCGTTGCTGGTAGATGAGCGACAACACGAGATTCAGTGTTAGCGCGATACCGGTGACAATAGAGAGGACGACGAGCGAAACACCAGCAGCGATAAGAACAGCCTGGCGCCGCAAGGTCGCTTCCAGTTGTTCTTGGTTCGTTCGCACGTCGAGCGTTGGGTACTGAGCTTCGATCTCCGATGCGACTGTTTCCGGGTCCGCACCGTCTTGAAGCGCGACTGTGACAAGACTTGCTGTGTCCGTGCCAGTCGTCCCAGATATCTCCTGAAGTTCACTGAGGTGCATTACGACGTTACGTGTCCCAAGGAAATTCGAGTAAGTGGGAGAGATTCCTGTAATGCGGAACTCATTCTGCTTGGCCGAGACAAGTGTACTCCCGATATAGAGTGTGTCGTTTACACCAACATCGAATTGTTCGGCAGTCTCCGGACTAATGATGACTTCGTGGGTCATTGGGCCGTCGTAACTGCCACCAGCGTAGTGTTTGTCAGCAGAAGTGTACTGAGAGCCCTCAGTCACGGTTACTGTTTGGCCACCACTGGGAGCACCTACTCCAATGATCGTCTCGAACTCAGATTGGTTCGGCGACACATAGACGGTCTGGAATCCCAATGCTGCAGCATTCTTCACGTCATCCCGTGCAGTGATTTCGTCTGCGACCTGGTGCGAGTTATCCAAGGAGTTCTGGAACCCCCCTGTCTCTGGTGTGAGTCGAACGGGGCCGCCAGTCACCCAAAGGTCACGCCCAGACGTGTCGAACTTTTCTTGCCCAGTCTGGACGACGCCAGCACCAAGCGACGTGAGCAACGTCATCGATAGAACTGCAAGACAGATGCCGACGACTGCGAGAATACTCCGCAGTCGCTGGTGTCGAATCTGCGCCGATGCAATCCCGATGACAGCGCGGAGTCGAGAGAGAACTATCATTGGAGCACCTCCACGGGGTTCGCTCGGTGACTCAGCCACACGGGGTAAATTGACGCGAAGACGCCGATAAAAATCGAGATGACGAATGCTGCTGCAATGAGTAACGGATCGAACCGGGCAACTGAGGCGATGCCGAGATATTTCTCTGAGAGGATATTCGTGAGTTCGATGCCTCCCATGCCGAGAACGAGACCAATGATTGCCCCGATGAGCGTCACACTGAGCGTCTCAACGACAAGGAGAAGACTCCGTGAGCCAGAACTGTAGCCAATCGCTGCGAGAGTAGCAAGCGAAGTCCGTTCAGCGAGGACTTCGAGCCCCATCATCGTTGCGACAAAGAGCGTCCCTACAACGAAGGCAGTGAGCACAGCACCGACCGCAATTGCGAGCGACAAGCTCGACGAAGAAAGTTGCTCCTGGGCAAACCCAGTTCGCTTGACGACATTCGTCTGTGGGTACAGTTGTTCGATATCACTTGCAACACCAGCGTTGTCAGTACTTACGAGAATCTGGTCGGCTTGGTCACCATTGGTTGCCCCAGAAAGAGCCTGAGCTTCGGAAAGATGGACAAGTGCGACCGGAACTTCACCGACTCCAGTCGTGTATTCACTCTCAGCGACGTCAGCGACTGTAAACGACTTGTCTATCCCAGAACCCGACTTCGGGAAGAGTTGCGTCCCTTGCTCAGCGCCTAAGAGCTCCGCTGCACCCGCACTAAGGACGACCTCTCCTGTCCACGGACCCGTGTATTGTCCGTTAGCATAATGGGGGTCACCCGGTTCGAGAGACCCAGTTGGGAGGCCAAGTATCGACCGACTATTCGAGTCTGGAACGACACCTGCGACGAGAATGTACTCATTGGTGTCTGTCTGTGGGTTCGAGAGTTTGAGTACCCGGATCAGCACGGGTGTTGAATAGTCGATTCGGTCGTCAGCGTTGAGTTGGTCCGTGACGGCATGGACACCACCCAGTCGGGGAGCGTCAACAGAGACTGCAATCGCTGATTCACTGGCTGCGTCAGGGACTACCCAGTAGTCGACGTCTTCGCTCTCGATAGCGGATTGTGATGCCAGGCCAAGTGAGATTCCACCAACAGTCGTCATGAGCATGACCGCGAAAGCAACGCCTGCGATGCTTGACCAAAGTTGGCGTGAGTCTCCACCGAAGAGCCGACCAACGAATCGAGCAACTCCAAGGCGGATAACGCCCGTCAGTCGTCTTAGGTTATGACTCATCTTGGAGTCTCCCGTCATGGAGTCGGAGGACTCTATCTGCCCGTTCGAGGACCGCATCGTCGTGCGAGGCGATGACGACTGCTCGGTCATCAGCAACGTCGGTCAAGAGATTGAGAATCTGCCGACCTGTGTTGCTGTCGAGTTCACCCGTCGGTTCGTCCGCAATCAACAGAGAGGGGTCGGTGACAAGAGCCCGAGCAATAGCAACGCGCTGTTGTTCACCACCACTCAATTCAGAGGGTTTGTGAGTTGCACGGTCTGCGAGGCCGACTGCATTGAGGAGTTCGGTTGCTTTGTTTCGACGTGTGGATTTTGAAACGCCTCGCTGCACGAGTGGGAGTGCGGCATTTGCACGGGCAGAGAGAGACGGGAGAAGGTGGAAATGCTGGAAGACAATCCCAACTTCGTCAAGTCGGAGTTTTGCACGAGCGCTCTCGGAAAGGCCGCTTGTGTCCGTCCCATTGAGAACGACTCGACCTTTAGTCGGTGTATCAAGGCCAGCGAGCAAGTGGAGGAGTGTCGATTTCCCGCTGCCGCTCGGGCCGGCGAGCCCGACGACGTCACCCGTCGAAATCGACGTAGAGACATCGTCAACGGCGACGACCGTTTGCGATGATGTCGATCGCCGCCATCCCGAACCTCCTCGTGTATAGGCTCGAGTCACACCCTCACACGAGAGAATGGCGTGACGGGAAGTGTTCGAATCCGAAGAGACCATGTGAACACATGTTGGATAGCGATTTGATAGGTGTTCCGCTGTATCGTGGATTTGTCTCGTCCCGCCGTTTCACTTTTCACATGGATAGCCGACCTTGCTGTCAACTCAAGGGGACAGTGGGTTCCACATCGAACCCGCTTCTGCGACAAACGCGTACACGCCTTTTCGCGTACAAATTTAGTAACCAGTCGATGTTTCAAAGGGTTCGAACCACCAACGGGCAAGAACGACTAGAGCCCAGCCAGACGTGTTTGAGACGATGTCGCCGACGGTGTCAACCGTGTCCCCTGCCATCAACACGAAGTGTGGTGTCACGGCTTCGAGTACTTCCCAACCAACACTGACGGAAAGTAAGACCAATAGTGCACCACCTGCTGTGACGCGAAGCCTGAATAACCACAGCACGATGATTGCGCTACAGGAAGTGTGCATGGCGATGTCCCACCACCAGATGGGTTCGTACAGTGGAAGTACCCCCAAACTCAGCACAAGCAGAGTAGCCATCACGAGAAGTTGAGTGCTGTCGGTTGCCATTCCCAGCCAGAACCGCCAGTCTCGACTCTGTATCGCTGAGGATTCGAGTGGAGGTGAGACAGTGTCTGTCCGTGCGGCCATCGTTGTCATCAACGGCAGCAATTGAGTTAGTTACAAATCGGTGAACAACGGTAATTAAAATCTAACCGAGTAGGTAAACCGTCTTAGCTGCCTACTACTACGCGGTTTTGCGGGCGGAATCAATTGTAACACCCTTTCCGGGGCGGGCATCATAGTGAACCGAGAAGTATATGATACGTCTGGATGCTGGAAGAGCGACACCTTCGATGAATTGAAGAAGGAGAGCGGATGGCCCGGAGTCTTCGTGGGGCTCACAATCGAATTGCACCCCCTAGTTACCACCCACAAATAACGTGATTCGGCAGGAATGGGGCGTCTAACCCAAGTTATTCTGAGAATTACCTTATCAGCATAAAACAATTTCTCAGATGACGTACTATGGTGCCGTTCAAGACTATCACGATTCTCGTTATCTCTCTGGCTATCTTGACGTCGGGAATCGTTCCCGCCGTCGCTATCCAATCTAGCGATGCGCAAGTGGCCAGTGCTTCTGGCAGTGTCGATGGGCGTCCCCTCCAGGCTGACGAACCGAATGCGACCACTCCGGAAGCGCACGCGAATACATCCAGTAATGCGGCGACTGGGAACGCCGCGAATGCATCGACTGAGCAGGGTTCTGACTCGAACAGGTGTGACCTCGACTCCGGTGAGTCAGAGACGATTGGACAGAACGTCTCCGACTTCGTCCACGACCTGGTCAACGCGAGCGGGTATCCACACTGTGAGGACTCGCCCGTCGAGGAGCCGACTCAGTGTACGCTTTCCGACGAGAATTCGGCATCCAATGAAACCGTGGGCGAACAGGTCTCTGAGTACGTGTCGGACCTGCTCAACGAGAGTGAACAGACTGGGTCATCCGGTGGTGTCGATGAGTGCGTCGACGACGACACCGACGACAGTGGTGACTCCAACGGAACCGGTGACGTCGGCGATGAGAACAACTCCACGCCGACTGATGACAATTCGTCTAACCCAACCGACAACAGCACTAACCCAACCGACAACAGTTCGAATCCATCAGACAACTCGTCTGACCCAGTAGATAATAGTTCAAACCCCACCGACGACAACAGCACTCCCCCTGTCGACGACAACTCGTCGAGCCCCGTCGATAACTCGTCAAATCCAGTCGATAACAGTAACAACCCCGCAGACAACAACAACACTACACCGACAGACAGCACCTCCAGTTCTACGGACAACAGTTCCACACTGACCGACAACAGTAGCGACCCCACCGACGACACCAGCAGTCCGACGAACAACAGCACTGCACCGACCGACAACTCGTCGAGTCCAGTCGACAATAGTTCGAACCCAGTCGACAATAGTTCGAACCCAACGGACAACTCGACAGACCCTGTCGACGAGAATAGCACAAGTCCAATCGACAACTCGTCGACGCCCACCAGCGAGAACACATCGACGCCAACTGACGACGAGAGCGCCAGCACGCCAACCGACGACTCGTCCAACACCGACGACGACACGAAAGCGTCCAGTGGTGGGTCGTCGAAACGCGGTGGTGGCGGTGGTGGTGGTGGGGCGCAAACGAGTTCGTCGACGACAACCGCCGTTCCGACACCCGACGCCCCGAACACTCCGGAGGTAGACGTGGATGACAGCGGTGGCGACGAAGAGCGTGCCGACGCACGCGGTGACAGCCAGACGACTCCCGTGCAGGTGACCGAAACTCCCGAGACGGAAACGCCCGTCGCCGGTGCAGACATCGGTGCCCCTATCGACACTTTCGATGCAGGGGTTGTTGAATCACCTGTCGAGCAATCTCGCAGTCTGCTTCCGTACCTGCTGGTGCTCCTCTGGCTAATCGTCGTGGCCATCATCTACCGGCACCTCAAGACGGAACTCGCCAACGGTGTGGAGGTTGTGCAGGTCCCGCCGTCATTCCGCTAACCATCATTTATTCCCCTGTTCGCCGACGTATCCGGTAGAGACACCGTATCGATGGTCTGAAACTCAAAAAATTGTATGAATAATGGCACTTATGCGACTCTGTGACAATGTTTGACATATGAGCAAATCCATTCGGGTGTCGGAAGCCTTCCACGGGTACATCAAGTCACAGAACCGTGACAGTGAGACGATGGAAGACACGCTTCGGCGACTGGTAGACGCGCCGAGTCCGATTGTGACCACACGTCACGTCCTTTCGGACGCGGACTAACGGGGTCGCGTACGCACGGTAAAACAGGCTGGTGAATTAGGAAGAAGAGATGCTCTCTTAGGAAATCCCACGAGTAGTTCCTCGGGAATCGCCATACTCGGTGGAAACGTGTTGAACCGGGCAGGTCAATCTCTGGGCAACGAAACTCGGTGGGCCGGTCTCTCCGCTCAACGATTCGAGAACTTCTTTCTGTACTCCGGTGAGAGAGACGACCAATGGAAGGCACCTACGACACGGACGCTGCCCCTGGAGTCGACACCCGACGCTGGTGGACGCTGGCAATTCGGCCGTGTGACAAATGTCGATGGTGGGAATGGTGAAATGACAATAAGTGAACCGCTGACTCACGGTTATCCCTCCACTTCGAGTGGGGGCCAAGTTGAGCGGGTCGAGTTTTTGGATTCGCCAGCCATTATCGACTTGAAATGCAATAGTGGGGGAGAAAATGATGAGTCAGGTAACGCATTTTATTGGCATTGGTACGAATCACCTCACGCTGAAAACCTCTGTGTCGAAAAATGCGAAATTTATGGTGTGTACTTTTGGGACTGCTGGAAACCCCAAAAGCCTCAATTGCGAGTGTTTGACTGCAACGTCATACTCAAGCGAGACGGGTGAAAGGATGCGGATAGACGAGTGGTACGTTTCGAACGATAGTCTCCCACTCGTCGTCTGGAATCGGCTTGTCCTCTAGGAGCGACTCTTTAGACATCAACGGTTTCCCCCCCGAGGTAGTAGTCGACACATGCTTCGAGTCCTTCCTCGAAGCTCCACTCCGGTTCCCAGCCAATTTGCTTTATTTTACTCGCGTCGATGGCATACCGCTGGTCGTGTCCAGCACGGTCTTCGACGAACTCGATTTGGTCAGTCGAACCACCGACTGTTTCGAGAATCTTTTCCGTCGTTTCGATGTTCGAGAGTTCGACTCCACTCCCGATGTTGTATATCTCGCCGATTTTCCCGTCGCGGAGAACCGTATCTAGTGCCGTACAGTTGTCCTCGACGTATATCCACTCGCGGACGTTCGACCCGTCACCGTACACGGGGAGTGTCTCACCTGCTGCAGCATACTTAAGGAACTTTGGAATGAGCTTCTCAGGGTGTTGGCGTGGGCCGAAGTTGTTACAGGTTCGAGTGATGAGTACCGGAAGGTCGTGGGTTTCTCGGTAGCTCTGGACGAGTAAGTCTGCACTCGCTTTCGTCGCCGAGTAGGGGTTTCGTGGGTTGAGTGGATCGTCTTCAGTAAAGTGGCCTTCGTGAATCTCTCCGTAGACCTCGTCAGTCGATATCTGGAGGAAGCAGTTGATGTCGGCCTTGAGGGCGGCATCGAGGAGCGTCTGCGTCCCCTGGACGTTGGTGGAGACAAACGGTTCCGCACCGTTGATCGAGCGGTCAACGTGAGATTCCGCAGCAAAGTTGACGACTGCGTCTGCGTCAGTCACAAGATTTTCGACGAGTTCACGGTTACGAATGTCCCCTTCGACGAATCGGTGGTTCGGGTCATCGAGAACGCCTTCGAGATTGTCACGCGACCCTGCGTATGTGAGTGCATCCAGCGTGGTTACCGAGTCGTCGCGTTCTTGGAGTAGAAACCGAACAAAATTGGATCCGATAAATCCAGCGCCACCAGTAACGAGTATGTCCATACACGAATGTCTGAGGCGGTATATATTTACATTTTCATCGACACGGAGGTTGCATGCGCACACTGGTTTCTGGGACAAATGGACTACTCGGAAGCGTCGTGGTGGAGACGCTTCTCGGGCAGGGTTTCGACGTGGTCGGTGGGTATCACTCAGAACCGCCGCAGTTCGATATTCCACTTCATGAAGTCGATATCACAGATTCTGAGCGAGTTGCAACACTCGTCAGTGACTACGAAGTCGACACCGTCGTCAACTGTGCTGCCTTCACCGATGTCGATGGATGTGAGACAAATTCTGAACTCGCAAACGAAGTGAACGGTGTTGCTCCAGGTGCTATCGCCGAGGTTTGTGCCGAACGAGATATCGACTTCGTCCACTACTCAACTGACTACGTCTTCGCCGGGGACTCGGACGAACGGTACGTAGAGGACGGGGAGAATGGACCTGTTCAGGAATACGGTGCCTCGAAACTTACAGGAGAGGAATCCGTTCGTAATGCTGACTCGGATGCGCTTATCCTCCGCCTATCGTTCGTCTACGGAGCCCGAGGAGACACGGGTGAACTGACTGGGTTCCCACAGTGGGTCGCATCGACGTTGGCGGCAGGTGACGAAGTACCGCTATTCACAGACCAGCAATTCACACCGAGTCGTGCAGGTCACGTCGCAGAGACGACGCGCTCGCTGCTCGAAGCAGACGCAACTGGAACGTTCCACGTGACGAGTCGGTCCTGTGTCACACCATACGAGTTTGGGGAGGAGATTTGTAACCTCACCGGCGGCGACGATGCACTCATCGAGTCTTCGTCTATGTCGGACCTGAACCGTAAGGCAGCCCGACCACAAAACTCGTGCTTGGATGTCTCCAAGGTGGAAGAAGAACTGGGACGTCCACAGCCGACGCTGGCAGACGATCTCGTCGCAATCGAAGGCTCGTTCAGCGATTATATGTCGTAGCGTTCTCTGTTCTCGATGAAGTGTTCACGGTCGTCTGCAGGGAGGTCGTCGAACCGAACGACGTTCTGACAGCCAAGTCCGGGACACTTCATCACGCGGTTCGATTCGAGTTCGTTTGCAGAGACGATGGTACCGCACTTCGTGCAAGCATGAGTGATGATTTGCATTGTTAGAGTTTCAGCTGTGAATTTTCGCCAACGATGAGCCGGCGACCTTCCGGAAGGAACTCGTCAGCACTGCCGACGTTCGCACCTTTCCCAAGGAGGCTATCGACGATTCGGCCGGACGCCTCGATAATCGAATCACCGATGACGACCGAGTTCTCGATGTGGACGCCATCGAGCGTCGAGTTGGCACCGACCGAAGTGTACGGTCCGACGTAAGTTCCCGACTTGATGACCGTCTTTTCGGCGATAGAGACAGGCCCACGGACGACTGCGCCGTCTTCAACGGTCGCCGTCTCGTGGAGTTCGATACGGCCGTCGACGGTTGCATCGGATTCTATCGTACCTTCCTTCCGGAGTGACTTATCTTCTAGGACGAGCTGGTTCGCTTCGAGGATGTCTTCGGGTTTCCCAGTGTCTTTCCACCAGCCTTCTACGACGTGCGAGTCGATTGCATAGCCGTCTTCAAGGAGCGTCTGAATCGCGTCGGTGATTTCGAGTTCACCGCGCCACGAAGGTTCTAAACGCTCGATTGCGTCGAAGACCGCCGGCGAGAAGACGTACATCCCGATGAGTGCTAGGTTCGTCGGGGGTTCGTCGGGTTTCTCGATGAGTTCGGTGACGTTGCCCGCCGAGTCGACGTCCGCTATGCCGAACTGCTGCGGGTTGTCTACTTCTTGGAGTGCGATACCCGCCCCGTGGTCTCCCGACTCAAAGCTCTCCACAAGATCGACGACACCCTGCTTGAGGATGTTGTCGCCAAGGTACATCACGAAGTCGTCGTCGCCCACGAAGTCCTTCGCACACCCTGCCGCGTGCGCGAGGCCGAGTGGGTTCCCCTGGACAATGTACGTGATTTCGACACCGTACTCAGAGCCGTCGCCGAGGAGGTCTTGAATTTCCTCCCGACCTTTGTGTCCAAGAATAACTCCAATCTCGGTGATGCCCGCTTCTTTGAGGTCCTCGATTGCGTACTCGAGGACCGGTTTGTTCGCCACTGGGACGAGTTGCTTCGGTCCGGTGTGGGTGATGGGCCGAAGTCGAGACCCAGTCCCTCCCGACAGTAAGACGCCTTTCATCGACAGATGTGACTTTCCAATCATGTGTTAAATATGTTTGTGACCCCACTATTGCTGTCTGTTTGGGTCTCATCCGTGAACCTCGGCGTTCCAGTCGTACGGAATCCGTTCATCGTCGTACGGAATTCGCTCTTCGTCGGGGTCTTCGTAGTCATAGAGATTCGTAGGGTAGTTGATGAGGAACGCCGGCTCGTCACCGATAGCCTTGAAGCCGTGCCAGCAATCGCCAGGGATGCGGATGACTTGCTGGTTGTGTTCACCGATGATGAACTCGTCAAGTTTGCCCTTTGTGGGCGAGTCGTCTCGGTCGTCATAGATTGCGACCTTGATGCGGCCTTTGGGGCATGCGAAGTGGTCGATTTGGCCTTCGAGATGGCGATGCCAGGCTCTGACGACTCCGGGGTACGTCATCGAGTAGTAGGACATCTCCGGGTCGATTTCGTATTCATCCCAGTCTCTTCGGAATACTTCAACGAGGTGGCCGCGTTCGTCGGTGTTGACTTGGAGGTCGCGGACTTCGACGTCGTGGATCATCAATTGTTCCTCCCAACGTTGGAGTATTTGCTTTACGATGTATACCTAAGGATTCATATGTATTGATGAGAAGACGTTACTTACATGGATACTCTCGTCATTGGACTTGATGGTGGAGAGTGGGACGTAATTAATCCCTTAATTCAAGAAGGGAAGTTGCCTAATATAGCTCAACTCAAACAGGAGGGTGTTTCTGGGCCACTAGAGTCAATTACACCACCTGTTTCTCCTCCTGCTTGGACTTCAATCCAAACAGGAACCAATCCAGGCAAGCATGGCATCTTTGATTTCAGTACTTTTGACGAGAACTACAACAGACGTTCAATCAACTCGTCAGATCGGAGTGCAACACCATTTTGGGAAATTATGAACAATGAAGGAACAACAACCGGGTTATTCAAGGTTCCCTTCACATATCCGCCGGAAGACGTTGACGGGTTTATGGTCACTGGGTTTCCAACACCAAACACCGTTAAAGATTTTGCGACTCCTGAGTCGCTCTTGGAGGATGTAGGGCCTGTTGAAGATTTGTTCGAAGATTGGTCCTTACAGCAAGCAGGGGACTACGAAGCATTCAAACAGAATTTAATCGAAGTTGCTGAGCGCCAAACTGAAATCTTTCTTGAACTCATTCGAAAGAATGAAACAGACTTCTCAATGACGGTCTATGACGGCTCAGACCGGATACAACACTTTTTTTGGAAGTATTTCGATGAAACGCACCCACGCTATGATCCTGAGTCACCACTATCAGGAGCGATTGAAGAGTACTACCAGACCGTTGATCAGGGAATCGGTGAGTTGCTGGAAGAAACTGGGGATAACTGTGATGTCGTAGTAATATCAGATCACGGTTTTGGTCCACTTTCACACGACATATACATCGATGAATGGCTAGAAAGAGAAGGACTTCTTGTGAGGAAATCGCCAGGTTCTAAGAATAATATTGCTAAAAGTGCCCTTTCAACAATAGTTGTGGAGGGATGGCACGTTATGAACCAAGTTGGTTTAGACAGTATCATTAAATCAGTTCTTCCAGAATCTTGGTTCTTATTCGGAAGCAACCTCCGACACGAGCCACACCGAAACATGGTTTGGAGAGATACAACAGCATTCTTTACGACGTTATCTGGACAAGCACTGTATATTAATCTAAAAAATAGATTTAGTAAAGGGAAAGTCAGCCCAGAACAGTACGACGAAATTGTCGAAGAAGTTTGTGAGTCAATATGTTCGATAAAGCATCCAGAAACCGGTGAGAAACTTGTGGAGAGCGTGATCCGAAGTGATGAGGAATTTGAGGGGTGGAAATTAGATGATGCGCCAGACTTGATTGTCCGGACAGTTCCAAACTGTACGTTGAAGGGAGGATACTCAGAGTCGCTTCTGCAATCTTCAGCACAGAACAAACATGATAGGTCAGGAGACCACAGATCAGAGGGGATATTAATCGCGAGCGGCCCATCATTCAGATCAGGGACTTTCGATGGAGCAAATGTTTTGGATATTGCACCAACATTATTGCACCTTCAAGATTGTCCAATCCCAAACGTGATCGATGGGTCTGTTATGAAAAGTGCACTTTCAAGCAGAATTTTAAACCAAAAAGACATCAAGAAGTCAGACCAGTATGGGCGGTCAAACAGAGGTGGACGACAATGGAGCGATGATGAAGAAGCGGAAATTGAAAAACGGTTGAGCGACATGGGATATCTTGGCTGACAGATGGAAGATCAGAAAGATAGTAGCATTTTTACACTTGCAAGCCAGGGAGGTATCAGCCTATTTGGTAAAGTGTGTGGCAAAAGTCTCGGTTTTATTTTTGTTATTGTGGCAACCCGATTGGTCTCTCCATCTGAATATGGTTTGTTTACCTTAGGAATCTCGATTGTAATGTTTGTCCAGGGTTTTACTAGTTTGAATATCAACCGCTCATTGGACTATTTTATCCCCAAATTTTTAAACCAATCTGAATACGGACACGCAAAAAGTACACTCATAACTGTATTTTCAATTGGCATATTTACATCTTTAATTGGTTCGTTGATTTTAATTTCAGTTAAAGAACAGGTCTCGGCGCTGTTTCAGGAGCCCGAGCTGGTAGGATTCATACCATACCTAGCCGCCTTAATTCCGCTATACACGGTTTACAAAATCCTAAGTTCTTCATTCAATAGTATAAAAAAGATGGAATGCCGTGTCCTAATGCGCGATTTGCTCAATCCGCTCGTGCGTACGATTGGCGCAGCAGGTCTTGTATTCGCGGGATATGGGGTGTTTGGACTCATTGCTGGCCAGATATTTGGACTATTAATCGCAATCTTACTTGGGTCAATATTATTATTTTATGAAGCTGGCTGGATACTGAATACAGATTCGAAGAATGTCTCAAACAAAGACCTTGTGTCATACTCTGTTCCCTTGGTGTTTGCTGGAGTTCTGTATTCACTCGTTGGTCAAATCGATTATTTTGTGATTGGTTACTTTTACAGTTCTACCGAAGTAGGACAATATCGAGTGGCATACCTACTATCCGGCAATTTACTCATTGTTCTCAGTGCAATTACACCGATATTTAAGCCCATGATTGCTGAGAATCAATCCGATTCCGCTCTCCTCGAGAGTCGGTACCAGCTAGCGACGCGGTGGGTTACCATGCTTACATTACCAATTGCACTCACACTAATATTGGCTCCAAAAACCTATCTATCAATATTTTTCACCAGTGAATACTCTATTGCAGCGACTGCACTAGTCACGCTACTGGTCGGCTATCTCATTAACGCATCTTTCGGGCCAGAAGGAATGGTCCTAGAAGGGCTTGGACATACCAGACTCACACTTTTCAACACTGCTGTGCTCGTTTGCACCAACACATTGCTAAACTTCGTTCTAATACCAACTTTGGGGATTCTTGGAGCAGGAATAGCAACAGGTACCGCACTTGCTGTGGGGGGTGCTATTGGTGTTCTCGAAATTCACTTTTTACGTTCGGTGACGCCGTATACTAATAAACTATTCAGGGTCTGGCTCGGGATTATACCCTCCTGCATAATAGGCTGGGCTATTGTCTTTCTCAATTTGGGGAAGTTCCCCACAGCCCTCATTTTACCACCCACCGTCGTGGGTACATTCGTTTTGGGGCTACGCCTATTTAATGGATTTTCTGAGGATGATTTTCAGGTTGCTAGCCGAATTGATGATCGACTCGGGTTCTCCGTTGTACAAACCATAATTTCACCGGGAGATGGGGTGGCAGTACTCAATTCTGAAGAGTAGCTGGCGGAGGTCCTTTGGAATTTTTGCATGTGTACTGCCTAGATAGTACCTCGTAAAGCTGTGTTCGCCCTTTGAGCGCTTGACCCAGTCGTTGAAAGATACGTCTTATGCGAGTGGTATGAACCAACCCTCCGGCGCTCGCGTTGCTATCCACCAATGAATTATGGAAGCGGTCGGTTCCCAGTTTTTTCTTTGTAAAAATCGCCGAACCGGTAACGTGAAACTGAACAGTGAACACCGTTCATACTGCCCCAACGACCAGTTCGTTCCTCAAATTGGCAAAACCGGAAGTGGTAATTCACCAATATATTATGCAGTAAAGACTTTATGAATGAATATTTGAATTTATGAACATGGATGTCATAGTCTCAGGGCCAAACCACCATGGTTACGTGAAATCAATCTCTAATGGGTTTAGGAGGTGTGGGGCAAACATTATTCTCCATCAGTGGCCAGAAATATATTCAAAAAATCTCACCAAGTATCTATCATATTTAAAATCAAAAATATCTGGGTTTGATTCATTAGGAGAACGACATGAATACCAGTTGCAACAACACCGATTTGAAGTTGGTAAGTATAACGAGGAATTATTAAATTTAATTGAAGAGAGCTTGCCAGACATCTTATTGATAATTCGGGGGGACCTTGTTCAGCCTTCTACAGTTCAGAAAATCCAAGAAGAGACCGACACAGTAATTGTCACATGGATATACGATGATTTATCTCACTGTCCAAATGCTACTGAAATCGGGGCATTAAGTGACCTATTTTACCTGTTCGACGCTACAGATGTGGAATACCTGAACTCCCGGGGAATATCATGCAAATTTTTGCCAATGGCTTTCGACGATGAGAACTATTCCGCAAAAGATTATTCAAAAAGAGACACAGACATAGTTTTCGTTGGTAAATTATATAAAAATAGAATAAAGATATTAAATAAAGTAATTAATAGTTTTCCAAACAAAAACGTTGAGATATGGGGCAGTAATTGGAATTGGTCTAATCCAAAGTCAGTAGTCGAATTTAAAATTAAACGTAGAAAAATAGACAAAAGCTTGAATAATTATAATATTGGTCAAAAAAGAGTATCTGAGTTGTATAATTCGTCATCTATTTGCCTGAATATCCATCGTCCTGATGCCTCAAAAGCTGTGAACCCAAGAACGTTTGAAATACTAGGTGCAGGTGGATTCCAGCTTGTCGACCAGAACAGTCAAATCACTAATTTATTCGAGAATAATAAGGACTTAGTATGCTATTATAGTTCAGATGATTTGATTGAAAAAATACGATACTATCTGAAAAACCCCAATGAGAGACATTCGATTGCCCAACAGGGGCATATAACCGCTAGACGAGATCACACGTTTAAATCAAGAGCCAAGGAGATACTCGACGATGTTCTTGAACTAGCATGAATGGTTGTACTATTATAAACGAAAAGGCATACAATATTGACCGTTCTGTTAACCACTGAGTCATTCCATTTCACACATCAATTTATACTATATTTCATTAAGGGGCCCACAAAAGACTTCCATCACCATTATCGTAAGGTTTTGACCCACGTGGGAACGAGACTGGTCCATAGACACGCCACCAAGTATTATGCGACCAGACGTAGTACCCTGCATGTTTTGAATGGGCATACTTTCTGTCAACTGCCAGTAGTCGACCAGAATGAAGGATTTTATTATTTTTTAACCTCAGATGAAGAGCATTAACCCTATAATGTCTGACTAGTAATTGATGCGCTCGAAAGTCAGCAACAATACTTGTCTCTCCGCTTCGATATGAGACAACGAAAGAGTAGAGATGTTGCTCACTTGCTGTTGTGATGTGTCGATCTGACCCAGGAGCTTTATCTAATGGTGGGTTGTCCATGGCACCCATATAATTCCACCCCATACCAACGAACATAGATGATATTACAAGAATAGCCATTATGGTTCGCATTGTCGCACCTAGCGACACTCGGCTGCTCAATATCGTAGGAACACGGACTCTCAACAGGCCACGTAATCCAACCGCAGCTAGGATTGAGGCAGGGAAATAGAAGAATACGAACCATCGCCTCGGAATCAAGAAATTAATACCAATCAGTGGACCAGCAAATGCGAAGAATGCTAAGGAGCCTCCGACAACCGAGATGGCTAATCCCTCTCGTTGAGATTTTGAAGATGATAACCAGATTCCCCCTCCTAACGATGCAAGGCCAAGGAGTATGGATAGTCCAAACGACTGGTAGACCGTAAGAGCACGTGCTCCGGAAAGGACGAATTCGCCAGTTGGTTCTGAAACTGCTCCAGTAGAGGTCTCGATAAGTCTAGTTATTAAATTCACTAAAACAACTACTAAGAATTCTAGTGAACTCGAAGGTCCAGAGTACCTAACAACAAGCCACCAAGCAGACATTATCACCCCAGATATGATAAAAATCCGCCCCATAATTATGAAGTAGTTTTGATTGAACAATCTATAACTCAACATCAAGCATCCTAAAGAAATTACTAAAATGAACGTTGAAATTTGGTGTGTAGCATACATACCAATCATGATGATTAGAAGTACGACTTTCCACTTACTAATTCTGACACGACCAAGACTTACTTTGTCAAAGACATTACTCTGTGTGCGAAAAGATGTCAACAAGACACCGAATGTGATTACAAAGAACAAGTACCCGAGCGTTGTTGGAGTAGGGCGCACAGACCAAGCTATTGTAAAGTCACCAAGCGGAACAAGAAATCCAGCTACAGCGCCAATTTTTGGAGACCATAGCAACTTTCCAAGATGAGCCGCGACGAGGATGGGGATAATTACTGCTAGAATTCCAATAGACAGAAAACCTGCAGATTCCATCGAGATGTTTCCGATTATGCCGGAGATTGCAGTACCAACGTGGAACAGTGGTGTGTATGCGTATTTCGATGTAGATAGGGATCCCACGTATCCAATACGAACAATTTCCCCGGCATGGTGAAGGTGGAATAAAGTATCATTTCCGAGTGGATCCCAGCTGCTGTAGTATATCATGATACGATGTGCAGTGGCCCATCCCACAATCAGCGGAATTGCCCTAATTGAAATTGAGAACACCGCAATTCCGGTGGTAATGAGCCACAGAACGGTTGCATAATGGACAAAAATAGTCCGTGTCCAATCGGAGCCGACAAATATCAATATATTTAGAGAGCCTGCAATAAACCAGAAAATAAGAGCAGGTTTAGGACCGATCGGCAGAACCGGAAGGTCTGCATCAGAAGTCCAAAATAAACAGAAGCCTGCAATGACAATTGCAGGGGGAAGGGCAACTGTGTATGCGTTGGGAGACATAAACGCCACAACCGCACCAAAGACTCCAACGGCGATAAGAACGGACGCCAGAAAATGTTTGTTTTCGATTGCATTCCTCAATCGGTATATCACGGGAATATTGCTACTTGCCAAGATGAAAATTGTTGCGGATACAGCTTGGTGGTATCGTAGTCGAGACAGCTGAAGGAGCTACAGACAGTGTACCTGCAAGACAGATGTTTCCAAAGGACGTATCAACGATCAATCAACGAAAGAAAATTAGATTGAGTGTAAATTGTGCAACAAATATTATTCCGACAATTACAGGCTATTTAGATAATGCTGACTCGTAAACCTTGAGTAGTCTTTTTCCCATTGCTTCTTTACCCCATTTTTCAGCATGCTTCCGTCCGTCTGATCGCTGTCCAGATCTAAGAATATCTTGTAATCTATTGACAATTTCGGTTTCTGAATTGCATACATATGAATTCTTCACATCAGATAGTACATCTGATGCAAACCCTACATCAGTAGAAACAACAGGAACATTGCACAATGCGGCTTCCTTAACCACCATTGGCCCACTTTCGCGTTTTGACGTTACAAGGACCGCATCGCTCGCATTCATGTAGAGGGGCATCATCTCGTGTTCAACGTCCGAGATGGTGACTAAATTCACACTTCGATTAATGTCATCCACAATTTTTTTTGCAAGAGGGTAATTTTTTTCACTTCTACTTTTGGAATATGGGAATAATACATAGTTAGTACCGTCTTTCCATCCTAATACATCCCTTGATTCTGACATAGAAATTGGTCTAAAGAGCTTTGTGTCAACATCAAACGGAATCACATGATGTTCGTTTGGAATATATTCGCTGAGGACGGGTGACGGAAGAATTACTTCATCAAAAACATGTGAAAAACTAGAGTTAAAAGCACTGAGTGGACCCATTAAATCAGACCCCCAATACGTAATTACGATTGGTCGTGTGGGCTGAAAAACTGCAAATGGAGCTGTATTTCCATAGTTTGCGTGTATAATATCATAGTTGTTGGATTGCTCGCTGAGAACCTGAGGATAGTATTCAAAGTAATCTGTGATCGATCGGGACTCTTCTTGAGAATCTCGTCCAGGAACCGGCAAGACATCAACTTCAACCCCTAAATCGCGTAGTGATTGTAATTGGCTATCAAAAAATGGTCTTGGTGTTGTGACTAAATTTAGAACTTTCATTCTAGTTCCTCAAGCGACATAATCTGACTGAGTAAGAATCCAGTCGTGTCAATTTTTTCACCAAGCATCTCATCTCTTCTTTCTTCCCAAATTCTTCGGTCGTAATTCTCGAGTATCGAGATTGCCTTATTTATTGCGTTTCTCTGACGTCTTTTCTCGGAAAAATTGAATACCAGTCTATATTTGTCTTCCAACTCATTTGTGTATCCTCTCTGACTTGTAGACACAAAAATCGACGGTGTACCTAGAACAGCACTTTCGGTAGCCATCGTTGCACTCTCGCCAATAAATAGACTTGCAAAATTCATTAGATGGTGAATCCTGTGCGGTTCTATTGAAATTTGGTACGGTTCTAATTCATCAGGAAGACTCTCTTCGGAGGTGATCAGCACACGAGTATCGGTGTCTTCAATTTTGGAGATCACGTCTTGAACGTCTTCGAATCCTCCATCTCCAATATCGTGAATTGCATCCCAGGAGACTAATCGAAGAATCACAAATCTCTCATCTGGATCAACTCCTGCTTCATCTAAAACTGTCGGGTCTGGTTCAAACCAGTTGGGGTGTAGATATGCGAGCTCATGATATCCCGGATAACAAAATTGCTTTCGGCCAATGTTTTCTTCGAAGCACTCAGGTGTGTAAATGTAGTCAGAAAATGGGAATGCAATTGTATTGGCTAACTTTGCATTTTCTGTGTCCGTGAATATCAACGACTTACAATTAAACGCGCTGGACGCATGTGAAAGTGCAATGCTACCAACCCCAGTGACTATGCTGGGATTGTGTTTTCTCACCTCATTCAGAACATCGATCTCAAAAGAAATGAAGGCCAATCCTGTTTTCAGTAAACTTTTATTCTGGATTTTATTTCGTCCTGCAATAGTATAATCGATACTGTACCTCTCAAGCAACTCAATTGCTAGAGGCTTTCGCTTGGTGATGGCATGGACATCATACCCTTTGTTTTTTAGTTTGCTAATGGCGTTCTTGTAGAAGTGAACATGGGCTGGGTGTCCAATTCCAAATAGTACGTCCATAATATTTACCAGGTACCAGTTTTATAACCTGTGTGATGAAGGTTAGTATTCACGATTAAGTTCTCCCAAGATTTTTGTCATATTGTATAGATCTCTGCGTTATATGACTTCTCCAGATAAGTTTCTATTCCCCTTCAACACATCAATACCTTGGTGCAACATGTTTTGTATTGCTCCAATAACTGGTAACGGGTCACTTATCGAGAGAATATCGTAATTTTGGTTATGAAATGCACCAAACTGTTGGACCGTGTTTAACTTACTAGAGCTGTTTTTCAATGACGACACAAACCAAAGTAGGTCACCAGGTAATAACCAACGACTTGTTACTCCTTCTTCGTAGTTAACAGACGGTACCGTCTCACCACGATATTGTTGATACAATTGATAAGGAAACTCAATACCTGCAGCGATAGCAAGTGGTAACGAACCCCAGAACCGTCCATTAATCTCCATCAACTTTGGCAATCCATCTCTATTATCTAACCTGAATTCAACCATAGCTACACCATTCCATTCTAAAGATGCTAATAGGTCAACTGCTGGTTGTTCTAATTCAGGTTTGCAGACACTCTCACGATATGTACTTGCACCACCTGTGATTGGATACTCTCGAAGGCGTCGATGCATGAAGAGAGATTGAATTTGACCCTCGTCGCACAAAGCCTCAACACCATACCCATCTCCTGGGATATATTCTTGAATTAGTGGCATTACTCCAACAGCATCGTATATTTCCAATGTTATCTGTTGCAGTTCCTCAAAATTGTCAACGTAGTTGCTAGAAGTGACTTTCATCATTTTAGGTTTGTCACCCACCCAAGTTGTTTTTGATCGTGGTTTCACTACCAATGGGTATTCTAAATCATCAGTAAGTCTGTTTAATTCGTCTGGAGAATCTAAATAATATGTGGCAGGTGTCGGAAGACCAATCTCTTCTGCAATTTTAAAAGTTTCTGACTTGTCTACCGTTAATTTCATCATTTCCCAACCAGGATAAGGGATGATTGTTTCAGTTTCGAGCTCAGATTTATAATATGACAGTGGGAGAGTAGTAACCTCTCTAGAAGCAAGCACCATCTCGTAATCGTGTTGAGATAAAATTTGTTTAATGTCATCTACAAACGCCTCACGGCTATCCTGGGGATTGGCGTACTGTACACTTTCAGTTGCGTATTTCGAAAAGGCAGATAAAGAACCATGATGGCACTCACCAACGTGAACCGGAACACCATTCCGGCCCAAGGATCGAACCATAGCTAACGAAGCTCGCTTACTTCCGTCTAATACCAGAACGGTCATTAATTATTTCACCTTAATATCCTTTTTATTCGACCACTGATGAAACTTACTCCATGTGTCAGAAGGTATGGGAGAGGAGATCCCTCAACTGTGCGTTGATTATTAACTATCCATGAATCACTGTCTGGTGAAAATGATAGATTGTCTGAATTCTGAGAGAAGTTAGAACGAACCCGACCAATCTCCCAATAGATATGCGCATCGCTCCCTCCAAGAACGGGCGTGCTAGTTTGTTCTGCCAACGACCTCGCTTTCATATTTTGCTCAGGATTACAACGGCCATTAACAGTTTCAACAAGGTCAACTTTTGGTAACAACTCTTTTGGATTAACTTTCCTATGGAATGGATGGGGTAATACAGCGACCCCATTCTGGCTCCGAATCTCAGAAATAACATCGTCAAACTCTGTTGATGAAATCTCAGATTCCAAAAACAAACCAATAATATCTCCGTAGTTAGTTTTAATTTCCATTCCTTTTATTATGTATATCCCGTGCTGTTCAAAAATTTCTTTGCGGTTTTGGTCAGAAAATTCATTATTATAGATCCTCATATTTCCGTGGTCAGTGATTGAGATTACAGATAGCCCTCGGATTTTTGCCACACGGGTAATTAGAGAAGGACTCATCAAGGAATCAAAGGAATATTTCGAATGAATATGGAGATCACACATCATTGATCAACCACCTCCTGATGGACTTTTCGACAGGTAGTCAATTCTACGTTATTCATATTTTTTAGCAATGTTCTGATCCGCTTCTCCGCGCGCTTTCCTTTAAACATCCAATATGCAGGTCGACGTTTAATGTTACCCACCTTTGGAAATGTCTGACGTGCGATATCAACAGGGTGGAAATAGAATACGGAATTACCACGCGAAAGACTTTGAGTAACTCCTGCCTCGACAATTCGGCGGCCAAACAATCTTATCAATGGCCCCCCGCAGTAGGCACTTTCCCAATTATTGAGTCAAAATATGGCCATGGGAATTCGACAAGTTCTCTATTTCCACCTGGGTCAAGTGATCCACTTTTTGGTGTGTATGGTTCTGTTTCAATACAGTCTAATGATTGGTCAGTCTTATTATATAATGAGTTTCGTGCTACGGATGAGTCGTATTTGAATCCGAGATCTTCAATGATGTCAAGTACCCATCCACTCACGTAAGCGTTAGGTGCCCGAAAACCGATGACGTCTTCTCCAGTTGCATCCTCGAGCTTCTGCTTCGCTATTGATATCTGGTCGCGATATTCTTCTTTTGTGAAACGTGGCTCTTTCGTATCAGGATCAATTGCACACTCGTGATGCAAACCATGGCAGCCAATTTCGTGACCTCGATTAGCAATTTCCTCTACTAAACCAGGATAATTATCAATAACGTCTGCAACAACAAAGAACGTCGCCTTAATTCCAAGTTCTTCAAAAAGGTCAAGAGTCCTGTGAGTTGGTTTAGTCAGGTAGTCGTACTCTTTATCCCATTTGTTGAAGAACTCGTGAACATCACTGTATTCCGAAAAAGAAGACCCCGTTACTGCCGGAACGTGGTACCAATCTTCGACGTCAACAGAGACAGCGAGCTTGTTCTCGTCAGTCATGGATCTGAACCTCCTTGCTTTCGTTCACCTGCATATCGAATAACATCGCGAACATCAGGAACAAACTCCCAGTCATAAAGAGCATCAGGCTGAGAGAACCACGAACGAAGAGAGAGTTATTCCAGGCAATTTTTGAATAAATCGACCAACCAAGGCCGAGGAGGCTAACAAATGTGGTCATTGCACCGAACACGTAAAATATCGCAAGCGGATGGAAATCCAATACTAGGTACTTCATTTTCAACCGCCAGAGGAAATTACCCAGCAACATCCGCGAGACCTTCCGAATGTACGACGAGTACTTGATACTTGACTCCTCGTCACCGTAAACCGCTGGCATCGCGACGTCAGCAATCTTCATGCCCTTCGCATTCAGTTTCACGAGGAGGTCGTTGCAGTACCCGTAGTACTCGTACATATCCTCAATTCCCACGTTGTCGAGAGCGTAGTAGGAAATCGCCGTGTAGCCGTTCTGTGGGTCCATCATCTTCCAGTACCCACTGGCGATCTTCGTGAGGAATGTCAGAATCGAGTTCCCGAAGAACCGCCATTTCGACATTCCCTCACGGTAATCTTTGTACAGAAGACGGTTCCCCTTCGTGTAGTCTGCATCGTCCTCCACGATTGGGTCTAAGAACCGATCCAGAATATCGGGGTCCATCTGCCCGTCGCCACCCATAACTGCGGTGATGTCTATCTCGTCTTCAAGTGCCCGTAGATAGCCCGTTTTCAGAGCACCGCCGACACCGCGATTCTCTTCGTGTTGGATCGGCACGACCCGATTGTCGAACGCAGCCCCTCCATCAGTGAGCGCTTCTACCGAATCCTCACGGAACTTGAACGTCTCTTCGTCGTCGAGCGGTCTGTTGACTTCCGCTGCGTGCTCTTGGATTTCATCCCACGTGCCGTCGGTCGAACAGTCGTCAATGACGTACATCCGGTCGACGTAGTGGGGCATCGTGTCGATGACTTCCCCCACGAACCCCTCTTCGTTGTACGCAGGGATGACGACTCCTATCGTATGTTCTCTATACATATCCACCTCCAATCGTGTAGACACGGTGGTCACTCCCGTCTAAGTCGAGGGTATCACGACCATCGATTACGACGAGTTGCCCCTCCGAGCGAGAAATCTCGTCCCACCGGATGTCGTCGAAGTCGTCGTGGTGCGTCACCATCACGACTGCATCGAACGACTGTTCGTAGATATCCTCGAGGTCCAGTTGTGTGAGGTCAAATGCAGACGTATCGTCTAGCATCGGGTCCACACCGTACATGTCCGCACCCCACTCCGAACCGATAGCAGCGATATCCAACGAAGGAGAGGCGCGAATCTCTTCGACACCGGGGCGATAAGTGAGACCAAGCAGAAGAATCGACGAGTCTTCGAACGCCATGCCCTCAGCGTCGAACTCCTCTCTAAGCTTGTCGATAGCGAACTGTGGCATCGAGTCGTTTACAGCGCGTGCTGTCTCAATGAGCGGTGTTTCCGTCTCGAACGGTTCGATGACGAAGTACGGATAGAACGGAATGCAGTGACCGCCGACACCTGGGCCAGGGTCGTGAATATTACAGAACGGCTGCGTATTCGCAACCTCGATGGCTTCGTTGACATCGATACCGAGTTCGTCAGTCATCGTCGCGAGCTCGTTCGCGAGCGCGATGTTGACGTCTCGGTACAGGCCTTCGAAGACTTTCACTGCCTCGGCGGTGGTCGTATCCGAGACCGGGAGCACTCCTTTCGAATTGATCTCTTCGTAAATGAGGGTCGCTGCGCGTGTGCTTTCGTTGTCAGCCCCACCGACGACTTTCGGATACGCGCCTCGAATATCTTCTAACGCTCGCCCACTCGAAGTTCGTTCCGGACAGAACGCGAGGCCGAACTCACCGAGTTCGAGACCGGATTTCGATTCGAGTGTGGAGCGAACTCGGTGTGCTGTGGTTTGTGGTGGGACCGTACATTCGATGATGACGAGGTCTCCACGTGACAGTCCAGTTGCGATATCCTCGACAACGGCGTCGAGAATGGCAAGGTCCGGTTCGTGTTCGTCGGTGATCGGGGTTGGGACGATTACCACGTGCACGTTCGCTCGTGCTGCAGCGTCTCGTGGCTCCGGCGTCGCAGTGAGTGATTCATCAGCCACGAGTTCTGAAACGAAAGCATCGAGTCCAGGTTCACGCTTCACATGGCATCCACCGCTGTTGATCGTCTCGACGACATCGGGGTCGACATCCGCTCCGGTGACGTTTCCAGTCGTCTCAGCATATACAGACGCAAGCGGAAGCCCCATCTTTCCGAGCCCATACACAGCCACAGGAATTTGACCATTGGTGAGGGCCTCGCGCTGCACAGGTTCTGGCCGTTCAGAACCGTACAGTTTGTCGGCTAATTTCGTACTCATTGTATCGGGTTGATTGTTTTCTTGTGTTCGGGCGCGTCGTTTTCGTCGATGGTCTGGGCGAGTTCCAGCGCGTTGAGCCCATCTTCGACCGTGACCACAGGTTCCGAACCGTTTGCAACGGCCCCGATGAACGATTCGAGTTCGTTCTTCAGTGGTTCGCCATGATTGACGGTTGGCCGTTCGATGATGCTCTCGTGACGGTATTTGATGTCACCACCGTTCTCGATATATTCCGGAACCGATCGGCGATGAATCTCAATAGATTGGTCCATGTAGTCGACCTCAACGAGACACTCTTCCGCAGTTACGACCAACCGTCTGACTTTTCGTTGAGTAAGCCGGCTCGCAGTCAGATTCGCGATCGTACCTGATTCGAACTGGAGCGTCGCAGTCGCGTGTCGGTTCTCTCGAACGCCAGCACTGTGGACTTCTTCGACGTCGCTATCGTCGAGTGAGAGGACGATGTCCAGGTCGTGAATCATCAGGTCCAGGACAGCGCTGTCGTCGATCTCTCGTCTCGGCGGTGGGCCGAGGCGTTCGGTTTTGATACTCAAGACGTTCAACCCGGAGAGCACGTCGGTCAGTGCCTGAATTGCCGGATTGAAGCGTTCGATGTGGCCGACCTGCACTGGAAGTCCAACCGTATCTCGAAGCGAGAGTAGTTCCTCACCCTGTCGTTGGTTTTCCACAACCGGTTTTTCGATCAACGGCGCAACACCTGCAGACAGGCACTGCTTTGCTGTGTCGAGGTGATACTGCGTTGGAACGACGACTGAGACGGCGTCAACCCGGTCGAGCAGGTCGTCCATCGGAAGCGCTTCTGTTCCGTGTTTTTGTGCGACTTCCCGTGCTTGTTCTGTGTCGACGTCGGAGACACCGACGAGAGTAGCACTTGGGAGTTCACTGTACACACGTGCGTGATGTCGGCCCATTGAACCAACACCAATTACTCCAACGTTGAGTGGGGTATCGTTGTTACTCATAGTCTTGAATCACCTCGATGATGTGGTCGAGATTACCCTCGGAGAGTGTGGGATGAACGGGGAGTGAGAGCACCTCACTTGCAACCTGTTCACCGACCGGTGCGTCGTGGTCGATGTCGTCGTAGACGGGTTGTTCGTGCATGCAAGTCGGATAGTAGACACCCGAACCAACGTCGTGGTCTTCGAGATACGACCGAAGGTCGTCCCGGTCCTCAGTCCGAATCGTATACTGGTGATAGACGTGAGTCCGGTCCTCTGGTTCGAATGGGAGTGTGAGAGACGTAGACGACAGCCCTTCTGTGAGTGTCTCGGCGTTTGCTCGACGAGCCTCAATATATTCAGGGAGTCGTTCAAGTTGTACGCGGCCGATTGCCGCACTCATACTGGTCATGCGGAAGTTGTGGCCGACTTCGGAGTGGCCATACTTTGCCGTACGGCCGTGGTTGATGAATCGCTGGGCCTTGTCGTCGACTTCGTCGTTGCTGGTCGTAATCATTCCGCCCTCTCCAGTTGTCATATTCTTCGTAGGGTAGAACGAGAAACAGGCAGCGTCTCCGAACGACCCGACTTTGTCACCCTCGAACGTCGCACCGTGTGCTTGAGCAGCGTCTTCGATGAGTGGGATGTCGTACTCCAAAGCTAATTCAGACAATCGCGTTAGGTCGCATGGTAGTCCGTAGAGGTGGACAGCCAGAATGGCATCAATTTCGTCCCCCTGTTCACGAAGGACTTCCTCGACAACTTCTGGATCGAGATTATACGTTGCAGCATCGACATCTGCAAAGACAGGATCTGCCCCCGTGAGACGAATCGCGTTCGCTGTGGCGATAAACGAGAACGGTGTTGTGAGAACTCGGTCCCCTGCCCCAATTCCAACTGCTTTGAGAGCAGCATGGAGTGCGGTCGTCCCGTTCGATGTCGCGACAGCATGTTCGGTACCGCAGTACGACGCGAATTCGTCTTCGAAGGAACGAACTTCGGGGCCGTCAGCGAGCATCCCACTGTCCATCACCTCGACAACACGGTCCTTTTCGGCTTGTCCCATCTCGGGGTTTGCAATTGGAATCATCGGATTTGATTAGGGGTGTCTAATTCTGGTGGCAGTTGTTTGTGCACCGCAGGCACACCGATTGCTAGGGTGTTCGGTGGAACGTCGGTCGTCACAACTGCCCCAGCTGCGACGAACGAGCCCTCTCCAATCGTGACATCAGGAAGAATCGTCGCATTCCCGCCAATCGAGACGTTATCTTCGATTGTCGGTCCGACGAGGTCGACATCTGCTCGTATCGGTAACGGGTCGTTCGTGAGGACGGCATGAGGGCCGATAAACACGTCATCTCCAATCGTCGTGTGAGACGGGATGTACACGCCCGTCTGTAAACTCACACCCGACCCGATCGAGGTCCGGCCGTCAATCACGGTATTCGTACCGACCAAGACGTCGTCCCCGATCTCTGTGAGCTCCCGAATGACGGCGTTGTGTCCGGTGTTGAATCGGTTGCCGATTGCGACGTCGTCGTACACAATCGTGCCTGTGCGAATCGTTGCCTCGTCACCGATTACGGGAGGTTGAGTATCCGAGTCGTACCAATGGCCAACTGTCGCGCCAGACGCGATGTCACACCCTTCCCCAAGAGAAACTGAACTCGCCATCCTATTACGTAGTGCTGAATTTCTTGATTCTAGAACGGTTCACGTTATCTCGAACCTATACATCATCTGTAAAAAGAATATCGTCTCATTCAGACATCACCGCTAATCACACTCCATTCGTGTAAATGTCCACTGAGCATGCAAAAATACATCATGGTACAACCGGCAAGTCAGAATAACGTGGCAGCACCAACAGAGCCCAGAACAGTTCAGCGGAGAAACTTGGAAATGACTGTACCTTCCCAGGGAAGAGGAACACGAAAATGAAAGCCATCGTCCTCGCTGCCGGTGAAGGGACCCGTCTCCATCCACTCACAAAAGCACGACCGAAGGGAATGCTTCCAATCGGTGACAAACCGCTCTTAGCGCACATCATCAACTCCATAGAAGCAGCCGGAATCGACGAGGTCGTCCTTGTCGTCGGCCACAAACGCGAACGAGTCCAAAGCCACTTTCAAAACGGCGACGACTGGGGCGTCGATATCGAATACGTCGTCCAAGAGAATCCCCGTGGCACGGGAGACGCTCTCCTTGAAGCGGAACACAACATCGGTGGCGATTGCCTCGTAATCAACGGCGACCGAATCGTCGAACCAGAACTCCTTGAGGAGCTTATCCACCGCTATCGGTCGACGAACGAAGCGTGCATGGCAATCACCGAGGTCGACGACCCGACCGCCTACGGTGCAGTTGCAGTCAAAGCACGCCGAGTCGTCGATATCCAAGAAAAACCAGAACCTCACGAAGTCACATCGAGCCTCGTCAACGCAGGCGTCTACGCCTTCGGCCCAGAAATCTTCTCGGCCATTCGCCAAACCGACCATTACGGCGAACTCAAACTCACCGACACACTCAGGGAGTACATTCAAAATCACGCACTCCACGCCGTCCACTATGATGGGATGTGGCTCGAGCTCTCTCGTCCGTGGGACCTCCTTTCGGTTAACGATGGAGTGTTGTCAGGAACGAGTTCGGCGGTCGCCGATTCTGCAAGTATTAGCGAAGACGCAACACTCGGTACCCCCGTCGTCGTCGGTGACCACTCACATATCCAACCTGGCGCACGTCTCTTCCACGACGTAGTCATCGGAGACAACGTCACCATCGGTGCGAACGCCGTCGTCACCAATGCGGTCATCCTCGAAGACACAATCGTCAAACCGGGGGCAGTCATCACCGATTGCATTGTCGGTGCGGGCTCAGAAATTGGACCGCTGAATTCAATCGAGGGGGGCCGAACTGACGTTCGAGTCGACGACGAACTGTACACGGACATCAAATTTGGCGGCTTCATCGGAGACAACGTCACAATCGGTGGGAACGTGACGGTCGAAGCGGGAACTATCATCGGCAATGGCGTCCACGTCGAGAGCGGGTCGACACTCTCCGGTCGAGTTCCGGGAGATGCACACGTCTTCCGAGGCTGAAACAGGTGGTACATCCATATCTACGTTATAACACTCATCTTATAATTCGCAAATGAATATTCACGTCTAAATTAGTCGGTGCAATAACACTAAATACCCCTATTCTTTATTTCTAGTATCTGCAGACCAAGTGGTATGTACCATCGGAAGCAGTCATGAGGGAGCCTACACTACTATGTGCGGAATAACGGGATACATTGGCAGGGGAGAAAGCGCATCCATTCTCTCTACAGGATTGAAGAACCTAGAGTACCGCGGGTACGATTCGGCAGGAATTGCGCTGGTCGGTGACCAGGTGGACGTACACAAACAAGAGGGGACGATCGACGGATTGACGATTCCAACCGGGACTGAGGCGTCTCACGGAATCGGCCATACACGGTGGTCGACTCACGGTGAGCCGACCGACGAGAACGCTCATCCACACACAGACTGTCGTGAAGACGTTGCAGTCGTCCACAACGGTATTATCTCGAACTATACAGAGTTAAAAGAGGAACTCAGTGGCCACATCTTCGAGAGCGAGACGGACACCGAAGTCATTCCACACCTCATCGAAGAAGAAATCGCCCGTGGCGCAGACCTTCGCGCAGCGGTCACGCGCGTCCTCGACAAACTCGAAGGCAGCTTCGCAATCGCGGCAACTCACGTCGATAACGAGGGTATCGTCGCAGCACGCCAAGACAGCCCACTCGTCATCGGTCACGGTGAAGATGGGATGTACCTCGGAAGCGACGTGACCGCATTTGTCGAATACACACGCCGGGTGTCGTACCTCGAAGACGGAGACGTTGCCCACCTGAGTGCTGACGGCATCTCCATCTTCAATGACGGCGAGCGCGTCGAACGCGAAATCCAGACGGTCGACTGGGATGCGTCGGCAGCCGGAAAAGCCGGTCACAACCACTACATGCACAAGGAGATCCACGAGCAACCATACGCACTCCGACAAGCAATCTCCGGTCGCATCGACGAACTCTCAGGGAATGCGTCGCTCAACATCGAACTCGACGACGAGTTCCTCCGAGACATCGACGAAATACAAATCGTCGCCTGCGGAACCTCCTATCACGCAGGCTTGTACGCGAAAGAACTCATCGAACCGCTCATCGACGTCACCGTCCGTGTCGACATCGCGAGCGAGTACGAAGTGTACGACGGTCACGATACCCAAAACACCCTCGTCGTCGCAGTCACACAAAGCGGTGAAACGGCAGACACGCTCTCTGCAATCCGTCGTGCAAAGGCACCTGGGATGACGACGTTCGCCGTAACCAACACGGTTGGAAGCACCATCACCCGCGAAGTCGACGATTCGCTGTTCATCAAAGCCGGCCCCGAAATCGGTGTTGCAGCGACGAAGACCTTCGTCTCGCAGGTGACGGCACTCACGCTGTTCGCGACCTATCTCGGCCGAACCCGTGGCACACTCTCCGCAGGCGATGGTGCAGACATTCTCAAGAACATCCGCCGTCTCCCGAACGCCGTCCAATCAGTCCTCGACGCCGAACCCGAGATCAAATGTCTCGCAGAGCAGTACGTTGACAGTGACGCATTCTTCTTCATTGGACGTGGACTTGCACAGCCTGTTGCCCTTGAGAGTGCACTCAAGCTCAAGGAGATTTCCTATACCCACGCGGAGGGCTTCGCTGCTGGCGAACTCAAGCACGGCCCACTCGCGCTCGTCACCGAGAACACGCCTGTACTCGCCTTCCTCAACGAGAGTGCGTCGCCCAAAGAGACGTTCAACAACGTCAAAGAAGTCGAGTCACGTGGCGCACCAGTCATCGGGCTCACCACAAAGGGCAACTCGGGGTCCTTCTGCAAGCACACAATCGAGATTCCGAACCTCGGGCGACTCGAACCACTCGTCGCCAATATCGCGACGCAGTTATTCGCCTACCACGTTGCGAACGAGATGGGTCGCCCCATCGACAAACCAAGGAACCTCGCGAAGTCCGTGACGGTCGAATAACTGACGTCGGTACTGTTGAATCGGTTCGTTTTCGGGAACGTTTATTCACCCAAGTTAGGTACTGGCGAGTAATGCAACAGACACCAGTTCGACGCCTCATTGGCATCATCGTCCTACTGGGGTGTCTACTGGGACTTATAATGTGGTTCGGGTCACTTGCACCGAATCCTGCAGTGGGTGCGTATCCAAGTTCGACCGAGATGGGGACAGAGTACGATGCATGGGTAGGTGAGCAAGCCAGCCTCGCCGGGACGGTTGTTGAGACTGATCCGGTCACGATCACCGACGAGTACAGGGCTGGTGAGCACGTCACTCTCCAAGTTGTCGGCGCGGACGTCGACGCACAGCAAGGAGACAGACTCGCAGTGTTCGGTGTCGTCGAAGAAGACCACACGATTCGCGCCTTGAACGCCTACACAGTTCCGCCCTCGAACTACCTGTACATGTACGCTGTCTCCTTCGTCGCCGGCGTATGGGTACTCGGAAGACTCGTTCGAACGTGGCGTCTCGATTGGGCGAGTTGGTCGTTGGAGCCACGTTCAACACCTCTCAGGTTGAGCAACATCAGTGTCTGGAGCCAGGAGACGGAGGAGCCCGATGCCTGATCTGCTTTCACACGCGCTCTTGGCTTACAGCCTCGCCATGGTTGCGTCGTGGCGTTACGAGTGGATCACACAACCCTACGTGACGGTGGCGATGGCCGGTGCGTTCATTCCAGATATGGCGAAGGCTGAGCTGGTTCTCTCAAGCGCTCGAATCGAGCAACTTCTCGGGGTCCCATTCGACTGGTTCGGTCTACACACCACTGGTGCAGTCATCTGCTCAGTTCTCATTGGCGTCCTCTTAGTCCACGCAAAGGAACGAAAACAGGTCTTCTTCCTTCTTTCACTAGGCGCTTCGTCGCACCTCATCGCAGACGCGTTCTTACTGAAACCCACTGGAGTATCGTATCCACTCCTCTGGCCACTCACGAGAATCTACCCGCCAACACCGGGCCTGTACCTGAGTACGGACGTCGGACCAGCAATCGTCCTTGGTACAATTGCCCTCCTCGTATACGGTGTGACCCGATACCAAGGGGAGCCATATGAATCATGAAATGCGATCGAGAACCGATCTCTCACACAGTGCGGAAAGTGAGATAGGTAACAAGAACTATACAAGATAACTCCACAGATGCTAACATGAAAGCAGTCGTCTTAGCAGGAGGCAAAGGAACTCGTCTTCGCCCACTCACAGAAGACAAACCGAAGGGAATGGTCGAGGTCAACGACAAACCAATCCTTACACACTGTTTCGAGCAACTCGCCAAACTCGGTGCTGACGAACTCGTCGTCGTTGTCGGCTACCTCAAAGAACGAATCATCGAACACTACGGTGACGAATTCCAGGGGATGCCAATCACGTATGCTCACCAGCGAGAGCAGAAGGGACTCGCCCATGCACTCCTCACCGTCGAAGAGCACATCAATGACGACTTCATGCTCATGCTTGGCGACAACATCTTCAACGCTAATCTCAGTGACGTCGTTAATCGGCAACAGGAACAGCGCGCCGATGCAGCGTTCCTCGTCGAAGAAGTCCCCTGGGAAGAAGCAAGCCGGTACGGAGTCTGTGATACCAACAAATATGGAGAGATCACCGACGTCGTTGAGAAGCCAGATGATCCGCCATCGAACCTCGTGATGACTGGCTTCTATACGTTCTCCCCGGAGATTTTCCACGCGTGCCATCTCGTGCAGCCGTCGAATCGTAATGAGTACGAAATAAGCGAAGCTATCGACCTGCTTATCCACAGTGGACGGACAATCGACGCAATTGGTATTGATGGCTGGCGGTTGGATATCGGGTACCCTGAAGACAGAGACGAGGCCGAAAAACGTCTCAGTGACGAACCGCTTGCAGAAGCGAAGTAAGCAGCACTGAACAGAATTCGGGTTCCATTGGAGGCTCGTGTCGAACGTTTTGTCCCATCTTCTTCGGGCATTTCATATGACCTACGTTAGACAATTGTTGCAATGAATATCTCTGTCATCGGGAGTGGGTATGTGGGAACAACGATTGCAGCCTGTTTTGCTGACCTCGGCCACAACGTCGTCAACGTGGACATCGACACCGGAATTGTAGATGCAATCAACCGTGGTGAACCACCTGTTCACGAAGATGGACTACCAGAACTCATCGCAATGCATGCAGGGGAAGATGGAACTGGCAGACTTCGAGCGACCACGGACTATTCCGCGGTTCTCGATACAGATGTGACGTTCCTCTGCTTGCCTACCCCACAAAAGTCCGATGGTGGAATTGACCTCTCCATAATGGAGGCCGGTGCGAAACAACTTGGTGAGACACTCGCCCAAAAATCAGGATGGCACACTGTCGTCGTCAAGAGTACCGTCGTTCCGGGGACGACGGAGGAAGTCATCACACCGATTATTGAAGAAGCAAGTGGCACAACCGAAGGCGAATTGCTCGGAATAGGCATGAACCCAGAGTTCCTCCGCGAAGGGACCGCAGTTCACGACTTCCGTCACCCAGAAAAGGTAGTCCTTGGTGCGGATAATGAACGCACACTCGAAGACATGCACGACGTGTTTACGCCGCTCATCGCCGACGCAGACCCACACATCGTCGAAACGAACACCCGAACAGCAGAGATGATTAAATACGCCAACAACGGATTCTTGGCGACGAAGGTTTCGCTCATTAACGACATCGGAAACGTCTGCAAAGAGTTCGGTGTCGACGCGTATGAGGTTGCAGAGGCAATCGGTCTCGATGATCGAATTGGAGAACAATTCCTACGGAGTGGACTTGGATGGGGAGGAAGTTGCTTCCCCAAAGACACCAATGCGATCATTCACGCGGCGAAAGAACAGGGCTACACGCCAGCTGTCCTCGAAGCAGCAGTCGAAGTAAACGACTCCCAGCCAGAACGTCTACTCTCCCTCTTAGATGATCACACGGACGTGAGTGGGCAGAAGGTTGCCGTTCTTGGACTTGCATTCAAACCTGGAACCGACGACATTCGGAACTCGCGTGCGATTCCTGTCATCGAAGGGCTGCGTGAACGCGGGGCATCCGTTACAGCGTACGACCCCGTCGCGGCTGAAAACATGGAAGCACGATTCCCCGAAATCGACTATGCGGACTCTGCGGCTGATGCACTTGCCGATGCATCTGCGTGTGTCGTCTGTACAGATTGGGATGAATTCGCCGTGCTCGACGATGAGTTCGAGGAAATGAAAACGCAGGTTGTGGTCGATGGCCGTCGCGTAATCGAACCACGTGAGGCGATGACCTACGAAGGCCTTACCTGGTAGTCAAGAAGCCAGAATTCTGTTTGGCTGGATTTAACACAACACAGTCGGTGAAATATTGTGTTCGATCCTCGTACCGTTCTCCTTGTCCCTGAGTTAACGCGGCCCTGTGTCTTTGTCCTGTTCGCGGTTGACACTGTCTATTATCTCTTTTGCAGACGCCTTCCAGTTGATGCCCACATAGGTGTCATATACCCAACTCAGACCACCCAAGTGAATTCACCCACCAAGCTAGGACTGTATCTGCGTACCACCATCGAAGCAGCTACCGCCCTTGGCGCAATTCACTTGTTATGAAGGAGGAAATCAATTCAAGGTACACTTTCATGTGAATGTTTAAATACGGAAACAGAGCCAAACCCTGATGTGGCCGGGATAATTCGCACCGTGAAAGTGAAGCTCGACGTGCCCACCGAGCGGTGCGATGACCTCCATCAAACCAAAGACCAATTCCTTCACTGCGCTAATAGAACAGCCGACTGGGCGTGGAGACATCCAAACGGCTACTGCGTAACCTCATACCTGGACGCTCACAGCGCACTCTATCAACCACTTCGTGAGGAAACAGAGCTCGTTGCAAATCTCGTCCAGAAAGGAATTCAGCGTGGTATCGAGGCCACGAAAAGCGGTGTTGTGCGACTCAAGAAAGGTGACAAGGCAAGTCAGCCACATTTCAGAGCGTGGAGTATCGTTTACGACAAGCGTTCTGCGACGTTCCACCGAGATTACGTTTCGCTCGCCACAGTTAACGGTCGGGTCGAGTGTGACTATGTAATCCCAAAAGAACCAGACGGCACTCCCATTGGGAAGTACTTGCTGAACGAAGACTTCGAGTTTCGCATGTCCACGTTGCAGTACGACAAGTCTACAGAATCGTTCTATCTTCACGCGAGAATGATGCGAGCTACCGACGAAATAGAGTCGGCCATGGCTCAGTCTACCGATACCAAGCACCAAACAGTCCTTGGCGTTGATCTGAACGTAGACGGGTCTCTCGCTGTAACCTCAACGGGTGTGTTCATCGGGAACGCTGACGAGATGAACCATCGTCAGCGCGAGTTCGAGAAGACTCGTAGCTCAATGCATCAGACCGGAACGCGGTCTGCACACTTGACGATTCAGTCGATGAGCAACCGCGAACACCGCTGGATGCAGGACGAGCTGCACCGCACCTCGAATCAAATTCTCGAAGAAGCCGCCACTTACGATTGTACCCACATCGCGTTCGAGAATCTAACTGACATTCGTAAGCGGATGGGCGGTATGAAGCGATTTCATGCATGGGCGTTCCGTCGTCTGTATCAGTATGTTACGTTCAAAGCAGAGGTCTTGGACGTCGAGGTTAGACAGATCAACCCAGTATACACGAGTCAACGCTGTTCGAAGTGTGGGTTTACACACAAGTCGAATCGACAGTCAAAACACCAGTTCGTGTGCCAGAAGTGCAGATACGAACTGAATGCAGATTACAATGCGAGCAAAAACATCGCTCATAACCTCGTGAAAGAACTCCAGTCGGGGCAAAAGTCTTCGAGTGGAGGCGCACCAAGTCAGTGTGCGCTAGCGTCAGGGACGCTGAACCTGAACGGCGAGTTCAACGCCTTCTCCGTCGCGGAGATAGAAGGGGAGTCCACTGACAAGCCTGCGAAGTGATTTGTAAGCTACTGACACGAAATGTACTCTCTCACTCCAGTCGGATTACCTACTCCAGATACGGTTCGCACACGCGCTGGACGCCTTCTTCGAACGTAATCTCGGGCTCCCACCCAGTCGCCTCGTGTATCTTCGAGTAATCCGCCTTCGTGTCGTGGACGTACACCTCGAACGGGTTCTCGATGTACACTGGTTCGACGTTCGTCCCGAGAACCTCGTTAATCATGCCAACCATCTCGTTGAAGTCATAGCTCTCGCCCGTTCCGAGGTTATACACGCCTTGCAGTCGTTCGTCAGCGGCCATCTCTAAACCACGTACGATATCGTCGACGTGAGTGAAGTCACGCGTCTGCGACCCATCGCCGAACAGTTCGGGCGACTCACCGTTTGCAATCTGATCTGCGAATTGCGCGACCGTATTAGCAAATTCGCCTTTGTGCTCTTCGGCCCCGCCGAATCCTTGATACACTGAAAAGAAGCGCATCCCGGCCAACTGCATATCGTAGTGGTGGTGGAAGTACTCGGCATATCGCTCTCGAGCTAACTTCGACGCCTCGTAGCCCGTGCGGGACTCGACCGGCATGTCTTCCGGAGAGGGTTCGGTCTGCGACCCGTAGATAGAGGACGTCGTTGCGTACACCACGGTGTCACACCCGTCGTTCCGTGCTTGTTCGACGGTGTTGACAAACCCCTCGATGTTCACACGAGCACCTTTCGTCGGGTCTTCCTCGTGCATCTTGTACGACGACAGCGCTGCGAGGTGGAACACGACGTCCACATCCTCAGTCGGCAGATCGTCGTCGAGGACACTCTTGTCATGGAAATCCACGGATTCGTTGAGGTTCTCGGGCGTTCCGAGATACAGATCGTCGAGGGCGACAACCTCGTTGTCTTCTGCGAGCGAGTTGGCGAGATTCGAACCGATGAACCCGGCCCCACCGGTGACGAGGACACGTTTTCCTTCCATATCTCGAACCACTCACGAAGTGACAAATATGTGCCGAAGAGGGTGTCAAATCATCCCTGAAGATAATAGCCTGTCAAACAACTACGGTTTTCGTAACAGACACCGTGGTGGTCGCGTATTGCTGGCTCGGCCGAACGTCAGGGGAATCGAATTTATACTCGAGAACCGGACACAATCAACAGATCAAAACAGAAAGGACCACATCGAAGATACCTCACCTGCCGAAAAGAGTGTCATCCACTCTTGTAATAGAATAAAATCAGACCAAGATTACTCTCTTTCACGGGGATCAGTTACCAACTCGTAGAGGCCGCCACGATTCAGCTGCTTAATCCAGCCAGCGTTTGTCAGATTCCGGAGTGCATATTCGACCTGGCCCTTGTCGAGGTCTGAATGTTCTCGAAGATACAATGGGTTAACTCGTCCCCATGGATTGCCAGAATCCTGTCCTTGCTTGAACAAATCGAGAATAACATCCTCCCGCTCGTTTGGTTCGTATTTTTCGTTGACCATCTGTTGTGTGTGCGTTCCCCCTTCCCAGACATAATATTCAGCCATTCGCAGAGACGTTTGCTTAGCATTTTGCTTAGCAAAGACCTAAGTAACACTACCGTGTAGAGAGTAGTGAGAAGCGCGGGATACCTCATCGAAATCGAGGACGGTGCTGGAGACACCGCCCCCACGCTTCGCCCATCAGACGAAGCATGAAGAACTCAGACCAAGCGCAGCAAGAATCTGTCGAACAGATCGATGACCAGTATCTAAAGCCACATCTACAGGAGTGCCCTGTTTGTAATGCGGTCGGCCTTCCTGAACAAATTGAAGACCACGACTGTAGAGTGTTTCGGGAACAAGGACGTCCAGAGGAGGTCTGATGTCGACAATGACTCTCTCAGATATAGAGATCGCGTCGTTCCGTGATGTATTCGTCCGAATCAAGTCTGAGCTACTCGTCATTGACGATTCGATTATCACTGACCGCCACCACGCTTCGAATGGCAACTACGTCGATACCGACCCCCAAAATCAGATTGGAGGAATTATCCCAGCGTTCTCTCTGTCAGGGTGGCTTCGCCATGGGATGGAGTGCGTCGTACAACGGTATGGAAGAACAGCATGCCACCCAGGCGAATCCAATGCCAACTTCCGCAAAGAAGGACTCTACAACCGTGATCTTGATGCTGGCTATCATCCAAAGGGCGAGTGTCTAGACGAGTATGAAGACGGGTGCGTGATTTTCGACCTCTTTGGTGGATTCGGAAACTTCCCAGGGAACGTAATGCGTCGTCCAATCAAATTCTCGCCTGTCCGCACCAGTGTAGACTACACACGCGGACAAGCTGAGGGTCACTATCGTCGCCTCAATCGGAACGTCGTCTCACGTAACGAAGGCGATAATCGCGAGCCACTTCGGAACACCGAGGTAGACGCCGTAGCGAATCTTGACGGTGCGTGGCATCTCTCGTTCCGCGAGGTTAAACCCGAGTTCATTGGGCTGCTCGCAGAGGGTGTCGAGTACCTCAACACCCACCAAACAGACTTCATGCATCAACTCGGTGGTGCGAGGAACTTCGGCGGGGGTATCGTTGACTGTGAACTCGTGAACCCGCTCTACGAAGAGTCCGAGTTCTGGCGCGTATTCGACCGGGGCAAAAGCAACACAAATAAAATGGACACGAAAGACGACGAGTGGGCTCACGACTACCTTCCAGAGTTCCAGTCGGCGCTCACTGAGCGTGTGGAGACGAGGCAATGAGCGACGCGATGCTACTCGCGTACCGTCACGACGCTCACAAATTCACGGGGGAGAGCCACAATAACGCCCGTGAGACGTTTTCCGGTGTCCGTGTGAACCAACCGGTTCCACAGGGCGCTGATAGTGATGCAGCAGCACTCTCACGTCCACAGAGTGTACAGAAACCAACTGTCTCAACACACGTAGACAACACACGCCTGTCGCTCCTAACTGGCGAGACAGCCTACAGCCCTGAGACGTTTCCTCAGGCAGCGGTAAAGAGGGAAGTGGCGGAACTCCTGACCATCAAAGATGCAGAGACGGCCCACGAGCAGTGGTTGACGTCTGATGTAGCTACTCTGTTCAGTGAGTCGGTGTATCACCCGTACACGTCTCTCAAGTACCACACGCTTCTCGTGGCAGCGCTTCTCGACAATTACCGTGCTGGCCACACGTTTTCCGACCTTCGACTAGTTGTTGACTTGGCAGGCGATGTCTTCCCATTCCGTACTGTCTTCCACGGGGAACGGTTCGCACTTCGTCTCGACGCAAATGACGGTGGACGCCCATCTTCCCGGCTGGGGAATCGTCCATGGCAATCCTGGGCATCCTCGTGGAATCGCCTCACAGCACATCCACTCGAGACGGACCGTGACAAGTACGACATGACACTCGACGCAAACCTACGTCGCATCTGGTCGTGGAGTACCGCACTTCAGTATATCGAGGAGTTCGCATCGTGGAGACCCGACCGATGACACGCATCCAGCAACTCCTCTGGGAGCTACGAATGGACTACATCGGACACCCGTATTACGTGAGTGGGAATGCTATCCTTCACGCACTCGGTCAACAGCTTGACTACGAGACGCACAAAGGACTGTCAGCCAGTCACGGAGTATTCGTTCCCGGTCAGTTCGGAACGTTCCCGGAGGAGCACAGTCTGTCGGGTGGCCGTCCGTATCTCGGCAGTGGATTGCCGGACGTTGAAGCCTACGACGACCTATTCATCCATCGGCAGGCGTCCCACTCGTGGCTTCTCGAATCCCGTGCTCGAGACGCGTTGAACACGCACGACCTCCGGATTCACTGCGGGCATCCAGTACTAGCTCACGAGACTATCATGGGACGACGGCCCGACCAACGAAAAGACCGTCAGACCACGAAGTGGTACATCCACGCCTACTTGCACGCTGATGACCCAACGGTGCTCCCTCTACATGCAGATACATTAGGAGGAACCCAATTTGGTGGGAAGCGGAACTACGGATACGGCGAGGTTACGCTGAAAGACACCCAAATGGTGGACCTTGACGAACTGAATTATTCGCGGCTCGAAAAGACAGACACATACCTCATCGAGTTGGTGACGCCGTTCGTCCTCGAATCCGAGTACCCAGGAACGAAGGACCAGCCTATCCCGTGGTGGTGGGCTGAAGATCGTGATGATCTGCGCTTCCGTGAAGAGAAGATACTCGAACAACGCGAGGTCTTCCGTCTGCAGACCGTCGACCACGGTCAAGTCGTGAAGTATCTGGGAGACCGTCCGGTCGAAACCGCGAAGAATGCGCTCACGCGAGTTGGCTCCCACTCCCGATATGGCTTCGGTGAGCTCCGAGTGAAACCGGTATAAGAGAGGTAAATACGAGAGAAAGAACTGAAAAAACGCGGGAAATATCCTACCGAATGGTGAATCGCTTACGAAACATCCGTGGTTCGAAGTGAATAAAGCAATCGTATTACCAACAACAAGCATGCAAACAATCCTGCTCGCTGCTGGACAGGGTACCCGGATGCGACCGCTCACCGAGCACCGAGCAAAACCAATGCTCCCGGTAGCAGACAAACCACTCGCCGCACACACGGCAGAAACCGCCGTCGAGGCCGGTGCCTCGAAACTCATCGTCGTCGTCGGGTACGAATCAGAGGCTGTCCGAGAATACTTCGGTGACGAGTACACGGGCGTCCCTGTCGAGTTTGCAGAACAGACTGAACAGCGCGGGACTGCTGACGCCGTCCGTGCTGCTGAGCCACACCTCGAACCCGGACCGTTTGCTGTTCTCAATGGCGACGCGCTCTACGACGAAGCCTCTCTCACACGCCTCTACGAGTCATCACCGGCAGTCGGGTCGTACCGCGTCGAAGATCCAACCCAGTACGGCGTCTTGTACACAGAGAAGTCTACAAACGACACTCGTGTCACGGGCGTCATCGAAAAGCCGGCAGACCCACCATCGAATCTCATCAACACGGGCGCGTACGTCTTCCCCGCTGAGGCACAGGCGTGGCTCGACGTGGGCGAAAGCGAACGCGGCGAGCTCGAACTCACAGACGTGCTCGAACGCGCCTGCAACGAACACGCTGTCACTGCAGTTCCCTTCCAACAATGGCTGGACGTCGGCCGACCATGGGAACTCCTCGAAGCCAACGAGTGGAAAATCGGTGAGCTCTCTCGTAAACACCAAGGGGACGTCCACGAGGACGCAACCATCCGTGGTGACGTCGTCGTCGAGGCCGGCGCAACCGTCGATGCTGGTGTCGTCATCGAAGGGCCTGCACTCATCAAAAGTGGGGCGACTGTTGGGCCGAACGCCTACATCCGGGGAACCACACTCATCGCAGAAGATGCAAAGGTGGGCCACAGCGTCGAAGTCAAAAATAGCGTCCTCATGGAAGGTGCCACAGTCGGCCACCTCTCGTACGTCGGTGACAGCATCCTCGGGCGTGACGTGAACTTCGGTGCGTCGACCATGGTCGCGAACCTCCGGCACGATAACGAAGCCGTCAAGACACCGGTGAAAGGTGAGATTACCTCGACTGGACGGCGAAAATTCGGTGTCGTCTGTGGCGACGACGTGAAGACAGGAATCCAAACGACCCTCAACGCAGGTGTGAAACTCGACGCAGGTGCACGAACGAAACCCAACGAAGTCGTTCTGAAGGACCCTCAGTTCGAAAACTAAACAGTCAGTCTGACGAGCTACCTCTACGAACGCCAGCGAGCGTCGCCCCACAGACCGCACCGTGCCATCGCGTCGTCGTAATAGGACACGACGACTTCGCGTTCAACGTCGCCGTCGAAATCTTCAGGCACTATTTCAGGCTTGACACCCGGTGATTTGAAGGGTGTACAGTGACGCCCAATCCCCGAAAGGGGTGTACTCGACTGGAAACAAAAGAGTGGGTTCAGTTAGACGACTCTACCCCAGCGACGGACTTTCGTGCGTCGTCGACGAACTGCCGTGCCTCAGCGAGCAAGTCGTCCGCCCGCTTCTCATCACGTGCTTCAGCAGTCAGCCGAACGAGCGGTTGTGTCCCACTGGCGCGGACGAGGAACCAGCCATCGTCGTGTTCGACACGCACGCCGTCGAGCGTCGAAATCCGGTCGGTGTCGTACGCTTCCAGCAACCCATCACGAACATCGGCCATGACCGCAGACTTTTCGGTGGTCTCCACACTCGCCCGTCGAAGTGGATACGACGCCAACTCCGTACGCTGGGTAGCCAACGACCCATGCGTTTCGACGAGTTCGACGAGTTTGCAGGCCGCAAGCGGACCGTCTGGGCAGAGAGTTTCATCAGGCCAAATCCACGCACCCGAGGGTTCACCACCGAAGGCGACATCGTCGTCCTGGGCAGCCTCGGCAACGAATACGTCACCGACCTTCGTGCGCGTGAGTGAGGCGCCCTGTGCGTCGAGAACGTCGTCGACGACGAGACTCGTGTTCAAGGGTGCGGCAACACGCTCACCGTCAGCGACGACGTCACGGGCGAACAGCGCCAGGAGTTCGTCACCCTCGATGAACGACCCTGTCTCGTCGACGGCCATCATCCGGTCAGCATCGCCATCGTGTGCGATTCCGAGGTCCGCATCCGTGTTCGCGACGACGGAGCAAAGCGTCTCACACGTCTCTGCAGTTGGCTCACTGGGTCGGCCGGGGAACCGACCATCAGGTGTCGCATTGAGTGTTTGGACGTCACAGCCCATCCGGAGTAAGGCTTCGACGGTCGCACCACCCATTCCGTTGCCGAGGTCAACAACGACCGAGCAGTCACCATCGATATCCACGGCATCACAGAGTGCATCGACGTGCTTCGCAGTAAGGGTCTCGTCGGTTCGCTCAGACCCAACGGCATCCCACGCGGCGTACGTTCGCTCATCGGTGGTAAGCGCCGCTTCGATGTCGTTGCGGCGGGCTTCCCCAAATGCCTGCCCGGAGGGTTGCCAGAGCTTGAACCCATTGTCTTCTGGTGGGTTGTGCGACGCCGTAATCATGAGTCCAGCATCAGACTCGGACCAAGCGACACCACGAGCGAGCGTGGGTGTCGAGACTTGCCCAGCACGGACGACATCGACACCAGCACTTCGAAGCGCTGCACTCGCAGCATCAGCGAGCAGTGGGCTCGTCGTTCGTGCATCGCGACCAATGACGACACTCTCCGAACCGCAGGCCGCGAGTGCCTGCCCAAGCGCCGTCGCAAGTTCGGGTGTAATGAGGTCCCCAACGGGACCGCGTACACCGCTTGTTCCGAACATATACGACGGTTTATCTTTCAGGCCATGAACGCTTCGCCTTAGTTGAGATTATGTCCCCACACAGTCTCTGCATACACAATTTTTGACCCCACAGGAACATCCGTCCGTGTCCTTCCAAGACCCCTCTCAAACACCCGAGGAACTCACCTCGAGTGCGAAATAGAGAAAAATCTCGATTCCCGTGTGGACCTTGTTCTCGGGGAAAACTGAACAACATCAACAGGTCAACCAACAGTGACCTTACATTGAAAAAACAGCCCTACACCCATTACAACAGCTAGCCAACTCATCGAATCACACCAGTAAAAAGTCATCTGCAATTACAGTCCGTGGTACCACATTGATGACCACAGTATTGTATTATTTATGTCAACCACCCGAATTCCACTGATTATAAGATATTTGATTAAAAGCTCGAATAGCAAAAGTGTAGACTACTACTATGCCTGAGCTGGGGGCGATCTAGCCCATGACTTCCGAGGGCCGAATATTCAGTCCACAGTGTTTCTGTCCGCTGCCGCAGATTCTCATTTTCGGTTCCATCTCGATTTTAGACTCAGCAATTCATTTGTTTCTGTTGGAACGAGCATTCTGCGGGTTACAGCATCGCCAACAAGACCATCGTCGTGGCCGTCACTTTTGTACCGCTCAGAGTCACGTGCTCTTCTTGGGGAATGAGACAAACGAAATATAAAGCAGAAAGATCAGATTAGACATAATAATTTTTATTATATATGACGGTGGAGAAGGCACAAAACGACCTCTCACTATTGTTTTTATTTCACAATATACTTGCCTCTCAGACGTACCGCTGATTCAAATTTACTCGACAACCCAATGAAACATTCCGCCAATTTTTAAATTTCACATTGCTAATGAGGATTACACAACATATTGGAATTCTATTTTGAATCCTGAAACATGACCCATTATCTAGAAAACAACCAGATATTGACACACAATCCACAAATTTTCAACCAATAGAGTTTAATTCTAGCTCAAAGTTGAGATGGTCAGGAATTGAGCCACGTTGGCACAACCAACAAGCAATCTACATGTCCAATCAAAAAGGCAAATCAATCAATACTGCACCCAATTCAATTCAAGAATCGTCTCGGTTTGTTTCGCCTCGCCGTATCGTCGCGATGACTGTCCTATTGAGTCTATTTGTCCTCACGCAACCTGTTGCAGCCCAGGGAGTTGTCTGCAGCGCAAGCAAACTTCCACAGATTATCGAGGGCTTCTTCCAACTGACGACCGGCCTCGGTCTCATCGGACTCGTCGTTGTTTGGCAAGGTGATTCTCTCTTCGAGTTATTCACGATGAATCACGAGCAGAAGGCCAAGCTCAAAGAACACAAGCGGGCAGCACTGAAATCTGCAACCATCCTGGTTGTACTCGGCCCATTGTACACTGTTGCAGGGTCGTTGATGGGACTGCCGCTCGCCCAGTGTGTCAACCTCGCGCCGTGGTAATTCGAGGTCTCACCTTCGAGCCCTGATGCGTACTGACGCGTGGTCGATCGTGATTGCGTGCCTCCTCGTCACGAGTGGAATCTCCGGCATCGTCACGGCAACTCCACCACGCCCGGGGACAGAAGACAATGGCTTGACCGAAAACGAATCTGCGACGCTATGGTCTCGTGACTCGGACGAGTACATGAACGAGACAACGTATCGCCAACGCTTTGGTGAAAATCGAACCCCAATCCAACAACTTGCCAACGGGACGGACATCACGTTCACTCGTCCACCCGCGACTGCAGCGACGTGGACACGTAATGATTTCCGTGACCTGAACGCAGGCAACGCACAGACGTCGGTTCACCCGAAACACGCCGCTCTCAAAGATGGTGTTTTCATCGACGATGCGCACGCGACACTGTTCGCTGTTCACCCATCAACTCGAGGCCATCTGGAGGCGGGCGAAACGCCACTGTACGTCGCTCCTGGTGGAACTGTTCGCGGCTTCGTCGACTACCGTGTTCGCGTTCCAAATGGGAGTCAATCCGGGAGCTCGTCTGTTAGGTGGTCACTCGTCGACGACGAAGTTTCTGAGGTCCGTTTGAAATCGGATGATGACGTCATCGCCGAGTCAGCAGGGAGTCACACCCCAGAACTCGACTACCTACTCGACGAGACGTGGAGTACAACACTCTCCCTCGAAGCCGATATCGAAGTCCGACTCGAGGAGACAACGGAAACTACGATTGGAAACCGTACTGAGACGACGGTCACGTATCCGACTGAAACGATTACCGTCTCTGATTCGGTCGGCGTCGAGGTCTACAATCTGCGAGCGTACTCCTACTACGCGGAGTATCCCAATGGCGACGCAGGTATCGCAATCTTCCAGTCTCGACCGTGGCAAGGGTACACCCTGACCGAAGATGGCGAGTCAAGCGTTCGCGGTGTCTGGCGTTTTTACACGGCTCGTGACCCACGCTGGGATACACTCGTTCGATCGACCGACACGAACGAGACCGAGGTTGCATCAGACGCACTTCCAGTGTATGTCCACGCATATCCCTCGAGGATTGGGCCACGAACTGAGCCGATTCGCGGTGGGCCGACGATACTCGAATCGTGGGGTCAAGAACGAGCAACACCGCAGTCGACAATTCCAGACACTGTCTCTGTCGAAGTCGTTGACCAATCGTACACGCCCACATACGGACTCGCCGTTCGATCAAACGACGTCGACCGCGACGCACTTCGTGTCGCAGGCATCGTCCGCGGCATCAACGCGACGCCCATCACCTCTAACGTGGGGGGTAGCTCTGAGCGTAAACTCCGCGAAAGTCGGCTTACTGCCGACGTAATCAATCAGACGAACGACGATGCGACTATCCGTCTCGAACTTCGAGACAACGAGACTGGTTCGCCAATCGACCTCACTACCGATGACCGCCGAGCATCGCTCAACGGAGAGCCGGGTGGTGGATACATTACAATCGCTGACCGGCGTGTTCGGACGAATGAGTCAGGCGTCGCCATTGTGACCGTCGACCAACCCGGAATCTACACCGCACGCTACCACCCCGGAGCGTGGCTTGTGGCTAATCCCGCGTACGTTTCCGACACGGCGACTGCGCGGTGGCACCCACTCAGCACTCTCAGTGGGTGGTTTGGATTACTCGTCGAGGTCGGCTGGCAGTTCATCCCATTCGTCGTGATGCTCTATGCTGGTACGCGCGTCCTCCGATTCTTCGGTCCGAGAGATGATTCTGAACGATATCCATGAAACGCTACAAATCAAATTTCAATAGACGTACCGTCCTCCGAACAGCAGCCAGTCTCTCACTCTTTGGCCTTGCAGGCTGTCTCAACGGTAGTGGTGAGACCGGTAGTGGGGCCACCACCGCAAACGACGATTCCGATGGTCAGGGTGTCCTGAGTCGAGTCGCTGTTGAGGGCACCGCGCTTGTTGTCGAACTCGGGGGTGGTGCTGATGTAGAGCGGGTCAATCTCATTCAGCCGAATGGCGAGCTATTCGGAAAGCGTGAGGTTGCTGCCGGCGCTCGACGGGTTTCGTTCGAGATTGGCACTGCATACGACCCTGGTGAATATCGTGTCCTGGCTGTTCAGGATGAGGATGTTCTCGCTGAGATGAGTTTGGAGATTCAACCCGAACTCGAGATCGTCGATATCGGCCTCTTCAGGAACAACCCAGACAAGCCGTGGGATGAGGTCTATGGGGAGAGTGAGACTAACCGAATCAAAAATAGTGAAGCGTATGTCAAAGTTCGAAATCTGGGTACAGGTCCCGATGCCATTGTCAAGCTTCGATTTAGCGGTGATGTTCCTTATTTAGCAGAGAATTACGAAGGAAGCGGCTTGTACGGGACTGACCATGTTGTTGTCCCACCAGACGACCAAATCGATCTATTCAGTACCACAGTCCCCTTTGGTCCAAAGCTTGGCGATGAAGGAATGGGATGCTCAACAGACGGGACGCAGGGGGAGTTCACAGTAGTTATCGAGTCCACAGTTACCGGCCTGGAGATTACGAAAACGTTCAAAGTCACATATTCTGGCTCAGAAGAGATGCGTGACTGCGATATCGAGATTTCTGCCCCGTAACCATGGTTGAGCTCATAGACGTCGTTATTGAGGGCTTCAAAGACATCGTCGATTGGATTATCAGCCTCTTCGAGAGCGGACTCAAAGAAGGGTACAATACCCTATCCGAGTCAATGTTCGGGACTCCGACGCCGAATACAGCTGGTGCATTCATGTTTGGGAGCCCCTCAAACGCCCCGTGGCCTACTATTCAGGACGCGCTTGTTGGGGGTGAAATCATGCTGGTTTCGTTTTTGCTCCTTCTGATTAGTGTACAAGGCCGTCATGTCATTCGAATATTCAATATGGGTAGTGGGTACCAAGCCCAGAAGACAAAGAAAACCGCCTGGACTGGGGCGTTTCTGATCATCACTTGGTACTGGGTGGGAGTCCTATCTCTATACCTAGTTGACGGCCTCACTATCGCATTACTTCCAAGTCTTGGATCACTATCAGATGCAATGATTCAATTGCTGCATGTAACTGTCTCCAACCCACTCTTAGGACTCCTACTCGCCGCAATCGGTGGCATCTCAATGTGGTCGATTGAGGCACTATTCTTCATCCGCGAAATCCTGCTGTACGTCTACGTCTATGGGATGCCGATTGCCATCGCACTTGGCTACGGAAACATCCCAGTACTCTCAGACATCGCAATCGGGTTCGCAAAGCGATTCGTTCCCTTGGTCGTCCTCCCACTTCCGGCAGCGGTAGTGTTCAAAGGCTACGACCTGCTTTTCGCCAGTGGGACGTTTTCGCCAGCGACTGCCTTCCTCCAATACCTCGTCGCCGTCTCACTCCCTGTCATCGCCCTCTACCTCACGTGGAAGACCTTCGCGTATGCAACCCCACTGACTGCGAAGGCCATTGGGTCGGCCAGCAGAGGCGCAGTCGTCGTCGGAAGCGTCGCAACTGGTGCATACATCGGTGGCGCGAGTGTCGCGACGACTGCTGCTCGATGGGGACCGAAAGCCGCCGCTGGCCAGATGATCGCACAGAAAGCCGCTGCAAAGGGTGACGGTAACTCCGACACCCAGACCACATCCTCGTATCGCCGAACCGAGAACGACCCACACAACTACAATCGCTAATTCATCATGTCGACTGATTCAGACGCTGCAGAACGCCGTATCATGAACCAATTCGGGGAGGAAAGCCGAATCCCATTCCTCAATATCGAGGAGGGAGATGTTGGCGTCCTCATTGGGTTCCCGCTTCTCGGATTGTTCATCGCCGGACTCACTGGAATCGACTCACTTGCATTACCATTCATCGCAGGTGGATTCGGACTTGGTGCCGCCGTCGTCTACGTCGCACCGGACCACCTCACTGCCTGGGCGTGGTCGAAAGACGTGTATCGATACGCGAAGCGACCACGCCGGACGTTCAGTGCCGCCGAATCTGAGGACAATTCCATTCGCAACGAAGGTGGTCTCGCGAACTACACACCATTCAAGCCCGACGAACGAACACAGGACCTCACGAACATCGAACGTGCATGGCCCGGTGCGGGTGCCATACAACGTTCGGACGGTGTGATGGAGGCGTTCATCGAAGTCAATCCCGGGAATATGGACTTCGCTATGTCGGATGACTGGGCGAGTCTCCAAGACGCAGGTGCCGAGTTCGCAAACAAGGAACTCAACTCGAAGCTTAAATTCCACGCGACGACGCGGTCGTTCCCGGTTGAGCAACTCACTGAGAAGATCGAACAGCGCCTTTCCGACGAAGACGTTACACAGAATCCTATCTTCCGTGAACTCCTCGAAGAATACAGAGAGACGCGCCCACGGGCGATGAAAGACCGAGGAACCCAACAAATTCGGTTCTTCATCGGCGTCGAAGTCTCACCGTTGGAGGTCTATGACCGCTTCCGAGATGAGCGAACGCCTGCAGAGAAACTAACCCAAATCCCCGTTATTGGGATCCTGTTCAACCCGTTCGTCACACGTCGCGAAGACCTCACGAAGCCCGAACAGCGTGCACGGATGTTCGAGAGACTCGATACTCGAATCGAATCTGTGGATTCTGGATTCATCCAACAGGCACCGGGATGGTCTGCTCGTCGACTCAGCACTGTCGAGTTGTTCGTGTTAGCGATGGACTTCTGGAACGGCCGCGAACACGACTACGACAACCCCAAACGAATCATTCGCAACCAGCCCGTCATCGGAAGCTCTCGGCGAGAGGATGGTGTCGATGCATAATCTCACTCTCCAGTTTGGGGGCGAGTTCATGAATCAACTCCTTGACTGGCTTAGACAGCCGACGTCACCGGAAGGTGCTGCACTCTATGCTGCTGGAGTGCTCGTAATCGCACTCATTGGCATTTTTGCATGGAAACGCCACGCCACAGAAGAAGAACCTGAAGTCGACTTCACGGACGTCTTCGACGAGGAAACGATCCAGACCGGACACACTGAGGGACGACTTCTCGACAATATCGCAGAGTCACACAAAACGACAATCGCACCCGCTGCAATCGAGTGGGGGACGCGTGCGGCCCGCGTTGGCGAACAGTGGACGTCGACGCTCTACATCACGGACTACCCAGACTACCCGAATGATGGCTACCTCAGTGACCTCTTCCAACTGACGGACGTTGAGTTCGACCTCACCGCTCATATTCGACCGAAGAACCAACAGCGTGCTCGGAACGAACTCCAAGAGATTGCCGACGACCTCCAGGTCGACGCTGACCTCGAAAAGAGTGTTCGAGGTGGCTACCTCCAACAGCGAGCAAATCAAGCTGCGGCGACGTACAATGCTGTCGAGAGCGGGACCCGTGTCTTCGACCAAGCGCTCTTCGTCACTGTTCGTGCAGACACACGCAACGAATTACGTGACGCCGTCCAGAGTATCAAGAGCGCACTTCGGGATGAGCCAGCCAGTCTGACACCGAAAACTGCGATTTGCAAACAAGACCTCGCCCTCCAATCAGCAGCACCTATCGGTGCCAACGTGTTGGGCCGCAAGTCAATCACACTCGGTGGTGCTGTTGGAGCGCTCCTTTCCTCACCACACAACGCAACGATTCTCGAAGAGGGTGGCGTCGAGTTCGGGATTCACAAAGACACCCACAGCCCGGTCGTTATCGACCCGTTTGCTCGTGACAACGGCTATGCGATGTTCACAGTCGGCGATACTGGCTCTGGGAAATCCTTTGGTTCGAAGCAGAACTTCATCCGCTCTATCGAACAAAGCAAAGACCGGATTGGGATTATCCTCGAACCGCTCAACAACTGGGCTGGTGTGGCTGAGGCGCTCAACGCGAAGCGGGTTACGGTTGGTGGGACACTCGGACTGAACCCATTGGAGATTCGCCAGACACCTGAACACGTCCAGCGAGCGATGGGTGAGGATGCGAGTCCGTTCAACGAGAAACTCGATGACGCCATGAGTTTCCTGACGAACTACTTCGCTCTTCGCGGTATCACACTTGGAGACCGTCGAACTACGCTCGAACTCGGACTCCAACAAGCGTACGAACGACAGGGAATCACTGACGAGATCGCGACGCATGGAAACCCGAGTCCAACCATCCGAGATATGATGGACGTCTTCGAAGAGATGGTCGAATCTCCTGAAACGTTCGTTGTTCGCACAAACGCCGAGGCGAGCAAACTCCGTGACGACGCAACGTGGCTCCTTGGGCAACTTCGCCTGTTCGAGGAAGGCGGCCGCTATGCAAATCTGGGCAGAGCATCCGAGTTCAACATTCGCGACGAGAAGGTCATCTACCTTGACTTGGCCCAGCAAGAAGGCAGCGTCAGCAGTAGCACAGCACTGACGATGCAACTTCTCATCTCGCTCGTCTACGAACGCGCCAAAGAGACTGACAAGGAAGTCGTGTTCGTCATCGACGAGGCACGGTACATCATGCAAGACGCCGCAAGCCTGGCATTCTTGGAGACGGTATTCCGTCATCACCGACATCACGACTTATCCATCAGACTCGTCACCCAGACCGTCGACGAGTTCTTCGAACATGCTGAGTCTGAGGCAATCCTCGATCAGTGTGCTGTCAAGCAGTTCCACCACCTCGATGGGATGGACGAAGCGTGGGCAAAGGAATTCGGCCTGAATTATGCGCAGATGCGCTTCGTGCAGGATGCGATTCCCGGGAATGAGGATGCAGGGTATTCAGAAGCGCTTGTCGGCGTCGACGGCGAGTGGCGTGGTATCCGAGTCGAAGCGATGCCCAAGGAGAAGCAGGTTATCGACTTCGACCCAACGGAGTCAGCTTCGGGGTCGCTCCCAGGCGCTTGAGATGGTACTTTTGGTTCAGCGGTGGGGTCTAGCGAGATGCTCTACCGTTGACGGGGTTCGCGCGCTCCTCTCATGGGCCATCCGAGGTCACCCGTCAATCGGCTCTTTGCCGGCAAGTGCTGACAAATTCTTCTACGATTGCTTCGAACGCATCGAGATTTCCAGTCGAGACCAGTGTTTGGAAACTCACTTCCTGATCACCTTGAGGAATCCCTTGGAGACCCTGGAACGACCGTTTGAACTTGACGTAGTCCTGTTCGTCCCAAGTCACAGGTGGCTGTTCATTATCTCGGTATGGCATGTTCGCTGGCCAAATTTTCACTAATCCAGAAACGTTGGCCGAGAACACGCTCGGATTAGTGTGATAGTCTTCTTGATGTGCGTCGACGTACATGCGAAAGTTGGCGTTCTTTGCTTTCCCGATTCGGACATCATCCCCGAGTTCCTTGGCGAACTCGTAGAGGTCACGGAAAGATTGGGCCGTTTCCTCTGAGATTTCCCCCTGCTTCTGCTTGAGGTCGAGATCTCGATGTAATTCTGCTTCTGACTCCACGTAGTCTGGACCAGTTCGAGACATGCTGTACAGGAGAGAGACACGGTCCAAATATATAACCGGCGAACAAGTCTTTGTTTTGATAAATCCGCCCACCTCCAGCTTTACTACAGACTAGTTAAACGGCGGTGACCGTTTGCTGGCGACAATCCCTGTATGTTGCACACTAATTCTAACAGCGTCAGAGTGGATTTCTATCGTCGTTCTGATTAGAGTTCGTGGGCCGGTCAGTTGTGTTTAGTGTGTTCTTCTCACTTGCACGAGACTGGAGAAGCATCGTAGCTAAGAATCGGATAGAGGTATATCATAAGCGGCCAACCGATGTAGTATGTCTGCATCTTTCCGAACTATTGCGGTCGTCTTTCTTGTCTTATTCGCGGGGTGTAGCGGTGGTGGAAGTGGTACACTTGACACGGCCACTGGCGAACCAACGACAACAGCAGAGGAGGCAACCACAACCCAGTCACCAACTACAGTCACGTCGCTCAACGGAACGCTTGAAGTTCATTTCATCAACGTTGGCCAGTCGGTGAGCACGCTTCTCATCGCACCGAACGGAGAGACAATGCTCATTGACTCCGGCGATTTCCGGGATGATGGTGAACCGGTTCTCGCGTATCTCCAGGCACACAATATCCAACGACTGGATTATCTCGTGACCTCCCACGCCGACGCGGACCACATCGGTGGGAACGCCGCAATCATCGAATACTACGAAACAGAGGCGAACGGAATTGGTGCAATCTACGACCCAGGGGTTGCATCGACATCGCAGACGTATGCTGCGTACCTTGACGCCGTTGAGAAATACGACGTGCCACTCTATCGGACGCAAGCAGGCGATCAAATCAGGATGGGACAGGTGACTTCGACGGTGCTGTCGCCTCCAGAGGGCTACCTTGCAAGTGAGGACCGCAACGAGAACAGCATCGTCCTGATGACACAGTTTGGGTCGACTCGATTCTTGTTCACGGGCGATGCCGAACACGAAGCCGAAGAGTACATGGTCGACACCTATGACGAAAGCCTACGAGCCACCGTGCTGAAGACCGGCCACCATGGCTCGAAAGGCAGCACGAGCGAGCCATTCCTGCAAGCTGTCCAGCCGAAGATTGCAGTCGTCTCAAGCGACTACGATTCGCAATATGGACACCCGAATGAGGAGACACTCGAGCGGTTAGCAGCACAGTCAATCCCGACATACTGGACTGCAACTCACGGGACGATTGTCTTTGCGAGTAATGGTGAGCGCGTGACAATTAGTACACAACAGGAGGCACCGACCAGTCCAACAGAACTCCGTGATGGGGCTGCTATCGAACCCGGGACGGGACCCGATGTAACCATCCGAACCGAGATTACAGCAGAGGGGGATGTGTCGACCCTCACACCGATCGCGACCGACGGTGGGGTTGATACTGAGACCATGAGTGCTTCGCTTGCCGTCGCGGAGGTTCACGCCGATGCCGAAGGGACAGAGAGTGAGAACCTGAACGATGAATACATCGTCTTCGAGAATACAGGGAGCAACTCGATCGACCTCTCCGGATGGACAATCTCTGATGAGGCAGGCAGAACGTACACCGTCCCGGGTGACACGACACTCGAGGCGGGTGCAACCATCACGCTCCACACTGGGAGGGGCACCGACACAACGACCGATCTCTACTGGGGGTCGGAGTCGGCAATCTGGAACAATGGTGGCGATACTATCACCGTATTGAATAATACCGGTGCGACCGTAGTTGAGGAGGCGTACACATGATTCCAGATGGGACATACACGGCAACAGTCGACCACTTCGAAGACGACCTCGCGGTCTTGCTTATCGAAGAGGATGGCCAGGATATCGACCAGCTCGTTGTCGACCGGTCTCAACTCCCCTGGCGTGCGAGAAAGCAGAATTCGGTACTGACTGTCACCGTCTCCGAAGGAGAGTACGAAAGTGGAACGTACGAACCGGAGGAAACGGAAGAACGGACTGAAGCCGCTCAGTCACGGTTTGACCGACTGTCCCGTCGGCCGCCGAGCGACGACACGTCGTAATCTCGGTCTCGTCGTAACTCAGACCCGCTCTCTCAGTTCGTAATATCTGGCTCTGAGGGTTGGGACAGCCACGTTTGCCACTGTCGAAAAGTCCGCTTGTGTCTGCGTTCCTCCACGCTGTTTTGTTGCGAGATATAGGCAAGCCGCTGCGACACCAGCAGGATTCCGTCCATTCGAAATCCCTTCGTCGTCAGCGAGTTCTGCAAGTTCGTATGCCCGGCCTTGGACAGCCGCTGAGACACCGCAATCCGATGCGAGCCGTGGAACGTGCGCCCGTGCAGTTACCGTCTGTGCGTTGATTCTCAATTCACTGTTGAGCGCTCGATACCCCGTTTGCACCTGTTCGACCGTGCATCGAGCAACGGTTGCGATTTCGTCTAGTCGACGTGGGAGACCACGACACCGACACGTCGCATACAGACTCCCTGCGGCCATCATTTCGAGCGAACGTCCACGAATGAGGTCGTGGTTCTGTGCCCGCCGGTAGGTCTGACTAGCCTCTTCAGCCACACTCTGTGAGAGGTCCAAGGCACTCGCCATCCGTGCAATCTCCTGGAGTGCGTGTGCAAGATTTCGCTCTGCTTTCGACCCAAACCGAGCACGACGGTGTTCACGTCGAAGCCGATGGAGTTGCCACTGTTTCTTCGATGGCAGGCGAGCCCCGTTCGCATCACGGTTGTAGCCAATTTCTGCAGACAGGCCCCGGTCGTGTCGAGCGGGTGTGAGCCGACTTCCCGTCCGCCGCGTCGGTTCTGGGTCGTCATCGAACACGCGTGGGCCGTGGGTGTGGTCGATGTAGTACTGGTCGACGATGAGGCCACACTCGTCGCACCTCGTTTCGCCACCCTCCGTTTCGAGCATGCCGTCGCATTCAGGGCAGGCAGTTGCATCAATGGATCTCCCGCACGATTCGTCGAACGTTCGGTCGTAGATTTCTCTCAGAGACATGTATTCTGTGTGAGGAAAGGCCCTTCGTGGGCACCCCCGCACCCCCTGTGGGGGAGATAAAACGGCGGTCAGTCTGACGTCTGAACTGGTGGGGAGTCATCGCTCATCGTGCTCGTTGGACATGCTGCGTCGAACTTGTTCGTCGTCGGCTGTTCTCGCCCACACGCTCGACACCGCCAGAACCGACGTCGGTTCTGGTCGAACGACGTCAAATCTTCGAGTGACGTGTCGGCCGATGTTCGCCACTTGGTCACGACGACGAGTTCGTGCCTCTGTTCGGTTCGCTCGACGATACTCCCGACTCTTTGGATTGTGTCTGTACTCATTCGAAATCAGCGAGGCATTGTGCGCCCCGCCCCCGCTCAGGGGGCGATAAAATCTCTCGTGTAGGGTCTCTACAGATGAAGTGGGTGCTGTGTATCGAACTCACACGTCGCAAACCGACCATTCGGCTGTGGAAGTATTCGCGTTCGAATCTCGAAGATAACACGTCGAAGGTGCTTGCATTCGACACCACGTTTCCGGTGGTCTGGACACGAACACGTCCCTTCCTCGACATCCACATCGTATGTGTTACCGCTCGATGAATCGACTTCGTAGGTGGGACCAACGTCACCGAATCGGACGTCCATTTCCTCGGTGAGTGCTTTCCACGTCCGCGACTCACTGAGAGAGTAGCCACCGTCGCTGAGGAGTGTCTGGCCGTCGACGACCGGACATGGCTCTCTGAATTCAGTTTTCCGATTCCGTTCTTGGCCACACTTCCGGCAGCGCCAGAAACGCGTTCGGTAGCCGTCGAGGTCTGAGAGTTCGATATCGTAGTCGGTCGGTTCGCTTCCAGGCACCCATTCAGTGATGCGGACCAAGTCGTGGCCGAGGTCTGGACCGGTTGTTGATACGCGTCGCTCGTGGTTGTTTGAGACAGTCATTAGGCTCACTCAGGGGCATTCATGAGTTCCCCCGCACTCCTGTGGGGGAGATAAAATGGCTGAGCAATGGCAACCAGGCAGTTGAGGAATGAATTGCATCGCACCAACGAACCACGAGCCACCATGAACAACCAACAGGAAGGCAAGAAGTGTAGCTCACTTACGGTAGACACACCGACAGCAAGCTTACCAGCTTGACCGTTTCAGGTAGGTAACAAGAGGTATGTGAATCCGAGTACCACTACTGCACTGACCCAAAGGTGCAACTCGTATTCCATCTCTAAGCGAGGCTTCCCGAGTAACTTTCCTACCATATCGATTAACGAGACGATGACAGCCGAAACTAGAAGGACACCACCGAAGAGTCCAGTATAGACACCCAATATCTCGCGAGTCTCTTCATCGCCAGCCACCTTTTGCAGACTATTCGTGACCGAACTCACTGGGTTCGCTTTGTTCAAGGGTTTGTCCGGTGAACGCCAAGTGAGTGTACCTACGTCAATTTGTTCGACGTCCACGTCAACCGATTTTTCGCTGACTGATTCCGAGGATGGAACAGGGAAGTCGACCGAGACATCTTTGGTGACCGTAGTCTCTGCTGGCACCTTGAGTTTCTCTGAGCTGGATGATGAACCAACAGTCACGTCTACGATAGTCGAGCCTGCACCGCCCGTATTCTCTATTGTCACCTGAAGTGTGGTCGAATCAGAGGAAATTGGATTTTGGGTAAACTCTGCATCAACGACAGACGCATTTGGCGGTTGTGAAGTCTCTTGACTTGCCTCGTTCCCATCTGAGGTATTGCTATTGGTCGGTGCTGAAGTCCCAGTCTGGTTCGTTCTGTTACTGCCAGAACTCGGAGTCGTAGTTTGGTTATTCACAGATGCCGAAGCAGACGCACTCGCTTCGATTGTATTCCACTCAGATTCAGAAGAAAGTTGTTGCTCCTGAATATACTCTGTGAGTTTGGACTCGGCCTGATTCGCGATTCTACTCGAAGTGGCGAGACCGCCAACTCGCTCGCGGTCGTAGACGATGAGTGCGCTTCCTTCGAGCCGTGGATCAATTCGACTAGCATCGACGACGCGCCCAGTGAGACGATACGTCCCTTTTTCTGGGGTCACAGGAGTATTCTGTATCTTATTTGAAACCCCGGCGTAGTAGACGAGGTCAGTCGGCTTCTGGACAGACGGGTCAAAGAGAACCCCGCTATGAACGACACCGTCTGTCGGGACTGGAAGACACCCAGTCACAGGATTCGTAATAGATGACGGAGCGCACCGGGTCGCTGACAAGAGTGTTTCCTGCGAACTAATCGAACTTCCAACTGCGTTCGTCGTGACCATAACGACCTCCCCAGAGTGAGCAGAGAGTTCTTCGAGGCTCGAGACCTTGGTTGAAAGCGGCGTGACAGTCCCGACAACGGCACCAACACCACTATTTCCGCCACTAAGAACAACCATATTTACGGTTGCATTGGTTGACATCCACCACCTCGTCTCGTGATTTGATAATCCAATACTCGTGGTCGTAATTGGAAGTTGACCAGCAGGTTTGTTGTCCAAGTTGCCCTCTTGTTTCGCCATCGAGAGGTTCACTGTCGCCCATCTCCCTTCTCGGCCGGGACCCTCGATCAACGAGAACGGCTCACGAGTCTCACTGATTCCAGCGGTTGACTCTTGAACTACGTACTTGCCATCTGCTGCATCGATAGTATGTGAGAGCTGTGTAATCGAACCTGTAACCTGAATAAACTGGAATTTGTATTGTTCCGGGTTCTTCTCAACCTTTTCAAGTGGAACTTTGGTTCCGGTTTCGTCAATATCGAGATCTGATGCGGCGATGATCCCCATCCCGCCATCTGCTGGAAGAACCTCGACACCGGAAACAGTAGCTTCGCCAACTGAGGGCTCTGTATCCGAAAGAACAAGGTACTGAGTTCCGTCGCGCAAAAAGAACATCGATGCATGTTGTTTTGTCTCGATTCCAACAGCAGACAGAATTTGCTCTGTATTTTCGAGGTGCTTCCTCTCAGTTGGTGCGGGCATCGTAATGAGAGCACCCTCGTACGTCACTTCATCAACTGCTCCAACAGGCGTTGGAACCCCTACAGCGACAGTTGAGAGAACAATGATGAAAATCGCAACATAACGCATACAAGTAGGCAGATAGAGAACACATGTATTTGTTTCTACTTGTCTCCCATCCTACAACAAATTGGAGTGGATTTCAATCGTTCGATGCCACCCCGATTGTTGCGTCACAAATAGACTGTGCGACCGACCGAATCCGATTGAGTCGCTCGAACACGGAGTCTGTATCCTCACCTACCCAAGCCGCAAGGTAGAACGCCGAATTGTCCACATCCAAGTTGACGTACCGACCAACCAGGTACGCAACTGCCTCTGCTTCGACCTCTCGTTTCGCCCGTTCGGGGAGGTTCGACCGGTCTGCGTGCAGCAACCCATGGGCGAATTCGTGGATCAATGTCGTCGCCATGTCTGCCTCGTTCGAGCGTCGCTCGACCTCGATACGTGGCTGGCCTCGCTCAGGGAACTCACAGACACCGCGTGCAGCGCCGTGCGTCCAGTCCGATGGATGGACGAGGTTCACGTCGAGTGCGAGTGAGTCTGCTGCTGAACACAGTCTGTCGACCAAATCGCCTGCGTCGCCACGTGCCTCGGTGTCGAGTTCTGGAAGTGACTCACCCTCTGTCTGCGAGATATCGAACACTGGAACTGGCTTGAAACTGAGCAGTTGGGTCGTCCACTCCTCGTAGGGGACGCCGTCACTCGAACAGTCTTTGTCGTGTCTGGATTTCGTCTCGCCGCATACCGGACACGCCTTCGCCGTAATCGGTGCCCAGATCCAGATTGCCGACTCGCCCTTCGACACCTGTCTCTTGAACTCCTTCTGCCACGTTCGGTAGCCAGCAACCCGTGTAGCATTCGGACACTGGAGTGCGATGAGGAGGCTGTTCCGAGCCGAGTAGTCGTGGAAGCGACTCTGGACGTCGAGCCAGTCTTTGAACACCTTGCTTTCTCGTGCCAGTTCTGTGTCGTTGGTGAGGTCTGCAAGCCATTCATCGACGACGAGGTGCATCTCATCGTCACGGGTGGTTCGGTCACTGAACGATGTCTCTCTGTGGGTAGATTCTGTCGTAGCCATCTGAACTCAGCGGGGAAATGAGTTCGCCCCGCACCCGTCAGGGGGTGACAAAACCTTCAGACGACGAGAGACAGGCTAGCGAGAAGGGTGCTGAAACAAACAAGATGGACACCAGTCACCGCAAAAAGGTCTGGAGAGCCGATACGGTGACCTCAATCTGGGAGGCCACACACGTCTGAACCTATGATGCGTTGGTGTTCGACGAGCCAGTGACACCACTGTCACTTCCCTCGTTCCGAACCTTCACGTTGAAGCTCGCAACCGTCGACAGAACCCCGACGTGGTCGTCGGCATTCGCGATGAGCGAATTGTACGGGATTCCGGATGGATTCCCGAAGTTGGTGTTTCCATCTTCGCCGTTCATCACAATCTTCGAGTTTCCTGCATCGATATCAGACACTTCGAGCCAATCGAGCTCGTCTGCTGCCTTTTGTTTTTTCTCTTCATCAGTCGACAGCCCCGTGAAGTCCACGAGGTACTTCAGCTGACCCAGGTTGGGACGCTGCAGTTCGAACGTGTATCGGAGTTGGACCACCGTCGTCTGGTCACTTCCATCGTTCGGGTTGTCTAGTGCGGAGGTATCCGCTGCAGCTCCGTAGTACCCCGCATCGATGTCGTGGTAGTTGTTCTGGTGGCCGCCTTCTTGGTGGGCACCGGGATACGCGCTTGCACTCCCAATGCTCGTCCCATCGAGGAACGAACTCTCATCGACTCCACCGGGGAACGAAAGCGTGCTGTAGTCTGGCTTGCCTTGTTCGTCTGCGATGACAAGCGGACTTGCAGACGCATCCGGACCATCACCATCACTGAATCGTGGGTCCTGGTTGAGTGCCTGCGATAAGGGCACTTTCACGCGATACATCCCCGTCGTACCAGGAACCTGCCGAATGTACGCGTTGTTTACCTCTTGTCCAATCCACGGCGTCGCGCGGAAGATGGGCTGCCACCCAGTCCCGCCAACGTTCGCTTCGACGAGGAAGAACACCTTGCCGACCGCATCATCAAGGTTCTGCCAGTGCACGTGGAACTCCGGATCCGCAGTCACCTGCGAGATATCACCACGGTCGTTCGAGACGAGAGCCGTGTTCGCAGCAGTGATACTGACTTGCGCCGCTGCCACACCACCAGAGAATGCAAGCAGTCCGGCACCTCCGACTGCTGTTGCAACGCCTATGCCACCCACCGATTTTAGGAAATTTCTTCGTTTCATTTGCCTTCTGCAGGATATCTCCCACAGGCTTGCACGACGGACGCGCCGAGTATTGTAATATGATTTATAACTTTAGTATTGACAGTCAAGAACTCCAGAAAGTAGTGCTTGAAAGACGGTCGTTTGGCGTTATGAATCGACTACCGCTCTTAGAGCACAGAATCTTGCGTCACATCGAGAGGGTGACTACCTACCTGAAAGATCTGATAATGCCCAAATGACTGCCATGGGTTCGATCTGCTCTACATCAGGGCAATGAAGTCACTCATCTTGTTTAGTTCCAAGATAGGAATACCGACGTTCAAGGGAGTTTGGAAGGTCAGCAGGGGGCTGTTGACCATACCAATGGTGCCTCTAATGCCAGCAAGTATCGATATCAGTCAATTCACAAAAATATTGTCATTATCTGCACCAAGTTGGTTCTACGTTGACCTCGGGTTGTAGTCTATTGTTTACAGACTTGGACCGCGCTGGGACGTCCCCACAAGGCCAGGAGATCAAATAAAACCAATTGTATGGGTGAGTACGGTTGTGGCTGCGCGCGCAGCTCCGGAGGAGTGAGCACGGAGCGGAGGGTGGGGCGGTGGGGCCTGGGCCGGTCCGGCACGTAGCAAAAAAGAAGGGTTCGATGAGCGGCTATTCCCACCACTGGCCGCGCTCAGGGAAACCAACGGTGCTCCAACCCGTGAGGGCTACGGAGACACGCCCATTGTACCAGTTCTTTGCCGCCCCGTGAATCCGCACACGTTCGCCTTCATTGATCCAGGGTTGATTCGATTTTTCCCAGACAGTCAGCTTCGTGCGCCCAGTCTCGTCCTCGATGAGTCCCACTTGCTGAATCGCCGGATTCGACGACTCCCAGAGCTGGGTTACCGTTCCAGAGATCGACACCTCTCGACGATTGACCTCACTGACCGCCGCAATCGGAATCACCCGTCCTGGCGCTTGATGCAATTCTTCGAACACACCGACCACCGAACTCATCATCGACTTCCCGTCTGCGACTTCTTCGGCTAATCGTCGACTGATTGCCGCTCTTGACCATCCATCGAGTTTCGTTTGTAACCTGGCTGCCTCTCGGTTCACTTCGCCTAACTGCGTGAGAGAAATTTGCTCACGCGGGTCTGCCTCCTCGGGGTCGGCCCACCGGTTCACACATCCGGCGCGCTTTCCGAACTCCCGCCGCGTTTCGATGCTCATCTGTTCCACCGCCATCGTCGTCCGTGCTTCCCGACCTGAGGTCTGTCTCCGGTCCCACCGTTCACGCGTCTGCTCGATTTCCCACTCACGCGCAGCCATCCGTTCTTCTTCTGCAAGGGTCAGTCCCCGTCCCTGAGTTTGAAAATTGTTCAGGTCAACTTTGGCTTGAATCTCGAGTTCAACCGTAGGGTGGAGTTCAGGCGTCTCGTCAACCACGTCGTCGACTGCGTGGGCATGTTCGTAGTGCGAAACTTCATTACCGATTTTCTTCTTAGTACTCATTGTTGTTCCAAAGGCGCCTACTCAGCGTCTTCTTCCGACACCACGACTCTCCAGCCGCAGCTCTCTCACATCGACTACAACCAACTGATTCTGCGCACGCCTTTCGCGCCTTCACGCGCGCCATCGGGGCGCGGAAGGCGTGCGCTCGACAATGGGATACCATCCAGCACCGCGCGCCGTTGTGCCCGAAGCGAGCGGCCAGCTTTAAGCCGTTTCTCGCGTCCGGCCCGGACTGCGGGTTCGTGTCCAGGGCGGCGGTCGAGAGCACGACGAGTCGCCTTGTGACTCGTCGCGCGGAACGGCCCAAAGCGCTGGAACGCGAAAGCCCGTGAGGGGCGCAACCGAAAACGCGCTTAATGCTGGCGCACCGGAAAGGTGTGAGCGAAGCGAGCGCGACTGGAAGGAGTCGCTCGTCGCGAACGACGAGCAGAGCGAGTCGTGAGCATGGAGGGCACAAGGCGGCGAGCGGGGCGTGCCGAACAAAATTCAGTGGTTAGTGAAACACAGGACTCGAAAGGCACGCACTACTCGTGCCAGCGGTGAGGCTCTGTTTTGTAACTGATTTCTGGGTCGTATGAAAACGGTACTTTTGTCTTTGCTTCTGACGTCTTCGCTATGACACGAACAGATTCGTTGCTGGTACATTCGTCAACATGGTTGCTTGCCTCAGTGTGACGACTGGGAATCATATACAGAGTCCCCCAAAATTTCACAGCGTCTTGTTGTGAGATGAGGTACTCAATGCGGTGACGATTGGCATCTCTAAGCCATCCGTAAAGTGAGTCATTGAGAGATGAACCATTCGCACTTTTTCTTGCATAGTAGCTCGGTACCGGCTTTAAATCAATTGGCCCTTTATACGTATATTTTGACGCCTCAAACCTGCTCTGGACGTTATCACGTGCGTCAATAAGTGGGTCTCTCTCATGTGAATACAAAACGAAGTAGTTTATCGTCATATGATATTTAATCGGATTGTGTAGTGTAAATAACTTAACCTGATTGGTTGCAAAGGGACAGGTGTCGAACCACACACCGGAGTCGCCGAGACTTATTCACGAAGTGCTGTCACGAGGACGTCCGTTCGGGTGAGAGATAGTGACGTGATATCTAAACCGCGATTTTACTAATATAGATTTTACAACTCACCTCATTTCCAGTCGAGTTGGTCCACTGACTTCACACTGAAAACATCGGACGTATCGACAGGTCCACTGTGACTGCGATCGGTCGCTAGTGATGTCGTCTGCGAAAGTCGATCGATTAACTCGCGACGAAGGGTCTCACGGCTGAGTATCGTCTCGTGCCATCCGAGACGTTCGTCGTAATGCCGCTTGTAGAACACTTCTGCGACCTTGTCTGCCATTTTGAACTGTGTTTGTTTCGTCCCCCACGCGTTCTGTGAGACGTATTCTGCACCGACATCCTCGTGGGTGAGTTCGACTAATACACACTCGACGAACGCGACGATTGACGTCCGGTTGCGGTTGTTTGGGATTTTCAACTGGAGGTTCGACCACGAAGCATTGAGTTGACTTGAATAAGTCCGCACTCCGTCGGTACTAGGAGTTTGTTGTTGGTGTTTCTTCGAATCCATGTGTAATCTACAGGGCATCCAAATTGCCCCGTCACCCCTGACGGGGCTCAAAAACCACCCGATTGGCGTTCTGTCAGACGCATTGGTGCGACCAGGAGATTAGGATGGGTTATTACTTGCCGTTCTGGCCAAGATATCACATAATAATGTAATTCTGTCTGGTTTATTTCTGAACCCACAGGTATAGAAGGAATTATCACCGCAGAACGGGAGAGAAATTCATTATTTCATCCGCCAACGACCGAAGCTTCATTCACCTCTCACCGACCGCCGATTCATTCAATCCGTCGACAGTCACCGCACAGTTCACTCGGTTATACTACCTTTTAGACAAAAGCCACACTCAATCCTCCCTCGAATGGTTGCTCGTCACTGACGGGTCGAAAGCAGGAACAATCGACTATACACTCAGCGTCGACACAGACCTCGCACCTGCCATCGAAGCGTGGTGTCGCGAACTCGTTCCGAACTCGTTCGAAATCACAACCTCGAACACAGACCCACTCTCGCGACTCTCGCCTGCCGAACCCAATGCCGACCCAGACGACGAAGTCCTCGAACCGTATACACCACCACGGTACCGTGCAGTCGAGTTCGTGGGGCTCACAGACCGACGCGAAGACTGGCAAACCACACTCACTCCCTACGACGAATTTACTGACATACACACCAGCCTTCCACTCGCAACCGTGGTGAGTACACTCGCCAGCGCATCCATTCCGATGGCAGTTCAAATCCTCGTTACACCATACGAGGACTGGCGACACCATGCACTCGACCGAAAAGACCGACTCAAGCAAGGTCGCGACACGGCATCTCAGCGATTCTTCGAAGACTGGATTATGTCCACAGACCCTGAGAAGAACCTCTCAGATCCAGTCGTTCGCTCGCGATTGGACGCAATCGACCAGAAAGACGCACAACACTCGTTTTCGGTCACCGCCCGTGCAGTTGCGACCACGACCACCCCGAATGCGCAATTTCCCGAACTCACACCGGTCACGACTGCGTTCTCGCATCTCAATGGTGACCATTACCGAGTCGAGGGTCGGACATATCAAGGTGAACACGCCGAGTCAGTTTTCGAATCACTGCGAAATCGCGTCGCCATCGAACCCGAACACTCGGAACTCACCGCGAGACTTCCGTGGACAGAAAACGCCAGTCGCGCTCTCGTCATGGATGGGCGCGAACTCCCATTGCTGTGTCTGTTAGACGCAGCAGCGCTCCCGACCGAAGCACTACGCGCACTGGCACCACCATCGATGGACGAACACGGCCTGCCACGACCACCACGCGACCGACTTGAACGCCTTCGAACGCCTGGGTTCACACTCGGACACGCACAGACCGCTGATGGTGATGCAGAGCCCGTTCCTGTTTCACTTCCCCCATCACTCCAACAACTCCACGTTGGGTGGTTTGGTCGAACCGGCTCTGGGAAATCAACCAGTCTGATCACAGGTATCCTCGACAACTACGAAGCGACCGAGGGTGCGGATATCCTCATCGACCCAAAGGGCGATGGCATGGCCGACGACTACCTTCGTGCACATTATGCACGGTATGGATCGCTCGACGATGTCTACTACTTTGATTGCACAAAGACGCTCCCTGCGCTGTCGTTTTTCGATATTCGCGACCAACTCGATGCAGGTGTCGATCGAACCACAGCTGTCGAAGACATCGTAGACCACTACGTCGACATACTTATCGGTATCATGGGGCACGAACGCTTCGAGCAGGCCGTTCGCTCGCCTGACATCATCCGGTATGTCCTCAAAGCAATGTTCGACCCGGTACACGGCGAAGACGCCTTCACACACCGCGAGTTTCAGACGGCAGTTGCGAGATTACACGAGACACGCGACCCACCACCGGTCGTTGACGAAGATCTCCAGGCTATGCTCGCCGGTGTCGCCGCCAACTCGAAGCGGTCGTTCGACGAGCTCATGCAGGGGGTTGCAAATCGTATCGAGAAAGTCCCAGTCGACGCACGGCTCGGCCGGTTGTTTAATCACGTTCCCGATGAGGCGGGTGATGGTTCTCATTTCGACCTTCGAACGCTCATCGACGAAGACGCTGTCGTCATCATCGACACAGGTGGGCTGAGACCGGCTTCGAAGCGCGTCATCACACTCGTGATTCTGTCCGCGCTATGGACTGCGCTTCGCCGCCGAACTCAGCAAGGCGATGATGAGACAGACTACCCACTCGTCAATCTGTATCTCGAAGAAGCGTCACAGTTGTCGACGTCGTCGCTTCTGTCAAATCTACTTTCGCAGTCGCGGTCGTTCGGGCTTTCGGTCACACTGGCTATGCAGTTCCCCGCGCAGTTGCGTGAGGCCAATCCCGAAGCCTATCTCGAGGTCCTCAATAACGTCTCGACGATTGTCACAGGGAACGTTGCGGTCGACCCACATTTCAGCCGTCGGTTTGCAACAGCCGAGTTCCCTGTTGGAGAAGTTCAAACCCGACTGCGGACACTCCGCCGCGGGCAATGGCTTGCAACCCTTCCTGCAGAGTTCGGACAGGCAGAGCCACATCCGTTTGTCCTCCAGAGTACGCCCTTACCACGAGGCCATCCCGAGAGTGACGAGCCGCTCTCACCAGCTCGTGAGGCGTCCTACACAGCAGCGGTGGATATTCTCACGACACGGTCTGCACAAGCGTACGGTCTCGATGTCGCGAGTATCGGCAGTCGTTCGAAGCCACAACGAGCACACACGCCATTGGGGCACCGAGAGTCGTCACCACTCGATGGCTCGACATCGAAATCGCAGTCGACCGGTGAGGCTCAGTCACCAGAACGGATCACGACGAACACACCTTCAGACCCTTACCCAGAGCGCAACGCACCGTCCCCTGACGCCCGAATCAACTCTGCACTCCCATACACGACGCGACTCCCACCGATGGTCGTGTACGACCCTGAAGTGCACGCCGTCATCTGTGAGGAGTGTTCGACTCGATACGACCCCGCACTCACGGGCATCAAAAACGCCGTTGAGTGCTGTCACAGTCTCGACGATGTCGACCGCGACGATATCCCGATCTCACACCTTCCGCTCAAGCTCTCGCCTGTCGAACGCGGCAGTAGTGCCTTCACCGACGCACAACTCCGGTTCCTCCAAGCAGTCTACTCTGCACACCAGCGTCGCTTCGATCCCGAATACGAATACGACCTCTTGTACGATAGCATGGTCCGCCTGCAGGAGTACACTGGCGTTTCACAAAAGGAAGTTCACGAACTCGTTGATGGAGGCTCACTGGCTCTCGACTGTACGTATCCACACAAACTCTACACGGTCACCCCGAAGGGCCGACGTGCGATTGCTGTGCGCCATCGCGAGGGAGTTGCCCATGGCCATGGCCGCGGCGACCTGAGTGAGTCGAGTCTCCACGTCGTCATGGTCGAACTTGGCCGTCGGTATCTCGAACAAGAGTTTGTTGAGAGCGATGGCTCTGCTGCTGTCGAAGCCGTCTCGTACTACGAACACGAAGGCTCGCGCCTTGATGCTGTCTGTCTCAACGAAGATGGTGAGATCGTCGTCACGCTCGAAGCTGAGCGGGCGAATCACGATATCCTCACTGCCGTTCCCGAGGATTACGATAAGATGGCTGCCTGCGAACCCGAAGCGGCAATTTGGGTCGTCAAGAACCGAAAGGATGCACACGAGGTGCTGCGTGCATTGAACGATCCCAACGAGGGACATCCACGGGTCGAAAAGACGTACAGTTCGAACTCACCGCCGTCGTCGTTCAAGATTCACCAGCCTGGGTTTACAGAGATGCGCACGTTACAGGAACTCAGGGACTCGGCGTTAGGTGAGTGAGCGGGGACACGAGGTTCTGTTGAAGAACCATTTCTCGATGTATTTCAACCGACCTGCTGGTTAGAAAGTATGGTGAGACTGCTAAGCTGGAATCTGTTTCGAAGAATTCGGTTTCACCGGTAGTGGTGGGTAACAGCCAAAATGAGGCTATTCAAACTAAACATTCTCATGTGGGCGAATAACAAATGAAATAGACAATTCGGAAACATATATAGACAGACAAGACAATATTCTAAGATGAAAAAGAGACCTCTATTGTATTTGGTCGTCCTGGTACTGATTATCGGAGCGGGCTGTACAGGGACAACACCCCCAGATGAAACCCCTTCAGATGAAACACGGAACGCGGCAATCGACAATGTGGAATATGCAGAACAGACGCATCAGGGGTTTCAGAATCGCCATCAGAACATTAGTACGGAGATTTCTAACGCCCACAGTCGAGGTGTGAACACTACGTCTGCATCGACTGAGTTGGTTGAGGCTGCAACAGAGATACGTTCGGTAGAACAGCATATTGTGTCGGCAAAGAGCTATCTTGAACTGGGAGATGATGAGCGTGCACTGAATTCCAGCAAGCAGGCGATAAAACAGACTGAACGTGCAAATCAGAGCCTCAATGAGGCTGTAACTGAACTTGAGCTCGCATACGAAGTCGCAATACAAGATGCTGAACTGCAACTCCAAACTGCAAACCGTGAATACCAAACTGCAGTCATCTATATTGAATCAGCAAACCGCGCCGGTGGGTCGACAGAAGATCTCGAAGTGCAGGCAACAAAAACTCGCGACCAGCTTCAGTCAGGTGTTGATGCAGTAACCAGTCCCCGACCAAATCCCGGTCAAGCGAGACAGGATGCAGCGGATGTTACTCGCATGTCTCGAAAAATACAGACAGCTGCAACCACGTCAGCGAAGCGAGGGATTGCAGAAGCAGAAATCCAGGCACTATCAGACCGAGTCTCTGATCCACTTGCTAACGACCGGCTCGAGGCAGCGAGAGAAGCGGCAGCACGAGCGCAGTTTGAGCAGGTTGAACACGAGTTACTGTTGGCTCAACATGCTGAACAAGTCGCACAGTACGAGCAGTTCGTACAAACCGTTGAACGTCAGGATGGCGTCACCCTTCTGTCTGTCCAAGCACACGCACAGCGTGCCCGGGAGACGATACGCGATGGTGAACTCCCAGAACGAGAGCTGGAAGACCTCAACAGCGAAGTTGAGAACACACGCCGATGTTTGCTCAGTATGAGGGGCGCTCAGAACGAGATTCTGAAGACTGAGCACGCATCGACATGGTTGGTGAAGGCGGATACAACTGCTGCGAGTCAAAAGGTCAGTACCGCAGGACAGGCTCTTTCAAACGGGGAGTATACCGCGTCCTGTGAAAATGCGGCCTTGGCACAAGAACTGGCGATAGAGGAACGCTCGCGAGTACAGCAGAAAATCAACTCAAATGCATTTGTTCGCGTTACCGATTTTCTTCATGACACGCTCCAGCAAGTTGGGCTGACCGGCTCTCCGGACCCTGAATCTGTCTCTATGGACGTCCCTTCGCCAGATGAAATTGAGGTCCACCATACCGAGATTACCTACAACCCACCGAGCAATCCAGATATCAAGCCACTTGACTTCAGCAACGTCCAGATTCCGAAGATCGACGTGCCACCGAGACAAGTCGGTGACCAGCCATCCCAACAGCAAGAAGTTGATTTTGAGCTGGAAGTCGAGAATCCGGAGTATTGTGGCTCGACCTGTCGATTTGCCACAGGTACGATTACCAATGTCGGAACAGAACCGGCACACGACGTCACGGTGACATTGGAGGTGTACACGGGTGGCGAACTAATTTGGCCAAACGACCCATCGGAGGGAACTCGATCATTAGGCACCCTTAAGCCAGGCGAAGAACGGACTCTTTCCGAAAGGATAGACGTCACTATCGGAGATGGAGTAAAGGCGAGAAGTAATGGTCAAGTCGAAATCAGATTTATAATCGAGTCTGAGGAGTATACCAAAACTATCAACGAAACACGAACACTTTAGCAACGAATCTCACTCAAGTAATCCACTGGAGTGACTGGAGTCCACTTCACTGCTTTCACAGGGTAAAGTACCGGTCAGTGAGACATCGCCGACAAGCACGGCACCACACATCGTATTCTCGCCGTGAACCCCACAGTAATACTGGTACACCCCGGGCTGAGTAAACGTATATGAGACAGATTCGCCCGCCAGAACCTCCATATTGAAATTCCACGGCTCTGCGTTGTCATGGAACTGAGTGCTTGTGACTGTGTGCGAGAAACTATCTCTGTTCACCCACTGGACCGTTGTTCCTGGCTCAACAGCCAGTATTGGCGGTTCGAATGCCAAATCACCCATCTCAACCACGGGAGCAGTTGACACACTCTCTTCCACCGTGGACGACTCTGTTGTCTGAGCTGTACCATCTGCCGTGGTTTCGGTTCCGAGACTCGTGAGGGAGTATTCCTGTAGAAGACCAATCAGTATACTCCAGATTTGGTCGCCAGTATTCACGCCCGTGAGAAATTCAAGGACGGCAACGACGAGCTCTAATCCCCAAATAATGAGTTTGAATGTTTCAATGATACCGAAGGCTTGAGCTGCGGTTTCTTGTCTTTCTGTCTCTAGCTCAAGCTCGTAAACGTCCGGTTCGATCTGCTTCGCTCTTTTCACGCGCGGATGGGATGCTGCCAACTGACGTTCTCGATCTGGGGTTTCCAATGACCGTAGCTGTGGGGCTACTAGCTGTCGTTCAGTGTTTGATTGCTGGCTTGTGCTCGTCACAGTCGCTTCGAGCGTTTCCACTTCGAGTTTGTATCGTCGCACGCTTCCATCCTCTTCTGTTATGAAATACGTGTTTCCGCCCGAATGGAGTTGGATAGTGGCTTCTTTTCCATCGCGACTGAGGAGGTCTATCTCACGGTTAGATTTGACTGTCGCAGATTCGACGCCAAGAGCGTTTATTCGAGCTTTAAATTCTTGTTCGGTCAGCACTCCCTCACTATCTGGAAGGTCATCTGTACACCCTGCAAGTGCGATAGTGCCACAGAGATACAGGAACGACCGACGTTGCACTTTTCCGTTCGTCATATACGGCCATATGTTGTTCAGACATACAAATCAAATTTTCTACACATATATGTTGAAAAGATATTCAGAATCGCCGTAACATACTTGCCTCAACGAGGATAGAGAAATCGTCGTTACGCTCGAAGGCGAACGTTCGAGCCACGACGTTCTGACTGCTGTTCCCGGGAACTACGAGAAGATGGAAGCGACGCTCACGAGGTGTTGGGCGCGCTCAATGAACCCAACGAGGGACATTCGAGGGTTGAGAAGACGTACAGTTCGAACTCACCGCCGTCGTCGTTCAAGATTCACCAGCCTGGGTTTACAGAGATGCGGACGTTACAGGAATTGCAAAAGTAAGAAAGCACAACTGTCACGCGTTGTACTCATCCCAAACCTCGCCCATCCGTTTGTAGACCCACGGTGCAACGACGTCCGATACAACGCGCAATAAGTCACCTGGATACTCCTTGTTTACGGCGTCATCATGCCCCGCAGTTGGTGGTTCGTGGAAATGGTCACGGATGTAGTCATCGCTGTCGTGTCTGTCCCAACGACACATCCATTGCTCACCGTGGTGTGATTCGATGTACGTAATGTGGAAGTCACCGTTGGTGTATGACTGTACCTCAATGTAGGCTTCTGAGATATTGGCATCTGGATAGTATTCATCGAGAAGCGAAACTACGAGCGAATCAGGGCGATTCGAAGGGAACACCGAGACGGTAGCCACCCAGGTTTCGGCACTGAGAACCGATGCCAGTTCTCGAAGTAGCGCGCGATTCGGTGTTCGTTTTGTACGGTCGGTGTCCACGTTTAGACGAGACCTTCTCCTGGTGAGGTATCGTGCTTTGCCTGGCGAAGCGCTCGAATCTCTGTTCGAATCGCCTCCCAGTTGGAGATATCAAGCCAGACCTGTTCTGAGTCTCCATAGTCGTGATACTCTAGTGGGTCAAGGTTGTCTGGGCTGTCGACTCCGTACGTCTCGCGGTAGCCCTCATCTTCTGAGAGGAGTTCGCCAAGGCGTCGCTTATACTCACGCTCACTCAACTCCATGAGACGGTTCTTTCTTCTCCACGCGAAGTATGACTCGTTTCGCTCGAACGTCGCAGGATTCTCGGTGACCTTCGTCAACACCCCAATGTCTGCGAGCCGGTTGAGATGCCGTCGTGCAGCATTCTTTGAACACTCTGCCCGCGCTGCAATATCAGAAACACGCGTTGGGTCGGTCAACTCAAGCGCCACCCGATAGACCCGCTCGTCCGCTGGAGCGTTATCCAGACGCTCACCGAGCGCTGCTGAGAAATCTTCAGGTGGTGGGCCACGACGTGCGTTCTCTGTCATGCGCATCAATATGTGTTTGTGCGCAATATAATTACTGCTCGGGGAATATACTACACATTCCGGGAGCGTCGACACGTCTGTACAAACCGGGTGGGACTGAAAGGGGCCGCGGCGAGCGCGAAGACGGCCGACCGTAGCACCGCAGGCCGGAGACCGAGGAGCACACGGAGACCCTTGAGTGGTCGCCGCGGTGGCTTTTAGCTGAGACGACGCACCTCACTCTGAACCCGACGTACACGCCACGTGTCCGTGACTACGACCGGAACCACCCAAACAGCGACCACCCACTGCCATCTTCCTCATCTCTATCTGCCAGTTGAGCTTCCAATTCACGTCGCCGTTCGCGTTCGTCTTCTAACTCCCCTTGTAACCGCTCGTTCTCAGCAATCACCGATTCCAGATGTGTCTGGAGGTCTTTGAGCCGTTCGAGGTGTTCCGTATTCTGTGCTGGTGACTCAACTGGTGCGACGGTGTGGTCCCGCTCGGGCCGATTGGCTCCAGTTCTCACGTTGGCAGATGTGTTATCTCCTTCACCGCGTCGTGACTCATTCTGTCGCGTCGTCGACCGACGCACGGCACTCGACCATTGCGATGGGTCGTAATATTCGGTCGTCCCTGTAATTGCTCGTTCAATAGTTTTCTCACCGTAGGTCGAGCCATCCGAGAAATGAACGTCGTCCCATTTGTCTCGATACAGCCCTGAGTTTCGAAACACGCGGTCCATCTGTGCTGCATCGCCCCCAGTCCAAAAGGCGAGCATTGAGCACAGCGCCATGTCGGCTTCTGAGTGACTGTCGTACGCGCTCGTGTCGCCTTTCCATAGGTGACTGAATTTTAGTCCGTTCGCCGCGTTCGACGCCCGCTCAATGACGTCTTCGTCTGTCAGGTCGTTGCCCGTGGGTGCGATGTCTTCGCCGGGTGTCTGCGTCACCCTTGTCGTCGTCTCGGGTGGTTCGTTGGTCGCCACGTTGTCTGGTGTCTCGAAGTACGCACTGTGTATCGCGGTGAGTTCGTCTGTCCGGTCAACCACGTCGAGAGGTGTGTCGTCGACGTGATCACCCGTCACGGTGAAGAAGCGTGAGTGTGCGTAGAGTTCAAGATTGCCTGTCCGGTTCCCGGTTGGGGGGAGCTCTCCTCGGACGATGATGTGGTAGCCCGTTCCCGAGGGGCTGACCTCTGTGTAGGAGTCCAGACGGTCGATGATCATCTGTGCCCAGTTTTCTGTCCCACCCGTCTCGCTGTTGCGACACTTGTCGAGGTCGACGCCCACGTAGGGGTCGTCTTCGGTGAATACAAATCCCACACCATCCGCTGGCCCGTTGCGTGCATAGGCGAGCGCCTCGTCGAAGTCTGTCCACGTCGTGGCGTCAGTTGCCGAAGCATAGCCACCGTTCACGTCCAGTGGAACCTTCGTTTCATCTCCGCCTCGTGTCTGTTTGCGCCACCCCACCCACTGGGCTCGGTCACAGAGGTCATCCGGGAGTGTGTTTCGTGTTGGGAGTGGTGGCGTCATCGCTTGTGCTGGTGTCTGGCGTGGGGGGTCGTAGGTGTTTCGTGCTCCTACACCCTCGCGCATTTTTGGCCGGGTTTCTACACCCTTCACACGAGAGTGTATTCACAGTCACACCCGCTACACCCACAGATATCAGGGGTGTACACACACGCCTGTTTCCCGCAAGGGTGTACGCGAGTGTGACGCGTCGTGGGTGTAGAATCATCTTCTCGGTCTCGTCGGTCACCCTGTTCACACCGCATCGATTCTCGTGCGTTCACGTCTCAGTAGCCCTCATACCCGCGTTATCACGTTGTGACCGACTTCCAATATTTCGATGCTCCCGCCGTATATCCGGTTCGCGACAGCGATCTCCTTTCTCGCATCCCCTGTACATCCCATTGTACAGGGTGTGTATCGCCTGTTTCCGGTTTCGTCGAATGGCCCGCTTTGCACACACATCAATGCCTGTGCACTCCTCTTTTCGGCCCTCGTTTCACTGATGACGACCACGCTCACACCCCCACGTTGACGGCGCTCTCGCCCGCTTTCGAGTGTTGCTCTCGACCAGAAGGATAGGTGTCGACGGTGGGGGTCTCTCCAGTACCCATGCGATGGTTGTTCTATGGTGGGTCAGCGATCGTGACCGGGTGTGTTATTGCGGGAGTTCGTGTGGGTGTACTCCAAGTCGCTCTCTAACCGAGGCCTGACCTGGTAAGCAATCTCACCGATTCTTCGCTGCACCTGGTTCGGTGAGTTCGAAGTCGTCGTAGTAGTACGACTGCTCGACGCCGTAATTCACACTGTTGACGATGACTTCGAGGAACTGCGCACTGGGCGCAGTGACATTGTAACCACGCTCGTCGAGGACGAGTGTGTTGTTGATGCGCCACTTTACTGCCGCTCCCTCGTTGATCTGCTGGAGCTGGCATTCTACGTCGACCCAGCCACCTTCGTCGGGATCGATGCCGAGTTTCTTCGAGAGAGGGATGTCGACCCACTCCCCAACGACCGTCCCCTCAGAGTCAGTTCGGTAGACGAACGAACGGAACTTTGCTTCGTCCGTGTCGCTGGCGTCGCTGTCGACGTACGCCATAATCGGGTAAGCACTGATGTTTCCGTCAGCGGTTCCGAGCACGGGCCAGACACCTGTTTGTTGCTCGACGCCGTCGGTTTCCCAGTCCGGGTCGATGTAGAATCGATACGAGAGACGCGACCCGGTCCCCGCATTCCAGTACGTGCCGTTGGCGTCCTGGTACTTCTTACCCTGGTATGCGTAGAAGCCTGTGATGTCACCTGTCTCGTCGATGTCGATTCGAAGCCGTCCCTGGTCTGTCGTCCACGCTGTTGGCTCGGTCCGATCTGTGACCCAGCCTGCGCTCGGCGGAGTGTTTGCCTCTGCGTCTGCGGCTGTACTGAAGTCGAGGCTGAATCGAGCGTTTGGGCTAGCAGCGAGCGCTGACGTTGCTGAGAACGGAACAACTGCTGCACCGAGTGCGATTCCACCGAGCTTGAGAATTCTTCGCCGTGTTGGATTGTTCGAACCCATATCAATCAATCAACATATAAACAGATAAAGTTCCATGAGAGAAGACTGTCAGTTTGTCAAGGATATCGGTTAGCGTCCACAGTTATCCCCACGGATGAAAATTAGTCGTCAATGACCAAGCACACGCACTGACCGGCGAGCGACTTCCAATAAACGTGAGGATACGATGACCCCTGTACGTTCAAGACGCACGAAAACCGAGTAGACGTAATGTCGTCGCTCGATGTCGTGACGGTCGGCAGTGCTGTCATAGATCACATCTATTCTCTCTCGAACCTGCCGAAACCCGACGGCGGTGCATTCGCCCGTGAACACACGACCGATGTGGGTGGTGTCGCTGCAAACGTAGCGTCTGGACTCGCTGAATTTGGGAACAAGACAGGGGTAATCTCACGTATCGGGAGAGACGTCGCCGCCGAAATCGAGACTGACCTCCAAGCACGCGATATTGACTGCACCCGAATCCAAATCGGGTCCGAAGAATCATCGTACACGTTGATTCTGCGGGGGCCAGACGGAGAACGAATGATTGTCGCTGGCGGCCAGAGCGTGCCAAACCTTCGCCTCGACGAGCGCGATATCGAGTATGCGAGTGATGCCAGTGTCGTATTCACCAGTGCCTACGCTCCCGACGAAGCGGTCTTGAGGCTCGTGACCGCTCGTGAACGTGGTGAGATTTCGACACTCGTATTCGACCTCGCTGGGCCGCTTTCGGAACTTGAAGGGCGGGGGACAGCACCCGAAACGATCGACCGACTGCTCTCTGTCGTCGATTTATTCGTAGTCGGCGAGGTCGCTGCGCGCTCGTATTTCGGTGGCGGCCCCGACGAGGTCATCGCAACGCTCACCCAACGAGGGGTCTCACGTGCTGCGCTTACACAGGGGAGCGATGGGGCACTCCTTCTCGAGGGTGACACAGTTCACGAGATTCCCGCCTTCGATGTCGATGTGAACGATACGACCGGCGCCGGCGACACCTTCACGGCGGGGCTCATCCATACATGGTTACTCGGTGACTATTCAACACGGGACGCCGGACGGTTTGCCGCAGCCACGGCCGCACTCAACTGTACTGCGATGGGTGCACGTGGATATCTCCCATCCAAATCCGATGTTCGGGAGTTCGTGGAGACGCACTAAGGGAGAAAATGGGTTCTATCGAACGGACTCGACAAGACGCTCGACTGCCGCTTCGTCGACGGGATTCGTCGTCTTGCCACCGTGTTTGAGAGCGGTTCCGACGATTGCGCCATCGGCGACTGAGAGCAGGTCAGGTGCTGTTTCGGGCGTAACACCGCTTCCAATCAAGACAGGAATGTCGAGACCGCGAGCATCGCGAGAGTCAACCACCTGCTCAAGCGTGGTTGTATCGACCGCTTCGCCGGTGCCAGTCCCGCTCACGATGATTCCGTCGGCACCCCCACGCTCGACGAGTTCGCCAACCACCTCGTCGTGTGACCGTTCAGCGAGTGGTGCGGAGTGTTTCACGTCGATGTCAGCAAGAATGGCAACGTCGGCATCGAGCCGCTCACGGAGTCGCAAGGTTTGGTGGGCCATTCCCTCGATGAGGCCCTGATCAGTAAGACGAGCACCAGTATGGACATTCACACGGACAAATGTGCCACCCGTCGCAGCGGCAATCCCGAGTGCACTTTGGACGTCGTTCCGGAGGATGTTCACACCGAACGGGATCGAGACGTGCTCACGAAGGGTTGCAGCAAGTGCTGCGACATCAGCGACGACGTGTCGAGGCACACGGTCTGGATAGAAGGGTGCATCACCGAAGTTTTCGAGCATGATCCCATCGACACCGCCCGACTCGAGTGCTGCCGCGTCCTCACGAAGTCGCGTGCGAAGTTCGCGTCGGTCTCCGTCGAATCCAGGGGCACCTGGGAGGGGCGGTAAATGTACCATCCCGATAATGGGGGAGTCCGTGCTGAAGATATCCATATGCTGCGTGACCATCCCAGAGACTTAATCGTACAGATGTGCTCACACGACCGTGATGGCTCGACGAGCACGCTGCGTCTCACCGGCTAAGGAGAACCCGGTTTACACTGAGAGGAGTGGTCGAGAATACTGCCCTCACAATTCCTCGCTCGTGTCGGGAGTGGGGGGTGAGTCGGGTTACTGGAGAGCTGCTGCCAGTTCGTGTGACCAATCGAGCAGTCGTTCGTCGGCGCCGAAGGGTGCGACACATTGCACACCCAGAGGGAGTCCGTCGTCGGTGGTCGTCCCGGGGAGTGCAATCGTCGGAAGCCCAGAATGCGTCCACGGGAGGTTCATGGCCGGGTCACCAGTCGTCTCGATGCCCGCTGGTGCGGCACCCGGTGCTGACGGTGCGACCCAGAGGTCGATTCCAGCGTCGACCATCGTCTCTTCGAGTCGTTCACGCAGTTCGATTCGCCCCTGTCTCCCACGCGCAATCTCCTTCGTCGGAACCGCCTGTCCCTCTTCGATGAGGGACCGCGTCGTTTCAGAGTATTCCTCTGCGAAAGTGTCGTACCACGCTTCGTGTGCAATCGCGAGTTCAGCAGCGTTCAGTCGCTCGTGACGCTCGTTTATCTCCTCGATATCCTCGAGTGTCGGCACACGCACGAGCTCGAAGCCTGCGTCTCGAAGCGCGTCGAGATGTGTTTCGAACCCACGGCGCCCCTCGGCACTGACCTGATCGAGATACGGACCTGCAGGCACCCCCAGAACTGGTTTCTCTCGTTGTGACGGCAGGTGACGCCAGTCATCACAGAGGCATGCTGCTGCGAGTTCTGCACCTTCTGTGTCCTGTGTGAAGAGGCCGACGTGATCGACCGACTCGGAGAACTGAATCATCCCCGACGGTGGGATGCGGTCGAAGGTTGGTTTGAACCCAACGACACCACAGAACGCTGCGGGTCTGATGACCGACCCGACAGTCTGTGACCCGAATGCGAACGGGCAGAGACCCGCCGCGACTGCGGCAGCCGACCCACTGCTTGACCCACCTGGCGTGTGGGCAGTGTTGTGTGGGTTTCGAGTCGGGCCGGGTTCGAAGTAGGCAAACTCCGTCGTGACGGTCTTTCCAATGACAAGCGCACCGGCGGCTTGCATTCGTTGGACTGCTTCTCCCTGTTGTTCGGTCAAGACGGCTGGCGGAAGTGTCGACCCTGCACGTGTCGGGAGCCCATCCACGTGGAAGATGTCTTTCACACCGATGGGAACGCCGTAGAGTGGCGGTCGGTCTGCGGGGTTCGGAAACCGTGCTTCGAGGGCTGCCGCGTCAGCCAACACCCGTTCCCAGCGTCCATCTTCCGACACGAATGCGTGTATCTGCGGTTCGACTCTCCCTGTACGTTCCCGGAGTTCATCGACATACGCAGTGGGACTCAACCGGTCGTCTCTAAGAGCCGCAATCGAATCGGCGAGCCGTTCGTCGTGGAGCACGATAGTGACGGTTCGGGGCCGAAGGTGAAATCATGTGGTGGTCGTGGTAGCACGCTCAGTGTCCTCACGGAAACATCAGTTCTGTAAGGGACGTCTCACCCGGGCATGTAAACGCGGGGCGACCGGATTCCGAGCCGTTCACTCCCGCTCAGCAAGCCGGGATTCCAGCGCCTCAGTCACGACGGGCACGAACACCGCGTGCTCCGAAAGCGCCTTCCGAAGCGCCTCGTAGTACGCACCCGTATCACCAGCAGTAAAGCGATAGTCAGCCGCCCAAATCGTCCGTCCGCGTCCGAAGTCACCCGGAGGCACCTCGTCCGACCCACTCGTGAAGTCCACGAGGGCATCGACGAGACGCTCTCGAAGCGCCGCATAGGGTGAGTCACCCGAGAAGTCGGCGTCGCCGTGGACGCCATCCTCTAAGTGCAACTCCAGTCGGAGGTGGCCACGTTCGAGCGCCCGCGAATCGGGGTAGTGCTCGAAGTGGAGGTCGAATCCCTGACTCCGTCCGATATCCCACGCCTGTGGCATCACACGACCCCACGGCTTGCCGGAGTCGAGGTGCTCCCACGTCTGGGGGCCTTCGGGCGGGTACGCACGGAGGTAGTCGGCCCACTCGTACTGCAGGACTTCACGAGCCAGTTTCGCGACGGCGTCGCGCGTCGCGTCTACCTGCATCTCGTACTCCAGGTAGAAGCTCGATTCGTCGACCGCGTTGGGACCGTTCATAACATCATGCTAGTCGCCCACACGGATAAGTGTTTGACACGAACGGGACAGTCCACAGCGAGCGTCACCATTCACTCTCGTCTGCGGACCGCCCAGCGGACACCGAGCGCGACGACGACGATGGCCACGGCGAGCACACCGACGACTTCCACGCCGTATCCGACGCCCAACGGTCCGTCGGGAGTCTGCTCGGGGCCGGGCTGTTCGTCCACGTTCGAGTCGTCCGTTCCGAACTTCGAGGCTCCTTCTTTGACGGTCACGTCGAACGATTGGTCGTCGACGGTGAGCGTGTACTCACCGGGGGAGTCGAGTCGTTGCTGGAACGTCACGGTTTCTCGCTCACCAGCAGAGACCGAGACCGTTCGGGTCACGGTGTCGCCACCGACCACGCCGAACTGGACAGTCGTCTCTGCATCGCGCTCACCAGTGTTTCGGAGCGTCGCGATGAGCGTGACGCTCTCGCCCGGACCGATCGTCGTCGCGTCGGCGGTCACGTCCGTCAGTTGGATGCTGTTGCTGTTCGTGGTCGCGCCACGAACCGTCACGTCCACACGCTCGCCACCGAGCTCGACGGTGTAGGTGCCGGGTGTCTCGTATCGGTAGTCGAACGAGACGGCTTTCGTCTCGCCAGGGGCGAGTGACACGGACTGGTTGGACACGGCGTCGCCGTCGACGCGCATGGTGACCGTGACAGTCCCGTTAGCGTGGCCGGTGTTGGTCACGTCGGCGGTCATCGTCGTCGGCTCACCGACGGTCACGTCCGAGACGGCCGCGACGTTCGACACGCTCGCGACGGGGTGGCTGATGCCGAGTGCGAAGTACGACGTTCCCGGTGCAGTCGCGTGCAGCAGGTACTGTGTTTCGTCGTCGGTCACCGTCGACCCGAGGCGCTCCCACGACCCGTCGTGGTATCGGTAGACGGCGACGTTCTCGGCAGTCGTCCCGCGGGCGTCGATATCGGCCTTCGACAGCGCGAGGTCCACGGTGACCGTGTCGAGTGACCGGTTCATCTTCTCGTCACCGGTGATATCCAGGTACAACGGGACGTCGTCAGTGTCGTCGATGGAGTCGACACCCTCCGGTCTCTGGGTGAACGACCGCACGTCGAGCGAGTACGACGTGTCCCGAGAGACGGTGACCGAAACCGTGCCCCGTTCGATGCCGACGTCGCCGGTCACCGACGATGGGAGGACGAACTCGACTGGTTCTCCTGCCTCGGCGCGGGTCACGTCGTACCGAACGTGCGACGTCGTCACGTCTGTCGACTCGATTCTGGTCGATGGCTCGATGTAACTCCCTCCACTCCCACCGGAGCTTCCACCGCCCGAACTTCCTCCACCTGAGCTACGTGGTTTCTGCTCCGGCGTTGGCTCCGGTGTCGGCGTTGGCGTTGGAGTTGGCGTTGGGGTCGGTGTTGGAGTTGGCGTTGGGGTCGGTGTTGGAGTTGGCGTTGGGGTCGGCGTCGCTGTCGGGGTTGGCGTCGGTGTTGGTGTTGGTGTTGGTGTTGGTGTTGGCTCCGGTGTCGGGGTTGGAGTTGGTGTCGGTGTTGGGGTTGGAGTTGGTGTCGGTGTCGGGGTTGGAGTTGGTGTCGGCGTCGGTGTTGGCGTTGGTGTCGGCGTCGGTGTTGGCGTTGGGGTTGGCGTCGCTGTCGGAGTCGGAGTTGGCGTCGGCGTCGCTGTCGGCGTTGGTGTTGGCGTCGGTGTCGGCGTTGGCGTTGGAGTTGGTGTTGGAGTTGGCGTTGGTGTCGGTGTCGGGGTTGGAGTTGGCGTTGGCGTTGGGGTCGGCGTTGGGGTTGGCGTCGGGGTCGGCGTTGGAGTTGGCGTTGGCGTCGGTGTTGGAGTTGGCACCTCACACGGTCCCGACTCGATGGTGAGTTTCGTGTTCATGTCGAGTGTGACGGTGCTCTCGTTCCCGTGGACCAATCGGAATTCAGTAATCCGGTTGTCGCCTCCGCTCCGTGGCCAGTCACCCCAGTGGGCCGCGTTTTCGTTGAACCCGGGTGTAATCGTCACTGTCTCACCCGACTGGAGATTCTCGAGTCCGCGGTACGCACCGCCATCGGTTCGGTTCTGTGCCCACTTCCAGTCGATGGTCGCACTCGACCCACCGAGCACCCAGTCGTCGTCTTGCGTCCCACCGCCGTAGTAGTCGTCCTGGACGGCCCACTCACCCGAAGGCAGGCCACGGATATCCATCGTCACCGTACTGGCGTATGGTTGGTCACCGAGTTTGTCGTGGAGGAAGACGAGGCTGACGCCCTGTGAGCCGTGGTAGAAGAAGATGTTACTCACTTGGTTCTCTTGGAGGTACGTCGTCCCGTACGACGAGAACGTCCCTCTCGTCGACGTCTCGTTGTTTCGGTAGTCGTAGAACCGTTCCACGCTGGTCGACCCGTCACCGAGCGCTTCGACGGTGTAGCACATCCCGCCTTGGCTGACCGCGAAGACCGGCGTCTCGCTCGACTGGGCGACAGCAACACCCATCGTCATCGTCGGGAAGACGACCGCGAGAGCCACCACCACGACGACCAGGCGGTTCAGGGCGTCCATCAGCTCACCTCTGCTGTCGAACGGCGTGGCGACTGACTACGCGACCGTCTCACGTTGCTGAGCCAGTTCGAACCGGAAAACAAAGTACGGAAAGTGGAGGGGGGAATCATATCGTCGATATATTCGAAGGACGCGTTCGGGGACGTTCGTTATACACAAAATACCGCCAGACGTCCAGTGCAGACCACCCTCCAGACACGACAGTATCTGTACGCAGTCCGTGGGTGTAGCCACTCGAAACGTCGAATTCACCAAGCACACGTACTGAGTCGACTGCATCGAGAGCCAAGTCGACACCTGCGAAGAAATCTCGACATCCCAAAAGACCTCTCGAGGAAGGCCGACACAACCTCCAGTGAGACGAGACGTTGTGTCTGGCCAAACAGTAGTACACCGAACCGTGAACTCCACACAGCACTGACGTTCATCAGTAGCAGAACGTCGCCGTTCGATTTGGGAGACCCCGGGACGATCTGAGTCGACGCGTCGAGTGTTTAATGATAACTAACAGAGCGTGTCACTGCGGCGCAACAGTTCGCTTCTGTGGTAGCTGTCGGGTTTGTGAAATTCTACCGGACCAACTGAACCGAGAATCACGAAATATCAGTTGGGAAGAACTTAATTCGGTTAGACGACGGCCAACGAGGCGTACGAACATCCGATACACTGGACGTGACCTCGACGTCACCTCGTCACGCAGTTAGCACGATGCCGAGTGCGTCGGAGACGGCATCCGTACGACTGTACGAGCACGTGGTGCCACCCAGAGAGACGAATTGTGTCAGCCCTTAACACAGTCGTCGGAGTCCAACCCAAGCCTCCTGAAACCAGACCCCGTTGCGAGACGGAGCACAGGGAGGAGAGTCAGCGCACTCAGGAAGCACCGGTCGGTTCCACCGAGGGTTCATCGGTACAGTGACGTCCGAACGTCGACGGGCCCAAACGTGCCCATCGTCCGAAAAGCGGTCAGGATGGATCAGTGCTTGTGGGGGAGGGGAACACCAAACCCAATGAATCCCTGACCATGTGAACGTCAGAACTGTCGGTAATAAAACATTCGGAGCGAGGAGTTCTGGGCAGGGGCAACACGGTCGCGTGTCGACAGATTGGAAGACGAAGACCCCGTGCCGATAGTGATATCGTATCAATGGGCTTGCACGGGCCGTCTTCCACCACTCACTTAGACAAGAGTATTGTATTTTGTTGGGACGGCGGCAATATTCGGTACGTGATTCCAAAGTGGCTGAGAAGAAGTGAGGCGGGGGTAGGTAAAACACTTGTATGGCCGTTACACCCACTCCTCGGTCGGTCGATTTCGCCCGTCGACACGGAAACACATTTGTGATGCGACACGAATAGAGACGTCGTGGAGAACGTGCCTCGCTGTGCATACGAACACGTATGCAGTTACGACGAACGAGACGGCACAGATGCGGGCGACCACCCGACAGTGTGGAACTGTCCACATCCAGCGAGTGCCGAGCGGGAGTACTGTCAATTTCACGCACCGATCGACGAGAAGCGGGCCGACGAAACGGCCGCAGCACTCGTCGAGGTAATCAACGACCCGGAGCGGCCCTCGACGTTCGTCGGAGCACAGTTCGAATCGCTGGACGTCGCAGGCGAGATTCTCGGTGGTGACGAGACCATCGACCTCCGTGACGTCATCGTCCGTCAGGATATCGACCTCCGCGACGCGACACTCGAGCCCACGCTTCGACTCGACGCCGCGTCGGTTGGCGGTGGACTGTTCATGCACCGACTCGACGCCAGTGCGGACGTCTCGTGTCCGCAGGTGCAAACGGGTGGTGATTGGGTGCTCTCTGAAGCGACGCTCGACGGCCGACTCGACGGAGTTGGCCTCAACGTGAGTTCGCTCGTTGCGAGGCGAGCGCACGTCGAGGGAGACGTCTCACTCAGGAAGGGAACTGTCGACGACCAGGTCGGGCTCTCTCAAGCCAATTTCGGAGGCACTGTCCGTCTCACACACACTCGTGTCGGTGGTCGACTCGATCTCGGGGCGACAGTGTACGACGGCCGGCTGTCGGTCTCTCATTGCACCGTCGATGGCGACGTGAGTCTTCAGGACGCGACGGTCGAAGACGGTCTCGTGCTCGAACACCTCCGAGTGAAAGGCGAGTTCGACGCGAGGCACCTAGACGTCGTCGGCGGTGTGGACGCGAGGAGTAGCCAGTTCGACGGCGAAGTGGATTTCACCGAACTGACGACCACTGCCGGCCCGGTCGACTGTTCGTACGCGAGGTTCGACGCACCGGTGTACATCGATTCGGCGACGGTAGACAGCACACGGTTGTCGTTCCAGAACGCGCAGTTCGACGGTGGGACCGTCTCGTTCGTCCGAACCGCCATCTCGGGGACAGTCTCGTTCTCGGGTGCGAGATTCACACCGAGTGCACCGTTCCGACTGGTCGAGACCACAGTCGGCGGATCGGTCGTCTGCAAGCACACGTCCTTCGGCAGCGAGGTGTACTGGACCGGCGTACAGGTACACGGCAACGTCGACGTCTCTGACTGTACGATTACGGCCCTCGAGTTCGGTGTCGAAATCGATGGCGGACTCGACTTCGCGTACACCTACGTCTCCGAAACGGCCGGATTCACCGAAACCGTCGTCCGGGGGGCCGCCCGCTTTACCAGCGCTCGCTTCGACACCGAACCGACGCTTTCCGACGCGACACTCGAAGGTGCCGTCGCGACGTACGATTTGTCCGTCGAAGCACTCGACTCCACGTGAGTCCACCTGTCGTGGTCGGCGAGCGGTTCCGTGAGGGAAAGAACCAAACGTCCCACCGGCAAACTACGAGTGCGTGTCAGAAACCACTGGAGAGGTAACTCCGCAGATTCTCGCCTACGGACCGCCCCCCGACGGAACAGCGAGTCTCGACAGTGACGTCGACGTTCGATACTTCAGTTCGAACCACGAGGTGGTCGAGGCCATGGCACCGCAGGTGCCACAGTTGTTCATCTGTCTTCACGCACCGCCGAGGTACGACGGCATCGCGACTGTGAAGGCCGTGAGAAGATTCGACGCCTCCGTTCCGGTCGTCTTAGCGACCAACCTGCAATCGACGATGGTCAACCTCCAAGCGATACAGACGAAGGTGACGTGGAGTGTCGAACTCCCCACAGGGAAACCTGCGAAAGACGGACTGTTCGACGTCGTGAGAGACGCCAGCGAGTGGCTCGAAACCCAACAACAGTGAGTTCTGTCGGCTGACCTGAAGTACTGTTACGTCCAAAGGTATAACACTAATACAGCAGTCACATCAAGGCCGAATAGACGTGATACCGAGTAGTTCCCCACATCCCCTACCGAAACGGTTCGGTCCCTCACTTTTTGGATGGAGACTCCTTGTTACCCCACCCGAAGTGTACAAGATGGTTGACACCAAACGGTAAGATAACGCCGCCGACGATGATTCGATGAAACGAACGCTGTGGCACGCCGGAGTGGTATTCGTCGCTCTCGGGATGATGTTCGCCATCGTTCCGACGGGGAGCTACAGCACTATCGCGGGGGACCGTTCTGTGAGTGTCTCCGTCGCAGCGGACGAAGACGCGCTCGTCGCGCTCGAAGGTCCAGATACGCTCGTCACTCGGTCCAACGATTCGACCGTGACGTTGCGGAACAATCTCGAGTCTGCGGCGTTGGTTCGATTCAATGTGACCGTCGGGACGAAATCGTTGACTGTAGACCCAAGTTCGTCTTCTGGGGTACAGATACCCAGTCGTGGTGGAGAGACCATCACGGTCAGTTGTGCCAACAAACCCGGAAGCTCGAACGCGACACTCGCTGTCTCGGTCGTGGCAGAAACCGCGGGTGCGACGGTCTCGAACGCGACGTTGGAGACAGACGTTGTGTACGACTGCTCGCGCAGAACTGGCACCGGGAGCAACGGTGGCGCCAACAACAGCGCCGCCAACAACAGCGCCGGCGGCGGTAGCAGTGGAACACAGGGGCCACCGAACGGAACCGGGCAACCAGCAAACGTTGGCACAGGCTACTAATCGGACTGAGACAACGCGCCTTACAGGAACCGACGCTTGAGTCGTTCGACGACGGAGATATTTCGACCGCTCGTCCGCATCCGCACGGGACTCACTCCAAGTGTGACGACACCGAGAACCAGCGCGCCCGTGACCAAGATGAGATCGATGCCGAAGATTGCAACCCACGGGTGGATGTCGTGTAGTCCGAGGATGAGTGACTGTGGCAACAGCGGAACGTACCGATGTTCGGTGAACTCTCGAGTATAGGCACCCGTCTCTTTCGGCGCACGAATCGTGAGCGTCGTCGTGGCATCTTCTCGACTGGCGACGACGAAGACGTTCTGTCCGAACGTGAGGTCTGGGTGTGCCGGCTCGACCACAGTCATCATCGGGATGAGACCCTCGTTGGTCACGGTGTAGTCGACCGTCGCCGACTCACCGGGACCGACGACGAGGGGGTTCTCGGTCGGCGATTGCGAACTGACGATATCGACTGCCGTCGTCCCAGACCCGAGAACCATACTTATCGTCGCAGGTGCGGAGACGAGGACGACGAGGACGAGTAGTACGACGCCTACTGAGAGGTAGTTTGGACGACGACGACTTCTCGTCGCAGGCTGACGCTTGGTTCCGAGGACGTCCACGAGGAGACTCGAGACGATGAGTAACCCACCGATTCCGACGAGGAGAGCCGGTGAGAACTCACCCCGAACGAGGGATTCGAGCCCAGGAATACCAGCAAAGACACCGAAGACAGCACCGACAGCACCCTGGAGAGCTTGTACGCCGGTTCCGAGGCCAGGAACGACGACGACCTCTCCGTTCAGGAGGAGTGCTTCGGCGACGATTTGGGATTCTCTGACCGGTGGTTCGACGTTGTCTTGGTCAGTAAACGGGTTGGCGTCTCCACGGGTGATGTACCCCTCGGGAGTGTGTCTCACCACACGATGGGTCGTCAATCCTCCACCGTGGAGTTCCTCGGCCCGAAAGACGACGACGTCGCCAGCTTCTGGTGAGTTGGTCAGCACCGCCGGTACAGCGACGAACCCATCGCCGGACTCTATGGTCGGTGCCATGCTCCCAGTCTCGACGTACCCGAGAAGTATTGGCTGTCCCAGTGCCTGACCAAACAGAAGTGCAACGACGGCTACGAGGAGAAACCCCACCACTGCGTATTCGACGAACTCCGAGAGCTTCACGCGTTGGTGAACGTTTCGTTGGTCGTCGTGATAAAATGCAACGTCAGACCGAGTTCGCGTTCGGTGAGGGTTTCTGTGGGTGTAGTTACCCAGTGAGGGATGTTGACAGAGCGACACTACCGTGCACACAGCGTTCTCTGACAAAATCGATAGACTGCACCCACGTGGGCTCGCTGGAAAGGCGGGCTTGAACGAGACAGGTACTGCAGCAACTGTATTCAAGCACAGGAATACAAAGTGGGTAGGGTTCTACGGGTAGCATACCGACACACGACGTTGTGTCACGGAGAAAACAAGATGGCAATCAATCGACGTAACATACTACTCGGGCTCGGAGCGATTGTTGGTGGCGGCGGCGCACTCATCGGGACGGGTGCGTTCAGTACTGTGAGTGCCGCGCGGACAGTCAGTGTAAGTACAGCGGGCGACGCAAGTGCGTACATCGGCATCGATGGAGATGGCGACTACGTCACGGATATGGCCAATCAGTCAGGGGGGAGTAACGAACTCACCATCGACCTTGGAGGTCCGTCGGCAGGGTTCAACGACGACGCGATTACGGTAGTCAACGGTGTACTCACGATTACCAACAACGCTGCAGACGGGACTAACGCGTTGGTCGGCCTCTCGACCTCGGGAGTGAGCGAAACGCCTAGCGATGGAAGCGGAAGCGCGACGATTACACTTACCGACGATTCCGACAATCTCGCTGAAGTGACGTTCGAGATACCCAACGGCCCGGTCGAACTCGAATCGACCCTCACCGCGAGCGACCCCTCCACAGCCACAACGGACGTCAACGTCACTGTCGACACGTCGATAACCAGTGGAACTGCCGTAAGCAACCCCGAACTCACTATCGTCGCAACTGAGCCACAGTAGTACACACTGGAGTATTCGAACGACACGCAACCGATTACAGTCAATATGAGTACAACGCAATGAAACGACGAAACGTCCTCACCGCAATTGGAACACTCTCTCTCGGAGTCGGGACAGCACTCGGAATGGGCGCCGTAGACGTCGTCTCGAGCAACAGCGACGGGAGTTTCCGCGTCGTCTCACCGGGAGCAGACGTTCGAATCGACCCTGCGGATTCGGTGGGGGCGGACGTCGTCAAGAACGGGACCATCGACTTCGCGACGCTCGAACCGAACGACCTCCCCGTGGCAACAGTAAGTGGAAACGGCGGGCAGATGGTCACGATACAGGTCGCGGTCACGGCGACGCAGGACCACGATTTCGGTGACATCCTCAAAATCACGAACAACAGCACCGACAGCACGGGGTACGACGTTGGGTTTACCTACACGGGATTCGGTGCTGCTGTCGACGACGGAAGTATCCCGAAGACGGACGTCGTCCAGGCGTTCCAGTTCACACACGGGGCGTCGACGACGAAGACCGTCTCCTCCGACTGGGGTGATGCACAGTACGACCCGATGAACTACGTCTCGGTCGAAGCAGGAACCTCGGAGACGGTGGGTCTGAAAGTCCTACAGACAGATAGTATCGCGAACTTCGTCTCCGGGTCGTTCACCGGCGACAGCGAGAACGCCGTCCTCATCGACGAAGTGACCGCAGTCGCAAACCAACAGTAGCACTCCACCAACTCCCAATCTCGGTGCCCACATGCCTACACGTCGTCAAACACTCTTCGCAATGGGCAATCTCTTCGTCGTCGGTGGTATCGCTGGGGAAGGGGCAGCGGGGGTCGTGCAGTCGTCTTCAGACGCGTCGTTCCGCGTCGTCGACACGGGCGGTGGCGACATCGAGTTGACCCCGGTGAACGACCCACCAGTTCACGTCCAAACGGACACAGACGGGAGCGTGAGTGCCATCACACCGGGTGGTGGAAACGGCGGCCTCAACACGCGTGCAGTGACGCGCTTCGAAGACATCGTCCTCCTCACAAACGTATCGACAGAGGCTCTCTCGGGAGTCTACTTCTCGTTCGAGGCGACGAGTGACAGTCTCTCAGCAGAGACACTCGGCGCAGTCGAGGCAGCACTGCAGGTGACCACAGCGGACGAGACACTCGATTCGACGGGGACGTCCGGGGAGAATCTCCTTGCCGTGAGTCTTGCAGACTCTGTCGCCGATAGCGTCCTCGAACCCGGCGAGGCGGTTCCATTTGGACTACAGGTCGATCTTGTCCCGACTGGAGAAGGCCAGACGCTCGAAAACCTCCCAAACCCCGACGACTACAACGTGACACTTCGAATCCATACGGAGTGGCCCGATTCGTAACCATCACACACGGACAGAGTGTCGTCCGTGCGAGAAAATATATACACCCAGATAATACACTCAAATGACAAATGGGTAAGAGCGGTGCAGGGGGGTTGCTCAGGAGAGACACACCCACAGAGGAGGGGAGTCTTCCGAAAGACGAAATCTTCGACCTCATGAGCAACCACCGACGACGGTACATCATCCACCACTGCAAACGGGAGAACGAACCGATCACACTCTCGGACCTCGCCGAACAGGTTGCTGCGTGGGAGAAAGACAAAACGATCGACGAACTCGGGTCGGCGGAGCGAAAGACAGTGTACACCTCACTCCAGCAGACGCATCTCCCCCGACTCGAGCGTGCTGGTATCATCACCTACGACGACGGAGAAGTCGAACTGACAGAACGAACCGAGCGACTCGATATCTACCTCGACATCGTGCCGGAGAACTCGATTCCGTGGGGCGTGTACTACCTCGGACTCTCGCTTCTGTCGTGTGTCGTGGTCGCTGGACTTTGGGCGGGCGTCCTTCCGACCGGCGCGATTCCAGCGTTGACCTATCCGACAGTAATCGTCGCGGCGTTCACCGTGTCCGCGACGTATCACTCACTGACCAATCGCCGATATCGGTTCGAGAACTTCGACCAACCACCGTGAAAAGCGGGTTGTGAGAGAGCCACCGTGAAAAGTGGGTTGTGAGAGAGCCACCGTGAAAAGTGGGTTGTGAGAGTGGTTCGAGCGTCTCCTCGAACGGTGAGCAGACGTAGAGTACTGAGAGGCCGGTTCAGAAATACGGGTGGCAGCTAGCGGGTCAGGGAGTCCGACGACTGGGTGCGTTCAGAGGTTCAACCACGCACGAGCATGAAGGTCGTCGGTCGAGTAGTAGTAAATCTCACTTCCGTCGATGACGGCGTACACGTCGATGTCCGGGTCGTAGATGACGCGCCGGTTGGTGTCGATCGCCACGTCGACGAGGTCCGCCAACGTCCGAATCGAGATGTACTGTTTTTCGGATTCGGTCGGGAACTCACCTTCCGAAATCCACTCGTCGTGTCTGCTGTGAGAGATTCGGGTCCGAAGCGCTTCGGGGTCGGTGGTGTCTTCGGTCCGGATGACGAACCCACAGAGTCCGAACGACACGAGAGCAAGCAGTGTCAGACCACCGTATTCGAGTGGGTTGGCCGGTTGTGGAACCGCCCGTTGGACTGCCGTCGAGTGTGTCTTCGAATCGGCAACCGACCCATCGAGATAGTACGCTTGCCCGGAGATGACGAACGGTGCGCTCGTCGTAATCGTCCCTTCGTACGAGTCAGTCTGGTACGTGACGTTCAGTTGGAGACGGACGCGGAACCGACCGATTCCGTCCGTCTCGGCGCGCTTCGTCTGGAGTTCGTCTCGTATCTCAGAGACGTTTATCGACCGGACCGCAACGACACTGCCGTTCGAAACACGCCGCTGTTCTTCGAGAAGCGTCTCCGCAGACCGATAAAACGGCTCGCCATCTCGAACACCGACTGTCTCCATCGTGAGTTGCTGGGAGACCGTTACGGGCTGGTCCGACGGAACGTCCGTCTGGACGTGAAACGAGAGGACCGGTGCCGCGGAGATGAAGTATGCAGACCGGTTTTCGAGGGTCTCCCCACGGTCGTACAGCGAAGACTCACCCGTGACGACGGCACTCGTCTCGACTGCCGATTCGATGGTCTGGACGTTGACCTCCTCCGAGACAGTCTGTGTCGTCGGTGTGAAGAAGATGTAGCCTGCGCCGACGAGACAGAGGATGCCTGCGACTGCGAAGAGCGCGACGAGCGGGCGCGCATGCTGTGTGACGAACAGTTCGAGACGGTCTTCAAGCGCCATTGTGGGTGAGCGTGGATGGTTCCAGACGAGGCAAAGCCATGCGAGTCGATATTGTCAACAGTCAACAAAACTTTTGTCCTAGAGTTGGGAATATCACAGCATTGAGAGTGTCAAAGGATGTCAAACGAGTCGCCAGAGCGACGTGACCGAGAGGTCGCTACGTCGACGTTCGAAGAGTGGGTCGCACAGAAAGCGAGCGAGCGAGATAGTTCTCGGGAACACGTTCTGGAACAGTTACTCGACTCGTACTGGACGCTCGAACAGATTACACAGGTGTTGGGAGAGAAGAAACACACACCGCAGACGGGCGAACAGGGAACGAACGACCACTGGGACGCAGGCGAACGACACAGGGGTGTGACCGTGACCGAATCCGAACGCAACGAGGTACTCGACACCGTCGAAGCACTCCAGACAGAACTCGAGGCAGCGTCACGTCGGCGTGCCGAGCTCTTCGAATCGGTGCAGTCACTCGCAGACAGACTGGAAGAAGTCGAAGCAACACAGGGGTCGGTCGACGAACTCGCCGAGACAGTCGAAGCGGTCAGGTCCACACTCGAAACAGAACAAGACCGTCTCCACGACCGGATGGACGACGAGTTCGACCATCTGCAGACGATTCTCGACTATCTCGTTCGGGGAGGCGACGAACGCGACACTCGGATTTCCGATATGCAGACACAGTACCGCGCAGAGATTCGACAACTCCGGGCTGAGCACGACAAACTCCGTCGAATCAAGGAAGAAGCGCGTGACCTCGGGACGTACATAGCCGACTGTGAGCAGTGTGGGGAGTCTCTCGACTTCGCACTGCTGACGACTCCGAACTGTCCGAACTGCGACCGACAGCTGACCGGTGTGAACAAAGAGACGAACTGGTTCGTCTTCACGTCGTACACGGCGACGACCAGGACAGGAGCGACTGCGTCGCCATCCCCGAAAGTACAATCAGGGTCGTCACTCGACGAACGCCCAACGACACACCGTGACGACGAGACTGAGCCGGTTGCGACGGCCAACGAAGAAAAAGAAGAAGAAGAAAAAGACGAACAATCGGCATCCAACGAGGTGAGGCCTGACGAAACCGACCGCCAGACAGATACAGGTGAGTCAAGTGGAGAGTCGGGACAACCAACGCCCCAAGATGGAGACGAGTCGGCCGGGACGTCACCGGACGAAACCGAATTTCAGTGGCTCACGTAGACCACTCGAACCCACTCACAGCGACTCGAGTGACCCATCGACGTCGTATTCCAGTATCGTATCGAACAGCGAAAAGAACGTCCGAATCGTCTGTTCGTCGTGGCGCGCTGGGTCGAGATAGAAGAGTCCCCGAGCACTCGACGCACGAATTCGTTCCTGGAGGAGGTGGACGAATCGGAAGACTCGTTCGGCATCGTCGACAGCGTCGAGGAGGCCCGACAACGTGTGAAGGCAGACGGTGCTCGGCGTCTCGGTGTCAGCCCACTCGGTCAGTACTTTCGTGGTCAGAATTCCGATTCGACGGACGTCTCGCGCCGTTGGGACGTTCAGTACTCTCACCATCTCGTCGTAGTCGTCGACGGTGTTCGAGGTAGTGTACGATTGTGCGTCGACGAGAACCTGTGAATCGACCGATTCGTGCCGAATACGTCGGAGGATTTCGCGCTGTTGCTGCAAGTGAGTATCGGCCGACACCAGCAGTTGGCGGTGATTCGTCGACCCCGGCTTCGGTGTCATCAACTGTCGACAGAGTACACGTACCATCTGGCACTCACTCGGGCCGACGAGCAAGATGGCCGCCTCGTCTTTGACGCTGTCTACGACCGCTGCTGCTTCCGAATCGAGTTCGACGTCCGCATCGAAGGGGTCGCGTTCACTGTCGTCGAACCCCCACTCTGTCGATGACTGGTCACCATCGGCGCGTTCGTTCGTGGCTGTCCGCTTGCCGCGAATCGATTGTGCGAGCTCCGAAAGCGACGTCGACTGAGACGACTCACCGGTCCCGTGCGTGTCGTCGCTAGCGATATCTCCGTGGGACTGTTCGGTTGCAACCGAGACTGATGGAACCGACTCGGCCAGCTTTGCAAGTGACGACGAGTCCCCCTCGTCGGAGTCAGACGATACGTGTGACTCCGTCTCGTCGTGTTCGTCCATAGCTGATAGAGACTGACAACGTAATTAAATCTTGGCGTGTGGACACGTCTGAGTGAGCAGATACCGGAGTACCGAGGTGTACAGCGGAATCGTGTTGCAGTTCAGTGTGGACGGTGAGCACTCTCTAGAACCGAGTCGTCGAGCGACGACGGAACACTGTCTCGTGGGGACGACCACCCCACAGTGTAAACGGAGATGGTGGGTGTAGACGAGGAGTAGAAGTTCCATTTTTTCGCAATACTATTTGCAGACACGATATTGAACCACCGCAATTTTCCACAAATATAACGGATGGTTTCGCCGCCAAGTATATTTCTATGGTTGGAGTGGGAACCAAATTCGCCCACTCATACATGAACCACAAAAAATTACATTACGGCCAGATTTGCTGACTCCATCACGGGCTCAGACAACAATCTAAGCATTCTAAAGCGTTCAAACTCGTGTTTTAGAACGAGTTCGAAGCCAAGCAGTAATTCAATAGAGAACAATACTGTCCAGCTACAAAAGTGATGTAGACGCGAGTCGAGACGTCCGACGGTTTGCAGTTGGGTGTAGGCGAGGAGACTCAGCGCTTCCCGAACCGGATACCGTCGTCGACCAGTCGGAAGTTCCGCTCACGGTCGACGTGCGGTTTCAACCAGTCGTACTCCTGGAGTTGTAAGATGAGGTCGGCCTGCAGATTCCGCCACGCGATGGCGTAAATCGGCGACTGTCCCCACGCCCGAAGTTCCGGGACGAACTCGTCGTACTTCTGGTAGTGGTCTTCGAGTCGCTCGATGGCGTCTACGACGTACTCCGCGGCCTCCGACTCTGATTCGGCGTTCGTAATCGCGCGGTTCAAGCGAGTTTCGAGGCCGTGAACGGCCTTCTGCATATCCTGTGCGGCCGCGCCATCCGACTCTGGCAACGAGTCGATGATGGGCTTCGGGACACCGAGAGAGAGTTCTTCGACAGCCATACCGTGCAGTGAGTGACCGGATAGCAAAAAGGCGGCGACGTCACTGTCCAGTGGGTGGGTTACACTCCGATGGCGACGACTGCTGAAACCATGTGGCAGTCGACGAGAAAGAGAAACGCGCCGGGGTGCCTCCGAAGGCCGTCCCAGACCTTCGGTATGGCGCGTCGGTATCTATTCAGATTCGTCGGTGGCAGTCCGTGCCCTGAGTTCGGACTCGACGAGTTCGTCGAAATCGACGCCGTCAGCTCGGTACTTCTCGCGGTTCTCGACGACGACTTCTCCCTTTCTGGTAATTTCGTACAATCCGGACTTCGGAGCGGGCCCGACTCGGTCCAAGAGTCCGTAGTCTGCGAGAATCGGCAGACGTGTGTTGATGTACGAACGGTTCTTGTCGAGGATATACGAGAGGTTTACAGCGGTGTTCCGCCTCCCATCGGAGAGCGCCTCGAGTATATCAAAGTCAGTCGGGACGGCCAACTTCATGTTAAGTTGTTTGTGTTACGTGTTAAATAAACACCCCACACTATCGTGAGGATTTGGGCGACAGCGGAGGGAACCAATCAATTCTAAACCGATACTGTGTTTCACGTGCTTCTGTGGTCGACAGCCTCACGAGCGAACCGAAGGTCTTCGATAATCTGTTCGTGGTGCTCGATCGCCTCGTCGATGTGTTGCCGTATCGCTGCCGAGTTCGACCCATCGTCCCCACGGTACTGTGTCTGTACGAGATGCATCTCGAGTGCTGCCGACGTCGCGTCGTTCGCAGCCAACAGTGCCCGAGTGATTGCCCAATCTATCGACCCGTCGTCGGGGAGCTCGTCGAGCCCCCCAGAGTCCCCCTCTTGTTCAACCATCGCACAAAATGTTTGTTCGGAATAGTATTTAAAATTAGACAATGTGGATGGTTCTTCGAGTGTACAATACTGTTCAGAGTCGCATCAGAACACTCCAGAAGCGCCGTCCAGTCCACGTCTCACCGAAGTACGACCGTGATTCGGCAGGCGGTCGAGAGGGTGAGTTACTTCTCTTCGACGTGTCGAATCTCGACGCCGATACCGCGTGTCGATTCGACCATCTCTGCACCGCTCATCTCCGCGCGGCCGATTGCGAACGCCTTGGGCCCATCGACGATGACTTCGTCGCCCGGTCGGATGTCGGTGTCTGCGTTCACGACACCCGGTGCGAGAACCGACCCGTGCGGAACGAACCCGTCGATTTCGACCGTCTTCGTCGGCGCGTCGCTGTCACGCCAGACTTTCGCCCCTTCTAGCGTGAACGAGATGACACCGTACTGCGGCACCATCGTCGCCAACTGCTCACCTTCACCGTTCCAAACTTGCAGTTTGGGGTAGCGACTCGTCATCTCCAGTTCCACGTCCTCGAAGAGTGCGTCGCCCGCGCCTGGTCCGAGTTGGTAGTCGGCGATGGCTTTCACGACGTTGTGCTCGCGTTCCTCGCGAGTGAACTTGGGTTCGCCGTCGAGCGTCCGCATCAGGTTCCCGATGGATTCGGTCGTCGTCGGGTGCTCGGAGACGGTGTACTCGACGTCGAGGTCGAGGTCGTCTGCGACCCGTTCGACGATTTCGGTGTACGCCCCTGGCGGGAGGTGGGCGATGATACGCGGGTAGTCGTTGCGGGAGAGATACCGGCGAAGCACCTCGGCGACGAACGATTTCTCGTCTTCGGACCAGTCGCCGGTGACGACCGAGTCGTAGTGCTGTGCCGGATAGGTCAGTTCCAGTTCCTGTGGGACGACGCCGATCGGCGACGTCATCGACACCATGTGTGCACGGTACTGCACCGCTTCCTGGAACTGGCGGTGGCTCTGTGACTCACTGTAGGGTTTCTTGGCAGAACACGGGAGCAAGACGAGCGGGTTGTCGAAGCGGTTCTTGTACCGCGTCGTCACGCGGTCGGCAAATCGCTGAATCTCCACGCGGTCGATAGACTCCTCGGACGCCGCCGTGAGTTCCGTATCTCGGATGACTGGAATCCGCTCTTCCATGTACGAGTACTGTTGGTCGAATCGGCGGAATGTGGCGGTCAACCACTGGTCGTGGCGGGCCTGCCCCTCGATATAGTCACGGAGGCGGCCGTCACGGATGCGTCGGCGGACGCGAGCGAGTTCCGCGCGGAGGGCGTTGACGTTGTGGTCGGCAGCGTCTCCACGAGTGAACTCCGACGCGGGTTTCTGACAGGCCGCACACGCACACGGGAATTCGTCGAGGTCCTCGAGGAAGTATTCGCCGTCGGTCGTGAGGTAGAACCCTTCGAGACCGCGTGCTCGGGCGCGTTTCTCGTCGACGAGGTCCACACCCGCGTAGACGAGAAGCGAGACGTTTCGAGGGGTTGCGACACCCGAGAGCATGAGCGCGGCGTCGCTCGGCAGGTTCTCTTTCGCCTCGATAATCTCGTCACGGAAGCCACGCGCGTGGCCGATGAATCCCTGTGCGTCCGAGAGAATGTAGGCGTCAGCACCGTAGTCCGCAGCGGTGTCGGCCGTGACGGTGGCGACAGAGGGATAGTCGACGTCTGGGTAATCCACGGAGAACGACTCGCGTACCTCGTCTGCACTCCCGGCGGGGAGCGAGCGGTGCGGGAGGACGGTCAGCACGTCTTCGGACCCGTCGGGCAGCTCGCGTTCCGCCGCCCAGAGGCTTCCGGCGTCCTCCAGTACGTCGTCCACGAGCGCCGGCGTCGTCACCGGATCGGTGAGGCGCAACTCCCCGATTCGGGCCGCGCCGTCGCGCGCGTGAACCTCGAAGTAGTCGGTCATACCGATTCGTCGGCCCCCGACGGGCAATTAACTTGCCTTCTGCGGGCGCGACTCGCCACTCCTCACTGGTCCTACACGACTTAGCCGATGGGCCACCAAGACCCGCCATGGACGCCCCTACCCCATCCGGTCCGTGGTCGCGTGACCGCGTCGACGAGTTCCTCACGACGACGACGATGCCCGTCAGGGTGTCGTGTCGAACGCCGGCGGACGACCTCTGGATGCTCTCGTTGTGGTACGAGTGGGACCCAGAGACGCCCGAACTTCGCTGTGCCACGTCTGCCGACGCCGACGTGGTCGGCTTTCTTCGCGCGTACGACGACGTCGCCTTCGAGATATCGACGAACGACCCGCCGTACCGTGGCGTCCGAGGGAGAGGCGTTGCAACGGTCGAACCAGACGACGAGAAGCGATTGCTGAAGCGACTCGTCCATCGATACCTCGGAAGCGACGACAGCACCCTCGCCCAGCGACTGCTGTCGCCCGACCGCGACGAAGTGACGATTCGGATGCGGCCCACGAAACTACACACGTGGGACTACACGAGTCGGATGCGTTCGAAAAAATGACGACAGTACATGGGCCGACAAAATGACGACAGTACATGGGCCGACAAAATGACGACAGTACATGGGCCGACAAAATGACGACGGTACACGGGCCGACAAAATAACCCCACGTAGGGGCAGGTGCCGCGCGGGGGTGGCGTCGACCCACACGGCGTACGGAAAACGGGCACTCACCCATACCGAACTGGGTGCCGTATTCAAAAGAAGATTTTCCGAACTCTCACCCAAATCTCTTCCCAGTGTTCCCCTGTCGCCGGAATAGCTGTGAGAGCTGTGTGCACAGAGAGCAACGGTCTGAGACCGCGTTATTGCGAATCGAGAAAGTCGCCGGACGAAGAGACTGATAATAAATACTTCCCGGCCCTCAGTTAGTAGTATTGCATGGCTCAATCAGACACCGATACCGGTGACGTGCATCTCAGTCTCTTTTCGTCGTACCGTGAGGACGACGAGTCGTTTCCGAGGGATACGAGCCTCAGCTTCCCTCGGCGTGACCACCTCAGGGACGACGTCCACCTGTTCAAACGCCTCATCTTCCCCCGATGCTGGAACGCCGGGGAGCTCACCGAAGACCCAGCAGCACTTCGTGAGGAAGTGAACACCCTCGCGTCGCTTTGCTACGACGGTATCGCCCCGTACACCGACGACGACCCCGCGGCTATCGTCGAATCTGTCTTCGAACGCCTCCCCGAGATTCGACTGGCGCTGAAGAAAGACGTCGAAGCGGCCTACAAAGGCGACCCTGCCGCACGAAGCTACATCGAGATTATCCGGTCGTATCCGGGGCTTCAGGCGATACTCCTCCAGCGCATCGCCCACGCCTTCTACGAGGAAGGTGCACCGGAGTACGCCCGAGAGTTGACCGAGTACGGAAAGACGGAGACCGGAATCGACATCCATCCGGGCGCAACCATTGGTGAGTACTTCTTTATCGACCACGGGACGGGCGCCGTCATCGGCGAGACGGTGACTATCGGAAACTGGGCGCGAATCTATCAAGACGTGACGCTCGGTGCCCTCCACTTCGAGGAGGAAGAAGACGACGAACACACGCTGAAGAAGGGCTACAAACGCCACCCCGACATCGGTGACAGCGTCGTCATCGGCGCGGGGAGCAAGGTTCTCGGCGCAGTCACGATTGGAGACCACGTGAGTATCGGTGCGAACTCGTGGGTGACCGAGGACGTCCCGGACCACACGAGCGTCTTCATCTCTGACCACCCGACACACGAGCGAAAGCCGAAGAAGTAACTGACCCGATTTTTAGTCGAGCGTAACCCACGCGAGAAACGCGAGCCCGAGCGTCTCGAAGACGTGAAGCAGCATCATGAGTCGCCACGCGATCGCGGGGACGTCGGTGCTGAACCATCCCGACAGTTGCGGGTCGAGGACGTACATGTAGAGTGCGAGTGCGTTCTCTGCGAGCAGAAACACGCCAAATACGAGGAGGCCGAGTGCGTGTTTCGACCGGAGCGTCAGGTAGTTCCGGGCCCAGACCGCCGACAAGCCCGCTAACACCAGCACGTTGATGGCGGCGGCGACCCGTGCGACGTCGACCCAGATACTCATTCGTCTACTAGTTTCGGCGTATCTGACATATACGCTTTCCCAAACCACACCTCACTCAGTCGATTCGTTCGAGGATGGTCTCGACAGTCTCCCAGTTCGCTCGGCACCGCGCTGACGGGAGGTAGACTGCGCCGTAGTCGTCGCCACTCCGCTGGACGACGTCGTTGTCTCGCAGCACGTCGAGGTGATGCCGAACCGTCTTGTAGTCGAGGTCGAGTGACTCGGCGAGTTGATTCGCGTTTCGTGGCTGGTCCGCGACGCTCTGGAGGATTCGAACCCGGTTTTCACCACCGCGGGTTCCAGTGAGAACGTACCAGAGGACAGCCTCCATCGTCTTCGTTGGTACGGTCGGGACGCATAAAGAACCACGAGGCACTGCGAAAACCGACCGAAAACAGGGGTCACAGAACACACCGGAACAGAGACACCGCTGCACACTCACTCGGCCACCTCGACGACGACCGAGACCGCCCCGGTTCTCTGACTTCGTCTGTCACGCTCCCGACAGTCGTCTTCGTCACCTCCGAGCGCACGGCGAAGTTTCCGATAACACGGCGTTTTTCCTCGATGAACGTGAGGGCTCTCCGTGAATCACCCGAGTGAGATATCGAGGTAGAGCATCACGATTGCACCGAGAATCGTCCCTAGCGTCGCGGTTCGTTCGAGACCACCCGTGTGGGTCTCGGGGATGATTTCGTCGCTGATGACGAACAGCATCGCGCCTGCTGCGAACCCCATCGCGTAGGGCAACAGCGCCGAGACTGTCAACACAGCATACGCCCCGAGGACTGCGAGTGGAATCTCGACGATTCCGGACCGAATCCCCGCGAGTGCAGCGTAGAACCGTCTGTCCAATCCTGCGTTGATAGCGGCGACCGACACTGCAAGCCCCTCGGGGACGTTCTGGATGCCGATTGCGAGCATCAGCGGAATCGCCGTCGAGAGGTCACCACTGCCGAACCCGACGCCGACAGCGAGTCCTTCGGGCATGTTGTGGAGCGTAATCGCGAGGATGAACAGCACGACGCCGGCGAGTTTTTCGTCGTCTACCGGTGACTCTTCGGGCGGGTTCGCGGCGTCTGTTCTGCGACGGCCAGAGAGGAGATAGTGAGCGTGCGGGACGAGCGCGTCAGCGCGGTCCAAAAAGAGCGCACCGAGTGTCATCCCGAACAGCACTGGGACCGGGTTTCCGTTCGAATACGTCTCGATTCCGGGGATGATGAGACTCGTGAAACTCGCGGCCAGCATCACACCTGCCGCGAACCCGAGCGCACCGTTCAGTGCTCGTTCGGACGGGTTCCGCCAGACGAAGACGAGCGAGGCACCCAGTAGGTTGAATCCTGCGATGACGATGCCGCCGACGAGGCCCTGGATAACCGGGTCCATCCCAACCAGTCGGGTGAACAACTCTGCTACCACGGTTCGTCCCCGCCGTCTTCACACATAGTCGTACGAGTGATATGACAGCCGTAATCGTATTTAATACTGAGGAGTCGGCACACCGCCCACGTCGAGACCGGCGACAGGTCCCGAGGCGTCTACTCGTCTGTCGAGACGTCGGAGGCAGCGGCGTCTGCCAACATCTCGGTCACTTCGGTGAGTGACTCCACGTCGACGGAGTCGGGGACGAGGTCCAGCGCCGACTCGGGCCAGTCGTCGTGTGCGAGCGTGAACGTCGTGTCGGGATTCTCTTCGGCCAGTCGAGCGACGCCACGAGCGGCCTGTTCGTAGGCGTCTCGGTCGAGTCGGTCGGGGACCTCTGCCGTCAGTGGATACGTCTCCGAGAGCGCACGCGGGAAGGGGCCGAACGGCGGGACGACACGCCACGCCGCGTCGAACTCGTCACCAGACGGAATCCCGCCTTCTGTCAGGAGCACGTTGCCCTCGGCGGTCAGGCGGTCCATTCGGTCGTGGTGACGGGCGACTTCGGGTCGGTACGCGCTCTCGTTCGAGACGTAGAAGAACGCGCCTTTCGACGCGGGGTCTTCGCGTTCGAGTTGGTCGGTGTGGTCGAGGAGCGCGCGGAAACCGTCGAGCATCGCCGGATGTGACCTGGCACGTTCTTCGACGAGTTCCATCAGGTCGCCGTCGCGGATTGCCTGTTTGATGCGCCGGAGTTCGGCGAACGTGACGTGGAGGTTGTGTTCGGCGAGCAGTTTCTCCTGTCGTTTGTCGCCTTTCGCCCGGAGGTCGTCGGGCGAGTACTCGGTACAGATTGGGCAGGTACACGGGAGATAGTCGAGGTCTTCGAGATGTTCGGTCCCCCGAACCGTCAGATACCGGCCGTCGCGGGCGTACAGCGCGTAGGCGGCCGAGTCGAACAGGTCACACCCGAGTGCGACGGCGAGCGCGAGCATCATCGGGTGACCCGCACCGAAGAGGTGGACGGGAGCGTCCACGCCGAGGCCGCGTTTCGCGGCGGCGACGGCGTCGACCATGTCGCCGTAGCGGTAGGCGTTCATCATCGGGACGACCGCACCCACTGGGAACACGTCGAGGTCGGATTCGTACGCGTGTCGGCCGGCCTCCTCGCGGAGGTCAGGGTAGGTCGACCCCTGCACGGGGGCGTTGACGAGCATCTCACCCGTGTCGACTGCTTCGGCGTCGGCGATGGCTTGTTTCGTGATTTCGAGGTCGTCTTCGGCCTGTTGACGGTCGACGTCCGGCGGCGTCGGGATGTCCACTGGCGTGGCGATGTCCGTGCCGATGTCGTGTTGGAACTGGAGAATCTCCTCGGTCGTCGTGTCGATTTCGCCGTATTCGGCGAGTTGGAACGACCCGGAGTCGGTCATAATCGCACCGTCGAAGTCGAGCATCTCGTGGAGTCCCACGTCGAGGGCCTCCTCGCGGAGATGGTCGTTCTTCTTGATGATGTAAGAGTTCGTGATGAGAATCTCCGCACCGAACTCGGATTCGAGTCGTGCAGGTGATACCGTGTCGATGTTCGGGTTGACGACCGGCAGGAGGGCCGGTGTCTCGACGGTGACCCCCGCGCGAGGGACGGTCAAGCGGCCGATTCGGCCGGCGAGGTCCCCGTCGCGGATTTCGAAGTGGTCGCGCATGGTTGGCGTTCCGTGAGCGCGGCGGTAAGGGTTGCGTTCGCGTGCGGTGGCTTCGTGGACGACCCCGAGGGAGATGTATCCGAAGCGTCGTCATTCGACATTCGACCGGTCGACGAGTCCGACATCGACAACGTCGACGTGTTCGTCGGGGCACCACCGGGAAGCGACGACGAGCGGACCATCTCCGAGTTCTTCGATATCGACTCCTGAACGACGGGTGACGGCTGTCTGCCTGCTCAGAACAGGAGACCAGTCGGCACGCTCCCAGGATTCGCCTCCGCGAACTTGAACGCGATGTAGGCGATGGTAAACAGCGTCGCGTTGTACGCCCCGTGGATGAGTGCAGGCACGACGAGGTTGTCCGTGAGTTCGTACGCCGTCCCGAAGACGAGACTCGGGAACAAGAGGATACCAATCGTCACGAGTCGCGCACTCGCGCCGCCAGTGAGTGCGACGTAGTGAATCGCCGCGAAGATTGCGCTGGCGAGGATGATTCCCGGAACCGGACCGAACGACTCGCGGATGCGGTTCTGGACGACACCGCGGAACAGCAGTTCCTCGCCGGGACCGATGAGGAGGAACGACGCCGGGACGAGCAGTAAGAGCACCTCCGGGTCCTGTGCTGCGATTTCGGTCACTTGATTCGACCCCGCTTCGACGCCAATCGTCTGGACGAGGAGTGCACCGACGAACGCCGCGCCGAGCGCGGTCACGTATCCGAGGATGACTGCCGCGAGGTCACGGAGTGATGGGAGCGAGATACCGAAGTAGTCCCGGTCGAGACCGCGAAACGTCACGTACCCGAGGGCGACTCCGCCGAAGGCGATGCCTTGGAGGAGGATGAGCGAGGTGACGATGAGTGACAGCGGAGTCAGTTCGATGCCGGCGCTCAGGGCCGCCAACTGGGTGATGACGACGAGTATCGTCCCGACGAGGAGGCCACCCCCACCGAGGAGGAGGGCGGCGACGAGAGACCGAACCGAGTCAGAGAGTCGCGTCGTAGTAGCCACAGGTGAATCGTAGGTACGCCTCCGTCAAAACCCTTCTCGCCTCAGAAGGCACTCTCGCCGATTACCCGTCGGCGAGTTCGTAGTAGAGGACACCGAGGACGGTTCGAGCGTCTCGAATCTCACCAGCGAGGACTGCCTGTCGCAACTCGTCGTATCCGACAGTCGTCGGGCGGATACTCTCGTTGAAGTCGAGATTCTGGTCCGCGCCCGGTTCGCAGTCACGGGCGACGAAGTAGTGGTGGACCGAGTTCGCGATACCGTTCGCGGGTTCGACGGTCACGAGCGGTTCGACCGACTCGGCCTCGTACCCAGTCTCCTCTGTGAGTTCTCGACGTGCGGCAGCGGCGTAGTCGTCGTCACCGTCTTCGGTCCCGCCGGCAGGAAGTCCACGGTTCGTCCGCCCGACTGCCTGTCGCCACTCGTCGATGACGACCACCTCACCACCGGGAGTGAACGGAAGGACGACGACGGCCGGCGGTTCGTCCACGTAGTGGAAGTCCGTCTCCGTCCCGTCGGGGAGTCGCACGTCGTCCATTCGAACGTCGAATCCGGGGCACGAGTAGTCGATTCGGGAGTCGGTCGTCTCCCACGAGAGGTCGTCGTCACTCATGGACAGACGTGGCGGTGGTGGCCGCAAAAACGTCGCGGTCGGAATCCGCTCACTCTCGGCGACGGGGTGACCAACTGACCACGTCGCGGACGAACAGTCCGACGCCGACACCCATCGTGCCGAGTCCGAAGAGGATGCTCACGAGGTAGCCCTCGGTGAACCAGTATGGCAACGGATAACTCGAACGGAGGGTGGTGAGAAGCGGCGAGACGACGGGCACGTCGATAGTTCCGGTGGCGACGATTTCCGACCCATCAGACCGAGGCGCACCCACCAACTCCCCAACCGGGAGGCGGTCTGCTTCGTAGGGGATGTAGTCGGTCTCCCTACTCCAGATGGCGCTGCCGGTTCTGTTGACCTCGAGGATGCGCCGATTCGCCGAATCGGTGACGAGTGTGTTTCCGTTCGGCAACCGGTCGGCGTCTCGGGGCCAGAGGAGGTCCACTCCGCTGGCACTCTCGACTGTCCACGCGACTTCCCACACACCGGACTCGTTCTCGTGGAGTTCGACGATACGGTGGTTCCCGCTGTCAGCGACGAGAACCGCGCCCTCACCCAACCACTGCGGGTTGTGTTGATGTCGCAGCAAGGTGGGGTCGCCCGTGCCGTCGCCGTCGGTGTCTTCGTTTATCACGTCGACGACGCCAGACCCGCGTTCGACGACGAGTAACTGGTTCGCGTTGCGAACCGAGACGAGATACCGGTTCTCGCCGATAACGTCCACGTCGTTGATGTGGAGCCAGTCGACCTTCGTTGGGTCCGCCGGGGCGTCGTAGTACGACGAGGCGTTCCACTGCCACGTCACCTCGCCATCTCGAACCGTAAAGACTCGCTCGTGTTCCATGTCGGCGACGAGCATTTCGCCCGAGTCGAGCGGTTCCACGTCGTGAACTTCGCTGTTCCGAACTGTCCGCACGGGGAAGCTCCACTCTTCGACAGTCGCCGGTCCGCCCTCGTGTTCGGGGTCGACGATGCGATAGCCAGTACGCGAACACGGAGCGGCGTAGGGGCCGCAGTCGTCGTACCCGCCATCGGCGAACACCGCAAGGATGCGGCCGTCCCTCAGTCTCGTCACGTCGAAGTAACTATTCGAGTCAGAGAGTCGCCACGAGACCGTGTCGTTCGAGACGAGGTAGACGCTCCCGTAACTGTGCAGTCCTGGTCCGCCACCCTGTGAACCGACGAGTGTCTGATTTTCAGGTGCGGCCCCACCAAAACTGGCGGCCGAAACGCCGATATCTGGGGCGAGCGCCGCGCCGACGACGAGCGTCGCGACGACGATGCCAGCACCGAGGAGAACGACGAAAACACCAGTTCGTCCTCCCGACTCGTTGTTCATCAGTATCACTTGGCAATATCTCGACAAAAGCGTTCGGGAATCCCCTTCGGTCTCTTACTTCAACGAATTTACCGTTCAGTGATATGTGGCGGACTCTCCGTCAGGCCACGTCGCCGAGCGAAATCTGCTGGAGGTCTACTTCTAACTCCTCGACGTAGTCGTTGTACGCCTCCACGAACGCGGGGAACTCGGCGGCGAGTTCCCGAACGTCGGGTGCCGACGGGGGTTCGTACTGCGAGAGCAGGTAGATTCCACCTTCGCCACCGACGCGGAGGTACGACACCTGCGGGCCATCCCACTTCAACTCCCATCGAGTGCCACCGACTCGTTGGGCGAACGTCCCGTACTCGCCGTCGAAGCGGTTGAGTTCGCCCGCAATCGTGTTCGAAACCTCACGAATCGTCTCGACGAGTCGGTCCCGGTCGGCGACGATGGTCTCTGTCGTGGTGACGTCGGGGAACTCGGTCGGGACGTCGTCGAGGACACCGTCGAGTCCCTCGACGTGGTCGTTGTACGCTTCGACGAACGCCGGATAGTCCTGCATCGCCGTCGCCAACGGTTTCGGTTCGGGTGGTTGCTTGGTCGAGACGACGTACGTCTCACCTCCCGACTTGCCTTTGAATCGGAGATACTGCAACGCGCCTGCCTCGTACTTTAGCGTCCACTTTCCACGGCGGGTCTTGAACGTCTCCTGTCCGTAGTCGCCGCCCTGCAGGATGGCGAGTTCGCGCGCAATCGTCCCCGCGTGGGACTGGACTGCCGACACGACTTCGTCACGGTTGGCGGCGACGTCGTCGACGCTCGTCACGTCGAACGGGAGGGCCTCGGTCATTATCGACCCGTCTCCTCGTGGGGTGATAAGCGCGTCCGTCGAAATGTTGACATTGGGTGAACATGTGTGTGGCACATGAGCACACAGACACGGACAGTCCGGGGAACCATCGGGGGAATGGCGTCGCGGGCGAACCCAGCGTTCGCTAGCGGTATCGTGGCCATCTCGGTGGTCGCACTCGCGTATGCACTCACCGTCGGAACGCTGCAACAACACACCTTCGTTCACGTGATGGCGGGCCTCCTCTGGACCGGGACCGACCTCTTTCTCGGCGCGATTCTCGGGCCGGTCATCGGCGGCCTCACGAAAGAACAGAGTGCGGCGGTGTTCGAGCGACTCACCCCGAAGACGGCGTTCTTCTTGCCGTCTATGGCGCTGGTCACGATTGCTGGTGGGATTACCCTCGCACAGCGCCTCGGCGTGTTCCCCCACGCCGAACCGTGGCTCGCACTCTTCACGGCCGTGAATCTGATTCCGATCCTCTTGCTCCTCGGCTGGCGCCTGAACGCGTGGTCCGACCGGCGCTGGCAACTGGCCTTCGTCGTCGCAACGGTCGGGTCGCTCGCGTGGGTCGCAACGACCATCGGTCAGTTCCAGATGACGACGCCCGCAATCGTCGTCGCCCTCGGCATCGTCACCATCCTCTCGGTCCAGGGCTTTGGATTCCTCATGCCAGGTGAGATTCGGATGTACTTCGAGATGATTTCGGACGACCCAGACCCCAGTGTCATCTCTGCAATCGGGCAACAGAACGCCAAGCTCGGCGGCGTGCAAGGCCTGTTCCAACTCGTCCTCATCGCGGACATGGTGTACCTTCGATACGGCGGGTTCTGACGGAGTCTCAGCCGAGTCACACCGTTGCACCGCAAAATCGCCGAGTCCCTATCGACGAAACCGCTGACTTACGCCGGTCGTCGTTCGAAGACGCGCAACGTGTCGCGTTCACCGCGCTCGACGTCGACCTGGTCGAATCCGAACTGCGTGAAGACGCGTTCCCAGTCGCGGTAGTAGAGTGGGAAGTCGTACTCGTGTTCGTTCACACCTCGTTCGTCCGGGGGGACACGCTCGTCGCCTTCGTTCTCGACGGTGACCAACAGTTCACTCGTCGCGCGTGCGACTTCTTCGAAGACCCACTCGTCGTCGGGGTGGATGTGCTGGAGCGTCTCGATAGAGTAGGTCACGTCGAACTGGCCGTCGTTGAACTCGGTGACGACGTCTTCGATCGCGTCGGCGTAGAACGTGCCGTCGGCCGCGAGGCCAGGATACGCCTCTGCCATCACCTCGAACGAGTCGGCGTTGATATCGATGCCGTGGAGGTTCTCGAACCCGTGGTCACGGAGATGTGCGAGATGTCGACCCGGTCCGCACCCGAGTTCGAGAACCGCCGCTTCTGTCTCTACGCGTGCTTCGAACTGACGGCGAATCGCAGTACTCGTCTCGTTCGGCCCGTAGTACGCGTAGTACTCTGGCGAAAACTCTCCCGACCGGTCTTCCCACGCGCGACGGACATCGTTAGCATCCACGGCTACCGGACGGTCCGAACACGGGTAAACTCTCGTTGTGCTCGGTGGCAGATTCCACAGAATAGAAGTTCTGATTCCCAAGGATTCGCCCGAATCGCTGACGAACCACTAGGTGAGCGCGCAGATAAGTGGCGCAGTGGAGACAAACGTCTACAGTACCGCCCAAAACAAAATAAGATGTTAACTAAAACGTACCCATGACAAAACAACCCTCACAAGTCTTATCCGTAAAGGGCCTGTTTGTCCAAAAGCAATGGCGAAAGGAAACGTTGATTTCTTCAACGACACTGGCGGCTACGGTTTCATTTCGACGGACGATGCTGACGACGACGTGTTCTTCCACATGGAAGACATCGGCGGCCCGGACCTCGAAGAAGGCACGGACGTGGAGTTCGACATCGAGCAGGCCCCCAAGGGCCCGCGCGCGACGAACCTCACCCGACTTTAAACTAATTTAGTACGCCGCGTTTCGCGGCAGAACGATACTTTTCACTTTTACGCGACTCGACCGGCGAGCGACGCGACTCGTCTCGAAGTGACAGGCAGACAGACGAGTCGTTACTTCGACGATAAGACCGAGTTCTGGTGTCCCAGAGCGACGTCGAGAACGCTGTACCGTCGGTGACGACCATCTGAATTACAGTATCTCGAGACGACGGTCGACCAGCGCGATCGGTTTATCGCCGGGCCGTTTCACGGTCGAATCGGTGACGACTTCGGAGACACGTCACTTCTCCTCCGCGAAGCCGAAATAGTCGTTTCGGGGGAGCCGTCTATCGCGGTACACCTACCGAGACACTGTCTCGAGACCGGGAAAGAAGCGCAGCAGTCTGACGGGAATAGAGCCGCGACACGGTGATACCGAGAGCGAGCGATGGTAGGTGGCTCAGAGTTTGTTCGCGTCCTGTGCTTGTTCGGAGCGCCGCCGCGCCTGCTCGAGTCGTCGGTCTGCTGCCGACGACAGGTCAGCAGGGAGCACAGACTGGGCCTCTGCGAGTCGCTCTGCGACCGTCTCGAGTCGGGACGAGACGATTTCGAGACTCTCGTCTGCCTGCCCTCGGTTCCCCGCTTCGGCGCGTTCGGCGGCCCGGCGAGCGGCCTCGGCGACTGCAGCGAGTGCCTGTGTGAGTCCCCGAACGGCGTTCTGTGACCCATCGCTGCCGTCTCGTTGGTCACTACTCGTCTCCTCGTCGTCGTCTGTCACCGCCGCGACCTGCGACCCCGTTTCGTCTGCAACGTCCGCGATGAACGTCGCCAGTGAGGCTTTCCCCGTGTGTGGGCGGTCGATTCGGACGCCACCCGAGTCTGGGTCGACAGCAGGGTCCGGATTCACGCGGAACGCACCGACCTCGTCGTCGGTATCGCGAACCTCGACGGTGTACGCACCCTCCCGATGGACGTAGACTGCGTCAGGGCCCGACAGTGGTGCGTCGTACAACGGCCCCGCGAAGTCGTCTTCGAGACCGAGGTCGGTGAGCGTACTGTCGGCGCCCTCGGCATCGACTTCCAGTTTGAGTGCCGACTCGCGGGCGACGAGCGGAATCGTTCCCCCGACACCCGCCGTGACGAGACCGTTCTCGGCACCGACCTCGCTCGGCCCGTCGGACGCCTCGCCCACAGAAACCTGCTCGCTGTGCGGTGCAAGACCTGCCCCATTGACGGTGAGGCGGTGGTCACCCGCTGGAACGTCCTGAACGACACCGATTCCGCCGAACGTCGGCACCGCCTCGGGGTCGCTCTCCAGCAACAACACCGACTCGACGGTCGACTCTCGTGTGGTCAACCCTTCACCGTCCGGCGCGTCGCCGGACGTAATCGCCTCGGTCACCCGTACGACGATGGTGTTGACCGTCGATGGTTCGGTGATGACCTCGTATCGCTCGGCCAGCGCGAGTCGGTGATTCGGTTCGGAGATGTCCGCTGCCGGGTTCTGGTACCGAGACTGCTTCCACGGGGTACTCGTGGTCGTGATGTGGCCCGCGATTGCGTCTTCAGCGAACGCCGGCACAGAAAACTCGAAACTCAGTTGTGGTCCGGTGAACGCCGTGATGTGTTCGACTTCGCTCGTCGGGACGAGTGCGTACGCGACGTCGGCGTCGGCGTTGGCGTCGGCGTCGGTGTTAGCGTCGGCGTCGGCGTTGGCGTCGGTGTCGGCGTCGGCGTCAGCATCGGCGTCGCGCTCTTCGAAGTCGAAGACGAGTCCAGTCGCGCGCGCCGGGATTTCAGTCGGTGGTGACGACAGCGCGTCGAACGACCGGACGGTCAACGCCTCGTCGACGAGGTCGGTCTGTTCGACCGAGGGGAGTCGGTCGTCGTCGTATATCGGGACGCCGTCTAACTCCGGGACGACGTAGGGTAAGGTCGCGCCCTCGTCGCGGGGGAGCCCATAGGCGATTGGAATCTCTGCGATGTCCTCGATACGCTCGATAGAACTGTTGGTGATGTCCGCGAACGTTCCCTCGGACGCGAATCGTTGGAATCGGTCGAGACTGTCGTTGACCGACAGCGCACTCGAGTGCGACCCCAGTTCCGAGAGAATGCGCGGTACTCGGTCGGGGTCCGGGTCGAGAAACTCGTTGTTCGGTACCCGCCGCGAGTGCGAACTGGCGACGTACAGTTGTGGAACGGCCGTCGATGGGTCGTCCCCTTCGTCGACGTCGACGAAGACGTGGAGGACTTCCCAGTCGTGCCAGTGGAAGTTCGTCGTGAACTGGTCGAACACCGAGTAGAACCAGTACTGCACCACGGCGAGCGGCGAGTTCTCGTACTGGACGACGTGGTAGAACACCGTCGGGTCTGGTGCCTCTTCGCCCGTCTCCGTTTTCCGCTCGTGATAGCCGTCGAATGCGTCGAACCCGTCGACGATGGTCTCGCCGTCGCGGTCGCTCTCGTACGGTCGCGGGTCGGTCGGGAACCACGGTTCGTACTCGTCGAAGTACAGGGTCGGCGCGAACTGGGCGGCGAGTTCGCGGGCGAACTCGTCTTCGACGCCAGTCGTGTCGTCGTCGTCGCTACTTTGGACGGCCGAACACCCCGCGAGCGACCCGACTCCGGCGGTTGCCAGCGCACTGAGCACGGTCCGGCGGTCTACGATGGGGTCTCTCATCGCATCACCGCTGGCCAGTCAGTACGGCGACTGACCGTTTGCCAGCACTGCTGTCTGCGGGACTCGTGACGCGATACGGGTATGCCATACGAGGTTCAGCGGAGGGCGGCAGATAGCTTTTGTGCCGTGGGGTTGTCGAGTGGTGGGGACAAAATCCAGACATTACGTCCCCCCTCACCGACACTCGAACTCGTCCCTTCACCGAGGTGTTGCAGTAGTCCCTCACGTTTCGGAGGGTGCTTGTATCGAACGTCCTCAAGCCTCTCGTAACTCTCAATCACGTGCGTAAAGGCCGCCTTGGTCTCGTTGCTTCGGGGGCGGACGGTCTGGTCCATCTCCCGCTTTCTTTCACCGTGTTGAAAGAGACTAGAAGAAAAAATACCAACGCTTATACAATACTCCGCGATGCATTGTATGTGACTAACAGCTGTCAACAAACGTTGAGTCAATGGGATGAGCCTTGTCCACTGGATCCCGCACCGGGAGAAGATTACTGCTACCTACATCTCTCACCCAAAAAGAAGGACGAGAGGCAAGTACGGGAGGCGGTTCGCGAGTATTTTTCTTTGGATCACCCTATTATAGCGGATGCAAAAATTGACACATTAGAGCTGAATGATTCCTTATTTCAGAACATGATGTACAATGATGTGAAATTTGTCAATTGTGATATCGAAGTCTTACGCCTCTCAAACTGGTATGACGACGCAAGCTACGATTTCAAAGTGTCATTCATCGATTGTGATATTGTAGATGTTCAGGCAACCGAATATGAACACCACGGTGAGCTGTTGTTCCAAGACGGCAAGATAAGTGAGTTATACTTCTTTGACACCAGGTTTCACGCGCCAGTACGTGTCAACTCCCCAGTCACAGAATCCGGTAGCGTTCAGTACTGCACGTTCGAGGACGTTCTCCAGTTCGGATATGACTGTTCGACGTTGGACGGAGAGAAACCGATCGTGGTCGACAACTGTTCAATCTATCATTTGAAAGGTAGTTCAGGTATTCGTCAGGCCCCAATAATTCTCCAAGAAGGCTCAGTTGCTTCAGTTGAGCACATCGACTTCGATAGAACCGGCTTCAAGAACACAGTCCTCGATGGTGTCGATTTCGCTGCTCTAGAAAACCACATCAGACAATGCGAAACCAAGTTGTTCGAAATTGAAAACGTGAGTGATTGGGAACAAAAACCGGAATTTATGCGTCCAATTTTGAAGAAAAACACTTACCAGAAAGCCCGGTCAGCGGCCAGAGATTCAGGGGCAACCTCGATGGCTTCGTATTTTTTCAGACGGGAGAAAATCTACAATCGACATAATCACGCTCATCGAGCACGAGAAGCGGAGTCAGTTCTCGACAAAGTCCGTTCAATAGAGAGTTGGGTTGCAAATCTAGTACTCGGTGGTATGACCGGACATGGCCAGATTCCACGGCGGGTAGTGCTCTCTTCGATTGGCATTATTCTCGTGTTTGCCGGCCTGTTCTACGTAATCAGTCCTGTCGAGCCGTATGGGTCGACGATAGGGTATCTCATCCTCAGCATCGAGTCATTTGTGACGTTGGTCCTATCAAGTCAGTTCACTGTTGATGCAGAGTCTGTGCGACTGGCAGCTGAAGTCGAAGGGTTCATTGGAGTGTTCATGGCTGGGTTGTTCATATTCACGTTGACAAGTTCACTCCAACACTGATGTAACCGAACGTATCCAGACGAGTATTGATTCTTAGAATTTTAACAGAGTCGTAGAATCATCTCCAGTGACTCACGATGTTCGTTTGATACCGTAGTCCGAGAACAGAGGTATTCAGTAATCCTTCACTTCCTGTGGTGGGTAGCGGTCTCGAACATCCTCAGAGGTTCTCTCTTGATTCCACCAGATGGGTCAACGCCGCACCGGGCACGGCCGACATCGGCGGGTCGTCGTCTGGAACACTGACAACGATTCCTGTGGCTCGACCGAGGAGCAGTTGCCGTTCGTCGGTGAGCATCAGGCTGGTTCGCTTGGTCATTTATGAATCACCGTATGCACCGGGGGGCCGATTGGCGTGCATCTCGAGTGAACGAGCGTCGATTATTCTTATACTCCAGGTGACCCATGACCGCGACCGTGCCGGCCACCTGGTCGAAACGGTTCGAATCTATGCACGGTGACCGTCGTCGACGTCGACGAAGGTGCATACATCGGGGGTGGCGTATACATTCGCGAGCAACCCCGTGGGGGCGGAGTCGAAGACCCCTCTGTACGATGCTACTGGTCGAAAGACCCCTCTGCACAATGCTACTAGTCGAAGATTGATTGGTTCGACGCATCGGAGAGACCGGCCACCCAATACGTGATGGGTGTTTCGGTGGTTCAGATATTCAATCAGATATTATGCCGCGACGCCGATCTTCTTCATCTACGATATCTACCCATTCCCGGATTTCAATATCGTCAAGAAAGGCTGCTACACCCAGTCCATAGTCCGTTAAGTAAACGTCTCCGTGCCATTCTCCCCAATTCTCGATAGCAAGGATCTCGTTTGTCAGAATTCCGTGGTCCAGTAGCGCTCGTTTCTTTTTCTCAATTGAGGATCCATCAGGAACTGGTGCAAACCGCATTACAAGCCAGAACCCACGTGGGTGTGCTACCTCAATCGGTGCCAAATAGTCACCAAGCCAATCCGGACCATTCTGATATAGATCGATTTCTTCGATATTCTGTTTCATCCCGTCCTTGCCGTACGATTTCCTTTGCGGAAGTTTCGCAACCAAAGGCTCCTCGTAACCGGGTAGTCTGTCCTCACCGAGCTTGATTACTATTCGGTTATCACTAATTCCGATAACCTCCATGCCGAGGTCTTCTGCCCTTTCAGAAATCACATCTCGAGCATCGTAGTAATTTAACCCACCCCAATAGAGTTCCTCTGCTAAAGATGTCAAGCTGTCTTGGACATCCTGTGGTATCTCTCCTTCAATCTCAGGCATCAATTAATAATAGACGCACATCACGTACAAAAAGAACACTAGTAGTACAGGTTTGAGTGTAACTCTGGACAGTTTCGTACGCTGATGGCAACGAACTCGGGTCTTTGTTTTGAGATAGACTAATCAGAGAAACCCAATACACATACTCCAATTCATCTATGAATGAATTCGGGCAACTCTGCAATCCCTCCATCCGACACATCCCGAACAACATACACACCTTCCCCAAGCCGCTGCACGTGCATCTGCTTCCCATCCGGAGCAACACCATCCTCGAGGACACCATCCATCTCTAATTCGTCTTTGTCCAACGCAATCAGTGGCGTTCCGTCGTGATTTCGAAGTTTTCTGAACATCGCTACTGCCGCCGGCCACCCGCCTGTACTTAATCCTTCGGACGGGGTGAGAACCTCGAGAGGATTGAGTAGCCCAACACTCAGGATTTCCTGAGTGTAATTGCAGAACGGGTGGCCGCGGATGCCGTAACATGTCAAAGATGGCATTCGACCCCGAAGACGCCGCCGCGGCCATGGCGACGTTCATCGGGGCATCGGCAATGGCTGGAATCGCATCGAGGTCGCTTTTCGACGTGACACTCTCCGACGTGGCGTTCAACCTCGGCGGGAGCGGTGTCACCCTCGCCACGCTCCTCACCGCGGCCGCGTTCATCTTCACAGTCGCGACGAACGACAACACCTCGTTCTCGACGCTGAAGGAAGACGCCGAGAAACTGGACCAGTGGTACTACATGGCCGACCTGCTCGGTAGCAACATCGGTCTCGACTGGCGTCACTGCGATTACCCCGGCGGTGGCTGGAAAGTGTGAGAAAATGAAAAAGGGGGATATACAGTATGACTCGGCTTAGATTCGAACTTCCCTCGCTCTCGCTCGGGCGTTCGAATCTTCGGTCGCCCACACAGTCACTTTAGCAGAACTCACACACGCTACGCGGTGCTCGTAGGTCGTTGAAAGGGGTAGAAATGGGCCGGCTCAGATTCGAACCACGGTCACTCACTCTGTTCGTTCCCTGATTCGCATCTTTGCCGGGTGAAATCTCCCACACCTTTCGGACTACTCGCTCTCGCTCGTAGTCTGTGAAAGGTGGGGAGAATATGGGCCGGCTCAGATTCGAACTATTTGAAGACTGACATATGCTCGCTGACGCTGCGCGTATGTCAGACTTCTTTGATGACACTCGGCCTGCGGCCTCGCGTCATTGAGCTTACGGCCTATCGGTTCTCGCCGTCCTTTGGACGGCTGCGCTTCCGACTCCACGAAGGAAACTGTCATCGCAGGCTGGCCCGCAATCAAGCAAACGCAAACTGACATAACGATGAGCCAGCGCGAATACCGCGCTACCGGCCAGTCGGTGCGCGCGAGCGACCACCCGGCAGTCATGCCCTCCGTAGACCCCACACGGAGAGCAAAATCATGACGAAACCCAACGAGCAACCCCTAGAACCGCTGGCACCAAAAGAAGCAATTGCCATCTACGAACAAGACCGCGAAAGCGAAGTTAGCGAAGCAACGCTTCAGAGCCATGGTTACCGGCTGCACAACTTCGTACGCTGGTGCGACAAGAACGAGATTGAGAACCTGAACGAAATCGGCGGACGTGACATCCAACGCTTCAAAAAATGGCGTAGCGAGCAAGTGAACATCGTCACGCTCAAATCTCAAATGGACACCCTCAGAGTGTTCCTCCGTTTCTGCGAAAGCATTGACGGCGTGCGCGATGGCGTGGCCGACAGCGTCCGATCACCCAGCTTGGAGCGCGTTAACGTGCGCGACAAAGACATCGTACGCGAAAACAAAGCCAGCGCCATCCTCGCCTACCACGACAAATATCACTACGCCTCTGTCGAACACACCCTTTTCCGGTTCTTGTGGGAGACCGGTTGCAGGATGGGTGCTGCACACAGCGTCGACCTCGACGACCTACACTTGCGAGCCGAATACGTTGAGCTGAACCATCGTCCTGAGACGGGTACAACGTTGAAGAACAGGGATGGTGGCGAACGTGCAGTTGCGCTCTCGACGCGCACATGCAACATAATCCGAGACTACATCGATGAGCACCGATACGATGTGGAAGATGATTACGGGCGGAGGCCATTGTTCACCAGCAAGCAAGGGCGGTTGACGAAGAACATCATCCGCACCTACATCTATCGAGTCACAAGAACCTGTGTCTACAACGGGGGTAATTGTCCTCACGACCGCGAACAGGATGACTGTGAAGCGATGCGAAGAATGTACGCAAGCAAATGCCCATCCTCGAGTGCACCACACAGCATTCGTAGAGGCGCAATCACGCACTACCTGAACACAGACACCCCAGGAGAAGTCGTGAGTGACAGGATGAACGTTAGCAAGGACGTTATCGACGAGCACTACGACTCTCGGACTGAGTACGAGAAGATGGATCTGCGGCGCAGCTACCTCGACAACCTCTAAGCACTACCGTCTCCCTCTCTGTCTTCTTCGTAGTATACTTCCACGGCTCTGTTGAGATCCTATCAGTTCAACACCTTCATCGATGAAACAGCCGCTAAGTAGGTGTGCGAACTGACCAGATTTAAACCTACCAGATCAGGATACTGTTTGAACTGCCATGCGAGATACAGCGCGCGTATCGGTCAGGTGAGGTTCCCGGCCTCAGTGTTACGTACAGAGGGAGCTGGTAACGACCTCGAATACCGTATTAGCGAGCCCACTGTTTGGGACAAGATGCACCTGATACCGATTCTCGGGGCGAGAGATACTGCGTCCGGGCCGGTGGCACCACGAGAATGGTAGTTGATTAGTGGCAAACATTTACAGTTGGACGTGGACGGTACATACGATGGCTACCGAGGCGACGTTCACAGTTCCGTCAGACCAATTTCCCTTGGGGACTGTGTTCAACCAACTGCCGAACGTGACGGTCGAACTGGAGCGAATTGTCCCCGCGCGGGACGTGGTGATTCCCTACTTCTGGGTACGGGGAACCGAAGTCAACGACATCGAGGGCGCATTCACCGAGCACCCGGGCGTGAAGGATATTCGTCTCGTTGACTCTGTTGAAGACGAGTACCTGTTACGCGTCGAGTGGTCGATGGAGTACGCCGACGTGCTCACTATATTGACGGAGACAGAGGTGCCGCTCATCGGGGCCATCGGCACAAACCAGCAGTGGACGTTCGAGGTACGCGGCGACCAACAAAGCGACATCGCAGACTTTCAACGACGCTGTCGAGAACTGGACATCCCTATCACGTTGACGGCGTTGCACGCGCTCACACGGCTTGAGAGTGCAACAGAAGACACTCTCACTGACACCCAGCAAGAGGCGTTGATACTCGCCTACGAGCGTGGCTACTTCGAGTCTCCGCGGGAGATCACGATGGCAGAACTCGGCGAGGAACTCGGTATCTCACAGCAGGCAGTCGCCTCCCGCCTCCGACGCGGAATCAAGCACGTCCTCGGGAGGACGCTCTCGACCATCACAGTCCGACCAGACTGATACTTAAACAGGTTGTATACTAAAAAGTGTGGCTGATACGTGACAGGGGTCATAGCTACGTATGGTGACTGAGGAACCGATTGACTTCAACTCGGTACTCAGCCTGTGTCAGAACCAGACTCGTCGAATCGTGCTTGCGGTGCTCACAGAAGAGCACCGGTCGTTGACGTTGAACGACCTCACAAAGACCGTCCTCACGTACAATCATCAGACGACCAGTACAGAGGCGTCTGAGGACGCGATGACAAAGGTTCGCCTCTCGCTCCATCACGTCCACCTCCCAAAGTTGGCCTCGGGAGGGCTCATAACCTATGACCCAGAGCGACAGTTCGTAGAACCAACTGAGCTACTCGACCAGATGCAGCCAACTCTGTCTACGATTCTCGATGCCGACCCCTCACTTGACGCACCAATGGAACGATAATGTCGATCAATCGCTCTCCATTCTCGCTCAGCACGAAATCGTTCCCTCGGGAAAACGAAGACGACGAACAGTACACAGTCGTACAACTCGGCTGATTCAGTGCAGGTTGGTTGATTAAAATGAGAGACGATTGCTACATACTCACCAGCACTTCGGCCAGCCACAGATGGATGCAGAGGGAGAGAATATATGACTAAATCGGAAGGCGAGGGGACAGTTTATCGATGCAGTGACGGTCATTATTACGGTGATGTGGACGTGTGGAACCACCTCGAATCGGGAGCGTGGACGCCTTGTTGCTGGAACTCGAACTCTATGAAGGAGTGGGTGGAGACACAGCAGGGAGAATTACTTGTTCTCGTCCCAATCACCCACAGTTCCCTGCCCGAACAGGTGCGAATCAAGCACACTTCTGCCGGTACTAGCGTGTTTCGAGATAATTCCACGTGCCGTGTGAAGTGATACATAGGCCCTCTGTCTGTGTCACGTCGCTTCTGACAGCATTCGGTGAGGTTTCTGAGAACGTGCTGAACTCAGCGCGCATATCTTGTACAGAATGTACTCCAGATTAGGAAGTTGAGAGATAACTCAGTGCAGAACGGGAATCAACCACCGAGGGCTGGTTGTTGGTTATCGTCTGCCCACGGCTGAAAGTCGAATACCTCATATTCGAGTTCATCAGGTCTGGTGAACTTGAGTGCGAAATCGGCCTCAAACGTATTCTCCTGCGAGAATTTGTCATGGTACTCAATCAAAACCTTTCCGTAGAGAACATCCCTCCCCTTCTCAAATTCTTTTGCCACAATGCTGGCAAGCGATTTTTGGTTTTGAGTACGTGCCCCGCTTCCAAGTGCTCCTTTAGACTCAGTCTCGAAGCTGATATTGATTTCGGACGGTCGAATTGAAGATGCTCGTGTCTTCTTCTCCGACCCATCACCGAGTGACTCAATCCTACGCAATCTCCCTTGAGTGGTCTGGAGTGGCCCTTCTCCGCTCAATTCATATATGTCTATTCTAAATGTCATTGATGTTGCAGGGCCACCTCCTACATTTGAAATGTCTACTTGAATAATCTCAAAATTGCCGAACATATTGAACTCGCTTATCTCGAGCTGCGGTAGTTGTTGATACCGGAGAACCCTATGCTGCTGCCAGTATAATACTACGAGTCCTATTGTGAGAAGAGTGGATGATACAATCGAGAGTGCATTCAACCCTGTTTGTCCAAATTCCCAAAAAACGAGTGGGATTGATGCTAAAAACACTGCCACTCCAAGTAGGATAATTATCCAGTGTAATCTACTTTGTCTCATTAACGGCACCTATTCCCCTCACCACTAAATGCTAGCCCAATATCATATTCGCAGGAGATACTGAACAGTTCGCTCAGTGGAGAATCAAGAAGGATACGAAGGTCGCGTACTGAACTCAGCCTCGAGATTCAGCACACTGTTTCTATCGGGCTCTGAGGGCTTCAACAGAGCCACAATTCTTGAACAAGGCGTTTCCCAGAAGGAGGCTATCTGTTTCAAAATACCTGGGACTGAGTGCCGCTATTGCCATTTTCCTCGCGGTAACCGGATGGGCTTGCCGTTACTTGATTGGTGTCGTATGCATCACGCAGTCGTTCCCGACCACCTTCATGGCGGATAGACAAGTAGACAGGTACTCCGACAAACGAATCGGTGCGTAGTCGAGTACTGGTGCAGGTAGATATCTATGCAGGCAGGAATACAACTTCACGCGTAGCTGTGGAGACATCTATCTAGATATCTGCATAGCGAAATATTCGGATATACGTATATACAGAGACGTTCAGCCAAACACCACCAGACGTCACCTCATGTCGGTCAACCATTCCCCGTTCATACTCCTGTGCCTACGCGAGACTAATCATCTATATCTTCTCGCTGCCACTGATGGCTGAAACAGTACCTATAGCCTGCCAATTAGACTGCAGGCAGGACTCGTTTGTTCTTCACCGCAATCTGTGCATTACTGTCAGAACAAGTTTTTATTGCCCCTACAGATTGCTCGTGATTCGTTCAGTCTCTGACAACAGTCAATCACGTCCATCGAACGTAATAAGGGCGAGCAATGGGAACTTAATAGTCTCACGCACGTGCCTGCGCAACTGCGTGGGTAGGTCAGTCTGAGCCCACACCAACCGAGAGAGTGCAGTCAGTATTACCTGAGTTTGCCTGTCCGAGAGGCTCCGCAGAGACATGCCCAAACGTCCCATCGCTTCGTTCCCGTCAACAACGAAGAACTGGTCGAACACATGGACTTCCTTGGTATGTCGTCGCGGGTAATCCTCAAGAAGGAGGAGAGAACTTTCTACCCGGTCGCGGTACCATGTCTGAATCGCCTGGTATTGCTCTTCGGTCAGCCAATCAACAGGCTCACGTCCTTCCCGAAGGTCTTCTTTTCGCTGGCGAGAAATCGCATCTTCAAGCAACTCATCGTCGACATCGAGAGTCGAGTACCCCCAATCGGCCCCAAAATCTCTGACAGATACCACACCGTCGTGGCGTGCGTAGGATCTATCAGTGACTTGGATTACAGCATAGTACGTATCCTCGTCAACTGTTGTGCGGATGAGTTCATAGGTTGTATGCAACCCAACTCGAAATGTCTCACCTGCTGCAAGAGATAGGGACGGGCGGTCTGATGTGTAAGCATCACCAATTCCGTCGGAAAGTGCTTGCCGCTTGATGCTAGCACTTTCTTCTCGCTGCTGTTCTTTCGGTGCTTGCGGTTCCTCCGATGGCTGTTGAGAAGTCACAGCACTACGACTTTTTTCTACGAGGTTGTCCAATGACTCTTGATTGTCGGCTCGTTCGCGGATACTTGCTTTCAGCAAGTTGTCAAAGCTCATCTTCTCTTCAGTGGAATACTTACCATCGGTTTCGTCAGATGAGTCTTTGTCGGGGTGTATTGTCATGTACAGAACCTCTCAGTCGATATTCAGCTCGCTGAAGATTTCTGGACGGACGTCTTGCGCCATCCCACGGATGTTGTCTGCAGTGTTGATACTGGTGATTATTGGGCTCTCAAGAATTGGAACAGAACCATCTGTGGCCTCGAAAACACGCTGTAGTCGCTCCATTGCGATCGAAGTACTCAGGTCATAGGCACTCCATCCAGGATGCCCTTCTGGGAGCGTTATTGCACCATCACAAACGAAGGTATCGAGGAGCCGATTGACATCTTGTTTGCGGTGAACAACCCAATCGCTGTCTCCCGGCAGAGCCGCGAGTAGCCGAGCGTCATCGGTGATGTGTTGGCGGTCAACAGGTTGCATTTCAACTTCACATGTAGCGTAGATGCTTCCATCTGGATTATAGGCGACAATGTCGACAACTGTCTCCGCGAGGTCTTCAGGGATCTCTGCAACGCTATCTGACCGAACGTAGGTTTTCACGCGCTTGTTTTCGCCACGGTAAACGTGCTCTGCTAGTCGCACGATGTATCGGTGCGCAACCCCCTCATTTGCATCCGATCGTAGGGTCTCAGTCTCTTCATCGTATCCCCGGATGCTCTCCATGTCTAGATATTCCTTCGCTACAGACCCGAGATCCCATAATGTCCGTCGTGCTACCTTATGCTGAAAATTCTCCACCCAGCCGTTGTAGATGGTTGGAGGCTTGATTAGTTCAAATGCTTCTGCACGCTCTATGGTACTTGGGGAGAGTAGTTGGTTCAATTCTCCGTGCCCGCGGGCGAGGTCAATTTTTGTGTTCCTATTCTCCACCGTTGTGAACCCTCTGGCAAACTGGTCGGCGATCGATTCGACGAAAAGGCAGATGTTAATTGCCTCATCGGTGGTCATCGTCTCTGCGAGAGAATTCAGCAAACGGGCGAACCCATCGTAGTCATGAGAGCTGTCTTTCCACAGCTGTGGTTGCCGGTCTTTAGTGGTTGTTACCTTTGACAATGTGTTGGGCCTCTCGGGAGAAGAGGGGTGAGAAGGATTGTTCAATGACATTGTTTCATTTTAATGGTTCTGAAAATAAAATGGTTGCGTAGGCGAAGAGGTCAGTCTCTTTTTCGGTTTTGCAACTTTCAGTTCTCGCTCTTTCAGTACTGACTCGCGCTTTCAGTCTGGTTTCAGCCAATTCCCTCGGAGAATTCTAATCTTTCAGACAAAGAAGAATAGAGTCTGTATGAACCTGATTTTCACAATGAAGCTACTTTATCGGTATCCCGGTATCCGAATATACGCGTATCCCGGTAGACGCGTAGTTGTGTATTCGTCTAGTTTTTATGATTCAGTAGATGGCTGGTCTTTGGCTTTAATACTAGCCTTTGAGGGGTTCTAAACGAGCCCAATGAATATCTTCGAAATCCTGCTGAAAAAGCTTGGAAAGCTGGATAAGAATCTTCCAGTTTGCAATCCTGCAACTGTCTCCGAGTACTATGACGTTCTCGCAAATAATCGTCGTCGACAAGTTGCAATCTTCCTCGCTGAGACCAACCAAGACGAAGTTGACGTGGAACGGATTGCTGAATATCTCAATACCGATGGAGTCGACAGACATAGTGCTCGTATCAGCCTAATACAACGGCACTTACCACGTCTTGATTCAGCTGGTGTTGTTCACTATCGGAGGTCTGAACAGACTGTTGAACCTCTTGACGGCCTTTCTGAATTGTGTGCTGCACACGATGCGTTTAGTCGTGAATTGAACTAGCCTTCGCCTACTATTCGCTGCAGAGATGCTAACACTGCTTTGCTGTTTCAATCGTTGACTCCGGCGATTCGGCTGTATCGCTATCAGGAATATCCAAAACATACGCATCAGTAGCAGTGCCGCTGAACTCGCCTGCACGGTCATGGTTTCGTAGAGCAGTGAAAGACCAACCGGTGCTGAAGCTAGACATGGAATACTCCCCCTTTGGTTGAGGGGCCGGTCAAGAAGGGTGAGTATTCACTTGTCTCAAGCTCTGATTGCTCTTCATGGAGTTCTGGTCGTTCTCAATCAAAAAAGAAGCCGATGTTGCCTATCAGAGTTCTCAACAGTGAAACACACACTGCTCAATTCAGTGCATCACCGAGGTCTTTGACTTGATCAATATCTGAAATCGGCACGATACGGTAGCCTAGTTTCCGAAGTCTTCGTCGCTTCTCTCGGTCATCTCGAATAATATGATCTAGCTCGTGTGGGTCGCCATCAACGAACACAAGCAGAGGCTGCGGTTCCAACTCATAGTAGAAGTCTGCTTCAGCGACTGGCTCGTCACCATCGTAAATCGTCTTTTGTGCTTCAGAGGGGAGCCTGTAGCCTCGCTTTCGAATTTCGGCTAGTACGTCCTTCTCGAAGCTTGACTCACATTGCTTTTCCAATTCCTCAAATTCAGCCTCCATCGAACCGTCGCTTTCGCTCTCAGACAGCGTGATTTCGCTCATTTCATCAAGCCATGGTTGGATGAGTGACCGGTTCAATAATGCATGTTCACGCTGGTTGTAGAAGGTCATGAGACACTCATAACAGGCCTTCTCACACCCGGTGTCACTGTCACCATGGATTATTTCCTTCGCTTCGTGAATGACTCGTCTTAGTCTGGCCTCATCGACGAGAGCATGGAGTGCCCCTGCCCCTCCCTCGCTCGTCTCGTAGAATACAATCGTGTACTCTCCGCTGCCATCAGCAGCAGGCTTCAAGAACGAGTCAAGCTCTTGTGCGTCGAGATCGAACTCTACGAGGATTCCTTGGTACAACGCTTCCTTTAACGTCCGGTAGAATGACTCAACATTCTCAATGCCCTCAGTAACAGGAGTTGTCACCGTTACCGTGTCGTGGTTCCCGTCTGAGTAGAGTTCCACGTCACGTAGGATATCTTCAGGGGCCACATTGTTCTTGCACGCACGCTTTCCGTCGTCTTCGGTGTGCTTTTCTACAGCGTTATCACTCAGTAGCCACTTATTACAGTCAGGACAAAGCGCGAACCCATCTATACTACTATCCTCGGATTGGTTCCTTGGGCCGCTGTTCACCACGACAATTTTCGCATTTCCTTCGTATGTCAGGGAAGTACTGTTGTCTGGGCCGAAGGTGTATCGACGTGCATCCGCGGTCATTTCGTAGTATGGGTTGATGTCGTACCCTCTGCGAATGCGCTCCTCTTCATCGCTTGTGATGTTCCCGCGTGGGATGGAGAATTGGTCGGGGAACTCCATCGCATTCATCTTCGGATGGGTCTCCTCGAATGAATGCTCACAGTTCGGGCACGCTGCGGCGGTTTCAGCCTTCGAGCCCATGAGAATCGTCTCGCACTCATCACAGACTCGCATTTGTTGTGTTACTGGCTGTGCGTCTTCAGTTCGAGGCCGTGCGTACTGAATCTGGAAGCGCTCACCACCGAAGTATACCGTATTACCCGGAGCGAATTCACGAAGTGCGAGAACTTTGTCTCGCTCAATGTCGTCTTCGAGTGTCTGGAATGTTAGCGTCGAGTTCGAACGCGGGAACGCGTAATTCGGCAGGAAGCCTTGCGAACCAAGGTACCGGTATGTGTAGAAACTCTTCTTACCGGATCGCATGTCGTCAAGCCTGGCCTCCACTGTCGTACGTCGACGGTACTTGTCTTTTCCACCGTCACCACGACCGATGTCCCTGTTCAGACTTCGGCGTTCTTCGGTGAGTCTATCGTATTCTGTTCGCCACGCGTCGAAGGCCCGGTCGAAACTCTCAACGAACGAATCGACCTGTTGTTCGATAAACTCATCCGTCAGCCACTCACCGATCTCATCATCTTCTATCTCCTGTTTGAACGCTTCTTTGACAGCAGCGATAATCCGGTTTCGACCGTCCTCTACCTTGGTTTCGATTTCTTCTCTGAAGTCTTCGACGAGGGGGTATCGCCCATCTTTGTCCTCGTCAAGGTCGAGGAATGCCCCAATCTCATTTTGCAGTTTGATGTCAATCGTCTCGAGAACCAGCGAGTTGATGTGGGATCGTAGGAGATCCTCGTTGTTCATCAAGAACTTTGGCGGACTGATTTTACCAGCGATGATTCGCTCTGGATGCTGGTAGAAATACTGGTCGTGTGACCCACGACCGTACCCACTCCCACAGAACGTGGTAATTATCGAGGCCTGGTTTTTTCGCCCAGCACGACCAGCTCGTTGGGCGTAATTACTGGGGCTCGGAGGAACGTTGCGCATATAGACACTGGACAACGCCCCGATGTCGATACCAAGCTCCATCGTTGGTGTGCAGACGATGACGTTCATATCATCACCCTCACGGAACCGGTTCTCGATCTCTTTCCGTTTGTCACCGTCTACTTGGCCGCTGTGTTCTCCTGCGAGAACGTTGACAGCGGTCTCGAAAGGCTCTGTGTAGAGTTTGTGGAAGTACGAGTCCGTGATATCTCTCGACTCTGGTTTAAGTTGACCGCAGCCTGTTCTGGTACACAACGAGATGTGTTGGCGGGTTGTAGGTGAGTCACATTTTGGACAGTAGCTGACCTCGTCAGAGTCTGCTGGAACAATCTGCATGAGCCGATGGTTCAGCATCAGCAGATTCCCCACGTCTTTGACGCTCTCTTCCCGCAGAAGCTCCCCGTAGTCTGGTTGGCTGAGAACGTTCTTTGTCTTGTTCACAACCTCTTCAGCGACCTCTCGGTCAACATTGAGCGTTCGCTTAGTCCACATGAGATGGCGCGAACGTGGGCTCGTCATCCTGTGCACACGCGCTTTCCAGGAGTCGTTAGACGCAGTATCACTGTACCCTACAGGGAATCGGAATCGGATTCCACCATGGAACTGGGCCTCTTCTCGAATCTTCTCGATGGTATTCCGCTCAAAGTCCCAGTATTGAAGTACACTATCGTGGTCGACCGCGAGTTCACGACGGAATATGTCGAGGAAACCTTTGAGGTAATCTTCACGCTCCTCAGCCGATAACCTACTCAGTTGCGGAATGTGTTCCCAGGCCTCTTCGAGGTCTGCTAATTGGTCAAGGAACTCGTATTCGACGTCGATGAGTGCTGTGTCCTCGAGGTTTTGCTGAGTTCGTTGCTGGCTCGACCCCAGTTCGAGAATCGTGTTGAACAACAGATAGTTGCTGTATTGAGTTTGGGCTGCTCGGCTAGGCCCGAACTTACTCTCAGTCACAGCATATTGGGGTAATGCATCGAACTCAGCCATCGTATCAAAGATACTCGTTCCAGCATCAGCCAACGATAGTGGTTCGCCACTGCTGCGGAATTTGTCTCCTTCGACAAGCGAGTGGTACAGTGCTCTGCGGAAGTGAACCCGTTGATACAGGTTATTGAGGTGAGCCGCTTGCAACGCGGTGTCTTGACGGTTGTCCGAGAACGCAATGACCTTTCGTTCGTCGACAACAACCTCACCATCCCGTTTTTCGTAGGGCAGGTTTCGGAGGTTGCCTTCGACGAGGATGTCTGTTGCAGTCGAACGACCAACAGAGCCGAAGGTGAATAGCTTGTTGAACTCACTTGGCCGTCGGTCGTAGTGGACACCACAGTTCGAGCAGAACAGGAATGGTGCCTTAGACGCGGTTACTTGGATACCTTGAACTGCGAAACAACCGCAGTCAAGCATTCCTTGGTCATCTTGTACACCAAATGTGAGTGCGTTGTGCTCGGGACAGTAGGTTGCTGAAACCGGCTCCGCCTCTCGGTATCGGTCTCTGATGTCTCCTGTATCCGTAATCCAGTCGTCGGGGATTGGCGTCTCTTCGCTATCCCAACCATCTGGGCTCAGGTACCAACCGCTGGTAGGTTCGTCGTCGCTTGGTGCTTCGTTTATTTCCTTCTGAACCAGTTCACCATCCTCTGTGATCAGGACGCTGTAGTATTCCTGACCACAAGATCGGCAAAACAGGAGCGGGAACGCAGACCGTTCGTTCCCATGGAACCGAGAACAGTGCTGGCACTCGAGATCGCCAGCAGTACTCAGGTGAGACCCTGCATCCTCGAATGTGTCTTCAGTTATGCAGGCAACCAACTCGGAGCCCTGGCTGAAGAATGAATGGAGCTTTGGGACGAAGATTGGCTGGCGCTCGCCTTGAACGTCAATCGTTCCAATTGTTCCGGCTAGGAGAGTGGCTTGCAGCTCGCGCTCACATGCCCGTGGAGGCGATGCACTACGATGCTCGCGACGATACTGGTCTACAAGATCGTCATCGTCTTCGTCACCTGTGCTTCGAACAGGCTGGCTTTCCTCATTCAGCGCATCTTGGAGGAACTTGACGGTTGGGTGGCCTGCAAGTGCATCACCGAGCGCATCTTCGTCCTCACGCTCTTTCCGTGTCAACTCACGGTCGAGGAGCTTTTCAGCCAGCGCTGCAGCAGAAGAAATCGAACCGTCGAATTCTTCGACATCTTCATTCTTTATCTGCACACGGTTCGGTAGCGATTCACCCTCTGTGAACGGGAGCGAATAGTGAGACTCACCGATGACGTTACTTTGAGAGACAGACTCGCCGAACAGCTTCTCCGCGAAGTCAGCAATCTCTTCCTCGGCGTCGATACCCTCGCCGCTCTGGACGGTAGCACTGGTACCGATACAATCTATATCGCCGATGGTTCCGGTGTGTTGCTTGAGTCGACGAATGAGTGAGGCGACGTCAGCCCCTTGCTTTCCAGTGTAGGTGTGAACCTCGTCGAGGACGAGGTACTGAAGGACACCTTTGTGGTCTTTCGGAAAGAGCTGCTTATCCTCAAGTCGGGTGAGGATGAGCTCCAGCATGGCGTAGTTGGTCATGAGGATATCCGGTGGATCCTCACGAATTTCCTCGCGGGAGAGCACTTCACAGTCATATGGGATATCTCTGCCCATGCTTTGCTTTATAAACTCTCGCCCTTCGTCCGGTTTGTACGGAGTATCACCAGTGTACAACGCTAGCCGAAGGCCAGACCCATCGAGACGTTCGGCGAAGTCCTCGTATTGCGAGTTCGCCAGTGCGTTCATCGGGTAGATGATGACCGCCTTGATGCCGTCCTCGCCGCGGTCACGAGCGTCGAGACAGTGGCTGATGATGGGCATTCCGAAGGCGAAACTCTTCCCTGACCCCGTGCCGGTTGCAACGATGGTGTTGTTGCCATCGGTCACCGACCGAATCGCTTCGGACTGGTGCTTGTACGGTTGAATCGGCTCGCCGTCGCCGCCAGTGAAGACGTCAAGGACGCCTTCGTGGAGCACACCGTCGTCGACGAAGGACTTGAGCGGCGTTCCCTCCTCGAATCGTTGGTTGAGCTGAACGAATGGTTCCTTCCACAGCACCGAACCTCGGTCGATTCGTCGTGTTACCCATTCTTCGATGGTCTCGTTTTCGAACTGCTGGAACGTCTCGACGTAGGATCGGTACGACTGCTGGATGTCGTCGAGAGCCTCGAAGGGATTCATTCGGGACATCACTTTCTCCCTCCACTAACCCGGTCTTCCAAGTCTCTGTATTTTTCCAAGATTTTGTTTTGAGTCCTGTACTCCCCATACTTTTGGATATCATTCTTTTTTGTCTGGTCGAAACGGTCAAACACGGTCTCAATTTGAGATTCGCTTACTCCGTAGATGTGTAAGAGAATCGCTTCAAGTTCAAATCTAATAGATTCTCTTGTGCGCTCTTCACCGTCAAACTGATATGGTTTTTTAGCACCCCCAATTTCTGCTGCGAACTCGGCTAAATCTTCAGCAGTGTAAATAAGTTGTAAAACCAAGTTTTGTACAACCTCACTCGCAGATTCGTTTCCGATATCAAATTCCTCAAACTGATCTGGGGTTGGAACTGGAAGTTGACGTAAAATGTAATGGCTGATATTCATTCCGCTAATTTTCTGTTTAGCAACATAATTTAGAACAAATGAATTTAAGCATGCCAACAAGAGCGCCCCATCTTCAGGGTTTGTTCCTTCAATATGATTTACTGAGTGAACGGTTGGGTAGTTCGGGATAATCGTCCCAATGATTGTATGCTCGTCTGTAGCGCGGGCAATATTCCGTAATATGATGTGCCAATCGCCCATCTCTTTATTTTCGTAAGTGTCTGAATCCATCCAGTATCGAGGAAACGCTAATTGTGATGGATTATTTTTTTCTTCCACAGAAAGCCTTTCAGGACTGCCATTGTCGATATCTGATACGTACTCAAATGACGCATGACGGTGATCGTATTGATGCATCATCTTAGACTCATAGATTGGTAGGAAACGAGACTCCTCGTCGTAGAATTGATTTCCATCTTGTTGACAGCCTTGACTAATCAATTGTTTGCGAGTGACGAATTCCCCAGAATCATCAGACATATTAAACATTCGTCGTATGTTTATGTCCCATGAATTGGAACCTGTTGTTTGTTTGAGTGCCCCAGAATGCTCATAGATATCAATAGTGAGTTCTGCATCTTTCCGAGACCTAAATACTGGGCAAGTCTTTGTATTTGGGTTGATTAGTTCAATTTCGTCTTCTGATAAATCAAATTTTCTTTCAACATCATTCAACTGGTCTACATTGGTCAATTCGAAAGCCAGTTCAAACTCATCAATATCAACGAACTCCCCTGCCAATGTCAGCAAGCAGAACCTGTAATTTGTGGTCACATTTTCAAATATGCCCTCCGTATTCTGAAAGTCGTATAATGAAACGAGAGAGTTATTTTTAATGATTCTTCGGAAGAAATCCTGCATATTGGAATCTGTAGCGATTCCAGTTGGAACAATTGACCCCGAATACCCTTCTTCATTAACATTATTGATCGCATGTTCAGCAAAAAGGCCATACGTGTTTATGTGCCCAACCGCTGTGAGGGGGAACCGTCCACTCTCACGAACAAATCGGTTAGTACGATCCATGTCACGGACTGCTGTGTGATATCTCTGATAGAGCTCTGGGTTTTCAAATTCAAGTTCTTCAATCAGCTTCTTTCGCTCTGATTTCGTACTCGAATTTGCTATCTCTGGTGCTTCGACTGCAAAGAACTCTTTATCTTTAACTTCAAAAGTTTCCCAAGGAGGGTTTCCGATTATACAATCAAACCCACCATCGGCATAGACTGCTGGGAACTCAAGTTCCCAGTGGAAGAAATTTTGCCTTGCTGCAATACGTTTTGTGCGACTAATTACCTCTTCAAAGTCTGACTCACCATTAGCACCTCCGCGACGAATTCTGTCGATTGTTTTTGGTGTTGGGAACTCGTTTACAGACCGGGTAACGGGCCAGAAGAATGCGGCTGTCCAAACATCGTATGCCAATTTTTCACGTTTGAAAACATCACTGTCTCGGAGATCTCGGTACAGATTTTGCTTTTCGCGAATATCTTCGGAGTTCAGTTCATTAACCTCATTTATCTTTTTGGCGACATCAATATACTCGGGCTTAGTGCCACCAGCATATTCACCAAGAATTGTCTGAGTACGTTCACTATTTTCGTTCCGGACTCGTTTTCGAAGGCCATTACCATCGTACCACTCCCTACCTTGAGTGGTTTCATATGCATCGTGAGGGAGTCCGTTTTCAATTAGTTTTGAGCTTGTTCCAAGAAGTGAGTTCCCACACTTAATGTGGTGGTCGAGGAAGTTCAACGGCTTGTCCTTAACCGCAGAGTCGATCCACAGACTAACCTTAGCCAGTTCGACTGCCATTGGGTTGAGGTCTACACCATAGATACAGTGCTGGAGTACGGAGCGGCGAGCATCTCGGACGTCGTCTTCGAGCGGGTACTCCATCCCCTCTCGAATTTCTGCAAGACGCCGACCGAGATAGTTCGTCGCCGCGATGAGGAACGCAGCACTCCCACACGCAGGGTCGACGACGTCGATATCGAGGAGGGCAGCTTCCTGTGCTTCCTTCGTATCGTCGGCTTTTGCTAGCCGATCGTTTACCACCGGTTCGAGTGCGCTCTTGATGAGTTCCTGGACGAGCTTCGGGTCTGTGTAGTAGCTCCCGGTCTCTTTGCGCTCCATCCCTCGGGAGTCGAGGTAGAAGTCGCCTGAGTGGACTGTCTCGCCCTCGATTTCCAGTTTCTCCTCCGCTAGCCGCGGCGTGAACTCAAGCAGGCTCTCGTAGATGGAACCAACCTCTTCGACACCGAGGTCGGCGTACGAAATGCGCTGGAGGACACCATCGTGCTCGATGAGAGTGAGGTCTGAAATTGCGCTGAGGAGTGCCTTGTTGGCACATTCACTCTCCGAGATGAGGTTCAGCTTCTCGGAGTCGAACAGCATCCCGTTGTAGGCTGGAACACCCAACTCCTTGTTGCCTTCCTCGGCAAGCTTGAACGTTGCTTGCAGACCGTGCCAGAGGTCGGTATTGTTGTCTGCTTGCGACCGACGTTTCTCAGCCCGCTGCCGGAGCTTAGTGACACTGTATTCGTCGGTATAGAGGCTGTCTCGCCCCGGCATCATGCCCCGCTGCTCGGCGTAGAGGAGGAACAAGAGCCGGTAGATAATCATCAACAGTTCCTGGTAGTACTCTTGGGCCTCTTCTTCGCCACCTTCGCGCAGGAACTCCCGAATCTCTGGGTTCAGTAGCCCATTGCCGAGTGTCTCAAGCGCGCTGATGACGTTCGACTGGAGGTCTTGACCAACCTTGACGCCGGTCGAGAGGCTCGTCTGGTAGAGCATCTCCAGTGGCGTCGATATCTCTGCTTCTTCGTCCTCCTCTGTCCCGTCTCGGTCGTCCTTCAGAACCTCTTCGAGCGGCTTGTCCAGTGCATCTTTGTTCCGTGGAAGGAACCGGGACGGATGACAGAGACGGTAGAGCGCACGGAAGTCCTGGTAATTCCGCGACGTGAAGATGTTCTCCAGGTCGAACTCGACGTACCCGCGCGTGTACGTGTGGTAGTAGTCACGAAGCACTCGGAGGGTGACGCCGTCTGTGACGATTCCCCAATTGTGTTTCTTACTAGCGTTGAGGAAGCTCTGGAGCGTATCGTGTGGGCTCGAAGCACCACGTCCTGCACCCTCCGGTTTCCGGTCGAGCTTGTTCTCTCTATCGAGGTCACGCTCGCTTTCCGGTTCGATGGTGTGGAGAATCGGTGCCCGTGCACCACCCATGTTTCCGTAGTCCGCAATCTCGTCGTCTGGCCATCCCTTGTGCGAGAGATCGAAACTCAGTCCCTCCACTTCGATATTGGAGCGCTGGTAGACCGGCTCGAAGTCGAGTGCCTGGAACAGCTTGAGAATCCACTTCGACCGTGCCTCAGAGATATCCATCTCAAACAGGCGGCCTTTCTGGGTGAGTTCGTCCCAGCGCTCGACGAGATCCTCCCAAATTAGGGCGATACGCTCCTCAAGCTCGTTTTGTGTCGGTGGCTCCTCTCCCGGAAGAGCAAACGTCTCGGGCTTGGCTGCTGGGTGATCGAAGCGCTCCTGACGAAGTGAAAGGATTGTCTGTTCAGTAAGGAGTCCCCCGCTTGTCTCGATGAACGACGTGGTCTCGTTCGACGGGATGTACGTGGGGTCGGTTCCGGGTGTCGACGAGTCGGACGCAGATTCTGATTTACTCATTGTTAGTTGGGGTAGTAGAGGGTCACGGCAAGCAGGTCTGTGCTGCCGACGGTTACATCGTCAATTCCTTCGAGCCAGTCCGAGTCGCTCACCGATTCGAGTCGCTCACGCATCGATGTGCGTTCGGCCTCAATCTCGGACTGTCGGGTTGAAACCCGGTCGTCGATTGCCGCCTCAAGTTGTGGGTGGTCGAGGGCGTCTTGAAGATCTGCTTTGATTTCTTGCTCCGCACGCCCCGCCGGTTTGGCCTCACTGTCGGTGATTGTGTCAATCTCGGACATCTCGAGTGGTTCGTCTCCGAATAGCGGAATCGCCACCTCCACAAGTTCCTCCATGATGGTTGGGTCTGGCTCAGTGTGGGCGACATACCTGGCTAGAATCGTGTACACTGCAGTGTCTTCATTCACTTCAGCAGACCCTTGTGCTGCTGTTCGCCCATTCCGATCTTCGTCGGTAAACGCAGTCTGTTTGGAGACCTCAATGAGCCGTTGGACGAGTGGATGAGCAACGTCCAGCATCTCGACGCCTTGGTGCTCTTCGGCATGTCGGGCGTCGAACGTCACCTGTTCGTACTCGCGTTTTACATCACCAGACAACAACCGGTCATCCGTGACTGTGACACTATATGTCGAGTCGGCATTCATCTCCATCGGACAACCAAACAAGTTCAGTGAACTCCGGACGAATCGCTGTAATCCGTTTTCACCACCCATCCGTTCCTGAGTCTCTTGGAGACGATCCCGAACGTCTTGGAGGTTTACCTCGGTGTGGCCGTAGAACGAATCGGACTTGATGCGTTCGAGGGTATCTTCGTCGAATGCGTTTGAGCTGCCCTGATCGGGTGTCTGTTGGGTGAACTCATCCAAGGTCGTCTGTGGGATTCCTACGTCGAGTCCTTGCTCCTCGATGATGGAGAGAACCCCAGTGTCGTCGCCGAAGTACGGCGGTGAGAATCCGTAGTCACTACGAATCTGTTCTGCCTTCTTCACCAGCGTTTGGAGGATGGCCGCGTCCATCTCATCCTCCACCACCATCGTTCGAATGTAAGCCACATTCTTCGGCTGACCGTAGCGGTCAACACGCCCGTTCCGCTGCTCAAGTCGGTTCGGGTTCCAAGGAAGTTCGTAGTGGATGATTTGGTTACACGCGTGTTGGAGGTTCATCCCCTCCGAGATAACGTCCGTGGAGACCAGGATGGCTCGGTTAGAATTCTCGAAGTCGCTGAACCGGTCTCTTCGCTGCCCTTCACTGAGCTTCCCGTGTAGGGTAAACAGGTCGCAGTCGTCGTATCGACCACTCTCTGCAATCTGGTCGGCAAGATACTCCAGTGTGTCCGTGTATTTCGTGAAGATGATGACCCGCTGGTCAGTGTTCAGGCGGTTTCTGAGGGTGTTCTTCAAGAGCTCTTGGAGCTTGCTGTCACGAGTTTTTGTCACTCTCTCCGCTTTCTCTGCAACCTCTTCGAGAACTTCCAGTTCGTGTTCGATTGCGGTTTTGTCCCCGGTTACAACGCGCTCGACTCGTTGACCAGCTTCATCTTCGGAGTACTGCTCACCAGTATCGTTGTCGAGGGCATTCGCACGAGCAACCTCTTCCGTAATCCCTGCGTCCTCTTCTATGACGTCTTCCTCAGCCTCTTCGAGCCGCTCTTCTAACTTCTCTCGGCGGTTGGAAAGCGAACGTCGGAGTGCTTCTGGGCTGCTGAGTGTCCGCTTGAGGAAGTGGATAATCGACCAGCGAGCCAGCGTTTGACCGTGAGCCGACCCCGAGCTAGCCGTCGAAAGAAGTGTGTCACCGTAGGTTCGGACTGCATCCAAAACTTCCTTTTCGTAGGTGGTTGGCCTGACATAGACCTCGTCTTGGTCTCGATCGGGGAACGGACTCTCCTGATCATCATCTTTGAACCACTCTTTGACGTCGTCACGGCGACGTTGAACGACGTGTTTCTTCGCTACGTCTCTGTTGATATACGGTTCGTGTTGTGGGCCTGAAACAGCCCCAACGTCCAACATTCGGAGAAGGCTAGCAAACGAGTCAGAGTAGCCGTTATGTGGAGTAGCAGTTAGCAGGAGAAGATGTTTAGCATGGTCTGCGAGATCGGTAGCCACGTTCCATCGCTGCATGTCGACAGTTTGGTCGGCTGATGTTTGGTGTGGTTTCGCTGCATTGTGTGCCTCATCAATGATGCAGAGATCCCAATCCTGTTCGAGAATTTGGTTCCGAACAGAGGGCTGTTTCGCATAGTCAATACTCGCGATTAGCTTCGAGTGATGCTCCCACGGATTTGCTCCGGGGGGAAGCTCCTTTTCCATCGCCTTTCGGTGACGCGTACTGATGATTTGAGCGTCGATGTGGAAGAAGTGGTTGAAGGCGTCTTTCCACTGTTCTCTAAGGTTTGCCGGGGTAATGATGAGGATTCGCTCCGCACGATTCCGGGCAAGAAGCTCGCTGGTGATGAGACCTGCCTCAATCGTTTTCCCCAGACCGACGTCGTCGGCTAGAAGCATTCTCACACGAGGCATATCCAGTGCCATCACCACAGGGGTGAGTTGGTACTCAGTAGGTATCACACGTGAGCGCTGAAGGCTTACAAGGGGAGCAGTTCCGTGCAACATCGAAAGCTGGTGCGCTTGAAGTAGAAGCCGTTGGTACTGTGGATTCCCAATTTTACTCGGGTTAGGTGGCTCAAGGCTACCTTCGGAGATGTTTTCGATGGGTGAGTAGAATCGGTGTGTGTCTGCTGCAGTTCCACCTAGGGCAGTTGCAACAACTTCATCTCCCTCGACCCGATCAACCCTCCATAGTCGGTTCCGGTTTTCAATCACAGAACCTGGCCGGACATAATTAGAGTGATATGAACTCATAGATTAAACCTACACAACCGCATTACGCGGTCGATTTTGGGTTACAATATCTCCTGTTGATAGTCACTTATTATTATTGGTCAACCTTTTTTCATCTACCTCTCGCCTCGAAAGCCTTCATCGAGGTACACCTCGTTTCGTAAATTAGTCGGTCGGTCTGATTCTGATGGGGTTAGTCCAGAATCTTCTCCCGAGATGTATTCAGAAGTGTGGGTGATGACGGCCAACTCTGAACTGGTGATCTCTAAATGAGTTCCATAGAAACATATGATATGTGTTATGTTATTACAGAATCATGTCGAGACACACAGAGTATCAGTTCCAGTCTGGCTGTTCAGAAAGGGGGTCGGGGTGAACTAAGAAAATTTTCAGATTTCACTCGACTAAGTTACTCACGTTTAGGACTAGTAATAAATTTACTTTTGTTCCTACTACGGTATTGTATACGGAGTGTTGTATTAAGTGTATTGCCGCTATTTGTCCTGGCGAGGGAGGGGGTACCCCCCTTCGTGAGTGCTCAGACTGGAAGTGGCACTCTGTGTGTGTTTGTATCCTGATTGATCTGACTGATTCCTTATCAGTCGGCTTGGTTACGGGTGATTTTCACCCTGATTTATCCCCGAGGTAATACCTGCAGTGCAAGGATACTAGCCGTCAGTCTGTCTGAGCCTACTCCATCTCCCCACCGACTCGGATGACGAGTTAGTCGAATCGTGTGATTCGAGAACGGGTCAGAAAATAATACCCAGGAGTCGGACACCCGAACAAGTTCAGTGCTCTTGAGAAGAGCGCCAGACCAAGGTGCCGGTGGCCGAATCGGAACTGGTGGAACTATAGTAAGATGAGTCAGTTGTAGCACCAATGTCCCCCTTCGATGATATCCCGGATACTCGAATATTTGAGGACTATTCCGCACTCAAAGGCTTGAAGAAGTTAGATGAGGCACCAATCAACCAACAAACGGCACTTTCCGCTCTTGGTTCGGTAGTCGACATCTTGGAGAAGGGAAAGGTTCCACCTGTAGTCTTCCTTTCTGGGCCTACTGGGAGTGGGAAAACCTATCTCACGAAACACTGCTTTGAGTGGGAACGAAAGCCGAACACCAGTAACAGTACGATGTCGACGGTCTGGATCAAACAGATGAACCAGACAAAGAGTGGAAACGCATTACGCCTGCTCTGTCGTTGTTTCGACGATCAACTGCCTTCCCCAACCGATGCCCCTTCCCTCCGTTGCAAGCCTTCGGAGGAGGTAGTCCGAGGAAAAATCCAGGAACGACTCCAGACGCTCTCTACCCCAGTTATCGTTATCATAGACGAGTTTACGCTCACAGCACCAGTAGAGAGTATTATCAGAGAAGTTCTTCTCCCATTGCGAAATGAAGCGACAGAACCCCCTCTAGGTCTGGCTTTTCTCTCGTACAAGGAACGGTATGAAAAACTGGCAGGCTGCTTTGTTGATGGTGGGCCGATACACCTAGAACTCAACTGCTACTCGCAAGAAGAGACGGCTAGAATTCTCACGCAGAAGGCAGCAGTTGCGTTTAAATCCGGAGCTGTAAGTGAAGGAATTCTCGAACTATGTGCTAAAATCGCTGTCGAACGGAACGCAACACCTCGTGGTGCTCAGGAGTTGTTATTACGAGCCGGTGCCGAAGCGTCTCTCACAGGCGAGAGTACTGTATCGGAACGACACGTCCAGAAAGCGGTTGCAGAAATTGATTCGACCACTTGGAGCTGACTCTAGTTTTCTCATACAAGACTTCACCTGTTTGGTTCCTGGATCTTCTACCTCAACCATGGTGTTCGAAGACCTCAGTGTGGAAGAAAACGAGGATGCTATTGACTGACCTCAAGATCGTTAATCACTGTCGGGAGCGGCCCGAACGTCCTGCCATCGAAACCACATCGACATCATCGTCGGTTCCATGCGAGAGAGTGGTAGAACCCGGCATTGATTGAGTTGGTTATTTTCTGCTCTTTGAGATGTTATCATACCTTCCCTGTCTCACTGTGGAGCTTCTCTCGGAGCTCTCTGATTTCATCTCTTACTTGTTCGAACATCGGGCTTGGCCCGCATACTGATCGGCGGGCGCCGTCGGCTAGTTCGGGTTCCTCTTCTGAGAGGATTTCTATGTCATCTTCGAGGTTTTTGATTCGTTTGCGCACACGTGTTCTTATCTTCTGTTTGTAGGCGTTGACGTTCTCAATATCGTTGATGTCAGTTCCTTGGATGACTTCTCGTTCGCGTTCTGTGAGGAGAGCTCGTTGTCCCATATTTTCACATTGTGTTGGGTACAAATAAGTTGTGTGGCGAGAACTGTCTGAAATTCCAGTATCTGACAAAGGTTTTTATTCGTATATTCCTTAACTTAATCTGTAGATATGAAAAATATACAAAAAAGTCGCGCTGAAAAACTCGCCGAACACTACAACGTGCTTCCAGAATCTGAACAGACCATCCACAAAACAGAATCATACAACAAAACTCTCGACTTCTTCGACAAAACCGAAGTCCTCGAAATCGCGGCAGCAGACCCCAAAAAACCGTTCATCTGGGAAAAACTAGACATCGAAGTTCACCGGCATATTGACGTCAATCGAGACTACGGATTCGCGTCCGTGATTGGATTCGACGATGTAGACGGCCAAGAGACGTACGACCTCGCATTCTTTTTCGTTTCCGAGTGGATTGCCGCTCTGCAACAAGAAATCGAAGACATCTACTCGCCCAATGGAGACCTCCATGTTGCGTAACATCAACGACACAATCCCACTCTCAGATTCCTGGGAATCCCTCCTCGAAACCCCAACAGAACGCGTTTACGAACACTCAGAACGATACGCCAGAATGCAAATCGAGCTCTCTGGGAGTACCGTAACCAGTCTACAGTTATTCTGTCTCACACGAGAAGGCTGGGACGTATGCGTCGACCTCGGGATGGAAGACCGCAGTGACCATCCTGACGCGCTTGACAACGAAATCGTCCTCGACGCCGTCCGAATGTTTGCATACAATCAGAACGATTTCCCACCGAAGAACCCAGAATCGAGCGATGTCGCTGTTGGTGACGATGACGCTGAAAATATCGATGAATCTGACGAGCACTCGTCGCGACAGACAACGCTTGACAACATCAGTATCGCAGACTAACCGTCCGGCGAGTTTCCCCCCGTACCGGTCGTTTACGGCAGGTTCGACTCCTGCCACGGTTCTCATCGAAACAGTCCCCGTACTGTTCGCCTCCCCTCTCTATGACAACTCATAGACACCCTCCAAAGACGCAACGCGCAATTGACGAACGAGAACGCAGAGACTTTTGTGCTGATTGTGACCGCTACAAAGTATTCTGCGAAGGGCGCAGAATCTGGTTCGAAGACGACGAATACTGGGTTTGCGAACGCTGCATTGCAAACGGTCGCCCCGACCGGGAAGACACGTCCGAGCAGCAGAGCATTCTGACTTACATTGGAAGTACCCCCGCGTGAGTGCACCGGTTCTATACTTCTCGAAGTCTAGACAACCCTACATGAACATCGCGCGTGAAGTCTCTCGGTTCTTACTCCCCGTCGGCATGATTCTATTTGGCGTGTTAATCTTGGAGGGGCTAATCGGGCGGTCACAGGGCTTGACACTAATATTCCTGACTGTGCTCATAGTCGCGTTCCAAGCTGGTCGTCGCTCTGCCGATATCTGGTGAAACACCGGTCGACCATTGACCGTGGCTATTCTTTTGACACCTCTGAATCAACACATTAGCATGAATGACCACGACTGTGCCGTCTGTGGCAAACCCGCGATTCGCGATGACCCCTGAGACGGCCTCTCTACCCTGTCGAAACCCCACGTTTCAAAGAAAAACTAGCCGACAGAACATCTCCTTCTCTTGCCTCACTTTTCGAAGACACCTGTCCGATAAACGCCCATTGCTTCCTCGAACGCTCCTGCTCAGAATACCGGGGTTTTCTCAGCGGCCTACACTAACCCCAATTACTTATAAAGATAAGGCACACAATAATACATAGAGTAAGGCACAATAGAACCAGCCTGAAACGCCCTCTAATCATGACAGAACGGATTACATACAAGACGAAAGCATGGCCACGCGGCCAGTCCAGTGTCGCTACTACCATCCCCCAACCCCTACGCATGATCAAAGGTGCACCTCCGGCGGAAAATTTGGAGATTCACTGGTCGGTTAATCCGGATACGGGTGCGGTCGAAGTGGAGTTCGTCGAACGCGACGAAAACGGTGAGGACGATGAGTGAACGTGCTGTTGTTCTCATTAGGTCAAGTCAGGGAGACAGTGCGAAGGAGTCCCTACGTGAACAACGAGAAGTTCTCCCACGAATTGCCTGCTCCCTCGTTGACTGTCACGCTAGCGGCATCGGCCTATTCGGCACCGGAGCGCAAGTGGAAATTATTGACATCGGCATTCACACCGGGTTCTCAACATACACTCGCAACCCAAACGAGTACGACGGCGAGCTCCTCGACCAAAACGGGGACATCCAAACACTCCTCGCGGAGCTCAAGACCGGCAAGTTTCAGTACGTCATTGGAAAAGACAAGAATCGCATCAGTCGCGACGATTTCTTCAACGAAATCAAACGCGCAGCGACCGTATTCGGTAACGCTGAATTCGTACTGTGGAAAGACGACAACGAAGTCGATAGTGTCGGCAGCAGCGTTGAACACCTGATTGCTCGCAAGCAGAAAGAACAAGAAATCGAGGACGCCATCCGCGCTATCGAACGGAAGAAAGAACGTGGTGATGACCTTGGTCGACCGAAGTACGGCTACACATACAACAATGCGAAGACTGCACAGGTACCTGGGGACGACTTTCGGCGAGCACTCCGTGTTCTGTCCCTTCGTGACGGTGGCGCGACCTACCGCGAGATTGAAGACGAGACCGGTATCGGTCAAGGAACCATCGCAAATATTCTCTCCCGAAGGGAAGCGTATCTGACCGATGCAGAAGAATACAGTGTCGAATATCCTTCTGGTTTAGAAACACTACGACAATAGACGCGAGGAAGTCGTCTCACAAATATGGTTACCCCCTACTTTTAGCCTGTAGAATTCCGTTCTCGGTCGTCTTTTTACCTATTCACAGATACAACGAGCAGTTGGCAGGCACGAACTCAGTCTCCATCGGTGTCATCATCTTCAGTCTCCAACACAGAATACTGCATCGTCAGGATGTAGTATAGGATCCACACAATCAATGCCGCGACAACGACCAAGAATCCAATCTGAGTCCAATACGTAAGCGTCACGAAGAGAAAAATCCCTGCCGTCGAAAGCATTAGAATACCAGCAACCAGCGCAGAAAGAGCATATCGGAGCCGACTCCCCTTTGCCCGCATTACTTTGATGTTGTTCTCGATATTCTTTGAGTAGCTCTTTGTGACAATCCCAGGATAGTCCTCCTCATTGACTTCACCCTCGTTGAGGGCATCTGCAAGTTCCACCCTGAGGCCGAACCCAGCTGTTGTACTTAGAATACACAACGCAGCAAAGATGAGGGAAATAATCAGTGCCGAAACCCCAGAACCTACTGCTATGATTACTGGGAGATACTCTACAGTCAATTCCACAGAAACCTCTGAAGAGAAGACCGACACACCAGTGAAAAGTACACCCAGTAGAATCCCAACCAGCCGTGCTGCCCTCCAAGCCTTTGTGTCGAAATTTTCAATTGCAGACAACTGACTGTCCAGCATCTCCTGATACCGATCAGCCAAGTCTTCCTTTGCAGAAAATCGCCTTTCAATCACTACTTGGGCATCACCGTCCATTCGTATCAGAACTCTCCGAGTTCAGGTTGTGTGAGGTCTTCTCGAGGCTTATTGGGCCCGTTCGCTGAATCTGCCTTCACCAATTCATTCAGTTCTCTATTCTCCAACTCAACTGTATTCTCACAGTGCCACTCAGCGAAGAGGTGGGCTAAATCCGAGTGTTCACTCCGGTCGCTGAGCGTGTCATTGTACTCTCTACGCTTGTCTCGTAGATTCCGGAACTTCACGTAGTACTCACCATCGGAGATTTTCTCTGCAGTTTCGGCAACACACATGTACTCCAACGTATTGTCTACCCATTTTTCATGCACACCGCCGCCTGGGATGTAGTCCCGGTTCAGACGCTCTGTAAGGTCACTAACATCGACGACCAAGTCGAGGGTCTTAGTCGGGTCTCTTCGCTGCCAGACAATTCTTTGGTCATCGTCTAAGAGGTCATAGAACACCGTATGCCAGACATAGCACGCAAGATACAGTGACGGTGGCTCAGTGTTAAACAACACCCCGGTAGCCTTTCGGTCGTAGAAAACCTCTGCCGGAATGTTGATATTCTCAAACGTACCCCCCTCCATCGACATTCGAGTACTCATCTGAAGGGCGTCGGGTAGGGCGTCATCTCCGAAGTTATCCCCGACCATCGAGGCCCTCTGGAACTGGTACTTTGGGTTAGTATCCTGATCGATGTACTGGTAGCTCAACAACACCAGATTCGACTCCACATCCAACTCACCATCCTCAAGTGCATTCCTGATCCGGAGCTTCTCGGTTTGGAAGTTATCCCCGTGAATTAACAGCGCGATATCGTGCTGTGAAGGGGTGACCAGATCACCGTTTCCAGTGCGGAACTGCAAGTCTTGGTCGTATTGCTCCAGCTCGTTGAGTCTGGTTTCAAATTGGGATTCGACTGATGGAAGCTTTTGGTTTACATCAAATACGATTCCATAGTCCTCGTTGAACAGTGCCGAGAAACTGGGTTCTAACGATGTATCCGAATCAGATGGGAAATATGCCGGGAAACGATCGAAATAGAACGTGTCATTGGTATCGTACTGTTCGGTGAGAAAGTGTTCCCAGCTGGAGACGACGTCGACATATTGATCGTAGGTTCGAAAGCTCTCGAAGGTAGCGTCAACGCATTCTCGGTACTCCTCCTCACCCATGCGTGTCTACCCCTCTGAAAAGTAGTCGTCAAAATCTCGTTTAGACCCACGCCCAACGGAGAGGTCACCTTCACGGAAGCCCTCAAGAATCTGGTCGGTGATTCGGGAGAGGGCTCGCTGCGAGGCATTGAACCCAGGGATAATGGAAACATTGCTGTCGGAGGTTAGAAATACATCTGCTGTGGTTCCATCGTTGAAGTCGAGGACAGAGGCGTGCATATACGGGTTGTCGTGATAGACCGTGACCGAAGATTTGCTCAGACCGTCCAGCGCACGGATTAACCGGTAGTTCTCTTCGCGCCCTTCGATTGCTCCTTCTCGGTAAGTGATTTGTATTGGTTCGGCCTCTCTGGAGCCGTATTCACGTGATCGGTTGGAAAATAGGTCGCTCTTGTCGGAAATAAGTGAGGCAATGTTCTCCAACAAGAGTTGGAAGTAAATTGCGCTCTCGCCGTTCACGAAGCGAGACTCAGCCTTTCGAGAGACTTGTCCACTGAAGTCTCGAGATGACTGCCTGACTTCAAACTCCAACTTGTCTACGTAGTAATCTTCTTCAGCGACTTCTGGTGAGTTGAACACCTCGAAGTAATCAGTGTCGTCGAAATACCGAACATCTGTGTTCGCACCTGGAGACTTGATGACCGCCCTTGTTGCGATGAGTTGACCATCAATACTGTCATCGAGTGCTTCGAACAGGCGCCGAAGGTCGCCGCTATCCATGAAAGACAACGATAGTTCTGGTGGGAGGGCTTGGAGGTACCGCTTGAGTCCGTAGTTGTAGAAGTCGCTGTCTGAGATTGTGTATGCAGTATAGACGTCAGAGTTGTCGTGTGCAAAGAGGTAGAATTCACCCTCTACATACCGATATCCGTCATCGTCGTATTCCTCACCTTGGCCCTTCAGCCGACGGGTGAGAGAAGCGGTTATGAACTCGCCTTGGTCTTCGAGTTCGATGCGGAAACCGGATGGGTCAAATTCGTCAAAAACATCGACGGGCGGTCGTTCTGAAACGAAGGTTATTGCTCTAACAGGGTCGTCTTCACGTTGTACCCGCTGCTCGGTGTATTGTGACAGCTTTGAAAGCGTGTCAATCTTAGCGAAATCGAGCAGGGTTCCTGACTTTTTCATTATTCACCTTGCTGGCAAATCCAAGGATTGTGGGTGATTACTGTTCGTTAATTTCTGACGGGTTGTTTAATGTACCTTTCCCTCTACTACGGAGGCCACGTGTGTGTTCAGCATTGGGATATGAATTGGCCTACACTACTCAGGGCGATACACTAGTATCGTGTCTTGATGACATTATAACTGAGTGAGCCAGACCGAAAGTGTAAATGAGAGTTGGTTAGCAAAACAGGCTTCTCCGACACGGATTGGCCTCAGACGTGATTTCATATCGCAGTGGGCAGAATAGATACGCAAACAATGATCTCCCAAACACCTCCAGAATACGAGCTTACCCAAGATGGGAACGTCTGGGTCGCCGTCCACGTTGATACAGGTGTTGCCAGTCAAGGAGATACACCCACCGAGGCCGTCAAAATGGCGCGAGAGGCAGCAAAGCTCCACGAACAACCCCACGCACCGGGAGACGACAACTACCAGACCGAGATGCTGGAGCGGTTTGGTATCGACAAAGAAGACGTCACAGAGGGAATCGACACGCCTGACGGGATGCCTTAGGGGACTACATGCGCGTGATTGAGAACCAGGATATCCTGTTGATTACAATCGCTATTGGGATGGTGGTTCTCGGAACGCTCGGGTTACTTGGACTCGTGAATCCGTCCCCTGCTGTGGGTGCCGTGTTAATCGTGGTATCTCTGATTTTCGCCGTCAGTTTGGGTCTACGGCGCTAATCTCTGTAGTCAATCGCCCCTAACCACCGCACTGGATTACCTTCGAAAGTACAGTTCCCAAACATCGACTGTGTGAGTTTGTCCAGCGGCTCATTGCCTCTCGTTGAGTGCAGTCGTTATTCAGGGTTTCAGGAGGTGAGAATGCACGGATAGACAAATATTCGCATATACAGTTACCCCCAGACTCAACTACTCGTATAGCAAGCTAACCAAGCACGCTGATATCCGAATACCCAGATACACACAGTTTTTATTTGGGAATGTGTGAGCCAGACTGCCAGTTACAAATGGGCAATACAGCACCGATTAATCCGTATCTTTGGGATACGAACACTTCCAATCCTCGTTCGCTACGCCAGTGTATACTGGGAGTTCCTCATCGTCGTCGGGCCAGCCCTCCTCGACATCATCAGGATACGGTTCCTTTCCGTCATCACGGGGGTCAGTCATCGTTGTTGTCACCCTCTATCCCTTCGAGGTCGCTCAGGTGGCAACTCCGCGTTCTCCAACTCCTTCGACTTGCTGAATCCTCCATATCGGTCTGTGTCTGGCCGATAGCAGATCATTATTGGATAGTACACACCTGCACGGTTAACATTCCGGGGTTTTGATGCCGACACACGGATATCTGTATATTCGCATATTCGTATAGAGAGTTGCACACATACCTGGTAGCGCGCATAACAACCTAGTCGGGTACGCAGATGTCCGGCTACCCAGATAGAAGCATAGTTTTCATTTGGAACTCGGGCTGTTGTCTGTGTGTATCGTTTGGTGTCCGGTCGACACGCCCTTCCTAAACAATTCCACCGCAACCTAGCGATTTTTCGTTTGGGAGACGCGGTGTTTGTGTCGAGAAGAGCAGGCTGAACCGGCGAGTTTTCACGTGAGTCGGGGCTCGATAGAGTTCTTGCGGGTTCCAACTGTAGACGAGGTATAGATGATTTTGAGGAGGGTTCGCCTCGATACGGGGTTTTAACCGAGGAGAAGAGCTTGAGCACGCCGAGTTACGTCCTGGTCGAGAACTGAGCGACGAGGAAAAGATTGCACTGCATCGGCCATATGTGCTGGGAGAGATCTCCGAAGAAGATGCTGAGAGGCTACTTGGTTACGAGTTAGAAGAGATTGAGCATGAACGAGAAGCCTCCGCGGAGGCTGTAGAGATTGGTAGGACTGGCGTGTTCAGGTCGTGAGTCGCTGAGTTCGGCGAAAGGTGGTTCAACTCCGTTTTCTCGCTCGCGATTTGCAGTCCTCCGACCTTTGTGTCTGGTGAGACGTCTCTCAGTGCCTTCAGACCCACTTCAACGGCCAACTGGAGGGTGAACACCTACTCATGACCGCTACAACAGACTGCACACGGAGATCCGTATATATCGGTATTCGAATAGACAAACACACACGTTCTCGATTACTCGGATAGCGAGATAACCGGGTGTGTGAATATCTGAATACCCAGCTACACACGTACCCGTACCTTCAGAAACTCATCGACAGAATACCCCCAAGGGTTCTTATCAAAGTAAAATCATTGTGACGTTATGTCTATCAATGCGAGTTGGGGCGAACTACTGGTTGGCGCGTATCACAAGCGATTGAACGGATGCGAGGTGGTCAGCTACAACAACCGGTCAGAGGAGGCTGGAAACCAGATGGAGGCCGACGTGATTGCCATCGACAACGATCGAGACACCGGTGAGCAAAACGTGTACGTCTGTGAAGTGGTGACCCACATGAGTGGAGATCTATATTCGGGGTCACCAGATGATGGCTGGTGGACAGAGTACACCAACACCAAGGCCTACCAGTACTCACTGCAAAAACTTGAGCAGAAGTTCCGCGAGGACTACCGATACGTGAATGACACCTTCGGGAACGCCGACAAACACTCATACCAGTTCTGGGCACCTGTCGTCTCAGGCTGGCAGAATGGCAGCGACATCATCCGAGGTCTTGAAGCACTCACAGAAAGGTTCGAAGACGAAACTGGTGAGGAACTCGAACTCATCATCAACCAAGACTACACCGCACGGATTCAGGAACTTCGAGAAGAGGCAGATGGTGATATCAGTAACCATGGTGCCCCTGCATTCCGGTTCCTTCAGATCCTTGAGAACCTGAAATAGCGTCATAGCCACTCATGGTTTTTGTTGCGAACTGGTTCGTACACACTCTGCAATCGACACGATATTCCTGTATCGCTCTGAAGATTTTAGCGGTGTCCAGTAACCTCAATTCAATCGAATTCGACCAAGTGAAACCATGAATGCCAAGCGTGATTCATTTCGAATGTGGTGTCTCTCAGATCTCTTCAAGGTCTAAAATAGAGGGGACTCTGCACCGCAGATACCAAACCTAAAACGCTACGAAAGCCGCTTGGACATTATTTTCCACCCAACACATTAGTAGTGTTATTTTCAATTGCGACCTCAAATGCAACTCTCCTCTCCATCTCGTCTACAACACAAGTGAAATGTGAGCTCGGATAATCCATATTTTCTTCCCAATACTCATTGGGTGCCTCTACCTCAATATTCTCGAGGAAGAGTGACTCTACTCGCTCTACACCGATAACCCGGTGTGAGTCAGAATCTGAGGGCGGTCGGTATGCAGAGGTCTTGGTTCGCCCTAATAGGATTTCATCATCGTGCCTCACAATTGTACGTGCCTCGTTGAATCCTGATGTATGGCTCCGTATCCGATTTTTAAGTCCGTTTTCGCCGTTGTCTGCATGACTCTGTCCTACGTAATACCAAATTGAATCGTCAGAGTTTCTGAGTAATTCAATTGCATAGACATACGCGTCTGCTGCTCCCTGGAAGCCAGGAACCTCCGATATGAATTCTTCATAAGAAGTAGATGTCCCAGAATCAAATGGTGTGCCAACAGTCCCTGGGTTTTTGACATCATCAATTGCGTAAACTGAATTGGGATCATCGCGTAGATACCTGACCATTTTCAAACCATTTGCACTTCAGCATAATAAATCTCAAGACCGATTTAATTCGAAACAAACTCGCTCGAAAAATCTATTACACGGTGTTGAATGTTCTCTACTGTGACACTTGAGGCAGTTGTACAGGGCGAATTCCACGCTTCCCCACGGGACGCCAAGAACCTCCTTGAAAGAGATACGTCAACAGCAGATGCACTCTTCGTTGAAGGTCGAAGCGCGACTATCCAATTGGACTCGTACACGCACGGATACGTCCTGTTTCTCCTCGGGTACCTCACGCTCGAACTCATCTATCTGACGAGTGATTGGGTCTACGGACTCATCCCTGGTTGTGGGTGGGATGCACGGGAAGAGGCAGAGAGGAGAGACCTCGTCATCGAAGATGAAATCGACGCTGAGTTACACGAGGTATGGTACCTCGCCCAGGGTGAGACTCGCCGGCGTCTGTACTACCTCGCGGTTGCGGCGGTCGCCTACGCATTACTCAACCCATTCATCGGATCCCCCGTTTTTGGCATGATTCCCGTTGGGTTAAGCTCAGTCATCATCGCATGTCTCACTCCACTTGGCTTCTCTGCAGGAGTGGTCATCCTTGCAGTGGGCGGTGAAGGCATTCGGGACGACATCATGTCTGAGTCCATTTTGGAAACTGCCGAGGACAAGGGGTACGAGGAGATACTGGTTCTATGCGGCCAAGGCCATGTGGAAGGTATTGAACAAGAACTCGAAGATGCAGGTTGGGATGTGGAACGTAACGACAGTACTCACCCACTGACCAGCGCCGGCATCTGGATTTGAGATACAGTCAGTTCGTCTATCAACGACAGAGGGTTTCAACAGAGGCGAGTGTTCGGATATTCACATATTCGAATACACGCGAACCCGGCTACTCGTGTTACCGGGTAGCCAAATATGCACATACACGACTAGTTTTCATTTGGGATTCGCGGTGTCTCTCGGAGTTACGTTTGGGACGTGGTCAGAAATCATTTTTCAGAGAATGCACCGACATACTGTGATTATCGTTTGGGAAACGCGCACCATGATATCAATGATGACCGAGAGCACTGTGTATAGTAGTATACACAACTAACCGAATGTCCAGATAGACGGGTACGCGCATATACGTATATTCGCGCTCACGGATCCTCTCGGGGTGCTACAGACTCCCACCACACCCACAGTTTTGGAATCTGTTTCAAAAATCAGGCTGGGAGATGAGTCATGTCGCGTTCTCTCCAAAGATCAACTTTCTCGTTAACGTAACGCCGGCGCAAGGCTATCGCCCCGCTCAGGAGGCGAATCCGGGCCTAACTCATCCTCGCTAATACTATACTCCTTCAACGTCTCATTCAGAACTGGATCAATCTCTCTGAACGCCTTATGACACGCCGTGTTCACGTCGTTCCTGAGTTCGTCGAGTTCAGACATCAAATCCGGGATTTCATCCCGTAACGGAACAATCTCATCCTTCCAAGCGTCCCAAAGTGAATGGCCACGAACGCCGTCATCCACCTTCAACGCAAGCACAGCGAAGTCCTGCACCTGATCAGAATCTCCCTCGAAATCATCTAATTCTTCCAAGATCAGCCGTTGGATCTCATATACTGCCTCTTGGTAGGTATCAGAATACTTCTCTACCGACTGGTACACATCGTAAGTCAAGCCATTGTCCACGTCAATATGCGCGGTGAAGCGTGGAATAGACTGAGTACCGTATCCCGGTTTTACTTCGTGATATGACCGATAAACCGATTCACCGATCACAGTCTCATTCGGGCCATTCCATCCGGGCTCCCCGTCTCGGATAATCCTGCGAATTCGTTGTATGTCTCTTCTCAGCGGTAACAAGGCTGATTCTAACCGTTCGATAATGTTCGGTCGGAATTGGTGTCGTTCGCGAATTTCGATGTCTCGCCGCATTTGTGATACCATACTGTACGTGAGGAAGACATACCCAAGCGTGCCGATTGTCAAGACCCCATCCATCAGTAACCCTGCCCCCTGTATGCTGAGTATTTGCTGATCGGTGGCTACGATGATGCTGAGAACGAGGAGTATCGCCCCGCCGATGATTACTGCTGTTTGTTTGGTTGAGAGGCCGTCCTCAAGGGAGAAATCCATACTTAGTGTCTATTGTTCTGTCAGTTAATGCTCCGGGTACGGGAGAGGAATCAGAGCTTCCTTGTCACTCATCGCGCATCACCCTCGCTGTGGTCGGAACCAATACGCGCACCTCGGTTCACCACTGATTCACCATCTTCGAAATGAAGGGGCCGTCGTCGAAATGAAGACCCCACAATCGAAATGAAACCGACACACTTCACTTCATCACTGCAGGAATCTCGACTCACATTCACTCCTCACACTTCCAGGTCGCAGTCGCACGTCGCTGGCGACGTCACGCGCGACACCACTCGCGCGACCGCCACCGCTGTTCGGCTAGAACTACCGGCGAAAAGTACTTCAAAAAGAGGATTCGCACCTTTTTGGATATAGTCCCAGGCGGACTCCCCCCGGTCGCCGAGCACAACCTCGCCGCCCTCGGCGATCGCGTCCAACCAGTCGTAAACCGTCTGTTCGGGAAACCTAAGCAACTGTTCGATCTTCCTCGGGAACGATCCCTCTGATTGTTGATAGTGAATGCATCAGCGCGCACGAGAACGTCGGCTGGTGCAAGGTTTTATTACGGTTCGTTCACCATCCGTTGTCGGCTCTACGGAAATCGCATGACTGCTTTGACCACCCACTGCACTGCAAATGGAATCAACCCCACCATGGGCGCGATAGCAGTGCGAAACCCGTCGCTGTATGGCGATTGTTGTCGGCACCAAAACGAGGGTAGCAAGAAATGGGCCGGCTCAGATTCGAACTGAGGTTACGGCCACCCGAAGGCCGAAGGATACCAAGCTACCCCACCGGCCCGCATTTTGAGGCAAGCCACGATTGCGTTTAACAGTTGTGATTAGTGGCCACCGTCAGACTCGATGACACACGGTCACCGCCGCTCAGTACTGCGAATAGCCCTTGGTGTCGAGGTAGTTGTGCGCCACCGTAATCGAGTGGTCGGCGTGGAGGATTTCCGGACCCAGACGAACTCGTTCATCCGAAACATCTGCCAGCAACTCGGCTTCCTCGTCGGTGAAGTCGTTGTGGTCCGAGAGGACGAACAGCGGGTTCTCCGGGGGTTCGACGTCGACTACGGGGTCACCATCTTCGTGGAGTTCCACGACAGTCGAATCGCGGGCCGCCTCCTCCAGCGTCGCCTCGAATCCCATCCGGCGAATCGAGACGCCCGGCGACGACTCGGCGGGCATGTGGCCGATGGCCTCGTCGCGTTTCTCCAGTGCCTTCCGAACGAGTGCGGCAGTCGAGCGCTCGTCTGGGTTGAGTCGCCGGAGTTCGGAGCCTTCGAATCGGACGGTGTACTCGTCTCCGAGGACGAGGTGGACGCGCACGTCCTTGCGAATGTCGTGCGAGAGGAAGAACGCAGAGTTGACACAGCGGCAGAGGACGTCGAGACGGCCGGCACCGCCGGCGATGTCGTCCAGCGAGAAGTCGGGTGTCGTCGGCACGTCGTGGCCGAGGACGATGAATTGACGCATGAGAGCGACTCGGCCGGAGAGGGCCTTAGCCCTGTTCACTCGAAGTGACGACGAGCAAGCGTGTGCGCGGGTGCACAGGTATCCCCCACCGCGCACGTCTTATCGGCAGGACGCTTACCCGAGGTAAGTGAGTACCCAATCCAGACGCGACCCGATGGTCCGTCTGTTCAGCGAATACGGACGCGAGAACCTCCCGTTCTTCGTCGTGGGGTTGCTAGCGAGCGTCCTCAACCGACTCGTGGGTATCGTCCCAGCACTGGTTCTCGGTGTCGCCATCGACGCCGTGTTCTTCCAGAACACCGCGTATCGCCTTCCGCTGGTCCCCGAGACGTGGCTTCCGGCGACGATTTCGGGACAGTTCTGGCTGAGTTTCTGGCTGGTCATCGCGGCGTTCGCCGCCGGCGTCGGCCTCTCGTGGGTACAGGGACTCGGACTGGCAGTCTACTCGAACCGCGTCCAGCACGCCGTCCGCGTCGACACCTACGACGTGCTCCAGCACCTCGATATGACCTTCTTCGACGACAAACAGACCGGACAATTACTGTCGATTCTCGACAGCGACGTGCGAAACTTGCGGACGTTCCTCGACAGCACGCTCTCGGGTGGCCTGCAACTCGTCGTCTCCGTCGTCGGTATCGCGGGCGTGCTTTTCTACTTGAACGCGCAACTCGCCGCCGTCACCCTCGTCGCCGTCCCGTTGCTCACAGTCTTCACCGTCTGGTTCATGCGGACGATTCGGCCGATGTATCGCGCCCTCCGCGCGAGCGTCGGCGCGCTCAACACGCGTATCGAGAACAACATCGCCGGGATGGAGGTCATCAAAGCCTCGACGACAGAGGAGTACGAGACCGAGCGCGTGGCCGACGCGTCGATGGACTACTACACACGCGCGCTCGCGGTGGTTCGGTTGGACTACCTCTACCAACCGACGATGGAACTCCTCGCAGGCGTCGCCTTCGCGGCCACCTTCGCTATCGGTGGTATCTGGCTCATCACCGGGCCGCCGGGGCCGTTCACCGGCGAACTCCTCGTCGGTGAGTTCGTCACGTTCCTGTTTATGACCCAGCGGTTCATCGACCCGCTCTCTGGCGCAGGACGCATCGTCAACGCCTACGAGAACGCTCGCGCCTCTGGCGAGCGAATCTTCGGGCTGACCGACCGCGACGTGACGGTCCGAGACGCCGCCGACGTGGTCGACCTCGGTCCCGTCGCCGGTCGCATCGAGTTCGACGACGTCTCGTTCGCCTACGCGGCAGGTCGGCCGGTCCTCTCCGACGTGTCGTTCGTTGCCGAGCCCGGCCAGACGGTGGCGCTCGTCGGGCCGACGGGTGCGGGGAAATCGACCGCTGCAAAACTCGTCTTGCGTCTCTACGATACGACCGAGGGTGCAGTCCGCGTCGACGGCCACGACGTTCGTGACGTCTCGATTCGAAGCCTCCGTGAGGCCATCGGGTACGTCAGTCAAGACGTGTATCTGTTCGACGGAACCGTTCGGGAGAACCTGTTGTACGGGGCGTTCGATTCGACAGACGCAGCGATGGTCGCGGCCGCGACGGCCGCCGAGGCACACGAGTTCGTCTCACACTTACCCGACGGCTACGACACGCGCATCGGCGAACGCGGTGTGAAACTCTCTGGAGGGCAACGTCAGCGACTCTCCATCGCCCGCGCGATGCTTCAGGACCCGAAGATACTCGTCTTGGACGAGGCGACGAGCGCCGTCGACACCGAGACGGAACTGCTCATCCAGCGCGCGCTCGACCGACTGACGACAGGGCGGACGACGCTCGTCATCGCCCACCGTCTCTCGACGGTTCGACACGCAGACACGATCGTCGTCCTCGACGAGGGGCGGGTCGTCGAATCCGGGACTCACGACGAACTCGTCGCAGAAGGCGGCCTGTACGCGACGCTCTGGGGGGTACAGGCGGGCGACGTGTCTGGAATCTCTGCCGACCTCATCGACCGACTCGTCGAGCGTGGTCGCACTGCCGACTTACTCACAGACGGTGTGACGACAGACGGAGGAGAAGAGTGAGCGTGGGAGACAGAAGAAAAGAGTGAACGAGGGAGACGGAAGAAAAGAGTGAACGAGGACCTCACCGAGACTGGGCGAGATAGGTGAGTGCTGCGCCGCTTGCGACACCGACGGCGACGCTCGCCGGGTCCAGATTCGGGATGAGCGTCGTCGGATTCTCGTAGACCCGCGCTATCGACGGTGTGCCACGCTCGGGGACGTCGACGACGTACTCGTGGACCTCACCGGACGCCATCGCCTTCGAAATTCTCGTATCGAGTGCCTCAGTTTCGAGACCCGCAACCTGCACACGCATCTCGTAGTCTGTCTCTCGAGTGGCGACCACTGCGAGACGGTACCGTCCCGGTGGCGCGTCGTACCGATACCGCGTCGCCCACACGTCGGTCCGTCGCCGGTCCATATACCCCGAGTTGTTTCTCCCAACCGGGTTGCCGTCCGGGTCGACGATGGCGAGTGAGACGTCTTTCGTATCGACAGCGACGCGCACGACTCGTTTCAAGAGGTGCCCGAAGTCGTCACGGGAGTTGCTCTCTACCGGTGACGTGGTGTCCGCGTTCGACCGAATCGCGCGGTCCCAACGGTTGAAGACGAAGGCGTCGTATTCGGCATAGCCCGATACTGGTCGCGTCTTGCTCGCGTCGATAGTAAACGTCCGTTTCGTCTGCCGATACTGCCGGGCTGGGTAGTTGGGGTCGTAGAGTGCGAGCTGTGCCCCATCGGCCGTGTCGGTGTAGTCGTAGGCGAGGACCTGATGCGACGTTCCCGACACCGTGTCGACGAGCGTGACGCCGGCCGTCCCGAACTCGTCTATGACTGCGACCAGCGCGGCGAGTTCTGCTTCGAAGTCGATGTGTTTGGGTCGGAACATCCGACGGCGGCCAAGCCACGCGTGGATGTCGAGCAGTTGTCGCGTCTGGTAGTGGTCGATGAGGTCACCGATTGGCCCCTCGTCGGACCCGAGCGGAATCTCCGGGTCGGACACCTCGGCGGCAACGTCGACTTCGTCGGGGAGGTCACCCGGCCGCTCGAAGTAGCGCTGTGCCGCATAGGTCATGCCGTAACAGTGTCCGTTCGACGCCGCGAGTTGGTTGACCGAGACGGAGAGCTGTCGAGAGAGGAGCGTGAGCAGCGCTCCCGGTGTGTTCGAGAGTGCGTATCCAAACACTTCGGCGAAGGTCGATTTCCACTCGCGTCGAATCCGCGCTTCGACCGACGCCGGGTCGACGCGGACGTGCTCGTGTTCCGGATACCACGTATCTTTCGACGCCCAGTTCGGAAACCCGAATCCGTCTCGCACTGGGTCGAATCTAGACTCGGACTGCGATGCTCCGGCGACGCCCGCGAGGCTTCCCGTGACGCCAACAGCGGTGCCAACACCCGCGAGAAATTCCCGTCGCCCGAGCGGAACCATGCACCATCTGTCGAGTGAGACCCCTTTAGCGTTACTCACGTGCTACCATACGACATAGATACCACTCGGCACGAACTCAGCCAGCCCATGCCGATGACTCCTCAGTAGCCGGCAACCTGTCCGTCTTTCCGCGGTTCGGTCGCCCCCGAGAGCGTTCCGTCGTCCCAGCGGGCGAACTGTGCACCGCCGAACATCGCCGCCGGGAGCACTCGAACATCGTGGCCTTTTCGGGCGAGTTTCGCACCGAGACGGCCGGCGAGTCGGTCTTCGACTGCGAGCGTCCCGTCTTCGCGGTACCGCCAGCGAGGCGCGTCGAGAGCGGCCTGTGCAGGCAGGCCGTGGTCGACGAGATTCGAGACGACCTGCACGTGCCCTTGCGGTTGCATGTACCCGCCCATCACGCCGAAGGCCGCCCAGTCGTTCTCACCGAATTCGAGGAGGCCAGGAACGAGCGTGTGGAACGGACGTTTTCCGGGTTCCAGCCGGTTCGGGTGGTCGTCGTCCAGTGAGAACGACGCGCCACGGTTCTGCAGGGCGATGCCGGTGTCGCCCGCGACCAGTCCGGACCCGAATCCGGCGAACCGAGAGTTGATGAACGAGACGACGTTGCCGGCGGCGTCGGCGACACAACAGAGGACGGTGTCGGCGTCTTCGGCGTGGGCGTCTGGAACGCCAAACGTCACGTCGTGGTTCGCCTCGTCGCCGATTTCTTCGGCCCGCTTCGCCGCCCACTCACGAGAGGCAAGCGGAGGAATCTCCTCGTACTCGGGGTCGGTGATGTAGCGGTGGCCGTCGTGGAACGCGACTTTCGTCGCCTCGGCGAATCGGTGGACCGACTCGGCCGAACCGAACGGATGGTCGCCGGCGTCGACTTCGTCTGCGACGTTGAGGGCTTCGAGTGCGATGAGTCCCTGATTGTTCGGCGGGAGTTCGTACACTTCGACGCCGCCGTACGTCGTCGAAACCGGCTCGACGAACTCGGGTTCGAAGGCGGCGAGGTCGTCGGTCGTGAGAAATCCGCCGTTCGACTGAACTTCGTCGGCGATGGCCGCCGCGACGTCGCCCTCGTAGATGACGTCAGCGCCCTCGTCGGCAACTCGTTCGAGTGTGCGACCGAGTTTCGGGAGTGTGACAGTCTGGCCGACTGTCGGCGCAGCACCATCGAACAAGTACGCGTCGCGGGCGTGGTCGGATTCGAACAGGCCTTCGCCGTGTTGCCACTGGGCCGCCACGACTTCCGTGACGGGATAGCCTGCTGTCGCGTAGTGAATCGCCGGTTGGAGTACGTCTCCCAACGATTTCGCACCGAAGCGGTCGAGGGTCGCTTCCCACCCGCGTGCCGTCCCAGGAACGGTGACCGTGTGGGCACCGGTCTCCGGCATCGTCGCCTCGTAGAGCGGGACACCCTCGTCCGACGCGACTGCCTTGCGAACCTCGTCACGCGTCGCCGCCGCGGGTGCGCCGCCACAACTGCGCATCGCGCCGACCTCGCCATCGGCGGTTCGATAGCAGGCGAAGACGTCGCCACCGAGGCCTGTCGACGTCGGTTCGACGACGTTCAGTGCGGCGGCCGCCGCCACGGCGGCGTCGAACGCGTTGCCACCGTTCGCGAGAATCTCCACGCCCGCCTGCGCGGCCAGTGGCTGACTCGTTGCGACGACGCCGTTGGGGGCGTAGACAGTCGACCGCCGGGAGGTAAAGCGGTCGAGGTCGGGAGTTAATTCGGGCATGGAGTGAGCTTCGTAAACACACCGCATAGCCTTTCGGCTCCCGGAGAGGGTGACGGAGGCGTCGGGAGGACACAGAGAAGGACGTGCTGTTGAATTCTCCGGCCATGCTAGTTTGTCGAGGCGTGCTGAATAGCGGGCGCGAGTCAGTCAGTAGTTTCTCACAGTAGTTTCTCACGTTCTTGTTGTGAAAGCAACACATAGGTTCGGGGAAGATGGTACTCCATGTGATTTCGCACGACTGCAGATGCCGCTTCTCGCGGTCTATCTACATCGCGTCTGATAATCTCGGCGTGCTCCTCGGGTTTGCCATTCTACTGCTTGTGGGGACACCCTATGCCGGATTGTTCGACTTCTGACGACTCCCTACCTCGGACTCATTGCCCGATGCGTTTTGCGAAAAGGTCGAGCGTCGTCTTCACAACTATCGCAAGTACCGAGAGGAACACGACAGTCCCGACGAACGACCCAAGTGCGACAGCGAAACCGGACGACAAACTGTTCAGAGAGAATATCAGGGCGATGACCGCAATGTAGGTCATCTCTTTTTTAGTAGGCAGGTCCATGACGGACGTCACGTTCTTATTACATATGAGTCCTCCCGCTACCGCGGCCTCAGTGCTCGTGGGACACTCCTCGAAAACCTGTGTGGTTCGTCTGGTTCGGGATGGGAGCAACAATTGAGGGTCTCAGATGATACACCCACCCTCTCTCTTCAGCACACGGGTCCTATCAACTTCCCAAATATTCAACAAACCCAAAAGAACAGATAGCGACCGAAACGGCCGAAACGCGCCGAAGTCAGTCGGTCAGTCCGTAGCCACGTCGGAAGAGTGCGATGTCGATGCCGACGATGGCGAGCGTGAGTCCGGAGAGGATACCGAGCGAGAGGTTCGGGTCGACTTCCGTGACGCCGAGGAAGCCGAACCGGACGCCGTTGACCATGTAAATCATCGGGTTGAGGAGCGACGCCTGTCGGAACAGTTCCGGAATCTCGTTGAGCGAGTAGAAGACGCCGCCGAAGAAGACGAGCGGTCGGAGGATGAACTGGTTCATCATCGTCAGGTCGTCCCAGTCTTCCGCCCAGAGACCGCCGACGACGCCGATAGAGGCGAACAACAGCGTGATGACGAGCATGAACGCGACGAGGTAGAACGGTTTGGCGACGCCGACGGCGGTGAAGAACGCACCGATGAGGGCGATGAGGACGCCGACGACCAAGCCGCGAGTCGCGCTGGCGAGGATGTACGCGCCGACCATCGACGTGTACGACAGCGGCGACGTGAGTGCCTCCTCGATGTACCGATTCCAGCGACCGTGGAAGATAGAAAAGGAGGCGTTCTCGAAGGCGTTCGAGACGGCCCCGAGGACGATGAGTCCGGGGAGGATGAACAGGATGTACCGGACGCCTGCAATCTGGTCGATGCGCTCTCCGAGGATGACGCCGAACACCGAGAAGTACAGCACGTTCGTGATAAAGGGTGGGACGAACGTGTTTCGGGGGCGGCGAACGAATCGGAGTATCTCACGACGCAGGAGGGCGACAAAGCCCGTCAGGTCGACGTTCATTGGTCGACCTCCATCGTCGCGCGACCCTCACCCTGTCTGGTCATCTCGACGAACACCTCTTCGAGCGACGTGCGCGAGATTTCGAGGTCGACGATTTCGTGGCCGGCGTCGTCGAGCGCCTGCACCACGTCGGGGGCGACGAGGCCACCCTGTTGGGCGGTGACGACGAGTCGGGTGCCGTCGAGTTCGACGGATTCGACCCGGTCGTCGTCGGCCGCGAAGTCGGGGATAGCAGTCGGTTCGTCGCGCAGTTGGACGACGATGTCGTCTGTGCCGCGGTCCATCAGTTCCTCGGGACTGGCGACTTCGATGATTCGGCCGGAGTCGAGAATCGCCACCTCGTCACAGAGCCGTTCTGCTTCTTCGATGTAGTGCGTGGTGAGGAGAATCGTCGTCCCCTTGTCGTTGAGGTCGATGATGGTCTCCCACAGTTCGTGGCGGAGTTGTACGTCCACGCCCGCGGTCGGTTCGTCGAGGATGAGCAGGTCGGGGTCCGTGATGAGCGCCCGTGCGAGCATGAATCGGCGTTTCATCCCGCCAGAGAGCCAATCGAAACGGGTGTCGCGCTTGTCGTAGATGCCGACGCGTTTGAGGACCTCTTCGGCGCGTTCTCGTGCCACGTCTCGTGGAATCCCGTGATAGCCGGCTTTCGTCTCCAGAATCTCCTGGATTGGGAAGAACTTGTCGACGTTGAACTCCTGTGGGGCCAGCCCAATCAGGTCACGGGCCTCGCGGTAGTCGTCTTCGACGTCGTATCCGAAGACGGTCGCCGTCCCGCCGGACTTGCGGACGAGGCCGACGAGGATGTTGATGAACGTCGTCTTTCCGGCACCGTTGGGACCCAACAGTCCGAAGAACGACCCTTCGGGCACGTCGAGGTCGACACCGTCGAGCGCCGTGACGTCGCCGTAGGACTTCGTCAGGTTTCGTATCTCTATCGCAGATGCCATTCGCTGTTGCGTCGTCAGGTGTGGACCCGATTAAGCGTGCTGTACGCGGAATGCACTGTGAACGCATGACACGGCCACTGGTGAGGGTTTGCTATGCTGTGACATGCCAAATTAACACCTATTATTCGACCGTATCAAAATAAGTCATTAACGAATATTATCATTATAAATGATTAACTTTTAATATCGCTCTCGAGTCGAACCGAGTGAGGTAACGCACAATGGTAGTATCCGCAGTATCCGACGCAGCACAGCACAAATCGACCGACACCCGCTTCGACCCCTATCGACCACCCACACCCCCGACGTAACCAATGACAGACCGACCCAACACGACTCGCACCGACACGACGACCCGCTCGACGACCACCACGCCCTCGACGGCGACGAACACTCGTTCGACGACCACGACTCGCCCTCCCCGGCCATCGCGGCGCTACCCCAACGACATTGAGAACATGGACGCGCCGCTCGTCCCCTTCATCCAGCAGCCCGGTGAGGAAGACGAGATGACGAACATCCGACGAGAACTCGCCGCGCTCCGTAGCCAACTGAACCGGATCGAGCAGACGATGCAGACCACGACTCCTACCGACACCCAATGAATCCGACCGAACTCGACAGCGACGTCTTCACCCGCGATATCGACAATCCGAAAGCCCGCGAACTCCGCGAGATGCTGAACACGCAGGACTTCGTGTTCGCCCCCGGCATGTACCACGCACTCGACGCCCGTCTGGCCGAGATGACCGGCCACGACGCCGCGTACATGTCCGGCTACTCGACCGTCCTCGGCCAGTTCGGCTTCCCGGACCTCGAGATGGTCACGATGACCGAGATGGTCGAAAACGCCAAGCGGATGGTCGAAGCGACCAACCTCCCCATCATCGCCGACTGTGACACTGGCTACGGCGGAACCCACAACGTCCGCCGTGCCGTCCGCGAGTACGAGAAGGCCGGCGTCGCTGCGATTCACATCGAAGACCAGACGACGCCGAAGCGCTGTGGCCACATCGCAGGCAAGCAAATCGTCTCCCGCGAGAAGGCCCGTGCTCGCTTCGAGGCGGCCGTCGACGCCAAGCAGAGCGAGGATACCATCATCATCGCTCGCACGGACGCCTACGGCTCGTCGAACGGTGACTGGGAAGAACACCTCGAACGCGGCCGCATCTACGCCGACGCCGGCGTCGACCTGGTCTGGCCCGAGATGCCCAACCCGAGCAGAGAAGATGCGGTCGAGTACGCCGAGACGATTCACGAGACGCATCCCGACCTGAAACTCGCGTTCAACTACTCGTCGTCGTTCGCGTGGTCGGAAGAAGAAGACCCACTCACGTTCCAGGAACTGGGTGACCTCGGCTACAAGTACATCTTCATCACGCTGTTCGGTCTCCACTCGGGCGCTCACTCCGTCTACGAGGACTTTAAAAAGCTCGCCGAACAGGACGAACAGGGACAGTTCGACCTCGAACAACGCTACCTCGGCCACCCGACCGAGAGTCACCACGAACTCTCGTTCGTCTCGCGGTATCAGGATATCGAGACGAAGTTCGACCCCGAAGCACGACGTCGCATCGAGCAGTCTGAAGGCTTCAGCGAAGACCAGGCAGACCCCATCACCTCGAACGACGACTAGGGGTTCCACGCAGAATTTCTGCCACACCAATTCTTAACAACAAATAATTGAGATACATACACACATATGACTGAACGAAGACACGAAAGAGAGTTCGTTCGGACGTTCTTCACGTCGCCGACGGCCATCGAAGGCGAAGAAGACTCCGCGAAGATGATTCGACGAGCGGCCCAACTTCGGGGGATGCAGGCCCCCGACGTGTGGGTCCCGGACAACGAAGACGCGACCGCCCCCTCGATGCGCGACGAAGGTGTCGAGAACATCATCGACGTCGTCGCCGAACACGGTGCCGACTTCCCCGGCGAGATTCACCCCCGGATGGTCTGGCACCGCGACAGTCCCGCGACGCGCTATCAGGGCTTCCAGCACATGCTGGAGATTGCGAGTTCCGACACCGGTGCAATCGAACACATCGACGGCTTCGTCATCCCCGAAGTCGGCGACATCGACGACTGGAAGAAGGCCGACGAGTTCTTCACCATCGTCGAAAACGAATGCGGTCTCGAAGAAGGCAGTCTCGCGATGTCCGTCATCATCGAGAGCGGAGAGTCCGAACTCGCGATGGGGAAACTCCGCGACGAGATGGGCAAGGCGACGAACAACCTCGAACGGTTGTTCCTCTTCGTCGACGGCGAGGTCGACTACACGAAGGACATGCGCGCGATGACGCCGACGGGCGAACTTCCCGCGTGGCCCGAACTGCGACACAACACCTCTCGCGGTGCCAGCGCGAACGGGTGTATCGCCATCGACGGCCCGTACGACGACATCCGCGACGTGGAAGGCTACCACGAGCGCATGACCGAAAACCAGGCCAAAGGGATGCTCGGCATCTGGTCGCTGACGCCCGGACAGGTCGTCGAAGCGAACCAGTCGCCGCTCCCACCGAAGACCGGCAGTTGGCTCCTCGACGTCGACGGCGAGCAGGTCGAACTCGCCTCCGAAGACGGCGTCGAAGTGTACGACGGCGACCGACTGTCGCTCGAACAGACCGACGACGGGTACGAACTCCGCGTCGGTGGCGACACGCGCCACCTCGACGAAGACGAACTACACGAGGAACTCCTCGGCCTGACCTCGTACGTCCCGAGCATGGACGACATCGTCGACTCCATGGAGGAGTTCGAAGCCGCAAAAGAAGCAGGCAGAGGTGCCATCGCGATGGAGCAGTCCGCGACGCTCCGACTCGGTGAGACCGAGGTCTCCATCTCGAAAGACCGGATGTGGGACGAAGCGACCTACCAGGCCGCGATGACGCCAATCAGCCTGTTCCAAGACGTCTACGAGAACCGCCCGGACCAACACGACGAGTTGGACGAACGCTACGGCGCAGGCGTCGTCGAACGCGCGATGGAAGTCGGTCTCTAAGCAGGCACTCAGTCTCTAAACAGAGCACTCGGCTTCTAAGCAGGCACTCGGCCTCTAAACAGGGCACGTCGCCCGACACCGTGGGGGCGACGTACCACTCGTTTTTTCGACTGTACTCGGTGGCCGACTCGACAGTCTGTACGACCTGACGAGTCGACACTACGCTCAAGACCACACGACGCGATACGTCCACCGTGGACGACTCGACGTACCGATACGGTGGGGAGCGCTCACTCGAACCCGACGCAATCGTCGATTTCGACGACGCCACGCCCGAAGACACGCTGGACAGACTCCGGACCGTGAGTTACTACCTCGACAACGCGATCGCGATTCCGGGGACGAACTACCGAATCGGACTCGACCCGATTCTCGGTCTCGTTCCGGGCATCGGCGATACGACGGCGTCGGCGATGTCGGCGTACATCCTCGTCGAGGCGGCGATGCTGGGCGTCCCTCGGGCGACGCTCGCTCGGATGTTCGGTAACGTCCTTTTGGACACCGTTTTCGGGTCGATACCGCTCGTCGGAGACGTGTTCGACGCCGCGTGGAAGGCGAACACCCGAAACGTCCGTCTCCTCGAAGAACGCTACGGCGACTTCTCGGGCGAGGGGGTCGAAGCAGACCGACGGGTCATCCTCGTCGCCGTCGCCGTCATCACGGTTCTCCTCGTCGCACTCGGCGTCGGTATCACACTCGCCGCGTTGTGGGCGTTGGGGCAGTTCGGGGTGTTCTAAGCGACAGCGGTCAGCGAACCTTTTTATTCGAAGACGCGGCCAGTTCGGCGCAGTCGACGACGGGAGACGTCGAAACTCAGTCGTCCGACGGAGCGCGGTCGTGGTCGGGAGTCGAGTCGTGGTCGGGAGCGGGGTCGTGGTCGCCGACCAACCGAAGTGCGACATCGCCGGTTCGGACGCAGAGTTCGTACACGAACGGAGCGAGTGCCCGACGCTTCATCAGCGCGAACCCGACGAGGATGAACAGGAAACCAGTGACCGTCGTCGAGCCAATCTCCTCACCGAGGAGGGCCCACCCGCTGAGCGCGGCGACGATGGGGACGGCGTAACTCACGAGGTTGATTTCGATGGCCCCGATGCGGTCCAAGAGGACGAAGTAGATGATGAACCCGGCGGCGCTGCAGATGACGGCGAGGAAGAGCAGCGCTGCGACGACGAGCGGCGACCACTCGACGGTGGTGAGGCCCGGCTCTCCCAGAACGGGACTCACGGCGTGTAAGAGCCCAGCACCGAGAAGCATCATCCACGACTGCATCGCGACGACCGGCGGGTTGCCGGGGAGGCGTTTGACGAGGACGGTGCCGAACGCCCAACTCACGGCGGCGAGAAAGAGCAACACGACGCCGACGAGTTGACCGCCGACCGACCCCGACGACAGCGCGATGACGACGGTGCCGACGAGTCCGAAGAAGACGCCGACGAATCCGCCAGCGTCGAGTCGCTCTTCGGGGAGCATCGACCACGCAAAGAGTGGCGTGAGAATCGGGGAGGTGCTGAGAACGATGGCCGCGACGCCGCTGGTGACGTACCGCTGGCCAGAGAACAACAGTGAGAAGTGCGCACCGATGAGGAGGACGGCGCCAACGCCGACGACGACCCACTCGTCGCGGCCACGCGGCCGCCAGTCTTCGGCGGCGAGGAGTCCATAGACGAACAGCACCGCCCCGGCAACGTCGTACCGAAGGGCAGCAAAGAGAGCGGGAGGGAGAACCTCCAACCCGACTTCGATGGCGATGAAGGACGTCCCCCAGAGGACGGCGAGTGTGACGAACAGTGCGAGATTTCGATGTGTTTGTGTTCCGATAGACACGATATATCGACCTACGGCCCAGGTGTTGCCCCGGCTACCACGCCCCCGTATATGAAATTTCTCAAAGACGTGGCACCAGCTCGGGTGGCAGGTGTTGACATACATCTCAGAATTCGGATGGGTCGAAACCGACGTCCGAACAAAGTAAGGTAGTTACGCGCGCCCCGAGAGAACCCGAGTATGAGTATCCTCGAAGACGCCCGCGCACTCGCCGAGAGCGGGCCGGTCTGTGACGCCTGTCTCGGGCGGGCGTTCGCCGACCGAAGTTTCGGGTTGACGAACGCGGAACGAGGGCAGTCGCTCCGAATCGCCGCCGCCCTCGACGCAGACGAACCGTACGAAGCAGTCGGGACCGAGGCGTGCTGGGTCTGTGAAGGAGAGTGTGCACGCTTCGACGAGTGGGCCGAACGCTGTGCGGCGGCCATCGACGACGTCGAAGTCGAGACGTACCAGGTGGGAACGCGAGCACCACCGCTCGTCGAAGAAAACGAGATTCTCCTCCGCGAAGGCGCTGGCCTCCCCGACGACGCCGGCGAACTGTTCAAATCCGAGTTCAACCGCGAAGTCGGCAAGCGCGTCGGCCGTCTCACCGGCACAGAGGTGGACTTCACGCGGCCGGACGTGCAGTTCCTCCTCGACATCGAGGCGGACACCGTCGAGGCGCAGATCAACTCGGCGTTCATCTACGGCCGCTATCGCAAACTCGAACGCGACATCCCGCAGACCGAGTGGCCCTGCCGAGAGTGCGACGGGTCTGGATACAAAGGAAAAGAGCCCTGTGACTACTGCGGAGGGTCGGGCTATCTCTACGAACACAGTGTCGAAGGCTTCGTCGCCCCCGTCGTCGTCGACGTGATGGACGGCGTGGACGCGAAGTTCCACGGTGCCGGCCGTGAGGACGTCGACGCCCTCATGCTCGGGACGGGTCGTCCCTTCGTGGTCGAAGTCATGGAGCCACGTCGCCGGGATATCGACGTAGCGCAACTCGAAGGCGACGTCAACGCGATGGCCGACGGCGCAATCGAAGTCGAAGGCCTTCGACTCGCCACCTACGACATGGTCGAACGCGTGAAGAAACTCGACGCGAGCAAGCAGTACCGCGCCGCCGTCGAGTTCGACGACGACGTGGCCGACGAGGACCTGCAGGCGGCGCTGGACGAACTCACCGGGGCGACCATCGAGCAGTACACACCCCACCGCGTCGACCACCGCCGCGCGAGTCTCACGCGGACGCGACAGGTCTACGACGCCACCGGCGAACTCGAAGACGCCCGCCACGGAACCGTCGAAGTCCACGGCGAAGGCGGCCTCTACATCAAGGAACTCGTCTCCGGCGACGAGGGTCGGACGAACCCGAGTCTCGCTGGCCTCCTCGACACGGGCGCTGTCGTGACGGCACTCGACGTCATCGCCGTCGAAGGCGAAGACGAACCCTTCGAAGACGACGAGTTCTTCAAAGACTGAGGCGCGTCCGTCGAAGGCTGATTTTCGCGGGGCAGACCGCAATCTTGAATCTCTCCCTCCAAGACCCGACCACGTATGCACATCGGCGTCGACGAGGCCGGAAAGGGACCCGTCTTGGGTCCGATGGTCGCTGCAGCGGTCCGCGCAGACCCGGAGACGCTTCCAGACGGAATCGCCGACTCGAAACGCCTCTCACCCGCCCGCCGAGAAGAACTCGCGGCGACGCTCCGCGAGCGCGACGATATCGCCGTCGGCGTCGCGTTCGTCGAACCCGAGACCATCGACGACCCGGAGACGGACATGAACCTGCTTACCGTCCGGGCACAGGTCGAAGCGGCCGCCGAAGTCGCCGCCGACGGCGACGAACTCGTCTGCGACGCCGGCGACGTGAGCGAGTCTCGATTCGGACGACGCGTCCGCGAGGGCGTAGCCGAGACAGGAGTCTCTGTCGACGTCCACGCCCAGCACCGCGCAGACGACGAACACGCAATCGTCGGCGCGGCGAGTATCGTGGCGAAAGTCGAACGTGACCGGCGAGTCGAGGAGATCGCCGCAGAGTACGGCGAGGTGGGCAGTGGCTATCCGAGTGACCAGACGACGCGTGAGTTCTTACGCGAGTTCGTCCGCGAACACGGCATCCTCCCGGAGTGCGCACGCAAGTCGTGGTCCACCTGTGCCGACTTGCTTGCGGCACACGAACAGGCGTCGCTCGGCGACTTTTAATCGGAAAATCGGACCGTTGGAGGGCTATTCGAGCGGGAGACGGTGAGCCGAACTCACACCATCTCGTCGAGCGAGACGTACGAGCCTTCCGCTGCGGAGACCCACGTCGTCAGCAGTTCCTCTTCGGAGAGGCCAGCGGGGAAGATGGTGCACTCGTCCGGTGCGTCGTCGTACGGGGCGACGATTGCCACGTACTCCACGTCGTCGGCCGGGGATACGCTCGACCCTGGCTCCGTCGTCGTCATCATCGCGTCAGTGTCGTCGTGTTGAAGTGGAGTATCTTCCATGATTGTGGGGTCACACCGTAATTACCGACGGCCGGCGGTTTCTCGTAAGTCGCTTCACCTCAAAGTTTGTGCACGGTCTATAATATTCTATTGGAAATTATACGTAATTGAGAGGAAGACACTCACCGAACCGGACACTGTCGTCGGACGCGACAGGTTCGCTGCTCGAGGCGACTTATTCCCGTATGTACTGCAGACTATATTGGGTTTTTAATACAATATTGTCTAGCGATATTCGTAGCCAAATACTCACTCTTTTCGAGTCTCCCGGCAGACCTGAAAGGGACAACAAGATGCATCAGCTAGCAACTACGACACGTGAATAACACTACATATTGATGAATTTTCGACGGACGGTGGAAATCCAACTAAGGAAATACATTAGCAATTATAGAGCTTATTTCTGTGTTTAAAAAATTGTATTTTTCGTCACGTATTTGAGTTCTGTCATATTGATTTCGGCCAGCCCATCACGGAGATGTCTCGGTCGAACGACGGCACACTGCTCTCTTTGTGACGTGGGCGAGATAGTCAACAAAGAGACAAGTAAGGGCCTAAAATTGTACTTAATTCACAATCCTACTCTGTACTTTCGGTCGGGAGCGCCTTCAACTCCAGGGTGTATCCGAAGGGGTCTGTGACGTACACCGCAGGTGCAACACCGGTCGCACCGAGTGGGTCGAGTTGGCGGTCGACCTCGACGCCTGCCGCATCGAGGGACGCCCGTATCTCGTCGATAGTGTGGTCGAACTCGATTGCGACGTGGTCGAACGCCGTCTCGTCCGGTGGGTGGAACTTCGCCGTTGGTTGGAGATGGACGATGCTCACTGGCGTCAGTCGAACCGAGATGAACGGTTTGTCACCGGCTTCGAACAGGTCGCGGTTCTCGATGTCGAACCCGAGGGCGTCGCCGTAAAACGCGACGGCCGTCTCGACGCCGTCTTCTGGGATTCTGAGGTTGACGTGGTCTATCGCTCTCGCGTCCATGGACCTGGTATCGACTGCACGGGTGGTAAATAATCCGGTGGACGACCCGAACACCGACAGCGAGAGTGACCGACGACGGGCAGGTTCTCGGACTCACCCGGCGGGGCCGAAACCACAATCCATTGGTAACAGGTCAGCATACAGATGGTGTGAAACAGAAGACAGCAACTGGCCAGCACGTGCTCTCGGGCTACCGTGGTCAGATGTTGCTCTCCGTCTCGCTCGCGTGGGCGGTGCTCCAGACGGGACGTTTCGTGTTGTCGCCACTCCTCCCGGCAATCATCGAAGACCTCCAGATTACCGAAGCGACTGCAGGCGTCGCGCTCGCAGTGCTTCAGGGCGTCTACGCGATTACTCAGTACCCCGGCGGGGAGTACTCCGACCGGTGGACGCGAGCGACGCTCATCGTTCCCGGTCTCGCGTTACTGGTCGTCGGGTTTGCGACGTTCGGCATCGCAGGTGGACTGGTGGGGTTCCTCGTCGCGGCCGTCGTCACCGGAGTCGGCAAGGGCTTTTTCGCAATCCCGTCGCGCGCGCTCCTCTCGGACCTCTTCGTCGAACGACGGGGTCGTGCACTCGGCGTCTACGCTGCAGGGACCGACCTCGGCGGACTCCTCGCGTCCGGACTCGCAGTTCTGGCGCTCACCTACGGAACGTGGCGGACACCGTTTCTGCCCATCGCCGCCGTGCTCGGTGTCCTCACCGTCCTCTTTGCAGTCAGGTCGACAGAGGGGTACACGGTTGGGCCTGCAACGTTGGACGTCTCCGGCACCCTCCGGAGGGTGCTCGCGAGTCCCGCACAACGTCGCACCATCGTCGCGTTCGGCCTGTTTTACTTCATGGTCGGCGGGTTCATCACCTTCTTTCCGACGTACCTCATCCAGGCGAAAGGGTTCGACGAGCAGCTCGCGAGCGCCACGTTCGCCATCGTGTTCCTCGTCGGCATCACCATCAAACCCGTCTCGGGGAGTCTGAGCGACCGGTTCCGCCGCGAGTCCATCGCCATCGTGGGACTCCTCGTCGCTGCCGGGTCACTGGCCGTGCTCTCGTTCGTAGACGGTCGGGCGTTCATCTTCCTCGCCGTCGTCGGGTTGGCCCTCGGCTACAAGATGGAGTTCCCCCTCGCGGACGCCATCATCTTCGACAACGCCCCAGAGGAGGACCGTGGGGCAGACCTCGGAGCGGCGCGAGCGTTCTTCCTCGGTGCGAACGCAATCGGCCCGGCCTACGTCGGAGTCGTCGCCACGTATCTGAGTTACGTCGCAGCGTTCGCGGGGCTCGTCGTCGCACTCGTCGTCGCCGCTGGACTCCTCTACTGGGACGTACGCGTGCAGTAAAATCGAACCCCGTCTCGAAGGGCGTTCAGTGGGTGCCTCTGTGGGAGTCGTCGCTCAGTGCCTCGGGTCGACCGGCGAGTGCCCGCTCACCGGTCGAGTTTCGCTTTCGTGTACGCTTTCAGCCCTCCTTGTTCGACGAGCGACTGGAGGAACTGCGGGAGCGCCTCCGCGTCGTACTGCTCGTCTTTCGTGTGGTTGACGACGATACCCGCGTCGAGGTCCATGTGAATCTCGTCACCGTCGTCGATGGCGTCTGCACCCTGGCAGATGAGCACGGGGAGGCCGAGATTGATGGCGTTGCGGAAGAAGATACGCGCGAACGACTGGGCGACGACACCCGAGACGCCCGCACCGACGAGTGCGAGCGGCGAGTGCTCTCGCGAGGAACCGCTGCCGAAGTTCTCTCCGGCGACGACGAAGTCACCGGGTTCGACGGACTGGGAGAACTCTGGTCTGAGGTCTTCGAACGCGTGTGTCGCGAGTTCGTCGGGGTCCGACGAGACGATGAAGCGCGACGGCGTAATCTGGTCGGTGTCGATATTGTCGCCGAACACCCACGCCCGCGCCGGTTCGCTCGGGTCTGGCCGTGCGGTGGCGTCGCTCGGTGTCGTCATGGCAGCACCTCCGCGAAGACGGTGTCGTCGTAGCGGTTCGTCTGGACCTCTCGTGGGTCCGTAATCTCCCCGTAGAGGGCGCTCACACCGGCCGTTGCCGGGCTTCCGAGGTACACCCGCGACTCCATCGACCCCTCCCGGCCGGGGAAGTTGCGGTTCGCCGTCGCCAGGGAGACGTCGCCGTCGCCGAGGACGCCCTGATGGTAGCCCGCACAGGGGCCACAGCCTGCATTCTGGATGACCGCACCAGCTTCGGTGAGCGTCTGGAAGATACCCGTGTTCAGCATGTGACTGTAGACGGACTTCGAGGCTGGCACGACGACCATGCGCACGTTCGGCGCGAGCGTCTCGCCGTCGAGGATGTCCGCGACGATTTTGATGTCTTCGTACCGGCCGTTGGTGCAGGTGCCGACGAAAATCTGGTCGAGAGGGGTCCCAGCCACCTCCGTCACGTCGACGGCGTTCTGCGGGTTCGACGGCTTCGACACCTGCGGTGCCAACTCGGTGGCGTCGTAGGTGTGAACCGACTCGTAGACAGCGTCGTCGTCCGAGCGGAACGCGTCGTCCAGGTCGATTTCGGTGCCGGTCTGGCGTTCGAGATACGACGCGGTTCGGTCGTCTGGGGCAACGAGTCCCGTCTTCCCACCCATCTCGATAGCCATGTTCGACAAGACGAGTCGCTCGTGGATTGGCAGCGACTCGATCGTGCTGCCGGCGTACTCCGCGGCCATGTAGGTACAGCCATCGAAGCCGACGTCGCCGATGAACCGGAGAATCAGGTCCTTCGCGTAGACGCCGTCTTGCAAGTCGCCGTCGACTTCGAACCGCATCGTCTGCGGGACGCGGAACCAGAGGTCACCGGTTGCCAACGCCGTCCCGAGGTCGGTCGAGCCAACGCCGGTGCCGAACGCGCCGAGGCCGCCGTAGGTCGTCGAGTGGGAGTCCGCACCGATAACGAGGTCACCGGGTCGGACGAACCCTTCCTCGACGAGGACGGCGTGACAGATGCCGTCGCCGACGTCGAACTGGTTCGCGCCGTGTTTCGCGGCGAACTCGCGGACAGCGTTGTGGTTGTTCGCCGCTTGAACCCCGTCGGCGGGGGCGTGGTGGTCGATCGTGAAGATGGTTCGGTCGGGCGCGAACAGGTCGGCGTCCTCGCCCGCCACCTCGTGGAACGTCTGGAACGCGAGCGGTCCCGTGATGTCGTGCGCCATCGCCACGTCGATTTCGGCTTCGACGTAGTCGCCGGCGCGGGCGTCGGTTCCTGACTTCTCCGAGAGGAGTTTCTCTGCAAGTGTCTTTCCGGTCATGTATTACTCCTGGCCGGAAGCGACGGTTTCGAGCACGCGCTCTACCGTCCCTCCCATGAGGACGTGGCTCGTCGCCCCGAGGTCGAGGCGGTCGGACACGTCGTGGGCGGCGGCTTCGATGCGGTCGAAGTCGACGCCGTGGTTCACGCCCATCTGCGTGAGCATCTGGACGAGGTCTTCGGTCGGCGTGTTCCCGACGCCGGACATCCCCTCGGGGAGGACGACACCGCCGCCGAGACCACAGACAGACGAGTCGAACCGGTCTACACCGACTGCCATCGCGGCGAGGGTGTTGGCGAGACTCATCCCGTTCGTGTCGTGGAGGTGCAACCCCATATCGAGGCCGGGGTGGGCGTCGAACGCTGCACTGAATCGCTCGGTTATCTCCACCGGGTTCGCGAGTCCCATCGTCGTCGCGAGCGTCACCTCGTCGACGCCCGATTCGACGACGCGGTCGACGACGGCGAGCGTCTCGGTGGCGTCTATCTTGCCTTCGTACGGGCAGTAGAAACTGGTCCCCATCCCCGCTTCGACTTCGATGTCGTGGGCGTGGGCGAGTTCGACGATGTCGTCCATCTCAGCGAGCACCTCGTCTCGCGTCCGGTTCTGGTTCTTCTTCGTGTACGTCTCGCTCACCGTGACGAGCGCGTTCACCTTGTCGACCTCCGCTTCGACGGCACGCTCCATGCCGACGAGGTTCGGGACGAGCGCCCGATAGGTGACGTCGTCGTGGCGAGTGATTTGCTTCGCCACTTCGTCGGCGTCTCGGAGCGTCGGGACGGCCCGAGGGTGGGTGAACGACGAGATCTCTATCTCGTCGACGCCGGTCTCAGAGAGGCGGTCGATTATCTCGACTTTCTCGTCGGTCGGGACGAACTCGTCGAGGCGCTGGAACCCGTCGCGGGGCAGCATCTCGACGACGTGAATCTGGTCTGGAAGTTCTTCGAGTAAGTTCATATTACACCCTCCGCTTCGAGTTCTGCGAGGAACTCGTCGTCGTAGCCGAGTCGGTCGCGGAACACCGCCTCGTTGTGTTCGCCGAGACTCGGGCCGAGGTAGTTCACCGCTCCCGGCGTCTCGGAGAATTTGGGGAAGGCGTTCTGGACGACGGCGTCCCCGAGGTCGGGGTCGTCGATGGTCACGAACGCCTCGCGGGCCCGGTAGTGTTCGTCGTTGAGGATGTCTTCGACGTTGTACACCGGTGCGAGCGTCGCGTCGGCCTCCTCGAAGGCGGTGAGAATCTCCTCGCGTGAGTGGTCGTCCATCCAGCCTTGGATGATTTCGTCGAGTTCCTCGACGTTGGCCAGTCGGTCCTCGTTGGTCGCAAAGCGCGGGTCGTCTATCAGGTCGGGGCGGCCAATCGCCTCGAAGGTCCGCTCGGCGAGCGGTTGTGCGCTTGCGGAGATGGCGACCCAGCGGTCGTCACCCGTCCGGTAGACGTTCCGCGGTGCCGACGACGTCGAGCGGTTACCCGACCGCGCTTCGATTTCGCCGAGTTGGTCGTAGCGGAGCGGTTGCGGGCCGAGGAGTCCGAAGATGGGTTCGATGAGGCTCGTGTCGATGTACTGGCCGCCGCCGCCGTGGACGTCGCGGTGATAGAGGGCGAACATCACCGCGAACGTCGAGAACAACGCCGCGATGTTGTCTGCCAGCCCCGTCGGCGGTAACAGCGGTGGCGAGTCGGGGAAGCCGTTCAAGTAGGCGAACCCGGACATCGCCTCGGCGAGCGTGCCGAATCCGGGGCGCTGAGAGTACGGCCCCGTCTGGCCGAAGCCAGACATCCGGAGCATGACGAGTTCGGGATTCACCTCGGAGAGCGTCTCCCACCCGACGCCCCAGCGTTCGAGGGTTCCCGGTCGGAAGTTCTCGATGAGGAGGTCGGCGTCGCTCACGAGGTCTTCGAACACCGCTGTGCCCTCCTCGGTGGAGATGTTCAGGGTGACCGACTGCTTGTTCCGTGAGAGGTACTTGTGCCAGAGGCCAACGCCGTCTTTCTGCGGGCCGAATCGTCGGATGTGGTCGCCGAACTCCGGGTGTTCTATCTTGATGACCGTCGCCCCGAAGTCAGCCATGAAGCGGCCGACCGTCGGGCCCGAAATCATCGACCCGGCTTCGAGGACGACGAGTCCGTCGAGTGGTCCGTTCGTGTCGTGTGTCATTTCGTGGGTATCTCGTTTTTCGTGAGTGTCTCGTTCGTGTCTGTGTGGTTCGGTTTCGTGTTCGGTTGGTGGTTCGGTTTCGTGTTCGGTCGGTGGTTCGGTTGGTGGTTCGGTTTCGTGTTCGGTCACGTCGGTACAGTGAGAGACACGTGGTCAGACGGGTCGGTCGACGTGCGTCCCATATCCTTTCGTGCCGACGATGTCGCCGTCGTCGTAGGCGAGTTGCCCCTTCACGACGGTCTGTGTCGGCCAGCCGGTGACCTCGCGTCCCTCGTAGGGTGAGTAACCACTCACGCTGTGCAGGAGTTCGGGCGTCACCGTCTTCGTCTCGTCTAAGTCGACGACGACGAGGTCCGCGTCGCTGCCGACCCGGACAGTTCCTTTCTTGGGGTAGAGATTGAACGCCTTCGCGGCGTTGGTGGACGTGACCTCGACGGCGCGTTCGAGGGAGATTCGGCCCTCGTTGACGCCCGCAGAGAGGATGAGCGGGAGCATCACCGGCGTCGAGGGGAAGCCGAGGAGACTGTCGCGAATCCCGTCGCCGAACTTGTTCTCGGCGAGGTTGGCGCAGTGGTCGGTGCCGATAGTCGAGATGGTCCCGTCTGCGAGGCGCTTCCACAGCGTCTCTTGGTCGGCTTTCGACCGGACAGGCGGGTTGACTTTCATCCGCTCGTCGCACTCCTCGGTCGTGAGCGTGAGGTAGTGGATACACGTCTCGCCCCACGCCCGATAGCCGGCGTCGTGAAGCGCGGCGAGTTCGTCTGCGGTCTGTCCAGCGGAGATGTGGACCGCGTAGAACCGGTCGTCGTAGCCGTGGACCTTCGCGAGCGACGCCCCAGCGACCATGCTCTGGGTCTCGGCGTAGCCAGGGAACTCTTCGACCATCACTTCGTACCCTTCGTCGGCGTCGGCCTCGGTGTCGTCGGACTCGGAGGTGACGTAGACGTTGCCGCCGGCGAGGGCGCTCGTAATCTCGACGTTCTCGGAGTGGTATCCGAGGGTCGTCGGGACGTCCTGGTCGGCGAGTTTCTTGATGAAGGCGTCGCCGAAGTCGTCTTTCATGTCGCAGTCGACGCCGAACTTCTCGCGGGCGGCGTATTTGTAGTTCATGTACCACTTGAACGTCGTGATACCGAACTCCTCGATGATGGTCGGAATCTCCTCGACGTGCTCCATCGAGAGCAACCCGAGCGAGAAGAAGTAGTCGTGGTAGTAGTTGGGTTCGGCCTCGTCGAAGTACCCCGGCATGATGTCCTCGTAGGCACCGGCGCGGCGGAAGTAGTTCCCGATGGTGGTCACGCCCCCGACGAGGTCTGACTTCGACTCGGATTCGGCGTCCGCTTCCAACCCGCGGTAGATGCCGTGGTGGGTGTGCGGGTCGATTGCGCCGGGGAGGACGTACTTCCCAGTCGCGTCGATCTCCGTCTCGCCCGAGAGCGTCCCCGGTGCGGCGATAGCCGAGATGGTCTCACCGTCGGCCGCGACGTCAGCGTCGACGGTTCCGTGTTCGGGGGTGACGACGGTACCGTTCGAGATGACGAGGTCGTACGTCATAGCGTCTCGACCCACGCCTTCACCTCGTCGGTCTCCAGTACCTCGGCGTACTTCATCCACAGGTCGAGGAGACCAATCTTGTGTGACGCTTCGATACGGTCGAAGATACACTCTTGCGGCAGGATGACGCTGAACCCGTTTTGCTTCGCGTCGACCGCCGTCGCCCTGACACAGCCACTCGTCGAGTTGCCGACGATGATGACCGAGTCGTGGCCACCACGGACGAGACGCGACAGCAGGTCGGTCCCGTAGAACGCCGAGGCGTAGGACTTGTCGACGACCGTGTCACCCTCCTCGGGTGCGACGGGGTCGACGATGTCGAGGTCCGGGTGGTCGGGGTCGTCGTAACTCGACGGGACGACACGGGTGTAGGTCACCGGTATCTCGTTGTCGCGTGCGAACGACAAGAACGGGTCGATGTACTCGATGGCGTCCCAGGCGATGTCGCCCATCGCCGTCCGATACTCCTCGACTGCGTCGAGGATGGGGACGTTCTCGCCGACGATGAGTCGCTGCATGTCGATGACGAGAACCATCGGGTTCTCGCCCATGCCGCGCGACTCCCACGACGAGGCGCCCTCCTTGTCGTAACCAGCCTTCGTGATGACCTGCTTATCCTGTTCGGATAGCAGGTCCTCCCAGATACGGTCTGTCATGACTCGCTTCGACTGAGATGCGATGGCATCCAGCATAAAAGTACGGCACAGCTCGGCCCGGTCATGTTACGGTGCGAACACCTCCAGCGTTCGGGCGACCCACTCGCGGTCGACGCCACCTGGGGCGCGGACGATTGGGAGGTCGACGCCCATCTCGCGGAGTTCGGCGAGTCGCTCCCGCGTCTCGTCCGGTGTCCCGACGAGCGCGACGAGGTCGAGGAACTCGTCCGAGAGTTCGCGTGCGCCAGCCTCGGTCGTCGGCGCGGCCCGTGCCGCATCGACGTCGGCCGTGAACCCTGCCTGTTCTGCGGCGCGGTCGTAGTATCCGGGGACGTCACGCAGGTAGTACGAGACGTGCTCGGCGGCGGCGCGTCTCGCTTCGGCCGGGTCGTCGTGGACCGCGGTGAGCACGTACATCGCCACGTCGACGTCGGCGACGTCGCGTCCAGCGCGAGTTGCTCCTGTTTCGAGCCACTCCAGCGCCTCTTCGAACTGCGGTCGCGGGTAGAGGTTCGGGAGCCAGCCGTCGGCGACCTGTCCGGTCAGTCGGACGTTTCCTGGACCGAGCGCGCCGTTGTAGATGGGTACCTCGTCGCGAACCGGTTCGAACGCCTCCCAGAAACTGGTGCGCTCGGGCGTGAAGAACTCCCCTTCGAACTCGGTCGCGTCGCCGCGGAGATACCGACGGACGAGTTCGACGTACTCGTGCATCCGTGCGAGCGGGCGCTCGAACGGGACGCCGTGGAACGTCTCGACGACGCCAGGGTGGGCGACACCGAGACCGAGGATGGCCCGACCGTTCGAGTGTTCGTCCAGCGTCGCCGTCGCCGCCGCGAGCGTCGCCGGTGAGCGTGAGAACACGTTGACGATTCCCGTCGCGAGTCCGATTTCCTCTGTGCGAACGGCCCAGCGCTCGAGTTTTCCGAATGCAGTCTTCCCTTGTCCTTCCGCCGCCCACGCCGATTCGTATCCCAACGCTTCCGCACGGGCGACGAGCGTTGGGTCGTCTCTGAGCGCGAAGAGGACGCCAGTTCTGTCGGTCATTCCTCCTCACTCGACGCGCCTGCGACCGTCGAATCGGCTGTGGCGGGCGGTTCGACGGGGACGACGCCATCGACGGCGAGGTCGTTCCAGATGTCGAGTCGCTGGATGAGTCCACGGCGAACCTCGTAGACGTCGACGTATCGCACGTCTTCGAACTCGATGCCGTCGTTGTCGACGCCGTAGAGTCGCCCGATGCTCACGACGGTGTCTCCTGCCTCTATCCACCGGTCGAACTCTTTGGCGGCCCACTCGTATCGGGGCGCGAGGAAGTCGAGGAAGTCGTAGGCCGCTGTCGGCCCCTCGAACGTCGCACCGGGGAGGGTGATAGTCGCGTCCTCGGCGAACAGGTCGCCGACGGTGTCTCTCCTGTCGTCTTCCATCCGGTCGAAGAACGCTTCGACGATGACTCGTGGTGAGTCCATGGTATCAGCGTGCGCCCAAACACCATAGATTTCACTCTCGTCGACCCCGATAATCTGGTCGCACAGTGCTTCAGACGCGTACGCGAGCGAGGCAGAGCGCTGGCGGTAGCTTTACGAAAGACTCTCACTAGCAAGGTCCATGGACGAGCAAGCCAAGCGCACGCCAAGCGATGGCGTCACCGAGGTCGTCTCGGTCGAAGCGGTCACCTGGGACGTCGACACCGACGTTCTCGTCGCGGGTGGCGGTGGAACCGGACTGGTCGCCGCACTCGCTGCCAGTGAGAATCCGGACACCCGCGTGACAGTGTTAGAGAAGGCACCACACTGCGGCGGCAACACGTCGCTTTCGACGGGGATGATTCCGGCGGCGGGGACGCGACTCCAGCGCGAAGCAGGTATCGAAGAGACACCCGCCGACATGGCACGAGACATCCTCGAGAAGAACGACTACCAGGCGGACGAAAAGCGGGTGACGTATCTCTGCGAAGAGAGCGCGAACCTCATCCACTGGTTGGTCGACGACTGGGACGTCACCCTCCACCTCGTCGACGACTTCAAATATCCCAAACACTCCGAGTACCGGATGCACGCACCCGAGGGGCGAAACGGCGAGAACCTCGTCGCGGAACTCGTCGAACGCGTCGAGGCGACGCCGAACATCGAACTCCTAACGAATGCACCGGTGACGAAACTCGTCGCTGCGGACGGGGTCGTCCACGGTGTCGTCGCTGGGCGGACCCACGACGAAGCCATCGAGGCGAAGAAGGTCATCCTCGCGACCGACGGATTCGCCGGAAACCGAGAGATGGTCACGGAGTACTGTGAGGAGGACATCGAACGAGCACTCTACTTCGGGTCCGACGGCAACACCGGCGATGGCGTCCGATTCGGCGCGGAACTCGGTGGCGAACTCGCCTGCATGGACGCCTATCAGGGGCACGCGACCGTCGCGAGTCAGACGGGGATGCTCTCGACCTACGCGGTCATCATGAGTGGGGGGATTCTGGTCAACGAAGCGGGCGAGCGTTTCGGAGACGAGTCGGCGGGGTACAGCGAGTTCGCCATCGACGTGTTGAAACAACCCGGTGGACAGGCGGTGCAACTGTTCGACGAGCGCATCTTCCAGAAGTTACAGGGCGAATTCGACGACTTCGACGAGGCGGTCGAACACGGGACGTACCACAGCGCCGACTCGGTCGACGAACTCGCGGCCCGTCTCGGGGCCGACGGTGAACAGGCCGCAGCAACCGTGACCGCGTACAACGAGGCCGCTTCGGCGGGCGAACCGGACGAAGTCGGCCGCGTCGACGGGACACGCCCGCTCGAAGCGCCGTTCTACGGCACGAAAGTGACCGGGTCGCTCTTCCACACCCAGGGTGGGCTCGTCGTCGACGAGCACGCACGGGTTCTCAGAACCGACGGGAGCGTGGTCACGAACCTCTACGCCGGCGGCGGGACAGCCTGCGGAATCAGCGGCCACGGTGCCGGTGGCTACCTCTCCGGAAACGGGTTGACGACCGCGCTCGGATACGGCCGACTCGCCGGTATCCACGCGAGAGAGTCGCTCGAATAAGAGGAGAATACGGCACCAACCGAATACGGGGTCATCGGCCGAATCGGCAGTCGTCTCAGTTTTCCACCGTCGCGCGCCCACCATCGACGAGTATCGTCTCGCCGGTGACGAAACTCGCGGCGTCACTCGCCAGAAACGCGACGACCGACGCCACCTCCGCAGGGTCACCGACGCGTTCGAGCGCCGACAGCGACCGAAACCGGTCGAGTGCCTCCGCGTCGTCTTCGAACGGTTCGGTCATCGGGGTCCGGATGTATCCGGGGGCGACGGCATTGACGCGGACACCGTCGGCCCCCCACTCGGCGGCGAGTGTCCGCGTGAGTCCTTCGACACCGGCTTTCGATGCGACGTAACTTCCCCGGTCCGCCGCACCGAGTTGCCCGTAGATAGACGAGACGTTCACGACGGCACCACCACCGTCTCTGAGGGAGGGTGCTGCCGCCCGACAGGTGCGAAACGGTCCCGAGAGGTTCACGTCGAGCGAGTCGGTCCAGTCGGCGTCCGAGAGGTCGGCCACGGACCCGCGTCTGATGATGCCCGCGACGTTGACCAGCACGTCGAGGCCGCCGGTCTCGACGGCGGTGTCCACGAGTCGTCTGACCTCGCCGTCGTCGGTGACGTCCACGGCGACGGGGTGAAACGACCCCTGCGCGTCGGCACACAGCGCTTCTGTCTCGTCTTGGTCTGCGGTGTCGCCACCGATGACGGTTCCACCGGCAGCGACGAACGTCTGGGCGCACGACTGCCCGATTCCACTCGCCGTTCCCGTGACGACGACAGTTCGATTCCCGAACGCGCAGTCGCTCTGGACCGACTGTCGCCCCTCTCGTGTGACCATGGCGGGCGTACAGCGCGCGGCGTAATGAACGTATGTTAACTACTGGCACCCTGCCGGCAGAGAAATTCGACTATCCGAGAGGTAGACGGCCAGAATGTGCTGATTTGGCCATATTAGAACGTTGGACGTCTTCGAAACGTGACAGAACGAGTACGGTAGTCTTTATTGCTCATACACTCCAACCCTGGGAACGATTGCCATGGGTAAGACTTTCAAGTCTTCGACGAGCAACAGGCGACGCTTCCTCAAAGCAACGGGCGCGAGTGTCGCTGCACTGACACTGGCTGGCTGTACGAGCGACGACGCCGGCGGCAACGGCGGCGACTCTGGTGGCTCCGGCGGCGACTCCGGTGGCTCCGGCGGTGACTCCGGCGGGAGCCAGGGGACGACGACCGGGACGCCCCAACAGTCTGTCGAGGAGATTATCATCGGGTCGAATCACCCGCTCTCGGGTGGCCTCGCCGCCACGGGTGTCGGGATGAGTAACGCCATCAAACTCGCCGCGATGCGGAAAAACGAGGAAGGTGGCATCCAGTCGCTCGATGGTGCCGAGGTGAAGGTCATCGAGGGCGACAATCAGGGTAAACAAGAACTCGGCGGACAGGTGAGCGAAGAACTGCTCAGCGACGGCGCACACGTGCTCACCGGATGTTACTCCTCGCCGGTGACGACGGCAGCGACACAGGTCGCCGAGCGACAGGGTGTCCCCTTCGTCGTCTCCATCGCCGCGGCGGACAACATCTTGCAGGGTCGCGGGTTCAACTACATCTACCGACCACAACCACCCGCGCGGCGTCTCGCAAGGGACTACGCCGACCTCGTGCCGGCGGTCATCCGCGACGGTGGCGGAACGCTCGACACGGCAGGACTGTTCTACATCAACAACAGTTACGGCCAGGCGATTCGCGACGGCCTCCGGGAGTTCCTCCCCGAACAGAACGTCGAAATCGTCGAGGAGACGGCTATCGAGTTCGGCGCGTCCGACGCGAACACGCAAGTCTCGCGACTCCGGAGCGCCGACCCCGACACCATCATCGCGACGACGTACGTCGCGGGTGGTGTCCTCCTCGCACAGGCACTCCAAGACCAGGAGTACCGTCCGCCCCACCTGACTGCGTCCGCGTCGGCGACGTTCACCGACGACAAGGCCGTCAGGGACATCGGCGACTTCGCCAACGGCGTGATGGACAACAACTACGCGCTGAACCCGACCATCGACAAGACTGCCGAAGTCCGCTCGCAGTTCCTCGACAACTACGAACAGGAGTTCTCTGCGTCCGTCGGGATGGCGTACACGGCGGCCGAAGTCATCATCCAGGCGGTCGAAGAGGCGGGCAGCGACGACCCCGACGACATCAACGAGGCGCTGAAGAATCTCCAGTACGACGACCACATCTCCGCGATGGGCACCATCGAATTCAACGACGAAGGTGAGAACGTCAACGCACTCGGGCCGGTCAACCAGGTCCAGGACCTCACGGTCAAAGTCGTCTACCCGGAGGAGTACGCGGAGGCCCCCCCACAGGTCTGAACCCCGCGTACACGTCAACGAACCGCCTCGAAAAATGGATACCTTTTATGCTGGATGCCAACAATCCCCGAGCGTAGAAACCGTATGCGACACCTAGTCACATCGGTCGCGGCAGCGCCGCTCCAAGGCGGTGGTCTCGACCGGTTCATCGACCCCTTTGCACAGTTCTTGACCGATATCGCCAACATGGAGCCCGTCTTGCTCCAGTTGCTCGCGTTCGGCCTCCTCCTCGGAGGTGTCTACGCGCTCACGGCGCTCGGACTGACGATGATATTCGGCGTGATGGACGTCATCAACTTCGCCCACGGTGTGTTCCTCGTCGTCGGAATGTACACGGTGTGGTTGGTGTCGACCACGCTCGGAATCAGCCCGTTCATCGGAATCCCCATCGCAGCGGTCGTCTTGTTCGCTTTGGGTATCGGCGTCCACATCTTGACGGTCGAACCGATCATCGAGGCGCCGCAACAGAACCAACTCATCGCCACACTCGGCGTCTTGCTGATAATCCAATCGGCGATCGAGATCATCTTCACACCCGACCCACAGCAAGTCGAACTCTCTCTGGGGTCGGTCCAGGTCGGCGGCGTGTTCATCCCGCTCGGCCAGTTCTACGCGCTCCTCATCGCCCTCGGGACGATGCTCGGTGTCCGCGCGTTCTTGAACCGGACCGACCTCGGCCGGAAGATTCGCGGGACCGCAGACAACCGCGACGGTGCTCGCTACGTCGGTATCAACGTCCCACAAATCAATTATCTCACCTTCGGTATCGGGGCGGCGCTCGCCGGCGTCGCCGGCGGGTCCATCGCGCTCTTCCAGCGGTTCGACCCGTTCACCGGTGAGGCGTACCTCATCAACGCCTTCGTCATCGTCATCCTCGGTGGACTCGGGTCGTTCCCAGGGGCGTTCGTCGGCGGCCTCATCGTCGGCATGATTCAGGTGTTCGGCGGCTACTACCTCCCCGGAACGACCTCGCAGGTGCTCATCTTCCTCCTGTTCATCGGGACGCTTCTCGTGAAGCCAGAAGGCCTCTTCGGAGGTGCAGAAGCATGAGTACACTCGAATCCGTCCGCGAGGGCTACCGAACGTTCGACGACCAACGGTACGCACCGTTCGTGAAGGGAGTCGCACTGTTCGCCCTCCTCGCGGCATTGCCGTACATCATCGAAATCGACGTGGCCGGGATGGAACTCGCGGCCACGCTGAGTCTGAAGGTGCTCATCCTCACCGTCATCTACGCATACACGGCCCAGTCGTGGAACATCATGTCCGGCTACACCGGGCAGTTCTCCTTCGGGCACGCCGCGTTCTTCGGCGTCGGCGCCTACGCGACCCAGTTGCTCCTGACCGACGTCGGGCTCAACCCATGGATAGGAATGCTCATCGGGGGCCTCCTCGCGGGGCTGTACGGCCTCGTAATCGGCGCACTCACGTTCCGGTTCAACCTCAAGGGTCACTACTTCGCACTGGCGACGCTCGCGTTCGCCGAACTCCTCCGGTTCGTCGTCACGAACATGTCCGAACTGAACGGCGCGAACGGCTACTTCAAGCCGTTCCCCCGTGATTACGGCGCAGAGTACGGCCTCGCTGCCTTCCAGTTCCAGACCGACCTCCCGTACTACTACATCATCCTCGGGTTCCTGCTCGTCGTGACAGTCGTCTCGTGGGCTATCAAGAACTCGTGGGTCGGGCTCTACTTCTTCGCCATCCGTGAAGACGAACGGGCCGCCGCGAGCGTTGGCGTGCCGTCGTTCCGGTACAAACTCGTCGGTGTCGCCGTGAGTGCCTTCTTCACCGCCCTCGGCGGTGCGTACTGGTCGATGTACTTCAACACGATCCGCCCGGACACCGTCTTCGCGCTGTTCAAGAACGTCGAGATACTGCTGCCCGCCGTCGTCGGTGGACCAGGGACGCTCATCGGCCCCATCGTCGGGTCGTTCATCGTCACGCCGGTCAGCGAAGTCGCCCGGACGACGTTCACCGACATCAACGGGCTGGACCGCATCATCTACGGCGCGTTCCTCGTCGCCATCGTCATCTACTCCCCACGCGGCGTGGTGAGTTGGCCGAGTCGTGCCCGTGCGCTGTGGTCTCGCCTGAAAGGTGACGAGGAGGTGAGCGAGTGATGTCGTCACAAGACCAGCAGTCACTCGAACGCGAGGGGGAGACGCTCCTCACCGTCGAGGGTGTCGGAAAGCGGTTCGCGGGCCTGCAAGCGCTCGAAGACATCGACATGACCGTCAACAGCGGCGAGATTATCGGCCTCATCGGCCCGAACGGTGCCGGGAAGACGACGCTGTTCAACTGTATCAGCGGCGCGTTCCCACCCACGTCGGGGACGGTCACGTTGGAAGGAGCGGTCATCTCCGGACTGCCCGCGCACAAAGTCGCACGGTCGGGGCTCGCCCGGACGTTCCAGATTACGCGCCCGTTGGAAGAACTCACCGTCGTCGAGAACGCGATGGTTGGCGCGCACATCCACACCCGTCGTCGCCGTGAAGCGCGCGACATCGCCATGGAGAACCTCGAATTCGTCGGGCTCGCCGACCGTGCAGACGAACAAGCCGGCGAACTCACCGTCGGCGCACAGAAGCGCCTCGAACTCGCTCGGGCCATCTCGACGCGACCGAAGATTCTGCTCCTCGACGAGATAATGGCGGGGCTGACACCACAGGAGACGAAGCATATGCTCGACCTGTTCCGGCAGTTGCGCGGTCGCGGGACGAGCCTCCTCATCATCGAACACGACATGAAAGCCATCATGAACATCTCAGACTACGTGAAAGTACTCGACCAGGGCCGTGGTATCGCCTTCGGCAACCCAGAAGACGTCGTGAAAGACGAACGCGTCATCGAGGCGTACATCGGAGGGTTCGACGTCGATGCTTGAACTCGAAGGCGTCCGCGCCGGCTACGACGAAATCGAGGTGCTCCACGGCGTCGACATGCACGTCGACGAGGGAGAAATCGTCGCGCTCATCGGTTCGAACGGGGCCGGGAAGACGACGACGATGCGCACGATTTGCGGCATCCTCTCGCCGAGTCACGGCCGCATCACCTACCGTGGCGAGGAGATTCACACGAAACCGTCGCACGAAATCGTCGAACGCGGCATCGTGCAGGTTCCGGAGAACCGCGACCTGTTCACCAACATGACGGTGATGAATAACCTCCTCCTCGGGGCGCAGACCGACGAAGCGATTGCAAACCGTGAGGAGAACCTCGCGGAGATGCTCGACCTGTTCCCACGCCTCGAAGAACGAAAGAAACAGCGCGCTGGGACGATGTCGGGCGGCGAACAGCAGATGTTGACGCTCGCACGGGCGCTGATGGGTGAACCCGACCTCCTCATCCTCGACGAACCGTCCATCGGACTCGCGCCGCACCTCGTCCAGGAGGTGTTCGACGTGGTCGAAGAGATTCACCAACAGGGCGTGACCGTACTCATGGTCGAACAGAACGTCCAGCAGACGCTCCAACTGGCCGACCGCGGCTACGTCATGGAGAACGGCCGTATCACCATGAGCGCCAGTGGGAGCGCCCTCCTCGAAGACGACAGCGTCGTCGAAGCCTACCTCGGGGTGTGAGATGGAGGACGCGGCCCTCGCATCGTTCGTCTCGACGCTCGACCGCGAAGACGTCCCAGACGACGTCGCGACCCGAGCGTCACTCGCCATCGCCGACACGGTCGGCGTCATCCTCGGTGGTGCGTCCGACCCGGCAGTCTCGGCGCTCACGCGAGCCTGGGCGAACGACAACAGTGGCCAAGCGACTATCCTGGGGACGGCCGGTGAACGAACGTCTGCCTACCGTGCTGCGTTCGTCAACGCGACGGCCGGAACCGTCCTCGAACTCGACGAAGGCCACCGCTTCGCGGCCGGCCACCCGGCCATTCACGTCCTCCCAGCACTCCTCGCGGATGGTGAGTCGTCCTACCGGAGCGGTGACGAACTACTGACCGCCTTCGTCGCCGGGTACGAGGCCGCCGTCCGCGTGGCCGAGATGGTCGTCCCGTTGGCCGACGGCGTCCACCCACACGGGGTGTGGGGTGGCGTCGGAACCGCGGCGGCCGTCGCACGACTCCGCGAACTCGACGCCGAGACGACCCTCCACGCGATGCGCATCGCGGCGAACTACGCACAACACACACGGTTCGAAGCGGCGACCGAGGGTGCGACCGTCCGAAACAGTTACGCGGGCATGAGCAACCTCTCGGGACTCGTCGCCGTCGAACAGGCCGAAGCAGGGTTCACCGGCCTCGACGACGGCATCGCCCGCCACCTGTCGTCGGTTGCTGCCGGCGACCCCGACCGGGCCGCCCTCACCGACGGCTTGGGCGACCGCTGGGAGATACAGCGCGGCTACTTCAAGGTCCACGCGGCGTGTCGCTACACCCACGCGGTCCTCGACGTCGTCGAGACCCTCGCTGAACGACACGCGTTCGACGCGGCCGACGTCGCGGCGGTCCACGTCGAGACGTACCCCTCGGCAGCGGCCTTATCGAACACACGACCGAAGAACGCACTCCAGGCCAAGTTCTCGATTCCGTTCGCCGTCGCATCGGCGCTGACGACCGGCGAGACGGGCAAGTCGTCGTTCACCGACGAGGCGGTGACCCGCGAGGTGCTCGACGTAGCGGAGCGCGTCGAGGTCACCGCGACCGACGAGTTCGCCGCCCGAGCGCCCGACGAACGCGGTGCACGTGTGACCATCGAGACGAACGACGGAGCCGTGTTCGCCCACGAGGTTCGAGCGGCACGCGGTGGCGAACACGACCCGATTACAGACGCCGACCTCCGAACGAAGTTCGACCAACTCGTCGCACCCGTCATCGGAGACGAGAGCGTCGACGGGCTTTGGACCGCAGCACGCGAACCAGCCGCCCCCCGCGTCCTCTGTGCCCTCACACGGGCCTGAGCCACCTTCCGTTCCTCCTTCGAGAGAGACAACGATTCGAGACACCAAGCATTCGAGAGACCAATGATTTCACAGAAACCAGTTCGAGATTGGGAACAGCAACTGTCCGACTTTCTTTCCACCGAGATTCCACCCGCGGTTCGAGCGGACGGAAGTCGTGTCGTCGCGGACGTGCTCGCGGCCACCGTCGCAGGTGCCGCAGCGCCGCAGAACGCCGACGTGTTCCGAGAGCTGCCACTTGGAGACGGCCCCGCTGCCGTCCTCGGGACCGACCGTCGGACCGACCCCGCTCACGCGGCCCTCCTGAACGTGACCGCCGCGATTACACAGGAGATAGAAGAAGGCCACAACCGGGGCGGACACGTCGGTGCGAGCATCGTCGCTGGCGCCGTCGGCGTCGCCGAGGCGCACGACGTCGACGGCGAGACGTTCGTCGACGCGTGCGTTCGGTCCTACGAACTCTGCACCCGCTTCGAGTACGCCATCTTCGCGATGAAGGCGCGACTCAACGACGCGATTCCGTGGCTCGTCCGCGACCCACACTCGACGTGGACGACCCTCGGGCCAGCGCTCACGGCGGCCGTCTGCATGGGACAGTCGCCAGACCAACTTCGTGAGACGGTGCGAACTGCGCTCAACCTCGCAGTCGTCTCGATGCACGACCCATTCGCCGAAGGAGCACCGTCACGGAACTTCACAGCCGGCTTTTCCGCCCAGGCAGGTGTGAGCGCGGCGACGCTCGCGGGTGCCGGTCTTCGTGGGTCTGCGGCGGCGATGGAAGCCGTCTACGACCCGTTCGAGTGGCTCCTCGAAGATGGAGCGTTCGCCCACCTGTTCGAGTCGCTCGGCGACGAGTGGTGGGTCACAGAGGCGTACCACAAACCGTACCCATCGTGTCGGTACACCCACGCGCCACTCGACGCCCTCCGCGACGCAGACACGGGCGACCTCGACCCCGAGGACGTAGCCCGCATCGACGTCTACACGTACCGAAACGGCGTCGACATGGGCCACGTGCGGCCGGATACGTTGACGGCGGCAAAGTTCTCCACGCCGTACGTGCTCGCACGGTGGGTCGCAGACGGTGAGATTTCACTCGAACACTTCCTCGACGACGCCCTCGACGAGGAGCCAGTCCAGTCGCTCACAGAACGCGTCGACCTGCACGTAGACGACGCGTACGAACGGGCGTTCCCCGACAAGTGGGGTGCACGCGTCGAAGTGGTGACCCGTGACGGAACACGGTACGTTGGAGAACGAGACGTCCCGCGCGGCGACTACAGAGACCCACTCGACGCGGCGACGCTCGCTGCTCGTAACCGCACACTGCTCGCCTACGGGCTCGGCGAAACCGCCGCAGACCGTGCCCTCGACGCGCTCTCGTCGGTCGACACGACGTCGGTGGCGGCGCTCGTCGACTCGCTGACTCACTGATACTGAACACGTGTTCGGCCCAGCCGAACATAATACGAACAATTATTGCGACACACCCACATTGGGTACCTATGCACACGGACGAGCCGGCTGGAGACGGACTAATCGGTGCTACGAAAACGTCGTTCGGCATCGTCGAACACCTGCGTGAAGAAGGGACGAGCGGCGCCTCGGACATCTCCGCTGCACTCGGAATCTCGAAGAGTACCGCGCACAACCACCTCCAGACGCTCTTTCAGCTCGGGTATCTCGTTCGGGTCGACGGTGGCTACGCACTGAGCCTGAAGTTTCTGGACCTCGGCGACCACGCACGGACGCGACACGCGCTCTATCACACGTCTATCGGGGAGATGGACGACCTCGTCGACGCCGTCGGCGAACGCGGGCAGGTGATGGTCGAAGAGAACGGCCACGGCGTCTACATCTATCAGGTGAAGTCCGAACAGGGACTCCAGACGGACTCGCACATCGGGACGACCGTCGACCTGCACACGACCGCAGTCGGGAAGTCCTACCTCGCGTTCTGCGACGAAGACCGCCGAAACGACATCCTCGCCGACGAACTGCCGCAACTCACGACGAAGACCATCGCCGACCGGGCAGAACTCGAAGCCGAGTTGGAGACGATTCGGGAGCGGGGCCACGCCTTCAACGACGAGGAACGGATTACCGGGATGCGTGCCGTCGGCGCGCCAATTCTCGCGGACGACGACACCATCCTCGGTGCGATAAGCGTCTCCGGACCGACGACGCGAATGAAGGGCGAATGGTACCACAGCGAGGTTCCAGAGATGGTGAAACAGGCCGCTCGTGTCATCGGTATCCGAGCGACGTACTCCTAGTTCTGCCCAACCGTTCGGCCCTGCCAAACGCTCGTTCGTCACATCAGTTTTAGAGGGCGTCCAGACCACCCAGCAGTGCCGATTGGGATTACAGCAGTACGTTCGTAATGGAATCGGTGTTGGAGACGTGTAGATCCACTTCTCGACGACTGGTCGGCCGAAATTGAACCACTAACTAATCAGATTTAGAATATAATTTCTAAAGTGGTACTTCTACCACAAATCAACTAGAAATATGATGAGCACCCAAATTGGTCGGCGTGGTGGTTGCGCCGCATAATATTACATATTGGCGCTTTTTAGACAATATAGTTGCTAATATTTTGATTTATATAGCAAATAGGGAGCTATATATTGAAAATTTGTGTTTATGTCGGCATCAGATTCACAGACAAATCAAGATGTGGTGGGCAGTGTATAATTATCAGAACCTATACAAAATACAGTACCTACCAATTTTAATATACTAAAATAGGCCTGGGTACGGTCTCTCTCGACTCCCTGGATACGGTATCGTCCAGTTCGGCGAGGGATGGCCTGTCGGAACGTCAGCGGCCGAATTCATACGCTCCGACCCAGAGACACAGCTCGCCGCTTGCAGTAGGTACGAGTTGCAACCGTCGGTCGCGTCGTTCGACAGGACAGAAAAAGGTGGTCTTCGGTGGGTTCAGCGGTCGTCGGTCAGCAGGATTCGGAGGATGTCACCGTACGCGGGGCGGGTGACGAGCACACCGATGATGACGCCGAGGATGGTGAAGATGGCGAACCCTTGCAGGTCACCGAGCGAGAGCACGGCGAGCGGACTCATCGCGATGATGGTCGTCGCAGCGGCGGCACCGATGACCCAGAAGGCGCGGCGGAACCGCGACTGGAAGACCTTGCGCGACTTCACCGACCCTTCGCCCATCACTTCGTCGGCGATGATGATGAGGTCGTCCACACCAGTCCCGATGACGGCGATGAACCCGGCGATGACAGACAGGTCGAGCGGATAGCCGATGAGCGCGGCGAACCCGAGGAGGACGTACACCTCGGAGAGACCGGTGACGATCATCGGGAGCGCGACTTCCGGTTTCCCGTAGCGGAGGAAGACGACGCCGGCGACGGCGAGGACGGCGACGATACCGGTGAGGAGGGAGTCGGTCTTGAAGCTCTCACCCTGACTCGGTGAGATGTACGACGACGTCCCGCCGTCTTCACCCGAGAGGTCGAGTTTCGCAGGAAGCGCACCGGCACGGAGGTTGATAGCAATCTCCTGTGCTTCAGACGTGTTGCGCGTCTGCAGTTGGAAACTCGGCGCCTCGGACCACTCGCCGGCACGCATGCCGTCGGCGAGGCCGGGACTCATCCCGAAGGCGTTGACGACCTCACCGTTGACGACGAGGAGGAGACAGCCATCGGTCGTATTCCGGCCGTCTTCGTCCATGTAGGTACAGCGCGAACCACCCGGTTGCGCGAGGCCAGTCTCGACGACTGCCTGCTGGAAGTCTGCTGCGGGTTCGTCACGGACCGAGACGGGGACGAACGCGCCACCGCCGGTCTGTGGTTCCTGTGCCGTCCCGATAGACGTGAAGTCTGCCTGCGTCAGCACGGCCTCACGGGTCTCGTAGACGCGCGACCCGTTCTGCGTGGTCGGGTAGTAGATGTCGATTTGGACCGTCCCGCGTTCGCCGACGAGGTCGATGACGTCCTGTCGGTCGCGGTTCGGAACCTCGACGAGGATGAAGTGTTCACCCGTCGCCGTCGTCACCTGTTGGACCGTCCCGCCGGAGAGGCCGGCCTCGTTAATCTTGGATTCGAGGACGCGAACCGTCTCCTGACGCGTGGTCTCGGTGACGCCGTCTCTGACAGTTCCGTGAGCGTAGCCTGCAGCGTCGAGTGCCTGCCCTAACTGGTCTGTCGAGACGTTCTCGACGGTGACTTCGACCGTGTTGGACTCTGCACCCTGTCGGGCGATGACGTCCGCAGCGTCGGCGTCAGGTAACTGTGCAGCGACCTGCTGTTCGACGACGCGTTCGGTGTCGCCCTCGAACTCGACCTCTTCGGCCGTGACACCGATGAGGGGTGCGCGAATTCGCGTCCCGCCGTCGAGTTGCAGGCCGTATTTGAGGTTGGTGAGACTGTCGTCCTCACCGATTGCGGGTTGGGACCCGACGGTCGGTGAGAACAGCGCGAACGTCGAGACGAGGATGGCGACGACGAGGAGGATGACCCGCCAGTTGTCGCGGATGGAACTCATCGAGCCACCCCCTCGAACTTCCACCAGCGAAGGAGCGTCACGTTGAGCATGTAGGTGTTCATCAGGTCGGCAGTGAGACCGAAGACGAGGACGGTCCCGATAGCGGCGAGCAGTTGGATTCCGAACAGCGTCGCCGTGATGGTCATGACGATCATCGCCGCGATGGACGTGAGCGTCATGGTCACACCGGTCTGCATGGCGCGGTAGGTGGACTCGTAGAAGTCACCGGAGCGCCGAAGGACGTGGTTGTTCAAGAGGATGTCCGAGTCGACGGAGTACCCGATGAGCATCAGGAGTGCTGCGACGGTTCCGAGCGACAGTTCGATGCCGAGGATGTTCATCAGCGCCACCGGGATGACGATGTCGGAGAACGCCGAGATGACGACGGCGATAGAGGGGACGAACGTGCGGAACATCGCGAACACGAGGATACTCATTCCCAAGAACGCGACGGCGACACCGCCGAGTGCGAGCAGTTGCGTGTCGGCACCGAAGTTTGCCGACACGGTGTCGATAGAGCGGACTTCGTAGCCCGCCGCTTCGGCGTCTTGCTCGAGTTGCGACGTAGACACGCCACTTCCGGCCTGGAACGTCAGGACGTACGTGTTCTCGGAGGGGACAGAGCGAATCGATTCAGGAGGGCTACTGAACGCCGCACTGACCTCGGTTTGTGGTGCATCCGTTGCGATACGGAGTTCGGTGCCACCGGTGAAATCGACGCCCGGGTCTACCGGCGCACCAGTCGCGACGTACCACCCTCCGATGACCAGCAAGGCCACCGCAAGGACCGCGAGGGGGACGGCCGCGAGTTGGCGATTCGTGTACCGGGTGTAGTCTACCTCCGGTACCGTAAACTCGACCATGCGTTCCGGTCCCGAGCGATTCGGAATAAGGCTTCTTATACGCGGTAGGATACGGTGTCGAGGCACACGGTCTGACGGAGTGGTGGCGAATCCGCGATAACGCCATACGTTTCGAACAACAATCGTGAACCATGACAGCCGAAACGACGACTGCGGAATCGACTGCGGCGAGCGTCGTCGTCTCCTTTCCGGACGAACTGAGCGCGTGGGGGCGCGACCAGTTGACAGCAGACCGGTTCGTGAACTACCTGCGACGAGTGCACGACGAGGCTGAACCGGGCGACGAATGGGACGAGTTCCTCGACGTCGGTTGTTGTGGTGACTCGCTCACGCTGACGCTCCGCGTCGAAGACGTCGAACCTGCGGGTGCGACGACCATCTCGGCGGACACAGACGTCGAGTTCGTCGAGCGCGAGGGGAGCGTCCACGGCGGGTGGTGCGTCCAGAGCGCCGACGGTCCCGCCTCGACGACCGGAAAACAGTCCTGAGCGGTTCTATCGAAACCGCCAAGACGTGATAGAGTTGGCGTGCTGAATATCGAGGGAGAGTTCGGCAAACAGCCACTCTTCGTTTGGCCACAGGTCGACTCTGGCCAGTGACCGACTCGCACCCGCACAGGCGACCGACTCGCGCCCGCACAGGCAACCGACTCGCGCCCGCTATTCAGCACGGTCTCGACGACCGACCACTGACTGAAGAGTGCAACAGCGTCGCGAGACGCATCCCGAGACTCGAACCCCCGTCTGCCGATATCACCTCCGGACGGTCGAGGTTCTCAGTAAGCCACGACTGGAGTCGTGAGGTTCCGCCTCGAATCTGTGTGAACTCTCCAGTTGTGACGAAACGGTAAAACGTCTCTTGGGCGATATGTTAGACATGGCGCTGCCGGTGGTGACGTTCGATATCCTCGTCGTGTTCGGCCTCGTTCTCGCCGCAGTCGTACTGTTCGCCACGGAGGCCCTCTCGCCGGACATCACGGCCATCTCGGTCATCGTCGCCGTCGTCATCCTCGAACCGTGGACCGGCATCGGGACAGAGACGGCGTTCGTCGGGTTCGCCAACACTGCGACGATTACGGTCGCTGCGATGTACATGCTGAGCGAGGGCATCCACCGGACGGGAATCGTTCGGAGACTCAAGCGGGCCATCGCCAGCGTCTCCCGAGACAGCGAGACCCGCCTGCTCGGAAGCACGCTCGTCCTCACCGGCGGCATGGCAGGCATCGTCAACAACACGCCAATCGTGGCTGTCTTCATCCCCATGGTGACCGACCTCGCGGAGAAATATCAGATCTCACCCTCGAAACTCCTGATGCCGCTTTCGTACGCGGCGATGCTCGGTGGGACCCTGACGCTGGTCGGCACCTCGACGAACCTTCTTGCAAGCACCTTCTCCGAACGGTTGCTCGACCGGCCGTTCTCGATGTTCGAGTTCACGCACCTCGGCGTGCTCGTACTCGTAGTTGGCATCGCCTACCTCATGACAGTCGGTCGACGCCTGGTCCCCACCAGGGTCGAGCCAACGATAGACCTCCTTGGAGCGTTCGAACTGCGCAAGTACATCACCCGGCTGTACGTTCGGGAGAACTCACCACTCGTCGGCCGGACGTTCGCGGCGGCCATCGACGACCTTCCCCCCGAGTTCGACGAGGATATCGACGTTATCGAAGTCGTCCGAGCGGACGGGCGCTACGCTGCACCTGGCCCCGAGTTCGAACTCGACGCCGAGGACGTCCTCACTGTCAGGGCCGACCGTCACACGGCGCGCAAGATTGCATCAGCGTTCGACCTGTGGCCGCTCCCGTGGGTGCGCCTCTCCGAACTCGACCTGAGCGTTCCGGCCAGTATCGGGACCCTCGTCGAGGTGCGTGTGCCGTCGGCGTCGGACCTCGCAGGCCAGCGTGTAGACGACATTCGGTTCAGACAGCGGTACGGAGCGACGATTCTCGCCGTTCGACGTGGGTCCGATATCATCCGAGAACGGTTCGAGGACGTGGTCTTGGAGGTCGACGACGAACTCCTCGTCCGGACGGCCGGCGACAACGTCGACGTCCTCAGGGACCCAGGGAACATCGTGGTGACCGCAGTCACTGGAGAGGGGGTGGTCGAACCGCGAGGCTCGAAGAGTCCGGAGTATCGGGAAGCCAAAGCCCCACTCGCAATCGCCATCGTCGGAGGTGTCGTGCTCGCGGCGGCCACTGGATTCGTCTCTATCGGGATTTCGGCGCTTGCGGGCGTCGTGGCGATGATAGTCGGCGGGGCCCTCGAACCACAGGAGGCCTACGACGCAGTCTCGTGGGACGTCATCTTCTTGCTCGCCGGAATGATTCCACTCGGAATCGCCCTCGAGAACTCAGGCGGCGCGACGTTCGTCGCAGAGGTCGTGGTGGTACTCGCCGGCGCACTCCCTGTGCTCGCCGTCGTCGGCCTGTTCTACCTCGTGACGGCAGTCATGACGAATCTCATCAGCAACAACGCCACCGTCGCACTCTTGATTCCGATCGCCGTCGACGTCGCGGCCCAACTCGACGCGAACGCGTTTGCGTTCGTCCTCGCGGTGACGTTCGCGGCGAGTACGTCGTTCCTGACACCGATCGGCTATCAAACGAACCTCATGGTCTACGGCCCCGGTGGCTACGAGTTCACAGACTTCCTCCGCGTCGGTGCACCGTTGCAACTGTTGTTGACCGTCGTCACGACGCTGGGCATTTGGGTCTTCTGGGGCGTCTAAACCGGGCTGGACGACCGTTGAAAATCACGGTCTCGCGGAGTCACACTTATCCAGATTTGGTTGGAACTCTCTACAGTGGCAGACGAGTACCGGTCCTTCGTCGAAGACGCTCGTCCGGGAACCGACGAGACACTTGCAGAGGCGATTGTGTGGAACCCTGTCGTGCAGACACTCACGCTGATGGTCGTCGTCTCGGTGGCGACGTGGCTGTCTACGTTCGCAGGCTTCGGTCGCGACCTGTTCGTCCTCACCGCGCCGTTAGCCGCCCACCCGTGGACGCTCGTCACGAGCGTCTATGCACACGTCGGTCCGGGACACCTCCTCAGTAATGCAGTGGTGCTCGTCGTGGCGGGTGGGTTGGTGGCGATGTCGACGTCGTGGCTCCGGTTCCACCTCTTTTTCGTCGTGACCGGGGCGACGGCTGGAGCGGTCCAAGTCCTCGCACTGTCTCTGTTTGGCCTGCCAATCGGTGTCCTCGGTGCGAGTGGCGCTGTGTTCGCCCTCGTCGGCTACGTCCTGACGTCGAACATCCTCTCGAAGGGCATCTTCGACCGCCTGCGTGTCCCATCGTGGGCCGTTTTGCTTGCACTCGTCGTGATAGCGCTCGTGCTCACGATGCAGTACAGCGCGCCTGGGAGTGCGCTCGTGGCTCACTTCACCGGCGCAACAGTCGGGTTGGTCGCTGGGCGATTTCGGCTGTTGCACGTGTGAGCATGCTTAGATACGCAATACCGGCTCTGTCGAATCCATTGGATTTTGACAGGAGTGGCGTGCTGAATAGAGAGGATGAGTGCAGCAAGCAACACCCTTGTTCGAGAACGTAGTTGCGCGAAGCAGACCAATCAAGAGACCCCCATTCGTTAGCACGGCGGGAAGCAAACTTCTCACTCACCATTCTTGTCATCAGAAAGGATTTATCAGCCGCATCAATCAGAACAGACAATGCGATGGGTTGTCCTCCTCTTGGTAACTATCTCTATGATTACACTCGGTGGCTGTGTCGGCAGCGGTGACGGCCTCACCGAGGCACCGTCAGAAACAGTAACAACTGAAACGCCAGTTGACCAACCGGTTTCGGAGACCCCTGCTAACACCACCTCTCAGCTAACAACTACTCCGACTCCTTCGAATGGAGGCGGTGGGCAAGTGAAACTACGAGTGAAGGTAGTTGAAACAATTCCTGAAAACACGACCGTGAGGCAATACAATACGTCGTCGCCACCGCCGCAGACCATTAAGCAGACCCTCGATTCTGCACTTGCTTCTAATGACGGGTTCGATGCCGTTTCGCTCTCAGAGTCACAGGAATCTGAGGTACAGAAGGAACTCGATTCGATTTCTACCGATAGCGAATCTTCTGCTATCGGATACTATGTCCAGTATCAGAACGAGACGTTCCGGCTCATGCTCATTCAACTTGAGTAAGGATTCTACCGAACCGCAACACCGCGACATGGTTGCTAGCAGACTGGTTTCTCGAATCTTCGAATAGCCCGTGACCGACGCGTGCCCTCTATTCAGCACAGCCACAGAAACCCCCCGGATGTTGTCAGAAAGAGCGTGCAACACTCAGAGTGTGCGTTCAGCACAGCGCCGGTGGTTTCAATGCGCCTTTCGTTATCCGCCCAGTAGCCAAAAGAGATTCATGAGACGGTATCAGATGAAATGGCAGTGGGTTTAGATTTATCTGGATGAAGCGAAGAACGCTCCTCCAAAGTGCCGTTCCAGCAGCTCTGATTAGTCTTGCCGGCTGTAGCGCAGTTAAATGCCGGATTGATGGCAATTACGACAAGCTAACGCTGGAGTCTCTTCCAAAGCCTGAACCTGAAACCTCGATTACTATCGACTACAGTAACCTGAGTTCCTCCTCACAAAACACGGTTGACGAAGCAATTCGTAAGGGGAGCATCAACCGGTGCCACGATTTTTCTGGGGAGGGGACAGCGATTGAAAAACTCTGGAAACACATCTCAGCGGAGTGGGAAACGGTAGGAGAGACGGATTTCGATAAAATTGACCGCACATTTCTCAAGAAGGGTTCTGAGCATTTCGGTATCATTATTTTTATTCTGGATGTGGGACGGGTTGGTTCAATCCCATATAACCCAGATGATTCGTAGATTATGCTTCGGTAGTGAGGTCTCGGAAAGTGGATAATCGGGTTGAACTTTGTGACCGACTCGCGCCGGCTATTCAGCACGCCTTCGAAAACAGACCACTACTCGAGGATTTCGACAGCGCTTCCGAATCGATTCTTCGCAGTCGCTCAGGGCATGTACCGCACCGCGACGACGCCCGAACTGGAGCGAATCTCGACGCGGTTGACCTCGAGTCGGGCGGCCCGCGCGAGTAGTCCCTCTCGGTCGTCGAGGATATCTTCGACTGCCTGCTCGGTCAACTCCTCGGGGACCGACAGGACGTGAATCTCACCGGTTCCTGCGCGCTCTTGTTTGACGAGTTCTCCCGTTGGATTCTCGTCGGCAATCGACCGGGAGTTCGTCGTCGGCGACTCGGACGACCGTTCGACAGAGACGGTCCAGCGAGTCTCGACTTCGACGAGTTGCCACGAGACGTTCATCGGTGGGTCGGGTGCGACGGTGCCACGGACTGCTTCGTCCTCGGAGACGCCGGGGTTCGAAGAGAGGGCGTGAACCTGCCCGGAGTGAACGTCTTTCAACACTGCCGACTGGTCGTCGGCCGCCGTCACGAGGAATATCCCCGTTCGTTCGGACTCGGTCATCACCCGGTGTATGCTGTCACGCCTTTTCCGCGTTTCGGGCGCGTTCGACACCGTTTGGCGATGATTCACACGGGAGGCGAACGGTCGACTCGGCGGCGAACGTTCAAATAGGAAGGCGGGACCACACCAGTTCAGAGACACCGAATCCAACGCTCACCGAAGCAGTCTGTGGACGCCGTAAATCGCCAGCGCGCACACGACCGGCGGAACGAGGCCGTACAGCGGCGGGAGGTCGTAGAGGAGTGCCACGACGGGGACGAGCGCCGAGATGGTCACCGGGCCGAGCGTGAACGGGCCGGGCGGCGTCTGCAGGTCCGCCGGCACCGAGATGACGAGGCCAACGTACACCGAGAGGACGAACAGAAAGCCCGTCAGTGCGAGGCTCAGGTCGTATCGGCGGTCGGACCCGGTCCTCCGATGTCGTCGTGCGACGAACAGAATCGGGGCGACGAGCGGGGCGACGATGAACAGCCCCACGAGGACGTAGAACGACCGCGAGAGGGTGAGTGCACCACCGGGAACGGCCGCTGTCGCGCCGATGAGGACGACGAGTCCGAAGATGACGAACAACGAGACGACACCGGACGCGAGGGCACCGACGAGGACGTAGAGTTTGAACAGCCACGACTCACTGTGCCGGAAGGCGTACGGAAACGCCCCGAAGACGCCGCCGTAATCGTTTGCCATTGGGCGGTGCTTGGGACCGACTGCGATTAAACCGACCGATGTCGTTTTCAGGCCGGCCGACGCGCGTCTCACCATGCACGTAGACCTCGGGAACGTCCTCGATACGGCATCGGCACACGGCGTCTCACGCGAGACGCTCGAACGTCTCGATAGCCGCGTCGCGGCCGCTCACGAACGAATCCAACAGGGACGCGAGGCGAGCGAGCACGGCTACGAAGCGCTGAACCTTCCGAGCAGTACCGACCCCGACGCGATTCACGAGGCTGTGAGTCGATTCGACGACCCCGACGCGGTCGTCACCGTCGGCATCGGTGGGAGCGCACTCGGCGCGGCCACGCTCACCGACGCCCTCGAAAGCGACGTCGACGCCTACTACCTCGACAACGTCGACCCCGAAGCAGTCCAGTCGCTTCTCGACTCGCTGGACCTCTCGCGAACCGTCGTCAACGTCGTCTCTCGCTCGGGGACGACCGCCGAGACGCTGGCGAACTTCCTCGTCGTCCGCGAGGCGATGGCCGACGCCGGCGTCGACTGGGCGGACCGAACGTTCGTCACGACCGGTGAGGAGGGGAACCTCCGCGACCTCGCCGACAAACACGACCTGCCACTGCTCCCCGTTCCGGACGGCGTCCCCGGTCGGTTCTCGGTCCTCTCGACGGTCGGACTCGCCGCCGCGGCCCTCTGTGGTCACGACATCGAAGCGGTTCTGGAGGGGGCGGCGACACAGGAAGCGCGCCTCTCCGACTCGTTGTTCGACTCGCCCGCGTACGCCTACGGGGCCGTCTCGTTCGCCCTCGCCGAGCGCGGCATGCTCCAGAACGCGATGATGCCCTACGCCGAGTCGCTGGAGACGTTCTCCGAGTGGTTCGCGCAGTTGTGGGCAGAGTCGCTCGGCAAAGACGGTCTGGGACAGACGCCGCTTCGCGCACTCGGTGCGACCGACCAGCACTCCCAACTGCAACTGTACCGCGCTGGCCCGCGCGACAAACTCGTGACGCTCGTCCGCGCAACCGAGCGCGACGACGTCGATATCCCCGAAACCGGCCTCGACGGACTCGCGTACCTCGGTGGGTCGTCGCTCGGTGAACTCTTGGACGCCGAGTTCGAGGCGACCGAAGCGAGCCTCGTCGCCGCCGGCCGGCCGAACGTCCGCATCGAAATCGAACGCGTAGACGAGTACGGACTCGGTGAACTACTCTACGCGATGGAGGCCGCCTGTGTCCTCTACGGCGAACTCGCGAACGTCGAGACCTTCGTCCAACCTGCCGTCGAGTGGGGCAAACGCGCGGCCCGCGGCCTCCTCGGTGGCGGCGACTTCGAGGAAGCGGAGGCAGTCGCGGACAAAGAACGGTTGGTCGTCGAGTAGGGAGACTGGCGGCAGGAGTTAGACTGCCTGCAGGTGTGAGACTGGCGGCAGTCCCAGTGGAGCCACCCGCTCTGTTATCGTCGCCTCGTCGTCGGACGGGAGCGAGGCGTCGACTGCTTCGATGACGACGGTGACGTCGTAGCCCTGCTCTTCTTTGATTACCATTCGAATCTCTTCGGCCAATCCAGAGGGAGGAATCCCTCCGGGCGAATCGACCAGAATCGTCACCTCGGGTTCTTCACTGAATAGGAGTCCCTGCACGGGCGAGACGTCGATGTGGACTTCGACCAGTCGGACGTTTTGATACTGCTGCTGAGAGAGCACGTCGGCGATTTCGTCGTTCAGATTCTCTTTGAACTCGGCGTCGGCAACCGAGAGGAGACTCACACCGACGAGGATGATGCCCAGCGCGAGGAGGGCAAACGTGATGACGGCGAGCAGTTGGAGCGTGCGCTTTCGGGCGTACCCTGTCTGGTCTTCTGCGACCGGCCGGTAACCGCTCAACCACAGGAGACTGAGCGCGACGAGGTTCACCGCGAGGATGTTCACGAGCAAGAGCGTCCCCGCCTCGATGATGGCGAGTGGTGCGTTCCACGCGATACCGATGCCGACGGTTGCCGCCGGCGGAACCAGTGCGACGGCAATCATCGCACCGACGAGCACCGACGACACGCCCCGAGTGAGACTGAACACGGCGGCGACACCCGCGCCGACTGCGAGAACCAGCGAGAGGATGTTCGGCGTGAGTCGTTCTTGGACCTGCGGCACCTCTATCGGGTTGAACCCCGGCGGGACCAACAGCGTCTCTTTGACGAGGAGCGAAAAGACGAGGCCACTCGCGATTGCGAGCAACACCCCGAACACCTGAAGTCCCACACCCCGACGGAACAGTTTCGGTTCGTAGAGCACACTGCCGACGGACGCGGAGATTGCTGGCCCCATCACCGGCGCGATAATCATCGCCCCGATGATGACCGCCGCCGAGTTCGAAAGGAGTCCCGTCGTCGCGACGACGGCGCTTACTATCGTCATGACGACGAACGTCGAGAGTGGCGGGGCCATATCTTCGGCCCGCGAGACGAGTTCCGCACGCGACAGCGAGAGGTCGGTGTACTGCTTTTTCACCTCGGCGAATCGCTTCGAGACGACTGTCTCGGCGGTGACGACGATGGTGTAGCCGTCTTCTTCGAGTCCGACGTTTCGGAGTCGTGTCAACACCGGTTCGACTGCGCTAGTGGGGAGTGGAAACGAAACCTGTGCTTCGTACTCACCTCGCCCCACTTCTTCGCTGACAGCGTAGTCGATTCCTTCGTCGTCTAACTCGTCGAGAACCGACTCCAGGCGACCATTTGGGATGAGAACGTGAACGAGGCGCATCTGGACATATGTACGTCACGTGACGCGATAAATTAGCAACTCAATCAGTCGGGATAATCTAACAGTCTCCCAACCGTGGCCGTCTCGCTCACCGAAGGTTCAGGACTTCGAATCGGTCGCGAGGTTGAGTTTCGCGAAGAGACGGTCGGTGACGACTTCCTCAACGATGGCGAGCAACTGTTCGTCGTCGCTCGTGTAGTCCGCGAAGATACCGAGCGGGACCTCACCGCCTGCGACGTCGTGGTGGCCACCACAACTGCCGACGTCTTCGAACGTCTCTCTGAGGATATTACCGGCGTGTATCCGAGGGTCAGGCGACCGAGCACTGAGGTGAATGGCGTCACGGATTATTCCGAAGACGATGGCGGTTTCGACACCCTCCAGTGTCGCGAGATAGTCTGCCGCCTGCGGAAGTGCGTCTCGCTCTATCGTCCGGCCGACGTTCGAGATGAGCACCGACCGCTTGACGATTCTATTGTCGATAGCCGTCGCAATCGCGTCGAGCGTCACCCCAGTGACCGGTGGTGCCGACAGTCGGCGGAGTAAATCGGCATCGACAGCGCCGTGGAGATAGCCCGCCGCTTCGTACTCTTCGCGGGTCGCCCCACGCAAGAAGTTGAGCGTCTCGCGACGAATCGCGAAGAGGAGCGCAGTGGCGAGTGCTTCGTCGAGTTCGATGTCGAGTTCTCGGAGATACTCGGTGAAAATCGTCGCCGCGGCCCCGAGATGTTCTCTGTGGTCGACGAACCGGGCGTCGATGCCGTTCACTGGGTGGTGGTCGATGACGATATCCAACGGCGTCCCCTCGGGAACGCGGTTGTTCGCGCCAGGGACCGAGTGGTCGACGAATGCGAGCAACGAACTCGGGGGGCGGTCCCGAATCATCGCGGGGTCGAACTGTTGGAGGTCGATGTCGAGGAGGTTGACGAACGCGCGGTTCTGCTGGTGAGAGATATCGCCGTTGTAGAGGATGCGTGGTTCTTCGATTCCAGCAGTCATGGCGATACGGCCCAACGCGAGCGCACTCGCGAGACAGTCTGGGTCGGGGTTGTTGTGACAGACGATGTCGAGTTCGTCTCCCTCTACGAGGAGTTTGCGAAGTTGCTGGGCTTGTTGCATCGGTACTAGTAGGGGTCGAGTCGTGTTAGCTATCAACACTGTCTTGGCGTGACTGTCTGCTTCGAACGAATGTCCAGTGGCACGCTCGGCGGGGACACCGCCTGTCGCCCAGGTGCGGCAGTGACAGCGACCCGAATCGGTTATCCGGCCTGATTCCGAAGGGGAGGCCAATGGCACACGACTCCGCCCATTCGACGGCGAGTCCCGGCGACCACCTCCAGGCGTACGGCGGCATCATCATCGTCGTCGCGCTCTCGCTCATCATCGGTGCGCTGTTCGGTTCTATCGCGGGCGGCATCGCGAGTGGGTTCGTTCCAGCGACGGACCCCCTCGTCGACGCAATCGCCAGCGCGGCGCAGTTCGTCGGCTTTGGCGTCGTCGGCCTCGGCTACCTCGCCTCCCGCGACGACTGGGACATCGTTCGACTCGAGACCCCATCGAAACGCGATATCGTGTGGATTGCAGGTGGCCTCGGCGCACTCCTCGTCGTCTACCTCGGGGCGACGGCGCTGATGAACGTCCTCGGTATCCAGAGTGGTGAGAGCGTCTTGGCCCAACAGGGGCAGGAGAATCCAGTCTACTTCCTCTATCTCACCGTCGTCACCATCCTGCTCGTCGGTCCGACCGAAGAACTCGTCTTCCGCGGCATCGCCTACGGCGAACTCCGCCGACTCTGGGGGCCTGCCCCGGCAGTCGTCCTCTCGAGTGCGGTGTTCGCCTCGATTCACCTCTGGTCGTTTTCGGGCGAGGGGATGTTCATCTCGCTGGCGATGGTGTTCGTCCTCGGGAGCGTCCTCGCGGTCATCTACGAGAAGAGCGGCAACCTCGTCGTCGCCGCCGTCGCTCACGGCCTGTTCAACGCGGTCCAGTTCCTCGCCAGTTACGCGCAGGCGACCGGTCTGTTCTAAAAATTCGAGCGTCTGCGAATCGACGTCTCGAATTACGCCGGATTCTTTCGGGACAGACCCATCCCGCAGATGGGACAGCGGTCTTTGTTCTCGTCGAACTCACGACCACAGCCCTGACACTGGAACTTCCAGTTGCGCTGTTCGGAGATGCCGTCTTGGGCGATGACTTCGACGTCGACGTTGAGTCGTTCGGCGACGTTCTGCATCGCGTAGTCGTCGGTGACGAGAATCGCGTCGAGTTCGAACGCGGCGGCGATGAGGCGCGCGTCGGTCTCCGAGAGCGTGTCTCTGTCGCCCGTCTCGCCCGCGGCGCGAAGCACCTTGTCGACGGTGCCCTGCCCAGGGATGTGGACGTACATGCCGGCACCCTCGTGGGCGTCGAATCGGAAGGCGTGTTCGCCGGTGAGTTCTTCTTTGACGAGCGGAATCGACGCCGTCTCGTCGTCAGTGTGGTACTCGTGGATGAACGCAGAAGAGTCGAGAATCCGCATTAGAAGTCTATCGTTGGACGACGATGTAGTCTTTGACGGCTTGCACGCGGTTCACCGGGATGCGGAATCGACCGCTTTCGTCTCGGTCGAACGAGACGCGAGCGGCGGCGATCTCCTCGTTGGGTTGGACGAGCAAGTCGTGGAGCGCACCCGACTTCAGGTCCATCGTAATGTTGTACAGCATCCCGAGTTCCGTCCCGTCCGACCCCATGACGGCCTTTCCGGAGAGGTTCTCGGCGAGTATGTCGGCCATACGCAACCCTTCCTCGTGGGTTACCATAAACGCCACGGGGGCGTCTGACGGGCGGCGGACGTCACCTGTGGGAGTTCTCTCACCGACCGCTCGGCTACCGACTACCGTCTCTCGCCCGGTTTCGGAGGACCTGTCTTCAGTCAGATGCGTTGGCACGACCGGAGTTGATGCCTCCGTGACGATGGACTTAACTTGAGTCACCGACTCGAAAGCCGTAAGGAACTTTCTCCGGGGCGATTCTCCATGTCCGACACTGATTCGACGTCACAATCCGATACGCTTCGCACACCTATCGTGGCCGTTCTCGGCCACGTAGACCACGGGAAGACGAGTCTTCTCGACAAGGTCCGCGGGTCCGCCGTCAGCGAGGGTGAGGCCGGTGCTATCACCCAGCACATCGGCGCGACCGCGGTCCCCTTAGAGACCGTCTCGCAGATGGCCGGAAGCCTCGTCAAACCCGAGGACTTCGACCTGCCGGGCCTACTCTTCATCGACACGCCCGGTCACCACTCGTTCAGCACGCTCCGCTCTCGCGGTGGCGCGCTGGCCGACATCGCCATCCTCGTGGTCGACGTAAACGACGGTTTCCAACCCCAGACCGAGGAGGCCATCGACATCCTCAAACGAACGGGCACGCCGTTCATCGTGGCCGCCAACAAGGTGGACACGACGCCGGGATGGAACCCACAGCAAGGTGAACCAATCCAGAAGTCGCTGGAGAAACAGTCCAAGCGCGCCAAGGCGAAACTCGACGAGAGTCTCTACGAGCTCATCGGCCAACTCTCCGACAAGGGCTTCTCTTCGGACTTCTACTGGCGCGTCCAGAACTTCCAGAAGAACATCGGTGTCGTCCCCGTCTCCGCGATGACCGGCGAGGGCATCCCGGACTTGCTGGGCGTCCTCATGGGCCTCTCCCAGCGCTACATGAAAGACGAGATGGCCATCGACGTGGCCGGGCCAGGGTACGGGACGGTCCTCGAGGTCAAAGAAGAGCGAGGCTTCGGTGCCACCCTCGACGTCGTCCTCTACGACGGGACGATTCACGCGGGCGACACCATCGTCGTCGGCGGCGCGAACAAACCCATCGTGACCGAAGTTCGCGCACTGCTCCAACCACGCCCGAACGCCGAGATTCGCACCGAGAAACGCTTCGACAAAGTCGACGAAGTCCGTGCCGCGGCCGGTGTGAAAATCGCCGCCCCGGACCTCGAAGACGCGATGGCCGGCGCGCCCGTTCGCGTCGTCGGCGACCGTGACGTCGACGAAGTCATCCACGAAGTCGAAGCCGAACTCGCAGATATCGAAGTCACCACCGAAGAGGAAGGTGTCGTCGTCAAAGCCGACACACTCGGCAGTCTCGAAGCCATGGCGAACGCGCTACAGGAAGCCGAAGTGCCCATCCTCCGCGCCGAAGTCGGTGACATCGCCCCGCGTGACGTCGCCGTCGCCTCGACGGCCCGCGAACCCGAACACAAGGTCATCCTCGGGTTCAACGTAGACGTCCTCTCGAACGCCGAAGACGAACTGGACAAGACCGACGTCAAACTGTTCGAAGACGACGTCATCTACCAACTCATCGACGAGTACGAGGAGTTCGTCGACGAGATGAAGCGCGCCCAGCAGGAGACGATTCTCGACAAAATCGTTCGCCCGTGCCGCTTCCAAATCCTCCAGGACCACACGTTCCGGCAGTCTAACCCCGCCGTCGTCGGCGTCGAAGTCATGTCCGGGACCATCAAGAACAACATGAACGTCGTGAAGTGGGAGGGCAACGAGCCAAAACGCGTCGGCCAACTCTCGGGAATTCAGGAGAACGGTGAAGACGTCTCGAGCGCCCGTGCCGGGTCGCGCGTCAGTATCGCCATCGACGGTCCCACCGTCGGCCGCCAAATCGACGAAGGCGACGAACTCTGGATAGAACTCCCCGAGAAGCACGCGAAGATTCTCGAACAGGAACTCCGCGACGACATCCCCGTGGACGAACTGGAGGCGCTCTCTGGCTATCTCGACAAGCACCGGCGGCGTGACCCCTTCTGGGGGAAGTAAGCGACACGGGGCGTCCCGTCGCCACCACCGAGTGGTATCTGTCAAACCGCACGACAACGGCGTAACGAATTAGTAGTATTAGCGAGTTATTCACGAATAGGTGGTATAATGCGCACACGAACATTCAGCGACAGCATCGTCTCGGAAGCGTCTCGGTACGACCTCATTCTGGCCACGCTTCCGCTCCCGTTGTTCCTCGGTCTCGTCGTCGGAACGTTCACCGACCTTCCGATTTCCCCCGTGGTAGGACTGTGTGGGCTCGGCTCCGTCGCGGTCCTCGGGTACGGCCTCTTCGTCGCGGCACCGCGGTCACCGACAGAGTCGACCATCGGAACCGCACTCGACGCCCCGTTCGAGGCGGTGGACGCATCGCTCGGCCCCGTAGACGACTCACCACGTGACGACACCGGCGGGCACCGGCGTCGCCGTGGGGTCTAACGCCGACGCTGCGCTGTGCGTCTGATACGCGACTGTGTTCTCACGGCCGGTTCCACTCCCAGAACCAGTAGGCCGCCCCGAACAGCATCAACCCCGCTCCGAGGGCAGACGTCGCCGGTTCGGGGAAGATGAACAGCAGGAATCCGACGATTATGAGAGTCGTTGGGCCAACCTCGTCTGCGTATCCGGCGAGAGATACCATACGATAGCTACGACGGCGGGAGTGAAGTGCGTTGTTACGAAGTTGACACGCCAGCGTCGCTCAGGGAGTGTCGAAAATCGAGACGAAGTGGTGACGCTAGCGAGCGGCGGGCGTGATATCGTCGCCGACGGCGTTCATCACCTGAAACACCGCGCTCGCGGCGAGCCCACGGGCGACTTCGTCGCGGTCCTCGTCGGTGAGACCCGCGTCGAGTTCGTCGGCGTCGGGAGAGAATCCCGCGCTGACGGGGTGGCCGACAGGGGGGTGAACGGCGACGGTCGCGAGGGGGCCGTTCGGCCCAGTCGAGAGTTCCGACCCGACGGCGAACCCCTCGGGAAGGTACGATTCTGTTTGTGAGACGATGCCGGCGACGACTCGTCGGAGTGAGTCCATCTGCTCGCCTGTTAGTTCGTGGCCCTGCGATGGTTGACCGGCACCAGTTACGCCGGGAGCGCCCGCATATGGGTTGTTCCCGTTCATCAGTCGTCTGCCATACGAGGAGGACGTGTAAAAACCCGTCGTCGGTTACAGTCCGAAAATTCGCACCACTCGAAGTGTGTGGGACGACACCACTCCACAAGAGGAGAATGTTGTGTTATCCGAGACGAACGGAGGAGGTGGCCCAGAAAATCGAGCTGTAAGTGAGAGTGCAGCCGTGAGTGAGAGTGGAGCTGTAAGTGAGAGAGGTGACGTACAGTGAGACGATTAGAAGAGAGAGTCGCTCTGTCCGTAGGCCGCCACGGTGACGACAGTCGTGTATCCTTCGCCGTCGTGTTCTGCCGACGTGAGTGCGACCTGTTCGTCGTCGAACTCCCAGTCGCGGAGGTCGCGGCCGGCGTCGAGGCCCTCGAGGATTGCCTCGCGAACGCTCGCTTCGTCGCCGCCGGACGCTTCGTAGAACAGACCCGGACCGGGGCCGGTCGCCCATCCGAGGCCAGCGACGACGCGCTCACCCGGCGTCGACGTCGTCTCCCGCGCCTGCACCACAGTCAGTCGGTTGCCGGCGGGTCCGAGGTCTGGTGCGACGTCGACTTCTTCGACTGTCGCGTCCGCAGGAACGACAGACGAGACGGCGACGAGATTGTAGTTGTGGATGTTGGCGGCAGCGAGAGCGGCGTCGTACGACGCCATCTCCGTCGGGGCCGTTCCGACCCCGCGGACGACGCGAATCGTGTTCATGGCTGAACGAGAGCGTCGGCTACAAAGGGGGTTACGAATACCGTCGGCAGAACCGACGGCGACGAAAACGCGGGTTCAGTACTGGTAGTCGGTGAATCCAGAGATGGGGCCGGTTCCAGATTCGTCGACGTTCTCCAGCTTTTCGAAGGCCGCTTCGAAGTCGTCGTGGGTGACTTCGGTGCGTTCGTCGCGGATGGCGAACATCCCTGCTTCCGTCGTAAGCGAAGCGATGTCTGCACCGGAGTAGTCGTCGAGTTTCGCTGCGAGTTCGTCGAGGTCCAGGTCGTCGGAGACGTTCATGTCGCGCGTGTGGATGTCGAGGATGCGGCGGCGTCCCTCGACTGCAGGCTTGGGAACCTCGATGAGGCGGTCGAACCGACCGGGACGGAGAATCGCCTCGTCGAGCATGTCGAAGCGGTTGGTCGCCGCGATGATACGAATCTCACCGCGGTCGTCGAAGCCGTCCATCTCCGAGAGCAACTGCATCATCGTCCGCTGGACCTCGGCGTCGCCGGAGGTCTTCGAATCGGTCCGTTTCGAGGCGACGGCGTCGATTTCGTCGATGAAGATGACCACCGGTTCGCGTTCGGCGGCGAGTTTGAACAGGTCGCGGACGAGACGCGCACCCTCACCGATGAACTTCTGGACGAGCTCGGACCCGGCCATCTTGATGAACGAAGCGTTCGTCTCGTTGGCGACGGCCTTCGCGAGCATCGTCTTCCCGGTTCCCGGTGGCCCGTAGAGGAGGACGCCAGACGGCGGGTCGATACCCACGCGTTCGAACATCTCGGGGTTCTCGAGCGGTTGTTCGACCGCCTCGCGGACCTCACGAACCTGTTCGTCGATACCACCGATGTCGTCGTAGGTGACGGTCGGCGACTCGACGACCTCCATCGCCTGCGCACGTGCGTCTGTCTCGTCGTCGAGCAACGTCTGGACCGCGAAGGAGTCGTTGATAGCGACTCGGTCGCCCGGCTCGATGGCTTCGTAATCCAGTCCAGGAGCGAAGTCGGTCAACACCTCCTGGTTGTTGCCGTGTTGTTTGATGATGACGCCGTCGTCGGTCAGCTCTTCGACGGTGGCGATGTAGTACGAGGCGGTCTTCAGCGCCTCGTTGCGGGCTTTCATCTGTTCGACCTCTTCGACCAGTTCTGCGTGCTGTTCGTCGGCCGACTCGAGGCGTTCGTCGAGTTCCCTGTTGACCTCGATCATTCGCTCGACGTGTTGGCGGAGTGCAGAGAGGCGCTCTGCGTCCGACATGTCGGGGTCCAGATCGAGATGAGGACGTTCTGGGAGAGATGGACTCCGTGACATCAGTTATTAGACGCATTTAGGTACGCGCGTAAATGTGCCTTTGGGTCAAAGAACACCAGTCCGTCACTCGAATCGGCGGTAGCTGCCCTCCGAGCGAACTCCCTCCGGACACCAGTGTGGAACCCCTCAACCGATAGATATCTGCCGCTCCCGCTCAGAAAAAATGGGTCGGAAGGAAGTTGCGGAGGTATGTAGCACGGGGTCGCCCCTCGTTCGTCCCGTATCGTTCGCCTCCGCAAACGTATAGTAGGAGTGCAATTGGCTTGAAACAAATTCGTCTTCGGCCAGAAGGTCTACAATACGGACAGGTGGGTATCAAATCGGTACATTCTGCGTTCAGTCACCGAAACGTGATGGTCGTCGCCGGTTCGTTATGCGGTTCGTTCACCGACTCGCTATTCGGTTCGTTCGCCCTGGTAACTACCGTCGTACGTCTCCTCGTGGGCGGCGTCAGAGAGAACGATCTGTGCGACGCGAGCGCCACGTTCGAGTTCGATGGGGTGGTGAACCTGCAAGAGACCCTCGCCTTTGCCCTCGTACCCAGCGTCCCAGACGGCCGTGTTGAGCATACAAGAGTTCCGCATCAGCGACGAGCGAGGGTAGATAAATCCGACGTGGTCTTCGGGAATGTGCACTGTTTCGGCGTACTGGAGGACGTAGCCACCGGGTTCGAGGTGGTACGTCTCGGTGTCGGCGTCGGCGAAGTCGAGTTCACGGCGTTCGCCGATAGTTTTGCCATCGCGTCCGAGACGTCCGGGTTCGACCTGTTCGAGAACCGCTTCGAGCGTCAGGTCGACGCCGTTTGGTTGGACTTGTTCGTCGGTGACCGGCGAGATGTGCTGTGCGACGAAGGAACCAGAACGGTACATATCTGCTCAGAGTCGGGTGGGTGCAAAACGGTGACGGAGTTTCGCCCGTCGACAGCACGACGAGTAAGCGTCGTCACACCACGAAGACTGCGACAACGGGTCCACCACCCACGACGACTGCGACGAGGCTCACCTGAGGGGACTAGACGACCCACCGTTTGGGGATGTCTCCCATGGAAGAACCAACAAGGAGTTTAATGGCCCTTAGTCGCTAGAAACCCGGAGACGGCGCAATTCTTCACGTTCGAAGGTATGGAAGTACGCGGGATTTATATTTGAGGACCCTCCACTCTCGGGTGTTATGGGACAGACGCTCACGGAAAAGATTCTCTCGGACCACCTCGTCGAGGGTGACCTCACCCCCGGAGAGGAGATCGGAATCGAAATCGACCAAGTGCTGATGCAGGACACCACGGGCACGATGGTGTGGCTTCAGTTCGAAGCCCTGGACCTCGACGAGGCCCAGACCGAACTCGCTGCGCAGTACTGTGACCACCAGACCTACCAGTTCGACTTCAAGAACACGGACGACCACCGCTTCCTCCGTTCTGCGGCCGGTACATATGGCGCTCACTTCTCTCGACCGGGCAACGGTATTTGCCACAACGTCCACAAGGAAAACTTCGCAGCGCCCGGCAAGACGCTCCTCGGGTCTGACTCGCACACGCCGACCCCCGGTGGCCTCGGCCAACTCGCCATCGGTGCCGGTGGCCTCGACATCGCCGTCGCCATGGGCGGTGGCGCCTACTACGTCGAGATGCCTGAAGTCGTCAACGTTCGCCTCGAAGGCGAACTCAACGACTGGGTCTCCGCGAAGGACGTCGTCCTCGAGATGCTCCGCCGCGAGACCGTCAAAGGTGGCGTCGGCAAGGTGTTCGAGTACACCGGCCCCGGTGCCGAATCGCTCTCTGTGCCCGAGCGCACGACCATCACCAACATGGGTACGGAACTCGGCGCGACGTCGTCCATCTTCGAGACGGACGAGAAGACCAAAGACTACCTCGAACGTCAGGGTCGCGGCGACGTCTACACCGAGATGACGGCCGACGAAGACGCCGAGTACGCCGACGAAATCGTCATCGACCTCTCGGACCTCGAACCGCTCATCGCCTGCCCGTCGATGCCGGACAAGGTCGTTCCCGTCCGCGAAGTCGCCGGCAACAGAGTCGAACAGGTCCTCGTCGGTTCCTGTACGAACGGTGGCTACGAGGACATCCTCCCGGCCGCGAAGATGTTCGAGGGCCGTGAAGTCGCAAAGCACCTCGAGATGATCGTCGCACCTGGTTCGAAGCAGGCCGGCGAGATTCTCGCCCGTCAGGGCTGGACCGCAGAGATGATGGCCGCTGGTGTCAACGTCTCCGAGGCGACGTGTGGACCGTGTATCGGTATCGGCCACGTGCCTGCGTCCGACTCCATCTCGCTGCGTACGTTCAACCGCAACTTCGAAGGCCGCTCCGGCATCGAAGACGACAACGTCTACCTCTGCTCGCCGCAGGTCGCTGCCGCCGCAGCGCTCAAAGGCGAAATCGTCGACCCACGTGACCTCGCCGACGAACTCGGTGACCTCGAGGCACCCGGCGTCGAACTCCCCGAGAAGTACGACGGGGCGAAGACGGACCTCATCTACGCGGAAGACGCCATCGACGACGAACTCATCAAGGGCCCGAACATCGGCGAAGTTCCCCTGCAGGACCCCCTCGCGGCCGAGGTCGGCGGCGAAGCACTCCTGAAGATGGAGGACAACATCACGACGGACCACATCATCCCGGCGACGTCCGACATCCTCAAGTTCCGCTCGAACATCGAGCGCCTCTCGGACTTCACGCTCTCGCGTGTCGACGAGACGTTCGCCCAGCGCGCCAAGGATGCCGGTAACGGCGTCCTCGTCGCTGGCGAGAACTACGGGCAGGGTTCCTCCCGTGAACACGCTGCGATGTGCCCGATGTACCTCGGAATCGAGGCTGTGTTCGCACAGTCGTTCGCTCGCATCCACAAGGCGAACCTGTTCAACTTCGGTATCGTCCCCCTCGCCATCGACGAGGAGACGTACGAGAAGCTCGAACAGGGCGACGACATCGAAATCGTCGACGACGTCGCTGCAGGCGTCGAATCCGGCCAGGAAGAGTTCACCATCCGCGTGAACGACGAGTGGGAAGCGACGGCGGACCTCAACGCCTCCGAGCGTGAACGCCGTATTCTCACCGCCGGTGGCAAGCTGCCCCTCACGAAGCAGCAGGCTGAGGGCGGCGCTGCACCCGCGGACGACTAACTCGCACACCACACCATTCTCACGTTTTTCGACCGGCCAGCGACTGCGCCGTGAGCGTCACCGCGACATCCCACTCACAGCCGCCGCGTTCTGCAAACCCACAGCTGTCTCTTTTGCAAACCCACAGCTGTCTCTTTTGCAAACCCACAGCTGTCTCTTTTGCAAACCCACAGCCGTCGCGTTCTGCAAACCCACAGCTGTCTCTTTTGCAAACCCACAGCCGTCGCGTTCTGCAAACCCACAGCCGTCGCGTTTTTGCATCCCCATCGCTTAGCGCCGAGCGTGACGGAGTTCGACGCCGCCGAAACCGACGACGTGGTCGTCCGACGGGCCACCCGTGCCGACTTGCTCGACGTCCTCAGAATCGAGCGGACGTGTTTCTCCGAGCCGTGGCCCTACTCTGCGTTCGAACTCTTCGTCGACGAACCCGCCTTCCTCGTGGCCGCCCGTGGAACCGACATCCTCGGCTACGTCGTCGCAGACGTGATGCCGAACCACGGCAACGACATCGGCCACGTCAAAGACCTCGCAGTCCGCCCAGAAGCCCGTGGACTGGGTCTCGGCAGACGACTCCTGCTCCGGGCGTTGACGGCGATGGCAATCGCAGGTGCCGCCGTCGTCAAACTCGAAGTCCGTGTCTCGAACGAGCCTGCACGACAGCTCTACGAGAGCGTCGGATTCGAACCCGCTCGCCGGATTCCACGCTACTACGGCGACGGCGAAGACGCCTTCATCATGGTGGTGGACCTCCACGACTGGCAATCCGGTTAACCCCTCGTTCGCCCTGCCGAGACCGGTTCGCAGAACCCTCTGGACTGCTGTGGGAGTACTTATCACACTCACGCCCGTAATTCGGCTGTGTCACCGTTCAGTACGGTCCTGTGTGTGAGCGACGACGGGAACTTCGTAGACTCGCTCAACTCGTCACTCGGGACCATCTCGGCAGACCTCACGATCCGGCACGTCCGCGATACGGGGTCCGCCCGCGCAGAACTCCTCGCGTCGAGTGACGATATTCGCTGCGTCGTCCTGACAGCACCGGTCCCAGGCGACGACGGCCTCTCGTTCGTTCGAAGCGTCCGCGAAAGCGATTCGACGCTGCCTATCGTCGTCGCCGCCGACGACCAGGAGTTCGTTCGAGATTCCGTGAACGCAGGAGCGACCGATTACTGTATCCGCGAGCTCGACGGCGAAGCGTTCTCGTGGCTCGCGTTTCGTGTCCAGAAAGCCATCGAAGACAGTTACGTCGAACAGTCGAATCGCGCCCGTTTAGAACAGCAGCGCGTCGTCTCTGAACTGGGGACGCGTGCACTGACGACGGCCAATCTCGACGACGTACTCCAACTCGCGGTCGAGCGCGTCAGCGGCGTTCTCGAAGCCGACTCCGTCTCGATTCTCGAACGACTCGACGAACCCGAGACGTTCCGCGTCGCCGCCGGAACCGGGTGGGCGTCGAAACACGTCAACCGGCACGTCACTGCCAGTGAGAACACGCAGGCGGCGCAGTCGTACCAACGGGGTCACTCTATCGTCGTCGACGACTTCGACGACGACGACCGGTTCGACCACTCCAAGGAGTTCGATTCAACGGGGTTCCGAAGCGGAATTAGCACCTCTGTGGGAGGCGATGCAAGTCGATGGGGGGTCATCGGTGCCCAAGCGTTCGAACCCGGTCAGTTCGTCGCAGAAGACGTCCTCTTCCTCGAAAACGTCGCGGCCGTCATCGGCGCGGCGGCCGAGCGCAACCAACTCAAAAACGCACTCTCTGAAGTGTTGGGGCGAATCGACGAAGCGGTCGTCGCGTTCGATACCGACTGGAGTCTCACCTACGTCAACGCAGAGGCAGAACGCCTCCTCCGCGAACCTGCGGGAGACCTGTTCGGCCGCAAGATGTGGGACCTCACGCCCGATTCGGGTGGATTCCGGCAGGAGTTCACAGAAGCGATGCAGACACAGGAGACCAAAGAGTTCGAAGCGTTCTCCGAGAACAGCGAGACGTGGTACAACATCAAGGCGTACCCCTCGGAGACCGGGCTTTCGGTCTACTTCACCGACATCACAGAACGACACGAACGGGAGACAGAAATCGAACAGTACGGCCTGATGCTCAAAGGAGTGGCCGACGCCGTCTACGCACTGGACACGGAAGGACGGTTCACTGCGGTCAACCCGGCGTTCGAGCGACTCACCGGACTCGAACGTGACGCGGTACTCGGGTCGTCAGCGAGTCTCCTCGTCGATAGTCTGGGAGCGACAGACAGCGGCGACGCGTTCGCGGCGACGGGGAGTCAAACCGTCGAGTTCGAGCTCAACGTCTCCGGGGACGAGACGGTCCGCGTCGAGAACCACCGAACACCGCTTGTCATCGGCGACGAAGAAATCGGGTCTGTCGGCGTCCTCCGCGACGTGACGCAACGACACCGGTACGAACGGTTGTTGGCGATACTCCACAAACGGACGCGCGAGATGATGAGCGCCACAGACCGCGAGACCGTCTTTGCCGACGCTGTCGCTGCCTGTGACGAAGTCCTCGGAGACGCGCGAACCGAACTGTTCGTCTTCGACGAGTCCCAGACGGCACTCACGCGAGTCGGTGAAGCAGGGACGGGCCTCGGAGACAAACCAATCGCAAACGGGCTAACCGAAGGCGGCGTCTGGGACGCGTTCGTCTCTGGTGAAGTCTCCGTCGTCGAAATCGCTCCAGACGGTGGTCTCGTCAAGGGTGTCGAGCGAGTCATCGCCGCACCGATTGGTCGGTACGGCGTCCTCGTCACCGGTCACCCAGGGACCGTCGCACCGACCGAGGTGGACGTCAAACTCGTGAACCTGCTCGTCGCCACCGTCGAAGAGTTGCTCGAACGAATCGACGCAGAGTCCGAGTTGCGCGAACGTGACCGCCGCCTCGCAGAGCAGAACGAAGTGCTCACGAGACTCGACGAGGTGAACAAGACCATCCGGAGCATCAACAAGTCGCTCATCCGAGCGCCGACACACAGCGACGCCCTCTCTGCGGTTGGCAAACTGCTCGCCGAGTCCGACCCGTACTCGGTCGTCTGGCACGTCGACCCCGACGAGTTCGACGGTGGGTTCTCCCCGACACCCGGTGAGGTTCACGGCGCTGACCCCGCCTACATCGACAGAATCGGTGAGGTGGCAGGGTCCGAACCGATGTCGTCACTCCTCGAAGCCGCGATTGCGTCGCAATCGATGCAGGTGGTCGAAGACGTTCTCAACGACCCGGCGTGGGCAGACCACCGGGGTGACGCACTCACCTACGGGTTCCGGTCGATTGCGGTCATCCCTGCAGTTGCGGACAACCGGGTCGAAGCGCTGTTCGTGGTCCACGTGGCGAATGCGACTGTGTTGGCGGACGAGGGCGGACTCATCTCCGAGTTAGGTGATACAGTCGGCTACGCGCTCGCGACCACGAAGCGCGCAGGTGCGATGCTGACAGAGCGGAAAACACGGATACAGGTTCAACTCGGTGACGACCGACTCTCACTGGCGCGTCTGGCACGCTCTGTCGACCACAGCGTCGAACTCACCGGCGTCATTCCCAAGTCTGATGGGTCGGTCATCGCGTTCATCATCACCGACGCGGAACCCGACGCCGTCCTCGAGGCTGGGTGCGACGTTGCGACGGGTGCCCGACTGCTCTCGGAAGACGAGTCGGGGAACCTCTTCGAGCTCCGCCTCCCGCGTGAGTCACTGTTCGAGACGCTGTACGCCTCCGAAGGAGTACTCCGCGAACTCCACTCGGTGGGAGACCAAACCACACTCACCGTCGACGTCCCAGAGCGAGTCCGGGTCCGCTCGTTCGTCGATACACTCGATTCGGACTACCCAGGGACGAATCTCCTCTCACGTCGGACACTCACAGACGGGGCAGAGGCTCCGAAGACGTTCCAGTGGAAGATGCGCGACGCGTGGACAGACCGTCAGTACGAGGCGATTCGAGCAGCCTACTTCGCCGGATTCTTCGAGTGGCCCCGACGCAGTACTGCAGAAGCACTCGCGGGGACGTTCGATATCAGTGCGCCGACGTACCAGTACCACCTCCGCGCCGCGGAACGAAAACTCGTCGAGAGCGTCTTCGACTGACCGGGATACCGATTACATCCCAGATATTGTTCTAATACCAACTGCGTCTCAGTAAATCCTCTAGGTACCTAGAGAGGACACTACTCACACTACTAGGCACGTAGCAACGAGTCATATATCACACACCGTTGTTTGTGACCTTGTCGGCAAGACGCCGACGCGAACCGAACCATGGACGAAACTCGCGTGTCTGAGGGCAACACCGTTGGATGGAACACTGGCACGACCAAAGAGGTCGTCGCTCGACACAACTGGGGTGGACGGGACACACTCGCCGTGACTATCGTCACTGCGGTCTCCCAGTTGAAAGCTGTTGACGCAATCGACCTTCCACCATTGTCGGATGTCATCAACCCAGAGGCGCTCGATCGACTCTTCGCTCAGCCGGCCCGGGCAACGGCCGCGGGCGAAGACTCAGAGCGTGGGTCGATGCGCCCACCACACGCTACTGTCCGGTTCAGGTACGCTGCCTGCGATCTGACCGTTTGGGCCGACGGGACGGTCATCGTGAAGTCTGCGTGACGACTTCGAGAGTCAATCTCACCACACCACCACCACCACCACCATCACCACACGAAGCGGAAGTGGCCGCTCGTCGGCAGTTCGCCTCCCCCACCACCATGTGCGAACACCGCGGCCACACCATTCCCCTTCTAGTCGACTGCGACGCATTTTGGTACACTCACGCGCTATCGGAGCGTATGGGATACGCCTGTCCGGTCTGTGACGCACCACAACGTGACGAGACACATCTCGCGAACCACATGGCGCTCCAAGCCATCGTCCACAGCGACGCCCACGAGACGTGGCTCGACGAACACGCACCCGACTGGGACACGATGAACGCCGACGGACTCGGACCGATCCTCGCTGAACTCGCGGTGGAACGCGAATTCGACGAGGTGTTCGAAGATACGGTGGACCGTACACACGGTCACGGCCACGACCACGACCACGAGCAGCACCAGTTCGGTGGACAAAGTGGGTCACAATCGCTCTCTGGTGACGCCGCACGCGTCTTCGAAGAAGCGAGAGACCTCACGCGAGAGATGTACGAAAGCGAGGAGGGCGACACGGACGAATCCGAAGCCAAAGAACCGGCCGACGACGCCGACGAGAAAGAGTCGTAAGCCTAGGCCTCGAATCGGCGGGCGATGGAAACCCACGGGACGATTTCTCCTGCGACGCTCGCCGCGGCCGAAGACGCGTTCGACCGTTTCGGCCCGACGGCGCAAGTAGTCGTCAGAGAGACGGCCAAAGCGATGGAGTTCGACCGCGAGGAGTATCGCGAACGCGTGACTGGTGACGTCGTCGAAACCGTCCGGAACGCGCTGTTTGCCGAGTCGTTGACCGTGACCGTCGGGTCCCGCACCGAGTTCGACACCTGGTGTGAAGACCACCCGGAGTACGAGGTGGTCGAACTGGGCAACCCCGACGTCGAGCGCGTCGCGTGGCATCCGATTCCGTTCGCCGAGACGGTCCTCGCCACCACGTTCCAAAACGAACGCGACGCCGCAATCAGCACCCTCCGCCGCAACGCGTTCGGCCGGGTCTACCGCGACGCGATTCTCGGAGACGAAGACGCGCCGACCGGCGCAGACGCAGGTGACGAGACGACCAGCACAGCCGCAGGTGACGAATCTACTGACGCAGACGGCGGAGGCGACGACTGATGGTCGACGACGGACGAAGACACGAGCGTCTTCCCGACCCAGAGTGGCCAGTCCTCGAAACCGAAATCGAGTACGAGACGGGATGGTTCACCGGTGGGTACGACCTCGTCGAACAACCCGACGGGTCGACGAAGCGGTACTACTGGGCCGAACTCGCGTCGGCAGTCGTCGTCGTCGCCGTCACCGACGACCACGTCGTCTTCGTCGAACAGTACCGGCCGAACATCCGGCAGACGCAACTCGAACTCCCTGCTGGCATCGTCGAGCGTGGTGAGTCGTTCACGGACGCCGCGACACGCGAACTCCGCGAAGAGACAGGCTTCGAGGCGAGTTCGGTGTCACTGCTCGGCGACGTCTGGTGTACGACCGGACTGCTGCGACACCGACGTGGCTTCGTCTTCGCGGAAGGACTGACTCCGGTCGAACGCAAGTTAGACGACAACGAGTTCCTCTCGGTCCGTGCGCTCCCCGTCGAGGAGGCCATCGACCGGGCGGTCGAACCGCCGACGAACGACGCCACCGTCGAAGGAGTTCTTCTCGCGCGCAACGAAGGAGTACTGTAGCCGATGGTCCGTGAAATCACCCCCGCAGAGGTCGAAACACTGCTCGACGACGAGGACCCACCGCTCGTCGTCGACGTGAGTACGGAAGCAGAGTTCACTATCGGACACATCCCCGGCAGCATAAACGTCCCACTGAACGACCTCGTCTCGCACCTCGGTCGAATCAGCGGTGCAGCACACATCGTCACCGTCTGTCCACGCGGAGAAGCGAGTATTCAGGCGGTTCGTCTCCTCTCGTCGTACGAAGGGACCAAAGACGCACGAATCGAGAGTATGGTCGGTGGGATGAACGCGTGGGACGGTCCGGTCGAGAGCGACCTCGAGGAGTAGCTGGTACTGGTACCGCAGTCGCAGAACCTGACGCACAGAACCTGACGCAGTCGCTCACAGAGGGTTTCGTTCCCAAAAAGTACTCGACGCCGGGCTAAGTCAGAGGGCGGTCACGCGACGTTGAACCCCTTTTCGCGGAGGAAATCCTCCACGCGGCCGCGGTGGTTGCCTTGGAGTTCGATGGAATCGTCTTCCACGGTTCCACCACAGGCGAATTTCGACTTGAGGTCCGACGACAGGCTATCCATGTCGACGTCCTTCGGGTCGAATCCCTCGATAACTGTAACCTCTTTTCCGTAGCGGCGCTCGTCGATGCGGATGACTATCTCCTGAGACTCTTTTGCGACGTCCTCACAGACGCAGAGCTCTTGAGGCAGCCCGCACGTCGAGCAGACTTCCGACATTACAGTGTGGGACTACAGGATGGGGATATTAAACAGTATCGGGACTTCGGGACACAGCCGACCCAAGTTGGGGGGGTACTCAGCAGACTCGTCGCTCGGCAGTCGAACTCGAACGGAGAGGCAGAGGCAGAGACAGTCGCAGTTTCGACCTGCGGACGGTCAGTTCACCAGGTGCCGAGAGCGAAGAGGAACGCGACGAGCTCGTTGGCTCGCTTCTCGCTCGCGTTGTCGTCACCGGATGGACTGTCTGAACCGGTGTTGGCACTGTCTGCGCCGTTCGACCCAGAGCGGCCCTCACTCCCGTTTTCGGACTGGTTATCGGACGGCGAGTTGGACCCACCGTTGCGTTCCGATTCGGACGTCTCGTTGTCCGACCGACGGTTCGTCGCTTTCTCCAGTCCTTTTCCGGGGTTCTCACCGGCGAGGTCACGTGCGATTGCCGCGACGTCTGGGCCGGCGAGTTCGTTTGCAGACTCACGAAGCCTGTCGAGTTCGGCCGTCTCGACACCGTTGGCGCGGAGGTCCTCGGCAGGGACGGACGAAGCGGCGTCCGCAGTCCGGTTCAGCATGGACTTCGTGCGCTCGATATTGGCGACGGTCCGCGTCATCTTCACACGGTAGGCACCCTCGGAGAGAGAGCCGTTTTCGCGTGCTGCTTGGAGTTGGTCTCTCTGCTGTTCGAGTTCGGTGAGTCGGTCACGGACGGTTTCGACCTGTCCAGCGACGACTGCCGCCTTGGAGGCGTTCGAGTTCGCCTTTTGGAACCGTGTCTCGAACGTTCGGCGTTCGAGTTCACCGTCGGTCTCGGAGCCCTGAACTCCGATGACGCCGGCGAGTTTCTGACCCGGCGGCGTGGCGTTCGCAGTCGAGTTTGCAGCAGTGTCGTTATCTGCGGCGGGAACGTGGCCATCGCCGTCTACGAAGGCCGGGGCGACCGGGCTAGTTGGAGAGGCAAGTGCGAGCGGTGCGCCGAACGTCGCCAGGAGGACGGTCGCGACGACGGCGAGCACGGCAATTCGTCGACTCATTACGTACCTCTACTGCCTATGTTCGGATATAAACGGGCGGTCGTCCCCGCGAATCAACTCGATTCAACGGCAGTTCTCTCCCTCGAACGAATGCGCCGCAGTCTGCCGATTACGACCCATTGAACGACGTAAACGGTCGTAAGATATTTATACGTCTTCGGACTCGTCGTCTTCTTCCGGGAGACGGAGGACGTTCTCACGGCCGAGTCGGAAGCCTTCGATGACACCTTCGTCGCGCATGCCACGGACCACCTTGCTCGTCTTCGCGTCGGTCCAGTCGAGCGCACCGGCGACCTCTTGCTGTTTGATTCGGCCGCCGCGAGACTCGATGAGACGCAGGACGCGCTCTTCGTTGCTGAGGAGTTCGGGTGGCACGTCTTCGGCAGCCTCGTCGTCGTCGGTCTCAGTCTCTGTCGTGTCTTCGTCCGGGGACGGTTCAGCGACTTCAGTACCGGATTCGACGTCTTCCGGAGTCGTCTCGACAGCGCTTCCCGTCGATTCGGAGACGACCTCGTAGCCGTCGTCTTCGTCGCCGATGACGCCGCGCGACCGGAGGTAGAAGACACCGCCGACGAGCATGACCGCTAAGACGGCGAGTACTGCGAGCGCAGTCGTCGTGGGGAACGGGTCGTCGCCGGACGACGGCGTGTCGCCGGCGTCGTCTGTGGTCGCAGTTGCCGCGGTTCCGCCACCGCCCGCGCCGACTTCGACGACGACGCGAGGTTCACCCGAGACGAACTCCGTCTCGGACCCACGCCAGATGACGGTGTTCTCACGCGTCTCGTCGGCGGTGGGTTCGACGGTCACGGTCCCGTACTCCTCGGGCCACGAGAGGATGAGCCGGGAGTTCGAATCGAGGAAGAAGCCCTCGATTGCGTCGCCGACGACGAGTCTGTCGCCGTCGACGGCCGCGAAGTTCGACCACTCGAACGAGTAGGTGACGACGCCGAAACTATCCGGCAGTGAGCGTGACTCGGCCGAGACAGAGACGTTCGTCGCTGCCATCTCGCGGCCAGTGGAGTTCTCGGCGGCCGACACCGTATCGGCGATTCTGCTCTCGAACGCCGACGTGTAGTCGTCTGGGTTCGCTCGAACGTCGTCGCGAAGCGATTGGAATGCCTCGGTCGTGTTTTCGTCGTCGAGTCGGGTCCAATACTGAATCTCCCACCGGGCGGAGCCATCGGACTCGACGTCGACGACGATGCGAGTGCTATCCGGTTCGACACCCTGTTGAACGAGTGGGTCGACGCCGGGACCGGCGGCAGACCCATCTTGTGCGGCCGCGGCTGGAGTGACCACGGCAAGCACACACAGCAGGATGCATAGTAGTGCGGGGACGGCGTCTCTCGTCGCCATTGGTCACTTGTGTGAGCGCACACTGAAAAAGTAAAGCGGTTCAGTCCGACCAGCGTCTGACGACCGGAAGGCGTGACCTGACCGCCCGGTCGGCGACGGCCATCACTTCGTCGGCGTCCGCACGAGTGACGCCGTGGCCGTACTGCGCGCGTTCGTAGATGCCGGCGACGCGGCGAGTGCGCTCGTCGACCCCGACACGAGAGAGTGCGTCGAGATAGTGGCGGACCGTCTCACCGGGCCGTCGCGGTCGGTACTCCCGTTCGAGGACGAGTTCGAGACGGTCGTACGCGCGGCGCACGTCGTGTCTCGGGTCGTCTGTCGGTCGTTGATAGAACGCGACGGTCGCCCATCGAAGTTGTGCCGGCAGTTTCGTCCGGCGAACGCCTGCGGCAACGCCGACGACGGCTGCGAGGCCGACGAAGAGCGTCTCGCGTGACGGTAACTCCGGCACGAGTCCCCCACCTCCGGTAGATTCGTTCACTGCTGACGGCGCGTTACCGAGTCGTTCCGCAATCCCCGGTCCGAGACCGGTTTGTGGCGTCACGTTCGTCTCAGTTTGCGTCTCGTTCGGTTCCGGTTCTTCCTCTGCAGTCGAGGAGGGTGTCTCTGTCTCGTTGGCGGCCGCCGCAGCAGCGTCCGCCGTCTCGTTGGTGTCGACGCCCCCTTGACCGTCGTCTCGGGCGTCTGCGAGCGTCGACGACTCGGCCTCCTGTCGTGGGCCTGCAGGGGTTGGGTCGAACCGGACCCAGCCAGTGTCTTCGAAGTACACTTCGACCCACGCGTGCGAGTCGAGTCCGCGGACGACGTATCGGTCGTCGCCGACGGGTTCGCCAGTCGTGTATCCGGTGACGAACCGTGCGGGGACGCCCTCGGACCGCAAGAGGACGACCATCGTCGAAGCGTAGTAGGTACAGTAGCCCGCGTCCATCTCGAAGAGGAACGACTCGGCGATGTCACCCTCCGGCCGCGACACCTGCAGTGAGTACTCCTTGTTCGCTTCCAGCCAGTTCTCGATAGCGACTGCCTTGTCGTACGGCGTCTCCGCGTCTGCGGTTATCTCTGCGGCCCGCTCACGGACGCGGTCGGAAGTGCTGTCTGGCAGTGCGAGATATCGTTCGCGGACGTCGGCCGGGTAGTCGGTCCCCGTCCGACGGAGCGACGCGGGGGTGTACTGTGGGACGGCACTCACCACGGTGAAGTTCTCGCCCGTCTCGATGGTCCGCGAGGGCCTGATGTTCCCCTGTTGTGTCACGAGCGTCTCGTTTGCGACATCGCCGCTGACGGCGACTGGCCGCCACGCGCTGGGCATGGCGTCGAGGGGCGTCGCCGGCGTCACCGTCTGCCTGACGACTCGTGCCGGGCCTTCCGGTTCGGCCAACCGCCCACCCGTGTACGGGTCTTCGTCTCCGGTCCGGACCCATCCCGACCCGGTGTAGCGGTCGAACGAGGCAGTTTGCCAGTACGACGGCGACGTGCTCTCGATTTCGAATCGCACCTCCGGGGAGAGACTGATACTCCCGACGATGGAGATGCGGTCGGTCGCGCTCACGAGACTGGCCTCGACAGTCGGTTGTTCGGCGACACCACTACTCGGGATGATGGGCGACCCACCAGCGCCAGGAAGCACCGTGACCGTCGCAGAGAGGACGACCATCGTCGCGAGGACGACCGTCAAGACGTCCAGTTGCCCACCGTCACGGCCGAATCGACCGATACTGTCGAACCCAATCGCCGCCATCCCCGCGCCGACGCCGACGAGCGTGAGTGGGCCGTCGGCGTCGCCCGTGAGGACGAACAGTCCGAGACCGACCCCGGCGACGGCGACGGCAGGTGCGATACGACCCCGAACGGCGAGATACCACGCGAGGAACGTCGGCGCGGGCGTCACCGCGAGTGCCCACACGTCCGCCGAGAGGAGGCGGAGCGCCGAGAGACCGCTGAGAAGCGCCACCGAGTCACTGAGGAGTCGCTCGGGAGAGAGCAACGCGAGTTGACTCGTCGGAAGCGAGAAGAAGTACGCCGCGAACCCACCGCCGAGGAGCGCCACGGTGAGCACGAGTGCGACACGTGGCCGGAGCGTCACGCCGACGAGAGTGGCGAGAACGAGCGCGCCGCCCGCGACGAGGAGGAACTGGTCGCGCCGGCCGACGATGTCGGTCACGTCGTAGAGGACCGAGAGGAACGCGCCGAGGAGGACGAGCGTCGCGGCCATCGCCAACAGATTCGCCGGGACGCCGGCGACGGTGTGGCGAGCGTCGGTGTCCGCGGCCGCCGAACCGCGCCGCACAGACTCGGTGCTCATCGACCCACCCCGCGTTTGCGCCCAGTGGGCCGTCCGAGAACGTTCTCGTCGACGTACTGCGCGGTGGTATCCGCCAGGTCGTCAGGCGAGTCCGGTTTCGAGGCCGACTTTGCACGGAGTCGCTCGAACGTCGTCTCGCGTCCGGCGAGCGTGACGTAGGTCTGTCCAGCATCGCCACGGACGACGACTTCGGCGTCCGAGTCGGGTACTGCGCCGGATTCGAGTCGCGACAGATGAGCGAGGACGCGCCGTCGTTCTTCGGGCCCCGCGTCGGTGACACCGACCGGCGACGTGAGATGGACCGGGATGCCGGCGTCGAGGAGCGAACACGAGAGCGTCGCCGCGGCCTCTGCGACGTCGTCTTCGCGGCCGTCGACGCTGCCGACCGAGACGCTGACGGCGTCGGCGTTAGTGCGGTTCGTGTACGACTTCACCACGAGGTCACCCGACTTCGCGCTCGACTTCCAGTGGATGTCGCGGAGGGGGTCGCCGGCCGTATACTCGCGCAGGCGGTCGAACTCGCCTCGGTGGGTCGTCGTTCGGTGGTCCGAGAGACTCGAAAGGTCGCGGTTTGCGGTGGTCGAAAGCGACCCAATCTGTGGAAAGACGAGCACCTCTGTCCTCCCGCCGGCAGTGAACGTCCGAGAGAAGAGTCCGAACAGGTCGTGGGCGACGATGGTCACGGGGCCGATAGTCGCCGGACCGCGAGTGCGATACGTCACGTCGTACGAGAGCGACCCGTCGCCGACGACTGCGTCGACCGTCGAGTCGCCGTCGAGGCCATCCGCGAGCGCGTCGGAGACGGTCGCGGGAAACGGTCGGTCGGCCTCGATAGTGACAGAGACGGTGTGAGTCTCGTCTGGGAATCCGTCCTCCGGAGGGTCACGAACTGCTCGCGGCGGTGAGACACGCCAGACCTGTACCGCACCCACGACCAACGCGACGGCTACGGGGACGACCACCGCGTTGAGTGCGCGAGGGCCGAACGCCACGGCGTTGGCGACGCCGACGAGGACGACGACGACCCCGACCCATCCGCGACCCGTGAGTCTCATTCGACCGGGACGTATTCCAGCGCTCGTTCGACGATATCTTTCCCGGTGTCGCCGGTCGTCGTCCGGATGCGGTGTGCCCAGACGCTTCGAATCTCGCGTTGGACGTCGTCCGGGACGACGTAGTCACGAGCGTCGAGTGCGGCACGGGCCTGTGCGGCGCGCACGAGCGCGATAGAGCCGCGAGGGCTCACACCGAGGTGCGCCCGTTGCCGGGTGTCGGCCGCGAGTCGAGAGACGTATCGCCGAACGGGTTCGTTCACCGCAACGGCGAGGATGACCTCACGAGCGTCGCGGACGTCGGCGGAGGTCGCGACTGGTTCGAGCGACTCTATCGGATGGTGGCCGGAGACACGACCGAGGAGTTCGGTCTCCTGTGATTCGTTCGGATAGCCCAGATGAATCTTCTTCATGAAGCGGTCGAGTTCGGCCAACGGCAGGTCGTAGGTTCGGTCGGGTTCGACGTCGTTCTGGGTCGCGATGACGGTGAATGGGTCGGGAACCTGTCGTGTGACTCCATCGACGGTCACCTGCAGTTCTTCCATCACTTCGAGGAGCGCGGCCTGTGTCTTCGGCGGCGCACGATTGATTTCGTCACCGAGCACGACGTTGCCGAACACCGGTCCCTTGCGGAATTCGAACTCCGACGTCTGCTGGTTGAAGATGTTGACGCCGGTGACGTCCGACGGGAGGAGGTCGGGAGTAAATTGGATTCGTTCGAACGACCCTTCGATGGAGGTGGCGATTGCCCGTGCGAGCATCGTCTTTCCGACACCCGGAACGTCCTCTAAGAGGAGGTGGCCACGGGCGAACAGCGTCACGATGATGTCCTCTATCGCGTCGTGGTGGCCGACGATGACCTTCTCGACGTTGTCAGAGATTCGTGTGGCGAGGTCCGATACCGCTTCGACCGAGAGCGCGTGGTCGATGTCGGTGTCTGCATGTACATCAGTCATTGATATTCCGGAATCTCCCGTCTGCCGTACGACTTCGGCCTGACGGGTCTCTGTCGTGTAATATAGGCTCAGTACACCTAACGTTGCTGGGTGTGTGCACACCACATCCACTGCCGTGACTGTCTCGAACTCTGAGAGACCGTCCACGACGGTGTGAGTCGTGAACGCGTTCCCAGGCGTTTTTGTCGTTCGACAACCCCGTACCGGATATGAACGCGGACGTCCAGCGCGAGGCGGTCTACGGCGCACCGCCAGAGATGCTGGCTGTACGAGACGACCTGACACCGATGCTCTCGCAGTACGCCGACCTCTGTGAGTCGCACGACGACGCCCTCGTGTTGTTTCAGGTCGGTGATTTCTACGAGGCGTTCTGTGGGGCCGCCGAGACAGTCGCGCGGACCTGTGAGGTAGCACTCACGAAGCGCGAAGACTCGACGGGAACGTGGCCGATGGCGGGTATCCCCATCGACAACGCGGCCGGCTATCTCGAACGACTGCTCGACGCTGGCTATCGAGTCGCGCTCGCAGACCAGGTCGAAGACGCCTCCGAAGCGTCGGGATTGGTCGACCGCGCCGTCACGCAACTCATCACTCCCGGAACCGTCGTCGACGAAGAACTCCTCGAAGCGGGACGGGCGACCTACCTCGGTGCCGTCGCTCGCGACGGCGACACCTACGGCGTCTCGATGGTCGACGTCTCGACTGGCGAATGTCTCGTCACGGGCGCAGACCGCGCACTCGCACTCGAAGAACTGGAGCGTCTCGCACCGGCAGAACTCGTCGTCGGTCCCGACTGCGACCTCCCGTCGCTGTCGTTCGACCCGATGGAGACGCCCTTCGACGCCGACGCCTTCGACACCGAGGCGGCCCGTGAGACGCTGTCGGCGTACGCACCACGCCCCGAGGCAGTGGTCGACTCTCCCGCCGAACTGCGAGCGGTCGGCGCACTCCTCGCGTACGCCGAGTACGCACAGGGCGACACGAAACTGGAGTACGTCACGCGCGTCACCCGATTCGACCCACGCGAGTTCCTCCAACTCGACGCGACGGCGATTCGAAGCCTCGAACTGTTCGACTCACGGAGCGCCCGCGCCGGCAGTACCCTCTTTTCGGTCCTCGACGAGACGGCCTGTGCAATCGGTCGTCGCCGACTCGAATCGTGGCTTCGACGACCACTGGTCGACCGAGACGCCATCGACGCGCGATTGGACGCCGTCGATGCCCTCGCCGCCGACGCACTCTCGCGGGCAGACCTCCGCGACGCTCTCTCGTCGGTGTACGACCTCGAACGACTCGTCGCCCGCATCTCGCGTGAGCGCGCCAGCGCCCGTGACCTGCGCTCGCTGAAGACCACACTCGACCGCGTGCCCGAGATTCGGGAGACGCTCGCTGGCGTGGATTCGGGGCTCCTCACCGACCTTCGCGAGTCGCTGGACGAACTCGAAGACGTCCGCGACCACATCGGCCGTGCGATCGTCGAAGACCCGCCACAGGAGATTACCGACGGCGGCGTCATCGCGGCGGGATACGACGCCGAACTCGACGAACTTCGAGGGACGGCCGAAGACGGCCGCGAGTGGGTCGCGAACCTCGAAGCACACGAACAGGAGCGAACCGGTATCGACTCGCTCGAAGTCGGCTACAATCAGGTCCACGGCTACTACATCGAGGTGACGAACCCCAACCTCGACCGGGTGCCCGACGACTACGTCCGCCGGCAGACGCTGAAGAACTCCGAGCGCTTCTACACGCCCGAGTTGAAAGAGCGCGAAGACGAGATTCTCCGGGCCGCAGACCGGGCAGACAGTCTCGAATACGACCTGTTCTGCGAGGTTCGCGCGGACGTCGCCGAGGAGTCAGAACGCATTCAGGCAGTCGCAGACGCGCTCGCCGACATCGACGTGCTCCGAACGCTCGCCGACGTGGCCGTCGCCAACGACTACGTTCGACCGGCGTTCCACGACGGCGGGAGGTCGCCCGAGTCCGAGGGAGACGCTGGTATCGAAATCGACGCCGGCCGCCATCCCGTGGTCGAACGCACCCAAGACGAGTTCGTCCCGAACCCCATCTCGCTTCCACAGGGTGGGGTCGCGCTCATCACCGGGCCGAACATGTCGGGGAAATCGACGTACATGCGGCAGGTCGCCCTCGTCTGCATCCTCGCACAGATGGGGAGTTTCGTCCCCGCGAAGGCCGCTCGACTGCCGGTCGTCGACCGCGTGTTCACTCGCGTCGGTGCGTCCGACGACATCGCCGGCGGGCAATCGACGTTCATGCGCGAGATGAGCGAGTTGACGGAGATTCTCCACAACGCCACCGACGACTCGCTCGTCCTCTTGGACGAAGTCGGCAGAGGGACCTCGACGGCAGACGGTCTCGCTATCGCTCGTGCCGCCACCGAGTTCGTCCACGACGAAGTCGGCGCGATGACGCTCTTCGCGACTCACTATCACGACCTGACCGACACCGCCGACGAACGCGACGGCGTGTTCAACCTCCACTTCACCGCCACGCAGACCGACGGCGACGTCACGTTCCTCCACAGCGTCGCCGACGGCCCATCCTCGTCGTCCTACGGTGTCGAAGTCGCCCATCTGGCAGGTGTTCCTTCGACCGTGGTCGAACGTGCGCGACGTCTCGTGGAGGCCAACACAGCAGCGACCGCAACAGACGCCGCAACCGACGAAACGACAGACGCCGCAACCGACGAAACGACAGACGCCGCAACCGACCAAGGTTCATATACGAAGACGGGGCCAGGTCCAGACCGCACCGAACCCAATCCCCAACAGGACGGAACGCTCGCCGCCTACGTCGATGGACTGGAGAACGGCCAGCACACGAACGACGGAACCGACCCCGAAGCAACCGGCCTCGAATCCGACTCCGAAGCAACCGGCCTCGAACCCGACTCCGAAGCTGACCGCGTCGCCCGAGCGGTCGCCGACCAACTCCGTGCGGCCGACCTCGTGGATACGACGCCGTTGGAGGCGCTGAACCTCCTCTCGGAGCTCAAGCGGAGACTCGAATGATTCACCAACTCGACCGGGAGACCCGTGCGAAAATCGCCGCCGGAGAGGTGGTCACCCGACCGGCGAGCGTCGTCGTCGAACTCGTCGAGAACGCGCTCGACGCCGGCGCCGAGACGGTCGAAATCGACGTCGGTGGCGACGGAACAGAACGAATCCGCGTCGTCGACGACGGTCACGGGATGTCCGAGTCGGACGCCGAACTCGCCGTCGGACGCCACACGACGAGCAAACTGAGTGACGCGGCCGACCTCGAGACGGTCGAGACACTCGGCTTTCGCGGCGAGGCCCTGCCGAGCATCGCCGCCGTCGCCAGACTCGAACTGACGACCAACACCGGGACGCCGCGAGGAACACGCGTCGTGGTCGAAGACGGCGAACCGACCGTCTCGCCCGCGGGGCGCGCTCGTGGAACGACGGTCGAAGTCACCGACCTGTTCGCCGACCGACCCGCCCGAAAGAAGGCGCTCGCGTCGGCCAAAACCGAGTTCGCCCGTCTCTCAGGAGTCGTGACGCGGTACGCGCTCACCCGACCGGACGTTCGGTTCGTCCTCAGACACGACGGACACGAGACGCTCACGACGCCCGGCACGGACCGCTTCAGCGACGCGATGCTCGCGGTGTACGGCCGCGACGCCGCGAGTCACGCGTCGACGTTCGACGCGAGTCAGCAGGTGACCGCCGCAGGCGAGACAGTCACCGTCGGTATCGACGGACTGCTCTGTTACCCCGACGTGACCCGTGCGCGACGCGACCACGTTCACGTCTCGGTCAACGGCCGCGCCGTCGCAGACGCACGAGTCAAGCGGGCGGTGGCCGACGGCTACGGGACGCTCCTTCCGGATGGCCGCGAACCGCTGGGTGTCGTTCGCGTCTCACTGCCGCCAGCGTGGGTCGACCACAACGTCCATCCAGCGAAAGAGAACGTCGAGTTCAGAGACACCGACGCAGTCGCGACGGCAGTCGAAGCGAGCGTCCGCGACGCCCTCTCGACTGCTGACTTGCGACGGAGCGGCGAGTTGTCGATGGACCTCGACACGTCGCTCCACCCCGTGGAGGCGAGTTCGGTCTTCGACGACGTGCGCGTCATCGGCCGATTCCGTCGTCTCTATCTGCTCTGTGAGGCCGGCGACGAGCTACTCGTCGTCGACCAGCACGCCGCACACGAGCGCGTGAACTACGAACGACTCCAGGCGGCCACAAAGTCGGCGGGTATCGACTCGGTCCCCATCGACCCACCGGCGAGTGTGTCGCTCACGTCGACCGACGCGGCGCTCTTAGAAGCGAACCGCGGCGTCGTCGAGAATCTGGGCTTCCGCATCGACGAGTTCGGCGGCGACACGTATCGCGTCGAGGCGGTTCCCGCACCACTCGGCCGCCCGTTCGCACCCGACGCACTGGCCGACGTCGTCGCGGACGTTGCCGCCGGCGACACGACCGACCCGAGAGACGAGGTGCTCAAAGAACTGGCGTGCCATCCGTCGATAAAAGCCGGTGACGACCTCTCGGACGAGGATGCGACGCGACTGGTCGAGCGTCTCGGGTCGTGCGAGACGCCCTACACCTGTCCGCACGGTCGGCCCACGATACTGGCTATCGACGAATCGACGTTCGTGCGGGGGTTCGGCCGGCGGAGTGGGCGGCAGGAGTAGGAAAAAGAGCGCGAACCGAGCAGTCACCAGTCCTTGCACTCCGCACAGACGTACTCCTCGTCGTCGAGCCACGTCTTTTCGACCGAGTCGCCGCACTGCGGGCAGGTCGTTCCCGTCGGCGTCCAGCGATAGGTTGCGAGCGTGTCTACGTCCGGTTCTGACTCCGAACGTGTGGCCTCGCCAGTCGTCTCGGACGCTGGTTCCTCGGCGTCTCCTCTCTCGTCTTCCGTCGCCTCCTCGTCGGTGCTGCCGCCGGCGAAGTCGTCGAGCGAACGATTCGGCATGACGCACTCTCTGGGCGGACGTCCCTTATCGGTGCCGACCCGAGGCGTGCGAAACCCACACAATCAATACCCCCGAATCCCGATTCTCGCGTATGCCTACACTCACGGATTTCGTCATCGCGCTCCTCCAGAGCGTCGTCGAACTGGTCATCAACTTCGTGGACGTGGCGCTGAACGACCCGCTCTCGCCGCTTCTCATGCTCGTCGGCGGTGCGTTCATCGTCCTCTCGGTCGGGATGTTCACCTACGTGACCCTCGGCGCACTCGCCGCCGAACTCGGTATCGGCGTTACGCCTGGCTCTCGCGGTACGCCTTCGCAGCGAGAGTAATCGCTTCTTCGAGGTCGGGACCGATTGGCGACCCGACCACGACGCCATCTGCATAGTCGAGCACTGCGGCCATCTGGTCGGTCACGTCGTCGGGCGTCCCGGCCATCGAGAAGGCGTCTATCATCTCGGGTGTGACGAGGCCGAACGCCTCGGAGAACGCGCCTGCAGAGATTTTCTCACCGATTTCGCCGGCGAGGTCGGCGTCGAGACCGTGTCTGTCGAGGACCGGCGGGGCCGCACCTGCCGTGATGAACGCGACTGGCGGGCGAGCGGCCTCTCGAGCAGCGTCCGCGTCTTCGGAGATGGAGACGCTGGCGTAGGCGGCGAGTGTGAAGTCGCCGCGTTCGTCGGGACGGTCCTCGCGGCCCATATCGACCTGCTCGCGGGCCCACGCGAGGTCGTCTGGGTGTGAGCCGTTGAACAGCAGGCCGTCTGCGTGTTTGCCCGCCATTCGACACATGTGCGGCCCCTCTCCACCGACGTAGACCGGCACCTCACCGGGCACGTCGAAGTTCAGACCGGCGTCGTTGGCTTCGAAGGTTCCGTCGTGGGTGACGCGCTCGCCGGCCCAGAGGTCCTGTGCGACTTTGAACGCCTCTAGGACGGAGCGGAGGCCACGCTGGTCTGCGAGGCCGAGGTTGCGGAGTGTCGAGGGGTCACCGGGGCCGATGCCGAGGAGGCCGCGACCACCGGACGCCTCTGCGACGGTCGCAACTTTGCCGGCGAGCGTGACGGGGTGCATCTCGTAGGGGTTGGCGACGCCGGGGCCGAGGCGGATGTCGTCCGTCTCGGCGGCGAGTCGTGCGAGGACCGCGAAGGGGTCGCGGTTGTTGTAGTGACACGAGACGAAAAGCGAGTCGTAGCCCTCGCGTTCGGCCTGCGTGCCCAGTTCGACGAGTCTATCGACCGGATGTTCCGGGGTGAGTTCGAGTCCGAGCATTGGTGTAGTGAAAATTGGGTCGAGGTCTCAGGTTGGTGTCTGAAAATCGGTTCGAGGTCTCAGGGGTCGTACGACCACTCGCGGAGTGCCTGCCGCACGAAGTCGCCGTCGACGTCGCGAAAGTGGGCGTCGCTCTCGCCGTGGTCGCCCCACTCGAATCCGCGGACGACGACGACCGGCGTCCCGTCTGCGCCTTCGCCCTGGACGAGGTTGGCCGCCGCCGCGAGTTCGTCCACGACGCTCTCGACGGTGACGCCGAGTTCGCGTCCGTCGCGGTCGGATTCGCCGCGCCAGTCTCTCGACGCGCTCATCCCGGCCCACCCGATGGCGACGCCGCGCTGGCCGTGTCTGAACGGTCTGCCGCAGGTGTCGGTGACGATGACCCGGTCGGCAGCGAGACCCTCGCGGATACGTTCGGCCGACTCGCTGGGTCGCTTCGGGAGCAACAGCAGGTCGTGGTCGGGAACGTTCGACCGGTCGATTCCGGCGTTGACGCCGACGTGGCCGAACCGCGTCTCCGTGAGGAGGAACGGTTCGTCCATCACGAGGTCGACGCTCTCTTCTAAGACCGCCTGCGCGAACCGTGGGTCCTTCTCGTCGCCGGTCAGGTCCGAGAGTCGGGCGGCGAGTTCGCGGGCCCGCGGTCCGGCCGGGAACGCTTCGAGGTCGGCGAACCGCCCTTCTGCCTTCGAGACGACCGTGGACGCGACACAGACCACGTCGTCAGGGCGAAGGTCGACGCGCTCCGAGACGAGCGCCGCGAGGTCGTCGCCCTCGCGTATCTCGGGGACGTCGGGGACGGGAAACAACTCCATATGAGACGGGAAGGCGACAGCAGTGAAAAACGACCGGGTGTTGGCGAACCGGGCCGGTATCGCAGGTCGTCACGTGCGTCGCTGGGAGGAAGGCAGGGTCGGTGGCGAGCGAGTCGGCTCCGAGTGAGTCGGTCAGTACCCACCGAATGAGTCGGTCAGGTACTGTTGACGACTTCGACCGAGAGGTCGCCGTTCTCGACGGTTGCGACCATCATCGTCGCTTCGTCGCCGGCATTGGCGGCCGTCGCGGTTCCGGGATTCAAGATTCGAACCCCGTTCGATACCTCGTCGATGACTTCGTGGATGTGGCCGGCGATGCCGATCGCGTCTTCGCCTGCCGCGTCTCTGACGATGTCAGCAACACGTTCACTGTAGCCGGTTCTCGTTCCTGTTCCGTGTGTGACGACGAACGTCACCCCATCTGCTTCGGCAACCTCGACGAACGGGAGATTTATCTCTGGAGGGTCGATGTTTCCGCACACGCCGACGAACTCTGCAGAGATGTCGCGGAGGTGTTCGAGTGTCTCTGGAGCGTCGTAATCGCCGGCATGGATCACGACGTCAGCGTTCCGAACCTGGTCTTCGACCCACTCGGGTATCGAACCAGCGCGGGAGGGGACGTGCGTATCGCTCAAAATAGCGAGTCGCATACTACTCTATCACCCCCAGTCTGGATAGTCGTTTTGTCAGTCGAAGCTGTAATTCTCGGTATGGCACACGTCGTAACCGCGTTTCTTCGTCACGGCGGGCGCATCCTGCTCACCCGGCGGAGCGACGAAGTCGGAAGCTACCCCGGAACGTGGGCAGGCGTATCTGGATATCTCGAAGGAGACCCAGCGGACGCCGTCGCCGACGCTCGTCGAGAACTGAAAGAAGAGGTGGGAGTGACGGACGCAACACTCGCCTGTGCGGGCCATCCACTGTCGATTACCGAAGGAGACCGCGAGTGGACCGTCCACCCGTTTTTGTTCGACGTACGGGACCGAGACATCGTCACGAACGAAGAACTCGCAGAGGTAGCGTGGGCCCACCCGACGGCGATTCTCGAACGAGAGACGGTTCCCGAACTGTGGGCGACCTACCGACACGTGGCCCCGACTGTCGACACCGTCCGCGAAGACGAGACGCACGGGTCGGCGTGGATATCGCTTCGGGCACTCGAGGTTCTCCGTGATGCTGCCGCCGAAGCGGAGTCGTGGGAAGTGGTGGTCTCGTTCGCACGACGACTCCGTGACGCTCGCCCCAGCATGACCGCCGTCGTCAATCGCGTGAATAGAGTGATGGCCGCCGCAGACGGGAATATCGAGACACTGCGCCGACGGGCCGAGACGGCAATCGACGACGCAGTCGTCGCAGACGAAGCGGCGGCGATGGAGGCAGCACGCCTCCTTCGGAACCGAAAATTCGACCGTGTCGCCACCCTCTCACGGTCCGGAACCGTCCTCGCTGCTCTCGAAGAGGCCACTGCTGCGGTCCTCGTCGGGGAGTCCCGACCTGGCGCAGAAGGCATCTCGGTCGCAGCGGAGGTGGCCACCCACGGCATCGACACCACACTGACCACCGACGCAGCTCTGCCCGGCCTCGTCGGCGACGGCGACTGCGACGCCGTCTTGGTGGGTGCCGACGCTGTTCTCTCGTCTGGTGCAGTCGTCAACAAAGTCGGAAGCTTCCCCGTCGCACTCGCCGCTCACCGCGCCGACGTCCCCGTCTTTGCAGTCTGTGCGAGAGACAAGATACGTGGTGACGACGAGTTCGTCGGCGAGGAAGGAGAGTCGCTCTACGACGGTGAGGCACCCGTGAGAACCCAAAACCCACTCTTCGAAGTCGTCCCCACCGACCTGGTGACGGGCGTCGTCACCGAAGACGGCGTGCTCGAATCAGGCGACGTGACGGCGGTTGCAGACGAACACGCTACGCTCGCGACGTGGGACGACACCGTCGGCGAGCGCAGACGCGGCGAAGAACCAAAGCGATGAGTTCACCGACAGCATCGCTCGACGCTCGTGAGAACGAGCAAAACACGTACCACGAACCCCATCTAATCCAACATATGAACGGTGGTCTAGACATTCGCGAGGGGTGGCGATGAACCGCAAGCGTACCGACTCGGCGGTCGGTCTGGTCGTCGCGGCAATCCTCGTCTTCGGCGGGGCGCTCAGTTGGCAGACCTACCAGCAGAGTCGCGCAGTCGACGGGATGATGGGGCCGATGATGGGGACGTCGATGAGCGGGGTCCACGGGACCAACCCACTGTGGTACGTGTTCGGGACGGTCCTCGTCGCGGGTGCTATCGGTGGGCTCTATCTCGCGTTCCGAGACGAACTCACGTCGGCAGACGGAGGCTTGCAACCCACCGGCGGTGATGCCACCGAGACTGCCAAACCGTCAGAAGCGACAGGGGTGGACGAGACGAAAGAGCAGACGGGGGCAACGGAGACAACGGAAACAGCGGAGACAACGGAAACAGCGGAGACAACGGAGGCAACGGAGACAACGGAAACAGCGGAGACAGCGGAGTCGGCGGCCGGTGCCGAATCGTCGACCGCCTCGAACAGACTGTCTCGGCCCCAGATACTCGACGTCCTCCCCGAAGACGAACGCCGCGTCCTCGAACCAGTGGTGACGTCACCCGGCATCACACAGATAGAACTCCGAGACAGGTCGAACTTCTCGAAGAGTAAAGTGAGTCAGACCGTGAGCGAACTCGAAAAACGTGGACTGTTGTACCGCGAGAAGCAGGGCCGCACCTACCGCATCTATCCGAGCGACGACCTGACGCAGAATCACGCCCAGTGACCGACACGCTGTTTTTCTGCCTTCCAGAGCGTCGAGACGGCGCATCTCGGGCAGTCACCGAGGTGGTCGAAGCCGAAACAGCAGAATTCACGAGCGATGAACGATTCCTTCCCTGAAAAACGCTCAAATCCCTCTATAAACGTTCTCGAACGTTCTCCTACGTCTGTTCACACCCAGAGAGATAACCACCGAGCCCCCCTACGAGAGAATGAGGCGAAAGACAATGACTTCCTTCAACATCGCACGCTGGTTCGTAGTGGCACTCGCAGTCGTCGGACTGGCGGTCGCTGCGCCCGTCGTCAGCGCGCACGGCACCGGCTCGACTGTCGGCGACGCGCCACCCTACGACGGAACCGCCGACGAATGGACCGCAGACGAATGGACCGAGTGGATGGAGGCGCACATGACCCAGCACATGGGACCCGGCGCAGTCGAGTGGATGGAATCCCACATGGGCGTCACCACAGAAGAGATGGGCCAGTTCATGGCTGACCGCAACCACCGAGGACCGACGACGGCTGGTCCCAGCGGCGTCTATCGTGGTGGGACGGCCGGTCCCGGTGGTATGTACGGCCACGGCGGTATGTACGGCCACGGCGGTATGTACGGTCCCGGCGGCATGTACGGCCACGGCGGTGCGTACGGTCCCGGCGGTATGTACGGTGCTGGCGGCACGTACGGTCAAGGCGGTATGTACGGTGCTGGCGGTACCTACGGTCCCGGCGGCATGTACGGCTCCGGCCACGGTTGCTAACGGCAGAGACGCTCGTTTCGGGACCCAGCCCCCGATTTACGCATCTGTTATTCCCATTCGGCACCTATCTCTGTAGAAGTGAGCGAGATGCTCGACACCAAACTACACCGACGACGCCTCATTATTTTTGCCGGAGCGGCGACGGTGACCGGGCTTGCGGGTTGCACGACCGCACCACCGACGGCGGACGAGGGGAGTGGTGCTGAGACGACACGGACGCCGACGGAAGCGGCAGCCATAGAGGGCGACGACGAGGGCGAACACCACGACGAAATGCCCCACGAAGACGGAGCTCCTCACGACGAAGGCGAGATTCACGAAGACGAAACCCCTCACGAGGAGGAAGGCCACATGCACGACGAAACGCTCGTGGGGCCGGTAGACCACGCCGACGTCGCCATGCTCTCTTCGAGTACGGGAGAACACTTCCAACCTCACATCTCGTGGGTCACCGTCGGTGGGACGGTCACCTGGACGAAAGAGAGCGGGATTCACTCGACGACGTCGTACTCACCGGAAAACGACAGGCCACGACTCACACCCGACGGTGTCGATTCGTGGGATAGCGGGTTCGTCGCCGAAGACGGGACGACGTTCGAACACACCTTCGAGAAAGAAGGCGTCTACCACTACTTCTGCATCCCGCACGAGTTCGTGGGCATGATCGGAAGCGTCATCGTCGGGAACCCAAACCCGGAGACGGAACCAGCACTGGCAGCCCCACCGGAGTCGTTACCCAGCGCTATCCGCGAACGCATCGCCGAACTCAACGAGATGATCGTTGCGGCACTCTCCGACGACGAGTGACCCCGCTCCAATGAGGTGGATTCTTCAGCCTCGAAATCTGAGGTCAACTCGGTGGCGATGAAGAAAGTTACCCCCACTTAGCCCCTTGTGATGATGGATTTCATCCGAGCCACCAACTTACGAAAACACCGAACAGCGCTATCGCGTAGTGTGCAGTACACGGAGAGTTACTCGACCGACGTGAGCCTGCAGTGGAGTCGCTGTCGTACTCGAGATTACTCGACTTTCGGCGTGAACTCCGTGACCGTCTCGAGTTCGAAGTCGTTCAGGAGGTTCGGTTCGTCTTTGATGGTCTCGATGACGAACTGAGAACTCGTCCGGACGACCTCGTCTATCTTCTCGAAGTCGGTGACCAGACGGCTGACCATATCGCGGTCTGTGAGGTTCGAGATGACGACGAAGTCGTTTTCGCCCATCGTGAAGTACACCTGGTTCACTCCTTCGATGGCTGCGAGTTTCTCGCCGACCTCGACGTGGTACGCTTCGTTGTACTCTGCGACGACCTGCGTGACGAGTGTAATCTCGAGTCCGAGTTTCTGGGCGTCGACGTCCAGAAGGTCGTTGATGAGAATCCCGTCTTCTTTGAGGTTCTTGATGCGGTAGTGAACAGTCGACTTTGGAATCCCAGTGTACTCAGAGATGTCTTCTGGGCTTCCCGTCCCGAGTGTCGCAATCGCCTTGAGAATACGCGCGTCGCGGTCGTCCATAGCCTCCGCACGTACCGCAGGAAGTTACGTTGTTCGAACGAGGGCCACAAAACCGGTCGAATAGTGAACTCAGTTCGACTCGCCAACAGACACCCCGGTCCAGTTCTGTGAGTCGACAGCGGACTGAGGGGGAGTCTACAACCCTGACCCATAGTAGAACTATAACCATATAGAAAAAAGATATTTAGGACTGTGTTTGGATAGTAATTCAATGTCTGAACAACAGCCAAGCGAACGACCGAATGCAGTCTCAAATTCGTCGGTCCTGTCGGCGTACGACGACCACGTAATGCCCATCTGGAAATCACTCAACGTCCCAGTGAAACGGGCTGCAGGCTGTACGCTCGAAGATTTCGACGGGAACGAGTACCTCGACGTCTTCTCCGGTATTTCGGTGGTGAACGTCGGTCACGGTAACGAGGCTGTCGTCGAGGCAGCGAAAGCACAACTCGACGAGTTCGTCCACGGCTGTTCGTACGTGCATCCAAACGAACCGGTCGCCGACCTGGCCGCGCGAATCGCCGAAATCACACCGGGCGACTTAGAGAAGACGTTCTTCTGTAACTCGGGGACAGAGGCTGTCGAAGGGGCAATCAAACTCGCGCGAAAGTACACAGGGTCGAAAGAAGTCGTCGCACTCGAGATGGGCTTTCACGGCCGCACGCTGGGAAGTCTCGCCCTGACAGGCAACAACTCGTACAAGAAGGGAATGGCTCCGACGCTCAACGACGTTGCACACACCGCGCCACCCTACGGCTACCGCTGTGCTCGGTGCGACGGCGACCAGTGTGACGCCAGTTGTGCCGACGAGTTAGAACGAGTCATCGGCTCCCACACCAGTGGCGACATCGCGGCAGTCGTCGTCGAACCGGTGATGGGCGAGGCAGGTATCGTCGTTCCGCCGGAAGGGTGGCTCGAGCGGGTTCAGGAGATTACACACGACCACGACGCGCTCCTCGTCGTCGACGAGGTTCAGACCGGATACGGGCGAACAGGTGAGCTGTTCGCGAGTAACCACTTCGACGTCGAACCGGACATCGTGACGCAAGCGAAAGGAATCGCAAACGGGCTTCCACTCGGTGCGTTCACTGCCTCCAAAGAGATTGCAGACGCATTCGAATCCGGCGACCACCTCTCGACGTTCGGTGGCAACCCCGTCGCGTGTGCCGCCGCGTTGGCGACCATCGACGAACTCGAAGGAGGAATCGTCGAACACGCACGAGAACAGGGCGAGTGGCTCGCGACTGAACTCCAAGCGCTCGAAGACGAGTTCGACGTCGTTGGACAGACCCGTGGACTCGGCTTGATGTGGGGTGTCGAACTCGTCGACCCTGAAGAGACAGGACCGCAAAACGTCTCTCCACGGCCGGATTCCGAACTCGCAGCAGCAGTCAGCAAACGGCTCCGTGAGGAGTCGAACGTCGTGATGGGTGTCGGTGGCTACTACAAGAACGTCATGCGGTTCCAGCCACCGCTGACCATCACGCGGAGCGAACTCGAACGTGCTGTCTCCGAACTACGTACTGCGCTCGAACACCTGAACTAAGAGTTCTGTTCGGGAGGGTGCGGCCGCTGAGACGAAGAACAGCCTACACGCACCCGCTTCGTCCGCACCAACTCTACAACGCGTCACGAATCGAGTCGAGTGCCAACTCGACGTCTTCGAGCGCAGCACCGAAGTCCGTGGTGACGGAATCGAACCGCACGACTTGGTGAGACGAGTCGTACGTCAGGAGACCAGCGTCGTCGAGTTTCGGGAGGTCGACGTGGTGTAACGTCACCAGCACCTCGTCGTCGATGGTTTCCTCGTGATTTGCGTCGGTCTGAGAGAGTTTGTCTGCGAGCGCAAAGAGCGTGATAGAGTCAGAATGAGAGCAGAGTTCGGTGAGAAGCGTTCGTCGGCGTTTCTCTCCCAGGACGTCGAATATCTCATCGGTAGACACGTCGTGCCGGTTCGATGGTCTCTTCGTGCTCATAGTTGGCACAACGAACGTTAGCCAGATAAGGGGGTAGTAAGACTTCGGTTGTAACAACAGCGGTTCTCGTTCTAGACACCCAGAGTGTCTCTTTGAGCGTCGTGAGTCCACAACTACCGTTCGAATGTGCGTTCACATTGAATATCCAACACAACGTATCGTTGTCATGGTGTCTTTCGATCGCGAACGAACAGAGGACAGAGCGGTCGAGCTCTTGACGGACCTCTCGTTGACGGATTACGAAGCCCGGACGTTTGTGGGGTTGCTCCGTCTGGGGAGAGGGAGCGCACGTGAGGTGAGTGATGTCGTCGAAGTGCCACGGTCCCGAGTGTACGACGCGGTCGAATCCCTCCACGAGATGGGACTCGTCGACATCCGGTACGGAACACCGAAGGAGTTCATTCCCGTCTCTCACGAGACGACTGTCCGGAAGTTCGTCGTGAGGTACGAAGACCTGACCCAAGAACTCTCCGACGTGCTGAACCAACTGAATCCCACAGGGCGGGAGACAGAACAGATTGGAGTCTGGACGGTCACCGGTTCGAAGAACATCACCCGTCGCGTCGTCGAGTTCATCAACGACGCAAAGGGTGAGATAATACTGATGAGTGACGAGGCGTTGCTGACCGACGAAATCACCGACGCGCTCGTGAGAGCCAAAGAAAAAGAGAGAGACGTCTACGTTACCGCCGTCGACAGCGAAACAGAGGACGTCGATTCGGTTCCCTCGGATTCGACCGTCGTCGAAACGTTCTGGACGTGGTCTAGGTCGCACATCTCTCGGATTTTGCTCGTCAACGACGAGGTTACCCTCGTAAGCGTCGAACAGCAAGTGGGCGACGGGGAGACCGCAGAAGTCGCAATCTGGGGTCGTGGGACGAAGAACAACCTCGTCGTCGTTCTTCGAACCATTCTCGCCGTCCAGTTCGGAGAAGACCGTGAAGCGTTCGAGACAGGAACAGCTAGTCTCGAGACGACAGACGACCCGACTGAAGCCAGTCCAGACACGGACGACAGGCCAGACGCGGACGGTCACGACGAGTAATCGTGAATTTTCTGGGTCTCCCCGCGTGTCGAAGACGCTCGGTGTCGGTGGAGAACACGAGGTTCTGAGATGAGAGATTCAGGGATGTGTAATTCAGAGATGAGTGATTCAGAGATGCCACTCTCCAGGGTCGGCGTGCGAAGCAGGCGCACGACCCCAACGTCGTTTCCCCGCCGACGCGCCCACGTGACGTATGGACAGACGGGCCTTCCTCGGAGTTCTCACGGGGGCGACTGCCGGTCTCGCGGGCTGTATCGAGGGGAGCGTTCGACCACCCATCGCCGGGTTTCCGGCCCCCGATAACCCGGACCCAGTGGTCACACACGGCTTTCCTGGGACCGTCTGTGGCGACCCTCCGAACCCATTCATCGGCATCGAGGCAGTTCTCGAACCGGCAGTCGGTCCCGATTGGGGCGGGTTGGCCGTCGCAGAGAAGTACCGCTTCGGCTACGAAGTCGGCCCCGGCCTCTCTGCAGACGCCTACGTCGTCGGCGTCGAGCGACAGGGTGCGGCCCGTGCGTATCCGCTTTCTATCCTCTGGTGGCACGAAGTCGTCAACGACACCCTCGGCGGCGACCCCGTACTCGTGACCTACTGCCCAATCTGCCAGTCGGGGATGGTCGCAGCGCGACGCGTCGGTGGCGTCGAGGCGCTGTTCCAGGTCTCCGGGCATCTCTGGCAGCCTCCTGCCATTTATAGCTTCGCTAGCGTCGAAGACGGGCGGACGTTTGGCGTGTCGGCCACGTCCGGCGAGACCGACGTCCGAAACTCGGGGAATCTCGTCCTCTACGACGAACAGACCGGAAGCTACTGGAGTCAACTGCTGGCGAGAGCAATCTGTGGGTCGCAGTCGGGCGAGCAGTTGCGCATCCTCCCTTCGACGGTGACGACGTGGGGTGAGTGGCGTGCCGAGCATCCAGAGACGGACGCGCTACTCCCGCCGCCGTGGTCGAAGACGGCGTAATCAGTCGGGTGGGGTGTACTCAGTCGGGTGCGGCCTACTCAGTCGAGTCCACGACGACCGGCGTGCTCGCGTGGCTGACGGGTCGCATGGTATCGTCGAAATCGGTGACAGGACGCGGGCGCAAGTTCCTTCGTCTATCAGTGTGACCCGTGGATATGCACCTCGAACGTCTCGCAGTAGACCCATCGGTCGGCCTCGCGATGCCACCACAGCGACTCGTCGACGCGCTCTCTGACCTCGACGTCCCGGTCGAACTCGTCGACGAAGACGAACAGTTCGGCCCCGGCGACGCCATCGTCTCGTTCGGTCACCGAGACTCGTTTATCGACGCAGACTGGGTCCACTGCGTCCGCGCTGGCTACGACGAGTTCCCAGTCGGCGTCTACGACGAAGCGGGCACGTATCTCACCAACAGCACCGGAATCCACGGGACGACGGTCGGTGAGACGGTCATCGGCTATCTCCTCACCATCGCCCGCCGACTCCACGTGTATCGCGACGCACAACACGACCACGAGTGGACCCGCCCGCGCTACGAAGAACCGTTCACACTGAAGGACGAGCGGGTTTGCGTCGTCGGACTCGGGACGCTGGGCCGGGGCGTCGTAGACCGGGCCGCCGCTCTCGGCATGGACGTCGTCGGCGTTCGCCGGTCAGGCGACCCCGTCGAGAACGTCTCGTCGGTCTACACGCCGGACCGTCTCCACGAAGCTATCGAAGACGCACGGTTCGTCGTGCTGGCGACGCCGTTGACCACGGAGACAGAAGGGATGATTTCCGCACCGGAGTTCGAGGCGATGCGTGACGACGCCTCCCTCGTGAACGTCGCTCGCGGCCCTGTCGTCGACGAAGACGACCTCGTCACGGCACTCGAAAACGAGACGATTGCCGGTGCCGCAATCGACGCGTTCACGGAAGAACCGCTCCCCGAATCGTCGCCGCTGTGGGATTTCGACGAAGTCGTGCTCACGCCACACGTCGCTGCGGCCACGAGCAAGTATCACGAAGACATCGCCCAGTTAGTCCGGGAGAACGTCGAACACGTCGCGGCCGACGAGGCGCTCACGAACCGCGTGGTCTGAATCGGGCGCAACTGCGGTGAGTGAGGTGCGAAACTGCGGCGACCGAAGAACGCGGTGAGGTGCGAAACTGCGGTGAGTGAGAAAAGCCGGTTCAGACGAACTTGAACAGGTCGTCGCGGCCCTGTTCGTGGAGATGCGTCCGGAGCGCGTCTTCGAGGTTCGAGATGTCGCCGCGCTTTGCGGTAATCGGGGCGATGACGTTCCGCCACTGTTTCCACGGCGGGAACAGTCCGAGACGGTCACAGAGTTCGTTCAGTCGTTCGTCTCGGTCGCCGACTTTGTCCATCTTGTTCACCGCGACGACGGTCGGAATCTCGAGTTCGTCGAGGAAGTAGAACATCTCTACGTCGTGCGGAATGGAGTCGTCGGTGGTGTGTCGGTCGATGATGTCGACGACGCTCTTTCCATCCACGACGAGGACCGCCGCGAGGATGTCGTCGGCGTTCTCTTCGATGTAGCGGACGATGTCGGTCTTGATCGCCTCACGGGTGTCTGCTTCGACACCGGACATGAACCCGAACCCCGGAAGGTCGGTGAACATGAACTTCTCTGCGGTCCAGTCGAAATGGTTCGGTTTGCGGGTGACACCCGGTTTCTTCCCCGTCGTGAACTTGCTGTGGCCCGTCAGTTCTCGCATCAGGGTAGACTTGCCCACGTTCGACCGGCCGACGAGAATGATTTCGTCGCGATTCGGTCGGTCTTCGAACATACCCGGAGTTCGGTATCACGACAGATAAGAGAGACGGAACCGATTCGGCGACACTCGCAGTTACGACTCGACCGAGCGCATCAGACGAGTATCACGAGACGGGGACTCCCCCACGGAGTGTCCCAACTCGTGTCTCAACACGCGTCCATATTCCACCCTGCACGAACGTGTCGGGTAGGTCGTTTCCACCCTAGACGAACGCGTCGGGTAGGTCGTTGGGGTTGTTCTCCAACAGTTCGAGCATTGGTTCGATTTCCCCGAACCGCGGACCTTTCTCGATGGCACCGTCTTCGCGGTTCCACGAGACGTACCCGGCACTATCGAGTTTCGGGAGATGAAGGTGGAACAGCTCCACCTCCAGCTCATCGTGGTCGTTGGTACCACCATCTGCAACGACCTTCGTCGCCCCACCGAGGCGTGCGACGTGTCCGTGACGGAGTTGCTTTAGCAACCGTCGTCGTCGGACATTCCTGAGGGCGTCGAGCGCCTCGTCGAGGCGGGGGGTAGCGGACACTGCCATCGTCATCGTCCCCACTTCATCCAAATGGGTGATTCCGGGCGTTCGGAAGACGCCGATGCAGTACGCCCGTCGATGGATTCCGACGGATGTCTCGAAGCGAACCGTCGAGACACGAACGTCTCTTTGGTCCGTCTCTGGACGGTCCTGTTCGACACATCTTTGTACGCAGTCGTGCCCCCACGGCACTGGTTGGTTGCGTACAATCGTCGATGGTTGTTTGTAGTCACACTCACTTCCCCACAGTACAGTGTCTAGCAGAGTTCTATTCTCATTGTGCTTTCATGCTACTGCCATTCAAGTGGGGGTGACCAGTACAGCACAGGCACCGGGAGTAGCTTGGAAAACCAATTGTAGAATTGACACCGCGGTTTAAGGTCCTGTGCGGAGAACAAGACGATGAATGGCAGTAATCGTCGAACTATCGATCAAGCCCGATGATTTCGACCTCGGGCGAGTGACCGCCGTGACGGACGATATGCACATCGAACTGGAGCGTGTCGTTCCGACTGGCGGCGACGTGATGCCGTTTTTCTGGGCAAAAGGCTCGAACTTCGAGAGTTTCGAGCGAGCTGTTCGAGAAAACAGAATCGTCGAAGAACTACAGGCAGTCGCACGTGTCGGCGACCGAGTTCTCTATCACGTCTACTGGGGAGACACCGTTTCGAGTCTGACGACCATCCTCACCGAGAGCGAAGCGACCATCCTCGAAGCACACGGCAACAGTCCGTGGGTGTTCCGCCTCCGGTTCAACGACCACGCTGGCCTCACCGAGTTTCACAACCTCAGCAACGAGGAGGGAATCGACTTCCACGTCGAACGAATCTACACGCTCACAGAAGAAGAGACGGGCGTCTACACGTTCGACATCACACCACAACAGCAAGAGGCTCTCGTAGCAGCAGTCTCTGGCGGCTACTTCGAAGTGCCACGGCGAACGACGCTCAAAGGGGTCGCAGAAGAACTGGGAATCAGCCCGCAGGCGGCCTCAGAACGAATTCGCCGGGGTGCGGACACCGTCCTCCGGAAAGTGCTCTTGTCTCGGTCGGCTTCCGACCTCGATTGAATCCCTGTCGACTGGCAGTCTCAGATACGCCTGACGAGCCGAACGTCACCCGCAGACTCGTCGGTGTCGGGGTCGGTAGACACGACCTCGAATCCGTGTGAACGGTAGAACGACAGGGCCTCTTCGTCGTCTGCCAGACACGTCGCGTACTGCTCACGAGCGCCCGCGACGACCTGTTGTGCGGTTATCGTCTGCAGCACCGCAGCCCCAGCCTCGACCATCTTCACCTCTGGATGGGTGTTGAGCGAAACGACCTCGCCAGACGACTCCCCGACGAGTTGACCACCAGCGGCCGCAACGACTTCGTCGTCGTCGACGGCGACGACCCACCCAGAGTCGTCCGTCTGCTGTACGACCCGCACGAGCCGTTCCTCGTCGAACTGCGCTTCGTTGACAGAGCCGCCGCCACCGACCGAGATGGCACCACCCGCCACGTCGTTCCACCTGCTCGTATATATGCGGGCGATGTCTGATACGTCAGTTTCTCTCGCAGTCCGGACGAACATACCCAGATATTCGTGTAGCTATTGCAAAATTCTTTCGCGCGTTCAGCATACGGACAAAAGTCTTACTCGAAATCGGAAAAATATCTATTTTTCGGGGGTGCGAAGAGTATTCCTTCCACTCCGAGTACGTGTCCACAGCGACCGATGAACAAAGCAGACCTCAGGACCGCGGTGTGGGACGAACTCGAGGAGAGCGGAGCGGCCCGATTTCCATTCCCTCCCCACGGCCGGATTCCCAACTTCGCCGACGCGAAGGCAGCGGCGGACAGACTCGCTGCGACGCCGGAGTGGGCCGACGCGTCCACGGTGAAAGCGAATCCGGATTCTCCACAACTTCCCGTGAGACGGCGAGCACTTCGAGAGGGAAAGACCGTCTACATGGCAGTTCCACGCCTCCGCGACGAGAAGTGTTTCTACGAGTTGGACCCTGCCACCATCGACGACGAGAACCTCGACAGCGCACCCACCGTATCGCACGTCGAGACGTACGCCAAGATGGTCGGCCCGGACGAAGTGCCGTCTATCGACCTCGTCGTCTCGGGGTCGGTCGCAGTCACCGAACAGGGTGCTCGAATCGGTAAAGGTGAGGGGTTCAGTGACCTCGAGTTCGCCATCTTAGACGGTCTGGCCCTCGTCGACGAATCGACGACGATTGCGACGACAGTCCACGAGTTGCAGGTTCGAGACGACGCCCCAGAACCCGACGACCACGACGTACCGATGGACCTCGTGGTCACGCCCGACCGGACGCTTCGAACCGAGACGCCGTACTCGCGGCCGTCCGGAATCGACTGGTCGGCCCTCTCGGACGAACGAGTCGCAGAGATGCCCATCTTGCAGCGACTTCGGCCCGAGTAACCACCCAGACGCCCCCTGCTTATTTGGCCGCCCGGAGCGACGTGTGAGCGTGCGACTCGTACAGGTGCTGGTGCCGACAGGGAAACGAAAGACGGTCCTCCGAACCCTCGACGAGGAAGGCGTCGATTACGCCGTCTCCGACGAGAGTTCGGGACGGGGGTTCGTCGCCGTCGTCACCTTTCCGGTTCCGAAAGAAGCAGTCGAACCAGTCTTGGCGCGACTGCGAGACGCGGGCATCGAACGCGACGCCTACACCGTCGTGATGAACGCCGAAACGGTCGCGTCCAGACGGTTCGACGAACTAGTCGCGAAATACGAGGAAGACGACGAGAACGGCGACCGAATCGCCCGCGAAGAGTTGGCGTCGAAGGCCGCCGACCTCGCGCCGTCGCTTCCGACGTACGTCGTCATGACTGTCATCTCGGCGGTCGTCGCAACCGCTGGACTCCTCCTCGATTCGCCGGCAGTCGTCGTCGGGTCGATGGTCATCGCACCGCTCGTCGGTCCGGCGATGGCTGCCAGCGTCGGAACCGTCGTCGACGACGACGAGATGTTCGTCAGAGGTGTCCGTCTACAGGCGCTCGGCGGTCTCTTGGCCGTCGGTGCCGCCGCCGTGTTCGCCTTCATCCTCAAAGAGAGCGGTACCGTTCCGCTTTCGGTCTCGGAAGTACTGCGAATTCCCGAAGTCGGTGAGCGACTCTCACCAGACGTTCTCTCGTTGGTCATCGCGTTGGGGGCCGGAGCCGCAGGCGCTATCTCACTCTCGTCGGGTGTTTCGACGGCTCTCGTGGGCGTCATGATTGCCGCCGCGTTGGTTCCACCGACGGCCGTCGTCGGTATCGGCATCGCGTGGGGCGCACCCGAATCAGTCGTCGGGTCGGCGATTCTCGTCCTCGTGAACATCCTCTCTGTGAACTTCGTCGCTATCGGCGTCCTCTGGGAGCAAGGCTACCGGCCAGAGAAGTGGTTCCGGCAGAGTGAGGCTCGACGGACCACTGCGTACCGTATCGTCGTTCTCGGCGTTGGACTCCTCGTGCTGTCGTCGTTCCTCGGTGCGGTCACGTTCACGACGTACCGGAACGCAGGGTTCCAGAGCGACGCGCAGGACGCCATCGAAGACGTGCTGGCGGACTCGGATGCGGAACTGTTGGCGCTGGACATCGAGTTCGACTCCGGCCCGGTACAGGAACCCGAACACGTCGTCGTCACCGTCGGATACGACCCACAGGAAGACCCTCCACAGGTTCAAGCGGTGCTTGCAGAGCGGGTGAACTCGGTCGCTCCCGACCCGCTTTCGCCCTGGGGAGCAGACGAGATAACGGTGGAAGTTCGGTACATCGCCGTCGTCGACTAACCCCTCCAGAGTCTGTCGGGTTACCCCCGAATCGCCCGACTGGAAGGGTACAGTCGCTCTTTGTCTCTAGCGCGGATTGAATATCTCATCTGCCCTCCTAGAGGTATGAAACGACGACTTATCGCACCGCTACTCATCGCGAGTCTCGTGTTGCTCGCTGGCTGTCTCTCTGCACCCCTCCAGACGACGTCCGGAAGCGACACTGGAACAGACGCGACGACCATCTCGACGACTGGCACCGGTGAGGTCACCGCCGAATCAGACCTCGCCATCGTCAACGTCGCAGTGACCCACACGGCAGACTCCGCTGACGAGGCCCGCGGTGTCGTCGCCGACGACGTTGCAGCAGTCCGCGACGCCCTCACCGACGCCGGCATCTCCGAAGACGCCATTCAGAGTACCGGGTTCCACATCTACCCCGAGTACAACTACGGTGGTGAGAAGCGCGAACTCGTGGGCTACCGCGCAATCCACAGTCTCAGCGTCGAAGTCGCCCCCGACCGTGCCGGTGAGGTCATCGACCTGTCCGTCGGCGCTGGTGCTGACGAGATTCGCGGCGTGTTCTTCACGCTCACCGACGAGAAGCGCGCCGAACTCCGCAGTGAGGCCCTGACCAACGCCGTCGAGTCGGCGGAGGCCGACGCCGAAACCGTCGCCGCCGCCTCCGACCTGCGGATTACCGGTGTCCACACTGCCACTGTCGGCGGTGGGTACTCACCCGGCCCCTACCCAGTCGCGTACGCTGAAGACGCCGCTCGAACCAGTGCCGGTGCACCGACCGAACTCACGCCCGGTCCGGTGACCGTCTCGGCGACGGTCCAGATGGTCTACACGGCTGAATAATCTCAACTCTCCCGTCTCGATTACTCAACAGCCAGTAATCTCGAACCGAGCGCCGTCACCGGAAGTCGGCGAAAGTCTGACCTCCCACCCGTGTGCGCAGGCCACTTCTCGAACGATATTCAGACCGAGTCCAGAGCCGTCAGGTGAGGTCGTGTAGCCGGCGTCGAAAATCTGGCATCCTAGTTCGTTCGGAATGCCGGGGCCATCGTCTTGCACGTAGAAACCACCCTCGACGTCGCCAACCGTAACCGTGACATCGTCACTGCCGTGTTGAATCGCGTTTCGGAAGAGGTTCTCTAACAGTTGCTGGAGTCGGCCCACATCGGCTTCGACCGTTTGCTCTGTTTCGATGGCTATCGTAGCGTCGCCCATCGCGACAGTTTCCCAACTTCGGGTCGCGGTTTCAGCGAGTTCGACTGGCTCAGTCTCGCCGATTCCATCACCCTCTTGAGCAAGTGTGAGGAGGTCTCGAACGAGTCCTTCGATTCGGTCGTGGGCACGCTCGACAGTGTCGAGGTGGTCGCTGTCGCACTCCTCTTGGGCCAAGGCAAGCCTCCCCGAAGCCACCGCCAATGGGCTCCGCAAATCGTGGCTCACCACGCTCGCGAACTCGTCGAGGAGGTCGCGCTCGTCTCTGAGGTGTTGTGCCTGTGTGACGCGCTCTGAGATATCTCGAAGAACACCAACAGTGCCTCGGAAGTCACCCACGAACGGGAGCAATGCGAGGTGGTTTTCGCACGCAATGCGCTCACCTGTAGCCGTGACGAGTGTCAGTTCGAACGTCCCGTTGTCTTTCGAAGACGACAGCAACGATTTGATGAGTTGTTCTCCCCTCGCGACGTGCGCGTCGTCCATGACCTCCGAAGCATGGTTGCCGATGAGCGACTCGGCAGAGTAGCCCGTCAGCTCGACGAATGCGGTGTTCACAGTGGTAAATCGACCCTCACTGTCGAGTGTATAGATTGGGTCGCCCGAGGCTTCGACCATCGATTCGTAGCGTTGGAGTTCGTGTTTGTGCTCAGTTCGGTCGGTGACGTCCCGAGCAAAGCCAACAACTTGAGACACCTCACCATCGTCGTCGAAGACTGGTTCGGCTTGAATCCAGACCCAGCGTCCAAAGTCTTCGTCGGCGTTCACCCGGTACTCTTCTTCGACAGGTTCTCCAGCGGAGAGTTGTTCCATAGACTGTCTCACCAGTTCCCTGTCGTCAGGGTGGATGTTCTGCATAAACGAGAGTGGATTCACTCGAAGGTCGTCGATAGACCCGCCCCAAATCTCTTCGTACGGAGAGTTGACGAACAGCAGCTCGCTCCAATCGCCGGTGAACATCCAAAGGATGTCGTTCGTGTTCTCTGTGAGAGACTGGAGTCGTTGTTCGGTCTCAGCGACGGCGTCCCGTGCTCGGCGTTGTTCGACGGAGTTGATGATACGGTTAGCCAATATCTCGTACTGGCTTGTGCCGGCTCCCTTCTGGAGATAGTCTGTCACGCCCTCCGTGATTGCCTCGCTCGCGACTTCCTCAGAGCCTTTGCCTGTAAAGAGAATGAACGGCAGAGATGGAAACTCTCGTCTAACGGTTCTCAGAAACTCGATACCATCCTGAGTGGGCATGTCGTAGTCCGAGACGACACAATGGATGTCTCCCTCGCGCAGTCGGTCGAGACCGTCACTCGCAGAGTGTTCGGTTTCGACGGTGAGGCAGTTCTCTTCTCGTTCGAGAAACGTCGCCGTGAGTTCTGCGAACGCTGGCTTGTCGTCGAGATGGAGGACGCGTATCAGTTCGTTCATACTGTCTCTCAGTTAGTTACCGTCCACCTGTGTGAAGGGAGATAATAATGGTCCGCACCCAGTTCTCACTGCTGAAACTATCGACGTAGATTGCCGTGAGACGACGAGACCTCGAAACGAGGTTACTCGTTGCGCGACGGCGGGATGTCGGGTGAGAACCCGATGGCGTCCGCGGCGGCGTCGAGGACGGCATCGACGTTTTCGCCCGTCTCGACGCTCATGTAGAGGTCGGCCTCCATGTCGGTCGAGCGGTCACTCTTGTTGCAGACGGTGAGGACCGGGATGTTCCGCTCTTCGAATCGCGCTTTCACCGCGTCGCGGAGTTCGAGTTGCGATTCGATGGGGTAGCCACACTCGCCGCTGGCGTCTGCGACGAAGATGACGGCGTCTGCGAGGTGTTCGAGGGCGCTGACGGCCTGTCGCTCGATGTCGTTTCGCTCGTCTTCGGGTCGGTCGAGGAGCCCCGGCGTGTCGATAATCTGGTAGCGGATGCGCTCGCGGTCGAAGTGCCCGATTTGGACGCCCTTCGTGGTGAAGGGGTAGCGCGCAATCTCGTTCGACGCGCGGGTGACGTCGTTGACGAACGACGATTTGCCGACGTTGGGGTAGCCTGCGACGACGATAGCGGGTTCGTCGGGGCGGATGTCTGGCAGTCCCTTCAGGGCGTCGCGGGCCTCACCGATACGGAGCAGGTCGTCTTCGACTTCTTCGACGACGCTGGCCATGCGGGCGAACGCCTGCTTGCGGTGTTTGCGAGCGAGGTCGGCGTCGGTCTTGCGGAGTTTCGGCTGGTACTCACGAGCGATGTTGTCGACTTGCCGCGAGGCCCACATAATCTCCGAGAGGCTCTTTCGAACCTCGTCGACGTCGACGATCGCGTCGGCGAGTTCGTAGTAGAAGGGGTCGACCGTCTCGAAGTCGGGCCACTCGACGACGACGTTCTCGAGGTTGTCCGAGAGGATGTTCGACGCCGTCTGGAGCATCGACTGCTGAGCCTCCAACTTGTTCTGCTTCGCTCGCCCCGAACGTGCGGCCCGCGAAAAGGCCTTGTCGATGAGTTCGTCCGACCGGGGCGTGGTCGGGAGAGACTCGAAAATCATTGCACCCGGCTACACGGTCAAGCCGTAAAAGCGCGTTCGTTTGGGTTTCGGCGTCTCGTGAGGTGAATTTGGCGTGCAACGTACCCACACGGTTCGGCCCACATTCGCCACGAGGTTCTTACACGATGCCGCAGTATCTCGGTGTATGACTGACTGGAAAGCGGTCGGCGTCGGGTTCGTCGTCATGCTCGTCGTCGGTGCCGGTGGACTCGCTATCCCCATCGTCGGGCAGATTGGTGCCGGCCTCATCGGGGGGTTCGCCACCGGCTATCTCGCTGGCGGGTCACTCGGCAACGGTGCGTGGAACGGCCTCGTCGCGGGGTCGATTTCGGGTATCGTCGTGAGCCTCTTTGCGGCGCTCCTCGGTGGGGTCGTCGGACTCGCTGGCGGACCGCTGGGCGGGCTCTTCGGCGGTCTCGGCGTGTTCGTCCTCGGCGTCGTCCTGACGCTCATCTTCGCCATCGACAGCGCACTCGCCGGCGCAGTCGGTGCGTGGGTGAAAGGGTGACGAACGTAACTTTGGACGTCCACAACTCACGTAACGAATCGGCTCACTCGGAGACCTGTTCGTCGAGGAACGCGACGCGGACGGTGAGTTCCTCGTACTGGGTCGCTGTAGTCAGACGGTCGTCGAGACGTTGGGCGAGGTCCGGTGGAACCGTCGTTCCCTCCTCGACCCCGACGAGAATCTCCATCTCGTAACCGCCATCGGTGATATACCGGACGTAGTCGAACTCGGTCAACGTCTCCTCGTAGTTCAGTCCTTCGTACTCCGGTTCACCAAGCATCGCCTCTGCTTCAGTCTGGAGGTTGCGGTCGACCGCGTTGCTCACGTACTCGAGGACGGTAACCCCTCCGAGAACCACCGAGAGGAGGAGGATGCCGACGACGATGACGCCGAGGCGCTTGAGAACGCTCCGACGAATCGTTCGCTGGTCGAACTCGGGGTCGTTGACGGGGCGGTAGCCAGCGAGATAGAAGATGATGAGCGCCGAGAGGTTGATAGCGAGCAAGTTGACCAACACGAGCGTGCCGGCAGCGATGGCGACGTAGTCGTACCCCCACGCGATGCCCAATCCCGCGGTGGCGGCGGGCGGTACGAGCGCGACGGCGATGGCGACGCCGACGAGCGCTGACCCTGCGTTGCGCATGACACTGATGGCACCGGCGATGCCCGACCCCAGCGCGAGGACCAATGCGAGGAACGTCGGACTCGTGCGTTCGGCGACCTGTGGAATCGTCCGGATGTCGAGCTCTGGTGGGAGCAACAACGTGTCCTTCAGAATCCAGCCCATGACGGCCCCAACGGCGATAGCCAGCGCCAGTCCGAACACCTGAAATATCACGCCACGAGTAGCGAGTCGGTTGTTCCCGAGGACGGTTCCGACGCTCGCTGTAATCGCCGGTCCCATCAACGGCGCGACGACCATCGCACCGATGATAGTCGCCGCCGAGTCCAAGAGGAGGCCTGCGGTGGCGATGATGGTACTCAACACGAGGAAGGCGACGTACGTCGACCGTGCCGGAGCGAGGTCTTCCGCTCTGGCGACGAGTTCTTCACGAGAGATACGTAACCCCTTGTAGCGCTTCTCCAGTTTCGGGAGTCGTCGGGAGATGACGGTCTCGGTCGCCATGACGATAGTGTATGCGTCCTCGTGGATACCGGCCGTTTCGAGTTTCTCGAGTATGGGTTCGACACCACTCTCGGGGATGGGAAACGAGACCACTGCCTCGAAGTCGCCACGCCCCGTCTCTTCCCAGACTGCGTAGTCGATTTCCTCGGCGTCGAGGGCAGCGAGTACTGCTTTTTGTGTTCCGTTCGGTATCAAAACCTGAACAATTCGCATGACAGACATACGTCTCAGAAAGCGATAGAATTTCCTACACGTCTCTGAGGGTTAAATTCAGCTTCGTAGATATATTCGACCAACCGCTCGTAACTCGCACTCAGACAACTCGGCTCGGTTCACCTGCTGTATTCAACACGCCATCCCTGTCGTATCTGAGAGGTTCGACAGGGCAAAACAGCGTAGACTAGGCGGTTGCTTCACTCCCCGCGTTCGAGATACTCACGCTGAATCTCGACGACTTCGGTCGAGTTCTCACACTCCGAGTAGCGCCGAAGCGGTTCTTCGTTGAGTTCGAGGAAGGTGTGCCCCCAACGGAACTTCGAGAGAATCGCTTCGGCCTGCGGTTTCTCGCCGAAGATGACGAGCGCCGCCGCGAGGGCTTCGACAGTCGTCAGTTGCATCGGTCGCCCGAAGTTGACCGGGTTGGCGGCGACGAGGTACGGGAGCGCGCGGTGTTCGCCGGGGAGGGAGAACATCGCCTCCTCGGCGGACTCCCACGAGCAGTCGAGCGCGACGAGCGCGCCGGTGTCTTTGTCGGCAGGCGAGAGTGCCGTCTCCGCGTGCGGGTTGAGCACGACGCCGTAGGGAGTCGCCCGGTCCGACCCGTGGAGGGCCGCCATGTCGAACCGTTCGAGTTTCTTCGCCGTGCACTTCTTCGGGTCGTCGTCACCCTCGTATCGAACGTGCAGGTCCACACCCGGCGTACGCGGGTCCGAGAGAAAAGCGTCCCGAAGGCAGGCAGTCCCGCGGGTCGAAGAGACACGGAAATCGAATTCGGCGTCGGATTCTTCTAGCTAGAAGACGATATACCGCTGTGCATCCCGACGCCACGTATCTCGCACGGCAGTACTACACGGCGATAGACGAACACGGATACGAGTCGCTTCGGGACATCCTCGACCCGGATTTCGTCCAGAGACGCGGAGATATGACTCTCGACGGGCGCGAGGCGTTCGTCTCGTTCATGCGCGACGACCGGCCGCAGAAAGACACGATACACGTCATCGACCGCTACATCCAGTCGAAGTCCGACGACGAAATCGTCGTCCGCGGCCACCTCGAAGACAGCACTGGGAACGAACTCTTCGTCTTTCTGGACCGTTTTCGAACCCGTGACGGGCAGATTTCGGAGCTGAAGACGTTCGTCAAATCGGAGAACTGAGATGGCCGAGTCGGGAGCGGAGCAGTCGGCCGACCTCCTGCGGACGCTCCGTCAGTTGAGAATCGTCGCGGGCGAAGTTCGGCGCGTTCGACGACCGTAACGTGAGAAACAGCGGGGGCGTGAGAAACGAGAGACCGAGCGTTCAGTCTTTCTTGCCAGCGCCGACGGCCGCCTCACCGACTGGTTCGTGACCTTCGATGACCTCGCGGCCACCCATGTATGGCTGGAGGGGTTCCGGGACGTCCACGGTTCCGTCTTCGTTCTGGTAGTATTCGAGGAGCGCGACCATCACACGGCCCACGGCGGTTCCCGACGCGTTGAGTGTGTGGAGGTACTCGGCCGATTCGTGACGCTCGGGGCGGTAGCGCAGTCCTGCACGGCGGGCCTGGAAGTCTTCGAAGTTCGACGCCGACGAGACTTCGAGCCATCGGCCACCCATTCCTTCGGGCGCGTCGTCCGATTCAGTGCCGGGTGCCCACACTTCGAGGTCGTACGTCTTGGCCGACGCGAAGGTGAGGTCACCCGTACAGAGCGAGAGGACGCGGTACGGCAGTCCGAGTCGGTCGAGCACTTCGGCCGCCTCGTCGACGAGGGCTTCGAGTCGGTCGTACGACTCGTCGGGTTCGACGAAGTTGACGAGTTCGACCTTGTTGAACTGGTGGACGCGGACGATGCCGCGGGTCTCGGTCCCGTGTTCGCCTGCCTCCTGGCGGAAGTTCGGCGTGTACGCCTGGTGCTTCAGCGGGAGGTCGTCTTTCAGGAGGATTTCGTCGCGGTACATGTTCGTGACCGGCACCTCTGCGGTGGGACAGAGCCACAGGTCGTCTTCCTCGTAGTTCTCGGTCTCCGACCCGCCGATTCGGTAGGCGTCTTCGGCGAACTTCGGCAGTTGGCCGGTTCCCTCCATCGACGTGGTCTTGACCGGAATCGGTGGGAACAGGTCCACGTACTCCTGTTCGCGGTGGACGTCGAGCATGAACTGGATGAGCGCGTGTTCGAGCATCGCGCCCTCGCCCTTGAGGAAGTAGAAGCCCGACCCCGTCGTCTTCGCCGCGCGCGCCTCGTCGATGATGTCGAGGTTGTCGCCGAGTTTGTAGTGCGGCGTCACCTCGTCCGGGAGGTCACGCAGGTCGTCGAATCCGACGCGACGCACTTCCTCGTTGTCCGATTCGTCGGTTCCAATCGGGACCGACTCGTCGGGGATGTTCGGGAGTTCGAGGAGCGCCTGGTCGAGTTCCGATTCGAGGTCGGCGCTCCGCGCTTCGAGCTCCTGCAGTTCCTCTTTGAGTTCGCCCGAGCGGTCGATAGCGGCCTGCGCTTCGTCGTCTTTGCCGTCCTGTTTCAACTGGCCAATCTTCTGGCTGACTTCGTTTCGTTCGTGTCGAAGGTTGTCGCCTTCGGCCTTCAGCGAGCGCCACTCGTCGTACACGTCGAGGATGTGGTCGAGGTCTACGTCCTCCATGCCACGGGCCGAGAGTGCGTCACGGACTCGCTCCGGTTCGTCGCGGAGCAGTTGCCTGTCGATCATTAGTCCGTGGTTCCGTCGCCTGTGGCAAAATCGTATCGCATCGCCAGGTAGTATTCGAGAGACGCGTTACCACCGACCGAATGCTTTTACTCCCCGACGACGGCCGTCAACTATGGCAATTGGCGATGTCGAACCCGTGCCGAACAGCACGGACGTCTATTACGTGGATACGGGGATGTACGAAGTCGAACAGTACGGGTCGGTCTTCCTCATCGACGCCGAACGACCCGCACTCGTCGACACGGGCATCGCCGCCGACCGTGAACACGTCTTCGGACTGCTCGACGAGGTCGGCGTCGACGACATCGAGTACATCCTGCCGACGCACGTCCACCTCGACCACGCCGGCGGTGCAGGCTATCTCGCAGAGCGCTACCCCGACGCGACCGTGATGACGCACGAAATCGGGGCGCCCCACCTCGTCGACCCGACACGCCTCGTCGAAGGGACGAAAGCCGCCGTCGAAGACCAGTGGCGGTTCTACGACGAACCGCTCCCGATCGACGAAGACCGAGTCGAACCGCTCACCGGCGGCGACGAAATCGACCTCGGCGACCGGACGCTGAGCGTCTATCACGCACCCGGACACGCGCCCCACCAGGTGATGTTCCACGACGACGGCGACGACGTTCTCTTCGTCGGCGACGCGATGGGTATCTGGGAACCGAAGACCGAGACGCTTCGTCAGACCTCGCCGCCCGCGCAGTTCCATCTGGAGAAGGCGCTCGACGACGTGCGGACCGTCGAAGACATCGACCCCGAGACGCTCTGTTTCGGCCACTTCGGGCCACACGCTTACTCCGAGGAGTTCGCAGAGGAGTACAAACGCGTCCTCGTCGAGTGGGTCGAAGCCATCCGTCAGAAGCGTGAGGAACTCGGCGACGACGAGGCGGTCATCCAACACTTCGTCGAACACACGCAGATGGTCGACGTGTGGGGCGTGCGAAAAGCCCACGACGAAGAACGGCTGAACACTCGCGGCGTCCTCGGCTATCTCGACTACGTCGGCGACCAATAACTGCGGAGACAGTACCGACAGTGGGGAAGAACCGCCGTCTCAGCCCTGGTATCCGATACTGTGGGTTTTCAACCAACCGAACGTACATAGTTTTAAATGTTGAATCAAAACTAACAGGATATGGATTGGCAGGACGCAGAGGCGGCGTACGATGACCCGGCCATCGGACGGACGACTCTTCCTCAGATGTTCGAAGAGAGCGCGGAGCGCAACGCCTCGCGAACTGCACAACGCTACAAAGGCGGTATCTACGAGCGGTCGCTCGTCGAGGAGGGAGTCATCCCAGCGGCCCCCGACCACGACTACGCTGACCTCACCTACGAGGCGATGCAGGACGTCGTCAGGAAACTCGCTGCAGGCTTCCGTGACCTCGGTCTCGAGGCAGACGACCGTGTCGGCATCTTCGCGCACACGCGCATGGAGTGGGCACAGACCGACTTCGCCGTCCTCGGTGCCGGCTGTGTCGTCACCACGGTCTACACCTCGTCGTCGGAGAGTCAGGTCGAGTACCTGCTTTCGGACCCCGATGCGAACGCCGTCGTGGTCGAAAACCAAGAACTGTTGGACCGCGTGGTCGCGGTCGAAGACGACCTCGACTTGGAGTTCATCGCCGTCTTCGACGAGTACGACGGCTACGACGACCGCGACGACATCCTGACGCTCGGTGAACTGTACCGACGCGGCGAAGCAGTCTACGACGAGGAAGCGTACGAGTCGTGGCTAGACGAACGCGACCCAGAAGACCTCGCGAGCCTCATCTACACGTCCGGGACGACGGGCCAACCGAAGGGCGTCCAACTCACGCACTGGAACTTCCGGTCGAACGTCAACGAGGCGTATCGCCGCTTCGGCCCTCGCCCCGACAAGGGTGACCTTCCGGTCTTCGGCACCAACACGGTCGGACTCTCGTTCCTTCCACTCGCACACGTCTTCGAGCGAATGGCGGGGCATTTCCTGGTGTTCGCGGCAGGTGGCTCGGTCGCCTACGCCGAGAGTCCCGACACGCTTCGGGAGGACTTCCAACTCGTTCGACCGACGAGTGCGACGAGCGTCCCCCGAGTGTACGAGAAACTCTACGACGCGATTCGGACGCAAGCGAGCGAGTCACCCGTCAAGCAGCGCATCTTCGAGTGGGCCGTCGACGTCGGCCAGACGTACCACACGACGGAGTCGCCGGGCGTCGGACTCACACTGAAACACCGTATCGCAGACCGACTCGTCTTCCAGCAGGTCCGCGACGCAATCGGTGGCAACCTCGACTTCTTCATCAGTGGTGGCGGCAGTCTCTCGGCGGAACTCTGTGCGCTCTACCACGCGATGGGCCTCCCAATCTACGAAGGGTACGGTCTCACCGAAACGTCACCCGTCATCACGGTCAACCCGCCCGAGGAGCCGAAAATCGGCACGATTGGCTACCCACTCCAGGACGTCGAGATAACACTCGACAAGAGCGTCGTCGGTGACAAACTCGGCGACGCGGGCGGTGAGGTCGGCGAACTCCTCGTCCGCGGCCCGAACGTCACGAGCGGATACTGGAACCGCCCCGAGGAGACCGAAGCGGCCTTCGTCGAAGACGACGACGGAAACCGCTGGTTCCGCACCGGCGACATCGTCGAACACCGACCGGACGGCTACGTCACCTTCCGCGAACGCGCCAAGCAGATTCTCGTCCTCTCGACGGGCAAGAACGTCGCACCTGGACCCATCGAAGACGCCTACGCCTCGTCGTCTGTCGTCGAGCAGTGTATGGTGCTGGGAGACGGTCACCGCTTCGTCTCCGCGCTCATCGTCCCGAGTTTCGAGGGAATCCAGAAGTGGGCCGCCGCCGAAGGAATCGACCTTCCGGACGACCCGAAAGCCATCTGTCGTGACGACCGAGTCGTCGAACGCATCCAACAGGAAGTAGACGAAGCCAACGAGAACTTCGAGACGTACGAACAGATCAAGCAGTTCCGTGTCGTCCCCGAGGAGTTCTCCGAAGACAACGACCTGATGACGCCGACGATGAAGAAGAAACGCCGCAACATCCTCGACCGCTACGCCGACGAAGTGAAACTCATCTACGACGAGTCAGACCACCGGACTGAAGAACGAAGCGGTGGACAGGCCGCGACGCAGTAGAATCTGACAGATTAAACTTTTTCAGCGGTGTTTTACACGAACGTTTCTACAATCCGGCGGAAAATCCGCCCGAGATGTATGGTTTTATCTTCCGTCGCCACATGAACCGAATCAATGGAGGCGATATAAGTGGCCGCAGCAGGAGGAGCGAATCTCATCCCGCTCGTCGCCGCAATCATCGGCATCGGCGTCATCTCGCAGGTGCTTTCCGACCGGTTTCGGGTCCCAAGTGTCGTGTTCCTCATCGCGTCGGGCATCTTGCTCGGCCCCGAGGTGCTCGGCATCATCTCACCCGACTCGTTCGGAAACGCGCTGCAGGCAATTGTCGGGCTCTCGGTGGCAATCATCGTCTTCGAAGGTGCGTTCCACCTCCGAATCGACAAGCTCCGAGAGGCTCCGGCAGCGACGTTTAGGCTCGTAACAGTTGGTGCCGTCATCGCCTTCGTCGGGACGGGACTCGTCGTCCACTACGCACTCGGTGCGCCGTGGGCCGTCTCGTTCCTCGTCGGGGCACTGTTGGTCGCGACCGGACCGACGGTCATCGCACCCATCCTCGAAGTCGTCCCGGTGCGTGACCGCGTCGGGACCGCACTCGACACCGAAGGTATCGTCAACGACGTGACGGCCGCCATCGTCGCCGTCGTCATCTTCGAGGCCATCATCGAAGGCGTCAGCAGTCCCAACGCACTCGTAACGTTGTTCGCCGAGCGACTCGGTGTCGGCGTCGTCGTCGGGGCAATCGTCGCCGGGACACTGTACTACGCGCTCCAGTACGTGGACCTCTCACCCGGAAACGCTCCGCAGAACGCCCGGTTGCTCGTCCTCGCAGGGGCGCTCGTCTCGTACGCAGCGGCGGACTTCGTCGCCACCGAGGCAGGCATCGCCGCCGTCGCAACTGCGGGTATCCTCCTCGGGAACGCGGACGTCCCGTACGAAGAGGAGATTTCGGCGTTCAAAGGCGACATCACGCTGCTCGTCCTCTCGTTCGTCTTCATCGCCCTCGCGGCGTTACTGGAGTTCGAGAGTCTCCTCTCGCTCGGATTGGGCGGCATCGCCGTCGTCCTGGCCGTCGCCCTCGTCATTCGCCCGCTTCTCGTCTTCGTCTCGACGGCGGGTGACCGCTTTACCAGAGGCGAGAAGTTCTTCATGAGCTTCGTCGGCCCACGCGGGATCATCCCCGCGTCGGTTGCGACGTTGTTCGCCATCGCGTTCCGGGAAGAGGCAACGCGACTCGCCGCCGAAGGGATGACCCAACAGGCCGCCGTCCTCAACGAGAGCGCCTCGATTCTGGTCGGAACCGTCTTCCTCGTCATCCTCACGACAGTCCTCTTCGAAGCAGGCCTCGCTCGTCAAATAGCAGAATACCTCGACGTCATTCCAATGCGTGTACTCGTTATCGGAGGCGGAAAGGTGGGCCGCGCGCTCGCCGAACGCCTCGCAGACCGTGGAGAGAACGTGGTCCTCATCGAACAGGACCAAGAAGTAGTCCAAACCGCCCGCAACCAAGGGTTCACCGTCCATCACGGCGATGGCGCCGATACGGACGTGCTCCGGTCGGCCGGCGCTGACAACGCGAAGGTCGTCGTCGCCGCCACCGGTGACGACGACGTGAACCTGCTGGTGTCACAACTCGCCAACTCGAAGTTCGACCCAGAGAGGGTCCTCGCACGGGCGAACAACCCAGACAACGTAGAGGCGTTCGAAGAACTGGGTGTCCGAACCATCGCGTCCACCATCGCGACCGCACAGGCGCTGGACAACTACATCGAGCGGCCCTCGATGTCCAACTGGATGGGCGAAATCGGCCGCTCTGGTGACGTCCAAGAAGTCGAAGTCACCGCCGAGAAACTCGTCGGCCGAACCATCCGCGAAGTCGGTCCAGAACTCCCAAGCGGTTGTCTCATCGCACTCGTCTCTCGAAAAGGCGAGACGAACGTGCCGGAAGCCGACTTCACACTCCAGGAAGGCGACCGTATCACTATCATCGGGAAGCGGGAGGACGTCCGGACCGCAGAGAAGTTCGTCCACCCCGAGTAACGCCGCGTCTTCGAGGGTGTTTTCTTCGGCCGTTAGCTTCGGGCCCAGCGCACGAAGACGGCCCAATATCCCACCGTGAACGCGACGAGTGCGTACCAGACAGGGGCACCGAGGTCCGGCCTCGGCACGAATCCCACCGAGACGGCACCGGCGGCCGCCAACACCGTCACCACCCCCGTCAGTACAGTCGTCGAGAGATTCATCGTCAGACTAGTCTTCACCTCTCCAGTATGAACGTGACGAATGCCACATAGACGTTCATTATAATTACCCACACGATGCAGGTGATGTGAAGCGTACGAGATATGTCTGCGAAGCGTGAGGAATTCGACACCAACGATTATTCACTTGGTCGTCAAAGGGCCACCATGCGACACACGGAGGGTCCGCTGTGTTCGGTCGACCTCGGGGCACAGACGGCCGACACGAGCGACATCGACGACGTCCTCGAATCGTACATCGGCGGGCGCGGCGTCGGGACGAAACTCGTCCACGACCGCGTCCCGTTCGACGCCGACCCACTCGGGTCGGAGAACCGACTCGTCCTCGCTGCGGGACCGATGCAACAGTCCCGGATGAGTTTCACTGGCCGGGTGAACATGACCGGCGTGTCACCCCTGACCAACGGCATCATCTCGTCGAACGCCGGCGGGTTCCTCTCGCGACATCTCGTCGGAACAGGGTACAGCGCCATCGAGTTCACCGGCGCTTCGGACGAACTACTCGCAGTTCACGTCCGTCCCGACGGCGTCGAGTTCGAGGCAGTCCCCGAACTCGACCAGGCGGAAGTTCCAGAAGTCACCGAGTACGCCGAATCAGAGTGGGGCGTCGACGCCGAACAGACCATCTGTATCGGACCTGGCGGAGAGAACCTCGTCCGATTCGCGTCGGTGATGACGACCGAATCACGGGCCTTCGGGCGTGGTGGACTCGGCGCAGTCATGGGTGCGAAGAACCTCAAAGTCGTCACCTTCGCGGGCGACGCGGCCCCCGACGTAAAAATCGACTTCCCGAGTGAGACGATGGACGTCCACCGCGAGGCGGCCACCTCGGACCACACGATGAAGCGACAGGGGACGAACGCCGGCGCTGACTACGCGAACTCCGTCGAAGCGCTCCCGACGCGATACTTCTCCGAACGGCAGTTCGACGGTATCGAGGGAATCAACGGCGACGCCGTCGAGTCGAAGAAGTACAAGAAAGGAACCTGCTCACAGTGTGCCTTCGCGTGCAAACTGCCGACCCGCGACGAAGAGTCGGGCGTCGAGACAGAGGGGCCAGAGTACGAGACGACGATGGCCTTCGGGTCGAACTGTGACGTCGACGACGTCGTCGCCGTGATGAAGTCGAACGAACTCTGTGACCGCCTCGGCATCGACACCATCTCTGCCGGCGACACCATCGCCGCCTACCTGATGGCCGAAGACGAGTTCGGCAACGTGAACCTCATCCACGAACTGGTCGAACAAATCGGCTACCGCGAAGGAATCGGTGACCTCCTCGCAGAAGGAACACACCGCGTCCACGACGAACTCGGCGTCCACGACTGGACGGTCAAAGGGATGGAGTTCCCGGCCCACGACGGCCGCCACCTCCACGGACAGGGCCTCTCGTTCGCCACGTCGAACCGCGGGGCCGACCACATGTACTCCTCGTTCTACGCCATCGAGTACCCCTACGTACACAAGTCGAAGGCGATGAAACCGGAAGGGTTCGAGGGCAAACCACAGCGCCTCGTCGAAAAAGAGAACCACAACGCCGTCCTCGACAGCGGCGTCGTCTGTAAGTTCTCGCGCGACTTCATCGACGAAGAGATGCTGGGTCACCTGTTCGACACCGACTACGACCACCTCCAAGAAGTCGGCGAGCGCATCGTCACCCTCGAACGCCACTTCAACAACCAGCGTGGGTTCGACCGGAGTGACGACACGCTCCCCTTCGACCTCCCCGGATTCCCGCACGCGCTCTCGCAGTACTACGAGATTCGTGGATGGGACAACGATGGAGTGGTGCCCGAGTCGGCAGTCGATGGCACGGGCGGGAAAGCACCGGCGGACGACTAAACACCCAGAACAGCTATCGGCCTAAGTGACAATTCTCGGTCGTGAATCGGCGCAACGTTCTCGCCGCCGCAGGGACAGCACTGCCTGCCGTCCTCGGCGGGTGTTTGGCTGACGGTTCGACCTCGGCCCAGGCTGCCGACTCCAGCGGCGATTCGGACGACACCCCGTCCCTCCCGGAAGGCAAGGGACCAGTTCGCGGCCAGAGCGACGCCGACGTCACCGCACGAGAGGTCGAAGACCGCGACCACATCACGTACGTCCCCGAAAACGACACCATACAGTACGTCGCCGCGTGGCGACACACGAACCACGAGGAAGTCGAGGCAGGTGAGAAACCCAAGCGTGAAGCGGTCTACGACACGATTTCGTTCGACGAGTGGGCCGAGAGACGGTGTGTCTTCGCGGCCGCACGCGCCGCCGCCGACCACGTCCGGTCGGAACTGGACGTTGCAGAGTCGCGTTCGATTAGCGGTGGCGTTTCGAGCCGGGTGGAAGGTGAAGAGTCGGCGGCAGTCGTCGAGTCGGTCGAAGCCTACGACCGAGACGGGAACCTCGTCCACGAGACGGGCGTCGAGTTCGAAGCACTCGTCGCGGCGACACCGAAGACAGTGACTGCGACGTACGTGTTTGGCGACCGAGAGACGCGACTGGACGTGCCGATATACGCCCGGCACGTCGTGCTTCAGCAGTCGTAGAAACGAAGTTCAGCAGTCGTAGAAAACGAAAGTAGCGGGGCCGCAGAGCCTCGTTTACCGACTGAACTCGATTGCCGCCCCCTGTCCGAATCCGACACAGAGCGAGGCGAGGCCACGGTCCACGTCGCGCTTGACCATCTCGTGGATGAGCGTCACGGGCAGGCGGGCACCGGAAGCACCGAGGGGGTGACCGAGGGCGATTGCGCCGCCGTTGACGTTGAGTTTGTCCTCGTCGATGCCGAGTTCACGTCGGGAGTACTCACACTGACTGGCGAACGCTTCGTTGATTTCCACGAGGCCGTAGTCCTCGATGTCGCTGCCGGCGCGTTCGAGGAGGTCGCGGGTGGCCGGAACCGGGCCGATACCCATGACGGTCGGGTCGACGCCGGCGACGCTGTTCGTGCCGACGGACGCGAGGACGTCGAGGCCGTGTTCGTCGGCGAACTCACGGGAGGTGACGAGGACGGCGGCCGCGCCGTCGGTAATCTGCGAGGAGTTGCCTGCGGTGACCGAGCCATCGCCGGAGAACGCGGGCGAGAGGCCGGAGAGCGCTTCCACCGAGGTGTCTCGGCGGATACCCTCGTCTTCGGTGACGACGCCGTCTTCGGTCTCGATGGGGACGATTTCGTCGTCGAAGCGGCCGGAGTCGGTCGCGTCGGCGGCACGGCGGTGACTACGGACCGCGAACTCGTCCTGTGCCTCGCGGGAGACGTCGTACTCCTCTGCGACTTTCTCGGCGGTCATCCCCATCTGGAGTTGGAAGATGTTGTACTGCTCGCTGAGTTCGGGATGGAGGTACTGGTAGGAGTCGCCGTCCATCGGGATGCGCGACATGCTCTCGACACCACCGGCGATGATACACTCGCGGTTGCCGGCGGCGATGGCGTCCGACGCGGAGATAATCGCCTGCATGGAAGACGCACACCAGCGGTTGATGGACGTCGCGGGCACGCCCTCGCCAAGGTTAGAGAGGAGCGCGATGACGCGCGCGACGTTGTTGTCCTGTTCGGTTCGTTGCTGGGCGACGCCCCACATCAGGTCCTCTACGTCGTCCGCTTCGACGTCGTGTTCGGCGAGGATGTGGTCGACGAGAGCGATAGAGAGGTCCTCACTTCGAACGTCTTCGAAGACGCCGCCTGCCTTTCCGAAGGGGGTCCGGTACGCAGCAGCAATGACTGGCTCTGACATGGCACAACATCAGAGTTCGAACACCATAAATAGTTTAGAACCAACAACTCGTCGTGAAGAGTTTTTTCAGCGGAAGTGAGCGACGAGTTACGACCGCTCGGGGCGACGGAACCGAACCGCACACTGCTTGAAGTTCGGTTCGTTCGATTCTGGGTCGACTGCGGGGGTGGTCACCGTGTTCGTGTCCGGGTGGTGAATCGGAAGCCAGACGAGACCCGTCGGGACAGCGTCGTCGACGACGAGTCGAACCGAGACAGAAGAGCGGCGAGAGTCGAGTATCGTCTGTCCATCCTCGGAACCTGCTTCGACGGCGTCGCGGTAGGTTTCGAACGTCTCGGGGTCGACGCGAGCGACCAGGTCGCCAGCAGAGTCGCTGTCTCGGGAGCGAACACCGGTGTTGTACTCGTCGGTCTCGCGGGCCGTCGTGAGTGTCAACGGATAGTCGTCGTCGGTCGGTTCGGGGAGTTGGTCACCGTCGAGTGTACTGAATCGGGCCGCCCCGGATGGTGTCGGGAACGACCACGTGTCGGTCTCGGCGTCGTGATATCGGTAGCCTGCGGAGATGTCGGAGTCCGGTGCAGGCCACCGAACAGCGTGTTCGTCTTCGAGACGGGCGTACGAGAGTCCGGAACAGTCCGCGGCGGTTCCCGCGGTGAGCGCGACGAACTCGTCGAACACGGCCGACGGGGCGACGGGTGAGTCCGGAAGCAGACGGGGTGCGACTCGTGCGGCGACGCTGGCGATGATATCCACGTCTCGTCGGGCGTCCGACGGTGGGTCCGTGGCCGCACGAACACGAGAGACCGTGCGTTCCATGTTCATCGTCGTCCCCTCCGTCTCCCCCCACGTCGCCGCGGGAAGGACGACGTCCGCGAGTTCGACGGTGTCCGAGCGGAACGCGTCCTGCACGACGAGGAAGGCGTCATCCAGACGTTCACGAACACGGTCGGCGTTCGGCATCCCTGCGACCGGGTTCGTCGCCACCGTCCAGACGACCGAGGGAGACGAGTCGAGGAGGCCGACTGGGCCGGGACCAGAGTCGTCCGGGAGGTGAGAGACGGGGACGTTCCACGCGTCTGCCACCGCCCGTCGATGTCCGGGGTGGTCGAACGGTCGGTGACCCGGCCACGTGCCCTTCGACGAACAGACGCGCGTTCCCATCGAGTTTGCCTGTCCGGTGAGTGAGAACGGCCCCGACCCCGGTCCGAGATTCCCCGACGCGAGACAGAGGTTCACGAGTGCACCCGCCGTGGCAGTGCCGCGGACGCTCTGGTTGACGCCCATGCCCCAGTAGACGAGTGTCGGGTCGTCGAGCGCAGCGGCGAGCATCTCGACCGCTTCGAGAGAGACACCGGCGGCGTCTGCGGCGTCGACAACCGACGGGAGCGAATCGACGACGTCCTCGAATCCGGTCGTGTTGGTCGCGACGAACGACTCGTCGATTCGGTCGGTGTCGACGAGGTGCGCGAGGACGGCGCGTGCGAGTTCGAGGTCACCGCCGGGTGCGACAGAGACGTGGTGGTCTGCGAACTCGGCCGTCTTCGTCTCCACGGGGTCGACGACAACCAGTTGGCCGTCGGCGGCAGACTCGCGAATCCACTGGAACAAGACGGGGTGGGCGACAGCAGGGTTCGCCCCCCAGACGACGTGCGTTTCTGCCTCGGGGATGTCGTCGTAGGTCGGCGGTGGTGCGTCGCTGCCGAACGCTCGATAGTAGGCCGACACCGCACTCGCCATGCAGAGCGTCGTGTTCGCGTCGTACTGTCGCGTGCCGATGCCAGCGCGAGCGAATTTCCCGAGGAGGTAGGCCGCTTCGTTCGTCTGCTGGCCGCTCCCCAGTACTGCCACGTCGTCTGGGTCCGTCGCCATCGCGGTTCGGATGGCATCGCTCACAGCAGACACCGCTTCGTCCCACGACGCCTCGACGAGTTCGCCATCGTCTCTGACGAGTGGTTTCGTGAGTCGCTCGCCACGCGGATGGGCGGTCTCCTGGAGGCCACGCCGACATGCGGCCCCGCGGGTCACGGGGTTCGAGGGGTCCCCCTGGACTGTTTCGAGTCCACGACTGTGGTCGTGGGGGAGTTGGACGAGGCCGCACCCGACCGCACACCGCATACACGTCGTCGAGACTCGCTTTCTCACCTGTATCGACACCTCTTCTTCGGTGACTCTGAGGGAGTCAGTCGTAAAAATACCGGGGAGTAACGGCCGAACTGGGGGAGAGACGATTCGAACAACCCAGTAATCGGGGCATGCAGTCGCTGCTGCCTCGTGTGCAGGCTCGGTTTTTAGAGTATACGATTCGAGAGAGATGGAAAAACGAGGTGTAGAGAGCGTCTAGGGAAATACTATCTAGAGACAACCTAGGAAAACAGTGTCTAGAACCCATCTAGGAAATCAGTGCCTAGAGAGCGTCTAGGAAACGGTGACGGGGTTTTTGTTCTCTCCACCTCACCGTAATCGTGTATGTGTTCAGACGAGCCCCCTAAAATCGAGGGAGTCATCGTGGACGTGAATGCGAACGTCGGGAGATACTCGTGTCCCATCTGCTCCGAGTACAAGGCTGACTCGGTGCGAAGTGTTCAAGGCCATATCTCTGGTTCAAAGGACGAGACACACAGAGACCTCGGGTGGAACTTCGAGGACGAAATCCGAGCCACTGACGAAGGGTTATAGACCCGGATTCGCCCGAAATCACACCCTGCCAGTACGAGCTGACGCCGATTTTTTCTCTTCTCGGGGCACGCAGTGAGGAGATACGGCATCTCGACAGGAACCCAACGCTCTCTGGTAACGCTCGACACGCCCTGACGAGCAGTCCGACGCTCTTATGCGTCTTGCCGGGCAATTCTTCGCGGATGAGTGAACGGGCGCTCGAGGTTGTCGAGTTTCTGCTGACGGCCCACCTTTACACCGACGACCGAACGCTTGACGAGAACGACCTTCCTCCGCGATATCGGCGCGTCTTCTGGACGGACGCCGACGACGAAGACGATTCGTCGACGGGCGGCATCGAGCGACCGCTCGTTGTTACCGATTCGATTGCGCGGAAGGCGACAGGAGTCGAACATCCGTGGGACGCAATTTCGGACCTCATGTTTACCCAACGTGAGGAGTTCTCCGGCCGCCTCTCTTTGACGCAACCCGAGATGGCGCTGGAGTGGTTCGTCAAACGCGCCGACTACGACATGTTGGTGACGAACCCGACGATTGCGAAGGCCGTCGAAGGCCGCGACGACGTGGATGTAACACACGAAGATGCGCGTGAACAGACGCGACCCATCCACGCCGACCGCGTGTGGATAGACAGCCTCCTCGACGAGTACTTCGACGACGAAGACGACGCCGAGATGCTGGACCTCGTGCAGGTCCGCGCACCCGAGGAGATCGAGATGACGCTCGACGACCTCGTGTTGACCACGGACCAAGAAGGCGAGATTCACAAACTCATGAAGGCCATCGAGCACCGCGAGTATCTCGCGCAGATTGGCCTCCGTGAAATCGGGAAGATTCTGTTCGTCGGCCCGCCGGGCACGGGGAAGACGACCGTTTCGCGTGCGCTCGCACACGAACTCGGCCTCCCCTTCGTCGAGGTGAAACTCTCGATGATTACGAGTCAGTATCTCGGTGAGACGGCCAAGAACGTCGAGAAGACGTTCGAAGTCGCCAAGCGACTCTCGCCGTGTATCCTCTTTATCGACGAGTTCGATTCAGTGGCGAAAACGCGCCGGTCGGACGAACACGCCGCGCTCAAGCGCGCCGTCAACACGCTTCTCAAGAGCATCGACGACATCTCGCTGATTCGCGACGAGGTCATCCTCATCGGCGCGACGAACCACCCCGACCAACTCGACTCTGCGGCGTGGCGGCGCTTCGACGAAATCGTCAACTTCCCCAAACCGGACCGTGGCATGCGCTCGGACATCCTGCGTGTCATCACGAACCGGATGAAAATCGACGAGTTCGACCCCGACGCCATCGCCGACGTGACCGAGGGGCTCACCGGGTCTGACCTCCGTATGGTGCTGCGTGAAGCCGTGCTCGAAGCACTCACCGAAGAGCGCATGGAACTCACACAGAACGACTTACTGGAGGCCGTCGCGGACTTCGAAGAACGCGACAACCTGAAGAATCTCGACATGATGTCGGATTCGTCGGAACTCGTCGCCGGGTCGGGCGATGGACACGACCACAGTCACGACGACCACGACCACGACCACGACCACGCCGACGAAGGCGAGACGCAGAAAGACGCCGGCGCGGCGCAGTAACCTCGCACTCGGTTTTCTGACGGGGCAGTTTGCAGTCTGTAGTCCACGTCCAGCCGCTGCACTCTCCGACGACTGGGTTATACAAAACGCGTAACTCGCCATCGCGGTCCACCCACCCTTAAGCCCCGCCATCTCTCATCTCTCAGATAATGCGTGTGACCTTGCTCGGGACCGGCGATACGACCGGCACGCCGACCGTCGGGTGCGACTGTGACACCTGCAACGAGGCCCGTGAGCGGGGTATCGAGCGAACGCGCTTTTCGGTCCACGTCGAGAACGAGCGAACCGGTGAGTCGCTCCTCGTGGACTTCAGTCCCGACTTCCGTCACCAGTTTCTCACACAGGAGACGCCGCTTCCCGACGCGGCCGTCGTCACCCACATTCACTTCGACCATCTCGACGGGTTGGGGAACGTCTACCGCCTGCTCGACCACCTCGACGTCCACGCGACGAACGAAGTCGACCCGATGAAAGACGAGAGCGTCGCCGGCACGATTCGCTCGAAGTTCGACTATCTGGACCGAATCGAAGTCCACGACCAGACGCCGCTCGAACCGTTCCGCACCTGCGGATTCGACGTGACGTTCGTCCCCGTCGTCCACCCGCCGCTTCTGTGCTACGGCGTCGCCATCGAAGACCCTGAGACGGGGGCGAAACTCTCGATTTCGGGTGACTCGACCTTCGCGATTCCCGAGGAGTCGCGAGAGGTCCTGGCCGACCCAGACATCCTCCTCGCGGAGGCACTCGTCCCCTCGTCGCTGTGTGAGTACCACCCTGCCGGTGGTCACGACCACGACGAAAACGGGGTTCCGCGGACGTTCGGCACGAAGCACATGACCCGCGAGGGAGCGATTTCACTCGGCGAAGACCTGAACGCCGACGTGACCCGTCTCGTCCACGTCGCCCACTACTACCCGCCCGAGGAGGCGTTCGAAGAACCGCTGGCGGTCGATGGCGAAGTGTACGACCTATAGCGCTTCGTGACGGTCGGGGGCGACAATACTTTTTTGCGCTCTGCGTGAGGAGACGCGGCTATGGACATCTCGCTCTGGATGCTCGCGGAGTCATCGGGAGGAGAGTCGTGAGCCTTCGAACGGTCGTCGAAGACAGCGCCTTCAGGACGCTGTTGGGCGCAGGTATCGGCATCGGAGTTCTAACTCTCGTCGTGACCTACGTCCAGACGGGACAGATAGATGTCGTCAGCCTCGTCCTCTTCGTCGCTCTCGTCGCGCTCTTCGGTGCGCTTCTCGTCACCTACTGGGATTACATGGAACAACGCGCCGAGACAGAGTAATCGCCAGCGACCTACGAGAATCGGTCTAATCCCGACTGTCTTCGAGCGACGCCACTCGGGTCCGCGACCCAGTCGGTGCGAGCGTCTCGGAGGCGTCCACGGGCGAGTTCGGGTGGGTCTGCGGGGTCGAACGCAGCGCAATCGGGACCGCACTCGGAACCGGGGTCGACCACGCGTTCGAAGTGTGAACAGACGGGTCGGCCATCGGCATCGACGCTCGCGTGTGCACACCCCGGCAGGTCGTAGCGTCGCCAACCCTTGCCGTAGGCGCGCTCTGCGAGTTGCAGGCGAGCAGTTCGTTTCTCGGCCGGCGTGACGAAGGCGACGTCGGTGTGGAGCGACTCGTATTCGACGGGTTCGACACCCGTCGCGTCGGCGGCGAGTGAGGTTGCCTCGCGGACGACTTCTCTGTCGCCCGTCTCGGGGTCGAATCGCCAGACACCGACTTGCTCGGGGATGCGATTGAGATGTGCACCGGTGACGTAACTCTCGGTGGCGAGGACGACTTCGTCGAACAGTGAGAGACTCACGTCGAGGCGGAGTTGTCGCAGGAGGTCACCGGGGTCGCCGAGGTCCGGTTTGTTCTCGATACCGACGAGACGGGAGAACCACGCGTCGGGATACCGGGTCGCCCGGCGGACGTACTCCCGGCCACGGCGGCGCTCCGACTCGAAGAAGCCGACGTCGACGGCACGGTCAGTCGCGCGGCGGGCGCGGGCAGGGTGACAGTCGAAGGCGTCGCGCCAGAAGACGGCGCGGCCGACGCCGACGTCGCTCTCGATTGCTGTCGCGGGGATGTCGCGGGGCGTGATTCGGGTTCGCTCGTCGAACTCGGAACCGGGGGCGACGGCACAGACGTCGATGATTCGACTCCCAGGCGACGCGACAGAGGCACCGAGTTGGCGGGCGGGAAGCCAGTCTGTCGCCTCTTCGAGGTGGGCACAGAGTGCCAGTTCGAAGGCGAACTCCGACGGCGACGACACCGGTGCGGGCACGAGATGACATCGGTAATGGAGGGTGAAAAGCCTCGCTCTCGGGCGGCAGACCAGCGAGCGTAGAACTGTCAGCCATTGAACTTTATACAGTGGTCACCATAGCGACTGTCGATGCGATTTCCCGCTTCGTTCTCCCTCCATCGCCGCAGTCTGCTAGTCATTGGCCTCGGTGTGCTGCTGGTGTTCACCGCCGTCTTCGCACCCATGGGTGCCATCGTCCCGACGTATCGATACGGCGTGGTCGAAGTGTCTCCCGACTCGAACTGGGCCCAGCACGCCGCCTACTCCGACGACGTACTGACCTGTGTCGACGACGACCCGGCGTGCCAGAACGTCTCGCAGTTGCGTGCGGACGGCCCCAAGGTCGTCGACTCCGAGCGAGCGAAGTGCGCCGAGAGGCCGGCGTTCTGTCTGTACCAAGTCGCGTACTACCCGAGAGACGACGCGTTCTACAGACTCCACCACGAGTCACTCGGCAACGACTCTGTGGAGTTGCGACTCGAACCCATCTCGAACCGAACCGCGATGGATATTGCGGCAGTGAACGCCGAGACGTTCCCACCGGAGTTCCAGCGACTGTTCGAGTCAGGAACCGTCCGCACGAGCGACCCTATCGCCGGGTGGGAGTACTGGCAGGAGACCAACGAACTCGTGGAGTACGAGGGACGGTTCTACCGACAGGGGGGAAGAGCGTACAACGGACCCAACAGACGCCTCGACGAATATCTGCGTGGACTGACCGCGCTCGCGGGTATCGGCCTGCTTCTGTACGGGCAAACGATGCGGTTTCGCACGAAAGAGCGGGACGAGTAGGGTCCGTCGCAACAGAATTACAGACTGTCACCGTCCCGTACCTATTTGAACGAAGACGAGGGAACTCCGAGCAATGTCCGGGCAGGACGACTCTGACCGTCGGATAGGAAGACGAACGTATCTCGGTGCGGCCGCGAGCGCTGGACTGGCGGGCCTCGCGGGGTGCAGTTCTGGGAGTACTGCGAGCGCCGCGCGCGGCCCACCGAAGGTCCCCGAGTCGAGACTCGAGGCGGGCGGATGGGAGAAAGTAGACGAACAGACGCGTGACCCGGCGTTCGAAGAATCGTTCGGCCCGGTGAGCGTCTCGGCGGCGTTTCGGACGCTCGTCTTCGAGGACGTCGAGTTGGCGACCGAGTTGAAGAAGAAGACGCTCGGGCAGGCCGAAGGGCAGTTTTCGATGTTCTTCGCGACGCGCGTGACGCTCGACCCGAGTCTCGCGCAGATTCCCGACGTCGTGCTCGACCCGGTGGTCGAACAGGTCGAGTCGCAGGCGCGGTCGCAGTACGAAGCGCAGTTAGAATCCGCCGGGCTCGTCGATATCGAACAGACGTCGTCGGGGTCGCTGACGGTCGAGACGGGCGAGACAGCGCGGGTGACGAACTACAGCGCCGCGTTCCCCTTCGAGGGAATCACGTTCCCACTGACCGACGAGAAACGACTCGAAATCGAAGGGAAGAAACTCGGTGTGAGCGGCCTGCTCGCCGTCTGGGAACACGAGGGGTCGATTCTCGTCGCAGGAGGAGCACACCCCGGTGAGAACCTCGATTTGGGCGTGACGAAGTCGCCGACCGAGGCCATCGACGTCTCGGTGGACATCGACCTCGGTCTCACGCCAGACGCCTACCGCGAAGAGCTCCGGTCGCTCGTCACGGCAGTCGAGTGAGGCCGCCGTCTCAGCACCTGACGAAGCGACGGACGACGGTGTCGTCGAGGGGCGAACCGCGTCGAATCGGCCGCGAAACCGGTCCACGCCGTGTGTGACCGCCCGACGTAGCCACAGCGCCGGTGCTCCGAGAACAGCACCTTTATCAGTCGTTCGGGGCCAAGTCTACCCAAGATTACTCTCAGGAGGTCAATGGTGACGAAAAACCCACAACAACCGGAGGTGAACATCGGACTCGTCGGTCACGTCGACCACGGAAAGACGACGCTCGTCCAAGCGTTGTCTGGGTCGTGGACGGACCAACACTCGGAGGAGATGAAGCGCGGTATCTCCATCCGACTCGGATACGCCGACGCGACGTTCCGTAAGATTCCCGGTGTCGATGCACCGGAGTGCTACACAGTCGAAGAAGAGACCGAAGACGGCGAAGAGACGGACGTCCTGCGAACCGTCTCGTTCGTCGACGCGCCCGGCCACGAGACGCTCATGGCGACGATGCTCTCTGGCGCGGCCATCATGGACGGTGCGGTGCTTCTCGTCAGCGCCACCGAAGACGTCCCCCAGGCGCAGACGGCCGAACATCTGATGGCGCTCGATATCATCGGTATCGAGAACATCGTCATCGCCCAGAACAAGGTCGACCTCGTCGACCGCGAGCGGGCAATCGATAACTACGAGCAGATTCAGGAGTTCGTGAAAGGGACGGTCGCAGAAGACGCGCCCATCGTCCCCATCAGCGCCCAGCAGGAGGTCAACCTCGACCTCCTCATCGAGGCTATCGAGGAGAACATCCCGACGCCCGAGCGCGACGAGAGCGAAGACAGTCGGATGTTCGTCGCTCGCAGTTTCGACATCAACCGCCCAGGAACGACCTGGGAAGGCCTCAACGGCGGTGTCATCGGCGGCAGCGTCGTCGCCGGCAAACTCGAAGATGGCGACGAACTCGAACTCCGTCCCGGCCGCGAAGTCGACGAAGAAGGCCAGACCGAGTGGCGCTCCATCACGACCGAGATTCGGTCGCTGCAAGCGGGCGGTAACATGGTGGACGAAGTCCGCCCCGGCGGCCTCTGTGGCGTCGGAACCGGCCTCGACCCGAGTGTCACGAAAGGTGACGCGCTCGCGGGGCAGGTTGCCGGCAAGCCCGGAACCCTCCCGCCGACGCGCGAGGAGTTCACGATGGACGTCGACCTGCTCGACCGTGTCGTCGGCAGCGAAGACGACAGCGTCGACGAGATTTCGACTGGCGAACCGCTGATGCTCACCGTCGGCACCGCGACCACTGTCGGTGCCGTGACGAGTGCCCGCAGCGGCGAGGCCGAAGTGAAACTCAAGCGCCCAGTCTGTGCGGCCGAAGGTGCGAAGATAGCGATCAACCGCCGTGTCGGTGCGCGCTGGCGCCTCATCGGTATCGGGACGCTCAAGTGACGTGACCGCCACCGTAGTCGTTATGGACACGAACGCACTCATGATGCCGGTCGAACTCGACGTTCGCGTGTTCGACGAACTCGACCGGTTACTCGCGGCCGACGTGGACCTCGTGGTCCCCACGGCCGTCCTCGACGAGCTGGAGAAGCTCTCGACGGGCGGCGGGACCGAGGCCGTCGCCGCGAGCGTGGGTGCGGACCTAGCGACCCGGTGCCGTGCGGTCGAAACCGAGGAATCGTACGCCGACGACGCTGTCGTCGAACTCGCCGAATCGGGCGAGGCCGACTACGTCGTCACGAACGACAAGCCCCTCCGTGACAGGGTGCTCGAATGCGGGATTCCCGTCATCGGCATCCGGGGGCACGCCACACTGGCGGTCACGGAACCTTAACGAAACTATGTACAAACGGGTACGACTCAAAGACACAGTCGAAGTCCCGCCACGCCACTTGGGCGATGTGACGCCCGAGCGGGTCAAGCGACTGTTGCAGGACAAACTGGAAGGACGGATGGACGAAGACGTTGGGAGCGTCGTGAGCGTCGTGAACGTCCACGACGTGGGCGAGGGCACCGTACTGCCCAACCGACCCGGCGTCTACTACGAAGCCGAGTTCGACGCGATTACCTACGACCCAGACATGCAGGAAGTCGTCGACGGTATCGTGGTCGAAGTCGTCGAGTTCGGTGCCTTCGTCGGCATCGGGCCGGTGGACGGCTTGCTCCACGTTTCGCAGATTTCCGACGAGTACCTCGCCTACGACGGCGAGAACCAACAGCTCGCTTCGACCGAGTCCAACGAGACGCTGGGGGTCGACGACGAGGTGCGCGCACGCATCGTCACCAAGAGTATCGACGAGCGCAACCCGCGCGACTCGAAGATCGGCCTGACCGCGAAACAGCCGGGGCTCGGGAAGCACGGCTGGCTCGAAAAGAAGCGCCAGCAGAGCGAGGCTTCGGCGGAGGGTAACTGATGGCGAAAAAGCGTCTCGCCTGCCGCGAGTGCCACTTCGTCAACGAACCCGACAAACAGACGTGTGAGAACTGCGGGTCGAGCAGTCTCACCGAAGACTGGGCAGGCTACGTCGTCATCACCCACCCAGAACAGAGCGAAATCGCCACCGAGATGAAGGTCACCGAACCCGGCGGCTACGCGCTCAAGGTCCGCTGAGAATGCTCACCCTGCCGACGGCGCTCCGCGCAGCGTTCAAAGAGCCGTTCGGCCCAGTCTACACCGAGACCGAGGCGCTCCTCGCAGACGCGTCGAGCGAGGAGTCCGAGGCCCCACTCGTCGCCGTCGGCGACGTCGTCACCTTCCACCTCCGTCGAGCAGGCCGACCACCGGACGTCGCAGTCATCGACGGGAAGACGAAGCGAGAAGCCGTGAGCGACGAGATTCGCCGCGCAGTCGAAACCGGCCGACTCGTCGAAGTCACCAACGACCAGGGCACGATTTCGCGCGCGCTCGTCGCAGCACTCGGCGACGCCCTCGCCGCCGCCGAACCGACGACCATCCTCGTCGAGGGCGAAGAAGACCTCGCGACCCTCCCTGCAGTTCTCGCCGCGCCACTCGGTTCGACGGTCGTCTACGGCCAACCAGACGAAGGAATGGTCCGAATCCGAGTCGACGAAGCGGCCAAAACCGAGATGCGGGACCTCCTCTCGCAGTTCGACGGCGATACCGAGGCGGTTCTTGCTCCAATCGAAGTCTGACTGGCGGACTCTCCTCTCCCTTCGAAATCCTTTTACTTGCTTCGCGGGCAATTACGGGTAACTAACCATGGAAATCGAAATCATCTCCGAGGAGGAGAACCCCATGTTGCACCGCTCGGACGTTCGCTTCGAGATCGTCCACGAGGAAGCGACGCCCTCCCGTCTCTCGGTTCGAGACTCTCTCGCGGCCAAACTGAACAAGGACTCTGACGAAGTCGTCGTCCACGAACTCGACACGAAGTTCGGCATGCGCAAGACCGCTGGCTACGCCAAGGTCTACGAGAGCCCCGAGTTCGCCCGCGACGTCGAACAGGAACACATGCTCGAACGCAACAAGATTACCGACGCCGACACCGAAGCCGAAGCCGAAGAGGCCTAAGTTCGGTTTCGAATCGCCGTTTTCAACCGACTCTCGATGCGCATTCTTGGAATCGAAGGTACTGCATGGGCCGCGAGCGCAGCGGTTTTCGAAACTGACGACCCCGACGCGCTCACGTCCGCGACAGACCGCACACCCGACCCCGCCGCAGACCACGTCTTCATCGAATCGAACCCGTACCAACCCGACAGCGGCGGCATTCACCCGCGTGAGGCGGCCGAACACATGGGGAGTGCCATCCCCGAAGTGGTCGAAACTGCCCTCGCCCACGCCGCCGAGAGACACGACGGAGACGGCCCTGTCGTCGACGCTGTGGCGTTCTCTCGCGGACCGGGGCTCGGCCCATGTCTCCGCATCGTCGGCACTGCAGCACGTGCTGTCGCTCAGACGCTGGACGTGCCGCTCGTCGGCGTCAACCACATGGTCGCCCACCTCGAAATCGGGCGCTACCAGTCCGGGTTCGAGTCGCCGGTCTGTCTGAACGCCTCGGGCGCGAACGCCCACCTGCTCGGCTACCACAACGGTCGGTACCGCGTCCTCGGTGAGACGATGGACACCGGCGTCGGCAACTCTATCGACAAGTTCACCCGCCACGTCGGGTGGAAACACCCCGGTGGCCCGAAGGTCGAAGCGGCGGCGAAAGACGGCGACTACGTCGAGTTGCCGTACGTCGTCAAAGGGATGGACTTCTCGTTTTCCGGCATCATGAGCGCCGCGAAAGACGAGGCAGACGCTGGAACGGCCGTCGAAGACATCTCCGCCGGGTTGCAAGAGACAATCTTCGGCATGCTCACGGAAGTCGCAGAGCGCGCGCTGTCACTGACGGGGACGGACGAACTCGTCCTCGGCGGTGGCGTCGGAAACAACGCTCGCCTCCGCGAGATGCTCGCCGAGATGTGCGACCAGCGCGGCGCGAAGTTCCACGCACCCGAACCGCGCTTCCTCGGCGACAACGCGGGGATGATTGCGCTCTGTGGCGCACGGATGTTCGCCGCAGGCGACACGCTCGCAGTCGAAGAATCCAGCGTGGACCCGAACTTCCGCCCCGACCAGGTCGACGTGACGTGGCGCGGCACCGACGAGTCGGTCGCTCGTGCCTACACCGACGACGGCGCGATTCGCGGGGCCGAAGCGACGGTCGACATCGGGACAGACGACGTGGTGAAACGTCGCGTCCCGAAGACGTACCGACACCCGAAGCTCGACGACAGACTGCGACGAGAGCGGACGAAAGCCGAAGCGCGGTTGACGAGCGACGCTCGCCGCGCCGGCGTTCGGACGCCCATCATCCACGATATCGACCCCGTCGAGGGCGTCATCACCTTCCAGAAAGTCGGCGACGCGGACCTCGCAGAGCGACTCGAACCCGAGGCAGTCCGCGTCGTTGGCGAGTATCTCGCGCGACTCCACGACGCGGGCATCGTCCACGGCGACCCGACGACGCGAAACGTCCGCGTCGGAACCGGCCCGGATGGTGCGACGCAGGTCCACATCATCGACTTCGGTCTCGGTTTCCACACCGGCCACGTCGAAGACCAGGCGATGGACCTCCACGTCTTCGCCCAGAGCGTCGAAGGAACCGCGGCCGACGCCGCCCCACTGCTCGACGCACTGGAAGCAGGCTACGAATCTGTCGGGTCTGCGGACGTCATCGCCCGACTCCGCGAAGTCGAATCCCGTGGTCGATATCGATAGTCAGGGCAGATGCGACTGGTCGGCAGGCCAAAACGATTTATCGTCAGCGGGCGTACCAATCACGTATGGCAGACAAACCACAAAGTGGAACGCTCTTCGGCATCCCCTACAACTTCGAACGCCCGAGCGCAGGCCGCCTCCTCTCGTCGTACTGGCAACCCGGCAAAGGCATGCTCGTCGAGAAGCCGTTCGGTATCGGCTACACGCTGAACCTCGCCAGCTGGCGCTCGTGGGTCGTCCTCCTCGTCGCCGGTGGACTCCTCTGGAACGAGCGCCAGAAGCGTGAGGAAAAAGAGATGGAAGACGAAGCAGACGAAGGTCCAGTCGAAGTCATCGTCGACTGAAGCGACCGACACACCGACGACTTTTCGACGCCCGCCCGCAGATGGGCGGGTATGCTCAGATACGTCACGACGAACGAGGGCAAGGTCCGCGAGGCCCTCGACTATCTCGACGACGACGTCACCCAACTCGACTTCGACTACACCGAGATTCAAGCCGCGGAACTCGGCCCCATCGCCGCCCACGGCGCGCGTGAGGCCTACCGCTACGCCGGCGAACCCGTGCTCGTCGACGACGCCGGTCTCTTCATCGACGGATTCGACGGCTTCCCCGGCCCGTACTCCTCGTACGCCGAAGACACCCTCGGCGTCGAGACGGTGTACCGACTCGCGGCCGCCGAACTCGACGACCCTCGCCGCGCCTCCTTCCGGTGTGTGCTCGCGTACTGCGACGGCGACCCGTTCGAAGCGAGTCCGGACCCCGTCGACAAAGACGACCGAACCGTCGCCGCCGCCCGAGGCGCAGAACAGAGCGCAGAAGAGACCGAAGCCCTCCCCGTGAAACTGTTCGAGGGCGTCGTCAACGGTCGAATCGTCCCGCCGCGTGGCGAGGGCGGATTCGGCTACGACCCCATCTTCGAACACGACGGGAAGACGTTCGCCGAGATGACGGCGACGGAGAAAAACGGTATCTCACACCGCGGGCGGGCGTTGGCGAAGTTTGCGACGTGGTATAGCGAGCGAACGGAGTGAGCGAGGTATGCCTCGTCGGGCGTGAAACGTCCGACGGTGGTACGCTGAGCGCTAGCGAAGCGTCCGTCGAAAATCTCTGATTTTCGGGAGTTTGCTGAACGGTAGCGAAGCAAATGTTGGAAATCTACGATTTCCAGAAGTATAGCGAGCGAACGGAGTGAGCGAGGTATACGTCGTCGGGCGCGAAGCGTCTGACGGGAGTTCACCGAGCGAAGCGAGGTGAAAGATGGAAACAGTAGTGTTGTTGATGTCCCCGGAAAGTGACAGGTGTGGTGTGACACAGACAGAGGGTGTATGCAGCACGTGGCTTCGTGAGTTCAACTGTTCAGCCCAGGCACTGCTGTGCTCGACTCGCCATCAAGCGGCTTCCGTCGCCAGTAGCGAGCGACGAGTATCGAGAGGACAAACATGAGCACTGTGAAGGCGATGATACCACCGTTCACGCCCGACTCTGGGAACGCTCCGGTCGCGACGAACAGGGCGATGTTGACGTTTCGGCCGGCCGTTCCGAGCGCGAGAATCCGGCGACTCTGGGCAGTTGGCCCTCCAAATAACCACCCGATGCCGATAGATACGAGCACAAACAGCGACAGGAGGAGTATCGCCCCGGTCCCGAAGAGGACCGCGAATATCCCGATGACCTGCGGGAGGCCGAGGAGAGCGATGATACCGAGCGCGAGCAACAGCGAGAGATTGGCGAGCATGGTTATTGGCCGAGCAAGACGCTCGGCGAGTTCCGGACGCCACGTTCGAACGGCGATTCCCGCGACCAGGGGTGCAACGAGCACGATTGTTAGGGGAAAGAGGAGTCGCCACGGTGAGAACTCTGTCTCGACGTCGAGGATGAACAGCAACGCAGCGACGAACAGCGGCACAGTAGCGACGGCGACGACGGTCAGCGCTGCGGTCAGTCGGACCGCTTCGTGCGAGTCCTGTCCGGCCATCGCGACAAGCGGGGGGATGAACGGTGCGCCCGGGGCGACGGCGACCAGCACGAGCGTGAGGAGGAGCGGTCGGGGGAGCTGGAACACGACGCCGAACAGGGCAGCGACGAGTGGCAGAAAGAGGAGGTTCGCGACGAGCCACCGGCTGATGAGGTTGTACTCCCGTGTCGTCTGTCGAAGGTCCCCCACTGTCAGCTGGATGCCGAACTGGGCCATCAACGCGATGAGACCGACAGTCGCCGCGATGCCCTGAACGGTGAGCAGGAGGCTGATGAGGGGTTCCAACCCGACGCGTACCTGTTCTGCAATCATGTGCTTCGTTCCGATCTATCGTTCAGTCCGACCCCATTTCACGACCGTTTCGTCGGCGGACGCTGTGGCTGTCTCCTCGCTCCTTTCGTGTCCAGTCCAGCTCGGTCGTGGACGACGAGTATCACCAGCGAACCGACGAGCGGGTCACGACGAAGACCCGCACCGACAACGCAGTGAGCGATTCGAGAGAGACAGCCATCGGTAGCGGTCCTTCTGCTTACTCACGCGCCATGATGCGGTCCAGTTCGGCCTCCTCGTGGACGAACGGTTCGCCGCTGACGTCGACGGTCACCCGTGCGATGTCGCCGGTGAACGCGAAGGGTTTCCGGTCTCGGTAGACGTCACTGACAGCATTGACGGCATCCTTGCCACAGCTCAGGCCGGCGATGATACCGATCATGATCGGGACAGTCTTCGGGAGTTCACCCTCACCGACCTGCTCGTCGCCGTAGTAGAGGCGGACGGTCCCCGGTGCACCCTCGCCGTTCGGGATGTCGGGGTCACCGGTCGTCTCGAACTCCATCCGGACCGAGATGTCCCCCTCCGGGAGCGGTTCGTCGGCGACCACGTGGTATTCCTCGACGCCGATGTAGTTGTGTACGTAGTGGAGGCGGTTGTTCTCGACGAACAGGGTGTACCCACCGTCCCGACTCCCCTGGGCGAGCAGGACGCCCTCGGTCCCACCGGCCGGTACCGTCACGTCGGCGGTGATGCTGTGGTCGCGGTTTAGTACCCGGACGGCCGCGTTCTCCGGGACGTGCTGGGTTCCCGGGTAGTAGACGTACGTGTTGCGGGGTTTGCCCGGTTGCGGCCTCGGTTCCGCCAATCGCTCGACGCCCCGACTGTCGAGCGGCAGCACGTCGTACTTGCCGGCCTCGGTCCACCAGAGTTGGGCGAGTTCGAGGACCTTCTCAGGGTGCTCACTCGCCACGTCGTGAGCTTCCGAGAAGTCCTCTGCGATGTGGTACAGTTCCCAGCCGGAGTCCTCCAGCGTGGTCGCCGAGAGGTCCTCGGCGGTAATCGGCACACCGAACGGCCAGGGGTGGACCGCCCGCCAGCCGTCGTGGTAGATGGCGCGGGTCCCGATCATCTCGAAGTACTGGGTGACGTGCTGCTCGGGAGCGTCCGGCTCCTCGAACGTGTAGGCGAAACTCGTCCCCTCAATTGGCGATTGTGCGACGCCCTTCACCTCGTCGGGGGCCTCGAAGCCGAGGGTCTCTAGGACGGTCGGCACGAGGTCGATGGCGTGGACGAACTGCTCGCGGATTTCTCCTCTCGCCTCGATGCCCTCGGGCCACGAGACCACGAGTGGGTCGCTCGCACCACCCCGGTACGATTCGCGTTTCCAGCGGCGGAACGGCGTGTCACCAGCCCACGCCCAGCCCCACGGGTAGTGGTTGAAGTACTCGGGGCCGCCCAGGCCGTCCATGGCTTCGAGGTTCTCTTCGAGAGACTCGGGGACGTTGTTGAAGAAGTGGTTCTCGTTGACCGACCCAGTGGGGCCACCCTCGGCGCTCGCGCCGTTGTCCGAGACGAGCATCACGAGCGTGTTGTCGAGTTCGCCGAGTTCCTCGAGGTAGTCGAGGACCTTGCCTATCTGTGCGTCGGTGTGTTCGAGGAACCCCGCGTACACCTCCATCATCCGCGCGTAGAGGCGTTGTTCTTCGGCCGACAGCGAGTCCCAGGGCACGATGTCCGGGTTCTGCGGCGAGAGGTCGGTGTTCTCCGGAACGATGCCCAACTCTTTCTGGCGCTTCAGAATCTGTTCGCGGGCCTCGTCCCAGCCCATGTCGAACTCGCCGGCGTACTTGTCGGCCCACTCCTTCGGAACCTGGTGTGGGGCGTGACACGCGCCGGGACAGAAGTACGTGAAGAACGGCTTGTCGGGGTCGACCTGTTTGGCATCACCGATGAACTCGATTGTCCGCTGGGCGATATCCTCGGTGAAATGATACCCCTCTTCGGGCGTTGCCGGCGGTTCGACCTGGTGGTTGTCGTAGACGAGCGTCGGGGTGTACTGGTCGGTGTCGCCACCGAGGAAGCCGTAGAACCGTTCGAATCCTCTCCCAAGCGGCCACCGGTCGTATGGGCCGGCAGCGCTAGTGGCCTCTGCTGGGCCGAGGTGCCACTTACCGATGGCGTAGGTGCTGTATCCCTCCTCGACGAGCATCTCGGAGAGGAACCCGTTCTCGTGGGGAATGTGCCCGTTGTACCCTGGGAACCCCGTAGAGCTCTCGGCGATGGCGGCCATCGCGTTCGAATGGTGGTTCCGCCCCGTCAGCAGACACGAGCGCGTTGGCGAGCAGAGCGCTGTCGTGTGGAAGTTGTTATAGCGCAGACCGTTCTCGGCGAGTCGGTCGATGTTCGGGGTGTCGACGAGGCCACCGTAGCAGCCCAGTTGCCCGAAACCGACGTCGTCGAGGACGACCATGAGGACGTTCGGTGCGTCGTCGGGTGCACGGGTCTGTTCGGGCCACCAGGGCTCTGATTCGTCGTACGTTCGGCCGATACGGCCGTGAAACTCTTGTCCAGACATCGTTGTCTCCCCCACGAAGTGAACGAATTCACACGACCCCACCACCGGGGTAACCGAGTGCCGTTCGATACTCGTGGGTGTGGTACAAAACGCGGAGAAATAAGTTAACTAATATTCATGATGATTAAGATAGACAACGAATCTGGATTGTCATCAGAATTGACCGACTTGCGCGCTGTATTCAGCATGCCCGTTGTAACGTGCTAGATTAGTTGTATTCGAACAGAGCCCAGATTTGGCTCAGTGGGACGCCGAACACGTCTTTTTCACAACCCCCAGCGAGAACTCCGTATGGACCCCACGGAGTTCCTCGACGGCGGCACAGTCACCGTCTCCGAGGAGACGTACACCGTCTACAAGACCGAACACCCCGAGTCGTCCGCGTTCGCGACGATACGAGACGAGAACGAGACGACGGTGGTTGCCGAAGCGGGCACCGTCGACGACGCGAACGTCGTCGAGTCCGAAGACGGGTGGAAACGCCTCACCTTCGAGATGGTCCTCCCGTTCGAACTCTTCGGCTTTCTGGCCGCGGTCGCAACCGCACTCGCCGAGGAGGACATCTCGATATTCGCCCTGTCTGCGTATTCGACCGACCACGTGCTGGTGAAAGAACGAGACGTGCCCGCGGCGACAGCGAAACTCGAAGAACTGGGGTGCCGCGTCGCGCAACGAGAGTGACCCAGTCCCTCTGCGACCGACAGTGTGCATCAACGACCGTCATTTCGAGGGACCGAGACCACACCCCTTCGGCACCTATAGAACGTATGAACCGAACGAGGGCTCTCGCCGTCGGTGCGGCAGGTGGCTACGGAATCGCCGTCTTCGCCGCCATCGCGGTGTTCTTTCAGGGGGCCGCAGAGGGTGTCGGCGTCGCAGTCGGATTCGGACTGGTGACGGTTATCGCGATTTACGCGGTGACGCAGTTGGTGCTGACCGAGTAGGTTCTCGGGGCGTCACGCCCGTGGGTCACGGGTCGGGGTCGGGGTACTCGCTTCAGACCACTTCAGTCGCGTCGTCTCTCCAATAGCGAGCGTGCTGATTCTTGTATCTCTGCTGCTGTTGTCGAGCCCACTTGGTAAACGTCGGTTAACTCGCTCGGGGAGGCTTCCAGTACGTCGTGCGGTGTCTGATATCCCGCTTCCCAGAGGAAGTACGCTTGTTGCCCCGAGACAGCATCGATGTCGGCTACAGTCGGACCGTACAAGACACGAAGTGTAGGGGTTGCTTCTGACGCTGGGACACCGGAAGCGGCCAACGACGACAGTGCAGGGCTGAAAACGTCGTCCGAGACTCCCGTTTGGTTCGTCAGTCGGTCACTGGCAGGGACGGTGTGTCCCAACACTTCTCGAGCGCCCTCCACTGCAACCGTCGCAATGTCCTCGGTGATACCGTCTATCCCAGCAAGGTCGACCGGTCGAGCGTCAGCAAGCGCGGCAAGCGAGTGAACCCCACCTTCGGCCAGTTGTTTGGCACGGTGTGGGCCGATACCAGGAATCTCCTGTAACGCTTCTCGTGCCTCTTCTTTCGGTGCAGCAGAAGATTCTGGCTTTTGCTGGTCGGTTGTGTCGCTTTCAGTTCGCGGTTCTACTTCTGCGACTTCGTCTCGTTTCGTCGGTCTCTGACGTTCGGTATGTTCGACAGAGTCCTCCACGATGTTCTTTTTAGACGTTCGTAACGCCTTGGGAGGTTCAGGGAGTTTGTTAATCCGGAGGTCCGTCGAATCGATTTGGTCTGCGATTGGAGAGTTTTCGATAGCTGCGAGTACCCATTTCTCGCGCCGTTCAGCGATCAGTGAGTCAGTCACGTACGAGACCAGCACGTCTCGGTCAGCAGCAGTGAGCGACCCCTCCGATGGGAGGTCACGAATCACTGAATCTACATCACGTTGACGTGGGAACCAGGCATCGCCCATCGCGATGAAAAACGGAACGAACGGCGTCGGAACCTCGTCTCGGACTGAAAGCCCAAGCTCGTCGGTCAACACGATTACTGCACGGTCGTCGAGCGAGAGTTGGTATCGCCCACCAGGAAGAGAGACCTTCAGTTTGTGTCGTTCTGCAGAATCACGGATAAGTCTGGTCGGTTGTCGCATACCTTCAGGTAGATATGACTGTTAATATATCTGTTAGAACGTGCAACGTTGCCGCTACTACGCTACTCTACACTACTCTACACTACTCTACACTACTCTACGCTACTCCTGCCGCAACACCTCGGTAGTGGGCATCTCGAACGAGTGACGTAGCAGGCGTTCACGCCCGTGGGTCACGGTCGGGGCCGGGGTACTCGTCGTCCGCAACTTCCGCGTAGAGACTCTCGGGCGAGAAGAGCGTCGCGAACGCCTTGGGATGCCGGATACTGATTGGGAAGCGCCCACCGAGGGCAGCACCCGCCTTCGCAGAGGTGAGTCGGTCGTCGAACGTGAGCAGGTGCATCGCACCACCGCGGTACGCCGACGCGAGTGCGGGTTGGTCGCCTTCGGGGTGTTCGACGAGTTCGACCCACGTCTCGACTTTCTCGCGCCAGTCGGCGGCGAGCGTCTCGTCTGCGAGCGTCGAGACGATTGCCTCTGCGTCGTCGAGGAGTGCCTCGCTGGCGACGAGCGTCGTCCACGAGTGTCGACGAAGGTGGTCGAGTGCGTCACGGGACGCACCGCCGACGAGGAGGTCCGCGGCGAGAACGTCCGCGTCGGCGACGACTCGCGTCGGTTTGGGGTCGGTCTCAGTCATCGTCGCCTCGGCGGGTGCGAAGTGCGTCGGCGACGTCGGCGTCTGTCGTCTCGTACTCGGCGGCGCGGGCGAACAGCGACTCCCAAGTCATACCAGAGACGACGCGACCGTCCGAAAAGAATCCGGCGCACCCGGTCTCTGTTCGACGTGGCGCAACCACAACCACACTCAAAATAACGACAAATCCGGATTGTGTAATCAAAATAGATTACGTAAGGTGGGAAACAGTTAACTACCGTTCGGCAAAGCACAGTAGCATGGCGATTCAGCGACGACGCTTCTTGCAGGCGGCCGGAGTCGGAGCAATCCTTGGACTAAGTGGATGCACAGGCGATTCGAGCCCCCCACAGGCAGGCGAGGGCGAGACAACCGCGTCCGGTGGCACCTCGGGCGGTGCGACCCAAGAGTTGACACTCGCGACGACCACGAGTACCTACGATACGGGCCTCCTCGACGCCATCAATCCCGTGTTCGAAGAGAAGTTCGACGCCCGCGTGAAGACCATCCCACAGGGGACCGGCGCGGCGATAGAGACAGCCAGAAACGGCGACGCCGACGTCATCCTCGTCCACGCCCGTGGAGCCGAAGACGAGTTCCTCGAAGAGGGGTACGGCGTCAACCGCCGCGACGTGATGTTCAACGACTTCGTCGTCGTCGGCCCGGCGGACGACCCCGCTGGAATCAACGGCATGTCCAGCGCGACCGACGCCTTTGCGGCCATCTCCGACGCCGAATCGACGTTCGTCTCCCGCGGTGACGACTCCGGGACGAACAAGAAAGAACTGCTCATCTGGGATGCCGCAGGCGTCTCACCCGCTGGAAAGTGGTACCGCGAAATCGGCAAAGGGATGGGCGATACACTCGTGCAGGCCGACCAGTCTGGCGCGTACACGCTCTCGGACCGCGGGACGTATCTCGCGACCAAAGACAACGTCGACCTGGAGATTCACGTGCAAGGACCGCTCAAGGACGGCCCGACAATCCTGAAGAACCCATACGGTGTCATCCCGGTCAACCCAGCGAAGTATCCGGACGTGAACTACCCGCTGGCGATGGCGTACGCAGGGTTCCTGACGAGTCCAGAGGGCCAAGAGATTATCAGCGACTACACCGCGAACGGGTCGCAGTTGTTCTTCCCGAACGCACTGTCTGAGTCGCCACAGTTCGACCAGTACGTCCCCGAAGACTACGACGGTGGAAACACGTCAGCGTCCGTTTCAGACCCGCAGTTCGAGCAGTGGGTCTCCGAGAACGTCCCCGAGGACTTTTAGTCCGGTCCGCTCCCACCTCCGTTCGTGTTAGGCCTCGGTGACCTGAATCTGACCTACCTCGTCAGCATCACGTTCGTCTCACTCTACGTGAGTACGTTGGCAGTCTTGTTCAGCGCCGCAATCGGCCTGCCCACTGCACTCGCCGTCGGATTCCGTGACTTCCGGGGCAAGTCTATCGTCACCTCCGTCATCTCGACGGGGATGGGCTTTCCGAGCGTCGTCGTCGGGCTCGTGGTTCTCTTGTTGCTCTCGCGGTCCGGACCGTTCGGTGAGTTCGAACTCCTGTTTACGCCCGAAGCGATGATTCTCTCGCAGACGGTTCTCGCGCTCCCCGTCCTCGTGAGCGTCTCGCTGTCGGCGATTCAGTCGGTCCCACAAGACCTCAGAGACGCCGCATTCGCCACGGGAGCGACACCCGCCGACGTGGGGCTACTCGTCATCCGTGAGGCGCGCTACGGCATCGTGACGGCGCTGTTGGCCGCCTACGGCCGCGCCATCAGCGAAGTCGGGTCGGTGCTCATCGTCGGCGGCAACATCGTCTTCTCCGACAGTACGTCGTTCACGCGAACGCTCACGACGGCGATAACCGTCGAAGCGCGGAAGGGAAACATCGAGACGGGTATCGCCCTCGGTGTCATCCTCCTCGCCCTCGTCCTGTCTGTGAACGCTCTCGGGGCGCGGTTCCGCGACCGAACGCCCGGAGGTGAGCGCCAATGACCGACAGCAACCGCGTGGTCGGACACGAATCGGTCGGCGAATCGGCGAGCGTCGAAACTCGCCTCACCGCGCGCGGACTCACCCACGGGTTCGGTGACGGGGCCATCCTCGAAGACATCTCTATCACGGTCGAACCCGGTGAGATTCTGGCCGTCGTCGGCCCGTCGGGAACGGGCAAGACGACGCTCTTTCGCCTCCTCGCGCTGTTCGAACAGCCAGACAGCGGTACGGTCGAAGTCGGCGGCGAAGACGTGTGGGCGATGCCCGACGAACAGCGACTCGCCGTGCGACGCCGCATCGGGATGGGATTCCAGACACGGAGTCTGTTCTCGACGACCGTCGCAGACAACGTGGCGTACGGACTCCGTGTCAGACAGTCGTGGCGGACGCGACTCCGAGACGCCGTCGAAGACGCGTTTGGGCAGACAGAGCCGTCTCCGACGGTCGAGCGTGCGTTGGAGACGGTGGGGATGAGCGACAAAATCGACCGCGACGCTCGGTCGCTGTCGGCCGGTGAGGCACAACGAGTCGCCATCGCCAGGGCGCTCGCCCCCGACCCGGACGTGTTGCTTCTGGACGAACCGACGTCGAATCTCGACCCCCGAAACACCGCCGCCATCGAGTCTGCGATGCGCGAGGCGAGAGACCGCGGTATCGCCGTCGCGTTGGCCACCCACGACATGCAGCAAGCACAACGCGTCTCCGACCGGACGGCGGTACTCCTCGACAGCACGTGTATCGAGTCGGGACCGACAGACCGCGTGTTCGAAACGCCGAGTGACGACCGTGTCCGTCGGTTCATCGAAGGGAAACTCGTCTACTAGAGACGAGTGGAAGTGTTGGAAAGAGAGACGAACCGAAGTGCGGGAAATAGAGGCGAGCAGAAGCACAGAGAATCCGAGAGACTCGAGTTCGACCCGGACGACGGGCGGAGATGTTATGCGTGTGTGACTGCCGTCTGACGCAGGTTTATAGTTCGTGGTACATATCCGTCGTCTGGGCGCGCACACTCGGCCTCAGTTCCCATCCTCCCACCCGCGCGCCCGGCACACCACCATAGCCGTTCTGGCTCCCCCGGCACGGCGTGCGGCGTCACCACCAGGGCGCCGCTTTTGGTACTTCGCTCGCGAGCGGTGCGTTCGACTCTCGTGCTGTCAAAAAACGTCTGCGTAACCCGGTCACAGCCTGCTTCGCCCAGTCGTACCTAACCCACACCCAGTCCCACCTAGCCCAGTAACTTCGTGCGGACGCGGTCCAGCGCGTCCCGGTCGGTGAGCAGTGCGAGTTGGTCACCGGGTTCGACGACGGTTCCCGGAAGCGGAATCGTCATCGGTTCTCGTGCTCGGCCGTGGGCGTAGACCCGCCCATCGGCGCCCAGGTCGATGCTCGCGACGTGGTCACCGATAATCGGTGCGTCTTCGGGGATAGACACCGTGGTGAGTCGAAGTTGGTCGGTCAGGTCACCGAGCGCGTTGAAGTCGCCCCCGAGCAGTGCCGTCTTCGCACCGGCAGCACCGAGACGCTCTGGGTAGACGATTTCGTCGACGTCGTCGGCGTAGCGTTCGTAAATCTCCTGCCGGTAGTCTTCGCTAATTCGCATGACAGAGCGACAACCGAACTCCTTGCCGAGCATGCACGCGGCGAAGTTGATGTTCGGGTCGCCGGTGAGGCCACCGACGGCGTCTGCAGCTTCGATACCTGCCGATTTCAAGACGCTCTCGGTGCCACCGTCGCCGTAAATCGCTTCGAACCCCTCGTCGAGAGCACGGTCGACCTTCTTTTCGTCGTTGTCGACGACGGTCACGTCGTGACCCTCCTCGCGGAGGACCCGAGCAGTTCGTGACCCGACGCGACCGTACCCCACGATAACGAATTCCATGGTGCATCAATACACACCCGTCGGCTAAAAGATAGCCCCCGTCACCACGACACACGGTTAGAGAGTGATTCGACGGTGTTCGGGAGTCCGAGTAGTCCGAGTAGTCCGACAGGTTTCACGAAGAGGGGCCAAAACAGGGCACGGCGCGGCGAAACCCCACAATGAGGCGTGCTAGCACGACTACCGACACCGTTTTTCCTTCAGATTACATACGCACCTTCGATGATGGCCACCACTCACGCCCTCGCAGGTGTCGTTCTCGGCACTGTCGTGTGGGCGTTGGTCCCCGAGGCCGGTATGCTTCCGGTCCTCGCGGCCGCACTCGGCGGCCTGTTTCCCGACTTCGACCTCTACGCCGGACACAGGAAGACGCTTCACTTCCCGGTGTACTTCAGCGCACTCGCTGTGCCGGCAGTTGCAATCGCCGCACTGAACCCGACGACGGCGACACTCGCCGTGGCGCTGTTCCTCGCAGCAGCGGCACTGCACTCTGTGTCCGACATGTTCGGCGGCGGCCTCGAACTCAAGCCGTGGCTTGGAACCTCCGACCGCGCCGTCTACGACCACTGGAACGACCGCTGGATCGCGCCGAAGCGCTGGGTTCGGTACGACGGGTCCCCCGAGGACCTCGCACTGGCCCTCGTGTTCGCCGTGCCGCCGGTCCTCGTCTTCGACGGCATCACCGAGACCATCGTCATCGGCGCAGTCGCCGTCTCCGGCGTCTACGTGCTCCTGCGCAAACCGATGGTCGCCATCGCCGAGCGCCTCGTCGCGGCGATTCCCGACCACCTCGTCGACCACGTGCCCGAACGCTTCGTTCGGGACCTCCGGTAGACGAGCAACGTCTCCGGTTTTCACCCATCGACGAGTGAAAAGACCACTGTCGGCGAGTGACTCGATTCGGGAGAAGACATTTATCCACCGCAACCACGTCTGAACGTAGGACCTAATTTCACGATGACAGAACAGCGACGCACGGTCCGAGATGGGTACGATACTCTCGCCGAAGAGTATCTCGACCGGCGAAACGACGACCCGGAGTGGGTGCTCTCCGAGCTCACCGACCGCCTCGAACCCGGAGACAGCGTCCTCGACGCAGGGTGTGGCCAGGGCGTCCCGGTGACGAACACGTTGACGGTAGACTTCGACACCGTCGGACTCGACTTCTCTCGGTCGCAGTTACGACTCGCCCGAACGAACGTCTCGGGCGCGAGATTCGTCCAAGGAGATATGACCGCACTTCCCTTCGAGGACGACTCGTTCGACGCCATCTGTGCGTTCTACTCACTCATCCACATCCCGACCGACGAACACGAACAGGTGATTTCGGAGTTCGCGCGGGTGCTCCGGCCTGGGAACTACCTCCTCGCGACGGTCGGCGACGACGCGTGGGAGGGGTCGAACCCCGACTGGCTCGGTACCGACGTCGAGATGCAGTGGAGCTTCCCGAGTATCGAAGAGACGTTCGAGACGTTGAATCGAGTGGGCTTCGAGGTGGTCGAGCAGTTCGTCGTCGACGACGAACTCGGGAGCGACCATCCGTTCGTGTTGGCGCAGTACGACCCGGACTGAGGGATGGCCCCTCGCACACCGTGAGTGACCACACAATTAATCACTCGTGGGTCAGAGGTGTGAATCGTGATTTCTTCACCTAACTCCCACGACCCTCGGTTCGAGCGGTCGATAGCCGTTCCAGCGCGTGCTGTCGGCGGCGTACCGAGTGGCCGATGCGTGGGAGACTGACGGTGGACACGGATGTTTTCGAGCATCTCGAGCGGTGGGTGGCGGAATTAGACTTCGTCGAGTTCGCCGACGGGAGTGAGAGGGAGAGTGGAAGTGGGAGCGAGAGGGAGAGTGGGAGTGGAAGTGGGAGCGAGAACGAGAGCGAGAGTGACCGACCAGAGAAAGCCGCCGGACTCGTCAACACGTTCGTCTACATCCAAACGCTCGGTGACTACGGCATCACCGACGCCGGGTGGCTTCGAGAGACGTGGGAGCGACGCGAACGAACGCACGGTCACGAAGGAGAGCGAGCAGTACTCGAGGCGTTCTTCGCAGACGTAGACGACTGGTTGGACTCGAATCCCTGCGTGGGACTCGTTACTCGAGACGCGACCTCCGACATCGACCTCTCGGCGTCGAACTCGAACAGACTCTATCAGAGATTCGAGCGGGTTCTGGGTGTCGAAACAGCGGCGAGCGACGCGAGGCCAGGAATCACAGAGTACGACTTCACGGACATCGACGCGGACGTCTTCGGGCGAATCTACGAACGGTATCTCGTCGAAGGACGTGAAGGACACGGCGTCTACTACACTCCAGAGTACGTCTCGCAGTCCCTCGTGGACGACACCGTCGCAACACAGCTACGGCGGCTATCGACCCGGATAGAAGACGCAGTCGAAGCCGACTCGTGGGACGACGCCGAGACTGCAGTCGCAGCGTTCACCGACTTCAGCATACTCGACCCCGCCTGTGGCACAGGGTCGTTTCTCGTCGCGGCGTACGCAACTATCCGAGAAGAATACGACCGAGTGTTCGATTTCCTCGCCCGCGAACGGCAGTCTCGACGTCAGTCCTCGGGTGAGACGTCGCGAGGAGATTCGAACGGCGACGAGAGAGACGAACGCCTCGAATCGCTCCAGAAGACGCTCGGCTACACCGAAGACGACCACGGGACTTCCCACCTTCGAACGCGGCCGTTGGTCGCCAGAATCGTCACGCGGCACATTCACGGCATCGACCTCGACCAGCACGCCCTCGCCATCGCAACGCTCAACGTCTGGCTCGAAGCCGTCGAACACGACCAACGCGTCGCCTCCCGCGGCGTATCGGTGGACGAACCCTGTGTGGTCACTGCGCTGGACGCGAATCTCGGGTGTGGGGACGCACTCGTTGGGCTTCCAGACGAGCAGGTGAGAACGCGACTGCGCGAACGGCATGGAGACGAACTCGAGGCGGTTTCTCGAGCACGAGAACAGTTCCTCGAAGCCCCAGACGACACACGCTCGCTCGAACGAGCGGCAGCACGGCGGTCGCAAATACGGCAGGACCTCGACGCGACGTTCGAGGCGTATCTCGAAGCCATGGAGTTACCTTCGGACGTTCTCGACGAGACCACACCGTTTTACTGGCCGCTGCAGTTCTGGCACGTCCTCGGAGACGGTGGCGGGTTCGACTGTGTCGTGGGGAACCCGCCGTGGGTCATCGAAGGAAAATCACACACCAAACAGTTCCTCCAGCAGACCTACGAGCATCAGTCGGGGCAACCAGACCTCTATCGGTACTTCCTCGAACGGTCGTTCTCCACGACCACGGGGCGACTCGGGATGGTCACGCCGAATACGTGGCTCTCGATTCCCGGTGCACGACAGTTACGCCGCCTCCTGTTGTGTAACGCTCGGCTAGAGAAGATTGCGTTCGTGCCCGATTCGGCGTTTGCCGGCGTCGGCCAGAACAGTATCGCAGTCGTCGTGGACAAGAACACCCCACAGACAGACGGGCACTCGGCGGATATCGAGAACACACAGATTCGCGTCGGAGATATCGAGCCAACCGGAACCTTCCGAGAGGTTCGGACCATCCAGGTGACGGACATCGCCCCGCCAGCGTATCACGTCAACCCGTACGTCGGAACGTCAGAGAAATCGGTCGTTTCCAAGATGGATGCGGAGGCGGTGAAGTTGCGCGAGATAGCCGACCTGACCGTCGGCTACCAACTCTATCACAGAACCCTCCACAGCGACGCACAAATCCAGAACGAAGTGTTTCACTCGGAGACGAACGTCGGCGACGACTACGTCACAGACACTCGGGCAGACGCACTCACGAGATACCATCTCGACCGGTCGAAAGACCGGTACGTCGACACCAGCGCTGCGTTCTTCAGAATCCCACCACGGCGATTTCTCGACGGAGAGAAACTCCTCGTGCGAGAGGTTCCGTCGGAGGCCGAAATCGGGCTGATAGCCACACGCTCTACGGACACGCTGCTGTTTCCCAAGTCCGTCATTTCGGTCGTCTTGACCGACGACACCTACGACTACGAACACCTGCTCGGACTGTTGAACAGTCGCCTGCTCTATCTGGCGTCGCTCGTCACGGGCGAGAAGATGAGTCAGGACCTGTTCCCGAGAGTGTCGTTGACACAACTCCGAGGGCTTCCTATCGAGGGGACCACAGAGCTCACACCGCTCGTCCGGAAGTTAGAGCGCCTCGCGGCCGAGCGACTGCAGTTTCGGCGCCTCTGGGACCGACACAGGGAGCGCGGAACGACCGAAACGCGAAGTCTCACACAGATTCTTTCGGAAGACGGTGAGACACCCCACTCTGAGAGCGAATCCGAGACACCTATCGTCTCCTGTTCGGTCGCTCCAGAGAGCGATACGGCTGTTCTCGAACGGGAGTATTCCGCGTTCGAAGTCGTCGGTTCGACTGCCGACCCGGCGATGGTCGTCTACGGCCTCGAAGGGAGTGTCGAACACGAACTTCTCAGGGCGGAGTTTCGGAACCGCGAACTGCTCCAGGTGGTCTATCTGTCGGTGCAGTCACTCTTGGAGTCGAGAGCCAAAGTCGAGCACCTCGGGCACGTGCTGGAGAAGACAGCAGTTCCAGTCGGTGAGGAGTCGCCCGTCGAGTTCGCTGTACACACGATACGTGAGGTGAGAGATTCGTTCGGGGCCGGTGACGACTGGGACGACTCACGACGCGCGCGAGAGCGAGACACAGACCCAGCGGATATCGTGAAGATAGACGACGCGACAGCGACGGCGCAGATGGAACTCGACGCGGCAGTGTTCGACTGCTATGGGTTGACGAACGCGGAAGCGAGAACAGTGCTCTCGGTTCTGGACATCCGCGAGACGGTGCTCGAACAGACGGTTGCGAAACTGGCCTACCGTCAGAAAAGCGAGGACGACGCGTAGAGAGACGGCGGACCTCGGTCAGGCGAGACACTACGTTTTCAGTCGCTCGGTTCGGCGTGTCCGGTTGGTGCCGCCTCGGCGCGTGACTCCCGCCGGTGGAGGAGGTACGCACACACGACAGCGACCACGCCTGCAGCGGTTGCGATACCGAACGCGACGCGGTAGCCTGCTGGTGTGTAGACGCGGGCACCGGCGACGATTTCACCGGTCCAGTAGGTGTCGAGTGCGTACCCCATCACTGCAGGGAAGATGGCCGCACCGAAGTAGCCCATGCTGTTTATCGCACCGGTCGCAGTCGCACTCGCCGTCGCGGCGTGACGCTCTTTTGCGACGGTGAAGGCGATGAGGACGCCACCCATGACGAACAGGGCGACGAAGAGCAACCCGCCGGCGACGAGCAACGGCGGTGTCACGAACAGGAAGATGAGACTGTACGCGAGCGTGAAGACGACACACGACCCGAGGATGATTTCGGTTCGGTGGCCCAGTCGGTCCGAGAGCGTCCCCATGATTGGCGACCCCAAGAGGAATCCGACGTTGCCGACGAAGACGAACGTCGACGCCGTCCGAACGGAGACGTCGTAGAGGTCCGCGATGTACGGGACGCCCCACAGACCGAGGACGGTGAAGTTCGTCCCCAAGACGACGAACAGCATCGTCCCCATCAACCACGTCTCGCCTTCTCGGAGGACTCGTTTGGTGTTCGTGACGACGGTCGAAAACTCGATTCTCGTCGTCGACGGATGGACGCCGTCCAACGGTTCGAATCCGGCGTCGCTCGGGCGGTCACGAACCACGAAGAACGTCATCACTGCGAGACCGACCCCACCGAGACCGATGGCGACGAGAACCGACTGCCACTCCGCGCTGTCGATGGCGATAGCCAACGGTGTGGTCGCCAACACGCCGCCCATCCCTGCCGCAGCGATCGTCCACCCAGTCATCGTGGCGAACTCGTCCGGCCGGTACCAGTTGGCGAGGAACCGGAGCGTCGCCGTGTAGAGGACGCTCCCGCCGAGGCCCAACACCGCCCGTGAGACGAACGCGATCGCGTAGGTCGGGGCCAGTGCGAAGCCGAACACGCCGAGTGACATCACGGCGAGGCCCGCAGCAGCGACGCGACGCGACCCGACACGGTCTACGAGGATGCCCGACGGCAACTGCAAGCCAGCGTAGATGTAGAAGAACGACGCGTGGAGCATCCCGAGTTCTGCGCCGGTCGTGTCGAACGTCCGTGAGAGGTCGTCTGCGAGGACTGCAGTCGTCACACGATGAAAGCTGACGAGGAGGAATCCGGTCGCGAGAAGCGCCCATAGCACCCATCGCCAGCGCGTTGGGTGTGCCCGAAGAGAGACCCGTGCCATACGATTCGTGACAGACCCTGTGTGTAAATGTCTGTCGTGGGCGGCGAAATTATTCGGCCACAACAGCGACCTCTGGACGCCGGTTCGCGCCACATCCGGCGACGGAGAAGCGCGTCGCTCGACTCCACCAACTCGGCTGGGACGACTGCTGAATTCGGTCGAAACGACGGCCGCACCGGCCGAGACGACGGCCGAACTCGGCTGAGATGACGGTCACACCGGCTGAAACGACGGCTACCTGCGACCTGTTTTTCGTCCCAACCCGCGCTAGCGAGGAGACTTATTGTGAATGAACAATAATTTGATACCTGTTGCCATGGAAGCCGCACGGCTACACGCATATACCGACGAGATGAGCGAAGCCCTGCAGATCGACGAGGTAGACCGGCCGACGGTCACGGCGTCGAACGGCGTCGTCGTCGAAGTCGAAGGTGCAGGGTGGTGCCAAACAGACAACCACATCATCGAGGGGATGTGGGCAGAGTACGTCGACCAACCGCTTCCGATGACGCTCGGTCACGAGAACGCGGGGACGGTCGTCGAGACGGGCGACGAAGTTCGGTTGGTGGAGGAGGGTGACCCAGTCATCTGCCACCCCGTCCAGACGTGTGGAATCTGCCGCCCGTGCCGACAGGGCGAAGACATGTACTGTGAGAACAACAAGTTCAACGGTCTCACCACGGACGGCGGGTTCGCAGAGTACCTGCTCACGAACGAACGCGCCGTCATCCCACTTCCGGACGGCGTCGACCCGACAGACATCGCCCCGCACGCCGACGCCGGAATCACCGCCTATCACGCCGCCAAGAAGGCGGTTCACGAACTCAATCCGGGCGACACTGCCGTCGTCATCGGCATCGGCGGACTCGGCCACATCGGCTTGCAGTGCGTAGACGCGATGAGCGCGCCCGACATCGTCGCCGTCGACATCAAAGACGAGGCACTGGACTTGGCCACACAACTCGGGGCGACCCACACGATAAATCCGACACGAGACGACGTCGTGGCGGAAGTCGACGCACTCACCGACGGCACCGGTGCAGCGCAAGTTCTCGACTTCGTCGGTGCCGACCAGACGACTGGATACGCACCCGACATCGTCGCCGCGGGTGGTGACCACCACATCATCGGCTACGGAGGCCACGTCCACGAACCGTCACAAGCGCTCGTCAACGGCGAGTTCGCCTTCCGCGGGACGCTCGTCGGTCGCTATACAGAGCTCCAAGAACTCGTGGCACTAGTCGAACGCGGTGACGTCGAACTCCGTACCACGCGGTTCGGCCTCGACGAGGTGAACACCGTCGCAGAACGCCTCGAACACGGAGAAATCGAGGGACGAGCGGTTATCACACCGTGACGTAAGGATAGACACCTCGCGCTTTTTTCTGCCAGTTCGGCCCGAACACCCGACGTGACCCTCCCCGTCCGAGTCTCGAAGAAGACTTCGCAGGTGGCACTGACCAGTCACCAGAGACAGGACGGAGACCAGAACACGCGGAGCTGTCCGAGGGCCCCGAAGGACGACGGCAGCGCTCGATACGCGATTCTTCGGAGTGAGTCGAGACAAGAGGAGACCCCACCGCTCGCCGTCGATCGCTCTGCCTTCGGCTACTTCTTCCCTGTCGCCCAGATCGTGTACGACTCGACGGTTTCGGGAGCGTCGTCGCCGAATTTGAACTGGAACCGCTGGGTTTCGCCGGCAGGGAGCGACCACTTCAGGTCTCTCGAGTACGGACCGGCGTCCCCCGGTTCGACCGTCGCGTGGACAGTCACGGTTTCGAACTCCGTGTCGCTCTCGTTTTCGACCACCCCAGCGACACCCTGCAGGCCATTCATCGTGTAGTGATAGTGGTCCACAAACGTGAGCCCGTCCGCCTGTTTGTCTGTTGCGACGGTGCCTTTTTCGTCGGTTGCGGCGGGATTTTTCCCCTTCTCCGTTGGTGTCTCTGTCTCTTCTGAGTCACCGAAATCCGCGGACGCAGTCTCAGTCTGGGTTTCCGTTTCGGTTGGAGTTGGGGTTGAAGTCGTGGATTTCGGTGTCGAATCAGAGGCCGTGTTAGCCTCTTGATTCCCGCCGTCGGCCCCACCAGAACTCGACGAACAGCCTGCGACACCGACCGCAAGGCTGACCGACCCTACCACACGTAACCAGTCTCTACGACTGAAATTCATGCTTTGTAGTTAGTCATCCAACAGGTAATTCGTTTCGGCGAGTGAGTCCCTCACACACCATCCTCACCCCCGCTCGGGGGTTCGGCCGCGATGAAACGGGGAGGGGCTGACGCGGTTCAGTGAGTCGTCTCTGGGGCTGGCTCTTTCCGTTCGAGTCGTGGGACGACCTCGTCGGTCGTCGCCGTCTCGTGTGCGATGAACTCTAAGTTGGCGTAGGTGGTCTGGAGTCTGAACGCTCGGTCGTTCAGTCTGGGTTCACCGTTAGTCAGACGTCGTCTCGGTTCGCAGAGACACACCGCTCAGAACGTTGATTTGTGGAAAAGCCTAGGCCGGGATTTGAACCCGGGCTCTCGTCCTTACCAAGGACGCGCTTTACCGCTAAGCTACCCAGGCAGGCAATCATTCGTTGTCCGGGTTACTCTTTAGGGGTTTCGATTCGGAGCGAGGCAGAACCGTGGTAGCGTATGTCGATTATCGGTCCGCCGTCGAGGTGACTGGGTCGTCGCCAGCGCCACCCTGATACAGTGCCGCGATACGCTCGACGGTCGCTTCGGACACCGTCTCTGCGGCAGGTGGCAAGCACCCATCTTGCGTCTTCGCCAGTCCCGCCGCGTACTCGACGAGTGCGGCAGGTGGTGGCGACCCCACGGCAGTCGTCCCAGCGACGACTACCAGCGTACAGATGTTCACTTCGAGGTTCCTGTCGAGGACAGCACGGTCGTCTTCCGGAGCAGACCGGAGTCGCGTCTGGTCGCGACCGAATGCGCGGACCGTCTCGACGGCGTGGTCCGCCGCTTCGGTCCGGGCGAGGAGATAGAAACCGCGCGAGACGAGCACGTCTGCGGCGAGGATATCCAGGTCGGCCTCGGTGTCTTCCTCGGAGGATTCGAGGTGTGTCCACGGTTCGTCGTGAGCAAGCAATCGAGTGAGTCGAAGCCCTTCGTAGATGAGTTGCACTCCAGCGGCACGCGTCGCCATGCCGTTTAGGTCGACGTTGGGTTCGACAGCCCGCGCGCTCACGAACGTGAGCACCGCTGGTGTCAAGGAGGCGGCGTCGAGGCGTTCGTCCAGCGCCACGCGTAGGGCATCGGGTTCGATATCCGACAGGGCCTCACGCGCAGCCTCACGGGCTCGCACGGCGTCGTCCATCGGCCGAGACTTACGGTTGGGAGGCCAAAGACCTTTGGAAAACCACGGCACAACGGGGATATGATACGGACGACAGACGAGGGTGACCTCTTGGTCGTAACGCTCGAACGACCAGAACGACGAAACGCACTCAGACCGGGAGACCTCGACGCCTTAGAGACCGCAATCGACGACGCCGACGCACCGGTCGTCCTCCTCCGCGGGAGCGGTCCGGCCTTCTGTGCCGGTGCCGACCTCGACAGCGTCGCTGCGCTCTCGGACCCCGAGGAGTTCGCCCGGCAGGGCCAACGCGTCGCAGACACCATCGAAAACTCACCCGCAGTCGTCGTCGCCGGTATCGACGGGGCGGCCCGTGGCGGCGGCGTCGAACTCGCACTCGCCTGCGACGTGCGGGTCGCGACCCCCAGAGCGACGCTTGGCGAACCGGGTGTCAGAATCGGACTCTTCGGTGCGTGGGGTGGAACCGTCCGATTACCACGCATCGTCGGGGAGGGACACGCACTGGAGTTCTCGCTCTCCGGCCGAGTGGTCGACGCCGACGAAGCACTCCAGATGGGTCTCGTCTCACGAATCGTCGACGACCCCTACGACGTCGCGGCCGCGATGGCCGAAAACGACCACCAGTCGCTCCGAATCATCAAAGAACGCCTGCGGGACCGGCGTGGTGACGACGAACGCCTTCGAGCGGAAGCGGAGGGGTTCGCCGCACTCCACGACGCAAACGTCGACGACATCGCGTCGTCGAGAGAAGAGTAACTACAGGTCTAATTCGGTCGGAGCGGGCGGCATCGAGCGCTTGTGTGCGCTCCGTTTGACGAGTTCGACGACGCGGTCGACCTGTTGTTCGCTCACGCCGAGGTGGCGAACGGTGGCGGACATCGAGAGCGGGCCGTCGACGTGGAGGGCGAGAATCGCGTCGAGGACGTCGTAGGTGAGTCCGAGTTCGCTCTCGTCGGTCTGGCCGCTCCACATCTCGGCCGAGGGCGTCTGCAACACGAGGTCTTCGGGGACGCCGACGTGGGCGGCCAGTTGGCGGACCTGTTGCTTGTAGAGGTTCCCGATAGGGTTGCAGTCGACCGCCTGGTCGCCGTACTTCGTGAAGTAGCCCGTCATCGCCTCCGCTCGGTTTCCGGTGCCGAGGACGATACGGTTCTCGTGGTTCGCGACGAAGTAGTTGAGGACGCCACGGGTGCGGACGTAGACGTTGCCGGCGGCCATGCGGTTGTTCGCCGCCTCGGGGAACGTGTCGAAGAATTTCTCCGCGATGGGCTGTATCTCGACGACGTCGTACTCGATACCGAGCATCTCGGCGACGCCCTCTGCGTCGCTCATCATATCTTCGGCGTTCGCCACACTCGGCATGACGAGTCCGTGGAGCCCGTCTTCACCGAGGGCTTCCACAGCGAGGAACGCAGTGAGTGTCGAGTCGATACCACCCGAAAGACCCAGTACCGCGCCGTCGGCGCCTGCCGCGTCGACAGTGTCGCGGATGAACGACGTGATGTGTTCGCGGTGGGCTTCGAGTTCGTCGTCCGAGAGTCGAAGGTCGAGTGGCGCACCATCCGAGAGAACGTCGATGTCAGTCATTGAACTCCGATTAGAACTGAGACGGCAAATAGTCACTCGTTACCGAAAGAGAGTGGACGGGCGTCCAGTTTCGATGGAGCCCAGTCTACTGAAGCGCTACGTTCAAGTGCCCCCGCTGTCTACGAATTTTTGCTTCGAAGAGAGCGCAACGAGCGCCGATGTGTTGGCGAACGCAGTGAGGCAACACACGGGGCGAATGTAATGAGCGCCGATGTATCACAGCGCGAAGCGGTGTGATGCACGAAGCGAGTGCAACGAGCGCCGATGGTCCAGTGGTAGGACACGAGCTTCCCAAGCTCGAAGCCCGGGTTCAATTCCCGGTCGGCGCATTTCTACTGAGACAACGAACGAGCAACCGCTCTGCGTGTTGCTCGTTTCTGTCGAGGGTGCATGCGACCCAGAGGGAATAGAACGTGACCGAGGTTCTGCACGGAGTGCAGGTTCTCGGACGTCAGTTCAATTCCCGGTCGGCGCACTTCCGGTGAGGCAGAGCCTCACCGACGTACCACTCGTTTCACTCGCGGTACTCCCTTCGGTCGCTTGCCGACCGACCTTCGCAAACCTCCAGTTTGCTCAGTTCTGACGGGTCGGGGTCTCGTCGACGTTCACTTCGCATCGCTCAGTGAACACCCGGTCGGCGCATCTTCTCACAGAGAGTAGACTCTCGCCTGTCTCAGTGTCAAAAGAACAGTTCCTGTACGTCGTCGAATTCGACCGAATGAGGGTTGAGCGAGGGACTCTGGGCACCTTGTCGAACCCTCGCGTGACGCTCGAGCGCCGCGTCGAACTCGAAAATCGCCTCCTCGAGTTCGCGTGCGAGCGCGTCGAGTTCGTCGTGGAAATCAGTGGTTTCGGCCATACTACTCGACGATTGGGAGGGGGGCGTAAAATGGGTACGGCCACATGTCAGTGAAGCCGTCGCGTGCAGTTCCAACAGAGGTCGAACGTCGTGTCTGCCTCGTTTTCGGCCCCACAGTCCGGACAGATTCGCTCACCCGTCGGAGTTACTCGAACACGCGACCGGGCCCGTTCGTCGAACGAGGACGCGATTTCGGGGTGGACGTACCGGTCCATCCGGTCGGAGTCTCGACCCGAGCCGTCACCGATCGTCGGTTCGCCGCCGTTTACGAGATACCGATAGACCAGTAGCTGGAGCAGGGTCAATCCGAGGGCGTAAACGACGATCCAACCCCAGACGTCCATCACACCTTGACTTACGTTAGCATGCTATATCGGTTCTTCGGTCAGGTGTCACGACCGTCACCCTCGTCACCCGTGGCACCCGATTCCGGAGCGTCGTGGGTCAGAAGTAGATCGAATGGACAAGTGGCGTCGAAAGGACAAAACACGAGTCGGTGAGGACGACCGACGACGGCGGCCTATTCGGTTCGGTGAGGCTGTACGGGGCCGCCAACGTCACGGCCAAACTCGTCGAACACGTCGATGTTGTCCGGCAGGTCGTAGGGTATCTCTCGGTCGTCGGCCAGTCGTTCGTCACCGGCGTCGAGTGGTTCGGCCACGTCTTCGAAACCGGGCTTTACCTTCACGCTCTTGGCTGGTGCGCCGACGGCGATGTGGTGGGCGGGAACGTCTCCCTGGACGATTGCACGCGCACCGACGATAGCGTTCTTCCCGACGTGGTTTCCGGCGTTCACCATCGCCGCGTAGGTGATGCGAGCGTCGTCACCGATGGTCGTGTGGTAGTTGCGAACTTCGGTCTGGTCGACGACGTCGTGAGCGTGACTGTAGATGTGTACGTCGTCGGAGATAGAGACGCGGTCACCGATGGTGAGCTTTCCCCGGTCGTCGAGGTGGACGTCGTCGTGGATGACGGTGTTGTCACCGACCGTGATGTTGTGGCCGTACGAGAACGTGACACCCTTGAAGATTCGGAGGTTGTCACCCGCGTCTTCGAAGAGGTGGTTCGCGAGCATCTGTCGGAACCGGAGTGCGAAATCGACGTTGTCTGCCATCGGTGTCGCGTCGAACTGTCGCCAGAGCCACTGGAGATACTTCGACTTCTTGAACTTCTCGTCGTCTTTCTCGGCGTAATATTCGGCTTCGAGGGTGGCGTTACACGGGTCGTATCCCTGCAGTCTGACTCGTGTGGCCGGTGAGACGGATTCTCCACGCTGCCAACGCTCCCACGCTTCCCGGTCACCGAAGAGGTCGACGAGTGTCTCTTGGACGACCCGGCACGTCTCTTCGTCAGAAGAGAGACGTTCGTCTACGTCGTCGATGAAGGCCTGGAGGCCCTCCTCAGCGTCGTCCGGAAGCGAAACGTGGACCTTCGTCATTACCACCTCGTTCGCCGTCGACGTTCAAATGGGTTCGGTTGTGCATCGGCCGCGATAGCCGACGAAACGGTACTATTCGCTGGATTTGGCGCGGTAGAAACGAACCACTATCTCAGTAGTAGTCGTCGTCGAGAAATGGTGAAACATATCCCACCCGAGAAAGTTCGTCAACCTATGAGTGAAGGATTCACACGAGAGACTCCGGCGTGGACGCGGGCGCACGCCGAGGGACTCCACCGCGACGACTCCAACGTCGCGCCAATCATCTACCCACCGGACGAACGCCTCGACGAAGACCTCCACATCTGGGACACGTGGTTGCTCCGCAATCGAGACGGCTCTATCGCGGAAATCGACGGCCGTCGCGTCATCTTCGCGCTCACGTCGCCGTCTGACCTCCTTCCGGGGAAGCGCCACGACGTAGCGACCATTCGGTATTTCTACTCGACAGACGGCGAGAACTGGACGACCGGTGGCCGAATCTTCGACGACGGGACACTCGGTCAACGACAGTGGGCCGGGTCGGCCATGTACGACCCCGACGGCGACGACGGCGAAGTCTACTTCTACTACACTGCGGCCGGCGAAGACGGCGCCGACGAACTAACCTACACACAGCGTATCGCACTCGCGACGGGTGGCACCGTCCACACCGACGACTCGGAACTCCGTATCGATGGCCCGTGGGACCACCGCGTCATCCTCACACCCGACGGCGACTGGTACGAACGCGAAGACCAATCCCGCGGGATGATATACACGTTCCGCGACCCGTGGTTCTACGAGGACCCACAGTCCGGCGAGACGTACCTCCTCTTCGAGGCGAACACGCCCGTCCCCGAGGGAACCGGCGCGTGCGACGACCCAGTCTGGGAGGAGTTCAACGGCAGTATCGGCATCGCCCACTCACCGACAGGAGACCCGACCGAGTTCGAACTCCGACCACCGCTGTTGGACGCAGTCTGCGTCAATCAAGAACTCGAACGCCCACATCTCGTCGTCCGCGACGGCACCTACTATCTCTTCATCTCGAGTCACGTCCACACCTTCGCTCCCGGACTCGAAGGCTACGACGCACTCTATGGCTTCGTCGCCGACGACTTACGCGGCGACTACGAACCGCTGAACGGCCACGGACTGGTCCTCACCAACCCGGAGAACGCACCCTTCCAATCGTACTCGTGGCTCGTCTACGACCACGGCGACGAACTCCTCGTCACGTCCTTCTTCAACTACTTCGACTACAACCGACCGAGCCTCGACGACGTGTCGCTGCTGCCACCCGAAGAACAGATGCGACGGTTCGGTGGCACGCTCGCCCCGACGGTCCGAATCGGAGTCGACGGCACCGAGACAGACATCGTCGGAACGCTCGACCACGGACACCTCCCGCTTCGGCGTGAGGCACTCCCAGAATCGTGGTGGGACGGGGCGGCCCGCGACGGCGACGACGGCGGCTACTAACCGCCACGTCTTCCGAACTCGTCACTCTCGTTTTCGCGCCTCGAACGCCGCGTCGAGTTCCCACGCGTCGAACCCATCGAGTTCGACAGTCCCCTCTGGCGAATCACTCACCGCGGCGACGGAGACACCGTCAGCGTCCGGGCGAACTGGGTAGACGCGCGTCGTGAGACAAGAGCCGTCGTTCGCGAACAGTTCGAGAACGGACCCGTCGACGAAGACCCGGAGCGACAGCGACTCCCCATCGACTGGCATCGAACGCGATTCGCGGTCCACGTCGTGGTGACGACTGCTGTGTTCTCTATCGACGGTGACTCGTGAACCGTCGTAGCGGACGATGGTTCGCTCTAATCGCGTGGGCGATTCGAACAGACCGAGTTCGAACACACCGCCGTCTTCGACAGTGACGTCGACAGCTAGTTCGTACGCGTTGCCCGAGAGTGGAAGTGACGTTCGACCCCCGACGTCGAGGGTTCGGTCGTCGAGAGACAGACCGTCGAGTTCGACGTGCCGGCCACGGAGGGCCTCCAGTTCACGTGCAGGTCGCTGATGGAGCGTCCCCGTCTCGTCGACCGAGAGTTCTCGCGGGAGTGAGAGCAGGCCCGACCACCCGGCGTGCCACTGCGCGTTGACGCCGCGGGTCTCTTTTATCCATCCCCACGAGAGCGTCCGACCGTCGTCTGCGACGGTCGATTGCGGGGCGTAGAAATCACCGTAATCGAGCAGTCCCTCGTCGTCTACGTCGAAATCAGGGGCGTCGAGGTCGGCGGTTCCGACGAAGTACCGAACGTCCTCGTAGTTCGAGACGTGGAGGAGGTCGTAGTCGTCGAATTCGAGGAGTTCGGGACACTCCCAGACGGTTCCGTGACCTTCGGTTCCGGAGTGGAGCGGACCGACGTACTCCCACTCGCGGAGGTCGGACGAGCGGTAGAGAAGTGCCACACCACCGATGTCGGAGAGTGCAGAGCCGATGAGTTGGTACCACTCGTCGCCGACCTTCCAGACGGCGTGGTCGCGGAACTCCGCCTCCCAGTCGTCGGTCCCGAGGACGTCGATATCGTCGGGGGCAGATTCGATAATCGGGTTGTCGGGGTCTTTGTCCCACGACCGGAGCATCGGGTCTGCCGTCGTCGCGAGACACGGGAGTTGGTGGTGTTCGCGACCACCCGTGTAGAGAATCGTCGGCGTCCCGTCGTCGTCGACGACGGCACACCCGGACCAACACCCGTCTCGGTCCGGGCCGTCCGGGTCGGGTGTGAGGGCGACCGGGTGGTCCTCCCAGTGGACGAGGTCCTCACTCGTCGCGTGTCCCCAGTGAATCGACCCGTGGAACGGCCCACCGGGGTTGTACTGGTAGAACATGTGGTAGGTGCCGTCGTACTGGATGACGCCGTTCGGGTCGTTCACCCAGTTCGCTGGGCCGGCGAGGTGGTAGCGAGGGCGGTGGTGGTCGTCGGCGAGACGGTCACGCATCGCTGCGAATCCCGAGGGGTCGGTCGGTCGGTCAGTGAACGCCGGTCGGCGGTGTGTCTCGCCGCCGAGGAGTGCGAGTGCGTTTCGGAGAACGTGTTCGTTCGACCCCATCGTCTCGAAGTCGTGGCCGTGGTGCGAGAGGAACGACACCTCGGCACCGATACCGTACACCGTGCCCTCGCCACGCTGCCACTCGACGGCCGAGTTGAGGTTCACGAGGTAGTCGTCGCCGTGGACGACGCTCGCCAGAATCGTGCCGTCTTCCGGGAGCAACAGTTCGTAGCGAGCGAACGGGCGGGGCGACTCGGGCGGTTGCATGTGGACGCCGAGCGTGTCGAATCCCTCGAACAACGGATGGTCGGCGTGAATCGACTTGGTCAACAGTCCCGTGGGGTGCGGTGAACTCTCGGTGCCGACTGCGTCGGGTGTGACGGGGTCGATACCCAGCACGTCGACTGCCGTGAGCGCGTTCAGCGTGAGGAGGAGGCCACCACCACCCTGGAGGTACGTGTCGAGTGTGTCGGCGCACTCGGCGGCGAGTTCGCGTCGTTCTGTGTCGAGGTGGTGGTCACTGTGCCACCAGACGACGTCGAACGCGGAGAGGTCGACTGCTCCATCAGCGAGTGCGTCGAGCGAGACGGTCTCGACGGTCGCAATCGTCGCCGCCCAGTCTCGTGCTGCACGCTGTTCGTCCGTGAGTTCGGTGACGACGACGAACCCAACGCGGACGGAGAGTTCTTCCATTGTCGGCGCAGTTGGTGATGGTCGGCCATGAATCTGCGGATTCGTGCGAACACAGTCACGGACACGCAAATTCGAGCGCGAGTGAGAACGAGCGCTTGCGGGAACGAAACACACCCAATAAGTCACCAGGATTCTAAGGGCCGTCTATGCACTACCGCGAACTCGGGACCTCCGGTATCGAAGTCAGCGAGGTTGGCTTCGGTGCCTGGGTCGTCGGGACCGACTGGTGGGGTGACCGCTCTGACGAAGACTCCATCGAGATGATTCACCACGCCATCGACCAGGGAATCACGTTCTTCGACACGGGAGACGTGTACGGTCTTGGCCACTCCGAAGAGGTCGTCGGTGAGGCCCTCGCAGACGACCGTGACGAGGTCACCGTCGCGACCAAGATTGGCTACGACTTCTACAACAACCCGCAGGCCGGCCACGGCGAACTCCCCAAAGTAATCACTGGCGAGTGGGTCCGCGAGGCGACCGAGAAGAGTCTCGAACGACTCGACATGGAGTACGTCGACCTGCTGCAACTCCACAACGCGAACGTCGAGGAGGTCACGCCCGACGTCCTCGAAACACTGGACGAACTGAAAGAAGAAGGCCTCATCAAGTCGACTGGCTGGGCACTCGGTCCCTCCATCGGCTGGCTCGCCGAAGGCGATATGGCCATCACAGAGGAGTTCGACGCGCTCCAAATCGTCTGGAACATGTTCGAACAGGAAGTCGGCAACCACTTCCTCGACACCATCGAGGAGACTGGGTCGGAAACGAGCCTCATCGCTCGCGTCCCGCACTCCTCGGGCCTCCTGAACGAGCAGGTCCGTCCCGAAACCGAACTCGGCAGCGGTGACCACCGTGGCTTCCGCCCCGACGAGTGGTACGAGACTGGCTGGGAGAAATTAGAGACGCTCCGCTTCCTCGAACGCGACGGAGAGCGAAGCATGGCACAGGCCGCTATCGCGTGGCTCCTCGGCTTCGACGCCACGGCAGCGGTCACGCCCACCTTCCGCACGAAAGACGACATCACCGAGTGGGCCGCCGCGTCCGACGTGCCGAAACTCTCGGACGACGAGATGCAGCGCGTCGCCGACCTCTACGCCGACAACTTCGGTATCGACCGCTTCGACGGGATGGACGCACTCCGTTCGTCCGTCGGCGGCGACGACATCCGTGACGCCGGCCTCGACAAGCGCGTCGCCGAAGGCGCACGCAACGAAGCCTAACCGTGCGACTCGGGACGTTCCTCGGCCTCACGGCAGTCGCACACGTCGCCCTCGCGTGGCTGGTCCGACTCGACGCGAGAAAACGCGGTGACGACGCGGGTCGCTGGATAGTCACGACCCTGCTGACCGGCGTCTTCGGTGTCGCGGACTACGTCCGTCGCGGGCGCTGACCCGAAAGCGTTCCCCGAACGCTTTTTTCGGCAGGTTGTGAATAATCTGTCATGTCTTCGCTCGATATCCTCCGCGAGCGTGGGGTGGGTGGCTTCGCCCACGAGCACCCGCTTCAGTTTGGACTCGCACTCGGAGTCATCCTCGGGGGGTTTGCACTGCTCAACGGCGGGTCATTCCTGACGGCGTTTATCTGGTTCTTCGGTATCGGGAGTCTCATCGCCGTCGTCTACTCGTACACGATGGATTTTCTCTCGGCCGCTCGTGGCCGACCAAACTCACAACCTCTCGAAGACGACACAGACCCAGAACGTGCGCTCTACGAACTCCGTGAACGGTACGCCCGCGGCCAGCTAACCGATGAAGCGTTCGAGGACCAGGTCGAACGACTGCTCGAGACAGAAACGCTCGACTCGGCCCGCGGATATGCCTCGCGGCGGGAAACCGAGCGGGAACGCGCGGAAGCGTAACCAGACCAAAAGAGACACAGCGACCGACGAAGTGGGGGCAGGTAATGCGACCGTCATTCGTCGAACTCCTACCCGACCTCCTCGAACTGCTCGTCTTCGGTCTCGGAAGCGCTGTCCTCTCACTCGCCGGCGCCTACATCGAGCGATTCGCACTGCTGACCGTCCAGCACGGTGACCTCGGATTCGGTGCGTGGGCAGTCGTCATGGGTGCGGCAGTACTCTACTTTGCGTACCTCCTCGGAACGGACAAGTTCCACCCGAAACTGAGAGAGGTCCGCGCCGCTCTCGCGTAAGACTGCAAAAAAACCCTTTTCCGGCGCTAAACAGCCTTACGCCAAGAACACGTGTCGCGGTCGGTCCGCAAGCACGTCACGGCCCCACTGGACCGTGTCGCGGAAGGCGTCCGAGCGGAAGAAGCCCATGGCGTCTTCCTGCGAGCGCCACTGACTGGCGATGAACATGTCGTTCTCGTCTTCGACGTTGACCATCAGGTCCGTATCGAAGTGCCCGTCCATGTCGCCGAGGAGGCCACCGACGACGCCGAACTTCTCGACGAAGTCTTCTCGGGAGTCGGGTTTGACGGTGTAGAACATCCCCATCGTGCCGAATCCGGACTCTTCACCGGCGCGCTCGACGATGTCGGGGAGTTCCGAGAGGAATCCAGCGGCCGTCTCGGCCGACGAGGGCTTCTCCCAGATGGAGACGACAGCAGTCCGGTCGCGGTCGCTGGCCTCGTAGACGGCCGTCTTGACGTGCGTCGGGTAGTGGTCGAAGTTCTCGCGAAGCCCTTCGACTTCGTCGAACAGTTCGTCTGGGTCGGCCTCGGAGTACAGCACCGTGGCGTAGACGTCTTCGCCGTGCGGCTTGCCCCCGTAGATGTTCAGGTCTTCGAGTTCGTCGCGGATGTCCTCGTCAGAGTCGTCGTCAGAGTCGTCGTCACCGTGGCCGTGATGTTCGCCTTCACCGTGGTGGCTTCCGTCGCCGTGGTGTCCACCCTCTCCATGCGCGTGGGCGTGGTGGTGTGATTCGTCGCCGAACTCGCTGGTCGGGACGGCGTCGCCCGCGAGGAACGCACCGAGGTCAGACGGCGGGAACCGACGGCCGACGTAGAACTGGTCGAACTCGCCGTAGAGACTCGACACTTCGTCGAACCGCATCTCGTAGACGATGTCCTTGATGTCCGTCGGGTCGTCGCCGAAGAGGGTGACACCCCACTCCCAGTCGTCGAATCCGACCGACGAAGCGATGACCTGCTTGATTTTGCCGGCGTACTTGCGGCCCGTGTCGCCGTGGGTGGACATGAGTTCGCGGCGCTCGTCGAACGACAGGTCGTACCAGTTGTGTTCTTCGCCGCGGCGTTTCGACATCGGATAGAAGGACATGTAGGTGTCGTCCGGAATGTCGGGTTTGAGTTTGCCCTCGATGTACCGGAGGAGTCCGGTGTCGACGTCCTCTTCGTTGCCCTCGAAGTAGTCGTCGGAGACGTACCCCGACACTTCGGTGACGGAGACGTAGGAGGTTGGTTGCTCCGTGTACGCGGCGAACGCGGTCTGTTCGAATTTCCGTTCGGCGCGAGAGAGGGAGTCGAGCGTCGGTCTGAAGTGGACGACGACGAAGTCGGCCTTGTGGCCGAGGACGGAGAAGACTGCCGAAGTACCTTCTTCGTCGTCTTCGACCGCTTCGTGCGCGTCGAGATAGGCGACGCCTTCGTCGATTGCTCGCTTCCGTTCGTGTTCGGGTGCGTTCCGCCACGCGTCCCAATCGATGGTTCGGAAGTCGTGCAGCGCGAACCAGCCCTCGTCGGTCTGTGGGGCCTCTACCATACAGGGGCCTTAGGATTCATCCGGTATTGAAGTTGCGAGTCGTTCCAGTGGGTACGAACAGCCGTTTTCGGCCCCCCACTCTGCCGAATTGCCGGCCTTATCCGCCGAGGAGCGTCGGACCGAATATCATGAGTACGAGCGACGCCAGCATGGTCAATCCGATGGACGTCGTAATCGTTCGGACGACGGTGTGTCGGTCGTCCACTGGGAGTCGCGAGACGATGGCTTCTGTGCCGGTCCGAAGGATTCGACCCCCGTCGAGTGGGTAGCCAGGGATGCAGTTGAACAGTCCCAGTTGGAGGTTTATCCACGCCGTCCAGAACAGCAGGTTGGCGAAGATGAAGACACCGCCGCCGAGGAATCCGAAGGGGCCACCCACCTGGTAGAAGTTGATGACCTCGCCAGTGAATCCGGGGAAGTTGGGAATGCCGAGGACGACAGACGCGAGCGGTAACAGCAGCGAGACGTAGACGAGTTGGAGGGGTGACCCGCCGAAGGCGTTGGCGACGCCACCAGTTCCGTCGCCGCCGTCACCGCCGAGGAGCGAGAGGTACGTCCCAGCGGGGTACTCACGCGTCCCGAAGTCCGTCAAGAGTAGTCCACTCGTTCCGTCGAAGATGTTGACGCCGAGGAAGCCGTTTCCGTCCTGTGGGTTCTCACCGAGCGTCACCGAGACGGTGCGGAACTCCCCGTCTTTGTACACTTCGACCGGGACGGTCTGTCCGGGGTCGGTCTCGTCGAGTGCGAGTTGGAGGTCGGTCGACGACGTGATGCGCTTGCCGTCGAAGTTCGTGACGATGAGCGGTGCGGTCGACTCCGTCGCGTTGTGCAACGGTTGGTCTTCGGCGATGTTCGTGATGTACGCGCCGACCGGAATCGTTCGCTCACCGGCAGACGTGTCGAGACTGGCGAATCGAGAGTCACCGACGGCGGCTTCGAATCCGGCGCGCGTGTAGACGGGCGTCCCGTTGACCGCAGTCACGCGAATCGGGTCACCGCCGGATTCGACAGTGAGGTTCGCCGGGTTGCCAGCGACCGACCCGGCGACGATGAGTTCGCGCGTCAGCGACGTGGTTCGCTCGCCATCGACCTCTACTGTCACCGTTCGGTCGTCGGCAGCGAGCAACGCCGCGTCGAGTTCCTGTGTCGTGTTGACCGACGTCCCGTCGATAGCCGTCACTCGGTCGCCACCGCCGATACCGGCGGCGTCGGCGGGCGACCCGGCGTACGCACCGGCGACGGCGATGCCGGGGGCGACAGAGATGGACCCGATGACGGGACCAAACAGCAACGCGAACGCGACGACGGTCACGGCGAAGTTGTTGGTGACGCCGGCGGCGAACATCCGGGATTTCCCGCCGCGGTCGGCACGGCGTTGGCTCTCTTCGGACGGTTCGACGAACGCACCGACAGGGAGAACCGTCAGCAGGACGAGGCCCATCGACTCCACGTCGATTCCTTCGACACGGCTGAGGACGCCGTGACCACCTTCGTGGACGACGAGACCGACGAGGAGGCCGAAGAGAATCTCCGGAGCGACCGAAAGCGGGAGGAAGTCGTTGACGCCGGGAATGACGAGGAAGTTCTGCGGTTGGTTGACCTGCGACGGTGCAGGCGGGTTCTGGACGATGAGGATGGCCTGGAACAACAGGAGAACGAACGTCCCCACCATGATTACGAGGGCGATTCCGAGACCGATGTTACTCCACGCCCGCCAGAACCGCTTGGGTTCGGCGAGTCTATCGAGTAGTTCTCGCCCGCGACGCGTGTGAACTGTCGTGAGAGGGCCCTGTACGCGGACGTACTCGGGGAGAATCCCGCGGGCACGCAACAGCGCCGCGAGGAGAGAGTAAGCGATGAATCCAGCGAGGATCCACAGCAGCGTGTTCATCGCCCGAATGGAAGCGTCGCGCGCCAAAAGGCGTTCGGGTTACGGTACTCCACTTCGGGGTACGGCATTCCAGTCGGGTCGAATCCTTACGCGTCGTCGTCGGAGTCGTCGTCCGGCGACTCGATTTCGACTTCGACGGCGTCGTCTTCGGTGTCCGACTCCGACTCCGTCTCCTCAGGTGCCGCTTCGTCGCCTGTCGTCTCGTCGTCAGGGTCGTGTTCGACGGAGACGGTCGCGTCGTCGGCCGCCTCATTCACGCCTGCGTCGGCGCTCTCGGCACCGAGTTCGATATCGGTGAACGACTCGTTGCCAGCCGACGAACGGAGTCGGTAGACGACGTACGCCGCACCAGCGAGGAGGACGACCACGAGGAAGAGGCGTCCGAGTGACCGACCACCGGACGAGTCGTCAGCAGTCGCTGCCTGTTCGGAGTCGGCGTCGAACTCTTCTAATTCGACGTCGAACTCTTCTTGCGATTCCTCGACAGCCTTGATGAAGTCGATGAGAGACATATGAGGTCACTGCGGCGGGGCCGCAAACGGGTCGCTCGGGGAGAGCGAACCGTACCGAGAGTACACCCGACGAGAACATAAGTCGTCCCCCAGAAGGTCTTTAACCCAAGACGGAACCATCCGAACCCATGTTCGAGAGTTCCACCTACGAAGTCCGCCAGAAGGTCTCTATCGGCACCAAGTACGTCGTCTACGAAGCCGAGGGCCCAGGCGACGAGACACCGATTCTCTCTGCGAAGAAGAAGAAGTTCAAACTGAAAGAGGACTTCCGACTCGACGACTACGAGACGGGCGAAGAACGTTTTCGCGTGAAAGCAGACAGCGTCCTCGACGTGTCGGCGGCGTACGATATCGTCGATAGCCAGACTGGTGACCGCGTGGGCGCAGTCAAACGCGGGGCGTTCTCCTTCGCGAAACACACCTACCAACTGCTCGACTCGAACGGGTCTGTGGTCGGCCGAATCGTCGAGGACAACGTACCGATGGCCGTCGCCCGCCGGTTCATCACGACGCTCATCCCGTTTTCGTACCGCGTCGAGAACGCCACCGGCGACTCTGTCGGTGCCATCGACGAGCAGTTCTCACTGCGCGACACCTACTCCATCGACCTCGAACGCGACGACATCGACCCTCGACTCCTCGTCGTGGGAGCGGTCGTCATCGACGCGATAGAAGAAAACTGACTGGCGTGGGTGGTCGCGTCGGACGTGACAGCGACGTCAGGCCTCGCGACGGAGGCGCGTGACGACGAAGTCCTGTTCGAGTTCCCCGAGGAACTCACCGAGACGCGGACCCTGTGTCGCGTCGAAGAAGAGGCGATAGCCGGCGGCGAAGAAGTCGCCCATCTCGATGTCGTTGCGACGGGCAGTCTCGTAGATTTCGCCCTGAATCGCCTCGCCGTCGTGGTTCTCCTCGACGAAGTCGGCCAGTTCGTCGAGTGCCGTCTCGACTGCTGGGTCGAAGTCGAACTCGGGGAGGTCGACCTGGAGGCGGTAGTTGTACGCGTTGTCCATCTTCTCGGCCCAGTGACGGGCGCGTTCGACACGAGCGAGTGCCTCTTCGACCACGTCGTCGGGCGTGTCGTCGTCGAAGAAGCCTTCGTTCGTGGCCATCTGCTTGCGGAGGTCCTCGTCGTCGGTCATCCCGAGGACGGCAGCGAACGTGTACGGAAGTCGGACGCGGTCTTCGCGCACCTCGTCGACGACGAACGGGTAGGCGCGCTTGGCGAACCGCGTGAGGTTCTCGTCGTCGACGTCGCCGAAGTAGGCGCGTTCGAAGCGGTCGAAGTCGTCGACGAGTTGGTCGAGACGCGAGAGGTCGAGGTCACGGGCCTTCCGCGGGTTGAGCGCGAAGAAGTACCGGAGCACCTCGGGTTCGAGCAGTTCGAGCATCTCCGAGACGGTGACGATGTTCCCGGCCGACGACGAGAGCGCTTCGCCGTTGAGCGTGAACCACTCGTAGACCATCGGAATCGGTGGTTCGAACTCGAGAACGTTCTCCGCGATATCCTTGCCGGAGGGCCACGACCCTTCGGCGTGGTCCTTGCCGAACGGTTCGAAGTCGACGCCGAGGACCTGCCACTGGCCGGGCCACTCGAAGCGCCACGGCAGTTTGCCCTCGCGGAACGTCGCCGTTCCCTCGTGGCCACAGCCGTCGATGGTGTTGTCGCCGACGGTCATGTCGGTACAGACGTAGTCGACGGTTCCAGCCTCGGTATCGACCGACGTGACGGTCTCCGTAATCTTCCCGCACTCTTCACAGACGGGGTTGAACGGGACGTAGTCCGCGTCGACTTTCGACTGGTACTTCGCGAGCACCTCACGTGCGGTGTCGATGTTCTCGAGGACGTGCTCGACGACAGGGTCGAACTCGCCGTTCTCGTACATCTCCGTGTTCGAGAGCATCTCGACTGGGATGTCGAGACGGTCGGCGTCGGCTTTCAGCAGGGCGGCGAAGTGGGCCGCATAGGACTCCTCTTCACCGAACGGGTCCGGAATCGACGTGTAAGGCTTGCCGAGATTGCGCCCGAGTGCGCCGGCATCGACTTCGCCGAGACCGACGATGTTTCCGTCTTCGTCGGCGAGTTTGCGGGGGAGTTTGCGGAGCGGGTCCTTGTCGTCACTCGTGAAGACCTGGCGAACCTCGTGACCGCGTTCGCGGAGCACTTCGGCGACGAAGTAGCCGCGGATAATCTCGTTGAAGTTGCCGAGGTGGGCGACGCCAGACGGCGAGACGCCGCCCTTGATGACGATTGGCTCGTCGGGGTCTCGTGCTTCGATTTCGTCTGCAACGTCGTCAGCCCAGAAATCGCGGTGGTCGTCGCTCGAACCGCCCGCGTCGTCGAAGGCGTCGGGCGAGTCGTCGGCGGCCGCGTCGGAGGTGTCTTCGTCCGTCGTCATCTCACTGGGCCCAGTAGGTCGGTTCGTCGCCGCCTTCCGGGATGATGTCGGTCCCCGAGTGTTCGCCGCGGAGAACCGCGGGTTCGATGCGTTTGGGGTCGGTTCCGTCGAGGACGATGGTCCGCATCTTCGCGCGTTCGATGAGTTTCGCGGCTAACAGGTCGACCGGCGCAGACGAGCCTGCGCTCATCTCGATGTCGGCGATGACGTCGACGAGTTCACCCGCGGCCATCTCTTCGAACTTGGTCGCGTCGGGGTCGCTCTTGGGGTCGGCGCTGAAGACGCCGTCGACACTCGTCGCGTAGACGAGCAGGTCGGCGTCGACGTATTCGGCGAACGCCGCCGCGACGGCGTCGGTCGTCTGCCCCGGCATGACGCCGCCCATCACGGAGATGTCGCCGCGACGGATGGCGTCGCCGGCGTCTTCGTAGTCGTGGGCGACCTTCGGGTCGACCTGCGGACCGAGCGCCGCGATCAACAGACGGGCGTTGATTCGGGTCACGTCGATACCGATTTGGTCGAGTTGGACTTCGTTCGCACCGAGGTCGCGGGCCGCACCGATGTAATCGCGGGCGACACCGCCGCCGCCGACGACGGCACCGATTTCACACCCCTCTCGCGCGAGTGCTTCGACGACCGACGCGTGGCCTTCCACACGTTCTGGGTCGAGGTCCGGCGCGAGTACGCTTCCGCCGATGGAGATGACGACTCTCATTGCACACGGGTATCCGTGAGCGCGTCTTAAGGGTTATCAAGTGCGAGACACCCGTGTCGGGGGGTTTAAACCAGTCTCGCGGCGACTACGGGTATGCGACTGGTCACCGTAGAGACGATCACCTTCATCGTCGTCGGGTGGGGACTCGCCCTCGGGGCGCTCTTCGTCCGGTACTACCGAGGCGAGTTCGACAGTCGAACCGGCCTCTACTGGGTCGTCGTGGCGTGTTTCTCCATCGGGTGGGCGCTCTGGCAGTACGATACACTCCCCGCGACGGCCGACACGCTCGTCGGCGCGCTCGCACCGTGGGTCGCCACGTCGCTGGGCTTTCTCGGTGCAGGCATCTCGCTGTATCTCTATCGGACTCGGCCGACCGGCGACGGTCCGGCCTAATCGGACCAACGGCGTAACCCGAGAAATCTCCTGAGAACCGGAGCAATCTTAAAGCGACGCGGGCCGTGAGCCTCTGTATGTACGTACTTGGCGTGGTCGGTCCGGGGGCAACCGTCCTCTGTGAGCGACTCGCTCCCAAACTGGACGGCCGTGTCGCCACCGTCGAATCGCTTCCGGGCACCGCGAGGCAGTCAGAGACGACCGACGGAGTCAGCGGTTCGTACGGGCTCACACCCGACGGAGATTGGATGGGTGGCGGAGACGACCGGACGCTCGACTCGCTTCTCGACGAACTCGCTGCGCAGTACGACTTCGCGCTCCTCACCGGATTCCCCGAGGCGCGCGTCCCGACGGTATCACTCGGCGGCACAGACGCCACGAACGTCGTCACCGAAGCGGAGGACGTCGACGACATCGACGTCGACGAGCTCGCGGCCGAGGTCGAATCCTTCGAACCGCACGTCACACTCGAGTCGCTCGTCGAGCAGATAAAAGACGACCCACAGGCAGACTACGCGGGTGCGATTGCGACATTCACCGGGCGAGTCCGCGCGAAAGACGCCGAAGGCGACGCACGAACGGTCACACTCGAATTCGAGAAGTACGACGGTGTCGCAGAGGCCAAGATGGCGACGATATCGGAGGAACTCGAAGCGCGAGACGGCGTCTACCGGGTCGTCATGCACCACCGCGTCGGCCGCATCGAAGACGGTGAGGACATCGTGTTCGTCGTCGTCCTCGCAGGACACCGGACCGAGGCGTTCGAAACCGTCGAAGACGGCATCAACCGACTGAAGGACGAAGTTCCGATATTCAAGAAGGAGACGACCGTCGAAGAGGAGTTCTGGGTACACGACCGCTGAGTCACCGACTTGGTCCCGGTCGACTCGTCCGACTCCGGCGACCCCACATTCGGTGCTGATTGGGGTCGATTTTGCCGTGAAATGGTGTTTTTCTAACCACATTCGAGGCATATTTGAGACACATTCATTTAGTATATTATGTTGCGAATAAATCTCCTAAATGGCGTTATAAAATATCTAAGCGTTTCTAGAAGAGTTGTAAAATGGACTCTTTTCGTGGATTCAAGCTGAAAGCGGTCGAACTAATCTCAACGTTCCTTCCTTTATAACACCTTATGGGAGGTATGAAGGAGTGAGGTGTACCAGATGAGCGTTACAGCATCCCCCTCCACCGATGGCAGCTCGAAGGAAGACCGTCTCAAGCAGTATCTGCTCGAACGTGCCAAAGATGGCGAGATGTACTTCAAGAGCAAGTTCATCGCCGACGACGTCGGTCTCTCTCCCAAAGAGATCGGCGCGCTGATGGTCAAGCTCCGCGATTCCGCGACGGAGCTGACCATCGAGAAGTGGTCGTACACGAGTGCGACCACGTGGCGTGTCGAATCTGCTGCCTGAACGACGAACGAGCCGAAAACCCGCCCGAATCACCCCGAGAGACCCCATCTCGACTCACAGAACACCACCCGTCCACCACCACCCGTTCACCACCACCCGTTCACCACCACCACCCGCCTGCCACGACCACTGCCCGCCGAACATCATCGACACACACCCGCCCTAAACACCACTACCTGTTGGGTCGACCCCCAACTCTTCTCTCTGCTAGTCCCCGATTTTAGGGAACTCACCCGTCACTCGTGACTGATACAGCGTGAGCGAAACGTCTCGTCACGGGATTTATGCACGTCGCACGCCTACCGAGTGGCAATGGAACAGGCCGAATCGGCGGACGGACCGCCGGTCGAGGTACTTCGTACGGTCTTCGACGTACAGGAAACACGGACCGACGGGAGACGACTCGTCTACTACGGTGAGTCGCTCGTCCCCGAACAGATGCTCGTTCGGGAGGTGTGGCCTGCGTTCCGTCAGGCAGGGTACGAAGTGCAAGCACAGACGACGGGGTTCGGTGGTACCGACATCGTCGTCGCCGAACCCATCTCGACCGGTATCGACGGGTTCCCGTGGAAGAACCTCGCGCTCTTCGTCGCGACCATCGTTTCGACGTTGTTCGTCGGAGCGGTGGGGTGGTACTACGTACCGTTCTCCGACTTGACCGCAAATCCACTGTTAGCGCTCCAAGCGTGGCCCTTCACCGCCGCTGTCCTCGGTGTCCTCTCTGTCCACGAACTCGGCCACTATCTCATGGGGAAGTACCACGGTGTCAACGTCTCACTCCCGTATCTCATCCCGTTCATCTTCCCGTTCGGGACGCTCGGGGCGATTATCCGCATGCGGGGGCAGATGCCGAATCGAAAGGCGCTGTTCGACATCGGTGTCGCAGGCCCGCTCGCCGGACTCGCGGCCACCATCGTCGTCACCGTCATCGGCCTCTCACTCGAACCGCTGACCGTCCCGGCGTGGGCGTTCTCGAGTTCCAGTGACGTCATCGTCTTCAACAACCCGCCGCTGCTCGACGCCATCGCCGCGGCACTCGGCCAACCGACCGAGTACCCTGACCCCCGGACCGTCGTCCACCCCGTCGTCATCGGCGGGTGGGTCGGGATGTTCTTCACCGTCCTCAACCTGCTCCCGGTCGGCCAACTCGACGGCGGTCACATGGTCCGTGCGATGCTCGGAGAACGACAGGAATCTCTCGCTGCGGCCGTCCCGCTGTTCCTGTTCGGTATCGCGGGCTACCTCTACTACGTCCGTGGCCTCAGCATCAACGAATCCGTCGGCCTCTGGTTCTTCTGGGGCCTCCTCTCGACGTTCATCGCCTACAACGGCCCTGCAGACCCAGTCGACGAGACACCGCTCGGACCGGGCCGCATCGCTGTCGGCCTGTTCACGTTCGCACTCGGGGCGGCGTGTTTCCTCCTCGTGCCGATTCAAGTGATTCCGGCGTGAGGAGACGCAGTGGGGTGGTGTCCCAAAACCAGTTTTCGAAGCTCAGTCACCGCCGTGGGTGTATCCACGGTCCGGAACCGCCTCACCGTCTGCGACGACTTCTGACCCAGTAGTCGCCCGTCCGACGACAGTGAGTGGCACGTCGATTTCGGCACGGGCAGCGTCGAGTTCGTCTTCTGAAATCGTGAACACGAGTTCGAAATCCTCGCCGAAGTACGCGGCGAGGTCGCGGTGGTCGGTGTCGTCGGTGGCGACCGTCTCGACAGCGTCGTGAACCGGCAGCGCGTCCCAGTCGAGTTCGAACCCACAATCGCTCGCTTCTGCGAGTTGGTGGACCGACCGGGCGAGTCCGTCGCTGGAGTCCATCATCGCCGTCGCGGTGTCGCGGAGTTCGACACCGGCGTCGACGCGCGGGGTAAACCGAAACAGGTCGTTGGCACGTTCTACCTCGCCAGCGTCGAACAGGCGCACTGCGGCGGCCGAGCGGCCGAGTTCGCCCGTCACACAGAGAAGGTCACCCGGAGTTGCACCGGACCGAAGCACCGGGTCGTCAGTGCGGCCGATAGCCGTACTCACTGCCGTAAACTCGTGGTGTGTATCGAGGTCACCGCCGACGTACTCTGCGGAGACGGCCTCACACACGTCGCGTGCGCCCTGTACGAAGTCTCCGAGTTCCGCCTCGTCGAGTTCTGGAGCGGCGTAGACAGCGACTGCACACGTCGCCGTCGCCCCCATCGCGGCCACGTCCGACAGCGATGCGCCGACTGCTCGCCACCCAGCAGTGTAGCGAGTCGTCCCAGCAGGGAAGTCGGTGGCCTCGTGAAGCATGTCGGTCGTGACGACGAGGTCGTCGACGATTGCAGCGTCGTCACCGGCACCGGGGAGGTCCGCGGCGAGCAGTCGAAGGGCGGTGCGCTCGTCCATACACCGACCGTGTCTCCCCCGGCAGAAATGTCCATCTATCCAGGTAGCTCTCGGAACAGTCGGCAGACACACCCGAGTTCGTCCGTGTAATCCGGTGGGTTAATGCCTTTCGTGGACCCACTTCGGGCAGATGGCCCGCGAGAATATTCGAGCGACGATACTGGGGTTCGCCGCAGCGTTCGTCGTCTTCGCCGTCCTGTTTTACTTCGCGGGCGTCGACGAACTCATCAATCGGTTGACGATGGTGAGTCCGGCCTTCGTGGCGGGGTTGTTCGTCATCACGATACTCTGGTTGGTGACGTGGGGGACCTCCCTGAAGACAGTACTCGGGGTTCTCGGCGTCGACATCAGCGTTCTGCGGTCGTTCCTCGTCTTCACCGGAGCGATGTTTTCGAACAACATCACCCCGTTCGGACAGGCCGGTGGCGAACCCGTCACCGCACTCCTCATCTCGCGGAGTGCCGACACCGAGTACGAGACGGGACTCGCGGCTATCGCCAGCGTGGACACGATAAACTTCGTCCCGTCTATCACGATCGCCCTCATCGGTGCGGGCTACTACGCGACCGAAGTCACGCTCGGCCGAAACCTCGAAATCGCTCTGGTCGCCGTCGTCGGACTCGCCATCGGCGTCCCCACCGCCGTCTACATCGTCTGGCAGCGACGGTACGAACTCGAACGGAAACTCATCGACGCACTGACGCCGATCATTCAGCGAGTCGCACGATACGTTCCACGCGTGCGCGTCCCGTCGACAGACGGTGTCGAACGCAGAATCAACGGGTTCTTCCGAGCTATCGAACGCGTCGGCCGGAATCCACGCGGGTTGGCAGTCGCCCTGGGACTGTCTGGCCTCGGGTGGCTGTTCCAGATGGTCGGCCTCTGGGTCGCGTTCCACGCCATCGGCGCACCCATCGCCTTCTCGATCGCGCTGTTCGTCGTTCCAATCGGTGCAATCGCCGGCGTCACGCCGCTTCCCGGCGGGGCAGGCGGCATCGAGTGGACACTCGCTATCCTCGTCGCGGCCGCCAGTGGTGCCGTCTCGTTCGACGTGGCGACTGCCGGTGTCGTCCTCTTCCGTGGCTTCATCTACTGGGTTCCGACACTCGTCGGCGGCCTCGTGTTGGGCCTCGAGAGTGCTCGCGAGTGGCGAGCATAACGGCCACATCGTGGGGTGAGGAACCGACATCACGGGGGTGGCGAGCCGACATCGTGGGATGCGGGACCAACACATGCCGACCGGTGCGCAGGAGGCTTCAACTGCCCGTATCAGGCGAATACGATGCCTTTAAACGCCGCGATTAAGAACCCATACCCATGGTAACCATCTATGACGTCCCGGCGGACGCCCTCATCGACGAGGTAGCCGGACGACTCGAGGACCGTATCGAGCAACCTGACTGGATGGCCTTCGCAAAGACCGGTCAGACCCGTGAACTGCCCCCACAGCAGGACAACTTCTGGTTCATCCGTGGTGCGAGCCTGCTCCGCAAAGTCGCCATGAACGGTCCGATCGGTGTCGACCGCCTCTCCACCGAGTACGGTGGCCTCAAGCGTGGCTCGAACCGATACAGTGTCGCAGGCGCACACAGCGACACCGGCAGCAAGAAGGTCATCCGTAAGCTCCTCCAGCAGCTCGAAGACGAAGGCCTCATCGAGACCGCCAAGGGCGAAGGTCGCCGCATCACCGCCGAGGGGAGCAGCTTCCTCGACAACGCCGCGTCCGACGTTCTCGCCGAACTCGACCGCCCGGAACTCGAACGCTACGCGTAGACGACACCGACACACCGAGAGTTCTTCTTTGGCCGCAAACCCGGAGAGAGCGGTCTGTAGACCGGTCCGTAATGGTTTTCAGACATCAGACCGTGCGCTAGTGTATGAGTGGCAGCCCAGACGATGAGCGACTGGAGGAGCTTCGACGGAAGAAGATGCAAGAGCTCCAAGAACAGCAGGCTGGACAGCAAGGCTCTGCAGAGCAGCAACAAGCCGAGGAAGCAGCCCAGCAGCGTGCCGAACAGCAGAAACAGGCCCTCCTCAAACAGTTCCTGACCGACGAAGCACGCCAGCGACTCAACGCGGTCCAGATGTCCAAACCGGACTTCGCAGAACAGGTCGAACGGCAAATCGTCGCCCTCGCCCAGAGCGGCCGTATTCAGGGCCGCATCGACGACGACAAGATGAAAGCGCTCCTGAAAGAACTCCAGCCGGAGTCCAAGAGCTTCAACATTCGACGCCGGTAACACGTGGAACTCGCGCTCCTCTACAGCGGCGGCAAGGACTCCTCGCTCGCCGCACTGCTTCTCGATACGTTCTACGACGTCACGCTCGTGACGGCGCACTTCGACGTCACCGACGACTGGCAACACGCCAGAGACGCGGCACTCGAACTGGGATACGAGTTCGAGACGCTCGAGCTCGACCGCGAAGTCGCCGACGAGGCGGCCACGCGGATGGTCGAAGACGGCTACCCACGAAACGGCATCCAGACGGTCCACGAACACGCCCTGGAAGCCGTCTGTGGACTGGATTTCGACGCCGTCGCCGACGGCACACGCCGTGACGACCGTGTCCCGTCCATCTCACGGGCACAGGCACAGAGTCTCGAAGACCGCCACGGCGTCGATTACCTCTCACCGCTTTCGGGCTTTGGCCGCGGTGCGGTCGACCGTCTCGTCGAGTCCCACCTCGACGTCGAGACGGGGCCGTCCGAAGAGATACCCAAGGCAGACTACGAGGGAGAACTCAGACGACTCATCGCCGACGAGTACGGTGCCGAAGCCGTCGAGGAAGTCTTCCCCGACCACATCCAAAGTTACGTCCACGGTCGCCGGTAAGCAGGTCGCGACGGCGACAGCGTCGGTTGTTCGACTCGCACCTCGCCAGTCGGCGGGCGTGCATCACGTCGCTTTTCTTCTCCGAAGGTGCCAGACGAACTATGGACCCCGGTATCCTCTTCGCCATTCTCGCTGCCCTCGGGTGGGGTGTCTACATCTTCGGCCTCAAACGCTACTTCCAGGGATACTCCGCGGCGCAACTCGCAGTCGTCATCAACATGTTCGCAGTCACGTGGTACGCACCCGTCACTGCGACGAGGCTCGACGCCGCGCCGATACCAACGTTCTCCGAACTCGGACTCGTCGGCGTCGGTGTCGTCCTCATCACCATCGTCTTCATCGGCCTCGGGTTCGTCCTCTTCGTCGAAGCCCTCGACGGCGGTGACGTGTCGTACGTCGCGCCGATAAACAAACTCGTCCCCGTATTCGTCTTGCCCATCGAAATCGTTCTGCTCTCACAGCACCTGACTGCGCTCCAACTCGTCGGTGTTGCCGTCGCGACGTTGGCAGTGTACGTTACCAACTACCAGGGTGGAAAGCTCTTCGACCCGCTTCGCCGGGCAGCGAACTCTCGGCCGGCGCAGTTTGCCCTCGCCAGCGCCATCTGTTACGCCGTCAGCGACGTCGGAAAACGGGTCTCCCTCCAAGAGTTGTCCATCCCGACGTCGCTGTGGGTTCCGATTCTCTTCGTCGGTGGGGCGCTCGTCTTGCTCCCACTCGCCGTCCGCGACTGGCAATCGGTTCGGGGCCACCTACCGAGGTTCGCCGTCATGGGCCTCGTCGTCGCCGGGAGCGAACACGTCACCTCGGTGGCGTTCTCGCTGATTCCGGCCAGTATCGGGTCGCCGATCATCAACACGCAGGCCGTCGTGGCCGTCGTTCTCGGTGGTGTCATTCTCCGTGAATCGCAGTTCGGGACCCGCCTCGTCGCGGCGTTTCTCGCCGTCGCCGGCGTCACACTCATCGCAATCGGTGACGTGGGGACGCTCGTTTCGGTCGTCGGGTAACCAGTCACCGACTCGAATCAGAGAACCGCTTCGACGACGTCCATCTCGCGCGATGTCGTAATCTCGTCGGTGTCCCACTGTGAGACCGTCTCGACAGTCTCTTCGACGAGCGACTGAATCTCGTTCCAGTACTGGTCTGGACGCCCGTTCCGAGTGGCGAACCGCTCGGTGTAGAACGCTCCAAACAGTTCGTGGACGCGTTCGGTATCAGGGTCGGTCGTCTCCACCGTGTCACACCAGCGGTCGACCGTTTCGGACGACGTACCCACGTACAGTGCACCGAGAATCGCGTCGAGGCCGGAGTGGATGGTGTCGACGTCGTCCGTGAGGTCGCGGTTCGAGTCGTGGTCCAGTTGTCTCGCCATCGTGAGCGTCCACGCGAGGTGTGCAACAGCCGTTTCGACAGCTTCTGAGACGTCGGGAATCGGAATCGGCTTCGAGTACTGACCGTCCATCACCCGTGCGGTCTCTGTCGTCTCCGAGAAAATCGCTTTCTGGAGGTAGAAAGACGCACATGGGTGGTTCAGTGCAGCGTACACGAACGCAATCTCTTCCGGACTGCTCTCTTCGAGTGGAACGTTGACGAGCTTTTCCGTCCCGACCACTTCGCCCTCTGGGTCGACCCACGCACGGAGTCGGGTCCCTCGGAGGACTTTCAGCATGACGCGCGGAACGGCGTATTCGTCGACTGAGTCGCGGTAGTCGCCGAGGTCTTTGTGCCAGATGTCCTCCAAGTAGAACTCCTGGACCCACGGGTTCTTGTTGATGTAGTGGTCGTCGCCGTCGTCGAGGTTCTTCTTCGTACTGTCCGGGATGTACAACTGCCTCGTCGTGTCGTCGGTGGACATCACGTCACCGAGACGCCGTCCGTGTGAGAGCAGGCGCTCCAAGACGTCGCTCTGGTCGTCAGTCACGGGTCGGAAGATGATGGTCTTCGAATCCATCATGAACGCTTGGTCGACCCATCCCAGGTGGACCGGTTGGTTCGCAGTCGTACTTCGGAGGTCTTTGCTTCGGTGCACCGTCGGAGTGCTTCGCCGGCCGTCACCGCCGAGCGTGTTGACCATGGCGATGGTCTCCAGATTCACGCCGACGAATCCAAGGCCGACGTCGAAGATGTGTTTGAACTCGGTCTCCTCGAGCAGTCGTCCGCGGATGTCGGACCACGAACTGTAGAAGGCGATACTCTTGCTGACGATGTAGGAGATGACACCCCGGTCGTGGACGAGGTCCAACGCCCGTTCGTAGAACCACTCACACGAGTCGTTCGTCCCCTGACACTCGTAGTTGGTCTCGGTCTTCAGCAGTGGCTCTTCTTCAGGACTGAGAGACGCACCGTACGGTGGGTTGCTGATGACGACGTCGAACCCGCCGTTATCCACGAACACTTGCGGGAATTCGAGCGGCCAGTGACACGCGTCCAGTTTGTCGTCGCGGAAGTCCTGCCCAGCGTACTCTCGTTCGACGAGGACGCTCCAATCCTCGGGGTCCGAAAAGTGCTGTCGGAGGTGGTCGAAAATCTTCTCGACGTCGTCTTTCTCGAGTGTCGGACTATCCAACCGAGCTTTGTATTTGTACGTGGTGAAGCCGTTCTGCACCAGATACTCGTCGATAGAGTCGGGAATCCCATCCGGGATTTTGACACTGAGCGTCGTCGAAGACTGCGGCGCGGCGTTCAGACTGTCCCACGCCGACCCGACGTCGTCGACGTGGTCGGCGATAGTGAGGCGGTTGTTGTTCGAGTCGCTCTGTGCACCTGCGTACCACTCGTCGAGCTCCGATTTCAGTTCGTCGTGCCGGCGTTCGAGTTCGCGCTTCGTCTGTTTTTCGGGGTCGGCAGATTCCCTGTAGTCACCGACGTCTCGCCCATACGTTCTGAGTCGGTCCTTCATCGTCAGAGAATCGAGCGTGTACTGCTCTTTCCCGGTCACAGCAGCCGTGTCGGTGAACCCGAGGAGACTGTTCCCTGTTCGGATGTTGAACGTGATGTCGGGGAGCGGCGGAATCTCGTCTCGCTCGTCGACGGGTGCGCCTTCGGTCGTGTCTACCGGTGTCGCACTAATCAGCCACAGCCACAGACGCAACTTGCAGATCTCTGTCGCTCCCTCCAGGATGTCGACACCGAAGATGTTCTGTGCGATTATCTGGCGTCTGAGGACGTACTCGTCGGTGTCGGGTCGGCACATCGAGCGCCACTCGAACAGCGTGTTCGCCACCGCGAGCGCGAACGAACCGCTCCCGACGGCGGGGTCGCACACCTTCAGTTCCGTCAACTTCGAATCGACGTACTCCAGAACCTCCTCGGACGTCTTGTACTCCTCGTAGAGGACGTCGAACCCGTCTTTTTGGTCCGACTCGATTCGCCCAGACTGCTCGTTGCCCGGTCTGTACAGGTCGGTGACGTTCAGTTCGTTGGGTACCGCTCCACTACCGAGGTCTTCGTCGAACTTCTCCAGCAACCCTTCCCACAACGCCCGACGGGCCTTGAAGTCGGTTATGTCCTCGCCCGTGTAGTACGCGCCGACTTCGCTGTTTCCTTCCGACAACAGGTCGTTTCGTTCCGACGCGTCCAGGTCACTCAGACGAACGTCGTCACCGACTTTACTCACCGAGATGACGAACTTCTCGTAGATGTAGCCGAGGACGGCAGGGGTCAGGTTTCCAACGGTGTCGGCTTCGTCTTCGTCCGTCCCCTCGAGTCCATCCAGAAGCCAGTTGTACTCGTTGAGTTCGCTGACGAGGGCCTCCCAATCGAAGTCCTCGACGACTAGCTCTTCGTCTTCCGAGACGAGTTCGCCCGCCGTGGTTTCGAGGTCCTCGGGTTGGAACAGTCCACCGTTGAGATACGGGACGTGGAGCCAGTACGACCCGGTGAATTTGATGTCGTCAGTGGTTTTGGAGTTCAATCGGTCGAAGAAGATGGTCCGAAGGAGCGCCCAGAAGTCGTCGTGTTCGCCCACGAGCGTGTCGAACACACGGTCTGTCTTCCCAGGAACCATCTCTTTCGAGTCGTTCACCGGAACGACGACGCCGCGTTCGACGAGGAAGTAGAGGAAGACCAGACGGTCGATGATACGCTGTGCAGAGAGGAGTTCTTCTCTCTTGCTCAGCGTGTGACCACTCTTGGTCCTGAGAGAACTCGCGAGGTCGGAGCGATGGTCCCACAGCTCTCGGTAGAAACGGTCGACGACGTCCTTGTAATCGAAGAGTGCGTTGATATCGTCCGGGACCTGGCGTAACTTATCGCGCTTGCTCTCTGCCGTCGTCGACGTGTGGTGGTCGGGGTTGTAGATGAACTGGAAGTTCCCCCGAGACGCACGGAACACCTGCACTCGATTGGTCTCCGGGTCGAAGAACCAGAAGTACTGCAGTCGAGTCCGTCGTTTCAACTCCTGGGTAATCTTCTTCGGCGTGTCCCGAGGGACGGCCGACATCGGGAACTCGAAGTATGCAATCCGCACCGACCCCTCGATACTGAACTGATACGTGACGTCGTGGCCGGGGTCGTACGTGACCGTATCCGACGTTGGCTCTTCGAAGTACGCGGCGTCGACGAGGTACTCGTATCCGTAGCCACCGTCAGTTCTGTGCGTGGGGGTGGCGTCTAGCGTAGTCGGGTAGTCTGCAGCGTCAGTCATTGGTGTGGTATTTGATGACGGCTTTTACTTCGCTCTCTCCGGAAGTACTCGTGCCTTTCTGCGATAATTGAATAACTGTTTGCCATTCCGATGAGTTCCGTATCTCGGTGTCCGGGTTCGACATCCACCCGTAGTCCTCTTTTTGAATTGATGACAGCGCGTCCTCCAGAGTATTGCGCTGTGGAACGGTGTACGCGTCTGCTTCTAACCGTTCTCGGACAGCACTGAGTGTCTCTTTCATCTCCGAATCCGAAACCAGACCTAGCACGTCCGATACGAGGTCGATCAGTTGCGACGCGGCACGACCTAACTGACCAGCAGTCACTCGTTCTCGGTTATACTGTTCTTGGCGTTCTTTTCGAATCGTTTCGATAGTGTCCGTATCGCTCGCTGTGAGTCCCACACCTTTCGGTCCTGCTTTCACACTCCGGTGAAGCGGCGTCCAGACAGACGGGTCGCCGCCAGTCTCACCGAGTATGGCAAACCCTGACAAGAGCGTTTCACGAACTTCGGCGTCGATGTCAGCGGTCGGTTGGTCCTGTCCACCGGCGGATTCAAGAGTCGTGTATATGGGCCGATTTATGGACGCTGAGACCACCGAGATGTCGTCCGGAGACAAGTTGTACGTGTCGATGGCTCGCCGTAAAACCCGGTCCGTCCGTGTCTCCTCCGGTGGGGATTGCTCCGGGGCAATCTCACTCGGGTCCGAGGAAGCCATCGTGTCGTTGTACTCTTCTAAGCTTTCCAGATACTCTTCGCGTTCGTCTTTGTGCAACTGCTCGATTTTCTTCTCGTCCATTAACCAGACGATGAAGTCTAACCCGACGATGTCGAGGATGGTGTCGAGTCGTGCGTCCAACTTCTCGTACAGTTCGAGTTCGCGGTCGATAGACCCCGCAGGACGGAAGTTGTGAACCTCGACTTTCTTCGGGTTCGTAATCCGTAACGCCCGCCCAGTCCGCTGGATGAGTGTGACCGGGTTGTACGGGAGGTCGAAGTTCACGATGACGTCTGCACGCGGAATGTTGACCCCCTCTGCCAACATGTCTGTCGTGATGATTACGTCGAACTCGCCACGGTTGAACGTAGAGACGAATTCCTCTTTGTCAGTTGATAACCCTCCGTGAATACGCCGCACGCCGTCGAACTCTGCAGAGAGACTCTGGTACAGGTATTCGACTGTGTCACTGTACTGCGAGAAGATGACCAGCGGTTTGTCCTCAGAGAGTTTCGCTTCGATAATCGACCGAAGTCTCGTGACCTTTCGGTCTCCGGGGTAGGGGATAGTTGACGCGCGGCCAAACGCAGACGTGATTCGGTCTAACATCTGCTCGATTAGATCGATATCTGCCTGTAAGTTCCGGAGGACGGTCTGTTGGAGGTCCGGGTCGAGAGAGCGGTAGGTGGAAACGACAGTGCCGAGTCGTTCGAGGTCCGTCGCGTTTGCCGCTTCGTTCGGGTCGATACTGGTAGACAGCGCAGCAACGTCGTTCTCTTCGAATGCCGTGTCCCGTTCGATGGCCTCGTAGTACAGAATAAACCGCTTGTGAAGATTGTCGATGCTGTCGTGAAACGCTTTGAGACTGCTCTCCAGTCGCTTATACAACCGCCACTTGTGCCGGAAAATCAGGTTGTCGAAGTCCTGGTATCCCTGCCCATCCCATAGCTTCGAAGGCTCGTAATTGAGTTGGTCGAGGAAGGGAACGATTTCGTCGAAGACTTCGTTCTGGTACTGAGCGGGGTAGTCGTACTCTTCTTCTGTGATTTCCGGGTCCTCGTACTCGACGTCGTCTCCCGCCAACTGGCGAAGGTCGTCTTCGAACTCCGTTTGGATGATACGCCACGTAATCTTGATGGACAACTCGTTTTCTATCTGCTTGATGTCCTGAATGAGGCCACTGCTGAGGTCGTCGTAGTTGTCTAACTGCTTCAGTTTCTGTCGGGTGCGCTCGTAATGCGATTTCAAGCCCGCTTTCTCGAACTGCTGGACTCTCGGTCCGCGGTAGAACAGGTCGATCAACGAAAAGAGGTCTTCGGGACTGATGTTGATTGGTGTCGCGCTCGTCAGCAACACGTCGGCATCGTGGTTCTGTCGAACGATGTCCTCCAGATTGTTCCGGCGGTTACTGTCGTTCCGGAAGTTGTGTGCCTCGTCGACGATAATCAAGCTAAATCGGTCGGTGTAGTCCCGGTAATCGAAGATACGGTCACCATCTGTTGCCTCTTCGAGTGGCTGTTTCTGCAGCATCCCCATCGAGAGGAACTCCGCGTCCGCGTCGACGCCGAACTCTTCGAACACCGATTTCCACTCTTCGGTCACACTCGACGGCGCGACAACCAAGATCTCTTGATTTGGCGACCGCCGTTGATAGGTCGCTGCAGTCTGTGCGGCAACGTACGTCTTGCCAGTTCCAACACTGTTCGAGAGGATGTATCCCCCGTAGCGCTGGAGTCGCTCCATCACGATGTTGTACGTCAAATTTTGGTACTCAAGAAGCGGAGAGCCATCGACCGAAGTCGTACTGTCCAGCAAGTAGTCCCGGTCGAGGTACCGAACGAGTTTCGCGAAGAAGACAGACGGTGGCTGGTAGACGTAGTCACTCTGTTGGACGGTTTCGAGGACTTCTAACACGTCGAGGTCCTCTTCACCGTGTTCCCACAGTTTGTCGAACCACTCTCGGAATAGCTCTCGGTCTTGGTTTCCGGTCTGCATCTGCACCGAGAGTTCGATGTTGTTCTGAAGCCCACTTCTACTGAAGTTAGCCGAACCAGCCCAGACGTCATCTGGGACCTCAGAACGGAGGTAGAAGCTGTACAGCTTGGGGTGGAAGGTCCGCTCAGTGATGACTCGAAAGTCGATCAATCCGTCTCTGATGAACGTCTGGAGCACGTCGATTGCCTCGTCGTCGTATTCGATGACTTGGTCGGTGACGAGAGCGAGCAGAATCGACTTCGTCCGGTTCGACGTTTCGGGACCCATCACGACTCTGATGGGGGCTTCGGTCCCCCACTCCAGTTCGTCGATTTGGCTCACGGTCTCTGTTTCGAGTAGCTCCTGAAACGTTTCGGATATCGCTTCGAACCCGGAGAAAAAGAGGAATCCGGTCCCGATGTCCATTCGGAAACTGTTCTCACGGTCGGCTTCGATTGCCTTCGTGAGATAGTGTTCGAACACGTCGAGGACGCTTCCTTCTCTGTCGTCCCCTAACAGTCCAGCGTTGTTGTCGATGACCCGATTTCCGATGTCCTTCATCGTCTCTGTCGCTCCTTCAACCGGGGCGTAGTGTTCGAATCGAAGGTGGTGTGTCCTTCGTAGTCTTCGGTCTCCGCGGGTCGTCTGGTGGTCCAGTCGTACGCGTCACTCGTGAGCATAGATTCGAGATGGCGTGGTAGTTCGGAATCACAGCAAGAAGACGTCATTTGCGTGTACTATCACCACACTTGTAATACATTCAAATGACAGTACCGGTCGGCGTTCACCCTCGATGTCGTGCTCTAGAAGTCCGGAAACGGCGCAGTACACCGCCGCATAGTATCTACATAAATACGAAGCGCGCGCCCCACCGCTCTCGAACAACAGGTTTCAAGCGGAGCCTTCGCCAACGACTGGGCATGTACGACCGACTCAAGGGATTTCGTGACTTCTACCCCGAGGAGATGTCGGCTCGACGCAAGGTGTTCGACACCGTCGAGACGACCGCCGCTCGCTACGGGTTCCGCGAAATCGGGACGCCGTACCTCGAACGGACGCAGATGTACGTCGACAAGTCCGGCGAGGAAATCGTCGAAGAACTGTACGCGTTCGAAGACAAAGGCGGCCGCAACGTCACTCTCAACCCCGAGTTGACGCCGACCGTCGCCCGGATGGTCGTCGCCAAACAGCAGGCGCTATCGAAGCCAATCAAGTGGGTCTCGACGCGCCCGTTCTGGCGCTACGAACAGGTCCAACAGGGCCGGTTCCGCGAGTTCTACCAGACGAACGCAGACATCTTCGGGTCGTCCGAACCCGAGGCAGACGCCGAGATTCTCGCCTTCGCGGCCGACGCCCTGACCGACCTCGGCCTCACCGCCGACGACTTCGAGTTCCGCGTCTCCCACCGCGACATCCTCGGCGGCCTCCTCCGGTCGTTCGACGCCGACGTAGACGTTCGAGACGCCGTCCGCGCCGTCGACAAATCCGAGAAAGTCGAACGCGAAGAGTATCTCGGACTGCTCTCGGATGCGGGTCTCTCGTACGACCAAGCCGACGAGTTCGCCGACCTCCTCGAACGTGGCGACCTCGACGAAATCGCAGAGTTCGGCGGCGAGAACGTCGAGGCGGCAGTCGAGAACCTCCAGAACGTCCTCGCGGCGGCCGAGGACTTCGGTGCGGGCGAGTTCTGTCACGTCTCGCTGACGACCGCTCGCGGCCTCGACTACTACACGGGCGTCGTCTTCGAGTGCTTCGACTCGACTGGCGAGGTCTCTCGTGCGGCGTTCGGCGGCGGCCGATACGACGACCTCATCGAATCGTTCGGTGGCCAACCCACGCCTGCGGTCGGTGTCGGCATCGGTGCCGCCCCACTCCAACTGCTCTGTCAGCGTGCCGGCGTCTGGCCCGAAGAAGAACTCACGACGGAGTACTACATCCTCACCGTGGGCGACACCCGAACCGTCGCCTCACGAATCGCCCGTGACCTCCGCGCCGCAGGTAACGTCGTCGAAGTCGACGTCTCCGGTCGGAGTTTCGGCGCACAGATGTCCTACGCCGACTCCATCAACGCCGGCACCGTCGTCATCGTCGGCGAACGTGACTTAGAGAACGGCGAAGTGACCATCAAAGACATGGAGTCTGGCGACCAGACGACCGCACCGGTCGACGACTTCCCAGGCGACTTGGACGAACCGACCTACGTCGATTACGAGTAGAGACGCCCCTGCATTCGGTCCGTCTCCGACACGTGAGGAGTGAATTTCCTCGCGTACGAACCTCGAGGCGTCGATTCTCGCAGAGTGATTCTGGCGAACGTCCTTTTCTCTCCTCCCAGCATATCGAAAACCGAGATGTACAACACGATTCTCGTCCCCGTCGACGGGAGTGCCCCGAGTGAATCGGCCCTCGAACAGGCTATCGACCTGGCGTCGACCATCGGGTCGACGATTCACGTCGTCTACGTCGTCGACGAGCGAGTCCTCCACGCGACCCAACTCGACGCCGGTGGCCTCGTCCGTGCCTACGAAAAAGAAGGTGAAAAGATCGTCTTGGAGGCTGCCGAAGTGGTCCAACGAGCAGACGTCGACGTCGTGACGGCCGTCGAACACGGGTCGCCACACCGCGCTATCCTCCGATACGCTGACGAACACGACATCGAACTCGTCGTCATGGGAACCCACGGCCGTCGCGGACTGGAGCGATACCTCATCGGAAGCGTCACCGAACGCGTCCTTCGGATGACGGACGTCCCCATCCTCACCATTCGCGGTGAGGAAGAACCGTTCGAAGAAGACGCATAGCCACACAGACACGCCGTCGTCAGAGTGGGCCGATTAAGTACAGCGGCGGTGAACTCCGTTTCGATGCGCGTGTTCCGTATCGCCTACGACGGCCGCCCGTACTACGGCTTTCAGCGACAGCCGGACGTCCCGACCGTCGAAGATGCGATTCTCGATGCCTGTCGTGCTCTCGGAGTCTGTGAGTCGAACGCGGTGCCGACGGGATACGCCGCCGCCGGCCGAACCGACGCGGGCGTCTCCGCACTCGCACAGACCGTCGCATTCGAGTGCCCAGACTGGTGTACGCCACGGGCGTTGAACTCCGAACTCCCCGGAACCGTCAGAGCGTGGGCCGCCGCCGACGTACCCGACGACTTCCACGCGAGACACCAACCGAACCGTCGAGAGTACGTCTACGACCTCTACGCGCCGGTCGAATCGTTCGACGACGAACGGGCCGCCGAGGCGTTCGACACCCTCCGCGGTGAACACGACTTTCACAACCTCACCCCCGACGACTACAACACCGTCCGAACCATCGACGGCGACCTGACCAGGGATGGCGACTTTCTCCTCGTCCGTGTCGAAGCGGGTGGATTCGCCCGCGAACTCGTCCGCCGACTGGTCTCGTTGCTTCAGGTCGTCGGGTCGGGGTCGGCCCCGATGTCGAAGGTAGCCGACGTACTCGGCGCAGAACACCTGAAGGGACCGGACGGTGTGCCGCCTGCGCGGCCGACACCGCTCGTCCTCACGGCCGTCGAGTATCCGGGTGTCGAGTTCGATGTCGACCCAGACGCGGCCGAAAGCGCCGTCGAAGTGTTCACAGAGCGAGCGCTGGCAGACCGAATCGGGTGGCGCGTCGGAACGCGAATCCGGGATGGAATCGACGGTGCGGAGTGAGACGAAGGCCGCCGAAAGAGATTACTCCCACTCGGTGGGCCAGATTCCCGCCGCCTTCATCCCTGTCTCGAAGTCTGCCTGCTGAAATGCGGCGACGAGTTCGTCGTCGTCGAGTCGCGGAATCTCGTCGACCGCAGCGGCCGCTGCGAGTTCACGGACGAGAAGCGCGGCCAACATCCCGTGTTCGCGGACGTTCCGGTCGTCTACTTTGTCTCGTGTGTCCGCGTGCGTGTGGCCCCACCCGCGGCCACGTTCCCCGCTGTCGCTGTGGAGTTGCACCGCGGGGACACCCGCCCGGACGAACGGCCACTGGTCACTGAACGGGTGGGGTTCGGACTCGACGCGAATCGGGTGTCTCGTCTCGTCTGCGACAGTCTCGGCGACGTCGGCCATCGCGTCGGACGAATGCGTCATCGCCACGAGGTCACGGAATCGCCCCGCGCCATCGACGTTCACCACGGCGGCGACGCCGTCGAGGTCCAGTGTCTCGACGAGGTGTTCTGCGCCGATTAGGCCGACTTCTTCGGCACCGACACCGACGACGCGGATACCGAGTTCGAGGTCCATCGCCGCGAGGATTCGGGCCGCAGTGACGACAGTGGTGATGCCACACCCGTTGTCCAGTGCACCTTCGGCGGTGTCGTGGGCGTCGTAGTGCGCACAGAACACGAGTTCTCGGTCGGTGTCTGGCCCGATTCGGCCGACGACGTTTCGACTCTCACCGGGTTCCGTGCTGGCGTCGATAGTGAGGCGGGCCTCTCCTCCTCGGGTCGCGTACTCACGCAACCACGCACCCGTCTCTTTGCTCACGCCAGCGGCGGGTGCGACTGCTTCTTCGTTGTATCGGAGTGTGCCAGTCGGCGGGAGTTGCCCAGGGACGTGGTTGACGAAGACGAATCCCTTCGCACCGGAGTCGATGGCGTAGTTGAACTTCTCGACCCGATGGACGAACCGTCCGCCTTCGGGTGTGGTCGTACTGGCGACGACGATGGCGCCTTCGACGTCGTGGTCGTCGATTTCGGCGGGCGTCCCGTATCCCGCGTCGACGAGTGGGCCAGAGACGTCTGCCGCCGGGGAGTAGGGGAGTGCGATAGCCTCGAACGACCGCTCGTCCGGAGCAGTGAGTTCGAGCGTCGTCTCGCCGCGCGTCCAGTGTGCCATCTCGAAGGTGTCGAACTCGACGTGTTCGACGCCGGCGTCTGCGAAGGCGTCCGCGACGATGTCGCCCGCACGAGCGTCGCCGTCGCCGCCCGCCATCCGGTCGCCGAGTGCGGTCAGTTGGGTGAGAAACTCCCACGGTCTGCCGTCTGTCCACGTTCGAGCGAACGCCGCACGGGCCGCCGGAGAGAGGTCGTTCATGCCTCACTCACACTGTGGGAGTCCAAGTGGTTTGTGCCCCATGTCAGACACATGGATATATAAGTTGTGCATAACTTCTAACTAATCCGACGTGGTACGGCGAGGTACCATGCCACAATGTCAGAACTGCGGTTCTTTCGTTACGGAAGGGTATGTGAGGGTGTTTGCACCAGAGGGCATGGAAGAGCCGCGAGTCTGTCCTCACTGTGAGGATATGGTCCGCGACGGTGCGCAGGTACGACAAGCGAGAGCGACACGACACTAATCTCGACGCTGCTTCGCCCACTCTTCTCCTCGCCGGCAGTCGATTGACAAGGCTTACCACCCGCCCGTACGACAGGTGAGACATGAGTTCGGTTCCCGAGCGGAGCGACATCGACGAGGAGTACAAATGGGACCTCGACAGCATCTACACCTCCGACGACGAGTGGGAGGCCGCCTACGAGGACGTTGCCGAGCGCATCCCCGAACTCGAAGCGTACGAGGGGCGCTCGACGGAGGACCCCGAGACGCTTCTCGAACTCCTCGAGACGATGGAGTCGGTGCTCCGCGAGGTTTCGATGGTCGTCTCGTACGCCAACCTTCGCAGCAGCGAAGATACGCGAAACCAAGAGTACCAAGCGCAGGCCGGACGCGCAGAAGCACTGGCGTCGAAAGCGCGAAGCGCTGTCAGCTATCTCGACCCCGAGATACAGGAACTCGGCCGTGAGGGAGTCGAGGAGTTCGTCGCCGAAGAACCGGCGCTCGAAGCCTACCAACACCACTTCGACGACGTCCTTCGGACGAAAGAACACACGCGGTCGGCCGAAGTGGAAGCAGTCCTCGCCGACCTCTCTGACGTAACTGGCTCGCCGAGCGACATCTACTCCATGCTCGCGAACGCCGACTTGGAGTTTCCGACCGTCGAAAAGCCCGACGGCACGTCCGTCGAGATTACGCAGGGGAACTTCACCAAACTCCAGAAACACCCCGACCGAGCGTTCCGGCGGGCCGTCCACGAGGAGTTCTACGACACGTGGAAAGACGTGCGAAACACCGTCGGGTCGTCGCTGAAAAACAGCGTCAAAGCCGACGTGAAGAAAGCACGCATCCGCAACTACGACACCGCCCGACAGGCCGCACTCGACGGTCCGAACGTGCCGGTCGAAGTGTACGACAACCTGCTCGAAACCGTTCGTGACAACCTCGAGCACCTCCACCGGCACGCCGAACTGAAGCGAGCGGCTATCGGTGCCGACGAGTTGCAGATGTGGGACCTCTACGTCTCGCTCACCGGTGGCCACGGGCCGGAGATTTCGTACGAGCAGGCCAAAGAGTACATCGTCGAAGCAGTGGCACCGCTCGGAGAGGAGTACCAGTCGCGGATGGCCGAGGGCCTCGAAACCCGCTGGGTCGACGTCTACGAGAACCGCGGCAAGCGCGCGGGGGCGTTCTCGTCTGGAACCTACGACACCCAGCCGTTCATCATGATGAACTACCAGGACGACGCCGCCTCGATGTTCACGCTCGCCCACGAGTTGGGCCACTCGATGCACTCCGAACTCGCCAACGACGCCCAACCGTGGCACGACGCGGGGTACGACATCTTCACTGCCGAAGTCGCCTCGACGGTCAACGAGACGCTCCTCACCGAGTACCTGCTGGAGAACGTCGAAGACGACGAACTCCGGATGCACGTCCTCGACGAGTATCTCGAACGGTTCCGTTCGACGCTGTTCCGCCAGACGATGTTCGCGGACTTCGAACTCCAGATTCACGAAATCGTCGAGGCAGACGGTGCACTCACTCCGGACCGCTTCGACCAACTCTACGGCGACCTGAAAGCCGAGTACTACGCGCCGGCCGAGACAGACGACCACATCGCTCGTGAATGGGCTCGAATACCCCATTTCTACTACTCCTACTACGTCTATCAGTACGCGACAGGAATCTCTGCTGCCGCGGCTATCGTCGAACGCATCCGCGACGAAGGCGAGTCTGCCGCCGCAGAGTACCGCGACGCCCTCGCGCTCGGTGGAAGCGAGTACCCACTCGACGTGTTGAAGACGGCGGGTGTGGACATGACCGAACCCGAACCGATAGAAGACGCGATGTCGGTGTACGAGTCGTTCCTCGACGAAGCGGCCGAGTTGATGGACCTCGAATAGAAGGTCAAATCGCACTCTCACCGGGGTCGGTTCGGTGGGCGGCGTCGTTTCGCGGCGACAGTTGGCACTATTCGTCTACTGCGAGATGGAAATCGATGGCTGCATCGATCAGCGTAGCGGCTGACTCGAACTCCGTCTCTGTGGTGACGAGTTCATCAAGTGCTTCCTGAGGCATAGACGCCACAGAGTACTTGTTATTCACAGTACTGGAGTTGTATGGTCCTGCCTCTGTGACGCCTTCCCAGTCCTCGTGCTCTGAGTGAGTGTTAATGACCGCTGTGGGGAATAAGTCACCGAGAGAGATGTCAGTTTGAGAGTACGGTTCACGGGCGGCGATGAGTGGGTGAGACGCACCATGCAGATCTGCGTAGAGTTCCTCGAGGATGGCGAGGTGCTCTCGGTAGGTCGCAGGGGGTTCGAAATCGATGTCGGCATCGGTAAGTGGGTTCTGTCGTAGCATTGTTGGGTTTTGTTTGGTATTACTCAGTTGATACGATGTTCTCGTACGCTGCTAACAGCACAGTGATGATGCACCGGTCGCGTTCGAGAAGGATTACACCAGTCTCTTCGTGTAGCCGTGCAGTTTCGTAATCACGGTGGGTTCCGAGTTCGACTGATTCGCCTTCCGTCCACGCTTGGTGAATTGGCGGGGCAGTCACGCCCGCCCGCTGGGTGTACCGAAGACGCCCGTGTTCTGTCGGAGACGGAGCACTAACGCTCATTCGTCCTCCTGACAGAGACACCGAAATCCATTCAGCGTCGTATAACTGCCGCCGAGTGTGTGGGTATGTGCGGCGGTGGTTGTAGAGTGGTCACTGTCGATAGGGTGTGGAGTACTTGTGGTCACGGTTGGATCCCGAGCCGACGGAACGAGGAACAGTCCACACGGCCTAGATGTGGGGAGTCCTGCTCCGCTCGACTACGTATTAACCCACGCAGAGTAGGTACTTAAATCTGAGGAATTTGTGAAAATATAGAATGCCCTTTTCGAGGGTTTGAATGCCCCAATGGCCCATTTTGCACTATGACTCATTATGAAATAAATCGGTGGTTGAATTTCTCATTCCGGGGAGAGTACAACAAATATATATCCTCACTTCCCATACAGTGAGTTGGCCTAGATGTGGGGGTCTTGACTCCCAGTCAACCCCTTCGTTTCTAATCGCTGAGCGGTGCATGACGAGGAAACTATTATAAAAATCTGTTGTCCATCTAGCCGAGTTGCTGACGAGCAGTCACGGAAAATCACATGGGGAGTAATGTACTATATGAAGTAGCCGATTGCACTACCGTCCCGTTATCTCTTCTTCAGTTACCCTCGGGCGTGAGCGAGCTCACAGTAACCGATACTGTACTCGCTGCCGAGTCGTTCCTCGACGAAGCGGCCGAGTTGATGGACCTCGAAGCGTAGAAAACGAGCGCTCTCAGCCGAGTTGGACGATTTTCGCCCGTCCCGACGCGCTGTTGATGTGGATATTGTACTCGCCTCTGTCGTCGGAGGCGTGGACGACCCACGCCGTTCGCTGGTGAGACGGCGACTCGATGACTGCGTCTTCGTGTCCCGTAACTTCGAGTTTCTCACGGGCGATTCGTTGGGCTTCGAGTGGTGATGTCACCGACTGCCGCCCCTCGCCTAGCCGAAGTGTCATCACGGGAACAGAGACCTGGCGGCCGACACGTTCGGCGACGCTCCCGTTGAGCAGTCTGTCGACGCCGTCGCGGCCGTGGGTCCCCATGACGACGAGGTCCGCACCGGTCGTCTCGGCGAAGTCGGCAATCGTCTGGGCGGGTTCGCCCTCGGCGACGGTCGTATCCACTGAGACGTCGTGTTCCGCCGCGTGCTCACGGACTTCTTCGAGGGCGCGTCGTCCGCAATCTGCGACTGCTTTCGCTGTCGATTCGTCGGCAGACTGGTCGCCAGCGACGTACAGTGCGTGCACTTCTGCACCAACCGCGTTGGCGAGATGCACCGCGTGACCCGCCGCATTTTCGGCTTCTGGACTGCCATCGACTGGGACGAGGATATGAGTGTACATTGGTGACCCTCCTGAAGGGATGTAGGATATCCAGGGAATAATAGCGCACATTCCGTTCCTATTTTTCGAGAATGACCGCCCCGGTATGTACATCCGGAGTACGTAGTTCGTCCCGAGCGCCGCATACGACGGCGCCGTCTAATCATGAATGACGGATGGAACATCGTCGTCTGCGTCAAACAAGTACCCGACGCCGACGACGTCACGATCGACCCCGACACAGGGACGCTGAACCGGTCTGACGCCCCTGCGGTCCTGAACAGACCCGACCAAAACGCCGTCGAGTCCGCACTCGCACTCCGCGAAGCGGTTGGGGGAACAGTGACCGCGATAACGATGGGTCCACCTCCGGCGAAGGCCGTCCTCCAGACGGCTGTCGGTGCCGGCGCTGACGGCGGCGTACTGCTGACCGACCGCGCATTCGGTGGGAGTGACACGTGGCCGACCAGCCTCGCACTCGCCAGGGCGGCAGACGAACTCGACGCAGACGTCGTCATCTGTGGTGAAGAGAGCACCGACTCTTCGACCGGACAGGTCCCGCCAGGCATCGCCGCCCACAACGAGTGGTCGCAACTCACCTACGTCGAAGAGCTCGAACCTCGACCAGACGAGGGCGTCCTCGTCGGAAAGCGAGACGTCGAGGGAGGCTACGAACGCGTCGCGGCCAAACTCCCCGTCGTCGTGGCGATGGAGTTCGGTGCGAACCGGCCGCGACCGGCAGGGTTACACCGGAAGATATTCGCCGAGACGGAGTTCGAACCCGTCGAGTGGAACGCCTCCGACCTCGGCATCGAAGACCGAGTCGGACTCGCGAACTCACCGACCAAAGTCGGTGGCATGGACACCGCCTCGCCGGTCGAGCGTGAGCGCGAACGCGTCGACGACGTCGACGAACTGTACGAACACATCATGGAGGTACTCTGAATGACAGTCGATATCGACGAGTATCGAGGTGTCTGGGTCTTCGTCGAACAGCACGCCGGCGAAGCAGCACCCGTCTCGTGGGAACTGCTCTCGAAAGGCCGCGAACTCGCCGACGAGATGGACGAGCCGCTCACCGCACTCGTGATGGGCCACGACGTCGCCCACCTCGCCGACGAAGCACTCACACGCGGTGCCGACCACGCACTGGTCGCCGACGACGAAGTGTTCGAACCGTACCGTGCCGACCCCTACGGCGAGCAGTTCCGCGCACTGGTCGAAGAGCGTAAACCGAGTATTGTCCTCATCGGCGGGACGCACACCGGCCGCGACTTCGCAGGTCGCGTCGCCGTGCCGGCACACGCCGGACTCACCGCCGACTGTACCGAACTCGACGTCGACGACGAAGGGTTACTCCTCGCGAGTCGCCCGACCTTCGGCGGTGACGCGATGGCGACCATCAAATGTCCGTCGCACCGTCCACAGATGGCGACCGTCCGCGCCGGTGTCTTCGACGCCAGCGAACCTGGCGAGGTGGACGTCGATGCCGACGCCATCGAAGAAGTCGAGGTCGTCGTCGAGGAGAAAGACACGCTCTCGGAAGTCATCGAACGCGTCGTCGGCGACGTGGTCGATATCACCGACGCCGACGTCGTCGTCGCCGGTGGTGCAGGATGTGAGGGGAACTTCGAGCCCATCGCCGAACTCGCCGAGGCGCTCGGTGGCGAAGTCGCCGCCAGTCGCGCCGCCGTCGACGAAGGCTGGGTCGAACCGGCACGACAGGTCGGCCAGACGGGCAAGACCGTCCGCCCGCACCTCTACATCGCCGCCGGAATCTCGGGTGCTGTCCAGCACCTCGAGGGGATGAACGACAGCGACTACGTCGTTGCTATCAACACCGACTCGAACGCGGCGATATTCGACCACGCCGACTACGGAATCGTCGGTGACCTCCACGAAGTCCTGCCGAAACTGACTGCGATGATTCGTGAGAAACAGGAGGTACCAGCATGAGCGCAAACGGAGCAGAAAGCCTGCAACTGCCGAAGATGGTGTCCGAGACGCCAGACTACAACGACGCCTACGACGCTATCATCGTCGGTGCCGGTCTCGCGGGGACTGCTGCAGCGCTGACGATGGCCCGCGAGGGGCTCGACGTGCTGATGCTCGAACGCGGGCCTGCACCGGGGACGAAGAACGTCTTCGGCGGCGTCCTCTACACGCCGACTATCCGCGAGTTGGTCGACATCGACAGCGCACCGACCGAGCGCTACATCGCCGAGAAACGCTTCTCGATGCTCACCGCTGACGGTGACGAGACGGCCGTCTCGGTGCGGCCCGGTGCGTGGCGCGACGAGCCACACAACGACTCGTACACCGTCATCAGACGGCGGTTCGACGAGTGGTTCGCCAAGCAAGCCGTCGAAGCGGGTGCGACGCTCATCACCGAGACGACGGTGACGGGCCTCATCCGCGACGGAAAGAAAATCGTCGGCGTCGAGACCGACCGGCCGGACGGCGAGATTCGCGCCCCGGTGGTCGTCCTCGCAGAGGGTGCGAACTCGCTCGTCAGCGAGGGCGCGGACCTCAAAGAGAGTCCGGACCGCGAAGACGTGGCCGTCTCGGTCAAAGAAGTGTTCAAACTCGACCGTGACACCATCGACGACCGGTTCCGCCTCGACGGTGACGCCGGTGCGGCCTACCACTACTTCGGTGATGGTGCTGTCGGCCAAGCGGTCGGCGGTGGGTTCGTCTACACCAACAAACGGACCGTCAGTGTCGGTGTCGCCTACCGTGTCGAAGACGCCGCACAGGGGCAGACGCCCGAAGAGACACTCGATGCCTTCGAATCGCACCCTGCGGTCGCCCCGCTCATCCGTGGTGGCCGACGCATCGAGTACTCTGCACACGTCATCCCCGAAGGCGGGGCCGACGCGATGCCGGACCTCGTCCACGACGGGGCCGTCGTCGTCGGCGACGCCGCCGGGTTGGTTCTGAACAACGGTGTCCACCTCGAAGGGACCAACATGGCCGTCGAGAGTGGCTTCCACGCCGGGAAGGCCATCGTCTCTGCACTCGCAGACGACCGCAGCGACGAAGCGGCACTGGCCGACTACCCGCGTGACCTCGAAAACTCGTTCGTCGTCGAGAACCTGCGGCACTACGACTGGTTCCAACAGACCATCGCAGACGACCGCGAGTTCCTCTTCGAGGACCTCCCACGGGCACTCGCCGACGCCGAGACGGAGTACTTCAGCATGGACCGCACGTCGAAAGACGAACACACCGACGCGGCACGTGACCGCCTCCTCGAAGCAGCAGGTGGGTGGTTCGGTGCTGCGAAACGCGCGTGGCGCTTCCGGAGGATGTTATCATGAGTACGGCACAACCACAGGTTCCAGACGTAAGCATCGAGGACCGTCTCTACACGGTCAAATATCGTGACGCAGGCGAGTCGCACCTCGGGGTCGCAAATCCCGACGTCTGTACAGACTGCACCACCAACGAGTGTGCAAAGGTCTGTCCAGCGGCCGTCTGGACCGTCGAAGAAGACGGCGACGGTGTCCCGCACATCGCCTACGAGAACTGTCTCGAATGCGGGACCTGTCGGTTCGGATGCCCCCACGACAACGTCACGTGGGAGTACCCCAAGACCGGCGGCGGCGTCGTGTTCAAACAAGGATAGACGGCGACGGCACGCGTTTGCGGCCTCTTTTTTGACGTCGATGGAGTGGCAGGCGGTACTCGTACGTCCCCGAGAGAATCGACTACTCAGCAGTCGTTTTACTGAATCAGACACTCACGCAGTCTTCGAATAACGCTTTTGCCATCTGATAGCCAACGACACGATAGTAGAAAATGTCAAACGAACATCTCGAAATCGAGCTGGGTGAAGAATCCGGCGTCGAAGAGGTCGTCCTCGGGTTCCGAAAGGACGGTGAGTATTACGAACTCGCGGTGGTCGAACCGCCGGTCAAAGCGGAGATACGGAAGCGGTGAGAGCGCCGGTAGCGGTAAACGCGTCGTATCGTGCACTTCACGCGCGTACAGGTTAATCCGGCAACCCCGAGTAACCGTTACAGGCTATTGGTCGAGCGCCCGATGCAATTTCCCAGTGACGGTTGAATCATCAAACACCGATGAGTACAGAAATCGTTTCCTCGTACGGAGGAGCCTCACGTGGGAATTCGACGGTATGCTCTATCGATGTTGGTTCTATACCACTATGCATTAGCCTTCTAAGTACGAGCGATGGTGTCCAAGCATCTTTGAAAAACTCGCTGCAATCGTCGACCTCAAATTTCACTATATCTCGAGCTAATCTCCCATTCGGATTGTTGCATAGTTTTTCGACGACAACCTCTTTTCGTCCATCACGAGGTGTCATCGATTCGCCGCGGTACTCTACTTCCTCTGAGAAAACTTGCTCAGGTTCGACCGTTCCTCGAAATACTGGGGCAACAGTGGTCGCTATCTCCGATTTTATCCAATCTTGTGGGGAGTACCGTTTTGGGTCGTGGCCGTACGCCTGAAATGGCCCGTCCTCCTCCATTGATTCTTGTTTCTGTCGTAGTTCTGAGACTGGATCGTTGGAGGTATCATCTTTCAAATTCTGGAGCGATTCATCGACCAGGTCTGTGAATGTGGAAAACCAGTCGTCAGACTCTCGAATCCGTCTTACTGAATCGCCCGGGACGAAAGTTTGCAAGAGTTCTGGATACACTGGTTGTAAGGTATCTTGTTCAGAAGCAAACTGGACCGCTATCGGAGGGGATGGCGCATCCCATGGAATGCCGTACTCTTCTGAGATACGATCGCGGTCTTCTATTTTGCCCACTTCGTAGCCGAAGTGTAATTCGTGTGGAACAAATGTGCTGAGAGAAAAACCAACCATTAACCCCTCAGATTACCCACAAGAATTTAGTCTCTTTGTTTGAACCACATTGGCTTTCCAAGGGCACTCCTCTACAGATTCATCTTTGCGAGATACGTACCCTGTATTCAGCACTGCTGCAACAAACTACCAATGGCTGGTGATTTTCAACATGTCTACAGAGAACCACCAGCCAGCACCAACGAGAGCCACCAACTGATTACTCTCAGCATACCAACCGTGTGGTCAGCAATCGCTCAGAAGTGTAGAAACGGGCTGGGAGGGACTTGAACCCCCGACCGTCTGGTTAAAAGCCAGACGCTCTGCCTAACTGAGCTACCAGCCCTCGAACTTTCTTTAAGTGGGGATACTGATAAGCGTTTATTTTCGTTCCCCCATTTTCTATGTACCCCGTTGCCGTCTACCATGTATGGAACTGCGCGACTTCGTCGATACATTCCTCAGGTTCGAGAGCGTCGCACGGGCCGAAGCACCCGCACAGACGTGGTTCAAGAACCGTCTGCACGACTTCGGCTTCGAGACGTACGAGTGGAGCGCCAACCCGCGGCGACTCAGTGACCATCCGTCGTTTCCCGACGACCCCGACGACATCGACACGATAAACCGGCCGAGCGTCGCGGGCGTCCTCGAGTTCGGTGAGCCAGACGCCGGGAAGACCCTCGTCCTCAACGGGCACGTGGACGTGGTCCCCGCCGACGCAGAACTGTGGACCCACGAGCCGTTCCTCCCTCGATGGGACGACGACGCTGGGACGGTCAGCGCTCGCGGTGCGGCCGACATGAAGTCGGGACTCGCCGCGTGTCTCTTCGCCGCACTCGACCTGAAGGAGGCAGTCGAGTCGGGAGACGTCGACGTGGACGGCCGGGTCGTCGTCGAGAGCGTCGTCGGTGAAGAAGAAGGCGGCATCGGCGCGGCCGCCGCCGCGCTCGACAATCCGTATCCGTTCGAGCGCGACGCCGCGTTGGTTGCCGAACCGACGCGACTCAAACCGGTCGTCGCCACCGAGGGAACGGTGATGAAACGACTCCACGTGACCGGGCGAACCGCCCACGCCGCCTCACGGTGGCGTGGGGTCGACGTGCTGCCCAAGTTCGAGACCATCCGGCAGGCGTTCTTCGAACTCGAAGCAGAGCGGAGCGAACACGTCTCACATCCGTTGTACGACTATCCGATTCCGTGGCCAGTCTGTGTCGGCCGCGTCGAGGCGGGGTCGTGGGCGTCGAGCGTGGCGGGGACGCTCACCGCAGAGTGGCGACTGGGCGTCGCACCGGGAGAGACCGTCGCCGACGTCGAACAGGCGTTCGAGGAGCGACTGGCGTCAGTCGTCGCCGACGACGAGTGGCTTTCCGAACACCCGCCGACGTTCGAGCGGTTCTCCATCCAGTTCGAACCCGCCGAAATCGACCCGGACGAACCAGTCGTCGGGGCAGTTCGAGACGCACTCCGAGACGAGTCGCTCGACGACGAACCGGTGGGTGCGACCTACGGCGCGGACTCACGACTCTACGTCGAAGCGGGCATCCCGACGGTCGTCTTCGGTCCGGGGAACATCGACCAGGCACACTTCCCAGACGAGACGATAGAGTGGGCCGAAGTCGAGACTGCTCGCGGCGTGATTCGCGAGACGGCACGGCGGTTCCTTCAGTCGAAGTAATCCGTCAGTGCGTCGGCGATGACGTCGCCCGGTTCAGCGTCCTCTAACGAGGCGCGACGGCGCAGTTCGAGGTAGACGCTAGGCGGGAGCGACACCGAGAGCGACCCGACGTCGACGCCGTGGTCGGTGAGAGCGTCGACGGCCGAGGTTCCGTCGTTGACCTCACTCGCGAGGCGACGAACTTCCCGGACGGTCAGGTCGCCGTCGAGCGTCGCCCACGCGAGGTAGAGTCGTGCGTCACCGGAGACGCGGGCGATGTGCTTTGCCGCCGTCGGCGCGATATGCCCGCGGGCGACGTGCCGACGGACCGACTGCGGCAGGTCGTGGACGCGGGCCCACTTGCGGATGAACGAGACGGTGACGTCGCCACCGGCCATCTCTGCTGCCTGTTTGTACGACCCGACGCCACGGACGAGGGCCGCACAGGCGGCGGCACCACGGAGCATGAGGACGTGGTCGTCGCCCGCCGAGGATTCGGAGAACGAGCGAACTGTTCGAGCGGCCTCTTCGACACTCTCGGGGTCGGTGGGGTCGAATCCGACCGCTTCGCGAGCGCGCTCGCCCGTGACAGCGGGGTCGCCACGGACGACAGGTTCACCGACAGGTTCTCGCCTGTCGGCCGGGACCCGCTGGGAGCGTCGGTGTTCGTCGTTCGTCATCTACGAGTCGGTTCCGCGTTCTCGGTTAAAAATATCCCCCTGAGTGGCGGGGACCACGCGCGAGCGCTCACTCTTCTCGTGACTCCGAGAGGTGTGACCAGATTTCGGTACAGCCAGCGCCGTCTTCGAGGTCGTCGAGGTGAGACGTGACGTCTCTCTCTTCGGCGGCTGTTCCCGTCTCGCTCTCGGATTCGGTAGTCCGCTCGGTTTCGAGTTCTGCCTCGCCAGTCATGCCGACTCCTCCAGTTCGGTGTCGAACAGTTCGGGGGCGGCGTCGGCGGAGGCGTGTTGTCGGACGGCGGTTCGATGGTCACTCATCGTCGGCACAGTTGGGAGGCATCCAGATAAGGGAATCCGCACCTGTAATGTGTACCCCCACTCCCGGCTAGCGGAACGGGTTGCCCCTACCTCAGACGGCGCTCGAACGACAAAACCGCCGGACAGAGTCCAGTTTGTGCTGAGATGTCCCGTCGCGCCCTCCTGCGGGGATTGCGTCCGCCGTCCAGCATAGGTACCCAGAACACAGACTGGGAGCTATGAGTGTCTCGTTGCGCGTCCTCGACGACGGTGCGTGGGTCTCCGTGAACGACGCGAGAGAGGTGAGCGTCAGCGAACTCTGGCGTCTCGATGCGCCCGCGTTCTGTGCCTGCGACCTCCCCGATTTCGTCGTCGAGAACGTTCTCGCTGTCGGTGTCGACGGACGAACCATCGACGCGAAAGTGTACGGCCAGTGTATCGCCTGCGGTGAGACAGGCGTTCCCGGATGGATTCCAGTCGGTCGACTCTCGGACGGCGAGTTCACCGATATCGACCGCGAACGGTCCGTACTCGCGGTTCGAGAGACTGCCCACGATTAGGAGGTGTTTTTTGCCTGTGTTTGCCAGCACCGGGAAGGGTTGACGGTACGCTCGCGGCCTTACGTCGGGACACACATGTGAGTCGTACGAATGCCTACGGACGTCGAACGGTGGAAATCAGAAGTCTACGGTACCGAGATTCGAGAGCACCTGTTCCGATTCGCAGAAGAAGGGTGGGAGTCCATCCCCGAAGACGAGCGAGACGCGTGGTTCGAGCGCTTCAAATGGTGGGGCCTCTACCACCAGCGGAACGGCCAGGAGTCGTACTTCATGCTGCGCATCGGGACGCCGAACGGCCGGTTGGAACCCGGACAACTCCGTGTGGTCGGTGAGGTCGCAAAGGAGTACGCTACGGGACCGGGAACGAACCCTCTCTTCGGTGACGCCTACGCCGACTTCACCACCCGACAGTCGATTCAACTCCACTGGATAAAACTCGAAGACGTCCCCGACATCTTCGAGAAACTCGAAGCCAACGGCCTCTCGGCACAGCAGGCGTGTGGCGACTCGTGGCGGAACATCGTCGGCAACCCGATGGCCGGCGACGACGCCACCGAAGTCGTCGACGCGTGGCCGGTCATCCGAGAACTCAACGAGACGTTCAAAGGGAACGACGACCACTCGAACCTCCCGCGGAAGTGGAAGGTGTCGGTGACGGGCACGCCAGACGGGTCGGGACAGGGCGACATCAACGACCTCGCGCTCGAACCGGCGTACAAAGAGATAGGTGGAGAGCGCACGGTTGGCTTCAACGTCCGCGTCGGTGGCGGGCTCGCCCGCAACGAACCGCGCTTCGCCCGCGACATCGACGTGTGGGTCGCACCCGAGGACGCCCCCGCCGTCGCTGGGGGGCTCTCGGCACTCTTCCGCGACCACGGTGACCGCGAGAATCGCTACAACGCCCGCATCAAGTTCCTCGTCGACGAGTGGGGGCCCGAGAAACTGCGCCGCGTCCTCCAAGAAGAGTACGTGGATTTCGAACTGGAGACTGCCGGCGAGGACGTACGCGACCAGTACACCTACAACGCCGGTGGCGAGGGTCGCAACGACTTACTCGGCGTCCACGACCAGAAGGACGGGTCGAACTTCGTCGGCCTGAACGTCCTCGTCGGACGCATGGGCGCAGACGACGTCATCGAACTCGCAGACCTCGCAGAGGAGTACGGGTCTGGTGCGGCCCGACTAACCCAGCGTCAGAACGTCATCGTCCCGGACGTGCCGGACGAGAAACTCGACGCTTTCCTCGCAGCAGACCTGCTGGAACACTACTCGCCCGACCCCTCGCCGTTCATGCGTGGGTCGGTCGCCTGTACGGGCACCGAGTTCTGTTCGCTCTCCATCGTAGAGACGAAGAACCGACAGGTACGCTTCGCCCGCTGGTTGAAGCAGAACGTCGAACTTCCCGACGGAGTCGACGAGTTCCACGTCCACCTCTCGGGATGTACGGCCTCGTGTGCGCAACCGCAGATTGCGGACGTGAGTCTCCGCGGCATGAAGACGCGCAAAGACGGCGAACCGGTCGAAGCACTGGACGTCGGCCTCGGCGGCGGCCTCGGCGAAGAACCGCAGTTCGCCCGGTGGGTCACCCAGCGCGTCCCCGTGGACGAAGTACCGGGTGCAATCGCGAACCTCCTCGCCAACTTCGACGACCAGCGCGAGGGCGACGAGACGTTCCGCGAGTTCGTCCGCCGCCACGACGACGACGAACTGGCCGAACTGGTCGAACCCGAAGAGACCAGTTACGACGACCCGATGATGCACAACACGAAGCGCACGTGGTATCCCTACGCCGAAGACGACAGTCTGGACGGGAGTCCCGCGCCGAGTCTCGCCGACGGGACGCCCATCACGAGTGACGACTGAGATGGACCGCATCCTGAAGGTCAACGCCTACACGACCCTCGACGTACTCGAAGGGACCGCAGAAGGCCACGGCTTCGACGAATCCGCGTTCGCGGTGCTCGACGTCACCTCGCCGCGGAAGGACCCCGACGCCATCACACTCGAACTCGAACTCGACGGGACACAACTCGACACGCTCCCACCCCACGCAGACCGGGTGATACTCTCACCCGACGAGGCACGGACGCTGGCGGCCGACCTCGAAAAACACGCCGAGCGAGTCGAAGCGGCGACCGACGACTGACCCACAGTCCGCTTTTCTCTCGAATTCGACGGTCTACAGTGTAGTTTCCTGCCGAGCAGTTTCACTAGTCGCTAGCGCCCAGTGACAACACAGACCATGGTGGTTTTTATCTTGATTTTTCACACAAATCGAGCCAATCGTTCACAATCGATATGGATTCGTCCAGCAAATTGCGAGAGCGATAGACATATGACCACGACCACAGAATAGTGGCATGTGATATTGACGAGGCCTTCACGCAGTCTTCGCATTGCCCGTCGACCGTTCTCCACCTCCCGCGCTCACCCGGCGAATCGAACGCCGGTCACAGCGCGGGGGGTGGTGGCGTGAGTCGTCACCGGACCCTCGTCCTCTTCGTCGCGGCGGCGGTGCTGTTCGGCACCTCGTTCGTCGGTATCAAAGCCGCCATCGGAAGCATTCCACCGGTGCTCTTTGCGGCCTTCCGCGTCGACGTCGCTGCTATCGTCCTCTTGACGCTCGTCGCCGTTCGCGGGGGCTACTGGCTTCCGCGTAGCCGTGCCGACGTTCTCGGTGTCCTCGCGAGCGCCGCGTTCGTCCTCGGAGCGAACAACGTGCTGCTCTTCCTCGGTCAGCAACACGCGACGACCGGTGCTGCCGCCGTCATGTACAGTCTCATGCCGGTGGTCTCCCCCGTGTTCGCGATGCTCCTCCTCGACGACGAGCGCATCTCCGCCGTTGACGCCGTGGGAATCCTCTTCGGCCTCGCTGGCGTCGTCGTCATCGTCGGTCCGGAGAGCGCCCTCGGTGGGGGGAGCGTCGGGCAGGCGCTCGTCGTCGGCGCGGCACTCTCTGTCGCGTTCGGGACCGTTCTGCTCAAACGCGTCGGCCCGACTATCGGGACGATTCCGCTCACCGCGTGGGCGATGGTGGTCGCCGCCGTCGGTATCCACGCCGTGAGTCTGGGACTCGGCGAGTCGCCCACGCAGGTGGCGTGGTCACCGACCATCGTCGCGGCCATCCTCTACGTCGGCATGCCGGCGACGGCAGCGGCGTACCCGGTGTACTTCGCGCTCCTCGCCGAGGCAGGGCCAGTTCGAGGGAACCTCGTCGCCTACGCGATGCCGATCGTCGCGACGCTCTCCGGGTGGGCGTTCCTCGGCGAGTCTATCTCGGCAGGGACGATTCTCGGATTCGGCGTCATCGTCTCCGGTTTCCTGCTGGTCCAACGCGAGAGCGTGGCTCGAATCTTCGGGACGACGGTCAGACGGCCCGCAGAGACGGAGTAAAAAGAGCGCTGTTGGAATTTTCGATTTTGGCAGTCGTGATGTGCTGATTACAGCGGGTGAGCTCAGCAAACGTGGCCCGTTCCACCATATATAAGTTAACCGACAATAGCACTGTGTTATTCTACGATGAGCGACGAGACCGATGGCACGGGTGGCGATTGTTCAGAATTCTCGCGGCGAACGATGCTGGGCGGCATCGCTGGGACGGTTGGGGTACCCTTTTGGCTCGAATTCGAGCGCGATTCGCTAGGCACGACGGGTGTTCGGAGAGACCAGACCTCCGGCGACTCGGATGAGGGGCTGAGAGCGCCGATTCCTCCGGCACCCGACGACCCGTTCCTCATCACCCAGTACGGCGACCAGTACTTCACCGTCCCGTCTGTCAATGGCTGGGTGCCGGTTTCCCACCGGGAGCGGCTACGGACCATCCAGCGGTTCCATCCCGATACGGTCGACTGGGATTCGGTTATGTCGTTCGACGAGGGCGACATCCGGACGTACAAGAGCCAGAACGCACAGTTGGCGTTCTCGCTGGAGACGGGACTCCCCGGAACTGTCGCCCGCAACGTCACCATCAACATCCCGAACGACGACGCAGCCGAAAAGTACCAGGCCGTCTTCGACGCCTACGACTGGCGGTTCCCGGACGGCACCCCTGTCGAGCACCCGAAGGGCCTCCTCGCAGAGCAGTTCGATGGGACGCCACACAGCATCGAGTACACCTTCGAAACGAACGGCGTTCCGTCCGTATTCGCACCGGGTGCCGCCGATATCCTGATGTACGTCGCCCGAAAGAAGCTGTCGGCAGGCTACTCGTCGTTCTGGATAGACGGCATCGGTCCCTTCCGCGTCCACGGGCTCGATTTCTCCGTCTGGGCGCGGGACGCGTTCAGGACGCACCTCGAATCGCTCTCCGCAGACCACCGCCAAGAGCTCGGTATCGACGACCCTGCGTCGTTCGATATCCGGGGCCACCTCCGCGACGAAGGACTGACACCGACCGACGGTAGTGACCCGTTCGAGGACCCGGTGTTCCGCGAGTACCTCCTCCACCAACATCAGGGGATTAAGGAGTTCTTCTCGACCTGTCGAGAACGGCTCCACGAACTGTTCCCGGAACGGATGGACGCCGGCGACATCAAGCTCACCGGGAACCACTACATGGGATATTTCGGTCACCCCCAGGCTGCGAACGTGTACGTCAGTGACTACCTCGATTTTGTCCATCTCGAACACTTCCCCCGAGTCGACCCGCCCATCGACTATCACTACAAACTGGCGCGGGCCATCGGTCGGTTCTCGAAACCCACCACCGCCAAGGGAACCCTCGCCTCTCAGAGAGCAAAGCTCGACGGCTTCGACCCCGAGGAACAGTATCCGAACTTCAAGCGGTTCCAAATCGCCGAGTCGTACGCGATGGGCGCACGGATGAAGATACCGCTCACGAGCGGGGCCGCGTACCGTGACGAACACACACTCACCAACTGGATTCGAGCGGACGGGACGGTGCCGGAGCGCCTGCAGTCGTTTGTCGACTTCCTCTGGACGCACGAACGTTTCCTCGACGATATCGACTCCGACACCAGGGTCGCCGTCGTGTGGTCGCTCCCGACAGTACTCTGGAATCACGAACCACAATGGGACGTCGGACAGCAAGGCGACAGCCCGCGTCTCGAATCTTTCGTCGGGACGACGACACTCCTCAGGGAGGCACAGATACCCTACGACGTACTCGTCTTTGGACACCCCCGCCTCTGGGACGACGGTGACCAGCTCGAACGGCTGCGCGAGTACGACGCCGTCGTCCTCCCCAACCTCGACAGCGTCACCGACGCCCAACTGACGGCACTCGAAACGTACCTCGACGACGGTGGCCACGTCGTCACCAGTGGGACGCCACCCTCACGGGATGCGATGTACGAACCCAGAGACGACACCGCGACAGTCTTCGAACACGACAGAGCGACCGTCCTCTCGGACGACCCTGGAAGCGTCAAGAACCAGCGTGGGAAGACCACCGGTGAACTCCGAGACACGCTTGAATCTGCAGATGTCCAGTCGGTGACCGACGTCGACGACCAGACGCTCTCCGTGAGCAGACACGTCCAGTCAGACCCCGACCGGGTCGTCGTCCACGTCCTCAACTACGAGTATACGGTCGAGACAGACACGTTCGACACGAAGACCGACGTCTCGCTCTCGATTCCGAAACCCGACTTCACGGTCGAGGCCGCCCGGTACTACAGTCCAACGGGCAGCACAGACCTCTCGGTGACGGTCGACAGACAGAAGGTTGGCGTCACAGTTCCGGAACTCACCGACTGGGGGTTCGTCGTCCTCGTTCCCTCGGCCGACGCGCTCGTGAACGCAGACGCCGAAGCGAACGCTCGCGAGCAGATTGCGACTGTGAAGAACGAACTGGCCACAACCAAAGACGAAGTCCGTGAGTTCGCAGACGCGTTCGTCAGCGCCGAGGTGTACCACGACGCCGCGGAGACTGCCCTCGAAGCGAACGCGTACGGGAAGGCGTTCGACGCGGCCCAAACTGCGAGCGAAAAGTTGTCCGAGGCTCACCGCCCTCCCGTCGTCGGCATCGACATGAGTCACACCCAGGAGTTGACGTTCGACGACGACGACCCGTTCGCTCCGCTCCGCGACACCTTCTCTCAGTACGACTTCCGGATGCTCGACAGTTGGAGCGAAAGCGAACTCGACGAACTCGACATCCTCGTCGTTCCACCGGCACTCGCCTTCCGCCGTGCGCAGTTCCTGTTCCTCGAGGAGGAGGTCGAGGCGGCCGAATCGTTCGTCGAGGACGGAGGGAGTTTGCTCGTACTCGCCCGCGGTGGCGTCGACGACGGCATCGACGTGCTAACCGAGACGTTCGGCTTCCGGTTCCAGGGTCGACCCGTCGTCTTCCCCGAGGGGGAACGTCGCCAAGTCGAACCCACGCATCCGGACCACCTGCTCACACGTGGAGTCTCCGAGATTACGTTCCAACTGGGGACGCCTATCGCGGAGCGTCCCGCCGAATCGACGGTCCTCGCCAGCATCCCCGAGGACTCCGACGCGTGGTTCCATCAGGAAAGACCACTCCAATCGCGAAGCGACGCGGAGGGGTCCGCAGCTGGGTCTGACATGTACGTCACGGCGAGCCACGGCGACGGCCGAGTCACGCTCTTTGGCATGCATAGTTATCACCTCCTACCGGACTGGTTGCGTAACGTCGAAAAGGTCGTCAGCAACCAGCTGTCGGTCCTCGGCTCGGAAGCCGTTCGTGCTAAGCGCTCGTCACAGGAAGCGACGACCACGCCGAACGGCACGCAGTCGTCGACGGCCGACCCATCCCAAACCGACACGACGGACTCGGCTACACAGCCAGCCACTGCCAACTCCGAGTCGGCGACCAGCACCCCTGGGTTTTCGTTCACGAGCGGCGCTCTAACCGGGGTGACTGCGCTCCTCACAGGGTGGCTCTGGCATCGGTCGGACGACGACGACTGACGCTGTCGTCTCTGTGAGATTCGCCCTCTCGATTCGGGACGTACTCAAAAGTTTTCAGAAAGTCGGGCTTTTAGCCGGGGTACTAGAAACAAAAACTGCGCTCAGACCGCGATACGCCGCCGAACCGTGGTGGCGACGTCGACGAGTGCTTGCTTTTTCATCGCCGCGAATCCGACGAAGATAGCGCCGAAGCCGACGACCGCCGACGTCTCGATGGCGTGACCGAGGAGCACCCAACTCATGAGTGCCGCGACGATGGGTTCGACGTAGCCGATGAGGTTGAGTTCCGTCGGTCCCATGCGGTCGAGAAGTTCGAAGTAGAGCATGAATGCGACCGCTCCCGAGACGAGCGTCAAGTAGAGGAACGACGCGATACCGAGCGGTGCCCACTCGATGGCGGCCATCGATTCGCCGCGTGCCAGACCCCAAACGTGGAGGATGACACCGCCGCCGAACATCGTCCACGCCTGCATCGACTGGACGGGTAAATCTGTCCGGAGGGGTCGAGTGAGAACGGACCCGAGCGCGAACGAGACCGAGCCGAGGAAGATGAGGACGATACCGAGTCCCTGTGCAGAGTCGAGGATACCGGGACCGGGGTCGGCAACGAGGACGACGCCCGTGAATCCGGCGAGCAGTCCGAAGACACCCGTCTTTCCGAGTGAGTTTGCAGAGAGGATATGCGCCGCGAAGACGGCGGTCAGGATGGGTGAGAGACTGATGATTATCGACGCGATGGCACCGGGGACGTAGTTCTGGCCGAGGTAGAGGAGGCCGTGGTACGCGGCGATGATGAACACCGCACCGATTGCCGTCGCGAGCAGTTCGTCTCTGGTCTGGGGCCGCCACCGGTCGGTGGAGTAGACGGCGTACGCGAGCATCAGGAGGCCTGCGGCCTCGTAGCGTACCGCCGCGAACGTCAGCGTGGGGAAGAACTCCAACCCGACTTCGATGGCGACGAACGACGTGCCCCACATCGCCGCAAGGACGACGAACATCAGGGGGGTCGTCGGGAGGTTTCTCCAAGTTGGTTGCGTCATGGTCGGATGTGCTTCAACCCTCAACGGCGCACGTTGTTAAATCCTTCTACAAAGAATTCGTATTTGATTGGATTTATCATTCAGCATTTCTCAAGTTGCCGCGTTTAATTTCAAATAAATCCTGACATTCTGAGTTTGTCGAATGCGTGGCGAAAACAGCCCTCAGCAAACAGACTTAGGTTCCGTCCCACGTGCTGTGTAGATATGGACGAACGCGACGTGCGCCTGCTGAAGGCCATCGCGGACCTCGGTACAGGAAGCCCCGAGAAGTTACACGAAGCGACCGGTATCCCGGTATCGACCATTCACTATCGGTTGAACAACCTGAAAGACGACGGCGTCATCGAGAACGACCTCTACGACATCGACCTGGAGGCGTTTGGACTCGGTGTCACCGTCGTCATCGAAGTGTTGGCTGACTACAGTGGCCCGTACGAAGAGGTCGGCAACGAACTGCTGGAGATAGAAGGCGTCACACAACTGTACTTCACGATGGGTGAGACAGACTTCATCGTCATCGCCCACCTCGCCGACTCAGACCGAGTCGAACGCCTCATCAACGACTTCGAAGCGATTCCAGAAGTCGACCGGACGAACTCGACGTTCGTCATCTCGACGATGCGCGATAGCCACCGCGCACTCCAGAGTTACACCCTCGAGACCCTCTTAGACGAACTCGGAATCGACGGCTAAATTCCGACAGTCGATTTACATCTGTTCGGTTCGTACCGTCGACTATGTCCGAGACCGTACAGGCGTGGTTGGTCGAGCGAACCTACTCCGACGACGAACAGAACATCATCATCCTGGTCTACGCGACGACCGACGGAACCCGATATCACAGAAAAGAGCGGTCGCTGACGAGTTTCGAGTCGGATATTCGCGACACCTACGCCGCAATCGAGATTCCCGAAGACGAGTTAGGGCGCGTCGGCGACGAGGAGACACGAGCGAATTACGCCGCCGCAGCACAGGAGATGGCCGAGACACACGACCCGACCGACGTCGTCTAACCGGAAACGCGGAGAGGCGACGACCTACCCCCCGATACTGCTTCCACTGCCGACAGATACTGCTTTCACTGCCGACTGATACTGCTTCCACTGCCGACACTGCCGACAGACACTACTTACACTGCCGACGCGACCGGAAGTTCGATGACGACGACCGTTCCAGTGGGGTCGTTGTCTTCTATTCGAACCGACCCGCCGAACGATTCGACGAGTTTGTTCACGAGGTAGAGACCGAGTCCCGTCCCGGAACTTTCCAAGCCTTTCTCGCCTTTCCCGAAGACGACCTCTTTCCGACTGTCGGGGATACCGACACCGTCGTCGGCGACGCGGACGACGACGACGTCGTCACCGTCGTCACTCGCGTCGACCTGTGCAGAGAGCGTGACTGTGGTATCGCAGTCGTTGTGTTTGATGGCGTTTCCGAGGACGTTTCCGAACACCGAGGCCAAAAGTGGGTTGGCGCGAACCGCGACGTCGGGTATCTCGCCGTCGATTTCGAACGTCGCGTTCGGGTACGCCTCGTGGCGAACGGAGAGTTCGCGTTCGATACTGTCGACGAGCGAGACCGGATGCGTCCCGACTGTGTCGCCGCTCATCGTCTCGATGAGGTCGCGAGAGACTTCGGTTATCTCGATGGTGTGGCGGCCGGTCGAGAGGACGCGCGCGAGGATGTCGTGACCCTCGTCGTCGACGTGGTCGTCGAGTAACTCCGCCCACCCGACGATGACCGCCATGTCGTTTCTGATGTCGTGGCGGATGATTCGATTGAGCGCTTCTAACTCGGCGTTCATCCGTTCTAACTCTCGCTCACGAGAGCGGCGGGCGGTGACGTCCTGAATCGTCCCCCTGAGGGCGACGACGCGACCGTCTCTGATGACCGGTTCACCGCGGGTTCGGACCCAGCGTTCGGCACCATCGGCAGTCACGAAACGGAAGTCGTCTTCCCACGTGGCCCCCTCGTTGCGACAGCGTTCGACCAGCGTGCGAACCTCCTCGCGTTGGTCGGGGGCGTAAAAGTCGAGCGCGTCGTCGAGTGACGGGACGTACTCTTGTGGAACCCCGTGGATGCGCTTCGTCTGGTCGGTCCACTCTAACGTCTCGTCTAACAGGTCGAGTTCCCATCCGCCGACCTTCGAGATGCGCTGTGTTCGGTCGAGGAAATCACGACTTCGTTCGAGTTCGCGCTCACGTTCCTTCTGTTCGGTGAGGTCCTGAAAGACCACGACGTTGCGGTCGTCGGACAGCGACGTGAGGGTGAGACGAACCGGAACGTCGGTACCGTCCGGGCGTCGAATCGTCACCTCTCCTTGCCACCGTCCGTCCGATTCGAGTGCCTCGTCGCACACGTCACGAATTCGGTCAGTCTCTGCTTCGCTGTGGAGGTCACCCCACGGGAGGCCGAGCATCGACTCGCTATCAGCGTAGCCACAGATGCGCGCACCCGTGTCGTTGATGTAGACGTGCTCACCGTCTTCGGTGAGTGCGATACCAGCGTCGACGGCAGCGACGGCGCTCTTGAACGCCTCGAGTTCCTGTTCTCGTCTTCGGTCCTCGGTCACGTCTTCGACTGTCGAGATGAGGTACTCGTGTCCGGAGAGTTCTGCAGTCGAGAGGCTCACGTGAACCCAGATGAGTTCGCCACCGGCGTTCTCCATCGGCCAGAGAAACTCGTTGCTGCCGGTTTCGAGTGCGGTTTGTACTTCGGTGTGTGCCCGTTCCGCCGTGTACCCCGGCACGTCCGCAGTGAGGTCGATGGGTGCTGTCGTGAGGACGGTATCCTGGTCGGCACCGAGGATGTCGAGATAGCGGTGGTTGATGTCGATGAGTTCGAGTGTATCGAGGTCGCGCACGGCGATTCCAACGTCGATCGATTCGAAGAGTGCACGATGGTCGAGTGACTTGTTCGTGGTCTGGACGGCGTTGGAGACGGCCCGTCCGAGGTTTTCGAGGTCGATATCTGATGGGGACGTACGCTCGTACGAGACGACTGGCACGCCGTCGGTTCGCAACACCGCCGTGAGTGAACCTCTATCGCCATCTTCCAATTCGGTCGACACCACGAGACAGTCCACTCGTGAGCGTTCGAGTGTGGACCGGCCAGCCTCGATGCTGGTGGCAGTTTCGACGTGTACTGTCGTCGCCTCGCCATCGACGACGTCGGGGAGCGCAGCGGCGAGGCGCTCTCCGACTCGTTCGTTCTCGTCGACGACGAGAAGGTTCACTCTCCCGGTCATACCGGTGAAACGCAACCGGGGGTCAAGTATGGAACGGACGGGGATGGAGTTCAGCGACCAGGTTCTGGTCGAACGAGACACGAAAATGAGGTCGGTTCGCTGAACCGAACAGAGCTACTCGGTGTGGTCGTCGCCGTCGTCGTGACCGCCGTCGTCGTGGCCGCCATCCTGACCACTGTCATCGTGACCGCCCTCTTCGTGACCGCCCTCTTCGTGACCGCCCTCGTCGTGACCACCGTCGTCGAGGCCGTGTTCGACCATCTCGTTCAGTTCGGTCACCTTACCGTGGACGCCCTCGAGGAGGTCGTCCGACGGAGGCGACATTCCCGGTCCATCGAGTGGTGGTTCGCCGACGACGACGCTCCCGATCATCCCGACCGACTCGTGGGGAACACAGTGGTAGTCGTAGACACCGGCTTCGTCGAACGTGACTTCGTACGTCGCACCGCTCTCAGAGAGCACTCCACTGTCCCAGGCGTCGGTTCCCTCTGGGACGCGGCGTGGTGCGTCGTTGTCCGGGTGGTACGCAGTCGCCGTGTGCGTCCCGCTCTCGAGTTCGAACGTGACCGTTCCGCCTTCTTTCACGTGGACGACGTGAGGGTGGAAGTGGTAGCTGTCGTCTTCGGTCAGCATGGTGACCGTCGCGTGTTCGGCGGGGTCACCAATCGTTCCCCCAGCGTGTCCGTGACCACCGTCGCTCTCGGTGGCCTGTTCGGCCGCCGTCTCGTCGTCGTGGGAATCTTCGTGCGACACCTCGTTTCCGGCTTCTGGAGCCGCATTGCCCGTACACCCTGCGAGACCAAGCACAGCGAGACCTCCAGTTGCCTTCAGGACGTTCCGCCGAGTTAGTGAATCGTTCATGGGTAGGTCACCCGACAGATGGTAGTTCGAACTGGACGTGGTAATGAAGGACTGCTGTTTTGCCGAGTCGGCAAATCCGGCGAGGGTTTAAGTACCAATACGAGGCACCTCCGAGTGAGAAACGTGTGTCAGGTGCTTCAGACCCGGACGAACTGCTCGAACTGCTCGGGGACGAGTACGTTCGGTCGATTCTCGTCGCCACGAGTCGGACTCCGCAGTCGGTCAGAGAACTCAGCGACGAGTTCGGTGTCGCCCAGTCGACGATATACCGGCGACTGGACGAGATGGTGGACCATCGCCTCCTCGAAGAACAGACGGAACTCGTCGCTGACGGGAGTCATCACAGCGTCTACGAGGCGAAGCTCACACACCTCGAGATGGTCGTGGCCGACGGCGAACTCCGAATCGAGTTGGACTACGACGAGTCGGCGGCGGAGCGGTTCACACGTCTCTGGGACGATATCAGGAGGAAGTAAGCGTGCACATTGAACTCGTCGTCGCGAAAGTCGTCACGATGGCACTCGGGTTCCTCATCGCCTACCAGGCGTACAAGGGATACACCGAGTACGATAGCAAGCCGATGCTCTTCGTCGCAATCGGGTTTCTGTTCATCAGTTTCGGTGCGGTCATAGAGGGTGTCCTCTTCGAAGTCGTCGGGTTGTCGCTCTTTCAGGCTGGAACCATCCAGACAGGTGTCGTCGCGGTCGGGATGCTCTCTGTCCTCTACTCCCTGTACGGCTTACGACACAGCAGTGACGGGTCGTGACTGACGCACAACGGTCCTCTTGGACCGCTCGTCGAGTCACGACTCTCGTGGTCGTCGGCGACGCGAATGGTCAGCACGGGTAGGGATGAGACACTCGATTCCAAAATTCTTGAACTCGGTTTCCTTGGATTCGAAAGTAGGAACTGAGAGATAACACGGTTGGCTGAACGAAAAGAGACGTAAACCTTGCAGGCGTATGTCGATGTGTGGACGGCGGAGTGCCGTCCGTGATTCTACCTATGACGACGATACGCGACTCGACACGACTCATCGGTATCGTACTGCTCGCGCTCGCGGCACTGTTCGTCTTCCCCGCACTCCTCGGGATGTCGGGCGTCTTCGGTGGCGGCCCGATGGGGTGGGGCGGCGGATGGATGCACGACACGTGGATGCACGGCGGCACCGGCGGGACCAGCCCGTGGTGGATGTGGGGGATGGGTCTCTTCGGTCAACTACTCGTCCTCACCGTCCTCGTCGGGGGCGGTATCTGGCTCTTCCGCGCGCTGAACAGTGGTGGAAGCGGTGACGACGCACTCGAAGAACTCCGGCGGGCCTACGCCCGAGGCGACATCGACGACGACGAGTTCGACCGGCGCCGGACTCGCCTCGAAGGAGATTCGACGAACGACTAGCGACTAACGACGACCGGCTAACGATTAGCGACCGTCGTCAGCTATTTCCTGCCCTCGGTGGCCGGGAGGGTCAAGTTCGCTCGTATCCACCCACCGGGTGAACCGTCGTCTGATGTCGTCCCAGTCGTCGTTCGACTCCGCGGACTCGGTCCCCGCAGCCATCTGAATCGGGTGATTCGAGTTGAGATACTCGTAGGACATGATGCTCGGATACTCCGCTATCGACAACGCGTGGGAGTCGACGCCAGGACTGTCGCTCCCGTGGACACCGAGCAAGTGACCGATTTCGTGGACGTAGAGTCGGTCGGTCTGGTCGGGGCCGTCGATGGCGATTCGACCCATGTTGGCTGAAGCACGGACCTGACGGTCCTCGATGAAGACGGACTCAGCGACGAAGATGTACTGATAGCCACGGCCCGCTCGGTCGAAGTCCGCGACGACCCTGTCGGGATGGCTCACGTTGGCTACCCGGAGTGCCGTCAAATCCGTCTCGTCGACGACGAAGTGGACCGCGAACCCGGTCGAACCATCTGGGTTTTCGACGGGTGCAGACGCGAAGAACGCGGCAGTGTTGTTCAGCGCAGTCCAGTTTATCGTGGCGGTGTAGTACGCGTCGACTTCGAAGTAGAGGTCTTTCCGGAGAGGGTTCGCGTCGGGGAACTGCTGCGGTGACCCGTACACTTCGACGCCATCGCCGAGGTTGTCGCCGTCGGTGTCTTGGACTGTCGGGTCGGTCCCGATTCGACGTTCGACACTGTCGGAGAGGCCGTCGCCGTCTGTGTCTGGAGAGTCGGTCACGTCCGAGATGGTTGGAGAGAGTCCGAGTCGGTACTCGATGCTGTCGGAGAAGCCATCGCCGTCTGTATCGGGGTTGAGTGGGTCGGTTGGGTATCTGACCACTTCGTCCCAGTCGTCGAGGCCGTCACCGTCGGTATCGGTGGTAAATGCGTCAGTTCCGACCGACGATTCTAGCCGGTCGTCGAGACCGTCGCCGTCGGAGTCTGACCACACAGGTTCTGACTTCAGCGGCGGCCTATCTACAGCGTCCGTCGTCGGAGTCACGTAGATTCCGGACTCCGGACCGACAGGTGTCTCTGTCACTTCAGACGCGAGTTCCTCATCTGAGAGGTGCACACCACTGTCGAAGCTCGCAGACGAGGTAACCGCCGCAGGAGAGAACGCGACGGTTGCACTCGCCATCACTGGAAGAACGAGGAGCGAGACGATGACGATGAGGCGGATTGGAACCATCGGGTGTGCGGGCAGTAGGGCGGTCGATTCGGGCGGTCACGGCGATTGTCGTTTTATTTGATTTTTTGTGGTTTCAGGTGATTTTGGAAGGTTGACAGAACAGACGCCGTGAGTGGTCATAGTTATAGAATGGGTGACAACATTAGCCACAGCCTAGACGGCAGTGAGAGAATGAAAATCGGCAGTAACGAACAGTCACCGAACAGGAGGTGTGACGGGTCGAGGGGTCGTGTGGCCGTCTTCGACCGACCAGACGAGACCACATCCAGGCATTCTCGTCGAGCGATTCCGACCGGAACGCCTATGCTTGTTTAGGGCCACCTAAAAGTATGGACTCAAAGTCGCCATCAGGAGGGCCCTTGGCCGTACTCAAGCGCTTCCACCCACAGCGAACGCGACTCCGCGTCTCGGCGTGTGTCGCGGCGAGTCGGTCGATGCGAGACGTGCCAGACGAAGACGCGGAATAGACGCGCCAGACGAAGACGCGGAGCGAAGAGTACTGATTCTTCGGACGGAGGAGTGCGCCTCAGACCTCGACGACGGCACCGACCTCGGGCGCTGTCGCTTCGTATCCGTCCGCTCGGAGCTCTTCAGCAAACGCTGCACAACGGTCGCCGTGGTTGACGAAGACGGGCGTCTCTCGATACGCTGCGAGGAACGAACGGAGGCCGTGTTTGTCTGCGTGAGCGGAGAAGTCGTACATCTCGGCGCGCGCGGCGACGGGGACGACACCGCCGTTGAGTTCGCACCGGCCACGTTCGACGAGTTCCCGACCCGGCGTTCCTTCGACCTGATAGCCGGTGAGACAGATTTTGTTCGTCGGGTCCCGCCGAATCTCGGGGATGTAAGTCATCGCCGGACCGCCCGAGAGCATCCCGCTCGTCGTGACGATGACGGTGTTTTGCCGGGCGATGCGTCGCCGTTGGCCGTCACGCCCCGAGACGATTCTCGCGTTCGACTTCGCCCGCTTGAGCGCCGTCGGGTCTCGGACGTACTCGGGGTGGTTTCGGAGCATCTCGAGAACGCGTGTGCCCATGCCGTCCACGTAGCAGTCGATGTCGTGGGCGTCGAGCACCATCAGTAGCTCCTGTGTTCGGCCGATTGCGAACGCGGGGACGACGACGGTGCCACCCTGCCAGATAGTCGTCCGAACGGACTCGACGAATCGTTCTTCGACGGTCGACCGGTCCTCGTGTTCGACGTCGGAGTAGGTGGACTCACAGATGACGACGTCCGCGTTGGGCCGGCCGGTGGTCCCGCTAACTAACCGCTGGTCGTCTGTGTGGAAGTCGGCGGTGTAGAGCAGTCGCGTCTCACCGTCGTCGACGAGGACGTGGGCGCTTCCGGGGATGTGGCCGGCGTTGTAGAACGTGACCTCGTGTCCGGCGGCCTCGAACGTCTCCCCGTAGTCGTGCGGTTCGGACTGTTGGGTCATCCGCCTGATGTGGGTCTCCGTAAACGGACAGTCGTACGTCCCACCGTGGAGTTTGAGTGTGTCTCGTGCGAGCGTCAGTGCGAGTTCGTAGGTCGGCGGCGTCCAGTGGACTGCCGGCCACTCGGAACCGGAGAGGAGAGCGGGGACTGTCCCGACGTGGTCGAGGTGGCCGTGGGAGACGACGACTGCGTCGGGGTCGACGGACCCGACGGGGAACTGTGGGGGGTTCCCGGTCAGCATCCCGTAGTCGAGGAGCAGCGAGTCGTTGACGAGTATCGCGCTGCGTCCGACTTCCCCGGCCCCGCCGAGGAACTGGAGGTTCATTGCTGGTTCGTACCGACTGGAGGGGCTTTTGCCCGTCGGTCTCGGCGGCACGGCAGTTTTTCCGGCCACAGAACCATCCCGTGACCATGGCAACGTCTGACCTCCGGTCGCTCGTCGAGACTCTCTACGAACACCTCGCTGCGACGGCGACACTCCCTGTCCGAGAAGATGCCAGCAGATGGCTCGGCGAAGCGGAGGCCGTCGCTACCGACCTCGTGTCCGGCCCACTCCCTCCGGACGACGTGGTACGGACTCGCCTCGGACACGTCGAACACCTTCTCGAACACGTCGACGAGACCGAAGACGCCGACGCCGACGAACACGTCGAAGCGGCACGCGACGCCCTCGACGATGCGCTCGCGACGCTCGGCAGTCGGGAGTGAGAGAAAACAAAGAGCCCACTTCACGGCCTTCGTGAGGCGGGCAGAACAGCGACTGTCGGCAGGGTCAGGTTTCGGGGATACGACGAACCTGGAACTCGCGGTAGCTTCCGTAGGCTGCTTCGAGCGCTCCGAGCCACCAGTTCCATCGCGTTGCAGGGCCGCCCTCTGGTGCATCGCGAAGGTTTCGGATTATCTCGTCTGCTGTGAGCGCCGCACCCCGGTCTGCCTCTGCTTGCCCCGAGTCAGCGAGGTCGCGGGCCTGTCGGGCGACGACGCGGCGCTCTCCGGGAGTGCCGCCGAACTCGGCGAGTGCCTCGTAAAACACCTCCTCGTCGAACGAGAGATGGGAGTTGCCGTGCCTGTCGGTGGGAATCACACCACATGCTACGCGTCCTATCCCAAAGAATCGCTCGGCCACAGGAGAGACACCTTACGTCCACCACTCGCTTCGTCGTTCGGAGTACGTCGAGTCTCGGAAGGGTTCGGGTTTGTCGGCGTCGTCTTCTGCGCCGAGATAGTGAGCGGTCCAGTAGCCGACGTGCCAGCCAACGGCGTCGCTGTCCAAGTCGACGAGTATGACTTCGAAGTGGTCGTACGTCTCCACCGCGTCGTCGCCGTCCGGGTCGTACCCGCTGACGGCGGCACACGAAGCAGCACCTTCGCCACACGGTGACTCCTCAGTGAACGAAATCCGAATTTCCGCCGCCTCGGGGTCGTCGACGTACGTGTAGGTCAGATTGTCGGGCATCCCCGGCGCACCATCGGCGAAGTAGTCGAAGGCGTGTCGAATCTGGTCGCGTGCCGCCTCGGGGTCTTTCGCACCGGAGTCGTTCACGTAGACCGTAAAGTCGGGGTCGTCCCACGGGAACGCCTTCTCAGTGGCATTGGTTCGCGGGAGCGTGTAGAGAATCCCCGACGAGTTCATCAGGGACGCTGGTTCGTCACCGTGGGCGAGGCCGAGCGTGTGCCCCAACTCGTGTTCGGTGATTTCGACGGTCGAGTCGTCACCGAATCCGGTCCGGACGTAGACCGTGACGGGGCGGTCTATCTGCCGTCTGTCTGTGATATACGGTGCACACCCGACGGCGTCTGCCTGCCCACTACACTCTGGAATCTCGTCGGAGAACTGGACGATGATGTCGGGGTTCCGAGCGTCCGAGGTCACCGCGTATTCGATTTCGTAGCCGAGATACCGCGCGTCGTTCTGCTCCCAGAACACCGTCGCCTCACGGACGAGTGTCTCGTAGTCTCGGCCGTCGTTCGGAGCCTCCACGTCGACGATGACCGGGTCTGACCCCCACGGGCCGTACCCCGACGCAGGCGGATACGTGGTCGTCTCTCGGGTCGTCTGTTCCGGTGTCGCTGTCTCGGTCACAGCCGCTGTCTCGGTTACCGTCACTGTCTCAGTCGTAGTCGCAGTCGAGGTGGTCGTCTCAGCCGTCGTCTCAGGCGTCGTCGCAGAAGGCGCGTCGGTCGTCGTCTCGGCCCCAGTCGTGACTGTCGGAGAGTCGTCCGGCACGACTGGTGCCGTACACCCGGCGAGTGCGACGAGGAAGACGAGGAGAATCCGAAGACCACGCATACACGAGAGGGGGAGCCGAGTCGGCAAGAATGTTTGTCCACAGCACAGAATTCGCGGGGTTCGAGGGCCGACGACCGGGCAGCGCAGTCGCTCAGTCGTTCAGAATCGGCTGAGAGGAGTAAGCCCCCTTCTGTTCGTCCCAGCATTCGGCTAAGCGTCCGCGTCCTTCTCGGGGCGACCCCCGAGGGCACGCCGGGCGAACCCGACGCGCCGTCCGGACTACCTTCACGGCGCGGACTTGCACCGGTGAGGATTCACCGTTCCATCCATTCTCGACCGTCTTCCCTCTGTGGGTTATCTCCCTTCCCTTACGGGTCGGTTCGCGTACGGGCGAGTTACCTCGTTCGTACCGGCGACGACCGAAGTCGCCACACGCACATCATCGGTCAGGTCGAGGGGTGTCGTTTCTGTTCCAGAGCCAGCCGTCTCCGACTCCGGGCTTGCGCCCGGTCACCTGTCCAGACGGTGGGGGGACTTTCCTCATGCCCGATTGTGGGCACGGGAACTGGGCTCTCTCTGCCGGGTTATTCTAGTCTCGTCCCCCGGATAAGCGGTTCGATTGGGGTGGTCGGTGATGGTTGCCCGCAGTATTATGGGAGTGTTAATCTACCAAACAACTGATTAACACGCGAGGGAAGCGTTGAAGTCAGTACAGGCCGTGACTGGTAGTATGTCCGAGGCGCAGACCGTACACCTCACCTACGAGGATGGGGCGCGGGCGGTCGAACTGGCGCGGGAATCGGTCGAATCGTACGTTCTTCACGGGCAAAGAGAACAACCGGGCAGTATGCGTGACGCGTTTTACGCACGAACTGGGGCGTTCGTTCGTATCAAGTCGACGCGTGGGCGTGGACGACTCCGGGGCTGTGCAGGCGCGTATCGTGGGAAAGACCAACTTGGCCACGCGATCGTCGACGCCGCTATAAAAGCGTCGTCGGGCGACTCGTGCCAAACGGAAATCGAGGCACCGGAGCTACCGAACCTCAACATCTCGGTCTGCATCGTCAACAGTTACACATTGACTAACGACCCGGTTGCAGACCTCGAACTCGGGAAACACGGCATCGCTATCGACGCCGGTGGCACCCACGGCTGGATGTATCCGACGCTCCCCCTCGAGCTCGGGTGGTCGAAAGAAGAGTTCCTCACGAACGCCTGTCGCAAGTCGGGCCTCTCCCCACTCGCGTGGCAAGACGAAGACACGATGATAACCCTCTTCGAAGGGCAGGTCTTCCGCGAGCGCCACGACGGCGGCAGCGTCGAAGCGCTGTAAATCCAGCGAGCAGTTTTAACTCACCAAGTGAGTGGTACATCGCTTACGACACAGCGGCGCAAGTGCGCTTTTCTCGGGGTCGGTGAGGCCTACTGTCACCACCCCAATATTTTTACCAGTTGATTTTCAAGACGGAATCGTGTTCCGAGTGGTCAATCCGATGCGTGTACGACTCCACAGCGTCGGGTGGACCCGTTCACGTTTGGTGTGCTGGTAAGATAGCAGTCAGACGCTGGCCGTCGAAACCGACCGACTCGTTCTGAACCGATTGCTGACCGAACAGCGACATCGACACGATACGCCACGATGAACGGACAACACAGTCACACGACGAAGACAGCCAGCACGCATCGACCATCCACACCCACGGAGTCCGCTCGCCATGGAGAATGAGGAGTTGACAACCGACCGGTCGGACGTCGTTCACGTCCTTCGGGAACTCGATTCGCTTCCCGTACGCGACGATTCACTGCTACGCGCGTGGACCATCGAGTCAGTCTCTACTGGGTTCAACGAGGTGTATCTCGTCACCCCTCGCCACTCGAGGAGACCGAAATTTGTGGTCAAATTTGGGACGTACTCGACGCGAGCACATTTTCGCGCTGGAATCGCAGCGTATCGCCTGCTCGAAGCGTACACCGACCTTCCGGTTCCGACCCTGTACGGAGCCAAGCTGAACGACGAGACCAGACCGCCAGCGATCGTCATGGAGTTTCTGCCGGGCGAAGAACTCGCCGAAGGATTCCTCGATACAGCACGCGTCACTGACCTAGATGCGGTTCGACTGCTCGGGGAAGTCATCGGCGCATCCGCGACGATCCCCGACCACGCTGCCGAAGGATACGGATACATTCGCAGCCACGAACAGCGCCAAGGGGGACCATGTGCAGTGGGAAAGTACGACAACTGTCGGTCGTGGTTCCTCGACTACGCCTCACAACTGTACTCGGACCCACCTTCACACGAGGGGATTCAATCAGTGGTTCCAGACGTGAGGGCGTATCTTCGTGCGAACGCCGACCGCCTCCCGGCGACGCCCGCCCAGTCCGTCGTCATCACGGACTTCTCCCCACAGAATTTGTTGAGTCACGATGGCACTCCGCCCGACCACCTCGACGGGTTAACGGGCGTTATCGACCTTGAGCGGGCGAAACTGGCACCCGCAGAGTTCGCGGCAGTGAACGTAGAGTACCTCCTGACCCGGTTCACCCCCGACACGAGTGCCGTCACAGAAGCGCTCTACGACCCGCTTCCGTTCTCGGCAGAGATGCCCGGCCGCGACCTCTATCGACTGATTGCGATGGGTCGGTCTGTCGTGGGACTGCCGTTCTGGTACGAACCAGGAAGCGAAACCTATCAGGAGCGGGGAACCGCCATCGCTGCGGAGATTACAGAGATACTCGACTGAGGAACCTACTCGTCGCCAAATCCAACGCGTTCAGCGTCCTCACGCGCCCGTCTCGTCGCCGCGTCGAGGTCGAACTCGCGGACGAGTTCGCCATCACGGATGAGCGGTTCGAGCAGCGAGTCGCCGTCGGTCGGTCCAGGCGTCCCCCGCAGGCCGACGTGATGGCCGCCGTCAGCAGTGCGGTAGACTTCTTTGACGCCCGAGAGTTTTCCGCGCTTGGCCGCCGGTTCGCCGTTCACTTCGACGATGTCGAGCGCGAAGTCGACGGGGTTCGCGTTCGAGATGTAGCCACCGACGCCGAAGCCATCGACGACGTCACGGAGGTTCCGCAGTTCTGCGGGGCCGAGGCCACCGCTGACGAAGATTCCGACGTCGTCGTGGCCGCGGGCGTCGAGTTCCCAGCGAACTTCGCGGGCGATGTGCCGGAAGTTCCCCCGGCGTGACGACGTCGTGTCGAGGCGGACGCTGTCGAGGCGGTCACCGAGCGTCTCGACTGCGCGGAGGACTTCCTCGGTCTCGTCGCCGTACGTGTCACAGAGCGCGATTCGTGGGACGTCTTCCGGAACCGCCTCGTCGAAGGCGCGGAAGGCGTCGGCCTGATTCCCACGGCCGAAGGCGATGAGCAGGGCGTGTGGCATCGTCCCGACCGCTTCCTTGCCCAGAATCTCGCCCGCGGCGACGTGCGAGAAGCCATCGACGCCGGCGACGAGTGCGCTTCGTTCGACCATGGCGGCGATAGACGGGTGGACGTGCCGCGCACCGAACGAGTAAACCGGCGTCTCGGGTGCGGCGACCCGTGCTTCGAGGGCGGCCGTCGCACAGCCGGAGGCGTGCGAGAGGAACCCGAGAAGCGAGGTTTCGAGTCGTGCGAATTCGAGGTAGTCACCCTCGATGCGCATCACTGGGCCGCCGTCGAAGAGTTGGCCCTCGTGCATCGCATCGACATCGACGTCGTGACCTTCGAGGAGTGCCGCGGCGTCTTTCACACCGGCGAACACCTCGAACTCACCGTCGGGGAACTGGTCCGCGGTCACCTCGGCGACGACGCGCGGATTCTTTCCCGCGTATCGGAGGGTGTCCTCGGTCCGCTGGAAGTAGGCGTCGGTCGCGACGCCTTCGCGGATGGCCTCGGAACCGACGATGTCGAACTCAGTCATTGTCCACGATTCCGCCCGCGCGATGAAAAAGGTACATAATCGGTTCTGAGGGTCGAAGAGTGATTTTCTTCGACGACTCAGTCAGGGTGGACTTCGTCTAGCGCCTCGACAGTCGGCGCGTTCACGATAGTGACCGTGTCCCCGTCCCGTCTCACGCGATATGCGTCGGCGAACGGGCCGTCTTCGAGGACGTAGGTGTTCGGCGCGACTCGTTTCGCACCGAGGCGGAGTTGGAGTATCGTCTTCACGTACTTGGTCTCGAACACCTCGGCGTCGGCCTCGGAGTCCCAGACGGTTCGCCAGACGTAGGCGCGTTGGTTCGGATTCGCCGCGGCGTCGGCGTCAGACGCCGGGCGATACGGGACGACGAGGTCACCGCCCCACCCCTTCGAGGGACCTGCCGAGTAGTTGTACGCCGAGTAGGCGCCCGTGTTCCGGTTGAGGTCGGTTCGGTCGATAGCCCCGTGTTTCCAGAGCATCGCGAAGATAGACGCCTCTCCGACGGTGTCACCGACCGGGTCGTGGTCGTACCGGACCCACTCGGCAGACGACCGGTCTTCGATACGTACCTCGATGGGTCGTTCGTCGGGGTACGCCTCTGGGTGGATTATCTGTTCGGTGGACACCGGCGGCGTCGCGTAGGCGTCGTCGACGGCCGCCCACCCGCCGCGTTCGCGGAGGGCCGAGACGAACGTCGGCCCGTCGCTGTAGGGTGCATAGATGACCAAAAAGACCGAGTAGTCGAACGGCCCACCGACGGACCCGGTGTTCGATGGACGGGCGACACACTCCCAGTCGTCTGCACAGCGCTCCTCGTAGAGTCGGTCGACGTAGCGGGCGTCACCCTCTACGAGACCGTTTTCGGCGAGTTGTTCGTCCTGTGTCGGTGGCGACCCGTCGAGGCCGAACTGCTGGTCTTGCAACGCGTGGTGCAGTTCGTGGGCGAGCGTCCGGCGGTCGATGGCAGGGTCGCCATCGTCGCTGATGAGGACGATTCGGTCCTCCGAAGGAGAGTAGTAGCCGAGGACTGCGCCGCCGTAGAGTTCGTCGAACACGTCGTCGATGGTGCGGTCTTCGCCGACCAGTAGAATGGACTCCCACACCTGGTCGTTCCAGTCGGCGTGGAGCGCCTCCGACTCGTCGTCTTCGTCGCCGTCGAACCGAGACTGGTTGCGGTATTCGGCGCGAGAGATGACCTCGATTGGAACCGGGTCGGTGAACTCGAGTTCGCGGATGACCTCGACGCGGGCCATCGTCCGGTTGACGAACGCCGCGCGTTCGGTCGCGTTCAGGCCGTCGGACTGGTTCACGTCGATAGACTCGTTGTACCAGTAGCCGTTTTCCCACCCGAGTCGGTCCGTCGGCGGGTCGTCCGGCCACGACCAGTCGCTCTCGGAACCGGTCGTCGCATCCGGGTTCGCCACGGGTGCGGCACACCCCGAGACGACGACGAGGAACACGGAGAAAATCGCGACGAGACGAGGCCGATTCATAGACAGAGACGGAACGCGAGGAGAGAAAAGCGTCCCGGCAGTGTGGAGTTGGGTTACGACGCGAGACTCGGCCGAATCTCGTCGATGTCGGCGGGTTCTGGTCCGTTGACGACGACGACACGGTCACCGGTTCGGACGACCCGGAAGGCGTCGTTGAACTCACCCGATTCGATGACGTAGATGCCGTCTGCCTGCTGGGTCGCACCGTTCGCATCGAGGATGTTCAGATACGCGTCCTCGAACTCCTGAGCGTCACCGTCGGAGTCCCACTGCGTCACCCAGACGTAGCCATACTCCGTCTCGCTGCCCGCTTCGTTGCGGTACGGGAACAGTCGGTCGTTCCCCCAGCCATCGGAGGCCGCAGCGTCGTAGTTGTACGTGTCGTACTGCGCGTTCGTGTCGACGATAGACCGCGGGTCTACCGTCTCGGCACCGGACACGCGGGCTTGGTACCAGAACATGGCGTAGATAGACGCCTCACCGACGGTGTCAGAGCCTTCGACACCCTGTTCGGGGAACGTCGCCCACCCGTTCGTCCCTTCGTCTTCGAACGCGATGGGGACCGGTTCCTCGTCGGTGACGTGGATGGTCTGTTCGGACGACACCGGTGGGTTGCGAAGTGCGTCGTTGACCGCCTCCCAGCCACCGTCCTCGTAGAGCGCGTTCATGTAGACGGGGCCGTCGGAGTAGGGTTGGAAGATGGTGAGGAGGATACCGAGGTTCGGTCCGCCACCGTCTCCGGACGAACCGCCGCCACCGTTGGCAGCAGGTGTACTCACGCAGTCCCACGCGCCGGACGCACACTGTTCGGTGTACATGAGTTCGACGAGTTTCGCGTCGCCTTCGACGACGCCGCTGACTGCGAGCTCACCGTCCTGCGTCTGTCCGCGATAGCGCTCGTCGGTCAGGTCGAAGTTCTGGTCCTGCAGCGCGTGGACGAGTTCGTGAATCAGCGTGGCGTTGTCTATCGTCGGCGCACCAGTCGAATCGGTGACGATCTTTATCTCGTCGTCTGTCGGTGAGTAGAATCCGAGGACAGCGCTGCCTGTCGTCTCGGTGATAGCCTCTCCGCTCCCGGTCGATTCGCCGGTGATGAACAGCGCTTCCCACACCTGGTCGTTCCAGCGATTGAACTCCGAGTCGGGAGAGCCAGACCGGTCTGCGTTGCTGCTTCGGTAGTCTTCGCGAGAGATGACGTTGACGGGGACCGACTGTTGGAACTCGAGTTCCCGGATGTGTTCGACACGGGCCATCCCACGGGCGACGTAGGCTTCGAGTTCGGAGTCGTTCAGCCCGTCAGATTGGTCGACTGCAATCGGTTCGTCGTACCAGTAGCCGTCCTCCCACCCGAGCACGTCGGTGTCGGGGTCTTCGAACCCGTCTCGGTCGGGGGCTGGAGTCGCGGGGGGAGCGTTGTCGCTCCCCGCCGCACCGGGTGTCGCCGTCGGAGCGGCGCACCCAGCGAGAAGCAAGAGGAAAGCGACAAAGATGGCGCGTAAGCCAGTCGTTCGCATACCGTACTGTTAGCCTCAGGAGGGAAGTACCTTATCCGATTCAGGTACCGAAACCGACAGCGCCCGCGACGATGGCCGAGTCGTAAGCGGCGAGTCCGCACGGTGTGTACTGTTTTGGTCGTTCCAACGAAACAGTCGGCTATGAGACTCGACCCGACACGAACGGCCGTCGTCGTCGTCGACATGCAGAACGGCTTTTGCCACCCGGACGGGAGCCTGTTCGCGCCGGCGAGCGAGACGGCTATCGACACCGTGACCGACCTCGTCTCGATGGCCCGCGAGGCCGGCGCTCGCGTCGTCTACACGCAAGACGTACATCCACCGGAGCAGTTCGACGACGCCCACTACTACGACGAGTTCGAGCGGTGGGGTGAACACGTCGTCGAAGGGACGTGGGACGCCGAGTTACACGACGACCTCGACGTGCACGACGACGACCTCGTCCTGGAGAAACACACCTACGACGCGTTCTACCAGACGCAGTTAGACGGCTGGCTCGACGCGCACGGTGTCGACGACCTGCTCATCTGTGGGACGCTCGCGAACGTCTGCGTCCTCCACACTGCGGGCAGTGCCGGTCTCAGAGACTATCGGCCTGTCCTCGTCACGGACGCCCTCGGGTACATCGAACCAGCGCACAAAACGTACGCCGTCGACCACGCAGACTGGTTGTTCGGTGAGACGACGACGCTCGACGAAATCGAGTTCGAGTGAGCGGCCAACCCTGCGAGCGGAGTCGCGTTATTCTCTGAACAGTCGGTACGCGCCTTGTCCGGTGGCGACGGCGTCGTCCCACTCTGTCGAAGGCGACTGCCGTCTCGCGATGTCGGCGTCTTCTTTCGGGTCGGTGCTGACGACGGTGATAGTGCTGACGCCGACGCTGCCACCTGCACGGATGACTTCGGCAACGGCCGTCAAGTCGCCAGACGCGCGACGGAGGTAGTTCACGTTGAGGTTGATGGTGGCGACGCCGCCAGTGAGTGGGTCGTCGAGCATCGTTCGGAGGGCGATACCGCCTGCCGTGTCGATAAGCGTCGCGGCGATGCCGCCGTGAATCGTGGGCGGTGAAACCGTGTTCGTGAGTTTCTCGTCGTACGGAATCGTCATCACGAGTCGGCCGCGTTCGATGGCGTCGACGCGGGTGTTGAGCCACGAGAGGTAGCCGTGTTCCTCCTCGATATGCCGTTGGACGATGGCCGCCGCCTCGGCAGGGAACTCGTCGGTCATATCTCGAACCAGTAGACCGGACTGCATGTAACCGACGGTCCGCATCTCGTCGCGAGGCGACGTGCCGTGAGAGTGGGCGTGAGATATATACCACACCCGAATTTCGTAGAAGTATGAACGAATCCCGCGTCATCCTCGTCGGTGAAGATGTCGCGTTCCTCGCCGCCGCTCTCGAGCGACGCGGGTTCGACGTCGAAATCACCGCTAGCAAACCGGTGGTCTTCGAGACGCTCGACGATGCAGTTGGAGGCATCGTCGTAGACGACGTCCCCGAGGAGAACTCGAACACGGAGTTTGCGGCAAGCCTCCGCGACCACGTCGGGTCGATTCCAGTGTACGTCCTCGTCGACGACCCGGACGACGCGACTCCAGCGCACCTCGGAGGCGGTGTATTCGGAATCGAGCGGGCGAGCGTAGTCGAAGACGCAGAGTCGTTCGCCTGTCGGGTCGAGTCGACTATCACGTTCTCCGAGCAGGTGATTTCGACCCGAGAAGGGGAGTCACTGTACCGTACCATCGTCGAGCAGAGCCACGACGCCATCTTCGTCGCACAGGACGGCGAGTTTCAGTTCTGGAATCGCCGACTCACCGACCTGACCGGCCGCACCGACGAGGAACTCGACGGGACGACGGTGTTGGACGTCATTCACCCCGACGACCGAGAGGAGGTCAGCGATATCTCCGAGCGTCGGCGACGTGGCGACGACGCCCCGGAAAGTTACGACGTTCGAATCGTCGATACAGACGGTCAGGTTCACCAGTGTTCGGCTAACGTCCAAGATATCGACTATCGCGGCGGATACGGCGTCCTCGTCGCGATTCGTGACCTGACCGACCAGCGACGGACCGAGGCCCAGTTCCGGAGCCTCGTCGAACTCGCGCGAGACGTCGTGACGCTCGTCGGTGCCGACGGGCGAATCAAATACCAGAGTCCGTCTATCGAAGACGTCCTCGGATTCGACCAAGACGAGTTGGTCGGTACGCACATCAAAGACCTCGTCCACCCAGACGACAGGGAGATGGTCATGTCGGCGTTCGAAGACGCGGTAGAACGCGAAGACGGTGCCAACGAACCGCTCCGATATCGTCACCGAGACGCAGACGGGTCGTGGCGATGGTTAGAGTCGGTGGGTGCCAGTCACACTGGGATGTCGGCCGGTGGATTCGTCGTCACCTCTCGGGACGTCACCGAACGGCGGACCTACGAAGAGCGACTCCAGCACTACGAGACGATAGTCGAGTCCATCCAGCAGGGTGCCTACGTCGGCGACGAGAACGGCGTCATCCAGTACATCAACGAAGCGGCGTCGGAGCGAATCGAACTCTCTCGCGACGCACTCGTGGGCAAACACGTCTCTGTCGCACGTGAATATGGGCTCCTCGACGACGACCAGTACACACGACTCATCGACGTACTCGAAGAGATTTTCGCGGGAGAGAGCGATGGCGAACGACTCGAGTTGACTCTCTCTCTCACCACCGGAGAGTTCGTCATCGAGTTCGCCATCACACCGATCCTCGACAACACGGGAGCGGTCGCCGGTGTAGTCGGCCTCTCGTCGGACATCACGGAACGAAAGCGATACGAAGAACGACTCAACGCCCTCCACGCCTCGACCCGGCGGTTGAGCGCCGCGACGAGCAAAGAAGAAGTGGCCGAGGTCGTCTGTGAGGCGGGCGTCGACGTCCTCGAGTACGACCTCTGTGGGGTGCTCCTCTACGACGAGTCCCGCGATGCGCTCGTTCCGACGAAGTTCACCGAACAGGCCGAAGACGTGTTTGGTGAGATACCGACGTTACCGCGGGGGACAGGCCTCTCGTGGGAGGTGTTCGAGTCCGGGAACGTTCGGTTCTACGGTGAGGTCGACTCGGACCCACGCCGGTACAACCCGAGTGAGGACGTGGTAGAAGAGTTCATCGTCCCCATCCCCGACTATGGTGTCTTCTTCGTCGGGGCGCGAACCGAAGGGACGCTGGCAGACCAGCGAGTGGCGCTCGCCAAAGTGTTGTCGTCGAACGCTCGTGCGGCACTCGACCGAGTCGAACGCGAACAACTGCTCCGAAGACGCGAGCGCGAACTCGCCCGACAGAACGAACAGCTCGAATCGTTCGCGTCGGCCGTCTCCCACGACTTACAGAACCCGCTCAACGTCGCGACGGGCTATCTCGAACTCGCCCGCGAAGAACACGACAGCGACGCACTCCAGCGGGTCGCTCGCGCCCACGACCGGATGGGCGCAATCATCCAAGACGTGCTGGCGTTGGCTCAAAATGGCCAGACTGTGGAGGAAGTCGAGCGATTATCACTCGAAACAGTCGCGAGAGACGCGTGGGAGACTGCCGCAGCAGACGCCCCGAAGGCGACGCTCGAAATCGAACGAGACGTACCGATAGACGCCCACGAGGGACGCCTACAACAACTGCTCGAAAATCTCGTGTCCAACGCGGTTCGACACGGTGGCGACGACGTGAGAGTTCGAATCGGCCCACTCGACGACCGAATCGGGTTCTACGTCGAAGACGACGGGCCCGGAATCTCGCCCGACGACCGGCGCCGAATCTTCGAAGCGGGGTACACGACGAGCGACGACGGAACTGGATTCGGCCTCAACGTGGTCCAGAGCGTCGTCAATGCCCACGGGTGGGGCGTCTGGTTTTCCGACAGTGACGACGGCGGTGCACGGTTCGAAATCACGACGCAACCGAAGTCGTAACCGGTGCGAACCTCGCCAGCAGAGTAAAAACCTAATTCGGGCCATTGCCAACTCCGGGGTATGGACCGACCAGACGAAACGACGACACGAGCGGTCGAATCCTGTCGTGACGCGCTCCCGCCGTCGGTCGACGGCGGACGCGTCGTGTTCGGTTTCGACGGATACATCGACCGAGTTCGCGAGGTCGTCTCCGAGCGACAGTCTGCAGACGAGTTCGACCGAGTCCCGACGTTGGCAGCGTTCGCCGACCGAGTCAACGCGTCGGTAGAAGCCGAGAGTTCGCTCTCGTTCGAGTGGATTCAGGAGGGCGTCCGTACCGGCGGACACGTGAGTCACCTCGCTCGGGCCTTCGGAGAGATGGGGTTCGACCCAGCAATCGTCGGGTGTCTCGGTGACCCACCAGAAGAACCGTTCGTCGACGAGTTCGGAGCGTTCCCGCTGGAGACGCTCGGGTCGCCGGGATACACCGATGCCGTCGAGTTCAGTGACGGGAAACTGATGCTCACCGAGATTGGCGTGCAGATTCGACTCGACTGGGCACAGCTCGAATCGCAGGTCGGAGTCGACCGACTGTCCGAACTCGTCGATGGGACAGAACTGTTCGGGATGGGGTACTGGTCAGAGATGCCCGAACTCCCCGACGTCGCACGTGGAATCCGCGAAGAGCTCTGGCCGACGCTCTCGAATCCACCGGAGACGCTTCTCTTGGACCCCGGTGACCTCCGGAAGCGCGAACCCGACGTCGTCTCCGAAGGCGTCGCCCAGGTGTCTGCACTCGACGACGTGGTGGACGTCGTCGTCTCTGCGAACCGGTACGAGACGCGCTATCTCGCGCAACTTGCGGGCACAGAAGAAGAGACGTTCGAACGAGAATCACGCGCCGCGTTCGACCACCTCGGAGTTACCCGGTTCGTCGGTCACGGTATCGACGGGGCGTACCTCGTCGACGACGAGGGTGTCGAACGTGTGGGCGTCCCTCGCACCGACGACCCTGTGTTGACCACGAGTTCTGGTGACCACTTCAACGCTGGCCTCGCACTCGGGCACGTTCTCGGCCTCGGGCGAGCAGAATCGCTCGTCGTTGGAAACGCCGTCGCAGGCTACTTCGTCCGCAACGGAACGCCACCGACGTACGAGGACGTCCGAACGTTCGTCGAGCAGTATCTCGACTACTTCGACGACGCGTAATCCCGACCGAGACGTCGTCGACTGGTTCGGTACCGACGTAGCGTCTCCCCCCGCTCACCATCGGTTGGTTAAATAACCCTTGCTCTGACAAGAGACATCTATATTCCAAGTATGTGAGATGTTCTACACGTCAGAGGCACCAAAATAGACGCGATGCCGACCGAAGACGGCTTACGAACCGTCTTCTGTGGTATTCGTCTTACTGACACGCCCTGTGATTCGTTGCGTCCCAAACATCACAGCGTCTCACTCTTTCGTGGACTCGTATTCGCCGCCGTCGATAGCCGACTCGACCAGATGGTTGAGGGCGCGGCGGAGTCGTTGTGACAACGCCTGTTCGGAGATGTCGATCTCCGCTGCGATGTTGGTGAGCGAACTCTCTTTGGGCGTCTCGAAGTAGCCTCGAACGAACGCGAGTTCGAGCGCAGTCAGTTGCTTTTCCGAGAGTCCGTAGTTGGGAAGTTGTCGCCTGTCGAGACGCGACCGTTCGACGCGACGGATGTCGATGGCTATCTGCTGTTCGAGACACGCGTCGTGGAACTGCGCGGCGTGTTCGTTCGTCGGGAAGAAGACCGACAGAACCCACCCATCGCTCGACCCTTCCATCTGTCTGACGATTCCGTCGTGCGTCCGAATCGTCGAGATGATACCGTCTTCTTCTATCACCCACCGACATCGATACAGTCGTTCTTCTCGTCCATCGGCGACGAGTTCGTACTCCTCGACACCAGCGTGTGACTCGAGTAGGTCGTCGACGACGTCGACGTCTGGCCCCTGAGCGGTGAAGTAGGGAACTGGCGTCTCCGAGGTTTGAACGCCCGGAACGAACACGATCTCGAGGTCCGAGTCCTCCAACGCAGCACCGAGATACGAACCGTCGAGTGGACACCCGAGTTCGACTTCGTAGCCAGTGACGGGAGGGGCGTCACCCATCGTCCCAACTGTAAGGGGCATTGTTCGTTTCCCACATTTCTCTTTGGGGAGCCTTACTGTATCTCACGACCGCAGGTGCGTAAGGGAAATTGCAACATATTGGTTCCGGAGGCGATGTCTTTCATTATCAAGGTGCTTAAGTTCAGGTTCGACAGTGAATTCGTCTCAGTTGAATACCAACTCGGGGTTCGGGCACACGCAGTCGACACGAGAGACCGACTCCCGAACAGGTCCGACACCGAGAGGTTAGCCGAGTCGAACCGGGTCGTCACTCGGTCGAATCGAGACCGAAACGTCGTCACCGAGGGTGAAATCGTGACCGGGATAGACGACTTTCGTTCCGAACGTCCCGCGTGACGCAAAAAGCGACAGCCCAGTTGCTCGGTCGCCGTTCGCCAGTACGTCGAACTCACCCCATGGAACGTCGCGCCCCCTCGCCCGGCCGACGGTGGCACCGAGCAACGAGAGCGACTGGTCGGCGGTGACGGGTGAGAGTGTCCCGCCGTGTGCGTAGTGAGCGAGACCACCGTCCAGAACGACGCCTTCGTCGCTTCCGAGACCGACGAACGTCTCTGTGTCGGCGTCGCCCTCGCGCCTCGGTCGGTCGAGGACGACGTACGTCTCACCGACTTCGACGACGGTTCCACGGCCGTCCCAGTCGAGTGGCGAGACGGCCACGTCCACCGAGAGCGGGAGCGACCCACGAGCGCGGTGGTGGTTCGCCGTCGTCGGGCGAAACCCGAGGTGGACGTGGTTCGTGACCCACGGCGCGAAGAACCCCGACCGAACGAGTCGGCCAAGTGGGTCGCCCACCTCGACGGTGTCGCCTGCCGAAACACTCGGTTCGACGTGGAGCATCCGGGCGACGAGGTCCTCGCGTGGGTCGCTGTCGGCAGGGCCGGTCCACTGCAGTCCGGTCGCCTCAGCGTCGACGTCGACGAGGACGAGATACTCGTCGTCGTGCGCGTACGGTTTGTCGGGTGCGCGCACGGTTCGCGTCTCGCGGACGACACCCGCGACGGGGGACCGAGCAACCGAGTCGTCGGCGTCGACGTAGAGGTCGATGGCGCACCCGCTGTCGTGGGCAGGGTACGGCGAGTTGTAGAGCGAAAACCGCTCGAAAGGGGCGATAACCGACCGTGGGAGACCCAGCATGGTCGTCGGGACGGGACGGATGTTCTTAGGTACGTCGGGGTGTTTCTGCCACGTATGCGCGTCATCCGCGGCCGGGCAGGAGACAGTGTGACCGACCGAGCGGTCACGGCGACGATGCTCCGAGAGACAGGCGAGACGGGTGAACCCGCCTTCCGTGCGTGGACGCCACACCGACAGATTGCGTTCGGTCGGCGCGACACCCGTGCACCCCGCTACGACGAGGCAGTCGCCGCCGCCGAATCACGAGGATTCCCGGCGCTCGAACGCTCCGTCGGCGGACGCGCCGTCGCCTACACTGGAACCACCGTCGCGTTCGCCCACGCGGTCCCCATCGACGACACCCGTGTCGGCCTCGACGAGCGATACGAGGCGGCCACGACGGCAGTCGTCCGTGCGCTTCGAACCCTCGGCGTCCCTGCGCGACGCGGTGAGCCACCTCACTCGTTTTGTCCCGGTGACCACTCGGTCCAAGCCGGCGGGAAACTCTGCGGCATCGCTCAGCGCGTCAGAAAGTCGTCCGCGTTGGTCTCCGGTGTCGTCGTCGTCACCGACCGCGACGAAATCGCAGACGTTCTCGTTCCAATCTACGAGGGAATCGACATGCCGTTCGACCCCGACTCGGTCGGGAGCGTCGACACCGCTGGTGGGCCAGGGGATTCAGACGCGGTCTGCGAGGCGCTCGAATCAGTCTTCGTCGGCGACGCAGAGACCCGAATCGAAGACGCGAGCGATATCCAGCCATGAGCGTTCGGGTGTATCTCCCGAACCGCCGCACTTACGAGTCGGCGCGTGGCACCCCAACCTATGCGAATTGCGAACGCGACGCTGGCCGACGGACGCGTGGTGGACGTCCGCGTCGAAGACGGACGCATCGACGCAGTCGGTGACCTCGACTCGGTCGCCGACGAAGACACCATCGACGCCGACGAAAAGCTCCTTCTGCCGGGTGCAATCGACGTCCACGTCCACTTCCGAGAACCGGGATTCGAACAGAAAGAGACGTGGGAAACCGGGTCGCAGAGCGCCGCAGCAGGCGGCGTGACGACGGTTGCAGACCAACCGAACACCGACCCGACGACGACGACCGGTGCAGGGTTCGACGCGAAGGCCGACAGGGCCGTGAACTCGTGTATCGACTACGGCATCAACGGTGGCGTCACGCCGGACTGGGACCCCGAGAGTCTGTTCGACCGGCCACTGTTCGCCCTCGGTGAGGTGTTCCTCGCCGACTCGACGGGAGACATGGGCATCGACGCCGACCTGTTCGCGACCGCTGCCGAACGTGCGGGGAAAGCGGGCGTCCCCGTGACCGTCCACGCCGAAGACGCCGACTTGTTCGACGAATCGGCTATCGAGGGTGACCTCGGTGGAATCGGCCGCGACGCCGACGCCGACGCGTGGAGCGCCTACCGCCGTGCCGAGGCCGAAGCGGCGGCAGTCGAACGTGCAGTCCGTGTCGGTGGCGAGACGGGCGCACAGATTCACATCGCCCACACGAGCACGCCCGAGGGCGTCGACGCCGCCCGCGACGGCGGTGCAACCTGTGAGGTGACGCCGCACCACCTGTTCCTCTCGCGTGACGACCTCTCGGACCTCGGAACCTACGGCCGGATGAACCCGCCACTCCGCTCCGAAGAACGCCGCGAAGCCATGTTCGAGCGCCTCACAGACGGCCGTATCGACGTGGTTGCGACCGACCACGCACCGCACACGGTCGACGAGAAAGACCAGTCACTCCTCGACGCACCGAGTGGCGTCCCCGGCGTCGAGACGATGGTTCCGCTCCTCCTCGGTGCGGCCGTCGAAGGCGACCTGTCGCTCGAGACCGTCCGCGACGTGGTCGCGACGAATCCGGCGGATATCTTCGACCTGTCGCAGAAGGGTCGCATCGAGGAGGGCGCAGACGCCGATTTCGCCCTCTACGACCTCGACGCCGCCCGCGACATCCGCGGCGAGGACCTCCACTCGAAGTGCGGGTGGACGCCGTTCGAAGGGTTCACCGGCGTCTTCCCCGAGTGGACGATGCTCCGCGGCGAGCTGGTCTGGGACGGCGACTCGTTCGGCGACGTCACCGGCGAGAACGTTCGGGCGTAGGGGTACTGACCCGCGGTCCGGGTTCGGTATCGCACAGAGAGACAAACGAATCCTTTTCCCGTCGGACACACCGAGAGAACGACACACATGACCGACGAGCAGACGCCGCCACGGAGTCGTGGTCCGAACGCGGGCGAACCGCACGCACTCGAAGGCGTACTCGAGTTCTGGGAGACAGTCGTCGACGACGCCGAATCGACGGCCGAGGAGTACGAGTCTGAAGGGTGGGAGACGCTCGTCCTCCACCCCGGTGACGTGACGGTGTTGCCGCCGGCGAACCTTCCGGACGCGACCGACCGCGTCGGGTTCGACGTACTCGTCCCAGGGCGGGAGTTCGAGACGCTCTCCGAGTGGGCCGAGAGCGCCGCGTTCGACAGGTACGACGTCTATCGCGCCCGTGAGGGTGGGACGGTGTTCGCCGTCTCGGTCGTCCAGGCCGCCGACGAAGGAAAAGCCGTGGTCGTTCCGCTCTACTACGCGCTCGACTCGGTGGACGTGATGGCGCAGAAAGCCCGCGAACAGAGCGAGTTACGGTTGTACGTCCGACCCGTCGAGGCCGACCAGCGCGTCGAACTCGTGCAGTCCGACCCCGACCCGTTGTTCCCTTAATCGTCGTTCGAGAGTTCTTCGTTCCGCAGTTCCGTACTCGCTTCGCGAACTTCGCGCATGACACTGGAGATGCGCTCTTCGGCTTCCAGTTCTTCTTCGACCGAGAGGTCGACGCCCTCGACTTCGAGGAGGAACTTCGCGATTTCGGTGACCTCGTACATCATCTCGTCGAGTTCCTCGGCCGTGAAAAAGCCGGACATCGCGCCGTAGAGGAACGTCGCACCCGACTTGCGAACCTTGTCGCGGAACGCAGACCGTGCCTGGTTGACCGCCTGCGGGGTGTAGGTGTCGGTCATGAACGGGACGAGTTCGGGGAGGTTCTCACCGATTTTGGTCATCTCGACGCCCGTCTCCGTGCGGAAGTCGGCACACAACCGTGCGATAGCCCACTCGCGCGCAGTCACGTAGGTCCGGTCGCGGAGGAAGTCGTTGACGCGGTCGTACTGCGCGCCATCGACCTTCTTGAATCGGGCGTACTTCTGGACGTCTTTGGGGACGTGAGGTTGTGCTTCAGTGTCCGATTCTGCTTCTGTTTCCGCTTCGGTGTCTGACTCTGTTTCCGCTTCGGTGTCTGACTCTGCTCCCGCTTCGGTGTCTGACTCTGCTCCCGCTTCGGTGTCTGACTCTGCTCCCGCTTCGGTGTCTGACTCTGTTTCTGCTTCCGCTTCGAAATCGGATTCCACGGCGTCTTCGGCGTCTTCGGCGTCTTCGGCGTCTCCGACTGATTCGACCGAGTCTTCCACCGTGTCGGTGCCGACCGTATCGTCGTCGGGTTCGCCCGCGTCACCCACTCCCTCGACGTCTTCCCGCTCGCGTTCGCCTGCGGGAATCCCGTCGGATTCGCCGTGCTCGTCTGTCATACCGCGGGGTACCGTGGCCGGGCCGAAAAGCGTTCCGCGACGACGAGGACACCACCGCCTCAGGGTGAGGCGTGGAAAATTCGGGCAAGCGTTTTCTATCGCCCGTGCGACAGTGGGAATCATGAAGGTACTGCTCGGAATCGGCGGCAGCGACGATTCCATCCGAGCGCTCGAAAAGACGGTCGAACGAACAGCGGACGCAGACGACGACCTCACCATCGCTATCGTCGAGAACCCGTCTGTCGAACGCTCGCGAGACGACATCGAATCGAAAGTGACCGACGTCCTCGACGACCTCGGAATCGAGGCGGACGTCCTTCACCTCGAAGGCGACGCCGGAAGCGAACTCGTCGACTTCGCAGAGAACGAAGGCTTCGACCAAATCGTGCTGGGCGGCGGTGAGACGAGTCCGATGGGGAAGATTCAGATCGGGAGTATCGCGGAGTTCGTCCTCCTCAACTCCCACGTGACCGTAACTCTAGTACGATGAGTACCCGAAGTTACTCAGACGCCGTCGCGGACCCCTACGAAGCACCACCGCTCTCGTTTACCGACAAAGAAGAGCGGACCATAGCGGTGCGAGCTTACGATGGGTCGGACGAAGAGATGGAAGCACTCGTCGAGATGTACGATTCGTTCGACCCCGCAGACCGGGCACAGGGTATCCCACCGGGGCGAGAAGACCGCATCCGCGACTGGTTAGACAACATCCTCGGCGACGACTGTCTGAACGTCGTCGCGTGGGATGGCGACGAAGTGGCCGGTCATGCGACACTCGTCCCCGACGGTGATGCGTACGAACTCGCCATCTTCGTTCACCAGTCCTACCAGCGCTCGGGTATCGGGACGCGACTCATCAAGGCGCTGCTCGGTCACGGGCGCGTCTCGGGCGTCGAAAAGGTGTGGTTGACGGTCGAACGGTGGAACCGCGCGGCGGTAAACCTCTATCAGAACGTTGGCTTCGAGACGAGTGACGCCGAGAGCTTCGAGTTAGAGATGACCATTCGCCTCGCCGAACCGGACGAGTAGGAATCGTCGTCAGGCCGACAGTACGGGTTGGCTTGCGTACAACAGGACGTACTCGGCCGCCTTCGCGAGCACTTCGCCGGGGTCGCCCGAGACGGGTTCGCGCGGGACGACCACGAAGTCGGCGTCGATTTCTTCTGCGGTGTCGAGGACGACACTTCCAGGGTGGCGAAGTTTGCTCGTCGGCGAGAATCCGTAGGCGACAGACGTCGTGATAGGGACGCCCGTCTCGTGGGCGAGGTCGGTGACCGTATCGGTCACGACTTTGCTGTCTTCGGCGACGGCGTCCTGGTCGACGACGCCCTGCTCTATGGCACGGACGACGTCCTCTCCGAGAACGTGCACAGCGTGGACTGCGGCGTCGTATTTGGCCGCGATTGCGACGGCGTATCTGACTGCACGCGTCGCTTCCTCGCTTTGGTCGACCGGCACGAGGACGAGGTCGATAGAGAGCGGGCGCGATGGCATGTCCCCACCTCCGTCGGGGGACGACAAAAAACTCACTCCACGGAGCCAGCGCCACCGACCCGGACGGGTTTTATACCGTCGCACGCAGAATCCGTGGATATGTTCGACACCATCGTCATCGCCACAGACGGTTCTGCGAGCGTTCGCCGGGCGATTCGCGTCGCTGTGGACCTCGCCGAGCGCTTCGACGCGTCGGTCCACGCACTGTACGTCGTGGACGCTGGCGACGTAGAGACTGCACCGGAGCGACTCCGCGACGAGATGCGCGAGGCGCTTCACGAACGCAGCGAGGAGGCGTTGGCAGACGTGCAGGCGGAGACGGAACGAGACGTGACCTTCGCAGTGCGGGAAGGCCGACCTGCCGCCGAGATTGCGAACTACGCCCGCGAAGTCGACACCGACCTCGTCGCGATGGGGACGCGTGGCCGACACGGCGAAAATCGCTTCCTCATCGGGAGCGTCGCCGAGCGAGTCGTCCGCACCTGTCCGGTGCCGGTGTTGACGGTCCGACAACTCGAAGAAGGCTCGACCGACACGCTCCTCGAAGGGCTCGAAGACGAAACCGCCTAACTCGGCCACGACTGAGTCACACGGGCGCGCAGCGAGACAATCGGCAGGAGTTTTCCCCGTCGCGTCCGACCCCCAGGTATGGAAGACGAGCTTATCGACAGTTCTCGACTCTCGCTCCCCCGCAAATCTGTCCTCCCAGGAGCAGGGTTTTTCTATCCCGACTCGCTCGACGAATCGCGTGCCGAAGAACGCGCCAGAGAGAAACTCGAAGAGGCGTCGGTCGCCGTCGTCACCGACACCGACGCCGACGGCCTCGGGTGTGTCGCACTCATCCGTGAGGTGTACGACGCCGCACTCGACGTCGAAGATTTCGAAGCGCGCATCGAAGAGCGACTCGGCGACGAGGATGAAACCGACGACGACGAAGACGACGAAGACGCCGCGCTCGAACTCGACGAGGGAGAAAAAGAGGAAGAAGAACGGCCCAAATCGTCGGTCGCACTCGTCGGGTCGAGTCCGTACTCGCTCGAAGACGACCTGCTCCGCGTCGCGGAGTACGCGCCCGAAGGAATCGACGTGTTCGTCTGTGACCTCTGTCCGGACAGATACGAGTACGTCGAAGACGAACTCGAAGCCCTCGCCGAGGTAGCAGGCCAGATTCGGTGGTTCGACCACCACCAGTGGAAACCCGACGTAGAGAAGAAGGTCCGCGACGCAGGTGTCGAACTCGTCGTCGGTGAGTCCGACGAAGAGTGTTCGACCGACGTCGCACTCCGCGAACTCGACTACGACTTCGACGAGCGCTTCGTCGAACTCGCCGAAGTCACCCGCGACCACGACCTCTGGTTGAACGAAGACGAGCGAAGTCAGGACCTCGCGGACTACGCGTACTGGACCTCGAAAGAGGAGTACGTCGCTATCGTCGGTGCCTACGGTGCCGACCTCCCGCCGGTCGTCGAGGAGTACATCGCCCACCGACGCGTCGAAAAGGAGAACCTCATCGAAGCGGCCGTCGACCGCGCCGACATGAAGACGGTCGGAGACTGGACTATCGGCATCACCTACGGCCGCTGTTCGCAAAACGAAGTTGCGGACGCACTTCGCGAGAAAGGCGCCGACGCCGCAGTCGTCGTCAAACCCGCCGGCAGTGCGAGTATCCGTGGGTCCGACGACTTCGAACGCTGCCACGAAGTCGCTGGCCTCGTCAACGGCGGTGGCCACCCGAAGGCCGCCGGGTGCAAACCCGACATCTACGACGACATGCTCGACTACGCTCACCACTGGACGACGCAGGGCGCGACGACGAAGCGAGTCATCCTCAACGCGTTCGAACGCGTCGCCGAGATGCCCGAAGAAGACGAAGATATCGAGACGGAACGGTAGGCTACGTTACTGTCGAGTCCGCCGTCTGGTGGATTACTCCTCGACGACCCAGCGGTCGGAGTACGCCGTCCCGCAGGTACACTTCGCGTAGGCGTGGATGACGTCGCCCTCCTCGTAGATGCCGCCGACTTCTTCGTTCTGTGCCTCTGCGAACGAGAAGATGAACTTCGTCTCGTGGTTCTCGTCGGGTTCCGCGTCGGGACAGACGCCACCGCTCATGTCACGGTCGATGTCGCCGTCGTTGTCCATCGCCGTCTTGGCGAACTGCATCGCGTCCATTCCGGTCCCCGCCGCGAACGCGCGACGGCCATCGTCACCGGGGACGACGAGGATGTAGCCGTTTTCGACTTCCTCGCCCATGTTCGGGAGTTTGCCTTCACTGTCGAGATACTCGTGCGTGAGAAAGAGCGCCACGTCGTCGAGACGCTCGCCCGCGAGGTACTCCGTTACCTTGCTCATATCCCGTCTAGGGAAATCACGCCGTAAAAGCGGCATGTATCTGCGGCGGGATAGGTTGTGGTGGAGTCCGAGCGTCGTAATCCACAGACAGGACAGTCAAATATCACCACTTCGTGGGTCCACTCATGTTCACGATTCGCCACCACACGACCACGCAGACGAGGCCAGTATGACGCCGCCACTCGCCCTCGACATCGATGGCACACTCACTCGCCCTGACGGCGGTATCGACCCGCGCGTCTTCGACCCACTCAGAGAGTGGGACGCGCCGGTCATCATCGCGACGGGGAAGTCGTTTCCCTACCCCGTCGCACTCTGTGAGTTCATCGGCGTCCCAGAGCGAGTCATCGCCGAGAACGGGGGTGTCGTCCTCGTCGACGACGAAGCGACCATCGTCGGCGACGACGCGGCCGCACGGCGCGTCACAGAAGAACTCGACGAGGCGGGGTACGGAACCGGGTGGGGCGACGTCGACACCCACAACCGATGGCGAGAGACGGAACTCTCGGTGAACCGTACCACTCCCCTCGACGAACTCGAAGATATCGCCACTGCGAACGACCAGATTGTCGTCGATACAGGCTACGCCTATCACGTGAAATCGGCCACCGTGAACAAGGGGATTGGACTCGAAGCGGCCTGCTCGACGCTGAACATCGACCCCAAATCGGTCGTCGCAATCGGCGACTCGGCCAACGACGTCGAACTGTTCGAAGTTGCCGGCCACGCTGCTGCCGTAGCGAACGCCGCCGACGAGGCCCGCAACGCAGCAGACTACGTGACCGAGAACGAATACGCAGACGGGGTTCTCGAAGTTCTCGCGGACGTGCGACCGGCGTAGTCTTCGGGTCGGTACGCGTCAGCGACGCGTTCGAGTCGGTACGCGCCAGTATCTCCAGACTGCGTGCGCCGACGCTCTTACACCAACTCGCGAACGTCTCCGAGCGAGTCGAAGACGTAGTCCGGCGTGTACGGTGCCGAGTCGAGTTCGTGCCGAGACGTCACGCCAGTCAGGACGAGTGCCGTCTGCATCCCTGCGTCGAGGCCCGTCTTGATGTCTGTCTCCAGGCGGTCACCCACCATGAGACACGACTCGGGCGTCCCCGAATCGAGTCGGTGCATCGCCGCGTCGGCGGTAATCGACGATGGCTTCCCCATGACTGCGTCGAGTGACTGTCCAGTGACGCCTTCGATAGCACCAATCATCCCTGCAGCGTCGGGGATTTCGCCGTCTCTGACCGGACAGGTTCGGTCGGGGTTGGTCGCGACGAAGAGCGTCTCGTCGTCGAGTGCGTCGTGGGCGGCGGTCAGCGTCTCGTAGTCGAACGACCGGTCCATCGACGCGACGAGGACGTCAGTGTCGGCCGGGTCGTCGGTCATCGCGACGCCCGCCCGTCGAAGTTCGTCACGTAAGGCGTCTTCTCCGACGACGAACGCTCGCTTCTCGGGGTGTTCTGTCGCGAGGTAGGTCGCAGTCACCCACGCAGAGGTGATGATGTCTTCGACGGTCACTTCGATGCCGAGGTTCGTGAGTTTCTCGACGTACGCCGACCGGGTTCGCGTCGGGTTGTTCGAGACGAAGAGGACGCGCACCCCCGCGTCCCGAAGGGCGTCGATTCCCTCGGAGGCCCCCGGAAGCAGGTCGTTGCTGCGGTAGACCGTGCCATCGAGGTCGAGGAGTGCGCTCTCGAACATCTGTCTTAACTCACCTTTCCGCGGAGGTACGCGGAGATGCCCTCACTCACGAGGACGATTCCGAGAATCGCGATGAGGATGGTGAGCACAGCGTCCCATTTGAAGTAGTTAATGTTCGTCTGCAGGGCGACACCGATGCCACCCGCACCGACGAATCCGATGATGGTCGACGCACGGACGTTGATGTCCCACCGGAAGGTGGCGACACTGATGAACGCCGGCTTAATCTGCGGCACGATGCCGTAGACGAACGTGTCGAGCGTCGATGCACCAGTCGCGGAGATTGCCTCGACTGGACCGTGGTCGATCTCCTCGATTGCTTCTCCGAGGAGTTTCGCGGTGAATCCCACAGAGCGGACTGCGATAGCCAGCACGCCTGCGAGGGCACCCGGTCCGAACAGGACGACGAAGATGAGCGCCCAGATGATGACGTTGACAGAGCGAGTGAACGAGACGATGAACTTGCCGAGGAAGTACGTCCACCGGTTGGGCGTCGTGTTACTCGCACTGAGGAACGCCACCGGAATTGCGAGGACGATCGCGAGTGCCGTCCCGAGAATCGAGATGTTGATGGTCTCGAGCAGTGGGCCCACGATCTCGCGGGTGTACATGACGTTCGGTGGGTACATCCGCGTCACGAGGTCCATCACTTCAGTCGGTGCAGACGCGACGTACGAGTAGTTGATCTCCATCTGCCGCCAGGAGACGGCGAGGACGACGAGCGTGCCCAAGACGAGCAGATAGCGAACAAGTCGCTCGCGCGAATCGAAACGTTCCCACTCTGCGGTCCCACTCGACCGGGACAGTTCTGATTCGTTCGACATCTATTGGACCCTCCGGCGGGCGTACGCACTCGCCGCTTCGCCGACCATGACGATGGCGACGATGACGAGGATAATCATCGAACTGTACTGGTAGTCGTACTTCTGGAAGGAGTTGAGAAGGGTAATCCCAATCCCACCTGCGCCGACGATGCCGACGACCGTACTGTGTCGGAGGTTGATGTCCAGACGGTAGATGGACAAGCCGATGATGCGCGGGATGACCTGCGGCAGGACACCGAAGAGGTACACCTGCATCCGACTCCCACCGACTGCTTCGATGGCGTGCATCTGCCCCGTGTCGATATCTTCGATCTCCTCAGAGAGGAGTTTCGCGAAGAAGCCGACCGTCTTGAACGCGAGCGCGAGAACGCCAGCAAGCGGACCGAAACCAACCGCTTTCACCATGACGATGGCGACGATGAGTTCGTGGAACGACCGTGTAACGGCGATGATACTCCGACCAGCCAAGTAGATTGGCCGGGGAGCGAGGTTGTTGGCCGCCATGAACGCGACAGGTGCGCTGACGATGATGCCGAGTGTCGTCGCGATGATCGACATGAGGATACTCTCGAGAATCCCCTGAACCATCAAGTCCAACTGCATCGGCGTCACTGCCGGTGGCAGCATGTTCGAGACGAGGGTGATACCCGCGCCGATACCACGGACGAACCGCTCAGGTGAGACGCGAATGTCCCAGAAGCTGTAGAGGACGAACCCCGTAATCAGGGCGTAGACGATGTACTTCGTCGTCCGGTTGTAGAACGCAGTTGGACGTTCCCAACTGCCGTCCATCGATCCGGATTGGGTTGCCATCGCTTACTCCCCCGCGCTTGCAGACCGGTTGGCCGCTGCCTTCGCGGCGTCGCGCTCTTCTCGCGTCTCGCCACCACGGTAGATGACGTCCTTTGCGCGTTCGTCGAGTTCGTCTGCAGCACCCTCGAAGACGAGTTCGCCGTCGCTCAGACCGACGACGCGGTCAGCGTACTCCGTCGCGAGGTCGACTTCGTGGATGTTGATGAGGACGGGAATATCGTCTTCACGGGCAATCTCGGTGAGGAGGTCCATCACTTCGACCGACGTTTCGGGGTCGAGTGCACTGGTTGGCTCGTCGACGAGGAGAATCTTCGGCCGCTGGATGACGGCGCGAGCGATACCGACACGCTGGCGCTGTCCACCCGAGAGTTCGTCTGCGCGGTTGTTTTCGACGCCTTCGAGGCCAACACGGCGGAGCACTTCACGTGCGGTGGCGATGTCTTCGCTATCGAAGTTTCGTCGGAACGCGTCCCAGGTACTCATGTAGCCGAGTCGCCCGGAGAGAACGTTCTCCATCACGGTCAGGCGTTCGACGAGGTTGAACTCCTGGTGAATCATCCCCATATCTCGGCGGGTTTTACGGAGTTCCTTGCTCGAAAGGCCAGTCATCTCGGTGTCGTCGAGCCAAATCTCGCCCGACGTTGGTTCGGTGAGCCGATTGATACAACGAATGAGCGTACTCTTACCGGCACCACTCGGGCCGATAATCGAGACGATTTCGTTGCCACTGACCTCCATCGAGAGGCCCTTGAGGGCACGGTCACCGGAGTCGTATACTTTTTCTACGTCTTTGACGTTCAGCATAAAATTTTGAGGTGCGTGAATTCGATTTTGCGGACTGCGCCTTATTCGCCGAGGTTGCCCGTCTCGTATTCGACGCCGTTGTTCTCCTGAATCTGGAGGATGATGTCGTACGCGGTTGCGTAGTCGATTTCAGTGAACTTGCCACGGCCTTCGAACGTCTCTGCGATCTGCGTGTCGGAGTAGTCGTAGTCGAGGAACGCAGCGCGGATGCCCTCTTGAATCTCAGGCGTGAGGTTGTAGCGGTACGTGAAGCTGGTCGTCGGGAACGGGTTGGACGCCCAGACGACCTTGATCTTCGAGGGGTCGAGGTTACCGGAGTTCGCGACACGCGTGACACACGTACTGCAGACCGGTGCAGCGTCGTAGTCACCGTTGGCGACGCCGAGGACACTCTGTTCGTGGCCGCCGGAGTACGCAACTTCGTAATCGTCGCCGGGGACGACGCCCTGGTTGGCGAAGAGTGCGCGCGGTGCCTGGTTGCCGGAGTTCGACGAGGGTTCAGAGTGCGCGACGCGCATGCCCTCGAGGTCTTCGAGTGCGTCGATTTCGTCGTTGTCAGCCTGCGTGGCCAGCCAGAGGCGGTAGCCGAAGTCGCCTTCCTCGGAGACCTGCAGCGAGAACGGAACGGCACCCGCGAGGTTGACAGCGAACGGGGTTGGGCCCGTCGAGAATCCTGCGACGTGGAGTCGCTCGGAGCGCATCGCTTCGACCTGGGACGCGTAGGACTGAAGCGGGAAGTACTCGACTTCTTTCCCCGTCTCCTTCGCGATGTTGTCCATCAGCGGTTGCATCGTCGTTCGGTACGCCGCCGGGTCTTCGGTCGGCGTCATCGCGAACGCGAGTTTGTCGGGGTCGAGGAGTTCGCCCTCGTCAGACGGCGTCTCCTGCACTGGGTCGCCGTACCGGGGTTCGTCGCGCGATTCCATGTTCTCGAGGTCCGAGAGCGAGCCAGTTTCGAAGCCCGTCTGGATGAGCGCCTGCATCGGCTGTGGGAACGTCGGGTTCGCTGGGTCGAAGTCGTAGGACTGTTCGGACCCGGAGTCACCGGACGAATCGCCAGACGAGTCGCCACCCTCAGATCCGGAGTCGCCGCCGGAACTCTCGCTCGTATCGCCAGTGATACATCCAGCGAGACCTGCTGTCATTGCAACTGCACTACTTGAAAGGATAGACCGTCGACTGATGTTTCGTTTCTCCATAGCTATACCGTCACAACAAGGTACATTCTTAATAAACGTTATGAATGAGTATATAGCGATATATACGGTACCAAAGTTCAATTATTCCCCTTAATCGAAATCAACAGAAATCTTGTTAGAACAGATATAACAGCCCGCCACTCACCATTCCAACCGTGATGAGCAGCGTGCTCATCTTTGCGACGGGTTTGAACAGTGACCGATTGATACTCGCAGCCAAGACGATTTTGACGATGATACTCGCAGTGGTCCCGGCGAGGACGCTGGCCGCGGCGACCTTCGCTGACACCTGCCCGGCGAGATAGAGCGTCACGGCAGTCGTCGTCGTCGACCCACTCGAAACGAGACCACCCAAGAAGCTCGTGGTAATCAACCCTGCCGCACCGAAGAACTGCTGTGCCCCCGCAGAGACGACGAGGATGACGAGGAACAGCCCTCCAAACTTGAGTGCGTTCGAGAGACTAAACGGCGAGTCGAAGTCGAGGTGCAGTTCGGTGTCCCAGTCGGTGAGGTACACCGACGACGCGATGCCGACGACTGCGATGACGCCAAGTGGTGTCCCTACTTCGGGAACGACGTCCGGGATGAACACACCGACGAGGAACAGGTTGCGGACGGCCATCGCTGCGTCTGCAAGCAGAACTGCGCCGACCGAGAGTGTGAGGATATCCGTGTTTCGTTCGGCACGGTTCGCGAACTCCCCGATGACCGCAGTCGAGTTGACTAAGCCACCGAAGAAGCCCGTAATCGCGATACCTTTGCTCCCGTACCGTTGCATGATCGCGTAGTTGACGAACCCAAGGCCACTGACGGCAACGACGAGTAGCCAGACGAGTTGAGGCTGAATCGCGTCCCACGGGCCGACAGGTTCCGAGGGCAAGAGCGGGTAGATGACGAAGGCCAGAATCGCAAACTCGGCGGCGCTCTTGACTTCTTGTTTCGACAGCCCCCACGCGAACTGGTGGAGTTCGCGCCGCAGCACCAACAGGAGCGACGAGATGATGACGAGAACTACCCCTTCGAGAACGTAATCGGCAGCGACCATCACCCCCGAACTGTAGGCGACGAACAACGACGCAGACGTCGTCAACGAGAGGCTTCGGGGTTTCTCCTCGTCGAGGAGTCCGTCGGCACCGAGGAGTGCCGTCTGTAACAAGACGAGGATGCCACCCAATGCGAGAAGGACGTCGTTGCCGACCGTCATCGAGATCGCGCCGATGAGACTCATCAGCGCGAACGTTCGAATCCCGGCAGATTTCTGTGACCACTCGCGTTCGAGGCCAAGAAACATGCCGAGCGCGGCCGCGATGAACAGTCGTGTAATCTGTGGGCTAATCGGGACTGACGCCACGTCGACCTGCGTCATCGACTCACCACCGCCCTCCTGCGTGAGTGGTGCGTGACGAAGCGGTGCACACTCGTGACGTTGGGTGTTTTTCAGAGACCATCGGTCGATTGTCCACTCGTCGTTACCCCCACATAAGTATTCTCTATAGACTATATATGACACTGTTAATCACTTTGTGAACGTTTCGGCGGCGATTCGGCACACGACAGGAAGAGAGGACAGAAAGAGAAGAATGGAAGAAGAGAGGCAGCAGAATGGAAGAAGAGAGACCGGACACAGAGAGACCAAAGCGCCGCTAACGGCAGTGACACTCACGATAGCGCATCCGCTCGTCGTTCTCGGGTGGGGGGCGCTCAGGTGCCGACCAGTGTCCGGTTACTCGTCGGACAACCCGAACTTCTCGGCGATACTCGAAAGCGAGTCGTTCGGACGCTCTGTGATGCGATAGACTGTTCGAACACCGGGCACCCGGAGGCCGAACTGATACCCGCCGTCGAGGTCGTCGAACTCGACTGCATCGTCCGGCCCGCGGTCGTTCTCGCGACACCACTCGACGAGTCGGTTCTCACCTTCGCCGGCCGTGCGCGCGAGTCGCTTGTTGTCGTACGCGCCACGAATCACGAACCCAGACGCGTCAGAAGCGAGCCGGGCGTGGTACGCCGTCCCGTCGAGGTGAAGACGGATGAAGTCCCCTTCTTCGGCGGGGACGTCGTCGGGGACACGCAGACAGGGACGGCGAGTCCCGCCGCTACGGGCGATGTGCGCTCGGAACGTCTGGACCGACGGATGGTCGGAGGGTAGTTGCTCAGGCACGAACAGAGAGAAGCGAGAAGGCTTATTCGTCTGCTTCTTCGTCTTCGTCGTCGGCCAGTGCGGCGGCGACGTCGCCACCTTCGACGACCTTTGCGTTGATCTGGACGGTCTCTTCGGAGACCTGGCGGCCACGGACGGTGACGCGCTTGCGCTCGCCGTCACGGGACGGCGCGTAGCCGATGCCGCCCTCGCTGAGGATTTCCTTGAGACTCGTACCGGGCACTTCGGGGTGCATCGGACGGCCAGCCTTGTCGGAACCGCCCGTCAGTTCGAGCGTGAATCCGTCGAGGCCGACGGCACCGCCGTCGACCTCGTCACCGAGGTCGCGGCCGAGGAATCGGTTTGCGTCCTGTCCTTCAACGTCGAACTGGTGGGTCTCGCCGGAGTCGGGGTCGGCGACGACGACCATGAATTCTGCCATGCGCGGATGAAAACGTTCGCCAATAAAAAGTACGTCGAAAGCGCGTCTGGGGACCAGTCCTAGTGAATCGGGGCGAAACGCCCGATTTCGGAACGGTCACCGGTTCGAGCGGCTATGTCAACAGTTAACTCCTAGCACAGCATAGGGAGACCCATGACCGAAGATATCGTCACTCGTGAGCCTGCAGACCTCGTCGAAGCCGAGACGAGAGAACTAGTCGAACCGGAGCCAACCGAACTGGTCGAACGGCGGACCGAAGAACTCGTCGAACGGCCGACAGTCGCACTCGTCGAGCGCAACTGGTACGAGTGTATCGTCTGTGGCTACCGCTCCGGCCACGGCGTCCACGAACAGCTCTGTCCACTCTGTGGCGGGATGTTGAAGAACATCGGCGTGGCACAAGAGTGAGATACCAGACTAGCTTTCTGCCTCCGCTTCTTCGATAGATTCCCAGAGCACACACCAGTCTTCTGGGTCGACGTACCCCTCGACTTTCGCACAGGCACCGAAGCCGTCGCCGTTTATATCCGGGATGTACTCCGCACAGTTCCCGCAGTTCGTCCCTTCTACCGCGAGTCCTGCCTCGAAAGCGTCGTCGGCTTCTTGGAACTGAACGTCTGCTTTGGAGAGTAATATCTCGGGGTCGCGCTGTTCGTTCGCTTGCGACAGTGCCATCCGATAGGGTTCCGGGACCGGCCCGCGCTCGAACTCTTCTTCGGAGACGCCCTCCGGGAGTTCCTCCTCGTGTTCGTCTTCCATCTCCTCAGTGGTCGTCTCCGTTCCCTGTTGACCACCACCCCCACCGAGACAGCCTGCAATCGTAATCACAGCCCCGCTCCCTGCCAGTTGAAGGAACCGCCGCCTCGTTCGGCCAGATACGGTCATACGTAAACTACCCCGTCGACGGACTTCAGTAAGCACCGAGTTACCGTGTAACAAATCAGAATAGTAGTCTATTACTCTGATATGACTGCGTTTTGTTATTTATAGAGCACTTGCTCTCGAACGACCGAGCGCCACAGTTGGCTACGTGGCAGTTGACTACGCTTCGAACCCCGATTCCCACCGGAAGATACCGTTGCGCTGGACGACTTCACCGTCGACTTCGATGAACGAATCCTCGCTCATGTCGGTAATCATGTCTACGTGAACCGCAGACTGATTCCCTGTTTCGCCCTCGGGCAGGCAGGCGTCGTACGCGCGCCCCACGGCGAGGTGGATGGTGTCGCCCATCTTCTCGTCGAACAGAATACTGTCGGTGAAGCGGTCGATACCGCGGTTCATCCCGATACCGAGTTCTCCGAGACGGCGCGCACCGTCGTCGGTGTCGAGGATGCCTGCCAGCGCGTCTTCACCCTGTCCCGCGCTGAACTCGACGACTTCACCACCTTCGAACGTGAGGTGAACGTCCTCGACACGCTGGCCTTCGAGCGTCATCGGCACGTCGAAGAACACCTCGCCTTCGACGGCGTCTTCGACGGGTGCGGTGAACACCTCTCCAGAGGGGAGGTTGTGCGAGTCGTAGACGACTGACGCCCCGGAGTTGACGGCGGTTCGGCCCTCGATAGACATCGTGAGGTCGGTGTCTTCTTTGACGATTCGAACTTCGGACCCCGCGTCGAGAATCTCTTTCATGTTCGCCATCTCGTCCGCGAGTTCCTCCCAGTCGCGGAGGACGGCGTCGTAGACGAAGTCGGCGTACTCCTCGTAGGACATGCCGGCCTGTTGGGCCATCGCGCGCGTCGGATGAACCGTCGAGACCCAGTCGGTGTCCATGCGTGCTTCACGAACCGCTTCCGTGGCGCGGCCGTACGCCTGTCGCTTCTCGGTGGACACGTCGGCCGACGTGGCCGAGTTTCGTGTCCCGCCGAGGAACAACACCGAGTCTGCGGCCTCGTAGAGCGCGAGTTCGTGGTCGGGGAGTTCGAAGTCACCGTCGTGTGCGCGGAGGTACGCTCGCTGAACCTCTTCGGAGGCGTACGTCGTGACGACGTTCGCGCCACGGTCACCGAGTGCGGCAGCGACGGCCACGGCCAGGTCGTGGGCCCCCTCACCGACCGAGACGACGACGTCGTCGCCAGTTTCGATTCGTGCGCTCCAATCGACGAGCACCTCGGCGTGTTCGTAGATACGTTCGTCCATACGCGCACCTCGCGTGGTGGAATAAAAACGTCGGCGTCTGGCGACGGCGTGGCCGAGGGTGCACCGTCGCCCCGTCGGTGCCGCCCGACGGGCCAAACCACAACCACTACCTCCCCCCGCAGACGACTCCGTCGTATGCAACTAGGCGTCATCGGCCTCGGCCGGATGGGACGCATCGTAGTCGACCGAGTGCTCGATGCCGGGCACGACGTCGTCGCCTTCGACCTCTCCGAAGAGGCCGTCGCAGCAGCGGCCGACGCGGGGGCCGAACCCGCAGACAGCGTCGCAGACCTCGCCGACCGACTCGGCGACGACAAGCGAATCTGGCTCATGGTTCCCGCAGGCGACGCGGTGGACGCGACGCTCGACGACCTCGACCCACACCTCGACGAGAACGACGTCGTCGTCGACGGCGGGAACTCGCACTTCGAAGCGTCGGTTCGTCGCGCCGAAGCGTGTTCCGCGGCGTATCTCGACTGCGGAACCTCGGGCGGCCCCGCGGGTGCCGAACTCGGCTTCTCGCTCATGATTGGTGGCCCACAGTGGGCCTACGACGAGATGACGCCCGTCTTCGACGCCGTCGCGACCGGCCCCGCCGGTCACGACCGAATGGGCGAAGCAGGGTCCGGTCACTACGTGAAGATGGTCCACAACGGCGTCGAGTACGCGCTGATGCAGGCGTACGGTGAGGGCTTCGAACTGCTCGCAGAGGGTCGCTACGACCTCGACCTCGAAGCAGTCGCCCGTACGTGGAACAACGGCGCAGTCATTCGGTCGTGGCTCCTCGAACTCTGTGAGGAAGCGTTCCGCGAAGAAGGAACTGACCTCGGCGACGTCGACGACCACATCTCCGGTGGCTCGACGGGTACCTGGACGGTTCAAGAAGCGCTCGAACAGGAAGTTCCCGTTCCGCTCATCTACCAGTCACTCGCAGAGCGCTTCGGGTCGCGCGCCGACGACCGTTTCTCGCGTCGTCTCGCCAACCGGCTTCGGTACGGCTTCGGTCGTCACGAAGTCGTGCGGAAAGACGAGTAAACGACGCACACGAACAGTCGCGTGAATCGACACGAGGGGAGACACCCCACAATATTTCGGGAATATCATCCAACGTGGCGTCTCCGTGGCAGAATCACCCGTCACGAGACGGCGACACAATCACAATTTCCTTAACCCCTCCCTCCATATCCGCCCTCATGGCAGTCATCAGTCTGGTGGGTGTCGGGGCCGGATTAGTCCTGGTACTCCTCACCGTCGCCCTGCACTTCTCGAAGGGCACCGGTTGGGAACCAACCGCCGACATCACGCAAGAGGTCCTCGAGCGCCGTGCGGCGACCGTCCCGGAGACCGACTTCCCCGAACCAATGAACCGCTCCATCGGTGGTGGCGGGGTCGCTGGTGCAATCGCCGGTGGCGAAGAAGGTGCCGAACTCGAAGGCGAGGAAGCGGCAGAAGAAGAACCGAGTCCCGCCGACATGCCCGAAGACGAAGTCGAGTACTTCGAGGTCGAGTTCGTCAAGCAAGGCGAGACCATCGAACTGGCGAGCAACGAGACCATCCTCGACCAGGGTGAAGACGCTGGGATGGACCTCCCGTACGCGTGCCGCCAAGGTTCGTGTGTCTCCTGTGCCGCGAAGATTACGGACGGCCCGGCCGAAGAGTACGTGACGCACTTCAAGCAGGAGACGCTCTCCGAAGGCGAGATGGACAACGGGTACACCCTGACCTGTGTGGCCTACCCGAAGGCCGACTTCTCCATCGAGACTGGCGAAGCGCCGTAACGACTCGGACCCACCACTTCGTTTTTCCTCTCCTCACCGACTGAGTCGAGACCCTCGTCTACGGTATTGGTTCCTGATACCGTACGTGGTTCCTGATACCGTACGTGGTTCCTGATACGGCGCGTCTGGACGTCCAGTAGCCGAAGACAGGTATCGACGGGTTGAAACGCACGCCGCGTGTTTCACAGGTTCAGTGTCTGTCCCCGAAGGAGGTTCCCTCACCGAAGGTGACCTCAAACGCCCGATGTTCGAACTCGCGTGGCCGATTATCGTCACCGAACTCCTCCAAGTGGCGTACAATCTGGCCGACACGGTCTGGCTCGGTCGACTCTCGACCGACGCCGTCGCCGCAATCAGCCTCGCGTTCCCGCTCATCTTCCTCCTCATCTCCGTCGGCGGTGGATTCACCGTCGCTGGGAGTACGCTCGTCGCACAGTACACCGGCGCAAAGAGTGAAGGCTCCGCAGGAACCGTCGCCGGCCAGACGCTCACGTTCATCACCCTCATCGCCATCACCGTCGGTATCATCGGCTTCTTCGCCACCGACGCCATGCTCGGCGTCCTCCCGAGTTCACCCGCGACGGCCGGACAGGTCGTCCCCCTCGCCGGCGACTACATGCGTGTGTTCTTCCTCGGCTTGCCGTTCCTCTTCGGCTTCTTCGTCTTCTCGGCGCTCATGCGTGGCTACGGCAACACTCGAGCACCGATGGTCGTGATGTTCATCAGCGTCGTCATCAACGTCGTCATCGACCCCATCTTCATCTTCGGCTTCGAGTCGAATCCGCTGTTCGGCATGCTCGGTCTCCGTGAGGTCGAATCGAGCCTCCTCGCCGCGACTGGCTTCACGGGGCTCGAAGTTGCGGGCGCGGCCTACGCGACAGTTCTCTCGCGTGGCGTCGCCACCGTCATCGGCATCTACGTCATCTTCGGAACCTCCGCCGGCCCCGACGTCCAACTCGCCGACTTCCGCCCGCAGTTCGAATACATCAAGAAAATCGTCGATATCGGCGTCCCGAGTGCTATCGAACAGTCCGCGACGGCACTCGGGTTCATCACCCTCACCGCGATGGTCGTCACCTTCGCACCAGAGGTCGTCGCCGCGTTCGGTCTCGGGAACCGCCTCACGTCACTCGTGTTCCTCCCTGCACTCGGTCTCGGCCGTGCGACCAACACGATCGTCGGCCAAAACCTCGGTGCACAGAAACCCGACCGCGCCGAGAGTGCCGTCTGGTTGGCGGCGAAAGTCGGTGCGAGTGTGATGGTCGTCATCAGCGTCCTCGCCTACGTCTTCGCCGAACCTATCGTCGGGTTCTTCATCTCGACTGGCACCGCGTCGGCACAACAGACCATCGACCTCGGTGTGCAGTACGTCCGAATCCGTGCCTTCGAGTTCGGGTTCATCGGCGTGTTGCAGGTCGTCCTCGGTGCCTATCGCGGGGCCGGAAACACGAAGACTGCACTCGGCTTTTCGCTCCTCGCACTCTGGCTTGGGCGCGTCCCGATCGTCTACCTGCTGTCGTTCCAACTCGGGTTCGCCGAGACGGGAATCTGGCTCGGGATGGCGACCGGCCAGATTCTCGGAGCCATCGCAGCGACGGCGTGGTTCACCCGTGGTACGTGGAAAGAAAGCGTCATCGACGCCGACGCTTCCGGTACGTAATCGACCGCCAGCGTGGGTTCCACAATGGTTTTACGTCGGTGTCGTGTACCTCTGTTCGCTGAGGGCCCGTAGCTCAGTGGACAGAGTGCTTGGTTCCGGACCAAGATGTCGCGGGTTCAAATCCCGTCGGGTCCGTCGCTGTTCTAATCGCTCGACAGCGTAGGATTGTACCCCCTCGAATCACGAACTCTCGTAGAGTTCGTTTCGATTCGTACCGGACTCGGTTCACGTGATTCTACCGAGTAGGACGTGGGCAATTTAGATAGTCACACGCTCACTTGTGAAGACGGCCGAACGCTTTCGCCGTGCATCCACTCACACTGGTGTATGAGTACCGGGCGCGAGATACGCCTCATCGAGGAAGACGACGGCTGGTGGTCGGCCATCGACGAGGAAGCAGGCGTCGCAAGTCAAGGCTCTACCCGACAGGAGGCGTTAGCGAACCTCGACGAGGCGGTCGAATTGACGAACGAGGCCCGTGACGACGACGACACGCCGGCCCCGGAACCCGACGCACCGTGGTTCGACTCCTGAGTGATGGTTTCGCGGGATTTCTCCGGCCGGGAAATCGTCAAGGTCCTCCAGAAGTTCGGCTATCGGCACGACCGGTCCCGTGGTGACCACGCGATTCTGAAGTACACCACCCCGAGACAGGAGAGAAACGAACTGTTACCGTCCCGCGATTCAAGTTCGTAATGCCACATCACGGGGGTCGCCCCAGTCTGGCGAGTCACGTAGAACCCCATCTCCCTGAACGGTGCCAACACGCACATCAAGCCCGCCTTCCCGAAACCTGTTTTGATAAACCGGGTGAAATACTACGTAGTCTTTTATCGTCCAGCACCACATTATATTGTGGAGTACGAACTCGGACCGGACGAATCGGTCAGCACGGCTGTCGTACGCGCGGTGAGCGCAGTCGAAGGCCGTGAACCACGTTCCCTCCGACCGCTGGCAGATGTCGTTGATCCCGCTGCGTTAGATACGTTGTTCGACCCGCGATACGACGGAACACCTCGGACGGGTGGGCGTCTCTCGTTCGTCTACAACGAGTGTTACATCACGATCGACAATGGCGAGTATCTCACTCTCCAGTTGCTAGAAGACCGTTTCTGCGACGAACGTGATCAAGAACCCTCTGATAGTTGCATCTGGTGACGGCTCAGCCGATGGCCGCGTCCCTAGAAATCACTGCTTGGGGTCACGAGCGGTCAACAACCCCTGAGCCATGAGTCGCCGAGCGATTACGACGAGACCATTCCCGAACCCTTCGCCGAAGATTGCTTGTTCCTCTTTGCTGCCGGGCATGATAGAACTCACGAGGATCGTCGAGCGGTCAGTCAGGAGGAGTCGGCCGATTGCCGTCTCGTCTTCGGAAGCGTTCTCGCCGTGTAGCCACTCGAGACCAGAGATGAACGTCGTGGCGTCCGGCACCGCCGTTTGGATCTGGTCTTGAAGCGACTCCGTCAGCGCGCCGATGAGAAGATCGACGTCGGCAACGGCGTCGTTGAGTCTGGCAACGAGCTCCTCGGTCAGCAGTGACTCGTCGCCCAGTACCAGCACAATCTCCTCGGACGCTTTCTCGATGAGTTGGTCCGTCCGATTTTCAATCGCGGTGCGCCCGGACATCGCCCACACCTGCTGGACGGATTTCTCCTCGTCTCCGTCGATGATTTCGACCGAGTCCAGCGCATTGTGGAGTCGCTCGACGCGACCTTCGTACTGGTCGCGCAGTGTCTCGGTCGCCTCGTCGAGCGGAACCGCCCGGAACCGCTGCGGGCTCGAGTGCTGGATTTCGACCAGGCCTTGCGCCTCCAGCACTCTAATCGCATCGTACACCCGCGTTCGGGGAACCTCCGTCATCTCACTCAATTGCTTTGCTGTTCCCGTGTGGAGACGGGACAGGCCGACGAAACATCGCGCCTCGTATTCTTTCAAGCCAAGTTGCTGGAGGACTTCGATTGCGTCCTCCAAACTGTCAGTAGTAGTCATGTGTCCCAACCTCACGGGGTGTTCCCCAGTGATTCTCAAATTAGTTTGCTCCCGATACGGATAGGTATTGTCACTCAGTTTTGGACAGAGAATGTGGACGAGAGGTGAGATGGGAGGTGTAAGCGTCTGGAACCGCTTCATATGCGGATTCAGCAAAACCGTTTTGTGAGTATATTAGTGACAAGAGGCGGCTCTGGGTTTCTCAGCATCGAACCATGAATACACGAGAGTATAGAGTGTCACCCGTTTAATCACAAAAGAGGTATACCGGGTGAAGGCCAACCATTGTACCTGTACGCGGGCCAATTCTATGTCCCACCCACCGCACTGCTTCGTTCCGCTCGGACGCTCTCCGTGGCTGGACTCACAATGACCCACATCCGCCTGACCGATGAGTAACAATCCAGACGAGGACCCACAGTCCGTCGCGATTCAGCAACTCGAACGGTTCGGGTTGAGTGCTTACGCCGCGCGGACATTTGTCGCGCTTGCGAGCCTCGGCACGGGGACAGCCAGAGACGTCAGCCAAGTGTCTGAGGTGCCACGCACTCGAGTATACGACGCAATCGACGAGTTACACGACCGGGGACTCGTCGATATCCTCCAATCGTCGCCCAAGCAGTTCTGGGCAATCTCCGCCGAAACCGCGAGTGGGACATTCGTACACGAGCTAGAACACCGCGCGGAACTCCTCCAGACGGCGCTCAGTGAACTCGAACCCACCGAACGACGGGCCGAACAACGCGGCGTCTGGACGGTAGACGGGCAGACGGCGGTCACGGAGCGAGTTCTGGAGTTCATCGCGAGCGCGGAAGAGGAACTCGTCTACATGACCGTCGAGGACCTCCTCACGGACGAGTTAATCGACGGGTTGGGCGAGGCCGCAGAGCGGGGTGTTTCGATTCATCTCGCCGGGGTGTCGGCGGAGGTCCAAGAACACATTCAAGAGGAGATTCCCGGCGCGACGATGTTCGAATCGCTGTGGGTCTGGTCGGACACGTCGGCGGGACGACTCATGATGGTCGACGGGCGAAAAACTCTCGTGAGCGCGCTCGTCAACGGTGAGGACGCGAGTCCGTCTGACCCGCGGTCGGAAACCGCCATCTGGGGCGAGGGTGACACGAACAGTCTGGTCGTGGTTCTGAAGGCTATCTTCACCTGGCGACTCGACACGGAGAATCCAAATTGACTGCATTCACTAGAACAACTCGACCATCGACAGCGTGAACCTGTACTACCGTAATCTGCATGGCCAGACGCCTGCACCGACGTACTGGCGGTATCACTCATGACTGGCTTCGATAGGAGAGACGACCACAGCCCGGGTACGGATGCGGACGGTGTCATTCGAGCCGAGTACGACTGGTCGACGCAGGCCCCGAGTACAGCGGTTATCGAGACTGTCGCAATCGCGGCAAATCGTGAGCCCACGGCGCTCGAACTGTTATACAATACGGTCGACCCAGACGCCCTCGATGCGCTCTTTGATTCCAGTGGGTGTCACTCGACTGACGGAGTCACTACCGTCTCGTTCGAGTTCGCTGGCCATGGTGTAACTGTTCAGAGCAATGGGATCGTCGTCGTCCAACCGGCCGACTAGCGACACGAATCGGAGTGACACCAGGCGAATCTGGCAGCATCGAATCACCGCTCTGGAAGACCTGTCGTCTCCAGTTGAGTGACGTCAGCATCAGGGATTCGGCAGCGACACTGCCTCAGAGAGCGAGTCGAGCACTGTCTCGACCTGTTCGTTGGGGTGGTACCGGACGGTTCCGGTTCTGTGTTCGAACTCGACGATACCGTATTCTGCCAACTTCGGCAGGTGGACATGGTATAATTGAATGAAGAGATTTTTCCGGTCCTGCAGTGGGTCGTTCTTGGAGTCAGAACCACTACTGTGGAACTGGTCGACAATCTCGTCAACCGTCGTGGTCTCGTCAGCCTCGTGGCGCAAGTGGTGGATGATTCGTCGTCGGTTCTTGTCGGCGACAAGGTGGAGACACGCGTCGAGACTGTCGTTCGACATACTACATCCCTCTCTCCAGAGGTGCATCAATTGCAGCGAATTTTACACGTGAGAAGATTTTGATTATGTGAGTGACACTCGAAACCTGCGCATCTTTGCGTCGATAGTCACTTTTTATCATACGAGTGAATGTAGACGAACCGCCTCCCCTGATGGCCGATGTCAGCCGAGTACTCAAAAACTCGTCTCTGCATAACATTGTTCCGGCCCCACTCGTCCGTTTGTGGGAAACTACGTGTGGCCTTCCACGCTTCCTGTGTGCATGGCCTGTGGAATTTCCGTGGAACACCGTTCTCTATTGAACATAACCGGAAGCTCGATAGAATCGGTCGATAACGTAGATTTCACCGATCAAAAGGACTGCCGAGAATCTCAATCACCGGAGACTGTTCGTCACACCAGTTACGGGACTTATCCCCTTCCCGGACGTAGCTGCGAGTATGGCTCGCGAAATTAAGTTCAGTGATATTTCGACCGTGCTCGATGAAATCGAGTATCCCATCGGACGGTCTACAGCATCCGAGGAACTCTCTGATGTCAGGTTGATATTGGCTGACGGTGATACAAACCTGGGCAAATTGGTTTCTGAGACGTCACTTGAGTCGTTCGAATCGGCTGCTGATATCGAGTCCGCACTCCACAACGTACTTCCACGGAAAGCGGTCGGGGAACCGTATCAGTCTGAGGGAGACGCGTAACCCATCGGACACTTGCTGTCTTCGAGGGAACGGAGATGGTGAGATTCCGACGGGGATGTACGAGGGTTCACGGCGAAGCACGAACGTGAGAAAGAGCAGCTTCGAACAGTCATTCCAAGACTTCTCGCTGCGAACCCGGAAGTTGGGCGCGACGTCATCGAGGACCATCATGGATGGGTGCCCCAATTAGTCTCACAATGCTGTGGCGGCCGCCCGTATCTTCCTGCCTGGGCGAGTGTAGTCGAATCGTGGCCGAAGAGCAAAGTGGGCAAGCGACGTATCTCTACTCTATGCCAGGGACTGTCACGGAGAAACTCATCGAAGACCACCTCGTCGAGGGTCGGATGGAGCCGGGTGAAGAAATCGCCCTGGACATCGATCAGACGTTGACCCAGGACGCCACGGGGACGATGGTCATGCTCGAACTCGAAGCCATGGGGGTCGATCACCTCGAAACCGAGCTCTCCGCCCAGTACGTGGACCACAACCTCATCCAAGAGGACAACAAGAACCCCGACGACCACCTGTTCTTGCGAAGCGCCTGCCAGAAGTGGGGGATCTGGTTCTCGCCCGCCGGCAACGGCGTCTCCCACCCCGTCCACCAGGAGCGGTTCGGCGTCCCGGGGAAGACGTTGCTCGGCTCGGACTCGCACACACCGGCCGCGGGTGCGATGGGCATGTTGGCTATCGGGGCCGGCGGTCTCGACGTCGCGATGGCGATGGCAGGCGAGCCCTACCACGTGGACATGCCGGAGGTGTGGGGCGTCGAGCTGCGGGGCGAACTCCCCGAGTGGTGCAGCGCGAAGGACATCATCCTCGAGATGTTGCGACGCCACGACGTCGACGGCGGCGTCGGGCGCGTTATCGAATACCACGGCTCTGGGCTGGACTCGCTGACCGCGATGGATCGCCACGTCATCGCCAACATGGGTACCGAACTGGGTGCCACGAGTACCGTGTTCCCGGCCGACGACGCCGTCGAGCGGTTCCTCGCCCAGCAACACCGTGCGGATGAGTTCAAACCGCTCCACGCCGACGACGACGCCGAGTACCACGTGACGGAGACGATTCGACTCGACGAGATCGAGCCCATGATCGCCAAGCCATCTAGTCCGGGCAACGTCGTTCCGGTGGCGGATGTGCAGGGCGAGGAGATCTACCAGGCCTACATCGGCTCCAGCGCGAACCCGGGACTCCGAGACTTCGCGGTTCCGGCGATGATCGTCGATGGACAGCGAGTCCCACCCGAGATCAGCTTCGACGTGAATCCCACCTCCCGGCAGATGCTCCAGAACCTGACCGAGATGGGGTATCTCGGCAAGCTGTACGCGAGCGGTGCCCGCGTCCATCAGGCCGGATGCAACGGTTGTATCGGGATGGGGCAGGCACCTGCCTCTGGCCGGAACAGCCTTCGAACCGTGCCGCGGAACTTCCCCGGGCGCACCGGCACCCGCGAGGACAGCGTCTTTCTCTGTAGTCCCGAAACTGCGGCCGCCAGCGCACTCACCGGTGAGATCACGGACCCGCGCACTCTCGAGGAGACGCACGGAATTGCGTATCCAAACTGGACTGAGCCCGAGGAAATCATCGTCGACGAGTCGGCACTCAGTGCACCGCCGGAGACGCCCGGCGGCGAGTTGGAGAAAGGACCAAACGTGAAGTCCCTCCCGGCGTTCGAACGCGTGCCGGATGCGATCACCGGCCCCGTGTTGATGAAGGTCGGCGACGACATTTCGACCGACGAGATCATGCCCGCCGGCTCGGAGGTGCTTCCCTACCGGTCGAACATCCCGAAGATCAGCGAGTGGGTGTTCGACCAGATCGAGCAGGGATTCTACAAGCGAGCCCAGGAGCAGGGAGCACCGTGGCTGGTCGTCGGCGGATCGAACTACGGGCAGGGGAGCTCACGCGAGCACGCGGCGCTGGCACCGTACTATCTGGGGATGCGGGCCGCACTGGCGGTCAGCTATGCGCGCATCCACTGGCAGAACCTCGTGAACTTCGGCATCGTGCCGCTCGAGTTCGCCGACCGGGACGACTACGACGCCATCGACCAGGGTGATACCCTCGAACTGCCGGCCGTTCGCGAGGAGATACAGAACGGCCGCAAGGTCACCGTGCGCAACGCCACGCAGGATACGACGTTCTCGGTCGAGCACAGATTGAACCCGCGACAGGTCGAAATCGTGCTGCGGGGCGGGTTGATCGAGGACTACAGGAGGTGAACTACCCCTTCCTAACTCGCCCTTCGGCCTGCGTTGCTCCGTCACGAACAGGCCATCAGCGACACCGGCGATGAGGAATTCTGACTGGAGATGCGTCGAGTATTTCACGGATGTGACCACCGTTGCCCACCGACCGCAGGCACACGAACGTTGATTCGGTTGGCCGTTCTCTACTGACTATGGCCGAGTTTCCAGACGAACGACAACTTGTACTACGGGCGCGTTCCCAGTTGGAACAGTGGACGAAGAGTGCCCGGATGGAGGCGTACACTGAACTGTTCGAAGGTGACGATCCCATCCTCTCCGCCGAAGAGATACAACTGCTCGACGCGTTCGACTCTGAACTGGAGCGAGAGGGCGGCGATGGTGTCTGGGGAACTGACCAATACGGGATCCACACAGCGGGGACCTCAAGCTCGGATGCCTCACTCGGTGTGGTCTGTGTCTATCACCCACAGATCAGCAAAGATTCCGTCCTTCGTGGCGGAGACGGTCTCGACGACGAGACCGAAGAGCGACTCAATGCAGCGCTCTGGCGATATAGCGAACGGGTTTCGACGCTCATTGAAGCAGAACTCGACGAGTTCGTCCGTCAGACCCAGGGGTAAGCCCCGATCAGATCCACGTTCGGGTGATCGTACGCATCTATTGTATCCGGCGAGGGGACCCCATCGTCGACGGTGCGTCGGATATCACACGCTGGCGCTGGAGTCGTTCATTAACGCGAACGCGATTTGCTTCGCCGTTTCCAGGTCTGCGGCGGTTCCAAGGTCACCGTCCCTCCCCGAGTGATGCACGTTGTATTCCCAAACGTTCCTGCCGTCGATGACCTCGTTGATGTATACCGCGCTTCTGGTGTGTTCCTGGCGATAGAGCACTGTGGTATAATCGCGGCCCATGAATTCGTCGTGTGTCGTCTGCTCGGTCTCTAGCACCCAGTCTGCCGGAAGGTTCTCTTCAGAAGTCATGCTCCGTCACCGGCGTGGTCGGCACCCACGGAGTTTGGGGTCCCGTCTTTGACCGCCTTGGCCTGCTGTTCCAGCTCTTCGACGTCCATCTCGGCGGCCTTGTCGATCTCGCCGAGGATCTCCTTGATGTCGTCGAGTCCGATGAGTTCGCGGGTCTCGGCGTCGAATCCAAGGCTATCTAGCCGGTGCCCATTGGTCGCCACGTCGCTCCCCGTGAGGTGTTTGCCGTAGCGACCAACCAGCGATGTGAGTTCCTGGGGGAGGACGAACGTCGTCGACTCTCCCCGACCGATCGCTTCGAGCGTGTCCATTCCTTTGTCGATGATCGCGCGCTCGCCCATCGATTCGGCGGACTTCGCCCGCAGCACCGTCGAGATCGCATCGCCCTGTGCCTCGAGGATTTGGCTCTGTTTTTCACCTTGCGCTCGAATGATGTTCGACTGCTTGTCTCCTTCGGCTTTCTCGACCGCACTCCGGCGTTCGCCCTGTGCTTCGAGGATCGTGGCCCGGCGTCTCCGCTCTGCGCCGGTTTGCTGTTCCATCGCTTGTTGAACCTCCTGACTGGGGTTGACCTCCCGGACCTCGACCGACTCGACGCGGATCCCCCATTCGTCGGTGGGTTCGTCTAGTTCCTTGCGGATGCGAGCGTTGATCTCCTGGCGCTTGTTCAGCGTGTCGTCCAGTTCCATGTCGCCGATGACTGCCCGGAGCGTTGTCTGGGCGAGGTTCGAAACCGCTGTCTTGTAGTCTTCGACCTCCAGGAACGCCTTCTTCGCGTCCATCACACGGAGATAGACGACGGCATCCGCTGTCACGGGAGAGTTATCCCGCGTAATCGCCTCCTGTCGGGGCACATCCATTGTCTGGGTACGCATATCGAACGTGTACGTGCGCGAGACGAACGGGGGAACGAAGTTGATGCCCGGCTCGAGCAAGCCGCGATACTCGCCGAACACGGTGAGCGCCTGTTTATCGTACGCGTCGACGAATCGCACCATCTGCCAGATCGTGACGATTGCCAGCACCAGTACCAGCAGGCCGACTATCGCGAATCCGAGAGTGGAGACCTGCAGCGGGACCGGGTCGTACATGTGTTCTACATTCGCCCCGTGTCTGTATCAAGGGGCGATATTTTCACACGCATCCGCGTTACCATTATGTGGGTGACACGACCGACAGCACCCGTACTGGTCCACTCGAAGCACAAACGGATGATGGGTACGCGACCTGTAGTCTGCAAGTAGAATGAACTACCTGTAACAGCGAGAGGGTCCCGCCCTTCCCGTGAGGCGCGAGCGTTCCGACACTCTGTTCTCGGAACCGAGCGCCGAACAAGGCGGGCGTGAGTCGCGAAAGCTCCGGTGAGAAACCGCTGTGTCACTGCCCAAGCGTGATCTCGACCAGGGACATCTCGTTCGCAGGAACGACATTTTCGAGAACGGTCTCGACCTCGCCCCACGTCTCTGGCCGGTAGCTATCGATTCCGAAGCTCTCGGCGAATCGCTCGAAGTCAGGGTTCGTCAGTTCGGTTCCGAAGTGTTCACCGGTGTGTGCGACCTGGTTCTCCGAGATGAGGCCGTAGTCGTCGTCGTTGAACACGATAATCGTATACCCGAGGTCGAGGCGGGTGGCCGTCTCTATCTCGGCCGCATTCATCAGAAACCCACCGTCGCCGGTCGCGACGACGACGTTCGCATCGGTCGCGAGATCGGCAGCGATTCCGCCGGGAACGGCAATTCCCATGCTTGCCAACCCGTTCGAGATGATGCACGTGTTGGGTTCGTAGGTGGGGAAGTTCTGTGCGATCGCCATCTTGTGACTCCCAACGTCAGAGATTAGAATGTCTTCGTCAGCCATCACCTCTCGGAGGAACGGCAGCGTCCGTTTCACCGAGAATGGGTCGTCTGACTCGGGTTTTCGTTGCACGTCCGCGACGATTCGCTCGCGCAGGTCCTGACACCACTCCGGTCCAGACACGGAATCGAGATGCATCCGTAGCTCTCGGAGGACCGTCGAGATGTCCGCGACGATTTCCACGTCAGGATTGTAGTGTCGGTAAACTTCTGCAGGCTCGTGGTCGACGTGGATGATGGCCTTATCGAGGTCGGCGTTCCACGAGCGAGGGTCGTGCTCAGCGATGTCGTAGCCGACTGCGAGTACACAATCGGCTCGTGAGATTGCCGTGGACGCCTCGGACTGCGGTCCGGAACCGAGTGTCATCAGCGAATTATCGAGACGATCCGAGACCGCTCCCTTTCCCATGTACGTCGCGACGACGGGCATCCCAGCGTGGTCGACAAGTTCGCGCAACCGGTTCGATGTTGACGTTCGGACGGCACCGTTACCGGCTAACACCAGCGGGGTGTCTGCGTCCTCGAGGAGTTCGACGGCGTGGTCGAGTGACTGTTCGTCGGGGGCAGCCCGTCGCACACGTGGCCGAGTTGGAAGCGGCTCTGCGTCGAGTTCTTGTGCTGCAACGTCCTCGGGGAACTCGAGGTGGGTCGCACCGGGTTTCTCGTACTCGGCGAGCTTGAACGCCTTGCGTACCGACTCCGGGATGATCTCGGCATCGGTGATCTGTGTGTTCCACTTCACGACCGGCTCGAACATGTGGACGATGTCGAGGGCCTGATGGCTCTCCTGATGGAGGCGCTCGAGCCCCCCTTGTCCCGTAATCGCGACAAGTGGGGACTTGTCCAGATGGGCGTCCGCGACGCCCGTGAGAAGATTCGTGGCACCCGGTCCCAGTGTCGAGAGGCAGACACCGGCTTCGCCCGTCAACCGACCGTGAACGTCGGCCATGAACGCCGCACCCTGTTCGTGTCGAACTGGGATGAACTGGATGTCCGAATCTCGAAGTGAGAACAGCAGGCCCTCGAGTTCTTCTCCCGGGAGCCCGAACACGTACTCGACACCCTCTGTTTCGAGGCATCTGACGAGGAGGTCGGATGCCTTCATTATTCCACCCAGACGGTCTTGCGATTGACGAACTCCATGATGCCCGCACTCGAGAGTTCGCGGCCGTAGCCAGACTCCTTGACCCCGCCGAACGGGACCCGTGGGTCGGACTTCACTAGCTGATTCACGTACACGTTACCGGCGTCGATCTGTCGAGCGAGTCGCTCGCCGCGCTCACGGTCTTCGGTCCAGATGCTCGCACCCAGACCGAACTCGGTATCGTTGGCTTTCTCGATCGCCGCGTTCTCGTCTGGGACCTCGTAGACGGCGGCGACGGGTCCGAACGTCTCCTCGCTGTCGGCCGGGCAGGACTCAGGGACATCAGCGAGGATTGTCGGGGGGTAGTACGCACCCTGCCGGTCGAGGGGTTCACCACCTGTGACGACCCGTGCGCCCGCCTCGACGCTCGCCTCTACCTGTTCGTGGAGGGACTCCAGGAGGTCTTGACGGGCCTGTGGACCGACGTCGGTCTCCTCGTCCATCGGATCGCCAACCGTGAGTGACGAGACCACCTCGGTGAACCGGTCGAGGAACGCCTGATACACGTCCGTGTGAACGATGAAACGTTTGGCTGCGATACAGGACTGCCCACCGTTCTGGTTTCGCGCCCACGCGCCGGTCTCTGCGGCGGCCGAAATATCGGCGTCGTCGAGAACGATGAACGGGTCGCTTCCGCCGAGTTCCAGCACTGTCTTCTTGAGGTGCTCGCCCGCTGTCGACGCGACGGCCCTCCCGGCCGGTCCACTTCCGGTCAGTGTCGCGGCCCGGACGCGTTCGTCAGCGAGGATTTCGTCGACGAACTCCGACGGGACCAACAGTGATTGGAAGACTCCCTCGGGGTAACCAGCCTCGCGAAACACCTCCTCGATTGCCATCGAACAGCCGGGGACGTTGGAGGCGTGTTTCAGCAGCCCGACGTTCCCCGCCGTCAGCGACGGGGCGGCGAATCTGAACACCTGCCAGAACGGGAAGTTCCACGGCATAACTGCGAGGACTGGTCCCAGTGGCTCGTAGACGGTTTCGACCGCCGCCCCCGGTGGACTGGGGTGTCCTTCGGGTTCCAGGTACGCGCTCGCATGTTCTGCGTAGTGATCACAGCCCCACGCGCACTTTTCGACCTCCGCGATAGCTTGCGAGACCGGTTTTCCCATCTCACGAGTCATCGTTTCGGCGTACTTGCGTTTGTTCTCGCGTAGGACCTCACCGGCAGCTGCAAGCAGTTCTTCGCGTTCCCGAACTGGCCGGAGGCGCCAGTCTTCGAACGCTGCATTCGCCCGGTCGAGCGCTGCTTCGATCTCCGACTGGGTGTGTTCCGTGTACGATTCGACTCGCTCGCCAGTCGACGGGTCGACTACGTCCATGCCCATACGAATTCGGTGTGCAAGAGGTTAACTCACAAGGGTGCCGTCGACTCGTGTCCGTCGGCGGAGCGGAGTGCACGGCACCGAGATACCAACCACTTCGAGCACCAAGAGCTCGTTCAAGTTACCCACGACTGAAGTCGTGGGCATTCTCCTTGCATCTCTGCGAGAGTGCCAGCCAGAACGGGTACTCATCTGGTTGTAAACATCGATCCGATTACCCGCCAAGCCACCAGCCATAGAGCTGTGCCTGCTCGTCAGTGTCGGGATGCTTCTTCGAGTCACCGTAGGTCTTCCCCTTGAGCAGCTGGCGTTCAACTGCGTTCGCGGCAAGACGGAGTGCGTGCGTCGCGCCGTATCCTTCGCCATCGGCCGTGAAGTAGCCGCGGTCGGTGACCAGTCGAATCCGTGCCAGCACCAGCGGCACACCCCGATTTTGCTCCTTGTGCTCCTGCAGTTCGATACTGGCCTTGATCACGGTCATCTCACCGTACTTCGAGGCGACACTCTCGATCAACGCGGAGACATCGTCGTAGTCCATCCCCTCCAGCAGCTCGAGGCCGAACACCTGGACGGCGTTCCGGTCGTCGCGCTCCCAGGTGAGCGCCTCGATGACGTCCGTCTTCGTGATGATACCGACCGGGTCACCGGTCCCCTCGGCCGTGACGACGAGCGACGAGATCTCCCGCTCGAACATCGCCTCGACGGCCTCGTCGAGCGGAGCGCTCCGCTCGACCGTCGCGACGGTATCGGACATCAGGTTCCGTACCGGCAGATCGAGCATTCGGTCGGAATCACCCTCGCGCGCCCCGAACCCGCCACGATTCTGTCCGCGACCGCCGCGACCACCGGAGCCACCCGACGACCCTCCCTGGCTCTTGCTGCCGCCCCGCGTCGTGAACTCGACGACATCGTACAGGCTCAACATGCCCACGAGGTCGTCCCCGTCGACGACCGGGAGATGGGCGATTCCGGCTTCTCGAAGCAGATTGAGCGCTTGCCCGATCGTGGTTTCAGGGGTCGCACTGACCAATTCTGCCGTGTACGCGTCGTCGACAGTCACCGCGTCGAGGAACGGCCGGACAGCTTCGAGGACGGCATCGCCAGTCACCACACCGACGACACGGTCATCGCGGAGTACGGGGAGCGTCTTGGCGTCGCTACCGATCATGAGCCGTGCGACTTCGCGGACATCTTCGGTACGGTCGACCGTCGGGACGTGCTGTACCTGTGAGCCGACCTTTGCCGAGGGCTGGTTGGACGAAGAAGCTAGCTGTCGGCGGCTGACGACTCCGCGATACTCGTCGCCGTCCGTTACGATGACCGCATCGAGTTCCTGATTCTCGAACGCTCCGGCGACCTTCGAGAGCGGTGTACCGATATCGAACTCCGTGAATTTCGGGGAGAGTATCTCAGAGATATCCATTGTGACTCTTTAGTCAGAGGGTCGCTGGACGGTTATGCCTGTCCCAGCCCTGATATCCGAGGGAGGGACGCGCGAAGTAGTGTTTGAGTGGAATATCAAACTGCGTCGGCCGTATGCATTGAGACAGGCAGTCTCAACTACTGCACGCAGTACTCGTGGGATACGCTCTGACACCCCGAGAACACTCAGGAACCCCCCGTAGACCGTGACCGATTCGCGCCCTGTATTCGGCACGGCTCGTTTCACACACCTGACGACAGACAGGAGCGCCGATGGTATGTTTGCACAGCTTCTCACCGGCCTTGCAGTCGGGAAATGTCGAATCAATAGGTTTCAACAAGACCGTTGAATATTGTCGAGATAGCCCCTACGCTGCCCCATCTTCTCCTGTTTGGACCGGCGATCATAGTGTGTCTTCAGAATCTCTGAAGAGACATTGGCCCGGTCACTCACGACCGGTTCAGGCATATCAGACGAGAGCCAGTAGGTGATTGCACCCCGACGAAGCGCATGAGGAGACACCGGTGACGGACACTTCGATGCGTGGGTCCGGTCAGTCGCTGGCTTGCACTCCTCAACCGCACGGCCATGCGGACACTCCCCAGTGGTCAGACACGGCTTCGTCACCGAATAGATGTACGTCTGAATTGTCGTCGGATGGGCTCGTCCCTGTGGAGTGGAAAGCAAGGGGTCTCTGCCATTCTCATCCGTTGTAGAAGGGCGGCAATCACCAATCCACGCATCCAACACCGAACACGTCTCGTCAGACAAGGCGATGAACCGCTCACCGCGTTGCTTGTTCTTCAGTGGGGTGCCCGTCTCAGGACGATGTTTCACTTCCAGCGACTGATTGTTCGAATCGTAATCCTCGACGTCGAGCGCGACGACTGCGCCTCGACGGAGGGCCGCTCGCCACATCAATCGAAAGCAGACATGCCGTTCAGACGCATACTCGTATGTACTGAGATAGTCTAGGATCTCTTCAGCAGCCTCGGCGGTCACCATCACGTCACGTGAGTTCTCTCCGATACTCAGACTGAGTGAGATGACTTTCGTCGAAAGATCGGTGTGAACGGCATCGATCGATTCGCACCATCGAATGAACACCCGGGTGGTGTCCATCTGTGTTTTCTCACTCGCGGGTGCGAGGTCACCATCTTCTCGACGCCATAGACGGTATCGATGAAGGTCGCGTCCCGTTAGAGGGTTGAGATGCGTGAGATCTTCGTTGCGACACCACTCCAGAAAGTGGTTGAGTCGGGATTGTTGAGAGCGGAGTGTTGCTTCCGCAAACTCTGATTGTTTCTCTTCCAGGTACGATTCGACGGCGTCTTCTGGGGTAATCGGCTCTAACTCGAAGTGCATAGCGTGCTCTCTTGTGGGTGTGATATCACCAGAGAGAGTGCCTCTGCGTAGGGTTCAGGGTCGGGTATCTGGGTTTCGTCACACGGCATTACGTGTGCCCGTCGGGTCCGTATACTTCTGGAACGGTTTAGAACCAAAGAGCGACCGCTGTAGCCCCCGAATCGTACATCTTCCCACTATCAGAGTCCGTCACGTGGCGTGACGGATTCACCGACGACGTGCAGCACGTAAAGTACAGCAGTACACTCATTACATCAGCACATCTATTTCGCAGTATGCCCGTGAGCATCGACGACTTCGAGTCCGGTGACCTCCCACGAGGACCGAGCGTTCCCGAACAGGTGGTCACGTATCTCTACACACACAGCGACCAAGCGTTCACCCGTTCCGAGATTGCGACAGCAATCAGTGAAGACCCGAACACTGTCGGGACTGCACTCTCTCGACTCAAGGCCCGAAGCCTCGTTCGCCACAAGGGAGAGTTCTGGGCAATCACGGACGACGACGAACGCGTCGCCGCCGCGTACGACCTCCACACCACGACCGACAGACTGGACGACGAAGACGGCGGCATCGACGCCGACGAATGGGACTCGGTAGCCCCAGAGACACCGCATCCGAGCGAACGAGACGAGGACACGCAGTAGATGCAACCGAGGCGTGGTGATGTCGTCCGAAGTTCTGACCCGTTCAAACTCGGCGACGACAGACAACGACCTTGGCTCATCGTCAACAACGACTCCCACCCGTTCGGTGACCAGCAGTACATTGCGGTCGCCATCTCGACTAAGCAGTACGAGGACTCGCTCCCGCTCACCGATGACCTGTGGGAAGTCGGTGGTGTTCCACGCGACTCGTTCGTCTCTCCGTGGGCAGTTCACTCACCTCGGAAAGAGGACTTCGTGGCGTGGCAGGGGCGTCTCGAAGAGACGTTTGTCGACCGCGTCGTCGAGCACGTCGAAGGGTATCTGAAGTAGCCAGAACTGAGAGTCGCTAATCGCCAGACAACGCGCCGATTAATACAGATTCGTCACACTCGATGACGCATTCCCGTCGGGTCCGTTCTGTCACAGCACGTCTTGGATTCAGTAAACAAGAATGAGGCGTTCATAAAATAGTCTTTACCTCTCGACACCCGATTTGAACACGCCACGCGGTACGTCTCCCCGTCGTCATGGACTTGAGTGGATTTGAAGAGGTCAACCGTTATTAGAAGTCAAATAGCGAACGCTGGCGCTCGAAGTCATATGGATCGGTGAGCATTTCCCGGACGTCGTCGTAGTTTATTCTCCCATCGTGGTTCTCTTCGATGGCCCGATCAACGAACCATGCCCGGAAGCGTTCAAATTCTTCTCTCGAATTGATGATGTCGTCAACATTGATTATCTTACTAACACCATATCGAGCAAAGTAGATGCCAACTCTCTCGAGTTCTGGATAGGGGATTTCGCCAGAATCACCGACCATTTCGCGGTGTATGTCGTTCAGGATATAGTAGGAAAGTAATTGTCTCCAGTAACTGGGTTTGAATGACGGGGACTCGGTCGTTTTAACGTCGATGAGCGTGCCGTCAACAATGAAGTCACCTTCTCCCTCAAGAATGTACGAGTGAGTCCCGAAGTCTGGGCTGATGATAGCCATTTCGCCGTCAAATTCGTCCTGTCCACGGAAGATATGAAAGAGGTCCTGTAACTCGGTTACAATTGATTCCTCAAACGAACTCGCAGTAATCTTCTCACCACCTTCCCCTATGTCGAGGTTTTTACCTGCGAATATCAGAGCTGCATCAACGGCATCTGCAGCGTTCATTCCCGTCTGAACGAAGGCGTCTTTCTTTCGCTTTGCTCGAAGATGTGGATCTTCGTAATCCTCGTCTTCAGTAGGCAAATTCTGCTTAGCCCATTCCGCTCTTGCGATAGTAGTGTCAAGCGACTTTTTCGGTTTGTAAGTCTTCTCACAACGGTGTTCGAGCCAGAAATGGCAGAGGTAGTCAAAAACAGTCCCGAGGACCGTGTAGTCGTGTTCTTCGTGTTCTACGCGGAGCTCTTCCGTAACATCAGGCCCTTGGTTCGGGTATTCTGAATCAAGTTCTCTGCGTACATCAGAAAGAGCGATGAAATCCGTGACCCCGATACCCATTGTTTGAATCCTCGTTTCGTCCCAGTAATATCTTACTCTGGATGTGATCAGGGATGGGGGGAATGAAGCGCAGCATGTACAGGGCAACCCGGAGAATTTGGAATTGCAGTCATCGAGGCCAGTATTTGTGAAAACCATTTTAAAAAGTTGAACAAGCAGTAGCGTGCGAGTCTCCTTGTCAACTAGTAAGGAGGTGATTTGACAACGAGCCATTCTCGTCAAGAGGTCAAATACCAACATTCAGATATCGAACGAACTGAGTCCAAAAATACAGTCTACCGACCTCGTTGAAAATGCGCCATACAGATCCTCAGTCTCCTGAAATCTAGACCCCGTTCGTCCCTCACACGAAAGCCCGTCGGGTCCGTACATTTCTGGAGAGCTTCAGAACCAAAGATTGAGCGCTCTAACCGTCGAATCTGCAGATTTTCCTGCGGGTCGATTTCGTCACGCGCTGTGACACAGGCCATCACAAGCTATCGGTTTCGGGGATTCAAACACACAAGCGGTCGTTTGGACACTCAATAGCTAAATCTCACTCGTCACTATCGGGTTCCAAGGGAGTGCGGTCGAGGCCAACAGTATCGTAGTCCTGTTCACTGGAGAGAACTTCCTCCCCACTCGTCGCAATTACCCCAGCGTGAAGTGCATCGAACGGTGTCAGATGATACTCTTCGAGGAACGCCGCCGCCGCGAGAACTGCATCTTCGTGTTCTTTCGGGGTAATCGGAACGAGTTCGAGGAGGTTCGCAATCGCTCGTGGGGCGTCGATGTCGTACTCAGACTGTTCGCGGTCGTAGAAGAGAACGAGAACTTCCGCGTAGGCCAGAATCGACGTGTGAATGTCGTCGCGTTCTTGGAGCGCTTCGAGTGCCGAGTCGCGCAACCAGTCTTCGTTCTTCACGAGCGCAATCAAGAAGTCTGTCTCGACGTACACGAATCAGGCCTCTCGATTCGCTGACCGCTCTTCGTCCTCGGCTTCGATTTCTTCGGAGATTGCTCTCCTCGCCTCCTCTTTGAGTTCGTCTGCGTCAGTCTCCTCGAAGGCGTCGCCAACTGCCTCACGAAGTCCCTCTAATGGGTCGTCGTCAACCGGGAAGAGCGCGACGTGGCTCGGTAGTTCGACGATGCGATAGCGCTCGCCGAACCGTGACCGGACGTCCTTCGGGAGGTAGATTCGACCCCGTTCGTCCGTCGATTTCGACATGGCATAGCTCGTACGGGAAGAATCAAAAATCTTCCCGCTATTATTTTTATTCTCCCACTGTTTCGGCCTCGGCCATAGAACAGTATCGGAGCGGCGCAAATCACCAGACAACGCGCTGATTAAAACAGATTCGTCACACGCGATGACGCATTCCCGTCGGGTCCGTTCGCTTCGCTCACTCCCCCGACGACTTCCCACTCGCTGTCGTCTGCGGGCGACCCACAAGTCGCCCGCATGGCCAGTGAGACGGCAGTGCCGTCTCACGCTGCTCGTGGGAATCCCATCGGGACCGTCGTTCTTCTAATCGACAGACAGCGTCGGTCTGAACCGCCCGCATGAGAATTCGCGTAGAGATTCACTTGCCCATCGAGTAGGCACTCGGACGAGAGTGTGCGAGTGAAGACAGGTTATGGCCGGTCCAGTTCTTTGTCCCACGCTTTCCAGGTTTTCAACAGTGGGATGATGGTGTAGTCGTTGACGATTTCTTCTCCATCGAAGAGGTCCCAGACGTACTCTTTGAGTGAGTTGAGATCCGTGTGCCATGCACTAAACGTGAGATCGTATTCTCCGAGACAAGAGCTCGTATTGTAGACGAGTCCCTCGTCGATCAACTTCGTGATGAATTGCTTTCTCACGTCAGACGAGACGTGCTGGTCGAACGAGACGAGAATCTGTGCATCTGCAAGGTCTGCTTCTTGGAGGACGATTACTGCGAGGATTTCCAGTACATCGCCTTCTTGAAGCTTTTCACGACGTCGGCGGACTGCAGTTCGAGAGAGCCCAACTCGGTCTGCGAGTTCAGTATCGGACATTCTGCCATTTGCGTTTAGTGCCCGAAAGATCTCGTAATCGTGTTCATCGAGATAATTTTCGAGTACTGCCTCCGGCGTGTCCGGGTCGTGTGACTTTCCGTTGATAGATCCGAGGTCAGTATTTTCCATGTACAATCGTATTCATCAGACGATTTGAAACTATTGGTGAATAAATTAGCCAAAACGGAACTACAGTTGTGCATATCGGCTAATTTGTGGTGAGTGATTCGGTGGATAGGGTCTAAAAAATCGGTTCTCGTTCTGTGGCCAAGCCAACTGGCGTGGTTACCAGCCAGTTTCACCTCGTGGTAGTGGTTCGTAGGTCAATTCGTATCCAAATGCTTCCGGCCCAATCACATCGAGCGCTTCTGGAGTTGTGAGGAGTTCGGGTGCAGGTATCCCGAGGACTCGAACCCGCTGACCGTATCTGAGTGCATCGGTCATAACAGGAGCGCCCGTATCATTGTCGACAATGCAAATGAGGTCGGGGACCGTCGTGAGAACGCGATCATCGTCTGCTCGGGCGATGAGGAATTCGTTTTGGAACTCGATCTCTAGACGAGAGTCATCGTCCAATCCAGAGAGGGTGACGCTCCCCATTGCGAATCCATCCCTGTTACGGCGGTGAACGTCGACGACTTTTCCAGTGAAGAGGTCTTTTCCGCCAAGGAGTTCACGACTCGCCTTTACCGGGTCCGCTCCTTGCTGCCGTGCTCTCTCGACGGCTCGGCCTAATTCAGTCGCGAGCGAGACGGTGTGTGGAATCGCATACTGGGAGATGAACTCGCCAGTCATGAGCGGGAATGCGTACCCTGACCGTCCGCCCATCTGTACCGTAATCGAGCGAGCGAAATCTTCGAGGCGCTTCGCAGAGTCGATGTCTTTGTACACGACTTGGTTTCCTCGCTCGTCTGTCGTCGCGGCGTAGTTCACGGGCGAACCGTAGATGAAGAACGTGTCCATCTGGAGCTCTGGGAACGCCCTCCCCATGCCATCACCGTCGACGACTGGAAGGTCCGCCATCGCTGCGACACATAACGGTGCCATACTGTTCGCGCCTCCAATTCCGCCCGGAATAATGGCGTCTACTGTCTCACCGGAGAACGACTCGATAGCGCGGAGCGATTTGTAATCCTCGTCTCCTTTTGGGAACTTTTCGACGCTGATAGTCGGCGCACCCATCCCACCGACACTTGCAACCGTTGCATCTGCCGGGAGGTCCTTCGGTGAAACTAGCTTGACCGAATCAGGATACCCTTCGTCTTCGAAGAGCGTCTGGAGGCGGAGACGACCAATACGTGGATTGCCACCACCACCTGTACCGAGAATTCCTGCTCCAGTCCCGAGTGCTTCGAGATCGTCGATAGTAATCTCTGTTAGTTGTGGGATGTCGAAACTCATCATTCACCCTCCAATGGTTTGTAGGCCGTCTCGAGGCCGAACGAGCGTGGTCCCCAAACGTCAAGGGCCGCAGGAGTTCGCATGATTTCGGGGGTTCTGACCCCGAGAACGCGGACTCGCGCGCCGTATCGAAGGCTCTCCGTTGGGATGGGCCCTCCAGTTTCGAGGTCGAGGACAGTGATGAGGTCTGGCACTGTTGCGACGTACTCTCCGTCGACTTGGGCACCAAGGTTCTCGTTTTGGAACTCGATACGCATCGTCGAGCCTTCGTCTGGACCAAGTCCGCCGACGTCGACGTGTCCGAATACGAATCCCTGTTCAGTTCGGCGTTGAACGTCGACGATTTTGCCTTCGAATAACGACTGGGCCTCGCCATAGATGGAAGACCGCGTCACCTCACGGATCGCGTCCATCGCATCATCTTCGGCTTTCCTGAGTTCTCGACCAAGGTTACGTGCGAGAGTCATCGTTCCTGGGATTGCGGTGTCTTTCACCTCTGTGCCTGTCATGGGGTAGTCAGAAACGTACGCAACACCGCCCATTCTAACCGTGATTCCTCGGGCGAGCCATTCGAGTTGCTCGTTATCTGCAGTCTCGATCAGACACGTATTCCCGCGTTCGTCACTGACTGCGGCAGGCGTCCCACTGACGCCATAGATGTTGAACGTCTCGTGGTGAAGTTCAGGAAATGCTCTCCCCATGCCATCGGCGTCAACGACGGGAAGTCCACGGCGAGCAGCGACTGCAAATGGGAACGTCGAATTGATGCCACCACATTCTATCGGCATCGTCGCATCGACTTCCTGGTCGAGTTCGCGTTCGATACGTTCGAGTGAGTCGACTGCCTCCTGTCCACTCGGGAGCTTCTCGACAGAGACCGTCGGTGCACCCATCTGTGCTGTTGGGACGACGAAGGCGTCCTCGGCGAGTTCGTCGGGGTGAACGAGTTCGACGGGACCGAACTCTTCGATCGCTTGTTTTGCGACGAGTTTCCCGACGTGGGGGTCTCCACCGCCACCGGTACCAAGAACTGTCGCCCCGAGTGCGATATCTTCTATCTCTTCGACACCAATTTCCACCGTCATCAGTGGTCGAGCGCTCCTGCGGCTTTCACTTTGATTCGCACGGCATTGCCGGGAAGGTACGAGAGTGGGACCTCTTCGACGTCGACGATGTCGACACTGTCTTCGTCGGCACCTGCGGCGAGGGCGTTGTCCGTTGCTTCGTCTTTCGCACTCTGAATCGCTTCTTCACGACTCATCTCGTCGAGACTGTAGATGCGGTCGACTTCACCCGACACCTGTGCGATTGCGACACCGACAGCGTTCGCAACTTCGTAGTGGTCAGGTTTGTAGACCTCACTCGCACCCTCTATCTCATCAGGCACGAGGATACTCCCACCGCCGACGATGACGACTGGGACCGGGTCGGCACTCGTTTTCATCCGGTCGACTTCACGCTCGACACGTTCTCTGACGTATTCGCGGGCTGCTTCGACGACGGTCTGGTCGACGTCTGGCGTCTCAGGCCCGATATCGATCGTCCCGGCGGCAACTTCCAAGTCGGTTGCAGTGAGAACCTCTCCTCCGAAACATTTGGCCTTCTCAGTCAGTTTGTACCCGACACTCTGTGGGCCAACAGTGACGTCACCATCGGTGGAGACTATCGAGCCACCACCGATGCCTATCGCGATGATGTCCGGCATTCTGAAGTTGGTCTTGACCTCACCAATCTCGACGGCAACGCTACTTTCGCGTGGGAACCCTTCGGTGACTGCACCGACGTCGGTGGTGGTTCCGCCGACGTCGACGATGATTCCGTTTTCGACCTCGGAGAGGTATGCTGCCCCACGGACCGAATTGGACGGCCCGCTCGCGACTGTGAAGATTGGATATCGGATGGCGTAGTCGACGCTCATCAGCGTCCCGTCGTTCTGTCCGAAGTAGAGATTCGCGTCGATTCCACGCTCGTCCATCGCATCGACGAACGCAGTCGCGGCCTCTTCGGCGACGTTTGTGAGGGCTGCGTTGAGTGCCGTCGCGTTCTCACGTTCGAGCAAGCCAACGCTCCCAATCTCGTTCGAAACGGAGACGGGAACGTCGTCTCCGACTTCCTCTCGAATTATCTCAGTGACGCGTTTCTCGTGGTCGTCTCGGACTGGTGAGAAGACACTCGTCACAGCGAAGGCGTCGACGTCTGCGAACTCACGGACTTGCTCACGAATCTCTTCTTCATCGAGATCGTTGAGAGTTCGTCCATCGAACTCGTGTCCACCATCGAGGATGGCGACGTTGTTCCCGATTGCGTCGGCCAAGTCGTCTGGCCACTCTAATAGCGGGCGAATACTCTGAGTCGCTGGTGCACCGATTCGGATGACACCAACCTCGTTGAGTCCACGACGTTCAGTAATCGCATTGGTCGCGTGCGTCGTCCCGAGCATCACGTACTCGAGTTCGTCTTCGCTCACTCCGCTGTCGTCGAGGACGACATCGAGAGCGTTCAAGATACCTGTGGTGATGTCTTCTGTCGTCGGAGTTTTTGTCTTTGCAAGCAGGTCGTCGTCGCTGTTCATTACGACCGCGTCCGTGTTCGTACCGCCAACGTCGATTCCGATTCTGTAGTCAGTCATTGATTTGATTTTGGAGAGTTTCGATTGGTTCGTAGTCGATACTGTAGTTGAAATATTCAGGCCCGACGAGGTCCAGTCCTTCGTCGGTCCGCCACTTTGGCGAACAGGGCATACCGATGACCCGAACTCGGTGGCCGTAGGCCATGCGCTCGGTCGTAATTGGATCGCCTGTTTCCGCGTCGAGGACAGTAATCAGGTCGGGCGTACTCGCGAGGATTCCGTGCGCAGAGTCACGAGCAACGAGGTGCTCGTTCTGGAAGTTCAACGTGAGTTGGCGACCCTCGCAGTCGGACAACCCTTCGAGGGTGGCTTCGCCAACCGCGAATCCACCTTCGGTCCGGCGCTGAACGTCGACGATTTTGCCCTCGAATAATTCGTACCCGTGGGTTAGTTCGAGGACAGACTCGACAGGGTCTTGTGAGCGGTCCTTTGCGGTTCGGATCGATTCTCCGATGTCGTGTGCGAGCGACATCGAATCGAGAATCGCGTGTTCACGAACCTCTGCTCCAGAAAGAGCGTAGGTTCCAATCATACACGCACCACCCATCTCGATACTCGTTACGCGGGCGAACGCCTCGGCGTACTCGTTGTCGATCGTGTCCACAAACAACGAATTGCCTTTCTCGTCGGCGATGCTCATCGGAGTCGCACTGATTCCACCCATCGTGAGCGTCACCATCTGCACTTCTGGGAACGCACGTCCCATCCCGTCAGCGTCGACGAGGGGGAGGTCGAGTGCCGCAGCAACGGCAATTGGAACGGTACTGTTCAGCCCGCCCGCTTCGATACTCATCGTCGCGTACGCTTCTTGGCCGAGATGTGTCTCTAAAGACTCGAACGCTGCGAGGGCTTCCGTCCCTCGAGGAATCTTTTCGACCATCACCGTGGGTGCTCCAAGCATCGCGCTCGGAATGACGAGAGCATCGTCTGGGACCTCACGTGGGTCGATAAGCTCGACTGGGCCGTGTTCTTCGATGGCCTGTTCAGCCATCAGCTTCCCGATATATGGGTCACCACCGCCGCCCGTCCCAAGGACGGTTGCACCGGTGGCGAAGTCGTCGATATTGTCTGTCGTGATTTTCATCGTAGTCACTGCTCTACGTCTCGTTCTGTGTGCTTCGCGGCGGTTCCTCCACCGTCCGTGATGGCCTCAACAGCCACTTCTGGAATCTCATCGAACTCGTCTCGATAGCTCTCGTCGTAGATGTGGCACCGAACGCTTGGACCCGAATCGACCGTCGCGAACGTCGGCTCTTCGGCGGAACACGCATCTGTCGAGTACGGACAACGAGTGTGGAACCGACACCCGGATGGGACGTCTCGTGGACTCGGTATCTCGCCACGAAGCGGTTCGTGACGGGGTTTGTATGCTTCTTCTTCCTCCGTTGTGACAGGAATCGCCGAGAGGAGCGCTCGAGAGTATGGGTGTCTCGGTCGCTGGAATACTTCTTCGGTCACCCCCCGTTCTTGAATCTCACCGAGGTACATCACTGCAGTCTCGTCGGCGAAATTACGGACCAGCGAGAGGTCGTGCGTGATGAAGAGGTAGGTGAGGTCGAACTCTTCTTGGAGGTCCTCGAGAAGCGCGATGATTTTCGCTTGGACACTCACGTCGAGGGCGCTCGTTGGCTCGTCGAGTAACAGTAGGTCCGGCTCGACAGCGAGCGCACGGGCGATGTTGACGCGCTGTTTCTGTCCACCCGAGAGCTCGTGAGGGTACTTATTCCAGTACTCGTCGTTGAGCTCGACTCGTTCGAGTAGGTCGATTACCCGGTCACGGCGTTCGGATTTCGGAACACCACGTGCCTTCAGCGGCACTGCGAGTGATTTCCCAATCGTCCGTCGTGGGTTCAGACTCGACGTCGGGTCTTGAAACACCATCTGAATCCGCGACCGAAGCCGAGCCAATTGCTCGTCGGTCGCATTCGTGATGTCCTCACCGTCGAACTCTACGGTTCCATCGGTCGCGCGATGGAGACCGATTATCGTCCGAGCGACAGTACTCTTGCCACTTCCCGACTCACCGATGAGTGCGAGTGTCTGGCCTCGTTCGATGTCGAAAGAGACCCCGTCGACAGCCTTCACGTGGTCTGTCGTTCGTTTGATGATGCCTCCCTTCACCGGGAAGTACTTCTTGAGGCCGTCGACTGCGAGGAGTGACCCACTCATATCAGTCATCCCCCATGAGGCTTCCCGACCGTCGAGTCATGTGACTTCGAGTCTCTTCGACAGTTGGTCGGTCTGATAGTTCGACAGTTTCATCGTAGAGAATACACTCGACACCGGACTGGTTGGTTCCCTGGTACATTTCTGGCCGCCCCTGTTCACATTCAGCAGTTGCATACGGGCACCGAGGTGCGAACCGGCACCCCCGTGGCGGGTCGAGATATTCGGGAATCGAGCCGTCGATACCTTCTGCCATCTCGTCGCCAGTCAACCGCGGGATGGATGCGATGAGTCCCTGTGTGTAGGGATGTTTTGGATTCTCGAACAGCTCCTCTGTCGGGGCCGTCTCGACGATTCGACCACCATACATCACGTAGACGCGGTCGCTCACCTGTCTGGCAACCCCGAGGTTGTGCGTGATCATCAGAACACTCAGGTCGTGTTCTTCGATGAGGTCTTTGAGCAGGTCGAGAATCTGGTCGTGGATCGTCACGTCGAGCGCAGTCCCGATTTCGTCTGCAATCAAGAGGTCGGGCTCGTTTAACAGCGCTTGTGCGATGAGTGCTCGTTGGCGCATCCCTCCCGAGAGTTGCGACGGATACGAGTCCATGATGTTCTCCGGGTCAGGCATCTGAACCTCACGGAGCATCTCTAAGACACGCTCTCGAGCCTCGTCGCGTTCGCTGCTGAACTTCCGTCGGAAGAATTCGATGACGCCAGTGTCGCTGTCCCCACCGAACTGTGCCGTGTCGGTGAGTTGCTCACCGATCGTGAACGTCGGGTTTAGACTCGACATCGGGTCCTGAAAGACGAGGCTCATTCGCTGGCCTTTGACACGCTCGAACTCCGAGTCCGACAGGGAGAGTAGCTCTGTCCCGTCGAAGGTTATCTCGCCGTTCACTCGGGCCGGTGGCTGGTTCAGGAGTCTGAGGATGGACTTCATCGTCACAGACTTGCCACAGCCAGTCTCTCCAGCGATGGTGACGACCTCACCCTTTCCGATGGAGAGGTTGACACCGTCGATGACTTCTGCGAACCCGTCGAAGGATTCGAAGCCGACTTCGAGGTCTTTGACGGTCAGCAGTGGGTCGGTTGCGACTGGTTCGTCGAGTTTCATCGGTTCACCTCCACGTCGAAGAGGTCACGAAGCCCGTCACCGAGCATATTGAACCCCATAACCAGGGTGAAGATTGCGAGCCCTGAGAAGACGCTTACCCACCACGAATCCGGGAGGTAGGACGTCCCCTGACTGACCATCGTCCCGAGACCGGGCTGTGGTGGTTGGACACCGACGCCGATGAACGAAAGTCCGGCACCGATGAGGATGACGAACCCTGCGTCGAGCGTCACTTTGACCAGAATTGGCGAGAGTGTGTTTGGGAGAATCTCACGGAAGAGTATGTGCGGGGTACTCGCGCCAGCGAGCTTTGCTGCTTGCACGTACTCTTCGCTCCGTTCACTCGCGACGATGCTCTGGACGAGGCGAGCGTGCCACGTCCACCAGAGAGCAGCGATTGCAATCATCGCATTCGTCAACGTCGGCTCTAACGCCGACGTGATGGCGAGCGCCATTACGAGCGGCGGTAACGCAAGTGCTGTATCAGTTGCTCTCATGATGATGGTCTCTGCCCACCCGCCGTAGTAACCTGCGACGAGTCCAAGCAGGACACCGACCGGAACACCAAAGCCGAGGACGACCCCGACGAGCATGAGCGACAGTCGGTATCCAAAGAGGATACGCGACAGTACGTCACGGCCGACGTGGTCCGTCCCGAGTGGGTGCTCGAGACTCGGTGGTTGAAGCGTGTTCGAGAAGTCGGTGAACTTCCCAGCGTGTTCGGGGTACGGTGCGACAAGCGGTGCGAACACTGCCAGCAGGATTACCGCGATGATGATACCGAGGCCGATGACGCTCATCGGTCTGCTCGAGAACCGTTTCCACGAGCGCTGCCAGAGTTCGCGTCGCTCTTCGGAGACGAACCGGTCGAAGCCTGTTGCAGATTCTGTACTCATGTTGCTTCCTCCATCGCAAGTCGGATTCTGGGGTCGACACGACCCAGCAGAATATCGACGAGGAAATTGATACTGACGAACGCGATGCCGATCGTCATCGTCACACCGACGACGGCATTGAAGTCGTTGTTCAGCACGGCAGTGACACCGTAGGACGCGAGCCCCGGCCACGTGAACACGAGTTCTATCAAGAATGCGTTTCCGAGGAGTGACGCGTATAGAAGTCCGAGGATCGTGAGCGTTGGAATGAACGCGTTCTTCAGTGTGTATTTGTACGTCACGAGCCACGATGGAAGGCCGAACCCGCGCTCGGCTTCCACGTAATCCTGGTCTTTCACGTCGATCATGCTCGACCGAGTAATCCGCATCACTTGTCCGATACCTGCCAGCGAAAGGGCGAGTGCTGGGAGGATGATGTGTGCCCACGCATCGAGATGGGCAGCGAGATTCCCAGAGAGTATCGTGTCAACGAGGAGGAACCCGGTGAACTTCGAAACACCGGCGGCGTGCTCTGCTGAGAGACGCCCCGTAATCGGGAGCCATTCCAGAAGATAGCCGAAGATCAACTGGAACATAATCGCGATGAAGAATCCGGGAACACTCACACTGAAAAATGCGAGTAACCGAGTCGCGTTGTCAGTGAGTCCGTCTTTGTTCTGTGCGGCGATGACCCCAAGCGGAATCCCAATAACCACCGTGAGGAACATCGAGACCGTAATGAGTTCCAGCGTCGCTGGAAGGTAGTTGACGATGTCGGTGCTCACTGCCTGCTTCGTCTCGAGACTCGTCCCGAGGTCACCGACCAACAGCCCCTGCATGTAGTCGAGGTACTGCAGTGGAATTGGCTTGTTCAAGCCCATCTCTGCCGCAAGTTCCTGAACTTGTTCTTCCGATGCGAGTGCACCGAGTGCCATTCGTGCGGGGTTCCCAGGAAGTACCCGTGACGTCGTGAAGATGATAATCGAGAGACCGATGAGACTCACGAGGATGCCCGCGAGACGCCGCACGAGGTACTGCCAGTATTTCATTCTTGGTAGAAGTCGGGGAACCAGTAGTCGAAGCTCATGGATGGCCGGAACGTGTAGCCTTGGACGTCTTCAGCGAACGCGTGTTTCTTCGACTGGACGAAGATGAACAGGTCTGGGTACAGGTTTGCGAGGTGGTCCTGCAAGTCAGCGTACAACTGCCCACGAGTGTCGGGGTCGACGGTCGAACGAGCCTCATCGATCAACGAGTCGACCTTCGAGTCCTCGAGATGTTCCATGCTCATCCAGGTCGACGCAGTCCCGGAGTGGTACTGGTTGTAGAATACGGTGTCTGGCGACGGGTAGACCGGGCCGTAGAACACCTGGTTGACGTGTGGCGTCTTTTCGACGCTGGTTGCGAGTTCCGTCATCGTCCCCCACGTCTGCGGGTTCAGTTCGACGTTGATACCAATCTCGTCCATATTCTGTTGGAAGAGAAGTCCCATCTTCTCCTCGAGGCCGAAGTCTTTCACGTACGTGTTCTGGACGGTGATGTCACCTTCTTCGTACCCCGCGTCAGCAAGGATTTGCTTTGCCTTCTCGGGGTCGTACGTCGGTTGGACGATGTCGTCGTTGTGGACACCGAACGACGGAGCCAATGGACCTTGTGCTGGCAGCGACCCAGGTGCGATTTGGTTACGCGCCGTCTCGTAGTCGAAGCCGTACGCCATGGCTTCACGCACAGCAGGGTCGTCCGTCGGCGACTTCTGCGTGTTAATCTTAAAGTAGAACATCGTCACCGTCGGAATCGAGTCGACTCGGATGTCGTCTTCTTTCGCGAGCGCTTGGTAGGTCTCCTCGCTCTGGTACTGACTCGACACGTCAAGCTCACCCGTCTTCATCAACGAGCGAACCGTCGGGTCTTTGGTGATGATTTTCACGACGACGTTGTCGTATGCACCATCTTTGAACGGCTGCCAGTAGTCTGTGTATCGACTGAACGAGATCTGTGCCTGCCGTTCGAATCCTGCTAATTCGTACGGGCCAGAGCCTGCGTCGTTATTGTTCAAGTAGTCCTGCGCGTAATCTCCACGGTCGCCGAAGTCACCATCTGCTGCGTTGTCCATGACCGCTTTCTTGTCGACGACGAAGAGGAGAACTAGCGTCGCGAGGAACGGAGAGTGTACCCTGTCGAGGGTGAACGAGACTGTCCGGTCGTCTTCGACAGTTACGTTCTCTTTCGAGAGGACGTTGCCGAGGAGCGACGAGTATCCTTGGTTGATATCGAGGAACCGTTCTGCGGAGAACTTCACGTCCTCGGCCCGTACGGGGTTCCCACTGTGGAACGTCACCCCCTCTCGGAGCGTGAACGTGTAGGTCTTATTGTCGTCAGAAACGGTCCAGTCTTCCGCGAGGTGTGGTTTGAGATTTCCTTCCGTATCGGGGAACACCAAGGGGTCGTACAGATTAACGAGCGCGAGTACCTGCGTATAATCGGTTCCTTTTGCAGGGTCGACGGTGCCAAACCGTTGGGTTGCGCTCATCCTGAGTGTCGAGCTACCGGCGGTACCATCGTCCGAGCCCTCAGTTTCAGTCTCTCCGCCACCACTCGACGCAGTCGTTTCGTCTCCGTTCTCTTCGCCGTCGTAGCTCTCGCCGCCACCGGTACATCCAGCGAGTCCAGCGATGCCTGTCACCCCAAGAGCCTTCAGGAACGTCCGTCGACTGTTCGAATCCTCGAATTGGTCACTAACGTTGCCCAATTTGGAACCAGACCGTGTGTCGTTCTGTGTGTATTCTTCTCTCGACATACGTTATACATTCTCACACTACCATGGTGAGTTATAAAAGTATCGTATAGGAACCTGTTGCGAACGAATTGGAACTATTTTGATGTCCTAATACCCATTATGGAACCTTGGTGTGTCTTGTTACATTGTGATGACAGAAGGATGGACTCCGAATACGACACAACAGTCGGTCGTCGGGTGAACCGAGAAGGGAAAACACAACGAGAGCGTGGCTCATCGTCGACAACGATTCTCACCCGTTCGGTGACCAGCAGTACATCGCCGTCGCCATCTCGACGAAAGAGTACGGCGATTCACTCCCACGCACCGATGACCTGTGGGAAGTCGGTGGTGTTCCTCGCGACTCGTTCGTCTCTCCGTAGGCAGTTCATTCACCTCGCAAAGAGGACTTCGTCGCGTGGCAGGGGCGTCTCGAAGAGGCGTTCGTAGACCGAGTCGTCGAGCACGTCGAAGCCTACTAAGATAGTTCGAGGGAGCGCCAATAATCGCCAGACAACGCTCCGATTAAACCATTTCTGTCACACCCGATAACGCATTCCCGTCGGGTCCGTTCGCTTCGCTCACAACCCCGCACGGAGTTCGGGAGCACACCGAAACCAGAGTTCACCACTGTAGCGGGTTGCTTGACACCTACTGAGTCAGTCGTCCAAAAATGAGAGTACCGGGTTAGTCGTCAGCCGGCGCGACGTTTACGTTCTTATCGAGGTCGTTCGAGGCGTCGTAGCGTGCCTTGATATCAGCGAGACGCTCGAGATTCTCGCCGTAGACGCGTTCAGGGACATTTTCACTCTCGCGAGCGACCACACCCGTAAATCCACCATAGGCACCGTACCCACCGAGACTGCGGAGCAGGTCATCACCCTCACGGGTCCACTCGATGTTAGCGTCGTCGTCGCCGTCGTCCCAGTTCGCCTCCACCGTAATCATGTATTCCGCATCACGGTGCGGGTACGCGGTCGCGTCCGAATCCACGTCACTAATTGCGCCGCCCATCTGCCAGACACCGACGCCCGACAGGTTCGATTCTGCCGCTTCAGTGTGGTCGAGAATGGCGTCGATCAGATCATCGGAGAGGTCATCCACGAAGCACGACCGGTGACAGTAGTTGCGCCCCTCGGGGAACATCATCGTCCCGAGTTGGTGAAGCATCAGGTACGGCATCGGCTCACTCATGTCGAGAAGCGACTCATCAGCCAGTTCACGGAACGGTTGGAGCGCCTCCATGCCTTCCTCTGGGTCGTCACCGATGTAACAGCCCAGGACTGCGACAGCGTCCTTCCCGACGAGTTCCTCCGGCATCGGTGGAAGGTCTGGGACGTGGCTGTTGAGAGCGATCGTCGTCACTTCATCTGGGGCGTCGGCCGTTACTTTACGATAGTTTTCGAATACTTCCGTGGCGTCGTCGCCGGGGTAGAAAATCCCGAGACCAGCGACGATCGGCGGTACCTCGTACAGTTCGAACTCGAAGTTCGTGACGACACCGAAATTGCCACCACCACCACGCACAGCCCAAAACAGGTCTTCGTTCTCGCTCTCACTTGCAGTGACGAGTTCCCCGTTAGGCGTGACGACGTCGACCGACTGGAGCGCGTCGATACCGAGGCCGTGTTTTCGGCGCATCCAACCGATTGCACCACCGAGTGTGGAGCCCGGAATACCGACGTCTCCTGCACTTCCGGTCGGCATTGCGAGGCCATAGTGCTGGGTCTCGATGAGTGCATCGCGAGCACGGCAACCGGCACCAACCTGTGCAACCTGTTCCTCAGGGTTCACTCGAACGTGGTCGATTCCTGCAAGGTCGAGAACGATTCCCTCTTCGACCATCGAACTTCCAGTCTGGTTGTGAGCCCCCCCACGAACCGAGAATGGCAGGTCGTGAGTCGTCGCGAACTCGACTCCCTTGGCCACGTCAGCGCTGCCTCGACAGCGGACGATGAGGGTCGGATACGCGTCGACGAGGCCGTTCCAAACTGAACGAGCTTCGTCGTACGAATCGTCGGCTTGTGAAACGACCTCGCCACGGAGAGACGTGGCAAAATCGGAAACAGCCTCGTCGGTTACCTGCCCATTTGTTATTGCCTTGTTAGACATTCAACCTCACCAACTAGATAGAGGTTTGAAATGTTTTTGGAATATCCTGTTGGTATATCGAGTAGAGCGGTGTGAGTGACACTGCGGCCACCAACAAACGTGCCGACGATAGCATTTCACGCGCATCACACGGGAGACGCCATTACGTGGCATGGTGGCTAGACGTCACTGAGAACTCGTGTCTACCGGAGTTAGCGTGGAGTTCTGTACTCCGACTCGCCAGACGACGCGTCGATTAACACAGCTCTGTCACACGCGATGACGCCTCCCCCATCGATTTCGACGTGGCACACCCCGGACGGGAACGTGGGAAAATACGCCCACACGTTGGCCAGTTGCCGCACAAAGCGACTTGACTAGCAGACTGGTTTACTCTCCAGGCTTGCTAATCTCCCGACTGAACAACCAGTCTGAGAGACTAAGTCGCGCACGCGGGCCTTCGCTCTCGGGGAAACGGTTCTCTGTCTGCCCGTAGTTGATGAGCGTGACGAGGAACACGCCACCGATCGTGTTTCCGAGCAGGACTGGAACGACAAACTCCCACAGCCCAGTCGTGAGCGCGACGTTCCCCGTAAACACGAGGTAGAACACGTCGGCAGAGCTCACGACGATGTGGTAGAGTCCAGACGCAGGAATCGCGTAGATGACGAGGTAGATGAGAACCACCCGTGATATCGAATCTCTCACTGCGTGTTCCAGCCAGACGAGCCCCGCGACGAGCCAGCCGGCGAACATCGCCTTGAACACGAGGTCCCACCACGGCGTCTCGATACCCTGAATCCCGATACCGACCGCGGCATCGGCAGCAGCGGGTGAGAACACGCCACTCGAAGCGAGGACGAACGTCCCGACGAGTGCACCGGTGAGGTTGCCTGCGAGCACGCTCACCCACACACGGAGCAACGACGGGATGCTCGCGACGCGGGTCAACACGAGTGTCACCGGCGTCAACGTGTTTTCGGTGTAGAGCTGGTACCGTCCCATGATGATGTAGACGAAACCGAGCGGGTAGAGGAGGGGCGCGAGGAGCCCAGTCGCGTCGTTCGGGAACGCTGCTCTCCCTGTCGCGTACAGAAAGAAAGTGAGCGTAATCGCGAAGCCCGCAGCGAGCCCGCTCAGATATAGTTTGAGCGTCCCAGATTCGACTTCCTCGTCCGCGGTGGCGACGACACGCTGGAAGATTTCGTCTGTCGAAAACCGGTCTCCGACCGCCTCACCGGCAGCGGGCGCACCACTCCGTGCTCGGCCTGGTTGCGTCCCACTGTCGGTGCCATTCACCGACTGGTGCGGAGGAAGGCTCATCGACTGGCCTCCTGGTCGACCGAGTCTGTGCTTGTCACTGACTGGCCTCCTGGTCGACCGGGTCTGCGTTCGTCACCGTCTCCGATTCGACTGTCTCACGCTCGCTCGCCAGTTCATCGTGTCGCGCCCACGCATACTGCGCGAGTCGGTAGAGGATGTAACTGAACAGCGCGAACGCGACGAGTTCGACGACGTACAACTCTACGAGCTCGAGCGGAGTGAGCTGTTCGACGATGGCACTTTGGGTCGCACTCAGGACGGCGAAGGCGAGTATCAGCGTCACCGCAGGCATCGTCACGAGAGTGAGACCGAAGGCAAGCGCCCAGACCCGGTCGTCTCCGGTTCGTTTTCCTTCCATGAGTTCACCCCATCGGACCGGGTACTCGACGTTCCGTTGCGTTGGTTGATAGGTGGTCGCTCGTGTCCATAGTCGTACTCTGTTCCCGGATAAGCATAAATTAGCACTATTTTTTACCGATATGGTAATATACCATTCGGATAGTACCATTGTGTGATTGAAATGGAGGTGTTCGTTCGGTATCTGGTCGACGTCTGCAGAGAGGTGGACACGTCGTGAGTTCACTCTTCCAGCCCGCTGCCCCGAATGGGCTGAAGAGAACAGCGATTGGCTCCCGAATCGGGACTGCACTCGTCGCATTCGCCTTCTACATCTTCCTCGGTGACCCCACAGACTGGTTCGACGTCGTGACCGGTGCCGTCAGCGCTGTGGTCGTCGCCGTCGTCATGGGACACGTCGTCTTCGAGCGGCCACCGACGGTCCGAACGCTTGGGACGCTCTCGCGCGCACTGGTGTTCCTTCCGTACTTGCTGTTCGCAGTCGTGCGGGCAAACCTCTCACTCGCTGCCGTCCTGTTGGACCCGAGGCTTCCGATCGACCCTGCGGTCGTCCGTCTTCCCGCACCGGAAGGGCGACTCGCGACGGCTCTCTTGGCGAACAGCATCACCCTGACACCGGGAACACTCACCGTCGACGTCGACGGTGACCACCTCGTCGTCCACACGCTCACCGACGCAACTCGCGAAGAACTCCTCGCAGGTGGACTCGTGCGCGCTGTCGACTACGTCGTGGGCCACGACAGTGTCGAGTCGGAGGACGTAGCCTCCACCGTCTCCCCCACACAGAGCCTGGAGCGACCGCGATGACCGCTGAGCTTCTCTCCAACGGGTTGCTCGTCGGCGCAGCAGCCCTCGGGCTCGTGAGCATCGCCCTCCTCTGGCGTGTCGTCGTCGGTCCGACGACTGCGGACCGTATGGTCGCCGTGAACGTCATCGGAACGAGCGTCGTCGTCATCATCGCACTCCTCGGAGCAGGACTCGGGGAGGTCGGATTCCTCGACGTCGCGCTCGTCTATGGGTTGTTGAACTTCCTGCTGTCGCTCGGTCTCGGGCAACTCTCTCTCGACGGGGGTGAGCCACGGTGACTCCCTTCGACGTGCTCGTCCTCGCACTCGTCACGGGAAGCGTCGCGTTCTCTCTCATCACGCTCGTCGGGTTCGTCCGCCTCCCAGACGTATTCGCCCGAGCACACGCCGCATCGAAGACCGAGACACTGGGTGCGCTGCTCGGACTCGGCGCTGCAGCGCTCGCCTTCGACGATGGACGAGCAGTCCTCAAACTGGGTGTTCTCGCGATGTTCGTCCTCGTGACGGGTCCGACTGCTGCTCACGCGATCGTCCGCGCCGCGATGCGCTCGGGCGTGGAGCCGTGGACTCGAACAGGTTCGTCCGACGAGCAACCGTCTCCGTCTGCCCACGCCGCTCCGAGAGGTGAGAAGTGAGATGATTACGGAGTTGCTCGTCGCGATTCTGCTCGGCCTCGTCGTGGCCGCTGCAGTCGTCGCTGCGCTCGCACGAGGTATCCTCACGACGCTCGCGGCGTTCGGAGCCTACAGCCTCGGTCTCGCAGTGGTGTGGCTGGTCTTTCGAGCCCCAGACGTCGCACTCACCGAAGCGGCCGTCGGTGCCGGTGTGACGACTGCGCTGTTCCTCGTCGTCGTCGCTCGAACTATCGGATTCGGCGTTCCCCAGCAGCAGAGACAGAACTCGACGCCTTCGTCGGAGTTCGTCGACGGAGACGAAGCAACCCGCGTCGGTGACGCCGGAGCGTCGGAGGGAACACGCCTTCGAACGGCGGTCACAGGCGCGGTTCGACAGGGGCGTCGCCGGTCGGTCGTCGTCGCAAGCCTCGTGACCGGTGGATTACTCCTGACGGTCCCCGCTCTCCCCGTCGTCGGAGCGGCAGACACACCAGGATTCGGGCCGGTGACGGAGTACTATCTCACCGACTCGGCCACACGCGGCATCGACAACGTGGTCACTGCAATCCTCGTCGTCTACCGCGGGTTCGACACGTTCGGTGAGATCGCCGTGGTTGTCACCGCAGTCGTGGCCGCCGTGGCGGTTCTGAACCAGGGGGAAGAGAGATGACGACCCGGCCGACAGACAGCCCAGTCGTGACGGTGACCACCCGACTCGTCGCGATGTTCGTCCTCACGTTCGCCCTGTTTACGCTGTTCCACGGGACGTCGTCTGTCGGCGGCGGATTCCAGGGTGGAGTCATCGCTGCAGCGGCCGTCATCATCCTCGCCTTCGGAGTCGGGATGGAGCGGACCACCGCGTGGCTCTCACCGCGCTGGCTTCTCGCACTCGTCGTCGCGGGTCCGCTCGCGTTCGTCCTGGTCGCGTTTGGTGGCATTCTCGCAGGCGGGTCGTTCCTCCAGTTCGACGTGCTTCCCATCCCCAAGCCGTCGGTCTACGCGACGGAGTTCGTCGAACTCGGCATCGGAGCGACGGTGGCCGGTGTCGTCGTCAGCCTGTTCGTGCGTCTGTCCGGGGGTGTCGACAATGAGTGACCTCGTCATGGTATTTAGCTCTCGGGTCGCATACGTCGCGTTCGCTCTTCTGGTCGGCATCGGCGTGTTCGTCCTCGTCGACTCCGACAACCTCCTGAAGAAGGTCGTCGGACTGAACCTCTTCCAGACGGGCGTGTTCCTGTTTTTCATCACGAGTGCATTCCGTCGCGACGGGAGCGCGCCACTGCTTTCGGGACCGGGTCCGGTAGTCAACCCCCTCCCACACGTCCTCATCCTGACGGCCATCGTCGTCGGTGTGAGTGTCACGGCGGTCGCGCTCGCGCTCCTCGTCCGAGTGTACGACGAGTACGAGACCCTCGACGAGAGCGAGGTCAAGGAGGCACAACAGTCGTGAGTGTGTTGCTCGCGCTCGTCGTCACGGTGCCGCTCGTCGGTGCTGTCCTCCCGCTCGTCGTCGGTCGACGTACTCGCCTGTCTCGGCTCCTAACCGGTGGGATACTCGTCGTCCAGGTCGGTCTCGCTGTCGCGGTGGCCGCAGTTGTCGCTCGACGAGGACCAGTCTCCTCCGTCGTCGGCGGGCTTCCGAGTGAGGTTGGTATCGGCCTCGTCGCCGATGCCGTGACGAGTGCATTCCTCCTCCTCGTCGCTTGCACTGCAGTCGCGTTCTTCGCGATCGTCCGAACTGACAGCACCAGGTTCGGGGACAGTCTGTGGCTCCTCCTCGTCGCAGGGCTCTCTGGAGTGACCGTCACCGCCGACGTGTTCAATCTGTACGTCTTCCTCGAAATCTCTGGACTCGCCGCGTACGCACTCGTGGCGACCGGACGGGGAGCCCCGGCCGCACTCGCCGCGTTCCGGTACCTCCTCGTCGGGACGGTTGGCGCGACGCTCTATCTGCTCGGTGTCGGCTACCTCTACGTCGCGACTGGAACGCTCTCGATGGCCGGACTCAACGCGGCGCTCTCTGCAATCGGCTACGACTCGCCGCTAGTCATCGCGTCGTTCGTCCTCATCGCAGTAGGGTTGGGTGTGAAAATCGCGTTGTTCCCGCTTCACACGTGGAAGCCTGCAGCGTACGCGACCTCACCAGCCGACGTGAGTGCACTCCTCGCGACACTCGTCTCGACGATCGCGGGATACGCTCTCGTGCGATTGACGTTCGGTGTGTACACGCTGGGGTTCCTGACGGACGTGCCCGCCGCCCGAGTCGGCCTCCTCGTCGCGGGGGCGGTGAGCGTCGTCGCAGGGGGCGTCCTGACGCTCCGACAGACCGACATCCGCCGGTTACTCGCCTACTCGTCGGTTCTGCAGTTCGGCCTCATCGTCGTCGCCATCGGTCTCGCGACGCCGGCGGCGGTGACCGGCGCGCTCGTCCTCCTCCTCAGCCACGCCATCGCCAAAGGTGGGTTGTTCGCGTCCGTCGGCATCCTGGCGAGAGAGTTCGACGTGAAAACGGTCGCTGACTACACTGGCCTCGTCCGCGACGCTCCCCTGTTCACAGTCGCTGCGAGCGTCGTGTTCGCGTCACTCGTCGGCCTTCCGCCGACCGCTGGATTCGCCGGGAAGTGGTACGTCGCGCTCGGAGCAGTCGCCGCCGAATCGTGGACCATCGCTGCCCTCGTCGTTGGGAGCACCCTACTGTCGATTCTCTACGTCGGTCGCGTCGTCGAAACGATGGTCTTCGGCACGCCAACTGCCGGCGTTTTGGGACGGGGCGGAAGCGAGACTGGAGGCCAGTCGCACGTGAGCACTGATGGTGGACAACTGCACACACAGAGCCTGACTCGCGCCTCACTCCTCCTCGCCGCCGTCGGGGGTGTCGTAGTCGCCCTCGGTCTCTGGTCGTCCGACCTCGCACTGTGGTTCCAGCCAGTCGTGGAGGGGTGGCTATGACCGACGTCGCGTCCGTCCTTCCAGTGGCCGCGGTGGCCATCCCCGCAGTCGCGATTCCGCTCATCTACGTGTCGCGGTCGAATCCGACACTTCGTGAAGCGTGGACCTTCGTCGCGGCACTCGTAACGTTTGCAGTCGTCGCAACGATGGTCAGGTCTCCGGTCACTCACGTCTCGTCACTCGGGTCCATCGCCGGTATCGAACTCAGCCTACGTGGCGACGCAGCAGGACTCCTGTTCGCACTGCTCGCGTCGACGCTGTGGGTCGTGACGAGCGTCTACAGCGTCGGCTACGTCCGGAGCCTCGAGGAACACGGCCAGACGCGGTACTTCGCGGCCTTCGCCGGGAGCATCGCCGCGACCATGGGCGTCGCACTCGCCGCGAACTTACTGACGCTGTTCGTCTTCTACGAACTCCTGACGCTGGCAACCTACCCGCTCGTCGTCCACGCCGGGACGAAGGCAGCACGCGCTGCCGGGCGCACGTACATCGTGTACACGCTCGGTGGCGGCGTCGTCGCGTTCGCCGGAGTTCTCCTCGTCGCGGTTCTCGTCGGGACGCTCACGTTCGTCCCAGGGGGAATCGCCGCCCTCGCCGCGACTGACTCGGCACTCGCACAGGCGGCGTTCGTCTTCCTCGCCGTCGGGTTCGGGGTCAAAGCAGCAGTCGTCCCGCTCTACAAGTGGCTCCCGGCGGCGATGGTTGCACCAACTCCCGTCTCTGGGCTCTTACACGCTGTTGCAGTCGTCAAGAGTGGCGTGTTCGCTCTCTCTCGGACCGTCCTCTACGTCTTTGGCCCGGAGGCGATGTGGGACCTCGGTGTCGGTCTTCCGCTCGCCGTCTTTGCAGCAGCGACGATGGTCATCGCGGGACTCGTCGGCCTTCGACAGGACAACCTCAAACGTGGCCTCGCGTACTCGACCATCTCGCAACTCTCGTACATCGTGTTGGGACTCGCTATCGCGACGCCCCTTGCGGTGTTTGGCGCGCTCCTCCACGTCGTCGCCCACGCGTTCATGAAGATTACACTGTTCTTCGTCGCGGGCATCGTCGCCGTCGAGACTGGCGAAAAGTACGTCTCGGACCTCGCAGGTGTCGGTCGCAGACTCCCGGTCACGATGACCGTGTTCGCAGTTGCAGCCGCAGGGCTCGTCGGCTTCCCACTCGTCGCGGGGTTCGTCAGCAAGTTCACGCTCGTCGTCGGTGTCGCAGCGGGTCCTGCTCCGGTGTTCGTCGCTGCCTACCTCGTGGCCGGATTGTTGAAACTGCTCTACTTCTGGCCCATCGTCTACGCGGCGTTCTTCGGCCAGCGTGACGGGTCGACGCCGGCGAGTCGACACGCGTTCGCGCCAGCACACGCCGGCGAGGAGGCACGTACTGCGGGGAGCGGAACCGCAGCGAAGAGCCGACACGCCGCCACCGATGGCGGTGACGTCGCCCACCGACTCGGACAGGTCGGGTGGGAGCGACGAACGCTCTCGACCGAGACGACGTCGCTCATGCTCGTCCCGATTCTCGTCACCGTCGGGTTCGCCGTCGTCCTCGGTGTCGTCCCGAGTTACCTTCCGTTCTGGGACCTCGCCGAGACCGTGGTCTGGGAGGTGTTCGGATGACCGAGTTCTTGACGCTCGCCCCTCCGTGGGTTGCGTTCGTCCTCGCACTGCTCGTCGTGGCCGTCACCCCGCGGGCGGTCGGGACGGCCGTCGGAGTCGTTCTCGTCGGACTCACTATCCCGTGGATGTGGGCTATCGACGCCGGGTCCTACCTCGTGGTCTCACCCTTCGGCTTCGAACAAGTCCTCTTCACCGTCGACGAGGTCACCCGCCCAGTCGTGATTCTCTTCGGCTTTATCGCCGCTGTCAACCTCGCGTACGGCTATGCGACCGACGCCGATTCGAGACAACAACTCTACGCACTGTCGTACATGGGTGCCGGCGTCGTCGCGGTGCTCGCAGGTGACTGGCTGACCCTCCTCGTCGGGTGGGAACTACTCGCGGTGACCGCGACCGTTCTCGTCTGGCACCACGGCGGTGACGCCGTCAGACCTGCGTTCAGATACGCGATTTACCACCTCGTCGGTGGGGCGTTCCTCGTCGCAGCCGTCGCGTTCCACTTCGCGACGACTGGGTCGTTCGTCTATGACGGTGGCCTCGCGGGAGGACTGCCGAGAACGCTGGCACTCGTCGGTGTCGGCGTCAACCTCGGCTTCATCGGACTCCACTTCTGGCTACCAGAGACTTACCCCCGGCCGCACGTCGCAGCGAGCGTCGTCCTCGCGGCTTTCACGACCAAAGTCGCCGTCGTGGTCCTCTACCGAGTCGCACCCGACGGTGCGGTCCTCGTCGCGTGGTTGGGTGGCATCATGATCGTCTACGGAGTCACGCAGGCCATCTTCCAGACCGACATGCGCCGCCTCCTGTCGTACCACATCGTCTCGCAGGTGGGGTACATGGTCGTCGCACTCGGAATCGGCACTGCTGCTGGGGTCTCCGGTTCGTTCGCCCATCTCGTGGCGCACGTCCTCTACAAGGGCTTGCTGTTCATGGTCGCCGGCGTACTCATCTACCGGACTGGAAAGCGCTCACTCAAACACCTCGGGGGCCTCGCCCGCGTGATGCCAGTGACGTTCGTGGCGTTCCTCGTCGCCGCACTCGCCATCACCGGGGCACCAGGCTTCTCTGGGTTCGTCAGCAAAGGTCTCATCACGAAGGCCGTCGAGAGCACGGGAGAGACAGTGCTGTGGTGGATGCTCGTCGTCGGCAGTGTCGGGACGGTGCTGTCGTTCGCCAAGTTCGGCTACTACGCGTTCGTCCGAACCGCTCCGGACGACCTCGACGTACGGCCCACCAGCCTCACCCTCCGGGCAGTGTTGATCGCTATCGCAATCCCGTCGGTCGTGTTCGGCATCTTCCCAGAGGCACTCCTCGGTTCGATGCCCGGCGACGCTGGTGGGTTCGACGCGTACGCGACGAGTGAACTCCTCAAAGCCGGCGCTGTCCTCGCCATCGGTATCCTCGGGTTCGTCGTGTTCCGAACGCGACTCGCACGGATACACCTCGTCGACGTCGACCGAGTCCTCTACCCACTCGCCGTCCGTGGCACGACAGCGCTCTCTGTCGGGGCGGTCGCCACCAGCGACGCAGCGAGCCACGCAGCTGCGTCGCTCGTCGAACGTACCGCCTCGCTCGTCGGGGCCGAACCGCGACTGAGCGACACCATCCAGTCAGCCCTCGTCCTGCTGTTCGCAACGGTGGGGTTCGCACTCAGTGTCGTTCTCCTCACACCATACTAACACAATCATGACCAGAAACATCGACATGGCCGCTGTACCGAACTACGAGAACCTCATCGAGATGCTTCGCGACCGCTTCGGTCAGAACCTCCGTTGGGTCGCGTCGTTCGATTCCAAGACGTACAACTACACCGTCGAATACATCCGACCGGACCTGAAGACCGAACTCTCGAACCACCAGTTCGACGTCGTCGTCCACCGGTCGATTGCACTCTTCCGACGCCCCTACATCGAAGAGGTCTACACCCACCTCGGGAACGTGAACGCACTCGTCCTCCAGCACGACCGGGCGACTGCCGTTCACCTGTACCTCTCGGATACAACCGGCGTCATCGTCAAAATCAAAGCCGGGAACAGTGTCTCGATTCCAGAGTTCACCAACGACTGTATCGCAGCGTTGTACCCGGAGGAACAAAAGCAGTGAACGGTGTTCGAACAGAGTGCGGTGTCATCCGTCACGCGAGAGGAGCCACCACACCGAGAGCTACGCAAAACAAGACTACTTCACGCACCCACCCAACTGAGATGCTATGACGCTCAAAGGACTCGACGACCTGGACAGGCGGATTCTTCACGAACTCCAGCGGGACGCACGGCACGTCTCGTCACGTGACATCGCCGATTCCGTCGACGCCTCCCCGAGCACGGTACGCAAGCGTATTCAACGACTCGAATCAGAGGAAATCATCACCGGCTACCACGCTGCAGTCGACTACGAACGAGCGGGCTACCAACTCTTCGTCCAGATGGAGTGTACGGCCGTGATTCCCGTCCGTGGCGACCTGAGTGAGCGTGCGCTCGAGGTCGAAGGCGTCGTCAGCATTCGAGAGCTGGCGACTGGGGAAGACAACGTCCTCGTGAGTGCCGTCGGGGAAGACTCGAACGACCTCGCACGAATCGCCCGCGAACTGACTGACCTCGGGCTTCGCGTCGCTGACGAAGACCTGATTCGGAGAGATATCCGTCGGGCCTTCTCGGGGTTCGAGTCCGAACACCCGACGTATTAATCGACGGAACGGCAGAGTGATTTTCATATCATACAATTGGCGTCAAACGGCTTTCACTCCCGAACTTGCTCCAGACTGGTTTCTCGATGTGGTTGGAAGAGAGAAACATCGCACTGTTCGTTCAGATTCGAGTCGCCAGACGACGCCACGAATACACCAGTACTGTCACAGGCAGTGCCGTCTCACGCTGCTCGTGAGAGTTCCGTCGGGTCTGTCTCCCTCTGTAGATTGTGTACACTCTGGGCGTGCGGCACCCGACGGCACGTGTTCTGTCACTCGACATCGCCGAGGAAACTCCGCACAGACGCTGCCACCTCTTCAGGGAAGTCGAGCCACGGAAGATGGCCGGCGTCGGCCAACAGTTCCAGCCTCGCTCCTGGGATGCGGTCGACCAGCGACTGGGCGTCGTCTTTCGACGCTAATCCTTCGTCGGTCCCCCATATCACGAGCGTGGGGCCCTGCCGAGAGAGTTCATCTGCTCCAAGCTTCAACGTCGGGTCGTAGTCCAGACCGCTGCCCCTGAACGCTGGGAGGGTGCGCATCTGCTCTGCATACGTTCCGGTCTCGGTGAACAGTGCGTCGGACCAGGCCCAGTACGCTTCTGGAATGCGGCCGGCCTCGATGCTCTTCCCATGACCGATCGACTTCAGCATCGATTGTTGCATCCTCCGTCCTGGTGTCACCGCCGTCAACAACCGCCAGGCACCTGGCACGAGGAGCAACTTCTCGCCGAAGGGGACGGGGATATCCTCGACCAACCATGGTGCGCCGAGGTGGACGACCCCTCGAACCCGCTCAGGTGCCCGCAGCGCCGCCTTCATTGCCAGCGCGCTCCCCGAAGACGACGCCACCACGTGGGCGCGTTCGACACCCATGGCATCGAGCGTATCCGTGACCAGATGGTCCAACCAGGTGGTGACGTTGTCCTTCGAAATCTCGAACGGTGCCGAAAGTCCACCTGGCGGCAGGTCCGGTATCAAACAGCTGAATTCGTCGAGAGACGCCACCAGCGGTGCGAAGTTTGTTCCGCTGGTCGGCGAACCGTGGAGAAAAAGGATGGGGTCACCGCTCCCGACTTCCTGAACCCGGATGGTGGTGCCCAAAGTGTCGAGCTCGACGAATCGTTCTTCGGGCTCGGTTCCGTACTGGTGCCAGAACTGCAGCTCCGCCTGACGATATGCGAGTTCGGTCTGAGTCACAGCTCCTTCGAGACGAGTCTTCTCAAGCCCTCCACCCGGTGCGTTCGTTTCAGCCATTCCACTGGTATTAAGGCTGGAAATATATATGTAATCTTCTTTCGTGAAGGTTATTCGTTCTTCGACCCCTCCTGCCCCGAAGCACCACCGAGTGTGGACTCACCGGACAGGCAAGTGGGAACGCGCCGTCGTACCGAGACTCCTCATCGCAGTCGATTTCGGGAGCGACAGGTGGACAGACCCCAGCTTAGCCCTCTGCGTCCATGTTTATGATTATTGATGACGAATTTTACCAGGGTGGTCGGTGATGTCACACGAAGAACGTTCTACCATCGAAGCACGACTTGCAGAAGAGGAGTATTACAGTCCGAACCCGGAGTTCATCGGACAGGCAAACGTCAGCGACCGGTCAGTGTACGACCGATTCGACGAGTTCCCCGACGGGTTCGAAGAGTACGCCGAACTCCTCGACTGGGACGAACACTGGACCGACGTTCTGGACGCCAGTAATCCGCCGTTTTACGACTGGTTCGTCGGAGGCAAACTCAACGCCTCGTACAACTGTATCGACCGTCACCTCGACGCACACCGCGACAAGACGGCGATTATCTGGGAGGGCGAGCCAGGAGATAGCCGACGACTGGCCTATCAGGACCTCTACCGCGAGGTCAACGAGTTCGCTGCGATGTTCCGAGACGCCGGTATCGGGGCCGACGACGTCGTCACGTTTCATCTCCCGGTGATTCCGGAACTCCCGATTGGGATGCTCGCTGCGGCCAGAATCGGCGCGCCCCACAGTGTGGTGTTCGGTGGGTTCACGGCAGCGGCGCTCGCGAATCGACTAGACGACGCCAACAGCCGATATCTCGTGACCATCGACGGCTACTACAGACGCGGGAAGTTCCTCGACCACAAACAGAAGGCCGACGAGGCCGTCGAGCAGGCGAGCGTCGACGTCGACACCGTGTTCGTCCTCCAGCGAGAGAAAGAACTCCACCCCGAAACGAAGATCGTCGAGGGGCGCGACGTCGTCGTCGAAGACGTCCGGTCGCAGTACCGTGGTGCCCACGTCGAGCCAGTTCCGCGGGCGTCCGACGACATCCTCTTTTTGATGTACACCAGCGGGACGACGGGGAAACCGAAAGGTGCTCAACACGGGACTGGCGGGTATCTCAGTTACGTCGCCGGCACGTCGAAGTACCTCTTCGACATCCACTCGACGGACACCTACTGGTGTCTGGCCGACATCGGTTGGATTACCGGTCACTCGTACATGGTCTACGGGCCCCTCCTCCTGGGCGCGACGTCGATGATGTACGAAGGAGCGCCTGACCACCCGCACAAAGGGTACATCTGGGAACTGGCCGAGAAGCACGCCGTCGACATCTTCCACACCTCTCCGACCGCCGTACGGATGTTCATGAAGTGGGGTGAGACCCACCTCGAGCCGTACGACTTCGAGTTCAAACTACTGGTCAGCGTCGGCGAACCGATCCAACCCGAGGTCTGGCGGTGGTACTACGACCACGTCGGCCGTGGGGACACCGTCATCATCGACACGTGGTGGCAGACCGAGACGGGTGGGGTGGTGATGAGCAACCTCCCCGCACTCGCGGATATGAAACCCGGAAGCGTCGGACACCCGATGCCGGGTATCCAGGCGACGGTTCTCGACGACGACGGGAACGAAATCGAACCAGGAACCGGGACGGCAGGCAACCTCGTCTTGACCCGTCCGTGGCCGGGCATCCTCCAGACGCTCTACGGTGACGACGAACGGTACATCAGCGAGTACTGGGAGAAGTTCTCCGACCTCGAGAGCCGAAACATGGACGATTGGATCTACCGGACGGGAGACGGGGCGGTCGAAGCCGCAGACGGCTACTTCCGGATTCTCGGTCGGCTCGACGACGTGATGAACGTCTCCGGCCATCGGCTGGGAAGTATGGAGTTAGAGAGTACCATCGTCGAGGTGCCGGCAGTCGCAGAGGCCGCCGTCGTCGCTCGGGACGACCCCGTGAAGGGACAGGTTCCGGACGCCTACGTGGTTCTGAAAGAAGGAGTGGAACCTTCTGACGACCTTCGAGAGGCCGTCGTTGCCTCTGTTGCAGAGGGCATCGGGAAGTTCGCCCGCCCCGCCCACGTCGAGTTCGTCGATGCGCTGCCGTACACCAAGAGCGGGAAAATCATGAGACGACTGCTCTCCGACATCAGCAACGATAGAGAACTCAGCGACACGACCACACTCGAGGACCCGAGCGTCCCCGAACAGATACGCAGACAAGTACAGGGCGCGTGACGAGTCGGCACACAGTGAGGCACGTTCTGACCGTCGTGTGGAACTGAACCAACTCTCGTACCCCGCCGCAACGACGTCATGAACGGCGGGGGGGCGTCCAAGTGAGTCGAGGGAAACAGAGACCAAATCGACAGACACCGAAGAGATTAATCCAACTCTGTTACTCACCACGACGCATTCCAGCCGGTTTCAGGAATGAGAGGCCGCTGTTACGTCCCTTGCAGAGAAAATCAGGAGTTCGTCCGGTTGGCCGAACAGGGTTATCTCGCCGCTCGTCGACCGAGCACGAACACGAGGAGGGCGAGTAAGAGCGCGCCACTCGCAGTCTCGAGGATGGTCAGGAACTGTCCAATCGTTCCGACCGGGCGGAAGTCGCCGAAGCCCAGCGCCGTGAACGTCAGCGTGCTGTAGTAGAGACTCTCCCAAAGGACACTCGGGTCACCAGGAAGTTGGGTCCACGACACTGCACGGCCGAGGCCACCGTCGGGTTCGACTGGGTGAACCCACCCGCCCAGCAGGTAGACAACCGAGAACAGTCCGACGACTGCCCCCGACCACCCGACGACGCGACCGAAGCTTTCACCGTACCCGAACAGCGCGCGCTGGAGTAGCGCGAATCCGTACTCTAGTCCGGTCGCCTGCCGCGTCTGCATGTCCTGCCGGAGGACGAAGAACCGTCGTTGCCACTCGGGCAGGGCGTTGTCGGCCGCCAGTCGTTCGAACTGACGGTAGACGCCGCCCGCCCGGACTTCGGGGTCGTCTGCTCGCTCGTCGGAACCCCCGTCGTCAGGACCGCTCGAAACGTCCTCGGTCTCGGAGAGGTCGTAGCGACTCGCGGGGTCGTAGACACAGCGACACTCGTCTGTTCCGGTCGGACCCAGAACGATTCGTTCGAGGCGGTCGGTGAGACTCCACCCGGTCTCGTCGGAGTCGGATACCGCAGACATCTTCTCGAACGTCCCTTCGTTGATTTGCACGTCGCCGAAGACGGCCCCTTCGAGACGAGCGCCCGCGAGTCGTGTGTCGAACAGGTCCGCCCGGTTCAACAGTGCGCGTTCGAGGTTCGCCCCAGAGAGGTCTGCGCCACTCAGGTCCGCGTCTGTGAGGTTCGATTTCGATAGATTGGCCCCCGAGAGGTCCTCGTCTCGAAGGTCCTGTCCCTCCAAGTCGGTTTCGGTGAGAATCGCACTCGCGAGTACAGGCCCCGATGGGAGAGACGCATCCCGAAGTAGTGCCCCGTCGAAATTAGCGTCGGTGAGGTTGGTGGCCAACAGGTCGGCGTCGGTGAGGTCTGCTCCAGATAGGTTGGTGTCTGTGAGGTTGGCCTCTCTCAGGGAGGCGCTGGTGAGGTTAGCCTCTTCTAGGTCAGTGTCAGTGAGGTTTGCCCTATACACGTCGGCCTCGGTGAGGTCGGCCTCTCTCAAGTTGGCATCAGTGAGGTCGGCGCCGGTCAGGAGGGCGCCGGTGAGGTTGGCCCCAATCAGGTCGGCGTCGGTTATGTCGGAGCCTCTCAAGTTGGCGTGGGTGAGTTTGGCATCTCTCAAATTGGCGTCGATAAGGTCGGCCCCAATCAGATCGGCGTCGATGAGGTCGACTTCTCTCAGGTCGGCGTCGGTGAGGTCGGCCGCCCCCAGGTCAACCCCGTTGAGATCGGCCGTCTCCAGGTCGGCTCCGGTAAGGTTGGCCCCGAACGAGAGCGCGTCGGTGAGGTCCGCTTCCCCCAGAGTTGCTCCGGTGAGGTCCGCCTCTCCCAAGTAGGCACCAGTGAGGTCGGCCCTGGACAGGGAGGCGTCGGTGAGGTCCGCCTCTCCCAAGTAGGCACCAGTGAGGTCGGCCCCGGACAGGGAAGCGTCGGTGAGGTCCGCTTCCCCCAGAGTTGCTCCGGTGAGGTCCGCCTCTCCCAAGTAGGCACCAGTGAGGTCGGCCATCAACAGGGAGGCGTCGGTGAGGTCGGCGCCAACCAGATCGACGTCGGTGAGATCTGCCCTCGAAAGGGTGGCATCGGTGAGGTCGGCCATCAACAGGGAAGCATCGCTGAGGTCAACCTCTCTCAGGTCGGCGTCAGTAAGGTTGGCTTCTCTCAGATCGACATCGGTGAGGTCGGCCCTGGACAGGTCGGCCTCGGTGAGGTTAGCACCGAACAGGTTGGCCCCGGACAGGTTAGCAGCAGTGAGGTCTACGCCGCTGGAGTCAGCGCCCCGAAGCGACGTCTCCTCGAACGAGAGTTTGTCGCCCACACCCACTCCACGTAGCACCGCCCCATCCAGCAACTCGCCCACGCCGTGCGTCTGTTCGCGAACATCCGGCGGCGTACGGGCATCTTGTAGCGTCCCGACCGTCTTGTAGTCAGTCTCCTCGGGGTCGGCGTGCCACGCACAGTGGTCATCGTCCGGGAGAGACTCACGATAACAACAACTCTGTCGAAGGGATGCCACCCCCATCTCGTGGTCAGGAGCGTACGTGTATCCACACCGACCTGTCGGCGAAGCGTCCATCAATCTACACGGAGCGTCACCACGCGGTGGCTTATGTGTCCCGGAGCGGATAATCTGGTAGGTTGATACTTCCGACGGTCGAGTCCGCACTCGGTTAGAAAATCGTTCGACAAGAGACTCAACCTATTTTCGGAGAACACGGCGAACTGCCCTACATTGTCTAACACGTCCACATCACAGAGCGACGAACACCGGTGCTAGTTATGGTATTATCGTGTTTGCAACCCGTTAACATGTATGGAACAGGACGTACACGAGTACGAGGGGTCGGACGTCACGGTACAGTACGACGTGAAACGGTGTATCCACGCACGTGAATGCGTCAAGGGGCTTCCAACCGTGTTCGACCCCGACGAGCGCCCCTGGATTCGGCCAGATAACGCCGATGCAGACGACCTCGCGGCAGTCATCACGAAGTGTCCGACGGGCGCGCTACACTTCGAGCGGAAAGACGGAGGGTGGGAAGAGACACCTCCCAACGAGAACACCGTCGAAGTCAGCCACGATGGTCCACTCTACGTCCGTGGAGACGTCGAGATTACCGACGAAGACGAGACGGTGTTGCTCTCGGACACGCGTATCGCGTTGTGTCGCTGTGGTGCGTCGGCGAACAAGCCCCTCTGCGACAACAGTCACCTCGACGTGGACTTCGAGGCACCGGGAACAGTCAGTGAGGGCCACGAATCCGATGGGTCGACAGACCGAGAGCTTTCGGTGATACCGACACACGACGGCCCACTCCACGTCGAAGGAGCGTTCGAGATAGTCGGCCAAGACGACGGGTCATCGTATCACGCTGGCGACGCCTGGCTCTGTCGCTGTGGCGGGTCGCAGAACAAGCCGTTCTGTGACAACACACACGTGAAGATTGGGTTTAGGACAGACGACGACTGAAGGGGTCGACCAGAACCCCTGGAGGCCGCCCATCAGACGGTGCTCGGTCGGTGCCGAAGCGCTGGTCATCGTCCCTCGTGGTGACGGAGTTCGGAAGTGTACAGAGCAACTATTGGCCGCCTCGTTGGACGCCGCGCTTCGAGAACACGACCGAGTGGCAGAACACACGAGGGAGAGACACGAAGACCCCAGTTCGACTGTGGTGTCCCACCCTCTATCTTGATGCTTCTTGTTGTCGATTGATTGACTATGGCTATCGAGACACGAACAGCGCTTACAGAACACCTCCAGTGGGCGATGCAGGTCGAACTTTCGACGGTTCCGACCTACCTCTATGCGATGTACTCCATCGACGACAACGGCTCTGACCCGTACAAACTCATCCGGAGCGTCGTCGTCGAGGAGATGCTTCACACAGCACTCGCTGCCAACCTCGTGGTCGCCGTCGGCGGCAACCCGCGGTTCTACGACGAGAGCGTCCTCCCCTCGTACCCGATGGACCTCCCCCACCACGACCCCCCGATTCGGATGAACCTCGAGCGATGTAGCCCTGACTTTATCGAGCGGGTCTGCATGCCAATCGAACATCCAGGGGCAGTCGGTGCAGTTCCAGAAGACGACAACTACGAGACCATCGGGCAGTTCTATCTCGCAATCGAAGAGGCAATCGAACGACTCGACGACGACGGAAGCCTGTTCGACGACCCACAGGTCGAACGGCAGATGCTGCATCCAGGCTATTACGCACCAGTCGAGTTCGACGAAACCGACAGTGGCGGTCTCCACCCAATCGAGGACATCGAAAGCGCCCGTCGAGCCATCGAGACGGTCATCCATCAAGGAGAGGGACTGCGGGACGAACACTGGGCAGACCCCTCACACCACGAGATGACCCACTACTACAAGTTCAAGGCAATCGCGAACGGGACCTACCACCTCGGGGAGGTGCGCCCCGTCTTAGAGAACCCGACGACGGACGACTTCGACCCAGCGTTACACCCCGTCTCTGACCTGTTCAACGCGGCGTACAGCTACACGTACGTCCTCATGGACGAACTGTACACGACAACCGACAGAGACACCAAGGACGCGCTGGTCCGTGACCTCTACACAGTCATGTCCGGTATGCTGTCCCCGTTGGCCCGGTACCTGACGAGTCGGCCAGCGTCCGAGACCAGCGAAACCCATGCAGCACCGACGTTCGAGTTCTATCGCTTCGACGATTCGTCGACACCGTGGGCGCAGATTCGGGGACTGACGACCACTGTCGCCAGAGAGACGGGCGAACTAGTCCAACTCAACGGTGTCGTAGAGAGTCTACAGACGAGACCTCCTCTCACGACCGGGTGACCATCGTACGCTCTCGAACACGACGACTCTCGTACGCGACGACTCTCGCACACTCTACTCCTATGCCGATGGGCGTCGTCTCTCTCTTATGAAGACCGTGGTTCACGTGTCTGCACAGAATCCGGGGGACCAGGAGCACGCCATGGTGAACACGCTGAACATGCTGTACGACGAGAGCGTTTCCGAACCGGGCGACGAGGTGACGGTGGTTGCAAACGGGGCTGGTGTCCGAATGTTCGTCGAGGCGACTGCGTCGAAACGGGAGATGGTCGAAGAACTCCAAGAGTGGGGGGTTACCCTGCTCGTCTGCCGGAACGCACTTCGAGGGATGGGGATATCCGACGACGAGTTGCTCCCTGGGGTCGAGAGCGTCCCCTCTGGGTCCGGCGCACTCGCACGACTCCAAGACGAAGGGTTCGGATACATCAAAGCGCCGTAGCACTCACTGCAAGACACGAACGCCGACGACACACACGAACGCCGACGGTACGGGCCTACTGCAAAAAGAGGTCAGTACGTCCGGTAGGCGACAGACCCGACATCGATTCGGACGAGGACGTTCTCCGACCACGCGTCGTCATCGACACCGTACTTTCGGTTGATTCGTGTATTGGCTTCCCGAATTTCGTCTTCGTCTTCGACGAGCGTCGCTGTTCCGCGGATAGTGACCATCCACTCGGGGATGCCGTCGTGGTCCTGTTCCATCGATATCGACACGTGAGGATTCTTCTGGATGTTCGCGAGTTTGACTCCCGTCGTGAGTATCTCGACGACACCGTCCTCGTATCGGTACCAGAGTGGGGCTGAGTGGGGTCGACCGTCGGCACAGGTTGCCAAGTGAGCGACGACCAACTCGCCCGTGAGGAGTTCTTCGACTTCGGACGGGATTTCCTGCCCTGTACGATGCGTGTTCATACGTACTAGAGACGTCATTTCTGAGCAAAAGCGTGACTCCGACAGCCTCGGGCGGCCAACCCGACGCCTGTGGCCGTCTGTTCGTTGGTCTCGGTGCGTCAGTGTTCGGCGTCGGCATCGAGTTGACGAGTAGCTGTTTGCGGAGCCCGGAAGTCCAGTGCGATGACTGCGAGCAACGAGCCTGCGACGAGTACGAGAGTGACGATTGGAGACAGTTGGATACCGAGACCAGGGTAGAGGAACAGAGCAACCGCGACTAACAGACGAATCCTGAACACGTGACCGTCGATGCTGTGTGGAATCGCCCGGTGACAGAGACTCGTGCCGACAAGGAACAACGCGACACCTCCACCCACGACGCCCACTGCCCCAGGTTCGGGTGCATGGCCAGTCAGCGACGACTCCAGCAAGATGATGATACCAATCCCGCCGGCGACGATTCCCATGTGTGTGAAGTAGTGGCTGAACGTGTAGACCAATCCACGCTGTCGCGCATTGAGCCAGGATTCAGATGTCGGATTGAGAATCCGGTCGATGAGAGCTTCGTCGAAATGTCGGAAGTAGAGCCACCACATCGAGACGGCGACCAGGAAGCCGAGTGCTCCGATTATGAGTGTCTCGGGTCCGGGGTCCGTAATCGACGTCCCGAACGAGACGGCGAGGACAGTCTCACCCAGAACGATGATGGTGAAGAGTCCAAGCCGCTCGGGCAGGTGTGACGACTGCTTGACCACGGCACCGGTGGCAGTGTAAATCACGGAGGCACCGCCGAGACTGATGACGACCGCAGCACCCCAGAGTCCGAATCGCCCCGGTTCGGGGACGAACAGCGACAACGCGACGATAGCCGTGGTGAGCACGTTGGAGAGTGTGAAGTACTGAACGAACCGCTTTTCGGCACCTTCGATGTGTTGTGCACGATAGTAGAACAGCGTGATAATCGCCCGAAGGACGACCACTGCGAGCCCAAACGCGAACGACTCGCCATTGAGCGCGTCGTCGGCAGTCTGGGCGAGGAAGATGACGATGAACATCGCGGCGACCATCATGAGTCGGGAGAACAGGTCCTCCGTGTCGAAGAGGTCGGCGTAATAGCTGAACCCGAGCCAGACCCACCAAATCATCAGGAAGAGGCCTGCAAAGCCCAGCACCCCCCTGAGCGTCAAGTGGTGGTGGAGATAACTGCCGAGTTCCGCGATCGCGACGACGAAGACGAGGTCGAAGAACAGTTCTAACCACGTCGCATGGCGAACGTCCTCGCCTTCGTCACCCCCGATTCTCGGTGGCCGTTTCAACACTCCCCTGAACGGACTCCTGTTCTGTGACACGTCCCTTCGCCCCACTCGCGGTCGCTAGCCGCGAAACGCGGTGTATAATTGACCCGATTAAATATTAAATACGATTCACTATTTCACGATATGTATAGATTAGATGAGACTCTCAACAGTTGTGGCCTCTCGTTCGGGAAAGACAGCACCTCTTTCTTCGAACTTCGGCGACGTCTGGGGAGTCACCCGAACTCCCGCTCTCCGGCGAACCACCCTGCCGAAAGAGCACTAAACCCGAGCAGAAGGACGAACGCCACGGCGCCGAAGGCCGCTTGAACTGTCGACCCACCAGTCCCTGGTTCGATTCCACTGACTGGGATGTCGAATGGAATCCCGACGACTGTGATACCGATGACGGTACCCCCAACTAACCAGCCAGCAGCGACAGTGGCGAGACCACTGGCAGCGATGCGCCGATTCCGTGGAGAGACGTCCGGCAGGTCGCGTTCGTCCAAGATGTCCATGTAGAGAAGCCCTGCACTCTCGATACGAGGGTACAGGAGGTACAGTATCGGTGGGCCAAGGATGGCAGCGGCGAGGAAGTTGTTGAACGCGATGATAGCCGCGAATAGCGAGAACGGAAACAACCCCAAGAGGTCGAGTCCCCAGGCGATAATCGCTGCAGTACCCGCTGCCGAGACGAACGAGATGACGACGAACTCGGCGAGTTGCGGGAGCGACCGCATGGTGGGTCTCTCGTTGGACGACAGCGGACCGAGATGTCCCCAGAGTTTGTACGCCACGAAGCCGCTGAAGAAGTTTCCGACGAATCCGAACGCACTCCCGGCAGAGAGCGTTCCGCCGAAGGCGTCACTGAGGAGATTTCCGATAGCCGCACCCCACGCAGTCGCCGGGCCGAACAGTAATCCGAGTGCGACTGGGAGCGCGATTGCCGGCCGAACTTCGGTGAATCCCGGAACGATTGCGAATCCCTTGAACGGGATGAGCGCGGTCATATACACCGCTGCGATCACCGCGGTGAGCGCTATCATGCGCATATCCCGCCACATGGTGAGGATTTCTCTCATTTCGGTTCAGGGACTCCGGTCGATACCGTACTAGACACCGCCAGCTATCATAATGTTTGTTGACAGAAATTCGTGTCGAGCGAGGCCAGACCCGACGCACGAAACTCACGTTCGAAACAGCACCGACCCACACCACGAGAGCTGGTGGGGAGAGTAGATTTCCACTCAAATATGCCACTTCAATATACTAATCAAATACAAAGTAATTCAACACACTACCTCGTCCACGAACCGAAACCGACTCGAGTTCACAGGTCGAACAGGAGGACCGAAACGACCGACTACGATGCCACATCACGGACGGCGAACCAGCCATCCGAATCGGCACAAAAGTTGGTGTTTCGAGGATACTGTGTCGGAATTTCTGCCGAAAAGCGTGAGGTCGATGATGGCGAATATCCCACATTTCCTCGACGAGAGGCCGAACGCGAGGGGGACGAGGTCCACAGGAACAGAGAACGGATTCAGATACCTCACCACGCTACGAGATGTGATATAATTCAAATATTTTCTTAGTAGTATCGATATTCAAACTGGTTAGAGCCGTCTGCATCGAGTGCAACCCAGCGCGAGTTAGTCAGCCAGCAGATTCGCAGGTGGCAACCTCACCGACACGTATTTGTGAACGAGTGAACGTGTGTCACACAGTATGCGCGACGCTGGAGAGTCACCACTGGCAGCTGTACATCCCGCCACCGTCCACCCAGACGAGGTAGACACGGGAGAAATCGAGGCGGCACTGGGTTCGGCAGACCCACTCGTACGCCAGCGAGCCTGCAAAGTCTGTGAAACGCTCGTCGAAGAAGACGTCGAATCAGTCCGCCCGCTCGGCTCCGAAATCGGGGGGCTGCTGCACGACCGCTCCGCTGCAGTCGTACAGACTGCACTGTCAGTTCTCACGACGCTTGCGGCAACTGAGCCAGTGGTGCTCGAATCGTGTCTGGACGACCTCGTTTCGGTCACCGAGACGGAGTTGAACGGTGTGAAACTCGAAAGTGCCCGCTGTCTCGCCGCACTGACTCTCGAAAAGCCGGGCGCCTGCGTCCCCCACGTACCCGCCTTGGTGCAGACAGTCGTCGACGCCGAAGGGGTCGAAGCTATCGACGACTGTGCCGAGACAGTCACGGACCCCTCGACCAGACAGACCATACGAGAACACAATCTACGCGAGTACCAAGATGGCGAGAACGCACGGGAACTACTCGCCAACGTCGTCGCGGCCGCTGTGGAATCCGCACCGAGTGAACTCCACGACGAGACGCCGTCGTTCACGAAACTACTCTCCGACGAGAACCCAGTCGTCGTCGATGCCGGACTCACCGCGCTCTCGATGGTCGCCCAAGACGACCCCACCGCAGTCGCCGTCGACGACGCGCTCGTCGACTGTCTCGGTCACGACGCCCGAAGTGTCCGAGCACGGGCTATCGAGACGTTCGGCTACCTCGGTTCCGACACTGTCGTTCCGACGTTGCGACGAGTGGCCGACGACGACCCAGACGAAGACGTCGCCGCGCTCGCTGCAGTGACTGCCGATTTCCTCGATTCCTAACGCGAGCGACCCCGTTTCACTCGTCCATCGACCGCTTCGTACAGAGCCAATAGCCGCCTCCGAATCCAACGAGCATCACCGCGACGAGACCGACGTCGACGAGCGCAATCGCGTACGCGGCGGTGCCCGGTTCGAGGTACAACAAGGAGAATCCGAGAAGAAGCCCCATCACGATGGCGATGGCGACGAACAGCGGAAACCGGTCGCGCTGGTCGCAAATCACATCGACGACGGTCTCTAGACGTGCCATACAGTGTCCTCTCTAGCACCGATTATCAAGGTCCCGGTCAGACGAGCAATTCGTGTCTTCACCGTCGAAAACGACAAGACGGAGGCGGAGCCACGACGCCGGAACCAGTGTCTTAGTCTTCGAGGAGGGTGCTGTCCCAGTAGTCGTGGTCGGGGTCGTCTCTGAAGCACGCGACTCGATGGCCGCCTGCTCCTCCCGACAACTTCGGAACCTCGCTTCGACAGGCCTCTCGTGCCTCTGGACAGCGAGTGTGGAACCGACATCCACTCGGTGGGTTGACCGGGTCCGGGATGTCGATTTTTCGCATGGGCGGTTCACTGGGTTCGTCCGCCTGTCGAGACAAGTTGGGCGTCGCCCACCGGAGCACGTTCGTGTAGGGGTGACTAGGGTCGTCGATGAGTTGGTCTGCAGGACCAACCTCCACGAGGTTTCCGAGGTACATCACACCGATGCGGCCGTCACCGTGTTCGGCAAAGTACCGGGCGTTCGAGAGGTCGTGCGAGACGAAGACGAACGAGGTGTCGAAGTCCTTCTGCAAGTCGAGCATCAGGTCCATCATCTCGACTCGGAGGGAGACGTCGAGCGCGCTAATCGCTTCGTCTGCCAGGATGACGTCGGGGTTCATCAGCAGGGCACGTGAGAGTGCGACCCGTTGTTTCTCCCCACCGCTGAGCTGGTGTGGATACCGGTCAGCGAAGTCTGCCGCGGGGTTCATACCGACGCGTTCGAGAAGTGCGTGAATCCGCTCGCGTCGCTCGCTGGCACCGACGTCTGGATTGGTGAGTTTGATCGGCTCGGCGAGGATGTTCAGAATCCGTCGGTTGGGGTTGAGCGAACTCCCAGGGTCCTGATGGATAATCTGGAGCGACGACCGAATCTCGTCGAACGGAATCTCTCCCGTGCCGTCCTTGGCGGCCCAGATATCCTGTCCTTTGTACTTCACCGTCCCACCCGTCGGTCGCTGGAGTCCGATGGTCGTCTTGCCGAGCGTGGTCTTTCCACACCCACTCTCTCCAACGAGGGCGAGCACGTCGTTTTCCTCGATGTCGAGCGAGACGCCGTCGACTGCTTTGACCACGTCCGGGTCCTCGAAGAACTCGAGTAGTCCTTGCTCTTTTTCGAAGTGGACTTCGACGTTTTCGAGTGAGACGAGCGGTTCGTCGCGCTGGTCGGACTCGGTCGCGACCTCGTCGGCACGGCTCACTGTTCGTCACCTCCCGACGCAGGGATAGAGTCCTCGTGGCGGTCGAAGTGTAGCGCAATCTCTTCTCGTGCGTCTTCCGCGTGGTGGCAGGCGACGGCGTGTCCGGAGTCGAGTCGCGTGAACGCCGGGTCTTCGACCCGACATTCTTCGGTCGCGAGTGGACACCGCGGTGCGAACGAGCACCCCGGTGGAACGTTGATGGGTGCTGGGCTCTGGCCTTCTATCGGTCGCATCTCTTCGAGTGGTGCTTCGACGTCGGGCGTCGCGTTGAGTAACGCGCGCGTGTACGGGTGACCGCTGTTTCCGATGAGTTGCTCACGGTCGGCGACTTCGATGAGTTGGAACGCGTACATCACGGCCATCCTGTCGGCGAGTTCGGCGACGAGCGGCAAGTCGTGGGTGATGAACACCATCGTCAAGTCGTACTTCTCCTGTAAGTCTTCGAGCAGCGTCAGGATAGAACGCTGCATCAGGAGGTCGAGTGCAGCAGTTGGTTCGTCCATCACCAGCACCTCGGGTTCGAGGATGAGCGCCAGGGCGATGAGCGCCCGCTGTTGCATCCCGCCGGAGAGTTCGTGTGGATACGAGTCCAGCACGCGCTCCGGGTCGAGATACAGGTCCGAGAGGAGTTCTCGACCGAACTCCATCCCCGCAGAAACGTCCGCATCGTGGGCTTTCAGCGTCTCTTTGAAGTGCCCTCCAATCTTCATCGTGGGGTTGAACGAACTCATCGCGCCTTGGAAGACCATCGACACTTCCTCCCACCGGAACTCCCGGAGTTCGTCGTCCGAAAGTTCCAGCACGTCGACGGTGGTGCCATCGTCGCGGTGGTAGAGTATCTCACCGGAGAGTCGTCCGGGGTCGGGGATGGCGTCGAGCAGCGAATCGGCGAACATGGACTTTCCGCTGCCACTCTCGCCGACGATGCCCAGAATCTCCCCACGTTCGATGGACGCACTCACGTGGTCCAACACGAACGTCTCGCCGCCGTCGTACGTGACGGCCGCGTTTCGGATTTCGATGATAGGGTCGTCTGTCGTCATAGCTGTCGTGGTGTTGGCTGTCCCGTGTTGTTCGGCAGTCATCTACAGTACCTCCGTCATGCCGGTGTCTTTCTCGTCTACTGCGGCCGTCGATTCAGACTCGCCCGCGAGCCGAGTTCGGACGCGTGGGTTGAACACGCGGTCCATACCCTGCCCGAGGAGGATGAGTCCAATCGAGAGACCGATGATGGCGACCATCGGGACGAGAAGCCAGTGTGCAGCACTCCAAGAGAACAAGGCCCCACCACTGTACGCGAAGTTCAGGGTGACACCCCAGTTCTGGTCGGAGTACGGCAGCACGCCGAGGAAGAACAGTCCGATGGATGCGAACACGACGTACCGTGCGGCGAACACGAAGTTGACCGTCACGTACGGCATGATGTTCGGAACGACGTCCTTCAGGATGATTCGGGGCGTACTGACGCCCATCGTCCGCGAGGCTTCGACGTAGTTGTTCTCACGAATCGTCAGCACTTGCGAGTGAATCGACCGGCCGAGGCCAGCCCAGTAGTTGATGTTGATGATGATGCCGAGCAGAATCGGGTTCTTGGGATTGAACGTAATGGCGAGAATCATCACCAGTGGGAGGCCGGGGATGGCCATCACGAAGTCCGATATCGACATCAGCACGCGACCGACGGAACCGCCCTTGTAGCCAGCGACAGTCCCGACGAAGACGGCGATGCCGGTCGCCCAGAGTCCACCCGACGTGACCATCAACAGGATGTCGGGGGTCGAGTGGATGATGAGCGCAGCGAGGTCCGTCCCCGATGCGGTCGTTCCGAGCGGGTAGTTCATGTTCTCGAACAGCATCAAGTACCGGGGGGCCTGGCTCGTCGACGGCTCTCGCCAGAGGCCGAGGATGGCCACGAGCGCAATCAAGAAGTAGAAGCCGATGATGAGCAGTCCGAGTCGGGTTCTGCTGTCCGACCACGCGACGATAAACGGTTTTCGGACGCTCTCCTCGTAGATTTCTCGAAGTCGCTCCTCACGAGTCACCGTCACCGACGACGTGCTCGAACCGCGCCAGTCGACGCCCGCACCGTCTGTAACCAGCGTGCGAGGGTCGTCTTCTTCAGTACGCTTCATCGGAACCTCCGGCGCTGATTCGTGGGTCGATCTTACTGTAGGTGAGGTCGGCGATGTAGACGCCGACGATGAGTGCGACAGTGATTACGAGGAACGTCGCCATCATGAGCGGGTAGTCGTTCGCCTTGAGTGCGGCGAACATGTAGTAGCCGAGTCCGGTGTACGAGAAGATTTGCTCCAGGATGACGGTGCCAGAGAGGCGGAACCCGAGGAGCAGCAAGAATCCGGTGTACATCGGCAGGATGGCGTTCCTCGCGACGTACCGTGTCGCGATTCGGCGGTCGGCGAGTCCCCGAAGTCTCGCGACACGGACGTAGTCGTTACCGAGTACTTGGATACTGTTCCCGCGCATGGCCAACGCCTGCCCACCAATCCCGCCGAGCGTGTACGAGAAGATGGGTAAGATGCTGTGTTCGAGTGCGCTGAGTAGGAACGGGATGCTCAGTTCTTTCTCCACGCTGGCACCGACGGTCCCCGCCGTCGGCAACCATCCCCACTGGTACGCGAAGACGTACAGAGAGATGACGGCGACGACGTAGAACGGAATCGACATCAGGGCGATCGAGAGGCCACTGAACGCCTTGTCGAACCGCGACCCTTCCCAGTAGGCCTGTAACGACCCGAGGAAGATGCCGAACGCGAACATGAGAATCGTCGATACGAGGACGACGAACACCGTCCACGGAACCGCTTCGGCGATTATCAGTGCGACCGGTTCGCCGAGCGATATCGACTCGCCGAAGTTCCCCTGAGCCACCGAACTCATGTAGTCCAGATACTGTTGCCAGAGCGGTGCGTTCGGGTTGATGTTCTGGAGATTCGCGATTCGCGCGTCGACCTCCGAGGCAGGGACACCCTGCCGAAGCAGTTGTGCACGCAACTGCGTGAAGGGGCCGCCTGGGAGGAGGCGAATCAATCCGAACGTCAGCGTTGCCACCGCGAAGATGGTAGCGAACACGCGGGCAGTCCGACGGACGTAGTAGTTACTCATCGTTACGTTTGTCCCGTCCGGTCATTTCTTGGCCGTGAGCTTACCCTGGCGTGGGAGCCACTCGCTTGGCCACTTGACTGCTCGTTCGTCGCTGCCTTCTTCCGGGACGCTCCACTCGTCGTCGGTGAGCCACGACTGGTCCAGTTTCGACACCAGTCCGAGGACGGGGAGGTTCTGGTTGTGGTGCCACGCGACACGTTGGATTATCTCCTCGGTCTTGGCTCGGTCCTGGGTCGTCGAAACCTCCTGTATCTCCGCCAGCGGGTCGATAGTCATCTCGCCGCCGTCCATTCCGGGGACAGTCTGTTCGCCCTCTGGGAAGTTGTGGCCGCCGTCGATGTCCGGGATGTTGAGCTGCCAGCGCAGCGGGAAGTACGGGAACGCCGACCGTGCCCCACCGGGCATCCAGTAGAACCCGCCCATCTTGAAGTTAGATTCGACGTAGCCACCGAAGTAGTCACCCGTCGGCTTCTGACTGATTTCGAAGTCGAAGCCGAAGGAGTTCAGCTGGTCGACGACGGTGTTCGTCGCCGTGGTCCAGTCCGTCCAGCCAGCGGGCGTGTAGTACGTCCCGCCGAGTGTTCGACCACTGCTGTGTTTCCACGTGCCGTCTTCCTTCGAGTAGCCGGCCTCACGAAGCAGTGCAGCGGCTTTGTCGGTCTGCGACTCTGCCATCCCGTAGCTCTCGAAGGAGTCGAACGCGTCACCGAGCCACGCTTCTTGGTCGTTCGGGGCGACACCAGTGACCTTCGGAGCGGGTGCCTTCGTCCGCGGCCCTGCGTTCTCGGCGACCTGCTGTCGGTTGATGACGTGGGCGACGGCCTGTCGGACCTTTCGTTTCCCGAAGTCGGGGTCGTCGTGGTTGAACAGGACACCGTACCCCCACTTCGCGGAGATGGCGATCTCCTCGACGGAGTCGGGGAAGTTGGCGACGATCTTCGGCGGGGCGAAGAGACTCGTGACGAAGTCGAGTTCGCGACCCATCAGTCCCTGCTGGAGCGCGGTGTTGTCTCCCCGCGAGAGCAGTGAGATACCGGCGAAGTTGATGTTGTCGGCACCGTAGTATTCGGGGTTCCGCGTGAGTTCCCACGACTGCTTGGACTTCGACTCGACCGAGAAGGGACCACTCGCCACCACGTCACCCTCCCACTTGAACTGCTGAAGTTCCTCTGCGTCCTTGTCGAGGAACTGTTCGAAGGTCGGGTGATAGGCGTACAGTCGGAGCGAACCGTTGGCGAGCGTGTGCTTGATGACCTCCGGATTGGATGGTCGTTTGAGGTTGAGGACGACCGTCTTGTCGTCTCCACCCTGCTCGACGCTCTCGGTGAAGTCCCAGAGCGACGCACCCATCTTCTTCATGAGGCGGAACTGGGTGAGAACGTCACGGGCCGTCACGTCCTCGCCGGTGTCCCACTTCAGGTCGTCGCGGAGCGTGAGCGTCACCGTCTCCCCGTCGATGGCCCACTCTTCGAGTGCCCCCATCTCGAACTCTTTCGTGTTGAAGTTGTAAGCCGCGAACCGTTCGAAGACGAAGTTGCCTGCGCGCGGGTCGTAGTTCTGGGTCGCTTCCGGATTCAGGTGCAGGTTCGTCGGGACGCCGTTGTTCGTGGCACCGACCATCTTCTTGTCGAGGACGGTCGTCCCGCTCGACTCGGACGAGTCACCATCCGAACCCCCTCCGCCGGACTCGGTGGTGTCGCTCGAATCGTCGCTGGACGTCTCACCTCCTGTGTCCCCGTTGGAACCGCTGCAACCCGCGAGGGCAGCGATTCCGGTTGCTCCGGTCAGTTCGACGAAATGGCGTCGGCTAATCAGGTCGCTAAAGCGGTCAGTGCTGTCTGACATGGCGTACTGATACAAAACCTAACCCATTGATAATAAACATTCGGATGGGACACCACATTTGGTACCGATATCACGACTCTGAACGCCCACAGGCCGTCTACTGACGGCCTGTCGCACGCAAGAATTATAAGGTGCCACTCGTTACCACGGTCAGTGGCCCCAAACAGAGAACGGGGGCTCTCCCGGCGCGACTTCGTCACGGCAGCGGTGGCGATCGGCGGGACGAGTGCCCTCACGGCATGTATGCAGCGAGAGCGGACGACGATGGAAGAAGAAGAAGGGACACCGACCGAGCACGGACAGTCCTCGTCGACCGAGTTCCCACGAGGTGACCTCGAATCGGTCCCGAGCGGACAACATCGGTGGGGTGAGTATCTCGTTCGCGACGCCCATGGAAACACGGTCCCGCCCCAGCAACTCGTGACAATCGGACTCGAGTACGAGGGGTCGTTCCCACCGACGGACGCCGAGCGCGAACAGGTAACGCAAGCCCTCGAGACGCTCGAGCGTGCCTTCCAGTGGGGAACTGGCGGTAACGCTGGCGCGATGTTCAACCGCGGACTTCTCTTCATGATGGGGTACGCCCCTCGGTATTTCGAGGCGATGGGACAGACACCCGATTCGCTGACGACACCCGAAGACGTTCTCGACGCTGTCGGTGAAGACCCAGCGAAAGCAGACCCGTACGACGCTATCTTACTCCTGACGAGCGACGTCGGGTCCATCGTACTCAGCGCGGAAGAAGCGCTGTTTGGCGAACTCGACGAAGTAAACGGAGTTCCCGTCGACGCCACGTTCGACGGTGTGTTCTCGAAAGGTGGACGCCACACCGGTCTCGTCGGGAAGGGGCTCCCGGCAGACGAACTAGAAGAAGACCGCATTCCCGAGGACGCACCGCTTTCGATGGGGTTCAAGTCCGGATTTCGCGACAACCTCCCGAAGGAGGACGCCGTCACGCTGTCGTCGGGGCCGTTCGCTGGCGGGACGACCATCGCGTCCTCGACGCTCCTCATCGACCTCGACCGATGGTACGACCAGGACGCAGACGAGCGCGTCGCCGAGATGTTCTGTCCCGCACACACGACCGACGAGGTTGGACCGGTCGGAGATAAACTCGGCAGCGACAGCGGCATCACGGAAGCAGACGTCGACCGCATCGAGGAAGACGCCGAATCCCACGGCTGTGTCGGGCACACACAGAAGGTCGCTCGGGCCAGAGACGGCGAGTTCGAACCACGCATCCTCCGCAGAGCAGAGGGCGTGGCGACGAACCAACACGAGGGAGCAGGGTTCGAGTTCAACTCCGTCCAGCGAACCATGGACGACTTCGTGGAGACGCGCAACGCGATGAATCCCGACGAGTACGACTTCGACATCCCCGCAGAAAACCACGGTATCGTCGATTACCTCGAGACGCTACGCCGAGGTGCGTACCTGGCACCGCCTCGCGAAAAACGCGCACTGCCGGTGGTCTAAATGGACACTCGACTCGTGGTTACGGTCGGTTTGGTGCTCGCAGTGGTTCTCGCTGGCGTCACGTTCGGCCCCTCGTATCTCGAACAGAGTTCTGCCGAACCCGAAGCACCTCGACTCGCGTTCACGGACGTTACAGAACAGTCCGGACTCGACTACGAAGCAGTCGGAAGCGGCGTCGGAAGCGGGAACTCCGGGGTCTACGTCGCCGACGTGAACAGAGATTCGTGGCCGGACCTCCTGACCATCGGTGGCGATAGTCCGGCGCTGTTCGTGAACGAGGGCGGGGAGTTCGTCAGGGCCGACGTGCTCCCGTCGCTGGACCAACCGGTCAAGAGTGCCGTCTTCCTCGACGTCGAAGGCGACGGATGGACTGACCTCTTTTTGTTCACGGAAGATGGGTCGGTGGTGGCGTTCCGGAACGACGGTGGCGAGTTCGTCCGAACCGAGTACGGAGTTGGAAATCTCTCGTATCCGCTCGGTGCGACCGCCGCGGACTACGACCAAGACGGTGACACCGACCTGTTCGTCTACCAGTCCGGGCCGTGGTCTGACCGCAAACCAGCAGGATACTTCAGTCTCGACGAGCGGATTACCGAGGATAACGGGAACCCGAACTACCTCTACGAGAACGTCGATGGGGAGTTCCAGCGGGTCGACTCTGCGAACATCTCGGGGAACCACTGGAGTCTGGCGGCGAGTTTCGCCGACCTGACGGGAGATGGCTATCCAGACATCCACGTCGCGAACGATTACAACAACGATACGCTCTACGTCAACACCGGGGACGGGACGTTCGACCGCCGCACGCTCGGCGGGTCCACGGCACGAAACGGGATGTCCTCCGAAGTGGCCGACGTCACCGACGACGGACGCCCCGACGTGTTCGTCTCCAACATCTGGTTCCCGAAGTTGAAGGGGAACATGTCCACCGAGCGCTACGAGCGACTCAAGCGCCTGCTCGACTTCGTCATCCACTCCGGTCGAACGAAAGGAAACACGCTGTTAGTCAACCAGGGGAACGGCGAGTTCGTCGATTCCGCAGACGAACTGGGCGTTCGCCACGGTGGGTGGGGGTGGGCCGCCAGTGCGACCGACTTCGACAACGACGGAGACCGCGACATGCTCCACACGACGCAAGTCGTCGTCCGCATCGACCGGGACGACCCAGTGTACACCTATCCGATGGTCTTCCAGCAGCGAGGTGACGGATTCACCCGTGTGAACGCGACCACCCACGGGATGCACGAGACCGACGGTCGTGGTCTCGCGACACTCGACTTCGACCACGACGGTGAACAGGAACTCGTCGTCGCGACGTACGACGACTCGTTCGTGGTGTACGACAACGAAGTCGACACGGCAGACCACGGGTCACTCCAGTTACGCGTCGTCGACGAAGACGGTGCGACTGCGCTCGGGTCGGTGGTTACCGTGCGTACGGACACGCGAACTCACGTCGTCCAACAGACGGCGAACGTCGACTACCTCTCGCAGGATAGTCGCGTCGAACACGTCGGCGTCGGCGACCACGAGACGGTCACCCTCGAAGTCAACTGGCCCGACGGAACGACGCGAACGTTCGAAGATGTCGCGGTGGACCAACGACTTCGGGTGACGAAGTCGGGTCTCGTCGTCGATGCATCGCTGAACGAGACGGGCTAAGCGACCGGTTTGCCACCGGTTGGCAAATTTATAAATACCCACGGATTTCTTTTCGCAGTATGCAGTCAGAAAGCACGCATCCCCCGTACAGAGATGAGACTCTGTCGACCGAGAAACGGGTCGAAGATCTCATCGAGCGGATGACGATAAAAGAGAAGGCGGGCCAACTCGTCGGCACCTGGGCCGGACAGCTCAGTGAGTTCAAATCCGCCGAAGACGTCGAGACGGAGATTACTGAACACAACGTGGGTGCTGTCGCATCGTTCGGGTGGGCTGGAGCTCTCGACTCTCGTCTCGACGACGTCGTCGAGACGGTCAATCGGCTTCAGGAAGTCGCGCTCTCGGAGACGCGACTCGGGATTCCGCTACTGTTCAACGTCGACGCCGTCCACGGGCACGCGTACGTCGCGGAGGGGACAGCGTATCCGAACGGACTCGGGATGGCGGCGACCTGGGACGAGGAGGGGGCGGAGACGGCAGCAGACATCACCGCGACAGAGGTCAGGAAAACCGGGGCACACCAGAACTATTCGCCGACGTGTGACGTCGCACGCGAACCCCGATGGGGCAGAACCTTCGAGACGTTCGGGGAGAGTCCGTTTCTCTGCGGCCGGTTCGCTGCTGCGATGGTGCGCGGATATCAAGGCGAGGGTCTCGACGACCCGGAGTCGGTCGTAGCCACGGCGAAGCACTTCCCGGCATACAGTGAGCCCGTACGTGGGGAAGACACAGCCCCAGTCGAGGTCTCTTCGTATCTTCTGCGGAACGTGTTCTTACCGTCGTTCCTCGACGCGATCGACGAGGGTGTCGCGTCTGTCATGCCCTGTTACAACGCCATCGACGGACGGCCCGCCCACGGGTCACAAGAGTACCTCACCGACCTCCTTCGCGGTGAGCTCGGCTTCGATGGGACCATCGTCTCGGACTGGAACGGAGTCAGGATGCTTCACGACGACCACCGGGTTACGAACGACCACCGAGGTTCGGTTCGGATGACCCGTGACGCTGGCCTCGACGTGGCGTCGGTCGACGCCATCGAACACGCAGCCCACCTCGCGTCACTCGTCGAGGAAGGAGAGGTCCCCGAGGACGTCCTCGACGAGAGCCTCAGGCGCGTCCTCGGACTCAAGTTCCGTCTCGGGTTGTTCGAGGACGCCTTCGTCGATGCGAGCGAAGCACAGGAAGTCGTCGGCACCGACGAGCATCGCGCCGACGCGCTAGAGCTGTCGCGGAAGTCGATGACACTCCTCCAGAACGACGGAACCCTCCCGTTGGACCCCGACGCCGACGTTCTCGTCGCGGGGCCGAACGCCGACGACCCGATTCACCAACTCGGTGGGTGGAGCGTCCCGGACGCCGCGGGAACCGACGTGGTCACCATCAGAGACGGAATCGAGTCCGTCTGTAACGGGACGGTCACCTACGAACAAGGCGCGACGATGAACGAGCGACTCGACGTCGACGCGGCCGTGGCGGCCGCCGAAGAGGCGGACGTCGCGGTGGTGGCAGTCGGTGAGAACTGGTATCTCCACGAGTTCGGACCCACCGCAGAAAGCGGCACAGAACCGGACGAGTTCCCGAACCGAACCACACTCGAACTTCCTGACGCACAACGTGACCTCCTGAAAGCGCTCCACGAGACAGGGACGCCCGTCGTGGGCGTACTCGTCACCGGTCGACCGCTGGCCGTCGAGTGGATGGCTCGTTCTCTCCCTTCGCTGTTGATGGCCTACTACCCCGGAACGATGGGTGGACAGGCAGTCGCGGAGACGCTCTTTGGCGAGCACAACCCGAGCGGCAAACTCCCGATATCGGTCCCACGGTCTGCTGGCCATCTCCCGACTCGGTTCAACCACTTCCCGCACCCGACACCGATTGGCCCCGAAGAACATCTTCCGTCGTACGACCCACTGTTCGCGTTCGGCCACGGACTGAGTTACACCGAGTTCGAGTTCGGTTCGCTGTCGGTCACAGACGAGACCATCCCGCCCCACGGAACGACGACAGTCGAGGTTCCGGTCGAAAACGTCGGAGACCGGGACGGGTCGACCGTCGTGCAAGTGTACGTCACCGACCAGCCAGGGTCACGAGTGACACCGGTCCGGGAACTCTGCGGATTCGAGCGTGTCTCGGTCGAACCAGGAGCGACAGAGACAGTGTCCATCACCATCGACGCAGCGTCGCTCGGGCGTGTCGACGATTCGGGAACACTTCGGGCCGTCCCCGGCGACTACACAGTACAGGTCGAAGACCAGACGACCACGGTCACCGTCGAAACGAACTACGACTGAGCGCTCTCGTCGCGGAGTTTCACCACTTCGACCCTCTTTTTCTGGACCGACGGACCGACGTAGACGCGCGCGCCGACTGCGAGTAGCTCTCAACTACACTGGCCAGTTAGTCTCGTGACTGCGATGTTCTTCCCAACGTCGAGCACTGCCAACTAGTCGTACTCCAACAGCGTGACAGACAGCGTTGGTTCGCAACAGACGTGAACGGTACAACCGGGGGTCTCTGGGCATGTGTCTGGAGATTTCCGGAGATGGTGGATTTTCATCAACGTCGTGCGATTGGACAACTATAACAAATAGTTCATATCAAATTTCTAATTAAAATGAGAAACGTGTAATCTGTAGATGCTGAATGTCGATTGCTATTCGGGGGGCATAGGCCCTGGAAGACGAACGAATAGCACATTAAGAACCCACACGGATATATGTTAGAATATCTTACACGACCTAGAAATCTGTATAGGCTGTGAAACAATATATTTTCTGACGGGACAGGGTAAGAGGGGTAGACACTGGAGAGAGGAACTCCGCCAGACGCTGGCGGTGTGCGTGGGGAGAGTGACGGCGGGAACTGGCGGATCGGCCCGCATGGCGTTCAGTGAAAGCCAATAGCTCCGTCGGGACGAGAGACAGACGGGCAGACAGACGGGCAGACGCTGCCATCGAGAGAGGAGTCGCAGAGTCGTGGTGAACGTCGTGTGCGAGAGTTCGTAGACCCCCATTACAACAATACGTTCGTCATACCCCGAGCACACACTAACGTTTGTTATTACCAAACAAATTGGGCTTGCGACGCACCATCCCGCGGGTGGGTGAAAGAGTGGTCGTAATTGGTAGGAGAGGAGTCCCCACCAGACAGACCGACGGAATGCCAGCCCTCTGCCATGGGTATCAGGCTGGTAGACTCCGTAGTCTCAAGGGGCCGGGACGTGCTCACGAGGGTCCGGCAAATCCAACCCTCGCTTCCGTCAGTTCCCAGTTCGAACGGTGATTACGCCGCGCCGATCGCGTCGTCGAGAAGGTCGATAGCGAGGTCGAGTTCACGGTCACGGACGTCTAATGGGGGCAAGAGACGGAGCGTCTTCTTCCCACATCCGAGCGTCAATAGCCCGCGCGCGAGGGCCGCGTCGACGACAGCGTCACGCCGCTCTTTCGTGTCGAATTCGATGGCGGTCATCAAGCCGAGGCCACGCGCGTCGACGACAGCGTCTTCGTGACGTTCCACGAGGTCACGAAGCTGTCCGAGCAAGCGTTCACCCTTCTGTTCTGCGTGCGAGAGCAGGTCGTGTTCCTCGATGGCAACGAGCGTCAACGTCCCCTGCATCGACGCGAGGATGTCACCGGCGCCCCACGTCGAGGAGAGCCGACTCTTCTCTTCGGGGAAGATATCCACACTGGAGATCGTCGCACCGACACGGAGGGCTTTCGCGCTCGTGATGACGTCGGGTTCGATGTCGTAGTGGTCGACTGCCCACATCTCACCGGTTCGCCCGACACCCGACTGGATTTCGTCGGCGATTATCGGGATGTCGTGTTCGGTAGACAACTCGTCGATTTCTCGCATGAACTGCGGGTCGGGTACCTGATAGCCACCCTCTCCTTGCACAGGTTCGAGGATGATAAACGCGGCCTGTTCGGGCGGGATGTGGCCGTGCTTCGAGTCGAGTTTCTCTCGCAGACGTTCGACACCCTCCAGGGAGTATGGAACGTCGTGAATGCCGCTGATTTCCGGGAACTTTCGCCGATGGACGGATTTCGACCGGTTGAGCGAGAGTGCACCGAGCGTCCGCCCGTGGAACGCACCCTCGAACGTGATGCCGTATTTGGGGAGGTCGCAGTTGTCGTAGGCAATTTTCATCGCGTTCTCGACGGCCTCGGCACCGGAGTTCGAGAGGAACACCGTGTCCATCCCGTAGTGCGACGTGAGTTCGGTGAGTTTGTCCATCAAGTGGGCAGGACCGGGGAGGTCGGTCTCGTCTGGTGTCCCTCCTGTGCTGACGTAGAAGTCCTGTCCCGCAATCTTCAGCGGGTCGACGAGGTCGAACTCCCGAAGTTTATCGAGAAGCATCGGGTTGTTGTACCCGAGGGGTGCCGCGGCGACGTGGCTCGTGAAGTCGAGGAGGACGTTGCCATCAGCGTCTGTACAGAACGGACCGTCCGCGTCTTCGGTGATGTCCCAGACGAAGTCGTAGACGTACGTACTCGGTGCGGAAGAGTTGCGATGAAAATCGACCCACCGTTCAGCTTTCGGGCCCGGTAATCGCGCAACTGTAGGCTCTGCTGTCTCTCGCTGCATAATCGTAGCGTCCAAGACTCACTACATAAATCATGCGAAATACCAACTTGACTCGTCAGTTGGCAACAGAACGGAGACTCACACGGCACGCGCCGTGGTACGTCCGTCACTGCTCGAACGGGCAGCAGAGACTCACCTAGTGAGAAGAAAGAGAGCACAGAGACGAGTAGAATCTGTTTGGTAATGACAAACGAATTGTGTGGGGTGTTATCACGAAAGGCAGTGCGAGAATACGGTGAAAGGATTCGGTCGTCGACTGAGTTCACGAAAAGGCAACTTCGGGTTATCGTTACGTTTGTCGGGCGTTCGAAGAACCAGACAGCGGTGAGATGAACGACGGCCTAGCACAAATGGACGCGTACGCTCGAGAAAAGTTAGGCGACAGCGCATTACACAAGTACACGCGTAATGTTATTCGATGACACCCGACAGAGTGTTTGTCGATGCCAAACAGATATTCCGGTGTGTTCAAGCGCAGTACGTCGTCACCCTTGATCGATCTCTATCTGGTTTGCTGCTTCCTTGACACTCACCGCCAACTCCTCGATACTTCTGTCGTCCAAGCGCGACGCGTGCCCACTCACAGCGATTGCACCCATGAGTTCGCCTGTAACGTATTTGACCGGGCACGCGACCGACCGAGCACCCAGTACTTGCTCTTGGTCGTTCACAGAGTATCCCTGCTCACGGATTTGGTCGAGCTCCTCGAGAAGTAAGTCTCGGTCGGTAATCGTCCGCGTCGTCATCGGTTCTAATTCGTCGGGGAGGAGCGCGTCTCGGCGCTCGTCTGGCATGTGGGCTAACATCGCTTTCCCGACCGCCGTCGCATGAAGTAGCGCGGTCCGGCCAATTGGGGTGACAGACTCGATTGCGTCGGGGCCACCACGGGTCGCGTGCACGAAGTGAACCATTTGGTCTTCCTCGACAGCAAGGTGGACAACCTCACCGGTCGACTCGGCGAGTGAGTCCGCAACAGAGTGCCCGTACCGGTACAGGTCGAAGTTCTCTCGGATTCGGTTCCCAGTCGTGAGGAATCCAAGACTTGCGCGGTACTCGTCTTCGTGTTGCGTCACGTACCCGAGCCCTGACAGCGTCGAGAGGTGTGTGTGTACCGTCGTCTTCGAACAGCCGAGAGCCTCCGAGAGTTCGGTGACGCCAGCGCCTCGTCGGTCGATGAGTTCGTCGACGATACCGAACGCCGTGTGGACCGATTTGATAGAGCGCGGTTCGGAATCCCTTGTTCCCATAACCGTGCCTCTCCGACCACGACTATAACTGTTTGGCATCGACAAACACTATTTCTCACAGAGGGGAGACACGTCACGAACCATCCGTGAAAAACTTTTTAACAAGCCAGGATTACCAGCATGGCAATGGACCCCATAGTCATTATCGGGGGAGGAGTCATCGGCGCCAGTCTCGCCTACAACCTCCGAGACAATCCTCGCCCTGTCGTCCTGTACGAACGCAATGCACTCGGTTCCGGAACGTCGGCAGATTCCGTCGCGCTCTTCGTCTGGCACCAATCGTCGCCCGACCGGTTGAGCCACAAACTTCGGTCCCGTTCGTGGGAACACTACGAACCACTGGTACGCGACGAAACACTCAGTTTCGAGCAGATTGGGACACTCGACGTTGCCAACACGGACGAAGAGAGCGAATTTCTTCGCGAGCTCACTGGCACGCTCGAAGAGTTCGGTGCCGAAGCGTCGTTCCTCGAGCCGGATTCGCTCTCGGACCACGGCCTCAACCCAGACGTCGTGTCGGGTGCGATGTTCACTCCGGAAGACGGGTACATGGACCCATCAGAGATTATCCAACACTACGTTCGAGAGGCGACCGACGCGGGAGTCACCGTCGAAACACAGACTGCAGTCACAGATATCGTAACCGAAGACGGCCGCGTCACGGGCGTCGAGACCGAAGTTGGAACCCATTCGGCTGCTGCGGTCGTGAACGCGGCAGGGCCGTGGGCGCCGACGGTAAACGAGATGGTCGACGTGTCACTTCCATTCCGGCACAATCGTGGTCCAGTCGTCGTCCTGCAAAAGAGTCAGACCTTCTCGCTTCCGTTCATCCAGTTTGGGGACGGGCTATACTTCCGTGGGGAGGGCCACAATCAGGCGTTCGCAGGGCGTTTCGGTGAAAGCTACGAGAACGCCGAGTTACTGAATCCGGCCGGTGCCCGGTCTATCGACCACGAGTTCTACCTCGAAATCGACGACCGTATCCAAGAGGCGATTCCGCGTCTCGACGGCGTCGAACTCGTCAACGAGTGGGTCGGTGTACGGACGCTCACACCAGATGGGGTTCCAATCGTCGGGAAGACGGACATCTCCGACTTCTACATCGCCGCAGGCATGAACGGCCTCGGCGTCACGTTGTCACCAGCAGTTGGTGGGTATCTGGCTGACGTAATCGAAGGCGACGACGTCGACTCTGACGTGCAGTCGTATCTCTCCCCTGCGCGATTCGCCTAACCACTCCGTCGAACACCCGAGTCCTTCTCGGGACAGCGGACAGCTACCGGTTTTGGCATCGTGATGTACGCCCAGGGGTACTTCGACGACGTCACGCACCTCGTGGATATCTCGACGGACTCGCTCTTCGAACGTCGAGGGAGAGGCGGCCGGAGCACCGAGATAACCGTGTCACCCTCCGGTGAATCGACTGTTCGACCAAAAATTAACTACAGACACAATCTGTAACTCGTCACGAAGGTAGCCAAACTTATTTATGCCCTTATTGAGGACTGGCAGTACGATGTCGCGTGATAGCAAAGGCCTCGATATCGAGGGTTCAGACCCCGATATCGATGCCGAAACAGCATCGAATCGGAGGAGTATCAATCGCAGAACCGTGCTCGCCAGCATCGGCGGGGCGGTCACTGCAGGGTTAGCGGGCTGTGGCGGAAATCAAGACAGTTCCGGGTCGTCTGGTTCTGGAGGCGGTGGCGACAGCGGCGGGTCGAGCGGTGGGAGTCAAAACTTAGGCGAGCGCGTGCCACCCCTCGTCATCGAGTATTGGACGAACTGGTCGCAGGCGAAAGCCGAGGAAGACTTCCTCCCCGTCGTGGCGCAGAACTTCGAACAACTCGGCCTCTCGACCGAAATCAAACCGGTCAATGGTGGAACGCAGCTCTCACAGACGTTCGCAGACCAGCGGACGAACCACATCACGAAAGGTTACCACGAGTCTGCACCCGACCGGGCGGACCCCTTCGAGTTCACTCGTATCTTCGCTGCAGACTACGCGGGCGGAAACGGACGGCCGAACTATCCGAACTGGGCAAACTGTGCGTACACCGAACCGGCACTCGCGCAGGCGAACGCGGCAAGCCTCGACGAGCGTCAGCAACTCATCAACGAAGCCCACAAAGTGATGGGCGAAGAGGCCCCAGTGATTCCGCTCATCCGGTTCTCCTACTACTACGCTGCCCGGTCCGACTTCATCGATATCGCAGGAGTCGGCCAATCCGGGATGGGACCGATGAACCCGCACTTCTACATCCAGTCCGAAGCGAAGACCGGTGACAGCATCGTCGCCGGCTACTCCGGGTTCAGTATCGCGGAGTCGCTGAACTTCCTCACGATGTCGTCCCACGCCGACATGTACCCATACGGGCACATGCTGCACTCGCCGCTGCTCGAATACGACGAGGACCGCGAACTGCAGACCATGCTCGCCTCGGACTTCACGGAAGAAGACGAGGCCAAACGCTTCACGTTCACGCTCCGTGACGCGACGTTCCACAACGGCGACCCGATTACGTCGGAGGACGTCAAGTTCACGTTCGAGCAACTGAACAACAACATCGGTGCGTACCCGAAGATGGACCAGATGCCGCTCGACTCCATCGAGACGCCCGACGAGAAGACCGTCGTGTTCAACTTCTCGGACTCGTACCCGCTTTTCATCACGAAGGTCATCCCGCTGTGGGGCATCCTGCACAAACAGACGTGGGTCGACGCCGGTGCACCGGAAGACCCCGCGGGTGCGACGATTACGGACCTCATCGGGTCCGGACCCTTCGCAGTCGACGACTACGAAGTCGCGCAGTTCATGAAGATGGTCCCACACGACGGGCACCCGGTTCACGAACCGAACTCTCCGGTCATCATCCAGAGCTTCAAGGACAGCAACAGTGCGCGGCAGGCGTTCGAGGCCGGTGAAGTCGGCGTCATCACGAACATCGTGCCGACGATTCTCGAGCAGATAAAGGGCAAACTCGGCGACGACATGGAAATCGGTCGCCTCAAAGGCTTCCTCCCGCACGTGCTGTACCCGCAGTCGAGTTTCGCACCGGGGCAGTTCAAGGAGTTCCGGAAAGCGATCGGTGCGTCCATCGACCGCCAGAAGATCTCCCAAATCGGGTACCTCGGCAAGGAAGAACCCGTGCTGCGTGCCACACCCCTGCTCGAGAACCACCCAGGGTCGCCGCCAGAGGGCGTCGTCCCCAACTTCACGGACGACCCGACCGGCGACGTCGAAGGTGCGAGAGCACTCCTCGAAGAACACGGCTGGGGATGGGATGGCGACGGCAACCTCCGGTTCCCCGCGGATGCCGACACGTCCCCGATGTGGCCCAAAGGAGAGGAACCAGATACCGACGAGTTCCCCTGCCTGAGTGGATAACAAAGATACGAGACACACCACCGAGACGGCCTGGCATTCCTTTTTACGACGATAGCGTCTTTTCGAGTTCTTCAGTGATGACCTCGGGGTAATGCGCCCCGTGGAGTCGAGAATCGACCTTTCCGTCCGCGACGAAGAGCGTCGTCGGCGCGCCAACGACACCGAGCTGGTCTTCGAGCTTGTCTTTCCACTCAGGTCCGTAGATAGAGAACAGTGCGACTCCCTCGCGGTCTGCTGCGATACGACCCAGGTCTTCCTGCATCAACTCGCACGGTGGACAGTCTTCTCGCCAGACGTACACCACTATGCGGTCGAATGCGCCGAGGATGATGGGCAGTAGGTCTGCGTCGACCGGAAAGAAGTTGGCCGGTGTGCCATCGTCCTGCGGATAGCCGTTCATCAACTGGAAAAGGAATACCGACAACTGCAGGCGTGACTCTTCGTCGGACGAAGGGAGTGAGTCACCCAGCATGTCGAAGAGTGCGAACAACGGAATCCGGTGTCGGTCGTGCGCATCGAAGAGTGCTCGCACTGCCTGTGAGGACACCGCTGTCTCCATCGTCGCATCGAGGGCGTCCTCTTCGCTGGCTTCGAGCACGGCGACCCGTTCTTCGACCTCCTCTCTGAACTCACTGCCAAGTTCGACACGACCAGTTTCCGTCTCCCTGAGTACACCATCCTCTACTAATCTCACTACGTCGCGTTCGTCCATGTTCGGGTATCACCAGTTCCCGGTATCAATTTTTTCCTCACCGACTGAAGTGTCCCGCTTCAGAGAACACATGGTCTACCGCCCTCTTCCGAGAAGTCGGGAGACTGGCAAGATGTTATTAAATAGACGGCCGAAGATAACATTGAAAATCGTGCAAAACACCTAAATAATGGGACTTCGTGCTAACGATGAACAATGAGTTTAGAGGTGGGAGGAATCAGGTCACTGAAAGACCGGTTTCTCATTCGAGACGTACTCTCAGGGCTGAGGAGGCTGATGGACGATCGGCCAGCAAAGCTGGCGATGGGGTATCTATCGGTTATGCTGGTTCTGGCCGTCATCGGCCCACACATCGCCCCGTATCCGTACGATAAAATACTCTTCAGCGAGGCTGGACAGATCCTTCGTGCACAACCGCCTTCACTGGCACATCCACTCGGGACGACTTCGACGGGACAGGACGTCCTCTCGCGAATGATATACGGCGTCCGACCGACGATGATAACGGGACTTCTCGGTGGGCTAATCATCGTGACACTCGGTGGGATGGTCGGCATCACGGCGGGATACCTCGGTGGGCAAACCGACAACGTGCTCATGCGGATTACGGATTTCATCTACAGTATTCCGTTGATTCCGTTCGCCATCGTCCTCGTCGGAGTGTTCGGAATCGACTTCTTCGTCACGATTTTCATCATCGGCGGGATTCTGTGGCGTGGGAGTGCTCGCGTCCTTCGGTCGAAGGTGTTACAGATAAAGCAGCGACCGTACATCCTCATGACGAAAGCCAGTGGAGCCAGCACACCCTACATCATCCTCAAGCACATCGTTCCGAACGTGGGGTCGATGGTCATCCTCTTCTTCGCGATGGGGATCGGATACGCGATTATCGCGCAGGCGGGGCTGGCCTTCGTCGGCGTGTCGAATCCGTTCATTCCCTCGTGGGGTGTGATGATTCGAAACGCCTACCGGTCCGGACTCGTCGCAGACGCCTGGTGGTGGTCGCTTCCACCAGGACTGCTGATTTCGACGACTGTGCTCTCGGCAATCATGCTGGGTAGACGGTTCGAAGTGCTCTCGGGACAGACTGACGACGCCATGCTGGAGATGGGATAAGATGACTGAACCATTACTCGAATTTCGCGACGTGACGATTCAATACCAGACGAACCGAGGCCCCGTTACCGCGGTTTCCGGTGCCTCGTTCAGTATCGAACCGGGTGAGTTCTCCGGCCTCGTCGGAGAGTCCGGAAGCGGAAAGAGTACCCTCGTGAAATCGGTCATCGGGGGACTCGACTCGAACGGCGAAGTCACAGCAGGGAAAATCCTGTACAAGGGCGAGGAGATTCAAGATTACACCGAAGAGGAGTTGAACGAAAAGATCCGCTGGAAGGAGATTTCGTACATCCCACAAAGTTCGATGAACAGTCTGGATCCACTCCAGCGTGTGAGCGAACAGGCGGTCGAAATCGCCAGCGTCCACTCGGACCTGTCGAAGTCCGAAGCGCTCGAACGGTTCAAAGAACTGTTCGAGATCGTCGGCCTCTCGCCGGATAGAATCGACGATTACCCGCACCAGTTCTCTGGCGGGATGCAACAACGAGCGATTACCGCACTCGCGTTGTTCTTGGATCCTGCACTCATCATCGCAGACGAACCGACCACCGCACTCGACGTTATCATGCAGGATCAAATCTTCAAATACCTCGACCGGGTGAAGGCCAACACCGACACGAGTATGTTGCTCATCACCCACGACATCAGCGTCGTCTTCGAGTCGTGTGAGCAAATCGCGGTCTTACACGGCGGTCAGGTGTGTGAGAGTGGGTCGGTCGAAGACATCTATCGGAATCCGACACACCCGTATTCGATTCTCCTGCAACGAGCCTTCCCAGACATCCGATATCCCGACCGAAAGCTCGAGATTATCGAGGGACACCCACCGGAACAACTCGGCGAAGTCACCGAGTGCTCGTTCGTCGAGCGCTGTCCGTGGGCAGTCGACGCGTGTTACGAGAACGCACCCCCCCTCGAGAACGTGAGCGAGTCGGAGCAGAATCACCAGTCGGCGTGTTTCCGGAACGACGAGACACACGCATTGAAAGGAGAGTTGACAGAGCTCGCAGGGCTCACAGATGGAGGTGAACCCAATGAATGAAACACCAGTATTAGAGATACGGAATTTAGAGAAGTACTTCACACGGAAAGGGGGGTTCCTCGACTCACTGTTCGGTTCGTCGAAAGAACCGATACGCGCCGTCGACGACGTTTCGCTCGCGCTCGACCAGAACGAAGTGCAAGGAATCATCGGCGAGAGTGGATGTGGGAAGAGTACGTTGCTGAAGACGGTCATCGGTCTCACCGACCCGACCGGTGGCGACATCTTCTACAAAGGAAAGCCGTTGTCGGAGTTCTCGAAACGTGACTGGAAGGAGTTCCGGAAGAACGTCCAGATAATCTTCCAGAACCCGTTCGAGTCGCTGGACCCGAAGTTCACGGTGCGTGAGTCACTCATCGAACCGCTGAAGATTCACGACATCGAGTACTCCGAAGAACGGATTCACGACGCACTCGACCGTGTCCAACTGAACCCACCGCAGAAGTATCTGGATAGGCTTCCGAAGCAACTGAGCGGAGGGGAGAAACAACGCGTCTCGATTGCCAGAGCGATAATCGTCGAACCCGACGTCATCCTCGCCGACGAACCGGTGTCGATGCTCGACGTGTCGACTCAGGCGGCGATTCTCAGACTCCTGTCTGACCTCACCGAAGAGTTGGGACTCTCCATGCTGTACATCTCACACGACCTCTCGACGGTCTCAGACATCTGTGACCTGATTCACGTGATGTACCTCGGGCGCGTCGTCGAGACAGCACCGACGAACCAGATTCTGGGCCAACCGAGGCATCCCTACTCGCAAGCGCTCATCGACGCGATTCCAATCCCAGACCCGTTCAGCGACCGTCCACGGACGGCTTTAGATGGTAGCCCACCGAGTCCGGAAGAACTCGAAGCAGGGTGTCGATTCAAAGACCGGTGTCCCGAGCGAATGCCGAGATGCGATACCGCACCCAAGAAAGTCGAAACAGACCCCGACCAGTTCACCGCATGTCACCTACACTACGAAGAATCAGACAGTCGTCCGAACACAGAAGCGGCCCTCCAGGGAGGCAACACGCAATGACGACTGAACACGTGAGACGAATCGCAACCACACAGGAGGGAGCGAGATGAGCATGAAACGCTACGTGGCCGTCAGAACCATCCAGACAGCCGTGCTGCTGATGTTGATACTGACGTTCCTCTTCATGCTCTTCCGACTCATCCCCGGCAGTATCGCAGACCAGATGATATTCCAAGGAGCGAGTCCGGAAGCGGTGGCCGCCTTCGAAGAGCAGTGGGGATTGAACGACCCGCTTCACGTCCAGTACTACCACTACCTCGTGAACATGGCCCAGTTAGACCCTGGAACGTCGCTGCACTACCGCAAGCCCGTGTTAGACTACGTCAAGCTCAAGATGTTCAACACGTTCATCCTCGTCGCACCCGGTGTGACTGCGGGCTACCTGCTCGGAACGTCGCTCGGCACCATCATGGGAATCAAGCGGGATTCCCTCCTCGAGAAGTACGGCATCTTCCCCATCGTCGGTGTGGGGACGACTCCATCGTTCTTCCTCGCGATCATCGGTGTCATCATCTTCGCTGGGTGGTTAGGCCTCGTCCCAACGTCCGGGATGATTACGCCACAGGTGGCACTCGAGATGGGAGAGGACGCGCCGTGGTGGAAGATATACACCACCGGTGACTTCCTCTGGCACTACGTGCTGCCGTTCAGTGTCATCGCGATTAAATACATGTACGAACCGCTCCTCATCATGCGGACGAGCGTCGTCGAGATGGCCGGACAGGACTTCCTCCACTACCACAAACTGACTGGCTTACCGAAGGCTCGGTGGATTCGACACCTCGGGAAGCACGCTATCATCCCCATCATCACGTTCTATCCGATATCGCTGGGGCGGGCAATCAGTGGACTCGTCCTCATCGAAATCGTGTTCAACTGGCCCGGTATCGGGAACGCCCTCGTGGAAGCGGTGCTGCAATCGGATTACCCCGTCATCCAGTTCGTCTTCTTCCTGACGGCAGCGTTCGTGGTCGTCGGCAACTACGTCGTCGACATCGTCTACGGCATGATCGACCCGAGAATCAGTATCGCAGACTGAAGACGACTACTCGTCTCTCTTTTCGTCTCTCCCTTCGTCTCTCCCTTCACCTCTCCCTTCGTCTCTCCCTTCACCTCTCCCTTCGTCTCTCTTTTTCCGGGTCTCACTCCGTTCGACCCGCAAAAATCTGTCTTCGTGAGCGAGAGCGAACGAAGGCTCGTGAGACGCTGAGCGTCTCACGGTGGACCAAAAAAGCGGTTAGGGTGGTCTCTACCCGAGTTGCTCGATGAGTTCCGGCACCACGTCGAAGAGGTCGTCGACGACCCCGTAATCCGCGATGTCGAAGATTGGTGCGTTAGGGTCGGTGTTGACGGCGACGATGGTCTCCGCACCTTTCATCCCAGCGACGTGCTGGACTGCGCCGGAGATGCCGATGGCGAGATAGACGTCTGGTGTGACGACTTTCCCCGATTGGCCGACCTGCCGCCCTTTATCTAACCACCCATCGTCGACGACCGGTCGCGAAGCAGAGACAGTGGCGTCGAGCGCCTCGGCGAGGTCGAATATCAAGTCGAGATTCTCTTCGTCTTCGATACCGCGGCCGACACTCACGAGCACGTCCGCTTCGGTGATGTCGACGTCGCCACCAGCGACTTCCTCGAAGCCACGGACGTCGGTCAGCACAGCGTCCGTCTCGATTTCTGCGTCGAAGGCGACCACTGAGGCGGTTCCATCGGTATCCGCGGGAGCGTACGCGCCCGGTCGGACCGAGACGACTGCTGCGTCGTCGTCGACACCGACGACCGTCTCGACTTTGCCACCGAACTGTTCACGGACGGTGACGACGCCCTCTCCATCCCATTCGACGTCGACAGTGTCGCTGACATAGGGGAGTCCGAGTCGCGTCGCAACCGCTGGGGCGTAGTCGAGGCCGTTGACCGAGTTCGGAAGAAGGAGGACGGTCGGGTCGACCGCGTCGTGCAGTTGTGTCACTGCCTGCGTGTACACGTCATGGTTGAACTCGTCACCATAGTCGACAGTGTGAATTCGGTCGACACCGTCCAATGAGAGCGCTTCGGCGAACGACTCGACAGCACCCGAAATCACGGCGACGTCCAGAGTCCCGTCCATCTCGTCGGCCAGGTTCCGGCCGGCCGTGACGAGTTCGAAACTGACGTCGCGAAGGGAATCCTGCCGATGTTCGGCGACGACGAGAACGTCGCTCATTCCGCGGTCACCCCCTCGTCACGGAGCATCTCAGCGAGGTCCGTCGCCGTCTCGTCTGCCTCGCCCTCGAAGAGCGTCGCCGTACTCGTCGTCTCTGGGACACGGGTCGACTTCACGGAGAGCCGACGCTTCAACTGTGTCGCGTCGACGTCGAGGTCGTCGAGGCCGAGGGGCAGAATCTCTTTCCGCTGTGCCTGTCGAATCCCACGGAGACTCGCGTATCGAGGTTCGTTGATTCCGGTCTGGATGGTCAGGACAGCGGGCAACGCTACGTCAGTCACTTCCTCGAGGCCACCTTCCAGCTCCCGACGGGCGTGGACCGTCTCGGCGTCAGCGTCGATTTCGACGTCGTTGGCGACTGCCGCCCAAGCGACGTCCATCGTCGCCGCGAGCGCGACACCGGTCGCACCGAGCCCATCGTCGCTCGCCTGAACGCCAGTGAGGACGAGGTCGGGCGACTCCCGTTCTGCGACAGCTTCGAGAAGTGCCGCTTTCGTCTCGACATCCCGAAGCGCGTCTTCGTCGAGCGCGTCGTCCCAGACCCGAATCGCGCGGTCGACACCTTTGGCGAGGACCATCCGAATCGTCTCTTCGGTCTGCTCTGGCCCAATCGTGACACTGACGACTTCGACGTCGTCGTCACACTCCTCTGCGAACGAGACGCCTGATTCGACCGCATACTCGTCCCACTCGTTGAGGTCGTATTCGAGGAACTGTTCGTCGACACCGTCTACTCCGACTTCGAAATCGTCGTCGTCGACGGTTGCCACTTGCTTCGCTGTGACGAGGACTTTCACAGCAGTATCTCCGGAGAATCCGTTGAAAAAGATTTAGAAACGGGCCACACCTGCTGTCGACTCACTGTCGTGACGGACGACGACTGTTTCGACCGAGATATGTCACATGCCAACGCTTATTGTGAGTTCGGGTTACGAGAGGCCAATGGCAGTTTCATCGTACGATACTATCGTCGTCGGCGTCGGTGGCATGGGAAGTGCGGCAACCTACCAATTGGCCAAGCGGGGCGTCGACGTCCTTGGATTGGAGCGCTACGACGTCCCACACACTCGAGGGTCGTCGCACGGAGACACACGGATATTCCGACTGACGCAACCCGAACATCCGGAGTACGTGCCACTCGCGAAACGAGCGCACGAACTCTGGCGGGAGGTAGAAACAGAATCCGGAACGAATCTCCTGACGACGACCGGGTCAGTCCACGCTGGACCTGCAGGTGGGTCGATGGTCGAAGATTCGGTCAGGTCGTGCGAAGCCCACGATATCGACCACGAGGTGTTGACCGGGACTGAGCTCAGTGAGCGGTTCCCTGGATACGACCTCCCCGACGACCATCGTGGTGTCTACCAACCCGACGGTGGATTTCTCGCGTGTGAGCGAGCAACCTCGGCGCACGTCACACAGGCGTTCGAACACGGTGCGACGATTCGGGCCCGCGAGGCAGTCGAAGATATCGACATCAAAGAACGCGGCGTCACCGTGACAACCACGCGCGGCCAGTACAGTGCCGACAATCTCGTACTCGCGGCGGGCGCGTGGGCCGGAAAACACCTCGACTTCCTCTCCGACCGATTGACGCCGCAACGTCGGGTACTCGCGTGGTTCCAACCGGAGAAACCAGAGAACTTCCGTCCAGAGAACTTCCCCGTGTTTAGCGCCGACGTCCCAGAGGGGAGTTTCTATGGCTTCCCAGTGTTCGACCGACCCGGTTTCAAAATCGGAAGAACGCCTGCGTCTCCCGAAGCGATAGACCCCGACGAATGGGAAGCAGAACCAACGCTCGAAGACGAAGAACGCCTCCGGCCGTTAGTCGAGAAGCACTTCCCCGACGCGGCAGGTGAGACAGTTCGACTGGCAACCTGTATCGTCACCTACTCAGACGACGGACACTTCTACCTCGACACCCATCCCGAGTATCCGCACGTTTCAGTCGCCGCCGGCTTCACGGGTCACGGATACAAGTTCTGCAGCGTCGTTGGCGAGGTGTTGGCGGATTTCGCGACGCAGGGACACACCAACAACCCCATCGGCGTCCACCAATTCGACGGCAGACTGTAAGGCCGGCGAGTACACCACTCGTCAGACCGTTGGAGAAGCAGACGTGGTCACGATTCGACTGAGATGCGCCCGCTCGCACGCACCCCGGAAAAACATAATAACTATTAAGTAAAATATATACGATTAGTTCTGGTAACTGAATTCGTCTCTAGCGATAGAGAACGATGAGACCCTCGAGTACGCCCAGTACACTCGTAACCCCTTGTGGTGGCTACACGTCCGGGTTATCTGTTCATAGATGGGTTACTCGAAGAGAGATAGCTATCTCCAAACCTGCCCCTTTTGCAACTGTCTCGAACCGGCTCGCAATCACCCGCACTCAGCAAAGCGACGTGGTGAGGACGAGCCATCAGGAATTCGAACGTGAGTACGCCGTTTACTCTCGTTACAATCGACTCTGAGGGTCGGGTTTTGTTCGGTCCCGTGACACCATGTTCAGATGTATAAATAACCAGATAAGATATAAATAACATCTACTTTCTGATATAGATAGTGTGGTTTAGAGTTCTATAGTCGTAATCTAATTTTCGGGATAAACACCCCATATGTGCGTTATAAGTCTGCTTTCGTGTGTTATAAAATATTGAACCAAACAAATGTAAATGTATTGTATCCCCACAATATCAAACCAGTATACATTATTGATTGTTGTCTCCAGTGTTTGTTGTGACGAGAGTCGGTCGTCCCACTACGGGGGTCTGACTCAGATATCTTCCGAGGTCGAGACGCGGGTGCGTCGAAAACTGTGGCAGACAAACAGCGTCGCGGGAAGGACACGAGGACTCTCACGTCTCGCGACATCTGACGAAGCGTTCATGTGTCGGTGTAGAGTGTATCCGCTCATGGACCGTGATACGCTCGCACATGCATTGGAGTACGCGGACCTCACGTCGTATCAGGCCGACGCCTACCTCACACTCTTGGAGATGGGCACCTCTCCCGCCATCGAAGTTGGTCGCGAGAGTTCGGTTCCGGTCTCACAGGTGTACGACGTGCTTCGGAGCTTGGAGTCCAAAGGATACGTCGAGACGATAGAACGCGAGAAACTCTACGTCCGGCCAAGTGACCCAGAAGACGCGATGTCCAAGTTGGAGAGTAGAGGAGAACTGTTGCACGACGCCGCAGAAGAGGTCCGTGACCGGTACAAATCACCAGCGCGGATGGACGCACGAGTCGGCGTCACCAAGCGTGTCGAGACGGCGGTCGAAAACGCACAAGAGCTCATCGACGACGCCAAAAGCGTCGTCGAGGTTGCCGGGACGTTCGAACAACTGCAGTCACTCTCTCCTGCACTTCGTGCGGCCAGAAAACGTGGGGTCATCGTCCGTGCGTCGGTGTACGTCGGCGACGAGCAGGCCGAACGGCCGGAGTTCGAACCCGACGGTATCTTCTCGGAGGTTCGGGCGTGTACGATTCCCGGACCGTTCCTCGTCGTCATCGACCGACACCGGACGTGCTTCGCACCAAACACGCGCTCAGACGAGGACTACGGTGTCCTCGTCTACGACCGAATCCTCCCGTTCGTGTTCCACTGGTTCTACCTCACGTGTCTGTGGAATCTCTACCCCACCGTCTACGTCGACGACAGAGACCAGTTTACCTACGTCACCATGGAAGAGTTGATACGAGACTGCCTTCCGCTGTGGAAGGAGGGGTACGAACTCAGAGTGGTCGTCGAAGGAAACGAGATTGCGAGTGAGACAGCGACCACCGTCGAAGGGACTGTCGTCGACGTCTCGTATCTCGGCGACTACTACCAGCCTACTCGGTTAGCGCTCTCTGACCTCGGGTCGTACAAGAACGTCACACTCGAGACAGCGGATGGGACCGTCGTCGTCGGTGGGTGGGGTGCCGTCTTCGAGGATATCGAGATGCGGACGATTTCGTTGGTGGATATCGACCTCGGTGAGTCGATACTCTCTGCGTGAGCGTCGCCGTAGGTCAGCTTTCGACCGCTTCGATAGACGCGTCGAGCGACTCGACCCGGAGCGAGAGTGGCCCTGGTTCGAACCGCCTCGTCCCATCCGGGCGAACGACGTCGAACGTCTCGACTGGAACGTCGAACTCGACTGTCGTGTCGGTTCCGGGAGCGAGTGAGACGCGCTGGAAGTCGAGGAGTTCCTCGACGGGCGTCACGACGGACGCACGTTCACGGCCACCGAAGAGTTGAACCACTTCGTCACCCGCACGGTCCCCAGTGTTTTCGAGCGTCACCGAGACCGTGAGCGACTCACCGACAGAGACTGACTCCTCGGCAACGGAGAGGTCACGGTACTCGAAGGTCGTATACGAGAGGCCGTGGCCGAACGCGAACAGTGGGTCGTACGACGGGAGATGTTCGTCGGCACCGATTGGGTACGGGTGTGGGAGGTAGTTGTGACGGACGGGCAAGTGGCCCTCCGAACGGGGGACCGATATGGGGAGTTTACCGCTCGGGTTGTGCTCACCAAAGAGCGTCTCGGCAACGGCGACCCCGCCGTCCGCACCGGGATAGTACGCCTGCAAAATTGCGTCGACGTTCTCGGCCGCCCACGAAACCGCGAGCGGTCGCCCGGAGACGAGAACGAGCGCCGTCGGCGTTCCCGTCTCGACGACTGCTTCGAGAAGTTCCTGTTGGGCGTCCGGGAGCGCCAACTCGGCCCGGTTCGGGAATCGGTCTGTCGGGCCGGTCACGTCCTGTGGTCCAAATTCGTGGAGATACCAGTTCTCGCCGAGGACCACCACAGCGGCGTCGGCGTCTTCGGCCGCAGCGACTGCGGCGTCGATATCGTCTGGGTCGTCGATGCCCGACCCCCGTTCGTACGTGACGGCCATCTCGGACGAGACGAGCGACTCGATGCCCTCGCGAATCGTCGTCCCATCGAGTTCGTCTCGCTCTTTGAGACTCCACCCACCCACCTGGTGTGTCAGTTCGTCCGCGTTCGGCCCAGTGACGAGGACGTCGTCGAGCGATGGGTCGAACGGGAGGCAGTCGGCGTCGTTCTTCAGAAGCGTCATCGACTTCCGTGCAGCGTCGAGCGCGACGTCGCGGTTGCTGTCACTCCCGAGCGTTTCGACCGACGTCTCGACGTCGACGAAGGGGTCGTCGAACAGACCGACCGCGGCTTTGAGGTCCAAAACGCGTCTGACAGCCGTATCGACGGCCGATTCGTCGATTTCGCCTTCCTCGACCAGCGAGGCGATGTGGTCGACGTGGTCGACCCCACCGAGTGAGTGGACGTCGACACCAGCGGTGAACGATTGGAAGACAGACTCCCGTCGTGTCTGCGTCACTCGGTGATTCTGGTGGAGCATGTCGATGCCGTTCCAGTCGGAGGCGACGTAGCCGTCGAAGCCGAGTTCGTCCCGAAGAACCTCCGAGAGCCAGTAGTGCGACCCGTGTGATGGCTCACCGTTGATGGAGTTGTAGCTCGGCATGATGCCCTCGATACCCGCTGCGACGACCTTCTCGAACGGTGGGAGGAAGTCACGGTAGAGCGACGAAAGTGACTTGTCCACGGGTGAGGCGTCTTCGCCTCGCTCGGGTTCGCCATACGCAGGGAAGTGTTTCGCCATGGCCGCGACGTCGACTGGGGCGCCGTGAATCCCACGTGCCTTCGCCGATGCGAGTTCCCCACAGAGAGACGGTGACTCGCCGAACGTCTCGAACGTTCGACCCCATCGCGGGTCACGGGCGACGTCGCACGTCGGACCGTAGGTGAGGTTCGACCCAGTTGCAGCGACCTCTCTCGCGGTGACCGCACCAATCTGTTCGACGAGTTCACGGTCACGTGCCGCAGCGACACCGAGGTTGTGTGGAAAGACCGTCGTCTCTTCGACGTAGGCGTTGCCGTGAATCGCGTCGATTGGGATGAGAATCGGGATGCCGAGTCTCGTCTCCTCACGCGCGACACGTTGGAGTTCGTTGGCGATTTCGATGACCTCCTCCGAGTCTCGGTGCGGAGATGCACCGTAGCCAAACGGCGTCACGAAACCAATTCCGTGTTCGCGGACCATCTCCGTGGCGTCCTCGACCGTTCGGGTCTCTCCCATCGTCCCGACGTACGTTCCGGCCAGTTGTGCGGCCTTCTCGCGGAGCGTCATCTCCTCGAGGATGTCCTCGACTTCGACGTCTGTACGGCCCATCTGTGTATTTCGTGTCGTCGGACGTTTGTACTCTTGGAAGTCGTGTCGCTACCGAACACCAACGCAGAAACGACGACGAGCACGAGTAGACCGAAAAGATGGTCGGCTGGAACGAGCGACTCAGGAGGAAACTGTGCCGTTCGAGGACTGAGCGTCGTCGGGATTCGTTCCGGTTTCGGTCGCGTGAACCTCGAGGAGCCTGATTTCGAACTCGACTCGCTCACCCGCCAGTTCGTGGTTGAAGTCGATGGTCACAGACTCGTCAGAGACGTCTACGACCCATCCGACGTCGCCGGTGGCACTCCGGACGAGTTCGTCCACCTCGGCGGTGACGTCGCTTCTCGCTTCGAGTTCGTCACGGGGGACAGTCACGACCACACTCTCGTCGCGGTGGCCGTACGCCTCTTCGGGGTCGAGAACGACGGTCTGCGTCTCACCTTGTGACATCTCGCGGACCGCTCGTTCGAGTCCCGAGATGACGTGTCCTTCGCCGACACGGAATTCGAAGGGCATGAAGTGGCGATGGTCGTGGTAGACACCTTCATTGAGCGCAACGTCCACGTCGGTCGTTTCGAAGACCTCGCCAGCGTCCGGACCGTCGACGAGGCGACCGGTCAGGTGGACGATAGCGATTTGACCTGGTTCGACCATCGTCTCACTGCTCCACCGTGCAGGTCACGGCGTGAGGCATGTACGCGTTGTTGGCGTAGCCATCCTCGTTCCACGGGAATTTGTCGTCTTGGATTCCTCGGAGACCTTCCTCGGGTGCCGAAATGATTGCTGGTTGGGTTCGCCCCTCTTCGTCGGTTGCCCGCGAGACGAGGGTATGCTCGCCCGGAGATGGGTCCGACCAGATGTACCGGAACTGCCGCCAGCCAGTCGTTGTGTATGCTGGACCGTAGAACTCGGCTTCGCCCCAGGTTTCGCCCCCGTCAATCGACACTTCGACCGTCTCGACAGCGTCGTCACCTGCCCACGCGACGCCGACGACTTCGATAGTCCCGCCGGGAGATGGTCTGACAGTTTGGCCTTGACCAGGATAGCCGATGAGCGACTTCACCAACTGGTCGTACATGTAGGCATTGCGAATCTGGTCGGTGTTCTCCATCTGTTCTTGCGTGTCGAAGATGTCTATCGACTCGTATTGGACAGCGTCGTCGTCCTGTTCGGGGATGAGGCGGTACGAGTACTGCTGCCAGTGCGTGTAGAGGCGCTGTTCTTCCGTCTCCCACTCCTCACCGATCACCATCGTGTCCATCACGTGCATCCGGTCGACCCATTTCACGTTGTTGTTGCCGTACCATCCGGGGACGAGTAATCGGACGGGGAACCCGTGTTCTTTCGAGAGTGGACCCCCATTCATCTCGTACGCCAGAATCGAATCTTCCATCACCTTCTCCATCGGAATCGACCGGGTGAAGATGTCCTCACCCTCGGGTGCCTCGCCACCCATCACAGAGAGGTAGTTGCCTGCCGACGTGTCCGCTCCGTAGGCGTCCAGAATCTCGCTGAGTGGGGTGCCAGTCCAAATCGTGTTTCCGACCGCACCGAAACCCCACTGGTTGCCACCCACCTGTGGTTCGAAGTACGCTCGGCCGTTCCCCGAACACTGCATCGTGTGGGCGACGGATTCGGTTCCAAACGAATGCTTGATTTCCTCCATCGACAGTTCGACCTCGCTGTCGACTAACCCCGTGAGCGACACCTGCCACTCCGACTCGTCGATGGTTGGCGAGACGTAGTGATTTCGGATGTAGAACTCCTCTCTTGGTGTGAGATAGCCGGCGTACGTACTCCGGCTTGCAGCCTGTGCGTTCTCCGGTTCGGGAGAGAGTATCTCGAGGCCAGGATACCGCTCTTCGAGCGATGGCTCTTCTGGCTCTTCGGGTGTCTCAGTCGGTTCCTCCGTCGTTTCAGTTGGCGTCTCAGTCGGCGTGTCAGTGGACGTTGTCGTCGGCGGTGCTGTCGTCTCGGTCTCACCGGTCTGGCCACCACAGCCAGCCAGCACACCGACCCCTGCGAGTGCTCCGGTTGCCATCAAAAACCGCCGCCGTGCGACGTACCTGTTTCGTCGTGACGTGTCTCGCTCGTCGTTCTCCGCTGGTTCGTCGCCACGTGACTGACCGTTAGGCATGCTATCGAATAACAAAGTAAACGAGTATCAATGGTGGTTTGGCCTCAGCCAAACTCACTCGACGACGGTGATGTCGCCAACCATGCCCTGGTCTTCGTGGGGGGCGCAGACGTAGACGTACGTTCCTGGGACAGTAAACGTGTGTTCGTACACATCATCGACCTCCATTATCGCGTAGTGTGTGTCACCTTCGTAGGACGCGAACGGCTCTGCACCTTCCGGATTCTTGCACTTTTCAGACGCACCGGGTTTGCTCGTCACGTTGTGGCCCGGACTGAGAGCCGTCCACCTGACCGTGTCACCGACACGTATCTCGATGCTCTCTGGGTCGAATCGAAGTCGTTTCTCTGGACCGACGGCGACGTCGACCACCTGACTTTCGGGGGTTGGCGTCGGTGTGGCCGTCGTCGTCTCTGTTGGAGGTGACGTCGTCGTCGTGGTCTCGGTTCCCCCACCCCCGGTACATCCTGCGAGAGTTCCAAGAATCGTCGCACTCCCGGCCGCCTTGAGGAATCGTCGTCTTCGCACCATCGTGAACAACCAACCCCCAGTAGTCGAACGGGCATATACCCTGAGTTGGCCTATGCCAACTGGTGCGACGACGACCGGGCGTCGTCCCTCATTCTGGAAATCCTGCCAAAAAGCCAATTATTGATGAATGACAACATATGGCAGAGAACGATGCACAGAGACACACACCGAATCCCGGCAACGGACGGAGGATTCAGCCGAACACGACCTGATACCCGAGCGACACGGTCTCAGTCCGTACGCTCCGGACAGTGTTCTCTGGGTATGTGTGAGGGACGCTCATGCGAGAACTGACGTTCACACTGGAGTACGAACCGGATGCAAATCCCGTGATGGACGTACTTATCGACAACCCAGAGGTCACCGCACACGCCCTAGGGAGTTGTGCCAGTCGGGACCAGTTGTGGTTCGTCGAGCGATTCAGCGGACCGCCAAACGAACTCGACCGAATCGAGCAGATTCGGTTCGATGACGACCAAAAAGAACGGATGACCAGGTCAACCTGTGGGGCGACGCGACATCACGACGTACTGGAATCGACGCCGGGGTCACGTGTGTTCTATACGTATCTCAGAGAGGTCCACCGCTGTGATTCAGTCGTGGGAAACGCGGCCAGATACCTCGACCTCGGCATGATATTTCAGTCCTACCGGCGAGACGCATTTCACACGTGGCGCTTGCTCATCCGCTCGGAAGAGAACGTCGACACCTTCTTCGAAACCGTCGACGACCACCTCCGAGACAACATCACGCTCCATCTCGACAGACTTTGTGAGGCCAAGGGCTGGGATATCGACTCTCTCTCGACGGTTTCCGTCACGGAACCGCAGCGCAAAGCACTCCAAATCGCCGTCGAACGTGGGTACTACGAGTCCCCACGGGAGACGACGATCGAAGAACTCGCGTCCGAGCTCGATATCCCATCGTCCACGCTCTCGTACCGACTCCGGCGAGCAGAAGCCGAACTCGCAAACGGCTTCATCGCCTGAGCGAGAGACCCCACATAAAACCCCTTCCAGTAGAACACAGCCATTATCTGATTTTGCGAGCGAAGAACCAACATGGACGCGTTCCAGAACACGAGGCAACCGGACTGGGACTGGTGGGGCCGACTGTGGCCGACGCCGGGAGCGACTCTCCGCAGTCTCGGGGTGACGCCGGGGAAGTCGCTGGCAGAAGTCGCCAGTGGGAACGGGTACTTCGCACTCCCAGCGGCCCGAATTACGGACCCGAGTACAGTCTACGCTGTCGATATCGAACAGTCGGTCCTCGACGAACTCGACCACCTCGCCGACCAACAGGCCATCGAGAACGTCGTCACGCTACAGGGCGACGCTCGAGAACTATCGACGCTCCTCCCAACGCGCGTCGACGTCGTCCTCGTCGCGAACACGTTCCACGGCGTCGACGACAAAACGGCCCTCGTCCAACAGGTGTTCGACTCACTCCACGACGGTGGCGAGTTCGTCGTCGTCAACTGGCACGACAGGCCACGCGAGACGACGACCGTCATGGGCGACCCACGTGGCCCCCCGACCGAGTTGCGAATGACGCCCGACGAGACGAAAGCCATCGTGGAAGATGCGGCCGACGTGACCTGCACAGAGCGCGTCGAATTACCGCCCTACCACTACGCGCTCCGATTCGAACGGTAGGAACACAGCCCGCCGTCGGTCAGCGGTGACCGACGTTACACGCCGAGTGTCGTCAGTCCTCGAACGAGCGAGGGACCACCAGTCACGAGTGCCGCACCGACGACGACGAGGACCGCTCCGAGGACCACTCCGCGGGTGACTCGTTCGAGATTTCCAAGCCACAACCACGAGAAGACGACGGTGAACAGCGGGGCCGTCGCCACGAGTGGGTCGACGACGGCGATTCGCCCTTCGGGGGCCGCGAGTGCGGTGAACATCGAGAGGAGCGCGACTGCAGTGATGAGCCCACTCACGGCGAAGACCACATAAGACCGCCTGGGGCGACCGAGAACGCTGTCTTTGCCGACGACGGCGACGTACGCACCGAGTGCAACGAGCGCGGCGAACTCGTTGATAGCCACTGCTTCGAGCGGGGTCGCTTCGGCGGTCGAAAGCCCCCAGCGTCGTGCCACGTTGCCAGCAGCGAACAGTCCGGCGGCAGCGAGCGGAACTAACAGGTCGCGGCCCGACCACCCGCCGAGGTCACCACCCTTCGAAAGCGAGAGGACACCCAGTCCGACGACGATGACGACGATACCGATGGCCGTCGGTGCCGAGAGCGGTTCACCGATGAATCCGACCGCGAGCGCCGTCGCGAACAACGGGCGAGCGCTGACGACGGCGCTGGAGATACTCGCGCCGACCCGCGCGTTCCCAGCGAAGATAGCGATTCGGCCCAGTGCCGTTCCGACGGCCCCAGCAGCGGCGAACACGGCGACTGTTCCGAGCGAGATTCCACCGAAGGGGTCGTCCTGAAAGACGGCGAGCGCGACGAGATAGACTGCCGAATCGACCACGACGACGGTGAGTGCTGCCTGAAGCGGCGCTCCGCCGTCCGAGAGTGCGCGCTTCTCGATGACGGGTGTGAACCCCCACATCACGGCGGGGGCGAACGCGAGGAGGAGCACGGGAAGCGGGGCCGAGAGGTCCATACGATATCTCAGTGACACGCCAGTATATACTCCATGAAATACACCACGCAGGTCACCTGCAGTGAATAGTGCCGGGTGAACGTCGACCACCGAACCGAAAATCCGACAGAGACGGCCGGCGGCCGTGGATTTATGCTCTCGAATTCCTACTAGCCCAATCGTGGAAACCCCGTTTGACGTCCTCCAAATCGACTCGAATGCGGACGAAGCGGAAGTTATCGAGGCCTACCGCCGACGGGTAAAGGAAGCACATCCCGACCACGGCGGGTCCGCAGACGAGTTCCAACTGGTTCGGTCGGCGTACGAAGAACTCCGCACGAGTTACTCGCTCGGAACGCGCGACCTCGACCGCGTCGACGACGACGAACCCAGTGACGACTCGGATGCCGACCCGAACGCCGAGAGTCAACCACAGGGGGCGCGAGTCGAGTATCTCAACTACGACGTGCTGTCCGACTTCCCGTGGGAACTCACCGACGAGGACCTCTTCGAGAAAGCGGCGGAAGCAGAACTCGACTCCGAAGATTACGGGACGGTCGTCGTCGAACCGAGAACCTGCCTCCTCAAAGCGGCCGAAGACGACGGGCACAAGTGGCCTTATGCGTGCCGCGGCGGTGCGTGTGCGAACTGCGCCGTCGCCGTCGTCGACGGTGAGATGGAGATGCCTGCAAACCACATCCTCTCGCCGGAGATGATGGAGTACGGTATCAGACTCTCCTGTATCAGCACCCCGACGACAGACGACGTCAAAGTCGTCTACAACATCGAACACCTTCCTGGACTCGACGAACTCCGGTTGCCCTCACAGCAAGCGCGACACATGCGCTCGAGTGATTGACCAGACAACCGCCCAGACAGAGGTTGTGCGCGGCGCACGCCTCACCGCAGTCGAGTTAATCTCCGAGAGGTATCTTACAATACAATGACTAATCGGCCGACTCGACGGGCATTCCTCCGTCTCGCTGGCGTAGGGAGTGTCGGTCTCGCAGGATGCCTCGGCGGCGGACGACCGAGCGGTAGTGAGGAAACGTCCGACCAATCGACCGGAGACACCGGCGCAGACGGCGGTGGACAACCAGCAGGTGACAGCGTCTGGTACACTGCAGAACTCACCGACGTTCGGACGGGAGAGCGGTTCACCATCGAACAACTCACCGACCGTCCCGTCCTCGTGGAGACGTTCGCGGTGTGGTGTTCGAACTGTCTCAGCCAACAGAAAGAGATGATAAACTTCCACGAGGCAGTCGGTGACGACGTGGTGACCGTCGCACTCGACATCGACCCCAACGAGGACGCCGAGAAGGTCCGCGAACACGCCGACCGTCACGGGTTCGACTGGCGATACGCTCTGTCGCCCGAGTCGGTCACGAAGAGCCTCACCGACGAGTTCGGGTCGTCGATGGCGAGTGCACCCACCGTCCCGATGCTCCGCGTCTGTCCCGACGGGGCGGCGACCCGAATCAAAAACGGCTTCAAATCGACCGACTACCTGCGCGAGCAGGTCGACGAGTGTTGATGGACCTCGCACCGCGACTGGTCGAACTCTTCGTCCTCGGCGTCGGAACACCGTTGACTGCGGCGTGCGCACTGCCGTTGTACCCTGGGTTTCTCGCCTATCTCGCACGACAGAGTACTCGTGAATCGAGCGGCCATCGAGGGCTCCCCATCGCCGTTCTCGGGGGTCTGGTCACGCTCGGTGCCGTCTCGTTCATGCTCGCAGTCGGCGTCGTCTTCTCACTCGTTCTCGAGATTTCACTCACCACAGTCGTCGAAATCGTCTCACCGCTCGCGTTCGGCGTCTTGTTCGTCGTGAGTCTCGCCCTCCTCGCGGACGCGAAGATTTTCGCTCGTATCCCGACCATCCAACCCCCAGAGACCCGACATCCCGCGCTCTCGGCGTTCTCGTACGGATTCTTCTTCGGTGCAATCGTCCTCCCGTGTAACCCAGGGTTCATCGCACTGTTCTTCGCACGGGTTCCCGTCCTGTTCGACACCGCCGCCGAGAGTCTGCTCGGATTCTTCGCCTTCGGCCTCGGAATCGGTGCGCCGTTGCTCGCCTTCTCGCTCGTCTCCGAACGGTACAGCAGACAGGTGACCCGCTGGTTCGCTCGCCACACCACCGCCATCAATCGCGTCACGGGCGCAGTCATGTTCGTCGTCAGCGTCTACTATCTGCTCGTCGTCTTCGACGTTCTCGGCATCGCAAATCGACTCGGAGCGGTCGCGAACGCCCTTTTCTGAGGGTGTAGATAGAATCCAGAGCCGGGCCGGAAGCGTCAGTTCATCCGTAAAAGTAGCTATGACAGTTGAGGGGTTGAGGTCACACAGAGCCATGGTATCCGGTGGTCCGACGGGCCGACGACGAGAAACTCTCGTCGCTCACCTCGAACGCCTCGATTTACAGGCCAGTCTCGCGTTCGTCGCGGACGTGTGGCGTGCCCGTGGGTTCGAGACGGCCGTCGATTCAGGCGTCGTCGTCGCGAGACGGAGCGGACAGACGACCGTTCTGGCACCCGTCTGCAGTCGCACGATTCAGAAGATGTCGTGGTGGCTTCGTCCGCATGGTGACAGAGATATCGATGTTGTCGTCTCTTTCGGTGACAACCGGCGTGGGCAGGCGGTCGCTGACCATCACGGTGCGACCCACGTCGATTCGGTAGCACTCGTCGAGATGCTCCTGTACGCACTCGACCGTCACGAGGCGGAGAGACTCTGTGAGCGCCACTTCGGTGCACCTATCGACGGACTCACCCCTCCACTCCGAACGCGAACGCGCCAGCGTATCGACCGGTTCGAAAGGCGCGTCGCTCACGCCAGTCGACCGACGTCGCGAGGGGCCACTGCACTCGTCGTCTTCGTCCTCGTCCTGAGCGTTGGAGCCGTGAGTTCCGGCCTCGTCGATTCGCCACTAGACCAGTCGACACAACCGGGAGTCGGGTCGGCCGGTGGGTCGGAAGCCGTGAACAGCGAACAGCCGACGGTCGAACCGTACGAGCAACCGACACCAGCGACAGCAAGAGCGTCGGCGGCCGACTCGACGACCCCGTCCGCACCGATATCGTCGGCGTTCGTCGGTACCGTGGGGGAAGACGAACTCGAACCCGTCGAAGACGGTGACCTCGCTTCTGTTCCGGGTGTCTCGGAGACGGGGATTACGAATCTGACTGCGCTCAGTGATGCCCACGAAGCGACCTTCTCGAATCGGTCGTACACACTGTGGTTGGACACGTATCGCCCGCGAGACGACCACCCGAATTCGACTCGCGTCCAGTACGACACGGACGTCGCCGTCTCTGGAGACACCTATCTCGTCGTCGAGAACGTCGAAGCGGGACGGACACGAGCACGGGTTCGGACAGTGAACTACGACGGTAGTGACTGGTACGTCGTGGAACACCAAAACGGGAGTCAACAGACACGCAAAATCGATGGAGAGACGGCCGACCCACCGATTCAGTTCGAACCGCGACAGCTCAACCCGTCGCTCGTCCGCCAGTATCTGGCGACGCGCACGACGAACGTGACGGGGAAAGTTCGCGTCGGCAACACCACGTACTACCGAATCGAAGGCAGTCAGCGGCCGTCTATCGGCGGGGTCGAACCAGTTCGAGACTACCAGTTCGTGGCGTACGTCGACGACCGAGGGACAGTCTCTGACGCGACGGTGACGTACGGCCTGGTCTCCGGCGACGGCGTCTACCGGGTGCGATTCGAGTGGACCTATGGAAATCTCGATTCGACCACCATACGCCAGCCATCGTGGACCACACAGAACGAGCCACGAGACGGCGAGTAACGAGCCACGAGACGACGAGTCGCCGTCGATTCAGGTGTGACGACGCCGAGACTGGACCGCGTCGATGACGATATTTATCAGAATCCACCCGAGAGAGTTCGGTATGACCATCGACTCCGGAGACCGGGTCGCCATCGAGTACGTCGGCCGTTTCGAAGACGGGAGCGTCTTCAACACGTCGCAGTACGAGGTCGCGGTCGAACACGGCCTGTTCGACGCACAGGAACGGAGCAAAGAGGACTACGCACCCCAGTCGTTCGTCGTCGGTGCGGGCGAGGTAATCGAAGGACTCGACGAGGCAGTCGTCGGAATGGCCGTCGGTGACGAGGCGACCGTGACCGTCCCGCCGGAGAACGCCTACGGCGAGTTCGACGACGAACGTGTGCGGACGTACGACCCCGAGGCGTTCGAGGCTATGGTCGGCGAAGAACCCGAGGTGGGCCTGCACGTCCACGCCGAAAACGGGCTTCACGGCGACGTCATCGCCGTTCGCGACGACGCCGTCGAAGTCGACTTCAACCACGAACTCGCCGGAAAGACGCTCGTGTTCGACGTCGAAGTCGTCGCCGTCGAGTAGACACAGGCGACATTCGGTACACAGGCGACACTCACAGACTGTTCTCTCTGAGAGCGCACCGACGCTGTCCGCACGTTCGCACAGAAAAGGAGGTCAACGAGTGTGGCGGACTTCGCCGCCGGACTAGGGTCCCCCTCAGCCGAGGAGGTACTTCAGTTTCGGCCGCTGCTTGACGAACTCCATCTCCTCGATGTAGGTGTCCAGGCCGAGGATGCGCCCCGCGGCGAGGGTGCCGACGATGACGAACATCATGAGGCCGAAGAGGTCACCGTTGACCATGCCGTGACTCCAGGCGGCGTTCCCGAGGTAGAAGAACGCCATCAGGACGCCACCGAAGAAGGCGGCAAGGCGCGTCAGTACCCCGACGAGGAGGGCAAACCCGATGAGCGCCTCGCCCAGTGGAATCATGATGTTCGTGAACTCGAGCATCCACGGCGTCTGGCCTGCCCACGCGAGGAAGCCGTGGATTGGCGAGCCACCGGTGGCGTTCACGAGCCATCCTGCCGCGTCGAACGGCTCGGCCGCCATGTACTTCCCGATTCCTGCGTGGAGGAACCAGTACCCCGTGATGAGTCGGGTGAGCACCAGCACGTAGCCGGTGGCGTTCTCCGAGTAGTCGAACTCGAGCCGGTTCCCCATCATCTCGATTTGTCCGGTTGCAGCCATCGTCCTTCACCTCACATGTGAGACGTGGACTGCTAATCGGTTATAAACCCAGACCGATTTTCGAATCCATGGAACTGGGAATCGTCGAAGACGGGCGACTAGTGGCCCAGGCCGGCGAAATGCGGAGTTTGAGCTGGGAGAACAGTCGCTCCACCCGAGCGTGGAGGCTTATAAAAACCCATCAGCGGCCAACGACCGCCCGATACCGGCCGACCAGCGAAGCGAGTAACCGGCGCTCGACGGGGGCGACTCCCATCGCCCGGATTGCGAGTGCGTACGCGACGAGGCCGAACGCGGTTCCGACCACGACGGCGAGCGGGCCAGTGAGCACTGACTTGACGCCGAGGGCGACGACTGCCAGCGGAATCGCCGCCGCGAGGGGTTTCGCGTGCGCCCACGTCAGCGGTTGTAACCCTTCGAGATAGTACAGGACGGCCACTTCGAGGGCGTTGTTCACCGTCAACATGAGGAGATAGGTGCCGACGAGTCCCGCCAACCCGAACGTGGCGGTGGCCGGAATGGCTACGATGGCGAGAACGACGGTAATCGCCGTGTTGACGACGAGGTACGCACGCTGATTGTCGGTCATCATCAGCAGAATACCGACGCTTCCCGCTGCGGACGCGAAGTACTGCGCGAGGACGAACCCAGGAAGCAACGGGGCGTAGGTGACGAACGTCGGCCCGAAGACGGCCATGATGGACTGCCGAAAGACGATGAGTGGCACGGCGAGTCCCGTCGCTCCCACGAGGACGAGCCGACTCGTCACGTGATACAGTCGGGCGAGCGCGTTCTGGTACCCCTCTTCGGAGAGCGCCGCAGCGACTGGCGGGATGAACTGGTTGATACCCAGGAGTGGGAGGCGAATCACCGTCCCGAGGAGGACGCCGACGGCGAAGACACCGCTGGCAGTCCCCGAGAGGAAGACGGCGATGAGCGGGTAGAACCCGAGGCGCTGGGTCGTCGTGGCGATACTGCCGAAGAACAACGGCGTGGTGTACTCGACGTAGCGACGACACAGTCTCACGGAGTCCGGTGTTCGAATCCGAGGCCGAAGTCCACGTGCACGCGCGACCCACCAAACTGCACCGACGCCGACGAGTCCCATCGCCACCCACACACCGGCGGCGACGGCCACCAGGTCACGAACGACGAACGCACCGACGAACCCGACGGCGAGTTGGGCGACCGGAAACCCGACTCGAAGCACGAGGTTCAGCGGACCGACCTCTTCGAACGCTCGGAGCATCTCGCTGACGGTGAACAACCAGACGCTCGCCGGAAGCCCAACCGCGAACATTCGGAGGAGTTGCTCGAACAGTGGGCCCTCGTCAGCGACCGCCGCAATCGACGGCGTCGCCAGATAGAGCACGCCGCCGAAGAGCGTAGCGACCGCCAGCAACAGGAGACTGGCGAAGGTCGCGATTACGTCGCGGTCGGCGTCGGCGTCGGTCGTCGGGAGGAACCGACTCAGACCACTTCGAAATCCCAGTGTGACGTGTGCGAGAAATCGTTGCAACCGCCGTGCGAGAGCGAACAGCCCGTACGTACTCGCGGCGAAACTGTTGGTCAAGAGAGCCGTGAACGCGAGGTTCAACCCTCGTTCGAGGACGATAGCGGGGACGGAGACGACAGCACCGTGAGCGACGCGCTCTAACGCGTCTTCGAGCCGCCGCTCTACGACGTCGGCGTCCTGCAGGGAATCTTCCGACTCGGTAGCCACGGCAACACGGGAGACGAGGAGACGCATAAGTTACGCGACTGTGCGTCGTCAGTCGTCGAATCGGGTCTCAGCCGAGTATCCGGTGGGTACGAGAGGGGGGAGGAGATGAAAGGAGAGAGGAGATGAAAGGAGAGAGAAGGGAAAGAAGGGAGAGAGGAGACGAATTTGTGTGAGACGACCGAACAGTCTCAAGAGGTCCCCGCGCGTATCTCTCTGTATGGACGCTACCGCTGGTGACGGGATTGGAGGGACTGCCGGTGACGGGGACGGCACCTTCTGGGACCCAAGCCAATGTACGGGCACACCGTACTGCCCGCCTCGCTGTCCACGATTTGTCGATAAATACGGAGGCGGCCTCATCATCCGCCCATACACTCCCGGCGATTGGGAACCGCTCAAAGAGATGTACCGTGACTACGGGAGAGAACACCGGTCGATGGGAATCCCACCGATTGGGGAGAAGTACATCACAGAGTGGCTCTCGGGGCTCGTCGAACGCGGGCGCAACTTCGTCGCCGTCGGTGACGACGGCATCGTCGGTCACATCGCCTACGCGCCGCGCGACGACCCCGAACCCGAGATTGCGGTGTTCGTCCATCAGGACAGTCACAACAGAGGAATCGGGACCGAACTGTGCCGGCACGCCATCGCCGACGCGGCAGATTCAGGCCACGAAGCACTGGTTCTCCACGTCGCCAAAGAGAACCGACGCGCGATTCACGTCTACCTCGGACTCGGGTTCGAAGTGGTCGCCTCGGAGAGTATGGATACGAAGATGCGACTGGTACTCGACCAGTCGGTGCTGACCGAAACTCGAACGACGCCGGTTCACGACGAGACGACGCCTGCGAGCAGCACAGAGTTCTAGCACACCTCGACGCGAGCGCACCTCGACGGGTCGCTAGTCACTCGGGAGTGACGACCGACTGTTCGTCTGCGTGGTCGACCGCCACGTCGTGGCGGGTGTGTCTGGCGTGCGTTCGGGCCCAGCGTCGTGCGGCCCCTTCTGACAAGAACTGGTCGGTAGCAGGGCACTGACGGCAGTTCGTCACCCACGGCGACACGTCGTCCGGAAAGTGGCCAGTGTGTCGGTGATGGTCGAGTGCGAACTGTTCGACAGACTGGTTTCCGAGTTTCAGTTCGTCTAACTCGTAGGCGAGGTCCCACTCGTTCCCGCAGCGAGAACAAGAGACGGTGGGCGTGTCGTCGATTGGAGCGGTCGGTGGTGGCGTCTGAAAGTCGTCGTCGCTCGGGGAAGGCACAGTTGGTGTTACGCGCCGACCCTCTTGTACCTGAAGGCTGGATTGGTTGGTGAGTCGGAACGAAGAACCGGCAGACAGTGAACGTCGAGGGTCCAGCAGACAGTGAACGTCGAGAGTCCGGCAGACAGTGAACGTCGCGTATCACGAGACGTTCAGCCATTGCGTGACGTTCAGTCTCGTATTTCTCGCGTGCGCACGTAGTTCTCACAGGTGGAGAACCATGAGTGAGAGAACGAATCGTCGCGAGCGACCCGAAATCGAGCAGTCGATGCTCATCGACAGCGTGCTCGCGACGTTCGACGTCACGCAGATACGTCACGTCGTCGTCGACGCGTCACCAGCCGAGACGTACCGTGCCGTCTTGGGCATCGACTTCATGCAGATGGGAACCGCTGTCCGAATCCTCAACGAACTTCGCGCACTACCGGAGCGTCTCAGTGCCCGCCTTCGCGGAGAACGCTGGCACGGGACGCCCGCGTCAGTCTCGCTCGACGACCTCGTCGATTCGACTGGGTACGTCGTTCTCGGCGACCGCGAGGGCGACGAGTTCGTCTTCGGTGCCGTCGGGAAGTTCTGGAGACCGACCATCGAGTGGGTCGATATCGAACCAGGCGAGTTCGTCTCGTTCGACCGACCGGGATACGCAAAGCTCGCCATCGGTTTCTCGGTTCGCCCCTACGGAACCGACAGAACGCTCCTCTCGTACGAGGCCCGGACTGCGACGACCGACCCGGAGGCGAGGCGACGCTTCCGACTGTACTGGTCGGTCATCGGCCCGTTCGCCGGGGTACTGATGCAACAGGCGCTCGCGCACATCAAAGCGGAAGCAGAGCAGTATCGGATTCCAGTTCGGTGACAGCGCGAATCCAGCCGTAGAAGGGGAGTCGTCCCAGCCAACTCGGATGGCAATCGCAACCGTCGGCGACACGTCTCGAGCGACACTCGACGTGACCACCGACTAACGGCGTTCTGAAAAACGGAGAAGGTTGTCGAAGAAGTTCGTCCGACTCAGGCGCTCGCGTCGTAGCCTGCTCCTTCGACGGCGGCCACGAGCGCGTCGACGTCGGCCTCGCCTTCGACGGTCGCGCTGTCGGCCTCACGGTCTGCTGTGGCGTCGGTCACGCCGGAGACCCCGGCGAGTGCGTCTTCGACGCGGCCTTCGCAGTGCTCGCACGTCATCCCAGTGACGGTGATAGTCGTACTCATCACCGTACACTACACACTCCCAGACTTAGTGAGTTACCCTTTGAATGATGTGGGTTTAGAACCAACTACACGTTCGAATCGAAAGTCAATTTCGGGTAATGCCTATCACACCACGGCTCCTACGGTCGGTCATGCGCGACCTCGACGAGACAGACCTCCGAATCCTCGAACTCCTCGCGGAGGACGCCCGCCGCCCGTTCAGTGACATCTCCGACGACGTCGGACTCTCCGCACCGGCAGTCTCTGACCGAATCGACAGACTCCGTGAGGAAGGAATCATCCGACGGTTCACGGTCGACCTCGACCAATCGACGCTCTCGGGTGGGACACCCGTCCTCGTTCGGCTGGCTGTCCGCCCGGAGTTCGTCGACGAGGTACGCGACACGCTTCGGGGGTCCGACGCGGTCGAACATCTGTTCGTCTCGGTCGACGGCGAGGTGACGTTCCACGCTCGACTCGATGGCGACGCGACACGGTCCGAACTGAACGAACTCGTCGACCTCTCGAAGGTCCGGAACTACGACGTAGACCTCGTCGAATCCGCCGAGTGGACGCCGACGGTCAACGGAACCGGATTCGCCTTAGAGTGCGCCGAGTGTGGCAACACCGTCACGAGCGAAGGCGAGAGCGCTCGTATCGGTGGGTCGCTGTATCACTTCTGCTGTTCGTCCTGTCTGGGTCGCTTCGAGGACCGATACGACCGTCTCGAAGCGGGAGCAGACGCAAACGACGACTGAGAAGAACGTCATCTTCGGGAATCACCTTCGAATCCAAAGTCAGGCGTGGTATTTTCCCTCGTTTCGTAAGGCACAATTTAGGTAAGAGAGGGGTACGTATACAATAGTAATGAGTAGCAGAACGGCCCACCTGGACATCCGCGGCATGAGTTGTGCGAACTGCTCGCGGGCAGTCGGGGACACAGTCGAAGCACTCGACGGGGTGTCGGAGGCGACGGTCAACTTCGCCACCGACGAGGGAACTGTCGAGTACGACCCCGACGAGGTATCGCTGGCGGAGGTGTACGACGCTATCGAGATGGCGGGCTACGAGGCCGTCTCTCAGACGCGGAGTATCGGCATCTCCGGCATGAGTTGTGCGAACTGCGCCGACGCGAATCGCAAGTCACTGGAGTCGCTCCCTGGCGTCGTCGACGCCGAAGTCAACTTCGCCACCGACGAAGCGCTCGTGACGTACAACCCGGCCGACGTGACGCTCGACGACCTCTATCAGGCCGTCGAAGACGCCGGGTACACCCCCATTCGTGACGACGAGAGCGACGACGCCGACGCTGGCGAAGACGCGCGTGACGCCGCCCGAAACGACGAAATCCGGCGACAGAGACGACTGACACTCTTCGGCGCGGCGCTGTCGGCCCCACTGCTGGCGATGCTCGCAGTCGAACTGTTTACCGCCTCGGGTCTCCCCGAGACGATTCCGGGTACTGGCGTTCCGATGGGATGGCTCGCGTTCGCTCTCGCGACCCCAGTGCAGGTCGTCCTCGGCCGCGAGTTCTACGCCAACTCCTACAAGGCCATCGTCCGGAACCGCACGGCCAACATGGACGTGCTCATCGCGATGGGCTCTTCGACGGCGTACCTCTACTCGGTCGCCGTCCTCGTGGGGCTCCTCGCCGGCAGCCTCTACTTCGACACTGCCGCGCTCATCTTGGTGTTCATCACGCTCGGGAACTTCCTCGAAGCGCGGTCGAAGGGACAGGCCTCCGAGGCACTGCGAAGTCTCCTCGAACTCGAAGCAGACACCGCGACGCTCGTCGACGAAGACGGGACCGAACGAGAGGTCCCACTGGACGACGTCGAGGTTGGCGACCGGATGAAGGTCCGCCCCGGTGAGAAGATTCCGACCGACGGCGTCGTCGTCGATGGCGACTCTGCGGTGGACGAATCGATGGTCACCGGCGAGTCGGTTCCCGTCTCGAAAGAACCCGGCGACGAAGTCGTCGGGTCGACGGTGAACCAAAACGGCGTCCTCGTCGTCGAAGCGACCAAAGTCGGGTCGGAGACGGCGATTCAGCAGATCGTCTCGCTCGTCAAGGAAGCACAGGGTCGCCAACCCGAGATTCAGAACCTCGCCGACCGAATCTCGGCGTACTTCGTGCCGGCGGTCATCGTGAACGCGCTCTTCTGGGGAACCGTCTGGTTCCTGTTCCCAGAGACGCTCGCTGGGGTCGTCCAGTCACTCCCGCTCTGGGGCCTCGTCGCCGGCGGCCCGGCCATCGCAGGCGGGACCGTCTCGACGTTCGAGTTCGCCGTCGTCGTCTTCGCCTCGGCGGTGCTCATCGCCTGCCCGTGTGCCCTCGGCCTCGCCACACCCGCCGCGACGATGGTCGGGACGGCTATCGGTGCCCGAAACGGCGTCCTGTTCAAGGGTGGTGACATCCTCGAACGCGTCAAAGACGTCGAGACAGTCGTCTTCGACAAGACGGGCACGCTCACGAAAGGTGAGATGACGCTGACCGACGTGGTCGCACTCGGCCCTACGGCGGACGGGTCGGGCGCTGTCGCTTCCGAGGACAGCGTACTCGACGAAGATTTCGTCCTCCGATACGCCGCCTCTGCCGAACGCAACAGCGAACACCCACTCGCGCGCGCCATCGTCGACGGTGCCGAAGAGCGCGGTCTCGACCTCTCGGACCCCGACGAGTTCGAGAACGTCCCCGGCCACGGCATCCGCGCGACTGTCGACGGCCAGACCGTCCTCGTCGGCAACAGAAGACTGCTGTCGAACGACGGAGTCAACCCCGCACCGGCCGAAGACGCCCTGCAGGAACTCGAACGTGAGGGGAAGACGGCCATGTTGGTCGCCGTCGATGGCGAACTCGCCGGTATCGTCGCCGACGCCGACGAAGTGAAAGACACCGCCAAGGCGGCCGTCAGCGCGCTCTACGAACGCGGCACCGAGGTCCACATGATCACTGGCGACAACGAGCGGACCGCACGCGCCGTCGCCGCACAGGTCGGTATCGACCCAGACAACGTCAGCGCCGGCGTCCTCCCCGAGGACAAAGCCGACGCCGTCGAATCGCTCCAGTCCGACGGCACGAAGGTGATGATGGTCGGCGACGGCGTCAACGACGCGCCAGCACTCGCCGCGGCGTTCGTCGGAACCGCACTCGGGTCCGGCACCGACGTCGCCATCGAGGCGGCCGACGTGACGCTCATGCGTGACGACCCACAAGACGTGGTGAAAGCCATCCGCATCTCCGAGGGGACGCTCTCGAAAATCAAGCAGAACCTGTTTTGGGCGCTCGGCTACAACACGGCGATGATTCCGCTGGCCTCGCTCGGACTGCTCCAACCCGTCTTCGCTGCCGGTGCGATGGCGTTCTCGTCGGTGTCGGTGCTCGCGAACAGTCTCGTGTTCCGCACCTACAAACCGGACCACGACTACCACCTCCTCGACTTCCTCCGCCGGTAAGCCCTCCGTGGGGGCGGTTTTCTACGCGAACACGCCGAGACGTACTCCTACCTACACACCTCCCAACTACCGAACTCATCTCCCAACTACCGAACTCATCTCCCAACTACCGAACTCATCTCCCAACTACCGAACCTCTCTCCCAACTACCGAACCCCTCCATTTCATCTCGAACAACAACTCCGTTGACAAGAGTTTGTCCGGACAGCGAGGCCGAGTGAGACGTGCGGCCGACGAGTCGATTTGCCCCTCAGTTTTTCTTCTTCCGAGGTGAATATCACACTAAATGGTACGAGGAACGACGACCCAGTGGAAGACGTGGATGGTAGTCGCAGTCGGTACGTTCGTCGTACTCGCCAGTGCTGGGACGCTCGTCGGGATGCCATGGCGCTACACGGCCGTCGGCGGCGTGGGGACTGTTCTCCAGATTCTCGGGGGGATTGCGGCCATCGGAATCGGCGTCGTGCTCGCGTGGCTCGGCGTGACGAGTGTCCGTAAAAAGTGAAACGCGGTGCGGTGTTCAGTACCGTGACGGCATGAACGCCATCCCGATGAGGAGGACGATGGTCGAGAAGGCGACGATGACGACGCCCCACAGACCGTTTTCGAACAGGTGGAACTCTTCTATGCTTTCGACCTGCGCGTCGTAACTCTCGTAGTTCTGCGTCAGGACGAGCGTCTCACCGTCGGGGAAGTACGCGAGGTACTGCTGGCCGCCGACGGTCACGTTCGCTTCGTTGTCGACGCCGATGGTGTTCTCTTCTGCGGCGAACCATTCGAGCGTGACACCGGCGGATTCGACGGTGGCGACGGTGACGTCCTGTTCGTCGTACGCGAAGGAGTCACCTTCGGCGACGGTGCGCGTCTCGTTGGCCGGGAAGTACTCCTCGGCGAGGACGAGCGTGTCGCCGTCGACGACGACGTACTCTTCACCGTCTCGGGTGACCGTCTCGTTGTCGGCGTTCTGGTCGTTCTGCAGGATGGCAGAGTCGTTGCGAAGCTCGACGAGCGTCGCTTCCGACGGGTCGGAGACGTTCTCGATTTCGACACGGTAGTCCGTGCCGTCGAGCGTGACGGTACTGCCGTTGTCCCACGTCTCGGTGAAGCGGGCTGATTCGTTTACGTAGGTGATTTCTCCGGAACGGACGAGGGTGGTGCCGCCACCGTGCCCGCCAGATTCCTCTTCCTCAGTAATCGACGACACTGTAAACGTCTGGTCACTGTCGGGGACGGAGAATTCGTCTCCCTGTGCCAGCGAGTACTCGGGGTTCTCGAAACTGACCGTCGGCGTCGATGCAGTCGCGATGAGCGAGTATGCACCGGCACCGATGACCAGGAAGAACACGACGGAGATGATCGCGGCGCGTCGTTGCATGGTTTCGGCATGGGCCACACGGCGTATAACGATTACTTTTCTGTGGAGTGACGCCGCGCGGTTCGTGACTGGTGGTGAACAGCGTGTCTCCCCGAATACTGGGGGACCCCAGCCAAAATACGACGGGGGTGCGTATCGGACAAGGGTTTTAACGCGGACAAATCAATGTTGGGGGAAATGGACACAGGGTACGGGCGGAGGGGGACTGGGTACGGGCAGACGGGGGACTGGGCAGTCCACTACCCAACGGGTGAAAGAAAAGAGGAGAACCGTCGATGACCACCGATAGTGACACCAACGCAGACCTCATCGAACTCGTCTTCGACCGGTTCGACTTCCTCCGGGTGCTCGACGGAAACCGTCTCGACAAACCCGAGTTGGCAGACACACTCGGCTACTCTCGTTCGACCGTCGACCGAGCGGTCCGCGAACTCGATACGTTCGGACTCGTCGTCGAGGGGAACCGAGGCTATACGACGTCGCTGAAGGGAGGGTACCTCCTCACCCTCTTTCGGTCGTACCGCGACGACCTCCAGGACGTTCTCGAACTCGACCCGGTGCTCGTCGAAGAGACGACCGACTATCCGCTCCCCATCGACGTAGTCGTCGGGTCCGACGTGGAGTTTTCCAGTGGGCCCTCACCGGACCGACCTATCGAACGACTCGGTGACCGATTCGACTCGACGAGTCACGGTTCGTTCGTCTTCGCCCGACGACCGAACCACGCGTACACCGAACGACTGACCGAGTGGGTCGCCGCGGGTCACTCGTGTCGCATCGTCGCACCCGAGTCGGTCGTCACTGCACTCTGGCGCGAGTTCCCCGTCCTCCTCGAGACGATGCAGAACGCACCCAACTGTTCGATTCGCACGGGCGACGTCCCCCCGTTTTCCCTCACACTCACAGTCACCGATGGGACGACTCTGTTGTCTGTCGTCGATTACGACGAGAGTGAACGCCCTCGGTGTGTCGTGAACAACACGTCCGAGGCGGGAGTCGCGTGGGGGCGACGACGCATCGAGTCACTCTGGAAGGACGCGACGCCCTTCGACCTCGGTGGACACTGCAGCGGCGAGTCGGATGGGACAGCCGAGACAGACGACCCAACGCACCCGCCCGGTGCACGCGAAGCGAAGCAAGACACGGACGAACGAGAGGACGAACGAGACGTGGTCGACCCCCGGACGACACCAGGTTCTGACGCCGGTGAGTCAGTTTCGGAGGCCACGGCAGACGTACACGGAGTCCACGGAGACCCACTGCCGACGACACTCCACTCTCAGGGGTTCGTCAGACTCTCTGCAAACTACTTCGACCGAGTCGGGGCCTCGCCGCCGCTCGCCTGCTGGCGTGCCGGGTTCGACCTCGGAGAGGTTCGCAAAGGGTACGCACTGGACCGTGAACGACCCACGCCGGACGGCCGCGAGAACGTCACCGACGACCTGTTCGAGCGACTCCGTTCCGGCGACGACCACGTCGTCGTCGGCCCGCCAGGGTCCGGAAAGAGTACGGTCTGTATGTCCGTCGCCACCCGATGGTACGAGTGCGAACGCGGACCGGTCCTCTACCGAAAGAGTGGGCAACGAGACCCGTTTGCGGCGACGGCACATCTCGGTGCGTACCTCGCCGAGACGCCGGGGCACGCACTCGTCGTCGTCGAGGACGCGACGCGGAGCGAGGCGAACGCTATCTTCGAACTCGTCCGTGAGTTCGCCGACGACGGCCAGGTGACGTTCCTGTTCGACAGTCGCGAAAACGAGTGGCGAGACAACCACCTCCGTGGGTCTGCGCGTCTCGAATCCTACCGAACACAGGCTATCGACGTGCTGTCGGTCCCACCGGTCGACGCTCTCGAACGCGAGCGAATCGTCGACCACTTCGAGGCGACGGTCGACCAACCAATCGACGTCGACTCCGAAGAACTCCACCGCGGTGAGGCCGACGAACTCGCCCCCGGAGAGATGTACCTCTTCTTCCATCGACTCGCCAGATACATCGGAACGACGTCCTACGACGACTCCGGTCCGACGACGCTCCTCGACGACATCGACGGCGTCTACGACGACCTCCAGCGTGTCGACGACGAACTCGGCGTCGACGTGGGAGTTCTCGTCAACCTCCTGAACGCCGCCGGACTCGACGTGGACGTCCCGTTGGTGTACGTACTGTCGTCGTCGAGCCGGGACGAATCGGTCGTCGAGTCGGCACTCGACGAACTCGAGCGGTCGGTGCTCTACTCCGCGCTCGGTGACACCGACGACACCCGTGTCCGAACCGTCCACGAGACGTGGTCGACGCGGTTCCTCCAGCGACTCCTCGACGTCGAGTCCGAACGCAAGGCGAGACGTCGGTTCGAGCGCTGTCTGGCGGCGCTGTTTTCGCTCGTCGACGACGCGGACGAACGCCAGCACGTTCAATCGGTGTTCGGCGGGACAGCAGACGTCGTCCGCACCATCGAAGACGACCTCGAATCGTGGGGTGACCGGCTCGTCCAGAGCGTCTTCCAACTCGGTGTCAACAACCCGACGCTGTCGGCACTGTTCGCCGAGACGGACTACTCGGCGGTCGAGATTCCCGACGCGTGCGACGCGACCCGCCGACTCGACGCGCGCCGGTGGCGTGCCCGTATGTTCGTCAACGGTGGCGAACTCGAACGAGCGAGACGAGAGTTCGAATCACTCACCGACGTCGACGTCGACGAACTCGACGAGGAGGCGCTCGTCCGAGCACACGCGGATGGGTTCGCCGGCGTGTCCGAAGTCGCCCGGTTCCGAAGTGAGTTCGAACGCGCACGCGAGGCGGCACGGACGGCACTCGACCACTTCGAGCGAATCGACGACGACGAGGGGCGAAGCGACGTGTTGAACGCACTCGGGAGTATCGAGATGCGCGTCGACAACTTCGACGCCGCACGAGAACAGTACGAACGCGCACTGGAGCTCCGAGCAGACGTCGGGAACGAGACGAAAATCGCGAGCACACTCGCGAACCTCGCGCAAGCCGAACAGCTCACCGGGTCGTACGACGAAGCGCGTGAGTACGCCCACCGCAGCCTCCAGATTCGCCGAGACATCGGCTATCGGTGGGGAGAAGCGATTAGCCTCTCGATTCTCGGCGTCATCGAGAACGAGGATGGGACGCTCACCCAGGCAGAGCGATACACACGGTTGGCCCTCGAAATCCGCCGCGATATCGGAGACACACTCGGTATCGCGTCGTCCTCGGCGAACCTCGCAGCAATCGAAGTTCGCAGTGGACGACTCGAAGACGCTCACGAGCGATACACCAGCCTGCTCGAACTGACTGCCGACGAGCAACTCGGGTGGGTCAACGGCGGTGTCCAGCAGGGACTCGCAGAGACGTCCCTCGAACTGAACGACCCCGAGACAGCAATCGACCACGCCGAACGGGCGGCAGACCTGTTCGAGGAGTCCGAATCCAGGGTTGCCGCGGCGAGACGCATCCAAGCGCGAGCAGAGTTCGAACGAGGCAACCTCGAGCGAGCGCGAGACATCGCTGAAGCCGTCGCGAAACGGTCGGTCGACCTCGGACCGGAAGAAAAGACACGTTCGAACGCAATCCTCGGACGAATCCTCGTCGAGATGGGTGACGAGGACGCTGGCTTCGAGCACCTACGCGACGCCGTCGAGACGGCACCCGACGGTGTGACCGAAGGCCGGTGTCTCTGTCAGTTGGCAGACGCACTCCGCGACGTAGAGCGGGTCGCCGACGCTCTCGACGCACTCGAACGAGCAGTCGCCTGCTTTTCGACCGTCGAAGCGACGGTTCGGCAACGAGAGACGAGACGAGACGCACTCACACTCGCGACCGAGGGAGGCGACGAATTATCGGTCGACGAACTCCACTCACGACTCGACCGACACACAAAATGACAGCTCGTAGTCGTTAAATGGACTATTTTCGAAGACCGCACAACGGCCGAAGCAGTACGTGTTCGTTGATATGACTGCATAATCGGCAATTAACGTTATTACCGGCTTTCGTGAGTTGTAACGTGTGAGCGCCCATGTCACACGCTAATGTTTTACACGGCCGTCTATACCGCCTGTACGAACGCTACGTCGGAGAACCCGACTCGCAAAAAGACGTCTACGGATACTGGTTGTTCGTCACCGGATATCTCGTGAGTTTCGCCGGGGTGGCCATCTTCCTCACGGGACTGCCGAACGCCGGTGGCAGCGTCAACGTGTTCTACTGGCGAATTTCCGTCACACTCGCGGCGCTGGGATTCCCACTGGCGATGCTCGGCATCGTCCTGTTGTTACCCGTACGCTGGCGAGCAGTCCAAGTGACACTCGGGGGCGCGGGGCTCTCGATGCTGGGCGTACTCGCGTTCCAATGGGCATACCCGCAACACTGGCGAACCGGGGCAAACTACACGAACGAAATCGTCGCGCTCTATACGGTCGGAATCGCCGTCATCGCTGGTGTCGCGGTGTTGGTTCCGGTCGTGACCGGTAAACAGGGAATGTTCGTCGAAGACGAGTTGCTGAACATCGCCGACCAACCGCCTGTCCTGATTGGTGATTCGACCACTGGCACACTGTTCAGCGTCTTCCGCAAGACGGACAAAGACTGGACGTGGCGAGCGATACAGCAAGACGCCGTCGCAGATAGCACTCGAACGACCGGGAGTCGCGCGACGGCACGCGAGTCCGTCGAAGAAGTCCGCGAACTCGTTGGGAAGGCAGGGATGCTCGAAATCACGACGGCCGCGTTCCGTCTCTACGAAGACGACGGGCAGTGGCGGTGGGTGCTGATGCAAGAAGACGGCGGCGTCGTCGCCGAGAGTGGCACCGTCTACAGTGCACGCGACGGTGTCGAAGACTCCGTGAGCTTCACGAAAGACACCGGCCCGAACGCGCCGGTTATCGACATCGACGGTGCTGCAGTCGACTACTACCGCGAAGGCGACGACTGGCACTGGCGAATTATCGACGAAGACCGCAACCCACTCGCCGGCGACGTCGACGCCCACGCCGACCGCGAGTCGGCCACCACCGCAGTGGACGACTTCCAGTCGTTAGTGCCGGACGCTCGAGTGCTGGCACTGGACGGTGTCGGTGCAGAACTCTACGAAGACGACGAGGAGTGGCGCTGGCGAGTCGTCGATTCGGGAGACCGAGCACTCGCGGCGAGTGGAACGGCCTTCGGCGAGCGACGACTCGCAGAGGCCTCCGCCGACGGCTTCTTCGAAGATATCGGAGACGCGACGGTCGTCGAGAAGGGGAGCGCCGGGTTCGAAGTGTTCTCCGAAGGCAACAGATGGGACTGGCGACTGGTCGATTCCAGCGAGGAGGTCGTCGCTCGAAACAGCGACTCTGCGACCGACACGGAACCACTCGTCCAGTGCGCCGAGTCGATTGCCGACACGGCGGCCGACGCCGACGTCGTCTCTATCGAAGCCGGCGATTACGAGATATACCCCGGCGAAACCGGGTGGCACTGGCGATTCGTCACCGCAGACCGCACGATCGTCGCAGACCGCGAGGGTGGCTACGAGACACCCGAAGAAGCACGCGAAATCATCCAGACGGTTCGGTCGCAGGCGTCCGAAGCCGACCTCCTGGAGTTCGAAAGTTCGGCCTTCCAGCAGTACAAGACCGACGACGACGAGTGGCGCTGGCGACTCATCGACGAAGGCGGTGCGGTGTTGGCAGACAGCGGGCAGTCCTACGAGTCCAAGGCGGGTGCCGGCGAAGCGATGCAGACGCTCAAAGAGAAAGCACCCGACGCCGAGATTCTCGAGATAGAGACGGCCGCGTTCGAACTCGTCCGCACTGACGACGACAAGTGGCGATGGCGACTCATCGACGAAGGTGGGAACCTCATCGCAGAAGGCGCCTCGAAACATCCGAGTCGGCAGGCCGCCCGACAGGCGATGGACCTGTTGGTCGACCTCTCACCGGACGCCGAGGTCCGCGAGATGGCCGACCCCATCTTCCAACTGTACACAGCCGACGGCGACTGGGCGTGGCGCTACGTCACCGTCGAAAACGAGAGTATCGCAGACGGGACCGAGACTCGCGGCACCCGCGACGACGCCGCCGCCCACGTCGAAGACGTTCGAACCGCCGCGGTGGGCGCGCCGGTCAGCGTGGTCGAAACGTACGCTATCGAACTAGCGGCGACCGACACGTGGTCGTGGCGCGTGTTCGACCCCTCGCGTGCCGTCGTCGCGACCGGAACGCTGCAGTACGCCGACCGGGACGCAGCACTCCGTGATATCGAGGTACTGCGGGCAAACGCCGACAGCGCACCGATATTCGAAATCGACAGCGCTGCCATTCGGCTCACCCACCACGACGACGGGTTCGGCTGGGTGCTCATCGACCGCGAGCGAAACACCTACGCCCGAAGTAGTACCCAGTACGGCACGAAACCTGCGACGCTCGACGCCATCGAACGCCTCAAAGAACTCGTGCCCGACGCACACACTATCGACTTCGGTGACGCCGGGTTCGAACTGTTCGAAGACGTCGATGGATGGCGCTGGCGACTCCTCGACGAGAACGAACGCGTCGTCGCGACAGGTGCGACGCCCTTCGAGACACAAGCGGCCGCCGCAGACCGAATCGACACCGTCCGCGACTTCGTCGCCAACGCGAGCGTGCTGGAGATCGACGACCCGACGTTCGAACTCAACTACCAGAACGACGGCTGGATTTGGCGACTCGTCGACGGCAACGGGAACTCCCTCGCACAGAGTATCGAGGTGTACCCAACCCGGCAAGAGGCCCGTGCGGCGATGCAGACGCTCAAAGACCAGGCTCCCGAGGGCCACGTGACGATGGCGCAGTAACACCGTCGGACGAGCCCGAACGCAGTCTCGCGTCTGTGCATTTTTCCGATTCCGTCTGCACGATTTTCGAGCAGCATCTCCCGGTCCGGCGGGCCAACCGGCGAGAACCATCAGCTCAGATTTTACTCGTTGGTCGACGGTTCCTCAGGAGAAGACACTCCAAATAAGTTCAAAGAGAAAGCCAAGGGCCGGATTTGAACCGGCGGGGGTTCCGCTCTGCAGGCGGATGCGTTGGGCCGAACTCTGCCACCTTGGCGCAATTAATCGTACCGCTGTCTTGTGCTTAAGCCTGACGGTGTGCGGCATCTGTGATTCGAAAACCCCTCGTTTGGGGCAACAGAGAACGAGTGCCTGAGGGAGAGGGATGACTCTCTGTAGGCTATCGGAGACGACTCGCAGTTACACTCGTCGTGACCGCGTGACGGCCTCTCGTCGAGACCGCGTGCTGCGGCTCACGGATGAGTGATACGCGAGTGGGGATTCCACTCGCCATAAATGAAGAAAGCCCACCGGAGGAATCTCCGGTGGGCTTTCTGAGTATGAATAGGGGCGGCGAACTGGATTTCCCAGAGGATCGCTCACTCCAGTACTGACCAGAACGCAGGTGAGCTTAACTGCCGTGTTCGGGATGGGTACGGGTGGAACCTCACCGCTCTGGCCGCCTTAAATCCGATCGACGGAATCGAACCGTCGCCATACCAATATCGGTGGCGTCGAATCTGACTTAATGTACGTGCAATCCAGTTTGCGCCTGGACCCGTTCCCGGATCTCAGTGCGTATGAATGTGGCTTGGTCTGTTAGTGCTCGCGGGCTAAACAACTCGTTGCCTCGTTGCGTACACCCCGAGTCTATCGAACTCGTCTTCTACGAGTGACCTCAGTGGAACTTCTTTTCCGTGTAGGTTTCGAGCTTAGATGCTTTCAGCTCTTACCCTGCGGTGCGTAGCTGCCCGGCAACTGCCCTCTCGGACAACCGGTACACCAGTGGCACCCATTCGTAGTTCCTCTCGTACTATACGAACGTTCACGTCATGTTCCTAAACACCCCCAATAGATAGCAGCCGACCTGTCTCACGACGGTCTAAACCCAGCTCACGACCTCCTTTAATAGGCGAACAACCTCACCCTTGCCCGCTTCTGCACGGGCAGGATGGAGGGAACCGACATCGAGGTAGCAAGCCACCGGGTCGATATGTGCTCTTGCCGGTGACGACTCTGTTATCCCTAAGGTAGCTTTTCTGTCATCTACGGGTCCCATGAATGAACCTCGTAGGTTCGCTAGACCACGCTTTCGCGTCAGCGACACTCGTTGGGAATGTCACTGTCAGACTTCCGTATGCTCTTGCGCTCTTCCACGAGTTTCCGACTCGCGTGAGGAAATCTTTGGGCGCGCTCGATATCTTTTCGAGCGCGTACCGCCCCAGTCAAACTGCCCGGCTACCGGTGTCCTCCGCCAGGAGTGAGAGTCGCAGTCACTAACGGGTAGTATTTCAATGTTGCCTCGGTGGCCCGCTGGCGCGGGTACCTGTGTATCGGCTCCTACCTATGCTGCACATTAGCGACCACGTCTCAGCGACAGCCTGCAGTAAAGCTCTATAGGGTCTTCGCTTCCCCTTGGGGGTCTCCAGACTCCGCACTGGAACGTGCTGTTCACCGGGCCCAACGTTGGGACAGTGACGCTCTCGTTGATCCATTCATGCAAGCCGCTACTGAAGCGGCAAGGTACTACGCTACCTTAAGAGGGTCATAGTTACCCCCGCCGTTGACGGGTCCTTCGTCCCATTGTAATGGGTGTTCAGATACCCGCACTGGGCAGGATTCAGTGACCGTACGAGTCCTTGCGGATTTGCGGTCACCTATGTTGTTACTAGACAGTCGGAGCGTCCGAGTCACTGCGACCTGCTCGATCAAGAGCAGGCATCCCTTATCGCGAACTTACGGGACTAACTTGCCGAATTCCCTAACGTCGGTTGATCCCGACAGACCTTGGCTTGCTCTGCCAGCGCACCTGTGTCGGATCTCGGTACGATTATCTTGCTCGTCTTTTCACGGGCTCTAGGTACCGCCGAGTTTCCCTATCTCACCATTCTTTCGCTTCGTGCCATTACGGCTTCCACGAAGTTCGGTGATTCGACGGGGCGAAGGCCCCGCTCGGTGTTCCCTAAAGCGTCGACTTTTAATGCAAGATAGTACTGGAATATTAACCAGTTTCCCTTTCATCTAATTCGAGTTACGGTTAGACTTAGGATCGACTAACCCTCGGCTGATTAGCAGTGCCGAGGAACCCTTGCGCGTAAGGTCGTCGGGGTTCACACCCGACTCTCGCTGCTACTGAGACCATGATTTTCTTTGCTGCTCGGTCCACACGAAGTCTCCCCCGTGCTTCCACCCAAACAGTATGCCAACCTACGGAATCGTACTATGAGTACGCCGCTAGGTCTCGGAGATGGATTTGAGCCCCGATCATTTTCGACGCCTCGAACCTCGGCCGGTAAGCTGTTACGCTTTTCTTAGAGGGTAGCTGCTTCTAAGCTCACCTCCCGGCTGTTTAGGGCTCGAGACAATCTTCAATCGCACTTAATCCATACTTTGGGTCCTTAACCTAGCTCTGGGTTGTCTCCCTCACGGTGCACAAGCTTACCCCGCACACCGGACTCCCTGAGTCTACGACGTCTGTAAGTTCGGAGTTTGACAGGGAAGCGAACTCCTCTCGGAGTCCGGATTCCCAATCGGTCGCTCTACCTCACAGACTATCTCATCAGAGGTCATGCTTCGACATGTTTCGGTTGGAACCAGCTGTTGCCAAGTTCGATGGGCCTTTCACCCCTACACCAGAGTCACGAGAGGGTATTGTAGGACACCAACTCTAACGGGCCTCCACGCAGCTTTCGCCACGCTTCACCCTGCTCCGGCGTAGATCACTTGGTTTCGGGTCGCATCCGGTTGGCTCCCCGCCCTTGAAGACGGTGGCCCTGGTCAAAGACTGCGGCCGTATCGGTTTCCCTATGCCTCCGGGGGTTCACCCCTTAGACTCGCCAGTCAGATGCACTCCATGGTTCGTTTTTCAAAACGTACGACGTAACATCGGCTTCGTCTGAGTCTTACTGTGAGATCGCTCTCGGTTCATTCGTCAGACGACCTTGTATGCTACATCGCTCTATCGCCAACTGATTTCAAGCCCTATTGCACCGCCCTTTTCGGGGTGCTTTTCAGCGTTCGCTCACGCTACTTGTTCGCTATCGGTCTCGAGGAGTGTTTAGTCTTCGCAGTTGATGCCTGCGTAATTCACGAGGGATATCCAACCCCCGCTATTCTGGAACAACCCCGGAATCGTTCACTCACACTACGGGGTTTTCACCCTGTATCACGCTCTGTTCCAAGAGACTTCGTGTGAGATCCAGATTCGTTATGGGTAGTCCGTACACCACATTGCCCGAAGGCTTCGGTTTGGACTGTGTCGCTTTCACTCGCCGTTACTCACGATATCGCGGATTGCTTTCTTTTCCTGCTCCTACTAAGATGTTTCAATTCGGAGCGTTCCCCATTGCGCAAGGCAATTGCGTGGGGATTCCCATTCGGAGATCCTCAGTTCTTTCCCTCCATGCGGGTCCCTGAGGCTTATCGCAGCTTGGCACGTCCGTCATCGGCTCTCGAGCCGAGCTATCCACCAGCTGGCACAGTAGCCAGTTGATATAGTCACTGTGACCCGGAGAACGGGTCCAGTGGACGCCTGGATTGCACGTACATACGGTTTCATCAAACGCCCAGTAGTCTTCTGGCGCGTTTTCGACCCTTCCCAACCACGCTTGCGCGGGATGGTGCATCAGTCGTCAATGTCCATCACATCGTATCGTCGTCCCACACTTAAGGGGCACGATTCAACGAGCGTTGAACATTGCTTACCATGGACCCACAGGGATTCGAACCCTGGGCATCCTCCTTGCAAAGGAGGCACTCTACCACTGAGCTATGGGCCCGTGTCAGCCCTAGTAGTTCTAAGGTGTCCGAACGGATGTGTTCGAACTCGGAAATCGAAAGTGAGCCACCCCGTCGGGGTGGTCTCGGTCGTTAGGAGGTGATCCAGCCGCAGATTCCCCTACGGCTACCTTGTTACGACTTAAGCCCCCTTGCGAAGCCCAGATTCGACTATCGTGTGATAGCCTCATCCGGACCTCACTCGGGTGCTTTGACGGGCGGTGTGTGCAAGGAGCAGGGACGTATTCACCGCACTCTTATGAAATGCGATTACTACCGAATCCAGCTTCATGAGGGCGAGTTTCAGCCCTCAATCCGAACTACGATCGAGTTTCGGAGATTAGCGTCCTCTTTCGAGGTAGCAACCCATTGTCTCGACCATTGTAGCCCGCGTGTAGCCCAGCTCATTCGGGGCATACTGACCTACCGTTGCCCGTTCCTTCCTCCGCTTTAGCAGCGGCAGTCCTTCTAATGTACCCAGCCAGTCGAAACTGCTGCTGGCAATTAGAAGTGCGGGTCTCGCTCGTTGCCTGACTTAACAGGACGCCTCACGGTACGAGCTGACGGCGGCCATGCACCTCCTCTCTATAGCGTCGTGATAAGGTCATCAACCTGATCGTCATCACTATAGTCGGAGCTGGTGAGATGTCCGGCGTTGAGTCCAATTAAACCGCAGGCTCCTCCGGTTGTAGTGCTCCCCCGCCAATTCCTTTAAGTTTCATCCTTGCGGACGTACTTCCCAGGCGGCTCGCTTCTCGGCTTCCCTACGGCACAGCACAGGCTCGTAGCCTGTGCCACACCTAGCGAGCATCGTTTACAGCTAGGACTACCCGGGTATCTAATCCGGTTCGAGACCCTAGCTTTCGTCCCTCACCGTCGGATCCGTCTTCTCGAGGTGCTTTCGCCATCGGTGGTCCGTCCAGGATTACGGGATTTCACTCCTACCCCGGACGTACCCCTCGAGCCTTCCGGTCCCAAGCCACGTGGTTTCCACCGGACGCCCGCCAGTTAAGCTGGCGGATTTCCCGATGGACCTTCGTGGCCGGCTACGGACGCTTTAGGCCCAATAATATCGGTCATCACTTGAGCTGCCGGTATTACCGCGGCGGCTGGCACCGGTCTTGCCCAGCTCTTATTCCCCGACCGCCTTACAGTCGGGAAAAGCGAGGACTATATGCCCTCGCACTTGGGGTCCCCTTATCGCACTTGCGTGCAGTGTAAAGGTTTCGCGCCTGCTGCGCCCCGTAGGGCCCGGAATCTTGTCTCAGATTCCGTCTCCGGGCTCTTGCTCTCACAACCCGTACCGATTATCGGCACGGTGGGCCGTTACCCCACCGTCTACCTAATCGGCCGCAGCCACATCCTACGGCGCCTGAGCGTTTGGGAGAGTCGGCATTCCAGCGTGACTCCCCTATGAACTATTAGCCTCAGTTTCCCGAGGTTATCGTTCTCCGTAGGGTAGTTTGACCACGTGTTACTGAGCTTTCCGCAACGAGTCTAAGCTCGTACAACTAGCATGGCTAAATCGGACCCCAATAGCAATGACCTCCGGCAGGATCAACCGGAATGGGTCGCGACCATTTAAACCTGGTCGCGGGGTGTTGGCGGGTGAATGGCAGCGTATTGCTGTCAAATCACCGTTCAAAGGTCCGAGTTCGGGGACATCCGTTCGGATGTCACCGAACTACTAGGGCTAACATCAGATACCGTCTTGCGGCGTACCGCAGGGGCGGAATCCTCATTTCCTTCGGATTTGAATCGAGGTGGTTCGAAGGTATAAACCCGTCGAACCGCGCTCGACCCAACCCGTGAATCGGGACGCGTTGAAACGCCCCGAAATCGCGTTGTGTCTTTCGCATTCTTCCGAAATGCCTTGGACCACTTAAGGCCGTCGTATCATCGGCGCACCGGGAAGGTGTGTCATCCCGGTGTGCGCCAGACGACCATGGGTCGGGTGGCGTTCGGACGAAGCCTTCGGGGGGAGTGCCCCCGTGCGCTTCTTCACATTACTTCGAATGGCACGGTTACATAAAAGGCCGTCGAACCAAAGGCGCTTCGTCATGCGGTTTCATGCCGAGAAACCTCATAAAATCGTGATGAATTCAGAGAGACACGAAATTCAGAGAGATATGAATGTCTCTCACGAGTGTTGATGTCGCGCGACTGGAGGCCGGCCGTTCATCCCCCGCGTCGTACGTACGGTCTGACCGGGTGTTGGTCGCGCAGGCGGAACTGGTAGGGCTGTCGTCAAAGGGGTATCGACTCGTGGGCACGCGTGCCGGCTGGTGGTGAGGGATTCGTCTCCCAATCTGATGTTACACGTGCGTGCGCAGTCGCGCGCAATAAGAAAGTGAGCTCTGCCGACTTATTCTTCGAGGTGCTCGATCCCCTTCTTGGAGACGTTCCCCTTGGTGATGCTGCCTTCCATCCAGCCCGGCTTGTCCTCGGGAGCACTGCTCTCCCAGGCCCAAGCGTCGAAGATGTGAACCTTGTCGGTCCCCTTCTCACGGAGTCGAATCTCGACTGCGCTTGATTGTGCTTCCTCTTCGGAGTCTGCAGGGTCGAGCCGTCGGGCTGCTTTGAGTGCAGCCTGTCGTGGCATGCTCCCGGAGAACACACTCGTCTCTGTACCGTCCTCCTCTCGGAGCACGAAATTCCGTTTACCGTCCTCGCGTACCATGATTTTCCACCTCTATGCCATTGAACCACATGGCACATCATAAATATATCGCCGATTTTCGACCGACGACGGGCACATACTTATATACTCCACGGGGTTCGCCCTCTCGAGTAGCTATCAAACAGGAGATATTTTTGGCAAAAAGACGCCCGTAATTGGCCCAAACCCCCCTTGGCGAGGAATGACGGAGACAACACTTATGTATCCACTGCAGCGAACCAACGGATAGACCCCCAGATGGTCCGGAAAAAGAAGCTCAGTCCGAGTGGCGCCAAAGACGAGAATGGCGAGTATCACAACGTCCACGTCAACCTCCACGAAGACGAACTCGCAGTCGCCGGGATGGAAATCGGCGACGAGGTGTTCGTTCGGGTTCGAGACGGCAAGATCATCATCCAGAAAGCAGACCCAGACCAAGTCGAACACGACTTCTAACGGGTGTGCCGTACCGTCTCACCACTACCCTCCTCCAGCGAACCGCACGTAATCCCGAGATGAACGTCTACCAACTCGCTAAACCGCTCCTGTTTTCGCTCCCACCAGAGACCGCCCACGGGACGGTTCACGGACTACTCCGGTCGGTCCGTGACACGCCCGTCGAATCGCTCCTCGAACGCCGCTACCGCGTCTCTGACCCACGACTCGCGACGTCAGCGTTCGGCCTCGACTTCCCCAATCCGGTCGGCGTCGCCGCCGGATTCGACAAGAACGCCGAGATACCGACTGTTCTCGCAGCACTCGGATTCGGCCACGTCGAAGTCGGTGGCGTCACCGCCAAGCCACAACCGGGGAACCCTCGCCCGCGCATGTTCCGCCTCCCCGAAGACGAGGCGCTCATCAACCGGATGGGCCTCAACAACGAGGGCGCGGACGCGGTCGGTGCGCGTCTGTCTGCAGGGCCACGCCCGGACGTCCCGGTCGGCGTCAACCTCGCACTCTCCGAGGAGACGGCCACCGAGGACGCCCCCGAAGACTACCTGTACACCTACGAACGCGTCGCCGATGGTGCGGACTACTTCGTCGTCAACGTCTCGTGTCCCAACAGCGAGGGCTTCCGCGACCTACAGAACCGCGACTCCCTCGAAGCGATTCTCGGCACCCTCGTGGACGCGGGCGCGGACCCACTCCTCGTAAAACTCTCCCCCGACCTTCCGGACCCCGCCGTCGAAGACGCACTCGAAGTCGTCGACGACCTCTCACTCGACGGTATCATCGCGAGCAACACGACCACCTCTCGGCCCGACTCCCTCCAGAACCCGAATCAGGCCGAACGCGGCGGTCTCTCCGGCAAGCCCATCGAAGGCGCGGCCACCGAGATGATTCGGTTCCTCGCCGACCGAACCGACGTTCCCATCGTCGGCGTCGGCGGTGTCTCCGACGCCGAAGGTGCCTATCAGAAGATTCGCGCGGGCGCGTCGATGGTCCAACTCTACACGGGCATGATATACGAAGGCCCGTCCATCGCACGTGACATCAACCGTGGCCTCCTCGAACTGCTCGAACGCGACGGCTTCGACTCGATAGAAGACGCGGTCGGTGTGGACCGATAAAAAAGCGAGTTTTCTGCGGCCGCCGTTTTCCGCTCAGTTCTTGACGATGATGAGCGCGCCCTCGGTCTCGACGAATTCGCCGTCGCCAGAGTAGGTACGCTCTTCGTTGACCTCGAACGCGTCGGGGCCGAGTTCGACGCCCGCGACGTGGAGTTCGTCACCGACGAGTTCGTAGTCGTCCTGTGCGAGCGCCGCTTCGATGTCCGGAACCTTGCTTCCGAACTCGGGGCCGACGATGGAGTAGTCGAGGTCGATACCCGAGATGACCGACTCGATAGGCGGTTCCTCGTCGGTCGAGGTGAGCGAATCGACGTGCATGACGCCGCTGATGTCGTCTTCGAACCCGTGGATGTCGCCGTACACTTCCACGTCGTCGATGCCGGCGTTCATCGACAGTTGGGCGTCGCTCTTGTACTTCCGAAGCGCACCGACGACGGCCATGGCAGTCTCGCCCGCCTCGAAGTCGGCGTCGAGTCCGAGCGGGTCGGGCCACGACTGTTCGTGGACGCTCTCTTCGGAGTACATCTCGCGCCAGAGTTCCTCGGTGACGTGTGCGAGGATGGGCGCGAAGAGGACGAGGAAGCGCTGGTGAGCAGTCTGCAACGTGTAGGCCGCCGACGGGTCGTCGCCCTCACGGAGGCGCTGTTTTGCGATTTCGAGGTAGTCGTCACAGAACGTGTGCCAGAAGAAACTCCGCAGGCTATCGCGAGCCTTCGAGAACTCGCGGTTCTCGAGTTTCTCCGTCGCGTACTCGATTTCGCGGTCCAGCGAGGCCAAGAGCCAGCGGTCGAGCGTCTTCAGGTCGTCGTGGTCGAACTCCTCCGGTGCGTCTTCGGTGAGCGAATCGACGAGTTTCGACGCGTTCCAGAGTTTGCGCATCAACTTCTCGCCCGCGACGAGGCCCTTCTCCTGGTACGGCAGGTCGTCGCCGACGGCGCTTCCGGCGGCCCAGTAGCGTGCCGCGTCGACCGGGAACTTCTCGAGAACCTCGTCGGGTGAGACGACGTTACCGACGGACTTCGACATCTTCTCGCGGTTCTTGTCGAGGACCATCCCGTTTATCATGACGCTGTCGAACGGAACCTCGCCCGTGTGCTCGTAGCACTTGACGACCGTGTGGAACAGCCAAAACGAGATGATGTCGTGGCCCTGTGGGCGCATGTCGAACGGGTAGAGTTCGGGCTTGTCCATCTCGAACGTCTCACTCTCTGGGTTCCAGTCCCACCCAGCGTTGATGAGGGGCGTCAGCGACGAGGTTGCCCACGTGTCGAAGACGTCGTCTTCGGCGACGAACTCGTCGTGGCCACACTCGGGACAGGTGTCGACCGGTGGGTCGTCCGAAAGCGGGTCGACCGGCAGGTCCTCGCGCTCGGCGACGACGACGTGTTCGCAGTCCTCGCAGTACCAGACCGGGAACGGAATTCCCGACGAGCGCTGCCGGGAGATGGCCCAGTCCCACTGGAGGCCCTCGATCCAGTTTTTGTACCGCGTGAACATCTTGTCTGGGAACCACTCCATCTGCTCGCCCGCTTCGAGGTACTCCTCGCGCTTGTCGAGCAGTTTGATGTACCACTGGTCTTTGACGAGGAACTCGACGCTCGTGCCACAGCGTTCGTGGACGTTGACCGTGTGAGTGATGGCGCGTTTGTCGAGGAGCGCACCGACGTCGTCGAGGTCGGAGACGATTGCCTCGCGTGCCTCGTCGGAGGAGAGTCCGGCGTAGTCGTCTGCAACCTCGGTCATCGTGCCGGACTCGTCGATAGCGACACGAAGCGGCAGGTCGTGTGCCTGATACCACTCGATGTCGGTCTGGTCACCGAAGGTACAGCACATGACGAGACCCGTTCCCGTCTCTAGGTCGACGCGCTCGTCTTCGAGGATGGGAACCGTCTGTCCAAAGAGCGGAATCTCGGCCTCCTGTCCGACGAGGTGCTGATTGTCGTCGTCGTCGGGGTGGACGAAGACGGCGACACACGCGGGCAGAAGTTCGGGACGCGTCGTCGAGATGACAAAGGAGTCCTCGGAGTCGGCGACACCGAACTCGATGTCGTGGAAGTGCGACCCCTGTTCGTCGTCTTCCGTCTCGACTTGCGAGATAGCCGTCTCACACTCGGGACACCAGATGGCAGGTGCGCGCTGACGGTACTGCCGGTCTTTCTCGTAGAGGTCGATGAACGAGAGTTGCGAGATACGCTGGACCTCGGGCGAGATGGTCTGGTACGTCTGGTCCCAGTCGATGGAGATGCCGAGATTCTGCATCTTCTCGGTGAACTCCGCTTCGTACTTCGAGGTGACCTCGCGGCAGAGTTTCTGGAACTCGCGTCGCTCGTAGTCCTGGTGCTTGATTCCGAGTTCTTCTTCAGTCAGCAGTTCGGACGCGATTCCGTTGTCGTCGTATCCGAACGGGAAGTAGACGTCCTCGCCGCGCATCCGGTTGAACCGGGCGACGAAGTCCTGGAGGGTGAAGCCGTAGACGTGGCCCCAGTGGAGACTCCCGGACACCGTCGGCGGCGGCGAGTCGATGGAGAAGACGGTGTCTGGGTCTACCGCACCCTCAGGGTACGCATACAGGTCTTCGTCGACCCACCTCTCTTGCCAGTTCGCCTCGACGGTTTCCGGGTCGTATTCTCCGCTCGGCATTGCGTTGGCGTATCTACCACTGGGTAGACTGTTAAACAACTCGGTTAGCGGCCCAGAGGGCGGGTCGTGACCGGCGGAGAGACCGCCGACGCGACTTCAGACTGACGCCAGCGCTGCGTCGAGGTCCGCGAGCAGGTCGTCGACGTGTTCGACGCCCACGGACATCCGAAGCAAGGAATCAGAGATGCCGAGCGCGTCGCGTTCGGTCTGTGCCAGCGGAGAGTGCGTCATCGTCGCCGGGTGTTCGATGAGACTCTCGACACCGCCGAGACTGACTGCGAGGGGGAACTCACGAAGTCGCCCAAGGAACTCGGCCGTTCCATCGAGGTCCGTATCGAGTTCGAACGAGAGCACACCACCGAATCCGGACTGCTGGCGGACAGCGAGTTCGTGTTGTGGGTGTGAGTCGAGGCCGGGGTAGAGCACGCGCGTCACTGCCTCGTGAGATTCGAGGAAGCGCGCAATCTCCATCGCGTTCTCCTCGTGTTGGCGCATCCGGAGCGGGAGCGTCTTGATGCCGCGAAGCGTCAGGTAGGAGTCGAACGGCGAGAGCATCGACCCCATCCCGACGCGCTGGAGGAAGGCGAGTTCGTCCATCACGTCGTCGCGGTTGGTGACGACGGCACCCCCAATCGAATCAGAGTGGCCGTTGAGATACTTCGTGGTGCTGTGGACGACGACGTCGGCACCGAGCGACAGCGGATTCTGGAAGTACGGACTGAGGAACGTGTTGTCCACGCCGAAGAGCGCGCCCCACTCGTCCGCGATGGCCGCGATAGCCTCGATGTCACAGAGGTGCATCAGCGGGTTCGTCGGCGTCTCCATCCAGACGAGGGTCGTCTCCTCGCGCATCGCGGCTTCGACGTTCGCTGCGTCCGTCGCGTCGACGAACGTCACGTCGACGTCAAGTCGGTCGGCGAACAGGCGATTGAGCATCGTCTTCGTCCCGCCGTAGAGGTCTTCGAACGCGACGATGTGGTCGCCGGGGCGGACCGTCGCCGTCATCGTCGCCGCGATAGCCGCCGTCCCGGAGACGAACGCGAGTGCGTGTTCGGCTCCTTCGAGCGCCGCCAACCGATGTTCGAGCGCGTTCCGCGTCGGGTTCGACAACCGCGAGTAGAGATACTCACCCGCGTCCGGGTCGAGGAGTTCGAGGTCCGCGTCGGGGTCCACGTCCGGAATCGAGTACGTCGACGACAGGTGGAGGGGAACGACGACGTCTTCGACACCGGGTGCGGGTGCTTGCCCGTGTTCACCGTGAGTGACTGCCAACGTCTCGCGCATTAGTTCATAATCGTTCATACAAGAACCGGCGCAGAGTCACAGCCTAAAGGTTTCTATCGTTCTCACAGTAAATGCACAAAAGGAATGACGAGGATTCTGAAATTACCCAAGGTAATCTCAGCGAGACCAGTTCGGGGCGTCACGTGTCGGTCTCGGTGACTCGCCCCTGCTCGCCAGGTGAAAATCTGGGTTGAAAAGTCGATGTGGGGCTACTTACTGCAGCGCCGACAGGTCGAATTCGAACGCCGCGACCGGCAGTTCGAGGTCGTGTTCGACGAGGACCTTCGGGTGGATTTCGCCGACGATACCGACGTCTTCGCCGTCGATGACGACCGCGGCGGTTCGGCCGGGGATGAACGACGGATGCTCGGTTGCGGGCGTCTCCAGTTCCACGTCGAAGTCGCGGCAGAGCGTCGCGAGCCGGGCTTTCGCGTCCTCGTAGGTCGCGTCGTGGCGCGCGACGACGGCGGCGACGTGGCGTGCTTCGGCGACACGGGTGTTCTCGCTGTCGTCCTCGTGTGCGACGTGGCCGATTTCCGCGAGGTCCTGTGGGTACGCGCGGTGGGTGTTGTTCTCCAGCACCATCGAAAGCGACGGCAGCACCCACGTCCGAAGCATGGTGTAATCCTCGCTGTACGGTTCGGTGATGGAGGCGGGTTCGCCGCCGCCGAGGTAGTCAGCGCCGGGTTCGATACCCATGCGCTCGTAGTTCTCTTCTTCCGAAATCATGTGGAAGTTGAGCATATCCTCGAACCCGAGGCCGACGAGCGAGGTGCGGGCGGCGTCTTCGAGTCGAGAGCGCTCGTGACGCTGGCCGACCGTTCCGACGTCGGGGTAGCGCGGTTCGAGTTCGTTGAACCCGTAGGCGCGGCCGACGTCGTCCACCAGGTCGAGTGGGTGGAGCACGTCAACGCGGTACGGCGGAATGGAGACTTCGTAGACCGTCTCTTCGCCGAGTTCCGCTTCGACACCGAGTCCGGAGCGCTCGAAGAGGTTGATGACCTCGTCCATCTCCAACTCGATGCCGAGAATCGACTCGATTCGGTCGTGGCTGACGTGTTTCGTCTCGACGTCGAAGTCGGGTTTGACGACCGTTCCCTCGTCGTACTGGACTTCGACCTGCTCGATGGTCGCCCCGCGGGCGGCCAGCGCGTAGCAGATGATGTTGCACATCCGGTCGATAGTCCACTGGTCGGTGCCGGTGAGTTCGACGAACAGGTCGCGCGACTCGGTCGAGACTTCGGTCCGTTGGCCGTTGATGACCGGCGGGAACGAGAACAGTCCGATTTCGTCGTAGATGGCCGGGTAGCGGTCGTACTCGGAGACGAGGTCGGCGTACTTTCGACCGGTCGCGTGCTGTTCGAGCACCTCGCCGGGGGTGAGTTCCTCGTTGGAGTCGAGGGCGACGAAGGTGTCGCCGTCCGGTTCGATTCCCTTGTACGTGATGGAGTTGCCCGTCGATTGCTCCGAGAGCACGTCGCCTTTCAGCATCGTCAGGTCGTGGATGCCGATGGCTCCTTTGGCGCGCTTGCGACCCATCGTCGCGTGGAGCTTTTCTTGCAACTGGATGAGCGAGTCCAGTGCGGCGTCGTCTAAGTCCACGCCGCGAATGACTGCACCCGTGACGTACGGGCGCTCGTCCGGGACGGACTCGTCGACGACGATGGTCCAGTCGGGGTCGTTCGTCTTCGGGACGGAGACGCCGCGTGCGTCACCGTACTGGTAGCGAAGCGAGCGAGCGACACCCTCCACCGAGAGGCGGTCCAGTCGGTCCGGGCCGAACTCCAGTTGGAACGCCCCGTCGTCGGTGACGCCCTCGAACTCGAGGCCGAGTGCGAACAGGTCGTCTTTGAACTCCTCGTCGGACTTCTCTTCGTGGCCGGTCAGGCGGCGCAGTTCGTCTGGTTGAACGTCGACTACGGGCATTACTTGAGCACCTCCGTCTCGCGGAGCAGGTCGAGGTCACACATCGTTCCGTGAACGTCGCGGATGTCGTCGAAACCGTACATGAGCATCAACAGACGCTCCAAGGCGAGGCCCCACGCCATCACGTCGCACTCGACGCCGAGTGGCCGGAGGACTTCCTCGCGGAACATTCCGGAGTTCCCTATCTCTATCAGTTCGCCCGTCTCGGGGTGTCGACCGAACAGTTCGAACGACGGTTCGGTGTAGGGGTTGTAGTGCGGTTTGAACTGGATGTCCGTGATGCCGAAGTGCGAGTAGAACTCCTCGAAGGTGCCCATCAGGTCGCGCACCGAGAGGTCTTCGGCCATCACCCAGCCCTCGATTTGGTAGAACTCCAGCAGATGGGTCGGGTCCAGCGTGTCGTTGCGGTAGACCTTCTCGACGGAGAAGTACCGCTGCGGTGGCTCTAACTCCCCAACCTCGTGACCGGAGAGGTAGCGCATCGACAGCGAGGTGGTGTGTCCACGGAGGGCGATTGCACGAGCGAAGTCTTCGCTCCACGGCGAGTGGTAGCCGTCGCCGTCGTCGCCGACACCGTTGAGGTGGGCGTCACGAACTCGGTCGATGAGGTCCTCGGGGATGTCCTCCATCGGCGGCACGTCGAGGGCGAAACGGTCCCAGTGGGTCCGTGCCGGATGGTCCTGCGGCATGAACAGGCAGTCGTTTATCCAGAAGTCCGCGTCGGCGTGGGGGCCTTCCATCTCGGCGAAGCCCATGCCGACGAGCACGTCTTTCACACGGTCTGCGGTCTGTCGGAGGATGTGTTTCTTGCCGCCGCGAACTTCGGGGGCGTCGGCTTCGACGTTGTACTCGGTGAACTCGACGTCTTCCCACTCACCGGACGTGAGCATCTCGGGGGTGAGTCGGTCCACAGTCTCGGCCGCCTCGACACCCTCCATCAGGGCCGTGACACCCTCGTCGGTGAGGGTGACCGCGCGGATGGTTCGCTCGCGGCGAACCACGAGGTTACGGGATTCGAGTTGGTCGAGGACGTCCGCGTCGACGTGGTCGCCCGCGGCGAGTGCTGCGAGTGCCGCGGCTTCGTCGTCGGCGTCCGCGTCGACATCGGAGTCGGGAACGAGTTCGCCCGAGTCGATGTGGCCGTAGCCTTTTCGCGCGAAGTTCGACAGCGCGATATCGACCTGTGGGCCGCCGAGTGCGGACGCGCCGATGACCTGTCCCATCGGGACCGCGTCACCGTCGCCGACGTCCATCGCGGCGCGGTAGAGTCGAAGCTCTGGGAGGCCGTCGTCGGCGTATTCGACACCTTCGTCGGTTAGTTCGACGTCTTCCTCGACGGTCTCTGTGACCGAAACGAGGCCTTCGTCGCGCAGGTCGAAGGCGGCACCCGTCACCGTCTCTGGTTTCAGGTCCGTCGCCTCCGCCAACTGTGCTATCGTTCGTTCGTCTGTAGCGCTCGCGGCGTTCAACACCGCGACCTGTGATTCCGGAAGTCGCATCTGATTCGTTGTGGCGTTAGCCGTCTGGGAGTTGGTTAGCAGTTTCGAAGCCTCGCCGTGGGGCGAGTCTGACCGAGCGGGTCGGTTTCGTCCGCCTGGCGTGGTCACGCCGGGGCAGAGTCCGCCGACCGCAGGCGGTCAGAAGAAAAAGCCGAACCCGAAGGTAGTCGGTTCGCTCACGCGCGGTCCGCGGTCGGGTTCGGATGCCATATGCGACCGAATGTGTGAGGCGAGTAAAAATATTGCGCGTCGCGTCGGAGCAAAGATACTTTCATATCGTCGGGCGACGCAGGGGCGACGAAGACGAATGCGCGACTTGATCGCGATACTCTCGGAGATTCGACTCGGTGAAGAGACGTCGCTCATCGTCAAACCACCGAACCGGCCAGACGACAGAGACGACGTCGACGCCACGCTCATCCAGGCCACCCCACCCTACCTGTTCGACGACGGCGAACTCGTCTACCAGATCGTCGAAGACGACGACCGGTACGAAGTACTCGCCTCGAACGACGAGACCGGTTCGTCTCGGACGCTCGGCGAACTGCGGGCGGTCGTGAACATGAGCGCCTAACGAGACGACGCGACGTATCCACCTCCTTACGCGACGTTTTGCTCTGTGAGCGTCTCACCCGACTCGAACCGCTCGAGCGACAGCGGTGAGATGTCCACCTCGCAGGCGTCCTCGCCAAGACACAAGTCTGCCACTGCCTCTCCCGTCGCCGGTGCGTGCTGGAATCCGTGGCCGGAAAAGCCCGCGGCGACGACGAATCCTGGTTCCACCTCGTCCAGAATTGCGTGGTGGTCGGGCGTCACGGCGTACAACCCAGCCCAGCCGTTGCGAATCTTCGTCTCGGGGCCGAAGTACGACGCACAGGCGTCGGCGCGTTCGGTCGCTTCGACTGCCCACTCGATATCCATCGACTCGTCGAACCGGTCGGGGTCGACGTCGGGGTCCGACTCGTCGAAGTGGCCGCCGACGATTGCGGTCCCCTCTCGCTCTGGCCGGAAGTACGACCCCGTGTCGAGGTCGATGGTCAACGGCGCGTCATCGGGGAGGTCACCGTCTGGGTCGACCACCGCAATCTGCCGGCGACGAGGGGCGATTGGCAAGTCGATGTCGGCGAGAGCGGCGACGTGTCTCGACCACGCACCCGCCGCACAGACGACTGCGTCCGCCTCGATGGTCTCGTCGGGCGTCTCGACGGTCCACCCGTCGCCGTCGCGTTCGAGGCCGGCGACAGGGGTGTTGGCTCGAACGTCGCCTCCGGCGTCGCGAACCGCCGCGGCGAACCCCTGTACGGCAGAGTGAGGGTCGGCAATGCCATCGGCGGGCGAGTAGGTGGCCGCGACGAACTCCTCGGCACGGAGTTCAGGGACGAACTCACGAGCCTCCGCTGGGTCGAGGAGGCGACTCGGTGCACCGGCGTCGTTCTGCATCGCGACGTTCGATTCGAACGCTGCGGCCGTCTCCGCAGTCCGCGCGAGGAAGAGATAGCCCGGTCGCCGGTAGTCGATATCGACACCGAATTCGTCGGCGAACGACTCCCAGACGGGGATACTCGAAAGCGAGAGGTCGACGTTCACGCGAGTCGAAAACTGTGTTCGGATACCGCCGGCCGCGCGACCGGTGCTTCCACCGCCGAGCGCCCCTGCCTCGCAGACAGTGACGTCAGCACCGCGTTCGACGAGTGCGTGCGCACAGGCGAGTCCGACCACACCACCGCCGACGATGAGGACGTGCATTGTCGTCTCTGATTTGTCCAGTCATATGAGTGTGACTGTGACATACTACCAAATTCCAATAAGTTCATTTCACTAACGCGAGTACTAACGTGTATGGTTCGGATTCTTTCTGCGCACGTTATCAACGAACTTCTCTCTCTTGCAGAACTCTTCCCAGTCGTCGAAGAAGCGTTCGTCAAGCAGGGACGTGGCGAAGTCGAGCGCCCCCCCAGACCACACTTTCCCGTCGGCATCGACGTCGACGACGGGCGAAACGAAGTCGGCACACTCGAACACGGTGACCACGCCAGCGGCCACTCACCCCTCGGAACCGCGCTGACGATGCCGGCGTACATCCACGGGCGCGAGGTGTACGCGACGAAACTCGCCGCCGTCCACGAACACAACGTCGAACACGGCCTTCCGACGGTGAACGCACAGGTCGTCTTGACCGACGCGACGACCGGCCTCCCACTCGCCTTTCTCGACGGGACGAGCATCACGAGCGCTCGCACCGGGTGCATCGGCGGGTTAGCCGCAGAGTATCTCGCGTCTGACCCGGTTCGACTCGGCGTCCTGGGCGCAGGGACACAGGCACGCTGGCAGACTCGCGCCATCGCAACCGGGTCCGAGGTGGAATCAGTCCGAATCTACGCACCGAGTGACTCTCGAGACGCTTGCGCGGCCGACCTCCGGGACGCCGGAATCCCCGCTGAAGCAGTCGATTCGCCCGAAGCGGCGGTCGAAGACGCGACTGTCGTCGTCACCGCGACGACCAGCACGACTCCCGTCTTCGACGGCGCGTGGTTGGAACCGGGAACGCTCGTCGTCGCCGTCGGTTCCTACACCGAATCGATGCGCGAACTCGACGCGACGACGTTCGACCGGGCCGCACGCGTCTTCGCCGACATCCCCGAGGAAGTCGCGGCCATCGGTGACGTACGCGGGGCAGGTCTCTCGGCGTCGGCGTTGATTCCCCTCTCCGAGGTGTTCGAGGGCGTGGAAGGACGCGAATCACCCGACGAGATTCTGGTCGTCGAGAGCGTCGGCTCTGCAGTTCTCGACGCGGCGGCGGCCGAGTACTTCTACGTGAAAGCCAAAGAACGAGGTGTCGGCGAAGACGTCGGGTTCTAGCAGGTCGGCAGTGCTCAGTTGCTACTGCCGCGTCGTCTTTCAGACGTCACGAGCTGCCGCGTCGCTAGTGCTCCGCGGCTACTTTGTCTCGCTCACGCTCGACAAAACACCGTGAGACGCTTCGCGCCTCACGAGCCGCCGCCTCGCTAGTGCTCCGCGGCGATCCCTCGTCGCTCGGTCTCTAAGTCGATATCGAGCGAGTCGAGAATCTCTTCGGCTTCTTCGCGCTTCTCCTGGTGGTCTTCGAGGAACTCCCGCATCATCGTCGCGGCCTGCTCTTTGCACCCACCGCAGAGACGCTCGCCACCGACACACTCGTCGTACACCTCTTTGGCGAGTTCGTCGTCGTCGCCGGTCAAGAGGTAGGCGTAGAGTTCGTAGACGGGACATTTGTCGGCCTCGCCACCGAGTTCGCGTTGTTCTTCGGCCGTGTCGCGGCCGCCGGTCGTGGCGGATTTGACCTTGTCGTAGCCGTCTTCTGGGTCGTCGAGCAACGAGATGTGACTCGCGGGGATGGACGACGACATCTTGCCGCCCGTGAGGCCGGTCATGAAGCGATGGTAAATCGAGGACGGTGGGATGAACCCGTAGCCACCGTGGTGGGCCTCGACGTCGCGGGCGAGGTCCTCCGCTTCCGCGACGTCGATATCGAAGGCGTCGATGTGCTGGTCGTAGCGCCGTTTCTCGCCGTCTATCTCCTCGATGAGCGCCTCGAACGCCTCGTCGGTCGCCTGCCGCGCGAAGAACCGAATCCGTGGGCGGAGGGGTTCCATCCCGGCGTTTTCGAGTTTCTCGACCGCCGAGTCACGGACGGAGTCGCCGACGAGCAGGCCGGCGGCGTCGAGATTGGCGTCGGCCAACCACTCGGCGGCCTCACCACAGCGCGGCACGTCGGCGTCCTCGGCGTACTCCTCGCGGGCGTCGTAGGCGGCGGCGACGACCGGCCGTTCGTCATCTCTGAGTTCGAACGACGCGAACGCTTCTGTCACTTTGAAGAAGCGCATTCGGGTCGCGAGGTCACGGGCGAAGCGGACGTGTGGGTCCTGGTCGGGGCCGACCGGGATGACCGTCGGTTGCGGGTCGTCCAACTGCGGGTAGAGGATGTCGGCCATCTGCGTGACGACCGACTGCATGTGCGAGATGTTGGTCTCGCCGTCGAACCCGTAGATACCCTCGAACTCCGAGTAGTTGGCCTTCCCACCGAGTTCGAACGCGAGTCGCTGGAGTCGGTCGTTGTCCGACTGTCGGTAGAGTTCGCCCTCCTCGGTGTCGAACCCGAGTGCGATGAGCGACAGCAGGTAGTCGCGACTGTGCTCGTTGATTTCGTCCCACGGGATGCCGCGAGCAGAGTGTGCCTCCATGTCGGCGATGAGGCCGTAGGCGTCGCCACCCTGCTGTTGATGCCAGATGATCTCGTCGAAGACGAGTTTGTGGCCGATGTGGGGGTCGCCCGTCGGCATGAACCCCGAGAGCACGGCGAAGTCGTCGCCGTCGCGCATCGCTTCGAGCACCGGGCGGTAGTCGCGGTGGCCGAAGATGACGCCACGGCGCATCAGGTAGTGCGGGTTCGGCACTTCGTCGAGAATCTCGTCGAACTCTTCGATGCCGAACTCCTCGAACAGTTTTCGGTAGTCGGCGATGGTCGACGAGCCCCACGGGTCGAGGGCGACTTCATCTGCTCCCTCTGCTGTGCCTCCATCGGTGCGGATTCGCTCCGCGGGTTCGTCGTCTCTCATGGCGTAAGCCGACTGACCGAAAGCCAGTCTATCTCTCCTTTGGCGTCGGTCAGCGCAAAAACCATTCGCTTGCGGACACCGCCGGCGAGACGCACGTCCAGAGAGAGGTCACGCGGGACGAACGTGTGGTCGGGCGTGACCACGCGCACGAGGAACTCGGAGTGCGAGAGGTCCGACACCGTCTCGAAGTCGGTGTACACCCGGAAGTCAGACCCGAACTTGAACCCGCTCTTGGGGACCGTCTTCGTCTCTCGAAGTTCGGTGTAGACCGCGAGTCGGCGGTCGAATCGGTCGCCTTCGACGTCGCGTCCGCGGGCGACGACGTCCGACTCGGCGATGTCGAGTGCGTCGCGCCGGGCGAGATACGCCGCTTCTAAGAGCGACAGTTGGAGCGGGCCGCTGTCGGCGTTGCGGCCGTAGAGTCGCTGGCCGTAGAATCCCTGTTGGTAGAGGTGGTCGACGCCGTCCCACAGGAGCGCGCGGTCCGAGAGGAGTTCGGCGTCGAGACCGGACGGGAGGTCCTCGACGGCCGACCCTTCGGGTTCGTAGCCCTCGGTGTCGAAGTAGGTCAAATCGCCGTCTTCGTCCACGATGGCGAGGACGACTTCGCCGGACGAAGTCCGGCGGCCCGCCGAGCTTTGCTCGACGATCTCTCCGAGCGACGAGACCGGAATCGACTCACGCTCGCCGACGACGCGCATCCGGTATTCGACCACCCCATCCCACGGTCCTTTGCCGCGCGGGTAGACGAGAAAATCAGACCCTTCGGGGTCGTCGACGCCGGGCCATCCCTCGCGTGCGGGCGAGAGATAGAATCCCCGGTCACGCAGGTCTTTGTAGACGACGAAGTCGAGTGTGGTGCCAGTTCGCGCGAGCAGTTCGCGCAGTCCCATCCCGTCTACGCCGTCGATATCGCCGCGCGAGAGCAGGTGTGCGGCCTCGACGGGTGCGACCTCGAGGTCGTTTCCGCCGGTTGGCCTCCCGTAGCCACGCGAATCGTGAAACCGCTGTCGGGCGTCGCCTGGGAGGTGGACGACACCGTCTTCGAGGCGTCCTTGCATACCCGAATCGGGGGCGGGCGACGACAAAGGGTCTGCGATGCGGGCGGACCGAACGCTCGGTAAGCGCCATCGCCGAGACCAGTGGCACTCCCTGTAGCGACGACTCATGCGAACTCACACGTCGAGTCGAGACATCGCTGGCCGCGGCCCGTTTCGAATATCGGGAGTCCGCAGTCGCAGTCGTCCACGACGACACCTGCCGGGAGCGAAAACGCCGTCTCACACGCCGGGTACGAGTCGCATCCGGCGAGCAAGCGCCCACCGCGGCGGATGATTCGAAGCGGTGACCCGCAGTCGGGACAGTCCCACTCGCCGTCGAATCGGTCTTTCACGTGGTCGTCCAGCGGGTCGCACTTCCAGTCCACACACACCTCGAAGGCGGCCCCGCGTTCGACTCGCATCGTCGGGAGGCCACAGTCGGCACACGTCGAGTCGAGAACGGTCGCACCGGTGGGAAGCGAGAATTCGACGCCCGAGTCGAGGCCGACGACCGACCCGCCGGTTCGAACGAGCGGTTCGCCGGTGTCGGGATGGCTTCCGACCGGGACACCCGCTTCGCTCGCGGGATACTCGGAGCGACGAGCGGAGTCGTGTGATTCGACGGTGAGCAGTTGGTCGCCGGCACGGGCGACGAGGCCGAACGAGTTCGGTCCTGATTCGACGGTGAGCGAGTCGGCGCGAGTCAACCACGCGACGGGTTGGTAGCCGGAGATGTCGTGGACGAGGACGGTGCGGTCTGGTTTGGCGACGACGACGACACGTCCACGCTGGACGCGGTCGCGTGAGCCTTCGAATCGGACGGTGCAGTCGCCGGCGAAGACGCGGATAGATTCCATGGGCGGGCGTGGTCCCGGATTCCGACTTGAACCTTCGCGCGAAGGTTTTTCTCGGAAGGCGCAGGCGACAAAGTCCACTGCCGCGGCACGAAGGCATTTGTCTGCCGCGGCACAGGTCGAACCATGGACGCAAACGTCGTGTTGTTCGACATGGACGGAGTGCTCGTCGACTCCGAACAGTACTGGCACGCTTTCGAAGACGACTGGGTCTTCGCAGAGGCCATCGAGTCTGGCGACCCCGCCCACGAAGAGATTACGGGGATGAACTTCCGCGAGATATACCACTATCTCGACGAGGCGTACGGAACCACCGTCACGAAGGAGGAGTTCGTCGCCGCGTACGAAGAAAACAGCAAGGACGTCTACGGCGAGAACGTCGTCCTGATGGACGGCGCAGAAGAACTCTTTTCTGACCTCCGGGCGGCGGGGAAGAAGGTCGCCATCGTCTCGTCGGCCCCGCAAGGGTGGATTTCGGTCGTCCGCGAGCGATTCAGTCTCGACCCACTCGACCTCGTCCTCTCTGCGGACGACATCGACGACCCCGGCAAACCCGAACCGCACATCTACGAAACGGCGGCCGAACAGCTCGGCGTCGCGCCCGAAGACTGTGTCGTGGTCGAAGATTCGGTCAACGGTATCGAATCCGCCGCCCGGTCGGGTGCGCACACCATCGCGTATCGCGTGGACCACAACAGGGAGTTAGACCTCTCGCAGGCCGACCAAATCGTAGACGGGCCCGAAGAACTCCGGGCCGCGTTGCTCGGCGAGAACTGAGCGCGTAAAATCGGAGCGCGACTACTCGACGTGAACCGTCTTCGTCTCCCGAATCGGTAAGAGTGGAAGGTCGGGGAACGTCACCTCGACAGTAAAATCGAGTTCGTCGTCCGTCGCGCCGAAGACACCGACGGGGACGACCACTTCGTCTGCGAGATAGCACTCTTTTTGCGACATCTCGACGCCGTTGACGGTGACGCGAATGCCGACCGACCCGCCGCCAGTGGGGTTGGTCACGCGAATATCGTGCATGTTGCTCTCACCGCGAGCGACCGTCTCGGGGAACGCACCCCAGTCGAGTTCGGGTGCAGGGAGGTTCTTTGCGCTCTCGACGACGCGTTCGGCAACGCCCTGCGAGAGTCCTGCGCGCGTGAGTTCTTTCACGCCAGCGTCGACCACCTCGGCGGGCGAGGAGAGTCCACCCGTTGCGAGCGTGCGAGCGCGGCCAGGACCGATACCATCGACTGCCGTGAGCGCCGCGGCGTCGCTGCTGACACCGTTTTCGACGCGTGCTTCGACACGGCGGGCGAGGTTGGCCGCGCGGGCGTCCGCGAAGGTGTCGAGGAACTCACGGAGTGCCGAGAGCAGTCGAAGCGCGTTCTGGCGGATGACCCACGCGTCGCTCCGGAGTTCGCTCGGCGTCGAGTTCGCCATACTCGCGTGGAGAATCGCCAGCACCTTTCGTGGACCGTCTTCGAGTTCGGTCGAGACACCCGTCAGCACCGAGTTCACGGCGTCGACTTCCGACTGCCGGGCCGAGACCTGTCGGAAGTCGGCCGCGCCGGCGACCGTCTCGAGGATGTCGTCGGCCGAGATTCGCTCGCTGTTCGCGAGCGTGGAGAATCGGGTTGCAGTTCCGAGACGCAGGTAGTACTTCGAGGTGAGTCGGCCCAGCGGCGTCGCGTCGATAGAGAGGTCGTCGTCCATCTCGACGAACCCACGGGTGACGAGGCGGTCCAGCACGTCGCGGACGCGAGACCGAAGGTCCTCGAAGTCGTACGCGGACGGGTCCGACTGTGCGCGACGGTAGTAGAACGTCGTCTCCAACCACGACATCACGTCGTCTAAGTCACGAATCGTTCCCATCGCGATTTCGGCGTTGAGATGGGAATCGAGGTCCTCGGCCAGACGCGACTCTATCTCTTTGCCATCGCGGAGCAGTCGACGGTACTTGTTCTGGTCTGCGTGGTCGCAGACGACCCACCCGTAGCCGACGTCGTCGTACCCAGGGCGACCGGCGCGGCCCAGCATCTGGAGGATGTCCAGCGGCGAGATGTCCACTTCGCCTTCGAGCGGGTCGTGATATTTCGTGTCGCGGATGACGACACACCGCGCGGGGAGGTTCACACCCCACGCCAGCGTCGAGGTGGAGAACAAGAGTTGAATCTTCCCCTCTTTGAACCACTCTTCGACCGCCTCGCGGTCGTCGCGGGCGAGGCCAGCGTGGTGGAATCCGACGCCGTCCAAGACGCCTTTTCGGAGCGAGTCGTTGCTGAGTTCTTTCGCCTCGTTGTGGAAGTCGTAGTCACCACGGGACCCGATTGGAACGTCTCGCTTGGCGAGTTCGTCGCGTGCCTTCGCGGCGGCGCGAACCGCGTCCTGTCGGGACGAGACGAAGACGAGTGACTGTCCGCCGTCGCGGATGTGTGGTTCGGCGAGGTCGAACGCTCGGTAGAGTCGACGATACTTGTCCGCGAAGGAGTTGTCTCCGTGTGTGTACGTCTTGACGCCCGCGTGGAGGTCGACGGGCCGGTAGTCGTCACCGAACTCGTAGGTGGTCTCCCGCGGCGCGTCCAGCCACGCCGCGACGTCGTCGATGTTCGGCATCGTCGCAGACAGCGCGACGATTCGTGGGTCGCACAGACGTCGCATCCGCGAGACGGTGACTTCGAGGACGCCACCGCGGGTCTCGGAGTCGAGCAGATGAACTTCGTCGATGACGACGCAGTCGACGTTCTCGATGAACGAATACCGCGCCGAGTCGTGTTTGCGCGTGGCCGAGTCGGTCTTCTCCGGCGTCATCACGAGGATGTCCGCGCGTGCGGCGCGGCGCGGGTTCAAGTCGCGCTCGCCGGTGACGACGTAGACGGAGTAGCCGAGGTTCTCGAACCGCTCCCACTCGGTTTCCTTTTCGGTGGTCAGTGCGCGAAGCGGGGCGATGAACAGCGCCGTCCCGCCGTCACGGAGCGTCTTGCAGATGGCGAGTTCCGCGAGTGCCGTCTTCCCACTGGCAGTGGGTGCCGACGCGACCACGTTGTGGTCGGTGTCGAGGATGCCGGGGAGGGCCTCGCGTTGCATGCGGTTGAACTCCTCGAACCCGAACGCCTCGGCGAATTCGGGAACCGCCTCGGCGACTTTCACAGGGCGCACCTCCGTGTCGAGACAGAGGCCGGAAGCGAGACGAAGACGAAGGTCATACAGGTAGCCGAGTCGTCCGGAGGCAAAGGCGTTTCTCCATCCGGCGGCGGCGCTCGGCGACCGAGTTCTCCAAAAAGACGATTTCGGGACCGTTCAGGGGGTTGTCGTGGTCGATTCGGCGCTTACGCGGCGATGGCGAGGGCGGCGATGAACGACCACTCCGTACCCGCGGTGGCCTCTTGCTTCTTCGATTCGGCCTTCGTCTGGTTGCGGCGGTGTTTCCAGTTCATATCTCTTCTAAATCTTTACTCGAATATAAGTTTTTCAGTTTCCTGATACATCTAACACGGTTTTACATCCACATTGATGGAAAGTCGTGATGAATACGAACCAGACGTTTTGTTTTTCGTGAAAGTAGTGGTCGTTTGGCCGTTTTTGGACAACACCTGCTAGCACGAGACGGTCGGCCGTCAGCAGTCGCTGTGGGACGCAGAAGACGGAGAATCTGTCAACGATTCGACCGACTGCGTGGGTAATGCTCACGTTTTTGCCTGTCGCCTCGTAAGAATTGGGCATGCGCACGCGGCGGAAGCCAGATTGGTTGAAGATGCGACCGCCATCGGGCCGGCGCTTCACCGACATCAAAGCCTCACTTCGGGATAGAAACCTCAACACGGTCTGTGAGGAGGCAAACTGCCCGAACATGGGCGAGTGTTGGAGTGGCCGCGACGGCCCCGGAACGGCGACGTTCATGCTCATGGGCGACCGGTGTTCGCGCGGTTGCAACTTCTGTGACGTCCAGACGGGCGGAATGGAACCACTCGACCCCGACGAACCGAGAAACGTCGCAGACGCAGTCGCGGAAATCGGCCTCGACTACGTCGTCTTGACCTCCGTCGACCGCGACGACCTGCCCGACCAAGGCGCCGGCCACTTCGCACAGACGATTCGAGAGATAAAACGCCGCGACCCCGGCGTCCTCGTCGAAGTGTTGATTCCCGACTTCCAGGGCGAACCCGAACTCGTCCAGAAGATAGTCGACGCCGGCCCCGACGTCATCGCCCACAACATCGAGACGGTCGAACGTCTCCAGTGGCCGATTCGTGACCGCCGCGCGGGCTACGAACAGTCGCTGTCGGTGCTCCAGTACGTCACCGACAACTCGGATATCCACACCAAGACGTCCATCATGCTCGGCCTCGGTGAACACGCCCACGAGGTCTATCAGACGCTTTCAGACCTCCGCGAGGCCGACGTGGACATCGTGACGTTCGGTCAGTATCTCCAACCCTCTCGGACCCACCTCGACGTGTTCGAGTACGTCCATCCCGACGTGTTCGAGACGTGGCGACGGGTCGCCGAAGACGAACTCGACTTCCTCTACTGTGCGTCCGGGCCGATGGTCCGGTCGTCGTACAAGGCGGGCGAACTGTTCGTCGACGCCCTCCTCCGCGACGGGTCGAGTGTCGAAGAGGCCAGACAGGCCGCCCGTGCCGCCGCCGGACAGTAACACGAACACCGACGCTAGTCACCGGCCGCGCCCCACGGTGTCCCAGTCGAACTCTGTCGCGGCACTCCGACAGAGACAGAACATGCCAGATAGTGTCCAGAATCACGGCGAGGTGTGACACCGATGTCAGATTTCGGGCGAGTTTCTTCCGGCATCATCCTGAAACGCTGTCGATATTTCCGATTATTTCTCGGTCAAAGGTAGGTTCTCACTAATGAACATCAGGAAGAATCGTTTAGAAGCCAAAATGTCCAATTTTGGCCAGCGTGAGTTTACATAGCACAGTCAACTCCGCAATATTCCGAACCAAAGTAAATTATATACGAAAACAATATAACGCCAGCGGGAGTCGATTTTTCCATGAACAGGAGGGTTCTCCCGTGAGCGTGCTTCAGCGTGACCCACAGGACCAGGTACGAGTGCTCGATGAGAACGGGGACGTCGTCGGTGAGGTCCCCGACATCGATGACGAAACACTCGTCGATATGTACCGCTACATGCGCCTCGCCCGACACTTCGACACCAGGGCAGTGAGCCTCCAGCGGCAGGGGCGGATGGGAACGTATCCGCCACTGTCGGGACAGGAAGGTGCGCAGATTGCCAGCGCGATCGCGCTGGCCGAAGCCGACTGGATGGTCCCGAGTTACCGCGAACACGGTGCGGCGTTGCTTCGGGGCCTTCCGCTCAAACAGACGCTTCTGTACTGGATGGGCCACGAGAAGGGGAACCAGATGCCCGAAGATGCGAACATCCTCCCGCCCGCAGTCCCCATCGCGTCGCAGATTCCGCACGCGACGGGTGCCGCGTGGGCGCTCAAACTTCAGGAGAAGGCGGACAGAGCGGTCATGGTCTACTTCGGCGATGGGGCGACCTCCGAAGGCGACTTCCACGTCGGACTGAACTTCGCTGGCGTCTTCGACACCCCGAACGTGTTCTTCTGTAACAACAACCAGTGGGCGATTTCCGTCCCACGCGAACGGCAGACGCGTTCGGAGACCATCGCACAGAAGGCGACGGCGTACGGCATCGACGGCGTCCAGGTCGATGGCATGGACCCGCTGGCCGTCTACGCAGTCACGAAAGCAGCACTGGAGAAGGCCAAGAACCCCGCCGAAGGCGAGGGACGGCCCACACTCATCGAGGCAGTTCAGTACCGCTTCGGCGCACACACCACCGCCGACGACCCGACCGTCTACCGCGACGACGAGGAAGTCGAGAAGTGGAAGGCGAAAGACCCGATTCCGCGACTGGAGAAGTTCCTCCGAAAGACAGGCCGACTCGACGACGAGAAGATAGAGGCCATCGAGGCAGAGATCAAACAGCAGGTTGCAGACGCCATCGACGCCGCCGAGTCCGACCCACGGCCGGAGCCGAGCGACATGTTCGACTACACCTACGAGGAGCGGACGCCGGAGATTCAAGCACAGTACGAGGAGTTCGAAGCACTCCGTGAGAAGGTTGGCGACGAGGGATTCCTCAGAGAATGAGTTCACAAAATCTAACTATCGTACAAGCGGTACGGGACGGTCTCTACACCGAAATGAACCTCGACGACGAGGTGTTGGTGATGGGCGAAGACGTCGGGAAGAACGGCGGTGTCTTCCGCGCGACCGAAGGCCTCTGGAACGAGTTCGGTGACGACCGAGTCATCGACACGCCCCTCGCAGAGTCCGGCATCATCGGCACGGCCGTCGGGATGGCCGCGATGGGTCTCAAACCGATTCCAGAGATTCAGTTCTCCGGGTTCATGTACCCCGGATTCGACCAAATCGTCAGCCACATGGCGCGGTTCCGCACCCGCACTCGCGGGCGGTACACGCTCCCGATGGTCCTGCGCGCACCCTACGGCGGCGGCATTCGCGCACCCGAATCGCACTCCGAGTCCAAAGAGATGTTCTACGCGCACGAGGCGGGCCTGAAGGTCGTCATCCCCTCGACGCCGTACGACACGAAGGGACTGCTCATCTCCGCGATTCGCGACCCTGACCCGGTCATCTTCCTCGAACCCAAACTCATCTACCGCGCGTTCCGCGGAGACGTTCCCGAAGAGGACTACACGGTTCCGCTCGGTGAGGCGGCCGTCCGCCGCGAAGGGTCGGACGTGTCGGTGTTCACCTACGGCGCGATGACGCGCCCGACGCTCGAAGCGGCCGAGAACCTCGCAGAAGAGGGTATCGACGCCGAGGTCATCGACCTGCGAACCATCTCGCCGCTCGACCGCGAGGCAGTCGTCGAGTCGTTCAAGAAGACCGGTCGTGCGGTCGTCGTCCACGAGGCCCCCAAGACCGGTGGCCTCGGCGGCGAAATCACGGCTATCGTCCAAGAAGAAGCGCTCCTCTACCAGGAAGCGCCCGTAAAGCGCGTCGCAGGGTACGACGTTCCGTACCCCCTGTACGCACTGGAAGACTACTACCTCCCGTCGGTCGCCCGCATCGAAGACGGCGTTCGAGAGACGGTGAGCTTCTGAACAATGGCACTCAAGGAATTCAAACTGCCCGACGTCGGAGAAGGCGTCGCGGAAGGCGAACTCGTAACGTGGCACGTCGCACCGGGCGACGAAGTGACCGAAGACCAGGTACTCGCAGAAGTCGAGACCGACAAAGCGCTCGTCGACGTCCCCTCGCCGTTCAACGGGACGGTGAGCGAACTCCTCGCCGACGAAGGCGAGATGGTCCCCGTCGGCAACGTCATCATCACCATCCAGGTCGGTGGCGACGAGGCCGAAGAAGCCGAATCGACTGACGCAGCGGCGGCGGTCGAAGCAGAACCCGAAGAAGCCACAGAAGCAGAAGAGACAGTCGACACCGGCGGACGCGTGTTCGCTTCGCCGAGCGTCCGACGTCTCTCCCGTGAACTCGGCGTCGAACTCTCGGCTATCGACGGAAGCGGCCCGAGTGGGCGCGTGACCGAAGGCGACGTTCGTGCGGCCGCCGAGAGCGAAGAAGACGGAGAGGAAGCAGACGAAGGCCCACGAAGCGTCGAAATCAACGGTCAGTCCGCGACGACGACGTCCGACTCGGGAACTGCCGTGTCGGCCGAGAGTGCCGACCGAGACAAGACGCTAGCCGCGCCCGCGACTCGGGCACTGGCCAAGGAGAAAGGCGTCGATATCGACGCCGTCCCTGCGACGGAGACGCGCGACGGCGAAGCGTTCGTCTCGCCCGAGGCCGTCGCCGAGTACGCCGAGGCCCAGCGCGAAGCGCAGGTCGCAGACGCCGAAGCAGTCTCCGCCGAACCCGAAGCGGGCACCGCGACGTCTGCCGCCGAAGCGGGTCCCGTCGCCGGCGAACGCGTCCCGTTCAAAGGCGTCCGCAAGGCCATCGCAGACCAGATGCAGCGCTCGAAGTACACCGCACCGCACGTCACTCACCACGACGAAGTCGACGTGACGGAACTCGTCGAACTGCGCTCGCAACTCAAGCCAGTCGCCGAAGAGCGTGACACGAAACTCACCTACATGCCGTTCGTGATGAAGGCGGTCATCGCGGCGCTGAAGGACTTCCCGTACATCAACTCGCAACTCGACGAGGAGAACGAGGAGATCGTCCTCCGCGAAGACTACAACATCGGTGTCGCAACCGCGACGGACGCCGGCCTCATGGTTCCGGTCATCCACGACGCCGACCGCAAGGGCATGCTCCAGATTGCCGACGAGATGAACGAACTCGTGGAGAAGGCTCGCACCCGCAAGATTTCGCCCGGCGAGATGCGCGGTGGTACCTTCACCATCACCAACATCGGCGGCATCGGCGGTGAGTACGCCACCCCCATCATCAACTATCCCGAGGTGGCGATTCTCGCTCTCGGTGCGATAAAGGACAAACCACGCGTGGTCGACGGTGAAATCGTGCCGCGGAAGGTACTCACCCTCTCGCTGTCGTTCGACCACCGTATCGTCGATGGCGCACAGGGAGCTCGGTTCACTAATCGCCTCAAGGAACTACTTGAAGACCCCAAACTGCTAGTGCTAGAGTAATGGTTGTTGGAGATATCGCAACAGGAACTGACGTCCTCGTCATCGGTGCTGGACCGGGTGGGTACGTCGCTGCAATCCGTGCTGCACAGAAAGGTCTCGACACGACGCTCGTCGAAAAAGACGCCTACGGTGGCACCTGTCTGAACTACGGGTGTATCCCGTCGAAGGCGCTCATCACGAGTTCGAACCTCGCCCACGAGGCGGGCAACGCCGAGGAGATGGGTATCCACGCAGACCCCGTCGTGGACATGTCGCAACTGCGCGACTGGAAAGACGGTGTCGTCGACCAACTGACCGGCGGCGTCGAGAAGTTGTGTAAAGCAAACGGCGTCAACCTCGTCGAGGGAACCGCCCGATTCAAAGACGAAAACGCCGTGCGAATCGCCCACGGCGGCGAAGGCCAAGGTTCGGAGACCATCGAGTTCGAACACTGTATCATCGCCACCGGGTCGCGCGTCATCCAGATTCCGGGGTTCGACTTCGAAGACGAACACGTGTGGTCGTCTCGCGACGCCCTCGCCACGGACACCGTCCCGGACCGCCTCGTCGTGGTCGGCGGCGGGTACATCGGTATGGAGCTCTCGACGACGTTCGCCAAACTCGGTGCCGACGTGACCGTCGTCGAGATGCTCGACGACATCCTCCCTGGCTACGAATCTGACGTCGCCCGCGTCGTCCGCAAGCGTGCCGAGGAACTCGGTATCGACCTCAACTTCGGCGAAGGTGCGAGCGGATGGCGCGAAGAAGACGACGGCATCATGGTGACCACCGAGACCGAAGACGGCGAAGAAAACGAGTACCGCGCCGACAAGGTCTTGGTTGCGGTCGGACGCTCGCCCGTCACCGACACGATGGAACTCGAAAACGCCGGTCTCGAAGCCGACGACCGAGGCTTCCTCGGTGTGGACGAGTTCATGCGAACCGACGTCGAACACATCTACGCAGTGGGTGACGTCGTCGCCTCCTCGCCGATGCTGGCGCACGCCGCCTCGAAAGAGGGCATCGTCGCCGCCGAGCACATCGCCGGCGAACCCGTCGCCTTCGACAATCAGGCCGTCCCGGCGGCCGTCTTCACCGACCCCGAAATCGGAACGGTCGGCATGACCGAAGACGAGGCCGAAGAAGCGGGCTTCACGCCCGCCGTCGGTCAGATGCCCTTCCGCGCCTCCGGTCGTGCCCTCACCACGGGTCACGCCGATGGCTTCGTCCGCATCGTCGCCGACGAAGACTCTGGATTCGTACTCGGCGCGCAAATCGTCGGCCCAGAAGCCTCCGAGTTAGTCGCCGAAGTCGCCCTCGCAATCGAGATGGGCGCGACGCTCGAAGACGTCGCGTCGACCATCCACACGCACCCGACGCTCGCCGAAGCGGTCATGGAGGCCGCAGAGAACGCACTGGGTGAGGCGATTCACACGCTGAATCGGTAACCCAGTTACCGACACTCAATTCGGTTTTTTCTGCAGAGTCGCTCGCTGTGAACGCCGGTCACACCAGAGAGTATTTGGCAGAATTCTACGAGTTCCTACTAGATGGTCTCGTTGACACGTCGGGAGGCCCTCCGACTCGGCGGTGTCGCGCTCACTGGTGGACTCGCTGGGTGTACCGCCGATTCGAAGGAGTCGTCGCAGGTGCCGCGACTCGGCGAACTCGACGTGCTCAACTACGACCCGACTCCTCACACGGTACACGTCGTCCTGCTGGACGATTCTGAGCCAGTGTACTGGGCTTCAGAGGACGTCCCCCCGGCCAAGAACGGCGAACTCGGCGGTGCCGAATTCGTCGACTTCCCGACTGAACCCGGTGCGTACGTCCTCCACGTCCGCGCCGACGACCAGCCAACGTCCGAGTGGGAACAGTTCGACTTCGGTGAGTACGGAGTCGACTGTCTCGGTATTCAAATCAAAATCGGGCACGTCGACCAGACCGCCGCCAGCGACGTGTCTATCTGGAAAACGACGAACGCCCGCGTCTGTGAGACAGCGGACTCCACGGAATAGCCGCCGCACCACACGCAGAACTAGTTCTCCACTCGTTATTCGCTATCCAACCACCACAGCGCAAGTATCGTCCCCACCACTGCCACGGCAGCAGGGAGCGATTTGTCGATGCCGAGTGTGCGGAAGTCGAAGAGGACCACACCCTCGAACTGGGCGGCGAGGGCGAGGGCTACGAAGACGAACCCCGCCACCCACAGCTCGGGTGTGTTGACGTCACTGATTGACATGAATACTGATACGACGGGAATCGTGATAAACGTTAGCAGCACCCAATGGTCGCCGGCGTCCGGAGCGTGACGGCTCAGAAAGAGCGCGCGCCAGCGGGAGCCGGAGACGCTACTCGTCGTCTGCGTCGAGGATGTCGTACCCCTCGAACACGTTTCCGAGACGGTCCATGGAGGCGACGACGACGTCGCAGGCGGGGCGAACTGCGTCTTTGGGGACGAATCCAACCGAGAGGCCGGCGACTTCGAGCATCGGCAGGTCGTTCGCACCGTCACCGACGGCGACCGTTCGGTCCATCGCGACGTCGTGTTCGGCGGCGTAGTTCTCTAACGCCGTGTCTTTCGTGCCCTCGATGAGCGACCCTTCGACGTCGCCAGTGAGTCGGCCACCCTTCACGGGCAGGTGGTTCGAGACGATGTCGTCGACTTCGACGCCCTCTTTTTCCAGTGCACGCTCGACGCCGCGTTTGAACCCGCCGGTGAAGATGGCGACGTGGTGGCCGTAGTCGCGGAGTCGCTGGATGAGGTCGGCCGCACCGGGGCGGAGTTCGACTTCGCCGTAGGCTTCCTCGGCGAGTTCCTCTTCGAGTCCTTCGAGGAGGCGGGCGCGCGAGCGCAGACTCTCCGCGTAGCTAATCTCGTCGTTCATTGCGCGTTCGGTGATGTCTGCCATCTCGTCTGCGGTGCCGTTTCGCTTACCGAGGAGGACGGTCATCTCCGAGTCCGAGAGCGTGCCGTCGAAGTCGAAGGCGATGATTCGCATACGTGCCCGTCGTTCCCGTGGGGTTTCAAAGCTTCCGCGTCGGCAGAATCACCCACGTCGTGACGACGAATCGAGACGTGGAGAATCGTGTGAGACACTCTCATTGTCACGATATCGGCCGTTGTGGCAACTCTTAACCCCCGTGAGTTTGTCCCTACCCGCATGAAGGTACTCGTCACGGACCCAATCGCCGATGCGGGTCTGGACAGACTTCGTGAGGCTGGGTACGAAGTAGAGACCGCGTACGACGTCGAAGGTGACGCGCTGCTCGAAGCCATCTCCGACGCGAACGGACTCATCGTCCGCTCTGGAACAGAGGTCACCGCCGAAGTGTTCGATGCGGCACCCGACCTCGTCATCGTCGGCCGTGCCGGTATCGGTGTCGACAACATCGACATCGACGCCGCGACCGAACACGGAGTCATCGTCGCCAACGCACCCGAAGGGAACGTCCGCGCCGCCGCCGAGCACACGGTCGCGATGGGCTTCGCCGCCGCGCGCTCGATTCCGCAGGCACACGCTCGCCTCAAGAACGGCGAGTGGGCCAAGTCTGACTACCTCGGCAACGAGGTCAACGGCAAGACCCTCGGCGTCGTCGGCCTCGGTCGCGTCGGCCAAGAGGTCGCAAAGAAGTTCCACGCGCTCGGGATGGACATCGTCGCGTACGACCCGTACATCGGTGAGGAACGCGCCGAACAGCTCGGTGCCGAACTCGTGAAGTTCGACGAGTGTCTCTCTCGTGCGGACTTCCTGACGGTCCACACGCCGCTGACCCCCGAGACGGAAGGACTCATCTCCACCGACGAACTCGAGACGATGGGCAGCGGCTACCTCATCAACTGCGCTCGCGGTGGCGTCGTCGACGAGGCGGCCCTCGCAGAGGCAGTCGACGCAGGTGTCCTCGACGGCGCCGCTGTCGACGTGTTCGCCGACGAACCCGTCTCGCCGGACAACCCACTCCTCTCCGTCGACGACGTCGTCGTCACGCCCCACCTCGGGGCGTCTACCTCGGCCGCACAGGAGAACGTCGCCGTCTCGACGGCCGACCAGGTCGTCGCCGCACTCCGCGAAGAACCCGTGATGAACGCGCTGAACGCGCCCTCGGTCGACGAGAGCGCCTTCCCGCGTATCCGACCCTACATCGAACTCGCGGAGACCGCCGGCAAGATTGCCGCGCAACTTCTCGAAGGTCGCCTCGGCGAAGTCGAAGTCAGCTATCACGGTGACATCGCCGCCGAAGACCTCGAACTCGTCACGGCCTCCGCGCTGAAAGGCGTCTTCACGCCGCTCGAATGGCAGGTCAACGCCGTCAACGCCCCGCAGATTGCGAAAGAACGCGGCATCGAGGTCACCGAGTCGAAGTCCCGACAGTCCGAGGACTTCCAGAGTCTCGTGACGGTCACCGTCCGCAACGGCGACGAAGAGATGACCATCTCCGGGACGCTCTTCGCCGGTGACGACCCACGCATCGTCCGCATCAACGGCTACCGTCTCGACGCCATCCCACACGGCCAGATGCTCGTCGCACGCAACTACGACAAACCAGGCGTCATCGGCTTCATCGGCACCGTTCTCGGTGAGAACGACGTCAACATCGCAGGGATGTTCAACGCCCGCCGCGCCAAGGCCGGTGGCGAGGCACTCACCGTCTACAACCTCGACGACGAGGTTACAGAGGAGGTCCGCGAAAAACTCCTCGGAGACGACCGTATCATCGACGTCGCCGCCATCACCCTCTAAGCAGGGCCGACGGCGACCGAAGCAGTTCCTTACGCACGTCTGACCGTCCGCACCACTCGCGTCGCAACAGTGCGGACTGCCGACCGAACCGCGGCCAGTTTTCTTCTTCGCATCGACCGACTCTGTGAGTTTCGTGGCCGAGTGGTACGTCCACGAGGTGTCGTTCCGACAGCGTCCTGTCGAGTGATTTCTGCCAACAGTCGTTCGTAGTGGTCGATGATATCCTGTTGATTCTCGTTCAACGAGTCGAGGCGGTCCTTGAGGTGAGCGTTCGCGCGCCGAAGCGCCTCGTTCTCGCGCCGAAGCGACGACACGTCTCGTACGGGAGCGTCCACTGTATCCCGACGTGACGAGGTACTCTGCTGCGGAGTTCGGCCAGTGGTGGTTCTGTTTGGAGGGTGTGTTCGCGACCCGGCCCCATCCGTGCTGATGGTCCCGGTCGGCAGACTGCTGAACGACATCGTGTGGTATGTAGTACCACAGTATCAAAAGGATGTGTCAGACGAACAACTGACGCTCGTCAGCGGCCGCAAACCGGGGAGATGGCCGAACGATTCGGCCGGTCGAACGCTCCGCCGCTCCGCTTACTCTGCGAGGTGTTCGAGTACTGCGTCGGTGTCGTTCGGCACGGGTTCGGGTTCGTTGCCGGCGGCGAACGCCGCGTCGGGGTCTTTCAGCAGGTGGCCCGTCGTGAGACAGACGACCTGTTCGTCTTCGTCGATAGTGCCGTCTTCACGGAGTTTGCGGAGGCCAGCGACCGAGGCGGCCGAAGCGGGTTCGACGCCGACGCCTTCGCCGGCGAGGTCACGCTGTGCCGCGGTGATTTCGTCGTCCGAGACGGCAACGGCGGTTCCACCCGTCTCACGGATGCCGGGGAGTGCCTTCGGCGCGTTGACCGGGTTGCCGATGCGGATGGCGGTGGCGATGGTTTCGACCTCGTCCCAGCGGCGCGTCTCGTCCCAGTCGTTCTCGATGGCTTCGACCATCGGTGCCGCACCCTCGGCCTGTACGCCCGTCAGTTTCGGCACGTCTTCGGGGTCGAGTGCGCCCGACTGGACGAGTTCACGGAACGCTTTGTAGAGCGCCGAGGTGTTGCCCGCGTTGCCGACGGGGAGGACGATGCGGTCCGGGTAGGTGCCGTAGTCCTCGTGGAACTCTTCGAGAATCTCGAGGCCGATGGTCTTCTGGCCTTCGAGGCGGAAGGGGTTCAGCGAGTTGAGGAGGTACACCTCACCGCGGGCGGCGAGGTCTTGGACGATGTCGAGACAGGAGTCGAAGTTTCCGTCGACTTCGAGGATGCGTGCGTCGTGGAGTGCTGCCTGTGCAATCTTCCCGGCGGCGACTTTGCCGGCGGGCAAGAGCACGAGCGTCTCCATCCCGCCGCGAGCGCCGTAGGCCGCGAGCGCCGCCGAGGTGTTTCCGGTCGAAGCGCAGGCCAGACGACCGACACCGAGTTCCTTCGCGACGCGGACGCCGACGGTCATGCCGCGGTCTTTGAACGACCCGGTGGGGTTCATCCCCTCGTGTTTGATACGGAGCGTCTCGACGCCGATGTCGGATTCGAGGCGCGGGACTTCGTGCAGCGGGGTCGCACCCTCGGGGAGCGAGACGCCTTCTTCGAACGGGAGGGCGGCGTTGTAACGCCAGACGCCGCGGCCCTCGAAGTCGTCCCACGTCGCCGGGGACGAATAGCGGACTTCGAGCAGTCCGTCACAGTGGTCGCACGTGTAGCGTACGTCGTCGAACGGTGCGAACTGTTCGCCGCACTCGATACAGTCGAGCCACACGCCGTCGTCCGCGACGGCCGGCTCTTCGGGGGCGGGTGCCGTAAGTTCGAGACTCATTGCTCGGGCGGTGGTACCAGAGGGACAAAAGCAGGTGGGTTTGGGCGGCACCTGCCGGTCGAGACGCGTCGAAATCGAGTCAGAAAGAACCGCGTGCTGGTCTACGACTCCCCGAAGGCGTCGATTCGAGCGTGGACGTCGTCGGCCCACTCGTCCAGCGCGGCGTGCATCATCTCCTTGGCGTCTGGAAGCGGCGTCGCAGTGTACTGATAGACGTACCCGCCGGGGTCCAGCAGTCGGCGCTTTCGCTCGGCGAGTCCTTTGTCGAGGAGCGTCGTCAGCGACCGGTTGACGTTACTCCGGTCACGTTCGAGGACCTCCGCCAGTTCCGCGACGGTGCTTCCTGGGTTGTCGAGAAGTGCGAGATACGTCCGACTCTCGTGGCTCTGGATTCCGAAGACACACGCGAGAACGTGCCCGAAGTTCGGGTCGTCGGTCTCCATCAAATCTTCCATATCCGGTGCATCAGCCATGCACATCTGTTCGCTGTGCGTCGGATTAAACCCTCACCTACCGGAGAACAGACTGTCGCGCACAGAGAACCCCTGACCACCGGAGACGACGGTTTCGTCGCCGCAGACGACACGTTTCGCCGGTGTATCCCCGCATTCGAGAAATTCGGCTGGGACGCTTACTCGTCTCTCGCGTATCCCATCTTCACCACGCAGTTCCGCATCCCGTCTTCGTCTTCGTGTTTGTGGAGCGTCGTCGGCGTGTCACAGTAGAATATCGACCCATCGTGCCGGAGTGTCACTTCGTGAGTTCCGCCGAGCATCTCTGCACGGACGACGATACGCCGCCCCTCGCGGAGCGCGTCGAGAATCTCGTCTACAGTCAGTTCTCCGGACTCGATGCGGAGTGGTTCGGCCATACCATCACATGTCGGGCGAGGGGTATCAGTATTATCGAAATGAGACACGTGTGCGCGTCGAACAGCAGACCGTGTGGTGACGACAGAATCGGGAGAACGGCAGAGTCGACGGCGTGCACTCAGTTCGTCGTTCACCCCCAAATCCACGACGAGTCTACCGCGTACACCACCGCACTCAGTTCGTCGTTCACCCCCAAATCCACGACGAGTCTACCGCGTACACCACCGCACTCAGTTCGTCGTTCACCCCCAAATCCACGACGAGTCTACCGCGTACACCACCGCACTCAGTTCGTCGTGGATTTGGACCGCTTTTCTTGGTCTGTCACTGGCACTTCGACGCCTTCGACCGCTTCCGCGACCTCGGTTTGTTTTTCCGTGTCGATGTGCCAGCGGTCGACCTCGTCTTCGAAGTTTCGGAGCGTCTCGGACACCTGTGCCTTCAGGTCGTCGTCGTTGACGTTCACCTCGAAGACGAACTGTTCGTCACCCGACCCGCGGCCGACCTGCTGGATGTTGGCGCTGATGAGTTCGTTGTCGAAGTAGTACGGTGCGAGTTGCGTCATCACCTTTCGGTACACCGTGTCCTCGACCTTTCGAAGCGCCTTCCGTCCGGCGGAGTCCGCAGCACGGGCGACGTAGTTTATCGAGTCTTGCCACGACTCGACGGCCCCCTCGTCGTCGCCCTCTTCTACCTTCTCGTAGGAGCGCGACAGTTTCTTCCCAGCCGTCTTGAGGTCCTCGTTCGGCGCCTTCCCTTTCTTCTCACCTTCACCCTCGCCGACGCTTGCCTGCTTGGCAGTCTTTTGGTTTACGTCCTCACCAAGACGCTCGTGCGACTTCGGTCGCCACTCGTTCCAGTCGTCGAAGGGCCGACCTTCGACGTCGGCCTCGCGGAGCGCACGGGTGATTCGCTCCCCGTGTTCGACGACCTCGCCCCAAGAGCCCCGGCGTTTGAACCCGGAGATACTCTCTTCCATGTCGTTGTCTGGACTACGTGCCAAGGGATAAAAATACTCCGTCAGCTACTCTCACGGGCACGAAATTCAGAGATTCCTGTAGAACTCGGTGAGTGCCGTCGCGAAATGCTCAGCGATTACCGTAGATGACGCGCTCAGCGAAGTTGTCGAGGCGCGTCGAGATACCTTCGAACCATGCACCGGGCGAGACCGTCCGGAGTTCTGATTCGTCGAGTTCTATCTTCTCGTCCCCGAGCGGGTCGCGGTCGCCAGTCGTGGTCGCGTCGACGACGGTCGTCATCGAACACCGACCACACGCCTCGCGTTTCTGGCCTGCCATACGCCCCTTGTTAGTAATCATCACGAATAAACCTTGGTTTCCCAGTGGTCGCGACGGGCTTATAGGGACGAACGTGTTGCTCCGTCTCATGGGATATCACGTCGTGGATACGGACGAGGTTGAACCAGTTCCAGACCGACCGTGCGAACTCCGACGCATCGGCGTCGAAGGTGGCTTAGAGAACTTCGCGCTCAACCAGTTCCGGGCAGAACCTGGCGAGCAAGTGCCGCTGAAGTACCACTACCACACCGAACAGCAGGAGGCGTTCTACGTTCTCTCGGGCACGCTGTTCGTCGAGACGCCCGACGAGACGTTCGAAGTTTCGGCCGGCGACCTCTTCGTGGCCGACCCCGAAAGCCCGCATCGCGCACACAACCCAGACGACGCGAGCGAAGCGGTGGACATCCTCGCTATCGGCGCACCCGCCGTCTCCGGTGACGCCGAGGCGTACGACCCCGACGAGAGATGAGCGACGTGGAACGGTCCGGTGCCGGTGACGATTCGAACGCTGGTGAGGCGGCCATCGACGCACCCGAGTGGGACGATACCTACCTCGACCGGGTGAGCGACCGCCTCATGTTCAACTACGACCTCGAGAAGGACTACGCGGTCCACGGTGAACGGTTCGACCTCTACGGGTCGATGCGGATGGAGACGCGCAAGCAGTTCATGCATCCCTCCATCAACTACGCGAACCACCACGCGAAGGAGTATCTGTTCGCCCGGCGCGTCGAGACGGCGACGGTCGCAGAACTCCAACGACTCGTCGAGTTGGGCCACGAACTCGCAGACGAGTGGGTCGCACCGAGTCCAGAACACTTCGGGACGGACTTCACGTTCGTCCTCGTCGCCCCCGACATCCCCGACGACGTGTACGACTTCGTCGCCGACTTTTCGGACCGGAAACTCATCAAGTTCGGCTACCACGGACACTTCGAGATGAACGTCGCCGTCGTCGCCCCCGACGACGAGACGGCCATCGCGAGTCGAAACGCAGACTCTGTCGAAGCGTTCACCCTCTGGACGGACGTCTCTCCGACGAGTTCGAGAGGAATCGTGCAGCGGCTCGTCGACCGATTGCGTCGATAAAAGATTGCGGTTGGTTTTTAGTCGTTAGTCGTCGCTGGGAGCGGTGCTGCTCACACTCGACCCCCGCACATCCTGGATGTTCTCGTACCCCATCTTGGCGAGCGAGAGCGCCAAGTAGATGAGCGTGAACGCGAGGATGACTTGGACGACTGCCGAGACCATGGCGAACGGTTCGGCGGACGCCATCCACTCGGAGTTGAGGAACTTCGCGTAGATGTTGTCGTGGATTGCGAGCCACAGCAGACCGAGCGTCGTGATGGAGACCATGAGGACCATCGGACCACCGGTGCTGATGAGCTGTTTCGAGTCGTCCCAGTTGGCCAGCCACACGGTGGCAGTCAGGAGCGCCAGCGCAGCGAGAAGCTGGTTGGCACCGCCGAAGAGCTGCCAGAGCGTGAGCCACGACCCACTCGTGATGAGCACGTACGCCGGAACTGCCTGCACCGCAGCGTTGCCCCAGCGGTTGGTCGCGAGTTCTTGGGCCTGCGACTCGGGCGTGCCGATGATCTCTTCCATCATGTAGCGACCGAGGCGCACGGCCGTGTCAGTCGACGTGAGCAGGAAGCTCACGAGGACGAGAGCCATGAACGGACCACCGAAGGACGTCGGGATACCGAAGCTCGTGAGGATGATACCGCCACCCGCCGCGAACGTCGGGAGCGCGAGACCGATACCGCCACCCACTTCGGGGCCGATGATAGCGACCGTTGCGAGAGCGACAGTGGCGAGGAGACCCTCACCGAGCATGCCGCCGTAGCCAATCACTCGAGCGTCGGATTCCTTGTTCAGTTGCTTCGAGGTCGTCCCCGAAGAGACGAGCGAGTGGAACCCGCTGATGGTCCCACACGCGATGGTGATGAACAGGAGCGGGAACAACGGTGTTCCAGTCCGCCCCATGAATCCGTAGAACGGTTCGAGGTTCGTCACGAGCGGTTGCGACGAGGTGCCGGCGACCGTGCCGACGATGATTGCGAGGAGTGCTCCGCCGACACCTGCGTAGAGCAGGAACGACGAGAGGTAGTCACGCGGTTGCAAGAGCACCCAGACCGGAAGGGCGCTCGCGAGTGCACCGTAGACGAGGATTATCGGAATCCACGCTGCGGCGTTGGCGCCGAAGGCACCCGCCGCAGGGAGCCACGAACCGCCGCTACCGAAGAGGACGAGTGTCTCTGCCGGTGCACGAGCTGCGGGTTCGAACAGCGCAATCGGGAACTGGATGCCGAAGTAGACGCCGATGAACATCGCAGCGACGAACCCGACCGTTCCCGGAATGAACGGCAGGTTCAGCTGGTAGAGATACATCCCGAACAGCACTGCGAGGGCGATGTACACCAGACTTGCCGTCGCCGCCTCTGGGTAGGCGTTGAACACGATTGCCACCACGAGGGCGAACACCGCGACGACGAGGATGATGGTGAGGAACGCGAACCACAGCAGCATGTTCTTGCCGCGTTCGCCCACGTACTCGCCGATGATGTACCCGATAGATTTCCCGTCGTGTCGGAGACTGCTCGACAGGGAAACGAAGTCGTGGACACTACCGAGGAGTGGGTTTCCAATAGCGATCCACGCGAGTGCAGGGAGCCACCCCCACACCACACCCGCCGTAATCGGGCCGACGATTGGTGCGCCGCCTGCAATACTTGAATAGTGATGCCCCAATAAGACCGGCTTCTTTGCCGGTACATACTCTTGACCGTCTTCGTATTTGTGTGCCGGTGTATCACGACTATCGTCGAGTTCGACGAACTGCGCGAGGTACCGTGAGTATCCGAAATACCCGACGGTGAACAACGCGAGTACGGTGACAACCAGCCAAATAACTTGTACCATGGTACTCTGCCCCAGCCATAGACACGAAAAAGGTTACCTTAACGTTAACGATAGTTGGGAATGTATTGTTTTCGAGATACAGGTAAGGAAGGCGACGGGTTCGAAAAGGAGAATGTTGTTGTAATTCGGTTTACACTTTTTCGGGTGTGAGTTCGACGTCGACTTCTATCTCGTCTGCGACTTCGCCGAGGAAATCGCCCTTGACTTCGGCGACTCGTGTTTCGATTGCTGCCACCAACGGCGGGGACAGGTCCTCACGAAGTTCACGGAGTCGTTCCTGCTCTGTCTTGACCCGGTCGCGCAAGAACGTCGCCCCACGGCCCTCCTCGTCTGGGTCTGGTTCGGGTGTCAGGCGGTTGACCGCCAGTCCGCGAACGTCGAGGCCGTACTCTTCGAGTTTATCGACTGCCCGTTTCGTCTCTCGAATCGAGAGTTCGTCTGGGTTGACGACGAGGAAGAACGCAGCGTCGTCCTGAAGCGTCTCTTTTGCGAATTTGAAGTCGTCACGACGTTTTTCGAGACGGGCGATAATCGGGTCGCCCTCCATCATCCGTCGGGGTTCGTTGTTGCCGATAGCCGCGCGTTCGAACAGTTTGACCGACTGCTTTCGTTTGTGGAGGAGTCGCTGAATCCAGCCATCGAGATACTCCGGGAGTGAGAGGAGACGGAGTGTTCCGCCGGTCGGCGAGGTGTCGAAGACGACCCGGTCGTACTCGTCGGAGTCGCGCATCACGTCGATGAAGCGGTCGAAGAGTGCCGATTCGTGCGCACCGGGCGTCTGGTGAGCCATCTCTATCTGCCGGTCGATTTCGTTGACCATCGCTGGGCTCACCTGGTCGCTCATCGCTCGCTTCGTCTCCATGAGATGTTCGCGGACTTCCGTCTCGGGGTCTATCTCCATCGCGTCGAGGTTGGGTTCGCCCTCGACGGGTGCTGGGGTGTCGGTAAACTCCTGGTCGAACACGTCACGGGTACTGTGCGCCGGGTCTGTCGAGACGAGCAGCGTCTTGACCCCTGCACGAGCGCACTTGACCGCGTAGGCGCTCGACATGGTGGTCTTTCCGACGCCGCCTTTCCCGCCGAAGAATACGAACTTGCGCATGTTAGAAGTGGTACTGGTGTCCTTTTCGTTCGAGAAGCGACCCACGGTCCCACATCCGCCGCTCCCACGCCTCGAACTCGTCTTCGAGGTACGGGAGGAGTTCGGCAGTGTAGTACGACACTGGGGACGGAATTCCGAACGCGTCGGGGAAGCACGCGAGCATGAACGCGTCTTCGTCGTCTTCGGCCTGTTTCTCGATCTTCTCGTAGGCGGGGTGAGTTATCATTCCGTGGTAGAGGCCGCGAAGCCACTCCTCTACGAGAGAACGAAAAGACTCGATGCGCGCGGCAAGCGTCATCAGTTTGCATACAAACCGATGCCGAGACAAAAGGGTATCGCTCACGAACGACCAGGAGCATTTCGGCGGCGACGGTCCCCGAACTGTGTCACTCGGTTCCCCACCACAGGACCCACGGGTTCATATACGAGGACGAGGAAACGCCGCCCATGAATTCCCGAGAGGCGATTCCGGTGACCGTACTCGGTGGAAGCCTCGGGGCGGGCAAGACGACGCTTCTCAACCACCTGCTGACGAACGCCGGTGACCACGATATCGCCGTCCTCGTCAACGACATGGGCTCTGTGAACGTCGACGCCGAGTTGGTCGCAGATGAGTCAGAACTCACCGTCGGTGGCGGCGTCACGGAGTTGTCGAACGGGTGTATCTGCTGTGAACTACAGGACGACCTCGAGACGGCCGTCGTCCGACTCGCACGAGAACGGTCGTTCGACCACCTCGTCGTCGAAGCGTCGGGTGTCTCGAGACCCGGACCAGTCGCCCGGCTATTCGTCACCTCGCGTGCGGCAGCGAGATACGACGTGGCTGGTCTCGTGACCGTCGTCGACGCACGACTGTTCGCGGATACGTTCGTCGGCGGGAATCCCGAGCGAACCGTCGCGGAAGACAGCGACGGGACGATCCAGCCACTGTCAGACCTCCTCGTCGAACAGGTCGAGAGCGCGGACCTCGTCGTCCTCAACAAACGCGACCTCGTCACCGACGACGAGATTGCAGAGGTCCGCGATGTCATCACCGCTCTCCGGCCCAGCATCGACGTGGTCGAGACGACCCACGGAACCGTAGACGTCGACCACCTCCTCTCGGACCTCCACGACCCCGACGCACCCGTCGGGTGGCGGGCCGTTCTCGAAGCGGAAGCCGAGGAAGGCGAACACGACGGCCATGGAGACGACCACGACGACCACGACCACGACGACAGTCACGGACATGGCAACGAGCACGGCCACGACCACGACCACAGCGTCGTCTCGCACGCGGAGGAGACCTACGGCATCACCTCGTTCGTCTACCGTCGGCGGGCACCGCTCGACCCAGACGGCGCAGAAGCGGTTCTCGGCGACCTCCCGGAATCGGTCGTCCGTTCCAAGGGGTCGCTGTGGATTGCCGGTGCAGAAGACGTCCGCTACACCTACAGTCAGGCCGGCCCGTCGGCGTACGTCACGGCGAGCGGTCCGTGGATTGCGTCGCTGCCGGAGTTCGAACAGGACACGTATCGTCGCAACCATCCCGAAATCGACTGGCACGACGAGTACGGGGACAAACGGACCGAACTCGTCTTCATCGGTCGGGAAATCGACGAAGCAGCACTCGTCGAGGCGTTGGACGAGCACCTGCTGGAGCCTGGAGCGACTGTGGTAGACCAACGATATCCGGTCGACGCCGGCGAAGAGTTCGCTCTCGCTGAACCGGAGGGAGACCGATGAGTGAAGAAGACACCGGGCAGATAGAGTGGGGAGAAGGCGACCCGCGCGTCGTCTTCGTGATGAACGTCATCCTCTCGTCTATCTTCGCCACTGTCGTTGTCTACGGACTCTCGTACCTCGAACTCATGGCGTTCACGTTCGTCAACGTCGCGACGATGGCGTTGTTACTCATCGCGGTTACGTACCTCGTGACGAAGTGAGGACGACCGACCGAGTCGGGCTCTCGACGCCGACCTAACAGGCGCACCCGGTCGTTCCAGGCGAGCGCTCGAACTCCATCTCCTCGCCACAAGACGGGCAAGATGGCGGTCCCTCTCCGTCCACGTCCAAGTCGAGGATGCGCTCCGAGCAGTCGTGACACCAGTACCCGCCTTTCGACGTCTGGCCCGACCCGGACCGGTCCGGAGACTGGGTCGAGGCTTTGAACGCCGCTTTGAGTGTGCTAACGAACCCCATGTTTTCGCGCTCACGGTGGCACGTCATAAACCCCCTCCCGGTTGGCCACGAGAACTGCACGAGCGCACACTACACTGAGAACGCCGTCTGAGTGTCGCAGTGGTGACCGTCAAGGGACGGCGGTGACGACCGTCAGAGCGTCGCAGTGGTGACCGTCAGGGGGCGGCGGTGACGATGGGGATGACCGGAATCAACAGCAACACGAGGAGCAAGAAGAACGTGATTGCTGCGTATCCGAGGTTCCTGAAGCGAACGTCGACCGGAATCTCGCCGCGGAACTCGGGGTCGACAGTCCACACGAACCGATAGAACGCCAAACACCCGCAGACGAAGGAGACGACGAGCGAGGCGACGACTCCCGCTTCGATCGAGAGGCCGAACAACGAGCCGTAGAACGGACCAAGCGAGATGACGAACATGAACGCCAGTGAGGCAACGACGTAGAATGGAACGCCATCGACGATCTTTCCGTGTCGATTCCGCAGATGCATACCTACTATACGTGACACTATGACATAGATATACACAGCCCACCCACCCGTGGGGGGCACCGTCCTCCTCGCTGTCGGTAAGTGGGCGTGGTCGGTCGACGTAGCGAGTACATAACGCCCCCACTCTCGTCGCAGTGAGATAGTTTCGCATCCCATTGGTGAACTACCCGCAGGGGGCCGCTGGCGGCCGATAGCCGCATTTATGTCCTTCGGGAATCCGCTTATTCGGTAAGATGCCCATCGAAGACCGAGACGACGCGTACCTCATCACACACGCGCTGGCGAAGGACACGCTCTCACGCCTCCGAGACGTCCAGACGACGCAGGTCGCCTTCCGGAAAGGCCTCGTCAAACTCGGCCGTATCTGTGGCTACGAGATTATCGACGGTGCGATGGAGACGGAGTACGTCACCATCCAGACGCCGCTGCAAGAGACGACTGGCGAGCGCGTGAAAGGCCTCGACAACGTGGTCATCATCAACGTACTGCGCGCCGCGACGCCGTTCGTCGAAGGACTCCTCAAGGCGTTCCCGCGTGCGAAGCAGGGCGTCATCTCTGCCGGTCGTGACGAAGAAGCAGGCATGGACGACGACGGTGGCTTCCCCATCACCATCGACTACGTGAAACTCCCCGAAATCACCGAAAAGGACACCGTCATCGTGGCCGACCCGATGCTCGCCACTGGGTCGACGATGTGTAAGGTCCTCGACCACGTCCTCGAAAACGCAGACGTCGACCCCGAGAAACTGTTCGTCCTCTCGGCCGTCTCGGCACCCGACGGACTCCTCCGCGTCGGCGACGAGTTCCCCCAAGTCGACCTGCTGACGGTCGCGATCGACGACTACCTCGACGACGACGGCTACATCGTCCCCGGCCTCGGTGACGCCGGTGACCGCGCGTTTCGAACCACCTAGATTCGAACTGGTCTAAGTACGGGTTCTCTCACGCCCCCGGTTCGAAATCGACGAGGTTCGGTCAGACCGCGGGTAACGACTAAGTCACCACCCGCGCACCACCGAACCATGGACGACACTCGGACGTTTGGAGGGAGTCGAGAATGAGCGACCCGTGCGATAGCTGTTCACAATCGGTCGAAGACGCGCTGGCGCGGGACGTCCGCCTACAGGTCGACCGCTCGACGGTCGACAACCAGCGACTCTGTCCGACCTGTTTCGCAGACTGGATAACGCGATACAAAGAAGAGATGTCGCCGAAGGCGGCAGACTCCGGTTCTACTGACTCGGAAATCATCGTCGACTGAGGGCGTCTCTGTTCGTGAGTCGCTGTGCTGTCCCAACCCCATCACTTCGGGTCGAAAAGCGCTAGACTGGAGTCGAATCTAATTCGACTCGAACCTCGCGAACCCTACCTCTACCGAGTACTGTGCTATTGCGTGTCACACCGCACGACTGAGAGGCGTCATACGCCGCAGAACCCCCTCTTTCGGGTCGAACATCGCCCACCATCGAACTCCGGGACATCGAGTTAGGAGAGAGACAAGTATCGCCGTCACTCGAATACGTTGACAGTTATCTAGTGATTTCGTCCCATTTGAACTATGATGGCACGTAGCGTATTCCTAACCATAACGATAAATAATAATTTATAGTCTATAATGTGAAAATATACACATTTCGGGGGTTGATATGAACAGGAATATATATTGATTAATACAAATGGTACTGTATGACGCGAAAGCTTGACCGTAGACAGTTTATCGCTGCGACAGGTGCTGTCGGCCTCGCTGGCCTCGCTGGTTGTACCGGCGGTGGCGACGGTGGCGACGGTGGTGACGGTGGCGAAGAGACGACCACGGCGGCAGAAGAGACGACCACCGAAGGCGGAGACGGTGGCAACGGCGGCGAAACCCGCATCTCGTGGCACGCTGGCGGTACGGGTGGGACGTACTTCCCGCTCTCGAACGAGTTCAAGTCCGTCATCGAGGGCGCAACCGACCTCACCGTTCAGGTTCAGTCCACCGGTGCGTCCGTCGAGAACGTCGGTTCCCTCGCCCGCGGCGACGCCGACTTCGCACTGATTCAGAACGACGTCGCGTTCTTCGCAAAGAACGGGTCGGGTATCGAAGCGTTCCAGGGTAACGCAGTCGAGAACCTCCGTGGTGTCGCGACGCTCTACCCCGAGACGATTCACATCGTCACGCTCGCTGACACGGGCGTCGAGACGCCGTCGGACCTCTCGGGCAAGACCATCAACACCGGTGACCTCGGGTCCGGGACGCAGGTCAACGCGAACCAGATTCTCGAAGCGCTCGGTGTCACCGACTACGACGAGCAGAACACTGGCTTCTCGCAGGCGTCTGACCAGCTGAAGAACGGCGACATCGACGCCGCGTTCGTCGTCGGTGGGTGGCCAGTTGGCGCAATCGAGGAACTCGCCGCGACGGAAGACGTCCGTATCGTCCCCATCGAGGGCGACGCCCGCGAAGCCGTCAAGGGCGCAGCGCCGTTCTACGCGAACGACGAAGTCCCGGCCGGCACCTACGGTCTCGAGAACCCTGCCCCGACCGTCTCGGTCAAGGCGATGATCGCGACCAACGCCGAACAGCCCGACGCGACGGTCCAGGCCGTCTCCGAGGCTATCTTCGAGAACGTCGACCAACTCACCATCAAGACGAACTTCATCTCGAAGGAGAGCGCCCAGGAAGGCATGTCCATCGACCTGCACCCCGGCGCACAGGCCTACTTCGGCTAAACCGGTCTGCTCGACTCTCAGATTCGCAGTATACCAACCCAACCAATCCTTTCGATGCTTGATTCGACTCGCACACGTCTCCTCGTTGCAGTTGCGTTGTTAGCGCTCGCTGTCGGAGGAAGTGCCGCTGTTCCTGCCGGGCAAGTTCTCGTCGTCGAAGACGCAGAGACCGGAGAACAGCTGTTGACAGTTCCAGTTCAGGAAGATACTACCGTCTCCATCGAGTACAACCATAGCGTCGAGAAGACGCGCGTCCTCGACGAGTACACGGTTCGAGATGGTGAACTCGAGATGACGAGAATGGAATTCGAGTCCTACGGGTGGGGTCTCCCAGCCTACGCCGACGTCCACAAAGAAAACGGCTCGTACGTCTTCGACCCACCGGGAAGTTGGGAAGAAGTGTACGTCAAGCCCGGTCACATTGCCGGTCACAAACTCCACGTAGGCGAAGAGACGTACGACCTCGTGGCGCTCTCAGATGCGCGCTCAGTTCGCCTACACGTCACAAACCAGTCGGTCCTCGATGCCGCCCTCCACTGACAATGACGAACAGAACACACGACGAGGGTCGAACTGACGACCCCACCGACCGAACTGTTGCCCCACGGTCCGACCACACGGGAGTACCCGACTCGCCACCGATTCGAACTGACGGTGGCGAGGACCCAGACGACGGTGAGGCAGAGAGTACAGACGTAGAGACGACTCCAGACGACAGTCTGAGCACGGACGACAAACTCTCCGAAGAGGAAGCACAGGAGATGCTGGAGGGAATCGACCGAAAGCGGACCGTCACCGGATGGGCCGCGATCATCACTTCCTTCATCGCCATCTCCTTCTCGGTGTTCCAGATGTGGTTGGCGGCGCGAGGGTTCGACTTCTCCGCGACGTTCCCATTCGTCGGTGAGGTGTCGCTCGGGTCACTGCAACTCCTGCAGGTGAACTCGATTCACGTCGCCTTCGCGCTCATCCTCGCGTTCATCCTCTTCCCGGCGACGACCGGACACGGGGCGGTTGCCTCGCGTCTCGGCCGTGTCGTTCCGTCACTGGCGTCGAGTCTGGGTGAAGACCACCTCGTCACGCGTGCCGCAGACGGTGTCCGGCGAGTCGTTCGATGGCTCGCCGTCGACCCCGAACGCGAGCGTGTGACGCCACTCGACGTCCTCTTCATGGTGTTAGCCGCTGCGACGGCTCTCTACATGGTGATGGAGTGGGCAGAGATTCAGCAACTCCGTATCTTCGGCCTCGAAGCGGGCCGGAGCGTCGCGGAGTATCTCGGGCCACTCGGATTCCTCCCCGAGGCTATCAGCGCAGTCGGCATCCCGCTGGCTGACATCTCCTATCCGTTCTTCCTCGGCATCGTCGGCGTCTTCTTGGTGCTCGAAGCGACGCGCCGGTCGCTCGGGTTCTACCTGACGCTCATCGTCGCGTCGTTCATCGTCTACGCCAGATACGGCTACATCATCTCGCCATCGATGCCGCTCATCGGCGTCCTCTCCATCCCGGAAGGGACGTGGCCGAACATCATCCAGAACCTCTGGTACAACACGGAAAACGGTGTGTTCGGGATTCCGGTCACCGTCTCCGTGCAGTTCATCTACATCTTCATCCTCTTCGGTGCGTTCTTGGAGATGTCCGGCGCAGGTCAGTGGTTCATCGACCTCGCGTACGCCGCGACGGGGACCCGGAAGGGTGGCCCGGCGAAGGCGTCGATTCTCGCGTCCGGATTCATGGGGACCATCTCCGGGTCCTCCATCGCGAACACGGTGACGACCGGTGCGTTCACCATCCCGCTGATGAAGCGGTCTGGCTATCGGTCTGAGTTCGCAGGTGCCGTCGAGGCGTCTGCGTCTTCCGGTGGGCAGATTCTCCCGCCAGTCATGGGTGCGGCCGCCTTCCTGATGATAGAGTTCATCGGCGTGCCGTTCTCGGATATCATCATCGCGGCGGCGATTCCTGCCGTCGTGTTCTTCTTCGGCGTCTGGGTGATGGTCCACCTCGAAGCGACACGAGCAAACATCGGTGGACTCGACCGCTCTGAGGTCGTCAACCTCCGAGACCACCTCAGTCGTGGATGGTTCTACCTCATCCCGATTGCACTGCTCCTGTACTACCTGCTCGTCGAGCGACTGACCGTCGCGCGGTCGGCGTGGTTCACGCTCATCGCCATCATGGCGCTCCTCGCGGTGGTCGCCGCGTACAACGAGCGAACCCGCGTCCCGCTCATCGGTGGTATCCTGGCGCTCTTCGTCGCACAAGTCGGTGCCTACGCCGCGACCGGTGTCGGCATCATCGACGCCATCACGGGTGGGAGTGGTGAGGCGCTCAGCGTCACTGGCGCACTCCTCGCTGCTGCCGGCGAACTCGGCATCATCGCCATCTTCGTCAGTCTCGTCGTGATGCTCGCTCGCCCGGCGCTCGAATCACCGATTCTCGAGTTCGACGAGGCAGTGGACGAGGCGTCTGCCAACATCGCCGCTACGCTCTCGCGACCCTCGCTGTCGGACATCAACGCGTTCCGCTACGTGACGTTCATCGGGAAGTCGATGGACTCCGGTGCGCGCACGTCGACCGAAGTCGTCGTCGCCGTCGCCGCCGCGGGTATCATCCCCGGCGTCGTCAGTGCGACGGGTCTCGGACCGAACCTGACGGCACTCATCAAGGCAGTCGCAGGTGGGTCTATCGTCTTGCTCCTGCTCTTTACCGCGATTGCCTCTATCATCCTCGGAATGGGGATGCCGACGACGGTGACGTACATCATCCTCGTCTCCCTCTTGGGCCCTGCAATCGCCCAGTCGTCGGATATCCCGCTTCTGGCGGCACACCTGTTCATCCTCTACTTCGGGGTGATCGCAGACATCACACCACCGGTGGCGGTGGCAGCGTATGCCGCGTCTGGTATCGCCCGGTCTGACCCGTTCCAGACCGGGGTCAAGGCGTTCTCGCTGTCACTCAACAAGGCAGTCGTCCCGTTCGCGTTCGCGCTCACGCCGGGCATCCTGCTCCTTCGCGGCCGTGGTGAGCAAGCAGCAGTCGTTACGGGAGCGGACGTCGCCGACCTCGGCTTTTTCATTCCCGAGGTCGTCATCCCCGTCCTCGGTGTCTTCGTCGGCGTCATCGCACTCGGTGCGACGGTCATCGGCTACTTCTACAGTCGCGTGAGTCGCGTCGAGCGCGGTCTGTTCGTCGTCGCCGCGTTCCTTCTCATGGCACCGATACTGGTGTTGAACGCCATATTCGACCTCGGCGGCGCACTCGGTCTCGTCGGGGCCGTCCCCAACACGGTCACCGTCGACCTCGCGATGCGTACCGCCGGTGGCATCCTCTTCGGTGCACTCGCGCTGAAGAACCGCCGTGAAGCAGAACAGGGCCGACGCGAGACCCCCGCAGGGTCGCCCGAACCGACCGACTAACGTCGCTTCCGGCTTCGGCCGAGCGACTCCCGTCGCTTCCGTTCTATTCTATTTCGACGCGGCCACTCGTCGCACTCCGGAGTCTGTCACGCAGACCGTCGGCGTCGTCGATAGGGACGCGAACCGAAAACGAGACGTGCTGGTCGTAGTCGGCGTCGAACTCGACGCCGGTCGATTCGAGGATTCCGCGGACGTCGCCTGAGTCGTCGTATTCGACCGTCGCAGTGAACCGTTCGTGTGGAATCTCCTCGACGATTCCAGCGGCGTCGAGGGCCTCTTTGACGGCACGAGAGTAGGCCCGCGCGAGACCACCGACGCCGAGGTTGGTTCCGCCGTAGTAGCGTGTCACGACGACGACGACGTTGCGGACGTCCTGCTGGACGAGGACGTTGAGGGCAGGTTTTCCCGACGAGCCGGTCGGTTCGCCGTCGTCGCTCTGGTACTCCCGGAGCATGACGTTTCCACCACCGGGGACGGACGACGACGCCGCACCTGCTGGGACGCGATACGCCGGAACGTTGTGTGTCGCGTCCGGATGTCGCGCTTCGATTTCGTCGATAAACGCCTCCGCCGCTTCGACCGTCTCCGCAGGCGAGATGTAGCCGATGAACTCCGAGCCTTGGACTTCGAATCGCGCTTCGGCCCGGTCGGCGACCGTACGGTAGGCGTCAGTCATGACTGCGAGTTGGCGTCGCGGTATGCAAAAGGGTTCGCACCGACTCGGCGGACTGGCCCGTCAGGTCACTGTCCACAGGCCCCTGCGTACGACGTACACCCGTTTTGGATGCAAACACCACAGAGATTGTGTGTTCGTGAGACCTGCGCACCACAGCACATGCAACTGCGAGTGTTAAGCATGCTACGAAATAGCACAAAACGAGATATGAACCTTATTGCTCCACTGATAAAATCCTACACGAATTAACAGGCAAAAACCGGCCGTTCAGGCGATCGTGATACGTCTGATGAACGCGAGGTTCGACAGTTCGTTGAGCAGTTCGCCGGGGATGGACTCGTCGGTGATGATGTAGAGTTTCGGGTCGTCTGTGAACTCGGGGTCTTCGCTAATCGTCTGCCGGATGGAGATGCCGGCGTCGGCGAGTTTGGAGGTGACGGTGGCGACGATACCGGGTTCGTCGGCGTTCGCGACCTCGACGGTGAGGACGGACAAGTCGAGAACGGGTGCGAGGTCCATCAGACTCGGAATCGCAGAGATGTTCTGGAAGATGCGTCGCAGTTCTTCGTCCGCGAGGATGGCGTCGGTCGTCGAATCGACGACGCGTCGGTCGACGCCTGCCTCGCGTGCGATACCCGTGTTCGGAATCTCGATACCGCCGGAGACCACCCGGCCTTGGTCGTTCACAGAGAACCCGCGTTCCAAAAGCAGTCGAATGACAGCCTGTTGGCTCGGACTGCCCTCGAACTTCTCCATAATCTCGTCGAACATTCGTCGTCTCGCAGATTTGCGGCCACCCACATTAAGTGGTGTGTCGGAACCGCCGCAGAACGACTGCCGCAGAACGACTGGCGAGTATCACGACGAACGTCTGCGTTCTCGGGTCGGCAAGAGGGTTTAACCGTCGTGGGGAAGACCCGTCGTGCATGCGCGAACTTCGCACGTGTGACTTCTGCGGCACCGACGCTGTCGGTGTCTTCGAGGTACTGCCACCGGAACTCACGCCGGCAAGCGACCAGAAGCGAGTCGTCCTCTGTGACCACTGCCAAGAGACGCTAACCGACGTCATCGCACCCCTTCTCACGCGACTCGGCGTCGACGAACAGAGCTCGTCGGGCCATCAGACACAGTCCGGTCGCGTCGATGGTGACGCCGAGGACGCCGAACCGACGCCGCCCGAACCCGCCGACCACGACTCACCAGACGCCGACGACCCTGCAGACCCACTGGAGGACGAGTCGGCACGAGAGAGCGTCGCGCCCGAAGGTGTCGAGGAAGCGTCTGAAGATGACGAGGAAGCGTCTGAAGGTATCGAGGAACCAGCCGAAACTCCCGAGGAAGCAGACGCCGTCGACATCCCGTCCGAACCACCACAGTTCAGAAAGGTCGTTCGAATCCTCCAGAACCGCGAGTTCCCGGTCGAGCGGGCGGACGTCGAGGCACTGGCGTCGAACGCCTACGACTTAGACGACCAGCAGGTCGCCGACATCTTCGACTACGCAGTCGAACGTGGCATCCTCGTCGACGACGACGGGACGCTCCGAAAGCCCTGAAGACGACGTTCAGTGCGTTTCCGCGAAGAACCGATTACAGTTTGCCTTTCGTGCTCGGTGTGTCCGACCGTCGTGGGTCCACGCGCGTCGCGTCGTCGAGTGCACGTGCGAGCGCCTTGAACAGCGCTTCGACCTCGTGGTGTGCGTTTTCCCCCTCGACGCCGGCGTGTAAGGTGAGGCCAGCGTTCATCGCCAGCGACATCGCGAAGTGTTCGGCCATGACGCTCGTGAACTCACCGACGTACGGTTGGGAGAAGTCGCCAGAGAAGTCGAAGAAGGGACGACCGGAGACGTCGACGACGACGGACGCGACTGCTTCGTCCAGTGGGACCTTTCGGTCGGCGTAGCGGACGATACCGCGTTTGTCGCCGAGGGCCTCGGTGAACGCCTCACCGAGGACGATAGCCACGTCCTCGACGGTGTGGTGGTCGTCGATGTGCAGGTCGCCATCGCACTGGACCGTCAGGTCGAACAGGCCGTGTTTGGCGAAAGCCTCCAGCATGTGGTCGAAGAATCCGATACCGGTCTCGACGGCAGCGTCACCGTCGCCATCGACGGCGAGTGTCACGTCGATGGTCGTCTCGGAGGTCTCGCGGGAGACGGCAGCGGTTCGGTCGGCGTCGCTCATGTCGCATTCGAAGAAGGCCGTACATATAGGGATTCTCGTCGCCGGTGTGCTGGCGAACGTGGTCCGAACGCGGTCAATCAAGCAGAATGTAGACTCAGTGCCAGCGTCGAGTGAGTCGTGGCTGCCGGATTCACTCACAGAGTTGGTCGATGTGGTGTCTGTTATTTGGCAACCTCACCGAAATTTAAAAACCCATATCAGCGTTGTGGCCGCGTCTGACGTCTGTCTGCCGAGAACTTCATATCTTCCGACGGATACTGTGAGATATGCACCGTAAGGGAGCGCTGGTGGCCGGGTACACCATCTGCGTCGGGGGACTCCTGTTGACTGCACAGTCAGAGATGGCCGTCGCACTCGGCCTCGCACTCGTCGCACTGGCGGTGAGCGCGACAGCACTTGCAGAAGGGACACGAAACGACAGATGACCATGAGGGCGGAGTAGTGAATCCGAAACGCGACGTCGTGACACTCAGTATGCTCGCACTCGGCGGGCCGTTTCTCGCGACGTCACGGATAGAGACGGCGCTCATCGGGATACTGCTGATTGCCGTCGGCGTCTACGGCACAGTCGATAGCCTCGCGGGACTCGTCGGCCGGTACGTTCGTCTCTAAGAAACCTGGGTCAGCAGTCGGAACCTGCTCAGACGTCCATCGCTTCTTCGAGCGTGAACTGGCCCTCGTAGAGTGCCGTGCCGACGACAGTGGCGGCCGCACCGACGTCACGGAGCGCCGTGATGTCGTCGAGTGAGGCGACACCGCCCGAGGCGACGACCGGGATGTCGACCGCGTCGACGACGCGAGACGTCGTCTCGAGGTGGACGCCTTCGAGTTGCCCCTCCACGTCGACGTCGGTGAAGAGGATTGCCGCGGCACCCAGTTCCTCGTAGCGAGCGGCGGCCTCGGCGGGGTCGAGACCGGTTCCTTCGGTCCACCCGGAGACGACCACTTCACCGTCTTTCGCGTCGAGACTGACCATCACACCGTCGGGGTAGTCTTCGGCGAGTTCGGAGACGATGTCGGGGTTTTCGACGGCCGCCGTCCCGAGGATGACGCGGTCGAGTCCGCGGTCCAAGAGGCTCCGAGCGCCGTCGGCAGTGCGGATGCCGCCGCCGAGTTGGACGGGAACGTCGACAGCGTCGAGGACGGCATCGACCGCCGGAGCGTTCTTTCGCTCGCCTTCGAACGCGCCGTCGAGGTCGACGAGGTGAAGCGTCTTCGCGCCGGCGTCGACCCAGCGCTGGGCGGCCTCGACCGGGTCGCCGTAGGTCTTCTCGGTACCGCGTTCACCCTGCACGAGTTGGACGACTTCACCGTCTTGCATATCGACAGCGGGGATGACTTCGAACTCCGGGAACATACGCCATCGTGAGCGAGCGACGGGCCTAAACGCACCGAATGCGGCGACGCCAGCGAGTGAACAGTGTGTTAATCGTGAAGCAACAGTTCGGAACGGCTTTGTCGCGCCGGGATACAGACATAGTCAATGAAACTCTTCGGTTCCAGCGGGACGCGCGGTGTGGTTGGTGAGAGCCTCACCCCGGAGTTCGTCCTCCGCGTCGCCAAGGCCGCCGGCACGGTCTGGACCGCCGACCGCGTCGCCATCGCCCGCGATACACGAACCACAGGAGAGATGTTCGTCAACGCCGCCGCGTCCGGGCTCGCGAGCGTCGGCGTGGACGTAGACGACCTCGGCGTGGTTCCGACACCCGCCGCAGTCCGGTACTGTGAGAGCGAATCGATTCCGGGCGTCGTCATCACCGCCTCGCACAACCCACCGGAGTTCAACGGCGTCAAACTCGTCGGCGACGACGGTATCGAACTCTCTGTCGAGGAGTTAGAGCGAATCGAAGACCACATCCTCACCGAGGAGTTCGACGTGGCCAAGTGGGACGAAGTCGGTTACTGTCGCCCGGTCGAGACGGTGAACGACGACTACCGCGAAGAACTGCTCGCGAACGTGGACCGCGAGGCGATTGCGGCCGCGAACCTCACCGTCGCGCTCGACACCGGCCACGGCGCCGGGTCGCTCGTCACCCCCGACTTCTTGCGCGAACTCGGCTGTGAGGTTCGGACCGTCAACGCGCAACCCGACGGCCACTTCCCCGGCCGTGAATCCGAACCGGTGCCGGAGAACCTCGGTGACCTCGAACGACTCGTCCGTGCGACCGACGCCGACGTCGGTATCGCACACGACGGCGACGCAGACCGGGCCATCTTCGTGGACGAACACGGCGAGACTATCTCCGGCGAAGCGTCACTGGCGGCTCTCGCCGCTGCGTTCCTCGAACCGGGTGACTTCGCCGTCTCTGCGGTGAACGTCTCCCAGCGACTCGTAGACGTGTGTGACGACGTCGGTGCCGAACTCGAACTCACGCCAATCGGTGCGACGAACCTCATCACTCGAATCCGCGAACTCTGGCGGGCGGGCGAGAACGTCCCCGTCGCCGGCGAGGGTAACGGCGGCGTCTTCTTCCCGAACTACCGACTCGTCCGCGACGGCGCCTACATCGCGGCGAAGTTCCTCGAACTCGTCGCCGAACGCCCCGCGAGCGACGTCGTCGCCCCGTATCAAGACTACTACAACGTCCGCATCAACATCGAGTACGACAGCGAAGCGGAGTTGACGGCCATGCTGAACGCCGCCGACGAGTACGCAGCGGCCGCCGACGCCACGCCGAACACGACCGACGGCTACCGCCTCGACTACGGTGACGCGTGGGTGCTCGTCCGTCCCTCGGGGACGGAACCCAAAGTCCGCATCTACGCCGAAGGCCGCGACGAAGCACGGGCGACGGAACTCGCCGAAGACGCCGAAGACGCACTTCGCGCCGCGATAGCCGACCTGTAACCCGAGAACCATTTTTGCCTCGGCAGACTCGAGTTCGAACGTGGACAGTTCCATCGACATCAGGCCGCCGTGTTCGCTCGCCGAGATGCGAGACGTCTGGCAAGTGAACGTTCGCTGTTGGGTGGACGCCTACGACCACATCCTCCCTGGCGACGCCCTCCCGGACCCAGACGTCGCTCCCGACGACGACGGACTTCGCCAGCGGTTCGAGTATGCGAATCTGCTCGACGAAACCGACTCGGGGAGATACGTCGTCGCCGTGGACGAATCCACACCGGATGAAGAGACTGGTGTCGTCGGGTTCGCCGCGACACGGTGGGGCGAGGAGACGAAGTCGTTCGTCGACGACGACGACGCCGGTCTGTGGGTCATCTACGTCGACCCCACTCGCTGGGGAGCGGGAATCGGGTCGGCACTGCTCGACGAGGTGACTGCTGCAGTCCCCTCACGATACGACCGCCTCGTCTTGGAGACGTTCGCAGCCAACGACGTCGCGCGACAGTTCTACGAGGCGAGAGGATTCGACGTCGTCGAACGAATCGAGACGGCAGTCGGAGAGGAGACGTATCCGGCAGTCGTCATGGCTCGCTCACTCGAAGGGTGATGGCGGCGAGGAGACCACTCAGAAGCTAATCGCCGCGAAAACCAGTGCGAGCGCACCGAAGACGAGGAGCATGAATCCGCGTTCGAGGCCGTCACCGTCTATGGCGTCGTCCGGCGGGCCCTCTCTCGTCGGGTCGAGGACGAACTCCGGGTCGTCTGACCGGGCGACACGGCGGGCCGCCGCCGCGCTCTTGAGGAGTCGGGCACCGAGTGCGAAACACCCGAGTCCCACGATGGCCGCCACGGCGGTGATTGCGTTTACCATGCTCCTATCGACCTTCCATTCGGTTACTCGTCGTCGTAGACGGCGTCGGGGTCGAAGACGCGCTCACCGACGTTCTCGCCCTCGATGGTTCGGTAGAAACACGAGCGGTGGCCGGTGTGGCACGCGCCGACGTTCTGGTCGACGAGGTAGAGCAGTGTGTCGGCGTCGCAATCGACGCGAACCTCGCGTACGTCCTGTGTGTGGCCGCTCGACGCGCCTTTCTCCCAGAGTTCGTCGCGACTCCGCGAGTAGTAGTGTGCCCGGCCCGTCTCGAGTGTCCGTTCGAGGGCCTCCGGCGAGACGTACGCCAACATGAGCACCTCTCCGGACTCCGCATCCTGCGCCACGGCGGGGACGAGTCCGTCCGCACCGAAGTCGACATCGACCGTCATAGTTCGGGCCACGAGGTGACGAAGGTTATCTCTTGTGCGTCGCAAACGCGTCCCATCAGGCGATTCCGACTGCGCCGAGGACGGCAAAGAGGATATCGCCGTAGACGAACGCGACGACCAGACCGACGAACATCGGGACGATGAACGGAATCCCCGGCGAAATCCAGATGGCGTCGCGGGTCGTCACGAGTTCGAGACCGCCACGGAGTTTCTCGGGTGTCGTGCCGTAGGCCGACCCCTCGATAGAATCGAGAAACGCGGCGGCACCCCACGGGTCGTCGAAATCGGTGTCTGTGTCTGTGGCGGTGGCGTCCAATTCAGAACCGCCGTCGCCCGATTCACTCGGCGTACTCTCGCCTTCAGTGACGCCGCCGTCGGTACTCACCGCTCGGTGGACCGCGCCATCGGTCGGGTCGAACGTCTCACCGATACTCTCGGGGTCACGGAACGACTCGGGGTTCTCGCGGAGGTCTGCGAGCGAGCTGCCACGCCAGCGGAGGTACATCCGAAGCGCGTCGATGTCCAACCCGTTTCGCGTGATACCGTCGGGTGACTCGAAGAGGCGGCCGTGCGTCGTCGAAAGCGACGAGACAGAGATACGTCGGCCGACGAACGAAAGCGGAAACTCGAACTCCCCGGCCGCGAGGTTGCGGGCGGCGAGCAACAGAGGATACGCGAGGCCGATGATGACGGTGTTCGTCAGGATGGTCATCGAGAAGACGCCGAGGGCAGTCCGTTCGAGGGGGAACACCAGTTCGCCGACGGTGTAACTCGGGAACGTCGGCAACAAGATGGCGAACACCATGAGCGCCTTGGCGTCGGCACCTCCAAAGCCACCGAGTCGCCAGAAGAAGTACGAAAGCGGGACGACGAAGAAGACGCTCACACCGACGCGGATGAGGTAGAGGCGGTCGAACACCGTCTCTACCGGGAGGTGGCCGAGTGTCTCCCACACGAGCAAGACGAGTCCCAGCGCCGCCAGCGGATACCAGACGACGTTGGGGACGCGTCGCGTGCGGATGTCCCGCCACGCGGTCCACGCGAGGACGGGCACGACGACCAGTCGCAAGAGGTCGGGGAGCGTGCCGATACCGAACATACCGGCAGACTGGGGGCAGGGGAGTTAGGTGTTCGGGATAGGCTATCGATTCTGAAACTGAGGCCGAGTCGCGCAAGGTCAGAAGACGGCGAGTTCGAAGAAGTAGACGAGATGAAACCCGACGTCGAAGAGGAACATCACCACGAGGGGTACCCACACTGAATCAGTGCGCTCGTATCCGAGTGCTGCGGACCCGAAGGCGACTGCCCACAGCACGTGTTCGAATCCGCCGGGGACCTCTGCCAAGATGGTCGCAAACGCAGCGAAGAGGAAGAGTCCGAGTGCGAACACCGGAACGAAGAGCGGTCGGTAGACGACGCGGAGTGAGCGCTCGATGGCACCCCGGTAGACGAACCCGAGTGTGACGCCGCCGGCGATGGTGGACGCGAGGAGGATGGCGAAGGCGTAGAACCGCCACGCTGCATTGGCGGTGACGAGCGAGAGACCGGTTTCCCTGAGAATCGAGTGAAAGAACATCCCTGCCGCTGCCGTGGACACGACGGTCCCGGTAGAACGCACGCCGACTCGACGACGCAGGAGTTCAACGAGCACCACGACGAGGAGACCGTACCACCCGCGGCCGAGAATGGAGAACCTGGCGGCTATCGAGAGTACGTCTACGAAGGGTGCCTTCGGGTGATACGTCCATCCGACGAGCGCGGCGAACGACGTGTCGAACGCCACCATCGTGACGACGCTCGTCGCGAGAAGGGCGAGCAGTGGCGTGAGGACGGCGGCGACGACGTCGCCAACCTGTGCCGGCCGTGGCGGAGAGAGCGAGAGGTCGAGGCCGCGGTACTTCGCGTACGCAAGCGTTGGAAGGGCGAGTCCGGCGAGTCCGGATGCCGAGAGCGGGCCGACGACCGGAACACTGCGGAGTCTGAGGTTGAGCCAGTACGCGAAACCGGTCGTGAGCGTTATGCAGACGAAGAAGACGCTCAGTCGGCCCAGTTCGCGTGCTTCGTGTGGGAGGGAGGCGTCGAGTTCGTCGGGGAGGGTGTCGAGAGACGGGGGCACGTGAAGACGAACCGCTCAGCGTGACAAATCGCTGTCGGCTTCCGGTGACATCCTGTCGTTCGGAGCAGTGCTACCGCTCACCGAACAGATGCCAAAAGAAAGTGCTGAGTTGGCGTCTTAGATGACGCGGTTCTTTCGGCAGTTGTCTCACTCACCTCGTGCAGTGGGCAATAGTGGGCAAGAGTTATCGAGTAGTGGGTCATAGTGGGCAACACGATGAAAGTGGACGCCCGAGACCTGCGTACCAACGACACAGACGACCGGGGTCGAATTTACCTCGGGACGGAGTACGCGAACAAGCGCGTGACCGTCGCCGTGGTGGAAGTCGAAAACGACCAGCCCGACGAAGACGAACTCGCCGCCGCCTATCGGGAAGCATCCGAAAGTGCGGAATCGTTGGCCGAAGCGTGGGACGACACGTCGGACGAAGCGTGGAACGGGCTGGATGAATGAGCGAGGAGACGGAAGTTCGACGCGGTGACGTCGTCATCGTCCGGTTGGACCCCGCCGAAGGCAACGAAATGAAGAAGACACGCCCGGCAGTCGTCGTCCAGAACGACGTCGGGAACGCGAATTCGAGTACGACCATCGTCGCACCCGCGACGGGCACGTACCGAGGCTACCCGTTCGAAGTACTGGTCGAAGCGGACGACTCGCCGTTCGAGAAGGACTCGTCGGTTCGTCTGGACCAGATTCGGGTCGTCTCCATCGAGAAGCGAATTCACTCGGTCGTCGGGAATCTGGACGCGGGAACGATGGGTCAGGTAGACGACGCACTGAAACTGAGCCTCGGTCTCAACTGAGAGGACACGTACTACTCGCGAAGTGTCGCATTCTCATCGGCCCTTGGGGTGAGCGCTTTCGCACAAGCGACTCAGAGCAGTCGCTCACCGGCCGGCGTCGAAAGAAAGTGCTGAGTTGGCGTCTTAGATGACGCGGTTCTCACATCAGTTTCGGGGACAGTATGGGCACAGTTAATATCATGGAATCTGTGTGGTAGGTCACTATGCCGAACCGCTCGAAAACCATCAAAGTCCGCCTCACACCCGACGAGAAGGATGAAGTCGAAGAGTATCTGGAGGTGACGAAAGAGACGACCTCGTTGAGCGACTTTGGACGACTCGCACTCCTACGGCACATCCGCACGGATGACGAAGATGAGGCCGCAAGAATCGACCCCGAGCAAATTACGGATGCAGTCGAAGTTGGGTTGTCTGACGTACACGAGCGTCTGGACCGTTTAGAGAGCCACATAGTTGCGATTGACTCAAATACGAACAACGACGACGAGATAGACAAGCTAGCTCGGGACATCTTTACCTCGCTCCCGACTGTGACCGAGGCTTCCGAGCTACCTAGCTTGTACGAGATTGGTGTGACAAGTGCAGGGGACGACTATTCCCTCGCTCAGTCGCTCTCAACTCCGTCAGCGTGGGCCAACTACTATGATGTAGAGGTATCCGTAGCGCGGCGAGCTTGTGCCCGCATGCTCGAATATTTCTCAGCGGATGTCGAGTACGAAGTAATAGAAGGGGGAGGCGACGTGCCTGTTGAAGGAGAAGGATACAGCGAGAGCGTTGGAGTTGCCGAACGGCGTTATTACAGGACACAATAAATGCCCAGACGCCGCTACAGAGCCACTAAGGAGTGCCGCCCAGAGATACGCCGTCGGGCCCGTGACCTCCGTAACGCATCTTCGGATGATGATGACGACGTGCGGAACGTGGCGAGTGCTGAGGCATACATCAAGGATTTGAGGTGGTTCGACCACTATCTCGATGAAATTCCAGTTGACCCAGACGACGAGATATTCCTCGATGACGACGATGTAGCCGTCGAAGTTGGTTTAGACAAGGTATCTGATTTCACGTCTGACCATGCCAAACTCCTAGGGTTCGCGCTTACAGAGCGGTTTAACGGCACTACACCACAGAACCGCTGGAAGCAAATCCACAATATGTTCGACAGCCTCCGTCGAAGCGGGAAAATAGACAAGAACCCGATGGAGGAGTGGGACGAGGTGAAGCGAACGGAGTTCGGCATAACGAAAAGTACCGAACAATCCAAGCATCTCAAAGACGGGGAGGATTACGCTCCTAGCCGCGACGAAATTGAGATGATGCTTGAGAATGTCGGCCCTCCTCGGCATCGAAACCAGACCCTCATTCGATTCATGTACCAGACGGGTCTACGACGTGGCGAGGCCGCTGACCTGACCTTAGAAGACATCGACCGAGAGAATCGAGAGGTAGTCGTGCGAGCGGCTGTCGCGAAGAACAACACGAAGCGCACAGTCGCTTGGCAAAAGTCCCTCACGGGGTTGATGGACATGTGGCTGGACGTAGACCGCGATGCATACACGAATGGCGATGAGTCCAATCGATGGCTATGGGTGAATCGCTCTGGTGGAAAGATGACAGGCGAGAGTATCAACGAGGTTGTCGTCAAAGCCGCGTGCAACGCGGGAATCAACAGAGCCCTCTATGCAGATGCAAACGCCCCGCTTGACCAGAACGGTGAGCCGATTCCAAACCGGTGGAAAATCAGCGCACATAACCTGAGGGTCGCGCTCGGGACGTATCTCGCGAACGAAACTGATGCTGGTATCTACGAGATTTCGCGGGCTTTAGGCCATAAATCGGTGAAAGTCACCGAAGAGAAGTACGTCGAAGATAGCGACCGCGCAGGGTTAGACGACCTGAAAAAATACGGGCCAGACTAGCGGAATTCGCACCTCTCAGCGTGTCGTGCGAGGTCTACGAGCTTCTCACCGCGACCGACGTACACCTTCTGACAGCAATACTCACAACGAAACCATCCCGCGTCGTCTTCGCACGGTACATACCCCTTCAGTTCGAGTCGAGTATCCATATCGGAGAGACGGCGACTGACCCTAACCGTCCCAATTCCGTGCAAAGAATTATTGGTCGGAAGAAGATGTGCGCTTGATAGCCGTTTGAGTCGTCAGAGCCAGCGATGACCGAGGAACGCTACGTAGTTGGAGCTATGACGGTGACGCTGACCATGAAGAACGGAGTGCCAATCGAAGCCGAGTGCGAGTGCGAACGATTCGCGAGAAATCAACGCGACGCGATGATGCAGACGATGGATGAAGAGAAATGTCGTCATATTCGGGAGGCCGAGATATTCGCGCACTTCGGGCGGCGAGTTACGCCAGTTAGGGACGAGTAGAGAGTCCGACTCCACGGATTCAGAAAGAGCGACTCCCCGAGATACTCATATCACGGCTGTTGAGGTAGGAGAACAAGGAAAAAGAGAGCGGTCAACATGGGAGTGGAATGGGTTGCTTCCCGCCCAAGACAAGGGAGCGTAAAGGTGCGACGGAGGACAGGACGATTTCCGTGAAACGGCTGATTTCGAACGGATTGGTTTTTACTCGCCTCCAAGCGATGCCGATTTGAGGTCTGCTGTGCTGTGGTCACGTTGAACACTACACTACAACTAACACTAATACTATTGTAACTACTACTACTACTACTACCTACAACCTACCCAACACACCCACCATCTCATCATTACAGCTCATCTCGAAAAGCAAATTCGTCTGAAACGGCTGTATTCGGAACTTTACATTATCTCGCCATTCTTGCGCACTCAGAATCGCTTGGGCGGGAAGCAACCCCACCCACCCCCTCATTCGAATGCCAACACCGTTGTGACATAGCTACAAGTTGTCGGAAAACAGCCGTCTTTCGGCCCCTCAATGTATTGATGCCAGCCAAGGGAGTTGTTGATAGCTTACATCACAAGAGTCGTTCCCTGTTTCATCCGACCTTTGGTGTTAAACTCAAGCGACGTGGGAGTCTCTCCTCGTTTTTTGAATTCCTCGTAGGCTTCGTTGATATGGGTACTCCCTGTCCCGATGGTGTAGTTGTTCACTTCGTCCAGAGATTCCTCCAGACTCTCGATGATGATGTCGCCCCGACTGATGAGGGCATGTAGCTCCTCGTCGTCTTGCTCCCGTTCTGCGACCTTCTTCGTCGCCTCGATGAGAGGGAGAAATCTAACCAGAGCGTCGTAGTAGTGCTTACCTTTGTAGACTGCCGCCACGCTATCACCTTTGTTCCACTCAACCCTGCTGAGTTGGTAGCCGATGTCGCACACTGCTCCGATGAAATCCTCCCACATGTCAACCGCAGTAGTCCTGTCACGGTTGTAGAAGGAGATAGTCATCTCAGTGAAGTCACCACCGTCTTCATCGAAGGTGAGGGGTTGTCGGCGGTGGGTGAGTCCAGCAGTTTGTTGGAGGTTGTGCGTATCCATCTCTTCCATCACCAGCTTCGCAGGGGCGATGCAGATTGGTTCCTCGTCTTTCTCAGCCTGCTCAAGAATGGCGTTGTAGTCCTTCCTTTTACTTCGGGTCCTCTCCACACCAAGGTCTTCATCAAGGGCGTAGAGGAGCTTCTTGGGCGTGGCTGTCCTTCCACGAACGACAGCGGCAAGCAGACCCCGACGAGTTTTCCAGTCCAATTCGTTGTTCTCACCGAATTGGCAGGCCTCTGCCATCCTCATAGTGTCGTCATCTCCGAGCCTAATCGTTGAGAGGTCTGCCCGATTCCCCTGCTCGTCAACTTTGACCTTCCGTGCGCCCGCTTGAGCGGTAGGTTTCTCACCCGTTCGCTCTGCACCCCCTTCGGTGATAATGTGCTTCATACGGCGGATTTGCGCCAACTTGAGCATCTCCGCTTCAACTGCGTTCGCCAGTTCACCCCCGTATTCGTTCTTGTTGAGGTCGTCAGTGAACTCCTCTAGGACGCTGAGGGGTGCGCTGAAACCGAGAGCAGTCTTCTCCTCTTTGGGCATTTCCGTGTAGTCATGGTGGTTGCGGTAGTTCCAGTCCGACACGTCCACACCGTTGTAGTCATAGTCGCTCTTGAGGTGCGCCCACGTAGTGTGACCGTCGTCAGAAGGGCTGTCCTGCATCCAGTTCCGCATCGCACGGGTGCAGAACGCTCCGATGTGTTTGGGTGTGCCGTACTGCCCGACGATGTAAGAGCGGAGATTCTCTACCGTGTGAGTGGGGAGATACCACGACTTGGTGGCGACTTCTTGTTCGCTCTCGAACGTGGAACTCTCCGCTACGAAGTCGCGAATCTCTGCGGGCCCTGTGTGGGTATTGTTCTGCGCCATCTCAGTAGTCAATCTCGGCCTCATCCAGAATCTCAAGCGTGCGCTCTGCTTTCGCCCGCTTGGTACCTATTCGGTCAATATGGGAGTAGACAGTTGAGAGCCGGATTCCCAACTCGGTCGCGACTCCTCGGGGGCTGTGACCATCAGAGAGTAGATTCAACACCTCCTCTTGTCGGCCGCTCAGTATGGTGTCTGACATGTATTTATTATTTTTAACATAGTTGGGTGTGACATTAGTGTTGCTACGAAATGGGTAGAGACTACCAACAGCGTCTAATGAGAGGAAAACGCGGCAGATAGCAGTCTTGAAGCGGATTCAATCTTCAATCGTTGGAACAGCCTCCGTAGCCATCGCCTCCAGCGCATCGTTGACGACTTCAACAAACTCGCCCGTCGCGATGGTCTCGTCCGCATTTTCCTCTCCGCTCCACGCTTCTGCCTCCCATTCCGTCCCGTGCGCAAGCTCGATGCTCACATGCCAGTCCGACCCGCCGACATCTTGGACATAGAGTACCTCTCCCGTGAGCAGGCCATCCTCGTATACCAACGCAACGCAGTCGCGAACCCACGTTCCCAATACCCTCGGGAAATGCAATTCATTGGTTGTTTCCTCCTCGATTTTCGGACGCTGGTGTTCGGACTCCATCATCAGAGACGACGAAATATCATAATGATATAACCTCGGATATTGCTTAGAGTTCCGAATTCCACGCTTTCGACTCTTCTATTGGCGTTGTGACTACCTTTGAGTCGAACTCGTACAGGTACTCGTAGCAGTCAGAGCAGATAGGTACTCGCACGTCACCGTCCTGAATCTCCCGGGCATCAGTCGTGGGGATTACCTCTCCGCACTCCCACCATCGAGTAGACCCACCCTCAATGAGTCGAACAGCCCGACATTGCACGGTCTGTCCGCGCTCCACATAATTCACGAGTGGAATCCAATTCTCCGCACAGTCAGAGCAGAGATTAAACGAGGCATCACCTACAGGGTCTCGGTCGGCGGGGACAACCCGAGTATCGTGGGGACAATCAATCCCGCAGATGGTCGTCTCACTATCAGACAAACGGATGTGTTCTGGCCTTGATTCGGTCAGTTCGACAATTACGTACATTTGTTTTTACCCTCAACGCTCTCCTCTCATTTCATCACGAAACCGCCAAGCGTCAGGCCGACCGCGAAATCGTTCCTGACGGTGTTTGAGTACCCGCCACTCAGTCACCGCTCTCTTCATACGGCACGAATTCGACGTTGAACACAGTCTCGCAGTCTCTGCAATAGACTGCTGTCTCTGTTGCGTACCTCTGCCGATAGAGGTCAGCATCGTATGTCTCCTCCCAGACCGCCCGCGACGGAATCGACAAATCACGCGAGTCTACCAGTTGCAAGCGTGATGGGCTGTCGTCGTCACCGCAGGTCGGACATATCCATGCAACGTGTTCCCATCGAGTGGTTCTGGTTTCGGTCATGGTTATAAGATAATGCGAAAGAGGATGAGTTCTGGCCACGTGAGAATTCCAAGGACTATCCCCACAAAGTAGGGGATAAGCATCGCGACACCCCACGCAAGCACAATCAATCCCCCCACGAGTCCGACATCTGCGACCTGTGAATCCCACGCCAGTTGTATTGCCGTTGGAAAAACAAGGAACAGGTCCACGATACGCGGAGCCATTGTCGAAAGAACCTCGTCAGGAGAAAAAGCAGGGATAAGATGAGCAGTCATCCAGAGAACGGCAGTCGTGATACTCCCCCAAATAGCAAACTTGGGAGTCATATAACCAATAAAGAAGCAACCGACAGTCCCGATGATGAGCAGGTAAAGGATGTCGAGCAACATCGTGAGTTGAGTACACCTGTTCGAAAGATGATATTGCTATCTTACCACTGACAATTGGGGGTCGAATAAATCAGCTCAGGCTTGTGTCAATTATACATCTAATCAGCTCAAGTAGGAAACATTTATCTAGAAACAGCTCATCTCCAGAGACATACGAATCGGACAGTTTGTGGGGGAATCGACGCACAGAGAGGCGATAGAATTGATGTGGAAACCTTAAGTCGAAGATGGCTAAATCTACTACCGAACCTACGAGGACTAGTTTAATGGATGATGTACACGGCGTGACGGATTTGATGGAGTCCGAGGCATACTATACCGCCGAAGGGGGGGCTTGCTACCTCGGAGACAGTCGCGACCTCCTTGATGAACTCCCTGACGAGTCCGTTGACCTCGTGATGACCTCTCCACCGTTCGCCTTGAAACGCAAGAAGGAATACGGGAACAAGGATGCGGAGGACTACAACGAGTGGTTCCTTGAGTTCGCACATAAGGTCAAGCGAGTTCTCAAACCCGACGGCTCCTTCGTTGTGGACATCGGGGGTTCGTGGACGAAAGGCGAGCCGTACCGTGACCTCTACCACTTCGAACTGCTAACTGCTCTCGCTGGCTCGGATGGACCATTTGAACTCGCTCAGGACTTCTACTGGCACAACCCTGCTAAGCTTCCTACACCAGCGCAGTGGGTGACAATTGAGCGCATTCGAGTTACTGACGCTGTAAACCACGTCTGGTGGTTTTCCAAAGGAGAGGACGGCGAGCGGCCTGAAGCCGACAACACCCGAGTCCTGCAGGAGTACAGCGACTCACAAAAGAAGTTGATGGAAGACGGTTACAAAGACAAGAAGCGTCCGTCAGGCCACGACATCAGCGATAAATTTGATAAGCCAAAGAATGGTGGCGGAAGTATCCCAGACAACCTCATCGAAGCCGCTAACACCGCAAGCAACACCCACTATCTACGTGCGTGCCGCGAGCTTGATGTAGACTCTCACCCCGCCCGTTTCCCCCGCGCACTGCCCGAATTCTTCGTTAAATTCCTCACGGAGAATCCACCATACGAAAACGACGATGACCGTCCGCTTGTGCTGGACATCTTTGCAGGGAGTAACCTCACGGGACGAGTGGCGGCTGACCTCGGTCGAAACTGGATGGCATTCGAGCGACAAGAAAAGTACGTGCAGACCTCACAGTTCCGATTCATGGAGATGGAAGCTATCAAACAGATGGTGGACGACGAGCAATCGGACTTCGGTGACTTTGCAAGCGTCGAACAGAAGGACGACTAACTCTCGTCAAAGTCAGATAGCTGGCCCTGCTCTTCTTCGTCAGGGTTCTGATACTCTTCTATGACGTCCTGATATTCCTCCAGTGTTTCTTCTTCTTTATTTATTCGCTCCTCATCGTCTTCAACCTCAACCATATCCCGCTCTGTGAGTTGTTTGAGTCGCTCAATACGCCGAGTTTCTCTCCGTAGTACAGTAAGCAGGTGAGATGGGTCCTCGTCTAATTTCAACAGGTCATCACCGCTGATGAACATTATCGTGAGATTGTCTCTGTACATCACTCGGCTGGCATATTGGCGGGCATCTGAGGCAACACCAGAACGAGCAACCATCAGGATGACATTTGACTGGAGCATACGTGCGACCCCCACCTCTTCTTTAACATGACTGGTGCGGAGGTTGCTCTCCGTGTTCTTACACTGGATTTGCCATCGTGAGAATGAAACGTCAGTAGAATCCATTATTACGTCAACTTCAGCCCCGCCCGTTGAGCGCCCACGGACGTGCCAGCCCTCGAATTCCAAACCAAGTAATCTGCCTAGTTTGACACCGAGAACCTCAAGAGCCAGACCTTTTTCATGTTTCGAGTCAGCATCCATCTCCTCGTATACCTCTTCGAACGTTTTCCGAATGATATGACGTGGGATTCCAACACGTTCACTGACATCATCCAATAACGGGACCAGAACATCATTCTCGAACTGGTCGGTGGTCTTCACTAAGTTCGGCTTCCCAGAGACGTTCGATGGGTTGACGTACTCGATGTATCCTGAATCTTGCAGTGGTTTTAGCACATCCTTGACGATGCTCTTCTTTGGAATCGAGACCCCATACGCATTCTCAGCAATATCAGCTACGATGCTATTTGGCATCGGCTTCTTCGGGTCGATTCGAGCAAGTGCCTTTAGAAACGCGCGATGTTCAGGAGTTAGCTCGGATAATTCAAGCAGTCCATCGGAATCCAATCCGATGAGGTCCTCAATAACATCCCAACCAATTCCATAGTCATGACCTGTTCCGATGATTCCAACCTTGTTCAGCCAAGCACGCATTTGGCTTACGTCAGAGGTCGTCTCGTGAGTGTACATCCCGTAGTGTTCCTCAAAGGCATCACTGATTTTGGGCAGGGTCGGTTTCTCACCTGACGCGTGCATATCGTCCACTATTTCGATGAGCTTCAGGCCGTCACACTCAAGAAGGATATATTGAGCAAACCGTCGATAGAGGGCGTCTTCGTCGTCACGAAGCGCGTACAATTCCTCACCAATTTCTGTGAATTCGAAACTCTCGTTTACAATACCGTAGCCAGACTTAGTTCCCAGACCATACCTTAGATTCCCTTTCCGGTCTTCGGGATTCTTACTATCTGCAAGGAATCGTTCGGCAACAGCTTCATCGAACTCGGATAGCTCTCCTTGATATTCGTTTACTAGTTCCAGAACGACCGGAAGCTCGGACTTGTCGCCGTCCACATGAATCTGACCGGGACCGAATAAATCGCCATATACAAGGTCAGTATTGTCTCTCGACATTAATTGACATGAGCTGATTAGCCACACTGCATGAAGCTATCGGACGAGCCAACATCATCCAAGGTTGACTCATTCACTCGGCGGCTCTATATCCTGTGGCTATCTCTCGGCCCAAAGAGTCCGAATGGAATCTTCTACAGTCTCACTCCAATCGTACACGTCATCTACGTCGTTTTCAAGAGCCACCACACGGTCTCTAGTCTGTCGAATGAGTTCTTCGAGCGCGTTCAGCCGTTGGCAGAGTTCAGCGTTCTGCTCATGTGCAACACGGACTTCGGTTTCGAGGTCTCGTATCTCCTCTGGTGTTCTAGAAGTATCGATGTCGTGGAGAATTCCCCACTCGATGGCCATTCGAGCCTTGCCTGTGAGGTGAGCTATCTTTGGAGGACGGCGGTCTCCGTAACCGCTGTCGGCGTACGTCACGTCGATTAGCCCAAGCTCTTCGAGTTTATTATACCGAGTATGCACCTTTGAGGCAGTTAGTCCAGTACGAGTACGGATTTCCGAGGTGTTCGCCTCGCCACCATAGTAATCAATCGCCGCCAAGAATCTGCGTGAATCGCGGTCAAGACTGTTCTCCAGTTCGATTCGATTCATAATTTATCATAGCTAACAGAGTGCAAAGGAGTTCGCCACATCATGTTAACCCATGCTGAGAACACATCTGCGCTCAGATGGTCGAGAGATACTCTGGAATATTCCATCACAAACTGCCGACCCCTCTATGGAAGCCAAGGGGTGAGAAGGTAACCGTGTGAGCGTTCAAGATTGGTGAGGAGCCGAGCGAATGCCGAAGACTCTCACATCAGGACATCCGATTGTGTCCATCTGGACGTGTCGGGAACTCAAACAGCGAATCATCATCGTCTGAGGTACAGTCAGTCAATGGCTCCTCCTCTGGTGAAGGGTAACCAACGTCCTCACCAGCAATTGAGTACGCAAAATCTGGCGCTCTGATTAGGCAGTAGTCAGTATCCCCCAGTCTGAACTGAGCTTCACAGGTGTCTTTGATGATGCAGTCAGCGAGAGTCTCGGCGGCGATAAGAATCTCGTAATTTTGGGCTCGACTCGCCGCCGTGCGGAATGCCAATAGAAGAGTACGATGGGCATCAGAATCAGCGGATGGTAATTGCGATGCGCGGATGAATTCTGAGGGTGATATAGTATTGTGACTAGACATGGTTCAGGTTTGTCAATTGTCTTGCAAAGGATTTCTCCCGAACGGACAGGCGGTATTATGTCACAGTCCAGAGGACATCCACTATGTTTGATTCAGATAGTGAGGAGACAGAGCAGAATAAGACGTTAATGCGTCAAGCGAACTATCTTAGTCATAAGTGTGACACTATCATCGATGATTGGCACGAGTTCGGCACTATGGGTGCGATAAAAGACGACCTCAATCTCTTTATTATCACCACTCACGCCGCCATAGAAGATGTGACCACTCACATCATCATACGTCACGTGATTGATGAGCAGTTCACTGACGCCGCTTTCGATTATGTATATTCGAGTATGAGCCAGTCACACCGTGAGCAACTACTCGCGGAGTGCGGGATTCTCTCAGACACCACTAGAGGTAGACTGGGTGAATTTCGAGGACTTCGGAACTCCGTGGCTCACGTCCCTTTTGTACAATTGAACTGGAAAGACCAGAACATTGAGGAGAAGTTGGTTAATGCAACTAAAGCACTTGAACGTCTTACTCACGCCGCATTAGACGAGGGGAGAATAACAGAAATCGTCCAGAGAGACGACGAAGGAGTATGAACTATTGATTAGCGGGAGTCGAGACCGTAAGAGCGTATTTCATGGAGGACAAACAATTGTCGAATCCCAGTTGTGAGCTTACATACCCAGCGGATAGTCAATCACAGGTCGCTGTAGTGCTTGTCATATTTGTATGCATAAATTTTGTCAGTTATCCATCTCAGTCCGTACATCACATTTGCAAAGCCAAGAGCGGCTAACCAAAAATCAGTAGTCCAGTCGATTTTGAACGAGTAAACTAATAAAATATAGAATAGGGATAGTCCAGAAATCAGAATAGGAACGATTTCAACACAGACCCACAGCTCAACTTCTTTAAAATCGTCGCCAAGGTCTTCTCGAATCTCTGAGTCGATATACATGACAGAAGCCGTGAAACCAGTAATCACCATTAAATAAAACCAAGCACGGCAGGTGGTCCACGGCCAAAAGCTCAGGTTAGACAAATACCAAATCGTACACGAATTGAATTCGTGATAGAAATAGCCGAACGTTAGCGGCAACAGATAGAACGCCTCTCTTCGACGTTTGAGGATTAGTTTGATGTCCTCAGCTGAAACCATTTGAGCGAAGTTTGGCTAACAGTTTAAATATATTATACGGTGTGAAGACATATCGTGTACTCAGTACTGTGTGTCTGACTGAGGAAGTAATCTGAAGCCACCTAGTTAGAATGGCTAAAGCCTCAAATTCGTAGAGCAGAAGCTATCTAGCTTCGTTTTTCGACTCAGTTCCGCGCGAAAAATTCGGGTTGTGGGGACACTATGGTCCCACTTTCAGGGTTAGATGACGCGGTTCTGCAGGTAGTCGAGGTGCTTCGCGTTGTAGACGATCTTGACCTCGTCAGCCGTTGGCGAACCGATGCAGGTCAGACGGACGTTCTTGTCGTTGACTTCCTCGTCGGAGAGGATCTGCTGCATGTCCATCTCGATGTCGCCTTCCTTGACGATGGCAGCACAGTTCGCACAGGCACCTGCGCGGCAGCTGAAGGGCCAGTCGTAGCCCTGTGCTTCCGCGGCTTCGAGGATGTACTCGCCCTGGTTGACTTCCATCTCGCCGTAGTCTTCGGCGTCGAGACCGGCGTCAGCAGCCTTCTCGAAGAGGTCGTCGTCGTCGAGGTCCCATCCTTGGTCGTCGAGAGCTTCGTAGTTGAGGTAGGTTACCGTGGGCATCAACAAGCGGTTCGGAGGCCACACCATTAGACTTTGCTGTTCCGTGCGGTGAAAAACCGGCCAGCATAGTGGGGTTGGCGGCAGCGAACACCGTCAAATGAGGGGCCGATGTGGTTCGGTGGCCGTCTCAGAAGACGCTGGAAGAAAACAGCGCGTACGAGGCGATAGCCGACAGCGACGGCGTCAGTATCCAGAAGAAGATGACGCGGCCGGTCGTTCCGGGGTCGAAGAGGTCGTGGGCGGCGAGTTTGTTCGGTTCTTCTTCACCCATCTTCGGCACTTCGTCCTCGCGTTCTGCAGCGAGAGCGTTGACCGACACTTTCGGTGCTTCGCCGCCGCTGAGTGCGTCGCCGAGTGTGACGGTGCGGGTCGCACGACCCCATCCGAGGCCGACGATACACATCGTCGCGCTCACGGCCAGACTCGCGGGGATACCGATGGCCGAGAGGAACGAGATGAGCGACGCACTCACCGTCTCGACGATGAGCGCCGCGAGAATCGGGAGTTCCGTGAGGTCGTTCCCGACGGTGTCGAGCGTCCGACGGGCGATGGTGAACGCACCGAGCCCAATCGCCCCGGAGGCGACGAGGATTCCCGTGTTCATCTCCAGTGCGCCGTTGCCGACGAGCGGGGCGACGGCGTTAGCGACGTTCGACGCGCCGGCCGAAAACGCCATGTAACAGGCGACGACGACGACCAGAATCGTACTGCCGAACTCGCGGTAGGTCGTGTTCGGCCCGAGGCCCACAGTGGGAATCAACCCGGTCCGTTCGACGCTGAGAAGCGGACCGGGGCTCTGGTCGAGTTTCAGCCACGCGTCGAGATACGGGTAGATGTAGCGACCGATGACCGCACAGATCCAGAACGCGATGACCGGCGCGACGATCCACCACGAGATGATTTCGAGCATCACGTCGGAGTTGAGAGAGCCACGGGCGAGACCGAGGCCGGCAATCGCGCCGACTGCCGTCATCGACGTCGACGCAGGGACACCGAACGTGTTGGAGACCAACAGCGCGAGGCCGACGAAAAACAGGACCGCGACGCTGGCCGCGAGGGTGAACTCGCTCTGTGGGACGATTTCTCCGCCCATCTTCGCGACGACTTCGCGCCCAATCGTCCACCCGCCGAGGAGCGCGAACCCCGTCATCAACGCCGCGGCGGCGAGTTTTCCGAGCACGTCGCTCCCGACGGCCGGCCCGAACGCGACCCCGGTCGACGACCCACCGATGTTGAACCCGACGAACACTGCCACCAGGAGTCCAACGAAGAGGAGTGTTTGTACCACGCACTCTCATTCCCACTCATCCGCAAAAGGAGCGACGGTCGGGGCGCGGTCAGACCGTGGACTGCTCACCGGCCCGACGGTCCACGGAAGTTCAGTTCGACGCCGACCGAATCGCCTGGTCGAGGTCTGCGATGATGTCCTCGGTGTCCTCGATACCGACCGACAGGCGGACCATATCGGGCGTGACGCCCGCCGCAGTCTGTTCTTCTTCGGTGAGTTGCTGGTGGGTCGTCGACGCCGGGTGGATGACGAGCGTCTTCGCGTCGCCGACGTTGGCGAGGAGCGAGGCGAGTTCGACGTTGTTGACGGTGCCCTTCGCCGCCTCGTAGCCGTCCGCGAGGCCGAACGTAATCATGCCACCGTACCCGCCCGACAGATATTTCGAGGCTTCTTCGTGGGTCTCGTGGGATTCGAGACCGGGGTAGTTCACCCACGACACCTTCTCGTGGTCGTCTAAGAACTCCGCGACGGCCTGTGCGTTCTCACAGTGCGCGCGCATCCGAAGTGGGAACGATTCGAGTTTTTCGAGCGTCTGCCACGCGTCGAACGGCGACTGCGAGTTCCCGAGGTCACGAAGGCCGCGAGCGATGGCGGCGTAGGTGAATCCGGCGGGACCGAACGTCTCGTCGAAGTTGACGCCGTGGTACGCCGGGTTCGGCTTGGCAATCTCCGGGTAGTCGTCGGCGTACTCTCCCCACGGGAAGTCGCCACCGTCGACGAGAACGCCGCCGATGGTCGTCCCAGCACCGTGGAGCCACTTCGTCGTGGACTCCCAGACGATGTCGGCACCGTGGTCGAGTGGGTTGCACAGGTACGGCGTCGCGAACGTGTTGTCCACGACGAGCGGCGTCCCGTGGTCGTGGGCAATCTCTGCGATTGCTTCGATATCGGGCGTCACGAGCGCCGGGTTGCCGATGGTTTCGAGGTGGACGAACGCGGTGTCTTCGTCGATAGCCTCCTCGTAGGCGTCCACGTCGAGTGTATCGACGAAGCGGGTGGTGACGCCTCGGCGCTCGACCGAGTGGGTGAGGTAGGTGTAGGTACCGCCGTAGAGCGACGACGCGGAGACGATGTTGTCACCGGCAGACGCGAGCAGGAAGTTCAGCAGGTCGAACGCGGCCATGCCAGAGGACGTGGCGACGGCGCCGACACCGTTTTCGAGAGAGGCCAACCGCTCTTGGAGCATCCCGACCGTCGGGTTCATCAGGCGGGAGTAGATGTGGCCGGGTTTCTTCAGGGCGAACTGGGCGGCGGCGTCCGCCGCGTCGTCGAAGACGTACGACGTGGTCTGATACAGCGGCGGCGCGCGAGCGCCCGTTTCGGGTTCGGGGTCTTGTCCAGCGTGAAGGCTCCGGGTGTTGAATCCGGGCGTGTCGTCACTCATGGTTCGAACGTCGGAGCGAGAGGGGTAAAACAGCGTGACGAGCGCAATTCCCGCCGGTGTCTGCGACACGACTGAACGCGTCGCTCTCCGTGCCACAGCCGTCGAATCCGGGGTGGAATCTTACCGACTGAACAGCGACGAGTGAACCGGTGCGAAGTCCTTCTCTGTGTCCGGTTCGCCGCCGTCGGTGGCCGTGTCGGTCACGGCCCGACCATCGACGCCGTCGGTGACGAAGTCACCGAGCGGTGGGCCGACCTTCTCGGGTTCGACGAGGAAGGCGTCGTGGCCGTGGTCGGATTCGACGACGTGGTGTGCGACCGGCACGTCGCCCGCGCGGAACGCCTCGGCCAGCGACTCCGACTGGTCGGTCGTGAAGTGCCAGTCACCGGTGAACGAGACGAGCAACGCCTCACCTTCGAAGGCGGCCAGCGCCGCCGCGTCGGACTCGTAGCCCTCCGAGAGGTCGAAGTCGTCCATGGCGCGCGTGAGGTAGAGATACGAGTTCGCGTCGAAGCGTTCGGCGAACTTCTCGGCCTGATAGTCGAGATACGACTCGACTTCGCGGTAGGGGAAGAACGCCGCCGCCGGGTCTGCGGGATACATGTCTCCACGGCCACCTCGGCCGGCCGACCGGCGGCCGAACTTGCGGTCCATCGAATCCTTCGAGAGATACATCAGGTGGCCGATTTGCCGGGCTAGACCCAGTCCCTCGACGGGGTCGGGGCGGTCCTCGCCGTAGTAGTCGCCGCCGTTCCAGTTCGGGTCGGTCGTAATCGAGCGGCGAGCGACGGCGTCGAGGCCGAGACACTGTGGGTCGAGACGCGCCGCGGCCGCGACGACGACCAGGCGCTCTACGTCGTCGGGGTACTGGACGGCCCAGTCGAGCGCGTTCATCCCGCCGACAGACCCGCCGACGACGGCGTGCAGTCGGCCGACGCCGAGATGGTCGAGGAGGAGGCGCTGTGCGCGCGTCCAGTCGGAGACGGTGACGGGTGGGAAGTCGGTTCCCCACGGTTCACCGTCAGGACCGTCACTTGCGGGGCCACTCGTGCCGTAACACGACCCTGGGACGTTCACGCAGATGACGTAGTACTCGTTGGTGTCGATTGCCTTGCCCGGCCCGACGATGTCGGACCACCACGCACGCGCCTGTCCCGAGACGCCCGAGTCGGTTCCGTGACCAGCGACGTGTTGGCTTCCGGTGAGGCCGTGACAGACGACGACGGCGTTCGTTCCCGTAAACTCGCCGTAGGCCTCGTAGGCCACCTGCAAGTTCGGGATGATTTCGCCCGACTCGAACTGAAACTCGCCGACGTCGACGACGTCCGATTCGACCTGCCGACCAGGTGCGACGCGTCCGCGACTCATCGGCCCACCCCCGAGAGTTCTCCGCCGTCGGGGGCGACTGGCGCGCGCACCGCCAGCGCCCGTTCGATTGCCTGGTCGAGGTCGGCGACGATGTCGTCGGCGTCCTCGATACCGACGGACATCCGAAGCATGTCGGGTTGGACGCCCGCCGCACGCTGCTCTTCGTAGGAGAGTTGCGCGTGCGTCGTCGACGCAGGGTGGATGAGGAGTGATTTCGCGTCACCGATGTTGGCGAGGAAACTCACGAGTTCGACCGACTCGCAGACGGTCTTGGCCGCCTCGTAGGACGCCTCGTCGTCTTCGCCTTTCAGGCCGAACGTGACCATCCCGGCGTAGCCACCCTCCAGATACTTCGACGCCAACTCGTGTGTCTCGTGGTCGTCGAATCCGGGGTACGACACCCACGAGACGGCGTCGTGGTCGCGGAGGAACTCGGCCACGCGGCGGGCGTTCTCGCAGTGGGCGCGCATCCGAAGCGCCAGCGTCTCGAGGCCCTGAATCGTCTGCCACGCGTCGAACGGCGACTGACACCCGCCGGTGCTTCTGACCGCGCGATGACGAACCACCTGTGCGAACGCTCGCTCACCGAATCGCTCGACGAAGTCCACACCGAAGGCAGGGTTCTCGCCGGAGAGTTCGTCGTAGTCTGCGGCGTCCCACGGGAACGTCCCGCCGTCGACGACGACGCCGCCGACGGTGGTTCCCGACCCGTGAATCCACTTCGTCGTCGACTCCCAGACGATGTCGGCACCGTGTTCGATGGGTCGGCAGAGCGCCGGCGTCGCGAACGTGTTGTCCACGACGAGTGGGACGCGATGGTCGTGGGCCACGTCGGCAATGGCTTCGAAATCCGGCGTCTTCAACGAGGGGTTCGCCACCGTCTCGACGTGGACGAACGCGGTGTCTTCGTCGATGGCGTCGGCGTAGGCGTCCTCGGTTAGCGTCTCGACGGTTCGGGGTTCGATACCCCGTCGGCTAGCGGTTTTGGAGAAGTACGAAGATGTACCGCCGTACATGTCTTCCGAGAGGACGACGTTGTCGCCGGCGCTGGCGAGGATGGTCGTGATGGCGTCGATAGCGGCCATCCCCGAGGAAGTGACGACCGAATCGACCCCCGATTCGAGGGCGGCGAGGCGACGTTCGAGGATACGAGTCGTCGGGTTCGAGATTCGTGAGTACACGTCGCCGTCCGATTCGAGCGCGTAGAGGTCTGCGGCGGTGTCCGCGTCGTCGAAGACGTACGACGTGGTCTGATAGAGTGGCGGGGCACGGGCCCCTGTGGCCGGGTCCGGGTCCTGTCCGGCGTGGAGGCCACGAGTGCGGAAACCTCGAGTCATGTATGAGATGCATATTTCTGGACCAAAGAATAACCACTAGTTACGGCAAGCGTTGCCAGCAATCGAGTGGAGACACGGACGAGTGTCACGAAATCGACAGCCAGAGTGGTCTCTCGACCGGCCCCAACGTTCATTCCAGTCGACACGATACGAAGTGTATGACCGAACACCTCTTCGGGGTTGGTGTCATGTTTCTCGCCATCGGCCTCCCCGGCGCCGTCAAGCCCTACAAGACCGCCCAGTTCACGGAGCGACTGGACTCTATCGGGAGCAAGACGGCGTGGGACGAGGTGGAACCCGCCGAGTGGAACGTGACACTCACGCGGTTCGGCGGCATCTTCATGACTGCACTGGGCGTCGCGTATCTCTTCGCCTGACTCGTCGCGCCACAGAACGTACCCCACCTCGCCCCGGAGCGTTTACCCACCACCCGTCCGACACATCGACCAATGAGCGACGCCGACGCCGACGCCGATTCGAACCCGTATCTTCGAAACCCGCCGACCGAGTTCGAACCCGCCGAGACACTCTCGCGTGACGAGGCCGAACGCCAGGCCGAACTCCTCCGCGAGGCTATCCGCGAACACGACCATCGGTACTACGTCGAGGCCGAGCCACTCGTCTCCGATGCCGCGTACGACACCCTGTTTTCCCGCCTCGTCGCGCTCGAAGGCGCGTTCGACCTCGATACGACCAACAGTCCGACGAACCGCGTGGGCGGCGAACCGCTCGAGAAACTGGAGACGGTCGAACACACCGCACCCATGCTCTCTATCGACCAGAGTACCGAGGCCACCGACCTCCGCGAGTTCGACGACCGCGTCCGCCGCGAGGTCGGCGACGTCGACTACGTCTGCGAACCAAAGTTCGACGGGCTCTCGATAGAAGTCGTCTACGAAGACGGGCAGTTCGTCCGCGCGGCGACCCGCGGCGACGGCCAACGCGGTGACGACGTGAGCGCACAGGTGCGGACGATTCCGACGGTTCCGCTCTCACTCCGTGGCGACCCACCCGAGCGATTGGCCGTTCGAGGAGAGATTTACATGCCGAAACCGGCCTTCTCGGACCTGAACCGGCAGCGAGTCGAAGCGGGTGAAGACCCCTTCGCCAACCCGCGAAACGCCGCCGCCGGCACGCTCCGCAATCTCGACCCCTCGGTCGTCGCCGAACGACCGCTCGCCGTCTTCTTCTACGACATCCTCGACGCGAGCGTCACGCCCGAGACACAGCGTGCAGCACTCGACCTGTTCTACGACTGGGGCCTCCGCGTCGCAACCGACCACGTCGAATTCGCCGACGACGTGGAAGGTGCAATCGACTACCGCGACCGAATGTTGGACGTCCGCGACGACCTCGACTACGAGATAGACGGCACCGTCATCAAGGTCGACTCGCGCGAGGCCCGCGAACGACTGGGCGAGAAGAGTCGGTCCGTCCGGTGGGCGTTCGCCTACAAGTTCCCGGCCCGCCACGAGGTGACGACGGTTCGCGACATCGTCGTACAGGTGGGCCGGACGGGGCGACTCACCCCCGTGGCCCTCCTCGACCCGGTCGACGTCGGCGGCGTGACCGTCTCGCGGGCGACGCTCCACAACCCCGACGAAATCGCCTCACTCGGCGTCGCAATCGGCGACCGCGTCCGAATCAAACGCGCCGGCGACGTCATCCCGCAGGTGGTCGAAGTCGTCGAGGTCGACGAGCAACGCTCGTCGGCCCGCCGGACGGAATCCGGCGAAGACGCTGGCGGCACCTACGAGTTCCCCGACGAATGTCCCGTCTGCGGGAGTCCGGTTGACCGCGACGGGCCGCTCGCCTTTTGTTCCGGTGGCCTCGCGTGTCCGGCACAGCGCGAAGCCTCCATCGGCCACTTCGCGGTCAAAGGCGCGATGGACATCGACGGACTCGGCGGCGAACGCGTGGCCCAACTCGTCGATTCGGGACTGGTCGACACCGTCGCCGACCTCTACGACCTCACCGTTTCAGACCTCGTCGAACTCGAGGGATGGGGCGAGACGAGCGCACAGAACCTCGTCTCAGCTATCGACGCGACGACGTCCCCGTCGCTCGCGTCGTTCCTCGTCGGCCTCAGCATCCCCGAAGTCGGTGAGGCGACGGCGCGCGAACTCGCCCGCGAGTTCGGGTCGATAGAGGAGTTCCCCATCGACGAAGACGTTCCAGAAGCGCGATTCGACGCGTTCGAAGACCGCCTGACGACGGTCCCGGACGTGGGCGAGACGGTTGCCCACCGTGTCCGCGACTTCTTCGAGAACGAAGACAACCGTGCCGTGATTCGGTCGCTGCTCGACCACGGGGTCTCTCCCGAACCTGTCGAGACCGGCAGCGACGAACTCGTGGGGATGACGTTCGTCGTGACTGGCACACTTGCGGTGAGTCGAAGCGCCATCGAAGAACTCGTCGACTCCCACGGCGGCACCGTCACTGGGTCGGTCTCCGGGAACACCGACTATCTCGTCATCGGTGAGAGTCCGGGACAGTCCAAACGCGACGACGCCGACGAGAAGGGAGTGCCGACGCTCGGCGAAGACGAGTTCGCAGCGGTACTCGCCGAACACGGCGTGGTGTATCCGCCAGAATGACGGTGGCTGGAACACGGTGGCTGAAACGTGGAAAGAAGGGAGTTCGCCTCAGAGGTCGACTCTTTTGAACGTCCAGTAGCCGAGCATCGGCGGGATGACTATCCACCCCAGAAGGATGAGGAAGATGAACTCACCGCTGAAGTAGAACGGGAGCGACTCGGCGAAGACCGGCTCGAGAGCCAACCGTTCACTGAGGCCGGTTTTGAACAGACGGGCAGCGATTGCAGAGTCGTAGAGTTGGACGGAGAGTGTTTCGTAGGCCCGAAGCGGGTTCAGGTACTTGATGAACAGTCTCATCTGGAAGATTTGGACGGTCGTGAGCGTGTCCAAGCCAGGGAGTTCCTGGAGTGCCCAGTTGAGCAGTCGTGGGACGCCGGTCGAAACGGCCGCCCAGAGGACGGAGAAGATGAAGTAGATACCAATCGTGCCGAAAAACGCCTGTCGCTGGGAGTCGGAAGACGCAGAGAGCCAGATGCCGATGGAGACGAACGACGTCGCCAGGAGGCCAGAGAGTGCAACCTGTCCGAGATACGGCGTGAACAAAATCTGCGTGCCAGTCACGGCCATCACGACGAACGCGGCGACGAACCCGGCGAGCATCGAGAGCGACACGACGAGTGACCGCCCGAGAAGCTTGCCGAAGACGACGTCTCGGCGGGAGTTCGGTTGCGACAGCAGGAGCTTGAGGGTTCCCGACTCACGTTCGTCGATGAGTGCACCATGGGCCGTCACGAGTGCGATGAGCGCGAGAATGAACCCAATCATTCCGGTGTAAGAGAAGCCAAACACGCTGAATAGCTGTTGTAACGTCGAAGTGAATCCGAACAGCGATTCCGAGTTCGCCCCGTCGCCCCGCAGCAGATAGCCGAAGAACAGCGCTGCCGACCCACCGATGAGGAGGGTGAAAAACAGCGTGAGGCCCAAGAGCCACCGTGACCGGATGGCGTCGCGGAAGTCCTTACGTGCGACAGATTCGAGCGTCACGCCGGGACCTCCTGTTTCTCCGCTTCGGTGTGCGCGAGGAAGATGTCCTCCAGCGACGCCGATTCGGTCTCGAAGTCGGCAACCGTCGCCCCGTCGGATTCGATGGTGACGACGACGCGTGCCTTCGCGTCGTCAGTACACCCGACGACGAGTTTCCCGTCGCGAGATTCGACAGAGGAGACACCCTCGACGGCACGAACTGCGTCGAGGTCGGCGTCGCCGTCGACGTCGAGACGGAGGATGGCTTCGGCTTCGGCTCTGTCGCGGAGACCCTCGATGCTGTCTTCGGCGATGAGTTCACCCTCGCGCAGGATGCCCACGCGGTCACACACTGCTTCGACCTGTCCGAGCACGTGTGACGAGAAGAACACGGTCGCACCGCGGTCGGCCTCTTCACGGACGATGTCACGCATCTCGCGCGCACCGGCGGGGTCGAGGCCCGACGACGGTTCGTCGAGGATGAGCAGGTCGGGACTCCCGGCGAGCGCCATCGCGAGTGCGAGGCGCTGTTTCATCCCTTTGGAGTATCCACCAGCACGACGGTCGGCGGCATCGGCGTCGAGACCGACGCGAGAGAGGAGTTCGTCAGGGTCGTCGCCTGCTTCTTTCGACTCGATAGCGAACTCGACGTGTTCCCGACCGGTGAGTCGGTCGTACACGTCGTAGCCTTCTGGGAGGACACCGGTTCGTCGGCGGACGGCGACGCTCTCGGCCTGGGCGTCGTGGCCGAGCACCCGAATCGACCCACTCGTCGGGCGCACGAAGTCCAAGAGCATGTTTATCGTCGTCGACTTTCCAGCGCCGTTGGGACCAAGAAACCCGAAGACCTCTCCCGCTTCTACGGAAAACGAAAGGTCGTCGACGGCGGTGACGGCGTCGGTATTAGACGACGGGACGAGCGTATCGAGTACGCCTCCGTCGTCTTCGAACCGTTTCGTCACCCCGTTCAATTCGATGGCGGCCATGGGCGGGCCTGCGTCGTACTGGGTTAAAGGGTTTTAGGTGCAGGAATCACCGACGATAACGGCGGAAGCCGACACAGCGGTGCCGAGAGCACCCAAGACGCGTGTCGAATCGTTCGACTCGGCGTTCAGACCGTGACCCTGAATCGTGTGTCTCCCCGATTAGACCGTGACCCTGAATCGTGTGTCTCCCCGATTAGACCGTGACCCTGAATCGTGTGGTTCGCAAGTCAGACTTCGTCGTCGGGGTCGTGTGTCTCGGACATCTTCGTCGCTTCGGCGGCGTAGCGTTCTCGCAACTTGTCGTCGGCCACGGCTTCGAGATTTTCGACCGGTGCTTCGATAGCGGCCGTCGTGGACATGCGCCGCTGGTGCATCACGGCCGCAGCGAGTTCCTTCCGCAGTTCGTACTCACCGTCGGTCGTCGCGTAGATGAGGACGATGAGGTCCCTGTCGTCGTACGAGCGCTCGACCAACCAGAGTTGGGCGGTGTCGTCGGCCATATCGCGTGATTCAACCGGGGCAACCTTACACGTGGCGCATCCGGCGATAGCGTACCGTTTCCTCCGGACAGGTCGAACGACATCTCGTCACGCGGTTTATCTCGTCAGAGGACGTACACCACCGCTATGCTGGAGACGTTGCTCGGTGACGACGTAGAGTCGTCGGGTCGATACCTTCCAGAGGTAATCTACGGCGCGAACGACGGTATCGTTACGACGTTTGCCGTGGTCGCGGGCGTCGCGGGTGCGGCGCTCAGTCCGGGCATCGTCATCATCCTCGGATTCGCGAACCTCTTCGCCGACGGCTTTTCGATGGGGATGAGCAACTACCTCTCGGAGCGGTCCGAAGAAGACTACCACGACGCAGTCGGCGACGGCCACGTCAGAAGCGACGGCAAGACGCCGATTCAGACCGCCGCTGCGACGTTCGTCGCGTTCATCGTCGCTGGGTGGGCACCGCTGTTTCCCTACGTCTTCCGCATCGAACCGCTGTTTCCCGTCTCTATCGTCGTCACGGGCGTGGCGTTCTTCCTCGTCGGGGCGAGTCGGAGTCTCGTCACCAATCGGTCGTGGGTCGCAAACGGCGGCGAGATGTTCGTCGTCGGCATGGCCGCCGCGGCCGTCGCCTACCTCGTCGGGAACTTCCTCGCCGGTCTCGCCTAACTTCGGTTGTCGTGCGTCAGCGTCGTCGTTCAGGCGTTACCGCCGGTCAGTTCGTCGACTTCCATGGCGAGCACCGAGAGTGCTTGGGCGCTCTCGTCGGTCGCCGAGACGATGCTATCGACCGCACCTTCCGTCTCGACAGTTCGGTCACGCACGTCTTCGATAGTCGCAGTCAACTCTTCGACCGATTCGGCCTGTTCGTCGGTCGCCCGCGACACCTCGGCGACGCCGTCGGCGGCCACGTCTATCGACGAGGCGATCTCTTCGAACGCCTCTAACATCTCGGTGATGCTCTCGTCGGCGTGGTCGATGCGGTCGTTCGACTCCGTCGCCGCCGTCACCGCGTCGTCGGTGCGGGACTGGATGCTCTCTATCTGTTCGGTGATATCTTCGGTGTGCTGTCTCGTCTCGTCCGCGAGCGACTTGACCTCCTCCGCGACGACGGCGAACCCGTCGCCGTCTTGACCGGCGCGTGCGGCCTCGATGTTCGCGTTGAGCGCCAGCAGGTTCGTCTGTTCTGCAACCTCGGAGATGACCTCCACGACGGCCTCGATGTCGTCCATCCGCGCCCCGAGTTCGGTCACCCGGTCGACGAGTTCGTCACTCATCGTGACGACGCTCTCGGTCGCGTCACGTGCCTCGGTGTTGGCTTCGCGGCCTTCTTCGGCCGCCGTGCGCGCTTCTTCTGCCGCGGAGTCGACTTCGTCTGCCGTCGCGGCCACTTCTTCCATCGTCGCGCTGAACTGCTGCATCTGCGTCGCCCCCTCGTCGAGCAAGTCGCGTTGTTGTTCGACGTTATCGACGATTGCGTCGGCCGCCGTGGCCGCACGAGTAACCGCGTCCGTCGCCGTCGCCGTCTCGTCTTCGACGTTCTCTGCTAACTGCGAGAGGTTGCGGGCCGTCTCGTTGACGGAATCGACGACGAGGAGGAGTTGCTCGTCGACGACACCGGATTCGTCGATAGTCGCACGAGCCTCGAGGTTCCCTCGACTCAGTTCGGTGAGCGTCCCTTCGACTTCGTGGACGAGCGTCTCTATCTCTCGGCGTCGCTCGACTTCCTCGGTTCGGTTGCGAACGGTCTGGAGTACCCCGACGAGTTCGTCGTCTTCGTAGAGCGGCATCGCCGTTTGTCGGGCGTGACAAACGTCGCTGTGGGCGTCCTCGAACGTCTCTTCTGTGGCGTAGAGCGAACGACCAGCGTCGTCCAGTTCGACGCCGTCGAAGTCGTCTGCACTCGTCGGGTTGTCGAGGACTGTCTTCGCGAGGACGTCTTTCCCCGACGTCCCGTAGAACAGCTCACCGAGGTTTCGGTGACCGAGTGCGGCGTGAGCAGTCGTTCCAGTGAGTGACTCGACACCCGAGTTCCACGCCGCGATTCGGCCCTCGTCGTCGAGGACGAACGCAGGTAAGCCGACGCCATCGAGGAGGACATCGTCGTCGACGTTCAGGTCGGGTGCGCTCGCGACGACGGCAGTACCGCCATCGGTCAACGGCGTCTGACTACCGACCCACGAGCGGAGACGAGTGATGATTCCGAGTCCCATTTGACCACTCGTTTCCAACCCCTACACGAGTACTTTACCCACTGATTATCAGTCGAGATAATAAGCAGACGAAAGGTGTATTCTGATTTTACAGAATAGAATCAATCGTGAGAGTAGACAGGGACGAGTAGACCAGCGGAAGGACGAGTAGACCAGCGGAGCGTTCCAGCGCACCGACGCGTCAGCCTCAAGCCGTTCGCGAGGTAATCACCGCCAGATGGACGCAGGCGCGGTCAGAGAGCGAGCCAGCGAACTTCCGTCGGACCCCGGAGTGTACCAGTTTCTCGACGGCGAGACGGTGCTCTACGTCGGGAAAGCGGTCGATATCCGTGCCCGCGTCAGGTCGTACGCAGACCCGCGGTCCCAGCGCATCTCTCGGATGGTCTCGCGTTCTTCGGGTATCGACTTCGCCGTCACGGACACCGAGACGCAAGCGCTCCTCCTCGAAGCGAACCTCATCAAGCGCAACCAGCCGCGCTACAACGTTCGCCTCAAAGACGACAAATCCTACCCGCTCGTCCAACTGACCGACCACCCCGTCCCCCGCATCGAGGTGACTCGCGACCCCGAAGACTCAGCGACTGTATTCGGTCCGTACACAGACAAGGGCCGCGTCGAGACTGTCGTCAAGGCGATTCGAGAGACGTACGGACTCCGAGGCTGTTCGGACCACAAGTACGCGAACCGCTCGCGGCCGTGTCTCGACTACGAGATGGGTCTCTGTACGGCCCCGTGTACCGGTGAGATAGCCGAAGACGCCTACCGAGACGACGTCGAGTCCGCGGTTCGGTTCTTCGAAGGCGAGACGGGCGTCCTCTCGGACCCACTCCGTCGAGAGATGGAAGCGGCCGCCCAGAACGAGGAGTTCGAGCGCGCGGCCAACCTCCGTGATAGACTCGAAGCAGTCGAATCGTTCCACGGCGCGGGCGAGGCGGCCGTCTCGTCGCAGTCCGACGAGCGGGCAATCGACGTGCTCGGCGTCGCACTCCGCGGCGACTCGGCGACTGTCGCCAGACTCCACGCCGAACGCGGCCAGTTAGTCGACCGAACCCGACACCACCTCGACGCACCGGAGGGCGAAGACCGGACTGCGGCCGTCCTCTCGGCGTTCCTCGCACAGTTCTACGCGGAGCGAACGCTCCCCGACGCCGTCGTCTTGTCTGAACATCCAGACGACGAAGACGTGGTCTCGTGGCTCGAATCCGAGGGCGTGAGCGTCCGCGTCCCCGGTGCAGGCCGGGAAGCGAAACTCGTCGAACTCGCGTTGAAGAACGCCCGGCGTCGCGCCGGCCGTGACGACGGCCTCGCCACGCTGGCCCGAGAGTTGAACCTCGACGTCCGGCGCGTCTCCCGTATCGAGGGATTCGACGTGAGTCACGCACAGGGAAAGTCCGTCGTCGGCAGCGACGTCTGTTTCGTAGACGGGAGCGCCGAGACGTCGGATTACCGCCGACGGCGACTCACCGAGCGAAACGACGACTACGCCAACATGCACGACCTGATTCATTGGCGGGCGACCCGCGCCCTCGAAGGACGTGACGACCGACCCGACCCGGACCTCCTCCTCGTCGACGGCGGGAAGGGGCAGTTGAACGCCGCACTCGACGCACTCGAAGAGACGGGATGGGACGTCCCGGCGGTCGGAATCGCCAAAGACCGCGAGTTGGTCATCACGCCGGACCGAACCTTCGACTGGCCGGACGACGCCCCACACCTCCACGTCCTCCAGCGCGTCCGCGACGAAGCACACCGGTTTGCGGTCCAGTACCACCAGACGCTCCGCGACGAGGTGAAGACCGTCCTCGACGACGTCCCCGGCGTGGGGCCGAAGACGCGGCGAGCGTTGTTGACGCGGTTCGGAAGCGTCGAAGGCGTCCGTGAGGCCACAGTCGACGACTTGACCGACGTCCCCGGCGTCGGGAAGAAGACCGCCGAGCAACTGAAGCGGCGACTGTAACGTCCCGAACTGCCGGTTACGTTACGTCTCGAACACTGGCGAGCGAAGCACGAGCAACGCGGCGACGACGACCCACGGGACGACGGCCACAACACCGACAGCAGCGGGACCGAGTAACGACGGCGCGCCAGCCGTCGCGAAGATAACCCCGAGGCTCCCGAAGGCGTTGAACATCCCGTGGGCGAGTGCTGGCGGCCACACCGAGTCCGCACGAAGCGCGACCCAGGCGAGGAACACCCCGAACATCGTCGTCATCCAGACCATCGCCAGAAACCCAGTCCACGGTGCGCCAGGGTAGTCGAATCCGTAGTTGTAGCCCAGTGCGATGAGTGGCCAGTGCCACGCTCCCCAGACGACGCCCAGAACGAGAAGGGCCCGACGAGGCCCAAGCGGCAGGAGTTTCTGCAGGAGGTACGCCCGCCAGCCGAACTCCTCACCGAACGCGAAGAACGTGTTCACCGTCGCACCGAGGACGAGCGCCTGTACGATTTGCGCGACGACGACGAGTTCGAACGACGTGCCCGCCGGGAGAACCCCACGGAGTGCTGTCGCGTCGGGGTCGAAGTACACCGGAAAGAGCACGAAGAACACCGCCGCACCGATTGCGATGAAGAAACCGGGGGCGAGCCACGCGAGGAGGTAGGTCCTGCCGTTCGACCGGAACGCGGGGCGAAGTCGCATGTTCGCCCACCCCTCGCCGGTGACGACTCGAGTGACGACGTTCGCGACGGCCGGCGAAAACATGTAGAACGTGCTGACGAGGACCAACCACAGCGGAAGGCCGAACGCGACCTGCGGCGAGTTGGTCAACCCACCAGTTGCGAAGACGACCAGCGCAGTCGCACCCGCGAGTCCGAAGGCGACGAGGAGGAAGACGAAGACGCGACGTGGTTCGAACGGCTCGGCAGCCGCGTTCGGTTCCGTCGGCGCGTCTTCAACGGTAGCCATACGTGAATTATCGCGCGACGAGAAGAAAACGGTTGGCTCGGCAGAGACACGTGTCTCAGCGGGTGTAGAGACGCATCGACTGCAAAAAGTCGGGTCGTCGCGAACCAGACCGGTTTACGCGATTTTGTTGTACTGGTCGCGGAGTTTCTCTGCGGCGTCGTCCATGAGGTCGGCCTCGTAGTCGTCGAGGTCCCACTCGACGACCTCTTCGATGCCGTTGGAGCCGAGTTTGACGGGGACGCCGAAGGCGGTATCCTCGTAGCCGTACTCGCCGTCTAAGACGAGCGAACCGGGGAGCACTTCGCCGGTGTCGTGCAGGACTGCTTCGACCATGTGCGCGACGCCCGTCGCCGGACCCCACTGGGTCGCGCCCTTGCGCTCGATGACGTCCATGGCGGACTCCTTGAGGTCGCCGAGAATCTCGTCTTTCTCGTCGGCGGAGAACGCGGGGTCGTTGCCGTCGACGCGGACCTTCGAGAAGACGGGGACCTGCGCGTCGCCGTGTTCGCCGAGGATGGTCGCGTCGACGTTCTTGACCGGCGCGTCGAAGCGCTGGCTCAGGACGTAGCGGAAGCGTGCGGAGTCGAGACGGCCACCGAAGCCGATGACTTTGTGGCGGTCGCGGTCGCCCGTCTCGTAGAGGTGCCGGTTGAGCAGGTCGACGGGGTTCGACGTCGTAATCGAGACGAAGTCGTCGTTGTACTCAGCCAGCGAAGAGCCGATGTCGTCCATGATGGGTGCGTTGTCGCCCGCGAGGTCGATACGCGTCTGACCGGGTTGACGCGGAATCCCCGCCGTGATGACGACGACGTCGGAGCCTGCGGTGTCTTCGTAGCCACCCTGCGTCACGACCGTGTTAGAGTCGTAGGCGATACCGTGGTTCGTGTCGGCCGCCTGTCCGACCGTCTTGTCTTCCATCTTCGGGATGTCTACGAAGACGAGTTCGTCACAGACATCACGAAGTGCGAGGTTGTATCCAGCCGCAGCGCCGACAGTGCCAGCCGCGCCAATCACGCTAACTTTCGTCATACCACACTAACGTGGCTCTGGATTCCGAGTAAACGTTTCGGAACGAACACCGTGGCGCTGTCTGTCGATTCGTCATTCGACAGCTGTCGAATGTCTATCGTCGTCACCGAACGCCGTGGGGTTTTTCGACGTACACGGCGTCCACCCCCACATGAGCGAGTTCGACAAGGAGGCCGAACGGCAGAAACTTCGGGAGAAGTACGAGCGCGACGAGCGGAAACGACAGTCCACACAGCGCATGAGCGAGTTGCTTCTGAAGGGGGCGACGATGACGAACAAACACTGCGACCAGTGTGGAGACCCCATCTTCCGATACAACGGTCAGGAGTTCTGTCCGACGTGTCAGACGCAAGGGCAGGCCGCCGCGAGCGCCGACGCAGACGCCGAAGACGCCGCCGAAGCAGTCGCGCAGGCGGAAGCGACGCCCGCCGCCGGAGAGGGAACGACCAGCGACCAACAACCGACAGAGAGTCCGGCACCGTCGAACGAGTCCGCCGTGTCGCAGACCGGGAACGAGCAATCGAGCGCCGCCGCACCCACGGCCCGACCCGTCGAGACCGAGTCCGTCGACGTTGCCGGAGGAACTCCGGCAGGCAACCGGACACAGGCTGGTGGCGTCGACGAACTCCGTTCGCCGGGCCGTCAGACCGCACCTGACGGTGTTTCGAGTGCGCGTGAATCGCTCGTTCGGACCCTGACGTGGGCCGCAACCCAGGCGGAATCGACCGACGACCCGCGACGCTCGCGCGAGTTCCTCGCCGCCGCACGAGAAGCGGCCGAAGCAATCGCCGCACTGGACCGATAACCTGCTGTCCGGCCCACCGTTCGAATCGGCCACTCGACCTGACGACCGAAGTCGAATCGGTGGGAGAACTTACGCCTCCCCGGACCCTCCATTCGGTATGCACATTCTCATCCCCATCGACGGCTCGAACGCGAGCAAGCGCGCCCTCGACTTCGCTATCGAGATGGCCGTTCAGATGGACGGGACGCCACACGTCGTCCACTTCACGAACAAAACGACCGACGCGACAGACGCTATTCTCGACGACGCGCGGGTGAGACTCGCCTCGGCCGATATCGCTGACGAGCCAGAACTGACCACCCTCACCGTCGACGTCTGGAACGCCGACAGAGTCGGTAAGGAGATTCTCGACGTGGTCGAATCACACGGCTACGACCACGTCGTCATGGGCCACCACGAGGACGGAACGGTCGAACGAGCAATCTTCGGGAGCGCTGCAGAGACTGTGCTTCGCGCAGAGGCCGTCCCGGTGACCATCGTTCCCTGACGAAAGGGCGCACCTCACTACTGTGGTTCCCAGGGAAAATCAGATACGGTGCTGTCGTGCGTCAACCCCCTGAGGCGGGTTGCTTTCTCGGGCTACCGATTCCGGTAGTATGGTACCGATTCCGGTAGTATGGCACCGATTCCGTGCCAGTACCGACGCTTCGATTTCTTAGGCGACGCGAACGGCAGCGTTCACACCGTCGACGGTGGCGTAGTCGTCGTCAGCGACGGCGTAGTGGGTGGTGTGGACGTACATCTCGCGCTCGTCCGACCGAGATTCTGCCTCACAGAAGATGTCGCGGTCGTCTACGTGACTGTCGTCGTGTTGTGGTTCGCCGTAGAACGTGCGCTGTCGAGCCGGAGCGTCGGTGGCCGAGAAAGACTTACTCATGTTCGAGTAGTAAATGGGGCGCCAGACACATAATGGTTTTTCTCGTGCAACAATCGTGACTGTTAGCGCCGGTTCTGGGCGTCGAGACCGGAGAATCAGAAGAAAGCGTCGAGGTGGCACCCATGGGGTCGAACCGGTCGAGTATCAGCGATACTCCGAACCGACGACTTCTCGAATCCGTTCTGCGGTGACGTTACCGACGCCACGGACTTCCTGCAGGTCGTCTTCGTTCGCCGTCATGACCGCCTCCACGCTGCCGAACGCTTCCAGCAAGGTCCGTGCAGTCACGGGGCCGATGTCGGCGATGGCAGAGACGACGTACTCCTGTTGTTCGTCGAGCGTCTTCGCGCTCTTGCCACCGTGGACGCTCACGCTCCGTTCTCGGTCGGTCTGTTCGCGCGTCGCGATGGTCGCGAGCATCTCCGCGGTGTCGTCTTCGTCCTCGGTGAAGAGGACGCTCACGCCGAAGTCGACGGCGACAGACGAAATCGCCCCGCGAATCGCACCGGGGTGGATGTTGCGTTCTTCGTAGAGGCCACGGCCCTCGATGATGAGAAGCGGGCGGGCGTAGTGACGGGTGAGGTCGGCGACTTGCTCGAAAATCGAGCGGTCGCCACCCGTGAGCGTGTCGAGGAAGTCAGAGACGCTCTTGCGTTCGACTGCGACGCGGTCCGAGAGGATGTAGTCGCCGACGGCAAGCGTTTCGAGTCGAGTCGTCAAATCCTCGCGCTTCGACAGCGTTCGCGCGATGTGGGAGTCGAGTTCGCGCTGGTCGACGACGATTTCGACGCCGTCGTCCGACCCGGCTTTGGCGATGGTTCCAGTCTGTTCGTCGTCTCCGGTTTCGGCCGCTGAATCGCCTCCTTCGTCGTCGGCCAACTTCGCAGCGTCGTCGGAGTCGTCATCGTCACCGTCGCCGTCGCCGTCGCCACCGTCGCCGTCGTCGGGTTCCGCTCGTGCCAACTCTTCGTCGGACGGACCGAAGTCTGCGAGTCCGGACTGGCCGTTCTTGGTACTCGCGGCGGCGACACCTTCTGGGGCGTCCTCGTTCGCGGGCGAATCGTCGCTCGTACCTGCACCCGATTCGGCCGTCTTCTCACCTGCAACCCCCTCATTTCCGGTGGAACTCCCATCTGCGAACGACGCCAGGTCACGTTGTGAGTGGTCGAGTTCCGCCTCGATGTCGGGTGCAGCACCCTTCAGTTCGCGGAGTTCCCGTTGCATCGTCTTCTCGCGCCGACGCGAAATCCAGAAGTACGCCTCGTCGCGCGTGTCTTCGGCCAAGAGGACGACGACCCGTCCATCTGCCTGTCGGCCGGTCCGTCCCTTGCGCTGAATCGACCGGATGGCCGTCGGGACGGGTTCGAAGAAGAGTACCAAATCGACTTCTGGCACGTCCAACCCTTCTTCTGCAACAGAGGTCGACACGAGCACTTCGAACTCGCCGTTGCGGAACATGTCGAGCGTCTCCTGCTGTTCTTTCTGCGACATTCCGTCGGACCCCTCTCGGTCGCCCTGTCCGACGAATCGGCGGACAGAGAAGTTCTCCGAGAGGAACTCGGTGAGTGCCTCGGCGGTGTCGCGCGACTCGGTGAAGACGATGACACGCTCGCCGTCGTGGATACCGAGCGTCTCTGCGAGGAGGATACGCGTCTTTCGGAACTTCGGGTGGAGGCCGTCGAACGACTCGGCTTTCCGCATCGCCTCGCGGACTTTCGGTTCGGCGACGAGTCGTTGACTGGCCTTCGACGCGCCCGACGACCGGGCCGCGTTGCGCTGGCGTTCGAAGTACCGGCGGACGGATTCGACAGACTGTGTCTCGACGAGTTCGACTGCTCGCCGGAGTTTCATCACCTCCGCGTGCGTGGACATCCCCTTGTAGCCGTCCGACTTGTCGGCGTTCATCAGGCGTTGGAGCTCCGCCCGCATCCGGTTGAGGTCCTTCTGGGAGACGTCGGGTTTGGTCGAACGGGCGACGCCCAACTGTTTGAGTTTCTCCAACCGGTCCGTGATGACTTCGTTGAGGGCGTCACGTATCTCTAAAATCTCGTCCGGGAGTTCGATACGATTCCACTCGACGTCCGTGTCGTGTGTGTACTCGTCGACGTCGGCGTCTTCTTCGGTCATCACCTCGACGTCGCTAATCCCGAGGTTCTCACACACTTCGAGGATGGCTTCTTCGTCGCCGCCGGGGGAGGCACTCATCCCAGTGACGAGTGGGTTCTCCGCGTCGGCGTGGTACCGTTCGGCGATGTAGACGTAGGCGTAGTCACCACTCGCGCGGTGGCACTCGTCGAAGGTGAGGTGCGTCACGTCTCGGAGCGAGATGCGGTTGCCGATGAGGTCGTTTTCGATGACCTGCGGTGTCGCGATGATAATCTTGGCCTCCTCCCAGAGTGCGGCCCTGTCGTCCGGACGAACGTCGCCGGTGAAGACCACGATATCGTCGTCGGGGATGTCGAGCGCCTCGCGGTAGAAGTCGGCGTGCTGTTGGACGAGTGGTTTCGTCGGCGCGAGAAACAGCGACTTCCCACCGACGTCGTGTAATCTCTCGGCCGTGACGAGGAGACTGACCGTCGTCTTCCCCAGTCCAGTAGGCAGACAGACGAGTGTGTGGTCGTCGCGCGCAGCGCCTGCGAGTCGAATCTGATAGAGTCGTCGCTCGATGAACGACGGGGCGAGTAGCGGGTGGTCGACGTACGCGACGTCCTCGGAGGCCGGCATCGGTTGCGATTACGCGCGCTCTCCGATAAGGGTTCGTAGAGTACGGTGAAAGTGAAAGAGTCCGCCGAGCGTTGCGCCGGTGACAACCGTCACCGCGCGCCGTCTACGGCGTCGAAATCAGGGTCATCTGGTCGCGGTTCCGGGAGCGACGCTCCGACGAGCTCGGCCCACTCAGCGACCTTCGTATTGGTTTGCGGGTTGGACATAGCGCTTCCCCAAGATAATAAATCTCAACAATCGTATATAACGATTGTGCCCATTCGGTGGGTGTACAGGCGAGTCACTCGGAAATCAGAAGAGACGAACCGAACGTCGATGAGTCAGACCGGCGTCGACGTTCGTCGGTCGACACGACTGGAGGTCAGTCTTCTCGCGAACCCGGACCCCACGAGTCCGGCACTTCGATGACGTATCTGCCGTCTTCTCGGAGCGAGATGATGTATTCGTCCCGGTCGTACAGTTCCATGAGGTTGAGTTCGTACTGGCCGGGGTTGACGATCTTGATACTCTCGAACTGGTCGTTGAGTTCCTCACGGAGTTCGTCGAGATTCGGCCGTTCGTCGGACGACGGTTCGATGGTCGTCCCCTCGACGTCCGGTCGAGTGTCCGGTTCTGACGTCGATTCCGGAGGTGTCGCCGTCTCGTCGCTGGTGGCGGGTGTTACGCCTGGTTCAGGATGGTCGGTGGACTCTCGGTGTTGCGCGTCGAAGGCCGCGAGTTCTTCGGGTGAGACGACCTCGGTTCGAGCGCTCTTCTGAGAGTTGTCCTCGTCGGTTTCCCGTGCGCGAATGTGTGGTTTCGACTCGCGAGACTCCGACGGGTCGGTTCGAGTGGGGTCTGGAGTGGAAGCAGCCGCCGGGTCGGACTGCGACGACTCGTCCGGAGTGTCGGGCCACTCACCCCACTCTCGCGACGATTCGCCACCGGTCGGGTCGTCCGACGACGGCGACGACGACTGTGTAGAGGAAGCCGATTGCGTCGACGGCGACGACGGCGACGACGGCGCAGTCGTGGTGTCGCTCGTACTGGTCTCTCTCGGCGGTGGCGACTCGTCTTTGGTTTCGACCCAGTCGCTGACCGTCATCTCCTCGTCACCGGTATCTGGACGAGCGTCCGTCTGTGACGCCCGTTCGCGGACGGCGTCGGCAGCAGACGACGTCAGGTCCCGCGCTCCGGTACCGCGCTGCGTGGGAGTGTCGTCACTACTACCCGTGACCCCGCCTGGGCTCGATTTGGGCTTGAACTGAAACTTGTTGCCGCCGCAGTTTGGACACCCCGAAAGCATCTCTTTCGAACCGTCGGGGAACACCTTACTGCACGTGGTGCATTGATGTGGCATTGATAGATGTGGGCGCCGGATGGCGCGTGGATTGTCGTTCGTGTCCCCCTACTTACGCGAGACGAGCGCGCTGATGAGGTTCTCGTCTTTGTGGAGCGTCTGAATCTGATTCGCTGGACCGATGACCGTCAGCTTCTGCGTCGATTGCCGACCCATGAGTCGGTCGAGGAAACTCTGGTCTGCGGTCTGCGAGCGCGGATACGTCTCGATCTCGATGCCGTTGAACTCGTCTGGTGCTATTTCCGCCATCGTCACCTCGATGAGTTTCGACTCTTCGTCGGGTGACAGTCCTTCTTCGAGGATGACGATGTTCCCGTCGCGGACGCCATCGAGGATGAGCCGAATCTTCTCCATGCTCGTGAGGTTCGCCATCCGGTTGCCACTGAAGAGGTCTATCTGGACCCCGCCAGAGCCGTTGTCGGAGGCTGTCGCTTCAGGCATGGTGAATCACGCGAAGTACTCCGCTATCTTGGCGTACACTTCGTCCATGTTCTCTCCCTCGAGCGCCGAGAGTTCGACCGTCTCGTGTTGCGGATACGCGTTTGCGATACGCTCGACGTTCGACTCTTCGAGGTCGATCTTGTTGGCGAAGATGAGCACCGGCAGGTCTTGGCTCTCGATGATTCCGATGAGCATCGTGTTGACCTGCGAGATTGGGTCTTTCGTGCTGTCGAGTACGTAGATGACACCATCGACGTCCTCACGAAGCCAGTGCATGGCTTCGGCGACACCTTCGGTCGCCTCACGGGAGCGACGAACGGCGTCGTCTTTCTCCATGTCGTGTTCGAGGAACTCTTTGTAGTCGACTTTCGTCGTGACACCGGGCGTGTCGACGATGTCGATGGTGACTTTCTTGCCATCCCGTTCGATTTCGACGTTCTCCTTCCGTCGTGCGCGACGGGTCTCGTGGGGGATGTGGCTCTCGGGACCGATTGCGTCACCGGTCCAATCACGGGCGATACGGTTTGCGAGAGTCGTCTTCCCGGCGTTGGGCGGGCCATAAATACCGATCCGCTTCGGCTCGCTCTCCGAAAAGAGCCGGTCGACGACTCGTGAGATGCTGTCTCTTAGATCTGTGAGCAGTCCCATCCTGGGCCTCCCGCTCCTCCCGAACTCGTCGTGGAGGGCGTATGGAGGTATCACCCAACCGGACTCACTTAAGCACTACGTCAGACACTAGTCAAGTTTCAGATATGATGTGTTCAACCGAGTTCCCTGCCGTCTCGACTCGAAGCCCACGAAATCTCCCTGTCCTCTATCGTGGGGGAGTGAGAGTATGTTGCGTCCGGTAATTCGAGTGCCTAGGAAGTTCTTGTTTCCGTGTACACGTGAAGGCCGCATCGGGGCTGAGTCTCTTTTGACAGCTGAGTTCTCTGTGTTACACTCCCTGTACTGAGTGTACTGAGTGTGAGACCGAGTCTGAGACGGGGGACTCGAGACGTACCTGGTAGGACACCCCGTTCCACGGTGACGATGGACACGAAACGATCGGGGCGGACACCCCCACCCCTTCGTTTCAGGTGGAACGGCCCGAGAGGGTGGGTCGGGGGGAACCGCTAGACGGCGGTTGGATGTTAATTCTATATCCAACACCACCAATAATAACCGCTTTTTCTCTACTACGGGTATGGTAGCAGACGCCGTGTAATAAAACCACCCGCTTCTAGAACCACCCGAGACCCCCACCACCCTTGTTCTCGTCTCCAATCGAAACGAAGGGGTGTGGGGCAATCGCGACCCAGGGGTTTCCCGTCGAACTGGAGATTCGGCAGTTATCCCCACGGGAAACGAAGGGGTCATTCTGCCGAGACACACTCTCTCCCTGCTGAATTATCTAATCGAGTGGTTTCGCCGTCTCCACACGAAACGAAGGGGTGACGGCCGCCAATTTTTCGAGTCGGAACAGCCCAAACGTCGACAACCGCGCGACGAGTTCAGTTCGACGACGTTACTCTGGTCGTCTCCACGGCGTCGAAACTCTCGCAGTTCGGGGTTCCGACTCGTCTTCTGCCGGCGCTCGCAGCTCGCGCGACGTTCGTACATCGAATAGTAAAACCTGAACAGGAACTCGACCAGGACTCGACCAGGACTCGACCAGGACTCGACCAGAACTCGACCAGTGGAGCAGTCGTACGATGCTGACGGGAGAGGGCGAGTAGTTCACGTCGGGATATGGGAAGCAGGTGGAACGTAGCCGGGGGATGGATGGGAGGTGGATGTAGGGAAAGACCTCAGTTGGCGACTCGAAGATGGATGAGGGGAATAGACCTCAGTTGGCGACTCGAGGCGAGTGTATCGACGACTCGAACCGAGTGTCGACGGCTACGACTGGACCGACAGCCCTCATACCCCCCACGAGTTCGTCGACGCACGATGTCGATGCCACCACTTCGAGTCGAACGAAAATCTGACCCGAAGAGCGCTGAGAGCCGACTCTTCGCTGACTCCCCGTTTGACGGCTTTTCTGCCGGTGTTGTCGTCGTTCGACCCGTTGTATCCCGTGATTTTCTTCTCGAACGCTTCGATTCGAACGCGGACTCGACCTCGTGTCGAAATCAGTCTCGTCTCCCGATTTTCCGGTGCTCACCGGGTTGACGAGTCGGAGAAGTAAGATTTTTGTACCGACTGTTCGTTTGGTTCCTTTGCATCATCTGGAATCGCCTACTGTGGCTTTCAGAGTAGACACCGGTTTTCTCCGGTCTCACACTCTATATGAGCCGTTTTGGGCGGGCATTCCACTTGAAATGAGGGGGAACACACGATGGAGGAGGACGAAACACCACGAGGTGACAATCGGCAGGAACAGGTGGACCGTTCGGCGCAGGACACGGACGCTCACTCTGACGAGTCAGCGACCGAGGTATCCGCCGAGGATATCGATATCCAGGCGAGCATCGGCCCCGACGCCGAAGTCCCCGACGACGACGTCGACGAGGATAGCTCGTCGGGCAGTCAGACGTCGTCTGGTGACGTTGCCGAGGAAACCTCGGCAGGCAACCGGACACAGTCCGGTGGCGTCGACCAACACAAAGACCCGGACGTCGGCCTCGACAAGGTCGTCTTGAACGACGACGAGGGGTCGAAAGGCCTCTTCGACGACTTACTCGCCGGAGAACCGATCTTCGAGAACAAAGAGGTCCTTCGCCCGTCGTACACGCCACACGAACTCCCTCATCGTACAGACCAAATCAATCAGATGGCGACGATTCTCGTCTCGGCGCTCCGAGGTGAGACGCCCTCGAACATCCTCATCTACGGGAAGACCGGGACCGGGAAAACCGCGAGTGCGAAGTTCGTCAGCCAAGAACTGGAATCGACGTCGCAGAAGTACGACGTTCCGTGTGAAGTCGAGTACATCAACTGCGAGGTGACGGACACGCAGTATCGCGTCCTCGCGCAACTCGCGAACAAGTTCATCGAGAAGAACTTCGAACGAATCGAGTCGGAACTCGACCGGCTAGACGAGATGCGGACGCGGGCGACAGAGGACCCGAACGCACTCGAAGACACGCCCTACGATTCGATTGCCGAGATAGACGAACGCGCCGAAGAACTCTCCGAGGACGCAGAGGAGATGGAGACGGTCCCGATGACGGGGTGGCCGACAGACCGCGTCTATACGACGTTCTTCGACGCCGTCGATTACAAAGAACGCGTGGTCGTCATCATGCTCGACGAGATCGACAAACTCGTCGAGAAATCCGGCGACGACACGCTCTACAACCTCTCGCGGATGAACTCCGAACTCGAGAACTCTCGTATCTCCATCATGGGTATCTCGAACGACCTGAAGTTCACAGACTTCCTCGACCCCAGGGTCAAGTCGAGTCTCGGTGAAGAGGAGATCGTCTTCCCGCCGTACGACGCGAACCAACTTCGAGATATCCTCCAACACCGCGCCGACGTGGCGTTCAAAGGCGGCGCGCTGACCGACGACGTCATCCCACTGTGTGCTGCGTTCGCTGCTCAGGAACACGGTGACGCTCGTCGCGCGCTCGACTTACTCCGAACTGCCGGCGAACTCGCGGAACGCGGGCAAGCCGACACCGTCGAAGAAGCGCACGTTCGGCAGGCACAGGACAAGATAGAACTCGACCGGGTCGTCGAAGTCGTTCGAACGCTCCCGACGCAGTCGAAAATCGTCCTCTTCGCCATCATCCTCCTCGAGAAGAACGGTGTCCGCAACATCAACACCGGTGAGGTGTTCAACATCTACAAACGCCTCTGCGAGGAGATCGACGCCGACGTCCTCACACAGCGTCGCGTCACCGACCTCATCTCGGAACTCGACATGCTCGGCATCGTCAACGCTGTCGTCGTCTCCAAGGGTCGCTACGGGCGAACCAAGGAGATCAGCCTCTCGGTCCCCATCGACGAGACGGAGGCCGTCTTACTGACGGACTCTCGCCTCGGAGATATAGAGAGCGCCCAACCGTTCGTGCAGGCGCGGTTCGACAACTAACCGGCGAGTTCCGGAGTTCCGGAGTTCCACTACCCGGCGAGTTCCGGAGTTCCACTACCCGGCGAGTTCCGGAGTTCCACTACCCATCGAGTTCCGGAGTACCGAGAAGAATTTTTCAGCCGCTTCAGGCCGCCAGCGACTGCTGTGTGACCTGCGTCGGGCCAGTTGGTCCAACGGGCGACGGTGCTCGTTCGAGCGAGTCTGTCGTCTGCTCGACCGTCACCCACACGTCTTCGACTGGAACTGGAACCGGTGAGACGGGTGCCGTCGTCGCCATCGTACTCGCGAGTGTCAGACGGACCCACCCGAGGAACGGGATGCGGATGCGGGCGACGCCCTGTACCCACTCGGGTCGAACCGGTTCGCTGATACCGGTCACCTGGTCGTAGCGGAGGTTGTTGTCACCTTTGGTGATGAACCCGTCGTAGGGTGCTGGGCAGTGGGCGAGTTCCTCGCAGTTGTCTGCCGACATGTAGTCGGGGTTGGCCCGGTCGTACCAGTTTTCTCCCGCTTCGACCCAGAGCATGGACCGATGGATGATGGGTGGACCGCCGACACCCGGATTGTCGTAGACGATGACGTTCCCGTAGTCACCGAACGTCCGATAGTTTCCGAGAGCACCGGTTTCGGCGGTAACGACGGAGGTTCCGGGGACGGCAGCGTCTGGTGCGTAGCGCTCGGGCCCCGTGATGAACACGAGGTCACCTTTGTGCATGTGTGGTTCCATGCTCCCGCTCTCGACGGCGACCATCGGTGGCCACACGCCGCTGATAGCAAACAGGAGCAAGCCGACTGCTACCACCGCGAGTGCGCTGGCCAACGCCTCTCGGATGAAGAGAAGTGGGCCCTCGTCCGCCGTCCGAAGTCGTTCGAGAATTCCCTCGTCGGGGTCGGGACCGCTCGTGGAGTCGCGGAGGGGCGGGCGGTCGTCGTCGGCGCTCATCACTCCCAGTTTACCCGGACCGGGTTTCAACGTTCTGGGTTTCGGCATCCTTTTTGCTTCCCTCCGCCGATTTCGGCCTGTGCCACTGGAGACGCCGGCGCGTATCGTTCGAGCACTCGTCAGTCGTGGCTACAACGCTGAACGCGAGGCCGTGACGCTCATCGCTGGGTCCGAAGAGCCAGGCGTGACACTCGCTCGAGTCGTGGACTCGGTTCCGGACGATACGCTCCGTATCACTACTGACCACGTCCGCGCGGTGCTCGCGTCTGCACCCGCGGCGGACCCTCCGGGGACCGAATCACCGACCGATTCGGTCACCACTGACCCCTCTGTTTCCGCTGCAACACCGGGCGACGTCGATGAACATGTCTCCGAGTCAACTCCACCTGAAACAGAGGGGGTGACGAACGGTCGGAACACAGACCGCTCGCTTCGCTCGCTCGAAATCGCGAACGACATGACCGGTCAATCGACCGGGACTGGCGAGTACGACGATTTCGTGAAGGTGTTCCGCGACCGGTACGAGAAACTCTCGAAGATGCTTCGTGGTCGGGTCAATCACCGCCCGGCGAAAGCCATCTCCAAGATGTCCGGTGGGGAGGACGCCGAACTTATCGGCCTCGTCGACGACGTTCGCTCGACCAAGAGTGGGCACTGGATCATCGACCTCGAAGACACGACTGGAACGTTCCCGTGTCTCGTGATGAAGGACAAAGACATCGCGTCGTACGTCGACGAACTCCTCTTAGACGAGTGCATCGCAGTGCAAGGGACGCTCTCGGGTGACGCGGGTATCCTCTTCGTCGACTCGATGCACTTCCCGGACGTTCCACGGGGTCACAGGCCGAACACTGCAGACCGTCACGTGCAGGCGGCGCTCATCTCGGACGTCCACGTCGGCAGTCAGGAGTTCATGGAAGGCGCGTGGAACCGGTTCGCCGAGTGGCTTCACACAGCAGAAGCCGAGAACATCGAGTATCTCCTCATCGCCGGCGACATGGTCGAAGGCGTCGGCGTCTACCCCAACCAGGACGAAGAACTCGACGTCATCGACATCTACGACCAGTATCGGGCGTTCTCGGAACACCTCAAATCGGTTCCCGGTGACCTCGATATCGTGATGATTCCGGGTAACCACGACGCGGTTCGCCTCGCAGAACCGCAACCCGGATTCGACGACAACCTCCGCGACATCATGTCGGCCCACGACGCCACGATTACGAGTAACCCTTCGATGGTCACGCTCGAAGGCGTCAACATACTCATGTATCACGGCGTCTCGCTCGACGAGGTCATCGCAGAACTCCCCGCAGAGAAAGCGAGTTACGACGAACCGCACAAGGCGATGTACCAGTTACTCAAAAAGCGTCACGTCGCGCCGCAGTTCGGTGGGCACACGCGCCTCGCTCCCGAGAAACTCGACTATCTCGTCATGGAAGACGTACCGGACATCTTCCACACTGGCCACGTCCACAAACTCGGTTGGGGCAAGTACCACAACGTCCTCGCAGTCAACTCTGGGTGCTGGCAGTCCCAGACCGACTTCCAGAAGTCCGTCAACATCGACCCCGACTCGGGCTATGCGCCCATCGTCGACCTCGACACGTTGGACATGACGGTCAGGAAGTTCTCCTGACCGAGTCGGTTCCACACGACCTCCCGAACCCCTTCGTTTCCACTCGAAAACGCTGTTTTCACCCGTTTCGGAGTGAATATCTCTGTCGTCTCGACGTCGTCTATCCGAGTGACTCTCGAAGACGGCCCAGTAGGTCGTTCGACGGTCCGTTAGGCCGTCTCGGTGAGGCGGTACCGAATCGTCGGATAGCCGTCGAACCGCGGTCCTGGCCCGACTCGCTCGAAGCCGGCGTATTCCACCGCGGCCCGAAGCGACGGTTCGGACTCGACGACGAGGACCTCGACTGGCAGTCCCTCGGCGCTCCCGAACCGGAGTGGTTCTTCGAGGAGACGACGTGTCGCGTCTTCCGTCCCGTCGAGTCGAGTGACGTGGACGACGCCGTCTCGAACGTCGAAGCCGACGAAGCCGAGAATCGGTTCGTCCGCCGCCGGTGCGTCCACGTTGGGGTCGACACCGGTGTCGGCCGTCGCGACCCGGACGGTCCGGTCGCGTATCAACCGACGCATCGCTCGCGTCGGCGCGTTGGCGACGGCGGCGAGTGCCTCGGCGTCCGAATCGACGGCGTCTCTGACTTCCATGGCTGACCGTTCCGCTCCATCGTTGATAAACCTCCGCACCGCGAGACGACCGAGAGGACCCTTCTCGTCGTCGGATTTGGGGAAGTCGGCAACGGTTGAAAAAGAGGACATAGTTATACGTGCCCCCGCGTTAGCCCCTCGCATGATTGAGCACCAACCGTCGAATCGACTCGTATCGGAGGGACGATGCGCGTAGTCGCAAAGTTCGGCGGCACTTCTCTCGGGAGTGGTGACCGAATCAACCGCGCCGCAGACTCCATCGCTGCAGCAGTCGAGAAAGGCCACGAGATAGCCGTCGTCGCCTCCGCGATGGGTTCGACGACCGACGACTTGCTGGACGAAATCAAGTTCGAAGCCGACGACAAAGACCGGGCCGAAATCGTCTCGATGGGCGAACGGACGAGCGTCCGGATGCTGAAAGCGGCCCTCTCGGCCCGCGGCGTCGACGCGCTGTTCCTCGAACCTGGGTCAGACGACTGGCCGGTCATCACGAACGAACTGGGCGAAGTCGACGTCGAAGAGACCCAGCGTCGCGCCGAGAAACTCGCCGAGGAGTTGGACGGCGTCGTCCCGGTCATCACGGGATTCCTCGCACAGACGATAGACGGCGAGGTTACGACGCTCGGCCGCGGTGGCTCGGACACCTCCGCGGTCATGCTCGGCAAGTACATGGACGCCGACGAAGTCGTCATCGTGACCGACGTCGAGGGTGTCATGACGGGCGACCCGCGCGTGGTCGAAGGCGCGCGCAACGTCGGTCGTATCACCGTCGACGAGCTCCGAAACCTCTCGTTCCGTGGCGCAGAAGTCGTCGCCCCCTCGGCGCTGTCGTACAAGGACGAAGCCCTCGACGTTCGCGTCGTCCACTACCAACACGGCGACTTACTCACCGGTGGAACACTCATCGAAGGCGAGTTCCACAACCTCATCGACATGCAGGAAGAACCGCTCGCCTGTCTCACCGTCGCGGGCCGAGCGATTCGGAACCGACCGGGCATCCTCGCGGACCTCTCGACTGCCCTCTGGGAAGAAGATATCAACGTGGATTCGGTCGCTTCGGGGATGGACTCTATCACGTTCTACGTCCTCGAAGAAGACGCAAATCAGGCCGAGGCGGTCCTTCACGACCGAGTCGTCACCGACGAGGCGCTCTCGTCTGTCACCGTCGAAGACGACATCGCCGTCATCCGCGTCACCGGTGGCGAACTTCCGAACCGACCGGGCGTCATCCTCGACATCGTCCAACCGCTTGCCGACGCCGGTATCAACGTCCACGACGCCATCACGTCCGCGACGTCTGTCGCCATCTTCATCGCGTGGGACGACCGCGAAGAGACGCTCAAAATCATTCAGGGCGAGTTCTAAGCTGTCGAGCGGTCGCTCGCCGAGGTAGTTTCGGTAGTCTCGGTTCCTCCTCTCTTCCTCCAGGCCGCTCCCACCCGTTTCAGAGCGTATCACACCGCTGAACACACCGATGTACACTCTCGTCCACGAACGACGAGAAACGCTCGCAGTCCCGCGTTTTTCCGCCTACAGTATTCTTCAGGGTTCCACGTGTGTCTCTGGGTATGCGATCGTACAAGGCAAAGATGGTCGAACCCATCGAACTCCCCTCTCGTGCGGAGCGAGAGGCCGCCCTCGAACGGGCCGGGTACAACGTCTTCAATCTCGACGCTCGCGACGTCTACATCGACTTACTGACCGACTCCGGAACCGGAACCATGTCTGCCGAGCAGTGGGCCGCGATGATTCGTGGTGACGAGGCCTACGCCGGCAGCGAGTCGTTCGCGAGACTCGCAGAGTCCGTCCGCGACGTGATGGGATTCGAGTACGTCATCCCGACCCACCAAGGCCGTGGCGCGGAGAACGTCCTCTACGGCGTCCTCCTCGAAGCGGGCGACGTCGTCCCGAACAACTCCCACTTCGATACGACGCGAGCGCACGTCGTCAATCAGGGGGCAGAACCCGTCGACTGCCCGTCGCCCGCCGCCCGCGACCCGAACTCGAACGAGAAGTTCAAGGGCAACTTCGACATCGACGCGGGATACGCACTCGTCGAAGACGTCGGTGCAGACGCGATTCCGGTGGTCGTCCAGACGATTACGAACAACTCCGTCGCCGGCCAACCCGTCTCGATGGCGAACATCCGCGCCGTCGCCGAGTTCGCCAAAGACATCGACGCCTTGTTCGTCATCGACGCCTGCCGATTCGCAGAGAACGCCCACTTCATCAAGGAGAACGAAGCAGGCTACGAAGACTGGACGGTTGCCGAAATCGCCCGCGAGCAGTTCGCCCACGCCGACGCCATCACGATGTCCGGCAAGAAAGACGCCCTCGTCAACATCGGCGGGTTCACCGCCATGCGTGACGAGACCACCTTCGAACACGCGAAACAGCGGGCGATTCTCTTCGAAGGGTTCCCCACCTACGGCGGACTTTCGGGACGCGACATCGAGGCGATGGCCGTCGGCCTTCGTGAGGCAGTCACGCCGCCGTACGTCTCCGACCGAGTCGAACAGGTGGCCGAACTCGGTGACCTCCTCTCTGAAGAAGACGTCCCCGTCTACCTCCCGACCGGTGGGCACGCCGTCTACCTCGACGCGGGCGAGATGTTCCCGCACGTTCCGAAAGAACAGTATCCAGGACAGGAACTCGTCTGCGCACTCTACCGGGAAGGAGGCGTCCGCGGCGTCGAACTCGGTGGATTCGCCTTCCCCGGAACCGACCGCCCGGACCTCGTCCGTCTCGCACTCCCACGGCGGACCTACAGTCGCGAACACCTCGAACACATCGCGGAGACGGCGGCGAAGGTGATGGAGACGGCCCACGAGTACGACGGCCTCGAAATCGTCGAAGAACCGCCGATGAAGGAACTCCGGCACTTCTCGGCGAAACTCCGACCCGTCTCGAACTGAGTCGGAAACCGGCGTCGCGTCTTGTGTTTTCTCTCGTCGGCGTCGAGTCTTCTGTTTTTGCTATCGACCTTCGTAGAGACGACTCCCGATTCGTTCGGGCAGTCCGACCTCGGTGACCCGTTCTGCCACGCGGTCGATATCGTATCTGACGCGGCGTTCGTCGACCGTCATCGCGTCGAGGTCGACGACGGCGTAGGCCGCCCTGGGGTCTCCGTCACGAGGTTGGCCGACGCTCCCCGGATTCAACACGATGCCCTCGTCGTAGATTTCGTGACCTTGGACGTGTGTGTGGCCCATCACGAGCAGGTCTTCACCTGAGAGGAGGGACGGTGAGAACTCCTCGGGGTAGGTGTACCGGTCTGGGTCGTCGGGGTGGCCGTGGACGAGTTTGACGCGTCCGTCGGCGGTCGTTTTGGTCTCCGGAAGCGACGTGAGCCAGTCGAGCGACGACGGCGAGAGCTCTTCGCGGGCGAAGTCGACACCTGCAGCGGCGAGACTGTTGAACCGAAAACCAGTCCCAGCGGTGACCGCCCGGTCGTGGTTTCCGGAGACGGTCGGGATGTCGCGTTCCACGAGTTCACTGACACACGCTTCGGGCCACGGGTTGTAGCCGACGACGTCGCCGGCACAGACGACCTCTTCGACCGGTGGCATGTCCGACAGTACGGAGTCGAGTGCAGGGAGATTTCCGTGCACGTCAGAGATGACGCCCAGACGCATGGCTCACGATACGGTTGCTTGATTGATAAGTTCCTGGCCGAGGTCGAAGACGGAACCGCTTCGTCTCGACTTACTCGCCGTTGTAGAAGGCTATCTCGACGTCCGCATCGACCGTCGTGGCGGCCGCACAGACGGCGTGTTCGAACTCGTGGTCGTAGAGTTCGCGTGCGGCGTCGGCGGCGCTGTCGGCCGACAGGTCGAACGCTCGCGGGTCGTCTTCTTCGTAGGTCGCGACGAGCGTCGGTTCGGTCACTTCCTCGACGAGGAGGGCGTCCTTGCGGACGATGCCGATGAAGGCCTCGTCGGCGCCGACGACGCCAGCGATGCGCGGCGTGTTGTAGTCGTCTTTCTCGTAGTCGAGTGCGAGCAGAATCTCCGCGAGGGCGTCGCGTGGGGTGTAGCCCATGTCGAGTTTCTCGGCGATGGGGTCGACCTGCGACCCGTTCCCGACGACGACGTAGTCGCCGCCTTCGCGGACGCAGTTGTAAGCGATGTAGGGGTTGTCAGTCTCCGGTGCGTCGGGCGTCGGCCCGACCGTGAGCGTTCCGTCTCGCTCGACGACCTGTCGATTCGGGAACGACCGAGAGGAGACGCGATAGGCACCGATTCCGGGACCGACGACGACGAATCGTCCGACGTACATACACGACAATGGATAGAACGAGGGCAAATAGGTGGCGGTTTATGCACGTCTATCCGACCGACTGCGAACGAATGACACGGCTCTCCAGACACGCAACGTTTACAAATACCCGCGAATTACGAGATGATGCGAAGTCCCATGGGGTAGTGGCCAATCCTGTTGCCTTCTGGGGGCAACGACCCAGGTTCGAATCCTGGTGGGACTATACTGGTCTCGCGATTCGAACGTCGGGAGGTAACTCCCGGAAGTTCGAATCCTGGTGGGACTACTTCTCTGCGTTCTACGCTTGACAGGGCACCCCGTCGCCCCCTGTTCTCCAGTTGAAACGAAGGGGTAGATTTTACAAATCCAAGGGGTTCGTTTCGAGTGGAAAAACCGCAAGACAGTGGTCGATTCTGTGGATAATGTACCTTTTGAATTCCCTCAGCGGTCCACCGTGAGAAGTGCAACTCGTTCTTTGACGAGCGCCGGGAGGTCACCGTCGGCAGCGGCTAGCTCGTCGTCACCGATGTCGAAGAACTCGCGGACGAGTTCCTCGTCGTACTCGCCGAGTGTCGTCGCCTGTTCGAGGTCCAGACGGTCGAAGAGTGCGGCCTCTGCCGTGTTCTCGTCGCCACCGTCGACGATAATCACGACCGGAATCGTCCCCTCCGAGACGCCCATCTCGAACGCTCGGTTGATTTGTCGCCGACCGCTCGCGTAGAGGATGAACTCGACAGCTCTGTCGCGGGCGATTTCGTTGCCGCGTTCGATTGCTCGGTCTGCGAGTTCGACCGCTCGTTCGAGGTGGTTACGGCCGACGACGAACCGGGCGTCGAACGCCTGAATCGTCGCACCGGTCTCCTCGGCGACGTCGCCGACGGTGGCGATGAACGAATCGAGGTCCGGAACGGTCGCTTCTGCTTCGAGCACTCTCATTCGAAATCACCCAGACTCGCCTGCTGGTTCGCGCGCTCTTTGGCCGTCTCGAATCCCGCGTCGTCGGGGACGGCGTCGTCCGGTGCGTCCGATTCGTCGACGTTCTCCATCGAGTAGTCTTGCCGACCTGCCTTCTCGAGAATCTTCTCGGCGGTCTTTCGCCGTCCACGAAGTGCCTTGAGGACGACTGCTTTGTCCGCCTCGCGCAGGTCTGCACGGGTCTCGATTCCTGCTTCGAACAATCGCCGAGCACGCTTTCGACCGACGCCGCGGACGCCTGCGAGGTCGAGTAACTCTTCGCGAACGCCGTACTCGACGCGCTTTTTCGCCTCGCGGACCGCGTACACTGCTTCGAGGTCCAGTTCGCTAGCGAGGCGTTCTGCCGCGCCGAGGAGCCACTCCGCCGTCTCGACTTTGCCGCGGATGTCGCCCGGACCGACGCCGTAGCGCTCCGTGATTCTGTCTTCGTCGACTTCGCCGACCCAGTCTTCGAGGAGTCGCGCCGTCTTGAGCGCCGAGAGCCAGTCTTCGAAGGCGACGTCTTCGTACTCCGAGGGGACGCGCCCGAGGAACTCGGGTTCGCGCTCGTAACACAGTTCGGTGTACGTCTCGCGGTCACCGGACTTGAGGTAGAGTTGGTACATGTCCGGCGTCCGGCAGACGAGGTGGTAGAGACCGAGCGGCGTCGGATAGGTGATGTCCGTCTCGAACTCGAGTTCGTCGTCGCCATCGTCGCTGCCGTCGCCGTCGCCATCGTCGCTGACCATCTCGCTGGCCTTTTGGAAGCCAGCGGTTGGGTCGGGCTCCGGTTCTGCTTCGCGTTCAGACGCTGACTCTTCGTCCGTCTCGCCCGCCAGCGCGCGGAGTTTCTCGGTTCGATGTTTGGCCGACCACTCGAGTCCGTCGATGATTTCGGCCGCGCTCATCGGGTCGAGGTAGAGGCGCGAGACGGTGTGCCCGACCGGCGTCGCCTGGATGCTGTCTCCCTCGAATTCCACGAATCCGTTGATTTCGAGGTAGTCGAGGACGCGGTCTGTCACCTGTCCTAATCGTTCTGGGTCGTCGGTCTGGGCGGCGTAGAGCGTCTGGTCGAGGAATTCGAGCAGTCCTTCGCGAGTGTGGGCGAATCCAGAGGCGATGGTCGCCAGCAAGTGGGTCCGAAGGGCGGGTTCGGCCGCGAGTTTAGAGTGCACGTCCTCTGCGTCGGCCCAGATGTATCGCTCGAACAGTTCGTCGCGTGAGTCGGCGTCTTTGGCGAGGAGGACCGCTTCGCCGTAAGGGTCGAGTCCCGGGCGTCCGGCACGGCCCATCATCTGGTGGATTTCGAGGACGTCGAGCGGCTTCATGCCGCCGTAGTCACCGTCGTAGCGCTGCCAGTCGCGGACGACGACGCGGCGACTCGGTGTGTTGACCCCGGCGGCGAGCGTCGGCGTCGCGCAGATACACTTGATGAGTCTGTCGCGGAAGGCGTCCTCGACGAGTGTTCGGTGTTCCGAGGCGAGGCCGGCGTGGTGGAACGCTGCGCCCTTGGCGACCACTTTCGCCAAGTCCTCCGACGTTTCGGTGTCGGAGATGTCGCGTATCTCGGCGGCCAGTTCCGCGAGTTCACCGCGTTCGTCGCCCGTGATGTACTGTTCTGTCACGTCGGCCATCCGCCGGGCGGCAGACTCGGCGTTTCGCCGCGAGTTGACGAACACGAGTGACGACCCTTGGTCGTCGTCGTCGTCGCCGTCGAGGGCGTCGGCGACGAGTGCCGGCGTCTGTCGCTCGCCGCGTCCGACGGGCACCTCTCGTTGGCTTCCGTCGTCGAAACTGATGGCGTTGCCGTAGTGGACGCCCATCTTCAGGTCGATGGGTCGCCAGTCGGACTGGACGAGTTTGGCGTCCAACCAGTCGGCGACGACGTCCGCGTTGCCGACGGTGGCCGACAGCGCGACAGTCTGCAGATTCGGGTTGAGTCGCCGGAGTTTCGCCAGCGTCACTTCGAGCGTCGGCCCACGGTTTCTGTCGTCGACGAGGTGGACTTCGTCGGAGACGACGCAGGTCAACTGGTCCATCCACGCCGCGTTGTTGCGGACGAGCGAGTCCACTTTCTCGGAGGTTGCGACGATGATATCGCGCGACGAGAGCCACTCACCGGTGGATTCGTAGTTCCCCGTGGAGACGCCCACGTCGATGCCGTACTCTTCCCAGCGCTCGAACTCGGCTTTCTTCTCCGAGGCGAGCGCTCTGAGCGGGACGATGTAGAGTGCCTTCCCGCCGCGTGCGACGCTCGACAGCATCGCGAGTTCCGCGATGAGTGTCTTTCCACTCGCCGTCGGGACGGCGGCGACGAGGCTCTCGCCGTCGGTCAAGCCGGCCTCGACGGCCTCGGCCTGCGGTGGGTAGAGTTCCTCGATACCCTCGTCGTGGAGGGCCTCGGGAATCCCCGTCGGCAGGCCCGTCAGGTCCGCTGTTCGCATTGCGTCTCTCTTGGACCGTCTTTCGGTTTAAGCCATCGGGTCGGGACGGTGGGTCGGGAGTCGTCACACGGAGCGAGTATCTGTTCCGAAGGTATTTGTCGACGGCCCGGAACGACTTTGCACATGATACGTGAGAAGACTATCAAGATAATCGAACTGTTCGTTCGCCTGTTCGGGGCCGGCCTGGTCGTTGTCGGCGTTTTATCTTTCGACTGGTCTCCACTCTTCGGCGTTCTCTTCGTGGGAGGTGGCCTCTTGTTCGCGTTCCGTCCCTCGCTCGCGGTCGACCTGCTGGACTTCGTTGCGACGTGATTCTGACTCTCGCTCGAACGAGGGAAAACTGCCTGCGCGGGTCTCGAACTATCGACAGTCGCCAGACACAGGCTTGCCGCCCGCCGAGAACTCCGTGACACGTCGGCAGGGCTATGTATGCCCCAGCGGAAGGTCCCGACATGAGAGTCGAGTACGACCGCGACACCTGTATCGGAATCTTCCAGTGTGTCGACGAGTGGGAGGCGTTCCAGAAGAACCTCGACGACGGAAAAGCCGACCTCGACGGCGCAGAGGAGACCGACGACGGAACGTTCGTCCTCGAAATCCCCGAAGAAGACGAGTTCGACGCGAAGTTCGCCGCCCGCGTCTGTCCCGTCGAGGCGATTCGCATCATCGACGACGACGGCGAGCAACTGATTCCCTGAGGAGTCGTCTCCGTCGAACGCTTTTGTTAGCGCTCCGAAACATGTGAGTGGCGACCGTGGTGACTGTCTTCAAACCCCTTCGTTTCGAGTGGAGATTTGCCCGACGACAGACTGTAAGGGTTTAAGCGGCGGGGCAGTAATCGTGCCAGTATGAGCCAAGCGACGAAAATCGTGCTCGGGACCATCGGTGTGTCGGCCCTGCTGGCCGTCGTCCTCATCGGCATGAGCCTCGCCTGACGAGATGTTCGACCAACGCACGCTGCCGCCGGACCTCGAATCGGTTCGCGACGAGTACGCACCGGGCGCGCTCGTCTTAGACGTCGCCGGGGATTTCGACACGATACCCCCGGAAGCCGCCGAGAACCTTGGCCTCGTGGTCGAATCGCTCTCGCCGGCGGCGTTCCCCCAAGAGTGGCTACCAGACGACGCGCCACAGGCGCTCCGTCTGTACGCGTCGTCGGATTTCACCATCGGGATGCCCGAACACGGGACGGTCACGTGGACCGACCAGACGACGCCACCGGTCGTCCTCGTCAAGTATCGGGCGAAAGGGACGCCCGAAGACTTCCTGGACTTCCTCATCGCCGAGGCGCTGGTCCAGGCGGGGGCCGACGACGTTCCCGAGCAGTTCTTGCCCTTCTTCGGTGCGCAGTACCGCGAACTCGCAGAGTCGATACCGCTCGGCCCGAACGAAGTGTATCAGGTCGCTGCCGCGCTCTTCGACGCGTGGGTCGGTCTCCACACACGCGAGGAGTTCGCCTCGTGGGACGGACGACACGACAGACTCTACGACGCGTGGGTCGACGCGGGCGAGCGACTCGACGACAGACTCGCCGACCTTCCTCGACTCGTGGCCACCGGCCGACTCTCGTTCGCCGAGGCGACGGAGTTCGCGTGCTCGGCCATCAAACACGGCCGAGAGCTCCCCGCCCCCTTCGCGGCACTCGACACGGCGGCCTACCTCGACCACGGTGCACCCTACGCAGTTCGGTGGGCGCAGAAGACGTTCGAACAGTTGACCGAACTGCGAGACGACTGAATACGGCCGTCTTAGAACTCGGTCGTGACGCTCCCGTCTTCGTTCAGGTCCACGATACCGTCGAACAGTTCACGGAAGCGGTCGAGCGTCTCCTGGTCGTGGACTTCTTTCGAGAGGTGGAACAACCCGACTGCGTCGTACTCTTCGAGCAACTCCAGAATCTGTTTCGTCGCTTCGTAGGCACGGTCTTCGTCGGCGTAGTACGCCATCTCGGTCACCGAATCGACGCTGAGTCGGAGTTTCCCGTCGTGTCGTTCGAGGAACTCTCGCGTCTTCTCGACGATGCCGTCGAGGTTGTCGGGGGAGGCGACGTAGTAGATGTTGTCCGCGCTCCGTCGGGAGTAGCCACGTTCGATAGAGAGCGTGTCGAGGATAGTCGCACGCGACTCGTCTACTTCGTAGTACTCTAACTTCTGTTCGACCTCACGGGCGGTGGTCCGCGTCGAGATGACGAGGAAGTGGTCGGTGTCGACCTTGAAGAAGTCCGTGTCTATGCGGTCGGTCTCGCCGATGCTCGGATGAAGAAGCAAGATACCTGTCCCGCCCGGAATCGTCTCGGGCGTCTCTTCGATGGCGAGCTCGTAATCCATACTGAAAGCAGATACTCTGCGGACTTAATGCTTCATGTCAATTCACCCCTCGACGCGTCGAAATCCCGAGGCGACGTGGGGTCAAAACAGCGAGTCGGCCGTCGCGGCACCGATGACGCTGAACACCGCACCGACGCTCGTCGCTTTGAGCGTAATCCCGAGGACCGCGAGGTCGAGTTCGACGCCGAACGCCTCGACGACGACGCCCGACACGTCGGAGAGGAACGTCCCCGGCGCGTCGAAGGCGAGTGCGAGGATGAACACCGAGAGGTACGCCACGCTGATGAGCGAGATGAATCGGATGGGGACGCCGCCGACTTCTTTCTCCTTGTCGGGGTCGCGGTTGTCAGCCTTGTAGAGCGTGCCGTAGCCGACTGTGAGGACGATAACGAGTGTGAGCAGGCCCTGTAGGACCGACATACTTCGGGCGAGGACCCACACCTCCTCGGTGACGACGAACGGACCGGCTAACAGAAACCCTCCGACGATCTGTTGTGCCGTGTCAGCGAGCGCGAATCGGCGGCGAACTCCGACCATACACCGCTCGTCGGGGTGGCTACCATTAAGTGACGCGCCTGTTTTGACCGCCGCGGTGCGACTGTGCTTCGAACTGATTTTGTCCCCGGCCGGTGAGGAGGAGGTATGAGAGTCCGCGACGAGTTCGACGCCTGGGCGGCCGACGGCCGCGACAAGGGCATGGAGGACCGACACTGGCACACCGCGAAGCACGCACTCGCACGCATGCCGATAGAAGAAGGTGACACCGTCGTCGACCTTGGAACCGGCAGTGGCTACGCGCTCCGCGCCCTCTACGACACGAAAGGAATCGGCCGCGGGTTCGGCCTCGACGGGGCACCCCAGATGGTCGAGAACGCCCGTGAGTACACCGATACCGACGACATCTCGTACCTCGTCGGCGACTTCGACGACCTACCCTTTGCCGACGACAGCGTCGACCACGTCTGGTCGATGGAGGCGTTCTACTACGCACCCGACCCGCACCACACGCTCGAAGAAGTCGCTCGCATCCTCAAACCCGGCGGCACGTTCTACTGTGCAGTCAACTACTACGAGGAGAATATCCACTCCCACGAGTGGCAGGACAACATCTCTATCGAGATGACGCGCTGGTCGCACGCGGAGTACCGCGAAGCGTTCCGCGACGCCGGGCTCTACGTCGCCGAACAGGACTCCATCGCCGACATGGACATCGAGATTCCGCCGGCAGCCGAGTTCCCGACCGACGGCTGGGAGACGCGCGAAGATATGGTCGACCGCTATCGGACCTTCGGAACGCTCCTCACCGTCGGCGTCGCACCCTGAACCGTCGCTCTCTCTCCCGATGAACCGGACCTCCCTCTTTGGCTTCGCTCCGCTCCTCGCGTCGGCGCTCTGGGGTGGGATGTACGTCGTGAGTAAGTGGGGGTTCGACGCGATTCCGCCGCTCACGCTCGCATTCCTGCGAATCGTTCTGGGTGCGGCGGCACTCGGCGTCGTCGTCGCCGCGACGACACCTCGGCGGGCGTTCGACCGGGAGGAGTGGCGACGGTTCGGTGGTCTCGCAGTCTGGTTGACGGCCGCGCTCACGACGCAGTTCGTCGGGACAGACCTCACGAACGCCAGTCAAGGCTCTGTTCTCACCGTCTTGACCCCCGTGTTCATCCTCGCACTCGGCGTCGCCGTCCTCGGTGAACGACTGAGTCGGCGTTCGCTCGTGGGCAGTACCCTCGCCGTTTTCGGAACACTCGGCGTCCTCGCCGGACGAGGTCTCGACGGTATCGCGACGAACATCGACCCGGTCGGCGTCGCACTGCTCGTCCTCTCGTCGTTCTTCTTCGCTGGCTTCACCGTCTACGGAAAACCCGTCATCCGACGCTACTCTGCGCTCGAAGCCGTCACGTACGCGACGATTCTCTCGGTGCCGCTGTTCGGGTTGTTCGTCCCATTCGAACTCGCCACTCGCGACGTCTCGCTCCTGGCGGTCGACCTCACACCGGCCGTCGTCGGCGCGGTGTTGTACCTCGGAGTAGCCAGTACGGCGGCGGCGTGGTACTTCTGGTACAAGGGAATGGAGTACACTGACGCGAGCCACGTCGCCGTCTTCTTCTTCGCACAACCGGTCGTTGGCACGCTCCTCGGTGTGGCGTTTCTCGGAGAACAGGTGGACGTTGGATTCGTCGTCGGTGGAGTCGTCCTCGCCGTCGGCGTCTATCTCGTCAGCACCGATTCTCCGGCGTGAACGTGCCTGCAACCCTGCAGTTACTCGACGACGTGCGCTGCATCGGCGTCGAATCCGACGTCGAGTTCTGACCCGAGTTCGACCGTCTCGTTCCCGTCGTCAGCGACGACCACGGTCAGTTCGATTCCCTGCCAGTCGAATCTGATTCGCGTGGCTGAACCCTGGAACTCGGTCTCGACGACGGTGCCGCGAATCCGGTTTTCCCCTGCGTCGAGGTGCAGGTCCTCGGGCCGAACGCAGAACGTTATCGCCTCGCCAACGTCGCCATCGACGCCGTCGAGGACGAACGTCTGGTCGCCGACTCCGACCTCGACCCCCTCTGTTTCCAGTCGAGACTCGACGACATCGGCGAGTTGCCCTCGTCGGCCCGTCAGACTGCGTGTGACGACACCGTCGAGGACGTTGTTCTCGCCGACGAACTCCGCGACGAATCTTGTCTTCGGTCGGTGGTACACCTCGCGGGGCGTCCCGACCTGCTCGACGCGACCACGGTTGAGGACGGCCACGCGGTCGGAGACGGCGAGTGCTTCGGACTGGTCGTGAGTGACGTACACCGTCGTGACGCCGAGTTCGGACTGGATGCGTTTGACTTGCCGTCGGAGACGCTCTCGCAGGCGAGCGTCAAGCGCCGACATCGGTTCGTCGAGGAGGAGGAGGTCAGGCCCCGGTGCGAGCGCACGGGCGAGGGCGACACGCTGTTGTTGGCCACCCGAGAGCGAGTCGGGTTCTCGGTCTTCGAATCCGGCGAGGTCCACGAGTTCGAGGAGTTCTGTGACACGTTCGTCTCGGGAGACGTCACCCGGTGGGTCGGCGAATCGGAGGCCGTAGGCGACGTTCTCGCCGACGGTCATGTGCGGGAACAGCGCATAGTTCTGGAATACGACGCCGACCCCCCTCGCTTCGGGTGGAACCCCGTCCATCGACTCACCGTCGAACCGGACCGTTCCGTCGGTCGGTGACTCGAATCCTGCGATACAGCGGAGTGTCGTCGTCTTCCCACACCCGGAGGGGCCGACGAGCGTGAAGAACTCGCCTTCTTCGACCGACAGCGACACCGAGTCGAGTGCCGTCGCCGTGCCGTAGCGTTTCGACACGCCGTCGAGTTCGAGTTTCACGGGGCTCCCTCCGGGTTCACGTCTTTCAGTCTTCGTGCGATGAGTATAACTCTCCGTACCACTGGTTGGACGCGATTCCTGTTCTTGTCGGTCGCTCATAACTCGCCCCACCTCCCACCGAACCGGTCCACAACGAAGAAACTGACAGACGTGACGGCGAGGAGGACACACCCCATCGCCGTCGCGGGGCCGAGTCTGCGACCCAGTAGTCGCTCGACGGCGACGGGCATCGTGTACCGCCCTGCGCCTTCTGCGAGGATAATCGTGGAGTCGAACTCGCCGATACTGATAGCGACAGCGAAGGCGGCACCCGCGACGACGCCCGTCCAGACGAGTGGGAGTTCGACGTCGAGGAGGGCACGGGTTCGGGTCGCACCGAGACTCCGCGCCGATTCGACGAGTCGGTCGTCGAGACGAGAGAACAGTGGTGCGACGTTTCGCGTGACGAACGGGTACGCACTGACCGAGTGGGCGGCCACGATGGCGAGTGCGCCGGTCACACGAATCGTCGTGCCGAAGACGTCGACGCCGAAGACGAGTCCGCGCAGGAGGCCGAGGCCGACGACGATTCCCGAGACGGCGAAGGGGGCCATCGCCAGCGCGTCGATGAGGGTCCGACCTCGGTAGCGTCTGGTCGTCAGCACGGCCATCGTCACGCCCATCGGGACGGCGACGAGGAGCGTCCCGGCGGCGAAGAGAAGCGAGTTCCCGATTGCAGGGAGCGGTTTGACTTGGAACGTCGCACCGGTCGCCTGTCGCTCCGCGAGGAAGGCGTAGTGCTCCAGTGTGAGGCCACCGTCAGCGCCGGTGACGCTCGCCAGAATCATACTCGCGATGGGGACGACGAACACGAGGCCGACCACGAGCGCGTACGCGGCGATGCCGACGGTCCGGAGCGTCGCTTTCGGCGTCCACCGAGTCGGGATGACCGTCTGTCTCGGGAGTGGGTTCGCGGACCCACCGGCGGCACGCTGATTCGCCTCGTAGCTGAGGTACACCACCGTCAGACCGAGCGAGATGACCGTCTCGACGACGGCGAGACTCGCGGCCTCGGCGTACGCGAGGTCACGCACTTTGGCGAAGACGAACACCTCGATGGTCGCCAGTTGGAACCCGCCGAGCGCGAGGACGATGGGGAACGACGCGAAGGTGAAGATGAACGTCAGCGTCGCACCGATACCGATTGCGGGGAGGAGTTGCGGGAGGACCACGTCACGAAACGCTCGCCGCGGATTCGCCCCGAGTGAGCGAGCAGTCTCGACGGCGCGTGCGTCGACGCTCTCCCACGCGGCGGTCACCACGCGAGCGACGAGGGGGGCGTTGTAGAAGGCGTGGGCGATGACGATGGCTTCGAGCGTGAACAGCAACTCGACCGGCGGCAGGCCGACGACAGAGAGCGCACGGTTGAGCGTGCCGTTGCGCCCGAACGTCGCCACGAACCCGATAGCGACCATGATAGAGGGCATGACGAACGGGAGGATGGTGAGGGAACGAAGCGTCTCGCGGCCGGGGAACTCGAAGCGGGCGAACAACCACGCCGCGGGGAGACCGAGTGCGAGACTGGCCAGCGTCGAGTAGAACGCCTGTTTCGCCGTGAACCAGATGATATCGACGAGATAGAACTCGCTCGTCAGAATCGCCGTGAGCGGTTCGAGGGTGAACGCGCCGTCTTCGAGAACTGCGTCTGCGAAGACGGTGGCGACGGGGTAGTAAAAGAGGACGACGAGGACGACGGCGGTGAGTACCGCAACGACCGAAAGCAGTCGCTGTTCGAGGGCGTGGAAGGCCGACCGAACTGGCCCCTTGGTCGCTTCAGAGAGTGTCTCGATGGTACTCACAGAATCTCACCCGACGTGTACTGCCAGAACTGAGCGTGGTGGAACTCGGTTCCCGCGTGGTTACTTGCTGGCGAACTCGCGGGCCCACGCGTCGGTCCAGTCACTCAAGTTGTCCTTGAGACGGTCGTACGAGAAGGTGACGGCTTCCGGGGGTTCCTGCGCGTATTTGGCGAACTCTTCGGGGAGCTCTGCCGTCGTCGTCGCCGGGAACTGAACGTTGCGCACGGCGATTTCGGCTTGCACCTCGGGTCGGAGGACGAAGTCCATGAACGCCGATGCGAGGCCGGGTTCGGCCGCGTCGGCGAACGTCGCCATCCCCTCGGGGTTAGCGTAGCCTTGGTCGTTCAGGAAGCGAATCTGGTGTTTGGCCATGTCGGCACCGGACTCCTTGGCGTAGACCTGGTCGGTCGAGTACGAGACGACCATCGGCGCTTCGCCGTTGGAGTACGCCGTGTACGAGTCCGCCCAGTTGCCGAGGACGCGCACGTCGTTCTCCTTCAACTGTGCCCAGTAGTCGAGATAGCCGTCTTCGCCCTTCGCGTCGATGGTGTGGAGCAAGAACGCTTGGCCCGTCGCCGACGACGTGGGGTTCTGTGCGAGCAGTGCGCCCGAGTATTCGGGGTCGAGCAAGCCATCGAACGTCTCCGGCGCGACGAACTTCTCACCCTCACCCTGCGTCTCGTCGTAGACGAGCGAGATGTAACCCGTGTCGTAGGGAATCGCACGGCCCTGTGGGTCGAACTCTAACTGCTCGTTCACGTCACCGCGCCGCGAGAGGTCCTCTGCCGGTGCGAACAGTGGGTCGTCGAGTTTGTCGTCGATGCGGACGAGCATCTGCGCGTCGAGTCCGACGTAGAGGTCTGCGCCCGACTCGACACCGCGTAGTGCGCGTTCGATGTAGTGGTTCACGCCCGCGTCTGGGGTCTGCCACTCCAGCGTCGCGTCGAACTCGGACTCGAACTGGTCTTTCAACCAGACGCCGGGACTCGAACTCGGTGCGTCGACGAACGACCCGTAGGTTCCGACGGTGAGTGTCTGCTCGTCGCCGCCAGTGGTCGTTCCCTGTGTGGTCGTCGTCTCCGCCCCACCCGTCGACTCGGTCGTCGTCGTCGTCTCGTCGCCCGTCGTTCCGGTACACCCCGCGAGGAGTGCGGCAACTCCACTCGCGCCGGCCGCCTTCAGATACGTTCGACGTTTCATTACTCGGTTGTTGTACTCGGTGGTATTTAATCGCGGTGGTGTGTACCCTCCCGGTGTTCGACGTCGAAACCGGTCTCCTCCGCTCTCGTCGGCGGAACGATTTTGCACTCTGCGAGAGAATTCACGCAGATGAAAGGTTCGCGCCCGTACGTTCTCGGCGGGGTTCTGGCGCTGTTCGCGCTCCTCGCGGCGGTCATCCTCGTGGACGTTCTGGGAACGGTGTTCTTCGCTATCACCGTCGCGTACTTGCTCGTTCCGCTCAGACGGCGTCTCGAAGTACGCGGTGTGTCACGGTGGATGGCGAGTGCTGCCACGACAGTCGTCGCCGCAGTCGGCGTCTTCGTCGTGCTCGCACCGCTCTTCGTCATCTTCTTTCTCCGCTTGAACGACCTGCTGGCACTCGCGTCACTCATCCCCGACGCAGTCTCGTTCGAACTCCTCGGCATGTTCTACGAAGTGACGCTCGCCGAGGTGCTCGCAGTTATCTTCTCGCTGATTCGGTCGATTGGTCGGTCGGTGGCGACGACCGCACCCGTCGTCTTCATCAAACTCACGTTGTTCAGCTTTCTGGTGTTCTCGCTGGTCCTCGGTGGTGGTTCGGCCGGCCGAACGCTCCTCGCACTGGTCCCGACGGAGTACCACGACGCCGTCAGAGCCCTCGAATCACGGGCACGCGAGACGTTGTTCGCCATCTACGTCTTGCAGGCGGCCACTGCGGTCGGCACGTTCTTCATCGCGTTCGTGGTGTTCTCGGCACTCGGATACGAGTACGCCATCACGCTCGCGACTGTGGCCGCTATCCTCCAGTTTATCCCCATCGTGGGCCCGAGTTTCCTCCTCGCCGCGCTAGCACTGTATCAGGCCGCAGTCGGCCAGTTCGTGGCTGCCGTACTCATCGTCGTCGTCGGTGGGTTCGCCATCGCGTGGCTTCCGGACATCCTCATTCGTCCGCGCCTCGCCCGAGAGACGGCACACCTACCCGGAAGTCTCTACTTCGTTGGGTTCGTCGGCGGACTGCTCAGCCTCGGTCCCGTCGGCATCATCGCTGGGCCACTCGTCGTCGCCTTACTCGTCGAGTCTGTGGCGCTCTTGGGTGACGAACTACACGTCGAAGACGACGACCCAACACCCGACACGTCGGACTCACCGGTATCTGAATAGTCACTGAACTCGCCGGTAGCTGAATAGCCACTGAACTCGCCGGACAGACTCGCTCGCCCCGACACCGTACGGGTACAAACGCTGCTACTCCCTGACGATAGCACCGTCTCGTGCTTCCCACTCCGTGAGGCTTCCTTCGTAGAACTCCACGCCGTCGTAGCCGAGGTGCGAGAGCACGACGTACGTGTGACTGATTCGGCGGGCGGTGTTACAGTAGAGGACGATTCGGTGGTCGGGTGTGATTTCCACTGATTCGAGGACCGATTCGAGTTCGTCGCGGGGTTTCAGGCCGCGTGTTTCGTCGTCGACGAGCTCGCGCCAGTCGAGGTTGACCGCGCCGGGGAGATGCCCCTCGTCGAACTCCTCGGGGTCGCGCGTATCGACGATGACTGCCTCGGGGTCGTCCAGCGCCGCTTCGACCGCCTCGAAACCGACCAGTGGCGTCTCCTCGGCCGTCGTCACCTCGTAGGTCACGTCGGGCAGTTCACTCGCGTCGGTCGTCGTCTCGTACTCGCGGTTCCACGAACTGAAGTCGCCATCGAGGAGGTGGAGTTTCGCCGGGTCGTGACCGTACAGCAGTGCCGTCACGAGGAACCGGGCCGCGAAGACGCCGTGGGTGTCGTCGTAGGCGACGACATCGTCGTCGGCCGTGATACCCGCGTCCGACAGCAACTCGGCCCACGCGTCCCGGCCGGGGAGCATCCCTACGTCTCCCTCGGTGCTTCGAAACTCGTCGAACGGGACCGACGCGGCAGTCGGGAGATGTCCGATACCGTCGAACTCCCACTCGTCGCGCACGTCGACGACGCGAACGTCACCGAGTCGTTCTGACACCCACGCCGCAGAGACCACGTCTACCATACTCGTACGTTCCGTGCCGGCGGGTTTAGGTTCGTGGCTCGATGCACCCCTCGCCACGTGTCCGAAATACCGGAACTTCTTACCGCAACGACCATTCTCCGGCCGAGAGACGGGGATATCAGTCGAGTTGCAGCGTGAAATCGAGCGACCACCCCGCAGTATCGAGGCAATATTTACTCCATCACCCGAGGACAGGCCGTACATGCCGTCGCTGAGAGAGTTATCCCCATCGCGGGCGTACTCCTCGATGCAATGTCAAGCTCCGATTACGCGAAGGACGTACTCGTCTCTGCGGACTGGGTGGAGTCCCACTTAGACGAGTTCCAGAGCGACGACCCGGCGTATCGACTCGTCGAAGTCGACGTCGACACCGAGGCGTACGACGAAAGCCACGCTCCCGGTGCCATCGGGTTCAACTGGGAGTCCCAACTGCAGGACCAGACGACGCGCGACGTCCTGACGAAAGAGGACTTCGAGGACCTCCTCGGGTCGCACGGCATCTCCGAGGACTCGACTGTCGTCCTCTACGGTGACAACTCGAACTGGTTCGCCGCCTACACCTACTGGCAGTTCAAGTACTACGGCCACGAGGACGTCCGCCTGATGAACGGTGGCCGCGACTACTGGGTGGACAACGACTACCCGACTACCGACGAAGTACCGTCTTACCCCGACACCGAGTACACGGCGCGAGGCCCCTACGAGGAGATTCGCGCCTACCGCGACGACGTCCAGAAGGCGGTCGACAAGGGCCTGCCGCTCGTCGACGTCCGCTCGCCCGAAGAGTTCACTGGCGAGATTCTCGCTCCGCCGGGACTCCAAGAGACCGCCCAGCGCGGTGGCCACGTCCCCGGTGCCAGCAACATCTCGTGGGCCGCGACGGTCACCGACGACGGCACGTTCAAGTCCGCCGACGAACTCCGTGACCTCTACGCCACCGAGGGCATCGAAGGCGACGAGTCCACCATCGCCTACTGCCGCATCGGCGAGCGCTCGTCTATCGCGTGGTTCGCCCTGCACGAACTGCTCGGCTACGACAACGTCGCCAACTACGACGGGTCGTGGACCGAGTGGGGCAACCTCGTGGGCGCGCCCGTCGAGAAAGGGAAGTAATCGAGTCTCGCTTTCGGTTCTTTTAGTGCGCTACTCGGGAAGACGCAACTACCGATAGCGGCAGGTGTGTCCGACCAGAGAATCGAGTCGCCAGCGTCGTAGACTCCCACCCGAACTCGCCGCCGCCGATGGCTACAAACCCGATTCGACCCTACACACCCACATGTCCGACTTCCTCGATTCCCTCCGCGACGACCACGAGACACCGCTCTCACGACTCGGGTCTTCGAAGGCCCTGTTCGCCGTCACCGGCGGCGATATGAACGGCGACGCAGTTCGGTCCGCCGCCGCGGCAGAGGCTGCCGCCGCAACCGACCTCTTCGACTCGTGGGTCGCCACCGAGTCGAACGACGACGCGGCCGACCTCTTTTCGGACCTCGCTGATACCGCCCGCGAACACGCCGAGACTGTCGCTGCCGACGCCGACACCGACGCCGACGCACCGGCTATCTACGCCGTCCTCGACGAGTTCGAGACGACTGACGAACGACTCGGTGGCGCGCTCGCGCGTGCGCTCGTCTCACTCAAAGCGGTCGAACAGATGGTCGGCTTCTTCATCGGCGACGCCGACCCGAAGGCCGCCAACACGTTCCGGACGCTCAAGACGGATCTGCAAGCACAACTCGACACGCTCGAAGACGCCGTCGACGAACTCGCAGGCGACGAAGACGCCGCCCGCGACGCCGCCGACGCGGTTGTCGAAGCGGCCTACGACGAATACGTGGAGACGTTGGAGGGGATGGGAATCAAGCCGAAGAACGTTTGCTAAGCCACTTTTTTACACCTCGGGGTCGCCTCCGGCGACCCTCTCGGTGCAAAAACCTGTCTTCGTGAGCGTCAGCGAACGAAGGCTCGTGAGACGCTGTGCGTCTCACGGTGGAGGAAAAAAGGCCGCGACTCTCGGCCTTCGGCCTCGGTCGCGGTACAGTGTGCTTGTCGTGTCGGTTGGGTCACTGCAGCGGGCGGAGAGAAATTGATAGCTACTAGTTTCTAATAGCGATGATTGCCGATTCACACCTTGAAATGACTGTTAGACAGATGGACAACGAGACAGATGGACAACAAGACTTTTTGTCCGGCCTGTATGAGGTACATGTGTCGGCAGGTGGTTAGCACAGTCGACAACTAAATGCAATATGTGCCTCAGAAGGCTGCAACTGGAGCAACCACGGTTCACCCGGGGTTGAGCAGCTAACGAGTAGGTAGGCACTGCGCATCGTATACACTTTCAACAAAACCCACCGTGAGATGGTGGGCTGCCGAGTCGAGTAGGTTACTCAGCAGTCATTCGCTTCCACATTAGAAACGTACCGAGCGCCAGTGCAACAACTAAGAGCCCGTAGCGGTTTCCGTAGTGGAGGGAAGCAACGCCTCCAAGCCCGATTAACCCTGGAGTGGTTATATCGGGGTAGATAGACAATCTGCTCATCGTATACACTGCCGGCCATCTGTCATCGCAATATTGTGCTCTAATTGACACGGCAATTTGACATGACTGCCTACAATGGCTTAAAAGAGGGGTCCGTCGCTGTATTTCGTTCTGCCGGGGTCGCTTAAGACTGCTCAATAATTCTATCAGGGTCGCTTAAGACGCACCAAGCTGAGACAACTTAAGCGAAGGGTCGCTTAAGCCAAATCCACCATTTTCCGTGCTTGTCAACCCTTCACGTTCCAGTGGAAACGAAGGGGTCTGTCTGCCGTGCGTCAGACGCCAGGAACGGTCTTTCTGTATTCGAGCACCTGCTGTCGGGCCTCGCGGACTTTCTCGGCCACGTCGCCGTCGAGGCTCTCTGCGAGTTCGTGGAGGACCGTCATGTGGCGGGCGAGTCGTCCGTGGTCCGGTCCCTGCGTTCGGTCGGCGAGTTTCGCCAACTGGTCGGACTGGTTGGAGAGGCGTTCTCGAACTTCTCCGTCGGTCGCTTCGGCGGCCTCTTCGAGTAGTTTGCTCGCGTTCTGCAGTTCCGTTCGTGTCATGCTGTCTCATACAGCGTCTCGCCGGAAAACCATTCTCACGACGGAAAGCACCGCCTCGCTCAAGTACGCTGAAACCCAAGCGAGGTGCAATGAGCGAGTCCGGTCCCCTGTCTGCCGACAGACCAGAGGCAGAACGCGAATTCCGCGTCGATGCCCCCTTCGAACCGGCGGGAGACCAACCCGAAGCTATCGAAGCGTTGGCCAGTGCGTACGGCGATGGTGCGGATATCCAGACGCTTCTGGGCGTCACCGGTTCCGGCAAAACCAACACCGTCTCGTGGGTCGTCGAAGAGATTCAGAAACCGACGCTCGTCCTCGCACACAACAAGACGCTCGCCGCCCAGTTGTACGAGGAGTTCAAGAATCTCTTTCCTGACAACGCAGTAGAATATTTTGTGTCATATTATGATTATTATCAACCTGAGGCTTACATCGAACAAACGGACACCTACATCGACAAGGACATGTCCATCAACGAGGAGATAGACCGACTCCGCCACTCGGCGACCCGGTCGCTTCTCACCCGCGACGACGTCATCGTCGTGGCGTCTGTCTCGGCCATCTACGGCCTCGGTGACCCGAAGAACTACACCGACATGTCCCTGCGTCTCGAAGTCGGTGACGAACTCGACCGCGACGAACTACTGCGCCAACTCGTCGACCTGAACTACGAACGCAACGACGTGGACTTCCACCACGGCACGTTCCGGGTCCGCGGCGACACCGTCGAAGTGTTTCCGATGTACGGCCGCTACGCCGTCCGCATCGAGTTCTGGGGCGACGAAATCGACCGGATGCTGAAACTCGACCCACTCGACGGCGACGTCAAATCCTCCGAACCCGCCGTCTTGGTCCACCCGGCAGAACACTACTCGATTCCCGAAGAACAACTCGAACAGGCAATCTCCGAAATCGAGGAACTGATGGAAGACCGGGTCAACTACTTCCAGCGACAGGGCGACCTCGTCGCGGCCCAGCGTATCGAAGAACGAACCACCTTCGACATCGAGATGATGCGCGAGACGGGCCACTGCTCCGGTATCGAGAACTACTCGGTCCACCTCTCGGACCGCGAACCCGGCGACGCCCCCTACACGTTACTCGACTACTTCCCAGACGACTTCCTCACCGTCGTGGACGAATCGCACGTCACGCTCCCGCAGATAAAGGGGCAGTACGCCGGCGACAAATCCCGGAAAGATTCACTCGTCGAAAACGGGTTCCGCCTCCCGACGGCCTACGACAACCGCCCGCTGACGTTCGAGGAGTTCGAAGAGAAGACCGGGAAACTGCTCTTCGTCTCCGCGACGCCCGGCGACTACGAACGCGAACACTCCGAGCAAATCGTCGAGCAAATCGTTCGGCCGACCCACCTCGTCGACCCGAAGGTCGACGTCGCGGAGGCGTCGGGACAGATAGACGACCTGATGGCCCGCATCGACGACCGAATCGACCGCGAGGAACGCGTCCTCGTGACCACACTCACGAAACGGATGGCAGAAGACCTGACCGAGTACCTCGAAGAAGCGGGTGTGGACGTGGCCTACATGCACGACGAGACGGACACGCTCGAACGCCACGAACTCATTCGGTCGCTTCGTCTCGGCGACATCGACGTCCTCGTCGGCATCAACCTCCTTCGAGAGGGACTCGACATCCCAGAAGTGTCGCTCGTCGCCATCCTCGACGCCGACCAGCAAGGGTTCTTGCGCTCTGAGACGACGCTCGTCCAGACGATGGGTCGTGCCGCCCGCAACGTCAACGGCGAAGTCGTCCTCTACGCAGACGACCGGACCGACGCGATGGAGGCCGCGATTTCGGAGACACAACGCCGTCGTCGCATCCAACGGGAGTTCAACGAAGCACACGGCCACACGCCGAAGACCATCGAGAAGGAAGTTGGCGAGACCAACCTCCCCGGCAGCAAGACCGACACGCGAGGCGTCTCGGGCGACGCACCTGCGGACGCCGACGAGGCGGCCGAACAGATTCTCTTCTTGCAGGACCGGATGCAAGAGGCGGCAGATAACCTCGAGTTCGAACTCGCGGCCGACATCCGAGACCGAATCCAGAAACTCCGCCGCGAGTACGACGTCGACCACCTCGACGACGGTATCGAACCCGAAGTCCCGGACGAAGACGACGACAGTCTCGCCCCGCCGGACGAGTTCTGACGTGCCCGCCCAAGATAGCACACGCACGTTCGCTGCTGGCGGCCTCCTCCGCCGCGACGACGGGCGACTCTGTCTCGTTCACCGCCCTCGCTACGACGACTGGTCACTCCCCAAAGGAAAGGTCGAACAGGGCGAGACGCTGGTCGAGACTGCCATTCGAGAAGTCCAAGAAGAGACTCGCTGCTCGGTCGAATGTGGGCGCTTCGCCGGGCGGTACGACTACCACGTCGACGCCGACGAAGACACTGCGAGTGGCCCGAAAGCAGTGTTCGTCTGGCACATGCGACTCGTCGAAGCACACCCGTTCGACCCCGACACCGAGGTGGACGCGCGGGAGTGGGTCACCCCCGCCGAAACCCTCGACCAGCTTTCGTATCAGAACGAACGGGCACTCATTCAACGTGTGCTCGACCCCTCTGTGTGAGTACAGACTAGGGGTTGAGACACATGTTTCCGCTTCTTCGACACCCGTCGGTGTGTGGTCAGTACCCAAAATATAGACAGTGATTAAGACTTATTACCCCATCCTCGCTATGCCCGTTTCACCGTGACCCGCATCTCTGCGGACGAGTCTGCAGGACACACAGTTCACCACGCTTTCCCGAACGGGGGTATCACTTAGATGCCTTCGTCAGTCGAGTCCCAGTCGTTCGACTCGTCGGGTGACCACCCGCGGCCGGCGACGCCGGTGTGTGGGACGGTCACACCGTCTGCGGTGGATGAACTTTGCACGCGGTGCGAATCCGCTGACGTTTCGGCAGACAACCTGTTTTGGTCGCGTCACTCCCACGGAGTGAACGCGCACGTCACTACGTACTGAAAACAACGAGAACAATGAGCTCTCAGTCTCTCAGTCACGTCCAGAAGTCGTTCCTGAAGTATCAACACATCCTCGTGTTCACCGCACCCGTGCTGTTCATCGCCGCCGTCTTCACCGTGGCGCCGACGCCCACCGACGCCGGCATGGACTACTGGCTCAACTACTGGTGGTTGTTCCCGGTGTTCGTCCTCGGTGCGACCACTGTGAACACGGTCGGAATCAGCGGGTCGGCACTGTTCGTCCCGTTCCTCATCTTCATCTTCCCGGTGTTCGCACACCCGCTCGAACCCGCGACCATCGTGAAGGTGGGCCTCATCAGCGAGGCGTTCGGCCTGTCCAGTTCGGCCGTGGCGTTCATCCAGTACGGTCTCGTCGACCGGCGACTGGCGCTGAGCCTCGTCGCCGGGTCGATTCCGTTCGTCGTCGGCGGCGCACTGCTGTCGTTCGTCATCCCGGAAGTCGTCTTCCACGCGCTGCTCGGCCTCGCGCTCTTGGCGGCGTCGTACCTGCTGTTCAAGGCCGACCTCGCCCACGACGAGCCAGGAAGTTCGGATTCCGGACACGCTGCTGCGACCGACGGCGGAACCGTCACGTCGAGTCTCCCGAACGACCCCGGCAAACTCGGCCCGGCAGGCGTCCGCACCGACGACGACGGCATCGTCACCCGTGTCGACCGTGAGGGTGACGACTACACGTACACGCGCGGTGGCTACCTCCGGCGCTTCGCCAACTACAGCATCGGCGGGACGTTCCAGGGACTCGCTGGCTTCGGTGTCGGCGAACTCGGCATCATCTCGATGCTCAGCACGAAAGTCCCCGTCCGCGTCGCCATCGGCACGAACCACATCGTCGTCGCACTCACCGCCATCCTCGCGTCGCTCGTCCACGTCTTCGGTGGCGGCCTCGTCGGCGGTCACACGCTGAGTCTGGCGTCGACGCCGTGGAACATGGTCGTCTTCACCGTCCCCGCGACGGTTCTCGGCGGCCAAATCGCGCCGTACGTGTCCAACGCACTGGAGACTGAAACTATCAAGACCTTCGTCGGTGGACTCTTCGCGGTCATCTCTGTCGCGCTGTTCCTGATGGCCGCCGGAATCTAACCGACGCTCTCACGCACCGCTCACCTCACAACACACCCGTTCTTCACCCAACCCATGTACGACAACATCCTGTTACCGACCGACGGCAGCGACGCAACCGAAGCGACCATCGAACACGTGACGACGCTCGCACAGACGTACGGTGCGACGGTCCACGTCCTCTCGGTCGCTGACTCGCGCAACCGGTTCGAGACGCCCTCTGCCGGCATCGCACCCGACGTCTGGGAGGAGTCCGAACTCGAACGCGCCGAGCACGCAGTCGACGTCGCTATCGAGGCCCTGCCGGACGACGTCGCCACGGAGCGAATCGTCGAAGAAGGCGTTCCGGATTCGGTCATCACCGAACACGCGAACGACGCCGACATCGACGTCGTCGTGATGGCGACCCACGGCCGAACCGGTCTCGACCACTACCTCATCGGAAGCGTCACCGAACGCGTCGTCAGACAGTCGTCGGTCCCCGTTCTGACGGTTCGCGCTGCAGACGAGTAGCGGCCGGCAGTCGCGGTTTTCGTTTCGTTCTCTCCACGAGTGTATACCGTGCCAATGCCACACACTCTCGTCGGTTGAGAACCGTCTCACGCCATTAAGCGTTCACGAGTTGGACGTTCATTCGTCTGCGAATATCGCAGACGTGATGGGGAACGACGATGCTGGTCGACTCGGAGGGGGAACGAACCCACCCTGCCCGGTCGAATCTCCGGAGTGGGAAGGAAACTGGTGGAACCGGAGTCGTGGCCGCCAGACGGTGTCGAACTCGTCCGCTGGAACCTGACCGGTGACCACTTGGGGAATCACCGCACTCGAGGCCGACACCTTCGAAGCGGCCGTGCGCGCGGGAACTGCCCGGCGTCTTGCCGCGCCCGGACTGTCCAAACAGAGAAAGACGACGCCGCTGGACCCGCTGACCAGGCGATGCTCGACTCCCACGACGGCGCGGAGAAACTCCCGGTCGGAGGGGAGTCGAGTTTCCGCACTCTTCGGACTGTCCCGACTATTTCTGTGATTCCATCTCGACGCCGCCGTCTTCGATTTCGATATCGATTGCGTCGGTATCTACCTCGTTGAACTCGGTGTCGAGTTCGTCGAGTTCGGCGTCTATCTCTCCGAGTATCCCCTCGATGTTGTCGAGGCCGAGGAGTTCGCGCGTCTCTTCGTCGAACTCCAGACTGTCGAGACTCGTGGCCGTCTGGACGTCTGAGTCGGTCAAGCCCTTCCCGTATCGTCCGAGCAGTGAGGTGAGTTCCTGCGGCAAGACGTACGTAGTCGATGGCGACGTGCCGATGCGCTCGAGCGTCTCCATGCCCTTGTCGATGATGGCACGTTCGCCCATCGACTCGGCGGCCCGCGCACGGAGGACCGTCGAAATCGCGTCACCCTGTGCACGGAGGATCGCGGCCTCTTTCTTCCCTTGTGCGCTGATGATGTTCGACTGCTTGTCACCTTCTGCCTTCTCGACCGCAGAGCGGCGTTCACCCTGCGCTTCGAGAATCATGGCGCGGCGACGGCGCTCGGCGGAGGTCTGTTGTTCCATCGCGTTTTCGACGTCTGCAGAGGGTTTCACCTCGCGGACTTCGACGGATTCGACGCGGACGCCCCACTCGTCGGTCGGTTCGTCGAGTTCCTCTCGGATGCGCGCGTTGATGTGGTCACGTCGTGCGAGCGTCTCGTCGAGTTCCATGTCACCGAGTGCGGCACGGAGCGTCGTCTGGGCGAGCAGCGAGACGGCCCGTCGGTAGTTGTCGACTTCGAGGAAGGCGCGCTCGGGGTCCATCACACGGATGTAGACGACGGCGTCGGCGGTCACCGGCGAGTTGTCTTCGGTGATTGCTTCCTGTGAGGGCACGTCGAGCGTCTGCGTCCGCATATCGAAGCGGTAGGTCTTCGAGACGAACGGCGGGATGAAGTTGATGCCGGGTTCGAGGATACCTTTGTACTCTCCGAACACCGAGAGCGTCCGTTTTTCGTACGCCTGCACGATTTCGACGGCGTCGTACACCGCCGCGATTGCGAGTGCGAGGAGGACGTATCCGGCGAGCGTCAGCGGCGTGACGGGGAAGACGACGACGGCGATTCCGAACACCACCACGGCGAGTGCGAGGGGACCAAGCCAACGTGGGACGCGCGACGACCCACCGACTTTCGCCGATGACTCTGCTCCGGAGTCTGGTCGGGAGAGGCGTCCGAGTTGGTAGAACACACTGTCCATGCAAGAGAGTGACACCGTGGACGAATAAACCTACCCGGCCAGCTGTGGGGTCGACACCGACGACGAACCGGCCACAGACGCCGAAAACAACCGAGTCAACCACTCTCACACGGGCCACCAAGTATTTACTTCACACTCCCTGACCCGCTGGGTATGAAACTGAACCGTGGCGGTATCGAAGTCGAGGACCTCCTGAAACTGGTGTTGGTCCTCGTCCTCATCTGGTTGGTACTCGAAATCCTCGGCGAGGTTCTCGGTCTCTTCACGATGCTCTTGGGGCCGTTCTGGCCACTCCTGGGTCTCGTCGTCGCCGCGCTCATCGTCCTCTGGTTACTCGACCGTATCTGACGCCGGTCTCTTCTGGTTTGGACTGCCCGTCGTGCTGGTTGCGCCCCGCTTTCGGTTCGACAGCGCTCTTCTCCCGGCCCGACGGCGACACGTCTTTGTATCTCACCCGTGAGTCACGGGCGTGTACAGTCTGAACGTCCCGGTACCGGGGCGGGTCGCCCGTCTCGCGTCCGACCTGTTTCCGTATCTCGCCCCGTTCGACCGGGTCCGCGACCGGCACACGCTCGTCTGCAAGCGATTCGAAGAGACCGACCTCGACCGACTCCGCGAGCAACTTCGGCAGACGCTCCGCGGTGCGCCGGCGTTCGAGGCCCGTGTCACTGGCATCGACTTCTTCGAACGCCCACCACGTGGGTCTGCGCCGGTCGTCTACCTCGAAGTCGAGAGCCCTGGACTCGAGGAGTTACACTGGCGACTCGTCGACGAGTTCGGTGCTATCGACGACCTCGAAGGCGACGACTACGCACCGCACGTCACGCTCGCTCGCGGCGGGTCGGTCGCAGACGCCCGTGCAGTGGCGAGTCAGCACGTCGAACCGGTCGAGTGGGCCGTCTCGCACGTCGACCTCTACGACGGGAACTTCCGCGAGTCTGTGGCGTCTATCTCGCTTCCCGCCTGACCGAGACTGTCGGTCGGCCCTGCCGGGCAGTCGCTACTCTCGAGCGCGGAGTCGCATCTCCATCGGTTCGCGCGGGTGCATCGTCAGCGACCCGCGCAACGAAAACGGTTCGTCTCTGACGTAGTCGAGTTCGTACTGTTGGGCCACCGTTCCGAGGATGAGGCGGCCTTCCAGCAACGAGAGATGCTTTCCGATGCAGTGTCGAGGCCCGCCGCCGAACGGGAAGTACGCGAACCGCGGGCGGTCGGCCATTCGCTCGGGACTCCATCTGTCGGGGTCGAACTCGAGCGGGTTGTCCCACCACCGTTCCGACCGGTGGACGACCCACTGGGGGAGCATGATAGCCGACCCTTCCGGGACGCGATAGCCCCCGAGACGGACGTCGACTTTGGGTTCGCGGAACATCACGTACACCGGCGGATACAGGCGCATCGACTCGTTCAGCACGCGTTCGGTGTACTCCAACTGCCGGACGTCTTCGGCCGTCGGCGTTCGGCCACCGAGTACGTCGTTCAACTCACGGTGGAGTCTCTCTTTGGCCTCGGGGTGTTGGGACAGCAGATACCACGCATAGGTGAGTGTCAGCGCCGTCGTGTCGTGGCCCGCGAGGAGCATCGTCATCAGTTCGTCGCGGAGGTTCTCGTCGGTCTGTTCGCCCGCGTCGTAGGCACGAAGGAGAATCGAGAGGAGGTCCATCGGTTTCTCCTCGACAGAATCCGCGGCCGACACGGAGGACGCCGGTGTCTGTCCGTACTCGGTCCCACGGCGTTCCTCGACGATGTCCCAGATGAGGTCTTCGAGCACCGACAGCGACTGTTTGTACTCGCGGTTCTCTCGCGTCGGCACCCAGTCGGGCGTGAGAAATCGAATCGGGTCGGGTTCGAACCGTGACCCGAGTGGTTCGAGGTTCTCCTGAATGAGTCCGATGCGTTCGTCGTCGAGTTCCGCTCCGAACATCGCGTCGACGATTATCTCGACGGTCAGCCGCGTCATCTCCAGTTGGACGTCGACGACGTCGCCGTCGTGCCACTCCGAGAGCATCGTCTCTGTTCGATTCGTCATCATCCCCGCCATCGTCGAGATGCGACGCACGTCGAAGGCGGGTTGGGCGAGTTGTCGCTGTTTCTGCCACGTCGAACCCTCGCTCATCAGCAGTCCCTCACCGAGCAAGTCACCGATAGCCTGGTCTTGGAACTGCGGCTTACGGAACTTCGACGCCTCGCTCACGAGGACGCGTTCGATGTCTGCGGGGTTCGTCAGCATGTAGGTGTCCAACGGGCCGAGGTCGAAGTGAATCACGTCGCCGTAGGCGTCCGCGACTGCCGTCAGGAAGCTAAACGGGTCACGGGCGTACTGCCGACTGGCACCGAAGACGGGGATTCCCTTCGGTCCTGGAGGGGTCGAACTCATCGGCTATGTGTTGGTTCGGAGAGGGAAGAATCTCTCGGCGAGGTGAGTCGGAGGGAAGACGCCTCGTGGCGACGATTACGGGCGCGGTGGGTCGCCGTCGTAGGCGTCGTGGTCGTTGTAGAAGTTCAGCATCGCGAACTTGAGTTTCGTCGGTGAGATATCGACCATCTCGGCCCGCTCTTCGACGGGGAACGACCCGCGAACGCCGTACTTCCCCATCGACGAACTCTCACGCGTGTAGCGTTTGTCCGCGAGGATGCGCACCCCGAAGTCGTCGGGCGAGCGAATGACCCGGCCGAGCGCCTGTCTGGTCTTGCGGATGGTCGGAATCTCGACGGCGTAGCGCCATCCTGCCTCCTTCTTGCCGCGGTAGATGCGGTCGTACGCGTCTTGGACTGCTTCGAGGCGCTCCGAGAGGTGTGGGTACGGGACGCCCACGACGACGACGGTTCGTGCGTCGTCGCCGTCGAAACTCACGCCCTCGGCGAGCGTCCCCCACAGCGACGTGAGGAGCACTGCGTTGTCCTTGCCGACGAACTCCTGTCGTGCTTCTTCGGCCCGGACACCCGGTTCGTCCAAGAAGAAGTCGAAGTCGGCCGCGGGGTTGCCTCGCAGTCGTTCGTGGTAGCGTTCGGCCTCGGCGTACGACGGGAAGAACACGAGCGTGTTGCCCGGTGTGAAGCGTGCTGCGTCCACGAGCAACTGCTCGATGGTCTCCTGTGTCGCTGGGTCGTCGCGTTCGGAAGAGAACAGTGCCGGGAGCGAGACGGCGAACGTCCGGCGGTTCTGCTCGGGATATTCGAGGCCGTAGGCCATCGTCACCGGCTTTTCGAGGCCGAGCGTCTCTTCTGTCACGTCGAACGGCCGCAACGTCGCCGACATCAGGATGCTCGCGTGGACTTCCTCGAACAACTCGCGGGTGACGTCGCGGGGGATGCAAGTGTAGAGTTCGGCACGGCCGTATATCTCTTCGGTGCCGCCGTCACGCCGCACCGACAGCATCGGGTGCCGACCGAGTTCGTCACCCATCTCCATCCAGTCGGCGATGAATCCGGCCGCCTGCAGGGTTTGACACTCCTTTCGCGTCGTCGCGTCGCCGTTCTTGTACTCGTCTTCGTACTGTTCGTCGAGGCGTTTGCCCAACTGGAGTGCGAGTTCGGCTTCCACGTCGATACCTCGGCCTTCGTACGACCGGAGGAACTGCATCGTCAGGTCGTCGCGGCGGCCCTGACTGGCGATAGAGAGGTCGTACCAGTTCTCGCCCACCTGCTCGCGCTCACCGAACCCGAACGCCTCGTCGTAGCTCTCTCGGAGGGCGTCGAGAAACGTCCCGACGACGTTGCGGGCGCTCTCTGCCCGTGAGTCGTCGACCTCTTCTAACTCGTTCATCGCACTCTCGAGGGTGTTCTCGGTGAGGGCGCGACTCGCGTGGTCACGGGCCGCCCCCTCGATGTTGTGCGCCTCGTCGAAGACGGTGATGATGTCGTCGGCGTCGCGGTCTAACCAGCGGAAGAACTGCTCGCGAATCATCGGGTCGAGCAGGTGGTGGTAGTTACAGACCACGAGGTCGACGCCTTCCATCCCCTCTTTCAGCAGTTCGTAGCCACAGAGCTTCTGCCGGCCGGCGTGTTCGAAGATTTCGTCGGGCGTCCGCACGTCGTCGAACAACCACTGGAAGAAGTCGTCGGTGTTCTGCGTGAGGTTGTTGTAGTAGTGTTCGCAGTAGTTGCCCTCTTTCAACTGGTCTAACTCGTCGTCGATGGTGTCGAGTTCGTTCGTGACGGCGGTTCGGGCCTCCCCTGCGCCGGACTCGCCGTCGCGCATCCGGTCGAGGAGCGTCTCGGCCTGTTCCGAGAGTTCCGCCTTGTCGGACTCCTTTTCGACGATGCTTCGCGTCGTATCGCGGAGGGTCTGGCACTCTTGGAACCCAACTTCGATGTGGCACATCGAGGACTTCCCACGGAACACCACCGCTCGGATGGGTTCGCGGCGGGTAATCGCCCGTGCGTCTTCGATGAACTGCCGCATCTGCTGGTGGACGTTGGTCGTGATGACCACCGTCTTGTCGTGCTCGCGGGCGTATTCGAGCGCCGGCACGAGCGCCGAAATCGTCTTTCCCGTCCCCGTCGCGCCTTCGAGGAGGACGTTGCGTTCGTCGTCGAGGGCGTCGGCGATGCCCGACATCGCCGCCTCCTGGTTCGGGTAGGGGTCGTCGTACGGGAAGAAGCGCCACGCTCTCTCCGAGTCGCTGTCGTCGCTTGCGTCGTTGGCGTGGGCCACGAACGGTTCTCGGCCGCCATCTGATTAAAAGTCTCGGAGGGATACCCCGGTCTGATTCGAGGCGCGAGCGTGGACCGTTTCGCCAGACGCGAGTCTTCTGATATAATCGTATCCCCGCTATGCGGCAGTCACACCCGCCCGAGAGACCATTATTTGGGTTGCCGATGTCCGCAGAGACATGGCGTCAGAAACAGTCTCCGCACGAATCGAGTCGACAACAACCCAATCGTGGCAAGCAGGCGTCGTCGCCGGTGCCCTCGCCGCCGTCGTCATGGGGGCGCTGATGGTGGTCCAGATGCGACCCGTCCTCGAAGTCGCCATCCCGTCGATGTACGCGCTCACGGGCGGTGCCGCTGGATTCACGATTCACGTCGCCCACGGTGCGATACTCGGTGTCGGCTTCGCCGCTCTCGCGGGCGTCGTCACCCTCGACTCGACGATCAAATCGGTCGGCGTCGGCGTCGCCTACGGTGTCGTCCTCTGGGTCGCCCTCGCCGTCCTCGTCATGCCCGTCTGGCTCGGTGCCGTCGGGTCGCCAGCGAACCCGCCACTCCCGAATATCAACACGACGAGTCTCGTCGGCCACCTCGTCTTCGGTGCCGTCCTCGGACTCGTGTACCCGACGCTCGAACGCACTCTGTAAGGACATCGACCGGACGGCCCGTCTTTTTCGACGAAACTGTCTGCCCGTCGTGAATAACCACAGAACGTGACAAATATTCTATGTTATTTCGCGTGGTTCTAGCACTTGGTGAACCGAGATGGAGCCAATTCCAACACCCGAGATGAAGGCGACGATTAGACACGTCGAAGAGAAGATGTGGAACAACCGCGACCCGGCGGCCTTCGACGAAATGGCGACCGAGGACTACGCCATGCACGACCCGATGGGTGACCACGACCTCGAAGGTTTCAAAGGAATCGTTCAGGCGGCCCTCGACGGGGCCCCGGACCTCGAATTTACCATCGACGATATGTTCGCTGCCGGCGACCGAGTCGCCGTTCGGTACACGCTCGAAGGGACGAACGAGGCGCCGTCGTACCTCACCACGGAACCGACGGGGAACCACTGGCGCTCGAGCGGTATCAGCATCTACCGATTCGAGGGTGACAAAATCGCAGAACAGTGGGACGCTTTCGACTACTACGGAACGATGCGGCAACTCGGTCTCATTCCGTCTGCGGCCCCGACCGAGGCGGAAGGTGGAACCGGCGCAGAAGTGTAGCCCGAACGCGGACGTTCGGCCTCAGTTTTCGAGTAACTCGACGATGAGACCTTTCTGGGCGTGCAGGCGGTTCTCCGCTTGGTCCCAGACGATAGACCGGTCGCCTTCGAGCACGTCGCCGGTAATCTCTTCGCCGCGGTGGGCGGGCAGACAGTGCATCACCTTCGCGTCGCTGCCTTCGAGCAGGCTCTCGTTGAGTTGGAACCCTTCGAACGCCTGGAGTTTCTCGTGACGCTGGCTCTCTTGGCCCATCGATATCCAGACGTCGGTGTAGACGACGTCGGCCCCGTCGATTGCTTCGTGGGGGTCAGTCGTCACTGTCGGTGCCTGGCCGAGTTCGGCGGCCTGCGCGATGACCTCGTCGTCCATCGCGTAGCCTTCGGGCGTCGCAACCGTCAGGTCGACGCCGGCCATCGCACAGCCTTTGACGAACGACTGGCCGACGTTGTTGCCGTCGCCGACCCACGCCGCCTGTACCTCGTCGAACGGGCCGACGTGTTCCTGGATGGTGAGCAGGTCGGCGAGCGTCTGGCAGGGGTGGGCGTCGTCGGTCAGGCCGTTGATGACCGGAGCGTCGGAGTGTTCGGCGATTTCCAGCAGGTCGGCGTGTTCGAACAGGCGAACCATGATGGCGTCGCCGTAGCGGCCGAGCACTCGGGCCGTGTCTGAGAGCGGTTCGCCGTGGCCGAGTTGGATGTCTTCGGGGCCGAGGAACAGGGCGTGGCCGCCCAACTGTGTCATACCCGTCTCGAAGGAGACACGCGTCCGCGTACTCGGTTTCTCGAAGAGCATCGCCAGCGTCGCTCGGGACAGTCGCGTCTCGTCGGCGCCGGATTTGAGGTCGGCGGCGCGGGTGAGGACGCGGTCTAACTCCGATGCGCTGATGTCGTCGATGTCGGTGAAGTGTGTCGTTTCGAGCATTGTGTCGTGTGTCGTGTCTCCTGTTCGTTCTGTCTCTCAGTCCTCGGCGAGCGTCTCGCAGACGTCGACCAGGACGTCGATTGAGCTGTCGAACTCGGTGAGTTCGAGGCGTTCGTCGGGTGCGTGGTCGAGGTCCGAGTCGCCGGGGCCGTAGGTCGCCATCGGGCAGTCCCACGTCCCGGCGAAGATGTTCATGTCGCTGGTTCCGGTCTTGCGAAGTAACCGAGGTTTCGCGCCCGCACCGCGGATGGCGACGCGGAACGCCCGCGCGACTTCTGTGCGCGGACTCATCATCACCGGCGGGATGGGCTTGTTCCAGTGGACGCTGCCACGAGTGAGTTCGCCTTCGGCGACTTCGCGCACGTCGTCGATAGTGAGACGCGGCGGGACGCGGAACTGCACGTCCACCGTCGCCTCGACGGCGAGTCCGTCGTCGGAGGGGCCGCCGTCGAAGTTGACGGGCTTGGTCGTCACCGTGTCGAAGACGCCGTCGTACTCTTCGTCGAAGAAGTCGGCGACGCGTGACCACCACGCGACGGCCGACTGGATGGCGTTGTCTTCGGGACGCGAGGAGTGGCCCAACTCACTGGTCGAGACGTAGGTCCCGTCGAGGAACCCGCGGTAGCCGAGGGTGACGCCGTCCCAACCAGAGGGTTCGCCGTTGACGACGGCGTCGGGTTCGTCGCGGTCCTCGACGAGGTGCCACGCGCCGCGCGAAGAGGTTTCCTCGCCGACGACGCCGACGAACGAGACGCCCGTCTCGATTGCTGCTGCGGCCATCGAACAGAGCGGCCCGGTCGCGTCGACGCTCCCGCGACCCCAGAGGACGCCGTCTTCGACTCTGACGGGGATGTGTCCGGGGACGGTGTCGATGTGCGACGTGAGCAACACCGAGTCGTCGGCAGGTGCCCTGACGTTGCCGACGTCGTCTATCCACACCTCGCGGTCGTGGGCTTCGAAGAACGCTTTCAGCACTTCGGCGGCGTTCGTCTCCTCACCCGACACCGAGGGCGTCGAGACCATATCGTAGAGGAGGCGACGCGCTTCGGGCCAGTCGCTTCCGGCGATGAGGTCGGCGTCCGTCTCCGAGTAGCCGTCGTGTTCGGTTCCAGCGTTCATGACAACACGTTCGTCATCGCATCCACCGCGCGGTCCGCGTGTTCCTCGTCGATGACGAGCGGCGGGAGGAACCGAACGACGGTCCGACCCGCCGGAAGTGCGAGCAGTTGCTCGGACAGTGCGAGGTGCTTCAGCGTCCGATTCGCACCGCGCTTGACCTCGACGCCAATCATCAGGCCGTCACCGCGAACCTCGCGGACTGGCAGGTCGTGCGTTTCGACTGCTGCTTCGAGTTCGCTCGTGAGATAGTCGCCAATCTCAGCAGCGTGTCCGGGGATGTCCTGTTCGACGATGGTGTCGAGGGTGGCGTTGGCCGCCGCACAGACCACTGGGCCGCCGGAGAACGTCGACCCGTGAGAGGCCGCACCGTCGGCAATCCAGTCGGAACAGAGCGTCGCACCGAGGGGCAGGCCGTTGGCGATGCCTTTCGCGCTCGTGAGGATGTCGGGGACGACGCCGACGTTCTCGCACGCCCAGAGTGACCCAGTGCGACCGATACCGGTCTGAATCTCGTCGAAGACGAGCGCCGCGCCCGCGTCTTCGGTCAGGTCGCGCGCGGTCTGGAGATACTCGGCGGTGGCGGGGTTGATGCCACCTTCGCCCTGAATCGGTTCGAGGAAGACGGCGGCCGTCTCGTCGTCGATAGCCTCGGCCAACTCCTCCTCGTCGCCGTAGGTGACGAACTCCACGCCGCCAGCGACTGGTTCGTACGGTTTCTTGTACTTCTGTTTCCACGTGAGCGCGAGCGAACCGAGGGTACGGCCGTGGAACGCGCGCTTCGTAGCGATAATCTTCTGGCGACCGGTCGCCGACCGCGCGAACTTCATCGCCGCTTCGTTCGCTTCGGTGCCGGAGTTACAGAGCCAGACGTTCTCGATGTCGCCGGGCGCGAGCGCCGCGAGCTTTTCGTACAACTCGGTGCGAACCTCGACGGGATACGACGCCTGCACGTAGGTCAGCTTCGCGGCCTGTTCTTGAATCGCGGAGGTAACCGCGGGGTGTGAGTGGCCGAGCGCCGCGACGGCGTAACTCGCGCCGAAGTCGAGATACTCGGTTCCGTCGTCCGAGTAGAGATACGGTCCCTCACCGGATTCGATGGTGATGGGTTTCTCGGAGAAGACGAAGCCACCAGTCACAGTGGCTCACCTCCGGTGAACGCTGTGACGTTGTCGCGCGCGGAGCGTGAGACAGAAGTCATTTTGCCTCCTCCGCTTCGACCAGCGCGCCGGGCGTCACGTGCGTGCCGCCGCCGTTGAGCGCCGTCACGATGGGGTCGTTCAGGTTCGCGTCCGAGACGATGACCTCTGCGGCCCCGCCGTCGAGCGCCTCTTTCGCGGCCATGACTTTCTTCGTCATGAAGCCTTCTGCGGCCGCTTCGAGTGCGTCGAACTCGTCGGGCGTGTCGGCCGTCTCGATGAGCGTCGACTCGTCGTCGGGGTCGGCGTAGACGCCCTTCACGTCGGTGAGGACGACGAGTTTCGCGCCGAGTGCGCCCGCGACTGCCGCGGCGGCACGGTCGGCGTCGGCGTTGACAGGGACGCCGTCGTCGGCGAGCATCGGGACGGTGACAATTGGCGTGTAGCCACCGTCGAGAAGGGTTTCGAGGAGCGACGCGTTCACCGAGGTAATCTTCCCGGAGTGGTCGCCGCGTTTTATCTTCTTCTTGCCGTTCTCGACGACGCGAACTGCCGACTTGCGCGGGCCGGTGAGGAGACCACCGTCGACGCCGGAGAGGCCGAGCGCATCGACGCCAGCCTCGCGGAACAGCGCCGTGAGGTCGGTGTTGAGTTTGCCCGGCATCACCATCGAGAACACCTCCATGGTGCGCTCGTCGGTGAAACGGCCGGTGATACCAGAGGGTGACTCGACGTAGGTCGGTTCCTCGCCGAGTTCTTCGAGCGTCTCGTCGACGGCGGTCGACCCGCCGTGGACGACGACGACGTCGGTTCCGTTGGCGACGAGGTGTGCGACGTCTGCGACGGCACCCTCGGGGTCGACAGCTTTCGCGCCGCCGATTTTGACGACGACTGGTGGTTCTTTGCCACCATCTGCGATGAGATTCGCGTCGTTGTCGACGAGCTGTTCGTGTGCCGCGAGTAGTTCCTCGCGTGTGTATCCTGTCATAGTCAGTGTGGTACGGTGGTCAGTCTGGGTATGGTCGATAGTCTGGAAATGGTGTGTTCGGGGACGGTGGTTTAGGGAGAGCCAATCGGGTGGAAGCCGGTGAAGTCGAGGCCGGCCGTCTCCTCCAGGTCGAGGGCGATGTTGGCGGCGTGGACCGCCTGCCCGGCCGAGCCTTTCATCATGTTGTCGATGGCCGAGAAGACGACCAGTCGGCGGTTCGTGGGGTCGATTTCGAAGCCGACCTCGCCGAAGTTCGTTCCTGCGACCGACTTCGGTTCGGGGTAGCGGTAGACGCCACCGCCGCCCGCGACGGTACGCATGAAGGGTTCGTCGCCGTACGAGCCACGGAAGGCCTTCCACATGTCGCCTTTCGACACTGGTCCGTCGGGGAAGACGTGACAGGTCGCCGCCGCACCGCGGACCATGTCCACCGCGTGGACGGTAAAGGAGACAGAGAGGCCGAGATACTCCTCGATTTCCGCCTCGTGGCGGTGACCGGTCGGCGCGTAGGGGCGGACGATACCGGAGCGCTCGGCGTGTGAGGACGCCTTACTCGCGCCCGCGCCGCCCTCCGACGACCCGACTTTCACGTCGACGACGACCTGCTCGTCGCCCGAGAGGATGTCGGCGTCGAAGAGGGGTTTGAGACCGAGAATCGTCGCCGTCGCGTTACATCCACCCGCCGCGATGAGGTCCGCGCCGGGCAGATTTTCCCGATTGAGTTCGGGGAGCGCGTACTCCGACTTCTCGAGATACTCGGGGCAGACGTGCCCGTCGTACCACTGGTCGTACTGTGCTTCTTCGGAGAGACGGAAGTCGGCCGAGAGGTCGACGACCGTATCTGCGGCCTCCTGAAACGCGTCGATGTGTTCCATCGAGACGCCGTGGGGCGTCGCCGTAAAGAGGACGTCCACGGATTCGAGGTCCTCAGGAGAGGTAAAACGCAGGTCGAGGTGACGAAGGTTCGGGTGGACGTGGCCGACGGTCTTGCGCTCGTAGGAGCGACTCGTGGCCTGTTCGATGTCGAAGTTCGGGTGGCCATCGAGCAAGCGAAGCAGTTCGCCGCCGGTGAATCCGGACCCGCCGACGACGCCCGCTGTGAGTACCTCGCTCACGCCGAAACCTCCGCGAGTGTCTTTTCGCTGTCGACTTTCGCCTCCAGCCAATCGACGACTTTCGCGGGAACGTCCACGTCCACGGCGTCGTTGAGCGCCTTGAACTCGACGGTGTGGTTGACCTCGTGGACCGTATAGTCATCTCCCGTCTCCATGAGGTCCACGCCGAGCAGGCCGCCGCCGACTGCGTCGGACGCTTGCTTCACGAGTTCTTTCGCGCGGGCGTCGAGTTCGAACGCCTCGGCGTTCGCGCCTTTCGCGGCGTTCGTCAGCCAGTGGTCCGAACTGCGCGTCATCGCGGCGATGGGTTCGCCGTCGACGGCGAGCACGCGGATGTCGCGGCCGGGTTTCTCGACGAACTCCTGGATGTAGAACACCTTGTGCTCGTAGTTTCCGAGCGTCGCCTTGTGTTCTAAGATGGCCTCGGCGGCCGCCTCGGAGTCGATTTTGGCCATCAGGCGCCCCCACGACCCGACGACGGGCTTGAGGACGCACGGGTAGCCGAACTCTTCGACGATTTCCATCGCCGATTCGACGGTGAAGGCGACTTTCGTGTTCGGCGTGGGGACGCCGGCGTCTGCGAGCGCGAGACTGTTCTTCGCCTTGTCGGCGCAGACGTCTGCCGTCTCGTGGGAGTTGACGACCGGGATGCCGTACGACTGCAGGAAGCGCGTGATGTAGAGGCTCCTGCTCGTCGCCAGACAGCGGTCGACGACGATGTCGAGGCCGTCGAACGCCGCTGGCGGCTCCGTGAGGTCGAACTGCTCTTTCCGAACGTCTATCTTCGTCACCTCGTGTCCGCGCTCACGAAGCTCGTTGAGGAGCAACTTCTCGTCGCGGCGAATCCGGGAGTAGAGCAGTCCAACCTGCACGCTTACTCTCCCCAGTCCTCTTCGAGTTCAGGTGCTTCTTCCAAAATAACGGGGTCGAGCGAGACGACTTCGAGCTCCGCGCCCGTGGCAGGGCTGTCGATAATCTCACCGACTTCGACGTCGGCCGGCAGCTCGATTTCTTCTCCGCTCAGTGGGTCTTCTGCAGTGATGGTGTCGCTCATTACATCCATGGCTGGACCACGGATGGTATTAAATCCGTCGAAAATTACGTAGCAAAAAACAGCGTAAAGAAGTCTCTCTCGGACGTTATCGGACGAATCGGCCAGCCTTGGCGGCCGGTCGAACGACGTGTCGAGCTCGGTTGCCACCCTCACCCGACACCGGGGACGGAACCGGTCGCGGAACCGGTCGGGCCGTCCCCGCCGTCGGGCGTGGTCGTGGTCGCGGTTCGGTTCGCGGTCGTCGCGGAACCGAAACCGGTCGTCGTGGTCGTCGCGGAGCAACCGCTCGCGGTCGTCGCGGCAGACCGGCGGCAGGGGTTGCTCGTTCAAACATAACTGGAGACCTCTTCGTCGAGTTCCTCGGCAGCGGCCGCGAGCGTGTCGCGGGCATCTGCGACGGCAGCATAGTCCGCCGAGAGTTCGTCACGGGCCGTCGAGAGTGTCGATTCGACGGCGGCGGGCGCGGGCCCACCGACGGAATCGCGACTCGCGACGCTCTCGGTCGGGTCGAGCGCCGCTTCGACGGCCGCCTCTGTCACGTGCGTAAAGAGAGACTCCCCTAATACGTCCGTAGCGACGGCGTCAAGTGTTGCCACGTCGGGCGTTCCCGAGGACTGCGCGGCGGCCTCGGCGACCACTTCGTGGGCGGTACGGAACGGCAGGCCCGCCATCGCGAGCAGGTCTGCGACGCCTGTCGCCGTGGAAAAGCCGTCGCCAGCGGCGGCGGCGAGTTCGTCTTCGGGCCACGTCGCCGAGGCGACTGCACCGGCGGCGACTGCGGCCGCTTCGGAGACGTCGTCGACGGCACGGAAGGCGTGCTTGTGCGCGCGTTGTAAGTCGCGGTTGTACGCACGCGGGAGTCCCTTCAGCGTCGTCAACAACCCGGTGAGTTCCCCGACGGCGTCGCCCGCGACGGCGCGGACGAGTTCCATCGTGTCGGGGTTCTTCTTCTGGGGCATGATGGAGGAGGTCGAAGAGTAGTCGTCCGAGAGTTCGACCAACCCTTTGTTCGAGAAGACGACGAGGTCCTCGGCGAGTCCCGAGAGCGTGATGGCGTGGGTCGCCAGCGCCCCGAGCGTCTCTGCGAGGAAGTCGCGGGTCGCAGAGGCGTCCATCGAGTTCTCCATCACGCTGTCGAATCCGAGCAGGTCGGCGACGAGTTCGCGGTTCACGTCGAAGGGCGTCCCGGCGAACGCGGCCGACCCGAGGGGTGACTGATTGATACGCTCGTACGCGCACATGAGGCGAGCGCAGTCGCGGGCGACTGCCCGTTCGTACGAGAGTAAGAAGTGTGCGACCGTCGTCGGTTGGGCGGGTTGCAGGTGTGTGTATCCGGGCATCACCGTCTCGGTGTGTTCTGCGGCCGTCTCGACGAGCGACTCGCGCAGGGCGAGGGCGGCGTCGAGTGCGCCGAGAACGTCTTCGCGCAGGCGATAGCGAATACAGGTCGCCACTTCGTCGTTGCGCGAGCGTGCGGTGTGCATCTTTCCGCCGTCGGGGCCGACGATGTCGATGACGGCCGCTTCGATTGCTTCGTGGACGTCCTCGCCGCCAGAGAGTGCGTCGTGACCGGCGGCCTCGACGTCGTCCAGCGCGGCTAAGATGTCGCCCGCGACGTCGGACTCGACGATGTCCTGTGCGTCGAGCATCACCACGTGTGCCCGGTCGACGGCGAGGTCGGCCTCGAAGATGCGTTCGTCGGCCGCGAGGCTCGACATGAACCCGCGGGCGGGGCCGCCGCTGAAGCGGTCCCGGCGAATGACGCCCTCGGAGTCGCCGTCCTCGCCTGTCATCTTATTCGCTGCCGCCGTCTGCGGCCAGTTCGGGCTTCTCTTTCGTCTTCGTGCTCTGGTTGGCGAGACGCGCCTGGAAGCCGTGGTACTTGGCGACGCCCGTGGCGTCTGCCTGCTCGATGCCGTCGACCGTCTCCGTGTTGAAGGAGGCGGCGGACTCGGAGTAGGCGGCGTACTCGGACTCGCGGCCAACTGCGCGGGCCTGCCCGCCCTCGAACTTGATGGTCACGGTGCCCGTGACGCGCTCTTGGGTCTTCTCAAGGAAGGCGTTCAGCGCGCCCACGAGCGGGGCGTCGATGAGGCCTTCGTAGGCCTTCTGGGACCACTCGTTGTCGACGGTGGCCTTGAAGTCACGCTCTTCTTTCGTGAGGACGAGGCCTTCGAGCGCCTCGTGCGCGTTGAGGAGCGTCGTCGCCGCGGGGTGCTCGTAGTTCTCGCGCACCTTCAGGCCGAGCATGCGGTCTTCCATCATGTCCGTGCGGCCGACGCCGTACGCGCCTGCCTTCTCGTTGAGGTACGAGATGAGTTCGAGCGCCTCCATCTCTTCGCCGTCGATGGCGACGGGGTAGCCGTCTTCGAACGTAATCTCGACGAGTTCCGTCTCGCCCGAGGGCTGGTCGGTCCACTCGTAGATGTCTTCCGGCGGGACGTAGCTGGGGTCTTCGAGGTTACCACCCTCGATGGAACGGCTCCAGAGGTTCGTGTCGATAGACCAGACACCTTCGTTGCCGCCCTGCACTGGGAGGTCCTTCTCGGCGGCGTACTCGATCTCCCACTCGCGGGTCATGCCCATCTCGCGGACGGGGGCGATGACTTCGAGGTCCGAGGCGCGCCAGACTGCCTCGAAGCGGAGTTGGTCGTTACCTTTGCCCGTACAACCGTGTGCGATGCCGTCGCAGTCTTCGTCGAGTGCGAGGTCGAGAATCGCGTTCGCGATGACCGGGCGTGCGAGTGCGGTTCCGAGCGGATAGCCCTGATAGTCCGCGTTCGCCGTTACGGAGTCGAGACAGAGCTGAGCGAACTCCTCTTTCGCGTCGATGACGTAGTGTTCGAGTCCGAGTGCCTCTGCGGTCTCGTAGGCCTCGTCGAACTCCTCTTCAGGTTGACCGACGTCGACGGTGACGCCGATGACTTCGTCGTATCCGTACTCCTCTTTGAGGATCGGGACGCAGATTGTCGTGTCGAGTCCGCCCGAGAATGCGAGTGCGACTTTTTTCATGTATACTCGTCTGTGGCAGGGATAGCTAAATAAATTCTTTGCATTTGTTCTGTGAAATTAAAGGATAGAGATACCTATACCCAAGAAAACTGGAGATTAGCAATTTCGACGTGTCCCGAAGGATATGATGAGTGTGGCCCTAAAGGGCCGGTCGTCGTCGTCGGATGCCAGCGGCTCGCAGCGGGGCAAAAGTGGCGAGCGTGCTGCGAGTCGCCATAGTTGTGAGAGCATACAGTATCGTCCATATTAAACCCTTTCGGCGTCGCAACGTTCGCCTCAGTCGCGCCGCAATCGCACACCGGGAGCGCCGAGGGCCGAAAACTCGTGTGGGTCAGGTGTCCGGCCCTGCCGACCCACCGCGGAAGACCAGTCGCTCGACGAGGTCCGACCGCTGCATCAACACCGTTCCGAGCGCGCTCATCACGAGGACGTATCCGACGGCGAACGCCGGGATGACCTCGCGCATCACCTGTGTGGACCCCGACGCGGCCAGCGCCGCGATGACCAGCGAGAACTCACCGCGCGGAACCAGCCCGACGCCGACGCGGAGCGACCGGTGCGTCGAGAGGTCGTAGACCCGGCCGCCGAGATACCCCGAGAAAACCTTCGCGGGCGTCGTCAACACGACGGCGACGACGAGCGGAACCGCGGCGGCGGCGAGCAGTGTCGGGTCTGTCCCGAGGCCAATCCAGAAGAAGAATATCGCCGCGAACACGTCGCGGACGGACGTGAGCCGACGTTCGATGGTCTCGCGGTGTCCGCTCGTCGAAAAGCCCATCCCGACGAAGAACGCCGCGACGGCCTCGCTCACGCCGAGTGCCAGCGCCGCCCCAGCGATGGGGATGACGACTGCGAGCGTCCGCAGGACGAACGCCTCCTCGTTCTCCACGTCGAGGACGCGCGTGAACAACCCCGTTCCGTACTGGACGGCAACCAGGAGCACCCCGAGAAAGCCGAAGGCGATGGCGAGCGAGCGCCCGATTACGACGAGTCCGCCCTCACCGCCGAGTACGAGCGAGGTGACGACGGCGAGGTAGACGGCGATGGCGAGGTCCTCGAAGACGAGTGTCCCCAAGATTGGTTCCGACTCGGGGTCGGCAATCCATCCGAGGTCGATGAGCGTCTTCGTCACGATGGCAGACGACGAGATGTAGACGATGCCACCGAGGAGGAACGCCTCCACGAGCGTCCACCCGAGTGCGAGGCCGATGGCGACGCCGAGTGGCAGATTGACCACTAAATCGATTGCGCCTGCGCGGCCGATGTTGCTCTGTGCGGCACGCAGTCTGTCGAGACTGAACTCCAGTCCGAGGAAGAACAACAAGAGGACGATTCCGACCTCTGCGAGGAGCGCCACCACCTCGCCGTTGGCGACGTAGGGCAGTCCGAACCGGCCGGCGACGTAGGGGCCGACGACGACCCCGCCGACGACGTACAGCGGGATGACCGACAGGCCGAGTTTGAGTGCGACCGCGCCGGTGAGCGCGAGGACGACGAACAGATAGCCGAATTCGAGGAGTTCCGCCGCCATCAGACTCCTTTCACGAGTGAAACGAAGTCGCGGCAGGCATCACGCGGCCCGATAACGACGAGCATGTCCCCCGCTTCGATGACGGCATCACCACCGGGAGAGGTGATGACCTCGTCGCCGCGCTCGATTGCGATGACCGACGCGCCGGTCACCTGTCGGAGGTCACTCTCACCGAGTGTCTTGCCCGCGACGTCGGACTCTGTCCCGACTTCGACCCACTCGAGAAGTGTGTTGCCCCCGAGGAGCGTCTCGATGTCGGTCGTCTTGACGGGTTGGAAGTACGCCCCTTCGAGGAGCGTCCCGACCTGTCGGGCGAGGTCGTCGCTGAGTTCGAACAGCCTCTCGGAGTCGCTGTCGGCGCTCTCACGACGGAAGACCTCTCGTTTCCCGGTGTTGTGCGTCACGATGACGAGTCGGGACCCGTCATCGAGTTCGACCTCGTGCTTCTTTCCGACGCCCGGAAGGTCACTCTCGTAGACAGTCACGACCGGAACGTTAGCGACCCGACGAAATAAAATCGCGTTCTCCCACGACGACCACCCGCCGCAGCGAGCGAACTGCCCGACGCTCAGGCGACGACGAACAGCGCCACCGCGATGGCCGTACAGGAAACCGGCGGAATCGACAGGTTGTCGTCGACGACGTAGCCTGCGACGACGGGCTTTACGCCGTCGGCGGCCGTCGCGCCAAGCGCACCTGCTGCCGCCGCGACGCTGCCACCGACGACGCCCGCCACCGGAATCACGAACGGTGCGGTGAGGGCGAAACAGACGGTGAACATCACCGCGAGCGTGCTGAACGACTTCATCTCACCGACCGGCGCAGACCCCAGCAGGCCGCTTATCGGGTCGCCGATGGTGAGCATGAGCATCCCCGGAACGGCGACGTGTGGCGCGAAGACGAGTGCGACGAACGCCTGACTGTACGTGTAGAGTGCGTAGCCGGCGACGTTGTCCTGTTCGTACTCGCGAGTGAGTTCGTCGAAGATACGCCACTCGAGGTCTCCGTAGAGACGGAACAGTTCGAGGACCGTCACGGCGACCGACGCGACGACGAACAGATAGCCCAGCGTCTGCCAGTCGACGATGCCGAGGATGTACAACAGCGGCACCCCCGACCCGCTGGCGTGGACCAGTCGCCGTTTTATCTCGGCGGTACCCAGGCGGCCCACGGATGCATCAGGCCTCGACGACTTCGTTCGCGTCGAGCACGTCGTCGAACGACGTGGTACCAGCGCGGAGACCGACGAACGTCTCGACGAGGTCGGAGACCGAGAGACGAACCTGCCGGCCGGAGTCACGCTCGCGAATCGTCACCGTCGTCGGGCCCTCGCCTTCGATGCCGTCGCGGTCGATGGTGATACAGAACGGCGTGCCGACTTCGTCCTGTCGCCGGTAGCGACGACCGATGCTGCCGGAGTCGTCGTGGGCGACGGCGAACCCGGCCGCACGGAGTTCGTCGGCCACGTCGTCTGCGAGTTCGACGAGTTCCTCGACGTTGCTGACGAGCGGGAAGACACCGACGTTCGTCGGTGCGACGGTGGGCGACAGCGAGAGGAACGTTCGCTCTTCGCCGTCGACTTCGTCTTTCTCGTGCGCGTGCGCGAGGAGCGTGTACACTGTGCGGTCCACACCGAACGACGGTTCGACGACGTGCGGGGTGATGTGTTCGCCCGCTTCGGTCTGCGTCTCGACCGAGAAGTTCGCCACGTCGGTGTCGACGGTGACTTCCTCGCCGTCGACGTCGAGGGTCACTTCGTCGGCGTCGAAGGCGTCGGGGTCACGCTGGGCGAGCGTCTCCAGTGCGTCGGATACGTCGGCGGCCTGTGCACCGAACTCCGGGCCGAGCGTCGCCATGTCGGGGTCGACGACGGCGCGTTCGACCGTCTTGGGTTCGTCGTACTGCTGGAAGACGGTGAAGTCGTCGTCGGCGTGCTCGCCGTGTTTCGACAGGTCGTAGTCGCCGCGGTAGGCGAAGCCAGCGATCTCTATCCAGTCGCCGTCGACTTCGCTCTCTGCGTCCCAACAGTCGGCGGCGTAGTGGGCACGCTCACCGGCGAGGTGCTGGCGGAAGCGGAAGCGGTCCATGTCCACGCCGATGTCTTCGTACCACTCTTGGGCGATGCCGAGGAAGTAGCCAATCCAACCGTTGGCGACGATGCCCTCGTCGACTGCCGCGCCGATGGTCGTCTCGACGTATTCGCCGTCGTCTCTCTCCTGTTCGGTCGCTGGGTAGAGACAAACCTCCACGTCTTCGACCGACGAGAGGTCGGGTTCGTCGCGTTCGGGGTCGACGAAGTGTTCTAACTCCGCTTGCGTGAACTCGCGGGTGCGGACGATGTTCTTCCGCGGGCTAATCTCGTTGCGGTAGGCGCGGCCAATCTGGGTCACGCCGAACGGCAGACTGTTGCGCGCGTACTCTTTGATGCGCGGGAACTCCACGAAGATACCCTGTGCCGTCTCTGGGCGGAGATAGCCGGGCGTCTTCGAACCGGGGCCGATGTTCGTCGCGAACATCAGGTTGAACTCCTCGACGGACTGGCCGGCGAGTTCGGCACCGCAGTTCGGACAGACGAGTCCGAGGTCCGAAATCTTCTCGGCGGCCTCTTCGGGCGAGAGCGTCTCCGCGTCTTCTAACTCGGAGTTGTCCTCGATGAGGTGGTCTGCACGGTGGGATTCGCCACACTCGGCACACTCGACGAGCATGTCGTCGAAGCCGTCGAGGTGACCCGACGCCTCGAAGACCGGTTCGGGCATGATGGTCGGAGCCTCTATCTCGAGGTTGCCCTCCTGGACGGCGAAGCGCTCGCGCCACGCCTCTTCGACGTTCGACTTCAGCGCCGCACCCTGTGGGCCGTAGGTGTAAAAGCCGCCGACACCGCCGTAGGCCTCCGAAGAGCCGAAGAAGAAGCCACGACGCTTCGCCAGTTCGGCGAGTGCGGCCGATTCAGCACCCTCACTCATACAGTGCCTCCAGCAGGTTGATGTCGCGGACGATGCCGACGAGTTCGTCGCCGGTCACCATCGGAATCTGCTCGATGTCCTCGCGAATCATCATCTGCGCGGCGTCTTTGGCGTTGACGCTCGTCGAGACGGTTTCGAGGTTCTCGGTCATGAACTTCGAGACCGGTTCGGCCGGAATCTCGACGTTCCGCGTCGGGATGTACCGGTTGCCGACGGCCTTGATTCCTTCCCACATCCACTCGTCGTCCTGGTTGGCGACGGAGTCACCGGTGCCTGCCTCGCCTTCGACGACGCGGGCGACTTCGATGATGTCGACTTCGGTGACGATGCCAGCCAGCGAGGCCTCTTTGTCGAGGACGACTGCGTAGGGGACGTTCGCGTAGTAAATCTCGCGCTCGACGACTGGGAGGGGCGTCTCGATGTACGTGGTGTTCACGTCGCGCGAGGCGAGGTCACCGACGATGGTCTCGCCGTCGATGTCGCCGCGGGCGATGGCACGAACCACGTCGGTCACGGTGAGGATGCCCTCGATGGTGTCTCCATCGACGACGGGCAGTCGGCGTGCGCCTTCCGAGACCATCGTCGCCGCCGCTTCTTCCAGGTCGTCGTCGGCGCTGACGGTCGGCACTTCGCGGACGAGTACTGCGAGTTGGTCTTCGTCCGGGTGCTTGATGAGGTCTTCTCGGGAGATGAGACCACGGTACGTCGCGCCCTCGTCGTTCTCTTTCACGACGGGAACAGAGGAGAAGCCACGCTCTTGGAGGTACTCCAGAACGTCGTCGCGGGTGCCCGGAAGGGACACGGTCACGACCTTCTCACCGGGCGTCATCGCGTCGGCTACTTTCATACCCCCGCTTTCACCCCCACGCCTAATGTACTCTGCGAACGCTCTCGACTAGTTGACACACCACGTCTGAGAGAGAAACCAGCCCCGTTTGTGCCCGGTGTGTTAGGCGTCTGCGTCGTCGGTTTCGTCGGTCGAATCGGCGTCATCTGCCGATTCGTCGTCGCCAGCGTTCGGAGCGTACCGGCGAATCGCGTCGAGGTTGGGGAAGAACTTCTCTGGGTCGTCGTGTTCGACGACGCCGACCAGGGTTCCATCGAGTTTCTGGAGATAACTGTACATTCGCCCGTGTTCGATGGCGGCTTTTGCGCAGTTGAGTGCGGTCCGTTGCTCCCACGCGCCGGCGACGAACACGGCAGTCTCGATGTCGGGCGCGAGTAGGGCGGTCACCATGTAGACGAGACCGTCGTTCTCCGCGCGGTAGACTTCGTACTCGGGGAACGAGGACTTCTCGAAGAGTTCGGAGACTTCTTCGGCCTTGTTTCCGGGGACGACGTAGGCGATACCGAACGACTCGTCGTCAGCTTTCGCGTCACCGGGACCGAACGTGCCGGTACTCCCGGCGGCGATACGGACGGTCTCCCATCCGTCTGCTTCGTACTCGTCGGCCAGCGCGGTCATGTCGTCGAGGGTCGCACCCCACGCTTCGCGGCGACGGTCTGCTTCGCCCGCGATGCGTTCGGCGTTTTCGACCTCTTCGTCTCCAGTCTCGACCATACCTGTGGTGGACGACGGATATGGTAAAAGGCATCGAACAACAGGGGACGCGATGTCAGTAGTTGATGCCGAAGACGACTTCCATCAGGAACGACGTGGCGAGGATACAGACCGCCGCGAGGAAGAGTTTCACCCCGCTGGACGGTCGCTCGTTCGGTTCGGGTCGGAGCGACGCCGGCAGCACCGTATCGAGGAGTCCACCGACGAGTTTCTCGACGCCGACGGGTTCGTCGCTCCCGGAGAACAGTCCGCCGTCGTCGCGCCCGCCTTTCCACGCGGCTTTCGGGCGAAGTTTCAGTGACGCGTACGCGAGCATGGTGAATCCGAGAAAGAACATGAGCCACTTCGCGCCCGGCAACCCACCGCCGAGCCCGACGCTCACGGTTGCGGTGAGGGTGAACACCACGCCGGTGAGGACGACAGCGTAGACCACTGCGTCGATGGTTTTGACACCGATTCGGCGTGGGTCGAACTCCATCGATTACTGGACGAGCGTTTCGAAGACGGCCGCGGGTTCGTCGTACTGCTCGTCGTGGCGGTGACAGAGACTCAGTCGGCCACGGTCACCGACACCGAGTTGGTCGGGACGCTCACTGTCACAGACACTGCCGAACTCCTCGCGGAGATACGCCCGTGCGGCGTCTTCGTCGCCGTTTTCGGCGTAGTCTGCGGCCTCCTTGAGGTGGTCCATGACCGACACCGGCACGGAGAGTCCACCGAACAGTTCGGTGAGCGTGTCGTCCATGCCCGCCTGCACGGTTTCGCGGCCAATCAGTTTCCGGACGCGGTCGGACAACGACAGTTCGGCGCGCGACCGTTCGCGGAGGACTTCGCGGAACACTTCGATGCGCTCCCAGACGTCGTCGTCGAGGTCGGTGTACTGGTCGGGCCGAATCTTCACCGGACACCGCGTCGAGAACGGACAGCCTGCCGGTGGGTCGCGCGGACTCGGCGGCGTCCCACGGAGAGTGATTCGGTCGCGTGCGACCGTCGGGTCCGGTTCGGGAATCGACGACAACAGCGCGTGCGTGTACGGGTTGGCCGGCGACTCGAACATCTCGTCCGCCGGGCCAATCTCCATGATGTTGCCGAGATACATCACCGCGACGCGGTCACAGATGTGGCGGACGACCGCGAGGTCGTGGGCGATAAAGAGGTAGGTGAGGCCGAACTCGTTTTGCAGGTCTTCGAGCAGGTTGAGAATCTTCGCTTGGACACTCACGTCGAGCGCGGACACCGGTTCGTCGAGGATGATGAACTCGGGTTCGAGCGCGAGCGCACGGGCGATACCGATACGCTGGCGCTGCCCACCGGAGAACTGGTGGGGGTAGCGGTAGTAGTGCTCTTCTTGGAGGCCAACCGTCTCGAGGAGTTCGCGGACGCGCGCTCGGCGCTCGTCCGGCGTCTTCCAGTCGTGGACGTCGAGCGGTTCGCGGATGATTTCACCGACGGTCATCCGCTCGTTGAGGCTCGAATCGGGGTCCTGGAACACCATCTGCACGTCGTTGCGGAACTGCTTGAGGTCCGCACCCGACAGCGTCGTGATGTCCGTCCCGTTGAGTTTCACCTCGCCCGCGGTCGCTTCTTCGAGGCGCATCAACGTCCGGCCGAGCGTGGACTTCCCACACCCAGACTCACCGACGAGACCCAGCGTCTCGCCGCGGGTGATTTCGAACGATACGCCGTCGACAGCCTTCACTGGATTACTGTTGAGCAGGCCGCCGTCCTCGTAGTACGTCTTGAGGTCGTCGACTTCGAGGAGCGTCTCTTGGGTCTCACGGGTCATCTTCGATTCTTCAGTAGACGTCGTACTCATCGCTGGTCACCTCCCTTCGCACCGCGCTCGCGGTGGACGTCGAGCGCCTCCTCCTTCGAGAGATTCTTCGGGTAGAGGAGACACGACGCCTGATGTTGCGTCGAGTCGTCGCCCACTTCGACCGGAACCGGATGCACCGTGTCACACTCTGCGAACGCCTTGGGACACCGAGGTGCGAACCGGCAGTAGGTCGGTTCTTCGTTCGGCGTCGGCACGTCGCCTTCGATGGTCGACAGACGGCCTCCTTCTTCGAGTCCCTGTCCGGGGATGGAGTTGAGCAGGCCTTGCGTGTAGGGATGTTTCGGTGATTCGAACAGTTCGACGGCTGGCGCACTCTCGACGATTTCACCCGCGTACATCACGTTGACGCGGTCTGCAATCTCTGCGATGACACCCATGTCGTGAGTGATGAACATGATCGCGAGGTCGCGTTCTTCCTGGATGTCTTCGAGGAGTTCCAGAATCTGCGCCTGGATGGTCACGTCGAGTGCCGTCGTCGGTTCGTCACAGATGAGCAGTTCGGGGTCGCACGCGAGCGCCATCGCGATGACGGCACGCTGGCGCATCCCACCGGAGAACTGGTGCGGATACTCGCGGATACGACGGTGGGCGTCGGGGATGCCGACTGCTTCGAGCAGTTCGATGGCCTCCTTCGTCGCCTCCTTCCCGCTCATGCCACGGTGCAGGCGAAGCGACTCTTTGATCTGGTTACCGACGGTGTAGACGGGGTTCAGACTCGTCAGCGGGTCCTGGAACACCATCGCGATGCTGCCGCCACGGATGGCGCGCATCTGCTTTGGCTTCTTGTCCAGCAGGTTCTCGCCGTCGTACATGATTCGGCCGTTTTCGATGCGGCCGGGGTTGTCGACGAGGCGCATGATAGAGCGCGCCGTGACGGACTTCCCAGACCCGGACTCACCGACGATACCGACCGTCTCACCGCGGTAGATGTCGAACGAGACACCGTCGACGGCGCGGATGACTTCCTTGTCGGTGTAGAACGAGGTTCGAACGTTCTCGACCGACAGAATCGGTTCGCCCTTCTGGCGTGTCTCGGTCGGCTGTTCGGTGCTCATGCGCCACCTCCTGTCGCCGCGGCCTCGTCACCGGTGTCGGCCTGCGGGTCGATGGCGTCGCGGATGCCGTCACCGAAGGCGTTCAGTCCCGTCACGACGAGCGTGATGAGCACACCCGGAATCAGCGAGATGTGCCACGAGGGACTCGCGACGTACTGCTGACCGTCGGCGATGAGGCGGCCCCACTCGGGCGTCGGTGCCGTGATGCCGAGACCGAGGTACGAGAGGCCGGCGACGCTGATGATGATGCCACCGAGACTGAGCGACGCGTAGATGAGCATGTAGCTGAACACGTACGGGGCCATGTGCTTGCGCATGACCTGTCCCGGTGTCTGTCCGAACGATTTCGCGGCGTCGATCCAGTCCTGCTCGGAGACCTGGAACGCGGGACCACGTATCGACCGCCAGATGAACGGCCAGTAGACGAGGCTGAAGATGAGGATAATCAGCACAGCACCGTCGTACAGGTCTCTCACCCAGGTGTTCTGGAAGATGACGAGCATCAGGATGAGGACCATGATGACCGGCAGTGCCTGAATCGAGTCACTCGCCAACACGATTGCGAGGTCAGCGAGACCCTTGTAGTAGGCCGTAATCATCGCCAACGAGAGTCCGATGATGCCGGCGATACCCATGGCGACGGTGGCGATGGTGAGCGATATCCTCGCCCCGAACACCACCTGTGTAAACAAGTCCTTCCCGTTGGTCGCTGTGCCGAATGGATGGAATCTGCCGTAGTCGTCGTAGGTCATCGGTGCGACGTTCTCGTCACCGGCGCCCTGTGAACCGGACCCGATGTTCGCCTCACCGACGAGGGCCGTCTCGACGGTCTGGCTCTCTTCGTCGAAGTAGTTTATCTCGTAGTCGTACGGTTGGAGGATGTTCTGCTCCATCGTGGTCGGCCCGAGTGCGGGCGCGAACACGGCCATGACGACGAACGCGATGGTGATGACGAGACCGAACTGCCCCCAGGTGTGGCCGCGGAACCGATTGACGACGTCGTCACGCGGTGTCCAGTCTGCGCGGCGGTAGTACTGCCGGTAGCGCTTGTACCCGTCCCAGAGCCAGCCCAGGACGGCGAAGGCGTACGCGTAGACGACGACGAACCGAACTGCCCACGCCTGACCGGGTGAGAGGCCGAGGAACGTCCCGACCCACTCAGACCCGTTCCAGTAGCCCTGGTTCGGGATGAACTCGCGTGAGACGAGTGTCGGGATTCCCTTGAGTGACTCTTGGAGCGACGTCACCAGTGCGGCACCGGGGTCGCCTGGGACCAGGTTGACGATGACGCCACCGATGGCGACGACGACCTGAAGGATTGCGCCAAGTTCGACGCCGACGAGGACCGCACCGATTGCGGCCCAAACCAGCGCGGGTTGGGGATTCTCAGCGACTCGTTGTCGAAGCGGAATTTCGGTTTCAGTTTGTGTGCTCACTGTGATTCACCCCTCGTACCCGACGCGCGGGTCGATAACCGTGTACAGGAAGTCCTGGAGAATGTTCGTTCCGACCAAGATGAGGATGAAGATATACATCAGCGTCCCGATGAGCGGAAGGTCACCGTTGATGGCGGCGTTGAAGAACAGCCATCCGAGGCCGTTGATCGCGAAGACAGTCTCGACGAAGACGGACCCGCCGAGGAGCAAGAACGCCTCACCCGTGATGATGGGAACGAGCGGGATGAGCGCGTTCCGGAAGATGTGCTTCCAGACGAGCGACCGGCCCGAGACACCCTTCGCACGCGCGGTCTCGACGTAGTTCGAGTTGATGGTCTCGAGAACTGCCGTCCGACCGATACGCATCTCGTTACCCATCGATGCGGACCCGAGAACGAGCGCTGCGGGTGCAATCTGCTTCGTCGCTTTGAGGAACGAGTTGAACCACCCACCAGGGTCAGCGAGGAATCCTTGTATCGGGTCTTGGAAGAAGCCGAGCGCTGGTGGCGTGACGACGTTCGTCTTCACGATCCACGTCTGCCACGTGAAGAACCCGTTCGTCCACTGCCCCGTCTGTGAGAGTGCAGTGACGAGCATAATCGCCAACCAGAAGTTCGGCATCGCACGCCAGACGATTCCGCCGAACGACGCGACGTAGTCCGACAGCGTGTTCGGGTTCAACCCGGCGTAGAAGCCGAGCGGAATCCCGACGAACAGGGCGATGAGGACCGACCAGAAGCCGAGCCAAATCGTCCGGGGAGCGTACACTTGGATGAGTTCGTACGCCGTGGTCCCTGGTGCGATGACCCACGACTGACCGAGCTGGAAGGTAAACAGCCGGTACATGAAGTCGAAATACTGACTCCAGAGCGGTTGGTTCAACCCGAGGTTGGTTCGGATTTGCTCGGCCGCTTGAGGGTTGTACTGCGTCCCCAGAATTGCTGATACGGGGTCGAGTGGACCTAAGCGGATGAGGGCGAACGTAATCGTCGTCCCGAAGATGACGACTGGAATCGACATCAGTACCCTGCGAAGGAAGTACTGCCATCGACTCATGGCATCACCTCGCAGACCGTTCGAGCGGACATTATTGTAAGGGTTTAATGAGTGGGATGGATATGTCTTGCGCTTCCCAGTCCCAATATCGAACTTTCCCCAGTTGTTTTAGATGAATCTGGTGGATACCAGTAACTAACTGTACGCGTGTCAAAAATTTTTGAGCGTTCTCTGTTCGATGTCGACGCCGAAACGTCCCCGCGGAAGGGGAAGATTACCGGTTGAGGGTAACCTTGTTGAGCTTCTGGCGGCTCGGGCCCATGCCACCGAACGGCTCGATGTTGAGGGTGTCGTACCAGAACCGTTCGTCCTTGCGGTTGAAGACGTTGAGCATCGCGACGTCTTCCCAGTTGGATTCCTCGATTTCGACGTAGGCTTCGTCACGGACTGCCTGGGCGTCGTCGGTCGGCGACGGGTTGTTGACGACGCGCTGGTAGGCGTCGGTCGCCTTCTGGTAGGCGTCGCCGTTGTCGGACGTCCAGTTGACGTACGAGATCGGGCCTGGCTGCGACGTGTCAGTTTGCGGCGGGTTGAGCAGCTGGAGGAAGTTGTCCGCTGCTGGCCAGTCGGCGATCCAGCCGAGGGTGTACGCTTCGAGCTGACCGTTGCGGCCACGCTCGAGGAGCGTCGAGAAGTCGGCCTTCTGGATCTTCATGTTGACGTGAGCCGACGCGAGCTGGTCGCGCAGAATCTTCGCCATCTCCTCCCACGTGTCGGAGTTGTACTGGGTCCACTGGACTTCGAACTTGTTGTCCTCGCTGTAGCCAGCTTCTTCCATGACCTCGCGGGCTGCCTGGATGTTGGTCTCGCCGACACCGTACGGGTAGTCGGCCTCGATCTTGTCGCGGGCTTCCGTTGCGCCACCTGGGTAGATGGTCGGCGGCGTGAAGATGTACGCCGGGGAGCCGCGTCCCTTGAACACTTCCTCGACCATCTGGTCCTGGTTCATGACGTACGCGAACGCCTGGCGAACCGGCTTCGGGACCTTCTTCATGTTGAAGCCAACGTAGAAGATGGACAGGGTCGGGACGCCGACGTAGTTGACCGTCTTGCCGTTACGGACTGGGCCGTACTTACCGACCTCACGACCGAACTCGTCGACATTGTCCACCTGGATCTTACCAGGGTCGTACTGCGCGGTGGGCAGACCGAAGTAGTCTGCGTTCTCGTTCATCGCGTAGTTGTACCGTGCCGTGTCGTCCTCGATGACCTGCCAGCGGACGTTGTCGACCTGTGCGACGTCGCCGTAGTAGTCGTCGTACTTGGTGACGGCTGCTGCGGTACCCTTCTCCCAGAATGCGAACTCGAACGGACCGGAGCCAATCGGGTTCTTGCTGGCGAAGTCGGTGTACTCCATCTCGCCGTCGTAGCCCTCGATGTCGCCGACGATGCCTTCCGGCAGTGCGGCGAACGAGGTGTACGCGAGCATCTCGAGGGTGTCGTGGAACGGCTCTTTGAGGTTGACGACGAGTTCGGTGTCGCTCGTGGCTTCGACGCCGAGCGAACCGGGGACGTAGTTACCCTCACCGTCAGTCTCGTGCTCCATACCGATGGAGTCGAGGATGAAGTACGCACGACGGCTGTTCGACGACGACGCGAGACGTTCCCACGCGTAGGCGAAGTCAGCAGCCTTGACCGAGCGACCGTCGTGGTAGGTCGCGTCTTCGAGCTGGAACGTGTACGTCGTGAAGTCGTCGGACGCCTCGTAGTCCGCGGCGAGTTCGTTCTCGACCGTCGGGAGACCGTCCGGATAGGACATCAGACAGTCGAACATCTGCTGGATGACCTGCCCGGAGGCAGTGTCAGTCGCAGCGACAGGGTCGAACGTGGTAATCGTACCACTGCTGATCTTCTGGAAGATAGATCCGGACAGTTCGTTGCCGGACTGCTCTTCTTCCGTCGTCTCGGCTGCGGTCGTGGTCTCTTCGCCACCGGTGTCTTCGGTGGTCGTATCTCCGTCACCGTCACCGCCGCCGGTACACCCGGCGAGAGCAGCGGCCGTAGCGGCCCCACCCGTTGCCTTCAGGAAACGACGTCGCGAGAGTTTGTTAGTGTCTGGCATTCGGACCAATCTTCCCAGTCCTTGTGGATAAACTTACCGTATTCGATTCGTTTGAAATAGGATGGGTACGTCGGGGTGTAGTTCCGTGCCCAAACGGCGAATTCTGCCACGAGAAATGCTCAAACGAACAGTTTGATTTCCAAACTAGTTTCTCGAACGACAGAATGGTGTGTCAGTCGATGCCGTGCCTTCCGTTTCGGGCAACTTATATAGGGGTGTCACTACGTATCATACATGACGCCGGATGCGAAGGTTTCCGTCGACGACTCGGGCGCTGAGGTTATGGCCTCGGTGGACAGCACCCAGACGGGCCAGCGTCTTATTATTGCGGATATCTCCCGCGACGACGCTTGGCTCGCGGCCGACGTAACCGACGCAGTCGCACTCGACGACTGGCGATAATCGCTTCGGCATCGGTTCTCGACTCGGTTCGTCTGCCACGTTGCAGGCGAGACCATTTACATTTTAGTCCGACTCGCTCGTGGTACGTAGCATGAACGCTCGAGCGGTGACAGTCAGCGAGGAGTATCTCGCACGCCTCGAACACGGTGCGGACTGGCGCGAAGAGATTGAGGAGTTCTGCGCGCGGAAGGATATCGAGTCCGCGTGGTTCAACGCGATGGGTGCGGTACAGGACGCCGAAATCTGGTTCTACGACCAGGACGACCAGGAGTATCAATCTGTCACGTTCGACGAACCGCTCGAAGTCGCCGCCTGCGTCGGCAACGTCTCGTTGCTCGACGGCGAACCGTTCGCGCACACCCACGCGGTGCTCTCTCGACGGAGCGGCCAGTCGCTCGCGGGCCACCTCGATTCGGCAACCGTCTTCGCCGGTGAGGTGAACCTCCGCGCGTTCGACGAACCGCTCGAACGCGCCCACGACGACGTGACCGACCTCGACCTCTGGCTCTAAACCGTGCGAGAGGAGGACGAGCGCTACTTCGCGCGCATCGAAGACCGCCTGGACGAAGCCTTCGACCTCGCACGCGCCGCGAAGGCGCAAGGGCACGACCCGAAGACCGAAGTCGAGATTCCGGTCGCCAAGGACATGGCCGACCGTGTCGAGAACATCCTCGGCATCGACGGCGTCGCCGAGCGTGTCCGCGAACTCGAAGGGCAGATGTCCCGCGAAGAGGCCGCTCTCGAACTCGTGACCGACTTCGTCGACGGCAACGTCGGTGATTACGACTCCCGCGAGGGCAAAGTCGAGGGTGCGGTTCGCACCGCCGTCGCCCTCCTCACCGAGGGTGTCGTCGCCGCACCAATCGAGGGAATCGACCGCGTCGAGATTCTCGACAACGACGACGGCACCGAGTTCGTCAACGTCTACTACGCCGGCCCGATTCGCTCTGCGGGTGGGACTGCACAGGCACTCTCCGTGCTCGTGGCCGACTACGCCCGGTCGCTCCTCGGCATCGACGAGTACAAGACGCGAAACGACGAGGCCGAACGCTACGTCGAAGAGATAAATCTCTACGACAAAGAGACCGGACTGCAGTACTCGCCGAAGGACAAAGAGACGCGCTTCATCGCCGAGAACATGCCCATCATGCTCGACGGCGAGGCGACGGGCGACGAGGAAGTCTCGGGCTATCGCGACCTCGAACGCGTCGATACCAACTCCGCTCGCGGTGGGATGTGTCTCGTCATGGCCGAAGGTATCGCACTCAAGGCCCCGAAGATTCAGCGCTACACCCGCCAACTCGACGAAGTCGACTGGCCGTGGTTACAGGACCTCATCGACGGCACGATTGGCAAAGACGACGGTGACGACGCGGCCGCCGACGCAGACGACGGTGACGAAGACGACGCAGACGCCCCGGAGGAGGCGGTCGCTGACGACGCTGGCGACGCCGACCCGGAAGGCTCTGTTCGCGTCGAACCCGCGACGAAGTTCCTGCGTGACCTCATCGCCGGCCGCCCGGTCTTCGGCCACCCTTCCGCACCCGGTGGGTTCCGACTCCGGTACGGCCGCGCCCGAAATCACGGGTTCGCAACCGCGGGCGTCCACCCCGCGACGATGCACATCGTCGACGACTTCATCGCGACTGGAACCCAGATAAAGACCGAACGACCGGGGAAAGCAGGTGGTGTCGTCCCCGTCGACTCCATCGAGGGACCGACGGTCAGACTCGCCAACGGCGACGTTCGCCGTATCGACGACCCCGAAGAGGCCGAAGAGCTCCAAAACGGGGTCGAGAAGATTCTTGACCTCGGTGAGTATCTCGTCAACTTCGGCGAGTTCGTCGAGAACAACCACCCGCTGGCACCCGCGTCGTACGTCTTCGAGTGGTGGATTCAGGACTTCGAAGCCACAGACGCCAACGTCCAGGCACTGCGTGACGACCCGACTATCGACCTCGAAGACCCGGACGTCGACGTGGCACTCGATTGGGCGACCGAGTACGACGCACCGCTCCATCCCGCGTTCACGTATCTCTGGCACGATATCTCGGTCGAACGATTCGACGCCCTGGCCGACACTGTCGCTGCCGGCGACGTCGTCGCCGCCGAAACAGACGGCGGCGCCGGTGTGAGTGTCGGTGCCGACAACGAACCCGAACACGGCGACGCCGGCACGCTCGTCCTCGAAAACACCCCCGACATCCGAGAGGCACTCGAACATCTCCTCGTCGCACACCGACAGACAGACGAGACGCTTCGCGTCCCCGTCTGGCGACCGCTCGCGCGAACCCTCGGTCTCACAGACGACCGAGAACGGACGTGGGAACTCGACGACCTGTCGGCCCGCGCCCGCGAGTGGGACGACGGAACCAACGCGATCGAGGCGGTCAACGAAGTCGCTCCCTTCACGGTCCGTGAGCGCGCACCGACTCGAATCGGCAACCGGATGGGTCGTCCGGAGAAGTCCGAGCGCCGTGACCTCTCGCCGGCAGTCCACACGCTCTTTCCCATCGGTGAGGCCGGTGGCAGTCAACGCGACGTCGGCGATGCCGCCCGCACCTTCGGCGACTCCGGAAAACGCGGCCACATCTCGGTTCGCGTCGGCAAGCGGACGTGCCCCGACTGCGGCGCGTTCGGATTCAAACCGAAGTGCGAATCGTGTGGTGCCCACACCGACCCTCACTACGAGTGTGACGACTGTGGAACCGTCGTCCAACCCGACGAATCGGGTCGCGTCTACTGTGACCGCTGTGAGTGGGAAGTCGAGAGCGTCGAGTGGCAGGATATCGACCTGAACACCGAGTACCGAAGCGCACTCGAAAACGTCGGCGAACGCGAATCCTCGTTCAAGATTCTGAAAGGCGTCAAGGGACTCACCTCCTCGAACAAGACGCCCGAACCCATCGAGAAAGGTGTTCTCCGGGCGAAACACGACGTGTCGTCGTTCAAAGACGGAACGGTCCGCTACGACATGACCGACCTGCCCGTGACGGCGGTTCGCCCACAGGAACTCGACGTGACGGCCGGTCACTTCCGCGAACTCGGCTACGAGACCGACATCGACGGCGAACCGCTCCGGTTCGACGACCAACTGGTCGAACTCAAAGTACAGGACATCGTCCTCTCGAACGGCGCGGCGAAGCACATGATGCAGACCGCGAACTTCGTCGACGACCTCTTAGAGACGTTCTACGGTCTCGACCCGTTCTATCAGATGGACGAACGCGACGACCTCATCGGCGAACTCGTCTTCGGGATGGCCCCGCACACGTCCGCGGCAGTCGTCGGCCGCGTCGTCGGATTCACGACAGCAGCGGTCGGATATGCGCATCCGTACTTCCACGCCGCGAAACGGAGGAATTGTTTCCATCCCGAGACTGAAGTCTGGTACCAGGACGAAACTGGTGACTGGCATTTCGGCGACGTTCAGACACTGGTCGAAGAACGCCTTGACGAACCGAGAACTGACGACTTCGGGACGCTGGTTCAGGAACTCGATGGTGACGTGTACGTCCCATCGCTCACCAGAGACGGCAGAGAGACTGTCAAACCAGTCGAAGCGGTGTCTAAACACGTCGCACCGGACCAACTCGTTCGAATCGAAACTCGCGCTGGGAGGGAATTGACGGTCACACCGGACCATACGATGATTCGGGCGACTGACGACCGGCTCGAACGCATCTCTGCACACGAACTCAACGAGGGCGATGCTGTTCCGTCACCGAAAGCCCCTGACTCAGCACCTGTCGGTTCAGAGTCGGAACCGCTCTTCGCTGACGGCGGTGACACGTGGCTCGACGAAGTCGTGTCTGTCGAATACGTCGAAAGCGATGTCGAACACACCTACTCATTGACTGTCGAGGAGACGAACTCACTCGTCGCACACGACCTCTACGTCGGGCAATGCGACGGGGACGAAGACTGCGTGATGCTCCTCATGGACGGACTTCTCAACTTCTCGAAAGAATTCCTCCCGGACAAACGCGGTGGGCAGATGGACGCCCCACTCGTGATGTCCTCGCGCATCGACCCCTCGGAGATCGACGACGAGGCGCACAACATGGACATCGTCCGGCAGTACCCCCGCGACTTCTACGAAGCGACCCTCCGGATGGAAGACCCAGACGACTGGGAAGACGAAGTCACCATCGCGGAGGAGTTCCTCGGCACCGACCGCGAGTACACCGGGTTCGACCACACCCACGACACGACGAACATCGCCGCCGGCCCGGACCTCTCTGCGTACAAGACGCTCGGGTCGATGATGGACAAGATGGACGCCCAGCTCTTCCTCGCGCGGAAACTCCGCGCCGTCGACGAGACTGACGTGGCAGAACGCGTCATCGAGGGGCACTTCCTACCCGACCTCATCGGGAACCTTCGCGCGTTCTCCAGACAGGAGACGCGCTGTCTCGACTGTGGCGAGAAGTACCGCCGGATGCCCCTCACGGGGGAGTGCCGCGAGTGCGGTGGTCGGGTGAACCTCACGGTCCACCAGGGGTCTGTGAACAAGTACATGGACGTCGCTATCGAGGTGGCAGAGGAGTTCAACTGCCGGGACTACACCAAACAGCGGCTCGAAGTGCTCGAAAAGAGCCTCGAATCTATCTTCGAGAACGACAAAAACAAACAGTCCGGCATCGCGGACTTCATGTAGCCAACTGTCGGACGACGTTGTCAACGTCACAGGCCACGTTGCCAGCGTCACGGACGACGTGCACTATCTGGTCCGCGGCCCTCACTTCTGGTCGTTGATGTTCCACTATCTATCTGATTTTCTGAATGTCGTACATTCGTGTCCACTCTCGTGCACTGACCTCTAGTGTTTGTTCGGCGCGCGTGAAGAGATACCACTGAACATCCCCCACTCCCGTCGCGTTGGGGTGTGTTGGGGTCCGTCCTGACGAGATGCAGATGAGACACAGCTATCGCCCCATCGTGGGAGCGAACAACCCCACCCCGGTTGCGAGGGCGACTGCTCTACCAGACATTCGAGAGCGGATTCGCGCCCGCCGACCGATTTTATATCGCACTATATGGTTTATCACTTATACCGGGCACGATGCAAGCCCGCCTGAGGCTGTGGCTGGCCATTCAATTTTACCACGTGCGTGCCCATTGTTCACATATGGCTACCGAGACACAGCCAACCGTCGGAATGGCGGTATATACAGAGGATGGGACGAAAATCGGCCACATCCGCGGCTTCGACGAGGACGGGTTCTTCGTCACGACTCGCGAGGGACTCGCGGGAATGTCTATCGAGCACGAGCGCGCCGGCCACGAGTTCGGGGAGGCTGAGTTGATGTGGCGGTGCAGCGACTGCGGCGAGATGGGAGACATCGAGGCGTTGCCCGACACCTGCCCGAACTGCGGCGCGAAACGCGAACACATCTACTACTGGACCGAAGACTGAGTCGTCCCACGAGACTCATCGATTTTTATCGCCCGACGAGAACCTGTAGCCATGCGTATCCTCGTCTTCGGCGCGGGTAGCCTCGGAACCCTCGTCGGCGGCCTCCTCGCGTCGGTCCACGACGTGACGCTCGTCGGCCGAGACCGACACGTCGCACGCGTCTCGAAGACTGGCCTCGACGTCGTCGGTGCCGAGTCTGGACACGTCACACCCACGGCAACGACTACAGAAACGGGTCACGACGCCGACCTCGCACTGGTGACCGTCAAATCGTTCGACACGCTCGCGGCCGCCGAGGCACTCGCGGCGTGCGACGTCGATGCCGTCCTCTCACTGCAAAACGGCCTCACCGAGGAACTCCTCGAATCCCACCTCGACGTGCCCGTTCTCGCGGGAACGGTCACGTACGGTGCGCGCCTCGTCGCTCCTGGTCGTGTCGAGTGTACGGGCGTCGGTCGCGTCGTCCTCGGCGCGCTCGACGGGGGGACGTCCCCGGTCGCCGAGCGCGCTGGCAAGGCGTTCCGCGACGCGAATATCAACACACTCGTCGCCTCGGATATGCCCCGTCGGCGATGGGAGAAACTCGCCGTCAACGCCGGCATCAACGCCGTCACTGCACTCGCGAGGGTGGAAAACGGCGCGTTGGCGACCGACGAGGCTCACGACGTTGCCCATCGTGCCGCCCGTGAAACTGCTCGTATCGCCCGATTAGAGGGTGTTCGCCTCCCGAACCGTGTGGCTCGTGAGGCTATCGACCGGGTCGTCGAGAAAACAGCAGCAAACCACTCGTCGATGCTCCAGGACGTCGACTCGGGGAAGCGAACCGAAGTGGACGCTATCAACGGGGCAGTCGTCGAGACGGCCGTAAAACACCAATTCGAGGTACCGACGAATCAGACGCTCACGGCGCTGTTGCGTGCGTGGGAACGCGGAAAGGGACTGCGATAACGGGGAAAGGGACTGCGATAACGCAGTAAGTTCGATAACGTGGCAAGTCGGGGTCAAACGGCCGATTTCGCTTATTCGAGGTAGCCCAGGTCGCGGAGTCGCTCTTGTGCTTCGTCGTCCATCTGGTCGACCGAGTCGTCCGACACGTCGGTGTCGAGCGCGTCGGTCCACGCACCGCCGATGGCGTCTTCGAACGCGGAGAGTGCGGCCTCGGTCTCGGCGATGGCTTCGTCGTCCGAATCGGCGAGGTTCTCCGTCTCGTCAGGGTCAGAGTCGAGTCGGTGGGCTTCGTCCGGAATGCGGTCGATACGCGTGTATTTGGCGTCGACGCGGCGAGCAGACCGCATTCGCGAGTAGAACCGCGAGTCTTCGGAGAGGTCGATACCGGCGCTGGACGCCTTCTCTTCTAACTGCTTGAGTTCGACCACGGGGCGGGAGTATTCGACGAACGCGTACTCGCCATCGTGGTGTTGGCCGGGGTCTGCGTCGTCCACGCCGGCGAACTCGCGGTAATCTACAGAGAGGAGCGACCGGGTTCGGTCGAGTGCGACGACGTCGTCACCAGGGCTGGCGGGTTCACCACCTTCGACACCCAGTGCGTCGAGGACCGTGTGATAGAGGTCGACGAGTTCGACCTGGTCTTCGCGTCTGCCAGCGCCGAGTTTCGGGTGTTTGACCATGAGCGGGACGTTGACGAGCGGGTCGTACAGGCAGAACTCGTGGCCGTAGAGGCCGTGTTCGCCGTGAAGTTCGCCGTGGTCAGCACAGACGACGACCATGGTGTCGTCCCACTGGCCGGTCTCTTTCAGGTAGTCGAACAGTCGCGTGAGTTGGTCGTCGATGTGGGCGATTTCGGCGTCGTAGAGGCCGCGGATGTCTTCCCACTCCTGGTCGTCTATCTCGTACGCGCCCGCGTTGTACTCCTTGGAGTTTTGGCACACGTCGGTCGAATCGACACCCGGTGCGAACTCCTCTTTGTACTCCTCGGGCGGGTGGTACGGGAGGTGGGCGTCCATGAGGTTGACGAACGCGAAGAACTGGTCGGAGTCGTCGACGAAGTCGATGGTCTGGTCGACGACTGCGGGCGTCTTCGAGTCGGCACCCTCACCGCCCGCGAGATACTCGTGGGCGGTGTTGCCGAGGCTGACGAGTTTGTCGGCGAGCGCGCGGAGGGTTTCGCTGTCGTTCATCGTCTTCCAGGCTTTCGCCAACGGGCCAGAGAGGAAGTCTCCCGGCATGACCTCGAAGAAGTTGTCCTGTTCTGCGAACCCGTCTGTCAGGTGTGTGTACGGGGTAATCCACGCGTTCGAGGAGTAACACGCGGTGTCGTATCCGGCCGCCGAGAGCGTCTCGGCCAGTGTGGTCGCACCGTCGAGATAGGGGTTCTCCTGGTCGGCCCCGTGTCGACTCGGGTACATCCCAGTAAAGAGCGAGGCGTGAACCGGGAGGGTCCACGGTGCGGGCGCAACGGCCTGTTCGAAGACGGTCGCCTCCTCCGCAAATCGTTCGAGGCCCGGCGTCGTCTGGCGCTCGTAGCCGTACGGCGTGAGATGGTCTTTCCGGACCGTGTCCATGACGACGAAGAGAACGTTCTCGGGCGACTCGGCAGTCATACCCGTGGGTGTGATGTGGTCGCCGATAAAACTCCTGTTCTCTAACGCGGGTCGAAAAGAAACGCCAGCGAGTCCGCCTTAGAACGGGGCCTGTGGGCCTTGGTCGTCTTCGATGTCGGTCGTGTCACTGCTGGTCTCGCCGGGGAACGACGGCGACCCGCCGCGACTCTCGCCACCCATGTCGCCGCCCATGCCGGTGTCGGCGTGGACTTCGTTGATCTCGGGAATCTCCTTGACCATACGGGTCTTGATGGCCTGGATGGTCATCGGGGAGATACCGCACCCGGAACACGCGCCACCGAGAAGAATCGTGACTTCGCCGGACTCGCGGTCCAGGTCGCGGATGGCCGCGCTGCCACCGTGCATCTGAATCTGCGGGAAGTTCCGACGGAGGAAGTTCACGACACGCTCTTTGAGGTCGTCCTCGCCGTCCTGCGTCTCCGTGCTCATAACCGCGCGTTCGGGGTGAATGGGCTTAGGCCTTTGGTTCGGTTACGCTTCGACGCCGAAGACACGCCGGAGTTCGGCGTGAATCTCGTCCAGATACCGGTCGAGGACGGCCTCGAGTTTGTCGTCGTCGACGACGACCGCAGTGAGTCGCTCGGCCGGGTTTTCGGGGAGTTCGACGTAGAAGTCGCCGTCCTCGTAGAACGGTTCGGACTCGTTGAGAATCTGCTGGTCGATGCCGTGGATGAGCGTCGAGTCGTACTCGTCGTTCATCGTGTTGAAGGCGTTCTTGTACGCGCGCTGGAGCTGTGGGAAGTAGTGGACGTACTTGTCTTCGAACTTCTCCGGGTCGAAGTCGGTCATACTCTGCCCTACCTCGCTGCCGGCAAAAAATCGGACGGTTGGCCGGTGTCCCCGAATCTCGACGTTTCGTATAGCGGCCGGCAATTTATCGAACGGCTTCGCAGAACGCTCGACAAATCCTCTCTTCTCTCGATTCGGGGGTTCTCAGCCTGTCTCGTAGCTGTCTGGGCCCTCTGAGGGTTGCAGAATTAGTCTACTATTGTCCGATTACCTGAGCCCCCGAGAGCAACTGTGAGTCGCTGTGGGTACCTATCGGTCTGGGTGAGTCCGCGATGAAAATAGAGTGACGAGGCAGTGCGTCACTCGATGAGTGGCGTGTCCACACGGGCGGCGAATAGTTCGCTCGCCGTGAAGATGGACACGAGTTCGTTGATCAGTTCGTCGTACGACTCGTCTTCTTCGCGCACTGCGTCGAGTCGTTCGACGGTTCGACGGTCCAACTCGACCGTCTCTGTTTGTACCTCCGGTTCGTAGCCGACCGGGTAATCGTATTCGAAGCGGTTTGGTCTCGCGGTCGCCATCGTCTTGCCCCTCGCCGGCCATGCGGGCCGGTACCATGACATACACGAGCATATGATATGAGGATTTCGCGGATTTGGGATGTCGTGGCGCTTCTCGAGTGACTGTGGAGCCGTTTTTCCGCAAAGTCTGGTCCGGGTGATAAACTACATGCTGCGATATCGAATCGGTGTTCGATCCACGCTCTGCGACGGCCACCACTACCGTTCCCTATTGGTATTTGTTCACGAGGAACATATTGGTGGCATGACGAGTGACGCGGACCGCTACAACAAGCGGGGAGTTCTGAAGAAGAAACAGTACAAACGCGAGTTGAACGACTTGCAGGAAGAACTCGTCAAACTCCAGCATTGGATTACGGAGGAGAACCTCCGCGTCTGCGTCGTCTTCGAGGGGCGCGACGCGGCAGGAAAAGGCGGGGTCATCAAACGAATCACCCGCCGACTCAACCCGCGAGTTGCGCGCGTCGTCGCACTCGGAAAACCGACCGAACGCGAGCAAGGCCAGTGGTACTTCCAGCGCTACGTCGAGCAACTCCCGACCGAAGGCGAGATGGTGCTGTTCGACCGCAGTTGGTACAATCGGGCGGGCGTCGAACACGTGATGGGATTCTGCACAGACGAGGAGTACGAAGAGTTCTTGCGAACCTGTCCCGAGTTCGAGCGAATGCTCGTTCGGTCGGGTATCGTCCTCATCAAATACTGGTTCTCCATCAGCGACGAAGAACAAGAACGGCGCTTCCAGAAACGCAACGAGGACCCGAAGCGTCGCTGGAAGCTCAGTCCCATGGACCTCCAAGCGCGCTCGAAGTGGGTCGAGTACTCGAAGGCCAAAGACGCGATGTTCGAACACACCGACATCGACGAAGCACCGTGGAACGTCGTCCACGCGGACGTGAAACGCCACGCGCGACTGAACTGCATCTCACACCTCTTAGACCAGATTCCGTACGAAGACCTGACGCCCGACCCTATCGAACTCCCACCGAGACAGGACGTCGACTACGAACGACCGCCTATCGACGACCAAAACTGGGTCCCTTCGAGGTTCGGGTCGAATCCGGTAGACGACTGACTGCCCGGACGAACCGGTCGGGGCTGCACTCGTTAGGCTAACTGCTCGCCGACGATGCGGTCGGCTTCGGCGATGAACTCGTCGACCGACCCCTTCGGAATCGTCGCTCCCGCGGCGACGTTGTGCCCACCGCCGTCGCCGCCGACTGCTCGTGACGCCTCGCGCATGACCACCGAGAGGTCGAGGCCGTTTTTGACCATCACGTACGACCCGCGCGAGGAGACTTTCACCTGTCCGTCTTCGTCGTCTGCGAAGGCCAAGACGGGGATTCCGTTTCGGGTGGCGTCGGTTCCGACGGCCATCCCGGCGACGATGCCGACGATGGTCTCACGAATCTCGTCGCCGGCGTCGAACCACTGGAGGTTCTCTTCGACGGCCACGCCGTGTTCTTTCACCCACTGAAGCCCGTTCGAGAGGTTCTTGCGGTGGTTTCGGAGGAGTCGGCGCGCTCTGTCGAGGGCACGGTCCCGGTCACCCAGACAGACGGCGAGGCCGACGTCGCCCCGGTCGTACCGTGCGGTCGCGTTCAGGAGCGTCGAAAACTCGCTCACGTCACGGAGTTCGGTTCCTTCTGCTTCCCGTGAGAGGACGTACGTCGTCCCCACGAGGTCGTCGATTCGGTGGGCGGGGACGCCGCTGGCGATGGCCCGCCGAATCAGCGCGCTGGCGAGTGCCTGCCGTTGGTCACCCGTGAGGTCGACCCACCGTTTCCACTCGCCGTCGTCGTCGCGGACGGGCACGTCGAGTTCGGTCAGGAACTCGATCGCACCGGCCTCGTTGTTCGAGATACCGGGGATGCGCACGTCCGTCGCGTACTGGAGGAGTTTCGGGAGTGCACGCGTCTGTCGGCCGTAGATTCTGATGTCTGTCCCTTCTTCGACGACGCCCGCGTCGATTCCTTCCTCGACGATGCCTTCGTTCGCACCGGTGAGCGTCCCGTTCGTATCTTGCATGTCGCCGACGGCGCCGACGACCGCGAGGGCGGCGAGGTCACGATTGTCTCCGCCTTCGGGTTCGAGTGCGCGCGCGAGGACGTAACTCGCACCCGCACCGGAGAGTTCGGTCGCACCGTCGAGACCGAACAACAGTGGATTGAGGTGGTGTTCGGTCTCGACTCCCTCGGCAGGTTGGTGGTGGTCTGCGATGACTGGGTGGAAGTCGCCCGCCGACTCGTGGTCGGCGATGACGTCGAGTTGGCCGCTCCCGAAGTCGGTAAACAGGACGGTGTCGTAGTCGGTCGCCGCGATGTCGGCGATGGCGGCCTCGTCGAGTTGGCGACAGAACACCGTCTCGAACGGAATCCCGGCGCGTTCGAGCGCCGTCGAGGCGATGCCGGCGCTGGTCAACCCGTCGGCGTCGATGTGCGAAGCGAGGAGCACTCGGTCGGCGTCGCGGAGTCGGTCTGCACACGCCGCGGCGTGCTCGGTGAGGTCGGGGACGGGTCCTTCCATCAGTTGTTGGGTACTCACGCCGTCACCGGCATAAACACTGGCAGTTTGGCAGGGGCCCCATCGGTTCGACTGTCGTTCACGATGGAGTGCAGTGGTCCCGTCTCGGTACAAAAAGCTTCGCCGGTGGGCCTGTTGTGCGACGCAAAGCGCGCGGGGGTTCAGCCGACGTGCTGAAGAGAGACGCTAGTTAGCCGCTTCGATGGCCGAATCGAGTTTGTCGAGCATCTCGGACTGCTCGTCTTCGGCCAGTGGGACGTAGCCGACTTCGTCGGCGACGATTTCCTTGTTCGTAGAGCTCTCCATCCAGTAGCGAGCGAACGCGGCGACGTGGTCATCCGCGAGCGCGCCCTTTGCCGGGTAGGTAAACAGCGGGCGCGACAGCGGCGTGTACTCACCAGAGAGCGCAGTGTCGAGCGACGGTTCGACGTAGCCATCACCGTCGTCGATGGCGACTGCCTGAACAGCGTCGGTGTTTTCGCTGTAGTAGGCGTAACCCATGTAGCCGATGGCGAACTCGGAGCCTTCGACACCCTGGATGATGGTTCGGTCCTGTTCGGTCGCAGAGTAGTCCTGGCGGTGGCCTGGGCCGTCCTCGCCGATGATTGCCTCGATGAAGTAGTCGTAGGTACCGGAGGCGTCAGTGGGACCAAAGATTTCTATCTCTTCGTCGGGCCACTCGGAGTCGACGTCGGCCCACGTCGCCGGCTTCGAATCGGCGGAGAAGATGGTCTCGAGCTGTTCGACGGTGAGTCCCTCGCCGATGAAGTCGTTGTCGTTGTTGACGATGACCGTCAGCGCGTCGGTCGCGACCTTCAGTTCGACCGGTTCGACGTCCTCACTGGAACAGTGGTCTTCTTCTTCGGATTTGATGGGACGCGACGCGTTGTTGAAGTCCGTCTGGCCGGTACAGAAGTAGTTCGCGAAGCCACCACCGGAGCCAGTGGACTGGATGTTGATGTTGACTTCCGAGTGTTCCTTCTGGAAGCGTTCGGCCATCGCCGTCGCGAGAGGGAAGACAGTCGACGAACCCGCGATGTCGATCGCTCCCGAGAGCGTGTCCGTGTTGGACTCGGCGTTCTCTGCGTCGGTGGCTTCGGAATCTGCCTCGCTGTTGCCCTCTGTACAGCCAGCGAGACCAGCGACTCCGGCTGCGCCGGTGGCAATCAAGAACTTTCGGCGTGAAACGACGTCGTCCGTCTTTCGCGTCATCATCGTTGACGACTGCAGATTTACTCAAGTACCCTGCTATTAGATATATATAGGGTATTGTTGGTATATATCTCGGAGGATAGCGATATCGAAGCGTTCCCAGACGAACCTCGTTAGACTACTTACACCTCGTTCATCGCTCGAAGAACCGCCGTGTCGCCGCCCGGCAGTCGTCGTCGGCGCGAATCTGTTGGAACGACCCGCGGATTCGTTCGCGCGTCCCCGGACTCGCCGCCCCGATTGTCGCGTTTTGCTTCGTGAGAGCGGTCGACCGCCGCGGCGACGCGGCAATCGACTCGACGAACTGGGTGACAGACTCGGTCAGTTGGTCTGCCGAGACGACGCGATTGACGAGTCCCCAGTCGGCCGCCGTCTCCGCTCCAATCGGGTCGCCCGTCAGCGCGAGTTCCATGAGCCGTTTCTTCCCGACTGTCTCGGCCACGCGCTCGACCACGTAGGGTGGATACGCGCCGATTTTCGTTTCGGGGAGTGCGAACGTCGCGTCCTCGACGGCGACGGCGAGGTCACACGCGGCCACGAGTTCGCACCCGCCACCGTAGGCGAGGCCGTTGACCGCCGCGATGACGGGAACGTCCAACGATTCGATGCCGAACAGCACGTCGTAGAGGCTGTCGGTCAGTTCTTCGACGTCCGCTGCCGTCTCCGCGTCATCGATGAGTGAGATGTCGTCACCGGCGCAGAACACGTCTTCGACGCCAGTGAGAACGGCCACGCGCGACTCGTCGGCCGCTCGTTCGAGGCCTTCGTGGAGTTCGTACCAGCCATCGAGGTGCAGTGCGTTCTTCTTCTCGGGCCGGTCGAGTGTGAGCCAACTGGCGTCGCCGCGAGTGTCGTATCGTAACATGGCTCACAGTGCGTACACGAGCACGAATAGTCTGCGGGTTCACATATCGGAACGCGTGTCCCGTCTCGATGCGCGTCCCGTCTCGATTACAGACGGCGCGTGACGACGAACAGCAGTCCCGCCGCCGCCACCGTCGCCACCGCGACGAACGCCCACCCAGCACCGTACCCGACTGACTCGACGATGATGCCGAAAATCGGCGGTGCGAGCAGTCCTCCGGTGTTGATTGCGGTCTGTCCGCCGGCAGTCGCCGCACCGATGTCGTCGTCGGCGACGACGCCGCTCAGACAGGAGTAAAACACACCCGTCGACCCGTGGATAGTGAGGCCGAGGGCGACGAACACGACGACTGTGAGTGCGAGCGACCCGCCCGCGATGGCCAGGAGGGCGAACAAGAGGACAGCCCCTGCGAGTTGCACGAGTGCGACAGTCGCCGCACCGTGTGCGCCACCGAGTCTGTCGGCGATGCTTCCGGCACCGATACGACCGATGCTCCCGGTCACCTGCGTCGCCGCGAGAACGCCTCCCGCGATTGCCGGGGCCGCACCGGCCACGTCTTGTACGTAGAGGACGGTGTAGCCGAGCATCGAGAAGATGGACGCACCGATGAACAACCCTGCGCCGACGAGAGCGACGTAGGCCCGGTTCCCACTCAGTCCACCGACTTGCGGCCACTCGAGTCTGCCCGTTCCGGGGACTCCGTCGTACTGAACGGCGAAGACGACTGCGTACCCGACTGCGACGGCGGCGATTACCCAAAAGCCGACCTGCCACGCCGCGACGACGGCGATACCCGTCACGATGAGCGACGACGCACCGCTTCCGAACGTCACACCGACCTGTTTCAACCCCATCGCGAGGTTCTTGCTTCCGGCGGGTGCGGCGGCGACGATACCGCGATTCGACCCCGGCATCGCCGTCGAGTACGCCACGCCGAGGAGGGCAGCAGTCCCCAACAACAGCGCGTAGGACGGCGGTGCGAACGAGACGCCGACGAGTGCGACGGCGAGGGCGAGGAGGCCGACGACCATCACCGGTTTCTCGCCGAAGCCATCGACTGCTGCACCGGTCGGGAACAACATGAACGTGTAGCCGAGCAGAGCAGCGGTCAGAAAGACACCGACGAGCGACTCCGACAGTGAGAACGCGTCGCGGACGAATCCCGTCGCGGCGAAGATGGTGTAGTAACAGAGACTGGCCGCAGTTTGCCACCCGGTGACTGTCGCGACGGCCCGCCACGACCCGTCGGTTACGGACGCATTCGCGCTCGCCGCACCCGTCGTCTCCTCACTGTGGCCGGTTCGCGTCACTCGTGGTAGGTTGGTGCCGCCATCTCGACCACGTCGCAGGCGAGCGCTTCGAACGTCGCCTCGTCGGGGACGACGTCCACGTCGATGCCGTGTGACGCCGCCGTCTCACGGGTCGGTGCGCCGATTGCGCCGACGACGGCGCGATTCAGGCCGGCGATAGCTTCCTCGCGGATGCCGCGTTCGGCGGCGGCCTCGAGGAAGTGTTCGACCGTCAGCGACGAGGTAAACAGGGCCGCTTCGAGGTCACCGTCGGCCGCCATGACCGCCGACTTCCCCGACCCTTCGGGGCGCACGAGTCGGTAGAGGACCGTCTCGTGGACGTCGGCACCGGCGTCGCGGAGGCCGACGAGGAGGACCTGACTCCCGTGGTCACTTCGGGCCACTTCGACTGTCTTGCCGTCGACGTCGGGTGCGAGGTGTTCGACCAGCCCTGCGGACGTGTATTCGTCCGGAACTCGGTCGACGGTCCACCCTGCCTCGCGGGCGGCACCGGCAGTCGCAGGGCCGATACAGCAGAGCACTGCGTCGCCTGGGGTCCACCCTGCTTCGTCGAGCAGTTCGACGCCCGTCTTGCTCGTGAGGACGACGAACTCGGCCGGTTCCGGCGTGGAGTCGGTCGGTTCGACGGCCAGCATCGGGTCGGCAACCGGCGTCGCACCGAGCGAATCGAGGAGTTCGACTGCTGCCTCGATACGGTCGTCGTCCGGGCGGAAGACGGCAGCGCGGACCTGTTGGCTCATTCGTCTGCCTCGTCGTCACCACCGACCTTCGTTCCGTCGGTCGATGCAGTTGTAGCCAGCGCGTCGACGCCGCCGCCTTCGAGGAACGCCTGGACGCGGTCACGAGTCGCTGCCACCTCACCGATGACGGTGATGGCCGGCGGTTCGATGTCCGCCTCGTCGCGCACGTCCACGATGGTGTCGAGCGTGCCGGTGGCGACGCGCATCTCGGGCCACGTCGCTCGTTCGATGAGCGCGACGGGCGTGTCGCCGGCCATCCCCGCGTCGCGGAGTTCGGCCGTGTAGAGTGGGAGTTTGCCGACGCCCATGAGGACGACGAGCGTCCCGCCCGTCGCCGCGAGTGCGCCCCAGTCGATTGCCGACTCCTCTTTCGTCGGGTCCTCGTGGCCCGTGACGAACGAGACCGACGAGACGTAGTCGCGGTGCGTGACGGGGATGCCCGCCGACCCCGGTCCGGCGACGGCCGAAGTGATACCGGGGACGATGGTGAACGGAATCTCGTTCGCTGCGAGATGTTCCATCTCCTCACCGCCGCGTCCGAAGACGAACGGGTCGCCGCCTTTCAGGCGGACGACGTCCTTGCCTTCACGGGCGAGTTCGACCAGTCGGGCGTTCGTGTACTCCTGTGGCGTCCACTCGCCACCGGCGCGTTTGCCGACGTCTTCGCGCTTGCTGGCTGGAATCATCCCGAGAATCTCCGGGCCGGGGAGTTTGTCGTGGAGGACCACGTCCGCCTCCTCGATGAGGCGAGCGGCTTTCAGTGTCAGCAGTTCCGGGTCGCCGGGGCCACTTCCGACGAGGTGGACCGTGCCGACCGTTTCGGTGCCGGTCGAATCGGTGGCGGCCGAGTCGTCGGTCTCGGCCGAGTCGCCCTCCCCTGTCATCTTACTCCTCCTCTGCTTCCTTTCGGGCCGCTTCGACGAGTTCGCCAGCACCCCGCTCGCGCAGGCCTGCGGCGAAGTCGCGGGCGGCGTTCGCGTGGTTGCCGACCGGCAGGTCACGACCGGTCTTGATGGCTTCCGACCCGTCGGTCGCGAGTACCTGCACGTCGACGTGGACGTGTTCGCCCTGCAGGAGTGCGTGGACGCCGACTGGGGCGATACACCCGCCACCGAGTTCGGCGAGGATGGTGCGCTCGACGGTCGTCTCGACGCGCGTCCGCGGGTGGTCGAGTTTGTCGTGAACGAGGTCGATAATCTCGGGGTCGGACGCGGTCACTGCGATAGCGCCCTGTCCGGGTGCGGGGACGAACGAGTTCCGGTCGAGGCGCTGGTACTCGATTTTGTCGGCGAGTCCGCTTCGCTTGAGCCCTGCTTCGGCGAGGACGATGGCGTCGTACTCGGTGTCGACCTTTCGGCTCATCGCCTGTCGCTCGAGTTCGGTGAGACTGTCGAACCACTCGTCTGGTCGCTTTTCGAACTTCCGTTCGTAGTCGGTCTTGCCCTTCTGGCCCTTCGCTTGCTCGTCGTCGTCGACTCGTGCTTCGTGTTCGCGCTGGAGGCTCGTCGCCAGCAACTTCTCGACGCGCGTATCGACGTTGCCGCGGAGCGGTGCGACTTCGATATCACTGCGGTAACTGCGCAGTTGGGCCTGGCGGCGGAGCGACGAGGTGCCGACGACTGCTCCTTCGGGGAGTTCGTCGATGTCGTGGCCCTCACGGGTGACGAGTACGTCACCGGCGGGTGCGCGCTCGGGGACGCCCGCGACGACGAGGTCGTTCGGCTTCTCGGTCGGCATATCCTTCATCGAGTGGACCGCCGCGTCCACCTCACCGTCGAGGACGCGCTCGTCGAGTGCGCGAACGAACGCGCCGGTCTTGCCCAGTCGGTGGATGAGTTCGTCCTGAATGCGGTCTCCCTCGGTTTCGACCTCGACGAGTTCGACGTCGAGTCGTCGGCTTGCGAGCGCCTCCTGTACGCTCGAAGCCTGTGCGCGAGCGAGCGCCGACCCTCGCGTCGCCAGTCGCAGCGTCCGTGTAGTCATACGCTGTTGTCTGGCGCCCGCGTTGAAAAGCCCTCCAGTTCGTCGCTGTCGTGTCGGAGCGTGACGCGGCACACACGCGGTTCGGCGAGACTGTCGCGCCGACGAGGGAAAGACGCATACGCCGCCCGAACCACGACTCTCTCGATGCCCTCCCGCGACTCTCTCGTCCGACAGGTCGGCGACTTCGTCGTCGTGGCTCTCTTTTTCTTCGCCCTGACTGCGGTGCTCGGACCGCTCGAACCGTTCTTGATGTCTGTCGGCATCGACCCACCGTGGTTCCTCGGCGCCGTCGTCGCGGGCGGTGTGGGTGTCGTCTTGCTGGTCGCCCGCCCGCTTCGACTCCGACTGGTCGTTCGGGTGTGGGCAATCGGACTCGTGACGACTGTCGTCACGACGACGCTGTTCGTCTTCTTCGACCTGCAGGAGTCACCGCTCGGTATCCTCGTCGCGTGGGCGCTCGGTGTCGGTCTGGGCCTCGTCCTCGCGTACCCACCGTTCTGGCGGGCGGCGGAGGCGAGAGTGCGGGTCGAAGAAGAGTGAGGCGAGAGTGCGGGTCGAAGAAGAGTAACCTCCTACAGCGCTTCTTTGTACGCTTCGAGCGTCTCCTCGATGTCTTCGTCAGTGTGGGCGTAGGAGACGAACTGCGACTCGAACTGGTTCGCGGTGAGGAAGACGCCCTGGTCTTTCATCTCCTGCCAGAAGACGCGTTCCCAGCGGTCGGTTTCGGCGCTCGCCACGTCCGCGCCGGTCTTCGGGCAGGCGCCGAAGTTGCCACAGGACTCGTCCTGTACGCACCCGTTCTTGCAGGCGTCCGAACGGTCACTGGTGCCGTGACGCGTGAAGACCGTCTTGAACATCGAGTCCGACCCGACGACGGTGTACTCGGGGGCCTGGTCTTCGAGGATGTCCGAGATGCCAGTCCTGAGTTTCTCGCCGAGACGGTCGACGTGGTCGTAGACGTCGTTTTCGGCGGCGTACTTCAGATACTCGTGGCCGGCGGCCATCGCGACTGGGTGGCCGGAGAAGGTGCCGGACTGGAAGACGTTTCCACTCGGAGTGAACTGCTCGATGAGTTCGGCTTTGCCGCCGATTGCGCCGACGGGGAACCCGCCGCCGATAATCTTGCCGAACGTCGTGATGTCGGGCGTGACGCCGAACTTGCCCTGTGCGCACTGGAGGCCGCCGACGCGGAACCCGGTGATGACTTCGTCGAAGATGAGGAGCGACCCGTACTCCTCTGTCACGTCGCGGAGCGTCTGGAGGTAGCCCTCGACGGGGTGGACGATGCCCATGTTGGCGAGGATGGGTTCGGCCATGACCGCCGCGATGTCGTCGCCGTACTCCTCGAACACCTCGTGAATCGCCTCGGTGTCGTTGAACGGGACGGGAATCGTGTGGTCGGCGAACGACGAGGGGATGCCGGCCGTGCTCGGGTGGGCGTCGTCGGGCCCGCCCTCGACGAGCGTGGACTCCTGTGCGCCGTGATAGCCGCCTTGCATGATGACGATTTTGTCGCGGCCGGTGACGCCGCGAGCGAGGCGGACTGCCGAGACAGTCGCTTCGGTGCCCGAGTTGACGAAGCGAATCATCTCGACTGAAGGAACGTGTCGCGCGACGAACTCGGCGTGTTCGACCTCGATTTCGGTCGGTGCGCCGTACATCGGCCCGGCGGCGGCGTGTTTCTGGACTGCCGCCTGGACGGGGTCGGGTGCGTCGTGGCCGTACAACAGTGGCCCGTAGCCCATCACGTAGTCGATGTAGCGGTTCCCGTCGGCGTCGATGACGTGCGCGCCGTCACCGCGTTCGACGAAGAAGGGGTACGGCTTCGTCGCCCGAACCGAGGAGTTTACGCCGCCTGCGAGGACCGACAGCGCTCGGTCGTACAACGCGCGGGACTCGTCGTGTCTCATGGCCGGCGGTTCGACCCCTCGCGGCAAAGACCTTACTGGGTCGTTCCCTCGGTGGTCGTGTCCGGCGTCGACCGCACCAAGAGCAGTCCAGCAGCGTCGTTGAGGGCGTGGATGGCCATCAGCGCCACCACGTCGCGCACGAGGAGATAGATGACCGTCGTCAACAGCGCGGGGACCGCGATACGGACGACTGCCCCGCGGTTCCACCCCATCGCGTGACTGGCAGTGAACGCGGCGAACGAGACCCCACCGGCGAGCAGTGGGTTCCCGGTCGCCTCGAGGAGTCGCTCGATGGCATAGCCGTGGAACAGGGCTTCTTCGGTAACGCCGGCAGTGAGCGCGACGAAGAGACGATGGCGGAGCGACAGCGACCCGAGTTGTGACAGTCCGCCGTCGAGGTCACCGACACCGATTCGGTCGAAGAACGGTGCCGTCGCCACGCTCGCCACGAACAGGACGGCGAGGCCGCCACCGACGACGGCGACGAACGAAAGCGGGTCGAGCGAGCGCCCCGAAAGCGACGAGAGCGGCCGTCCTTCGACGAGAACGACGTAGCCACAGAGGAGCGCGAAGACGCCCCACTTCGAGAGGTCACTCACCAGCAGGTCTGTCCGTGGGTCGTCGATGTCGGGGAGATACCGGTCGACGCCGACGCCGACGAGAGACAGTCCGGCGAGTGCTATCGTCAAACCGCCGAGGAGTTCGACGCTCAACACAGGGGGACACCGCTCATCGTCACATCGCTTCGTGCGGAGTCGAAAAATGGTTTCGCGTGGGTCCGGCTCTCGCCCCGGTGACGGGCCTACCCTCTCCTTCGGTGGTGAGGATATAGGCACTTCGCCTCTCTCGACGGCTGAAAGTCAGAAGTTCGGGAGCGTTCAGACGGCGTCGCGGCCAGTCTTCCCGGTCCGAACCTGATAGGCTCCTTCGACCGGGAGGACGAACACTTTCCCGTCGCCTTTCTCGCCCGTGTGGGCGGCGTCTGCGATGGCGTTGGCGACGTCTTCGGCGGGTGTGTCGGCGACGACACACTCGACTTTGACCTTCTGGTGGAGGTCGACGGTGTACTCTTCGCCGCGCCACTGGCTCTTTTTCGCGGGTTGTGAGCCGCGTCCGGAGACGTTCGAGACGGTCAGCGACGGTGCACCCGCTTCTGCGAGCGCCGTCTTCACGTCTGCGAGTTTGTCGGGTCGGATGATGGCCATCACCAGTTTGATGCCACCGTCGTTGGGCAGGTCAGCGTTGCTCATAACTCACTCCTCCTCCCGAGTCGACATGAATCCACTCCCGTGGGGGATACCGGACCCATCCGCACGGATACCGGTGTCTGGGTCGCGCGACCCGAACTCTGGGTAGGTGTCGACACCGTGTTCGGCCGTGTCGAGACCCTGTTGTTCGTGGTCCGCAGAGACGCGGGCCTGGCCGACAGCGCGGAAGGCACCGAAGACGGCCGCGGTGGCGACGAAGGTCCAGATGGCGATTGCGCCGACGCCGATAATCTGCGGGATAGCCAGCGAGACGAACGAGGCGCCGCCGTGCCAGAGCGGCATGGCGAAGACGGGGTACAGGAGCGTCCCGAGGACGCCCGCAGACCCGTGGACGGGGAAGACCGCACACACGTCGTCGATGCGGAGGCGCTTTTCGACGAACTCGAAGACGATTGGGAGCTGCGCGCCAGCGAGGAGGCCGACGACGAGGGCACCCGGCCAGATGATGTCGTCTGCGATCGCGGTGACACCGACGAGGCCGGCGAGCAGGCCGTTGGCGACGTAGAGTGTGTCGACTTTGCCGGTCTTGTACATCGAGACGCCACCGGCACCGATTGCGCCGGCGGCCATGCCGAGGGTGGTCACGAGCGCGACGCGGCCTACGTAGGCGAACGACCCGAGCGTGATTTCGCCGTCAGCGTACGCGAGCGGGGCGGCGGCGGTGCCGACGTTGAAGCCGTACCAGCCGAACGCGAGGATGAGCGTGCCGAGGACGGCGAAGGTGATGGAGTGGCCGGGAATGACGTTGGCGCTCCCGTTCGCGTTGAAGCGGTTCATCCGCGGGCCGATGAGCCACGCGGCGGTGAGGCCGGCGATGCCGCCCATGCCGTGGACGATCATGCCGCCGGCGAAGTCGTGGAAGCCGAGGGCACCGATGAAACCGCCGGCCCACGTCACGCCGACGACGACGGGGTAGATGACGCCGGCGATGAGGATGGTGTAGGTCAGGTACGCACGGAGTCTCGCACGGCCGGCGACGGCCCCGGAGACGATGGTGGCGGCGGTCATGGCGAAGACGGCACCGAAGAGCCAATCGACCCACGCCGTCGTGGCCGACGCGTCGGGTGCGTAGAGGCTCATGAAAGCGCCAGTGATGGTCGTCGATGGGCCACCGGTGACACCCGCGACGATGGCCGAGACGGCCGCGCCGAGGAGGAAGAACACGATGACGCCGATACTCCACGTCAGGAGGTTCTTCGTCAGCTGGTTTGCGACGTTCTTCGCACGTACTTGCCCGGCTTCGAGCATGGCGAATCCGGCGTGCATGAAGAAGATGAGGAACGTGACGGTCAGAACCCACACGAGGTTGACGCCTTCGACGACGCTCGCGAGGTCTGCTTGGAGTGGTGTCAGCATACGATTCCTCCGCTTGGCGATTCGAACAGTGGTTCAGTTGGACGGTCGTTCATATTAGTGCTCGATTCGCGACCGAATGTTTCGCGAATCATGGAAGAAGGTATCCACACCGGAGTACATAAGAATATGTGTTGACATTTGTCCAAGTTTGGTGGATTAATACGACGTATGTCCGCTTTAAAATGGAGTATGAGATGTTTAAGGTCGTAAGTCACGCACTAACTGGACAAATGTTGCCGGGCAATTCGACGTATGTAGTGTAAGAAAACGAATACGAGGGTCGGGACAGAACTGAGACCCTCCAGCGGGTTGATGCCGCGAGCGCGGCGACGAAAGGTTGGATTAACCGGCGTTATGTTCTCAGACTGCTGGTTTCCCCTCCTTGCCGGTGCGGACCTGCACCGCTTCCTCGACGGGGATGACGAACACCTTTCCGTCGCCTTTCTCGCCCGTGTGGGCGGCGTCTACGATGGCGTCGACCACGTCGTCGGCGGGCGTGTCGGCGACGACGCACTCGACTTTGACCTTCTGATGGAGGTCGACAGTGTACTCCTCACCGCGCCACTGGCCTTTCTTTGCTGGCTGAGAGCCGCGTCCGGAGACGTTCGTGACGGTGAGCGAGGGGGCACCTGCTTCGGCGAGAGCGGACTTCACGCTCGCGAGTTTGTCGGGGCGGATGATGGCCATCACCATCTTGATGCTGTCAGTGTCGCTCATTGGTCGTCACCTCCGTCGACTGCGACGTTCGAGTCGTCCGCGACGCCACCGTCAGTGCGCACGTCGTGGCCCCCATCGGTCGCTGCAGGCGCGCCCAGACCACGGTCGGGTCCGGAGTCGCCAACGAATTCGGGGTAGACCGAGACGCCGTGTTCGCCGACGTCGAGGCCTTCGACTTCTTCTTTTTCCGAGACGCGGAGGCTGAAGATGGTGCTCGTCGCGAACAGCACGACTGCCGAAGCGACGATGGTCCAGAGAGCGATGACGCCGACACCGGCGACCTGCATCACCAGTTGCGTAGCGGAGAACCCGCCGACGGCGAACAGCGGAATGAGTGCCGTGCCGACTGCGCCTGCGACGCCGTGGACAGCGAAGACGCCACACACGTCGTCGATCTTGAGCGTGTCGACCGTAAAGCGGTACGCGGGAAGGACGATTGCGCCGCCGAGTGCACCGAGGACGAGGCCGCCCCACCACGTGACGTGGGGAACAGCGCCCGTGACGGCGACGAGACCGGCGAGCAGACCGTTAGCCATCCAGAGCGGGTCGGGCTTGCCCTGGTACTGCGTCGAGACGATGACCGCGGCGACTGCGCCTGCGCCCATGCCGAGGGTGGTCACGAGTGCGACGCGGCCGAGTGCGGCACCCATGAACTCCAGTCCACCGTTCTCGGTGGCTGCGAGGACGGTCGCCTGCGTGCCGACGTTGAAACCGTACCAGCCGAACGCGAGGATGAGCGTGCCGAGGACGGCAAGCAGCATCGAGTGGCCGGGGATGGGCTGACTGTTTCCGTTCGCGTCGAAGCGACCCTTACGTGGGCCGACCATCTTTGCGGCGACGAGGCCGGCGACACCACCGCACATGTGGACGACCGTCGCACCGGCGAAGTCGAGGTAGCCCGTTCCGAGAATTGCACCGAGGTAGCCGCTTCCAGCGAGTAGCCCGCCGGACCACGTCAGGCCCTGCGTGACGGGGTAGATGATACCCGTCATGACGGCCGCGAAGACGACGTACGCACGGAAGTCCATGCGTTCTGCGACGGCACCGGAGACGATGGTGGCGGCGGTCATCGCGAAGACGGCGCCGAACAACCAGTCGATCCACGAACCCGAGTCACCGATGTACGAGAACGCGGCGGCCGCGCTGAACCCACCAGGGGAGGTGAGCCCACCGATTATCGTCGCCACACCGGCACCGACGATGAAGTAGACGAGGACGCCCAGCGCCCAGTCGGTCATGTTCTTCATCAGTACGTTGCCGACGTTCTTCGCGCGTACCTGTCCTGCTTCGAGCAGCGCGAATCCTGGCTGCATGAAGAAGATGAGGAACGAAACGACGAGGATCCAGACGTAGTTGACCCCCTGTGCGATGACTGCCGGGTCGACCTGCAGTGGCGTCACGCGTGTCCACCTCCGATTTCATAGAGTGAACGTTCGGGTACTTTTCTACCGAATCCGTGTGGATTGTGGTGCTTCATCACGGTTCAACTTCATGGAGAGGCAGTACATAAAGCATAGGGTTGAAGTTCGAAAATATATGTGGCCATAATACTACACTCGAACAAAATTGGTTAGAATATTACGCATATAAGGTTGTATTTCGTCCACTACTCGGACGAATGGTCGGTCGAGAGTGGACGAATGTTCAGGAAAATGTTGCCACAACTAGGTCGGTTGGCTGCGCGCACCGCACTGTTCGCGTCCAGCGGGAACCGTTCGTGACCGCGTCGTTATCGGTCGGAGGTGAGCGTCTCGGCGACGCTCTCTGCGAAGTTGCCGAGCTTCGCTCGGCAGCCCGTCGGGCTGTGCCCGACGAAGTCGTCGGATTACATCCGACTGTCCGCCGAAAGCTGCTCCGCCACGCTTTCGGCGAAATACGTGATGATGAGGTCCGCCCCGGCACGTTTCATCGACAACAGCGACTCGTGTGCAGTCGCCTCCAGGTCTAACCACCCTTTCTCGGCGGCAGCGTGGAGCATCGCGTACTCACCAGAGACGTTGTACGCGGCGACGGGGTGGTCGAACCCCTCGCGAATGGCCCGGATGATGTCGAGGTACGGGAGGCCGGGTTTGACCATCAGCACGTCTGCGCCCTGTTCGACGTCGAGGGCGACTTCGCGCATCGCCTCGCGGGCGTTGGCCGGGTCCATCTGGTAGTGACGGCGGTCACCGAAGGCCGGTGCACCGTCTGCGGCGTCGCGGAAGGGGCCGTAGAAGGCGCTCTCGTACTTCGCGGCGTAGGACATGATGGGGACGTCGCTGTATCCCGCGGCGTCCAGACCCTCACGGATTGCCCCGACCATCCCGTCGGTCATCGACGATGGTGCGACCATGTCTGCGCCCGCTTCGGCGTGCGAGACGGCTGTCTTGGCGAGGAGTTCGAGCGTGGGGTCGTTCTCGACGGTCAGCGTCGGGTCGTCTTCGGCGTGTTCTTCCACCACGCCACAGTGCCCGTGGTCGGTGTACTCACAGAGACAGACGTCGGTGATGACGTATGCGTCCGTCTCGGCGGTGATTCGCCGAACTGCTTCCTGTACAACGCCATCTTTCGCGTACGCGCGCGACCCTTCGGCGTCTTTCGACTCGGGGATGCCGAAGACGATGACCGCCTCGACGCCGGTTTCGCGTATCTCGGCCACCCGGTCGGCCGCCGCTGAGAGCGGGACGCGCTCGTGTCCCGGCATGGACTCGATCGGAATTCGCTCGTCTGTCGTGGCGTCGACGAAGACGGGTGCGACGAGGTCTGTCGCGTCGAGTGTCGTCTCCGAGACGAGGGGGCGAATCCCGTCCGTTCGGAGTCGTCGCGGGCGGTCGGTGAGGTCCATACTCTGCCTTCGACAGGTGGTGGCAAAATGGCGTCGCTCTCGGTTCGAACGCCCGTCACAACCCCTTTGTACGTCGTCGAGCGAGAGACAGACGATGCGCTCCGTGGCCTCCGCGCTACCGGTGTTCCTCCAAGACCTGCTGGTGTCCGACGCAGCGTTCGTCGTGCTCTTTGCGGTGTTCGTCCTCGAAGGCGCGATGCTGCTCTACGTCGCCCCCAGCGAGTTGCTCGTTCCGGGTGCGTTGGTGCTCATCGGTGACCGATATCTCGTTCCTATCGTCGCTGTCGCCGTCGTCGGCGCCACCCTCGGCCAGTTCCTCCTGTTTCTGGTCGCGAAGTACGGTGGCCGAGAGTATCTGCTCTCTCGGTCGTGGTTCCGCGTCGACGAGTCTCGACTCGAACGATTCGACGGGTGGTTCGACCGGTGGGGGTCGGTAGTCGTCCTTGCGAGCAACGCGATGTTGTTCACGCGCGGGATGCTCACCGTCCCCGCGGGATTCGCAGAGATGTCTCCACGCCGGTTCGTCGTGTTTTCTGCCGCGGGGACACTCGTCTTCGAGAGTGGACTCGCCGCGCTCTACGTGTTCGGAGGACAGGTACTGGCGTAACGGGTCGTTTGGGGGTGACGGCCGACCGCGATAGAGGGCAGTAGGACGTGACTAGACGGGGGTGCGTCCGTGGTAGGCAGTCACTTCGTTCGGTTAATGTCGAGTTTTTCCTTCAAGCCTTTGAGTTCCTCGGACTCGGCGAGTTCCTCGACGCGTTTGCGGAAGTGGCGCTCACAGAGGCCAACCTTGATGTGGTCTTTCTCGGCCGCATACGCGGCCTCACGGTCGCAGTAGTGACACTGCATACCCGCCCATCAGTCGTCACAGGATTTAAGTCTAGGCCCCTGGGTAACTCGGAGTTATTACCTGGCTAACTAGTTAGAGCCCCGGAATTTTGGCGGCGAACTGACGAAATGCAGTTTCGGGTGGGCCGGCCCGGCCGAGTGTCTCGTCGTGGGCGTCGCTCCCACCTGTCGCCAGCAGGTCGTACTCCTCGATCGCCTCGTCGACCAGTGAGACGTCGGTGTCGTATCCGTACGGATAGTAGCGTTCGACTGCGTCGAGGTCGGCACACAGGTCGAGTGCGTCTGCGGGTTCCCGGTAGCGGAAGGGATGTGCGAGGCCGACGACTGCACACGCCTCGTTCAGCACGCCCACGCCGTGGTCGAACGACGGGAGGTCACGCGGGACGTAACACGGGCCGTCCGCGCCGATGAGTTCGTCGAACGCGCCCTGATAGTCGTAGGGGGCGTCGCTGGCGTCGATGGCGTGGGCGATGTGTGGGCGACCGATTCCGTCGTGTAGGTCGATGTCGAGGTGGACGCCAGTGGTCTCTTCGACGTACTCCACGATTTTCCGCGCGCGTTCGACACGGTTGCGCTGGAGTCGCTCGACTTCGGCGGTGAGCGCATCGTGTGGTTCGACGGCGTATCCGAGGAGGTCGACGCGCCTGTCGCCTGCGTCGACACGAAGTTCGATACCGTGGATAATCGTCAGCCCGTCGCGTTCGACGACCGGCGCGTCGAGTTCGGGGTGGTACCGGTCGTGGTCTGTGACCGCGACGACGTCTACACCACCCGCCTGGGCCACCTCGGGGAGTCGGTCGATAGTGAGCCGACCGTCAGAAGCGGTCGTGTGGAGGTGTAAATCCGCGACTGGCGGGTCGTCGTCCATGATTCGACGTCGGTTCGAAGGGGCAACAAACCTTGTGCCGAATTTTCAATTAAGGATGATTAAGGACTACCCATTCTCTAAGGACAATCATGGAAAATCATTAAGAATGATGACCGGATTTGTGTGGCTGTAATGCGCCTGAACGGACTCGGCGACGCAATCGATCGCCACGAATACCCGACTAGCTCGACCGACTTCGCCCAACACTACGGGGACGAAGTAATCGAGCTTCAAAACGGCCAGGAGACGGTTGCAGAGATTCTGGCTCGTCTCGGAGACGAGACGTACACGTGCCCGCAGGACGTGCGTGATGCCCTCTTTACCGGTGTTGGCCACGAGGCCATCGGTCGTCGGTACTACAGTGACCGCGACCCCTCGCCGCTCGGTGAGGACGGACCAGAGATGGTTTCGTTCTAACGACTGCGAATCCTCTACCATCTTCTTCGAACACGTCACAGTCACCGGAGAGCCGGTGGCTCGTCGATGTAGAACAGTTCTTCGAACGCGACTCGGAGAGCGGACGCGACGCAGTTAGGCCAGCCACGGAAGGTCCACGGGGACCGACCCTTTGGCGTATCCTTCGACGTCTCCCGACGGTCGGAGTCTGAACACGACTGCAGGCCGGTGTCGAACGTCTGGCCGTTCGCCCATGATGGCGCCCCAATCGTCGTCGGGGAACGACGAACAGTCCACGAAGAGCGTCACACCTCCGCCGTGTTCGGCGAGTTGGCCTTCGCCGTTGGTCTTGGTCTGTGCCGTATCTCGAATCGCAGCGACAGGGTTGCTCACTGTTCGCCGATTCGGTGGAAGCGGCCGCGTCACTTCGATGAGTGCACCGCCGGCGCGAGTGTTCTCCGCGCGGAAGTCGATAGAGTGCCCCGTCGCAACCTCGATCTCCGGCGTGACGTCGTACCCCGCCTCGGTCAGTAAGTACGCCACGTCGAACTCGCCCATCGCTGCTGCCATCCGCGTGGGGTCGAAGTACTCTGAGGTTCCCAGTTTGCCGGCCATCACTTCGCGGTACTCGTCTAAGACGCCCGTCGCGAAGAACGCCTCGTAGAACTCGAGTGCCTCGTCGCGGGTCGCGTCCGGGAATCCGGCGGCGTGGTCGTAGAAGAACGACCGGGTGGTCTCTCGACCGTCTTTCGAGAGGAACACTGGCAGGAAGAACCACGAGAGATACGGATACGGCTTCAACCACGGCGACTGCTCGAACAGTTCTGCGATGAGTTCTCGCTGTGCCCAGCGAGAGATGTCGAACGGTGCGTCGCTGAACGCCTCTTTGTCGGTCCGCCAGAGCGAACTCGGCGTCTCGGTGTTGCCTACCCAGTACGCGTGGTCGTCGGTCCACGCCAACAGGGCGGTATCACCGTTGTCCATATCGAAGCGTCTGGCTTCGTACCCCTCGGGCGGGTCGTACCACGGAGCGCTCATCGTCGCGCCGAGGTTGTCGTCGAGGGGTTGGAACACGTCGCGGTTGACCCGCGATATGTCCCAGCGACCGGGGGCTAAGCGAAAGCGAAGGGGACGTGCCACATACGGTGTAGTCCGCCAGGTGGTTTTATCCTTTCCCGCTCGACGGCCATCTGCGTCGGTTTTTCGCGCCAGACACCGCCAGAACGTGTCAAACGTGTGAATGTCTCCGATAAATATATGTGGTACACACCCGCACGGTATGGTGTAACATGTCAATGGGTGCCTACGACGAAGCCGAACACGAACGCCGTGAGCGCATGACGAGCCAGGTCGAACCCGGCACCGACGACGACCGGACGACCTACCACGGAACCATCGAGTACGATTCCGGAGACTCGGCAGATGCGCTCCTCGAGCAGTTCAAGCAGATGAAGACCGACGACTAACCAGTACTATCCTACTTCCTGGACTCACGTCCGTCCCAGTGCCGCGGCCGCGACCGAGACGACGGTTACGGCCACGACGTGCCCACCGACCGCGACCAACAGGACCGGTTGGTCGAGGATGAACGGTATCACGAGCACTTGCGCGACGCCGAATCCGACGTTCAGCAGGTTCACTCGTCGCATCTCCCGAGCAGTGATTTCGTCGAATCGATAGCGGACCGCACCCCAGAGGCCGACGACGGCGGCCCACCACGAGGTGCCGATTCGGTAACAGAGGTCCCACAGGATGAGGAGCATGAGGTAGACCACGACGACCGGTGGGTCGGCCCCGAACAGCACCGTCAAAAGCGGCGTCGTGGTCTGCTGTGGGTCGAACACGAACAGGTGAGTGACGAGTGCGACGAACGCGAGGATGCCGAGGACGACTTCGATACTCGACCCAAACAGGAGGCGGCGATACGGGGCCGGAACTGCGGCGGCACGGGTTCGTTCACCCATCCGAAGCATGACGACGCTCCCGATAGCGGCGACGACGATGGCTGCCGTCCCGGCGATTGCCGCGGCCCAGAGGTCGTACACCCACGCGAGAACGAGTACTGCAGTCTCGAAGACGGCGATTTGGAGCGCGATAGCGCCTCGTTCACCGATGTCGACTCCCGGAAGTGCGCCGACGATACTCTCGTAGACCCACGTCTCACCGTACTCCGGGGTGTCGTTCATATCCACGACCTACAGGTTCGTGGCTTATCAATCGCCGCTGTCACGGCGCTTCCGTCTTCGATTCGATAGGAACTGTCGTACGCTCACTCTCTTCGTGCAGCGCACGCTCTATCGCTTCGTCGAACGAGGTCTCGTCTACCGAGACGATGTCGCGGATGCGGTCGTCGGTGACGACGACGGGGTTCTTGAGCCCCTCGATGAGTGGACGGGCGACGTCTGTGTCCACGTCGGTGACGAGGCCAATCCAGTACGACGACAGGCGGGGAGTCAGCACTGGCACGGGGACGATTCGCGGCGAGTGCCCGAGGTGTGCGCCGACTCGCTGGAGCATCTCGTGATACGTGAGGACGTCTGGACCGCCGATTTCGTACGTCTCTCCCGCCGTCTCTGGGTGGTCGAGGACGCCCACGAGATAGGCGACCACGTCGTCGATGGCGATGGGTTGGCACTTCGTCTCGACCCACTGTGGCGTCACCATCACCGGGAGGCGCTTCGCGAGTTGCTGAACCATGTCGAAACTCGCACTCCCTGCTCCGACGATGATGGCCGCTCGCAACGTCGTGAGTTCGAACGACCCGGACGCGAGGAGGTGCTCGACTTCACGCCGCGACCGGAGGTGCGGTGACAACCGGTCGCGTTCTTCGCCCAGTCCACCGAGGTAGACGACGCGCTGGACGCCCGCGGCGTCCGCCGCCTCCACGAAACTGCGTGCTGCGAGGCGGTCGCGCGATTCGAAATCGCCGCCGGACCGCATCGAGTGGACGAGATAGTAGGCCGCTTCGACGCCGTCCATCGCGGGGGCGAGCGTCGCCGAGTCGAGCAAGTCACCTTCGACGATTTCGACTTCCTCCGGGCCTGTGTAGCGACTCGCGTCACGGACGAGCGCCACGACGTCGTGACCCGCGTCGAGGAGGGCAGGAACGAGACGGCGTCCGACGAATCCGGTCGCGCCGGTTACGAGGACTCTCATGATGTATGTTAACGCGTTTCGACGTGTTAAACTCTCGTCGAGGGGGCGACTCGTGTTCGGTTCAGTTGTCTACGTGGATGGCGTCCCACCCTGGCGTCTCGGGTGCGCCACGAGACACTTCGACGTCGTCGGGGTGTGGTGCACCGTTCGCGGCGGCCCCGAGTGTGGTCAGTGCCTCGGACCACTCGTCGACGAGTTCGCCCGCCCACGACGCCGTTTCGAGGGTGCGCGTCCGTGCGTTGCGAGCGCGTTCGTCGTCGACTTCGGTGGACCCTGGACGAGACCCGACTGCGACACCGACGAATTCGGCTCTATCGGCGAGGGTGAGCGACCGGGTACGGAGTCGGTCGACGACACCGTCTAACCGCGTTGGGTCGGGATGGACGAACAGTTTCGCGCCGAGTGCGTGCGGCCCGAGGAGCAGGCCACGCTGGTCTGTTGGAGGTGTGTCGTCGAGGAGTCGTTCGCCACCGTAACTCGCTTCGACACGTCCGCATTCTGTCTCCTGGCCGAGCGTGAGGTTGTGTCCGGGGTACTCCGCACACTCGTTGGGGTAGAGCTCTGTGTCGTGGATGCGGCACTGGAGCGTCTCGGGGTCGAGGAAGGCACAGGCCCGAAGCCACGTCCGTTCGAGACCGAACGGAGCAACCGGTTTCGGGGGTTTGCGCATCCCGACGAAGAACGCCGGATTCCCCCCGATGGTCGCGACTTCGACGCCGTCGATTTCGACTCCCTCCCCGGACGGAACTTCCCACAGTCGCGGGGTGAGTACGTCACCCAGTCCCGCCTCGACGAAGTTCCGAACCTCGTCGCGAGTTAGCGGAACGAGGTTGTAGGTGTCGTCGAGCGGCGCACGCGGCCCGCGTCGCTCGTGGTCGAGTGAGACGGGCGAGACCGGTCGCCAGTCGATACAGCAGCCGGCACAGCCCTCGCAATCGACACGCATACCGTAGAAGTTGTACTCCAACAGACATGAACCCACCGGCAGGCCGTCTCAGGTCGGGCGGGGTTCTTTTCCCGTTTCGACGCCTCACTCGTCGTATGACCTCTCAACCGTGCGACGCCTGTGGGAAGGGCGTCCGCATCGCCGGCGGTATCGGTGACCTCTGGAACTTCCCGACGTCGTCCTCTGGCGGGATGACACTCGAACTCGTCGATGGGTCGGAGCACTTCCTCTGTTTCGAGTGTATGGAGCAGTTGCCCGGTGACCGCGAACCGACTGCAGAAGACGTCGCGGACCTCTGAGCCCTCGGTTTCTCTCACCGGCAGTCTCGACTGGGAGCGGTGGATTTAGGCGTTCGGACCGACAGGAACCATCGTGGACCCGTCACGCATCCTCGAGTCGTTCCCCGCTCCCAGTTTTCGCGGCAACCAGGAGCAAGCCCTGCGTGACATTCGCGACGCGTTCGAAGGCGGCAAGGACGTGGTGTTGGTCAGAGCACCGACCGGCAGCGGAAAGTCTCTCCTCGCTCGCTCTATCGCCGGTGCAGCACAGACGGTCGAAGAGTCGTCGCCCGCAGACGCGACAGACGCCTACTACACCACCCCACAGGTGTCACAACTCGACGACGTCGCCGAAGACGACCTGCTGTCGGACCTCAAGATAATCCGCGGGAAGTCGAACTACAACTGCATCATTCGGGGTGAAGAAACCACGCCCGTCAATCAGGCCCCCTGTGCCCGCGAACGCGGATTCGACTGCAGTATCCGACACCGGTGTCCGTACTACTCTGACCGTGCTATCGCGTCGAACCGCCAGATTGCGGCGATGACGCTGGCGTACTTCATGCAGACCGCCGGGTCGGACGTGTTCCGCAAGCGCGACGTGGTCGTCATCGACGAAGCACACGGCCTGGCCGAGTGGGCCGAGATGTACGCGACTATCGACCTCAAACCTCGGACGGTGCCCGTGTGGGACGATATCGGCGTTCCGGACCTCTCGGAAGCGGGCGACCCCGTCGAACGCGCCGCGCGATTCGCCCAGACGCTCGTCGGCGTCTGCAAACGGGCGAAAGACGAGTTGTTGGCGAAACCCGAGTTGACCCCGGAGGAGGCCGCCCGCCGTGACCGATTGCAGGAACTCATCTCGGAACTGAAGTGGTTCGTCGAAGATTACCGCGACCCGCAGAGTCCGACGACGTGGGTGGTGGACCAACACGACGGCGAAGGCTCTCCAATCGCCATCAAACCGCTCGACCCGGCGAAGTATCTCCAACACACCGTCTGGGACCGGGGCAACAAGTTCGCACTCCTCTCGGCGACGATTCTGAACAAAGCGGCGTTCTGCCGGTCGGTCGGCCTGGACCCCTCGAACGTCGCCCTCGTCGACGTTGGCCACACCTTCCCGGTGGAGAACCGACCGCTCTACGACGTGACACAGGGGAAGATGACGTACGAACACCGCGACGAGACAGTCCCCAAAATCGCCCGCCTCGTCGTCCGGTTGATGGCGAAACACCCCGACGAGAAGGGCCTGATTCACTGCCACTCCTATGCGATTCAGGCCGAACTCCGCCGCCGACTGGCAGAGATGGGTCTCGGCAACCGAATCCACGGTCACGACAGGGACAACCGTAACGACGAGTTAGAGACGTGGAAAGCCACCGACAAGCCGGAAGTGTTCCTCTCGGTCAAGATGGAAGAGGCACTCGACCTGAAAGGCGACCTGTGTCGGTGGCAGGTGCTGTGTAAAGCGCCGTATCTCAACACGAACGACTCGCGGGTCGCCCGGCGTCTCGAAGACGGACAGTGGGCGTGGTACCGCCGCGCCGCTCTGCGAACCGTCATCCAGGCCTGTGGTCGGGTCGTTCGCGCCCCCGACGACTACGGCGACACCTACATCGCAGACAGCAGTCTCCTCCAACTGTTCGAGAAGACGCGCCACGACATGCCCGACTGGTTCGCCGAACAGGTCGACCGGATGACGAAACCGGACCTCCCCGAGTTCGACCCCGTCGCTGCCGGTGGACGCGGGAGCAACGCCAGTCACGGGGCGGCGAATCTCGGCGGGCAGTCTTCGGAGAGTACGTCGTCCCGTTCTCAGCGTTCTTCGAGTGGGTCGTCTGCGCGACGCAGGCGCGGGTCCGGCGGTCGCTCGTCTTCCGGACGCGGTCGCTCGACAGGTAGTGGGTCGAGTGACGATGGTCGAGGCGACCATCCGCTCTCGGACGTCTGGGGAGAGTGATTACAGCAGGAAGCCGACGCCTGCGAACAGCGACGACCCCAGCATCAGTGCCACGAGTGTCAACGCGAGGAGTTGCTGTCGGTCCATACCCGTTGCGTCGGCCAACGGCTAATTAACGCTTTTCCACTGATTTTCGAGCGTGATACCGACGAGTAGACGTACATATATCTCGGCTTCAGTACGACCGAATTAATACGTGATAATATATCGTAATACTGGTAAAATACTCGCTCCGTCCAAGGGTACTCGCCGCTTCGACACAAATCTTCAATGATTGTTAATGGTTGTGGGCGGATGAGATAGTGAATCTCGGATTTGGACTACGCATGTAAACACATATGCTCCTTAATCATGTATTTGACACGCTTTCTCACGAAATAGTTAACAGTACGGGGGTTGATGTCGATATATCGGCCATGCACTCCACCGCACTCGCCACGGCCATCACACTGTATCGTAGTGGAACACTGACGCTCTCACAGGCGGCAACCCGGTCTGGATACTCCGAGGACGACCTGCTCGTCGCCCTCCAGCGCCACGGTGTTCCAGTGCGCGACGAAGACGCGCCAACTGTGGTCACGTCTACCGACCACTCTGCGAGTGCGGACTAAGTACGTCTTCGACTGATTTCTCTCCGTCTCGATTCGTTCCGACACGAGAGCGACCGGTGTCCGGCCAAAAGAAGCGGCGTGTTCGAATCCCATCGCGCTCGCGCGACCGACATCGCACACGCTTCGCGCTTGCCCGAGCCCGTGCGGGCCCCGCTGTTACTCGTCTGCGTCGTTCTCGACGGCCTCGTCGGGGAGGATGTGAAGCCCCGACTGGCTCTTTAGGACTGGTACCATCGCGTCGTCCGGGTCGAAGTAGTCCGGCCGGGGGATGGTCTTCGCCTCGAACGTCACGGGGTCGAGCACTTGGACTGCGTATTCGTCTTCGACGGTGACGACGGTGGTCTCTTCTGCGTCGTCGGTCGACCCGAGATGTTCAGCCTCTGGTCGCTCACCCTCTTCGAACTCGGATTCGTACTCGTCGCCGCTGGTGAGTCGAATTCCTTTGAGTCGGCCTCGGTTGCTTCTGACGAGGACTGGTCCATCGCCGTCTTCTGGGTCGATGACGTCGCCGGCGGTGTAGCGTGGGAGACGGTTGACGAAGGTAACACGGTAGACCTCGTTCCCATCGCCGTCTTCGGTCACGAGCGTCGGATGCTCGTCGATTGTCCCACCAAGTCGCTCGCGGATCTGTTTGGCGACGCTGCTTCCCATCTTGTTGGTCGAAATCTTGATGTTCGGGCCGTTGGGCGTCCGCTTGACACTCGAGATGAACGCGTCGCGGTCGCCTTTCTCCTCACGTTCGGCGATGTAGGATTCGGCAATTTCGATGGCTTCTTCGGCTTCTTCTTTCGTCGGTGTTCGGTCGTCTCCGCGGACCTGGAGGAGACTGGCGAAGTAGCCACCGGCGATGCGGCCACAGCGTTGGCACGTCTCTCGGGAGATGCTCACCGGAACGACGATAGATTCGTCGACGGGCGTGCCGCGGACGATACCCGAGAAGTGGCAGTGCATGCGGATGTTGTTCTCGTCTACCTGCTCGGGTTCGACGCCCCAACTGACCTCTTGGGCGTTGAGGTGGACGCCGAGCGAGTTCGACACCTCCTCGATTGCGATGTCGGTGTAGTCGCGGGCACCGACGTCGACCCACCGGTTCCCTCGGTGAATCGCGCCGCACTGTGCACAGACGTGGACCTGCACCTCGTCGGGTGCATCGACGAGGTCGAAGTCCTCGAAGTAACACGAATCACAGACCACGTCGTCTCGTTCACGGGGCATCCCAGGGAGCGGGTCTGTTCGCTCCGGGATGGGGTCCCCACATCGGGGACAGAAGTCGCGGGATTCGCTCATCGGCGGGTCTAGTCCGTTCGGGCGCTTAAGTTCCGCGCCCTGCGTCCGGGACGAGTGAACCGACTCGGCGATGGGGGCACAGACTCGAGCGCCGGCTTTTCACTCGGTGTCGAGGTACGCGGCGGCCTCTTCGTCCGACACCTGTGAGAAGTCGCGGTAGAACACGCCGACTGCACCGAACGCTTCGGGCGCCTCGACCGTAACCACGGCGTCGCACTCGTCTTCGAGTTCACTGATGGTGCTCGGTGGCGCGACGGGCACCGCGAGGACGACGCGTTCTGCCCCGCTGGCGACGACCTGTCGGAGACAGGCACGAGCGGTCGCTCCCGTGGCGACACCGTCGTCGACGACGATGACGCGCTTGCCTTCGACGTCTGGGAGTGGGCCGTCGCCACGGTACAGCATCACTTTCTCGCGGGCGACTTCCGCTTCGCGCTCCCGCTCGCGTTCGAGGTACTCGTCGTCTACGTCGAGGTACGACAGGAGTTCGTCGTTCCACCACGCGCTTCCGTCGCCGGCGACGGCCCCCAGCGCGAGTTCGGGGTTCCCCGGCGCGCCGACTTTCGACGCGACGACGACGTCGAGCGGTGCCACGAGTCGGTCGGCGACCTCTCTCCCGACCGGAAGCCCTCCCCGCGGGATGGCGAGGACGACGTCCGCCTCTTCTCCTTGCTGGTCGAGCAGGTCTGCTAGCCGCCGGCCCGCGTCCTTTCTATCGGCGAACATGTCGTCTAGACGTATGCGCCCTGTCGGGAAAATGATGTTCCCCGTTCAGGCCGGCCAGGACGGTGGTTTCACTCCCAGAGCGTCGGCTCTGACACGTCTTCGTCGGCCGCCTCGTGCCACGAGTACGCGGGCTCCCAGTCGAACAACTCGCCTGCTTTTGCGGTCGAGAGTGCGGATTCCTCGCCATCGAGGGTACACCCGTCAGGGAGTTCGCCCCAGAACTCCTCGACAGCGTCGGCCGTCGGGCGCCCGAGATACGTCTCTGCGGCCGCCGCGTGGACTGCTTCGTGGCCGTCTACCGGGTTGTCGAGCGCGGCGGCGACGAGGCCTGCCACGTCGCGGACGTCCACGTAGGACCAGCAGTTTCCCGCGCCGCCGGCGAGGTCGCCGGATTCAGCGACGCCGCGGCAGTTGTACTCGCCAGGGTACTGAATCCACGACGGTCGAATGGCACACGTCGAGACGCCGTACTTGCGGTCGACCATCTTCGATATCTCTTCGCCGGCGACTTTGGCGGTTCCGTAGGGGTCTTCGGGGCGAAGTGGGTGGTCTTCGGTGACTGGGAGGAAGTCTGGAAGTGGCGTCTCGTCTGCGAACGCGAACCCGTAGGCGCTCTCCGAGGACGCCCAGACGATTCGTGCGCCGGCACGAGCGGCGGCGACGAGGACGTTGTACGTCGACTGGACGTTGGTCTCGAAGACGCGGTTTCCGGCGTGGCGCGTCGGCGACGGGATGGCCGCCCAGTGGACCACTGCGTCGGGGTCGATTTCGGCTACGAGGTCGGCAACCTCACCCATGTTCGTCAGGTCGGCGGCCCGAAAGTCGAGATTCTCACGGGGTGTAACTTCGAACCCAGGCTGGTCTAAGTCCACGGCGACCACGTCGTACTCGTCGGCCAGTCGGTCGGCAATCCAGCGACCGGAGCGCCCGAGTGCGCCGGTGACGATGACAGTATCCATACCTGGTCGTTGACGTGCCGGTGTGCTAAATGCACACGTCTCGGTGCGCTCGCCACTGGTGTGCTAACCTATCGCATTCCAACAGCGTTTATTAGTCGGATTACTAATGACGGCGTATGGAATGGAAACCGGACTGGGGACTTCGCGGGCGCATGGCGTTTACGATGTTCCTCCTGTTCGCTCTTTACATCGTCTTCGCGGGGGTGTTGGTCGCGTACTTCCAGAGCCTGACCATCATGGTCGCGTTCATGGGTATCTTCCTCTTCGCCCAGTTCTTCTTCAGCGACAAAATCGCGCTCTACAGCATGGGCGCACACGTCGTCGACGAAGACGACGGACCACAGGCGGCGAAACTACACGCGATGATTGGCCGTCTCTCGCAGCAGGCCGACCTGCCGAAACCGAAGGTGGCGATTTCGGACTCGTCCATGCCGAACGCGTTCGCGACGGGCCGTTCGCAGAAGAACTCGGCCGTCTGTGTCACGACGGGGCTGCTCAGAACCCTCGACGACGAGGAGTTAGAGGGCGTCCTCGCGCACGAACTCGCACACGTGAAGAATCGCGACGTGATGGTCATGACCATCGCGTCGTTCCTCTCCAGCATCGCGTTCCTCATCGTCCGCTGGGGCTGGCTCTTCGGCGGCGACGACAACCGCCAGAACATGCCGGTCATCGTCGCAATCATCGCGTCGCTTTTGGTCTGGATTATCTCCTACCTGCTCATTCGAGCGCTCTCGCGCTACCGTGAGTACGCCGCAGACCGTGGGGCCGCCATCATCACGGGCCGCCCGTCGGCGCTGGCGTCCGCCCTGCTGAAGATTTCGGGTCGGATGGAGAACGTCCCGAAGCGCGACATGCGCGAAACCTCGGAGATGAACGCGTTCTTCATCATCCCCATCAAGTCCGACTTCATCGGAAAACTGTTCAGCACCCACCCATCGACGGACAACCGCGTCCAGCGCCTCCGTGAGATGGAACGCGAGATGGAGACGCTCTGAAACACGGAGCGTTCTCCCGCGAGTTTTGAACTGCGGTTCAGATAGTGTCTGTTCTCGAGTCGGCCCTCAGCGCCGCTGATGACTCGCTTCTGTACTGCGAACTGCTACGTCTCTGACTTCTGCACCATCGCGAACTCTTCAGGTACGTCCTAACCCGGCCGAATACCACGCGCAACTCAGAGTTCCCTCGACGACGACGCGTCACAAACCACTCGCTTAGCACTCTCAATGGGCGTTTCGAGCGACTCGCCTCGATTTGTCAGAACTGTCTCCGCCGGAGTCTCTCTGCAGACATTCACTGAATCCAGAGTATTTTACATTCTGATAGTTTCAGACGGCGTCTGCGACTAAATTCATCATATATTCCCTGAATTTCGGGTTATCTTGTGCGTTACGTTGCTCTCAGGAGGCGTACAGTCACCCGAGTAATTCATGAAAACTATCAGAATAGCCGCGGTAATCATCGTCGCCGTGGCGTTCCTCGTAGCGTCGTTGGCCCCAGTGACGGCGCTTCCGCCTGCCGACGAGGTACCCGAAGGTCAACAGGGTAACGGGGCGGCAGAGCTGCCGCCCCAGAGCAATTCGCCGAACGACGGTTCGCAGTCGAACACCTCTGAACAGACTCCCACGAACAATTCGACCGCTGTAGACGACCAAAACGAGTCGGAGACGGTCGGTGAGCAAGTCTCGGAGTTCGTCGACGGAATCGTTCCCCCGAACGACGAAGCGAACGAGAGCACGAACCCTAACGACGCCCTCGAATGTGGCCTCACTACCGACGCCAATGCCACCGTCGGTGAACAGGTCTCGGAGTTCGTCCACGACCTCCACAACGGAACTGACCAATCGAGTGACTGTCCCGACGGTGGTTCAGGCGACAGCGACGACTCTGGTGATTCGAATACGACGACTCCAGACGATTCGAACACGACCGTCCCGGATGACTCGAACACGACGACTCCGGACGACTCGAACACCACTGTCCCGGACGACTCGAACACAACGGTCCCGGATGACTCGAATACGACGACTCCAGACGATTCGAACACGACAGTCCCGGATGACTCGAACACGACGACTCCAGACGACTCGAACACGACGGTCCCGGATGACTCGAATACGACCGTCCCGGATGACTCGAATACGACGGTCCCGGACGACTCGAACACGACGGTCCCGGACGACTCGAACACGACGACTCCAGACGACTCGAACACGACGACTCCAGACGACACGAACACGACCGTCCCGGACGACTCGAATACGACGACTCCAGGCGATTCGAACACGACCGTCCCGGACGGCGAGCAGTCTTCCAGTGACGAAACGTCCGCTTCGACCAGCGACAAATCGAGTCGGAAGGGCGGCGGCGGTGGCAGTAGCTCGGTGGCGACGAACGCACCCCCGACGACAGTCGAGAGCGACACGACCACCGTCGACGCCAGCGAGACAGACCGCGCTGGCGACGCAACCCCACCCACGGAGCGGACGCCAACGCCCACGGGTGACGAGGTGACGGTCGAGACCGAAGTCGAGACTGAAACCGAGACGACGCCCGTCGCTGCTGTCGACGCCTCCCCACCTGCCGGGCCGTCGGGTGCCGACGTGGCGACACCACTCGACCAGTCCAGCAGTTGGCTGCCACTCCTGCTGGTGCTCATGTGGCTGCTCGTCGTCTCTATCATCTACCGGTACTACGCCACACACCCCATCGAATATCTCGACGGTGTAGAGGGTGGGTCGGCCGCTCGAACTGACGGCGGTTCCGCCCCTGGCCAAGACCGCACCTGACCGCCGCCGACTGGATTTCTCTTTTCTTTTCGATACACCCTATAAGTTCTCGGCCACCCTAGCGGAGTGCATGGGACTCTTGGATTCGATTCGGTCCGTCCTCGGAATCAGCGCCGAGTCGGACGCGACGACTCGGGCCGACCCCGACGACCTCTTCGGCATGAGTACGGCCTATCTGACGATGGAAGCCGACCTTGGCTTCGACTCGGCAGACGAGGCGGCACTCTGTTTTTCCTCTGTGGACAGCACCGACTTCGCGGACACTGTCGACTCCGTCGAAGCCATCCTCAGCGCCGGGAGCGAAGAGACAGGGACGAAGTTCGAGCGCCACACTGACGACCACGGCTACAACTGGGTCGTCCTGACCGACGACGACCCCGAGGACCTCGTGACGAGCGTCCACTTCGCGGCCGACGAGTTCATCGAACGTGGCTACGGGTCGCGTCTCCTCGCTGCCCTCTTCGGATTCCGAAAGGGGAGTGACAGAGCTTACTGGATTTACTCGTTCCGCCGAGGCGCGTACTACCCCTTCTCTCCGCAGAGCACGTCGAAGCGAAACCAGAAACTGGAGTTCAAACTCGAATCCGTCCTCGACGGCGAACTCGAAATCGAAGACGACGAAGGATACTGGTACCCGCTGTGGCCCTCGACACCCGACGGCCACCCCTGGGAGTAACGACTACGGAAATCCTACTCTTTCTACGTTTCACACCCCACTCTTTCGGCGTTCCGCATCCCACTCCCCACGTCTCTCTTCTCCACCCGCGTCTTTGGTTCGACGCACTATCTCATTTGAACCCTCGTCAGACGTTCGTCATCGGGGCTCCCACGTCCCTCGATTTCACTTTCACTCTGCTGTTAACGAGGGTTTATGTGGGTATAGGCGGAACGACGATGTATGGCAGAAGACGACCTCGAAAGTCTCCCCGGCGTCGGCCCGGCGACCGCCGACAAGCTCACGGATACCGGCTACGACAGCTATCAATCGATTGCAGTTGCAAGCCCTGGCGAACTGTCGAACAAGGCAGACATCGGCTCGAGCACTGCGTCCGACATCATCAACGCGGCCCGAAAAGCGGCCGACATCGGTGGCTTCGAGACCGGTTCGATGGTCCTCGAACGACGCATGCAAATCGGCAAGCTGAGCTGGCAAATCGACGAGGTAGACGAACTCCTCGGCGGCGGCCTCGAAACCCAGTCAATCACCGAAGTGTACGGTGAGTTCGGTTCCGGTAAGTCCCAGATCACCCACCAACTCGCGGTCAACATCCAACTCCCCAGCGAATACGGCGGCCTCGAAGGAGGGTGTATCTTCGTCGACTCCGAAGACACCTTCCGACCCGAGCGTATCGACGACATGGTCCGCGGCCTCGACGACGAGATACTCCAAGCAACGATGGACGACCGCGAAATCGAAGGCTCGCCGGACGACGAGGACGCGATGGAGGAACTCATCACGGACGTCCTCGACAAGATTCACGTCGCCAAGGCGTTCAACTCCAACCACCAGATTCTCCTCGCCGAGAAGGCCAAGGAACTCGCCGGCGAACACGAAGACACCGACTGGCCGATTCGACTGGTCTGTGTCGACTCGCTCACCGCCCACTTCCGCGCCGAATACGTCGGCCGTGGTCAACTCGCAGAACGTCAGCAGAAGCTCAACAAGCACCTGCACGACCTGATGCGCATCGGCGACCTCTACAACACGGCGATTCTCGTGACGAACCAGGTCGCGTCGAACCCCGACTCCTACTTCGGTGACCCGACCCAGCCAATCGGTGGCAACATCCTCGGCCACACTTCGACGTTCCGTATCTACCTCCGCAAGTCCAAGGGCGACAAGCGTATCGTCCGCCTCGTCGACGCGCCGAACCTCGCCGACGGCGAAGCCGTCATGCGCGTCCAGGACGGCGGTCTGAAGCCCGAATAAGGCCGACGACACCACACCGACTCCGTTCTTTCTCCTTTCCCCCTTGACGCCACCGAGCGACAGCGACGAATTGCACCACAGAGTCGCACCCGAAAGTAGCCACTGCGCTCAGCAAACAGTCGAACGAAGAGAAATCGTAGGTCGACTTAGGCGTCGTCTTCGGTCTTCGTCTTGTCTATCTCTATCTCGCCTTCGTGAATCTTCGCGCCGTCCTGTGTGACCTGTCGGGCGAGGACGGCACACTTGATGCGCATGGGCGAGATATCGACACCGAGCATCTCCGTGATGTCGTCGGTGTCCATCGCTTCCAGTTCGGAGAGCGTCGTCCCCGGAAGTCGTTGCGTGAGCATGCTCGCGGACGCCTGACTGATAGCACAGCCATCACCGGAGAACGCGACGCGTTCTATCGTCTCGCCGTCGTCGGCGAGCTGCACGTCCATCGTAATCGTATCGCCGCAGGAGGGGTTCTCCCCCGTGTGACTGAACGTCGGAGACTCCAGTCGGCCGTGGTTACGGGGGTTCTTGTAGTGGTCCAAAATCTGCTGACGATACATGTCTGAGCCAATGCCCATTGGTGTTCGTCGGGGGTACGCCCGAGCGCCGTAAAAGGGTTCCGGGGCGTCCGAATCGTCTGATTTCGGGGCTTACACCGTCTCGGCCGCGGCGGTGGTCGTCGCGTCCATCTCGTCGTACTTCGTCCACTTCTTTTCGACGTCGCGGTTGGCGACGACGACAGTGTCTCCCTCGTCGTTCTCGAACCGCGTCTTCCGGAGTTCGATGGCGGTGACCGTACCGGTGACGGGGTCTGATTTCACCCTGTCGCCGGGGTTGAAGTCGGGGTCTCGGAGGAGGTAGACACCGGCGACGGTGTCGGCAATCATGTTCGACAGCGCGTAGGAGACGCCCAGTGCGATGAATCCGGCGGCAGTCCCGAGACTCGCCGCGATTTCGGTCATCCCGACGATGTTCAACAGTGACAGTGCCGCCCCGAACCAGAGGAAGACACCGGCGATAGCCACCCCGAGGTCGACCACCAGTTCCTGTTCTTCGGGGTAGATTCCGTCGAGGGCACCCCGAAGCACGTACAGGATGGCTTTGATACCGACGTACGCGAGACCGACGAAGACGAGTCCCGTGAGTATCTTCGGTGTCGCGTCGCGGACGACGGCCCCGAACTCGACGAGTGTCGTTTCGAGCGTGTCGAGGAGAAACCCGGTCACCGTTTGGAGCATACGACCGAATGACGTGTCAGTAGAGGAAAACTATTGGGGCGAGCGAAAGTCGCCTTGGTCCGTCTCGACTCAGGCGAAGAGGTCTCGGGCGACTTCGAGTCCCTCGACCAGTGTGTCGATTTCCTCGGTCGTGTCGTGAGACCACCTTTTGCGCTGCGCTCGCGTCGCTCGCTCGGCAAAAGCTGGACCAAAAGGATTCGTCACCCGCGTTGCGGGTTCCTCACCCCGCTCACTTCGTTCACGGTGAAAAACTGAACCTCGACTCAGGCGAAGAGGTCGCGAGCGACTTCGAGTCCCTCGACCAGTGTGTCGATTTCCTCGGTCGTGTTGTAGATGTAGAAAGACGCTCGCGTCGACGCGGCGGCACCGAGCACTTCGTGGAGTGGTTGCGTACAGTGGTCACCGGCGCGGATGGCGACGCCCTGTTCGTTGAGGATGCTCGAGAGGTCGTGGGCGTGGACGCCGTCTAAGTTGAACGCGACGAGGCCACCCCGGTCGTCACCCGGCGGACCGTAGATTTCGATGTCGTCGAACTCGCTCAGGCGGTCGTAGGCGTACTCCGCGAGGAGTTCCTCGTGGGCCTGGACGTTCTCCATCCCGATGTCGTCGAGGTAGTCGACGGCGGCACCGAATCCGATACCCTGTGCAATCGGTGGTGTGCCCGCTTCGAACTTCCACGGGAGGTCCTCCCACGTCGAGTCCTCGAAGGTGACGCGCCGAATCATCTCGCCACCGTAGAGGTACGGGTCCATCTCCTCGAGGATGTCGCGTTTGCCGTAGAGCGCACCGATGCCCGTCGGTCCGCACATCTTGTGGCCGGAGAACGCGAAGAAGTCGGCGTCGATGGCCTCGACGTCGACTGGGCGGGTCGGGGCCGACTGCGCACCGTCGACGAAGATGTAGGCTCCAACCTCGTGAGCCATGTCGGCGAGTTCGGAGACGGGGTTGATGGTGCCCAGCGTGTTCGAGACGTGGACGACAGAGACCATCTTCGTGGAGTCGTCGATGAGCTCTTTCGCGTGTTCCATGTCGAGTCGGCCGTCGTCGGTGACGCGGATGAAGCGCACCTCTGCACCGGTCTTCTTGGCGATTTGCTGCCACGTGACCAGTGAGGCGTGGTGTTCCATCTGCGTGAGGACGACCGAATCACCCGGCTCGAGTTCGTTGAGCCCCCACGCGTAGGCGACGAGGTTCATCGACTCGGTAGTGTTCTTCGTGAAGACGAGTTCCTCACGCCCGCCGGAGGCACCGACGAACTCCGCGACTCGGTCGTGCGCGTTCTCGTACGCGACAGAGGCCTCTTGACTCAGACTGTGGATACCGCGGTGGACGTTCGAGTTGTACCCGTAGTAGTAGTCGACGATGGCTTCGACGACCTGTTTCGGGGTGTGACTCGTCGCGGCGTTGTCGAGGTAGACGAGGGGGACGGTATCGTCGTCGTGCTCACCGGGCGTCGAGATGTCGCCGCCGACCTTCCGCTGCAGGATTGGGTAATCCTCGCGGATTGCATCGACGTCGACAGGGTACGGTTCCTGCACTCCCATTGAGAGTGAGTTTAGCCCCGAGGCACAACACGTCTTCGGTCCAGCCGCCGAAACGAAACCACTCGTGGTTTCGAATACCCGGTCGATGATGCCGGAATCTACGACGCTCGGGGTGAAGACGAGGGTTTCAGTTCGGTTGCGTAGCGTACCGGTTCAGGGTCCGGAGGTAACTGTACCATCCAACAACTCCGACGATGGCGATGACGAGGACGGCGAAGACTCCGAGAACTCCGCTGAGACCGACGACGACGATGCTGAGGAGGAAACTGACGACCAAGAGGAGACCGATAATCGCGTCGAGTTTGACGAGAACGGCAGGGTGAGTGGTCGATTTCGAGGACATGACGACCCGTACGCTCCGTCAGGTGAAATGAGTACTGTCGAGTGACTGTCTGGCGGTCGTACCAATCAAGTACTGGCCGCTCTTTTCTGTACGTATGTCGCTGCCATCCTCTCTTTCGTCTGCGAGTCTCGATGCACTTCCGATGCAACTCGCGGTTCTGGACACGGATGGCACCATTCGGTACACGAACCGGGCGTGGCGAACGTTCGGCAAAGAAAACGGCTACGTCGGTGACGTCAGTTCTGTCGGGAGTAACTACCTCGGCGTCTGCGAAGCGAGTGCAGACGCAGACGGGAAGGATATCGGCACGGGGATTCGGTCAGTCATCGACGGGGAACGAGACGACTTTTCGTACGAGTATCCGTGCCACTCCCCCGACGAACGGCGCTGGTTCACGATGCGCGCGTCCCGGTTTTCCCACGAGGGTGAAACGTACGTTCAGGTCGTCCATCTGGATATCACCGACCGGAAACTCGCTGAACTCGAAGCAGACGAGAAAGCCAGTCGGTTGCGGAACGTCGCCAGCATCCTCTCGCACGACCTCCGAAACCCGCTTGCTGTCGCTCTCGGCTACGCACAAACCGTGCTGGACGAGGGCATAGCTACAGACCGACTGGGCCGTATCGTCGATGCACTCGAACGGATGGACGACATCATCTCTGATACGCTCTTGTTGGCCCGAAACGACTCGGTCACCGAGTTGACGGCTGTGGAACTCGAAACGGAGGCCAACTCCGCGTGGAAACACGTCGAAATGGACGGTGACTCACTCGTCGTCGCCGATTCGCTGTCGTTCGAGGCAGACTCGAGCCTCCTCTCGAACCTCTTCGAGAACCTCTATCGGAACTCGGCGGAGCACGGCAAACCAGACGACGCTCCGCTGACGGTGACTGTCGGAGCGCTCACTGAGGATGGACGAACTGGGTTCTACGTCGAAGACGACGGCGTCGGCATCCCCGCCGACGAACGCGACACGGTGTTCGAAGACGGGTACTCTTCGGAGACGGATGGTACGGGACTCGGTCTCTCTATCGTCTCACAGGTGGCCGAAGCCCACGACTGGTGTCTCGACCTCACCGAGTCAGAATCCGGTGGCGCTCGATTCGAAATCTCGGGCGTCGAAGTGAGCAGATAGCGCAGGGAGCAGGCGCTTCGAGTCTGGTGAACAGATGAAAATTGGGCGGCGTAGTCGAGTCGGGTCAGCGACGACGTAGTCGAGTCGGGTCGGTGACGACGCAAGCCGAATCGGGTCGGTGACGACGCAAGCCGAATCGGGTCGGTGACGACGCAAGCCGAATCGGGTCGGCGACGCTCCGGGTCGATTATCGAAGCCAGAGCAGTTGTGCGTGGAGCGTTCCACCGACTTCGAGGACCGTCTCCTCGTCGACGAGACCGGCGTCGATAGCGACGTTCACGGACTCTTCGCCGACGATGTTGGCGACGGTGGCACGGGTGAGACTCTCGACGACGGCGTCTTGGTCGACCGTCTCGGCTTCCTCGCCGCCGTAGAAGTCTTCGGTCACGTCGAGGGAGACGCCACCGTCGGTGTACGTCTCTCCGAGACACTCAGCGTCGCAGACTGAGACGAGAAGCCCTTCGGGGGTCTCGCGCTCGCGCAGGAGCATCAGTACTCCTCGACGAGCTCCGCTTCGGCCTGCTCGCGGATGTCGTCGGCCTGCTGTTGGGCCTGTTCTGCCTCTTCGTCACGGCCGAGTTCTTCGAGTGCGCGGGCCTTCTCTTCGTGGACGGCGGGCGTGCGCATCCCGAGCCGGATGGCGTTGTCGAAGGCGTTGACTGCGTCTTCGCTCAGGCCGCGTTCGAGGAGGAAGAAGCCACGGTTGTACCACGCCTGTGGGAACCGTGGGTCGAGTTCGACGGCACGCTCTGCGTGGTCGAGGGCGTCGGCGGTCTGGCCCGACTCCCACAGCGCGTACGCGAGGTTCGTATGTGCCGTCGCGGCGTGTTCGCTGTCGTCGTCGATACGGAGCGCTTCTCGGTACGACCCGACCGCTTCGTCCCACTCTTCGAGTTGGGCGTGTGCGGCACCTTTGTTCACCCACGCTTCCTGTGCGATGGGCGACTCGTCGCCGGCGAAGCGTGCGGTTCGCTCGAACGCCTCCGTCGCCTCCTCGAAGCGGTTGATTTGCATGTACGAGAGGCCGACGTCGAGGAGTTTCTCGACGTCGACGTCTTCGGGGTCGATGTTCCGTCGGTCGAGGATGTCGGTCAGGACGCGTGAGTCGACTGGGTCGACCTTCGTCGGGTCCACCGAGAGTTCGGGCGGGTCGAGCGAGAAATCGGAGTAATCCTCGTCGAACCCCTGCCCTTCAGAGAACCGGTGGGGTCGATTGCCGTCGTCGGTCATATAGGCGCGATTGGGATTCACGGCGGTTAAACGCTACGTCAGAGACGCGACACCGACCGCTTTTTACCGTCAGTTGGCGAACTCCACTAGAATGCCGCGCCCTGCGACGACTGTCGTCTCGTTCGTCCGACACGCCCACTCACCGTACGTTCCAAACGCCGAGCGAACTCGTGGTCTCTCGGCCCGTGGGCGCCGGGATGCCGCCGCCGTCACGGCGCATCTCGCGGACGTCGCGGACGTCGTCGTCACGAGTCCGTTCGAGCGTGCTCGCGCCACCGTCGAGGGCATCGCCGACGCCGCGGGCGTCCCGCTCATCGAGGACGAGGACTTCCGGGAGCGCGAACTCGCGGGTGACCACGTCGAGGACTTCGACTCTGCTGTCGAACATCTCTGGGCGAACCCGACGGCGTCGCATCCGGGTGGGGAGTCACACGTCGAGGCACAGGCACGCGGCGTCGCGGCCGTCGAACGACTCGTCGACGCCTACCCCGGCCGACACGTCGTCGTCGGAACCCACGGGACGCTCATGGCACTCGTCTTCAACGCCTTCGACCCCCGCTACGGCTACGAGTTCTGGACCGGTCTCTCGACGCCCGACGTGTACGAAGCGACGTTCATCCACGGCGAACTCGCCGGCCTCGTGCGGACGTGGATGCCGGTGACAGAGGCGAACGAGGCTGCGGACGATTAACGAACTGGCCCGACGGGTAGAAACCCGGAGCCGGATGGTTCGGATGGTCGAAGGGGGCGACCGGACGTCGATAGGTCACCTCGACGCCGTCGCCGGCGGAAGCTTAACGTCCGCTTCCAGTCAATTACTTGCCATGCGACTCTTCCTCGCTATCGACCTGCCTTCACCGCTCTCAGAGGGTGTCGCGGCGGCCCAGGCGTTGCTCGAAGACGCAGACGGACTCCGGTTCACCGACGCCGAGCAGGCACACGTCACGCTGAAGTTCCTCGGCGAGACGTCTTCGGACCGCGTTCCTGCCGTCGAAGACGCAGTCGAGACCGCTATCGATGCCGCCGGTGTGGACCCGTTCGACGCCTCGGTCGGTGGACTCGGCGTGTTTCCATCACTCGACTACATTCGGGTCGTTTGGACCGGCGTCGAAGCCGGTGCCGCGGAGATGACGCGGCTCCACGACGCGATAGAGCGGGAGACGACGGCTATCGGATTCGAGGCGGAGACCCACGACTTCTCTCCACACGTCACGCTCGCCCGCATGAACGACGCGCGCGGGAAGAACTACGTCCGCCGCGTCGTCGAACACGAACACCCGTCAGTTGGGTCGTTCCGTGTTCGTGAGGTGCGATTGAAGAAGAGCGAACTCGGTCCCGCCGGCCCCGAATACGAGACCGTGTCGCGGTTTTCACTGTAGCCGTCCATCGCTCTCAGTCGTCTACGGAGTTTTGGGTGCGACTTCGGTCCACGACACGGCGGAGTTCGCCACGAATCGCGTCTCGTTTGTACAGGAGAAAGCCGATGAAGATGAGTGTGAACCCGGCGACGGTCGAGAGCGTCGGGACGCGCCCGAGGACGACCAGTTCGGCGAGCGCGGCGAACAGCGGGATGACGTACTCGAGGAGGCCGACTTCGATGGGTCCGACCCGGTCGAGCAACCAGAAGTAGAGCAGGAACCCGCCCGCTCCCGCGACGACAGCGAGGTACGCCGTCGAGACGAGTGCTGCCGGCACCCACACTGCGTCGGCGGCGGACTCCCACGGGAGCGCGATACTCGTCAGGTGGAGGGTAACCGCTCCGATGAGCATCATCCACGCCTGCACCGCGAGCAGTGACATACTCGTCTCGCTGTCGTGGGTGAAGACCGCCCCGAGACCGAAGGCGAGCGCCGACCCGAGCACCAACACGACGCCGAGGAGATTCGACGACAGCAGGTTCTCGGGGTCTGGGTTGGCGATGACCACGAGGCCGAGGAACCCGAGGGTGAGGCCGGCTAGCTGGATTGGGGTCAGTCGCTTCCGCGACGAGGTGAGTCGGGTGAGCGTCGGTGTCGCCAGCGGGATGATTCCGAGGAGGACGGACGCGACCGACCCAGGGATGTACACCTGCCCCGAGAACAACAGTGCGTGGTGCGCCCCGATGCTGAGCACACCACCGGTGAGAATTGGCCGCCACTCGCTTCGCGCTTCGGGGAGGAAGCGGTCGCCGCGGGCGATGGTGAGTGCGAACAACAGCACCGCCGCGACGTCGAACCGAATCGCAGCGAGGAACGCCGGTGGGACGGTTTCGAGTGCGATATCGGTGGCGAGGAACGCACTTCCCCAGACTGCAGAGATAGTGAGAAAGACGACGAAGGTGCGGGCCCGACTCATTCAGACGGGGCTTGTCTACCGACGATACTGAATGAGTCGGTTCGGGTGTCGTTCGCCGTCTTCACGGAGTACCCGTGTAGATTCGTGTCTGTGGACGGTTCTCACACCCCTCAAACGCGAAGGAACAAGATTTTATGCGGAGGAAGGAAACTGTAGGCCACTATGGGTAAGAAGTCGAAGGCTAAGAAGAAGCGTCTGGCGAAGCTCGAACGTCAGAACAGTCGTGTCCCCGCGTGGGTCATGCTCAAGACCGACATGGAAGTTACGCGAAACCCCAAGCGTCGCAACTGGCGGCGAAGCAACACGGACGAGTAAGCAATGAGCGCAAACGACTTCGAGGAGCGCGTCGTCACCGTCCCGCTCCGCGACGTAAAAGCTGTCCCGTCCTACGAACGAGCAGGCCGCGCGATGAAGATCATCCGCGAGCACCTCGCGAAGCACTTCAAGGTCGACGCCGACGACGTGCGTCTCGACCCCCAGATCAACGAGAGCATCTGGGCGTCCGGCCGACAGGACCCGCCGAGCAAGTTCCGCGTCCGCGCCGCCCGCTTCGACGAGGACGGCGAGTCGGTCGTCGAAGCCGAACCGGCCGAGTAAACGGTGCTCCGCGCCTCCTTCGCCGGTTCGTCCTACATCGGCGTCTTCGCTCGAGCGACCGACGACGTCCTCCTCGTTCGCCCCGACGCCGACGAGTCTCTCGCCGAGCAGATGGCCGAGGAACTCGACGTGCCGGTGGTCAAGACGACCATCGGTGGGTCTGGAACCGTCGGTGCGTTAGCGACGGGTAACGAAAACGGACTGCTCGTTTCGAGCAGTGCGACGACCCGCGAAAAGGAGGCACTCACCGACGTCGTAGACCTCCCCGTCTACGAACTCCCCGGTCGAATCAACGCCGCTGGGAACGTCGTTCTCGCGAACGACTACGGTGCGTACGTCCACGCCGACCTCTCCGACGAGGCCGTCGCGGTCGTCGAAGAAGCACTGGACGTCCCCGTCGAACGCGGCGACCTCGCCGACGTTCGAACCGTGGGAATGGCTGCGGTCGCCAACAACCGCGGCGTCCTCTGTCACCCGAAGTCTCGCGAACCAGAACTCGAAGCACTCGAAGAACTGCTCGACGTTCGCGCCGACCTCGGTACGATCAACTACGGTGGACCACTCGTCGGGTCTGGCCTCCTGGCCAACGACGAGTCGTACATCGTCGGTGAAGACACGACCGGTCCGGAACTGGGCCGCATCGAAGACGCCCTCGACTACATCGACTGAGGGCCACTCGTCTCCCCTTTTCGCGGCTCGTTTTCGCTCCGAGTAGGAAGACTCTTCCCGCTTGCCACCCGACCGAAATCCATGAGCCAGTTCACTATCTCTGGAAGCTTCACGAGTCGTGGAGCGACCCACAAGTTCACCAAGACTGTGGACGCACCGAACGAGAACGTCGCACGAGACCGTGTCTACTCCCTCATCGGCAGTGAACACGGAATCAAACGTACGAAGGTCGAACTCGGGGAGGTGACCGCAGCATGATGGGTGGCGGTCAGCAGCAACTTCAGCAGCTCTCCCAGCAACTGCAGGCACTCGACGAGGAGATCGAGTCTCTCGAAGGTGAGGTTTCGGACCTCGAAGACGAGAAGACAGAGATCGACGAAGCCATCGACGCAATCGAGACGCTCGAGACGGGGTCGACCGTGCAGGTCCCGCTCGGTGGCGACGCCTACCTCCGCGCAGAAGTGCAGGATATCGACGAAGTCATCGTCTCGCTCGGCGCGAACTACGCCGCCGAACAGGACCAGTCGAGCGCAGTCGAAGCGCTCCGCCGCAAGCAGGACATGCTCGACGAAGAAATCGCCAGCGTCCGCGGCGAAATCGAAGAACTCGAAGAAGAGAGCGAACAGGTCGAAGAGCAGGCGATGCAGGCCCAACAGCAGATGCAGCAGCAGCAGATGCAGCAGATGCAACAGCAGATGCAGGGCGAAGGCGAAGACGGCGACGACGAGTAACCCCTAACCCCCTATTCAGATGTTCGACGGACTGAAGAAGAAACTCAACCGCTTCCGGGAAGACGTCGAGGATACCGCCGAAGAGAAAGCCGAAGCGGCCGCTTCGGAGGCCGAGGCTGACGCCGAGGCAGCGGCGGAATCTGACGACGAGACGCCGACAGCACAGGCTGACGCCGCGTCGGCCGACACCGAGACAGTCGATGCGTCGGCCGCAGAGACGCACGACGACGACTCGGACGCGGCTTCCGAACCGGAATCGGCCGCGGCCGAAGAGACGGCGGACGTCGAGGCTGACGCCGACGTCGAGGCCGACACCAACGCAGAGACCGACGAAACGGCGCGCGAATCGCTCGCTTCGGACGCTGCGAAGCAGGCGCTCTCCGAGACGGAAGACAGCGAGTCGTCTTCCAGCGCGAGTCGCCTCAAACGCGCCGCCGCGTTCGCCACCGGGAAGGTCGTCATCGAGGAAGAAGACCTCGAAGACCCCCTGTGGGAACTCGAGATGGCGCTCCTCCAGAGCGACGTGGAGATGCAGGTTGCCGAAGAGATTCTCGAGACGATTCGCGAGAAACTCGTCGGCGAGACGAGAAAGCAGGTCCAGAGTACGGGCCAACTCGTCTCGGAAGCACTCCACGACGCGCTCTACGACGTCATCAGCGTCGGGCAGTTCGACTTCGACCAGCGCATCGCGGAGGCGGACAAACCTGTCACCCTCATCTTCACCGGCATCAACGGTGTCGGGAAGACGACGACCATCGCCAAACTCGCCCGCTACTTCGAAAAAGCGGGCTACTCGACGGTGCTCGCAAACGGTGACACCTACCGTGCCGGCGCGAACGAACAGATTCGCGAACACGCGGAGAACCTCGACAAGAAACTCATCACCCACGAACAGGGTGGTGACCCGGCGGCCGTCATCTACGACGCCGTCGAGTACGCCGACGCACACGACATCGACATCGTCCTCGGCGACACGGCCGGTCGCCTCCACACGTCGAACGACCTGATGGCGCAGTTAGAGAAGATAGACCGCGTCGTCGGCCCGGACCTCACCATCTTCGTGGACGAGGCGGTGGCCGGACAGGACGCGGTCGAACGCGCCCGCAAGTTCAACGACGCGGCGGCCATCGACGGGGCCATCCTCACGAAGGCCGACGCCGACTCCAACGGCGGCGCGGCAATCTCTATCGCCTACGTGACGGGCAAGCCAATCTTGTTCCTCGGCGTGGGCCAGGGATACGACCACATCGAACGGTTCGACCCCGAACAGATGGTCGAGCGCCTCCTCGGCGACGAGGAGTAACGCCCGCGGCCGTCACCGCAGTCCGTCGATTTTTACTCCACCGCGAGTACGACGCCGAGTAGCAGCATCGTCCCCGCGCCGACGTAGTTGAGAATCCGACTGACGCGCGTCTCGGCCAGTGCGTCGCCGAGTCGGTCGGCACCGAGTGCGACACTCGAGAGATATATCGCCGTCAGCACCGCGTAGAGCGCGCCTAAGAACGCCATCCGTTCGCCTGCGCCGGGGCCACCGCCGGCGAATCCGGGGAGGAACGCGAGAAAGAACAGTGCAACTTTCGGGTTCAGCGCGTTGACGAAGACGCCTCGTCGGAAACTCCCCGAGGCGTCTGTTTCGACCGACGGGTCGAACTCGTCGTTGCGAAGGGCCACCACGCCGAGATAGATGAGGTAGGCCGCGCCGACGTACTGGATAGCCACGGCCGCTTCGGGCACCGTTCGGAGGAGTGCGGCGACGCCGAGCGTGGCGAGCATCGTATGAAAGAGGACGCCCGTCGCGATACCGAACGCAGAGCGAACGCCCGCTTCGCGTCCGTCGAGGCCGCGGGCGAGGACGTACATCGTGTCCGGCCCCGGTGTGAGAATGAGGGCGATAGCCGCCCCGGAGAAGGCGAGGACAGTTGTGAGTTGCAGTCCGAACACGAGTCCCGTCATCGACACTCGCTATGCGTCCTCGGATGAAGTACGTGGGGTTTCGGGAAGCACTTGATTGCGGAGCGGCTCGTCACCTGACTCCAACCGCTCGACGTTCTCTGCGACGATGTCCGCCAATCGGGTGAAGTAGTGAGGAGTGTGTCCTGCGACGTGGGGCGTGATGAACACGTTCTCGAAGTCCCACAGCGGGTGGTCGTTCGGGAGCGGTTCGGGCTCGGTCACGTCGAGTGCGGCCGCCCGAACGTACCCGCGCTGGACCGACTTGACGAGTGCGTCGGTGTCGACGACACCACCGCGGGCGACGTTCACGAGGACGGCGTGATTCGGGAGCGAGAAGAACGCCTGTTGGTCTATCAGGTGCCGCGTTTCGTCGGTCAACGGGCACGCGAGAACGAGATGGTCTGTCTCGACGAGGGCGGATTCGACGTCGTCGAACCCGACCACGCGGTCCGTCGGCCCGCCTTTCTCGGGCGTGTGGCGAACACCGACCGTCTCGACACCGAAGGGTTCGAGGCGCTCGACGATTGCCTGCCCGATTGCGCCCAGTCCGACGACGGTGACCGTCGACCCCTCGAGTTCGCCGTAGGCCTGAAACGTCCGCCACTCGCGACGCTCCTGCCGGCGAATCCCTTCGTCGAGACGGCGTGTAATCGTCAGCAACCAGCCGATGACGTGTTCGGCGATGTTTGGGCCGTGAACACCGGACGCGTTCGTGACGGTGACACTACGCTCACGAAGTTCGGCCATCGGCAGGTGGTCGTATCCTGCTGCGGCGCCCGCGAACAGTTGGAGTTCGTCTGCGGCCGCGAGGACGTCTCGCTGGAGGTACGTTCCGGTGATGACGTCGGCGTCACGGGCGGCATCGAGTGTCTCGGCGGTCGTTTTCGGGTGGACGACGGTCGCGTCTGGGAGTCGTTCTCGGAGCGCGTCGACGTACTCCTCGGCGGGGATGTCGTGGGCGGCTTGGTCGAGGACGAGGATTCGTGTCATCGACCTGCCTGTCATTCGCACGGACGATAGATGTTCGGACCCGGACGCGACGGATAAAGCCTTTACCGGCGCGACGGCGTAGGTGGGGTCAATGGTACTCGATAATCTCGGGAGCTCTCTCCGCGGCAGTCTCGACAAGCTGCGGGGCAAGTCCCGCCTCGACGAGGAAGACGTACAGGAGATCGTCAAGGAGATTCAGCGCTCCTTGCTCTCTGCGGACGTCGACGTCAGCCTCGTCATGGACCTCTCTGACTCCATCAAGACCCGGGCACTGGAAGAAGAGCCTCCGGGTGGGACGAACGCTCGCGACCACGTCCTGAAAATCGTCTACGAAGAACTCGTCGGCCTCATCGGTGAATCCACAGAGATTCCGCTCGAGTCACAGACCATCATGCTCGCCGGCCTGCAAGGGTCCGGCAAGACCACCACCTCCGCCAAGATGGCGTGGTGGTTCTCGAAGAAAGGACTTCGGCCGGCGGTCATCCAGACCGACACCTTCCGCCCCGGTGCCTACGACCAGGCCAAGCAGATGTGTGAGCGCGCGGAAGTCGACTTCTACGGCGACCCTGACTGCGACGACCCGGTCCAAATCGCCCGCGAAGGTCTCGAAGCGACCGAAGACGCCGACATCCACATCGTCGACACGGCCGGCCGTCACGCACTCGAAGACGACCTCATCGCCGAAATCGAAGAGATAGAGTCGGTCGTCCAACCCGACTTGAACCTGCTCGTCTTAGACGCGGCAATCGGGCAGGGTGCGAAAGACCAGGCCCAGCAGTTCGACGAATCCATCGGCATCGGTGGCGTCGTCATCACCAAACTCGACGGGACGGCGAAAGGTGGCGGTGCCCTGACCGCCGTCAACGAGACGGACTCGTCTATCGCCTTCCTCGGGATGGGTGAGACCGTCCAAGACATCGAGCGGTTCGAACCCAACGGCTTCATCTCCCGCTTGCTCGGGATGGGCGACCTGAAGCAACTCTCCGAGCGCGTCGAACGCGCCATGTCCGAGACCCAACTCGAAGACGAAGATTGGGACCCCGAGGAGATGATGAAGGGGAACTTCACCCTCAAGGACATGCAAAAGCAGATGGAGGCGATGAACAAGATGGGGCCGCTCGACCAGGTGCTCGACATGATTCCGGGTCTCGGCGGCGGCCTCAAAGATCAACTGCCGGACGACGCGATGGACGTGACCAAAGACCGGATGCGCTCGTTCGAGGTCATCATGGACTCCATGACCGACGACGAACTGGAGAATCCGCGTATCATCGGTGCCTCCCGCGTCAAACGCATCGCCCAGGGGTCGGGGAAGGACGAAGAGACGATTCAGGAACTCCTCGAACAACACCGCATGATGGAACGGACCATCAAACAGTTCCAGGGCATGGGTGACGGCGACATGCAGCGGATGATGAAGAAACTCCAGCAGCAAGGCGGCGGTGGCGGCATGGGCGGTATGGGCGGCATGGGCCCGTTCTAACCCGGTCTCGACGAGTACCGACTCCCGACGAACGTCGACTGCTCTCTTCGTCCGTCTCGGTCTCACCGTGACGGACACGGCGTCCCCGCGTCCGTGGATTCGATAAACCGCCGACTTTTAACGCTCCGGGCCGTCGCACCCGACAATGACGGTGCGCGACGTGGCAGTCGAGGCCTACAGAGAAGCCCTGCCTGCACTCGCCGCGAGTCTCGTCGGTGGCCTCATCGCCGGCGTCGTCCTCGGCGGCATGCGTGCCGAACTCCGTGCCGTCCCCGGACTGCTCGTGTTAGTCCCTGCGTTGTTGGCGACTCGAGGCAACGTCTATGGCTCTCTCGGCGCTCGCATCGCCACCGCACTGCACCAGGGTCTCATCGAACCGCACGTCGTCGGCGGCGACGAACGACTCCGGGCCGCCGCGATAGCCGCCCTCGCCAACGGTGTGTTGACGAGTACCTTCGCGTCTATCGTCGCGTTCTTCCTCCTCACGTTCCTCGGGAGCAGGGTCGCACCGCTTCCGATTCTCGTCGGTATCGCCATCGTCGCGGGCTTACTCTCGGGTATCGTCCTCACCGTCGTCGTCGTCACCGTCGTCTTCGCGGGCTACAGACGCGGTCGGAACCCTGACACCATCGTGGGACCGCTCGTGACGACCACTGGTGACGTCTTCGGCATCCTGTTTTTGCTCATCGCCGTCCGAACGATTCTCGCCATCGCAGGGGTGTTCTGACGTGCCGACAGAGTGGACCGTCCGGGCGATTACACGCGCGATGCTCCCTGTCTTGCTCGTGCTCACGCTCGTCGAGATCGGGAGCGGCCTCATCCTCGGCAGTTTCGAGGCAGAGTTGCTGAGATATCCCTCTCTCCTCGTCCTCGTTCCGGTCACTATCGGAACGGCGGGCAACCTCGGGAGCATCCTCGCGGCGCGTCTCTCGACGTCGTTTCACCTCGGGACGCTCTCGTTCTCGCCGGCGGACGACGAACTCGCTGGCAACGCCATCGCGACGGTAGTGCTCGCGCTGACGGTGTTTCCAATCATCGGCGTCGGAGCCTGGATACTGACGGCGCTCGTCTCGGGGAGTACCGCCTTGTCGCTCGAGAAAGTCGTCCTCATCTCCTCGACCAGTGGCGTCTCGCTCGCCGTGTTGGCCGTCTTCGTGACGTTCACCGCGACCTACATCGCCTACCAGTTCGGTCTCGACCCCGACGACGTGGTCATCCCCGTCGTCACCAACGTCTGCGACGTCCTCGGCGTGGTGGTGTTGTTCGCGGTGTCACAACTACTCATCTGACCACCGGCCGACGGGTCGACGCTGCCTATCGACCGACGCCGATTAGTTCGTGCGTCGCTACCTCCGCCTGTGCAGTCGTCGACGGTCCTCCCAGTTCTGTTCGACGTCCTCCCGCGAGTCGCCCGAATCGCCGCCTACATCGCCGTCGGCGTCTTCGCGGCGAACCTCGTCGTCGCGCTCGGTCTCGTCGAGCGAATCGCCGGCCTCTCGCGCTACTTGACGAGTCCCGCGAACCTCCCCGACGAAGTTGGCACGGCTATCGTGACGACCGCCGCCTCGACGACGGCAGGATACGGGATGCTCGCGGAGTTTCGCGAATCGGGTGTCTTAGACGATAGAGCGACGCTGGTCGCCGTCACCATCAACACGTTCTTCGGGTTCGTCCAGCACATCTTCACGTACTACTGGCCGGTTCTCATCCCCATCCTCGGTCGCGAAGTCGGCTTTCTGTACGTCGGTGCACGCGCCGCAATCGCGCTCGCGATTACGCTCACGGGTGTCGTCGCCGGCGCGGTGTTGCTCTCTGGCCGGACCGCCGCGTCCACTGCAGTCGCAGAGACAGATGGTGCCGGCGACAGTGATATGGACGGCGATGGGGGCGACGGTGAGCGCGACGACCCACTCCGCTCGATGGCCGACGACGCGGCGCGAAAGACGTGGAAGACGCTCCGGCGAATCGTCCCACGACTCGCCATCGTCTACGTACTCGTCACGCTCCTGTTGCAGACGACAGACCTCGAAGCGTTCACGGACCTCGCCAGTCCGCTGACGAGCCTCGTCGGCCTCCCCGGTGCAGCAGTTCCCGTCGTCATCGCCTTCACGTTCGACACGACGACCGGTGCGGCGACCATCGCGCCCGCTATCGGGGAGACGTTCACGCCGCGTCAAGCGGTTGCGACGATGCTCATCGGGGGCATCGTCTCCTTTACCGTCTCGACGTTCAAGCGCTCGATTCCCTTCCAGTACGGTATCTGGGGCCCGGAGTTCGGGTCGAAGGTCATCGTCGTCAACACGGGACTGAAAATCGTCTTCCTCGGCATCGCAGTGGCGCTGTTGGTCGCCTGAACGACACCGCCAGCGGCCCTCTCTTCTCCGTCAGCGGTCCTGCGGGTCGATTGGTCTCCCGTCTTCGGTCGGTGGGGCGACGTAGTCGATGAGTTCTTCGACGGAAGGGTCGCGGACGGTCACGTGAACTTCGATGTCGCCGAGTTCGTCGGGGTTGCCGACGGCGAAGTTGACGACACCCTTGAAGGCGGCCTGTTTCTTCAGGGCGAACGAGAATCCCTCGTCGTCGCGGCGTTTGTCGAACTCCCGTCGGGCGGTGTCGAGGATGGCCTGTTCGTGGAGCCGCTCCGAAAACCGCTCTAACTCGTGGGTCTCTGCGACGAGTTTTCCGGGTTCGTGCGTGAGTTCGACACCGGGGAAGAGATTCTCGACGGCGTCTGCCACGCGGTCTGTCACTTCGGTGTCGCGCACCGGAACCTCGATTCGAACGTCTGCGCTGTATATCATTCTGTCACCTCGGCGACGGCCTCCGGGCCGTCTTCGAACAGCAGCGTGATTTTCTCGTGGTACGCTTCGAGCGTGCCGGTGTTCTCGATGACCACGTCCGCACGGTCCATCGCCTCGCCCATCCCGAAGTCGAGTTCTCGCTCTTCGCGCTTCTTCAACGACTCGACGTCCGTGTCGCTGTCGTCTCGTCCACGGTCGCCGAGTCGGTCCGCCCGCAGCTCGAACGGTGCTTCGACGCTCACGAGGACGAAGTCGTCACCGAACGCCTCTGTGAACCGGTCGAGTTCGACGCCCGAGCGAAGGCCGTCGACGACGACCACGTCGTTCGATTCGAGGTAGTCTTCGATGACGGGCAGTGAACGCGCTGCGATGGCGTCGTCGCCTTCCTCTTCACGGAGCGCCTTCGCTATCTTTCCGTGGTCCGTCGCCGGGTCGAGCCCCCGGTTGCGACACTCCTCGCGTATGATATCCCCCATCGTCACGACGGGGATGCCCGCTTCCTGGGCAACCTCGGCGAGTTCGCCCTTTCCGCTGCCGGGTAGCCCGACTGTCCCGATGACTCTCATAGCCGGTGTTACCTCGTTCGCGCTGTTAAACCCTCCCTTCACCACCCACGCTTCTTTTCGTCTCCCGTCGCATACTGTCAGCCATGAAACAACGGTCGTTCCTCGTCAGGGCCATCTGGTTCCTGTTCGTCGGCTGGTGGGCCACGCCCGCCGTCGTCAACCTGGCGTGGTTTCTCAACCTGACTATCATCGGTATTCCGCTCGGTATCAAACTCATCAACCTCGTGCCGACGGTGCTCACGCTGAAGGAACCTCGCTCGCTCGCCAATCCGGAGGCGGCGTTCGGACAGCGCTCGCTTCTCGTCCGCGGAGTCTACTTCGTCTTCGTCGGGTGGTGGCTGAGTTGGATTTGGGCGAACGTGGCGGCGTTCTTCGCAGTCACGATTATCGGTTTGCCCGTCGCGCTGTGGATGTTCAATCGGCTTCCGGTGGTCACGTCGCTCTACCGGTTCGACGGATAGAAGCCGATTCGTTTTTCATTTGGCACCTGTTTTTGGGATACGAGGGCGCGTAGCTCAGTTGGACAGAGCGTCGGACTTCTAATCCGACGGCCGCGGGTTCGAATCCCGTCGCGCTCGCTCGGCCGGAGGCCTCGCTCGCGCGACTGACTCCCGTTCACTTCGTTCACGAGAGTCCCGTCGCGCTCTGTTGTTGTGTACCGTGGAACCGCTGAGCGATTGCTGGATTCTGTCGCGCTCTTTTGCGGTTTGGTGGTGGCTTTGGAGTGACGACCACACAGGTGGCTCGTCGCTGTGACCAACACTCAATACCTGACGGCTTGTTGTCCTGTCTATGGTCTTCGCTTCCGACCGGTCCCTGTTCGAACTGTTCGACCGGACACTCGACGACGCCGTCGTCTACGGTGACGCAGAGATGGAGACGGTGCTCCACGAAGGACCAGTACGAGTGCTTCCCAACGGCTGGGTCGAAGTCCCGAGTGGGCGGCTTATCTCACCCAGCGCAGTCCACCACATCGACACGCAACCAGAGAGGTAACTCCCCGAACATGGGTGTCGGTGAGGAAAAAATACCGAGAAGGTTCGGGAGGGTGTTCGTCACTCGTCGGCCACGTCTTTTCCGGGGTCGGAGAAGTTCGCGCCGATTTCGTCGCCGTACCACTGGGCGTAGACTCCAGGTATCGCGAGGAGGTCTGTTGGGCGCCCGTCTTCGACGACGACACCCCCGTCGGTGACGAGGACGTGGTCGGCGTCGCGGACGGCCGCAGCACTGTCGGTGGCGACGACGAGGGGTGCGTCCGATTGGCGCATCGCCGCGAGTGTCGCACGGAGGCGCGACGGCGACGCGCTGTGAGGCACGCGTACGAGCGGGGCAAATCCGGGTATGAGAGTGACGGCAATCGACGCCGCCTCGGAGACGTGAGGGCCGACGACGGCGAGAAACGGCGGTCGTCTCGCTGGGCCGATGGCGTCCGAGATGGTGTCAGACTCCGTGGTCCCGGTGGAGGTCATACACCCTGTTAATCGTTACCACGGTCTAAAGGTATGCTGAGCCCCACCGACATTTCGCACATCATAACCGATATTTTAGGTGTCTTTGTCAACTTTCACTGCTTCAGTCCAAAAAATCAGAACTTTCCGAACAGAGAACTGTGGTGGTGCGTCCAGGGAACACGATTAACGTCATACCAACCGTCGTTCTCGCGGCGTGGGCGCCGCTGTCGGAGTCGAGTGAAGAAAAAACGGTGCAAAACGGGCCGACGTTTCGAGTCGATGCGTGAGTCAGGTGGTGGGTGTATGTGTCCTACTGGGGGACGCTCACATTGCGCCGCCCATGCCGCCCATACCGCCCATGCCGCCCATGCCACCCATGCCGCCGGGTGCGCCGCCTTCGTCGTCGTCGTCGCCGGTCTGGCCACCGGAGAGGTCGCCAGCAGCGATGACGTCGTCGATGCGGAGAATCATGACGGCGGCTTCGGTCGCGGACTCGATAGCCTGCGTCTTGACACGGAGGGGTTCGACGACACCCTCTGCTTCCATGTCGATGATGTCGCCAGTGTAGGCGTCGAGGCCAGCGGCGAACTCGCCAGCGTCGTGGCGGGAGCGCAGGTCGACCAGCGAGTCGATGGGGTCGAGACCGGCGTTCTCGGCCAGCGTGCGCGGGATGATGTCGAGGGCTTCGGCGAACGCTTCGATAGCGAGCTGTTCGCGGCCACCGACGGAGTCAGCGAATTCGCGCAGGACGAGCGAGAGCTCCGTCTCGGGAGCGCCGCCGCCGGGCAGGACCTTGCCGTCTTCGAGCGTCGTGCGGACGACGCCGAGGGAGTCGTCGATAGCGCGCTCGAGTTCGTCGACGACGTGCTCGGTGCCACCGCGGAGGATGAGCGTGACGGACTTGGCGTCTTCGACGTCTTCGACGAAGATGCGCTCGTCGCCACCGACGTCCTTCTGGGCGACGGAACCGGCGAAGCCGAGGTCGTCTTCCTCGATGTCGTCGAGGTTGCTGACGACGCGGCCGCCCGTCGCACGGGCGAGACGCTTGAGGTCGGAGGACTTGGCACGGCGGACCGCGAGGATGCCTTCCTTCGCGAGGTAGTGCTGTGCCATGTCGTCGATACCGTCACCGACGAAGACGGCGTCGGCGCCGACGTCGACGAGCTTGTCGACCATCTCCTTCAGCTGTTTTTCTTCCTGGTCGAGGAACTGCTGAAGCTGGTCTGGGTCCGTGACGTTGACTTCGGCGTCGATTTCCGTCTCGCGGACTTCGAGCGCGTCGTCGAGGATGGCGACGTTGGCGTCCTCGACGGCGTAGGGCATGTTCTCGTCGACGCGCGTCTTGTCGACGATGACGCCTTCGACGAGTTCGGAGTTGCCGATGGAACCGCCGACGACCTTCTCCACGGAGACGTTGTCCGTGTCGATGCCGTCGTCGTCCTTGACTGCGAGGACGGCGTCGACGACGAGTTCGGCGAGCAGGTCCTTCGCGGACTCTGCGCCCTTGCCCGTCATCGCCGTGGCGGCGATTTTCGTCAGGGTCTCGCGGTCGTCTTCGGTGACCTCGATGGCGTTCGACTCGAGGACTTCCTTGGCCTTCTCGGCGGCCTGACGGTACCCCTGTGCGATGGTCGTCGCGTGGACGTCGGATTCGAGGAGTTCCTCGGCCTGGTCGAGAAGTTCGCCCGCGATGATGACGGCCGTCGTCGTACCGTCTCCGACTTCGTCTTCCTGCGTCTCGGAGACTTCGACGATCATGTTGGCCGCGGGGTGGTCGATGTCCATCTCTTTGAGGATGGTGACGCCGTCGTTCGTGACGACGACCTGCCCGCCGGAGTCGACGAGCATCTTGTCCATCCCCTTGGGGCCGAGCGTCGTGCGTACGGCCTCTGCGACGGCCTTTCCGGCCGTGATGTTCATCGACTGCGCATCCTGACCGGATGTGCGCTGCGAGTCCTCACCCAGAATGATCATGGGCTGACCCTGCTGCATTCGCTGGCTCATAGTCATCGCCTGATTGTTTGTGATTCTATAAAAGAATTGTGGTTAGTGGTATGTCAAAACGCAACACGGTGGTGCAGTCGAACCCCGGAGACAGCTGTCGATTACGAGGGTTTATGTACGATTCCGAAGCCAGACTCGGCGTGCACCGGCGAAGGGGTCGGTGTAGTCGATGCCGAGTGTGTCGTAGACGCCTCGTGGGATGCCGATGTCGGCGAGGAGGAGGTCACCGACCGCCGCTTCGGCGAGTCCCGTCTTCGGAAGCGCCAGTGTGAGCGACACGTCGGGGTCGACTGCGACGCCGGGCGCGTCGCCAGTCGTGGCATCGACGCCGGATGGAACGTCGAGCGAGACGACGTGGGCGGCGTCGGCCGTCGCCTCGACGAGCGTCGCTGCCGTCCCACGGAGCGCTCCCGAGAGTCCGTATCCGACGAGTGCATCCACGACGACTGCGGCGTCGCGGAGGTGTTCGCCGGCGTTCCCGACGTCCGATTCCGACACGATGGTCGCGTCCGTCGCTGCGAGGACGCGACGCTGTCGAGCGGCAGCACCGGTCAACTCGTCGGCGTCTCGGTCGAGGACGAGGGTCACGTCTGCACCTCCGTTTGCGAGGTGCCGAGCGGCACAGATTCCACCACCACCGTTTCCACCGTCGCCAGCGAGGACGACGATTCGGCCACCGTCTGCGACTTCTCGGGCGACTTCGGCGAGGTTGCGTCCAGCGTGTTCCATCATCTGGAGGAGTGCCAGTCCAATCTCGTCTACGGCGACGCGGTCCACCTCGCGCATCTGCTCGGCAGTGACGGCGGGAACGGCCACCCCTGCAGTCGTCTCGAACTGTGGTGTCACGGGTTGCTCTACGGAGTCCGACGAAAAGACGATGTGGTGAGTGAGGGCCGCAACGCGGGCCTCGTCGGTGACGTGCCGAGTCGGCCGTCTGGCCGTTCGGCGGTGGCGTCTCAGTTGTTCTGTCTGACGTTGAAACCGCTCGTCAGGTCGTTGTGCTTGCGCTCGAGGAACGAGTAGACTGCGCCGTGGGGGGCACCGTCGAGAATCATCTCGACGGCGCGGCGGACGACTTCGACTTCCTCGGGTTGGCCGATGATGCCGAGCGTCGAGCCGTAGATAACCACGTCTGCGCCGGTCAACTCTTCCATGAGTTCGCGCGTGCGGCCGTTCTCGCCGATGAGTCGGCCTTTCTTGCGCCGCATGTCGTTCTTGTTTCGGGTGTGACGGTCGATTTCGATGAGTTCGAACATCATCATCTCGTCGTCGAGGAGCGCCATCGCGTCCTCGGGGGCGAAGCCACGGCCGACGGCGCGAACGACGTCGGGGGCGACCATGCCGAGTACGGGGTCACCCACGCTGTCGATTGCGACGCTGCCGTTTTCAGAGTCGACGTCGAGTCGAACTTCTGCCCGACTCTCGATTTCTCGAAGCGTCGAGCCACCTTCACCGATGAGAACACCGATACGGTCCTGCGGCACCTTGACGTGCTGCATAGGGGTGGATACCCGGTGGAGCGGTTTAAGCGTTCGCTCACCGGGTCGCCGCGTGTTTCACTCGCACACGCGCCGTTTTCGGGTCGCGCTGTTCACGCCGCGGGCGTCGTCGAATCGGACAGACGGGTGCTGGCGAGGTGAACGACGAGAACCCCGGCGGCGACGACGGCGAATCCGACGACGACTGCCGGGCGATAGAAGGCCGCGAGGAATCCGTACGTCCCGAGTGCCGTGTTGACGGTCGCGTGTCCGAACACCGCCGGCAGGAGACTCCAGTCGGCCCGCTCGGTGACGACACCGAACAACACCGACCAGGAGATGGTCAGTGCGATGAACGCGAGTGGGTCGGTTCCGCCGACGACGAATCCCTGCCCAGGCAGGAAGAACAGCGGTGCGTGCCACAGTCCCCAGCCGAGTCCGACGATGATTCCGGCGACTCCCGGCCCAACTCGTTCGCGGAGGAGTGGATGCGCGAATCCACGCCACCCGGCCTCCTCTGCGAGTGGGCCGCCGAGGAAGACGTTGACGAGGATGACGACCGGAAGGAAGAGAAGTGGTGGGGACTGTCCCGGCAAACCCGGTGGCACGCCGCCGAGCGACGTAACCCAGACGGCGGCGACAGTCGTGGCGAGTACGGAGACGACGACACCGACTGCGGGCAACAGCCCGGTTCGCCACGCGAGATACTTCGAGAGAAGTGCACGGACACCGTCGCGACCCGAGGCACGCCACGTCAACACGACTGCGGCGACCGTCGGTCCCCACGCTCCGGCGAGGATGGCGACGATGTCGACCGAGTCGGGGAGGACACTCGTGAGAAGCCAGAACGGCCACGCCCAGAGGGCAGCGAGGCCGATAAACGAGAGAAATCGGCCGACGACACGCCTCGTCATGGATTACTCCGCGTCTTCTTCGTCTTCTTCTTCCGCTTCGTCGGCCGTGACGAACTCGAACAGTGAGTCGGCGTCGGCGTCGGCACCCTGTCGCTGGAAGAACTTGGCGACGTTGTGACAGTCACGTCGGAGGAACTCCTCGGCGTTCGGATGGTGAATCGTCACGGCCTGCCCGAGGTCGATGACGACGAGTTCGCCTTCGTGGATGATGAGGTTGTACTCCGAGAGGTCACCGTGGACGAGTCCGGCACGGTGCAGGCGGCGCATGTACTCGCGGACGACTTCGAAGGCAGTCTGTGGGTTCTCGACGTTGACTTCGGAGAGACGGCGTGCTCGGTCGTCTGCGACGCCGACGAGTTCCATCACGAGGACGTTCCGCTGGACCGAGATTGGTTTCGGGACGCGGACGCCGGCGCGTTCGGCGCGTTCGAGGTTGGCGAACTCCTTTCGGACCCACGCACGGACGACCTGGCCTTTGTCGTGGCCGATGCCCTCGAATCGGGGGTCGCCTTCGAGATAGTCGCGCATGTGGCGGAAGTCAGAGGCGTTGATGCGATAGATTTTGACGGCGACTTCCGTCTCGTCGGGACCGAGCGCCTCGTAGACGTTGGCTTCTTTCCCCGTCGAGATAGGCCCGCCGAAGGCGTCGATGTGGCCGTCTTGGACGAGTTTGTAGATTGCGGCGAAGGTGGCATCGTCGAACACCGACTGCTCGACTTTGAACTGGTCGGCGTCTTTCATCCGAATCCTGAACTCGTCGAAGTCGCGGTCACGCCGTTTGGCGATGCGGTCTGCCTCGTCGTCAGAGAGGTCTATCTCTTCCCACTCGTCGCCAAACGCCTCGCCCTCTTGGGGTTCGACCAAGCCGAACTCGTCACTCATTGAACTAGGCCTACGAGAGGCGAGATGAAAAGGCCACAGGCTCTGTCGTCGTCTCGGTAGCCAGCCAGAACGGTCCCCACGCGAACCGGCTTACTGGATGTGCCCTTCGCGGCGGAGTTGGTCGGCTTCGGACTTCTCGTAGCGCCACGACACGTCTGCCTTCTCGTCTTGCCAATCCCACGGTTCGACGAGGACTACGTCGTCTTCTCGAATCCAGATACGCTTCTGCATTCGGCCAGGGATGCGAGCGGTCCGCTCGACGCCGTCGGCACAGCGGACACGGATACGATTTGCACCGAGCATGTTCGTCACGACGGCGAACACTTCGTCGTCGTTCGGCATTCTCAGGTCTCGGCGGCGCTCGTTCTCGTCGTCGCTCATGCGCGACGCTTCTACGTCGTCATGTTTAAACCCGCCGACGTTACTTCGCGCGGGACTGTCAGGGCGAACGACGCGTTTAGGGGCTTCCCGTTCCGCCGTGAGGGTATGCTCGATAAACTCGGTACGAAAGGCATCGTCGGCGTCGTCTGTCTCCTCGCTGGCATCACCCTCGTCGCAGTCCAAGCACCCATCGTCGCGGCCGGCATCGCGCTCGTCGTCGCGGGGATGGGACTCGTCGCTGGTGGGCTCGCAGAGAACGTGATGAAGATGTTCGGAATGGCCTGAGTTCGGCTCTGACGGCCGATTAGGCGTCTATCTTCTTGCGACCCGGTGCGATGAGTTCGTCGAGGTAGCCAGCGAGTGCGCCCTTGGCGTCGGCCGGGTGGAGTTCGCCCGACTCGAGGTCCGCTTCCAGCGACTCGTAGTCGTCGTAATCGAGGTTGCCACCGTACTTGTCGGGGCGTTCGACCACGACGCGTTCGAAGCGCGGGAAGACGTGGTACTCGAAGATTTGGAGCACGGGGTTCTCGCGTTCTTCGCCGTCTTCCGTCGGGTTGGCCGTCGGCGGGCAGAACGCGCTGTTGACTTTCTCTTCGATGTCTTCGGTCGAGTCTTCCATCGAGATGGTGACGCCCTTCGACGAGGACATCTTGCCTGCACCTGTCGCGAGGTCCGCGATGAGCGGGGTGTGCATACACGTCGGCGACTCCTCGCCGATGTTCGGTAGGGTGTCGCGGGCGAGCATGTGCACCTTCCGCTGTTCCATCCCACCGATGGCGAGGTCGACGTCGAGGTAGACGATGTCGAGCGCCTGCATGATGGGGTAGACTGCCTGTGCAACCGTCACGCTGTCACCGCTCTTTATCTCGGCCATGGCGCGTTCGGCCCGCGAGAGCGTCGTCTCGAGTTCGAGTGCGTGTAGGTCGAGGACGTAGCTCTCGTCGAGTTGGAACTCCGACCCGAGGACGAACTCGGTCTGACTCTCGTCTAAGCCGTAGGCGATGAACTGTTCTTTCATCCGCTCGGCCGTCTCGCGAATCTCCTCGAAAGTGCCCTTGCCGTTGAGGTAGGCGTGTACGTCGGCCAGCAGCACGACTACCTCGAAGCCCGCGTCTTGGAGGTCGATGAGCTTGTTGGCGGTGAGCATGTGACCGATGTGGAGGACACCAGAAGGCTCGTAGCCCACGTACGCTCGCTTGCCCTCGGGGTCGTCGGCCAGCGCGCGCACTTCGTCCTCCGTGACCACTTCGGAGGCGTTCCGAGTGATCAGGTCGTATGCGTCCATACGTGTTCGGTGTCGGGGATGTGGGATATGACTTCTGGAACGCCGCTCGCTGGCGAAACCGACAACACCTCCCGGTTCTAACTCCGGGTGATGTCCGACCAAGGTACTCGAACGCGCGCGCCGGTTGTCATCTTCGCCGCGCTCATGCTCACTGTCTTCGGCCTCTTGGCAGTCATGTGGGCGTCGGTGCGCGGTGGTGACCTCCTCCCGTACATCCTCGGGTTCGCCGTCTACTTCCTCGTCTTTCACATCTACCTGCCCTATCGAGTTCACAAGGACGCGACGTTCAAAGGGCGGAACGCGACGTTCTGGGCGGCGCTCGCCTTTTTCGTCCCGCTCGTTGGAGCGGCGATTTATTTCGTCGTCGGTGGGTTGACGGGTGGCGACGACGTGGCGAGCTAAGAATGGAATCTACTGTCGTCTGTTCTCGGCCCGATGCTCCGAGATAATCTGGTCGACCATCGACTTCTGTTTCTCCTTGCGGCGTTCTTCGGCGCGTTCTTCCCACGCATCGATTGCAGCAGCAATCTCATCTTTGCGGGCGACGGCGAGTTCGTCTATCTCTTGGATGGTCACGTCGTCGGCGGGTGCGACCGGCACTTCGGCCTCGAAGAGCACTTCGTCTGCGACTTCCGAGAGATTGCCAGACCGAATGACTGCTCGTGGGTCGAACGCGGCGAGTCGTTCTGCCGTCGTTCGCCCCGCCCCACTCGCGTCACGGAGGTAGACCACGTCGCCGGCAGCGATGCCGTACTCTTCGACGGTGTGGTCGAGCGCACCGTTCGTGAACTGCTCGACGATTTTCACGGGTGCGAGGTTGCCCTCGGTGTTCACGTCGTCGAAGTTCGAGTGGTCGAGTTTCCACAGCGACTTGAGGCGGTCGAGTTTCTCTGCGAGTTCGTCTTTCTCGGCTTCGAGTGACTCGACCGTCCGCTCTAATCGCCCGTTTTCGCGTTCGAGGCGGTTGACCTCCCGGCGCTCGCGTGCCTCACGACGCTCTTCGCGACGGGCGTCAGAGAGTTCTTTCTTGTACTCCTCGATGGTCTCGTTCTTCTCGTCGAGCGTCTCGTTGAGGTCTTCGACGTGAGATTCCAGTCGCTCGACGCGTGACTTCAGGTTGCGAATCTGTCGCTGTTCGGGGGAGAGTTCCGGTTGTTCCTGTTGCTCACGCTCGGTGTCGTCGCCACCGCTCGCGTCGTCGTCGTTCATCTCACGGAGGACGGCCTCCACGGACTCCTCGCTCGTGAGGACGCGTGCGATGACTTCCTCGCGGTCCACGTCGGCGGGGACTTTCCGCGAGATGCGTTCGAACTGGTCTTCGTGGTCGTCGAACGCAAATAGCGCGGCGGCGAGTGCGTCGCGCTCGTGGTCGTTCTCGTAGTTCACGTCGCGGGTGCGGTGGAGCTTTTCGTCGACCGGGATGTCGCTCGGCGGTGCCCACCCGGCGGCGTCGAAACTCCGGCGGAACTTCTCGACGGTCTCGGGCATGGGGTTCACGTCGGCGGCGACGAGCGTCGGTCGGCCGCGCTCGATGAGCCATTCGATAATCGTCGGGGTGTCGGCGGTTCGAGTGGAGTGGATATCGAGGACGCGGCCGTCCAGTCCCACGACTGCGACGGCGGTGGTCGTTCCGGGGTCGATGCCGACGATGACTCGGTCGCGACGCTTGACGAGCGGTTCGAACTCGACGCCATCGCGGCGCTCCCGCTCGATTTCGATGCGGGTGTCGCCCGAGCGGTGGGTCGAGACGGGGATGTCCTGTGGTCGGCCTTCGACGGTGAACAGCGCCTGCGAGTAGCCACCGTACTTTTCGGTCACGTCGCGCTCGAATTCGAGATTCGCCTCTTTGAGCGCAGACTCGACCTCGCGGGACTGCTGTTTCACAGAGCCGTGGATGCGCCGCGTGTAGCGGTCTTGGCTCCATCCGCCTTTGCCAGTCGAGCGCCCGCGAGAGACTTTGACCGTGGTCGTGTTCTCGAAGGCGACGACCTCGTAGCCGACGTTCGCGAGGGCGAGTCTGGCGGCCGCCTCCGCTTCTTTCATCGGGTCTTTCCCGTAGGGGACGCCGTGTCGCGACGCGACTCGAGAGAGGGGTTCGGGACGTTCGGCCCCCGTGACCTGTACCAGTCGGGTCCCGTGGGGAAGCCATCGAAGGAAACGAACTAAGTCGTCTTTGTCAGTCGCGAGTTCGTACATGTTGTCCGTCGCGACGATTGCAGGTTCGTCGCGCTCGATGAGGCGACGTAACTTGCGGAAGGAGACGACGTCTCGTTCGATTCGGACCTCGTCTGACGCGGTGTCTCGGGTGTCGACGACGACCAGTGCGTACGACGGGGCGTCGCCCCGCACGTCGCCGCTCTGGATGTCGACGCCGAAGACGACCGAGTCGAGCGCGCTCGTCCGGTCGTTCACGCCGGCGACTAGGGACGCACCGAATATATACTCCACGCCGAGGGGTGTCAGTTCGCGGGTGTCCAGAGTGTGACTCACCCGACGAGTTGTGACCGACCGTGACACACAACAAACAAATCAGTATGGTGTGACTTCTGGTCGTGAGCGCTGATATTCCCGACCCACCGTCTGTGACCCCTCGGTCACTGACGCGAATCGTCCTCGTTGCAGGTATTGCTCTCCTCCTCGTCGCTGCACCCATCGCAGGTCTCCTCGCGTGGGAACCCGTCGAAGAAGGGAACGTGAAAGTGGTCAAGAAGTGGGGTGCGACGACCGGCACGGTGTTCGACCCCGGTGCGCACTTCATCAACCCCGTCTCGCAGTCGACCGTCTCCCTCTCGGTTCGCCCCCAGTCGTACACGATGTCGTCGGCGTCGAGCGAGGGCCAACGACAGGGTGACGACGCCATCACTGTCCTCACACAAGATGGTCTCCGAACCGACATCGACGTGACCGTCCGCTACCGCGTCGATGCCGCGCAGGCAGTCAAATTCTACCAGAACTACCGGACGGTCGGCGCTGCCGAAGAACGTCTCATCCGGCCTTCGATTCGCTCTGTCCTTCGGACCGAGGCCGGTCGCCTTCCCGTCACGGTCATCTACACCGGTGAAGGCCAGACCCAGCTGAAGGCCGCCGCCGAGCGAGAACTCGGCGCGGAGTTCGCAGAGGCCGGTCTCATCCTCGAAGCCGTCCAGATTCGCAACGTCGAACTTCCGAACGAGTACGCACAGGCAGTCGAACAGAAGGAGATTACCGAGCAACGTCGGCAACAGAAACAAGACGAACTCGCCGTCGAAGAACTCGAAGCAGAGCGCAAGCGAATCGAAGCACAGGGTGAAGCAGACGCAAACCGTATCGTCTCGGAGTCACTCTCCGACGAGGTGCTCGCCCAGAAGTACATCGAGAAGCTAGACGAGACAGATACGGTGTACATCCCAGTCGGTGGAGACGGCTATCCGCAGTTCGTGCGCTCGCTCGATAGCGACGAGTCGAGTTCGTCTTCGTCGTCTTCGTCGTCTTCGTCGTCGAGTGACTCCCAAAACTCCACCAGTTCGACCTGATGCGACTCAGTCGCGAACTCGTCGTCGTCGCCGTTCTCCTGGTCGTCATCGGCGCACTCGCACGGACGAGTGCTGGGCGATTCGTCCTCCCACTCGTCGCGCTCGGCGTCGCCGCCAGTCTCGGCTATCTCTTACTCAAAACACCGGCGTATCCACGGACGGCAATCGGACCGCGAACGCGGATACTCGAATCGTCGCCGTCGGACGGTGCTGCGACCTGTGTCGAATGCACCGCACCCGCGACGACGGTCCGCCACTACGTCCGCGAGTGGGTCGTCGTCGGGGTTCCCGTCGTGCTTCTCGACGACGGCCGAAACCCGGTCTGTGACGACCACCGGAACTGAGGTTCCGCCGGTTCTGATTTAGACGAGATTCCCTTCTGACTCAGACGAGATTCCCTTCCGCGACGAACTCCACCCGGCCGCCGACGCGGATGGCAACCTCGTCGCCGTCGTCGCTGGCTTCGAGAAAGAGATGCGAGGGCCGACCCATCTCGTAGCCCTGTTCGACGGTCACGTCGATTTCGGAGTCTCCGAAGTAGCGGTGCCGAGCGAGATAGCCGGCGAAGTTCCCGTTTGCGCTCCCCGTCGCCGGGTCTTCGGGGACGCCGTGGCCGGGGGCGAACATTCGCGCCGCGAGGTCGTTCGTGTCGTCACGGGGGTCCGGACAGAACGGAAAGAGGTTGTCGACGCCGACCTCGTCCACGAAGGCCCGATACGCTTTCGGGTCGACTTCGCATCGACCGAGTGCGTCCCGGTCACGGAGCGGAATCATCACCGCAGGGAGGCCAGTCGAGACGACCTGTACCGGCCAGTCGGTGTCGAGGTCGGACACGTCGAGTGAGAGTACCTCGGCCAGTCTCTCGTGGGCGAGTTCGGGTCCGAACTCGGGTGCGTTCTGCGTCATCCAGTACTCCTCACCACCGTTCTCTGCACCGGCGCTGTCCTCCTCGGCGCCGTCGTGGCGCACTTCGACTGGAATCGGTCCCACACCGAGGTTCAGCGTGATGTTGTCGCCGGCGACGAAGTGCTCGCGAAGGACGGCGGCGGTTCCGAGCGTGGGGTGGCCGGCGAACGGAATCTCTCCACCAGGTGTGAAGATGCGAACGTCGAAGCCGTCGTCCGGATTTCCCCCTTCGACGAACGTCGTCTCGGAGTAGTTCATCTCCTTCGCGAGCGCGGCCATCTGGTCGTCTGTGAGCGAATGGGCGTCTTCGAAGACGGCGAGTTGATTGCCGGCGTACTTCGCCGTCGCGAACACGTCCACGATGTGGAAGGCGTTGGTTGGCACGCCGAGTGATTCGAATGGGGGTGAAAAAAGCGTGTATGCCAGCGAACTCTCTCTATCGTCGGATTCCATCCGGCCGCCAGTGGAACCTTACTCCGCTGTCTCGGTGAACGGAACCACGACTTTCTGGCCGTCTTCTGCGACGAACACGTCGCCGTGGAACACTTCGCGTGCCTGTTCGAGCAGTGGATTCGGGTTGGTCGCGTAGCGCGCCGAGACGTGTGTCAGTGCGAACTTCCGGACGTCGGCGTCGCGGGCGACGCGTGCCGCCTCACGAGCAGTCGAGTGAGCGGTCGATTTCGCACGGTCTGCTTCCTCGTCGGTGAACGTCGCGTCGTGGACGAGCAAGTCGGCGTCCTGGGCGATTTCGACGGTCGAATCGAGCGGGCGCGTGTCGCCGGTGTAGACGACTTTCCGACCGGGACGGGGGTCGCCGACGACCTGTTCGGAGCGGACGACCGTTCCGTCGTCGAGTTCGATATCTTCGCCGTTGTGGAGACGGCCGAACGCGGGCCCAACGGGGACACCGAGTTCTTCGGCTTTCTCGCGGTCGAATCGGCCGGGTCTGTCGTCTTCGACGAGTGCGTAGCCGATAGACGAGGTTCGGTGTTCTGTCTCGAAGGCTCGAACCTCGTAGTCGTCGGCACTGTAGGCGACGGTGTCGGGAGCGACTTCGTGGAACGTGACGTGGAACCCTGGTTGGTAGCCCCCGGCGTGGACGAGTCGGCGAAGGTGTCGCTTGCTTCCCGGCGGCCCGTGGATTGCGAGTGGGTCTTCGCGCTCGTTGAAGTCGAGCGTCTGAATCAGGCCGGGGATGCCGAGGATGTGGTCGCCGTGGAGGTGCGTGACGAACAGGTGGTTGATGCCGAACCCGGTGCCGAATCGCATCATCTGTCGCTGGGTTCCCTCCCCGCAATCGAACAGCAGGCGCTCGCCATCACGGTTTACGAGGAACGCGCTCGGCGCTCGCGCCGTGGTGGGGACGGCCCCGCCGGTCCCGAGGAAGGTCGCACGCATGGACATGGCTACTACTGATAGCGGCGGGGCTAAACGTGCGTCGAATCGTCGGTGTCTGTCGCGGTTCCGACGGACCGACCGATTCTTACCCGACCGTCTGCTACCGCAGACCAATGGACGCGCCGCTGTGGACCGAAACGCACGCGCCGACACTCGACGACCTCCCGCAACAGGAGGTCCGCGAGCGCCTTCGCCGCGCCGTGGACGAACCGATGAACCTCGTGGTGCAGGGGCCGCCGGGCGTCGGCAAGACCGCTGCTGTCCGTGCCCTCGCAGCGGAAGCACACGCCGACCCGGAGAACGACCTCATCGAACTCAACGTCGCGGACTTCTTCAACCGGACGAAAAAGCAGATTCGACAGGACCCGCGCTTCGAGCAGTTCCTCGACGGCCGGAGCCGGATGGCGAAACGCGACATGATAAATCGCGTGCTCAAGGAGTCGGCCAGTTACGCCCCGATGTCGGGCGAGTACAAGACCATCGTCCTCGACAACGCCGAGGCGATTCGCGAGGACTTCCAGCAAGCCCTCCGTCGCGTGATGGAACAACACCACCGAACGACGCAGTTCGTCATCACCACGCGACAACCCTCGAAGCTCATCCCACCGATTCGCTCGCGGTGTTTCCCCGTCCCGATGCCAGCGCCCGAGGACGACGACCTCGAAGTCCTCGTCGCGAACATCCTCGACGCCGAGGCGGTCGAATACGACCAGAGTGGCCTCAAGTTCCTCGTGGACGCCTCGAACGGAAACATCCGCAAGGCCATCCTCTCGGCCCAGCGGACGGCGACCGAGGCGGACGAAGTCACGATGTCGACCGTCCACGCCGCCCTCGGCGACGTCGGCTTCGACGACGAACTCAAGACGCTCCTCATCAACGCTCGCGACGGCGACATCAAAGACGCGCGCAAGACACTGACCACCCTGCTCGACGACGAGGGGTACGAAGGCGACGAACTTCTTCGTGACATCCTCCGCGTCGCCGACGCCACTCCCGAACGGTTCGCAGACGGCGAACTCGCGCGCCTCCACGAACTCGCCGGAGAGGTCGATTTGGATATCTCGATCGGTATCGACGACCGACTGCACCTCACGCACCTCCTGACGAGTTGGGGTGCCGAAGTCCGCGGCGAGGCCTGAATGAAGTTCGCACCCGGCTATCGACGGTTCGCCGTCCCCGCATTCCTCGGCGCAGCAGTCGCCGCGTTCGTCTTCCCCCCAATAGGTGCCGTCCTCCTCGGATTCGGCGTGTTCGTCCTGTGGTTCTTCCGCGACCCAGAACGCGCTCCCCCCGACGAACCTGGCGTCATCTCACCCGCCGACGGCCACGTCTCCGTGATTCGTGCCGAAGACGGCCGCGTCCGCGTCGGCGTGTTCATGAACGTCACCGACGTCCACGTCAACCGCGCTCCCGTCTCGGGCCGAGTTCGAACTGTGACCCACCGACCCGGCGCGCACAAACCGGCGTTCTCGAAGGATTCGGACAACAACGAGCGGGTCGATATCGTGGTCGAATCTGACGACGGTGAGTACGAAGTGTCCCAGATTGCGGGCGCGTTCGCCCGGCGAATCCACCCCTACGTTGCGACTGGAGACCACCTCGAACGCGGCGACAAGATTGGTCACATCGACTTTGGCTCTCGGGCGGACGTGTTGTTGCCCGAAGAGTTCAGTTCCGAGGACGTAATCGTAGAGAAAGGCGAGTCGGTACGGGCGGGCGAGACGGTGTTGGCGAAGCGGTAGTCTGGCCAATCCGGCCGGCGAGGGGACGGTCACCGAGGGGAAGGAATATCGGTGCACGCGTGGTACTTGTTGACATGACGATACGCGCGGCCACCGAGGACGATATCGACGCGATTCGACTGGTGGCAAAACGGTCGTGGGAGACTGACTACCCCGAGATTCTGACACGTGAAACCATCGACGCGGGTGTCGAAGACTGGTATGCACGCGAACAGATTGTGGATGCGCTCGTCCCGGCCCGGTCGCTCCTCCTCGTCGCAGACCACGACGACTCGGTCGTCGGATTCGCCCACGCGACGTGGAGCAGCGACGAACACGAGGGCTACATCCTCCGTCTGTACGTCCACCCCGACCACCGACGACAGGGCGTCGGGTCCGAGTTGCTCGAACGAATCCGTGCAGACCTCTCCAGCGACGGCGTCGAACGACTCAACGCGATGGTTCTCGCCGAGAACGAACCGGGAATCACCTTCTACGAACAGTTCGGATTCGAGTTCGTCGACGAGGCACAGACGACCATCGGTGGCGACTCCTATCGGGAAAACCGGTACGTGCTGGAGTAGGGGAGGGACGCTAGTCGCGTCCGAGACGACGCCGCCACCTGTTCGAACTCGACGCGACAGTTTCGAACCTGGTCTTGCGACAGACGACGAACTCCGTTCAGCCACACGTCGACGACGCCGAGAATCTCACAGGGATAACTATATGTGCCATGGTATCATCGGCCATGCTGTATCGCTATGAAGCCGTGCCAACGCTGTCAGTCGCTAATCGACGAGTACATCTTGGACAAACAACTCGAAGTGCTGCGCGACCTCACAGTCGACGACTTCAACGTCTGTGCGGACTGCGCGACCATCGTTGCTGATGCGTGTGTGGAGTGCGGTGGCGGGGTGTACGTCCCACAGAACGAGTCTGACGTCCCCGACTACTGTCCGGCGTGTCGCTCCGACCTCATCGCTCGTACCGGTCGGGACCCTGGGTGGACCTGTGACACCGCATCGACCTGACTGACGTCCCTTCCGAACCCTCGTTTTTGCTGTGCCGAACTGGACCGTCGCGACGCGAGTGGACTCACCACGTGTCAAACTGCAGTTCCGCAGGTCTCTTATAGCGACGGCAGAGAGACCAATTGACGGCACGGTCAGGCGGCCCCTTTCGACCCTCGTGGTTTCCACGACGGGTTCCGCTGGCTGACCTACCCCGTCGTTCTAACACGCTGAGCGACTGCGCTCGGCGACGGATATACCGGGACTGAGACACCGTGACTGCTGAGTGCGGACGAGTTGCTACCGGGGAGGTCCAGTTTGGAGACTGTGGTCGTCGAGAAGGATGACCCGACTCGGGCGGGCGAGACGGTGTTGGCCTGTGAGGAGTGGTGCGCATCGAATGCTTCTCAGCGCAATGACAACAACTTAACACCACAGGTACGTCGGATACAGCGTGTCCTCCACGTCTTCCGATTCGAACTCAGTGTCTCGGTCCCCACAGCGTCCATTCCCGTGGTGGTACGGTGTCGCCGTGTTCCCAATTCCGGTATTCCTCAGCGTCGTCGCGGTGTCGGCCGTCGCTGGAATCATGCCCGCCATCGAATCTGGGTCTGGAGAGGCCGTGCTCAGTTTCTTCGCAGTCCTCTTTCTCATCGACGGTATCAACCTCCTCGTTGGCCTCTTCGTCGTGGTGTTCCTCGCCCTCGACGTGTTTACCGTACGGGAATCGTTTGCGTCGTGGCAACCGACGTGGTTCTGGGTCGGTGCTGGATTCGTCCACATCGCCGGGACACTGTTTGCTCTCTTCTACGTCGTCTCGGTTCCGTTGCTGTCGTACTACCTGTATCGGCGCGGAAAACGTGTCGGTTCACCGAGTCTCTGACTGCTATCGGCCCACCGGGTTCATCGACGCAGAATATGTACGTACCGAACCAGCGACCGATGCACCCGCCGCTCGAACACTTGTTCGACGTCCCACCCCGCGTCTTCGGCCTCGTCGACCCACGACCTATCGGCGACCATCACACACTGGGGTGCGACGCGGTGAACCTCTGCGAGCGCCCCACCGACCAAGTCGGCAAGCGAGTGTCGGGCAATCTTCGACTGCCGACCGTACGGCGCGTCGAACACCACGCCGTCTATCGAGTCGTCTTTGAGCGGGAGCGCAGTCGCGTCGCCGCGAATCACGTGGCCGTCGCCGACGTAGTGGTCTAAATTCACCTTCGCACCACGGGCCATCTTCGCCTGTGCGTCGACGCCGACGACGTCGGCACCGACTAATCCGGCTTCGAGCAACACGCCGCCGGTACCGCACATCGGGTCCAGAATCCGCGCACCGGGTTCCGCGCCGGCCATGTTGACGAAGGCGCGGGCGTCTACGGGGGCCATGCTCCCCGGTTGGAAGAAGGGGCGGTCGGTGGGTTTGCGCTCCGAGAAGTCGCGGACGCTCTCGGCGACAGTCCAGCCGACGAGACAGGTGTCGTCGGAGAAGTAGACGCGGAGTTCGTGGTCCGGGTCGTCTAAGTCCACGTCGAATCCGCGGTCGACCAGTGCGGACCCGACACGGCGTTCGGTGTCGGTCGTACTGATACCCGTCAGAGCGCGGACGTCGCGGGCGCGGACGGCGACGGTCCCGTCGCGGTCGATGCTGGCCGCTTCGACGAGTGCGCGAGCGGCCTCGACGTCGGGGTCACAGCTTCCGACGAGTTCGACGACGCGACGGGTGTACGCGAGCTGTCTCGCTCGCTCGGTATCGACGCCGCGGGCGGTGGCGAGTCCGGGGGCGACGACGTCGACTGCCGTCGCCGCGGCGGCGGCCTCACGGGCCGCGAACGCGTCTTCCTCGCCGGCGAGTTCCAATCCGTACACGCTCGGACCTAACGCGGTGGAAAAATGAGGGTGTCGGTCCCCGGTCGAAGACGCCGCGACGACGGGTCGAACGGAGTGACTGTGCCATAAATCGTCACCTAAACGTGACGGTCGGCCGACGACGAGATTTATAATGGATGGTCCGAATCCACCCCTATGGCCCCTCTCGACGCCATCCTCTGGAGTTCGGCGGCACTCGCGTACGGTGTCGGCGACTACGTGACCACCATCGTCGGACTCCGGATGGCAGGCATCCAGGAGGGGAACCCAATCGTCCGGTTCCTCTCCGGTGGCGACCCTGGGCCGGGGTCGTTCGCCGTCTTGAAACTCGTCTCTGTCGCGCTCTTCGTCGCCGCCTACTGGTCGCTCAGACCGGGGTTCGCCCGTCTCGTCGTCCCAACTGCGCTAACGCTCCTCGGAACCGTCGTCACGGCCCGAAATGTCCAGATAATACGTCAGCGTGTGTAAATTATCAATATATTGTACCAATCTTTTTAAACCTTAAATACGTGCCTTAAAGTGTTGCATGACCGACCCCAAGGACACCATCAACATCGAAAACGTCGTCGCCTCCACGGGAATCGGCCAAGAACTCGACCTCCAGAGTGTGGCCATGGACCTCGAAGGCGCCGACTACGACCCGGAACAGTTTCCGGGACTCGTCTATCGGACACAGAATCCGAAATCTGCGGCGCTCATCTTTCGTTCGGGGAAGATCGTCTGTACTGGTGCAAAGTCCACCGACGACGTCCACGAGAGTCTCGGCATCGTCTTCGACAAACTTCGCGAACTTCAGATTCCGGTCGACGAAGACCCCGAGATTACCGTCCAGAACATCGTCACGAGTGCCGACTTAGGCGAGAACCTGAACCTCAACGCGATCGCCATCGGCCTCGGCCTCGAAAACATCGAGTACGAACCTGAGCAGTTCCCAGGTCTCGTCTACCGTCTCGACGAACCGAGTGTGGTGGCGCTCCTCTTCGGGTCGGGCAAACTCGTCATCACGGGCGGGAAGAAACCGGCGGACGCCGAGGCCGCCGTCGAGGTTATCATGACGCGTCTCTCTGAACTCGGACTCCTCCAAGGGTCGCTCTGACTCGTGACGAATCGACCGAATCTAAGTTAGTCGCGTTCGACGTGCCGCTATGGACGCGCTCACCTTGCAGACGGCCGCTTCCGGCGCGCCGGTCACCGCCGTCGCCGGAACGTTCGCGTTGTTCGCGCTGTTTCTCTCTCTCACCGCGCACATCGCCGCTCGAAACGTGCTCGGTGACGTCGAAGTCAAGAAAGCGTTCGCCGTCGGCCCGGTTCCGGCGGCAATCGCCGTCGTCTTCACGACGTTCGGGTGGAACTCGTTTCTCGCGCTGCTGCTCGCGGTCGTCCTCGACTTCGTCCTCGTGAGATATCTCTACGGACAGGCGACCCGTCTCTCGGCGTACATCGTGCTCATCCACTTCGTCGTCACCATCATCCTCGGCACCATCGTGTTCGGGTTGCTCGTCCTCCTGTCGAGCGCACCGGTCTGACCCGACCCGACTGCGTGTCGGCGTACCTTCTTAACCGATGACGGCGAACCGGCAGACGTGTCTCTCCGCCGACTCGTCTGGAACGACGCCGAACGTCGTCTTCGTGCGCCGTTTAGACTCATCGCGACAGTCGTCGTCGTCGTCGCCGTCTCGCTCGTCATCGGTGTCGGAATCGGGACCGCCTTCAGCGACGTACTCGGGTCGAGTGCGCTCGTCAATCTCTTCGTCTCGGTCGTTCTGGCAGGTGCGACCGGAATCGGCGGGTTCGTCGCGGCACGGTACGTCGACCGCAGGACGGTCGCCGACCTCGGATTCGGCATCGACCGTGCGTGGGGCGTCGACTTCGTGTTCGGACTCGTTCTCGGTGGTGCGTTGATGTCCGCTATCTTCGCCGTCGGCGTGAGTGTCGGTTGGATTGCCATCGACGCGGTCGGGTTCGGTATCGACCGGCTCGTCGGTGCGGCGGCGTTGCTCTCGTTCTTCGTCTCGGTCGGTATCGCCGAAGAACTCCTCTTGCGGGGTGTCGTCCTCACGGACATCGCCGAGGGGATGCGATGGCGGTTCGACGTCTCGACGGCAATCGTCGTCGGCCTCCTGCTCTCGTCGGCGATTTTCGGTATCGCCCACCTCACGAATCCGAACGCGAGCGTCGCCAGTACGCTCAGCATCACCCTCGCCGGTGTCATGCTCGGATTAGGCTACGTCCTCACGGGTGACCTCGCCATCCCCGTCGGCATCCACATCTCGTGGAACTTCGTTCAGGGCGGCGTCTACGGATTCGCCGTGAGTGGTCTCGACTTCGGCACGTCACTGGTCGAGACGACAGAACAGGGTCCAGACCTGGTCACTGGGGGGCCGTTCGGCCCGGAAGCGGGACTGCTCGGCGTCGGTGCCATGCTTCTCGGGATGGTCTGTATCGCGTTGTACGTCCGCTTCCGGTACGGAGAAGTCCGCTTCGACCCCGAGGTGACGGTCCCGGAGCTACGCTGGTGGCAGTGAGAAAGCGGCGACAGAAGCGAGAGAAGACGGTGACAGAAGCGAGAGAAGACGGTGACAGAAGCGGACGTGGCCGTTATTCGACTAACCGCTCGATTTCGGTGACGAGGATACCGCTCGCGCCGACGTTCTTGAGGTCGCTGACGACTTCGAACACGTCGCGTTCGTTGACGACGGCGTGGACTGCGACGGTGTCGTCGCCGGCGACGTCCATCACGGTTGGCCCGCCGAGACCTGGGATGACCTCTCGTACCTCGTCGAGTTTCTCGCGGGGGGCGTTCATCATCAGGTAGCGCTTGCCCTCTGCAGAGCGGACGGATTCGAGCGCCATGACCAGTTGTTGGACCTTCGGGTCGTCGACGACGTCGGGTCGGGCGAACAACCGAACCGACGACGAGAGCACCTCGTCGACCACGGCGAGTCGGTTGACGCGGAGCGTCGTCCCCGTGGAGGTGATGTCGATGATGGCGTCGGCCATCTCGACGTGGGGTGTGAGTTCCGTCGCACCGGTGACTTCGACGACTTCTGCGTCGATATCTCGCTCCTCGAAGTAGGTTCGCGCGATGTGTGGGAACTCGGTGGCGACGACCTTTCCGGCGACGTCTTCGACCGAGTCGATGTCGCCGTCTTCGGGTGCGGCGAGGACGAGTCGGCACTTGCCGTACTCTAAGTCGAGGAGGTCTTCGAGTTCGTGACCGGACTCGCGGACCTGGTCGAGGCCGGTGATGCCGACTTCGGCGGCCCCGTCGCGGACGTATTCGGGGATGTCGGCGGCGCGAGCGAACAGAACAGTTACGTCGGGGTCGACGGTGCCGGCGTAGAGTTTCCGCTCGGCACCGTTGTCGAGATGCAGACCCGCACGTTCCAAGAGGTCTATCGTCGGTTCGTGCAGACGGCCCTTGTTGGGCACGGCGATTCGCATACCCGCATCTCACACTCAGGGGCTAATTGGCTTTCGCCCGGTCGCCACGACCGAGAATCGACGGCCCGGTTAGCCTTCGACGAGCGTGTCGATGAGGCGGTCGAACCGGTCGACGAACCGGTCGGGAAGCGATGGCGAGACGTCGTTGAGAAGTGTCGCCGTCCGGGTCGGGTGCGTGAGCACGAGCGTGACGCGGTTGTGCAGGTCGCGTTCTTTCCGGACGACGTCGCGTTCGGTGAGGTGGTCGAGGTGCCACTCCAGCGTACTCCGGGCGACGCCGATGGCGTCGGCGACGTCGTCGGGCCGGGCCTCGCCGTGTTCCAGCAGATAGCCTAAGATGTCGCGGGAGGTCTCACGACGGACGAGCGCGAGCGCACCGCGCTCCCAGTCGTCGAACTCAGGGGGGTAGTAGTGGGTGCGCCCGTAGAACTCGGTTCTGCGAACCGTCTCCTCAGAGAGGAGTTTGCGGATGTGGTGTTGTACTTGGCCGGGTGCGAGGTCGAGCGCGCGCACGAGCTCGTTGAAGTGGACTCCCGGATTGTGCTTGATGTGGTCTGCGACGCGGATTCGTGTCTCGCTCATGGTTCGTTTACCCCTGTCTCGCGCTCGATTGTCCGGGCGTAGTAGATAGCCGAGAGGACGAGACCGGCCATCACGAGGTCTAAGACGTGCTCGAAGACGTGGTGGTCGAACGTCGAGAGCAGGTCACTGAACGACAGCGCGGCGACACCCGCTCGCGACGCGAACGCGAGGAGCGCCAGCGCGATGAGCAGATGTGACCGCGTCTGACGGCGGTAGAACACCGCGACACCGAGTGCGGCCAGCGCCACCGACGTGATTCCCGTGAGGGCGACGATAGCGGTGACGACCGGGTCGTTCGCCGCTTGGACGTGCCCCGGAACGAGCGCGAGTCGTAACAGGGGCTCCATGGGCCTCTCTAACGGATTTCAACACCTAAGGGACTCACTGGTTCTCGAATCTCGAGAATCGGTCGCTTCGACTCCCAGTGCGGTACGAGACGGTGGATTCACGACACCCCCGAACTGAATCCTGGGCATGGACACGCTCCGAATCACGGGCGGACAGGTGCTCCGTCCCGACGGAACCACCGAGGAGGCGGACGTCCTCGTCGACCGCGACGAGGGGACGATTCTCGACATCGCCGCCGATATCGACGCCGACGCGGACGAGACGCTCGACGCAGAGGGCTGTCTCGTCATGCCCGGACTGGTCAACGCGCACTGTCACGTCTCGATGACGCTCCTCCGTGGCCACGCCGACGACAAGCAACTCGACGCGTGGCTCCGTGAGGACATCTGGCCGACCGAGGCCGCGCTCACGCCCGAAGACGTTCGCGTCGGGGCCGAACTCGGTCTCGTCGAGATGATCAAATCCGGGACCACGACCTTCGCGGACATGTACTTCCACGTCCCCGACGTCGTCGAGGCCATCGACGAGGCTGGACTCCGTGCTCGTGTCGGCCACGGTGCGGTCACCATCGGAAAAGACGACGAAGACGCGTGGGCCGATATCGACGAGAGTCTCGCTATCGCTCGCGAGTTCGACGGTGCTGTCGACGGACGAATCCGAACTGCCGTCATGCCGCACTCCCTGACGACGGTCGGCGAGGAGTACCTCCGAGAGGTCACCGCCGAGGCTCACGCCGACGACATTCCGGTTCACTACCACGCCAACGAGACGACGAACGAGGTCGACCCCATCGTCGACGAACGCGACGAGCGACCACTCGCCTACGCGCAGGACCTCGGTATGCTGACTGCCGACGACTTCCTCGCGCACGGCGTCCACGTCGACGACGAGGAAATCGAACTGCTCGCAGACGCAGGGACCGGCGTCGTCCACTGCCCGGCGTCGAACATGAAACTCGCCTCCGGCATGGCTCCGGTCCAGCAGATGCTCGACGCCGGTGTGACCGTCGGACTGGGAACGGACGGTGCCGCCTCGAACAACGACCTCGACATGTTCGACGAGATGCGCGACGCGGCGATGCTCGGCAAACTCGCGTCCGACGACGCCAGCGCTGTCGCTGCACCGGACGTGGTCCAGATGGCGACTGCAGGGTCCGCAGACGCAATCGGTCTCCCCGGTGGTGCGCTCGAAGTCGGCGGCGTCGCCGACATCGCCGTCGTCGACCTCGACGCACCCCACCTCACTCCGGCGAACAACCTCGTGAGCCACCTCGTCTACGCTGCGCGCGGGTCCGACGTTCGACACACTGTCTGTGATGGTCAGATACTGATGCGTGACCGCGACGTGTTGACGCTCGACGAATCGGCCGTCGTGGACCGCGCTCGTGAGACTGCCGCCGCACTCTACGAACGCGTCTAGTCGCTCGGACTCTCCCCCGTCTCTGTGGTGTCGCTAAGTTCGATGTGAAGCCCGTCGTCGGTAACGTGGACGGCCATCGTCTCGAACGTCCGTCGGTACTGGGCGACGTGTCGGCCGTCGCTGTGGTCGACCATAATCGACTTTTCTAGGAGTGCTGCCTCGTGGAGGCGTTTGACCTCTCGGTAGGCGGTCGAGAGCGGGACTTCAGCACGACTGCTCAACTCTTTCACTGTCAACGGTTCGTCCGCTACGCGCAACAAGTCGGGGACTGCCGGTGCGCTCATCAGGGCGAACAGCTCTTGTTCGGCTATCGTGGTGCCGTTGTCTAACGCGAGCATCGCACCTCTCCATGTCAATCGGTCCGTTGACACTTGTATATTCGGGCGAACGTGCTGTATCCTTCTTCGGTAAGGTTTTCGGACCCCTGTGCGAACCTGCGTCCATGAGCGAACACTACGCTCCCGTTTCGGAGCACCTCGACGACGTCGAGGCGGCCCGAAAAGAGGGACGCCGCAAGATGGACTGGGCGCTCCAGCACATGCCCATCCTGCAGGAACTGCGTGACCAGTTCGAAGCCGACAAACCGTTCGACGGTGAGGTCATCGGGATGGCCATGCACGTCGAGGCGAAGACGGCGAACCTCGTCGAACTGCTCGCCCTCGGTGGTGCGGAAGTCGCCATCACTGGCTGTAACCCGCTTTCGACCCACGACGACGTCTCTGCCGCGCTCGACGCGAACGACAACATCACCTCGTACGCCGTCCGCGGCGTCGGTGACGACGACTACTACGCGGCTATCGACGCAGTCGTCGCCCACGAACCGACCATCACCGTCGACGACGGCATGGACATGGTGTTCACCATCCACGAGGAGTACCCCGAACTCATCGACACCATCCTCGGCGGCGCAGAAGAGACGACGACCGGTGTCCACCGCCTGCGCGCGATGGACGCCGACGGCGAACTGAACTACCCCGTCTTCGCCGTCAACGACACGCCGATGAAGACGCTCTTCGACAACGTCCACGGAACGGGCGAGTCGTCGCTGGCGACCATCGCGATGACGACCAACCTCTCGTACGCCGGTAAGAACGTCGTCGTCGGTGGCTACGGCTACTGTGGCAAGGGTGTCGCCAAGAAGGCCGCCGGCCAGAACGCGGACGTCATCGTCACCGAAGTCGACCCGCGTCGTGCCCTCGAGGCCCACATGGAAGGCTACGACGTGATGCCGATGGAAGAGGCCGCGAAGGTCGGCGACGTGTTCATCACGACCACCGGCAACCGCGACGTCATCACCCGTGAAGACTTCGAGAACATGAAAGACGGCGTCCTCCTCGCCAACGCCGGCCACTTCGACATCGAAATCGACCTCGACGCGCTCTCGGACCTCGCCGTCGACGAGTACGAGGCCCGCGACGGTGTCGACGCCTACGAGATGGAAGACGGCCGCCGTCTGAACGTCCTCGCAGAGGGTCGCCTCGTCAACCTCGCGTCGCCCATCGCACTCGGCCACCCGGTCGAAGTGATGGACCAGTCGTTCGGTGTCCAGGCCGTCGTCGTCCGCGAAATCGTCGAGAACGGCGACGCCTACGACGCCGGCGTCCACGAGGTGCCGGACGAACTCGACCGCGAAGTCGCCGAAATCAAACTCGAAGCAGAAGGCATCGAGTTCGACTCGCTGACCGACGAACAGCGCGAGTACATGGGCAGCTGGGCCCACGGGACGTAATCGACCCACCGCGACTCTCGGCTTCTTCTTTTCACGCCGTCAGCGACCGCGTTCGGTCCACTCGCCTGCGCGCCAAATGAGGGCGACGCCGCCAATCCACGCCGCGAGTCGCATCGCTTCGATGGCGATTGATGGTGGCGCTTTCCATCCCCAGCCTGTCGGATAGCGCTCTTTTTCGACTGCGCGAACGACGTAGTAGTTCCCGTTCCGTTCGACGAGTATCGCTCCGTCCCAGTACACCTCGTCTTCGACGACGGTGGTGGTGCCGTTTTCGACGGCCGCGTGGAGGGGTCGGTCGCTGTGGTACTCCTCGGCGGCGGCCTGCATCACCGTCTCCTCGTCGACCTGTTCGAGTGAGAGGACCACCGACTCGTCTTCGACCGTTTGCGTGGGGCGGTAGTATCCGCCCGCTCCTTCGCCGAGGCGGATGTAGTCGTAGTCCGCAGGGAACGGTTCGTCGTAGTCTCCGGGTTCGCGATGTGACGGAATCTCGTATCGGAGCGTCTGTCCGCTGGCGAGTGCCTCGGCAATCGCACACTCGCGGCCGTTCCCCGGACACCAGCGAATCTCCGTTTGGAGGTTTCCGTAGCGGAGGTCTAGTTCGAGTTGTCCGTGGTGAGGTATCTCGTCGATTTGCTTCCCCTCGAACGTCACCGCTGTCTCGGAGGAGACGTTGTCGGGATAGAGGTACAGCGGGTTCGCCAGAAGTGCGACCCCGACGACGAGGCAGACGAACCCTCGCCAGTTCTGGCGGTTCATACGTTCGACCATTCGAGAGGAGTCTAAAGGTTTGTTGGCAGACAGGTCTTAGCGGCGGCGACTCACGCAGACGGCGAACACAGACCCGAACACCATTCCCCACACCGCGTGAGAGACGAAAATCGGCGCCGACAGCGAGGGAACAGAGGCGGGGATACCGACCGCGCGAAGCCAAAGCGGCATGACGAATCCACTGGCGAAGAACCAGAGGAACAGGCCGTAGCCCGTGCCTACCACGGTCATCGCGAGTGGGCGACGGAGGACGTTCCACGGGTTGCGACGGGTCACGGCGACGGCAAAGAGGACGCCGAAGACGAGACTGTGGAACAGGTGGAGTATCCATCCGACACCGCCGTTCATGACGCCGTACAGTGCACCGATGATTGCCAGTGACCCTGTGAGTTCCTGCGAGACGAGACCCATCACGACGCCAGCGACGACGCCTGCGATGGCGGTGACGCCGAGAATCCACGGCGGGACGCCGTACTCACTTGCGGCAGCGAGACTGTTGGTGTTCGGTCGGGCGAGTTCGACACCCACGACAGACCCCTCGCCGGTCGTCTCGACGTCGACACCGCCGCCGTATTTGTCGACGATGAGGAGGCGAACGAGTGTGAGGCCGAATCCGTTCGTCGGGTCGTCGTACTCGGGGAGGTTCCGTTCTTCGAGGACGGCCGCGACGTCGTCGGGGATACCTGGCCCTTCGTCTTCGATAGCGATTTCGACGCTGTCTGGCGTCGTCGAGACGGCCACCGAGACGCTCGGGTCGTCGCGTTCGGCGTGGACGACTGCGTTGTCCAACAGATGTCGGAGCGCGGTGTCGACGTGGGCGTCGGCCAGCGCGCGAACGTCGTCCGGGGCGTCGACATCGAGTGTAATCGTCGCACTGGGATAGTCTGCCGAAACGTCGTCGACTGCTGCTCGCAGGGCCGACAGCACGTCGGTCGAGACGGGACGTTCACCGACCGGTCCGACGATGGCACGGAGTTCGGTGATGGAGTCGTCGATTCGGTCGGCGTTTCGCTGGATGACCTGCAGACTCGACGTCCCTGCGGCCGTCTGTTCGGCACCGAGGTCTGCGTATCCCCGGATGACGTTCACCTTGTTCAGCACTTCGTGTCGGAGGATACGGTTGAGGACGGTCAACCGGTCTGCTTGTTTCGACAGTTCACGGCGGTTTTGGCTGTTCAACGCGGCGCGAAAGCCGGTGAGCACGCCGCCGATGGACCCGCCGATGAGGACGTTGGCGACGAGCACCGACTGCGTGGCCGTGCCGACCATCGCGGCGTCGCCGATACCGACGAACGTCAACCCCAGTACGAGAACCATCGAGACGGTACCGAGGAGACTCCACGTGGCGATGGTGTTGACGAACGACTCGTCGTAGGAACTCACGGACAACCCGATACCGAAGACGGTCAACCCGAGGCCCAACGCGAGGAACGTCGCCTGTCCGAGGAGAAACTCACCGAGCGTGGTGGTGGCGTCTATCGACTCTAAGACCGTGTATCGTGTCGCGACGAAGCCGATAGCTGCGACCACGAACCCGCCGTACTTGATTTCGTGCCCCCTCGGACGATTCATCTCGAACCTCCTGTTGTTTTGATACCTCCCTTATCCTTTTGGTGACTGCTAGGTCACTCGCCAGACCGACCACGTCGTCTGTGGTCGTCCCATTTATGAACGCCCACGGCCGACTCACGAGCATGTCTTCGAACAGAAAGGGCGACCGACGCGAACGCGAACTCGTCAACGCCCTCGACGAGGCCGGGTTCGCGGTGATGCGTGCCCCTGCGTCGGGAAGCGCGACGACGCGCGAACTCCCAGACGTACTTGCGGGCAACGGTGAGGTGTTCTACGCCATCGAGGCCAAAGCGTCCAGCGGGCGGCCAATCTATCTCGACGGCGAAGAGGTCGAAGCGCTCATCTACTTCTCACAGAACTTCGGCGCGAAAGCGCGTATTGCGGTCCGATTCGACCGCGAGGACTGGTACTTCTTCCACCCCGGCGACCTCTACGTGACCGACGGCGGGAACTACCGCGTGAAAAAAGAGACGGCGCTGGCGGAGGGCGAACATTTCGACTCGTTCGTCGGCGGGCCGAAACAGACGCGACTCGGCGACGCGGACGACTGAACGACTGAACGACTGTTTTCGCGTTCGACTCAGGCGCGAGCGAGACGCTCACCGAGCGAGCGCGGCCCGACGAACCCCTGTTCGACGCGACTGAGACGTGAAGACGGGAAGCGGTACGCCTGCAACCCGCCGAGGTCCGAGAGGCCGACGTCGACCGGGAGCGACCCGAGGTAGACGGCCTCGAAGACCGGTTCGTGGTCGCCGTACTCCAGATTGCTCTCGTACTCGGAGACGAGTTTCCCCGTCTCCGTCGGTGTCTCGTCGGCGCGAGCGTGGAGTGCGCGCGTGACGACGAGCAGGCTTCCGGACTCTCTGTCGTGGACGAGGTCACCAGGGTGGTGTTCGTGTTCGCGGCAGAGTTGTGGGCCGCGAGCGTCCATCGGGACGAACGTGTCGTCCCCACAGACAGCGCAGGTGGCGCGTCGGCGACCCGGCGGCGGAACCAGGCCGGTCGTAATCTCGATCGCGACGCGGCGGAGGTGCTTGCAGCGAGCGTGCCGGATGGCGTTGTCTGGGCAGGTACAGCTCCGGGCTTCGACGTCGACGACGTAGGTACCGCCCTCCGTCTCGACGACGTACCGACCGTCACGAAGCGGACGGACGGCCATCGGTTCGACTCGAGCGCGACGTGCGCGGCCTGTCAACCCATCGGCGGGGAGTGTGGTCTTGCGGCGCACCGGGCGGCGAGTCGACGCGGGTGTGTGTGCGATGTGCGTCATGGTGGTGCGGTGGATGTCCCCCGCGCCGTGCGGCGACTGGGGGCCTTCCATCGGTGAAAATAGGCGCCGAAGCGACCTAAACCCTCGTTCTGTGGGGAAATCGACCGTGTGAGTGGCTCTCGTCGGTCATCGACCCATCGAAGACCTTTTAGAATGGCCGCGGATACGTCGTCGCATGGCTATCGAAGCGGAGATGCGTCGGAAGATCGTCGTCTCCATGGTCGCGGTCGGGGTGTTTATCGCCCTCATCGTCGGCATCGGTGCGACCTTCAACCAAGGTGGACTGGCCGCTACGGGCGGCCTCGCACTCGTGGGTGCTATCACGGCGTTCGTGCTCGTGATGGCAGGAATCGGCGTCTGGCTCTCTCGTTCGTCCTGAACTACTTCTCGGCGACGCGCTCGGTGACGGTTTCACCGGCGTGCGCCGTCGCGACCCAGTCGCCACAGAGCGACAGCGCTCGCTCTCAGTTGGCTTCGCCGGTCGCCGCGTCGGCGTCGCTGGCGGCGGCGTCCTTCGTGGCCGTCTCGTAGTAGATGAGCGGGTGAGAAATCGTGTCGCATCGGTCGTCGCGGTTCACACAGAGGTCGTACGCCTGCATCGTCTCGCAGGTCGGCGGCGCGTACTGCGACCCGCTGGAGTCCGCGAGAATCGTCGCGCGCGTCTTCAGTGCCTCTGCGTGCGTCTCTCCGACGACACCACCGACTTCTTCGGGGTCGAGGCCGACGCCGACGAGGAACGCCGCGAGCGTGAACGCCGCCTCGGTCGACAGGTCCTCGCCCGCCTGTGCCTGCGTCAAGAGAGCGCTGATACACGGTGGGAAGTGGTCGGGGTCGACCGAGTCGGTGTAGACGACGTTGACTGCGCCGCGGTCCGAGAGCAGATTTCGGAGGCGCTCGACGTGCGGTTGGAGTGCCGACGCGAGTTGGTCGCCAGCGTCGCTTCCGCGGACCGAAAACGGCAGGCCGTCGGCGACACGGCGTCGGGTCGCCTCTCTGAGTAGTTCGTAGAGTTCCTCACGGGCGACACGAACCGCGCCATCGACGAGCGCGCGATTGACGAGTCGCCAGTGGTCGCCCCAGTCGGGGTCTGAGTAGGTGAGGTACGGGCCGACGTCGACCCAGTAATGTGACGGGCCGCGACGTCTGTTGTCGGCCGGTTCTGCTCGAACCTCGCCGACGAGGTCGAACTCTCGGAGGAAGTCGTCGAGCGTCGCGCGGGCGTCGCTGTTGACGTCGTCGTCGCCGGCGTCGAAGTCCGCGAGCATGCGTTCGTAGGCCGTGTCTGCCTCGGCGCGGGCGTACTTGTCGACTGCCGCAGGCGTCTCGACGAGCGAGACGATGATGCGAGAGATGGGGTACGACAGGAGTTCGGACTCGGTGTCCCACGAGTAGGGCGACTCGGCTTCGACGGTGCCCTCCATGAGGGCGCGTTCGACGCGCTCGACCCCACGCTCGACCGCTGGGGCGTCCTCGGCGACGAGCGTCGCGATAGCCACGTCTGCCGATTCAACCGCGTCTCTCGCGGCGGCGAAGAACGGGTATCGTGCGTGGAGCGGGCGCATCCGCATACCGCCACGTTCCGGGTGATACCCGATAAACGCGACGAATTCCCCGGTGGCCCCACCCGTCGCTGCGGTCGCGCTCCAGCGACGCATCACACCACCTATTACCGACCGCGTCCTCACCCTCTCACGTGCCGCATTTCGACTATCCGTGCCCGGATTGTCGCGCGACGACGAGTCTCCACGACGCCGACTGTCAGTTCGAGGGAACGCCGTGGGTCGACGTCGAACGCGCCTACGTCGATATCGTCTCCGTCCTCACTGGCGGGCCGTGTGACGAAGAGACGCTTCGCCGTGAGGCACCGGGCGAGTGGGGTGCACTCCAGCAGTCCGCGCTCTCTCGACTCAAGCGCGACGACCGGATTTCGGAGGCCAAGTCGGGCGTCCTCCGCCTGCTCACCGCAGAAGAGTTCAGAGAAGAAGTGTCCGAACCGACACACGAACCGATGCGGACGCTGTTTACGTACGGCAGCGTCCCTGGGTGTCACGACAACGCCGTCTTCGCCATGATTGCGTGGTACGAGATGGTCGGCCTCTCGTGGCCCGAGACCCGCGAGAACGTGGTGAACTGGCTTCGCGAGACGGGAACGTGGGACCGCGGCGGGTTCGAAGAGGCGACGCCGGCGGAACTCGTCGAGAAGAAACGCCACGTCTACGAGGCAGGCTACGGGTGGAAAGAGAAAGCCACCTCGGCGAAGCGCATCATCGACCGCTATCGGGCCTGACTGCCTTCGTCGGACGTCGCACCTACCTGCCTTCGTCGGACGTCGCACCTGTCTGCCCTCGTTCGACGTCGCTTTTCTTCCTCAGCGAGGTGTCCGACCACTCCCTGGGCGCAATGGTTACGGATTTGTCGCACGTCTGGTGAGTCGTGAGTACACCCGAGTCGGCCACTGCTTCTGCGGCGTCTCCACCGTCGGATTCGGCGGACAGTGGCGCCAGACGTGCGCTGGCAGTCGTCATCGCCATCGTCTTCATCGACCTGCTCGGGTTCGGCGTCGTCATCCCGATTCTCCCGTTCTACGTCCGGAGTTTCGGCGTCAGCGACGTGTTCATCGGGTTTCTGGCGGCGTCGTACTCGATTATGCAGTTCCTCTTCGCACCGATTCTGGGTCGAATCTCCGACCAGCGTGGCCGGCGTCCCGTCATCATGCTCTCGCTCGTCGGGAGCGTCCTCGCGTGGACCGTCTTCGGCCTCGCGGGCGAAATCGACGTACTGTTCGGGACTGCCCTCGCGGTGGCGACGCTGTTTACGTCTCGAATGCTCGCGGGTGCGATGGGCGGGAACATCGCCACTGCACAGGCGTACATCGCAGACATCACGCCGCCGGAGCGCCGCGCCGGTGCGCTCGGACTCATCGGTGCGTCGTTCAGTCTCGGGTTCATCTTCGGGCCGGCAATCGGCGGCCTCATGGCGTCAGACCCAGTCGTCACCGCCGCCCGCGACGTGTTCCCCGCCTTCGTTCCAGCGACGCGTTTTTCGCTGCCGAGTTTCACCGCCGCCGCGCTGAGTCTCGTCAGTCTCCTGTTCGCGTTCGTCTTCCTCCGCGAACCCGACAGACAACGCGCACCCGCCGGGGGGTCTACGACGTCACTCGTGACGCAGTTCCGCGACGCGCTGGGCGACGACAACCTCCGAGGCCTCGTCGTCTCCTTTTTCGTCGTCTCGGTGGCGTTCTCGGGGGTACAGGTCATGTTCATCCCCTTCGCGGCGGACATCTACGGCTACGGCGAGACGGAGACGGCGCTGTTTCTGACGTACATCGGCCTCCTCGGAACGCTGAATCAGGGCGTCGTCGTCGGACAGCTCGCGCGGCGCTACTCCGAGCGGATACTCGCCGTCGTGGGCGCGTTCGGCCTCATGCTCTCGCTCGCTCTCTTGCCCTTCTCACCCGACATCGGGCAGTTTCTCCCGGACGTCGGCGGGCCGGCGTGGTTCACGCCCGAACTCCTCGCACTCCTGTTGGTCGGGGCGCTGTTGTCGTTCGGAAACGGGATGCTGAACGTCTCGCTTTCGACCCTCGTCTCCACGTCTGCGTCCGCAGACATGCAAGGGAACGCGTTCGGCGTCACGCAGGGGGCAGGGAGTCTCGGGCGGACGATTGGCCCGCCTTCGATGGCCGCACTCTACGTCCTCACCTACTGGTCGCCGTTCGTCGTCGGGGCCATCCTCATCGTCCCCGTCGTCTACATCCTCGCGTCGCTCGCGCGACGACCCCGGACGGCCGTCGAGTGACCATCTGAGCGTCTAGTCCCGTAAACGTTAGGCCGGCACACGCAGAGTCATACCCGTGCTTTCGGTCTCACCCCTCGTCGTCCTCTGCGTCATTGCGGCCGCGGTCTCCGGATCTATCGGAATCGTGGCGTGGTACGAGGGGACCGAACCGGGGTCGAGGTGGCTGTCGGTTCTGCTGTTCGCTGCGACGTTGTGGGCGGGGTCGTACGCGTCCGCGCTCGTGACGTTCGACCCGAGTCTTCGAGTCTGGTATCAACTCCCTATCGAAATCGCACAGGGAATCATCGCACCGGCGTGGCTCGCCTTCTCGCTGGCGTACACCGGGCGCGGTGAACTCGCCTCACGTCGCCTCGTCGTCGGACTGTTCTTGTTTCCCGCAGTCACTGCCGTCGCACTCGTGACGAACCCGGTTCACGGACTCGTCTGGTCGAACTACCAGGTCGTTCCGGTCTTCGGTGCGGCGACGGTTCAGTTCGAACCGAATCTCTGGTACTACGTCCACGCAGTCTACGGATACGTCATCATCGGCACCGGTATCGTTCTCATCGTCGGCATGCTCATGGAGCGCCTCTCTCGCTACCGCGAGCAGGCCGTCGCACTCGCCATCGGGTCGATTGCGCCGACAGTCGCCCACGTCACACACACCTTCGGACTCGGCCCGCTTCCCATGGTGAACTTCACGCCCATCGCCCTCTCGGTGACGGGTGTCACGTTCGGCTACGCACTCTATCGGTTCCAACTGTTCGGCCTCTCGCCGGCGACGGGGCGACTGGGCAGGCGGGCCGCCATCGACGACGTGGCAGTCGGTATCCTCGTCATCGACCGCGAGAACCGCATCGTCGACGCCAACGCCGCTGCGCGGTCGCTTCTCGACTTCGACATCGGGTCGGTGTTGTTCGACCCGCTCTCGACGGTCCTTCCGGGCGTCGATATCGACGACGAACGTCAGTTCGTGGACGTGACCGTCGACCGCCGTCGCCGAACGTACGAAATCACGATTTCACCGGTCACAGACCAACACGAGCGCCGACTCGGTTGGACGGTGAGTGTGTCGGACGTGACCGGTCGCGTCCGGCGGCGCCAACGGTTAGAGGTGTTGAACCGCGTCCTTCGGCACAACCTCCGAAACGACATGACCGTGGTCATCGGCTACGCCGACATGGTCTCTGACCGCCTCCCAGCGGACGACCGCGATATCACAGAGACCATCCGAAGTCGGTCGAACGACCTGCTCTCACTCGGAGAGAAGGCACGGTCGGTCGAACGCGTGATGGCCGGCATCGACGCCGGCGGGCAGTTCGACGTCTCTGAGACGGTTCGAACGTGCGTTCAGAACGTCGCCGACGAGTTCGACGCCGGAACAGTCACCGTCGATACTCCCGACTCACTGGTCGTCGCTGGCAGCGAACCGGCGGCCAAACTCCTCGTCCGCGAACTCGTCGAGAACGCCTTCGAACACGGTGACGACGACACGACGGTTCGCGTCACGGTCCGCGAGGCAGACACAGACCTGCTCGTCAGCGTCAGCGACGACGGCCCCGGTGTCCCCGATTACGAACGGACAGTCGTCGAAGAGGGCGGTGAGTCACCGCTCAAACACGGGAGTGGGCTCGGACTGTGGGCGGTCCGATGGACCGTGGACGCACTCGGCGGCCAACTGACGTTCCACGTCGACGATGGGACGACGGCGACGATTCGACTGCCGCACTGGTGTCTGTTGGACGGGGACCCAGGAGCGAACTGAGCGGGGGATTCTCGCCGCTCTGCGGGCGATTACGTGACGAGAGATTTCGACTCAGACCGAGCGAACCCTCAGAGAGCAACCGCTCGCAGGTCTCGAAATCGAAGGAGTGTGTGACGCCGCTGGGACGTCTCGTTAGTCGCTCTGGATGCGCGGGGCGAGCATGTACGTGATGGTGCCCATGCCCTCTGCAATCTGGTAGTGAAGCTTGACAGGGAACTCCTCTCCGAGTTCGACGGTGACCTCGGCGTCGGACGGAATCGCCTTGTTCATGTCCTTGAGGTAGTCGAGCGAGAACAGCGAGTCTGCGTCGCCGGCCTCGATGCTGATGAGGTCAGACGGGGGCAGCGAGAGGTCCACGTCGTCGGTGTCGCCTTCTGCTTCGATGTGGAACGTCTCTTCGGCGCTGGCGACGCGGAGACGGATGTGGTCCGAAACCATGTCGGCCGCCTTGATACCGCGGTCGAGGTGCGTTCCTTCGAGGACGATGTTCGCCGGGAGGTCGAGGTCCGGAATGTCCGGTTCCTGGCGAATCGAGTCAGGGTCGATGAGCGCGAGCGTGTACGAGAGTCCGTCGATGCGGATGTTGAGTTTGCGCGTCTCCTCGTCGAGTGTGAGGTGGATGAGGTCGCCTGCCCCTGCCATGCCGGCGACTTCTTCGAGTCGGGAGAGGTTGACACCGATGACACCGCCGTCTGCCTCGTAGGATTCGAACGCTGCAGCGTCGAGCGTGAGGTCCACCATGCCGACGTTCGCGGGGTCGACAGCGCGGATCGAGAGGTCCTCCTCGTTGAGTCGAATCTTACACTCGTCGACAAGGACGCTCACTGAGTCGAGGGCGTCCCGGAGCGTCGCGGCACTCACGATGGCCTTGAACATATGCGCATTCGTACGACAGCGGTCTTAAAAATACTCCTGATTTGGACTAGCCATATGATGTTCCCGCGCGCCCTCTCGCGTGCGTAGCCTGTGAGTCGTGACACCACCCGAAGAATCACGACACCACCCGAACGGTCTGTCGTCTCCTGACGTCTCACCACGAGTACCATTGGCAACCCATGAAAAATAGCCAAACTGCCGAAAACAGCAGTATCCGGCTTCGACGCACTCATATGTCTGATTGGTCAACCACTCATACATGACGAAAAACCCGACTCGTGTCGCCTTCGTCTGTGTCCAGAACGCCGGCCGGAGTCAGATGGCGACGGCCTTCGCTCGGCGCGAGCGTGACGAACGCGACGTGAGCGACCGAATCGACGTCGTCACCGGCGGCACCGACCCCGCCGACCACGTCCACGACGAAGTGGTCGAGGTGATGGGTGAGAAGGGGTTCGCCCTCGCAGACGAGACGCCCCGCGCAATCGGCCACGACGAGATTATGGACGTGGATATCGTCGTCACGATGGGTTGTTCGGCGGAGGGTATCTGCCCCATGACGTGGCGCGGTGACGCCCGCGACTGGGACCTCGACGACCCCGACGGACGGCCACTCGACGAGGTTCGGGCGATTCGAGACGATATCGAAGGCCGCGTCGCCGCGCTGTTCGACGAACTCGTCGGTGAGGCGTGAGCGCCTGCTGACCGTGTGTACTCACCGTTCGCACGGCCGGAAACCAAAGCCGAAGGCGGTATACGGCCTGATACGCTACTGACCCGCAACGAACCATGGCACGAAAAGACCACTACTACAACAAGGCCAAACAGGAGGGCTATCGCGCCCGCTCGGCCTACAAACTCAAACAACTCGACGAGGAAGTCGGGTTGTTCGGCCCCGGTAACACGGTCGTCGACCTCGGTGCCGCCCCCGGCGGGTGGCTACAGGTCGCCTCCGAACGGGTCAAAGCCAACGGCAAAGTCGTCGGTGTGGACCTCCAGCGAATCCGTGGCCTCGACCTGCACAACGTCGAGACCATCCGCGGCGACATGACCGAAGACGAGACGAAAGACGAACTGAAAGCCATCGTCGGCGAACGCGGTGCCGACGCCGTCGTCTCCGACATGGCACCGAACATGACCGGCGAGTACTCGCTGGACCACGCTCGCTCGGTCTACCTCGCTCGACAGGCGTTCGAAGTCGCACAGGAACTCCTCGCGACTGGCGGCGACTTCGCGGTGAAGGTGTTCGACGGGCAGGACCTCGCGGACTTCCGCGCCGACATGGAAACAGAGTTCCAGTACGTCCGGTCGATTCGGCCACAGGCCTCCCGTGACAGTTCGTCCGAGCAGTATCTCGTCGGCAAGCACTTCCTCACTGCACCGGTCCGCAAGGGCGACGAACTCGACGTCGAAATCATCGACGTCGGCAGTGAAGGCGACGGTATCGCCAAAGTAGAGGACTTCACCGTCTTCGTCTCCGGTGTGGAAGAAGGAGACACGCCGCGCGTTCGCATCACCGACGTGAAGCCGCGGTTCGCGTTCGCCGAACCGCTCGACGACTGAGCACGTTTTTCTTCCGTTCTCGCGGGGCACGGTCGCGACAGTAAGACAGGTTCACCGGTCGCTTCGCTCGCTGTTGTCCATCCATAGCCGACCGGACGTGACCTGCGGTTAGTCTCCTATCACGAGGTCGAGGCTCAGTTCGGTGTGACATCCTTTCCACCCGCCACGACACTGCCCCGTCGCGAGGATGTCACCGAACGACGTGTACGTGGCACAGTTCGGACACCGTATTCCCATCTCCATCGCGTCCCGTTCGGTGAGGCGGACGCGGCGCTCGTCGAGCATACACTGTGTGATATGTTACCGAAAGAGATAAGGCGAGCGACGAATCGGGCGCTCAGTCGGCGACCCACCCATCGTCCGACGAGGTGGACTCGTCGCCGAGGAGTGCGACGACGGCGTAGACGAACGGCGTGTCGACGATCGCGATGAGGAGTTTCAGCAGATACTGCCCGACGATGAGTCCGACGAGGACGTTTCGTGGGAGCGCCTGTCCGATGCCGAGAACGGTCGGCGCGACGTAGAACGCGACGCCGACGAAGATGACCGTGTCGATGGCCTGACTCGTCGCCGTCGAGACGATGTTTCGAAGCCAGAGGAACGCGCCGTCGGTCAGGTCGCGGATGCCGTGGAAGACGATGACGTCCCAGTTTTGACTCACGAGATACGCGAGCAGACTGCCGGCGACGATGTTCGTCCCCGAGGCGAGGACGTTTGCGAACTCTCCGGCGAATTCGGGGTTTGCCGCAGGTGCTGCGATGGTGCTCCAGACCAGCCCGAGGAGGACGAAGTTCATCGCGAACCCGACGTTGACCATCACCTGTGCCGGCCGTCGGCCGTAGAGTTCTGAGTAACAGTCGGACGCGAAGAAGGTGAGTGCGTACGCCAGCGCCGCGCCAGGGAGGATAATCGTCGCACCGACGAGTGGGAGTTCACCGATGGCAGACGGGAGCGGAATCGCCAGCAGTTTCGAGGCAGTCAACTGCGCCGTCGTCAGTGCCGTGACGAATAGCCCGACGAGGGCGACTTGGCCGACGTTCGATGGCCCCTCACTCATCGTCGTCCAGTCGGTTGTGCCGTTTGTCGATTTCGTCGAGGATGTCCAGTGTCTTCCGGATAGAAGACCGGACAGCGTCGCTCCGGTTCACGAATTTCTTGTCGTCACCGACGTGCTCGTCCAGGTCGGCGAGCAGTTCGTCGGGAATCTCGACGCTAATTTTAGCCATACTCGGCGATTATCACGAGAATACTTACGCCTTTTCAACAGTCTGTTGAAGCGAAACGTCGACGGTGAGTCCGGAAACGTGGTCTCAGTACGTGGTTACTCCCTCGGTACGTGGTCACTCGGCAGTTCCGCGCGCGGGGGCGAGGTTCCGCCGGCCACCGAACGTTATCACGAACAGGATACCGAGGCCGACGCCGTAGGCGGCCATCAGCGGAATCGTCACCATGAACATCGTCGTGATGCTCGCGGGCGTGAAGATAGCCGAGAGGGCGAGGATGAGTACCGTCACTTCGCGCCAGCGACCCCGCATCGTGTCGTAGGTGACACCCGCCGTGTTGAGAAGCACCATCAGGATGGGCACGTCCGCGAGGAGGCCGATTCCGGCCGTCGTGAAGAAGATGAGCCAGAAGAAGTTGGTGATGCGGTAGGCGATAATCATCTCCGCCGCGATGGCGTCCTCGACGAGGAAGGTGATGACGCCAGGTGCGACGTAACTGTATCCGAGTGCGAACCCACCGAGGAGTCCACCGGCGAGCGCGCCAGTCCACAGGAAGACGGTCCGACGACGCTGTCGGACGATGCTTCGGTCGCGGAGCGCGGGCCACGCGAAGAACGCGAGGAGTGGGAGCGTCGCGAGGACGGCCAGGATGGTCGAGAACTTCACCTCGAAGATGAGCGCCTCCATCGGGTGGAGGGCGACGACGTTCAGCACTTCTTCGGGCGTCACCACGTCGGGCAGGCGACGGAGGAAGTCCTCGTAGACGTCGCGGATACCGCCGGTGTAGAGCCAGCCGAAGGTCGTCGCGAGGACGAACATGAACCAGCCAACGAGCCAGAACGCCCGCGAGGTGAGCGAGTCCACGATGAACGCGATATCCTTGTAGTAGCCGCCGATGTCGTCTTCGTCCGTCTCTCCGCCTGTGAGTTCGTCGAAGAACACGCCGCCGGCACGGGTCGTCCTGTCTTCGATTTCGGACGGTGCGTCGGCCGCCTCTTCCGCGGCCTCCCCTCCCTGTGCTTCGTCGAAACGGTCGAGAATTGCCTGTGCCTTCTCGGTGTCTCCGTCGTCGATGGCGGCGGACGCGAGGCCCATCGCCTGGTCTTCGTCGAGTTCAGCGAACGCTTCCGGTGGGGCAGCGCGGACACCGCTTGCGCTGAGCGCCCCAATGTCGAGTTTCGAGGGTTCTCCGACGCCGACTTCTGTGCGTTCGAGGCGTTCGATGTCGCGGTAGACGAAGTACGCGACGCCGCCGAGCAGGCCAACGAGGGCACCCGAGACGACGAACGCACCGAGAACGAGCTGCGACTCCGGAGCGAGGAACGCGTAGTCGCTCCCGATGGCGCCGAGACCGGCGTTTGCGAGTTGGATACCGCTGTACTCGTAGAAGGCGTAGACGAGGAGACCACCGACGACGCCGATACCTGCGAGAACGTTCCAGTGGGCCGTCGCGGTGGACTTGACGTCCATCTTCTCGCTCCCCCGCTTGGCCGTGACGACCACTTTGGCGAGATAGAGGCTGAACGCGTACAGCGAGATGACCGGCACCGCCCACATAATCTGCGTGAACGGGTCCGGCGGCGTGAAGAGCGCACCGAACGCGAAGATGCCGACGACGGCGTGGCGCCACTTGTCGCGGAAGAGTTCGTACGGGACGATTTCAGCGTACGACAGGCCGGTCATCGCGAGCGGGAGTTGACTCGCGAGACCGAACGAGAGCGTGAGCAGGAAGATGAACTGCGCCCACTTCACGATGGAGTAGGTCGGCGTAAAGCCCGCAGAGAAGGCGTTCTTCGCGAGGAACGCGAAGGTAAACGGGAAGAACACGAAGTAGCCGTAGGCGACGCCGAGCACGAACAACACGACCATCGTGAGTCCGATGAGGAGGAGTTTCCACGGGGCGACAGGTGACTGTGGCCACGCGTTGCGCTCTTTCAGCGCGTCTCTCGCGAAGTAGATGAACGGCGGGAGCGCCATGAGGATACCCACGACGAGCCCGATTTTCGCCTGCAGGAGGATGACGTCGAACGGTGTCTGTGCGATGATTTCGAGGACGCCCTCCGTGGCGGCGTCCATCTGGGCTCTCGTGATACCTTTGAAGAAGTCCCAGACGTAGAGTCTGAGGGCGTAAAAGGTCCCCAAGAACCCGATGAGGAAGACGATGAAGACCTTCTGGAGGTCTTTCTGCGCCGCTCGGAGCATCGCACCGGCGGTTTCGCGGCCGGCAGCGAGTGTCTGTTGAGTGTCCTCGTCGAGGGCGCTGGACATACGTATGCTGGGAAAGCAGTCTGGCGGTTATCAATCTTTTTCACCGCTTCTGTATTTTCGGGGAGGGTACGGGGGGCTCGCGAGACGATGCGAAAAGACCTATAACTGGCCGGAAGCGTAAGTCATCTGAATGGCGGACGAGGAGCGCGACACGGAGTCATCAACAGACGAAGAGACGAACGTCTCTGACGACGTGGTTGACACCGACTCGGTCTCGCGCGGTGACGAATCCGGTGACGACGTCGATTCGGCCGCAAACGACTCCGACGGCGGCGACGAGTCGACGGACGAATCCGGCGACGACGCCGGTACGGCCGCAGACGACTCCGACGACAGCGACGACCAACCGGACGAGTTCGAACCCGTTTACGGCCGCGTGACGCCGCCCGAGGAGTCAGTCACTGACGAGTCAGACGACTCAGAGGAGGACGACGACATCACTGACGAGTCTGCGAGCGACGAACCAGACGCCGACGCGGACGCCGCTGACGACGACGAGTCCGATACCCTCGTCGTCGGCGAACCCGGTGACGGTCTCTTCCCAGTCGATTCAGAACTCGACGACGAGGGAGAAGACGAGACTGAATCCGACGACGGTGACGACGAAGCCGCCGACGCGGACGCCGCCGACGAAGACGAAACTGCAGACGACGAAGACGACGAATCCGACAAAGCCACCGACGACGAATCCGACGACGTCCTAAGCGGTCCGCCTGACCCCTACGACACCAGTACCGCTGTGGACGACGATGACGACGGCATTCTCGGCAGCGGTATCGCCGGCAGCGCTCCCGAAACCGACCAGGAGATGCCGCTGACCGACCACATCGAGGAGATGATTCGTCGGTTGGCAATCGTCCTCGGTGTCGCCGGACTCGTCACACTCGTCCTCTTCCCCGGTGCCGACATCCTCAACGCGTACGTTGACACGGGGCTCCCCAGCGCAACCGACGTCATCAACTTCCTCTGGAACACCCACATTCCGGCGGCCGATTCGATGGCAGACCGCCGGCCGCGTCTCTACGGCCCGCTCGAACTCATCCTGACGAAACTCAAAGTCGCAGGTCTCGCAGGGACGGTCATCGGTCTGCCGGTGTTCGTCTACCAGACGTACCTGTTCATGCGACCCGGCCTCTACCCGAAAGAGCGCAAGTACTACCTCGCGGCGGTGCCGACGAGTCTCGTCCTCGCGGTCATCGGCGTCATCTTCGCGCACTTCGTGGTCTTGCCGGCCATCTTCGCGTACTTCACGTCCTACACCGAAGGGACGGCAGTCATCGCGTTCGGCCTCAAAGAGACGTTCAACCTCATCCTCATCCTGATGGGTTACATGGCCATCGTCTTCCAGATTCCACTGTTCGTCGAGTTGGCCATCATGATGAAACTCGTCACACGGGTGTGGCTCGAGGACCGACGCCTGCTCTTTTGGGGCGCGTTCCTCGGTCTGGCGTTCCTCGTCAGTCCCGACCCGACGGGGATGGCACCCATCATCATCGCGGCGACGATGATCGTCCTCTTCGAGGGGACCCTCGCCGTGTTGCGGTGGACTGGGAACTGAGACACAGTCTCACAGCTATCGACGGTTGGTTTTCGCCGGAATCGCCTCACCCCACCAACTGGTGTGTCACTGAACGCGGTTGGTGACGAGACGCTCTGTTACAACTCCGCAGATTCTCGCCGCTCCGCTGCGACGAGGCTCTCGACGCGACCCTTCAACGCCTCGTTCATCGCTTCGAACCCTGCCTTCGTCTGGTCACCGATGAACCGCAGGGTGATGCCCGCGAGAATACCCGAAAACGTCTCTCTGTGTTCGAACCGAGTTCGCGTCCCGCCGTCGAGCGGTTCGAGGCGGAACCGATGTTCGCCGTCGAACAGTCCCGGAACGACGAGGTGTCCGAGCCACCCGAACTCCCGATATCTCTCACACCGCGTCACGTCCGGTTCGAAGACGGACTCTCTCGTACCGGGTGGCATGAGACGAACGACGAGTGTCGCACCTTCGTTCGCCCGCCCGACGATTCGCATGAAGGGGTTCCAGTCGTCGTAGTGGTCGAAATCGACGAGTACGTCCCACACTCGCTCCGGTGGCGCGTCGATTTCGATACTCGTCGTCAGTTCACGTGTCATACGTACTGGTTGGCGACGAGTAACCGTGAACCTCGCGCGCGGTGCTCCCTCGCGGAACGTTCATTGCTGGTGAGAATAAACCAGGCGTATGGCAACCCTCCTTCTCGCCCGTCACGGCGAGACGACGTGGAGCCACGAAGGGCGTGTGCAGGGCTGGGCACCTGTTTCGCTCGATGACCGTGGCCGAAAGCAAGCAGCGGCGCTTGCACACTACGTCGAACAATCGTACGATGTCGACCGCATCGTGACATCGGATATCGAACGCGCCCAAGAGACGGCCCGCCCGATTGCACGCGAACTCGACCTCGAATCGGTCCTCGACCCCTCGTGGCGTGAACGCGACGTCGGGTCACTCCAAGGGTTCAAATTCGACGCGCTCTCCGACCAGTACCCACAGTATTTCCTCTCGTCGGTCGGCACGCCGGCAGCGCGCGAGCGACCACCGAGTGGCGAGAGCCTCGTCGAAGTGCGGCGACGCGTCTTCACGGCGGAAGAAGGCCTCGTGGCCTCGATGGCCCCAGACGAGACTGTCTTGGTCGTCACCCACGGAACACCGATTCGACTCGTCCTCGGTGAGTTGAAAGGCCTCGACATCATCGAGACGATGCTCTCACAACCGCTCGAATACGGAAGTCTCTGCGAACTCGAAGTCGAGTTGAGCGACGACGCCGACGACCCGCTCGTCCACATCGTCACAGAGAACGTGACGGAGTTCCTCACGGCGTAGTTCTGCGTACTCCGTCGTCGGTATCGACCGCACGGAGCGACTGCTCCGTCCCAGGAGAGACAAAAAGAGAGACGAGAGTCGACTCGGAAGAACGCGACCCGGCTATTTTCGCATCGGGTAGTCCTGTGCGAACACGTCGTCGACGAGCATCTCGTCGTCCGTGTCGTCGTCAGCAGCAGGACTGACGCTCCCGGTTCGGTAGCCATGTAAGTCGAGTGTGACGTGGTCGAAGCCGACGTCTTTCAGGTGGTCACGAGCAGCACGGACGAAATCAGGGTCGAGTGCGCGCTCTAACTCGTCGGGTGCGACTTCGATGCGAGCGAGGCCGTCGTGGTCGCGGACGCGGAACTGTTCGAAGCCCCACGTCCGGAGGATGGTCTCGGCTTGCTCGACGCGAGAGAGTCGTTCTTCTGTGACTTCGAGGCCCGTCGGAATCCGCGAGGAGAGACACGCCATCGACGGTTTGTCGGCGACCGAGAGACCGTACTCGTCTGCGATTTCGCGCACTTCGTCTTTCGTGATGTCGTGTGCGAGAAGCGGTGAGATGACCTCTAACTCCTCGACTGCGCGGAGGCCGGGGCGGTGACCCTCGCCGGGGTCAGAGGCGTTCGTCCCGTCACAGACCGTCTCGATACCGCGCTCGCGGGCAGCATCGTACATCCGGCCGAGTCGCATCGTCCGGCAGTGGTAACACCGGTCGTCGCCGTTCACCACGAAGTCCGGATTGTCGAGTTCGGAGAACTCGACGACGATGTGTCGGATTCCGATTTCTTCGGCCACGCGTCTGGCGTCTTCTAGCTCCGCTTCGGGGAGCGTCTCGCTCTTTGCCGTGCAGGCGACCGCGTCGTCTCCGAGGGCGTCGGAGGCGAGTGCAGCGACCACACTGGAGTCTACGCCGCCGGAGAAGGCGACGAGGACACTCTCGCGCTCTGCGAGTGCCTCGCGTGCCGCTCGTGCCTTCGACGCGGCGTCTCGCTCGCTCATGGCCTCCCTTCCCGGTGGACGGTCAAAAGCCCCTCGTCCCCGGCGTGAACGACCGCGAACGAGGAAATGTGCCTGTCGGCAGCGGGTTTGGCACCCGCGACTTTTTGTCCTATGCCGCGATATGTGCGCCCGAATGGAGTTCGAGACCATCCCCGGTGTCGGCGCGAAGACGGCGGCCGCACTCGCAGAACTCGACGACGCCGAGCGAGCGCTCAGAGAGGGTGACGTGGCAGCACTCGCACGAGCGCCGGGTCTCACGGAAGGGCGGGCCGCGGCAATCGCTCGTGGGGCAATTCGACGCGACCACGACGACACCGGCGGGTTCCTCGCTACGGACCGCGCCTCGGAGATTTACCGCGACGCGCTCGGCCTCTTGCAGGCACGAACCGTCACGACGTACGCCGAAAAGCGCATGGAGACGCTCTTTCCCACCGGGTCGGCGTCTCGAATCGAGGAGGTCCACGAGTTCGCCGCCGACGCGACGGACCTCGACCCCGACCCGGACGTGCTTGCGGCGCTCTCCGGTGTCGAACCGTTGTCCGACCCCAAGCCGCGTCGCGTCCGCGAGCGCTGTATCGCCACCACCGACGCCGAGCGCTACGCGGCGGCCAAAGAGGCGTTCCCCGAACTCTCTATCGAAGTCGTCGAAGACGCGCGCGGCATCGGCGAACTCGCTCGTTCCTACTCGACTGTCGTCGTCCTCGACGAGTCGTTCGCCGGTATCGACGTCGACGGCGACGTTCGAGTGCTTCCTGACGCCGCAGAGCGGACGGACGAGGTCGTCCCCGAGCGCCTGCTCGCGTTCTTCGCTGAGAACCGTGAGGCGCTGTTGGCTGCCGCCGACGTCCACGAGGTGGCGGGTATCGACCCACCGTGCGACGTCTCTGCGCTCCGAGACGCACTCTCGCGACTGGACGACGACGGAACCGTCGTCGGTGACGACGAACTCACGCGACTCACCGCCGCCGTCGACGACATCGACACGGCCGTCTCGACGGCCGAATCGGTCGCAAACGACCACCTTCGGGACGTCATTCGCGAACGCGACGTCACTATCGAGGGGACCGACTTCCTCTCGCTGGTCGAACAGGGTGCGCGCGTCGATTCGCTGCTCTCGCGGGAACTCGAAGACGAGTTCGACGAGGCACTCGCGGCCGCCCGCGACCACTTCGTCGACTCTCTCTCGCTCCACCCTGGCGAAGCGGACCTCACAGAACGCATCTTCCCCGACAACCCGTCGTTCCCGCTCGCCCACGACGAAGACGCAGTCGGGCGATTACGAACCGAACTGAAAGTCGCTCGCGACCGCCGCGCCGCGAAACTCAAAGCCGACCTCGCAGCTGACCTCGGTGACCTTCGCGACCCAGTCGAGACGCTCGTCCGCGACGCCCTCGAACTGGACGTTCGCCTCGCAATCTCGCGGTTCGCTCGCGACTTCGACTGCGTCTTCCCCGAGTTCACTGGTGCTGCCGGCGACGACGGCACGGGGTCGTTCGCAATCGAGGGGGGCCGGTCGCCGCTCCTCGACGTGGAGTTCGAAGACGTAGACCCCGTCGATTACGAAGTCTCGGGCGTCACGCTCCTCTCGGGTGTGAACAGCGGTGGGAAGACGTCGACGCTGGACCTCGTGGCACTCGTCGTCGTCCTCGCACACATGGGTCTGCCTGTCCCGGCCGAATCACTCCGTCTCTCGCGCTTTTCCGAACTCCACTACTACGCCAAGTCACAGGGTACCCTCGATGCCGGAGCGTTCGAGAGCACACTCCGCGATTTCGCCGCACTCACCGACGGGGCCGCCGACCGACTCGTCCTCGTCGACGAGTTAGAGAGCATCACCGAACCGGGTGCGTCGGCCAAAATCATCGCCGGCATCCTCGAAGAACTCGCAGACCAGGGTGCGGCGGCGGTGTTCGTCTCACACCTGGCGGGTGGGATTCGTGAGGCCGCAGCGGTCTCCGTCGCCGTCGACGGTATCGAAGCGGTCGGCCTCGAAGACGGCGAACTCGTCGTCAATCGGTCACCCGTGAAGGACCACCTGGCGCGTTCGACACCGGAGTTGATTGTGGAGAAGTTGGCCGGCGAGAACGAGACGAGTTTCTACAGACGGTTGCTGGAGAAGTTCTAAACCCACTTTTTGTGGTTCGGGGTCGCCTCTGGCGACCCGCTCACCACAAAAACCTGGAGGAAAAAATACCCGCGAGCCTCGGCCGTTGGCCTCGCTCGCGGTTCGACTCGGGGTTCAGCTCAGCTCGGTATCCCGAAGAGAGCGATGGTCAGCATCGCCAGACCGACCAGCCCGATGCCCACGAACCGCGTCCACTGGTTGTTGCGCGAGGCCATGACGAGCGCGATGACACACTGAATGGCAAAGAACGCCGCGAACACCCGCGAGGCAATCGCGACGGCCGAGAGCACGTCGGTGACGAGAACGACGGCGATGGCTCCGATAGCGAGGATGGGATACGTGAAGCGCTGCTCGACACCTCCTTCGGTGAGTTCGAGCAGGACCGCAGAGCGTGAGGAGATTGCGTTGACTGCCGCCGACGCTTGACTCCCGACCGCTAAGAGCAAGATGAGCCACGGAAGGATAGGGCTCGCCACTGTCGCGATGAGGACGACCGAGATTGGGTCGGCCGAATCTGGGCGGTAATCCGCAAAGAGGAGGAGGGCGGCGAATGGGAAGAGGACGAAGGCAATCGTGGCGATGATTTGTGCGATTCGCATCGTCCTGATACGGAGGTCAGCACTGTACTGCGAACCGATGTACCGAGACGCTTCGAACCCCTGGACGATGGCGAAGAGGCCGAGAATCTTCCGGAGCTCTTCTGAGCCCACTGGTGGGTCGTAATTGGGGAGTGCCCAGGCCCCTGCCAGCACAGCGTCGATGTTGTACGCGAGGAATCCGACGATGATTGCCGTGATGGCCGCGAGGTTGAACGCAGTCGTCTTTTCGCCCAGTTTGTTGAGTTGGTCCAGCCCTCTGGAGAAACCGATCAACCCGAGGGCGACGAGTGAGAGAACCGCGAGTCCTGACCCTCGTGAGACGCCGGGGTCGAGGTTCACGCCCAGCGGCACCGCGATGAGTATGATGATGACTGCACCCATTAGCTGCAAGTAGTAGGCGACGTTCACGAGCGACGCGACGAGTAGGGAAGCCTGCCCGAGGCGCGCGACGTTGTGTAGCGCGCCCTTTCCGCCGGCTATCGGTTCGTACTTCCGGATGTTGTACCGCATGACCCACCCCATCGTGTACCCGAGCGCACAGAGCCCGAGCATGATGAGGGGCGACTCGAGTCCGATGATGAACACGATAATCGGCGTCATCGCGACGAACCCGATGTCCATGATGTTGGCGAGTGGGACGACAGTCGCCTGATAGACTTCTGATTTCTGGACCCTGCTCGAATACAGTATCGCGGACAGTGCGAGGAGCGTCACGACGACCACTATCGAGATGACGAGCGTCATCGGCAGACCCCATCGTTCAGACTCTGTGGCTGGGCGACTGCATGGTGAGCGTGTACTGCGTTGGTCATCTTCGATGAACTCCTGGTTCTTCTCTGCGAGGCATCACGCTCACCTTCTGAGATGTCGCGTCTGGGTCGTGTCCCCCGGTGTTGACGTTCCTGTGCGGCGTCTCGTGAAGCGCGTCTCGTCTCGAGAGGAATATGGTGTCCTATCGATGGACTGACGAAAAGTTACTCGTTCGACCGTCCAATTAAGCAGAGATTATCGCTACAGAAGGGTTGATTGTCTGTTCGGACTGGATACTGGGCTTCGGTCCGGCTGTTCACGGACGAACCGCGGCTTCAGTTGTGGGACCCGATCGCTATTTTGTACCTTCATTTATAATATCTCGCCGACAATTTCGTCCCATGCCCTCCGACTCGCTCTCTTCCGAAGAACAGTACGAACTCACGTACCGAGCCACGAAGAACGCAATCTGGGACGTGTTGGGGACGGCGGTGTATCTGTTGTTTCTCATCTTCGCCCTCGGAATCACGCTCCTCGGGTTCGTCTTCCCCGCGCTGGGGGAACTCGCGTCCGGCGGGACCAACCCGCTCGCCCTCGGCGTCGGGGGAGTTGGTTTCCTCGTCGCACTCATCGCGGGGTACCAGATTTACCAACTCAGTAGGTGACGTACCGACTCGTCACCTCCCACCGAATCGTGGCGACGAGGGCGACCAGTCCGACGAGAATCGAACCCAGCGGCACCAGCGTCGCGGGGTCAGTGTAGTCGTTGTGCGCCGCGTAGTCGAACGCGTAGTACGAACCGTCGCGTTCGACGAGTTGCGGAAGGCGTCCAGGACTCTCTTCGAACCGGAGGACTTCGCCTGCGAGCGCGCGGTCCACGTATCCTCGCTCGGACTCGGACAACTCGCTGTACAGCGGCGGCACCGACTCCGGTGTCTCTGTCACCTCGCCGTCGAATCGGTAAGTGTAGTCGCGGTCAGCGACGAATCCGAAACTCAGGATACCGCCGCCGACGAGGGCGAGTGAGACGAGGAGCGCGACGAGTTGTAGTCGAGTTGCCATACGACTCCTTTCGTGTAGTTTTTTTAACTTTGTGGTCGGTGAGTGGACCTTGTCCAGTCCGACTCACGTCGGACGATAGCCGGTAAACGATTAAGTCCCCCGCGCGTGGTACTCTATTCGATGAGGGAGGACCCCGAAGAGGGGATGCTGTCGTGGGACGAGACGGTGTTCCGCGACGAACACGTCTTCGAGATTGACCACGTCCCGGAGACGTTCGACCACCGTGAGAGTCAACTCCGGAGTCTGAAGTACGCGCTTCGCCCGGCAGTTCGCGGCTCTCGCCCCCTGAACACCATGGTTCGTGGTCCACCCGGCACGGGCAAGACGACTGCCGTCCAGAAACTCTTCGGCGAGTTGGGCACGCAGTCGGGCGTTCGGACCGTCCGCGTAAACTGTCAGGTCGATTCGACCCGCTACGCAGTGTTCTCGCGCGTCTTCGAACACATCTTCGAGTACGAACCCCCGTCGTCGGGCATCTCGTTCAAGAAACTCTTTGGACAGATAACCGACCGCCTCGTCGAAGACGACGAAGTGCTCGTCGTCGCACTCGACGACGTCAACTACCTGTTCTACGAGAACGAGGCGTCCGACACGCTCTACTCGCTCCTCCGCGCCCACGAGGCGCACACCGGGGCGCGAATCGGCGTCATCATCATCTCGTCGGACCTCTCGCTCGACGTCATCGACGAACTCGATAGCCGCGTCCAGAGCGTCTTCCGTCCCGAGGAGGTGTTCTTCCCCCGCTACGACGTGAACGAAATCGTCGACATCCTTCGCGGGCGGAGCAAACGCGGGTTCCACGACAACGTCGTCGGTGACCCGGAACTCGACCGGGTGGCGGAACTCACCGCCGACAGCGGGGACCTACGGGTCGGTATCGACCTCCTCCGTCGTGCCGGACTCCACGCCGAGATGCGTGCCTCGCGAACCGTCGATATGGAGGACGTCGAAGCCTCGTACGACAAGTCGAAGTACGTCCACCTCTCGCGGTGTCTCCGCGGCCTGTCGGACCCAGAACGCGAACTCGTCCGGGTCGTCGCCGAGTTCGACGGCGAACGCGCTGGCGCGGTGTTCGAGGCGTTCAACGAAGAGACCGGACTGGGCTACACTCGCTACTCCGAACTCGTGAACAAACTCGACCAACTCGGCGTCATCGAGGCGCGCTACACCGAAATCGAAGGCCGCGGCCGAACGCGTGCCATCTCGCTGGCCTACGACGCCGACGCCGTCTTGGACCGTCTCTGAGCGGGACTCACAGCGCGCCCACCGCCTCGTTTCAGGTCAATTTTTACTCGCTGGCCGAGTCGCCACAGACATGAAGACTACCGGCGGAACCGACGAACAGAAGCGTCGTGCCGCGGAGACGGCGGTCGAAGCGGTCGAAGACGGGATGGTCGTCGGCCTCGGAACCGGGAGTACGACGGCGTTCGCCATCCGGGCTATCGGCGACCTCGTCGCCGACGGGATGGACGTTCGCGGCGTCCCAACCTCGTTCGCGTCGCGCGAACTCGCCCGTGAGTGCGGTATCCCGCTCGCCGACCTCGACGAAATCGACGCCGTAGACCTCGCTATCGACGGTGCCGACCAGGTCGCCGGCGACGCACTCGTGAAAGGTGGCGGCGCGGCCCACGCCCGCGAGAAAGTCGTCGACGCCTTCGCAGACCGGTTCCTCGTCGTCGCAGACCCGTCGAAGGTGGCAGACGTGCTCTCACACCCAGTTCCGGTCGAAGTGCTCCCCGCCGCTCGAACGACCGTCGCGGCCGCCGTCTCAGACCTCGGCGGCGACCCGGAACTTCGCCGTGCCGAGCGAAAAGACGGCCCTGTCGTCACCGACAACGGAAATCTCGTCCTCGACTGCGACTTCGGACCCATCGACGACCCCGCCGCACTGGCAGCGTCGCTGTCGGCACTCCCTGGTGTCGTCGAACACGGCATCTTCGTCGGTCTCGCGGATGTTGTCTACGTCGGCACCGAAGACGGCGTGGACGTCCTCGACTGCTGACCGCCGTCTGTCCCCCGACGCGTCGCTCTCGGACGTCGTTTTTCTGGGTATCACGTCACCGCTGCCGAGCGCTTCCGCTCTGCGGTCTGCAATAAAAGAAAGTAGTTCTAGACCGATTTACAGGTCGCGGGGCTGGACCGTCTTCCGGTCGTTCTCTTCCGCACGGCGTGCAGCGTCTTCGAGGATCTCGTAGACTTCCTCGTCGAGAGCGTCGTAGAAGTCCGAGGCTACGTTTTTGTCCTTGAGCGCTTCTTTGACGGCTGCCTTGACAATGAGGTCTGCCATACAAAATATCCTACCGATTCTCCCTACATAAATGTTCCTATATGGGACGTTAATAACGCCGTATTTGGGGGTTTTGGCGCTTCTCTAACGACGAATTTGGGAGGAAGAATCTCCCCTTATATATGTTTTCTCCCCGCGAGGGGAGAACGACGGGTATGAGTACGCCTCAGGCGTACGTGCGGCCATATGCGCGACATCCTGGAAGCCGTCGCGGACGGGTCGCTCTCGCCCGCGGAGGCCGAAGCACAACTCGCGGGATACGCGACAACCGGTGCTGGACGGTTCGACGCCGCCCGAGAGACGCGGCGTGGCGTCCCGGAAGCCATCCTCGCGGAGGGAAAGACTCCCGAGGAGACTGCGACAATCGCTGTTGCAGCAGTCGAAACCAGCGGCCGGGCGCTCGTCACACGTGCCAGCGCCGCCCACGCCGAAGCAGTCTCCCATGCACTCCCAGACTGTACCATCGACCGTGACGCCCGAGCGAAGACCGTCGTCGCGTTCGACTCGTCGTTCGAGCGTCCGGATATCGACGCGACCGTTGGTATCGTCACTGGCGGGACCTCAGACGCCGAGGCCGCTGGCGAAGCGGCCGTCGTCCTCCGCGAGATGGGCGTGACAGTCGAACGAGTCGAAGACGTCGGCGTCGCCCACCTCGGGCGCGTCCTCGACCATCTCGACCTGCTCCGCGAGGTAGACGTACTCGTCGTCGCCGCCGGCCGAGAGGGTGCGTTGCCCACCGTCGTCGCCGGACTGGTCGATACGCCCGTGATTGGATTACCCGTCTCTACCGGATACGGCCACGGCGGCGACGGCGAGGCGGCACTTCTCGGGATGGTTCAGTCGTGTACCGTCCTCTCGGTGGTGAACATCGACGCTGGCTACATCGCCGGGGCACAGGCCGGGTTGGTCGCCCGTGCAGTGTCCGACGCCCGCAACGAATCGTAGTTACTCGTCCGATTCTGCCGTTCGTTTCGCACACACCCGCGTTCGACTCTCTGAGTTAGTCGACGAACGGCCACCTTCTCGCTACGGAAGTGCACGAAAGAGCGCTCACGCGCACACGCGCGAAGCCCTCATATGTGTACGGTACGGTGTACCACGTACCGGCTTGGTGGCTGCCGGATACACTAACGATGCCAGTATGTGACCACTGCGGGTCACACGTCTCAGAGCGCTTCGCGCGCGTCTTTGCCGACAAACACGGCCAAGTTCTCGCTTGTCCGAACTGCTCGGCAAACGCGGGAATCGCGGAGGTCGCTCGACAGCGTGCCCGCACTGTATGACCACTGAAGCGAACAAAGACCACCACGCGAAGCCAACACCACGTGCACGGGGCCGGGCGCAGGGTTCATACCCTCGCCCCTGAACCATTCTCTCGTGCACTTCGTCTACGTCCTCCAGTGTACCGACGGGTCGCTGTACACTGGATACACGACCGACGTCGAGCGACGTGTCGCAGAACACAACGCTGGCGACGGCGCAAAGTATACGCGCGGGCGGACGCCCGTCGAACTCGTCCACGTCGAGGAGTACGACTCGAAGTCGAAAGCGATGTCTCGCGAGTACGAAATCAAACAGCTCAGACGAGAGCAGAAACTGTCACTGGTCGAGTTGTGACGCCGCTGGCCGACTGTGATGACGGTATATGTCGGGTCGTAACGTAGTTTTTTGGCGCATCGTGCCGACGTGCGCGTATGGACGAAATCTCCTTTGGGACCGACGGGTGGCGCGCCACCCTGGACACGTTCACCGACGAGCGTGTTCGAATCGTCGGACAGGCAGTCGCCGACTATCTCCGCGAAGAGGGCTACACCGACCCCGTCTTCGTCGGCTACGACGCCCGCGAAACGTCGCCCGGATTCGCCGAGTCGCTCGCGGAAGTCGTTGCGGGCAACGGATTCGACGTCCTCCTGCCGGAACGTGACTGCCCGACGCCACTCGTCGCATACGCTATCGCGGACCGCGGCCTCTCGGGTGCGCTCATGGTCACTGCGTCGCACAATCCGCCGGAGTATAACGGCGTGAAGTTCATCCCCTCCGACGGTGCGCCTGCACTCCCGGAAGTGACCGACGCCGTCGCCACGTACCTCGCCGAACCCGACCTCCTCCCGGAGTCCGAACACGGGACTGTCGAACGCGTCGACGTCGTCTCGCCCCACGCAGACCACGCCCTCGAACTCGTCGGTGGCGACCTCTCGGGCCTGACAGTCGCGTACGACGCGATGCACGGGAGTGGACGCGGCGTCACCGACGCCCTCTTAGAGTCCGCCGGCGCGGACGTCGTCCGACTCCGCTGTAACCGCGACCCCGACTTCGGCGGCAACCCACCGGAACCCTCTCCCGAGAACCTCGAAGAACTCGCCGAGGCACTCATCGATATCGGTGCCGACCTCGGTGTCGCGAACGACGGCGACGCCGACCGACTCGCAATCGCCACGCCCGAGCGAGGCGTCCTCGACGAGAACCTCTTTTTCGCCGCCGTCTACGACTACCTGCTCGAATCGGACTCCGGGCCGGCCATCCGAACCGTCTCGACGACGTTCCTCATCGACCGAATCGCCGAGGCACACGGTGAGGAAGTCTACGAGACGGCGGTCGGGTTCAAGTGGGTCGCAGACGCGATGCGCGAACACGAAGCGCTCATGGGTGGCGAGGAGTCTGGTGGATTCTCCATCCGCGGCCACGTCCGCGAGAAAGACGGCGTGCTGATGGGTCTGCTCGCGGCGGCCGCCGCCGCAGAGGAAGACTTCGACTCTCGCCTCGACCGTATCGAAGACGAGTACGGCGAAATCGTCGCCGACAAGATAAGCATCGACTGCCCGGACGCGGAAAAAGCGCGCGTCATCGACGAACTCGACGACGAACTGCCGGAGACGGTCGCCGGCCGTGACATCGCCAAAGTCGTCACGCTCGACGGGTTCAAACTACTCTTGGACGACGGGTCGTGGCTTCTCGTCCGTCCGTCGGGGACGGAACCGAAGATGCGTGTCTACGCCGAAGCAGGGAGCGAAGACGCGGTCTCTGCACTCCTCGAGGCGGGACGCGAACTCGTCGAACCCCTCGTCTAAGGCTCCCAGTCGTCGAACTCTTCACTCGCCGCAGGCGGGACGATTCCGCGATACGCAGGTGTAAACAGTGGCAGCGTCTGTGCGTGGTCGGTCAGTGAGAGTTCCCCGCCGTTCGACTCGACGAGGTTGGCCGCTTCGAGTTTCGGAATGTGGACGTGGACGATTCCGGCCTCTGCTTGTTCGACCACCTGGATATCAATCTGGTTCGGCGCTCGGTCGGTCGTCCGAACTGCGAGTGCGATAGCCAGGTCCCACACCGGCACCGGGTCGCTTCTGTCGTGAAGATATTCGAGGACGTAGCGGCGTGACGGGTCCGCGAGCGCGTCGAACACGCGATTCCAATCCGTGAGTATTCGCTCACTTCGTTCTCGGTTTGCCATGGCTTCGGCCCTCTTATCATACCCGCTCGGACGATATACGGATGTCGGTTGTTAACTTGGATCATGGCTCCGGTCGAGGATACCACGGAGTCGACCGTCGGGCCGTCCATCGTCGGCGGGTTCGATAGCGAACCCGAGTGATTCGTAGAACGGGCGGACACCGGCGTCGAACTCGGCGACGAGGCGTCCCTGCCGGTCGAGTGCCGTCTCGACGAGGGTGGTTCCGATGCCGCGACCCCGCCGACTCTGTGAGACGGCCACTGCTTCGACGTAGTCGCCGTCGAGGACGAGGACGCCGACCACTCGACCGGACGCGTCGGCGACGAGACAGTCGCCCGTTTCGAGTCGGTCTCGGACCTCGCTGGCCGCCATCTCGAGGAGTCCAGCGTCGAGGACGCGCATGACTGCGACTAACTCGTCTGGGCCTCCGTTGCGGACGGCGACGTCACTCATCGTCGGCGGTCGGTGGCGAGAGGAGAAAGGTCCGGCGGAGCGGTGGTCGTCCAGCGGAGCGGTGGTCGTCCAGCGGAGCGGTGGTCGTCCAGCGGAGCGGTGGTCGTCCAGCGGAGCGGTGGTTGTCAGAAGGAGTGATGGTTGTCAGAAGGAGTGATAGCTGTCCGCTGGCGCTCGGTGAGTCGTCGTGAGGACGCGAATCGCCTGCTCAGGCGGCGAGTTTGTCGATGCGCTTCAGCAGGTCGTCGAGTTCGGGGCGGTCTCCTGGACTCGACCCGCGGTGGGTGTAGACCACGTCTGGGTCGTCGTCTCGGAGGTCGACCAGGACTGCTTCGGGCATCCGACCGACCATGTCGTGGAGTTTACCGAGGGCACCGAAGCGCGTCGGTTGGTCGAACTCGTCGCCAACTTCGGCACCGGGGTCGGCGAGGAGCGGAAACGGAAGGTCGTAGCTCTGTTGCCACTTTTGGGCGCGTTCCGGCGGGTCGGGAAGGACAGAGACGACCGTCGTGTCTCGTGCTTCGAACTCGTCGTAGCGGCGTTTCACCGACTGTACCTGTCGGCGACAGACCTTACAGTAGTAGTCGCGCTGGAGCAACAGTAGCAAGAAGTCGGCGTCGAGGGACGCCGGTGAGACCGTCTCGGGGCCGGCGGCGACGTTGGGCAGTTCGAAGTCGAGGGAGTGAGCTGTGGCAGGCACGTTCTGGAAGTCGGGAACGTCGGGTATAACCGTCCCCCGGCAGTGCGACTTCGTCACCCAACACCGAAAGACGGCACGCACCCGTCTCTCGACATCAGGCCGTCAGCTTCGGCCGCCCTTGATGAGACGGAGCACCTTCACCCGGTCTACCTCGACCGGTTGGTCTTCGGGGACGGGGGTGCCATCGACGAGGACGGAGACTTCGTGCGGACTGAGGTCGACTGCCTTCACGAGGTCCGCGTAGGTGCCATCGTCTCCGACGGTGACCTCGTGGGTCTCCTCGCCGACGACTTCGACGGTTACGTCCATGTTCGGGCGTGGGTGGCGGTGGATTTCAGTCCGTCGGCTTCGGCCGTCTCGGACGCTTCGACGCTCCCGTCTCGGACGCTTTATGTGCGCGGCCATCTGTGACATGGATATGAGCGAGGCCGCGGAGTCGGGCGACACCCCGACGGGTCGCGAAATCTGGATCGAGAAGTACCGACCGCAGACCCTCGACGACGTCTACGGGCAGGAAGAAATCGTCGAGCGACTGCGGAGTTACATCGAGCGCGACGACCTGCCGCACCTGTTGTTCGCTGGACCGGCGGGCGTCGGGAAGACCACCTCCGCGACGGCCATCGCACGTGCCATCTACGGCGACGACTGGCGCGGGAACTTCCTCGAACTCAACGCGTCGGACCAACGCGGTATCGACGTGGTTCGAGACCGAATCAAGAACTTCGCGCGGTCGTCGTTCGGCGGCCACGACTACCGTATCATCTTCTTAGACGAGGCTGACTCGCTGACCAACGACGCGCAGTCGGCCCTCCGCCGAACCATGGAGCAGTTCTCGGACAACACGCGCTTTATCCTCTCGTGTAACTACTCCTCGAAGATTATCGACCCGATTCAGTCTCGCTGTGCAGTCTTCCGTTTCTCGCCGCTCGGTGACGCCGCAATCGCCGACCAGACGCGAGACATCGCCGACGCAGAGGGTATCGAACTCACCGAAGACGGCCTCGACGCACTCGTCTACGCCGCAGGTGGCGACATGCGCCGCGCCATCAACTCTCTGCAGGCCGCCGCGACGACGGGCGAAGTCGTCGACGAAGAGGCAGTGTACATGATTACCTCGACTGCCCGCCCCGAGGATATCGAGGAGATGGTTCGAGCGGCCATCGACGGCGAGTTCACGACCGCTCGCAAGAAGTTAGAGACGCTCATCGTCGATACCGGGATGGCCGGCGGCGACATCATCGACCAACTCCACCGCTCGGTCTGGGACTTCGACTTGGACGAGCGCACGGCCGTCCGCCTGATGGAGCGCATCGGTGAGGCCGACTACCGTATCTCCGAAGGAGCGAACGAACAGGTCCAACTCGAAGCGCTCCTCGCGTCGCTCGCACTCTCGCAGAACTAACTCGACTGCTCTTTTCACTTCCCGACGCCGTCAGCCCCGGAACTCGAACCGCGCCCCGCCGGCCGACCCCGACGTCACCAGGACCGACCACCCGTGTGCGTCGGCGATAGACTCCACGATTGCGAGTCCGTAGCCGATGCCGTCGTCACCAGTCGTCTCACCGGGGTCGAACACTGCGTCGCGGCGCTCCGGTTCGATGCCGGGGCCGTCGTCTTCGACGTAGAACCCGCCGTCGATACCGCCGACAGTGATGTGGGCGCTTTCGCCACCGTGTTCGATAGAATTGCGGAACAGGTTCGCGAGCAACTCGCCGAGTCTGTCTTCGTCCGCGTCGAGGACGACGTTCTCCGGCGTGTTCAACGTCGCGTCGACCGTCTCGGTGTTCATCCACGCCTGTTTGGCGACCAGTCCGAGGTCTACGGGCGCCGTCTCGTCGACGAGTTGTCCGCGTCGGGCGAGCGAGAGCAGGTCGTCGATGAGCGACTCCATCTGGTCGAGTGCGTTCTCGACCGTGTCGAAGCGCTCTTCACCACCGACCTCACGGGCGAGTTGGAGGTTGCCACGGGCGACGCCGAGCGGATTTCGCAGGTCGTGGCTCACGATGTTTGCGAACTCTTCGAGACGCTCGTTCTGGCGTTCTAACTCCTCTTCGCGCGCCTTGCGTTGGGTGATGTCCGTGTAGATGGCGTATCCGGACCCGCGTTCTTCGCCCGGCGAGAGTGGGACGACGTTCAAGATGAACTCTCGAACCTCGTCGACGGTTCGACGGCGGACCTCACCGCGGTAACTCTCGCCCGCCGCGACGAGCAGTTCGGGGGCGTCGTCGTCCGCGTCGTCCGCGTCGCTGTCGTCACTTTCGGGGGGACCCACCCGGCCGAGGAGGTCGGTTCCGACGACGTCTGCGGCATCGTAGCCGAACGTCTCCTCGAACGCCTGGTTCACGTCGGTGACGGTGACGACGCCGTCTTCGACGTCGTAGGCGACTGCTGCGTCGGAGACGTGTTCGAAGAGGGCGCTCGACCGGTCACGCTCGTCTCGGAGGTTCGTCTCGGCCTGAATTCGCTCGGCGGTGACGGCGACGTGCGCCATGAGCAGTTCGGTCAACTCGGCGTCGTTCTCGTCGAACGCGTTCGGGACGTACGACGCCGCCTGAAAGACGGCGATGTCGTCGATTGGGACGCTCAACCCGGAGCGATACGTCCGCTTGACCGGTTTGGCATCCGCGTCGCTGGCGATATCCGAGACGAGGTGCGTCTCGCCCGTCCGGTAGGTTTTCGCGGCGATGCCGCCGTCTTCCATGGAGACGCGTTCTGCACCGTCTTCGGGAGCGTCAGAAGAGATAGCCGTCGGGACGATTTCACCACTTTCGACGACGACATCGTCAGAGTTCGCAGAACTCTGTGAGTCCTGACTGCCCGTCGAGCTGTGCTCGACGACGCCGATGTAACTCAGATTGAAATCGAGGATATCGTCGGTAATCTCGACGGTTCGCTCGAACAGTTCGGTGAGGCTCGTCGTCGCGGCCAACTCGGTCGCCCCCCGGTGAAGTCGCTCGATTTGCTCCCGACTGTGCCGCATCGCCGCTTCGGATTCGATACGTGCTCGCGTCCCCGAAACGTACGAAACGAGGAGTTCGGCCAGTCGGAGGTCCGTCTCGTCGTACGCGTCTTTCTCGTTCGAGATGGCCTGAAAGACGCCCGTCTCGCCCATCGGGACGCTCACCGCAGACCGGTAGGCTGGGTCGTCCGGTGCCGCGTCCGGGTGGTTCAGGACGTCGTCGACGAGGTACGACTCCTGTGAGTGGTACGTCTGACCGAGAATGCCCCTGTCGGTTGGAATCGGCCCGAACCCGGTCAGGTCCTCGTTGTTCGCACGGACGTAGAACCCGTCGTCTTCGTGGACGACGAACGAGGTGTTGTCGAACTCGAGGATGTGTTCTGCCAGTCCGATGGCGCGGTCGTACAGTTCGTCGACCGTCGCTGCGGTGATGAGCGTCGTCGTCCCTTCGTAGAGTCGCTTGAGTCGCTCACGCTCTGTGCCAGCGCCGTCACTATCGTCGGAACGGCGGGAGAGAATCCATCGAATCTGTGTCTCTAGGGCGTCGCTGTCACCACGCTCGACGTAGGCGTCGAACCGCTCCGGAGAAGCGACGTCTTCCGGGGCTTCGTCGGTGTACAGAATCGTCGGTGCGTGGTCCGAAACTGCGCTGTTCGAGTTGGTGACGACGGCACAAGCGTGGGGCCTCGATACCGAACCGTCGCTCCTCGATACGATTGCAACCTCTGGTCCGAGGTCGATGTCGCAGTCGAAGTCCGCATCGACAACAACGGTATGGTCCGCCGCGTACACGAGTTTCTATCGCTCCCGACGGATACGGGAAATATAACCGTTGCGGCATGTTCTCGACTGACAAGGGTCTGAAAAATCCAGCCACCTGCACCGTGGCCGTCCGTGTTCGATGGTCGTTCGTCTCTGTTCGTGTGCGCCGTAATCGGCCACTCACGAGAGCGACGTGGTCGTGGTTTCGCTGCCGGTCAGTTGAGACTCCAGAACCCGTAGTTGAGCACCGTCGCGAACGACACCCACAGGAGATACGGGACGAGGAGTGCGGCGGCGCGTCGGTCGACGATGGCGAACTCGCGCATCGTCGCGAGGATTGCCGCGAGGAGGACGACGATGACGACGAGTCCTGCAGACGGCGACTGGAGGCCGAAGAACGCGAACGACCACGCGACGTTGACGACGAGGTGGCCACCGAAGACGGCGAGTGCACGGCGACTGCGGGGGTGGCCACTCCGTGAGACGAGGAAGGCAGCGACGCCCATCAGCGTAAAGAGTGTAATCCAGACCGGTCCGAACACCCAGTTCGGGGGTGCGAACCACGGTCGGACGAGTGTCGCGTACCACGAGTCGAGGGCGGTGACGGTGAACACACTCCCGACGGCCCCGGCGAGTTGGGCGAGAACGACCCATGCGAGAAGTTCGACGGCAGGTCGGCGACGGACAGACGCGAGTTCCATACTACTCTCTCGGCACGCACGGAAATGAACGACACGGCCGGCGTCGGTGGTATTGCCCAGAATCGGGCGTCTGCGGCTATCTCCCGGAACTGTTTTACCCGACGGTAGACCAGACTTTGGCAATGAGTGAACTCGAAGAGGAGTACCGCCTCGAATATTTCGAGGAGGAGGGCTTCTACCGGAAGCAGTGTCCCGTAACGGGCGTGCACTTCTGGACACGAGACCCCGACCGAGAGACGTGTGGCGAACCCCCTGCGGACGACTACACGTTCATCGACAACCCTGGATTCGACGAGGAGTACACTCTCGAAGAGATGCGAGAGAAGTTCCTCTCGTTCTTCGAAGAACAGGGCCACGAGCGCATCGACCCGTATCCGGTCGCCGCGAACCGCTGGCGTGACGACGTTCTCTTGACGCAGGCGTCTATCTACGACTTCCAACCGCTCGTCACGTCCGGTGAGACGCCGCCACCGGCGAACCCACTGACCATCTCTCAGCCCTGTATCCGCATGCAGGACATCGACAACGTCGGGAAGACCGGCCGCCACACGATGGCGTTCGAGATGATGGCCCACCACGCGTTCAACGCGCGCGAAGAAGTTGGCGACGAGTACGCCTACTCGGGCGAAGTCTACTGGAAGGACGACACCGTCCGTCTCTGCGACGAGTTCTTCGAATCGCTCGGTGCCGACATCTCCGAAATCACCTACATCGAAGACCCGTGGGTCGGTGGCGGCAACGCCGGACCCGCGTTCGAGGTGCTCTACCGTGGTGCCGAACTCGCCACCCTCGTCTTCATGTCGATGAAGCAGGACCCCGACGGCGAGTACCACCTCAAAGACGGCAACAACTACTCGCCGATGGACACGTACATCGTGGACACGGGCTACGGCCTCGAACGATGGACGTGGGTCTCGCAGGGGACGCCGACGGTGTACGAGGCCGTCTACCCCGATATGATAGACTTCCTCAAGGAGAACGCTGGTATCGAGCACTCCGACGAGGAAGAAGCACTCATCCACCGCGCGGCGATGCTCTCGGGCCACCTCGACATCGACGAAATCGACGACCTCGCGACCGCCCGCGCCGACGTCGCCGGCGAACTCGACGTCGACAAAGACGAACTCACTGCCCTGCTTCGACCGCTCGAGGACATCTACGCCATCGCCGACCACTGTCGCACGCTCGCGTACATGTTCGGTGACGGTATCGTCCCCTCGAACGTCGGGACGGGCTATCTCGCCCGCATGGTGCTTCGCCGCACCAAGCGCCTCGTCGACAATCTCGGCGTGGACGCGCCGCTCGACGAACTCGTGGACATGCAGGCCGAGCGACTGGACTACCAGAACCGCGACACCATCCGCGACATCGTCCGCAGCGAAGAGCGCAAGTACCGCAAGACGCTCGAACGTGGCTCTCGCCGGGTCCAGCAACTCGCCGACGACTACGCCGAGAGAGGCGACCCCATCCCGGTAGACGAACTCATCGAACTGTACGACTCCCACGGCATCCAACCCGACATGGTACAGGAGATTGCCGAGGAACGCGGCGCGACGGTCGACATCCCCGACGACTTCTACTCGCTCGTCGCGGACCGACACGAACAGGTCGACGCCGAGACGGTCACTGCCGAACAGGACGACCGCCTCGGTGACCTCCCCGCGACGGACAAACTCTACTACGACGACCAAGAGCGCACGGAGTTCGAAGCCGTCGTCCTCGACGTATTCGAACGCGAGGAGGGCTACGACGTGGTCTTAGACCAGACGATGTTCTACCCCGAAGGCGGTGGCCAACCCGCCGACCACGGGACGCTCTCGACGGACGACGCGACGGTCGAAGTGTCCGACGTCCAGATGGAAGGCGACGTCGTGCTCCACCGCACCGACGACGACCCCGGCAAGGGCGAGTTCGTCCGCGGTCAACTCGACGTCGAGCGCCGTCGCCGCCTCATGCGACACCACACGGCGACACACGTCATCGGGCACGCCATCCGGACGGTCCTCGGTGACCACATCCGGCAGGCCGGTGCCTCGAAAGGCGTCGACCGCTCGCGCCTCGACGTGTCGCACTACGAGCGCATCACCCGCGAGGAGGTCAAGCAAATCGAGCGCGTCGCCAACGAAATCGTGATGCGAAACATCCCGGTCAAACAGGAGTGGCCCGACCGGAACGACGCCGAGAGCAAGTACGGCTTCGACCTCTACCAGGGCGGCATCCCGCCGGGTGAGAAGATTCGACTCATCCACGTCGGCAGCGACGTGCAGGCCTGTGGTGGGACGCACGTCAAGCGGACTGGCGACATTGGCGCTATCAAGGTGCTGAACACCGAACCCGTCCAAGACGGCGTCGAACGCGTCGTGTTCGCCGCTGGCGACGCGGCCATCGAAGCGACCCAGCGCACCGAAGACGCGCTCTACGAGGCCGGCGACGTCCTCGACGTGAACCCCGAAGACGTGCCCGAGACGGCCGAGCGCTTCTTCACCGAGTGGAAAGAACGAGGCAAGACCATCGACCGCCTCAAGACGGAACTCGCAGAGGTGCGTGCCGCCGCGGGTGCCGACGAAATCGACATCGACGGCACACCTGCCGTCATCCAGCGACTCGACGGTGACGCGGACGAACTCCGCGCGACGGCCAACGCCCTCGTCGAAGAAGGCAAGGTCGCCGTCCTCGGCTCTGCCGCCGGTGGCAGTGCTCAGTTCGTCGTCGGCGTCCCGGACGGCGTCGGTATCAACGCCGGACAGGTCGTCGGTCAACTCGCCCAGAAGGTTGGCGGCGGTGGCGGCGGCCCGGCCGACTTCGCACAGGGCGGCGGTCCGAACGTCGACGTCCTCGACGACGTCCTCGACGAGGCGTCCGACGTTCTCGAGAACGTCCTGAACGCCTGACTCACCGCACAGTCTAGTTCTCACAGCTGATTTTTACAGACAACTTCGACCGAGTGACGAACTCGTCCGAAGACGACTAAAACGGTGATAAACGCATTTTCGAGGCGATTTAGCACGGAATCACACCAATGCGTACAACTAAGCGTCAAACCGACCGAACGTAGAGGTATGAACTCGGAGGTGATGGCGACCGAAAACGAGCCGGCCCGGTCGGTTCTGGTTCTCTGCAGTGATATCGACTCACCTCCGTTCGGTCTCTCGGGCGTCCAGAACCCACGACTCCTCGCGGTCGATTTCACACCTCGAAGCACCGGTGACCGCGTCTACTGGGAGAACCGCCTCGGCGTCCGACCGGCCGAACTCGCCGTCATCACGACCGAAACGCGCGACTCCGACGCGGTGAGTGCCGACGAAGTCGACCAGGTCACGTCGCCCGCTGACTTGACCGGACTCGGGATGAAGGCGACGAAGCACCTCTCACGGTGGGAGAGCGAAGGCGAACCGCACGACGAACCGACGACACCGATCGTCGTCTTCGACTCACTAACTATCTTGTTCCAGTACGCCGGATTACGGCCGATCTTCAAGTTCGTCCACACGTTGACGACACGGGTCGCCAACGTAGACGGCTACGGGGTGTTCTTTCTCGACCCACTGACGCAAGACGACAAGACAGTACACACGCTCTCGTCGGTGTTCGACGCGATCGCGCGGCGTCAGGGTGACGAGTGGGACGTCCTCACCAGATGAGCGGTCGCCGATACCGGTTCGCCCGGCCAGACGGCCACGCCTAAGTTCGTCGCCTGCCGACCTGCGACTATGTCCACGGTGACGAGAGACGGTGTCGAACTCTACTACGAGACTGACGGCGACGGCGAGACGGTGGTCTTCGTCGGTGACGCGGGATACGGCGGGTGGCAGTGGGGATGGCAGTACGCCGCAGTCACGGGGCCGTTCGAAACGCTCGTCACCGACCTCCGCGGAACTGGACGCTCCGACGCACCGCCCGGCCCGTACTCGGTCGAGACGCTCGTCGCCGATTTGGAGGCCATCCTCTCGGACGCAGGCGTGCGAAAAGCACACGTCGTCGGCCTGGGGCTCGGTGGGATGGTCGGGTTGGAGGCCGCCCGGACGACGTCGCGCGTTCGGAGTCTCGCGCTCGTCGGCACTGCGGCGTCGGGTGCGGCTATCGACCCTGACCCGCTGTACGGCGCGCCGACGAACCCCGACGAACTCCGCGAGTCGCTCACGCCGGCACTCTCGGCGGAGTTCCGCACGGAACAACCGGACGTCGTCGAGCAAATCGTCGAGTGGCGAGGGATGGAAGACGCCACACCCGACGCCTGGGCGGCACAAATCGCCGCTATCGAGGACTACGACGCTGGCCCGCTCTACGAGGTGACGGTGCCGACGCTCGTCGTCCACGGTGACGACGACCCGATCTGGCCGGTGGAGGCCGGTCGCGCACTCGCCGACGACCTCCCGCGAGGGCGGTTCGAGTCGTTCGCCGGCGCACGACATCTCGTCACCGTCGAACGGTCGCGTCTCGTCAACGACGCGCTCGTCGAGTTGTTGGAGTCAGACGACGACTGACCGTCCCCGTCTCGCCTCGTCTCTGGCACATCTCGGTGGGTCTTCTCCCCTGTCACGAACCGCGGCATTCCTCCCCTGTCACGAACCGCGGCATTCCTCCCCTGTCACGAACCGCGGCAGATGCCGTCTCGGGCGCAACTTCTTTCCTGTTGTACCTACTGTCTCACTCCAATGAGCCGACCGCGACTCGCCTTTTTGGACGCCTCACACGGTGACGAGAACACGCGCCGTAACTTCAGACGCGAACTGGACGCCGACCTCGTCGAGTTCGACGTGACCGAAGGAGCCCTGCCCGACCACTTCGACTACGACGGTATCGTCGTCACGGGGTCGTCGTCGTCCGTCTACTGGGACGACGAGTGGATACAGAGCCTCGTCTCGTACGTCGCCGAGGCCGACGAGCGAGAGATTCCGCTGCTCGGCGTCTGTTTCGGCCATCAGGTGGTCGCCGAGGCGCTCGGCGGTACCGTCGAAGACATGGGCGACTTCGAGTTGGGCTACAGCGAAATCCAGCGGACCACCGACGACGACACCGACGACTTGCTCGCTGGCGTCGGCGGGACGTTCACGGTGTTCACGTCTCACGGCGACGTCGTGTCCGACCTCCCACCGGGTGCGGAACTCCTCGCAGAGAACGAGTACGGCGTCCACGCGTTCCGTCGCACTCACGCCTTCGGCGTTCAGTTCCACCCCGAGTACGACACGACGACGGCCGAAGCCATCGCGCGCTCGAAAGAGTTCCTCCCCGACGAGCAGATTCAGCACGTCCTCGACGGCATCACTCCCGAAAACTACGACGCCGCCTGCGAAGCCAAACGCCTGTTCGACAACTTCGTCGCCTACGTGAATCGCGCCCACGTGCAGTCGGTCGAACGAGCGGCGTAACGCCGCCTCACCACGGGTCTGTCGGCGTCTCGCCCATCGAGGGACTCCGTCGTTCGTCGGCGCGATGATAGCGTTCTTGGCCGTTTTCCAGTGCTGGCGAATCGTTTTTCACCGCGCCAGACCGACGAACTATCATGCTCGATTATCTAGGACTGGAGGCGGACCTGACCGGCGAAGAGAAACTCGTTCGCGACGAGGCCCGGCGGTTCGTCGAAGAGAAGGTCAAGCCCGACATCGGCGACCATTTCGAGCAGGGGACGTTCCCGACGGAACTCATCTCCGAGATGGGCGAACTCGGCTTCTACGCACCCAATCTCGACGGGTACGGCCTCCCCGGACTCGGTGAGCGTGCCTACGGCCTGTTGATGCAGGAACTCGAAGCAGGTGACTCTGGACTTCGGTCGATGGCGAGTGTACAGGGGTCGCTCGTCATCTACCCGATTCACGCCTACGGCTCAGACGAGCAGAAAGAGCGTTGGCTTCCGGCGCTCGGAAGCGGTGAGGCAGTCGGGTGTTTCGGACTGACCGAACCACAACACGGGTCGAATCCTGCCGGGATGGAGACGTACGCGGAGAAGGACGCCGATGGCTACGTGCTCAACGGGTCGAAGACGTGGATTACGAACTCTCCCATCGCGGACGTGGCCGTCGTCTGGGCGCGCAATCGGTCTGCTGAGGGGTCGCCAGTTCGGGGATTCCTCGTCGAGACGGACCGCGACGGTGTGACGACGAACAAAATCGAGGACAAACTCTCGATGCGGGCGTCGGTGACGGGCGAAATCGCCCTCGACGACGTGTGGGTCCCCGAGGACGACGTACTTCCCGGTGTCACGGGAATGAAAGGGCCGCTGTCGTGTCTCACACAGGCCCGATTCGGTATCTCGTGGGGTGTCGTCGGCGCGGCACGCGACGCGTTCGAGGACGCACTCCAGTACGCCAAAGACCGCGAGCAGTTCGGCGGACCAATCGCACGGTTCCAACTCCAACAGGGCAAGTTCGCAGAGATGGCGACCCAGATAACGAACGCGCAACTGCAAGCCCACCGCCTCGCGGAACTCAAAGAACGCGGTGACTTGCGCCACCAGCACGTCTCGATGGCCAAGCGCCACAACGTTCGCGTCGCCCGCGACGTGACGCGAACCGCCCGCGAAGTGCTCGGTGGGAACGGTATCACCACCGACTACTCGCCGATGCGCCACATGGAGAACATCGAGACTGTCTACACCTACGAGGGGACCGACGACATCCACACGCTCGTCTTGGGGGCCGACCTGACGGGAATCGAAGCGTTCGAGTAACGCCCGAGACCGAGCGACCTCACTGCTTTTGGAGTCGTGCGTGGCCCGTGACAACAGTACGCATACATTTATAGTTCCACGGCCGTAGAGTAGGGTAGAGACAGACAATGACGACATCGGCACAGGACCGGCCAGCGGCGCTCGACCTCTCACGGGAAGAATCGTGGGTCGTCCACGCTGCCTTACTCGAAGCCATCGAGCGGGCAGTCGACGCAGACGACGACCCAACCCCGGCCCCCGACCTGCTCGCGCGGGTCGAAGCGGCTGACGAAGACTTCGACAGCGCTGAACTCGACTATCTCGTAGACTCTCTCCGTGCGTATCGAGGTATCGCGCCGACCCGAGACCAACACCACATCTCGCACGTCCTCGACCACATCGAGGCCGCACGAGTGTAGAGAGCGGCCGTCGTCAGTTCGATTTTCCGGTTTGCTACACGTCTGAGACGAAGGCTTCCTGTCCAGCGTGCACTCACTCACTCACTCACCGAGACACTCTCGTCGAACCCGTTTCCGTCCGCGACTTTCCCACCTCCGATGCGGACGTTTTAGTACGACACCCGGCGAAGACCACTGCAAATGGCTATCGACCCGAACTTCGATACGAACCGCGAGAAGGTAGGCGAAGAAAAGCTGGACGAACTTCGTTCGTCGGCAAACCAAACTGCGTTTGGTGACGGCGTCGCCGTCTGGGGCCCCGTCGACCCGCCGAAGAAACTCGGTATCCACGGCACGCACGTCGCCGTCGATTACGACATCTGTCTCGCCGACGGCGCGTGTCTCGAAAACTGCCCCGTCGACGTGTTCACGTGGGTCGATACACCCGGCCACCCCGAAAGTGAGGTGAAGGTCGAACCGACGAACGAAGACCAGTGTATCGACTGTATGCTCTGTGTGGATATCTGCCCGGTCGACGCCATCGACGTCGACGCCTCCCGACAGGCCTGAGTCGCTTTTCACGCTTCCCGTCAGGCCTGCGTCGGTAGCACCGATTCTGGCACGGAGGTCCGATTTTATCCCTCCCGGCCGCGTGCGACGAGTATGGGTCTCATCCACACCGCACTCGTCGTCTCGGACCTCGACTCGACACTCGACTTCTACGCCGAACTCGGCCTCGAGAAGACCAACGAGTTCGAACTCGGTGGGGTTCGGAACGTCTACATCGGCAGCGACGACACCGACATGGAACTGCAACTGAAGTACGACCCCACCTCGGCCGACCGGGTCGACCCGTCGGGAATCGACCACGTCGCTATCGAAGTCAGCGACGTCGACCGCGTCTTCGAGGAACTCCTCGAAGCCGAACACCCCGACGTGGTGAAACCGCCGCAGTACATCGAGGAGGCGAGCGCCACCGCCGCGTTCGTCAAAGACCCCGACGGATACGTCGTCGAACTCGTCGAATTCGACGACTGAACTGCAGTTCGGTGGGGCTGGCTGGGGGTCTGTCTCGTGTTACCGGACGAACTCCCGCCGGCGAACAGCTATTTGTTGTCCGAGCGTCAATATTGGGCCGCTATGTCTGAGGACGTAACCGCGCTGTTGAAGCGCGCCTATCAGGACGAAATCGAGACGGTAATGAACTACATGACTAACTCCATCGTCCTCGACGGCGTCCGGGCCGAGGAGATAAAGGAGTCGCTCAAAGCGGACATCCAGGAGGAACTCACCCACGCACAACAACTCGGTGACCGACTGAAGCAACTCGACGAGAAACCACCAGGCTCTGCGACGTTCGAAGCGCGCCAGCACGACCTGCAACCACCCGAAGATAGCACGGACGTGCTGTCGGTCATCAACGGTGTCCTCGCGGCCGAAGAGGGCGCAATCGAGACCTATCGCGCGCTCATCGACGCCGCCGAAGAAGCGAACGACCCCGTCACCGAGGACCTCGCCGTGACGCTCCTCGCCGACGAGGAAGCCCACCGAACCGAGTTCCGTGGCTTCAAGAAAGAGTACGAGCGCGAATAACACTCCGCTGGACGGGTTCGGTGACGACTCGACCCTGTCCCGCCCTGAACTGTATTTTTCCCTGCCGACGACTCACGCCGCACTGCCGAGAGCGACCGCTGCGGGAGATTGAGAGTTCGAACGGAAAAACGAAGACTGTTCAGTCGGCCGACGCAGGCGTCGTCTCCGACCCAACTGCGCCCGCCTTCTCGTCGAGCGCTTCGACGATGAGTTCCGAGATATCGACGACGTCGATGTCGTCTTCGTAGTCGCCGGTCTTGCGGCCGTCTTCGTACATCGTCGCACACATCGGACAGGCGACGACGAACCGTTCGACTCCGCCGGTGGTGTCTTCGAGCGCCTCACGCAGGCGTTCTTCGGATGGCTTCGACTCTTCTTCTTGGTCTAACCAGAGACCACCGCCGCCGCCACCGCAACAGAAGGACTCGTCGCGGTTGCGTGGCATTTCGGCTAGCGAGACGCCAGTTGCGCGGATGACTTCGCGGGGTGCTTCGTACTCACCGTTGTACCGGCCGAGATGGCACGGGTCGTGGTAGGTGACCGTCTGTGCGGAGAGTTCAGTCCCCGAGAGTCCGAGTCGGCCGCCGTCGACGAGTTCCTCCACGAGTTGCGTGTAGTGGAAGACGGGGTAGTCGAACGAGTCGTCCATCTCCGGATACTCGTTTTTGAACGTGTTGTACGAGTGGGGGTCCGTACAGACGATTTTCTCGAAGTCGCAGTCGGCCATCGCGGCCACGTTGTCCTCGACGAGCATCTCGAAGAGGCCCTCTTCGCCGACGCGGCGCACGTCGTTGCCGTCGTGCTGTTCGTCTTCGTAGAGGATGCCGTAGGAGACGCCCGCTTCCTCGAAGATGCGGGCCATCGCACGAGCGACGGCGCGGTTGCGCTCGTCGTAGGATGGGTAGTCGCCGACGTACCAGAGATACTCGACGGACTCGTCGCGGGCGTCCGGCACCTCGAAGTCGAGGTCGTCGGTCCAGTCGGGTCGCTTGCGCTGTGGGTCGCCGAAGGCGTTCCCGTTCGAGAAGATGTTCATCATGGCCTCCTGGACGGGTTCTTGCTGCTGGCCCGTCTCGGTGAGGCGGCGGTTCATGTGGGTGAAGTGCGTCAGGTGCTCGATTTCGACCGGGCAGGCGTCCATGCAGGCCATACAGGCCATACACGACTCCATCGACTCGCTGGCGATGACCGAGGTGCCGCCGTCGGCGACGATGTCGATAGACTCGCCGCCGTCGGCAATCGAATCGCGGTAGGTCTTCAGGTCTAAGATGACGTCACGCGGGTCGAGGTTGCGACCGGATGCCTTCGCCGGACAGGCGTCGGAACAGCGGCCACACTTCGTACAGGCGTCGAAGTCGAGCATCGCCTTCCACGAGAAGTCGTCTTCGGAGACGTAGCCAATCTCGTCGGGAGACGCGTCGGCGGGCACCTTCGGGAGGCGCTTGCCGGCCTTCTCGTCGGCGGTGACGATGTTGGCGAACGAGGTGAGCATGTGGAGCGGTTTGGCGTACGGAACGGCGGCGACGAACGCCAGCGCGAGGAGGGCGTGGGACCACCAACCGAACCAGTAGAGCGTCTCGGCGAGGCCCTGTCCCATTCCGGCGGTGTCGAAGACGACGGCCACGAAGTAGCCGACGAAGCTTACCGTCTCGAACGGGGGGAACTCGGTGCCGACGATGCGGACGCCTTCGAGGACGTAGCCACCGACGCCGAGTAAGAAGAGCGTCCAGACGAACGCGGCGTCTTCGAAGCCAGTGTGTTTGCCCCACAGACGTGGGTGACGGACGCCGTAGCGTCGCCACAGCGCCATGCCGACGCCGACGACGAACGCGAGGCCCATGAAGTCCATCACGAAGGAGTACGAGAGGTAGAAGTCGCCGACGAAGAACGACTCCTGCGAGAGGAGTTTCGTCCAGATGTCCATGTCGATGGCGAGGATGGTCGTCCCGATGAGGAGCGTCAGGAAGCCCCACATGATGAGTCCGTGCATCACGCCGGCGTACCGGTCGCGCTTGAACTGGTTCTCGTTGGTGAAGACGACCTTCGTCGCGCGAACTATCCGGTTCGGGAGGTCGGATAGTCGGTCGAACGGGTCGGCTCCGCCGTGTGCATAGCGCACGAAGCGGTCGTACACCCCGTACAGAAAGACGAGGGACGCGATAGCGGCGAGGCCGTAAAAGAGGGCCTCACCCACCGGGCTAATAGTCCAGAAGGTCTCCCGAGTGACCTCCGCCTGCGCCGCAAATACCATAATCAATCACCGGAGAACCAGGTGTTAAATCTTACCACTGTCGTCTAGTTTTCACATTCTCGATTCGTCACGTCACATCCGTATGACGTCGAGTTGGTCGCCGTCGACGGACTGCCGTCTGGTTCTCACACGGCGACACTGACGACCAGCACACAGGCGACGACGAGTACAGGCACGTCACGCCGGGAGAACTGGAGGTCGGGAAGTGTCGGGTTCCACGCGAAACACCGTGCACGGAGAGCGAGTGCGAGAGAATCTGCTCTCGCGAACGCGCGACGGAGTCCGCCGGCCGCGACGAGTGCGAGGCGCTCGTCGAGTCGTCGCTCGGTGCCGAGACGGGCGGCCTGTGCTTCCCTGACGCGAAGGAGGTCACGTCGAAGCAGTGGAAGGAACCGGAAGACGAGCGCGACGCCCATCCCGAGGGCGACGCCGAGACGTCCGGGGACGAGTCGCTGAATCGCCGCCCGTGAGTCGCGCACGGGCGTGGTTCTGACGTACGCGGCGGCGACGAGGAAGACGAGCAGGATGCGAATGCTCGCGAGGGCCGGGTCGACGGCGGCCGTGGGGTCGACCCACGGCGCACCGAGGCTGACTGCTTCCACGACGGGCGCGAGGACGAGAAACGGCACCGCAAATCGAAGCGAGTAGAGCGACGACAGCAGCGATGTCTCCGAAACGCGCAGACTGACCGCCGCGACGACGCCGAGGAGCGTCAGTCCGAGTGGGGTCGTGTGTGCGAGGCCTGCGGTCGCGAATCCAATCTGGACGGCGAGTTTCGCCCGCGGGTCGAGTCGGTGGGCGAACGAGTCGCCGGGTTCGTAGGTCAACACGATGGAGGCGGTCGGATGCCGAGGTCTGAGAGACGGTCTGCGGCCGATTCGGGGGTGTCGTCGAGGGCGATTTGCCCCTCCGAGAGGACGACCACTCGGTCTGCGAGTTCCGCCACGTCCCGGAGGTCGTGGGTGACGACGACGAGACTCGTCCCCGACGCGCGGAGGTCGCGCAGTCGAGCGAGGACCGACTGTCGAGACGGTTCGTCGAGGCCGGTGAAGGGTTCGTCCAAGACGAGGTGGGCTGGGTGCATCGCCAGTGCGCCCGCGATGGCGAGGCGTTCGACTTCGCCACCGGAGAGCGAATCGACGCGGTCGTCTTCGCGGCCATCGAGGTCGACGGCGGCGAGCGACTCGCGGACGCGAGTGTCTATCTCCTCGTGCGAGAGGCCGAGGTTCTCCGGGCCGAACGCCACGTCTGCACCGACAGTGGCCGCGACGAGTTGGTCTTCCGGGTGTTGGAACACCATCGCCACGGCGGTTCGTGCGGCGACGAGGTTCTCACTCACGTCGATTCCGTCGACCGACACCGACCCGTCGTCGGGTTCGAGGAGGCCGTCGAAGTGGCGGACGAGCGTCGTCTTGCCGGACCCGTTCGCACCCGCGATGACGACACACTCGCCGTCGTCGATGGTGAGGTCGACGCCATCGACTGCGACGGTGTCTCCGTATCGGTGGACGAGTTCGTCGACCTGAATCATGGGTTGGGAGCGTCTCGCTTACTCGGCCGCGATGGCGTCCGAACGGACGATTCCGACGGCGGCGGCAATCTTGAACGCCTCCGCGGGGATGAACGCTGCGGCGGCGGTCCAGAAGGCGGCGACGAGGCCGACGTTCTGGACGTACGCGAAGCCAACTACACCGAGGGCGTAGATGACGGCGGTGCCGACGACCATCGCGCCGACGAGACGGACGGTGCCGACGCGGTAGTCACCGAGTTCCAGGCCGCCGTGGACGACTGTACCGACGACTGCGGCGGCGATGGGGTACGACCAGAGATAGCCTGCAGTCGGGCCGACGAGCGCTCCGAACCCGGCGGACCCGCCGGCGAAGACGGGCGCGCCGACTGCGCCAGCGACGAGGTAGAGGAGCATCGACGCGCCGCCCCAGATGGGGCCGAGGAAGATGCCTGCGAGGAAGACGACGAGCACCTGGACCGTCACCGGAATCGGTGAGAGTGGGTTGGGGAACGAGACGTACGCGCTGGCACCCATGAGCGCCGCAAAGAGGGCCGCACGTGCCACGTTGCCGACGAGTTCGTCGCCGACGAGTTCGACCGACTCGTGTTCCGTTGCCATGCACGTCGCTGTCTCGTAAACCTCATTGAAGATATCGGTTTACGAGTCGCGCAGGTTCGCCTCAGCATCATTAAAGACGCTGGCAGTGCCACTTCCGGTATGGACGAGAAGACCGCCGAACTCCGCGATATCTTCATCGAGACGACTGGGTCGGAGACCGTGACCGAACGGCAAACCGAGTCGCGCGGGTCGCTCGCCGACGTCGACGACCCCGAGGAAGTTCGCGCTCGCGTGTTGGACCTCGTGACGACGATGCGAGACCGCTACGAGTTCGAGACCGACTGCGCCGACGACGACCTCGTGAATCTCGTCGTCGGTTACTTCGACGGCGAGAGCGACGAGGAACTCGCCCTCGAACTCGACGTCCCTCCCGAGACGGTCCGAACCGCTCGACTCGACCTCCATCTCGTCCGCGACGCCGACCGCGAGGCACCGTTCGATATGGACCGCCTCGACAAACTTCTCGTCGAAGGCGCGGACGACGACGCCATCGCCGAGAGACTCGACGAACCCCTCGAAATCGTCGCACAGTTCCGCCCCGTCGCCGAGGCTGACATCCGGTCGTCGCGGGTGAACTACCGCTTCCGCGACGACTTCGCGGAACTCCTCACCGACGACGACCTCTCTCAGCGGATGGCCGAAGACGCCCGAAACGACGGCCTCCGTGAGGCCACAGAAGATATCGAGACGGACGTGTCACTGTAACCAGGTTGGTCTCAGACGGACGTGAAACGAGACTGACCCGTCCGAACGACGAAGGTTCTTAACCGATAGGGGTCATACCTCTGTGCGATGGCGCAGGCCCCCCAGAACCAGGAACTCACGGAGCGGTTCATCCAGTTCTACCGTAACTACTACCGAGAGGCAATCGGTGAACTGGCCCAAAAGTACCCGAAGGAAAAACGGTCGCTGTACATCGATTACGACGACCTGTACACGTTCGACGCCGAACTCGCGGACGACTACATCACGAAACCTGGCCAGTATCAGGAGTACGCCGAAGAAGCACTGCGCCTGTTCGACCTGCCCGCCGACGTCAAACTCGGGCAGGCACACGTCCGGATGCAGAACCTCCCGGAGTCGGTCGATATCCGAAACATCCGGGTCAACGACGACCACATCGGCACCCTCATCGGCGTGCAGGGAATCGTCCGGAAGGCGACGGACGTGCGCCCGAAGATTACCGAGGCGGCGTTCGAGTGTCAGCGCTGTGGGACGATGAGTTACATCCCGCAGGGCGACGGTGGATTCCAAGAACCACACGAGTGTCAGGGATGTGAGCGTCAGGGGCCGTTCCACATCGACTTCGACCAGTCGAACTTCGTCGACTCGCAGAAACTACGCGTCCAAGAGTCCCCCGAAGGCCTGCGCGGGGGCGAGACGCCACAGAGTATCGACATCAACCTCTCGGACGACGTGACCGGCAAAGTCACCGCCGGCGACCACGTCACCGCCGTCGGCATCCTCCACATCGAACAACAGTCGTCGGGCAACGAGAAGACGCCCATCTTCGACTACTACATGGAGGGCATCTCCCTCGCCATCGAGGACGAAGAGTTCGAAGATATGGACATCAGCGACGACGACGTCGCCGAAATCATCGAACTCTCGAACTCGCCGAACATCTACGAGCGGATGATAGACTCCGTGGCACCCGCAATCTACGGCTACGACCAGGAGAAACTCGCGATGATTCTCCAGTTGTTCTCGGGCGTCACGAAACACCTCCCCGACGGGTCTCGCATCCGCGGTGACCTGCACATGCTCCTCATCGGTGACCCCGGTACGGGTAAGTCGCAGATGCTCCAGTACATCCGCAACATCGCGCCGCGGTCGGTCTACACCTCCGGTAAGGGTTCTTCCTCTGCCGGTTTGACCGCCGCCGCCGTTCGCGACGACTTCGGAGACGGCCAGCAGTGGACGCTCGAAGCGGGTGCGCTCGTCCTCGCGGACAAGGGTATCGCCGCAGTGGACGAACTCGACAAGATGCGCCCGGAAGACCGCTCTGCGATGCACGAGGGCCTCGAACAACAGCAGATTTCGGTCTCCAAAGCGGGTATCAACGCGACGCTCAAGTCGCGGTGTTCGCTCCTCGGTGCGGCCAACCCCAAATATGGCCGCTTCGACCAGTACGAACCCATCGGTGAGCAGATCGACCTCGAACCCGCGCTCATCTCCCGCTTCGACCTCATCTTCACCGTCACGGACAACCCGGACCCCGACTCCGACTCCGAACTCGCAGAACACATCCTCAAGACGAACTACGCCGGCGAGTTGAACACCCAGCGAACCAACGTGGCCAACTCCGAGTTCACCGAAGCACAAGTGAACGCGGTGACCGACGAAGTCGCCCCCGACATCGACGCGGAACTCCTGCGCAAGTACATCGCCTACGCGAAGCGGACCTGCTATCCGACGATGACCGAGGAGGCCAAGAACGTCATCCGCGACTTCTACGTCGACTTCCGCGCCCGCGGTGCCGACGAAGACGCACCTGTTCCCGTGACGGCCCGGAAACTCGAAGCCCTCGTCCGTCTCTCCGAGGCGTCCGCGCGAGTCCGACTCTCGGACAAGGTGACACAGGAAGACGCCGAACGCGTCACCAACATCGTCGAGTCCTGTCTGCGCGACATCGGGATGGACCCCGAGACGGGCGAGTTCGACGCCGACATCGTCGAGACCGGTCGGTCGAAGACGCAACGCGACCGTATCAGAGACGTCCTCGACGTCATCCGCACGCTGCAAGACGAGTACGAAGACGGTGCGCCGCACGACGAAGTTATCGAACGTGCAAACGCCGAATTCAGTATGGAAGAGAAGAAGGTCGCCGACCAACTGGACAAACTCAAGATGAAAGGCGAAATCTACGAACCCCGCGCCGACGTCTACCGCGCGACGTAGGGCGTTCTCGGGGCCTCGAAGCACGCTTTCTGTCGCTGGCGACTCTCTCACCGCCAGCAACGCTATGCCCTCTGAACGTCAATAATATCACATGAATCGTCGAGCATATCTCTCGGCCGCAGGTCTCGTCTTGTTCGCTGGGTGTTCGACCACGGACACGACCGAGACGACGACGAGTACGACGGAAGTACAGTCCACGACCGAGACGGCCGCTCCGACGACGACCGAAACCGCGACGGAGACGGAGACGGACGAACCGACGACGACGGAAGAGCCAACGACCACAGAAGAACCGACGACGACCGAAGAACTCGACAGAACTGAGCGGATTTTCAATCTCGCGGTCGAAGACCTCACCGACGCGGTTACGGCGTTCGACGACGCGGCCGGTCCCGACGGAGGGTTCCACGACATAAACGCGACCACGAACTTCTCGTTCACCTCCGTTTCAGAACCTCTCACGCTCGCACGCGGACACCTCGAGACGCTCGACCAGCTCGAGACGACGCAGGAACAGCGGGCGCGACTCAATTCGCTCTGGGGTGTCCACTGGTTCCTCTGGTGGACCGGGAAGACACACGAAAATCTCCGTCTCGCTCGCGTTCGCGTAGACAACGCGGTCGCTCGATTCTACACCGAGGAGTTCTACCGAATCGATTCACAGGTCGAACAGGGAATCGAGGCGCTCGACCCCGCGAAAGGAACGTTCGACAGACTTCTCGACGAGTCGGACCCGAACGACCCCGACGCGTTCGACGCACTCACGCCTGACGATTACTCGCGGAAGGTCGACGCGCTCGACGCTGAAATCGTCCAGTTCGAACAGTTCTTGAACCTCCTCGTCTCGGTTCGGGACGCAGTCAACCGCTTACAACGTGGATTCGACGAGTATCTCGGTGGCTCCTACGAGGACGCATCTGGGTCGTTCTTCCGGGCGTCGCTCGAGTTCGAAGACGTTCGCGACGAACTCTCCGAACTCGAACCGGTCGTGGCGCTCGAAACCTACGTCGAGGACTTCGTCTGTCTCGCCGACGCGATGGCGAAGGGGAGCGACGGGTTGGACGAGGCAGCGACGGCGGGCGACAACGACATCCCCGAAAAGCAACCGGAGTTAGAAGCCGAAGCGGAAGCGGCGTTCGCGACGTGCGAGTTGATAGACGAGCGACTCACTTTCGTTTCGACGTTCTTCGAGGAACTCCCCGAAGAACGCTGAGTTGGTCGGTTCCGCGGTCTCCCACATCCGACGAACGAGTTCGCTCCTGAACCGAGAAACTAAGGTGACGGTCCGCCGACGAGGTAGACAACCGAATGGACCGAATCTCCGCCCTCCGGAACATCGAAGACGCGATTCGTGACTTCGAGTCGGGGGACTCCGACCTCGCGAGTACGGAACGACGTGTCGTGACTGTCCTCCGGACGTTCGCGACCGAGTTCGAGACGGACACCGGCGACGAGACGCTCGTCGCGTGGAAAGCCGTCGGTGACGACAGAGCAGAGGGTATCGTCGTCCTCGCGGCGACCGAAGCCGAGGCACGGACGCGCGTCGAAGACCTGCTCGGTGACGCCGAGGCGAGTGCAGACGACGTGACGTTCTCGGTCGAACGCGTCTGACACCGACGGACCGCTGTCGAACCATTTTTCTCTCGACTCCGTGACGGAGTTCCCGTGCTGTTGGTCGTGACATACTCGCAGGCGGCGCGGACGACACTCCGAAACATCTGCCGGACCCACGAGGAGGCCGTCGTTCGCCGCCTCGGACGTGCCGCGTTGTTCGAAGAGACGGAGTTGGCCGCGTTCCTCGCACTTCGCCTCCGCGAGAAACACGACGGCGACGTCCAAATCGAACAGACGACGCCGTTCAACGAGTTCGCGGCCGTCCCCGACTCGGTCCGCGAGGCGGCCGAAGCGTACGAGGCCCGTGAGTCGCCTGCGACGCCGTACAGCAAGTTTGCGACGGGAACTGACCACCCATCCGCCGCAGAGATGCGTGACCGCGAGTTATGAAGGTCTACCTCCCAGACGGGGCCGTTCGCGAGGGTCGAGGTATCGACCTCTCGGATACCGCTTTCGCCCCCGAGACAGTCGTCGCGGCGGTTCGAGACCCTGGGTCGCCTGCGGACGCACTCCGAATCGACTGTCCCGAACCTGACTCGGGACACGACGTGCTTGCCCGCGTCCCGATATCGACGATTACCACGAAGCGTCTCTCGACTGCAGTGGCGCGCTCACGCGGGCGGTCGTCTCCAGTGGACGAAGAACTGGACCGACTCACGTCACGACTCGCTGAGTACGCCGACACTGACGACGACTATTCGACTCCCCTTCGAGCGGCACGTCGCCGACTCGCCGAGGCGGGTGACGACGAAGCAGGGCTCCGGGAACGCACGGCGTCACTCCGGGGCCGGTTGGCCGCTCATCGAGAGGCCGGCGACGACGACGCTATCGAAGCCACGCGAGCCGAACTCGTCGACGTCGCGACACAGCTCTCCGAAGTCGAAACCGAGCGCATCGCAGCAGAACAGCGACTCGAGGCGCTCGAACGCGAGGCGAAACGCGCCCGCGACAGTCGAGACGAACGGCTGCGACTCACCGACGCGGTCGCGAACCGACGACGCGAGGCACGGACGTACTTTGCGGACACACTCGCTGCCGAGTTCGACGAGGCCCGCGACGCACTCTCTGCGCTGTCTTCCGAGACGACTGACACAGACACACTCACTGCTCTCGCCGCCGTCCGACTGGCCGACTTCCGGGCACCGGTCGTCTCGACGTGTCGATTCTTCGCCGACGCCGAGACTGCTGCCCACCACCTCGATTGCCCCGTCATCAGGCTGTGAGCCAGCGATCTGACTTCGACGACTGAAATGAGGTATCCGACGCCATGCGGGCGTTGTTTTATATACGAATAGGCGGCCACCCCCGCCATGCACTCTGACGTCGGCGTCACCGTCGTAGCGGACGTGGTGTTGGTCACGGTCACGTTCGAGAACACCGACTCGGTCGCCCAGCGCGTCCGCCTCCGAAACCGACTCGATGGACCAGTTCTCCCGCCGCGCCGTGCGGGCGTTCCCGAACCCGGATGGGACGACGACGGATTCGAAGGCGCCGTCCCTGCCGAATCCACCGTCGCGCTCGGCTATGCGTCGCCGATAGACGGTGATTCCACCCCGTCGTCAGACACCGACCCCGAGTCGGTCGTCGACATCGACGTTCTCGGGCGGAACCCCGACACCGACACGGCTGCTGTGTCTTCGACCGACGCGATTCGACGACTCGGCCCGTCGCGGCCGCCTGCTGACGCAGTCCCGGCGGCCGAACCGCTCGACATTGCACTGGCGCGTGGGGACTGTTCGGAAGAACCCGACGAGCACACGGCCGACGAAACGGTGTCACTCGAATCGCCCACCTCTCCGTCCGAACCGGCCGACTCTCCGTCCGAATCGGTCGACTCTTCGTCCGAATTGGTCGACTCTTCGTCCGAATCGGCTACCCTCCCACCTGAACCGACCGACGAAGACGTCGCGGTGGCGGTGTCTGCGGCTTCGAACTCGACCGAGGAGTCGGTGTCTGCACCGGCCGCGACCTCTGCGGCCACGACCTCTGCGGCCACTACTTCCACGGCTCAGACTTCCGATTACTCGTCGTTTCTCGTCGCAGTCGAGCGTCGTATCGAACTCGCAGAACGACTCGATGGGGCGTCGGTCCGGGAGGCGGCAGACGCCTTCGAAACGTCGGACGTATCCGTCGATTCGGTCGCCTCACTCGACGCCGACCGCGCTCGACTCCGACGACTCGCGGCACACGCGACGAAACTCGCGGACCGGGCGGCAGACGCCGACCCGGACGTCGATTCCCTACGGAGGGTCGCATGATTCTCGCCGTCGTCTCGGGCAAAGGTGGCGTCGGGAAATCGACCATCTCGTTCGAACTCGGGGCCGAACTCGGTGCGGTGGTCGTCGATGCCGACCTCGGGATGGCGAACCTGCCGTACGCACCGGGGCCGGACCTACACGACGTTCTCGCCGGTCGTGCCGACCCGACCGAGGCAGTCCGCGAGGGCGGCCCGGTCACGATTCTGCCGTGTGGTCGGACCCTGGCCGGTGCCCGCGCCGCCGACGTTCGCCGTCTCGCCGAGACGCTTCGTGCCGTCGAGGCCACCTACGGCGACGTCGTCGTCGACTGTCCGGCCGGGATGCGCGCGGACGCCGGCGTCCCCCTCGCCGTGGCCGACGCCTGTCTCGTCGTCGCGTCGCCGAAGCAGTACGCACTGGCGGACGCAGTTCGGACTCGTGAACTCGCTCGCGAACTCGACTGCGGACTCGTCGCTGTCGCGGTCAACCGCGCCGTCGACGACCCGCCGCTCGACGCCTTCGCAGACGTGTTGGGTGCACCGGCGACGTCGATTCCTGCAGACTCGCGTCTCAGGACTGCTCTCGAGCGGTTCGAACCGGTCGTCTCTGAGTCGCCGAATCGACTGGTCAGTACGCGGCTACGGGAACTCGCCTCGGCAGTTCGGGTTTGTCGTCGGTAGACCGTAGATTCCCATCGGTAGATTGCAGGTTTGTCGTCGGTAGACCGTAGACTTTCGTCGGTAGACTGCAGGCTCTCATCGATAGAACGCAGGCTCACACCGGGAGACGAACGGAGAATCAATCGTCGGTTTCGAACTCGTCTCTTCGATTACGTCACGTCTGTCGGGGGGCGGCGTCTCGAATCGACTGGCTCACTCGCGGAGCGCGACGTAGGTCTTGCGGAGCGTCACGGGCGTCACGTCGGCCACGTCCGCCGCTTCTGATTGGGTGCAGTCGGCACCCTGGTCGCGGGCCGCCGTGTAGAGACACGCCGCCGCGACGCCGCATGGGTTCTTTCCGGCGACGAGATTGTCGTCCTGTGCTTCGCCGACGTACTCGCGCGCACGGCGCTCGACGCTCCCATCGAGACCGAGTTTCGTAGCGAAGCGCGGGAGGTACTCGGTCGGGTCGGCAGGTGCGACGGGGAGGCCGAGGTCACGGTTGAGCGCGCCGTAGGCGGCCTGATGTTCGGATTCGGTCGCCTTCGCCACCGCACAGACTTCGTCGACGCTTCGAGAGATTCCGGCGACCCGGCAGGCGGCGTAAGTACACGCGGCGGCGAACCCTTCGAGCGAACGACCACGGAGCAGGTCTTCGTTCTGTGCCGATTCGAACAGTGCACACGCCTGGTCGCGGATGTGGTTCGGAAGCGAGAGCGCACTCGTCAGGCGACGAATCTCGGTGAACGCGTACACCTGATTCCGCTCACGCTTGGTCGAGATGCGGGCGCGGTTGTGCTGGCGGCGAAGCCGTGCGAACTGTCGGCGCTTGCGGCCTTTGATACGCGTCGAGCGACCGATTTCGGTCGAGAGGCCGCGGTCGTGACGCGAGCGAGTCAGCGGTGCACCCGTCCGAGCAGGGTTGCGGTCGTCGTCGGCGAACGACCGCCACTCCGGCCCGTGGTCGATGCGGTACTCCGAGACGACCAATCCGCAGTCCGAACAGATGGTCTCGCCTGCTTCGACGCCGAGGTGTCCGTCGCATTCTGGGCAACCTTGAGTGGAACGTGCCTTGCTCATCACAATTGAAAATCGGGCTCGAACGGGTATTTAAACACGGGACAAAACGGTGGTTCAACCCTCGAAACGCCAGTTACAACCTACCGGTAATCGGTAGGCTACAGTATCAAATCTGATATTCGTCAGCAACACTTTTGGTCGAAACCCCGAGAGATGGGAGCGATGGGGCTTTCGGATATCGCCGCCGAACTGGAGACCACGACCACCGAACAGCGCCCGCGTCGTGTATCGACCGTCGACGACACCGGTGTTTCACTCCGCGAGCGTTTCGAGACGCACGCAGACGCGCTTCCCTGTGCGCCTGCGGACGCGGAGCGGGTTGTCGAGACACACGGGTCGGGGACGTCGGTCGGTACGAGCGCACGCGAGGCAGGTGTCGCCCCGGTGACGGCGGCGAAAGTCTTGCACTGTTGTGGTGAAGCGGGCGTCAACCCCCTCACCCCCGAAGCGCGACGAATCGTCCGCGATTGGCTCGACGGACAACTCTCGCGCACTGACGCCCTCACACTGACGCAGGCAACGGCGTCGGAGTTCGCCCTCGCGACGTATATCGAGACACACGACCCCATCGAACCCCTCGTCGAAGCAGTCGAGGGGGCGCTGACGGACCGCACCGACGCGGCCGTCGCAAAGCGTGACTCGCTGGCCGAAACCATGAGTTCGGTCACAGACTTGCAGTTCTAACGCGGGACACCGCCTCCCCACCGTCCCGTTTTTCACCGTTTGCCGAGACGCCAGTCTCTCGCTTCGATGTGTAGAGGAGACGGTGTGGTCCGCGTTTCAGTTACCGGCGAGAGAAGACGCTGCCGGACTCGGTGAGCGCTGTCGGTTCGATATCGAGGAGGGCCTCGGCGACGGCAGCGACACCTGCGGCGAGTTCGGGGTCGTCTTGGCAGGCCGGCGCGTCGGCGACGGTACCCGATTCGCTCTCGGGGACGGCGACGTCGGCGTCGGGGAGCGACCCGAACGTCGAGACGGTGGTGTCGATAGTTGCTCCAACGTCGGCGGCACGGGCGGTGAACCGGCCGAGTGCGTCTGCACCGCGGTCGGTTGCGGGAGCGACGAGCGCAACTCGGTCGCACGTCGTCGCGGCGGCGACAGCGGCGTTCGACGCGAGCAGTGGTGCATCGACGAGGACGACGTCGAACTCGCTGGCGGCCTCTGCGATACGGCCTTCGAAGGCCTGTGCGGCGTCTACGGACATCGCTCGCGCGAGTCGCTCGAACGGCGCGGCAGCAGGACAGACTGCCACTCGTCCGTCACCCGGCACCTCGAACTCGACGAGTCCTGCGGCGAGCGACTCGTCTGCCGCGTCGGTGAGGAGTGCCGTCACGTCAGGGTCGAGCGCCCCCGACACGTAATCAGAGAGGCCTTGCGTAGCGAACGCGGCGTCGAGAATAGCCACGTCGTGACCGTCTGCCGCGAGTGCTGTCGCGAGTTCGACTGTGAGTCGCGTCGTACCTGCACCGCCGGTCGTTCCGACGAGTGCCGCAGTAGTGGGAACTGACATACGGCGACTGGCCCCGTTCTCCGATTAATACCTTCGGTCAGTCTATCGATTTTGAGAGTGAGCGCGGCCGACGAGTGGGGGAAAAGTCAGATAGCCGAGTCGATTACGCCTGTGAAATCGCCGCTTCGATGTCGTCCAGCTCGTCGTCAGAGAGGTCTGGCACGTCGCCAGCGACGGCGTGGATGGGACTGCCGCCGTCGTCTTCGAATCGAGGGACGATGTGGACGTGGACGTGCTCGACTTCTTGGCCGGCGGCGGGGCCGTTGTTGATGCCGACGTTCGACGCGTCGGCGTCGACTGCGTCTTCGACCCGCGGGACGAGTTCGTCGACGGCACCGAAGAGGTCTGCCGATATCTCGTCCGGCATGTCGTCGAGGCGTGCGTAGTGGTCTTTCGGGACGACCAGTGTGTGGCCCGGTGCGAGTGGGTTCACGTCGAGGAACGCCAGCGAGTGTTCCGTCTCGTGGACGATTCGGCCGTGGATGTCACGCGATGCGATGGCGCAGAAGATGCAATCGGACATAGATGTGTTGTCGATTGGTGAGGAAAAGAAAGTTCGGACGGATGTTCTGTGGCTGGGCTCTCTCGGGCTGTCGGACGCGGGCGAGTCTGACAGACTCTACCGGAGGGGCCGTCTGCAGGGGAAGAGGGGCCGTCTGGAATGGTCGTAGACACGCCGCGTTCGCTCACCTATCTATTAGTCTCTGGTCTGTGAGTTGACACCATGGTGATGGAATCGTCGATGCTGTTTTTCAGCGTGGTCTCGTTTCTCTTCGTCCACGAACTCGACGCGATTCGCCAGCGTGAATGGCGGTTTTTCTTCGCCCCGTTTTCGGTCCGTGACGAGACAGCGTTCGAGTTATTTACTGCGCTCCACGCGCCGTTGTTCGTCGTGGTACTCTTGTTTCTCGAGTCGGCGGCGTTTCAGCTGGCCTTCGACTCGTTTGCAATCGTCCACGGCCTCTTGCATCTTGGTCTCCGGAACCACCCTCTGATACAGTTCGAGAGTTGGTTCTCCAGATTCTGGATTTTCGGCGCGTCGGTACTCGGGGCACTCCATCTCGCCGTCGTGCTGTGACTCTTCGAATACACGTTCGAAGATACCGGCAGATGGTCTCCACGTCCCCGAATCACGGGGCGTCCTCTGTGGAGTGTCGTGCGTCCTCCTCTCTCAGCTATCAAAACAGTACCTGCAATCTGATAGTTCCCCAGACGACGTGCCAGTGGGCGTAGTAGACGAGGCGGAACGCGAACATCGTCACGAAATCGTATCGTCTGAAGAGATACAGTTGGGCCAGATTGATGGCGAACACGTTCGCTCCGACGTACATCGTCGCCCAGCGTGGAACGCCTCCCGAGAACCCGGCCTGGAGTTGGAAGAGTGGTTCGAGCAGGGCGATTACGACGAGAACGACCCACAGTCGGAGCGACCGGTCGGGCTCTTTTGCCAGCGAGGGTACTGCGAGGAAGGCAACTGCGAGAGGAAGGAGATGAAAGAGCACCTCCACGACGAACCCCATGGTCGGGTAGAACAGCAACGAGTACGGGACGCTGACGTTGATATCCGCTGGGAGCACGGCGACGAAGTCCACGAGCGCCATCCCGACGGCGAGGAGTGTCGGGAGGAGTATGGCGAGTGGAATACGCTGTCGAATCGGCCCCGGTTCGTACACGACGAACCAATCACGTGCGAGAACGAGCGTCACGAGCGACGTCCCGAGGAACACGATACCGAGAAGCGTTGCTATCGGGTCGAGTCCTCCGAAGTACGGACGAAACACCTGTGGCCTCACGATGGTCAGTACCCCGACACAGCCCAGAATCACGAGCGACAGACTCCCAAATAGTCGGAACTGCGGCCGTTCCTCCACGAATAGCTCTCTGAGCCTGTCCATCGGTGGCTGTTTCGCCGTCACGTGTATTAGCTCCCCATTTGTGACGAGTGGGTCGAAGCGTGGTATCGATGGAATCCCACGCGTCTGGCATAGGCATATCGGCGAGATGCCGGCAGATTCATCCATAGCCACACTGACATTTGCCGTATGCGGGCTCTCTCCGACCGAGTCGGGTTCGTCACCGCGGTCATCGCATTCGCCGCCGGCGCGCTCGGTCCCCTCGAGCAGATACTGTACGGGGACGTGCTCAGACTCGTCGCCGGACCGGCTCTCACCGGGTACTACGGGTTTCGCTGGAGTGGAGTGGCCGACCGCTCAGTGCAGCGGCTCACGGTCCGCGTGGTCGGAGGCGCCCTCGTCGGTGCCACACTCGGGACGCTCGTCGGGTGGGCCGTCAGTCGGGGTGCAGTGTTCGGTGGCACACGTGGACTGGCCCAGCTATTCACTCCCCAGGCCACCGTGTCGGTGCTGACCGAACCGCTGTTGATGCCTCCCGTCGCAATCGCCACGGCAGTCGGTGTGATTGGCGGTCTCGTCGTCCGGGTGTGCGTAGGTGATTCGTCACGGACAGACAGTGGACCGAGTGCCGACTCGTCACGGACAGACGGTGGACCGGGTGCTGACTCGTGGGACTGTTCAGAGACAGGGTCGTGGAGACGACTCGTCGCAGTCGGGTGGCTGTGTGGATTCCTCGGAGCTTTCGCCGTCGTCATGCACCAGTTCGGGTGGTTGTTCGCGTCGAGACTGCCGATTCTCGGCGGTGTCCACTACGGATTTCTCGCGGCGGTCGCGACCCCACTCGTGGCCGTCGGTGCGGCCGCCCTCGTCGCGTCGCCACCGGTCACTCACTACCACGTCGAGTGGCTGGTTTCCTCGACGGCCATGGGGACGGCTCTCGGCTCCGTGTTCACCTACACGTACGCACTCGTGTCCGAGGAACGACTCGTCTCTGCACTCCTCCCGTCGATAGTGTGGCGTCTCGTCGTCGACCTCGCCGCTGTGTTCGTCGTCGTCACTCTCGCTGCGCTCGCCGGAAGTGCGTACGCGCCTGTGAACTCGCAATCGGCGGGTCGAGATACACAATCGGTGGGTCGAGACACGCCGGAGTAACCGGGTGCGATTGCGACCCGCGTTTACGGCAATAGCCACAACTCGCTTACGGTAACAACGCTGCCAAGTCCTCGTAGTAGGCGTCCAACTCGTACCCCAGCCGCGAGAGCCACACGTCGCGATACGCCGGATGCAACAACGGAACGACCGTATAGCCGAATCGCTCGCTCTCGACGGGGTCGAGGACCGTATCCAGAAATCCATCGAGCGAGATGTCGTCGAGCGAGAGGACGCTCTCGGTGGCGTGGCGACCGGTCGGAATCACTACGTCTGGCTGAATCGTCTCGAGTTCGGTGACGAGGTGGTCGAGACAGTTCGCTTTCTCGTCGGCCGTCGGGGCCCGGTTCGACCCCTCGCCGTCGGAGGGGAAGCACTTGACGGCGTTCGTGTAGAACACGTCGTCCGGGTAGCCGACGAGAGCCATCGTCTCGCGGATTCGTCGCCCGGAGTGCTGGGCCGTATACGACATCCCGGTCCAGTTGCCACCCTGCCAGCGCTCGGCGTCGGGATTGCCTGCTCCGGGTGCTTCGCCGACGACCATCACCGTCGCGTCGGCGGGGCCGACACCCCACGAGATACGGTTTCGGCACTCGACGAGCGCGGGACACCGGGTGCAGTCACGCTCTGTGACGAGTACGTCGGCGGCGTCAGGAAACTGTGGGTCGGCCATCTACTCCGTCAGCGGCAGGACGATGCCGAAGACGATGGGCGAAAAGAGGATGAGCGCGATGCCGATCCACTCTGCGTCGAAAAAGAGCGTTCGCTCCCATCCCGGCAGTTGGCCGCCGCTCATCGCGAGTGCGACTTTCGCGCCGATAGCGCCGAACAAGAAGAGTGCGAGGCCGAGGCCAAGTCCGCCTTTTGCGAGCCGTGGGTAATCGAGATTTCCGTAACGTCCCATATCACTCCGAGATAGGGGAGAGTAGAAAATCGTTGCGAGAGAGTGTGTGGTACGCTATCGTTCGAGAACGTCGGCGACGGCGGGGGCGACGGAGACGGCGCTCACTTCCCGTTCGATGGTGTCGGTGCCGACGACGCGCTCGATACCGGCACGACAGAGTTTCGTTCGGGCGTTGCGGGCGAGAAGCGGGTGGACCGTCGCACAGAAGACGCGGTTCGCACCGCCCTCGGTGAGGACGGCAACTGCTTCGCTCATCGTCGACCCAGTGGCGATGATGTCGTCGGTGATGACCACGTCACGACCATCGAAATCGGTCTCGCTCGGCGTAATCTCGACTTCGGTTCCCGACTTCCGCACCTTCTCGAAGTAGTCCGTCTCGCCGTCGCCGTAGGCGTCGCGGACGGTGTTCGCGATGTCGATGGCTCCCGAGTCGGGCGAGAGGAACAGCGGGTCGTGGAGTTCGGGAAGCGGTTCTGCGAGTCGTCCGGCGGCATCGACGATCTCCACGGGGACGTCGAAAAAGTCCGCGATGGCGTCTTCGTGGGGGTTGACGAGCACGACGCGGTCGGTGGTGGTACTCACGGCGCGGGCGACGGCGCGGGCCGAGATGGGGTGGCCCACTTCGAACGCCTTGTCCTGACGCGCGTAGCCCATGTACGGGATGACCGTCGTCACCTCTCGTGCGCCTGCCTCACGGACGGCGTCCTGGAGTTGGAGCAGTTCGATGTAGGCGTCGTTGCTGGCGGTGCTGGCGACGATAGTGGCGGTGTCCGCGTCGAAACCGGGTACCGCTGCGAGTGTCTCCCCGTCCGGGAAGGTGTCGTACTCGACGGCCGCGAGTGACTCACCGAGCTCAGAGGCGAGGGCGGCCGCGAGTGCCTGTGAAGATGCGCCGGGTACGAGCATACACATCCGTCTCTCGTCCGGGGTAAAACCGCTTTTCGTTGCGTTCGGCCGGGGGGCGTGTCAGCGTACGTCTCGGGACGAATCACCTCGACGCACGTACGCTCGCTGCGCCTTAGCGAACCGCCACACCCACCGCGTCCAACCCGAGCACCTGCGTCCGCCAGTCGGACTCGGTCGTCCGCACACAGAACGTCCCCGCGTCGGTCACAGCGTAGGCGGCTCTGGCGTCGTGGGCGACACCGACGACTGTCTCGTCCATCGGAATCGGGTCGGCCACCCACTCGCCGTCTTCGAGCGAGACGAGTCCGTCTGGTCCGACGGCGTGGGCGCGGCCGTCGGGCATCGATTCGACGACCGAGGTGTTCCCGTCGAGTGCGTCCATCCAGCCGTTTCCGAGCGCGTAGAGCCCGGATTCGGCCGCAGCGAGGGGCGTCCCTTCGGCACCGCCGAGGCGACCCGCTGGGTCGGAGACGTCGTGTACGTCGTCGAGACCGACGTTGGTCAGGCCGTCGTCGGAGAGCCGATAGACGCCATCTGCCGCCGCGACGAGGTTGCCGTCGAGGGCGCGAACCTCCTCGACGGTCCCGACTTCTTCCCATCCGTCTTCGTCGAATCGGGCGATACGCCCCGACTCGTCGCCGGCGACGACGCGGTTGCGGTGGAACCCAACTGCTGTCGCGGGGCCGAAGTCGAGTTCGTGGTACGCCTCGTTTTGAACCAACAGCACGTCTTCGTCGGTGGCGACGGCGACTTCGCCTGGCGACCCGGCGATGTCTCTCGGGGTACAGCGGTGGTCGATACGGAACCCGCCCACGAGGTCGTCGGAGACGTCCACGCTCACGACGCCCATCTCGGCGGCGACGTACACCGTCTGCTTGCCAGATTTGTCCGCGTACACGCGCTTTTCGTCTATCGAGAGGTCGAAATCAGCCATCCGTTGGTCGGGGTTGGAGATGGGGTTCAGAAAGCGTTGTGGTCGTTCTCACCGGTCGGGTGGGTGCGTCCGCCGAGTACATCTCCCGTACGCTGCTTCTGCTCGCTTTCGGACCAAAACAGACGGTCAGTCACCCGTCAGTGGGTGTTCGCTGACCGCGCAGTTGTTCGGCCCGAGTTCGAGTTCGAACGCCTCGTCGTCGTCGGCCGACGCTCGGCCGAGGTTGATGGCGATAATCTCTTCGAAGTTACTCGGCCGGGGGGGTGCGTCCGAGAGGAACGAATCGACGAACGCCTCGCGAGTCATACCGAGGGCTGGCATCCGGTCGCGGAGTTCACCGAGCGTCGCGGTGTAGGTTCCGTCGGTGGTGGGTTCTGCGGCGTCACTGAAGTGTCCGGGTGCGACGAGCACGTCGTCTGGTAAGCACAGAAGCTGCTGTTGGAGCGCATCGTACAGCAACCCCACTGCGGCGGCACCACCTTCGTCGCCCTCGGGGTCGGGGGTGCCAACGCTCTCGATGAACAGGCTGTCTCCCGTCAGGACGACCCGGTCGTCCACGAGATACGAGGTCATCCCCGAGGTGTGTCCCGGTGTGTGTATCGCTCGAATCGAGACTCCACCGACCGATAGCACGTCGCCGTCTGCAACCGTGGTGTAGTCGATGTCGTAGTCGACACCGCGAGCAACCGACGGTTCGGGGATGACTGCCTCGACACCTTGGGCGGCGAGGGCGCGCACGCCACTCACGTGGTCGGCGTGGACGTGCGTGTCGATGGCATAGACCACCTCTACGCCCCAGGCCTGGGCGTCTTCGAGATATCGGTCGGTGAACGCTCGTAATGGGTCGACGACTGCCGCCTCGCGCTCGGTCACGAGCATGTATGAAAGACAGCCACTGGACGGGCGTTGGTACTGGACGAGTGTGCCGGCGCCCTCGTAGCCCGAGACTTCGACGGCGTCGTACACCTGAGCCCACTTGTTCAGTCCGCCGTCGAGGTTCACCGCCGCGATTCCTTCTGCTTCGAGGAGTCCCACCACGTACGCGCTTGCACCGCCTTTCACACAGACGACGACCAGTTCGTCGTCACCGGGTGGGAGTCGGGCGAGCAACTCGTCGTCGACACCCTCGAAGAACTCGTAGTACGGCACGTTTCGGTCGTCGAGGCGCTCACTCTCGATGCGCCACTTGTCGTACTCTCTCTCCGTACGCACGTCGAGGACAGGAACCCTGTCTCCACGGGCAATCCGGTCCTGCAGCGCCTCGGGACCAATCGAAGCAACGTCGTCAGGCCCGGTCAGACTCTCGATGTCCATCACCTCTAGAAGGACTCCGACGAGCAAATACTCGCCAGTCCGCGCAGTGTCTTCCTGACTGAGCGAGATTCGACAGAACTCACCAGACGAGGGGTTCGACAGAACTCACTCGCCAGCGAGATACGGTCACAAAAACTCTCGAACCTCGGAGTACCACATGTCGTGATAATCGACTTCGTCGAGCGCGTCGGCCACGTCGACGGCGATGACGTGCCAGCAGCGTTCGCCCTCTTCGGGGTCGAGATTGTAGATGGAGTCTTTACACGTACACCCGCGACCTTCGACCACGTACTCGTCGTCGTAGCCGACGACAACGTCGAAGTCGCGGTAGCGCTTCACGCGTCGCTCTGAGACGGCCTCGATGGCCTTGACGCCCCTGTCGCCGTGGGCATCGACGATGGCCTGCACGATTGGTGGCGAGAGTTTCCCTGCCTCGGAGAGGGCCTCCCGCCAGTCGTCGACCGTGTCCACGTCGTCGAGTTCGCAGGTGTCGGACAAAACGCATTCGGTGCGCGAGTGGACAGTCGCGGACATCGAACACCCCCGCACTGCGTCGCAACCGCACCTCCGACGCCGAATCACAATCGCTGACGCCGCATCGCAATCGGTTTCCCCCCACGTGGGCGAACACGGATATGCACGTGAGCGAGGGAGGCGTCGAAATCGAGGTGCCCGATGCCCGCGACGGGGCGTCCCAGGGGACCGGAGACGACGTCTTCTACAACCCTACGCAGGAGTTGAACCGAGACGTCACGGTGGCCGTCCTGCGTGCCTTCAAGCAGCGAGAACCCCGTGCCGAATCGTATCTCGACGCGATGGCCGCCTCCGGGATTCGGGGCGTCCGCGCCGCCGCCGAAGGCTACGACGTGACCTGCGCCGACCTCGACGCCGACGCCGTCGAACTCGCCCAGTCGAACCTCGACGCCGCCGGCAACGGAGGGTCGGCAGTCCACCGCAACGCGAACGCACTCCTTTATGACTCTGTCTTCGACGTCGTGGACCTCGACCCGTTCGGCACGCCGATGCCCTTTGCGGACCCGGCGTTCGCCAACACGCGTGACCTCGTCTGCGTCACCGCAACCGACACCGCACCCCTCTGTGGTGCCCACCAGAAGAGCGGCATCCGCAAGTACGGGTGTGTCCCGCAGAACACCGACTACCACCCCGAGATGGGACTTCGCGTCCTCGTCGGCGCGATGGTCAGAACCGCCGCCAAGTACGACAAAGCGGCCGTTCCAATCCTCTCGCACGCGACGCGCCACTACGCGCGGACGTATCTCGAACTCGACGAACGCGCGACGAAAGCCGACGAACTCCTCGAATCGACGGGGTTCGTCTACCACTGTGAAGACTGCCTCCACCGCGAGGCCGAACACTCGCTCGTCGCGCACCCGCCCGAAGCGTGTTCGAACTGTGGGTCGACGCGCATCCTCGAAGCGGGACCGATTTGGCTCGGGCCAATCTCAGACGCCGATTTCGTCGACTCCGTCCGCGACGAAGTGACCGACGACTTCGGGTCTGCGAAACGCGCCCGTGGGATGCTCGACACGCTCGCTGTCGAACTCGACACGCCGACGCACTTCGACCAGCACCGACTGTGCAAACTGTGGGGTCGGTCCGCGTCGAAGATGGAGGAGTTCCTCGACACCCTCCGCGACGCTGGATTCGACGCGACGCCTGCGCACTACCACGGTACTGCGTTCAAGACGAACGCGACAGTCGACGAGATTCGCGACGCGACTGCCGAACTCGACCCCGAGGCGTAACTCACGACCCGCGTTCAGGCGGTCGATTTTCGAGGTAGTTTCTTCTGCACCCGTGTCGTGTGGTTGATACGTGAGCGCACAGATTCGGAATCTCGTTTCCGTCGCACGAACGGTCGTCGAGACGATACGCGAAAAGGAGATTACCTTTCTCGCAGCGAGTATCTCGTACTACACGCTCGTCTCGCTCATCCCGCTTCTCGTCCTCGGCGTCATCGTCGCCACCGCCGTCGGTGGTGAGGAACTGGAGATGCAACTGCAGGCACTCGTCGAACAGTATCTCGTCCCGACGGGACAGGACTTGGTCAACGAAGCGCTCTCGGACCAGACCGGTCAGGGGAGCGTCGGAGTCCTGAGCCTCGGTCTCACTATCTGGGGTGCGCTGAAACTCTTCCGTGGTCTCGACATCGCCTTCTCTCGTATCTACGGGTCTGAGGCGGGCGGCATCGTCGACCAACTCCGCGATGGGATCGTCTCACTCGTCAGCATCGGTCTGGGGACCATCGGCGTCGCCGTCTTGACCCTCGTGTTGGGCATCCTCAACGTCCCCTACATCGAACTTTTCTCCCCACTTCTCCTCCTCCTCACGCTCTGTGTGGCGTTCTTCCCACTCTACTACGTCTTTCCAGACGCCGGTCTCACGCCACGACAGGTCCTTCCGGGGACGATTTTTGCCGCTGTCGCGTGGACGATTCTCGGCATCGGATTCGGTATCTACGCGCAAATCGCCGGGTCGTCGGTGGCGGGAGCACTGGGGTCTATCTTGCTCCTCGTGACGTGGTTCTACTTCTCGGGGGTCACCCTCCTCTCTGGTGCCGTCATCAACGCCGTCTACGCCGGGATAATCGACGGTGGCGGGCCGACAGAACCGGGTGACCGAGTGAGGGGCCTCGGCGGAATGGACCGGCAGGTACAACATACGGGAGGCCGACATGACGGTCATACGGATATGAGCGACGACCGAGGTGACACAGATGGCTCGCAGACGGGCGCTGACGCCAGTGACGACGCACGCGCAGACTCGTCCGTCTCCCCGCGCGGCGCTCCCGACATCGCGGAGTTGGAATCGCAGGTCGAAGAACTCCGTGCGGACCTCGACGCCTTCGAGGCCGACGTAACCGACCGGACGGTCGAGAAACCCGAACTCGAGTCCGAGTTGAAGCGGTACGTCCGTCGCCAGATGCGTCGCGGAAAAGCGCGTGGCTGGGGGCCGTATCTCGTCCTCCTCTACGGCGTCGTCCTCACGCTCGGCGCGTTTTACTACCTCCAGTCAGACCTCATCGCGGTCGTCGCGATGCTCATCATCTTCCTGTCGACGCTGGGGCTCTACGTCCTGTTCGTCATGTTCGGCATCGGACTGAACGTGCTGGGAGTTCCCGGACGCGCCGTGGACGCAGTTCGCGAACGTCGAAACTAAGATGCTCACGTTACAGACACGCGGCGTCGGTGAAACTGTCCTCACAGAGCTGCCGGACGTCGTCGTCTTCCTGTTCGGTCTCGTCACCCAACTCGGCGGTCAGTGGTTCTTCTTCGTCGCGTTCACCTCGCTCTACTGGCTGTGCTGGCCGCACGTCTCTGACCGCCCACGCCGGACTGCTGCTTCGTTCGTCGCGCTCGCGATGCTCTCGCTCGGGCTCATCACCGCGCTGAAAGCTGGGTTCGCCCTCCCGCGGCCACCGACCGCCGCTATCGCTTCGGCCCCCGATTGGCCCACCCCGCTTTCCGACCTGTACGTCGCGTTCACGACCGACGATGGCTACGGCTTCCCGAGCGGTCACGCACTCGGAACGACGATGGTCTACGGTGCGGCCGCGGTCGTCCTCGACGTGTGGGACCGCCGCCGTCGCGTCGTCGCTGCGGCGGTACTCATCGGCTCGGTCGCGCTCTCCCGCGTCGTCATCGGCGTCCACTACGGTGTGGACGTCGTCGTCGGTGTCGTCCTCGGCGTCGTCCTTCTGAAGGGCGTCTTCACGGTCGCCGCGGCTGACGACGCTCCCGGCCACCTCGACCCGAGTCGTCTGTTCGGACTCGGTGCCATCATCGCCGCGGTAGCGCTCGCGATGGTGCTCGCCACGGGTGCACCGCACCACGCCGAAAACGCTGCTGCTGCGCTCGGTGGCTCCCTCGGCGGCTACGTCGGGTGGTCTCGACTCAGCGCCCACGAGTCGCTCCCGACGCTCTCGCCACCGGTCGCACTCGTCTCGTTCCTCGGCGCGGGCGGCCTCTGGGCCGTCACCGACGCGCTCGACGCGCCGATTCCACTGACGGTCCTCGCGACCGGGGCCGTCGTTCTGTTCATCCTCGTCGCACCGCAGTTGCACCTGCGACTCACTGGCGACGCTCCCGCACAGAGCGCCGACTGACGACAAGAACTGGGCGACAGGAATCGGGTGACAGGAACCGGGTGACAGGAATTGGGTGACAGGAACTGGGTGACAGGAACTGGGTGACAGGAATTGGGCGACAAGAACCGGGCGACAGGAACCGGGCCACACCTCACATCCCGAGTAGTTTTGCGATACCGACGGCGACGAAGACGAGTCCGAGAAACCGAAAGGCGTAGCCACCGGTTTCGGACGACCGAGCGCCGTCGGTAATCGGTCCGAACCGTCGGGCGAACAGCATGTCCTCTGCGAAGTAAAACAGCACCACCCCAAAGACGACGAAGCCGACGTCGGTGGGGACCGTCATCGGGTGTGACGTCTCACCGACGAGTGATAAACGCGCCCCTGGATACTCGATTCGAGCGTCAGACAGCCTCGTGGCTCAGCAGGGTAGGTTCCAAAAGAATAGTCGGTGTGTGTCGCGCTTAGAACGTCTCGAGGTAGCGGTCGAGTTCCCACTCGGAGACGGAGACGAGGTAGTCCTTGAACTCCGCGCGCTTGGCTTCGACGAACTTATCGTAGACGTGGTCACCGAGGGCGTCCTGGATGACTTCGTCTTCTTCGAGGGCGTCGACTGCTGCGCCGAGGTCCTTCGGGAGCGTCTCGATGCCGTACTCTTCGCGCTTTGCCTCGTCGAACTCGTAGATGTTCTCGCGGACCGGGTCGGGGCATTCGAGGCCACGCTCGATGCCGTCGAGGCCAGCGTGGATGAGTGCCGCGAAGGCGAGGTACGGGTTACAGGACGGGTCGGGGAAGCGGGCCTCGATACGCGAGGCGGCCGGCGTGCGGGCGGCCGGCTTACGGATGAGCGCCGAGCGGTTGCGGTCGGACCACGCGATGTAGACCGGTGCTTCGTATCCGGGGACGAGACGCTTGTAAGAGTTGACCGTCGGGTCACACACGGCCGTCACGGCGGGTGCGTGTTCGAGGATCCCGGCGGTGAACTGCTTCGCCGTCTCGCTCAGGTCGAACTCGTCGTCGCCGTCGTGGAACGCGTTCTCGCCGTCCTGGAACAGCGAGATGTGCGTGTGCATGCCGGACCCGTTGATGCGGGCGATTGGCTTGGGCATGAACGTCGCGTGCAGGTCGTGTTCGGCCGCGATGGCGCGGACGACAGACCGGAAGGTTGCGACGTTGTCGGCCGTCGAGAGGGCGTCGTCGTACGTGAAGTTGATCTCGTGCTGACCTTCGGCGACTTCGTGGTGAGAGGCTTCGATGTCGAAGCCCATGCTTTCGAGGCCATAGATGATGTCACGACGCACGTCGGACGCGAGGTCCTTCGGGGCGAGGTCGAAGTAGCCACCGGCGTCGTTCGTGACGGTGGTCGCACGGCCGTTCTCGTCTTCCTCGAACAGGAAGAACTCCGGTTCGGGTGCGGCGTTGATGTCGTAGCCCATCTCCTCGGCACGAGCGATGGCACGCTTGAGGACACCACGCGGGTCGCCCTCGAACGGCTCACCAGTGGACGTGTTGAACACGTCACAGATGAGTCGGGCGGCCGCGCTGTTTTCTTTCTGTCTCCACGGGAGGATAGCGAAGGTAGACGGGTCGGGTTCGAGGCGCATGTCCGACTCCTGGATGCGGACGAAGCCGTCGATGGAGGAACCGTCGAAGTAGATTCCCTCTTCGAACGCCTTTTCGGCCTGCGAGGCCGGGATAGAGACGTTCTTCACGGTGCCGAGAATGTCGGTGAACTGCAGGCGGAGGAAGTCGACATTCTTCTCTTCGATTTCGTCGACGACTGCCTGTGCTTCCGCGCTCAGGCCGCCGTCGGTGCGTACGTTTTCTTCCGTCATTTTCCTGGACACACGTTCCGAACACCCGAACTATAAAGACCTTTCCGCTTAATGCAATTCCCCCCTCTTTGCTATAGAATTGGATATTCGTAAAATTCTAATGCCCCCGGAGGGTGTTTCAATGTAATGACGTACGAAAACCTCGACGCGAAGCTCATCAACGCACTACTTGGCGATGGTCGAGCGAGCCTGCGTAGCCTCGCCGAAGAACTCGACGTGTCGGTGACGACTGTCTCGAATCACCTGCGCGATCTCGAAGACGAAGGCGTCATCGAGGGGTACACCCCGCGCGTGAACTACGACGCACTCGGCTACGACGTGACCGCCGTCATCCAACTGAAAGTCGAAGGGACGGCACTCGTCGACGTGACCGAGCGACTCCAACAGGAGAAACAGATGATTTCGGTGTACGAGGTCACCGGTGACTACGACATCATCGCCATCGGCAAGTTCCGCGACACAGACGGCATGAACACACAGATCAAGAAGTTGCTCACCGACGTGGATATCCGCGAATCCAACACCTCCGTCGTCCTCAACGCCGTCACCGAAAACGAACAGTTCGAACTCGATATCGACGAGTAAGTCAGACGATTCGCGTTTTTACGTCACGCATCTCCTCGCTGCAGTAGGGACACCGATATCTCGTGTCGAACCCCTGCGTACTCGTTCGCGTCCTCGTCTCGATCTCGTGGACGGCCACGTCGCGACCACATGCTCTACACTGAACCGCTGGCATTGGTGAAACCTCTCGCTGTTCTTCGGTTAAAGCTGGTGGCCCATGTGAAGATTTGTCACAATCCTGTCGAGGAACCGAAGGGCATCGTTTCGATTGGAGATTCCAGTTTTTCACGACTTGTGCGACGTGTGTCTGACGGATTCGGGACTGGACGCACTGCCGGAAATCCAAAGGGTAGTGTTTCGACTGGAGACCCGACGACACAACCGCCTTCGACGATGTGAAACCTAGAGGTGAAAGGTTGCTCTTACGGTCGAATCCGTGCGTTTCATCCAGCTTTCCCCGTCGTATCTGTCGCGTTTGCAGTCGTGTTCGACCACGGCCGAGTTCCACTCGAACTCGGTGAATCCACTCACCTCACTCCCAGTCCCAGTGTAATCGACCGTCGGAGAACGGCGTGTCTCAGGCGGTCGTTTCGTCGCTCTCCATTACGCCAAACCGATTGCCTTCCGTATCGACGCAGGAGGCGAGTCGGCCCACTCCCGGAATCGTCTGCACGTCGTCTACGACGCGCCCGCCGTGTTCCGCCACGGACTGGACGACGCTGTCCACGTCGTCGACGTCGATTGTACAGGTGTACGCTGACGCAGGTGTGTCGTCGTCAGGTGCTGGTCCCGAACGGACTGCGAGTCCGCCATCGATACCGGGCGTGTCCGGGTCGCCTGTCGTTACCAACCAGTAGTCCATCGGACCGTCCCACTTCTCGAACTCCCATCCAAACACCTCACTGTAAAATGCGATTGCTCGTTCAGGGTCGTCCGCGTCGATGTCGAAATGTACCACTCTCGCCACTGTGTTCCACCACGTCTCTAGACGCGAACAGGAGAGAAGTAGCTATTCTCTGTCGGGGTTGGTGAACGACAGACTAGTCGGGAGATTTCGACCCATTGGCTCTGTTGAAATCCTCAGATTTTGATAGGTGTGACGTGACACAGAGGGTGAGTTCAGCAGAGACAGTTTCCGAGCCAACGGGTGGGTGGGTATGAATATTGCTCGCCAGATTTCAAATCAACAGAAGGCCTTTGGAGAGCCGTGGATTCGTTGACATCATGAAGAGGAGAACATTCCTCGTAACGACGATTAGTGGGGGTTTTGCGTTGAGTGGCTGTCTTAGTCAGAATCAGCCTTCATCTACGACACCAACACCAACCCCAATCGATAATGCATCATTCATTGAGTCTGGCGATGGGGAGTATCCACATAAAATCCGTATTGAAAATTCGCTAAACCGTGGTGTGACGCTGACTATCGGTGTTGAGCGTGGTGGAACGAATGTATATCAAGATACGTTCACTGTCGATGCACAGACGACCGAAGTTGTTGCAGGTATCACTGAAGAATCGTTGCCAGAAGACTCTCGGTCAGTAACTGTATCCGCCACTATCTCAGAGGGACAAACTCACTCTGAGGTTTCCATTTCCGATTGTCTCGGTGATATTTACTTCTTCTACGAGTCGGATGGGACACTCCAATCAACCTATTCTATCTGTTAGCACCGTCCGTTAAATCACTCGTCAGAATCCAAATAGTCAGTGACCGATTCGCGCGCTGTAGTCAGCACGAACAAGAAATCGGGCTCACGATTCGACAATAGCGAGTAGACCCGTCTCTTCGGTGCGGGATTAGGCGTTTTCGTCTATCCACTCACAGAAGGCATCGAAATCGTGTGCTCCGGCACTTTCTGCGATGTTTCGGAGCGTCCCAGTACGTAACTCACTATGCAGCGGGACGGTCACCTGTCGACGGTCAGTTTCGTTCGTCGGGTGTTCGTAGTACAGTTGAGCGTGGTCCCCAGTCGTTCGTCGCCACTCGAACCCACCGACGTTGACGAGAACCTTCACGTCCTCCATTCCGGAGAACGTTCGCCGACCCATCGATTAATCGAGGGCGTCCGGCGGTTCTTGGTCACCAGTGGTGTTGTTCGCGGGGTCGATTCCCAGCGCACGAAGTTCTTCGTCCGTCGGTTCACGTCCACGCTTCCCGGTGTGGACTGCGACAGCATCGTCGAGGTTATCCAGCGCTTCTTCTCTGGACTCTCCCTGCGTGGTCACGCCCGTATCGACGTCTTTCGCGATCCACCAGCCGTCCTCTTGCCAGAGACGAATCTCGCCATCGTTGGCGTCGCCGTTCCGAGTCGAACTGGCCATCTTACTCCTAGTTGCCGGATTAACTCTATAAGTATTCGGCAAACTGCCCTCGTCACGATGACGAGCATGTGGTTTCTCCAAGCAGATGCTCATCTCGAACGAACTTGATGACCGACTTGCGCCCTCTATTCAGCACGGCCGCAACAAACTATCAGCGACTGAGGGGTTCAACAGAGCCAATCCACTGTTTCCCCTCGCTCCGCTCGCTCGGGCAAAACCCTGTCTTCGCTGAGCAACGCGAACGAAGGCTCGTGAGACGCGACGCGTCTCACGGTGGAGGGAAAAAGACCGCAGAGTTCCTCAGAACTCGTCTTCGAACACGAACGTGCCAGTTCCACCTTTTTCCGGGCGTTCGCTGCGCTCACGTCCGCAAAAACCTGGAGGGAAAAAGACCGCAGAGTTCCTCAGAACTCGTCTTCGAACACGAACGTGCCAGTTCCACCTTTTTCCGGGCGTTCGCTGCGCTCACGTCCGCAAAAACCTGGAGGGAAAAAGACCGCAGAGTTCCTCAGAACCCGTCTTCGAACACGAACGTGCCAGTTCCACCTTTTTCCGGGCGTTCGCTGCGCTCACGTCCGCAAACCCTGTCTTCGTGAGCAACGCGAACGAAGGCTCGTGAGACGCGACGCGTCTCACGGTGGAGGGAAAAAGACCGCAGAGTTCCTCAGAACTCGTCTTCGAACACGAACGTGCCGTTGCGCTGGACGACTTCCCCGTCGAGTTCGATGACCGAATCTTCGGACATGTCCACGATCATATCCACGTGTTCGGCGCTCTCGTTGACCTCGTTTTCTTCACCGACCGTCTCGGGGTAGGCGGTGCCGACGGCCATGTGGACGGTGTCGCCCATCTTCTCGTCGAAGAGCATGTTGTAGGTGAACTGGTCGATGTTGCGGTTCATTCCGATACCGAGTTCACCGAGGTAGCGAGCACCGTCGTCGGTGTCGAACACGCCGTCGAGGACCTCCTCGTTGCGTTCTGCGGAGTAGTCGACGACTTTGCCGTCTTCGAATCGGACGCGGACGCCGGAGACTTCGCGACCCTGCCGGTAGAGGGGCAGGTCGAAGTACACCTCACCCTCCACGGAGTCTTTGACGGGTGCGGTGAACACCTCGCCGCCGGGGAGGTTGTGTTCACCCTTGTCGTTGATGGTGGTGTTGCCGGCGACGCTCATCGTCACGTCCGTCTCGTCGCCCGACTTGATGCGGACTTCGTCGGCGTCGTCGAGGAGTTCGACCATCTGTTGCTGGTGTTCGGCCTGCTTCTCCCAGTCGAGACTGACGGCGTCGTAGACGAAGTTCTCGTACGCTTCGGTGCTCATGCCGGCGAGTTGGGCGCTCCCCTTCGCGGGATACTGCGTGAGACACCAGCGCTTCGAGAGCGCTTCCACCTGAACTGGCTTGTAGGCGCGTCTCCACGCGGCGTTGGTCGCCGGGTCGACGTCGCTCTGCTCGCTGGCGTTCACCTCGGCGCGGATGTTGATGAGCACGTCCGCTTCTTCGAACAGTGCGAGTTGGTGCGACGGCGTCTCGAACTCTTCGCGGTCGGCCGCTCGAAGGTACGCACGCATGAATCGTGGGTCGGAACTGGTGGTGACGACGTACCCGCCGCGCTCACCGATGAGTTCGCAGACGGCGGTCACGAGGTCGTCGGCCACTGCAGGCGCGGAGACGACGACGTTGTCGCCTTCCTCTACGCGTGTCGAGTGGTCCACGATGGTCTGGGCGTGTTCGCGGATACGTGGGTCCATACCGTGGCGTGTGTCTCCCCTGGGCAAACATGTTTCGAAGCGCAAATGTTGCCATCGCGGGACGGAACCCGAACGGACCACCGGGCTATTTCTCGGTCGGTGCGGTCTCTTTGGCCGATGATAGACCTCCGAAGCGACACGGTCACCCTCCCATCCGACGAGATGCGTGAGGCCGCCCGCGACGCCGCGGTCGGTGACGACGTGTACGGCGACGACCCGACAGTGAACGAACTCGAAGCACGCGCCGCCGAACTGGTCGGAATGGAGGCCGCCCTGTACGTCCCGTCGGGGACGATGGGGAACCAAATCGCGGCCCGTGTCCACACCGAACCCGGTCAAGAGGCGCTCGTCGACGTCCAGGCGCACGTCTACAAGTGGGAAGTCGGCGGATTCGCCCAGTTGTCCGGCCTGCAGGTTCGGGCCTTCGACGCCGGTGAGAGCGCCGTCCCGACGCCCGACCAGATTCGCGAGCACGCACGCGAAGAGTCACTCCACGTCGCCGGAACCGGTGTCGTCTGTCTCGAAAACACGCACAACGCCCGCGGCGGCGTCGCCATCCCGAAAGCCGATATCGACGCGGCGGCCGAGGCGGCACACGAACTCGGCATCCCGGTCCACCTCGACGGCGCACGCGTGTTCAACGCCTGCGTCGCACTCGACGAAGACCCGAACGCGATGGTCGAGAACGTCGATACCGTGATGTTCTGTCTCTCGAAGGGACTCGGTGCACCCGTCGGGTCGATGCTCGCCGGCCCCGAGGAGTTCATCGAAGAAGCGACTCGCGTCCGCAAGCAGTTCGGGGGCGGGATGCGACAGGCCGGTATCATCGCCGCGCCCGGTCTCGTCGCCCTCGACAACGTCGACCGACTCGCCGACGACCACGAGAACGCCCGCGTCCTCGCGGAGGGCCTCGACGCCGTCGACGGACTCTCGGTTCCGACGCCCGACACCAACATCGTCGTCGTCGATTCCGAAGACGCCGGACTCACGGCAGAAGAGTTCGTCGACCTGTGTGAGGGTGTCGACGTTCTCGGTGGACCGTTCGGGGAGTATCACACCCGGTTTACGACGAACCTCGACGTCTCCCGCGCAGACGTGGAGGAAGCAGTCGAACGCGTCGCCGAAGCGGTCCAGTCGCAGTAGACACTCGGCAGACTCAGCCGAATGCAAGCGCGATGACGAACCACAGTACGCCGCCGCCGACGAGCGCAAAACCAACCGCCTTCGCCAACACGCGCTGGAGTTGCGCTGCTTCCTCCGGCGACTCCTTCCACTTCCGCGGAGAAACGAAACTCCGGACCGACATCGGCCGACTGTACATGTAGCCGCCCGCCGCGACGAACACGACCGAGGGGGCGAGTTCGACGAGATTCATCTCACAGTTCGGGTTCGATGTAGACGAAGTGGACTCGGTCGTCCGCCGCCTTGAGTGTCTCTTCGATGGCGGTGATGTGGTCGTCTATCTCTTCGGTGTCGAGTTCGGGGTCGAAACTCACGTCGAGCGCGAGCAGGAGTTTCTCGGGGCCGACGTAGGATGCGCGGAACTTGTCCACGTGGGTGACGTGGGGGTCGTTTCGGACGATTTTCTTGAGCTCCTGTTCGTCGCGTGTCGGGACGCTCTCACCGATGAGCAGTCGCTTGTTCTCCCACGCGAGTGCGATGGCGAACCCCATGAGGAGGATACCGATGAGGAGCGCCGTCGCCGCGTCGTACACCTGATTCCCCGTGAGTTCGGTGAGACCGATACCGACGAGTGCGAGCATCGCACCGACGAGCGCGACGGTGTCTTCGGTAAAGGCCGTCAGCGTCGTCACGTCGCTCGTCTCCCGGAACGCTTGCACGAGGCCATCCCACTCGTACTCGTTGATTTGGCGGCGGAGTTCGGCGTTGGCTTTCACGAAGGCGTAACTCTCGAAGGCGATGGCACCGAGGAGGATGGCGACGTTGACCCAGATGGGTCGAATCTCCATCCCGAAGAGTAAGATACTCTCTGCGCCGCCACCGTGTCCGGGGTGCATCAGGGCGTCGTAACCGTGTTTCGCCGACTCCCACCCCGCGATGCCGAACAGCATCACGGAGACGAGAAACGAGTAGAAGAACTGTGCTTTCCCGAACCCGAAGGGGTGCATCTGCGTCTCCTCACGTTTGCTGTACCGAATGCCGATGAGGAGAAACACCTGATTCCCGGTGTCGGAGATGGAGTGGTACGTCTCCGAGAGCATGGAGGGACTCCCAGTCGCGAGAAACCCGAGAAATTTGAGGATGGCGATGGCCCCGTTCGCGAAGAGGGCGGCGACGACGACGGACGTACTGCCTGCCATGTCGTGGGGCACTCCCCCCGCCCGGATAGACGTTTCGCCACGGACACATGTCCGTCGGCGTCCCCACCAAACACGCCCCCTGTTCGCCCGACTCGAAGACGATAGGGTTCACTACCTTCGACCCATAGTGTCGGTATGCTCGTCGTCGTCTCCGACACACACAGCACAGACGGCCACCGTCTCGCGAGTCGAACGCTCGACGCGGTCAGAGAAGCAGACCTCGTCGTCCACGCGGGTGACTTCATGCGCGAATCGGTCCTCGACGCGTTTATCGACGAGTCCGAGCAGTTTCTGGCGGTCTACGGCAACAACGACGCCTCCGAGATTCGCGACCGAATTCCCGAGGCACGAAACTTCACCTACGGCGGCGTGGAGTTCGCGATGACACACACTCGCCGCGGCGGTGGGACGGCGCTCTCACTCTTCGGCCGGGAGCGCGGTGCTGACGCAGTCATCTTCGGCCATAGCCACCGACCGACGTTCGACGGCACGGGGGCGATTCCACTCCTCAATCCGGGGAGTCACGCCCAACCGCGAGGGCACCGAAAGGCACACGCGGAACTCGAACCGCTCCCCGGCGGTGGGTTGCGGGGAAGACTCGTCACTGTCGATGGTGAGGTGTTCGACACGTTCCGTGTCGTGCCCGGCGGGAACTGACGAAGGTGTTGGTGGGGCCGAAGAACCAGCGGGAACAGGGTGGAGGGCACGGGCTCGGCGTTCCGAGGCACGTCGGAAGACGACGACGGTGGGCAGGGGCACCGGTTGGGGGGCAGTGGGTCCGTCGCCGTCACCCCGAACGCGGCCTCGTACACAGTCCTACGGGAGAGCAGGTCAAATACGCACCGTAAGCTAAAACGGCCGTTTTAGTCACGAAGTACGCCGACTGCGACCCACACGAGCAGGACGGTCAGTCCGCCGAGGAAGAACATCGCTCCCGGCGAGGGGACGCCAATCGTGTCGGTGACGCCGGGAGACCCGCTCGTGAACTGCGCGGCCGTTTCCGTGGCCGTCTGGACTGCTGTCGTCACGGATTCTGTTGTCGTCACGGATTCTGCTGCCGTCGCTGGTTCGTCAGTCGGGGCTGGTGTCGGCGTCGAGGCCGCCGTCTCCGTGACGGTTCGAGTCGCCTCCTCGGCGACGGTCTGAGTCGTCTCCTCGGCGACAGTCCGAGTCGCTTCTTCGGTGACAGTCTGGGCTTGGTCTGCTGATTCGGTCGTCGTCGACTCCGCGATACTGTACCCGCCGTCGCCTTCGGCGGTCGTCGTCGCGTCTGCAGCAGTCGTCTCGCCCCCGCCTCTCGAGTTCACTCCGATATCTTCCCCTTCGTAGCTAACCGCGACGTCCGAACTCGTCGATTCGTTCGCCGCGCCTCCACTCCCGCCAGCACCACCACTGTCACTCGCTTCGGTACTCTCTGCACTCCCACCGTCGGCCCCGCCCGTCGCAGCGAACGGGAAGACGCTCCCCGTCCGAGCGAGTCGGTTCACCACGACACCGCCGACACCGAGGACGCCGATACCGCCGATGAGGCGGGAGAGTGCGCCTTTGAGGCCACGCGTCTCGTCTTCGCGGCCGGCGACGACGACGAGTGCGCGGTCGGAGGGCGTGTACACCTTCATCTCGCGGCCTTTCTCGGAGTAGCGGGTGTCGACGACTTCGATGAGACCCGCGTCAGAGAGATTTCCGAGGTGGTACTGGACGTTCTGGAGTGAGGTGTCCACGTCTGCCGCAAGTTCCGAGGAGGTTGCGGGGGCCTCGTGGAGTGATGCGAGAACCGACCGAGCGGTCGAAGACGAGATGGCAGCGAGGAGTTCGTCGGCCTCGTCGCTGTCGAGACCGATGACTCGCGGGTCTCGGCCTTCCCGCTCGTCGTCGAGGTCACTGGAGTTGGAGGGTATCAGGTCGGCCATCTATCCGCGTTACTCCCGGTCCACCTAAAAAATATTAGTATCTTGTTACGTCCCGACGCCGAAATTGCTATACCCAGGGCACTCGGAATCCTCGCACATGCCCGACCCTCTGGTCGTAGACGGCGTCGTCGACTTCCTCGTTGGAGACCCAGTGTTCACTGGGTTGCTCATCGTGATGTTGCTCTTCGTCTTCTTCGCATATCTTCTCGTGCGGCGAACGCTGCTCGGACTGCGCGAAGGCTACGATGACGCAAGACGCCGGTAGGATGTCGTCGACTGCCCGGAACAGAACGCGAGGTGCGAGTCTGTGGTAGCAGTCGGAACGCTCGCGACGCTCGTCGTCGCCGCACTCGCGAGTCTCTTTATGGCGTGGGCAATCGGGGCCGGGTCGTCCGGTTCGACGCCCTTCGCGCCTGCGGTCGGTGCGAACGCTATCTCGGTGATGCGCGCTGGGTTCGTCGTTGGCTTGCTCGGCTTTGCCGGCGCGATTCTTCAGGGTGCCAACGTCACCAACGCGGTCGGCACCGAACTCATCGGCGGCGTCACACTCACGGTTACGGCCGCAGTCGTAGCACTGCTCACCGCGGCGATACTCGTCGCACTCGGCGTCTTCGCCGGCTACCCAATCGCGACTGCCTTCACCGTCACCGGTGCGGTCGTCGGCGTCGGACTCGCGATGGGTGGCGACCCCGCGTGGGCGAAATACCAGCAAATCGTGACGCTGTGGGTGCTCGTCCCGTTCGTCGGGGGTGGTGCGTCGTACGCCACTGCTCGAGCGCTTCGCTCAGAGCGGTTCTCCGAGACGGCGACGGTTCCGGTTCTCGCCGGAATCGTCGGTGTCCTCGTCGCCAACATGGAGTTCGCTGGCCTGGGCACGGACGGGTCGTCTGCGTCGCTGGCCCGCGCGTCGGCCGTCGGACTCGCTGGCACTGGATTCGGAGAGTCGGTGTGGTTCGTCGCGAGCGTCCTGTTCGCTGGCGTCGTCGCAGCGGCCATCGTCGGTCGCTGGATGCGCACCGACCCGACTCGTGGTCAGCGCCGATTCTTGCTCGTCCTCGGCGGGTTGGTCGCCTTCTCTGCTGGCGGGAGTCAGGTCGGACTCGCAATCGGTCCGTTAGTTCCCTTGCTCGACGCCGTCACCGTCCCGTTGGTGGCGCTGCTCGTCGGTGGTGGGGTCGGCCTCCTCGCCGGGTCGTGGACGGGTGCCCCACGGATGATTAAAGCACTCGCACAGGACTACTCCTCGCTCGGTCCACGGCGCTCGATTGCGGCGATGATTCCATCGTTCGCTATCGCACAGACGGCCGTCGCCCTCGGCGTTCCCGTCTCGTTCAACGAGATCATCGTCAGCGCCATCATCGGGTCTGGATTCGCCGCTGGTGGGTCCGGTGTCTCGAAACAGAAGATGGTCTACACCGTCCTCGCGTGGGTCGGGTCGTTGGTTCTCGCGTTCGGCCTCAGCTACGGCGTCTTTACGCTCGTGTCAAGCGTACTATCTGTGTGAACGTTCGCGCTCTCCGGGTAGCCCTCGCCAATCTCGTCGCCGCCCTCTGGGCGGGATTCGGTGTCTATCACGTCGCGATGGCTATCGTCACCGGACTCTCTCTCCGTGGATTCACGTTCGGTGCGGTCGGTCTCGGCGGGTTCTTCCTGGCGATTCGCTTCCGTACGCGTTCGGCCCACCTCAGCGACGGCACCGCAACCTCGCGTGGATTGGTCGTGCTCACGCTCGTCTCGCTCGTGCTCGTCTTGCTTTCGTTTACGCTTCTCGGCTAAAACAGGCCGGTCGAATCGGTGTCGGACTGGACTGCAGTTATCAGGCGTCCGGTTCGACTTCTGCTTCTTCGTCGTCTTCGTCTTCGTCTTCGTCGTCGTCGACGCCGACGTTGGTTCGGATGCGCGCTTTCATGATGCGCGTGTTGTCCACCTGTTCGATGCGGATGACGATGTCGCCGTACGTTATCTCCTCACCTTCTTCGACGAGGCGGCCAGCGCGGTTGAAGATGAAACCGGCGAGCGTCTCGAACTCCTCACCCTCCGGGAGTTCGATGTCGAGCATCTCGTTGACTTCGTCGATGTTGACCTCGCCGCGGACGAGGAAGGTGTCCTCGTCGACTTCCTCGAACGGTTCTTCCTCGTCGCCTTCGAGGATGTCTCCGACGATTTCTTCGACCATGTCTTCGAGCGTGATGAGTCCCTCGGTGGTCCCGAACTCGTCGATGACGATGACCATCTGCATCCGGGTGTCTTGCATCTCGGCCATCAGTTCGTCCACGTTCTTCGACTCGGGGACGTGGAGGGTCGGCGAGACGATGTCTGCGAGGCCGACGCCGCGTTCACCGTAGTACTTCTCGCGGACGAGGTTCCGGATGTTGACGATGCCGATGACGTTGTCGAGGTTCCCGTCGTAGACGGGGACGCGTTCGTGGTCTGCCTGCACACAGGTCTCGATGGCTTCGTCGATGGTGGCGTCCTTCGGAACGGCGGTCATGTCGAGACGCGGCGTCATGACCTCTTTCGCGATGGTCGAGTTGAACCGGAAGATGCGGTCGAGCATCTCGCGTTCTTCTTCTTCGATGACGCCCTCGCGTTCGCCCGTCTCGATGAGGTTCTGAATCTCGTCACGCGTGACGTACGTCGTCTCGATGGCGGTCTGGCCGCCGGTGATGCTGTTGATGATCCGCGTCAGGTAGTCGAAGAAGACGACCAACGGGAGCAACAGCAGTTCGGCGTACTTCAGCGGACGGGCGATTCTGAGTGCCCACGACTCCGTGTTCTCGACCGCGTAGGACTTCGGTGCGCTCTCGCCGAACAGCAAGACGAGCGTGGTGATACCCAACGTGGAGATGAGCACCGACTCACCGGGTCCGAAGTTGAGAACGGCGAGGAGTCCCGTCGCCAGCGCCGACATGGCGATGTTGACGATGTTGTTGCCGACGAGAATCGTGACCAAGAGTCGGTGTGGGTCGTCTTTGAGCGCTTTGACGCGCGTCGCTCCGGGGACCCCGTCTTCGACGAGCGAGTCGACGCGGTGTTTCGCGAGCGAGAACATCGCGATCTCGGAGGAAGAGAAGAACGCCGAGAGTGCGATGAGGACGAGAATCGCAGCCCCACCGAGGACCGTGATTGTCGTGTCGTCCAGCGGGACGTTCGAGACCTGTGCGGCCGTGAGGAACGTGGCTGGAAGTGGTAGTAGCGGCGGCAAACCCATGTAACTATACAGTCTTGCGTGGGACCGGAATTAAGAGTTGCCCTCGGCGTCACCGCCAGACCGTAGCGAGGTCCAGGAGAACGCTCGGACACTGTGCGCCATTGCGGCGGGGATGCCCGCGAGCGAAGGGCTTAGGCGGGGGTCTTCCCAATGTGCCCCCATGTCAGACGACCAGCCGGCGATTACGCTGTATCGGTTGCAGGCGTGTCCGTACTGCGAGCGCGTCGTTCGCGTCCTCGACGAACACGGACTCGACTACCGCTCGCGCTTCGTCGAACCGATGCACTCCGACCGAAACGTCGTCAAGCGCGTCTCCGGGAAGCGAACTGTCCCTGCCCTCGTCGACGAGAACACGGGTGTCACGATGTCCGAGTCCGCCAACATCGTCGACTACCTCGAACGCACCTACGGCAACGGGGAGGTGGCATAATGGTCGACTTCGACGTGGTCGAACTCCCGCCACACGACGCACCGGACGTCGGCGACACCGCCCCCGATTTCACCCGCCCACTCGTCGACGAGGAGTACTGGGAGGACGCGTCGCTCTCGGACCTGACCGACGAAGGTCCCGTCTTGCTCGTGTTCCACACGATGGACGGCGCGTTCCCCTCGACGTACATCTGGAACAATCTGCGTGACCGCGGTGTCCCCGAAGAAGTCCAGACCGTCGGGGTCTCTATCTCCTCGCCGTACGAGCACAAGACGTTCCTCGCAGAGCGCGGTGTGGACGCACGACTCTTCTCGGACCCCGCGGCCGACGTCGCGACCGACTACGGTATCGAAAACGACCTCGACGACATGACGGGTATCACCGAACACCGCCCCGCCGTCTTCCTCCTCGACGAGGACCGCGAAGTTCAGTACCGATGGGTCGCAGCGCAGTGGCCGGACTTCCCGGACTACGACGAAATCGTCGCCGCCGTCTCCGACGCCTAATCCCGTTTCGTCGGCCACCTCGTCTCGTTTCATCGACCGCCTCTACTTCGTTCCATTCCGTTTCATCGACCGCCTCTACTTCGTTCCATTCCGTTTCATCGACCGCCTCTACTTCGTTCAATCCCGTCTCACCGACCGCCGTCACCCCGTTTCGTCACGCTTTTTCGCTCGTCTCGCATCCCCTCGGCTATGAGCGACGACGACCTGACGGAGGCGGCCGCGGCCATCCGCCGTGGTGAGGCCGTGGTCTATCCGACCGAGACTGTCTACGGGATGGGCGCGGACGCGACCAACCCCGACGCCATCGAACACGTCTTCGAAATCAAGGGCCGTTCCAGGGACAAACCGCTCTCGGCGGGATTCCCAGACGTCGACGCCGCACTCGAATACGTCGTCGCGGACGAGACGGAAGAAGCGTTCATGCGCCGGTTCCTCCCCGGACCCGTCACCGTCGTCGTCGAACGCCGCGACACGCTCTCGGACGTGCTCGTCGATGGGCGGAGACGAGTCGGTGTGCGCGTCCCCGACCACGAACTCGCCCGCGACCTGTTCCGCGCGGCCGAGACCCCCGTGACGGCGACCAGTGCCAACCGGTCGGGGACCGGCAGTATCACCCATCCGTCGCAACTCTCCGACGAGATTCGCGACGCCGTCGCTGTCGTCCTCGACGGTGGGACCACACCGGGAACCGAGAGCACCGTCGTAGACCCCGGACGCGGCGTCGTCCACCGACGCGGTGCGATGGCAGACGAAATCGAGGCGTGGCTCGAAGCCAACGACTGACCGAGCGCAGCGAAAGCGACCGAGTGTGGTCACCGGCGAAACAGTGACCGTAACGTCCGCGTTTTCACCCCACACTGTTCTCGATAGGCGCACTCGTCGCACTTCGCGGAGTCGCGGAGTCGCGGCGGGACGAAGTCGAGTTCCCGAGCGATTCGAAGTGCCCGCCGATACGCTGCTTTGTTTCTCGTCGTGAGGCGGACGGTTCGGACGACGCCGTGGGCAGGGTATTCGACGTAGGCGGTCGGGACCTCGCGCTCGCGTTCCCACGCGAGCGCCTTCGCTAGCGCGACGGCCCGGACTCGTTGCGGTTCCCAGACGCCTCGCTCGGGTGGCATGCCCGGTGAGACGACAGACGGTACCACCGGGTCGCCGACGAGTTTGTGTGCGACGCCCCGACAGTCTTTCCCCGTGAGTAGAACCTCCCGGTCGAGTGGCTCCGTCAGTACGTCCCACTCGTCACGCTCACTGAGGCGTCGGAGATTCTGGCGATACGTCGTGGGCGTCGCCGCCAGCGGACGGGTCGAAAGTTCGTCGTCGCTGGCCGTGAGGAGCGTCGGATACTCGAACGCGAGGGCGCGGATTTCACGGACTGCGGGCGGTGGTTCGCGGTCCTCGTCGCGGCGGGCGTAGTGGAGTTGGCGCGGACAGTACGCGGCGCGAGCGAGGTCAGACACGGCGATTCGATTCGGCACGACGGGTCTGGCCTCGGTTTCGTATATGAACCTTCGCCGACGGACTGTTGTAGAGGATTGGGTCTTTCGTAACTAGGTGGTTCACGAATGAAGCTGTGAGAGATGGTAATTGGCGTTGTCAGACGAAATAGTGGTTTTTGGGCGACGTTAGTATTGCGCGCTGATGGGAATACTATCTTAAGACTTAATTGGACACACCTGAGAACTGTCGACAACAGCCTGGTCGTTTCGCCACACACGAACTCGAACGATGGTCTCTCTCCGCTCTTCCGATGGTTGAACTGCTCTCGCTCGTCCTCGTCGTCGTCGCCAGTTCCGTCAGTCTGTTCATGGCGTGGATAATCGGGGCCGGGTCGGCGGGTGCGACGCCCTTCGCACCAGCGGTTGGCGCGAACGCCATCTCGATAATGCGGGCGGGTCTCGTCGTCGGCGTCATCGCGTTTTTGGGTGCGCTCGTTCAGGGTGAGAGCGTCTCGTCGGCTATCGGAACCGGTCTCATCGACGGCGTCTCGTTGTCGCCGGTGGCGGCAGTCGTCGTGTTGCTCCTCGCGGGTGGACTCATGGCCGCCGGCATCGTCACCGGGATACCCATCGCAACAGCGTTCACCGTCACCGGTGCGGTCATCGGTATCGGCGTCGCCCTCGGCGGCACACCTGCGTGGGCGAAATATCAGGAAATCGCGTCGGTGTGGGTACTCACCCCGTTCGTCGGCGGTGGACTCGCCTACGGACTCGCGCGGTTGCTCTCTCGCGAGTGGGCACCCGAGTCTATCTGTATCCCGGCGTTGGCCGCGAGTGTCAGCGCAGTCGTCGCCAACATCGAGTTCGCCATGCTCGGTGGGGAGACCGGCGGCCAGTCACTCGCTCGTGCGCTCGGGGCGTCACTCGCGCCGGCCACTGCTCACGGGTCACTCGTCGTGACACTCTCGTTTGCGGTGGTCGCCGCTACGCTCGTGCGTCTCGATATCCACCGAGACGAGCACCGGGCGATGAACCGATTCCTGCTCGCACTGGGGTCGCTCGTCGCCTTCTCCGCCGGTGGGTCGCAAGTCGGCCTCGCCGTCGGCCCGTTGCTTCCGCTCTTCGATACCATGGCGATTCCGCTCTTTGCGGTCCTCTTCGGCGGTGGAGTCGGGATTCTGGTCGGCGCGTGGATGGGCGCACCGCGGATGATAAAGTCGCTCTCGCAGGATTACTCGTCGCTCGGGCCACGCCGGGCAATCTCCGCGTTGATTCCGTCGTTCCTCATCGCGCAGGTCGCCGTCTTCCTCGGTGTCCCTGTCTCGTTCAACGAAATCGTCGTCTCGGCTATCATCGGGAGTGGTGCGGCTATCACCGGTGGGGCGGGAATCAGTCGCGCGAAGATTCTCAAGACGCTCGGTGCGTGGGTCGGGTCGTTCGTCCTCTCGTTCTCCACCGGCTATCTCCTCTTCACCGTCGTCTCGATGGCCTCGTAGCAGGTGCTTCGACTGCGACGCCGCTTCGACGAGTCGACTCCTCCGACGAGTCGGTTCTGGTGTCAGCTGAGTGGTTTAATACGCGCCTCCTCCTACGTGTTCCCTATGGCTTCGACCCCCTCCCTCTCTCCGCTCCGGATGACGCGCCCAGAACTGGCAGTGTTCGTCTCCGGCGTGACGAGCATGGGGTTAGAGATTCTCGCGGGTCGGATGATTGCCCCCGAGTTCGGAAGCAGCATCTACACGTGGGGGAGCATCATCGGCGTCTTCCTCGCGGCACTGAGTCTCGGCTATCACCGTGGCGGCCAGCGAGCAGCGTCGGCGTCGAACGACAGTCTCGTCCGTGTCTTCATCGCCACGGCCACGTACATCGCCGGTGTCATCCTCTTCGGCGACATCCTCTTACAGTCGACGGCGGGACTTCCCATCCCGAGTCGGTTCGCGTCACTCCCCGCGATTACGCTGCTTTTCGGCCCACCGACCTACCTCCTCGGCTACATCAGTCCGTACGCGGCAGAGCTCTCGGGACGCTCTGAAATCGGGGCGGCGTCGGGACACGTCTACGCGGTGGGGACCATTGGAAGCATCGTCGGCGCGTTCGCGACCACGTTCGTCCTCATCCCGTCGCTGAGCGTGCCGCAAATCGGACTCGTCATGGGTGTCATCTCGGTCGGAACCGCTGTCGTCCTCGCTCGTCCGAACATCACTCGACGGGAAGTGTACTGGAGCGTCGGCGTCAGCATCCTGCTCGTCGCCGCCACCGTGAGCGGTGGCATCGGCCTGGATAGCGCTGGAAGGACCGTCTACCACACACAGACCGCGTATCAAGAACTCCGCGTCGTCGACGCCGGCGACACCCGGACGCTCTATCTCGACCGCCAACCCCACAGCGCGATGGATTTGGACGACCCGACGCGGCACGTCTTCGACTACACGTCGTACTTTCACGTCCCGTTTCTCCTCTCGGACGACATCGACCGGGTGTTGTTCGTCGGTGGTGGCGGCTTCACCGGCCCACGGGTGTTTCTGGAGAAATACCCCGACGTGACCGTCGACGTCGTCGAAATCGACCCCGAAGTGGTCTCGGTCGCAAAGGAGTACTTCCGGGTCGAAGAGTCCGACCGCCTCAACATCTACACGATGGACGGCCGGCAGTACCTCCGAGAGACGAATCAGACGTACGACCTCATCGTCCTCGACGCCTATCGGAAAGACAAGGTCCCGTTCCAGTTGACGACGGTCGAGTTCATGCGACTCACCTCGGACCGCCTCGACGAAGACGGCATCCTCTTTGCGAACGTCATCTCCGCGCCGTCGGGTCCCGCCTCGCAGTTCTACCGCGCAGAGTACAAGACGATGCAGGCGGTGTATCCGCAGGTGTACAGTTTCCCCACCGCCGGGAGCGTGGTCGTCCAGAATATCGAGGTGGTGGCGACGAAAGACGCGACGCTCGTGACACGCGACGACTTACAGGCGCGAAACCAACAGCGTGACGTCGGCATCGACCTCGCAGCGGAGATATCGTCCTACCGGAACACCGAACCCACCGACGACGTCCCGCTCTTGCGAGACGACCGCGCGCCAGTCGACAGTCTGCTGGACCCGATGGTGGGCCAACGCTACGTCGTTCAGAAAGCGAACGAGAGCGAAGAAAACGAGACGACCACCGAGACAGCGTCGATTGCGGCGGTGTCGTAGCGACCGGAACACGAGCACACCACGTGTTTTCGTGAAGTTTTGGCCGTCCGGTCGACACATAATCCGTCCGAGACACCGACTGGGCACCCCGGTGAGATATGTTGACATCCAGTAGTGTATGTGGGATATTTGTTACCATTGTTCCACCGTGCTGACGAAAAAATCCAGGAAATATGACGACTACCGACAAATGATGTCTGAGAATCGACAAAACCTATATTCGAGTGAACGGGAAACCTCCCTCGTATGGAAAGCTCCAGGGGTGACAACGTGGAGCCGTTGGACACGTCTTCGGGAGCGCGAACCCTCGAGGTAGTATTCGAGGTGGAACTCGCGAACTGTTCCTGTCCCCTTTCGAACTCGGACGAGAGAATCGAGAACGTCCACAGCCAAATCTGCGATGGAGTCTGTCACGCCGAGGTGACCATCCAAGGCGACGGCAACGGCCAGGTGGTCCACGCGACGAACCGTGTCGGAGAAGCGTGTCTCTGCCTCGCGTTCAACGACGTCGGGTGTGTGCCACGAATCAAGGGTGTCTCCGACGACGTTCTCCTCGTCGAGACGTATCTTTCGGACCGGTCTGTGATCAGTGAGTTGGTGGACCGAATCAACGCCGTCGCCGAGAGCGTGAGCTTGCGACGACTCACCAGTCGAAAACCGTCCGATTCCGTAAAATCCGACCCGACGACGATAGACCTCTCGCGACTCACAGCGAAACAGCGAGAAGCCGCGACGCTCGCCGTGAGCGAGGGCTACTACGAGACACCCCGACAGACGACGCTCGACGAGCTTTCGAACACACTCGGTATTTCGAAGTCGGCGTTTTCAGAGCGGCTGAGCATCGTCGAATCGAAGCTTGCGACCGCAGCGTTCGACCCCTAATCTGGTTCTGGAAGCGTTCGACCCCTAATCTGGTCCGCTCCGACGTCTTCCAACCGCGTGTCGATGACACTCATATGTCGAATTTCCGACTGTGAGTGGTTGTCTCGGCATTTTGCGACCCCATTATAAAAGACCGGATTATCCGGCGGACGGCCTACCGAGTTCGGCTTCTAGAGACTAGTTGTAGCCATGAGCGACCCACAAGAGCCGAGATTGACGCCACTTCCAGAGTGGGAAGAAGAGGCAGCCGAGATTCTCGATGGCGTCGACTACGACGCTGATTTGGGAATGCGGATGGCTCGCGACGCGATTCGCGTCTCGAACGGCGAGATGACTGACGCCGAATTTCACGAGAAATACCACGACGAGGTAGTCGCGGAGTTTGGCGAAGACAAGCGACCAACTGAACCAGAGGGATTCTAAGATGAGTAACGGAGACGGCGTGCATCGACGTGACGTGTTGAAAGCCGGCGGTGCTGCTGCTGCGCTCGGGCTTGGTGGCAGCGGCTTCGGCAAGACACTCGTCGAGACTGGTGACGACCCGGCGTCGAAGCAGAACCCAGGCGTCGACAGTTTCGTCGGCCAGAACGAAGTGATTCAGACCGTCTGTTCGCCCAACTGTCGTGGGAAATGTCCCATCGACGTCCACGTTCGTGACGGTCAAGTAAAGAAAATCGAACCACACCCGCCAGAAGACGAACGGTACAAACGTGCGTGTGTCCTCGGACTGTCGCACACCCAGCGCGTCTACGACCCGACGCGGCTGAAGTATCCGATGAAACGGACGGACTGGTCGCCGGACGACCCCAACGGGGCCGGACGGGGTCCGGACGCCGAGTTCGAACGCATCGAGTGGGACGAGGCACTGGACCTCGTCGCCGGCAAGATGCAGTCGCTGAAATCGGAACACGGCGCAGAGAGCGTCCTCTTCCACGAGGGGTCGGGTAACTACGGACAGACGGGCAAGTCGTTCAACCGACTGGCCTCGCTGTTCGGTGCGACCCAGTCGGGATGGGGTATCGACGCGAACGTCGGCCGTGGGTTCAACCGGGTCACTGGCGTCGGCTTCTTCCTCCCGCCGACCAACGAGGCCGAAGACTGGGAGAACGCGAACACCATCATCGTCTGGGGGTCCGACATCTTCTCCAGCCAGTTCCAGATGGACGCCTCGAAGATTCTCGACGCGGTCGAAAACGGGGCGAAACTCGTCGTCGTCGACCCGGTGTACACGACGACGGCGGCGAAAGCCGACCTGTGGCTTCCCGTCAAGCCTGGCAAAGACGTGTATCTCGCGCTCGCGATGATGCACACGGTCTTCGAAGAAGGGACCTACGACACCGACTTCGTCCGGAGCCGGACGACTGCGCCCGCACTGATTAACAAAGACACCGGCGAGGTGCTCCGCGCGAACCAGGTCTTCGAAGACGGCAGCGAAGACCAGGTCGTCGCCATCGAGCAGGGGACCGAAGAACCGGTCGCACTCGAACCCGAGACGGGCGGTGCGTACGCCCTCTTCGGCGAGTACACCATCGACGGTGTCGAGTACGTGACCGCGCTGACGACGCTCAGAGAGCACGCAGCGAAGTACGCACCCGAGAAGATTGCAGAGAAGACCGGTGTCAAAGCGCAGAACATCCGGACTGCGGCGCGTTGGCTTGCGACCCGTGGCCCCGGTGGCATCGCACCGAGTTACGCACTCGGCCGGTACACCCACGGCCACATCTTCGGACAGGCGTACGCCATCTTGATGGCGCTGACGGGCGACTACGGCCGCAGCGGGAACATCCACGCCCACCACTCCGGTGGGACGGTGCTCAGCGCCGGCGACTGGGCTGCACCCGAGGGGTCGAACCCTGGGCCGAAGATGTACTTCCCCGACTACCCCGCCTCGATGTTAGACGGCGACCCGCACAAGGTCAGAGCCGTCTACTCCATCGAGTCGAACATGATGGGGAACCAGTTCCCCGACCGCAAGAAGTTCAAGAAGGCCATCGAGAGCCTCGAGATGTACGTGGTCGCGGACATGCACCACACAGACACGGTCCAACACGCCGACATCATCCTCCCCGTGCCACACTGGTTCGAACAGGAGGACATCGCCTCGGGATGGGGTTCACACCCGCACCTCGGCTACCGGCACAAGGTCCAAGAACCGCTCTGGGAGTCGAAAGACGACTACTACGCGATTCGCGGCATCGCAGAGCGCCTCGGCTACGGTGACCGGTTCCCCGAGACGAAGCGCGAGATGCTCCGCGAACTCGTCAGCAGAGACGACGACATCGACTTCGAGACCATCTTCGAACAGGGAACCCAGCGGAAACAGAGCGTCTCGGTCATCAAGTACACCGACGCGTTCCCGACGCAGACTGGTCGTCTCGAACTGTACAACGAGGACCCACCGAGTGAGAAGGGCGTCTCGTTCGACCTGCCGCGCCCGGTCGAAGACCGGACGGCCGACGACTACGAGAAGGCAGACCAGTTCCCGCTGATGTTCATGCAGAAACACAGCAGGTTCCGCATCCACTCGCAGTACGAGATGGTGAACTGGGTGCGCGAAGTCAACCCAGAACCGCAGTTGGACATCCACCCGCGGGACGCGAAGGCCCGCGGTATCGGCGACGGCGACTACGTCCGTGTCTACAACGAACGCGGTGAGATGGTCGTCAAAGCGAAGTACAACGAGGCGTTCCAGCCCGGTCTGGTCAACACCGACCAGGGGTGGTGGTCTCGTGACTACGTCAGGGGCCACCACAACGACCTGACCCACAACGAGGTCAGCGAGGTCGGCCAGACGATGGCGTTCTACGACGTCCGCGTCGAGGTCGAACCGGCACCCGACGTCGACGCCGAGATGTACGAAGGAAACAACCCACGCGGAGCAGCTGCTGAGGCTCCGCGGACAGGAGGTGACTGATAATGACGAACTACGGCTTAGTAATCGACCAGGAGCGGTGTATTGGCTGTCACGCCTGCGCCATCTCCTGTAAGCAGGAGAACAACGTCCCGATGGGGCAGTTCTGGAACCGCGTCCTCACGGAGGGCGGCGACAAGATCGACACCCCATGCGGTGGCTACCCCGAAGACGGCGGAAGCGGGTCGCTGGACATGCAGTACCAACCGACTGCGTGTCAGCACTGTGAGAACGCACCCTGTGTGAAGGTCTGTCCAGTCAACGCGACCTACACCCGAGAGGACGGTATCGTCGAAATCGACTACGACAAATGTATCGGGTGTCGCTACTGTATGGCGGCGTGTCCGTACAACGCACGGGTGTTCAACTGGGACGAACCCGACCACATGCCCGAACAAGGGACCGGCGACGTGTCTGCTCGTCCGCAGGGTGTCGTCGAGAAGTGTACGTTCTGTAGCCACCGAGTCGACGAAGGACTCGACCCGGCCTGTGTGGTGAACTGTCCGGCAGACGCCCGTATCTTCGGTGACCTCGACGACGAGGCCAGCACCGTCTCGAAGTACATCAACCAGTACGAGACGCACCAACTGCTCGAAGACCGGGGCACGAAGCCGAAGACGTACTACATCAGCGGCAAGATGAGTCCGGGTCGACCACAGACGTCGGACAAACTCGAGAGCGAACTCGACGACGTCGATGTGTGGTCCGACGGCACCGACGACGTGCCTGCCGAAGCCGGCGGTGGAGGCGCCACCGGGTCGTCGACTGGCGGTATCCACTCGATCGACGACGGTGCGGTGCCACACGTCCCCTCTGTGGATGCGGGAGGTGACGACTGATGACGGTCAAAGAACACACCGCGCGGATTGCAATTCCCTCGTTCAACACGAAGGGGAAACTGTGGCTCGGACTGCTCGGCGTCCTGATGGTCATCGGTGTGGCCGCGTGGGGCTACCAGCTCAGTACGGGCCTCATCGCCACGGGAATGCGCAACGTGTTCTCGTGGGGGCTGTACATCATGATGTTCGTCCTGTTCGTCGGTCTCTCGGCGGGTGGGCTCATCATCTCGAGTGCACCGAAGTTCTTCCACTCGCACCGATACGAAGGGTTCGCCAGACTCGGTGTCCTCGTGAGTCTCGCGTGTATCACCGTCGCAGGGCTCCTCATCCTGCCGGACATCGGCCGCCCGGAGCGACTCTACCAGTTCTTCACCTCGCCTGACTTCCGGTCACCGATGGTGTGGGACTTCGGTATCGTCATGCTGTACGGCATGCTGAACGTCTGGTATCTGTGGCTCCTGACGCGCCGCGACTTGGCCGCCCGAGGGTCGCCACTGGCGTTCGGCGTCGAAGACAGCGCGTCCGGTCGTGAGCGTGACCGCACGCTCATGTTCTGGACCGCCACGTTCGCACTGCCGACGGCAGTCGCACTCCACTCGGTGACTGGGTGGATCTTCGCGACGCAAATCGGCCGCGGAAGCTGGTTCAGCCCGCTCGTCGCACCGGTCTTCATCGCGAAAGCGCTCGTCTCCGGTCTCGGGTTGCTCCTCGTCGTGGCGGTGCTCGCAGACCGCTTTACCAACTACGAAGTCGACCGCGAGGAACTCACGAGTCTCGGCAAGATACTCGGTATCTTCCTCGCGTTCCACGTGGTGTACCTGCTCGCCGCAGAGCGCCTCCCGCACGCGTGGGCCGAACACTTCGGGTTCTGGGCGATTACCAACAGCTTCCTCATCGGTGAGACGCCGTACTTCTGGCTGTGGACTATCGTCGGCGGTGCCATCCCGCTCGGCTTGCTGGTGATTCCATCGCTGCGAGAGCGCGTCCCGGTCATCTTCACCGCGAGTGTGCTGGCAGTGTTCGGGACGATGTTCGAGGGAATCCGACTGGTGTTCACCGGCTACGAAGTCGCCAACATCGACGCCGCACCGGGTATCTCGCTCGGTGGGTCGTACTCGGGCATCACGACCGACATCTGGGCGACGGCCGGGTCCTACACGCCGACCCTCGTCGAGGTGGCGATCACGCTCGGTATCGTCGCGTTCGGTGCGCTCGTCGTCACGCTCGGACTGAAGTACGTCCCGATTCAGCGAGTCGACGAACGGCAGGCGTACGCAACTGACGGTGGCAACCAGGACCAACCATGACTGGAAAGGTAGCCCCCGAGACAGACGGCGAGCAGTCGTCAGTTTCGACTGCCGAAGACGACTCGACTCAGTCGGACGTCGCGACGACCTACGCAGTCCTCGCCACGTGCTGGCGGGAACCGACCGAACGAGTAGCCGAGACGGCCACTGCCGGAGCGCTATCGTCTGTGGTCGGCGACGTCGGTGCGGTCGACTACCACGACCTCCGCGCCGAGTACACTCGGCTGTTCATCGGGCCGGTGGGACCACCGTGTCCCCCCTACGAGAGCGTCTACCGCGACGCAGACGCTCCCGACGAGTTCGGTCCGGTCAACGGTCCGGCGACGATGGCCGTCCGCCGCTGGTACGCGGAGTTCGGTGTCGCTCCGTCGTCGGACCACACGGACCTCCCGGACCACATCGCGACCGAACTGGAGTTCGCTGCCCACCTCGCAGAGAAGGGGCTCGACGAGCGACTCGAGCAGTTCCTCGACGAACATCTCCGTGTGTGGGCTGCTGAGTTCCTGACGCTGGTCGAAAACGAGACGCGTGAGGCGTTTTACGCGTCGCTGGCGGCGACGACTCGTGAGGTGATACGACAGTAGGCCGCCCGGTCCATCGGCCGCTGTCTCCCGTCAGGTCTCGACTACCGACTCCCTCCGGTACCACTCCCTCGCCATGATTCACACCGAACGATACGTGTTCGAAGTCACCTACGACGTCCGCGACGACTACCGCGAGGAGTACGAGGCGTGGCTCTCTACGACGACGGTTGCGTGGATGTCGAGCGAGACTGTCTGTGGATTCCACAGCGAGCAGAGTCTGGCGGTCGACTGTCCTGACGTTCGACTTCTGCTCGAGTTCGAGACGTTGGCGGACTGGCTAACGTTCGTCGACTCACAGGCACACCAACGGCACCTCCTCGAACTCAGGACGCTGACGAACGGACTCGACGCGTGCCTCTGGGAACCGACACCAATCTCGCTCACGCCGCCGACCGACAGCGGCCTCCTGTCGTAGTCGGACGATTGCCACGCGAGTCTCCTCACAGCCGAATTTTTTTCGACCCCGGTGCTCACCGCCTTGTCGCACACGTTCGTCACGTAACTGCAACTGGTGCTCGTGGCTACTCGCGAAGAAAAACACGTCTCGACTGGCGCACCGTCGTCACTCTGTAGCGAGTTTCAGTGAGTGTTCTCTGACCGCCCCACAACTGGGGCACTCGTGGTGGTAGTGAACCTCACGACCGTTCGTCTCACTTTTCCAACCTCCCGACTCGTCTTCGTAGCCACACTCGGTACAGACGAGTTCTTCGTGGTCGTAGTAGGATTTGAGCCGTTCCATTGGCGACCGACTCGTATCTTGCGCCATGCTCTGTACTCGTCGTTACGTGGAAAAAATACGCTCTACAGATTCTGCCGAGACGAAATCTGTCGAAAAGTATATGCTCGAAATGCGAATCGGATTTCTCTCACCCTGCCTGGATGTGACCCTTCTTTTCGTTCGACGTGAAGACGGAGATTCGACCGAGGGTGGAAGACGCTCGTCTCTCATCGTCGCTTTGGAGAAGTGGGTCGGTCGGATTTGGAACCCGGTGAGACTCGTCTCACCTGCTCACACTCGCTTCGCTCGTGTGAACCGTGCCGAGACCTCACTTCGTTCGGTCTCGTCGGGTTCAAATCCGTCTTTCGTCCATACACCACGAACTCGGTGTCTCTCGCACACGCTACGCGGTGCTCGGTGGTTGAGTTCGCGCCAAAATGGGACCGCCCGGATTTGAACCGGGGTCACGGGCACCCAAGGCCCGAAGTATACCAGGCTAACCCACGGTCCCGCATATACATCTCTTTTCGTCCCAATGTAAAGGGTTTCGTTCTGATTCGTCAGGTGAGCGGGAAGAAATACGCCACGCCCAACGTAGTCACGATGCCGAGAACTAACTGTAGCGGGCCGCCAACGCGAATATAGTCCGTGAACTTGTACCCGCCCGGACCGTAGACGAACAGGTTCGTCTGGTAGCCAACAGGAGTCATGAACGCCGTCGACGCCGCGAACATGACCGCGAGGACGAACGAGAAGGGCGACGCCCCCAGCGTCGTCGCCGCTTCGATGGCGACGGGAATCATGAGGACGACACTCGCGTTGTTCGAGATGACGTTCGTCAACAGGGCGGTCACGAAGTAGAAGACGCCCAAGACGGCGAGAAGCGGCAGAACCTCGCCACTCATCACGACCATCTCTGCGAGGAGTTCGGCCGCCCCCGAGTTCTCCATCGCGATACCCAGTGGGATGACGCCGGCGAGGAGGAAGATGACGTCCCACTGGACGGCGTCGTACAGTTCGGTCGGCCGGAGACACCTCGTCGCGACCATCGCCAGCGACCCGAGCAACGCCGAGACGACGATGGGTACGAAGTCGAGTGCTGCCAACCCGACGACGCCCGCGACGATACCGACGGCGACTGGAATCTTCGATTCACGGTAGTCGTGGCGCTCGATCTCCTGTGCGACGATGAAGTCCCGATTGGTGTCGAGGCGCTCGATACTATCGACCGTCGCCTGCACGAGCAACGTGTCACCGACTCGGAGTGGGAGGTTGTCCATCCGGCGGCGGATGAGTTCTCCACCACGGCGGAGGGCGAGAACGGTCGCGCTGTATCGCTGGCGGAAACTCGCCGTCGCGAGCGACTCGCCGACGAGCGACGACCCCGGTGCGATGACCACTTCGACGAGGTTCTGGCCTTCGCTCGCGATTTCGAGTTCGTCTTCGGTGACGGTGACCGGGACGAGGTCCAGTCCCTCGACGTCGAGCAGTTCGACCAGCGTGTTGCGGTCGGTTCTGACGGTGAACACGTCGCCGGCTTGAATCTCCTTCGGCCCGAGCGGTTCGAGGAAGACGCTGTCGCCGCGAATCAACTGGAGCAGGTCGACGTCGAACTCCGTCTCCACGAGTGCTTCTTGGACCTGCTGGCCGACGAGGGGTGAATCCTTCCGCACGACCACTTCGGTCAGGTACTCCGCCATCTCGAACTCCTCGGTCAGGTCGAGTCGCGGTTCGATGCGCGACGGGGTCAGTCGGCGGCCGACCGTCATGAGGTAGACCGTCCCGACGACCATGACGACGGCACCGAGCGTCGTGAACTCGAACATCGAGAATGGCGCCTCGCCGGTGATACGCGAGTACACGTCGCTGGCGAGGATGTTAGTCGAGGTTCCGATGAGCGTCAACATACCGCCGAACATCGAGGCGTACGACAGTGGCAAGAGGAGTTTCGACGGCGACGTTCGCCCACGTTCTGCGAGGTCGGTCACCATCGGTAACAGAATCGCCACGGCGGCGGTGTTGTTGATGAACCCGGAGATGGGGCCGACGAGGCCGACGGTCGCGCTCAGTTGCTTCAACTCACTGTCGCCGGTGAGTGCGGAAATCTTCGCGCCGAGTATCTGGATGACGCCGGTTCGCTGGACGCCGTCGCTCAGGATGAACATCGCGAGTACTGTCAGCGTCGCCGTGTTGGCGAACCCCGAGAGCGCGTCGCCGGGATACGACTCGAAGAGGACGATCGGCGTGCCGAGCAGACCCGCTCCGACGAGTGCTTCGGAGACGGGTTGAATCAGCATCAGTGTCACCATGATGCCGATCGCCGTCACGTCGACCGGAACCGGTTCCGTCGCAAAGAGCAGTAATGCGACGAGGATGACGGCGAAGACGACGATGATTGACGGCGTTATCGCTACCACGGACTCACCGACGCGCTGGCACCCGAAAAGCGTGAGGGATACGGAACGTCTGTTCTCCTCGACTGTTCGGGGTCACTCGACGCCGGTGACCCTCGCGCTACCGGCCTTCGTCGTCGTGCTACCGGCCTTCTTCGGCAAGTTCGAGGTCGGCGACGATGTCGTACGGCGACAGTCCGTTTCGGATTCCGTCGAGGATGCGGAACGCTTCTTTCGGGGAGAGGAACTGCCTCGTGATGGCGAGCCCGAGTGGCGTCGGGTCGAGGCCGTCGATGAAGTCCCATTCGAGCAGTTTGCCGACTGCGTGGGTCGTCGGCACCTCTCCGAGCATCCGGTCGTTGAGCGACTTCGCTTTCTTGCCGGCGACGACGATGTTCGCCAGCGTCTCCTCGACGGCCGACGACTCGTCGTAGACCGTTCTGACCTCCTCCATCTCGCCTTTCAGGAGTTTGAACGCGACTTCGTCTTCGGTCATCTCCATCGAGTTGTGGTAGGCGGCGTCGGGTTCGACGAGTAGGTAGACGGTCCCTCTGTCGTGGTAGTCCGGTCGCCCGGCACGGCCGAGCATCTGGCTGAACTCCTGGACAGAGAGCCACTCGATACCCATCGCCAGCGTGTCGAAGATGACCTGTGACGCGGGGAAGTCGACACCGGCGGCGAGTGCGGCGGTGGTCACGACGGCCGCGAGGTCTTGATTGGCGAACTGCCGTTCGACGCGCTTCCGGCGTTTGTAGTCGAGGCCGGCGTGGTACGGGGCGGCGTTGTACTCCAACTTGCGGGAAATCTCGTGACAGCGCCGTCGCGAGTTGGTGAAGATGATGGTCTGTCCACGGTAGCCTTTCGAGGACTTCGTGTCGAACGCCCGTTTGACGAGACGATTCTCGATGCGGGGTTTCTCCTGCCCGTTGGCGAAGGTGACGTGTCGCTCGATTGGGACCGGTCGGTCTTCGTACTCGATGAGTTTCGCCTGTAGGCTCTGACCGAGCCACTTCGGATTGCCGACGGTCGCCGAGAGGTAAATCCACTGCGCTCCGTCGTAATTGTCGCGCCCCTTTGCGCGATTCTCGCAGTAGTATTTCAGCCGCGAAATCATGCCGTCGAGGCGGTGGCCTCGTTCCTCTTCTTTCAGCGTGTGAACCTCGTCGATGACGACGGTGCCGATGTCACCGAGGTCCTTCCCCGTCCGAAGTGCGTGGTCGATACCCTCGTAGGTGCCGACGATGACGTCCGCGTTCGGGTCGAACCGGTTGCCGTCGTCGTTGATTCGGCTCGCACCGACGCGGATGGTGACCTTCCCGAGGTGGCCGTAGCGTTCCTCGAAGTCCTCGTGTTTCTGGTTGGCGAGTGCGACGAGGGGGACGAGAAAGAGCATCTTTCCCTTCCCTTTCAGCATGCGGTCGATACCGGCGAGTTCGCCGATGAGCGTCTTCCCCGTCGCGGTGGCGCTGACGACCAGTTGGTCGTCGCCGCCGAGGACGCCGTTTCGGACGGCCAGACTCTGGACCGGGAGCAACGTCTCGAACCGGTCTGTCAACATCGACTTCAGGTTCGGATGGATATCGAGGTCGGCGGTGTCGACCAAATCCACGTCTTCGGTCGTCGCGCTGATGGTGTCGAACTTCGTCAGGTCGGGGTCTAACTCGCCCTGCAAGAGGTTCGTGATTCGGGTCAGGTCCTGCGTCTCGTAGAGGAGTTCTTCGAGGCGGTCTTGGGCCGCTCTCGTCAGGCCGCCGGCGAAGGAGAGTTCCTGTTCGAGTTCGCTGACGGCGCAGTCGCGGCAGACGTACTCGTGTTCGGCTTTGATGGCCGTCTCGTCGGTGATGGGTGCGTACCGACCGTTTGCCGAACAGCGACGGCAGGTTCGCACGACGAGCGCCTCCAGTTGGTAGCCGTCGAGCATCGCTTTGAGCTCCTCACGGCCGTGAGTGGAGGTCTGTTGTGAGATGCGAATTCGGGAGGCCGACCGTGCGAGTTCGACGAATTGGCTCGGGTCTCGTGGCGTTTCTTCGCCCTTTCGGATGACGAGGAATCGCAACGGACGGGGCCCCGCGTTCGTCTCTTTGAGTTCGAGTTTACCGCGGAGCACCCGCTTTCCATCCCGCTGGACGACGACCAGATAGTCGTCGTCCACCTGGTGGAGAAAGAGCGTGTCGACGCGGGTGACCTGTTTAGACACGGTGCCTGCTACGGTGACGTGGTATTTCAGGGATTCGCCTGCAGGTCGTGTGTGTCGTGCCCTGTCTCGCCTCCTCCGCGTGAGAGCTACTCGTCGACGAGTTCGATGGCGTCGTCACCGTTCGGGACGGCACAGAGGAACGAGCCTTCTTCGTCGGACTCGTTTCGGTACCAGTGGACGGCGCCCGCAGGGATGAAAAGCGAGTCTCCCGCTTCGACGTCGTACTCCTCGCCGTCGATGCCGACGACGTACCGGCCGGAGAGGACGTGCTGTTCGTGTTCGACTTCGTTGGTGTGTTTCGGAACCGAGGCACCCGCGTCGAGGACGAACCGGCGAATCGCAAAGTTGGGTGCCCCGTCGTCACCGGAGATGAGGACGCCTTTCGACATGCCGTCGGCAGCACCGACTGCCTCGTAGTCGATTTCGTCGCCGCGCTTTACCACTGGCTTCGGTCGGGAATCGCTCATGTCTCTCCGTGCATCACCGGTCCGCGTAAGCCTTCTCCCCTCGCACTGGCCTGACTACTTAAGCCCCTCGCGTGACTAGTACTGGTATGCGAGGAATCCGCATCGGTAGCGCCTTCGGCATCCCGATTAGGTTGGACCTCACGTTCCTCCTCATTCTCCCGCTTTTCGCGTGGCTCATCGGGTCAGATATCGGTAATCTCTCAGTTCTCATCAACAACCTCTTTGGGGCGTCGATAGACGGTAGCGCACTCTCTGACGGGTCTCTGCAGTGGATTCTCGGGAGTGCGGCCGCGATTGGCTTGTTCGGTGGCGTTCTCCTCCACGAGTTTGGCCACTCACTCGTCGCCATGCGCTACGGCTACGAAATCGAGTCCATTACGCTGTGGCTCTTTGGTGGCGTCGCCCGCTTCAAGGAGATTCCAGAAGACTGGAAACAGGAGTTCACCATCGCCGTCGCTGGCCCACTCGTCTCTGTCGCCATCGGAATCGTCGCCTACGCCGGGTTCGTCGCACTTCCAGCGTCGCAAGCACCCTTGAAGTTCGTCACCGGCTATCTCGCGCTGATGAACATCTCGCTCGCCGTGTTCAACATGCTCCCTGGATTCCCGATGGACGGCGGTCGAGTCCTCCGTGCGCTTCTCGCCCGGACCCGACCGCACGCCAAGGCGACGCAGATGGCCGCCGAAGTCGGGAAGGTGTTCGCCTTCCTCCTCGGCATCTTCGGGTTGTTCTTCAACCTCTTTCTGGTCGCGTTGGCGTTCTTCATCTACATGGGTGCGTCCGGCGAGGCCCAACAAACCGTCCTCAAAGCGACCTTCCAGGACGTCGTCGTCAACGACATCATGACCACTCGGGAGAATCTCGACGTCGTCGACGTGGAAACGACCGTCGCAGAACTCCTCGAACGGATGTTCGTCGAACGACACACCGGCTATCCAGTCCTCCAGAACGGCTACCTCGTCGGGATGGTCACCCTGGACGACGCCCGTGGCGTGAGAGAGGTCGAACGCGACGCCTACCGGGTCGAAGATATCATGAGCGACGAACTCGCGACGATCGACCCCTCGGCGGACGCGATGGAAGCCATTGCGCTCATGCAAGAACGGAGTGTGGGCCGCCTCCCGGTCGTCGACGAGCAGGGCGAATTCGTCGGCCTCGTCTCCCGGTCTGACCTCGTGACCGCCTTCAACATCATCCGCAGTCGTGGCTCACTCGATTCGACGCCACTCAACGAAGGCGGCCTTCCGCAACTTCGCTAACTGCGCCCGTCGTCCGTCTCTTTTCGTGCCTGTTCGACCGCCGACTCGCTCTCGTAGAGAGCTGCCGTCGCGTGCTCCCACACCCACGAGACGGCGTCGTCGAGGACGGCCGGGTCGGCACCGGTGAGTTTGATTCGCGTCGGGCCACCCCGATTCGGGTAACTACCGACTTCGACGCCGAATCGCTCGGCGACGAGACCGAGTTCACGGGCCACTGCACCCTCCGGCGCGTCGGCGTAGAACTCCCGCGACACTCTGTCGCCGGCGAACCGCTCGGAAATCCTGTCGAACATCGGTTTCATCTCGTCCGGAATTCCCGGCAGGACGTAGACGTTCCCCGCCCGACACCCAGGCGCTAACCCGTCGTCGTTCGGGAGTACTTCCGCACCCGCTGGCATCGAGGCGTACCACGCCACGTCGAGGTCGAAGTCGATGTCTGGCCGGCGTTCGAGAATCGCCGCGATGGTCGTCTCGACCTGTTCGGCCGCCGCTTCGTCGACGACGAACTCGCGGTCCAACCCGGCGGCGACGGCCTCCATCGTGATATCGTCGGGTGTGCCTCCAAGCCCACCGGTTACGACGACCGCGTCGAACGCGGCGCTCCACTCCGCGACGACGTCGGCGATGACGTCGTGGTCGTCCGGGACCGTCTGGATTCGTGCGACTGTCGCACCACCTTCGGTGAGTCGCCGGGCTAACCACGTCGCGTTCGTGTTCTCGATGTCGCCCGCGAGGAGCTCGTTGCCGACGGTGAGGATGGCGACGTTCATGGCTGTCTGGTCGCATTGCTGAGAGAAAGGCGTACTCGTTTTGGTAGCCTCTCGGCGACTCCTGCGACCGGTGTACGCGGACCCACAAAGCCTATGCTCAATAATGTGGTATGTTACCATGCCATGGAGGTGGTGAATCAGAAATGCCTAACCAATCGTCTGCCGCGCGGCGGGGTACACTGTAAGTCCTCGGCCGCAGCCGAGGACGAAGACGAACCCGAACGGTTCGTTCAGAAATACGCGGTGAAGACGAACGATAGAGAACTGACCTCAGCGTCTATCCTGAGGTCCGCAGTCACGGCCTGACTGCGATTCGGTTTTTATCACGCCCCTTGCCCGCTGCCGGCTACCAGTACGTCTGCCGAATCACCGTCTCGTTGACGAAATACGTCGCTTCGGCCACGCTGTCTGCTTCGGTGGTGTCGAAACGTTCTGGGCCACGTATCGTGTGTGAGTTCCGACGATTAGTTGAAGGTAATAACTAATTTATCAAATGGTGTATATCGTGTGGTATGGTTTCGATAATTTATGACTCCGGAGTAGTTGGGGAATCTCAGTCAGAAATTGACGAAATGTCTCAGCGAATGTTGGTGTATCTGCTGACTGAAGGGCCGTCCACTGCAAAAAAGATGCAAGAACCAGTCGGTGCCGAGTCTGAGGAGCAACTTCTCAGACGCATCGATACGCAACTGGGCCGAAGTGGAGCCAACTTCGTCTCAAGAACAACGAATGGTCAGATGACGCTGGAAGGGGACGTAATCGAGCACTATTTGCTAACCGACAGTGGTCGAGAGTTCGTCTACAACCACAAATCGAAATTGTCTCTCCCAGTGACGTTGGACGAATTGAGTAAGAAAGTCAGCGAGGCGCGTGTCTCTCTTGACGAGATTTTCACACAGCTCGAATCTCTCGAAGACCGAATCACCAAGCTCGAATCGCAATAACCTCACTGTTGCTTTCTCCCCGGACATCCCCGCTCAGCCTCTTGGGCCATCTGGTAGTTTGTAATCGGAAGACGGTCCAGGTGCGAGAATTGAACTTTGGTCGCTCTGCTCACTTCGTTCGCGTCGCTCCCGAGTTCAATCTCGCAGTCACACCTCACATCAAATTTCGAGAACGGGTTTGCGCACGCTACGCGGCGCTCACCGGTCGAAATTTGTAGAAGAGGTCCAGGTGCGAGAATTGAACCCGCGTCTCAGCCTCCACAAGGCTGAAGGATAGTCCACTACCCCAACCCGGACACGCTGCAACCATCTGTAATCCGCTACGACTAAAATACGTTACGCTACGGGGCCGGAGTGACAGTACCTCACAGCCTGCATCCTACTGCACCACTTTGAACGCGTGCTTCCACGTCCCCAGATTCGACCCGACCCGCACCCAAAGCGGCACGAGCGCCTCCAGATACCGAGCCGCTGTGATGTCGCCCACGTCCATCACACCGGGCCATCCCAACTCCACGAGAATCTCTTCTGTCCGTGCTTTGGCTTCCTCGTCGTTGCCGCAGATGAACATCGGCGGCGTCCCCTCCTCGAACTCGGGGTCTATCATCTGACTGTTCGAGACGGTGTTGAAGCACTTTACCACCGACGCGTCCGGGAGCGCGTTCTGAATCCGCTCGCCGAGTGAGTCGGTCCCACCCAGTGAGAGGTGGACCTCTCCGGAGGAGAAATCGAGCGGGTTCGTCGCGTCGAAGACGAGTTTCTCCGCGAAGTTCTCGGGGCCGGCCATCTCGACGACTGTCTCTGCGGCGTCACCGAGAACCGCGAGCACGACCACGTCGCCGTGTACTGCTGCGTCGGAGAAACTGCCGACAGCGACGCTTGCAAGGTCGCCTATCGACGCTCGAAGTTCGTCGGGACTTCGCGTCCCGAGCATCACGTCCCACCCGTGGCGGGCGAACCCCCGCCCGAGTGCTTGCCCCACGTCTCCACTCCCGAGAATACCGACACGACTCGTTTCCATCTCCTCTCCTACGGCCTCGGGAGAAATATAGCCACGTGCCAGCGCCCGACGAGAGCGGGAATCTTTTGCTCCTCAACGCCAAATGAACGTCTACGCGTGGCTATCACGGACAAAATCTATCTCAAAAACCACCGCCAAATCGTCTCGCAACTGGACGCCAACATCCCCAAGCGCGTCTTCAGCGGGGCGACACTCGAAGTCCTCTACTCCGGTGAAGGCCTGACGAAGGTCGACGGCGCGACCCGTGACCGACTGCTCGACTTCGCCGAGGACTTCCTCGACTGCGAGAACTCAGACGACATCTACACCGGCTACCCCGAACGGAAGTTCATCAACTACCTCCTCGAACTTCGGGCACAGGGTCTCGGCCCCGACGCCATCGTGGACGTGATGAGCGACGAGTACATGGTGTACGCCTACCCCGGCGACGTGCTGTCGTTCCTCGACGACTCGGTCCGAACGCTGGAGTCGGTCGAAGCACTCGCGGACGTCGAAGGCGACAGAGAGATGCAACAACAGGCACGGCAAGCCAAGAAAGACCTCGTCGGCCCGCGCTAACGACGCGGGGTACGAGAGAAATCGACGGGTTTCGGACGGGCCGTTAGTCACCCAAGTCGAAACGAGTGTTCCTCGCCCGGTGTGTCGAGGTCCTCCAGTTGGATGACCTCTTCGACGTCGTCGCGGTCGTTTTCGAGTTGTTCGCGGAGGTAGTTCACGTAGCTTTTGTGCTCTTCGAGTTGCTCGCGGAGGTGGTCGGCCTCCAGTTCGAGGCGCTCGTGTTCGCGGATGAAGCTCTTCGGAACCTCGACAGTCGGCGGGAACGACGTGTCCTCGCCTTCGCGGAGTGTCTCGAGTTCGTGTTTCGGGACGACCTGCACCTGACCGTCGTGGGCAACTAACGTGTCCACGTAGTCGCGGAAGACGGCGGACAGCGAGATGTCCCGCTCTTCGGCGATCTCCCGAAGCGTCTCGAACGCGTCTTCGTTGACGCGGAACGAGATGGTCTTATTCTTGTTGCCCATGTTACTGTTCGCTCTGTAGTCTGGACACTTAATGGTTCGTCAGACGAGGGACTCAGCGGGTCGAAAAAGCGGAACACGGGGCGTAAAACGGTGGAAACCGTTCGTCACTCCGGCACGAGAGCCGGGGTGTGTCGCCTCGGTGGAGGCGGATTACGCGTTCAGTTCGTCGGCCTGTTCGAGGCTTTCGAGTGCCGCGATGGCGGCGCGTTTGTACTCGTCGGGGTCGAGGTCGTAGTGTTCGCGGGCCATCCGCGCGTACTCGTTGCCTTCGTCGTCGAACTGCTCGATACGTTCGAGCGTTCGGTCGGCAGTCTCGGTCACCCAGCGGTCGCGCGTCGCGGCGTCGACTTCGGTGATGGACTCGGGGCGGACGGAGACGTTGATGTTCCCGTCGTCCGTCTCGTACGTCCGCGGTTTGCCGACGACGGCGACGTACGCGGGTGCTTCGAGGTCACGCAGTGCGCTTGCGGCCTCGGGTTGGTACTGGCCGGCGTAGACGAAGAACGTCCCCGTCGGGTCGACGATGCGACCACGCCAGTACTCGTTGTCTTCGCCGACGTCTTCTTTCTCGGTGAGGGTTCCCACGAGGAAGACGCGGTTCGCGCTCTCGCCCGTCGGGAGCAGCAGGTAGCCGGGCGCGCGCTCGTCGTCGGACTCTTTGAACGTGTAACCGGCGTCGTTGAACTCCTGTGCGAAGACGCGCCGGGCGACCTCTCGGGTTGGGATGTCGTTCGAACTCATTTACATCGACCTCGCTTTGATGAGCAGTTCTTCAGCATCTGTCGGGTCGCTCAGGCGCTCGACTTCGTTGGCGAGCACGTACCGGCGGAACGTCGGGCCGGTGACGCGGTAGTAGTAGCCGACGAGGTCACCGCGCATCTCCTCTTCGACGATGGTGGTGTCGAGGGCGTCCATGGCCATCTGCTTCGCTTCGTCCAGTTCGATGCCGGTCAGTTCCTCGGTCATCTCCCGGTTGAAGATGACTTCTTGGACCTCGTCGCCGTCGTCCAAGACGGCCTTGATGCGAAGGTCGAACTCGCCTTCGACGTTGCCGTGTTCGGAACACCGCCCGTTCTGGAGGACGCGCGTGCAGTCCTCCTCGGGACAGCGTTTGATGAGGCCGCTTCCGGACTGGATGTCCACGAGTGCGCCTTCGACGGCAGTCGAGTCGTCGCCGACTTCGATCTCTTCGTCGAGTTCCGCGATGCTCGTCGTCCGGTTGAGCTTCACGGAGAAGTTGCCCTGGTACTCGTCGGTGACGACGTTCCCGAGTGCGTACGACTTCCCTTCTTCGAGTTCGGGGAGTTCGGACGTGGTGAAGGAGACGAACTTCATCCGGCCGGATTCGTCGCCGAGCAGGCCGACCTGTGCGATGGCGTCGCTCCGGGGTTCCCAGAGGTCGACGACTTTCGCTCGCACGTCGACCCACTGTTCGTCCTGGTCGATGTCGTTGAGTAGGGTCTGTTCGTTGCCGCCGGCGCCGCCGCCGAGTTCGTCGCGCTCGATACCTGCGTCGTCGAGGTAACTGTTGACGACGCTCCGGCGCGCTTCGTCGACTGGGACGCGGTACTCGCTGACGAGGCGTTCGAGTCGCTCTTCGACCTCGTCCGTGGACACGTCTAGATGGTCCGAGAACTGTTCAGCTATCTCCGCTGCGTGGGTTCGCAAATCAGTCATGGTCTTCCTCGCCTCCACCTTGGTTTCCATTGGGAGGCATATCGACGTTGGACCCGTATTGATATAAAAAGTTGCATAGGGCAGAGTGAAAGTGAACAGACCCTCCCGAGCGAGGAATTGATAGCCTCGGGGCACACACCCCTTTGCATGGACGACCGCCTCGAAAGCATCATCCGAAGCGCCGCCCGCACCGCTGGCCGGCGGTACGAGGAGGTCAAACGCGCCTATCGAGACGGCCACTCCCGGTCGGACGAGTTCGAGTCACTTCCACGAGACGCCGAGGGCAGGGCACAAATCGTCTGTCGGCGACACGCCGAACGCCGCGCCGTCGCCATCGACGCGAAGGGCCGTCCGGCGTGTTTCGACCCGGACCACCCCGACTGTCAGGGGTGTGCCGAGGACATCCGCGAGGGCATCGTCGAGACGTGGTGACACCGAGACGGCGTGAGTTTTGAGTCTGCAGTGAGACCCGGTGGTATGGACCGTCCAATCGTCGCACTCGTCCTCGCCGGTGGAACCGGCACGCGTCTCTTCCCCGCGAGTCGGAGCACCCGACCCAAGCAGTTTCTCTCGTTCGACGGTACCCAGTCACTCCTCTCGGCGACCGTCTCCCGCGCCGACTTTGCCGACCACGTCGTCGTCTCGACGCGCCCGGCGTTCGCCGACCAGATAGCCGACCACGCACCCGACGCCGACGTCGTCGTCGAACCGGCGGCCAAAGACACCGGTCCAGCACTCGTCTACGCGACCCACCGTATCACAGACCTATACGACGACCCCATCGTCGTCGTCCTCCCGAGCGACCACCACGTCGGTGACGGCTTTTCGGAGGCCATCGCCCGCGGTGCTCGCGTCGCCGCCGACACCGACTCCCTCGTCGCCTTCGGCGTCGACCCTGCTCGACCCGATACCGGCTATGGATACATCGAACCCGGCACAGAACACGGCGACTACCGCGACCTCGTCGCCTTCCACGAGAAACCGGACGAGGAGTCGGCGACGCGATACGTCGACGAAGGCTACCTCTGGAACGCCGGGATGTTCGCGTGGACGCCCGACGCCCTCTTTTCGGCCGCACGGGACTCACCGCTCGAACCGCTGGTGGACGCGCTCGACGATGGTAACTCAGAGGCCGGATTCGAGGCCGTCGACCCCGTCAGCATCGACTACGCAGTGATGGAGCGAGCAACCGACGCCGTGGTCGTTCCCGTCCACTTCGAGTGGGACGACTTAGGGTCGTGGGACGCGCTCGCTCGCATCCTCGACGCCGACGGCGATGGCAACGTCTCGCTCGGCGGGGACCCCACGTTCGTCGACGCCGGCGACAACGTCGTCGCCACGGACGGAGCGAACGTCTCGCTCGTCGGTGTCTCTGACCTCGCAGTAGTCTCGTGGGACGACGAGGTGCTCGTCGTGCCGAAAGCAGAGGCCCAGCGCGTCCGCGAGGTCGTCGCGCGATTGAAAGACGAAGACCGGTTCTAACCGGTCTGTCCCGTTTTTCTCGTTCTTCAGACGCTCTTCAGGCACTCCGCAGTCGCCCGCCATCGACAGGGACGCACGCACCGTTGACGAAACTCGCGCGGTCGCTTGCGAGGAACGCGACGACGTCGCCGAGTTCGCGCGGGTCACCGACGCGGTTCAGTGGAATCTCGTCGGACCACGCGGCGAGGCCTTCTTCGTAGGTGTCGTGGTCGCCGCGTTCGACCGCCGCTTCGACCAGTTCTTCGATACGACTCGTCTCGTGTGCACCCGGCAGGACGGCGTTCACACGAACGCTCGGTGCGAGTTCGCGCGAGAGCGACTTCACGAGGCCGATGACTCCGCGGCGAACAGCGTTCGAGAGGATGAGGTCGTCGACGACTTCCCGGACCGTCGTCGAGGTGATGCAGGTGATGGTTCCGGCCTCGCTCGCTTCCAGGTGGGGTCGGGCCGCTCTGACGGTCCAGACGGCGCTCATCACGAGCATGTCGAACGCGCCGTACCACTCTTTCTCGGTTAGGTCGACGAACCCTCCTGGCGGCACGCCACCGGCGGAGGTGACGACGTGGTCGACGCCGCCGAACTCGTCGACAGTCGCCTCGACGAGCGTCTCTAGGTCTTTCTTGCTCGTGATGTCCGTCTCGACGCCGACCACGTCGCCATCGAGGTCGCTCAGGGCTGCTTCCGTCGCTGCGAGACGCTCCGGGTCACGCCCACAGATGACGACGTTCGCGCCTTCGTCGGCCAGTGCCTCGGCGCTCGCACGCCCGAGGCCGGCGGAACTCGCCGTCACAATCGCCGTGTCTCCGTCGATTCCGAGGTCCATGCGAAACGCGACGACGGCCGCGAGCAAAAACGTACGTGGCCGGTCGGTCAGGAACGGTCTGCGTGTCGACGGACGCGAACGCGTCCATCGCTAGTGACACCGACGAAGAGTGGTTCTTTGATTTCACGACCCTGTACTGCCTCTCCGGCGGCGTCGGAGACGATTTTCATCAGGTCGGGGGCCGTCTGATTCACCTTCACGCCCGCGTCGTCACAGGCGTCGTAGACCTGCTTCGGGACGTCGTAGAGGTCGCTCCCGATGGGAACTTCGATACGGACGGGGGCCGTGAGCGCGTCCACGAAGGTGACCGTCTCGCGGGCTTTCTCGACGTTGGCACGGGCGCTCGCTTCGACACTGGAGACGTTCGCTCGGGAGGTGCCGAGATAGTCTGCGATGGTCGACTGTCGAACACCTTGCTCGCGGAGCGCCAGCACCTCTGCTTGTCGGCGGGTGAGGACGCTCCGCTCGGGGTCGAACCCCGCCGTATCGAGCAGTTCGTCAACCTCGGGTACCGCCTCGTCGTCGTGTCCGGCGTCGCTCATACTCGACCTATGCCACCGGGGTGAAAAAAAGATACAGCAGGCTGACTGTCCACGGGAACGTGACGACGGGGGTTCGTCACTCGCCCCAGAAGTTGTCTCGGCTTCCGAGTGCTTCGGGTCGCTTCGGGCCTTTGCGCTTGGACCGTTTCGACGGGCGCTCCGTCTCTCCTGTGCTGGTTTCGGTCTCCGACTCCTCGTCTTCGGGTTCGAATGGGAGGCGCTCGATGATTTTCTTCGCCCGAGCGTGGCTTCCTTTGACCTGGTCGATTCGAACGATTGCTCGCGCGTCTGGGAGCAGGCCATCGATGAAGACGATGAATCCGTCTTCGGTCCGACCGACACCGGCACCGCTCTCGTGGATGTCCTCGACGGTGACGACGACTTCCTCCCCCGGTTTGACGGGTTGCTGCTTCAGTTCTCGTATCGGCCGCTCGTAGTGGTCACACCACTCTGCACCGCCACGGTCGCCGTAGTATTGACACCCCATCCCGGCGATTCGCTCCGAGAAACTGGGGCACTCGTCCGCGAGTGGACAGTCCGACATGGGCGGAATTACACTAGGGGCACTCTAAACGCTTCCGGGTAGGCCCTCCACGCCGAAACGCTTTCTTCCGCTGAGCCAAACCCCGCGACATGGCCGAACGCGTCCCCGAGTTCGCTCTCCTCATCGGCGTCTTTCTCGGACTCTCTGCGACTGTCTCTGCTGCCGTCCTCACCGGGACGCTGTTCCGACCGCTCCTCTTCGGCGTCGTCGCGTGCTACCCCTTCGCGGCGTTCGGTATCGTCCGGTCTGACGACCCGTCAGCGGCACTGCCACCCAGATACGTCCTCGGCGTCGGTGTCGCCCTCGGAGTCGTCACACTCGCTGCTGCACTCCTCGAACGTCCGTCAGTCGGTCTCGTTCCGGCGCTCTTGGCAGCGACGCTCGTCGCTCTCCCACCTGCCGCGTACGCGACGCACTTCGGTGCCGACGTGAACCCACTCTCACCTGCTCAGACGCTCGTGGCCGCCGCCGCTGTCGGTGCGGTGTTCCTCGCGTTCGCCCCACTCGTGGGGTCGCTCAGCGCAGTCCTCGGACTCGTCGTCGGTCTCTCGGGGGCGCTCTACGCCAACGCCCGTGGGTTCCGACCGACGCACCGACAGCAACGGCTCGGTATCGTCGCGGGTGCGGTTTTGGGCATCGCAGTCGCGTGGTTCGGCCTCGCGATGCGTCTCCCACTCGGACCGACGACCACGGCGGCAGCGGCGCTCGTACTCGCGCCGAGTCTGTTCGTCGCGCTCACGCGTGCGCGGGATAAATAAAGCAAGACAGGAGCAAGAGAAGAGCAAGACAGGGGAAGAGTAAGACAGAGACTGTCAGGCCGTCACCTCACCGGTGGCGCCGATTTCGTCGGCGACGTCCGGGAGGTCGAGGTCCATGAGCGTCCCACGGAGCGGGACGCCGTCGGTGCGCCAGCCACGGGCGACGTAGTAGCGGTCGAGTTCGCGCTCGTAGTCGTCGAGAGCGATGAACTCGCCCTCGTTGGGCCCGTTCGGTACCGGTTCGGTGAATCGTTCGGGGATGAGGTCGTCCTCGCGGTCGAACCCTTCGCGGACGTTGAACGCTCTGGCGAGATTGTGAGCGCGCTCGCCCACCGAGAGCAGTTCCGAACGGCTGTAATCGAATCCAGTGGCGGCGTTGACGAGGCCACGGACGCCTTCTTCGAGTGTGATGCCCCTGGTGAACTTGCAGACGCCGGTCTGGTCGTACACCATCATCAGGTCCTCCATGGATTTGAGAGCCAGCGCCTTGCCGTCCATACGGAGGCGGTCGTAGTTCTCGAAGTCCCAGAAGTTGCCGCCCATCTCGAGGGCGTACAGACACGAGGTGAGGTGGTCGGCACCGCGCGGTGCGACGCCGAACGCGAGCGCCATGCCCTTGATACCGCGAGCCTCGAACCCGGCCGGTGCCATGTTCTTCACGTGGATGGCGAACTCGTCACCCGTGCCGAGACGTCTGGCGGCGGCGGCGTGGCCGTGCATCAGGAACTCGCCGAGGGCACCCTCGCCGTGAGCGATGGACTCTAGCGTCTCGAGGAGGGCTTGCGCGTTCCCGAACTCGAAGTCTGCGTCGATGTCGACGGTGTCGTCGTCGATGAGTCCCTTCTCGTGGGCCTCCATCGCCCAGGCGATGGCGTTGCCGGCGTCGATGACGTCCAGACCGAGGCGGTCACAGATTTCGTTTGCTTTCGCGACTGCCTCGATGTCGTCGACTTCGACGTTGCCACCCAGCGCGTACTGGGTCTCGTACTCGGGGCCGTCGACGGCGATATCGCCGTACGGTGTGTCCTCGGCCTCGAAGAACTGTGAACAGGGCTTCGTACAGTAGGGACACGGTCGCTTGGTCTCGACGTACTCCTCGGTCCAGTAGCGTGGGTCGAGGGAGACTCGGTCGTTGTCGGGGTCTTCGAGACGTTGGTAGGCGCGCTCGAAGTAGCCGGACTGCCAGTTGCGGGTGGGGAAGACGCCGAGTTCGGTGTTCTTCGCGTCGAACGCCTCGCCGGTCCCGTACTGGACGTCGACGGTGGCGTCACCCGTTCCAGTGATTTCGATGTCGCCGCGGCCGGTGGTCTCCAGTCGCCACTTCCTGTTCAGTTCCTCGAGTTCGTCAGGTCGGGCGACGGGCGGCTTGCCGGTGCCGCGGACGGCGATGCCCTTGAGATTCTTCGACCCCATGACGGCACCTGGGCCGCCACGGCCGGCCTGGCGGTCCTCGCACTCTATCATCGAGATGGACGAGCGGTTCTCGCCGGCGGGCCCGATGACGGCGGTTCGCGTCCCCTCGTAGCGCTCCTTGATGGCTTTGCCGGCCTCGAAGGTGTCCATCCCCCAGAGGTCGTCGGCAGGTTCGATGCGGACGTCGTCGTCCTCGATGACGAGCACCGACGGTTCGGCCGCGGCCCCCGAACGACGAGCAGGTCGTAGCCGGCGTTGCGCAACTGGTCGCCGAGTTTCGCGCCGACCATCGACTTGCCGTACCCTCCTGTCAGTGGCGACTTGAACCCGAACGCCGTCTTCGAACCCGTCGGCACCGAGGGGCCGACCAGAATCCCAGGGGCGACCGCGAGCACGTTCTCCGGACTCAGCGGGTCCACGTCGGGACCAACCTCGTCGTACAGGACGCGGGACGTGAACCCCGCCCCGCCGAGGTACTTGCGGACGAACTCGTCCGATAGCTCGGTCGCACGATGCTCTCCGGTGGTGAGGTCGACTTCGAGTTTCTTGTTCCAGGCCGTCATGGGTGTAGCTTCGCGGCCTCTCTGCTTGAAACGTCGGTTCGTACCCGCCGTTTGGGACTGGCGGCGACGATGTAGGCGCTGACGTTCCCTCCTCGAAGAGTATCGACACCACCGAGGTGACGTCTTCACCAGTCGGTGTCGTCACGCAGGCGGGTCACGAAGAGCGTCGTCTCAGCAACTGAGCGTTTCAACAGAGACTCGTCTCAGCACTCAGATTTCGACAGAGAAAGTTCTCTGTTCGCCTACGCAAGCGGCGTCCGCTCGACGACGGTCCCATCGTACGTCGGATACTGCTCGACGATTTCGCCGTCGTCGACGTCGCCGTCTTCTATCATCTCTTCGAGGAGCCACCACGCGACTTCGACGTGGTTCGATTTGATACTGTAGAACTCGTCGGGGACGCCGAGTTCGATGAAGCGCTCGGCCGGTGTGTAGGTCTTGCCGTAGACGAGGGTTCCGTCGTCGGTTATCTCGTCGAACGGGCGACTGAGGTTCTGGGCCATCCGCTTCAGACGGTTGCGGTGCTGGGCAGCGTCTTTGAACACAGAGGTACAGAAGTAGACGCGTTCGTGGTCGCCCATCTCGTCGAGGATGGCCTGTTTCGACCCATCGACTGCCGACATGTGGCCTTCCTGGAGCTCGTAGCCCTTCTCTTGCATTCGTCGGTAGTTGCCGTCGGACATCTCGAACTCGTTGATGTTACAGAACTCTGCGGCCCCTTCGTCGAGGAAGTCGAGGAACTCGGGTTCGGCACGGATACCCGGAATCTCGAACGCCGGCGTGAGTCCCTCCTCACGAGCGATGTAGAGGATGTCTTCCCACTCGGTGCCGTGCATGTCGCCCCAGAGTTCGAGTGGCGGGTGGAAGCGAATCTCGTCGAGTCCTGCCTCTGCGAGTCGACGCATGTTCTCGCGCCCGCCGGTGATACCGGTGTAGAGGTGGATGTGGTGGTCCTCACCGAACTCGTCTTTGAGCAACGAGATGTAGTGACAGGTCTTGTCGAGTGCTTCCTGGGGTTCGCCACCGGTGATAGACGACCCGAGGGCGTCCATGCGCTTTGCCTCCTTGACGACGTCTTCGTCGGACTCGACGAGTCGCTCGTTGGCGTACACGTCGGTCACGTTCTTGCGATTCTCGCCCAGTGGGCAGTAGAAGCAATCGCGCTGGTCACAGTATCCGTAGACGAAAAGCACCATCTTCCCACCCATGGCGCACTGTTCGCAACCCTTCGAAATCATTCAATTACAGGCGTATACTTGGTGCATCGTCAAAAGGCGTCCGACTTGGAGTGACGAGGTGCCGACCGACCTGGGGTCGAATCGGACCCAACGTGTGCGCACGCCGTGAGAATACGACGGCACGGTTATTATCAATCAGGCTGAATTTGTTGTATGAACGTCGGGAACGTCTTCGAAGTAGACGCTCCCGTCTCTGTCCTCCTCGTGGACAGTGAACCAGGATACGCGGCGTTGACGTCTGAGGTTCTCAGTGCCCACGGAGACATCGAGACGGAGTTGGTCGCGACTCCCTCCGAGGCGCTCGACCGACTGGACACGTCGAGGGTCGACTGTATCGTCTCTGAGTACTCGTTTACGAACACCACCGGTCTCGACTTTCTCCGCACCGTTCGAGAGTCCCGTCCGGACCTTCCGTTCGTCCTGTTCACCCGCCACGGGTCTGAGGGAGTCGCGAGCGAGGCCATTGCCGCCGGTGTGACCGACTACCTTCGAAAAGACGCGTCGTCGGACACGTTCGACATACTGGCACACCGAATCACGAACGCCGTCTCGGCGACTCGACAGTCGAGCGCCCTCGAACAGATGCGTCTGTGGTACGAAGCCATCGTCGAAGAGTCCCACGTCGGACTGTACGTCGTCCGAAACGGGCGTATCGCGTTCGCGAACGACTACCTCTTGGAACTCCTCGGGTACGACGCTTCGGACGTAATCGGCCACCCAATCGTCGAGTTCGTCGCGGAACACGACCGCCATATCGTCGAAGACCGCATCGCACCGAAGACGTACGGGAGTCTCGAATCGACGACGTACACCGTCGATATCGTCAACGAACACGGGCGACCGGTCGCGCTCGAAATCACCAGTCGTCGCGTGACGCTGGGCGACCAGGTAGTCAACGTCGGCGCGGCCACCGACGTCACCGCTCGAATCGCGTCGGAACGCGAGATTAGACGCTCCGAACGTATCACTCGGCAGGTCATCTCGTCGCTTCCAGATATGGTCTTCCTCTCCGAACCGGACGCGTTCGACATCGTCTACATCAACGACGCGTTCAAAGAGATGTGGGGCCGCCCGAAATCGACGCTCTACGAGGACTCGCTGTCGTTTCTCGACCTCGTCCACGTCGACGACAGAGCGCCACTCGAGCAGGCAGTCGAGGAGATATTTCGGGACGTCGCGGACGAAACTGTCGACGACCGATACGAGTTCGAGTTCCGGTTCGTTCCCGAAGGGGATGAGACCGTCCGGTGGGCCACCACGCAGGCGGTTCCACTGTACGACGAAGACGGGAATATCACGAACGTCTTGGGCGTGATGTCAGACCTCACCGAGCGCATCAGGCGCGAACAAAAGCTCACCCAGCAGAACGCCCGCCTCGAAGCGTTTGCCCGCGTCCTCTCACACGACATCCGCGGACCGTTGGCGGTCGCACAGGGACGACTCGACCTCGCACGAGAGACCGGTGACGACTCACATCTCGACCACGTCGAGCGTGCACAACGTCGAATCGCTGAGGTCGTCGAGGACGTCCTCTCGCTGACCTACGACGACCGAGCAGTCGTCGACCTGTCCACCGTCGACCTCGTCGAGGCCGCGTCGTCTGCGTGGGTTCTGTGTGGACCCGACGCGTCCCACGCCCGCGTCGAAATCAGTGATTTGCCGACCGTGCAGGCGAACCAAAGCCAGATGAAGCGTCTGTTCGAGAACCTCTTTCGGAACTCGGTGGAACACGGGTCTACGGGCAATCGGACTGACCCCGATGCCGCGATTGGACACGCTGGCGAGTCCAGCGATTCGACGCTCGTCATTCGCGTCGGAGAACTCCCATCGAGTCGCGGGTTCTTCGTCGAAGACGACGGCCGGGGGTTCCCCCGGTCGATTCGTGACCGACTCTTCGACGCTGGTGTCTCCACGAAAGACGACGGCGAAAACGGCCTCGGACTCAGTATCGTCCGAAAGATCGTCCACACTCACGGCTGGTTGATTCGCACCGCCGAAAGCGACGCTGGCGGTGCCCGACTCGAAGTTCTGTTCGATACCGTCGGAAACGAGGGCGACACGACGTGACTGCGCGTTTTCACACCGTGGTCGCGTGCTGACCGACCGACGCCGACGCGCCGACTGCGCCCCCGAAAACAGATATATCCCCACGGCATAGGGACGAACGATGCTCTTGGTCCTCTGTGTCGACCTCGACGACGACCTTGGACGAAAGACGGGACTCAAAACGCCCGTCGTCGGCCGACAGAACGTCGAGGACGCAGCAGTAGCACTCGCTACCGCCGACCCAGAGGACTCTGACGTGAACGTCCTCTTTCAGGGGATTCGCGTCCACGACCAACTGCTCGAAGACGAAGACGAAGAGGTCGAAGTCGCGGCCGTCACCGGCGTCGAAGGCAGCGACGTGAAGGCAAACCGGGCTATCGGTGAGGAGATAGACACTGTTCTCGCCAGCATCTCGACCGGTGAGTCGATTCACGCAATCGTCATCTCCGACGGCGCACAGGACGAATCTGTCCTCCCAGTCATCCGCTCTCGCGTCCCTATCGACGGCGTCCGCCGTGTCGTCGTCAGGCAGGCACAGAACCTCGAATCGATGTACTACACGATGAAACAGGTGCTCGCAGACCCCGAGACGCGCGGGACCATCCTCGTCCCGCTGGGTATCCTGCTCCTCATCTATCCATTCGTCACCATCGCGAGTTTCTTCGACGTGCCTGGGGCCGTCGTCCTCGGTCTCATCTCGGCACTGCTCGGTCTCTACACGCTGTTCCGCGGTCTCGGTCTCGAAACCGCCGTCGACGAAGCGGCGAACCGCGCACGCAACGTCCTCTACACCGGCCGTGTCACCATCATCACCTACGTCGCGGCGGCCGCACTCCTCGTCGTCGGCGGCGTTCGCGGTGTCGACCTCGTCCAGACCGTCTCGGAGGCCGTCGCGGGCAACCCACCGGCAGGACTCATCCTGGCGGCACTCGTCCACGGTGCGGTCGAGTGGTTCGCCGCCGCCGGCATCACGAGCAGTCTCGGCCAGGTGACCGACGAGTACCTCCACGACCGATTCAAGTGGCGGTATCTCAACGCGCCGTTCTACGTGACCGCCATCGCAATCGTGCTCTACGCACTGTCCGGGTTCTTCATCCCCGACGGCGTCGCTGGCGTCCAGACGTTCGACCTGCCCGGCCTCGCCGTCGCACTCACGGTTGGCACGCTCCTCGGCGTGTTGAGTACGCTCACCTTCGCGGTGGCAGAATCCCGATTCCCGACGGGAGCAGACGGCGAACAGCCGGCCGAAAATCAGTCTGTCTAACTCTCGCGGACGACGACGAACTGCGCCAGGTCGCGCAGATACTCTAACGATTCCGAGTCTTCGACACCTGACGATTCGAGTGCGCTGAGCGCGTCGTCTGCTTGCTTCCGAGCGCGTTGGTTCGCCTCTTCGGGCGTGAGGTCGGTCACTTGCACGAGCGACGGTCGGCCCATCTCGGCGTCTTGGCCGGTCGGTTTTCCGAGTTCCTCCGCGTCGGCGGTGGCGTCGAGGACGTCGTCGCGAATCTGGAACGCGACGCCGACGCGCTCTGCGTAGTCACCGAACGCTTCGACGACGTGTGCGTCTCCGCCGGCGGCGACAGCACCCAACTCGGCGGCGGCGCGGAAGAGTGCGCCCGTCTTTCGCCGGGCGAGTTCCATATACTCGGTCTCGTTCGAGGGGATGGCGACGAGTTCGGTCGCCTCTCCTTCCCCGAGTTCGACCATCGATTCGGCGACGATTCGAGTCGCGCGGTCACTCGGTGACAAGAGGGCGAAGGCCTCTCCGAGCAAGCCGTCTGACGCGATGATTGCGGGTCCGTAGCCGTATTCGGCCCACGCACTGGGCGTCCCACGGCGAATGTCTGACCGGTCGATGATGTCGTCGATGACGAGTGAGGCGTTGTGGACGAGTTCGACGCCGACGGCGAAATCGACGGCGTCTTCGGGTGTTCCGCCGACAGCCTCGCAGGCGAGAATGGTCACGGCGGGGCGGACGCGCTTGCCGCCCGCCAGAGCGACGTGGTCGAGTTGGCCGGCGAGTTCCGACGGCTCGACCGCCGAGACGACCTCCTCGAGGCGGTCGTTCACCATCGTGACCCGGCGCTCCAGGTATTCCATTGTCGGTTCGTAGGGTTGGGTAGGGAAGTACGTACCGGATTTGTCGAAACTGCGCGACCAGGACTCAGTGTCCGTCGAATTCTGACCGTGAGCTGGCGACGGTATTCTCCCACTGAGCCATCGAAATCTTCCATTGGTGAGTGGTTGACGAGGATGTGTCGAATAGAACGTGCAACTCCGTCGTGGGAACGCTTCTGACGGGCGAGTACTGAGTGGCCACTTCCCTCGACTGAGCCGAAGCGTGCTACAGACCGATGTACGAGAACGTACTTATTATCTCACGTAGATTTCATATTACGCATCGCTCCATGCAGGACTCAGCGACTTCACCTTCAACTCCGCGAGGAGACGAGCTAATGACGTACCTTCTTCTCGGGGTGATGTTCACTCTCGCGCTCTCCTTCTTCGGATACGGGTTTGCAACCACTATCGGACTTCTCCCAAGTGCGTGGGGAATCGCCGGCATACTCCAGTTCTCGCTATTGCTTATTGGGGCACTCGTAGGTAGCCTGGTGGCTCTCGTAACCGGTGAACTCTGGCGCCGGGACCACCCACGACCACTCACGAGGAAACGAGCGATTCTCACGAGTCTAAGCGCCGCCGTGATTGCCTTCGTAGCCGTACTCATCTCGTGGGAGCTTCGAACTGGTGACTTCACCAGACTTCAGTTTCAAGAATGGTTTCTCTTCGGCGCAGTGGTTGTGAGCTTTCAATTCGTTCTGGGGACTGTACAGCCGAGTCGGAAGCGACGACTTCTCCTCGTCGGTGAGTTGGTTGTCGTCTTCGTCTCCGTCTTCCTGTTTGGCTTCGTTAGCACTGGCCGAGGTGAAATTAATCTCGTGTCGTATTCGTTTGTTAGCGGCGGTGCGTCACTGCTGTTATTACTGTTCGGCGGGCCGCTGTATCTGCTGGGTAACCGTCTCAGTAGCGTGCCGCAGTAGGCCCACGAACGTGTGGGCGAAGAAAATCTGAATCTGAACGCAAAACGGATTGGCTGATTAGGCGAACTGCTCGACGAGTTCCGGCACCACGTACGACCACCTTTTCCGAGGTTCGCTGGCGCTCATCTCGCAAAAGTCTGTCTTCGTGAGCGAGAGCGGACGAAGGCTCGTGAGACGCTGAGCGTCTCACGGTGGACCAAAAATATGGTTGCTGCGGAAGCCTATTCGAACTGCTCGATGAGTTCCGGAACCACGTCGAAGAGGTCACCGACGATACCGTAGTCGGCGATGTCGAAGATGGGTGCGTCGGGGTCGGTGTTGATGGCGACGATGTTCTCGGCACCTTTCATGCCGGCGACGTGCTGGACTGCGCCGGAGATACCGACTGCGATGTAGAACTTCGGCGTCACGACTTTCCCGGACTGGCCGACCTGCCGGTCCTTCGGGAGCCAGCCGTTGTCGACGATGGGGCGCGACGACGAGAGCGTCGCACCGAGTGCGTCCGCGAGGTTCTGGACGAGTTCGAGGTTCTCTTCTTCTTCGATACCGCGGCCAACGGAGACGAGCACGTCCGCGTCCGTGATGTCGACGTCGCCGCCGCCGACTTCCTCGAAGCCAGTCACGCGCGAGCGGACGCGGGACTCGTCGAGTTCGAAGTCGAACGCTTCGATGGCGGGTTCGCCGGCCGCTTCGGTCGGTTCCCACTCGGCGGAGCGAATGGTGACTGCGGCGTTGTCGGCGTCGACTTCCACGGTGGATTCGACCTTCGAGGCGTACATCTCGCGGGTGACCACGAGACCGCCGTCGTTTTCGAGGCCGATTGCGTCGGTCACGAGCGGGATATCGAGAGACTCTGCGACGGCCGGCGCGTAGTCGAGGCCGTTGACCGTGTTGCCCATGAGGACGTACGTCGGCGCGAGTTCTTCGTAGAGTGCAGCGACTGCCTGCACGTAGACGTCGTGGTTGAATTCGTCGCCCTCTGCGACGGTGTGGATGGTGTCGACACCGTCGAGCGAGAGTTCCTCGGCGAAGGCATCGACGTCGCCGCCGATGATTGCGAGATGGAGGTTGCCGTCTCCAGCGAGTTCGGCACCGGCGGTGACGAGTTCGAACGAGACGTCACGGAGTTCGCCACGGCGGTGTTCGGCGACTGCGAGAACGTCGCTCATTGGGCACCCACCCCCGCGTCACGGAGGACAGTCGCAAGTTCAGCGGCTTGGTCTGCGGCCTCTCCTTCGAAGTAGACGGCGTCGGACTCCGTCTGTGGTTCGTACATGTCCGTCAGGACGAGTTGCGATTCGACTGCCGAGGCGTCGAGACCGAGGTCCGAAAGCGACAGTGGCTTGATCTCCTTGGACTGCGCCTGGCGGATGCCACGCAGACTGGCGTATCGGGGTTCGTTGATACCCGTCTGGATGGAGAGGACCGCCGGGAGGTCGACTTCGGTGAGTTCTTCGACGCCACCTTCGAGTTCGCGGCGAACGTTCGCGACGCCGCCGTCGGCGTCGAGGTCGAGTGCGTTGACGACTGCGGCCCACTCGAAGTCGATGGCGGACGCGAGCGAGACACCGGTCGCACCGAAACTGTCGTCGTTCGCCTGTACGCCCGTGAGGACGATGTCCGGGTCTTCTTCTTCGACGACTGCCGAGAGGAGTCGCGTCTTCGCACCCACGTCGAGGAGGTCGACGTCTTCGAGCGCGTCGTCCCACACGCGGATGGCACGGTCGACACCCTTCGCGAGTGCCATGCGGATGGTCTCGTCGGCGCGCTCGGGGCCGATAGTCACGCTGACGACTTCGACGTCGTCGTTCTCCTCGGCGATTTGGACGGCCTCTTCGACTGCGTACTCGTCCCACTCGTTGAGGTCGTACTCGAGGAACTGTTCTGCGACGTGTAGCCCGTCGAGTTCGAAGTCCTCCTCCACTTCGGCGACTTCTTTGACGGTTACAAGAACTTTCATCAACGTTTACTATTGAATGGGTCCGAATAAACGTTTTCGACCTATCATTGATAGGTCCCTGTCACGTGGTCGATTACTCTTCGTTCTCCTCTTCGGTCGGGAGTGAAATGAGGTTCTCCCGACCGAGTCGGAGTTTCTCGACGCGGCCGTTGTCGGCCATCGACGAGAGGAGTTGCGAGACTTTCGCGTCGGACCACCCGGTCTCTTTGACGATGTTCGCCTGCTTCATGCGCCCACCACTCCGTTCTAAGAGCAGTTCGACACGCTCTTCGTCGGAGAGGAGGTCCATGTCGACTCCCTCCTCGTCTGAGTCGGTGGGCGGGCGCTCGTCGTCGGGGCGCTCGGACTCGGGTTCGGATTCGGATTCAGACTCGGTCTCAGGTGGTCGTGTCCCTCGGTCCGGCCCGGAGGTACTGCTCGGAGTAGTCGGCTCACCGCTCTCTTTCGACTGCCGGCGAAGGTAGACGGTGACTCCTGCTGCCAAGACGGCGACGGCGACGATGCCACCGACGATGAGGTCCCACGGAACCTCGGGGGGTTGCCCACCCGTGGAGACGTAACTCACGGTCAACTGGTCGGTCGATTCGAAGGTACGTGGCCCTTCGATGACGACCGCGTTGTTCTCGAGTGGGAGACTCGTACTGCTGACGGCGTACCCCGGTGGGGTCTGAATCGTGAGGTTCTGATTCGCTCGGAGCGACGAGAGCCACGTCGCATCCGACCCTGCCGAGAAGCTATCACCGAGACGCAGCCCCTCGTCGGTCTGTTCGAGGAAGTTCGTCCACGTGAACGTCAGCGTGACGACGCCGGTGTCGTTCTCGACGAACGCCGTCGCGGTGGCGTTCTGAATCTCCATCGACCGGCCCGTCTGCGCTTCGGCCGTCTCGCTGACTCGCTCGAAGAGGTCGGCGTCGAGGCCGACGTCGGTGGTTCCCGCTTCGTACTCCTGTGCGAACTCCTCGAACGCGGCCGTCTCGTTTGCGTTTTCGAGACTGTACCGCATCTCGATTCGCCACTCTGCGGACTGGTCTCCGTGGAGTTCGATGAAGATGTCTGTCTTCGGCGACCGTTCGAGTGTAGACTGCTGGGCGGCAGCGTGAGGCGTGTCGAGCGCCGTCGTAGTCTCGTCGACGTCGAGAGCGGCCACAGACGAACCAGTCGCCGTGGCCGGTGCAGCGACACCGGCGACGATAGTGAGGAGAGCAACGATGAGGACGGCACTCCGCATACGTGAATCCGTTTCGTCGGGCGATGAAAACGCTTTCCATCGACTGAACGCCAGTGGTGAACTCGTCGGTCGGGGCGTTCGGTCACAAGAGGGCCATTTTAGTACTGGCATCGTGTACCCTTACCGCGATGAAGGCCCTCCCGCTCTTCGTCGTCGTACTCTTGGTCGCTTCACCGGTTCTCGGTGCGGCTAGCCCCGGTGCTCCCGCGGGCGCAGCGACCGCACTCACCGGCGCCGCGCCGGCACAGGTCGAGGCGTCGCCATCGAACGAGACCATCCGGGTCCTCGACATCGACGAGGGCGCGTTGGTCCGGTCGAAGGTGGAATCGGAGTACGTCGACCTTGGTCCGTCACTCGACTTCGCCGCTCTCAGAGCAGGCGGACAGATTCAACTCCGCGCGTCTGTCGAACGAATCGAGTCGGTCGACGACGTGAGTCGGCGAAGCCAACTGATACTCGGTGAGTTGAACCGCGTCGAACAGCGGGCGATTGCGCTCCAGAGCGCCCAACAGTCGGTTATCACCCAGTACAACGCCGACGAACTCACAACTCGTGAAGTCCTCGTCGAACTCGCTCGCATCGACGCCGAGGCACGCGACCTCGAAGAGCGTCGCGTCGCGTTACGCGAACTCGCACGCGAGACGCCAGACTTCTCTGTGGACTCCGGTCGATTGGCCGCACTCGAACGAGAACTCGACACGTTCACCGGCCCCGTCCGCGCTCACGCGGCAGACGTCCTCTCTGGGAAGGCCGCGCCGACGCGCTTTTCGGTTCGCACCAGTCAAACCGGCGTCGCCTTGAGTAGCGTCACAGACGACACCTACATCCGAGAAGTCTACCGAGGTGACCTCCGGAACCGAGACGAAAGCGGTGTCACACCGACCGAGGCGCTGGACAAAGTCGCAGAGAACTACCCCGGTGTCTGGCAGAGTCGTGCGACGCAGAACGGTGCCGACGTCGTGGGTGCGGGCGATAGCTACCTCGTCCGCATCAACTACGACAGAGGGCAACTGTACGCGTACGTCGACAGCGGCAGTCGCGAAGTGTTCAAAGAGTCGCAGACGCGCCCACTCGAGTCGCTCTCGAACGGGACTCCAACGACCGAAGTCAAAGACGGACTCGAACTGACGGTCGACAGAACCTACCCCGGTGGCCCACTCCGAATTCAACTGAACGAATCTGCCAGCGGGAACCCCATCGACGCGAACGTCACGATCGGTGTCGAGGCCAGCCAAGAGAGTACGCTCCTCGGCCGAACCGGGTCGGACGGGACGATTTGGACCGTCTCACCGTCGGGTACGTACACGATTACGGTCATCAGAGGGAACGCCGCAGTCGTCCTCACCACCGACCCGACGCCCACGCCAACGTTGGCGACGAACACGACCGAAGAGAACACCTCTACGACCGATATTCGTCCCACGCAATCGCTCGTGACAGCCACGACGGCCTAGCTCGACTCTCTGTACGACCGACCTCGGTTCTCTCCGTACGACCGACTTCGACTCTCTCCTGTGACGACTCACCCGTACCTTCTTATCGGATAGCGGGGCCACTCCGTCTCGATGTCCGCCGCGTTCAACCGTGCCACTCGTGGGTCGACAGTCCTCGTCGGGAGTGTCCTCCTCGTCGGCCTCGTCGTCGTCCTCGCCGCAGGTGTGGGTGTCGCCGCACTCGACGCCGCCGAGTCGCCACCCGACCCGGTTCGGCCGACGGTGCTCTCACTTTCTGTCTCTGGTGAAACAGTTACACTCACGCACGAGGCAGGCGCACCGCTCGACGTCCGTTCACTCCGAATCCGAGTCACCGTCGATGGTGACCCGCTCGCGTCACAACCGTCAGTTCCGTTCTTCTCGGCGCGCGGGTTTCACCCAGGTCCAACCGGCCCGTTCAACAGGGCCGCAGACCCGCGATGGACGGTCGGTGAGACGGCGAGTTTCGAGATTGCCGCGACGAACGACCCGACACCGGTCGCTGGGTCGCGAGTCGTCGTCCGAGTCTTCGATGGCGAGACGCCGCTCGCAGTCCTGCGGACGGTCGCCTCGTGAGAATATCCGCGAGGTCGGGAGCGTGACCGAGAGAAATTCGTCGTCTCACCCGAGAGAAATTCGTCGTCTTACTCGTCTGCCGGTGCGCGTGCGATAGTCACGATAGCGCGCGGACTTCCGGGTTGACGCTGGAGGATGTGGTGTTCGATATCGACGAATCCAGCGTCTTCGAACATCCGGTCGGCCTCTTCCTCGTCGTAGAACAGCATGATTGCGTCGGCGAGTTTCTGGAAGACGCCGGTCTTCGGATAGTCGGGGCCGACGACGAGTACCTCGTTGCCGGGTTTGACGACGCGGCGGAACTCTTCTAAGGCGGTGACGGGGTTGGGCCAGTATTCGATGGACCCGGACGACCAGATGACGTCGAACGAATCGTCGGCGAACGGCAGTCGCTCGGCGTCGCCGCGGTAGAACCGCACCTCGTCGTTCTTGCCGAACTTCTCCCACGCCTTCTGCATCTGGTGGATACTCTGGTCGAGACCGTGGACGTCGTCGGTGTAGCGGAGCAGTCCTTCGGTCCCGAAACCGGTCCCACAACCGACGTCGAGGACGCGGTCGCCCTGTTGGATGTCGAGCATTTCGAGCGCCTCGTCGCGCATCTCCTCGTTCCAGATGAACGGGTTCACCGTGTCGTACACCTTCGAGAGGTATTTGTAGAACAGGCGGGCCCGCGCTTTATTTTCGAGGACTCCCATTGCGCCGGAATTAGGACTCACTGATGATAACGGTGCGGATTCGCCGCGCGTTTTGGTGGTGTTTTCCGCGTGTGAAGGGGTGGAATTAGAGACGCTCTCGCCAACTTTCCGCAAACACCTTATACAGCGCTTGTGCAACGTTCCTGTGATACGAGTATGCCGAGACAAGAGGTTCTCGAACGAATCAAAACGGCCGAGCAGGAGGCCGACGACATCGTCGAAGAGGCCGAGGCCAAACGTGAGGAACTCGTCGCGGAGGCGCGCCGCGAGGCCGACGAGATTCGCTCCGAGGCCGAAGAAGAGGCCAACGAACTCGAATCGCAGCGTCTGCAGGAAGGACGCAAGGAAATCGAGGCCGAGCGAGAGCGCATCCTCGAAGAGGGCGAAGAAGCCCGTGACGAACTGATCGCCGATGCCGAAGACCGCATCGACGATGCGGTCGAGTTCGCCATCGGCAAGTTCGAGGAGGCGGTTGATGCTCAGACCTGAGCAGATGAGCAAAGTCTCGGTGACCGGTTCCAAGGGCATCATGCCCGAGGTCATCGAGGCAGTCCACGAGCTTCGCCTGCTCGACGTCACCGAATACGACGGCTCCTGGCAGGAGGAGTTCGGGTTCGAGACTGGAACGCCAATCGAAGGCGCAGAGAGCGCCTCAGACAAACTCGTCACCGTCCGCTCGCTCAAGAGCATCCTCGGTGTCGACGACTCTGACGCCGGTCGCCAGCGTATCGTCCCCGACGACGCGCTCGGTGAACCGCTCGAAGAGATTCGCGCGAAGGTCAACGAACTGGACGACCGCCGGTCCGAACTTGAGAACAAACTGAACGCTCTCGACGACGAAATCGACGCGATGAAACCGTTCGTCGACCTCGGAATCGACCTCGACCTCCTGTCGGGGTACGATTCGCTGCAGGTCGTCGTCGGTCAGGGGAAACTCGAACCGGTTCAGCGCGCCGTCGTCGACGCCGAAGATATCGACACCTACGAGGTGTTCTCGGGTGAGCGAACCCACGCAGTCTTCGCTCGCCCCACGGCGGACGCGTCGGAGACGGCGCTCGTCGACGCACTCGTCGGGTCGGACTTCGCGACGTTCGAAATCCCGGACGCCCAGGGCAGTCCCGAAGACCACGTCCGTGACCTCGAACAAGAGAAGCGCGAAGTCGAGTCCAAACTCAACACCGTCGAATCTGAACTCCACGACCTGAAAGTCGAAGAAGGCGAGTTCCTCCTCGCGGCCGAGGAGCGCCTCGCCATCGACGTTCAGAAGACGGAGGCGCCACTGTCCTTTGCGACGACGGAGAACGCCTTCGTCGCCGAAGGGTGGATTCCGACGGGCCAGTACAACGAGTTCGCCAGCGAACTGAAAGACATCGTCGGAGAGCGCGTCGACATCGAAGAACTCGAACGCGCCGAGTTCTCCCACGATGGTCACGACCACGCGAGCGAAGAGGTCACAGAGACCGGTGGCACGGCCGCCGCGACCGACGGTGGAATGGTCACGATGGGCAACGACGAACCACCAGTCGTTCAGAGCAACAGCGGCGCAGTCAAGCCGTTCGAAGTGCTCGTCCAGGCAGTCAACCGCCCGAACTACTACGAACTCGACCCGACCATCATCCTGTTCCTGACGTTCCCTGCGTTCTTCGGGTTCATGATCGGTGACTTCGGGTACGGACTGCTCTACACCGCAATCGGATACTTCCTCTACTCGAACTTCGAGAGTAACGCGTTCAAGAGCATGGGTGGCGTCACCATCGCGGCCGGTGTGTTCACGACGCTCTTCGGTATCCTCTACGGCGAAATCTTCGGACTGCACCTCATCACCGACTACTTCTGGGTCGGTGTGGTCGGTCTCGAACACGCGCCTATCGAGAAGGGTCTGTCGCCGGCGACCGCAGAGTGGGCCCTCGGTTGGCTCACCGTCAGCGTCGTCATCGGTATCCTCCACCTCAACGTGGGGTACATCTTCGACTTCTACGACAAGTCGCAACTCCACGGTGTGAAAGAGGCAGTCCTCGAAGCCGGTTCGTGGATTCTGATGCTCAACGGCCTGTGGATCTGGATTTGGAGCCCCGCGCTCGGCGACATCCCGCCGGAGTTCCTCTTTACGACCTTCGCCAGTGACGGCGTCATCCCGCTCGGCTTCACCGGATTCCCGGCAATCGTCGGTTGGGCTGGACTCGGAGCGTTCTTCGTCGGACTCGCCTTCCTCGCGATGGCCGAGCCCATCGAGGTCGTCGAGTTCATCAACGTCCTCTCGAACGTCCTGTCGTACACCCGTATCGCCGCAGTGTTGCTCGCGAAGGCCGGCATGGCCTTCACGGTCAACCTGCTGTTCTTCGGGGCGTACTCCCACCACGGCGAGTTCCACTTCATGCTCAACTACGGTCCCGAGCACGTCATCGCCGAGTACGGCGCTGAAGCCATCATGTTCCCCGGTCTGATGCACTCCGGTGCAGCAGGACTGGTCGGTGGCCTCCTCGTCCTCGTCCTCGGACACGGACTCGTCCTCGCGCTCGGTGTGACGAGTGCCGGCCTGCAGGCCGTGCGTCTCGAATACGTCGAGTTCTTCGGCAAGTTCTTCGAGGGTGGCGGCCGCGAGTACGAACCGTTCGGCTACGAACGGGAGTTCACGACCGAAGACTAACTGTCTTCGTCGCAATTTTTCTTCGGTGTCGGTCACAGAGCGGCCGCACTCGTTGAAAGCCCCTCTATAGACCGTCCAAATCCCGTGATTCTGTGGATTGTTTTGGGAACCTTTATGAGATGCCTTGCTACACATACGAACGTTCGGAGACGACAATCCGGTACTTAGGAACACACAATGATTGAAGCAATTGAACCCCTCATGACTGCACTGCAGAGTGAAGCAGCTTCTGGCCCCGCAATCTCCCCATCGGCCGCCGCGGCACTGGCCGTTGGTCTCGCCGCATTCGGCGCAGGCTACGCAGAGCGTGGCATCGGTTCCGCTGCGATGGGCGCCATCGCTGAAGACGAGGACCTGTTCGTTAACGGGCTGATCCTTACGGTTCTCCCCGAGACCCTCGTCATCCTCGCGCTCGTCGTCGTCTTCCTGGTCTAAACCACCCCTTCCTTTCCCATCATGAGTTTGGACAACGTCGTTGAGGATATCCGAGAGGAAGCCAACGCACGTGCGGAGGAAATCAAAGAGGCCGGCAAGGAACGAGCCGACGAGATTCGTTCCGAGGCCGAAGCGGAAGCCGAAGCGCTCGTCGAAGAGCGTGAGGAGTCCGTCGAAAACCAGGTCGAACGAGAGCGCGAACAAGCACTCTCCAGCGCGAAACTCGAAGCGAAGCAGGCACGTCTCGGCGCACGCCGCGACGTCCTCCAGCGCGTTCGAGCCCAGGTCGAAGACGAACTCGCAACGCTAGAAGGCGACCGCCGCGAGGAGCTCACCCGCACGCTCCTCGACGCCGCCTCCGTCGAGTTCGAAGACGAGGACGAAGTCCACGTCTACGGCCGCGCTGACGACGCCGACCTGCTCGAAGATATCCTTGCCGACTACGACGGTTACGAAGTGTCTGGCGAACGCGACTGCCTCGGTGGCGTCGTGGTCGAAGGCACGAACTCGCGTGTTCGGGTGAACAACACCTTCGACTCGGTCCTCGACACGGTCTGGGAGGACAACCTGAAGGAAGTGAGTGCGCGACTGTTTGACGACCAATGAGTGCTGCTGGCGGCTCGAATCCGGAATACGTCATCGCTCGCGTGAGAGCGCGACGCAGCGCCCTCTTCGGAGACGAAGAGTACCGCAAACTGGTCCGTATGGGGCCGGCTGAAATCGCCCGATTCATGGAGGAGTCGGAGTACGAAGCTGAGATCAACGCTCTGGGTAGCCGCTACTCGGGCGTCGACCTCATCGAGTACGGGCTGAACCACAACATGGCGAAGCAGTTCAACGACATCCTCGACTGGGCCGACGGCCGCCTCTACGACCTCATTGCGCGCTACCTCCGGAAGTTCGACGCGTGGAACGTCAAGACCATCATCCGCGGTATCTACTCCGAGACGCCACGGGACGAGATCGAAACCGACCTCATCCGTGCCGGCGAGTTCGACGACCGCCTCATCTCTCGACTGCTCGACGCAGCCGAAATCGAGGAGGTCGTCGAGCTTCTCTCGGGGACCATCTTCGCAGACGGTCTCGAGGCCGCCTACGACGACTACGAAGACGTTGGCGTCCTCGTTCCGCTGGAGAACGCCGTCGACCGTGCCTTCTACGAGCAACTGCTCGACGGGCTGGTCGTCGGAGAAGAGACGAAGCAGTACCGCGAATTCCTCGAAGCAGAGATCGACTTCCGGAACGCCCGCAACGCGCTCCGCATCGCCCGCAGTGGCGCCGACCTCGACCCGACCGATTACTTCATCGAGGGCGGCACGCTGTTCCGGGCGGCGGAACTCGCCGCGCTGGCGACGAACCCGGACGAACTCGTCTCGAAGATTCGCGACAGTCGCTACGGTGACCGCCTCTCGAATGCACTGTCGGACCTCGAAGAGGCAGACAGCCTCATCGGCTTCGAGCGCGCCCTCGACGCGGCGCTCTTGGAGTACGCGGACACACTCGGTTACGTGTTCCCGCTGTCGGTCACGCCAATCATCTCGTACATCCTCGCGAAGGAGCGCGAGGTGGACAACATTCGGGCGATTGCCCGCGGCCGTGAGGCAGGGCTTCCCCCCGAAGAGATAGAAGAGGAGCTGGTCATCCAATGAGCCAGGAAATAGCAGTTATCGGCAGTCCGGACTTCACGACGGGATTCCGACTTGCGGGTGTCCGCAAGTTCGAGAACGTCCCCGACGAAGCAAAGGACGAAGAACTCGACGAGGCCGTTATGCGAACGCTCGAGGACGAGGACGTGGGTATCATCGTGATGCACCAAGAGGACCTCGACTACCTCTCGCGTAACGCTCGCCAGTCGGTCGAAAAGAGTATCGAGCCAACGCTCGTTACGCTCGGCGGCACTGGCGGCGCGAGCGGCCTCCGCGACCAGATCAAGAGAGCAATCGGTATCGATCTGATGGACGAATAACCAAACATGAGTCAGGCAACACAAGAGTCCGTCCGCGAAGACGGTCTCATCGCAAGCGTGAGTGGTCCGGTCGTGACCGCCCGTGACCTCGACGCCCGCATGAACGACGTCGTCTATGTCGGCGACGAAGGTCTGATGGGCGAGGTCATCGAAATCGAAGGCGACATCACGACCATTCAGGTGTACGAGGAAACGTCCGGTGTCGGTCCCGGTGAACCCGTCGAGAACACGGGCGAACCGCTGACCGTCGACCTGGGTCCAGGGATGCTGGACGCCATCTACGACGGTGTCCAGCGCCCGCTGGACGTGCTCGAGTCCAAGATGGGCTCGCCGTTCCTCGACCGTGGTGTTGACGCACCCGGTATCGACATGGAAAAGAAGTGGGAGTTCGAACCCAGCGTCTCCGAAGGCGACGAAGTCGCCCCCGGTGACGTCGTGGGTACCGTTCCCGAAACCGTGACCATCGAACACAAGGTCATGGTCCCGCCGTCCTTCGAAGGTGGCGAAGTCGTCGCCGCCGAAGCAGGCGAGTTCTCTGTCACCGAGACGGTCGTCGAACTCGACAACGGCGAAGAAGTTACGATGCACCAGGAGTGGCCGGTTCGCCGTGCGCGTCCTTCGACGGAGAAGAAGACGCCGCGTGAACCGCTCGTCTCCGGGCAGCGTATCCTCGACGGTCTGTTCCCCATCGCGAAGGGTGGGACGGCCGCGATTCCGGGGCCCTTCGGGTCCGGAAAGACGGTTACGCAGCACCAGCTCGCCAAGTGGGCCGACGCTGACATCGTCGTCTACGTCGGCTGTGGTGAGCGCGGTAACGAGATGACCGAGGTTATCGAGGACTTCCCGGAACTCGACGACCCGAAGACGGGCAACCCGCTCATGGCCCGGACGTGCCTCATCGCGAACACGTCCAACATGCCTGTGGCGGCCCGTGAATCCTGCATCTACACCGGCATCACCATCGCGGAGTTCTACCGCGACATGGGCTACGACGTCGCACTGATGGCCGACTCCACCTCCCGGTGGGCAGAGGCCATGCGCGAGATTTCCTCGCGTCTCGAAGAGATGCCCGGTGAAGAGGGGTACCCCGCGTACCTCGCCGCGCGTCTCTCCGAGTTCTACGAGCGCGCCGGATACTTCACCACCATCAACGGTGACGAGGGTTCGGTCTCCGTCATCGGCGCAGTGTCGCCGCCCGGCGGTGACTTCTCTGAGCCGGTTACGCAGAACACCCTGCGTATCGTGAAGACGTTCTGGGCACTCGACGCAGACCTCGCTGAGCGTCGTCACTTCCCGGCTATCAACTGGAACGAGTCCTACTCGCTCTACCAGGACCAGCTCGACCCGTGGTTCGTCGAGAACGTCAAGGACGACTGGCCAGAAGAGCGTCAGTGGGGTGTCGACGTGCTCGACGAAGAAGCTGAACTCCGCGAAATCGTTCAGCTCGTCGGTAAGGACGCCCTGCCAGCGGACCAGCAGCTGACGCTCGAAGTCGCTCGCTACCTCCGCGAGGCGTACCTCCAGCAGAACGCGTTCCACCCGACGGACACGTTCTGTGAGCCAGAGAAGACGTACGGTATCCTCACGGCCATCCACACGTTCAACGACGAGGCGTTCAAGGCGCTCGAAGCCGGCGTCCCCGTCGAAGAAATCCAGGACATCGACGCGGCTCCGCAGCTGAACCGTATCGGCGTCCAGGAAGACTGGGATGCGTACATCGAGGACCTGAAAGCAGAGATCACCGAGCAACTCCGCGAGCTGTACTGAGACCATGAAGGAATACCAGACTATCACCGAAATCAGCGGCCCGCTGGTGTTCGCCGAGGTTGACGAGCCGATCGGGTACGACGAAATCGTCGAAATCGAGACGCCCCAAGGCGAAACCAAGCGCGGACAGGTCCTCGAATCCAGTGAGGGCCTCGTCGCCATTCAGGTGTTCGAAGGCACCACCGGTATCGACAGGAACGCGTCCGTCAAGTTCCTTGGCGAGACGCTCAAGATGCCCGTGACCGAGGACCTCCTCGGCCGCGTGCTCGACGGTTCTGGCCAGCCAATCGACGGCGGCCCAGAGATCGTCCCCGACGAGCGACGTGACATCGTCGGCGCAGCAATCAACCCGTACTCCCGCGAGTACCCCGAGGAGTTCATCCAGACGGGTGTGTCCGCCATCGACGGCATGAACACGCTCGTTCGCGGTCAGAAGCTCCCAATCTTCTCCGCGTCGGGGCTTCCCCACAACAACCTCGCACTGCAGGTCGCCCGTCAGGCAACCGTGCCTGAGGAAGAAGGCGACGAAGAGTCCGAGTTCGCTGTGGTCTTCGGCGCGATGGGTATCACGCAGGAAGAGGCGAACGAGTTCATGCAGGACTTCGAGCGCACGGGTGCACTCGAGCGCTCCGTCGTCTTCACGAACCTCGCGGACGACCCCGCAGTCGAGCGGACGGTCACGCCGCGTCTCGCACTCACCACCGCAGAGTACCTCGCGTTCGACAAGGGCTACCACGTCCTCGTCATCCTGACCGACATGACCAACTACTGTGAGGCGCTCCGTGAGATCGGTGCGGCTCGTGAAGAGGTCCCCGGTCGCCGTGGGTACCCCGGTTACATGTACACTGACCTTGCACAGCTCTACGAGCGTGCGGGTCGTATCGAGGGACGCGAAGGGTCTGTCACCCAGATTCCCATCCTCACGATGCCTGGCGACGACGACACGCACCCGATTCCTGACCTGACCGGCTACATTACCGAGGGTCAGATCTACATCGACCGTGACCTCAACTCGCAGGGTATCCGCCCGCCGATCAACCCGCTGCCGTCCCTGTCCCGTCTGATGGACGACGGTATCGGTGAGGGCCTCACCCGTGAGGACCACGCAGACGTCTCCGACCAGATGTACGCGGCGTACGCAGAGGGTGAAGACCTTCGCGACCTCGTGAACATCGTCGGTCGCGAGGCGCTCTCCGAGCGTGACAACAAGTACCTCGACTTCGCAGAGCGCTTCGAAGCCGAGTTCGTCAATCAGGGCTTCGACTCCAACCGGTCGATTGCCGACACGCTCGACATCGGCTGGGAACTCCTCTCGACGCTGCCGAAATCCGAGCTCAACCGTATCGACGAAGAGCTCATCGAGGAGTACTACCAGGAAGACGCCGAGACGGTCGAAGCGGAAGCCTAATCCGGGTTTTCGTCCACCAGTTTCGGCCCCGATTTCTCTCTCTATTTTTCACCGAGAGCGACGCGACCACGCGTCGTCCGCGAACTGACCACCCCCTTTCGCCGAGCGGTGAGCGCCTGCCAACTTCCTTACGTTGGGGGTGCGAGGGACTCACATGAACGGCACTTCGGCTTCCTCTTCGTCTCACGCCCACCCGCGCGTGCTCGCAGTCGTCGGTGAGCGGGAACGAGACCGAATCGAAGACGCGCTCTCGTCGCTTTCGGTCGAGACCGTCTCGTCTGTCGAGGCCGCACGAGGGCGACTCGACACCGATTCGGTCGACTGTCTCGTCGTCCAAACCGACCGTACCGAGGATATCTCGTCGTTGCGGGCGGAGACGGACGCTCCACTCGTCGTGGTCGTCCACCCCGACAGTGGCCTCTCGTCGACTGCCGGACTGGACGCCGGTGCGACCGACGTCGTCCCACTCGTCGAGTCGAACCTCTTCGAGCGGTTGCCCGACCGCGTCGAAAGCGCCGTCGCGTGGCGTCGCTTCGGGACCGAAGCGACCGGACAGATTACCGAGGACCTCAAAGAACAGGCGTTGGACGAAGCGCCCGTCGGCATCACGATCGCCGACTATACGCTTCCCGACCGACCACTCGTCTACGTCAACGAGTCGTTCGAGTCGATGACGGGGTATTCGGCCGCCGCCGCGTTAGGTCGCAACTGTCGGTACTTGCAGGGGCCGAAGACGGACCCCGAACAGGTCGCAGAACTCCGTGAGGCAATCGACGCCAAGGAGTCGGCGTCGGTCGAACTGCTGAACTACCGAGAGGACGGCGAGACGTTCTGGAACCGAGTCGACATCGCACCGCTCACGGGACCGAACGGCGAGGTGACCCACTTCGTCGGGTTTCAGACGGACATCACAGAGCGCGTTCGTGCCGAAGAGGCGGCCGAGACGTACGCCAGACGAGTCGACGAAGAGCGCGCGCGACTACAGTCGCTCGTCGAACACATCGAGGGACTCCTCGAAGACGTGACGAGCGCCCTCGTCAGGGCAGAGACGCGGCGCGAACTCGAAGCGACAGTCTGTCGCCGCGTCGCAGCGACCGCCCCGTTCGAAAGCGCGTGGATTGGCGACTGTGACTTCTCTCCTTCGGTCATCGTCCCAAACGAGTGGTCCGGCGAACACACCGCGTTCATCGAGGGACTCGAGATCGACCGCGACGACACCGACGACCCGACTGCACGGGCGGTACACACGCTCACTGTGGAATCGACCGTCGCCGACGAGACAGCGAGTCACGACGCCGCGAGCGCCCCCGGTCGCTCTGCGATTGCCGTTCCGTTGATTCATCGGGAGACGCTCTACGGCGTGTTGACCGTCTACGGCGACGCGGCCGAACTCGACGACGAGGTTGCCGTCGTCTTCGGAACGCTCGGTCGAGCAGTCGGGGCGGCTATCGATGCCTTCGAGAGTCGCCGGTCGCTCCTCTCTGACGACGTTCTCGAACTCGAGTTCGACGTGTCAGACTCAGCCCAACCGCTCGTGAGTCTCGCCGAGGCGGGCGACTGTCGATTGGCGTACGAAGGTGCGGTCCCTCACGACGACGGCACGCTCAGTCTCTTCGTCTCGGTCACGCCGCCGGCCCAACTCACCGACGTCGACACCGAGATAGACGGCGTGGTGGCCGTCTCGAAACTCCCGCGCGGCGACGACGCCGGACTCTACGAAGTCGTCCTCGAAAGTGGCTCGCTCACCCATCTCGTCGCGGACGCTGGCGGTCGGTTGACGGACCTCGAAGCCACACGCACCGGGAGTCGGTTCACCGCAATCGTTCCGGACCGCGCGGTCGGACGAACGCTGCTCGACGACCTCAGAACTGTCGCCACCGGCGTCGAACTACGGGCCGTCAGAGACCGCTCGTCTCCAGCACGGACTCGCCGCGAGTTCGCGAGCAGCGTCGGCGCGGACCTCACGGACAGACAGCACACGGCCCTCCAACTCGCGTATCTCGGTGGCTTCTTCGACTGGCCCCACGGCGTCACGGGTGACGAACTCGCAGACGCGATGGGCGTCTCTCGGGCGACGTTCCACCAGCACCTCCGCGCCGCCGAGCGAAAACTCGTCACACAGTTCTTCGATAACGACTCGACGTAACTCGCGTCTGTCACGACTTCCGTCGACAGCGCGAATACGTCCGTCACACTGACGAATCTCGCCCGGTCTGACGGGCCAGACAGTAAAAGATTAACACCCCTGAAGAACAATCCTCGCCAAAGATGGCCGAAGACGTCAAGCCGACCCGCAAGAACTTGATGGCGATCGAGGATCGCATCGAACTCTCGGAGCGGGGCCACGACACGCTCGAACAGAAGCGAGACGGCCTCATCATGGAGTTCATGGACATCCTCGACCAGGCACAGGACGTGCGGGCGAACCTCAACGCAGACTACGACCGCGCCCAGCGCACCATCAACATGGCCCGCGCCATGGAGGGTGACGTCGCAGTTCGCGGTGCTGCTGCCGCGCTGAAGGAGTACCCGGAGATTACGACGCAGTCGAAGAACATCATGGGTGTCGTCGTTCCGCAGATCGAGTCCTCGCGCGTGAAGAAGAGCCTCGACCAGCGTGGCTACGGACTTCTCGGTTCCTCGGCCCGCATCGACGAGGCCGCCGACGCCTACGAGGAACTGCTCGAATCTATCATCCTCGCCGCGGAAGTCGAGACGGCGATGAAGAAGATGCTCGAGGAGATCGAGACCACGAAGCGCCGTGTCAACGCACTCGAATTCAAGCTTCTGCCGGAACTCTACGAGAACAAGGAGTACATCGAGCAGAAACTCGAAGAACAAGAGCGCGAGGAGATCTTCCGTCTGAAGAAGATCAAGGCGAAGAAGGAAGAAGAAGAAAAGCAAGAGCGGAAGGCCGCCGAAGAGGCCGCCGCCGAAGAAGCCGCCGCCGCGAACTAATCGCAGTTCTCTCACAGACGCTCTCTTGGTCGCCTCACCGACCGATTTTCCCCACTCGACTGCGTAGCCTCGGATATGCCGTGTCCTGATTGCGGCGGGGAACAGGCTGTGTTCCCCGTTCCCGAAGCTCTCGAAGAGTTCGCTCCCGAAGGGTCGCTGACGATTGGGTTGTGTGCCGACTGCCTTCGCGTCCACCCGAGTGACGACCGTCTGACAGACGGAGAGACGCGACCGTTGGCAGACATCGTCCCCGACGGTGACGGTGGCGCGGCCGTCGCACTGATGCTCGGATTCCTCGACTCGCTGGCGCTCAACCGCGAGGCTATCGTCGAGAGCGCCGAGTACGCCGAACGAGCGGGTGTAGACGTACATCTCGTCCTCGACAGACTCGAACAGTCGGCCCCCGAGCCGCACTTCGACGTCGGGCGGCGACACTCGCAGTTAGAGATGTTCCTGTAAGTTCGGTATCCCCACCACCCGGTGTCGCGTGGGTGCTCTTCGAACCCCTTTTACTCTATTTCGCACAACAGCGAACGAGATGAGTCGAGTCGACCGGGTCCCGTTCGGGGTGCGGCAGTGAAGGAATCCGAGCAGTCGTCTGGAGGGGTCGCCGCCCGAGTCGCCAGTCGCGTTCGGAGTCTCGCCGACGACGGCGACCTCGTCGTCGGCGCAGTCATCGTCAGTACGTTCTTCATCGGATTCGGTGGCGGTGTGATATTCCCGATTCTGCCGAACCTCGGCGCCGTTCTCGGTATCTCGCCCGTCCTCGTCGGAATCATCCTGAGTGCGAACCGGTTCTCTCGACTCTTGGCGAACGCACCGGCAGGGAGCCTCGTCGACCGAATCGGGACGCGAACGCCGTTCGTCGTCGGGATGTTCGTCCAGGGTGTGGCGACGTTCGGCTACGTCGTCGCCATGGTCGCGCCGCTCCCCGAGGCGTGGTTCTTGCTGGCGCGCTTGTTGTGGGGTGTCGGAAGCGCCCTCGTCTTCGCGACGGCGTACACCATCGCTGCCGACGTGAGCGATGGCCGCTCCCGTGGGGCGAACATGGGACTCATCAGAGGGGGCGTCCTCTTCGGATTCCCGACGGGCGTGGTCATCGGCGGTGTCCTGAGTGAACTCACGGGGACGCTGACGGCGTTCGGCGTCGCCACCGTCTTCGCATTCTTCGCCAGCGCCATCGCATACTGGTCGGTCCCCGAGACGCACGTCGAAGCGGAGCGAAACACGTCGGCCAAGCCGTGGGACGTCAACACTGACCTCCCCGCGCTCACGGTCGGGTTGGTCAACTTCTCCGTCCTCTTCGTCTACATCGGCGCGCTGTTCGCGACGCTCGTGTTGTTTCTCGGGCAGAACGACCTCAGTGTCTTCGGATTCGACGCTCAGGGGTCGTCGGGTATCTTCATGGGTCTCACCGTCGTCGCTGCGGGAGTCTCGATGTACGTCGGCGGGTCCGTGAGTGACCGGCGTCAGTCCCGTATCCCGACGCTACTCTTCTTTTTGGGAGCGACGTCGCTCGGATTCGTTCTGCTGACGTTCGCGGACTCGAACCTGTCGTTGGCTCTCGCCTGTCTGTTCGTCGGCGTCGGACAGGGTGGGACGAGCGGACCGCTGATGGCACTGTTGGGTGACCTCGTCCCCGACGACGAGATGGGCCGCGCCGTCGGGACGAGCAACGTGTTCGGTGACGTCGGGGGTGGGTTCGGCCCAATCGTCACCCTGCCGTTGATAGACGTCGTCGGCTTCGAGCCGATTTATCTCTCCTGTGCGGCCTTACCGCTCGTCGCGGCGGTGACGCTTCTCGTCGGTGTGCGTCGGGAGACCGGTCACTTCGTCCCGCGCGTCCGACCGTGACGAACCGGTAGGGTGTCGGTCGCTGACCGGGTCGAAGAGAGACGCCGAGGAGGAGGAGTCGCTTAGATGCCGGTGGAGTACCGGAGGATGCCGGCGATGCCACCGAACGCGTCGTAGAGCTGTTCGCCTTTCTCGAAGTCGGTGCTGATGAACTTCGTCTCGGTACCGCGCTGGTCTGCGAGGTCCATCAGATACTCGATGACGTCCTCGCGCTCTTTGAGTTCGGCCTCGCCGCCGCCATCGCAGTCGTGCGATGGGGTGTTGTGACGGTGGTCGACGAGTTCGAACTCCTCTTGGCCGTCGCAGTCGTAGATGGCGACGTCTTTTCGCAGGTCCTCGGAGATGAGGAGACGGTCGACAGAGCCCATGACGAGGTTCTTGCGAGTCGCTTCGAACCCGTAGGTGGACTCGTTGCCGCGGTGGAGTTTCTCGAAGAACTCCTCCATCTGCTTTTTGTCCTTCATTACCTCCTGGTCGGCCAGCACGTCCTGTGCGGCGTCGACGAGGTCGTAGAGGCCGGACTCGTCGGTGTAGGCCACGTCGAACTTGCCGACGACGATGTCTTGGAGTTCGTGGTGGAGGTAGTCACCGTCGAGGAACTCGTCTTTCGTCGGCGACGGACCGCCGACGAGGACGCCGTCCATCTCGTGGCGCTTCGGGACGAACAGGTCGTTGGCCATGCCAGCGACTTCCTGATAGAAGTTGTCGATGGCTTCGAGGCGGAGGCGAGCGAAACGCTGGGCGGACTGGCCACCTTTCCGCTGCTTGCCGGGGACGAGCGACGAGGCGCTCTTGACCGGTTCGACGCGTTTGCCTTTCAGCCACCCGACGTTGGCTTCGCGTCGGTCGAGGACGACGAGGCCGAAGAGGCCCTTGTCCATGAGCATGTCCTCGAGGGGGCTGGTGAGGAAGTTCGAGTCACAGTGGTACCGGAACGACTGAATCGGGTCCGGCGGACTCTCTAAGACCTTCGTAACCATCGTCGTCTGGCCACCGCCGGAGTTGACCGCGCCGGAGAACATGACGATACCGCGGTCCGGCGGGAACGTATCGTAGTATCGGAGGCGGTCTTTGATGCTCGTCAGCGCGTCCTGCACGTTCGTCCGCGTCTGCTTGGACTTGATGTTCGACGCTTCGCTGTGCTCTGTGATGACGTGCTCTACGACGTCAGATATCTGCTTGTCTTCGGGAATGTAGATGGTGACGAGCTGAGTTCCTGAGCCTTCGTACTCCTTGAGGTCCTCGATGACCTTCTTGAATTCGTACTTTCGGCGGTCTTCGCTCGCCTCCTCGGCGTCGCTACTCATCACTACCTCTAGTCTATCCAGCGGCTAAGTAACCTTTGACTGGGAACGCTACACGATACCCACTCACACGTGGACCGTCTCGGGCCGAGATTCGGTGTGAAAATCGGGGGGAGCCGTCGGAGAACATTTATGTTGCTGTCATGGGTGGCTTTCGACAGTTGGAATTTATGTCTCGGGTGTACGCAGTTGCCAGCGCAAAAGGCGGGGTTGGAAAGACGACGACGACAGCCAACCTCGGGACGGTCCTCTCTATGGCCGGCCACGATGTCGTCGTCGTCGACGGTGACCTTGGGATGCCGAATCTCGCTGGGGCTCTCGGTGTCGCCCCCGATGGGGAGACGCTTCACGACGTGCTCACCGGTGAGACGACGGTCGAATCAGCCACGTACGACGGGCCAAGTGGACTCTCGGTCCTTCCCGGTTCGACCGCGTTGGAGGCGTTCGCGAGTGCGAACGCGAAGGAACTCCACCCGGTCATCGAGACGCTCAAAGAGACCCACGACATCGTCCTCGTCGATACGGGCGCGGGTCTCAGCGACGACACGTTCGTCCCGCTGAAACTCGCAGACGAGGTACTCTTGGTCTCGACGACGGAGCGCGAAGCCCTCGGTGACACCGAGAAGACGCGCCAACTCGGTGAGCGAATCGGTGCGGACGTCGTCGGCGTCGTCCTCACTCGAGTCAACCAGTCGAATCCGAACGCGGACGAGGTCGCCTCGCTCCTCGACGCGGGCGTCATCGCCGTCGTTCCCGAAGACGCTGCGATTCGTGAGGCGCTCAGCACGCAGACTCCAGTCGTCGCTCGGTCACCCGAGAGCATCGCCGCCGCAGGCTATCGCGCACTCGCAGAAGCACTCACCGGCGAACCGGTTCCGGTCCCGGAAAGTGAGACAGACGATGCGGACGAGGCAGAGGAGTCGAACGAGACAGAGGGGCCGAACGAGGCGGAAGAGTCGGACGAGGCAGAAGACGTGACCGAACAGGCGTCTGCACCCTCGGCCACCGTCGACAGCGACGACGACGTAACCGTCGTCCAGACGGACGAGGAGTCTGCGCCGTCGGCCGAATCTGACGAAGATACGTCGCCAGAACCTGACTCTGAACCCGAACCTGAAACCAAACCCGAGTCTGAGTCCGACCTGGAACCCGACTCCGAACCAAACCCAGAAGCCGATTCCGAACCAAACTCAGAATCCAATTCCGCGCCGGACCAGACGGCCGCCCCCGAACCACCGTCCGACGAACCGGTGGCCGCTCCCCCGGCAGAAGATGAGTCGTCTGACGCCGAGTCGGCCTCGGAACACTCGCCCGAGGTGGAACAGTCTTCCACGCACGGGGCCGCCGAGACCGAACCGGAGCAGTCTGCCGACGTGGACGAAAACACGCCTTCGGATTCCTCTGTCGAAGCCACACTCGAAGCCGAGGCCGAGGCGACACTCGAAGCAGAGACTGTCGACACACCCGACGAGGAGACTGTCGACACACTCGAAGCAGAGGACGAATCGTTAGACGGTGCAATCCCGTTCGGGGGCGGCGCCGATAGTGACGGTGACGCTTCGAGAGACGGCACCGACCAACTGGCAGACGGTGTCGAAGACCCGGTCACTGCCAATCTCGACGACGCGGAGTCGATGGGGCCAGACCCGTTGGCTGGCGACGCAGTCGTCGACGCCCCGAGTGGTGAGGCCGCGGAATCGAAGGGTGCTCCCGAGACCGACACCGACGACGAGGAGGCGACTACCTCCAGTGAAGCGTCGGCAGTCGTCGAGGAGGCCCCGGCGGACGCAGCGGACGAACCACTCGTCGCCGAGGCTGAACCGGACGCCGTCGCTGAGGACGAAGGGGAACCTGCTGGCGACGGTGAGGACGAAGAGGGCGTCTACACCACCTCGCTCGTCGAGGAAGTCGAGTCGCTCGAAGACGACGACGAGGACGACCAGAAGAAAGGATTCCTCAGTCGATTCCTCGGCTAAACGGGAAATTCTTTTAGGCAGGTCCGCTGAAAGCCCCGTATGGTAGAATCTGAGTCCGTCCCCTTCTGGTGGGTACTGTTGTTCATCCTTCTCGCACTCGGCAGTGGCGCCGCCGTCGTCCTCGCAGTCGGCGGGTCGCTCATCTCCGCGATGGCTGGACTGCCACTGTTCTTCTAAGAAAAAATCCGTTTCAGCCCGTGTTCACATCGAGTCGGGCGCTTCGACACCGACAATAGCGAGCGCGTTCGCGACGGTGTTACGCGCGGCTTTGACGAGTGCGAGACGCGCAGCGCCGACGTCTTCGTCGGCGTCGAGCACCGGGCACTCGCGGTAGAACGTGTTGAACACTTCCGCGATTTCGCGGGCGTACGTGGCGATTGCGTGTGGTTCGAGGTCGTCTGCCGCCGCTTCGATGACGGCGGGGAACCGCGCAATCGTGCGAACGAGGTCGCGTTCGGCCTCGGTCGTGAGTACGGATGGGTCGACTTCGGTGGCGTCGAGGCCGGCGTTGGCCGCCTCGCCGACGATACCACAACAGCGAGCGTGGACGTACTGGATGTACGGTGCGGACTGGGCCTCGAAGTTGAGCGCCTGGTCCCACTCGAAGGTGATGGTCTTCGTCGGTTGCTTCGAGACGATGTCGTAGCGAACCGCGCCGATACCGACCTGTCGGGCGATGCGGTCGATATCGTCTTCGTCTAAGTCGTCGTCGCGGACGCGGCCTTCGAGACGCGTTTCGACTTCTTCGCGCGCACGCGAGATGGCCTCGTCGAGCAGGTCGTCGAGCATGACGCCGGTCCCCTTTCGGGTGGACATCGTCTCGCCGCCGGGGAGGTTGACCCACGAGTAGATGACGTTCTCGAGTTTGTCCACGTCGTTACCGAGGATGTCGAGGGCGGCACGGAGTTGGCCGGCCTGCAGTTTGTGGTCCTCGCCGAGGACGGTCACGGCGCGGTCGTAGTTGTCGAACTTCCACTCGTGGTGGGCGAGGTCACGCGTCGTGTACAGCGAGGTGTCGTCCGACCGCAGGAAGACGAGGTTCTTCTCGAAGCCGTAGTCGTCGAGTTCGAGTTGCCACGCGTCTTCCTCGTAGACGGCGTATTCGGTCTCTTTGAGGCGGTCTGCGAGGTCACGGGTGCTCCCGTCGAACATGAAGCGCGTCTCTTTGACGAACTCGTCGAACTCGGCGGGGAGGCGTTCGAGACACTCGCGCATGCCGCCGAGCACCTGGTCGACGACTTCTTCGACGCGGGCGTAGGTTTCTTCGTCGCCTTCTTCGATGCCTTGCAGAATCTCGGTAATCTTCGCTTCTGCGGCCTCGACTTTGTCGGGGTCGGCGTCTTCGAGGTAGGCGTTGCCCTTGCGGTAGTACCGGACGAGGTCGTACTCGATACGTTCGCGCTCGGGTTCGCCGTCCAGGTCTTCCTCGTCGAACGTCTCGTAGGCCCACGTGAAGACGGCCATCTGGCGGCCGGCGTCGTTCACGTAGTAGTGGCGTTCGACGTCGTTGCCGGCGAAGTCCAGCAGGTTGGCGACGGCGTCACCGATGACGGGGTTGCGGGTGCGACCGACGTGAACCGGTCCCGTTGGGTTCGCACTCGTGTGTTCGACGACGACGCTGTCGCCGGTCGATGGGAGGTGGCCGTAGTCGGTGTCGTCGGCAGCAGCGTCGACTGTGTCGTCGTAGTAGGCGTCGGTCACGTGGAAGTTCACGTACGGCCCTTGCGTGTCGACTGCGTCGAGGTAGTCGTAGCCCTCGACGGAGAGTTCGGCTGCGATGTCGGCAGCGACCTTCGGCGGTGCGGCGCCGACGACGCCGGCCAGTCGGAAGGCGACGCTGGAGGCGAGTGTCGCAGGTACGTCCTCCGGCGGTTCCTCGACCCCGAGGTCGTCGGTGGGGAGGTCGAGCGACGAGAGCGCCGCAGAGAGCGCCGTCTCGACCTCCTCACGGAACTGTCTGAACATGTACGCGGATTCTCGGCAGGCGGCTAAAGGCCTTTCCGAACCGTCCGAGCAGCCTCCACCCCCGTCGTGTCGGTCGTTCGAATCGTCTCCCGGTCGAGAGCGTGTCGGGCGGGCGGACGGCAGGCCCACGCGATACCTTACTAGTTAGGTAATAGTGGTATATCACGAGCAATCATCTCCACGTATCGAGGCAGGACGGCCTGCCACCCCCACAACCATGACGAACAAATGCAATCACTGTGAAGCGTTCGTGTCGAGGAACTTCGTCCGCGTGTTCGGCGACGAGAGCGGACACGTCTACGCGTGTCCGAGCTGTTCTGCGAACGCGGGCATCTCACAGGTGAGTGCCGAACGGAGGGCCGCAGAATCCTGAGACACCCCACATAACGCCTCCCGCCGACGCCAACTCTCTGCCCCCTTGGACGTACTCCCTGCCAATCCCCCTTGGACGTACCCCCTGCCAATCTCCCTCGGACGTACCCCCTGCCAATCTCCCTCCGACATACCCTCATCCCGTCTCCATCTTCTTCTCCTTCTCTCCCATTCGTGAGAGACCGAGCGACCGAGCCCGTTCTCGATTCGTTGTACTGACCGACGGACTTACCAACAGTGGCCCGATACCATCCGTATACGGTATGGGGTTGACCGCCCCCGACACCCATCTCAATTCTGGAACGCATAACATATACGATACGCTTATGGGCGGGGCGTTCGAATCTCTAAATATGTCAGAATCGGTAGTCGCCGCCGCGGTCGGGTACGACGAGTTGGCCACGTTGAAACTCGTCGCCCTCGATGGCGGCCGCTCCGGCCCAGTCAAAGTCTCCTGTTCGGGCCTGGCAGACAGACTGGGCGTCTCCAACCAGACGGCGTCCCGCCGCCTTCAGCGACTCGAAGAGGTCGACTACGTCGAGCGCGAAGTCGTCTCCGACGGCCAGTGGATAACCATCTCCGACACTGGTGAGTCCGCCTTGCGGCGTGAGTACGCCGACTATCGCCGCATCTTCGAGACACCTGCTGTCGTCGTCCTCGACGGCGAAGTGACCGGTGGAATGGGCGAAGGTCGGCACTATATCTCGCTTCCGGGCTACATGGAACAGTTCACCGAGCGTCTGGGTTACGAACCGTTCCCAGGAACGCTGAACGTTCGGCTCGACGACGACGCAGTCCGTGCCCGCGCGGGGATGTCCTCGCTCGACGCGGTTCCAATCGATGGTTGGGAAGACGACGAACGGACGTTCGGTCCGGCCACGTGCTACGCCGCCGTCATCGAGGCGAGCGGTGAGACGTACGACCCGGTCCACATCATCGTCCCCGAGCGGACCCACCACGACGAATCGCAACTCGAGATTATCGCACCGGACAAACTCCGCGACGTGTTGGACCTCGCCGATGGCGATAGAATCACCGTCCGCGTCGAGGAGGCCGATTTCGAATGAGTCGCTCTGCCGAGAGCGACTACGACAGCGTCGAACGCGTCCTCGACGCGTTCAGCGCGGGTGACCCGGTCCTCATCCACGACTTCGACGACCGCGAAGGCGAAGTCGACCTCGTCTACCCCGCGGGGTCGGTCGCCCCCATCGACGTCGCTCGCATGCGTAACGACGCCGGTGGCCTCGTCTGTGTCGCCCTTCCGGACGACGTGGCCGAGTCGCTCTCGTTGCCGTTCATGGACGAAGTCCTCACCCACCCGGCGGCGAGTTCGCACGACCTCGAGTACGACTCTCGGTCGTCGTTTTCCTTTACCGTGAACCACCGTGAGTCGTTCACCGGCATCACCGACCGTGACCGAGCGATGACCATCTCGCGACTCGCCCCCGTCGCCGAGTTGACTCGCGCGGGCGAGTACGACGCCGACGACTTCGGCGGCGAGTTCCGTGCCCCCGGACACGTCCACCTGCTTCGCGGTGCGCCGAACCTCCTCGACGACCGACAGGGCCACACCGAACTCGGCCTCGCGCTCGCCGACGAGGCGGACGTCGCTCCCGCAGTCGTCGTCTGCGAGATGCTCGACGACGAAACCGGTGCGGCACTGCCGAAGTCGGCGGCCCGCGACTACGCAGCTCGCAACGACCTCGCGTTCGTCGACGGCGACCGACTGCTCGACGTCCTTCGCTGACTGTTTTCGTCTTCGTCTTCCTTCGTCTTCCTTCGTCTTCGTCTTCGTCTTCGTCTTCGTCTTCCTTCGTCTTCGTCTTCGTCTTCGTCTTCCTTCGTCTTCGTCTTCGTCTCAGCCTCCGTTTTCAGACGCGGTCGTCGCGCCACGACCATTCGGGTTCCCATCCGAGGAGGCGCTGTGCTTTCTCCGTCGAGACGAGCGACTGGTGACCGGTGAGTTGCTCTCGAACCTCTGCGTCGGGATACACCTCGCGTGCAATCGTGGCCGATTCGACGGTCGTAGACGTGTCGCTCGCGGCCGCCCAGAACACCTCGTGTCCCTCGAACTCGGCCTCGATGGCGCGCCGAACCAGTCGTGCGGCGTCTTCCCGACCGAGATACGCGAACAGGGTGTTCCGGACTGTGTGGAACGTCTCCGACGCACGGAGTCCGGCGGGTGTTCGGTCGGACTCGACGAACGCCGTCCGTGCCTCGTCTCTGCTCGGCATCCACGGGAACCGGAGACTGGCGATAGTCGTCGGTGCGTCCTCTCGACGCGCGAACCCCGTCGCCGTCTCCTCGGCGATGTACTTTCCGAGACCGTACGGATTCGACGGCGTCGCCCGGTGTGACTCGTCTATCGGGAGATAGTCGATTCGAGCGGGGTCGGGTTCGAACGCCCCGCCGTTGGCGCTCATACTCGACGCGATGACGACGTGGTCGACGTCGAGTGCGGCCGCCGCTTCGAGGACGACGTAGGTCGACTGGACGTTGCTCTCGAAGACCCGGTGACCGGGGTCGTGAGTGGGTGTCGAAATCATTCCCAGATGGACGATTGCGTCTGCATCGACGGCCGCGAGCGCCGCGACGAGGTCACCGGGGTCGGTCGCGCTCACGCGGTAGTCGTGGTCGGCGTCCGCCGACCCACCGCTGCGACTGAGGTTGGTCACGGTGTATCCTGCATCCCGGAGATGACGGACGACGGTCGGGCCGATGTTTCCGGTCCCGCCCGTGACGGCGACGGATTCGAGTGACATACTCCATAGATTCCGCTGTGCAAACATAGTCACCATGGACGCGGTGACCGGTTCGTCATGATTTTAGAGGGGGGCCTGCGAAGGGCCCTACATGGGATTTGACGACATGGACGTGTCCACGATTTGGATGAACGGCGAATACGTGGACTGGGACGACGCACAGATTCACGTCCTCTCACACGGCCTTCACTACGGGACGGGTGTCTTCGAGGGGGCCCGTGCCTACGACACCGACCGCGGTCCGGCTATCTTCCGCTGGGAGGAGCACCTCGAACGCCTCTACGCCTCCGGCAAGCCGTACAACATGGAGATTCCGTACACGCCCGAGGAACTCACCGAGGCGACTGTCGAGGTCATCAAGCGCAACGACCTCGGTGGGTGTTACATCCGCCCCATCGCCTACTACGGCTACGACTCGCTCGGCGTCAGCCCAAAGGACAACCCGACGGACATCGCCATCGCGGCGTGGCCCTGGGGCACCTACCTCGGAGAGGACGCCCTCGAAAACGGTGTCGACGTGATGGTCTCGTCGTGGCGCAAGCACGCCTCCAGTCAGATTCCGACGAACGCGAAGACGACCGGTCTCTACGTGAACTCTCTCCTCGCAGGTGAGGAGGCCCGCCGTAACGGCTACGTCGAAGCCATCGTCCTGAACAAGGAAGGCAACGTCGCCGAAGGCCCCGGCGAGAACATCTTCATGGTCCGCGACGGGAAAATCCTCACCCCTGGACTCTCCCAGAGCATCCTCGACGGCATCACCCGCGACACTGTCATCCAACTCGCTCGCGAGCGCGGCTACGAAGTCGACGACAGCGCCATCATCAGTCGCGGCGAACTCCACACTGCCGACGAACTGTTCTTCACTGGCAGCGCCGCCGAAGTGACGCCTATCCGCAAGGTGGACAACGTCGTCATCGGCGAGGGCACGCGTGGACCGGTCACCGAAGAGCTCCAGACTGCCTTCTTCGACCTCGTCGAACGCCGTACCGACGACCACGAAGAGTGGTTCACCTACGTCGACGAGCAGTAAACGGAGACGAGACGCAATCTTTTGCGGACGCGACGACGCCGAGTGACGACGACTACTCGTTTGCGACCGTACCGTCTGTCGACTCTCCGGAGACGGTAACTTCTTCGGGTGACTCTCCCGGCGACTCTTCGGTCACGTCGATGGTGTACTGGTTGGCGTGGTCCTGTTCTGCGAACCCGGCAGAGAGGACACGAGTGAGCGCTTCTTCGACGCGCTCGCCGGTCTCTTCGATGTCGTCGGGGTCGACTTCCATCACGAACCCGGTGGTGATGTTCGGTGCAGTCGGCATGAAGATTATCTCCCGGCCGTCTTTGGTCTTCTTCCCCGTTTTGAACCCGGTCATTCGGATGCCCGGCCACGTCTCCAGACGAACGGGTTTCTGGAGGTCTTCGGTGCCCGTGAGGGCGGTTTCGACGGCGAGTTTAGAGGCGTTGTAGACGATGCGGACCAGCGGGACTTTGTTCATCATCGTGTCGAGGCCGGACTCCAGGAGGCGCCCGGAGGTGGTCCGCATGAGATACCCGACCGAGAGGACGAGCATCAAGAAGACCACGATGGCGACGAAGAACCCGTACGGTTGCGGAAGGTCTTGGATGATGGGTAAGGCGACGATGCTGTTGTAGAGGATAGACAGCACGTACAGGATAACGAGCAAGGGGATGAGGACCACCAGACCGCTTGCGAAGTCGCGTCTCCACGAGGACATTGATATGCAGAGTGTGAACCTGTGGGCTTAAGGGGATTTCTAGTACGGTCTGTACTGCCGATACTCAGTGAAAACGGTCCGTTTTCGCCCCGCGAGACCCCCGATTTAGATACCGAGGACTGCTCGCAGAGCGAACAGCGCGTTCTCCTTACGCTCGCGGGCCCGGCGGTAGAAGTACTGGAACCACTTGGCGCCGTAGGGGGCGTACTGCCAGACTTCGACGCCTTCGGCCGCGAGTTCGCGTTGTGCGTCTTCGCGCACGCCCATGAGCATCTGTATCTCGTAGTCGCGGTCGTACTCCACCGCGAGTTCGCGGGCGTAGTCTATCATCTTGGGGTCGTGACTGCCGACGGCGATACCGCCGACGTACTCCTCGAAGAGATACTCGAGGAGTTCTTTGTACACCTCGTCCACCTTCGACTTCTTCTTGTACGCGATAGCCGCGGGTTCGTCGTACGCACCCTTCACGAGACGAATCTTTCCGGGAACGTCGGCGAGTCGGTCGAGGTCGTCGGCAGTCCGCTTCAAGTTCGCCTGCACGCACAGTCCCATCCCGCCGTCGAACTCTCGAGCGAGTTCCTCGAAGGCGTCGAGCGTCACGTCGGTCGTCTCGTGGTCTTCCATGTCGCACCAGAGGAAGACGTCGTGTTCGTCGGCCGCCTCCGCGATGCGCCGGTAGTTCTCTTCGAACACGCCGTCGCCCGCGTCGAGACCGATTTGCGAGGGCTTGACCGAGACGCAGGCGTCGAGGTCCGTCGCCGCGACGTCTTCGACGAGGTGGACGTACTGGTCGGCGTCGTTGTCGGCCGGCCCGCGTTCGTGGTAGTGCTCGCCGAGCAGGTTCAAGATGACCGCCACACCGTCGTCGTTCGTCGCTCGGGCGTGGTCGAGCGCTTCCGCCGCGGTCTCTCCCGCGACGAATTTGCTCGCGATTGGCGGAATCATAGCGAACGATTACGACCGTCTGGTATTCATACTTCTCATCTGCTGTCTCTCGTAATCGAGCGACTCCGTCGCCCCCGAGTCGTACAAAACCGTCGGGACTTACATTCCTCCCGTCTGACGTACCCGTATGGCCGTCTCTCTCGCCGCTCTCGTCGTCACTGCGTTCTGGGCGATGTTGCCCGCGTACGTCCCGAACAACGCCGCCGTCCTCGCCGGCGGTGGCCGCCCCATCGACGGTGGTCGGACGTGGGGTGGCCGGCGCGTCCTCGGTGACGGGAAGACGTGGCGCGGAACCGCCGCGGGAACTCTCGCCGGGACGGCGCTGGCGCTCGTTCTCAACGTCGTCGAACCGAGTCTCTCCGGCATCGTCGGATTCGACCTCCCGACGTTCCCACTCGCCGCCGGATTCGGACTCGCACTCGGCGCGATGGCCGGCGACATCGGCGCGTCGTTCCTGAAGCGCCGGTCGGGTCGCGAACGCGGTGCGGCGTTTCCGGGTCTCGACCAACTCGACTTCGTGGTCGGTGCGCTCGTCTTCGCCTACGTCGCCGCGCCCGCGTGGTTCACCGAGACGTTCACGCTCCCCGTCCTTGCTGTCGTCCTCGTGATGACGCCGATTCTCCACGTCGTCACGAACGTGGGGGCGTATCTGTTGGGGCTGAAGAACGAGCCCTGGTAACCCACCTTTTTAACGGAGGGGTGGAACCGCCACCCCTCCGCCAAAAACCTGTCTTCGTGAGCGTCAGCGAACGAAGGCTCGTGAGACGCACCGCGTCTCACGGTGGAGGGAAAAAGCCGCGAGACTCGACCTTCGGCCTCGATCGCGGTACAGCGTCGGTGTACACCGCTCCACCTTTCGGACCGATACACCCACAACGCGTGATTGTGTCAAACAGACTATGCGATGAGCATACTCTTGGACCTCTTGAAGCACATCTTCACCGGCGCTATCGAACTCTTCGTCCTCGATACTGCTGCTGACCGTGAACAGGCGAGTCGTCAACTGTGGGTTCGCCGACTCGCCGTCGTGGCTGTAATCGTCGTCTCCGCAGGGGTGGTCTGGACGGTCTCTTCGCCAGTGCGTTGGGTCGGTGCAGTCGTTGGATTGCTCGCGTTTTTCTACGGACTGTACGCAGAGTTGCGCTACGAGTGAGTCACAGCGTGGTGCCCCCGCTCACCCGAACCGTCCCGCTTAAGCGCCTCCCTGTTGCCACTCGTACCAAGATGGCGAACACAGAACTCATCGCGGCGCTTCGCGACGCCGACGCGGTCCAGTTCGGAGAGTTCGAACTCTCTCACGGTGGCACCTCGAACTACTACGTCGACAAGTATCTCTTCGAGACCGACCCCCGGTGTCTGAAACTCATCGCCGAGGCGTTCGCCGAACTCGTCGCAGACGACGACAAACTCGCGGGCGTCGCCCTCGGCGCAGTTCCGCTCGTCGCCGCGACGGCAGTCGAGACGGGCAAACCCTACGTCATCGCCCGGAAGAAGGCCAAAGAGTACGGCACGGCCAAGCGAATCGAAGGCGCACTGGAGGAAGGCGAACACGTCGTCGTCCTCGAAGACATCGCCACGACCGGCCAGAGCGCCGTCGACGCCGTCGAAGCACTCCGCGACGCGGGCGCAGTCGTCGACCGAGTCATCGTCGTCGTCGACAGACAGGAAGGTGCCGAGGAACTCCTGGCCGACCACGATATCGAACTCCAGTCGCTCCTCACTGCCGACGACTTACTCGCAGACGCCGACCGCTAACCACGTTCGTGCCCATACACGCCTGTGACTAAGTAGCGCACTAAAAGCAATCGAAGTATTCATTTTTGTGCAACTACGTAGCCGAGAGTATGAACAGAGCAGAGAAGGCCGCACTCCAGTTGCAGGCAGTCTCCGTCCTCCGGATGCTCAAAGAGACCCGGACGTACGACGAACTCGCTGAACTGACTGGACTCCCGGCCGGGGACCTCAACCGCTACGTCAACGGGCACGTCCTGCCCGGCGTCGAACGCGCCCGAGAGGTCGTCGAAGGTGTCGGTCGTGACGCACTCGCAGACGAACTCGAAGCACGGGTTCGCTTCGACGACGAGGGCTACGTCGACAACTCCGACGTCGTCTTCGACCAGTCGTTCCTCGACCTCGTCGCGCCCGTCGCCGCGAACACGCTGCAGTTCGAGCGACCGGACGTCGTCCTCACCGCGGCGACAGACGGCATCACACTCGGTGCGGCGATGGCGAGTTACTTCGGCGCGCGCCTCGCGTACGCGAAGAAGTCCAAAGAGACCGCCGTCGAGGACTTCATCGAGTCGCGGCAGCGCCTCGCCTCCGGTATCGAACTCACCTACTATCTCCCTGCGAGCGCCATCGACGCCGGTGAGCGCGTCCTCGTCGTCGACGACCTCATCCGCTCCGGCGAGACGCAAGAACTCCTCTTGGATATCGCCCTGCAGGCCGACGCCAACATCGCCGGCGTCTTCGCGCTCATCGCCGTCGGTGACGAAGGAACCGACCGTGCCAGCGAACTCACCGACGCACCGGTCGGCGCGCTCTCTGTCTTCGAGTAACGTCTGTTACCATTTGGCGCTGGGGCGGGATTTCAGTACCCTTTTTACTCCGTTTCGCATCGACTCGACGGGTTACGATATGGATTGGATGCAGCAACTGGACGATAGCGTCGGCCTCGCCGGCGTGGTCGACTCCCTCGGGTCGTACTTCGACTTCGAGGCGCACGGGACGACGCTCCGAACCGAGGTGCTGGCGGGTCTCACGACGTTCTTGACGATGTCGTACATCGTCGTCGCCAACCCGGCTATCCTCGCGGGCGTCGCGGGCGCGAAACCGGGTATCGTGCTTCCAGGCTTCGAGGTGGGAACGGTCCAGCAGATGCTGGCCGTCGTCACCATCCTCTCGGCCGCAATCGGGACGCTCGTCATGGCACTCTACGCGAAGCGGCCGTTCGCACAGGCACCTGGGATGGGAATCAACGCGGTGTTCGCCTTTACGGCCGTTGGTGCGCTCGGCATCCCGTGGCAGACGGCGCTCGCCGCCGTCTTCGTCGAGGGCGTTCTCTTCGTCGCACTCACCGCAGTTGGGGCGCGGAAGTACATCCTCCGCCTCTTCCCCGAACCGGTCAAACTCTCGGTCGGAACGGGTCTCGGCCTCTTCTTGGCTATCATCGGATTACAGGAGATGCGCGTCGTCGTCGACGACCCGGCGACGCTCGTCGGCCTCGGAAACGTCGCCTCCGACCCCATTGCCATCCTCTCGGTCGCCGGTCTGTTCCTCACGTTCGGCCTCTACGCGCGCGGCACCCGCGGTGCCATCGTGCTCGGCATCCTCGGCACCACGGTCCTCGGGTGGGGAGTGACGCAACTCGGCCTCGTCGGAGTCGACGCCGGACTCGTCGTCGCCGCCGCAACGACGCCTGTCACCCTGCCGGTCGTCGGCGCGGTCGACCTCGTCGTCCCCGGTGCTTCGGCGGGCGCGACGTACGACATCTCGCCGATTGCCGGGTCGTTCGTCGGCGGGTTCTCGAAGGCCGAACCGGTCTCGTTCGTGCTCGTCGTCTTCGTGCTGTTCTTCGTGGACTTCTTCAACACTGCCGGGGCGCTAACGGGCGTCGGCCAGGCCGCGGACTTCCTCGACGAAGACGGCGACCTCCCCGAGGTGGAAAAACCGCTCATGGCCGACGCGGTGGCGACGACTGCCGGCGGTGCACTCGGCACGTCGCCCGTGACGACCTACATCGAGTCGGCGACCGGTGTTCAGGAAGGCGGCCGAACCGGGATGACCGCGCTCGTCGTCGCACTCTTGTTCCTCGCGGCGATTCCGTTGGTTCCGCTCGTCGCCGCGATTCCGCTGTACGCTTCGCACATCGCCGTCGTCGTCATCGGCGTCGTGATGCTCCAGAACGTGGTCGATATCGACGTCGACGACGACGCCTCACTCATCCCTGCGGGCCTCACGATGCTCGTGATGCCCTTCACGTACTCTATCGCCTACGGCATCGCCGCGGGCATCGTCTCGTATCCGCTCGTGAAAGTTGCCGTCGGTGACGTCGAAGACCTCCGCCTCGGTCACTGGGCGCTCGCGGCCGCGTTCGTCGGCTACTTCGTCGTCCGGTCTGGCGTACTTTCCTGATAACTGGGCAACACAACCTCCATCTTTCCAGTACTGTTTGGTGTGAAAGTAGTCATGGCTGTGTTGGTCACCTCTCCGAAATACTCTATTTAATGCACGAGTGTGTATATCTTTTCTCGGTAGATGGTAATGCTTATGTGTGCAATCGTGGGTATGCTTAGTCGTGCATCATGGGGCTCTCTGAAACCCTCGCAAACTACTTCGACGTGCATAAACACGGGTCCTCAGTCGGGACCGAGATTATCGCTGGCATCACGACGTTCCTGACGATGTCGTACATCGTGGTCGTCAACCCTGCCATCATGACGGGTATCCCGGACGCGAAACCGGGCGTCATCATCTCCGGATTCGGTCCGGGGCAGGTTCAGTCGATGCTCGCGGTCGTAACCATCCTCGCTGCCGCAATCGCCACGTTGGTGATGGCATTCTACGCCAATCGACCGTTCGCGCAAGCGCCCGGTCTCGGCCTGAACGCCTTCTTCGCCTTCACCGTCATCGGTGCGCTCGGCGTCCCGTGGCAAACGGCGCTCGCCGCCGTCTTCGTCGAAGGGTTGATCTTCATCGCCCTCACGGCGGTCGGCGCGCGTGAGGCCATCATCAAAATCTTCCCACAGCCGGTCAAGATGGCTGTCGGAACCGGTATCGGTCTCTTCTTGACGATTATCGGACTCCAGGCGATGGGCATCGTCGTCAACGACCCCGCGACCCTGCTCACGCTCGGTAACCTCGCGTCCAACCCGGTCGCAATCGTCTCCATCGTCGGCCTGTTCGTCACGTTCGCGCTGTACGCCGCGGGCATCCCCGGTTCGATCATCATCGGCATCGCCCTCACGACGGTCGTCGGATGGGCGCTCACCACGTTCGGTGTCGTCTCTGCCGAGGCCGGTCTCGTCGCTGGGTCGTCGGCCGCGACCTACGACATCACGCCCCTCGCCGGTGCGTTCATCTCCGGCTTTGGCGGCATCGAGGCGTTCAGTTTCGCCCTCATCGTCTTCACGTTCTTCTTCGTCGACTTCTTCGACACCGCGGGCACGCTCGTCGGCGTCGGCCAGGCCGCGAACTTCCTCGACGACGACGGCAACCTCCCCGACATCGACAAGCCGCTCATGGCTGACGCAGTCGGGACGACCGCAGGTGCCATGCTCGGTACCTCGACGGTCACGACCTACATCGAATCCGCGACGGGTGTCGAAGAGGGTGGCCGCACCGGTCTGACTGCGCTCACCGTCGCAGTTCTCTTCGTCGCGTCGCTCGCACTCATCCCTCTCGCAACCGCCGTCCCGCTCTACGCGTCGCACATCGCGCTCGTCGTCATCGGCGTCGTGATGCTGCAGAACGTCATCGACATCGAATGGGACAACATCACCCACACGATTCCGGCCGGCATGACCATCCTCATCATGCCGTTCACGTACTCCATCGCCTACGGCATCGCGGCGGGTATCGTCTCGTACCCGCTCGTGAAGGTCGCTGCCGGTGAGTACGAAGACATCAGCGCTGGCCAGTGGGCACTCTCCGCTGCGTTCTTCGTCTACTTCGTCGTCCGGACCTCCGGCATGCTGCAAGCCCAGGTCTGAAGCGGCGCTCCCAACTCCGTTCTTCCCCCTCTTTTTCCCTCACACCGGTTGCACCGCCGACACACATCTCCGCCGACCTTTTTAGAGTCGCATCCATACCACCGGGTGATGTCAAACCTCATCCTCTACGAACTGCAGGGCTGTCCGTTCTGCGCCAAAGTCCGGAACAAACTCGCTGAACTCGACTTGGAGTACGAATCCCGGACGGTCCCACGCGCCCACCCGGAGCGAACCGAAGTCCAAGAGATTAGCGGACAGACCGGCGTCCCTGTCCTCGTGGACGAAGAAAACGGTATCGAAGGCATGCCCGAGAGCAGCGATATCGTCGAGTACCTCGAACAGACCTACGGCGCAGCGAACTAATCGCCGTCTGCCGCCAGTCGGTGCCGGACAGCGCCTTCGACTTACGCTTTTCTGCGGAACGCCGTCTCGTAACTCGCGCGCAGTGCGTCGGTGAGTTCACGGACGCGATTCGGTTCGATATCGACCGTCACCCACGACCCGACGAGGCGGCCGTTCGCTTCGAACGGGACGACGTGGTGGTTTGCAGCGACGGCTACACGCGCGTCAGCAGGGAGCGACGTGAGAGACAGTCCCTGCTCGGAGACGACGGCGAACAACGTCCCGTTCGCGCGGAACGATGGCTTTCCGAACATCGTCGTTCGTTCGACCGACTCCCAGGCACCTGCGACTCGCATCACCGCCGCAGCGAGTGACTCCACCGTGGCCCGCGACGCCTCTCTCGACTTCGACATAGCGGTCGCTACGTCGGGAACCACGATAACAGTGTATAGGACGCCGCTCGCGACCGTGGGCCGCAGTTCGTGCGACGTGACGTCCGCGTCAGATTTCGGCGGGGTCGCGGGCGCGTTCGCGAATCAGGTCGCGAATCTTGTCGGGGTCGTCGATGTTCGCGAGTTCCTCGCAACTGACGATGGCGGTTCCATCGACCGACTCTCGTTTCTGGGCCTCTTCGACGAAGTAGACCGACCGGGTGCGAGTAATCTCACCGAGTGACGACATTATCTCTGCGCGTTTCTGCGCGCTCCGAGTGAACGGCGAGTGGCCGGTGAGGACGTTGGTCTCCTTGCGTCGGCCGTCGTCTTCGCTCACGGCCTTGAACGGTGCGCGCGAGGTCGGATGGACGGTAAAGCCCGCTTGTGTGAGCACCGAGACGACGTGTTCGTCGTCGGGGTCGGCCGCCGGGTCATCTGGCGTCGGTTCGGCGTCGCGCACGTCGTCGGCCCCTTCGAGGACGTCCACCGGGTTCGAGAAGGGCCGGTCGAACAGCTCTTCGAGTTGAATCGCGACCTCGATACTCGCGTTCATCCCGCTTTCGTACTTCGAGACGGTTCGACGCGAGACGCCGAGTTCGGTCGCGAGGCGGCCGAGGCTCCAGCCACGTTCTCTGCGCTCTTCTGCGAGGATGTCGCCGTCGAGACTCACGTAGAGACCACCGGGTGCGGCGTAGATGAGCGGCGGGACGCCCTCGACGAACATATCCATCGCGGAGTCGGGGTTCAACACCGGAACGCCGTGACGGAAGTAGACGACGCCGGGTTTGAGGTCCTCGTCGCGGGTTCGAAGCCCGATGACGAGGGGCGTCGCGTCGAGGTACGACCCGAGTCGTCGCATCTCTGCGCCGGTCACACCGTCGAACGCGTCGACGTTCCCCAGTATCTTGAGGAGCAACAGGTCCTCACCTCTCCGGGCGGCGAGGTCGAAGCTCTTCGGCCGGATGGCGATACGGTCGCTCACGACGAAGCCCGCGTCTTGGAGCATCGCGGCGACGTTACCAACCAGCGCTGACCGGGACATAGGGGGCAATAAGTGATTCGGCCCATAAAGCGTTTTCCCCGGAAATCGCCGCCCTCGCCGACTCGTCTCCCTTCTCTCGGCCCCATTTATATAGTCGCCGTGACCCGAAAGGCGTTACTTTGCCCTTCGGCTATCTCCGGCGATGACCGTCATCGGCCTCGACGACACCGACTCCCGCACGCTCGGGATGTGTACGACCTATCTCGCGACACTCGTCGCCGAGGCCATCGAATCGCAAGGTGGGACCGTCGAGCGACGACTCCTCGTCCGGTTGAACCCTGCGGTCGAGCACAAGACGCGCGGAAACGCCGCGCTGGCTATCCACACCGACCTCCCAGCAGGCGTCGCCTTCGACGTCGCCCGTGACGAACTCGACCGATGGGCGATTATCGACGACGACCGAACCAGTCCGGGCCTCGTCGTCGCACCGGGGTCGGCCGACACCATCTCGACGGCCGTCGAGACGTTCGCTCGTGACGCCGTCCGCGACTTCCACGAGGTCGACGACGCCGTCGAACTGGCGTCCAAATCGGGCTTCCTGACCGAAGGCTGGCACGGTGGCCGCGGCCGAATCGGCGCACTCGCTGCGATTGGGGCGTGGGCCGCCTTCGACGAGTGGACGTACGAACACATCTCCTACAGAGAGTTCCATCGCTGCGGAACCCCCCGTGACGTGGACCTCGACTCGGTGTTCGAGGCCGCTGACGCCGGCTATCCGGACGCGTGGGACACCGTCGACCACGGTGAAGGTGAGGCAGTTTGCGTGCCCAACGCACCCGGTCCGATTCTCCACGGCATCCGCGGCGACGACCCGGACGTGGTTCGAGACGTTGCCGAGGCCATCGACTCCGAACCGGTGGACTGGGCAGCGACGTTCCTCACGAATCAGGGGAGTGACGCACATCTCCGCGACGGAACGCTCGGCGCACTTCGAGACGGACGAGCCTACCGCGTCACCGGGACGGTCGCCGCAGAACCCGAGACGCGAACGGGCGGCCACGTCTTTTTCGACCTCGAGACGGACGACGCGCGAGTGACGATGGCCGCGTTCGAGCCGACGAAGCGCTTCCGTGACCGAGTTCGGTCACTCCGCGTCGGCGACCGACTCACCGTCTGTGGTGAGGTGTCGGACGGGACGCTCAAACTGGAGAAGTTCGCGGTTCGCGAGTTGGTTCAGACGGAACCCGCGACGCCAACCTGTCCCGACTGCGACCGGACGATGAAGAGCGCCGGCCGAAATCAGGGATACCGCTGTCGAGAGTGCGGAACCGACGCACCTGGGAAGGTCGAACGCCCAATCGAGCGCGACCTCGAACTCGGGTGGTACGAGGTGCCGCCATGTGCGCGTCGGCACATCGCGAAACCGCTGGTTCGCGGCGGGTTCGACGCGCCGACGCATCCAGAACGGTAAGAAGACGCCGTTTCACCGTCAGCCAGTTTGCGGGTTCACGACGCGTTGGACCTCACAACGAGCACGTTCGTGTTCTCACGGCGGTCGACGAACGAACTCCCCGCGGGTGGTTTCACGTCCACGACGAGCGTCCCGTCTTCTCTGTTCGAACTGAGTGTGGGGGTGAGACTCATCGTCGCCGTCCCACTGCCATCGGTCTTCTTCGTCACAACGCCGTCGAGTTCGGCGGTCCCGGACTTCACGATGACCGTCGCGTCTTCGACTGGGTTGCCTTCGTGGTCGACGACGGTGAACTCGAAATCCTGTGGGCCGGTTTCGACCACGTCTGGCGCGGGTTTCACGTCGAGTTCCGAGGTGGCGAGCCCTTGCACTCCCGAGAGCATGTTGAGCATGACGCTCATACTCGCGACACCGACGACGAGGGCGACGACGAGGCGAACTGGTAATCCTTCGATAGCACGCGTGTCTGACCGAAACAGATCGAGCATAGCCCGTCTGGGCGCGGGTTCGTATATAAACCTACGTCCGGAGGTTCAAGTCACATCCCGCGGCCATCCACCTCCATGCACGTCATCGGTCGAACCCCTGACGACGATGGGCCAGTCTGCCGCTTCGGAACCTACCGCGCTCGAGACGGCAGCGACGGGGCATCCGTCGGACTCGACGTCAACCACCCGCACGCGGCCGTCGTCGTCGGCAAACGCGGCAGCGGAAAGTCGCACACACTCGGCGTCGTCGCCGAAGGACTGGCCCGCGCCGATGGTGTCGCTCCCGTCGTCGTCGACCCGATGGGCGTCTTCGGTGGGCTCTGTGACTCCCCAATCGACGCGACGGTTCACGAGTCGCCGACGGTCCGCGCCGACGCACTCCCACCGAGCGCGTGGCCCGACCTACTCGGACTTGACTCGACTGGTCCAGTTGGGTCACTGGTCTGGCGTCTCGCGGCCGAGACGGATTCGCTCGCAGAGATGGGTGCTGCCGTCGCCGACGCCGACGTCGCACCCGAAACCCGACGAGCGGCGACGAACCACCTCTCACTCGCGGAGTCGTGGGACGTGTTCGACCCCGCTGGTCTGGCCCCGGACTCACTCTGTGGGTCCGCCCCCGACGTGCTCGACCTCTCAGGTATGGATTCGACACCGGCGAGCGTCGTCGTTCGCGTCGTCGCCCGCGGTCTGTACGACGCGAGAGTCGAGGGCGAAGTCGAGCGGATTCCGTGGTTGTTGGTGGACGAAGCGCACGCGTTCGTCGGAACGACTGCCGAACCCGCGCTCAGGACGATTCTCACGCGCGGACGCGCGCCCGGTGCGGCCCTCGTGCTCGCGACGCAACGACCGTCGGCACTCCCCGACGTCGCAGTCTCGCAGGCCGACCTGCGAATCGTCCACCGACTGACCGCCGGCCCGGACGTCTCGGCGATGGCCGCTGTCGACCCCACGTACTTCGACGAGACGCTCAGGTCTCGACTCCCGCGCGAGCGAGGGTGTGCGCTCGTCGTCGACGACACCACAGAGTCAGTTCACGACGTTCGCGTGCGCCCACGCGAGACGACTGATTGCGGTGCGAGTCCGACTGCCGTCTCCGCGCACGTCGCTTCCGAAAACGTAGAGTAACCACTCCGGATGAGAGACGGTATGGACCGTTCGGAACTGGCGTTAGTCGCCTTCGGTGGGTTTCTCGGGGCGGCGCTCCGCTATCTCGTCGCCGTCGCCGTCCCCGGCGCGGGCGGAACGCTCGTCGTGAACGTCCTCGGGAGTTTCGCCCTCGGGACGTTCGTCACCACCGTCTCCTCTCGCCGGGTGCAGTTGCTCTTCGGGACGGGCCTCCTCTCGTCGTTTACGACGTACAGCACGTTCGCCGTCCAGACTGCCGGTCTCACGATGACGGGCGGACTCCTCAACGTCGGCGCGAACTACGTCCTCGGATTTAGCGCCGCGGCGCTGGGTCTCGTGGTCGGAGGGAGACGATGAGTCTCTCGGCAACTACTGTCGTCCTCGTCGGCCTCGGCGGCATGCTGGGCGCAGTCTCGCGCCACGTCGTCGACCAGCAAATCGTCGGCAAGTGGAGTACCTTCACCGTCAACGTGCTCGGGAGCATCGCACTCGGGTTCGTCGTCACCGCACCGGTGGCCGAACCGGCGGCGACGCTCGCCGGAACCGGGTTCTGTGGCGCGTTCACGACCTTCTCGTCGTTCGCAGTCGGTGTGGCCGAACTCTTAGACGTCGGCGACTACCGGACGGCGGCGCGATATGCGTTCGGCACGTTGCTGGCGGCGTTGGTCGGGGTGGCTATCGGTGGGGCGATTGGTGGGGTCGTTGGGTGAGGAACGTACTACTTAGCAAAAATCAACGATCGGATTCGGTGTAGGTTCGTTCATTGTCTCGTTCTAGGTTCGATAAAGGCTAAGTTTGCTAGACGAGGAGATGGTGTCATCTGGATGAACTGGGAACTATACAAACAGCGTATTGTCCCTTTGTTGCTTGCGTTTTTGTTGACTACCTCAATGGTACCCACTCCGGCTGGTGCTGTAAATAAGGGCCAATCTGAGGTGTGTTTAACTCCCTCTGGACACCCCAAACCCGATCCAGAACATCTAATCAATGCTTCAGCTGAGAGGTTAGGGACTGGAAACGTAATCAAAATCACGTATGACCTGTCCGATTTTTCTAATGCGCCCTTCGAAGTTTCTCTCCCCCAACGTGCCTCGCTTGTGTCAAATAATGGGTTCACGAACAACACAGAATCTGCCTATGAACTCTCTTGGAACCACAAAACACGCAGGCCATCGATCACCTACTCGTTCAATGCAAGCGGTCCTCCGTCAGGACAATCGAATATTCCGGAGAATTCCGATTACGGCTATTCGGATAGTTGGTCCCTCGCCCCGCTTCCAGGCCATCTCCAACCTCATGTTAACCCTCAAATCAAAAACAACGGTGTAGTTGGGAAGAATGTCGTTTTCTTTGGAGAAGCTAATGTATACGAAAGAACCGTCGGCTGTCAGAGGATTCGCCTTGTTGTTCCCGATACTGCCGATATGTCCTCATCTCCGGATGCAGTTCTTGATTTACTCTCTAGCACCGCTCGGAGATTGAATATAGGACATCGATACACGGTTGTGACCGTTTTTGCATCGCCGGATGAGATGACCCGCTCTGGGTTTGCTACTGGACCTGATATGGTTGTCGAGGATGACACACCTACCTTATCTAATTCTCAATCTATGTGGATTCACGAATACATCCATACACGTCAAGGGATGGTCGTTAGTCCGGAGATGAAGTGGTTCATTGAAGCGAGTGCAAAATACTACGAATCTCGTCTACTCTACGAAGATGAGTACATATCAAGAGCAGAATATGAACGTCATCTAATCAACATGGCGCAGGCACAACGTCAAGGTGTTGTTCTCGCAAATAGCTCGACGTGGCACAATAACAGCGAATATATCAATGGTGCATTAGTTCTTGCCGCTCTTGACTATCGAATCCGCGAGTCAAGCAGAGGGACTCAGAATTTGAGTGACGTATTCAAAATAATGAATAGATACTCTGACCCCAGCCAAAATAATGCCATAACACTCCATATTTTTGGATACTGTAGCGAACGTGAGCGGACAGCGGTTAGACCCTTGGTTGAACAATCACGTTCGCGGCTCAAACACTATATCTCCGAGGGAGGACTTTTCAGTGAAGACATTTGGGAACCAGATATACATCTTCACTCACGGTCAGATGCTATTTGCACTTACTCTCTTAATCCTGTTTTTAGCCGCGATCTCCTTTATCGGAGGCAATAGTGATTAATTCCGTTTCGGTGACTCCCACGAGCAAGAGAGTAGTACGTCGTTGAGTCCTGTCTCACCGGGATTTGAACCTCGGTCGCTCTGCTCACTGCGTTCGCGCCGCTCCCTGCTTCAAATCCCGCCTGTCACTGCTTACAGATTCCAACCGGCCCGCGCCGAGACAAACTCGGCGCTCAGAGGTTGGAAATCAGAGAAGCGCCCGAGGCGGGATTTGAACCCGCGTCACGACCGTGACAGGGTCGTATGATGGGCCACTACACCACCCGGGCTTACTGAAGTGAGTTGTCGGATACGGAGAGCGCCCGAGGCGGGATTTGAACCCGCGTCACGACCGTGACAGGGTCGTATGATGGGCCACTACACCACCCGGGCCCTCCGTCTGCAATCATTCGTAGCCGAGGTTTATAGATAAGACTTACCATCTGGTTTGCCCTTGGCGTGCGGTACCGCGATTCCTGCCCCGAAGACATTTATATCGCTATACCCCATGCCAATATGTGACGATTCGCGCATCTCCGGTGCGTGACCTCCGCTAGCCTCGCCTTTCTTCGACGCAGTTGGCAAGTGTTAAATGGATGGCTACCAAAATCTGCCGTAGTATCCCGTGACAGCTTCTTCCAGCACCCAGCAGCACCATACATGGTAGACGTAAGCCAACACACACTGGTTCCAGAACACACTGTCCTCGACGACGAGGAAGTCGAGAGTGTGTTGCAGGAGTACAACGTCGAGAAGACGAATCTCCCGAAGATCAAGAGGAAAGACCCGGCGCTCCCGGACGACGCAGAGCCCGGTGACGTCATCAAGATTGTCCGGAATTCGCGAACGACCGACATAGCAGTCGTATACCGACTGGTGATCGAATGAATCGACAAGCGCGACGCGAGGTCTCTCGCAAGTACTTCTCTGAAGAACGGCTCGCTGAACATCACTTCCGCTCGTTTAACGCGTTCTTAGAACGCGGCATGTCCGAGGTCGTCGAAGAGAAAGCGACCATCGAGACGGACATCGGCGACAAGGAGGGTGAAGAACCCGTCTACGTCGAACTCGGTGGCGTCCGCGTCGAGACGCCCCGTGTCCGCGAGGCCGACGGGTCCGAGGAACTTCTCTTCCCGCAGGAAGCGCGCCTGCGCAACATCACCTACTCCGCCCCCGTGTTCATGGAGATGTCCATCGTCCGCGGCGGCGAAGAAGAAGAGGAAGTCGTCGTCGACACCGCCGAGACGAAGGTCGGCCGGATGCCCATCATGGTCGGCTCCTCGAAGTGTAACATCGCGGAACTCTCCGACGAGGACCTCGTCGAAATCGGTGAAGACCCCGTCGACCCCGGTGGCTACTTCATCGTCAACGGCTCCGAGCGCGTGCTCATGACGTCGGAGGACCTTGCACCGAACAAGATTCTCGCCGAGTACGACACGAAGTACGGCGACGAGATTCAGGTCGCCAAGACCTTCAGTCAACGCCGCGGCTACCGCGCACTCGTTCTCTGTGAGCGCAACCGCGAAGGACTCCTCGAAGTGTCGTTCCCATCCGTCTCCGGGAGCGTCAACTTCGTCACGCTCGTGCGTGCACTCGGTCTCGAATCCGACGAGGACATCGTCCACCGCGTCTCCGACGACCCGGAGATTGTGAAGTTCATGCTCGAAAACCTCGAAGAGGCCGACGTTCAGACCCAAGAACAGGCCATCGAGGCACTCGGCAAGCGCGTCGCAGGCGGGCAGGGTAAGAACTACCAGCTCAAGCGCGCCAACTACGTCATCGACCGCTACCTCCTTCCGCACCTCCACGAAGAGGGTGCCGAAGAAGAGGAAGTGCGCATGAACAAGGCGTACTACCTCTGCCGCATGGCCGAGGCGTGTTTCGAACTCGCACTCCAGCGTCGCGAGTCCGACGACAAAGACCACTACGCCAACAAGCGCCTCAAGGTCTCCGGCGACCTGATGAAGGACCTCTTCCGGACGGCGCTCAACAAACTCGCACGCGACGTGAAGTACCAGCTCGAACGTGCGAACATGCGTAACCGGAACCTCACGGTCAACACCGTGGTCCGGTCCGACGTCCTCACGGAGCGTCTCGAACACCCCATCGCGACCGGGAACTGGGTGGGTGGCCGCTCCGGCGTCTCCCAACTCGTCGACCGGACGGACTACATGGGTGTGCTCTCTCACCTCCGCCGTCTCCGCAGTCCGCTGTCGCGCTCGCAGCCTCACTTCGAGGCACGCGACCTGCACGCGACCCAGTGGGGTCGCATCTGCCCGTCTGAGACGCCAGAAGGGCCGAACTGTGGTCTGGTGAAGAACTTCGCGCAGGCGATGGAGCTCTCTCAGAACGTCGAAGACGAACAGGCATTGAAACGAGAACTTGCGTCGATGGGTGTCGAGGGGATCCCCGGCATCGACAGTATCGACGCCACACCCGCAGACGACTAACATGGCTCAGGCACAGCGAGAAGCGAAAGTATACGTCAACGGTAGTCTCGTCGGGACGCACCCCGACCCCAACCAACTCGCAGCGCAGATTCGCGAGGCACGTCGCCGCGGCGACGTCAGCCAGATGGTGAACGTCTCCGTCAAGGAGCGCACCCGCGAAGTTATCATCAACGCGGACGCCGGGCGTGCCCGTCGTCCCCTCATCGTCGTCGAAGACGGCGAACAGCTGCTCACGGACGAACACGTCGAAGCCCTCGAAAACGACGAACTCGACTTCGAGGACCTCGTCGAGCGCGGACTCGTCGAGTTCATCGACGCCGAGGAAGAAGAGGACATCTACGTCGCCGTCGACGAAGACGAACTCAACGAGGACCACACGCACCTCGAAATCGACCCACAGCTCATCTTCGGTATCGGTGCCGGGATGATTCCGTACCCGGAACACAACGCGTCGCCGCGTATTACGATGGGTGCAGGGATGATGAAGCAGTCGCTGGGGATTCCGGCCGCGAACTACCGTATCCGCCCGGACACCCGCCAGCACCTCATGCACTACCCACAGCTCTCGATGGTCAAGACCCAGACCACAGAGCAGATTGGGTTCGACGAGCGCCCGGCCGCACAGAACTTCGTCGTGGCCGTCATGTCCTACGAGGGCTTCAACATCGAGGACGCACTCGTCATGAACAAGGGGTCTGTCGAGCGCGCACTCGCCCGCTCGCACTTCTTCCGTACCTACGAGGGCGAAGAACGCCGCTACCCCGGCGGTCAGGAAGACCGCTTCGAGATTCCGTCGCAGGACGTGCGTGGCGCACGCGGTGAAGACGCCTACTCGCACCTCGACGAAGACGGTCTCGTCAACCCCGAAACCGTCGTCGACGAGAACTCCGTCCTCCTCGGCAAGACGTCGCCGCCGCGGTTCCTCGAAGAACCGGACGACATGGCGGGGCTCTCGCCACAGAAGCGTCGTGAGACGTCTGTCACCATGCGCTCCGGTGAGTCCGGTGTCGTCGACACCGTCACGCTCATGGAGGGTGAAGACGGCTCGAAACTCGCCAAGGTCTCCGTTCGTGACCAGCGAGTTCCGGAACTCGGTGACAAGTTCGCATCCCGACACGGACAGAAGGGTGTCGTGGGCCACTTGGCACCGCAGGAAGACATGCCCTTTACGGCAGACGGCGTCGTCCCCGACCTCGTCCTCAACCCGCACGCACTGCCGTCACGCATGACGGTCGGTCACGTGCTGGAGATGCTGGGTGGCAAAGTCGGCGCACTCGAAGGTCGCCGCGTCGACGGCACTGCCTTCCAGGGCGAAGACGAACACGAACTCCGCTCTGCACTGGAAGAACGCGGCTTCATGTCCTCCGGCAAGGAGGTCATGTACTCCGGCGTGACCGGCGAGAAGATCGAGGCCGAAATCTTCGTCGGCATCATCTTCTACCACAAACTGTACCACATGGTGAGCAACAAACTGCACGCCCGCTCTCGCGGTCCGGTGCAGGTGCTCACCCGGCAACCGACCGAGGGTCGTGCCCGTGAGGGTGGCCTTCGTCTCGGTGAGATGGAGCGTGACACCGTCATCGGCCACGGGGCCGCGATGGTGCTTCAGGAGCGTCTCCTCGACTCCTCCGACAAGGAGAAAGTCTACATCTCCGCAGACACCGGTATGGTCGCCGTCGAAGACCGCGACCAGCGTCGTATCTACGACCCCGTCACCGGCGACGAGGACAACATCCACGAAATCGACATCAGCTACGCGTTCAAGCTGCTCTTAGACGAGATGGTCGCACTCGGCGTTCGCCCGCGAATCGAGCTCAAGGACGCGGTCTAATCACACATGTCAATGCAGACACCCAAAGAAATCGGCAGCATTCAGTTCGGGTTGATGGACCCGGAGACGTACCGAGACATGTCCGCGACGAAGGTCATCACCGCGGACACCTACGACGACGACGGCTACCCAATCGACATGGGTCTCATGGACCCGCGTCTGGGCGTCATCGACCCCGGTCTGCAGTGCCGCACCTGCGGCCAGCACTCCGGGTCGTGTAACGGGCACTTCGGCCACATCGAACTGGCCGCGCCCGTCATCCACGTCGGCTTCACGAAACTCATCCGCCGACTCCTCCGTTCGACCTGTCGTGAGTGTGGTCGCCTCTCGCTCACGCAGGAAGAAGCAGACGAGTACCGCGACAACCTCAAGCGGACGAAGGAACTCGGCGACGACTGGAGTGACGTGATGAAGGCGGCAGTCCGGCAGGCCCGCAAGGCCCACCGCTGTCCCCACTGTGGGTCGCCGCAGCACGACATCAAACACGAGAAGCCGACGACCTACTACGAGGTCCAGAACGTGCTCGCCGGGGACTTCTCCGAGCGCATCGCCTCCGCGATGCAACCCGACCCCGACGACGAGGACGACGAGGGCATCTCGCCGGTCGACCTCGCGGAGAAAGCAGACCTCCCCGCCGACCGAATCAACGAGGTGCTCGCCGGTGAGTTCCGCCCCGTCGGCGACGACCGCAAGGCGCTGGAGAAGGCGCTCGGCGTCGACCTGACCGAAGAGGACATGAACAAACTGATGCCCTCGGACATCCGCGACTGGTTCGAGGACATCCCGGACGAAGACCTCATCACGCTCGGTATCGACCCCGACCGGTCGCGCCCCGAGTGGATGATTCTCACTGTGCTTCCGGTCCCGCCGGTAACCGCACGGCCGTCGATTACGCTGGACAACGGTCAGCGCTCCGAAGACGACCTGACCCACAAACTCGTCGACATCATCCGCATCAACCAGCGGTTCATGGAGAACCGTGAGGCCGGTGCGCCGCAGTTGATTATCGAGGACTTGTGGGAACTGCTCCAGTACCACGTCACCACGTTCATCGACAACGAGATTTCGGGGACGCCGCCGGCACGCCACCGTTCCGGCCGCCCGCTCAAGACGCTCAGTCAGCGTCTGAAAGGCAAGGAAGGTCGCTTCCGTGGCTCGCTGTCCGGGAAGCGTGTCAACTTCTCCGCGCGTACCGTCATCTCGCCGGACCCGACGCTCTCTCTCAACGAAGTCGGTGTGCCGGACCGCGTCGCAGCAGAGATGACCCAGACGATGAACGTCACCGAGCGGAACATCGAGGAGGCCCAGCAGTACGTCCGCAACGGCCCCGAGAAACACCCCGGTGCGAACTACGTTCGACGTCCCGACGGCCGTCGCCTGAAGGTGACCGAGAAGAACTGCGAAGAGCTCGCAGAGAAGGTCGAACTCGGCTGGGAAGTCAACCGACACCTCGTCGATGGCGACATCGTCATCTTCAACCGACAGCCATCGCTGCACCGGATGTCCATCATGGCGCACGAAGTCGTCGTGATGCCGTACAAGACGTTCCGCCTGAACACCGTCGTCTGCCCACCGTACAACGCAGACTTCGACGGCGACGAGATGAACATGCACGCCCTCCAGAACGAGGAGGCCCGTGCCGAGGCACGCGTCCTCATGCGTGTCCAAGAGCAGATTCTCTCGCCGCGCTTCGGTGAGAACATCATCGGTGCCATCCAGGACCACATCTCGGGAACGTATCTCCTCACGCACGACAACCCGCACTTCGTCGAGACGCAGGCGCTCGACCTGCTTCGTGCGACGCGCGTGGACACGCTCCCCGAACCCGCAGGCGAAGACGAAAACGGCAAGCCCTACTGGACCGGCCAGCAGATCTTCTCCGAACTCCTGCCCGACGACCTCGACATGGAGTTCACCTCGAAAGTCGGCGACACGGTCCGTATCGAGGACGGCCAACTCGTCGAAGGGACCATCGACGAAGACGCAGTCGGTGCCTTCGGTGGCGAAATCGTCGACGTACTCGCGAAGGACTACTCGAAGACGCGCTCGCGCATCTTCATCAACGAGATTGCGTCGCTGGCGATGCGCGCCATCATGCACTTCGGTCTCTCCATCGGTATCGACGACGAGTCCATCCCGGACGAAGCGACCAAACAGGTCGACGAGGCTATCGAGAACGCCTACGAGAAAATCCAGGACCTCATCGAAATCTACGAGAACGGTGAACTCGAGTCGCTGCCAGGCCGTTCTGTAGACGAGACGCTGGAGATGAAGATTATGCAGCGCCTCGGCAAGGCACGTGACTCTGCTGGTGAAATCGCAGAAGACCACTTCGCAGAAGACAACCCGGCAGTCGTGATGTCGAAGTCCGGTGCGCGTGCGTCCATGCTCAACCTGACCCAGATGGCTGGCTGTGTCGGCCAGCAGGCAGTTCGGGGCGAGCGCATCAACCGTGGCTACGAGGGCCGTACCCTGAGCCACTACCAGCGAGGCGACCTCTCTGCCGACGCACACGGGTTCGTCGAGAACTCCTACCGCGCCGGCCTCACCCCGCGTGAGTTCTTCTTCCACGCGATGGGTGGTCGTGAGGGTCTCGTCGACACTGCAGTCCGTACGTCGAAGTCCGGATACCTGCAGCGTCGTCTCATCAACGCACTGTCCGAACTCGAAGCGCAGTACGACGGCTCTGTCCGCGACACGTCGGGCACCATCGTCCAGTTCGAGTTCGGTGAAGACGGCACGAGTCCCGTCAAGGTCTCGTCGAGTGAGGACAACCCCATCGACGTCGACGCCATCGCAGACCGCGTCGTCGACGCGGAGTTCTCCTCGGACGCCGAGAAAGAACGCTTCCTCGGCGAGCGTGCACCGCCGACCAACCTCTCCGAACACGCAGAACCGCGCGTCAGCGCCGGTGCGGAGGTAGAATCAGATGACTAAGAAAGTAGACATCTCCCAGTACGAATACGTCGACGAGGACATCGCCGACGTCGTCGAGGCGAAAGAACTGTCTCGACGCCTGAAGGACCGAATCTACCAGACCATCGAAGAGCGTGAGGGCGTCTCGAAGCAACAGGCCACCGAAATCGCACAGGCCGTCGAGAACCGCTACATCGAGACGCGCGTCGACCCGCTGGACCCCGTCGGAACCGTCTCTGCACAGTCCATCGGTGAACCGGGGACGCAGATGACGATGAACACGTTCCACTACGCGGGTGTCGCCGAAATCGACGTGACGCAGGGTCTGCCCCGCCTCATCGAACTCGTGGACGCGCGGAAGACGCCGGACACGCCGATGATGACGGTCTACCTCGAAGACGAGTACTCGACGGATCGCGACCTGGCCCACCAGGTCGTCTGGGACATCGAGTCCACGAAGATTCTCGCACTGGGTGACATCTCGACCAACGTCGCCGACATGGTCGTGCAGGTCGCTCTCGACGACGAGACGCTCCTCAAGCGGTGGCCGACCTACGACGACGAAGGCGTCGTCGCCAGCGAGATTGCCGACACTATCGAAGACGCCCTTGGCGTCAAGACCCGCCGAGAGGGGACGACCATCGAGTTCGGCCCCGAGAGTCCGAGTTACCGCCGCCTCCTCCAACTGGTCGAGGAACTGCGCGACATCGTGTTCAAGGGTATCGAGGAAGTCTCGCGCGTCGTCATCCGCAAGGAGCAGAACGACGAGACGGGCGACGAAGAGTTCGTCCTCTACACCGAAGGGTCGGCCTTCGGTGACGTGCTCTCTATCGAGGGCGTCGACGCCTCGCGGACCACCTCGAACAACATCCACGAGGTCCACAAGCAACTCGGTATCGAGGCCGCTCGCGAGGCAATCATCAACGAGACGATGAACACGCTGAAAGAACAGGGTCTCGACGACGTGAACATCCGTCACTTGATGCTCGTCGCGGACATCATGACGAACGACGGGACCATCGAGTCCATCGGTCGTCACGGTATCTCCGGGTCGAAAGACTCCGTCCTCGCCCGTGCTGCGTTCGAGGTTACGGTCAACCACCTGCTCGACGCCGCCATCCACGGCGAAGAAGACGACTTAGACGGCGTCATCGAGAACGTCATCGTCGGTAAGCCGATCGCAATCGGTACCGGTGACGTCGACCTGCGGATGGGTTCGCTCGACGTCGAAGACGCCGAGGCCAACGCGGCACCCGAACCGTCCGACGACTGACGATGAAAGTCACGCTGTCGGATACGGCACGCCGGTATATCGCCCTCTTCGAGGACGAAACTGACGCGACGGCACACGACTGCCTCGTCTTCGACGACCGGGTCGTCTTCCTCGTCACCGCGGGGGAGATGGCGACGGCTATCGGACCCGGCGGGCGGACGGTCCAGTCGGTCGAACGACGCATCGGCCGGTCGGTCGAACTCGTCGAAGACGCCGACACGCCGGAGGCGTTCGTCGCGAGTGCACTCGCGCCGGCCGCCGTCCGACACGTGACGATTTCGCGGCAGAACGACACCGTCGCCTACGTCGAAGTCGCAGAGGAAGACCGCGGCGTCGCTATCGGTGCTGGAGGAAAGACCATCGACACCGCGCGTGAACTGGCGCGTCGTCACTACGACATCGACGACATCCAGTTGACGTAAGCGACCACTCACGGGAGTTGACGTAAGTGTCCACTCACGGGAGTTGACGTAGGCCGACCGCGCCTCCCTGCCCGGAAAACGGGCACACGTTTTTATCCGCCGCGCGCGGCGGGTTATTTATGTTGCCGCTTCGAGCGACAGTCGGCCCTCTCTTCGGCCAAATCGACGTCGGAGAACTCACGGTGTACGAAGACGCTGCCGGTGCTGCTGCAGGATTCGTCGTCGGAGCGCTCGTCGTCTACGTCGTTGGGCGACTCCTGTTCGTGCCGGGCGTCACGCGCGTCGTCAGTTCGCGCAACCGCAACAATCCGACCCTCGAGACGGCGACACGGACCTACACGCACGCACTCGTGGTCCTCGCGGCGGGACTCGCAGGACTCGTCGGCGCGGGATACGGGTCGTTGTTGACCGACAGTGCACTCATCATCGCGGCGGTGACGCTCGTCCTCGGTGTCGCCGGACAGGAGGTCATCGGTGCGCTCATCAGCGGACTGTTTCTCGTGGCCGACCCGGACTTCAACGTCGGTGACTGGATTGCGTGGCCTAACGGCGAAGGCGTTGTCGAGGCGGTCGATTTCCGAGTCACTCGCGTGCGCACGGTGAACAACGAGACTATCTCAGTTCCGAACACCGAACTCACGACGAACGCGCTCGTCCGCCCGTACGGGAGAGAGCGCTACCGCGTCACCGAGCAGGTCGACATCGCCTACGCCGACGACGTGGAACTCGCCCTTCGAGAGCTCGTCGAGGTGGCACGGGCCGACGACCGAGTGCTCGACGACCCGCAACCGACCTCGCGTATCATCGACTTCGCGGAGAGTTCCGTCACCCTCAAAGCCGAGTTCTGGGTCGCCTCACCGATGGACGTGAACCTCGTGGACGTGCGCTCGCAGTTCAGACGGCGTGCGAAGTTACGGTTCGACGAAGTGGACCTGACGCTTGGCCCGGCGTCCGGCCGAGAGCTCAGCGGGTCGTTGAACGTCGATTTCGAGGGCGAACGTGGCCCCACCACAGACCTCGTTGGTGAGTGACATACCCGACAGAAAAGACAACTTCTCCGGGCAGTTTAGTCCCTATTCGCACACGAGCGGCCGTCGTTTAGAACCGGCGAAACGGGTTCAGCTCCGATTAGCGACCCCTAAGGACGAATCTGAGGCAGTCTCGTCGGATTCGAAAAGGGAGGCTTAAGTAGCTCCATCTGGAACTCATGTTCACTATGGCGAACGGCAAATACGCCGCGCGCAAGCTCAAAAAAGACCGGCAGAAGCGACGCTGGTCCGACTCTGAGTACGCGCGCCGTGAGCGCGGTCTCGGCAAGAAGTCCGACCCGCTCGAGGGTGCCCCGCAGGGTCGTGGCATCGTCCTCGAGAAGGTCGGTATCGAAGCAAAGCAGCCGAACTCGGCAATCCGGAAATGTGTCCGTGTTCAGCTCATCAAGAACGGAAAGCAGGTCACCGCATTCTGTCCCGGTGACGGTGCAATCTCGTTCATCGACGAACACGACGAAGTCACTATCGCCGGTATCGGTGGCGCGAAGGGTCGCGCGATGGGTGACCTTTCGGGTGTCAACTACAAGGTCGAGAAGGTCAACGGCGTCTCGATGATCGAACTCGTCCGTGGAAACGCTGAGAAGCCGGTGCGCTAACCATGTCGGAAAGCGACTCCCCCGAACCCGACGCACCTGCGAGTAGCGAGGAAGCCAAGCAGAACGCCCTTCTGTTCGGCGTCTGGGACGTCTCCGAGATGGAGTACACCGACCCCAGCATGAGCCGCTACATCAAGGCGACGCCGATCGCCCACACGATGGGCCGACACGCCTCGAAGCAGTTCCAGAAGAGCGAAATCAGCATCGTCGAGCGCCTCATCAACCGTCTGATGCAGACGGAAGACAACACGGGCCACAAGCAGAAGACGAGCAAGATCGTCAAGGAAGCGTTCGAAATCGTCAACGAGCGCACCGAGGAGAACCCGGTTCAGGTCCTCATCCGTGCCGTCGAGAACGCAGGTCCGCGTGAGGAGACCGTCCGCCTCAAGTACGGTGGCATCTCCGTCCCGCAGGCCGTCGACGTCGCGCCCCAGCGCCGTGTCGACGAAGCGCTGAAGTTCATCGCACAGGGTACCCTCAAGGGCTCCTACAAGTCGAAGACCTCTGCCGCCGAAGCACTCGCACAGCAGCTCATCGGCGCTGCAGACTACGACGTCCAGGCGTACGCTATCTCGCAGAAAGAAGAGAAAGAGCGCGTCGCAGAAGCGGCCCGATAATCTCCCTTCTCTCTCCGTTTTTCACCCGCTCTGAGCGGCCGTGCTGTCTGTCGGGTTTGCCACTCAGTCGGCCGCGACGGTGGTTGTCTCAGTCGGCCGCGACGTTCGGCCCGACGACGTAGTTTTTCACCACGTCCACGAGCGTTCGGCGGTACTCGCTCTTCGAGGGGTCGGCCGCGAGCGTCCGGAAGTGTTCTTTGAACGTCTCCAGTGAGACCGACGGTGCGTCGTCGGCGGCGGCGTGCGCCAGGTCGTAGAGTCGGTGGTCTGGGTCGATGAGGTCGTGGCGCTCGGCCAGCGCGAGCGCGAACCCTGCGTTCACGACCGTAATCTCTGGGTCTGACCCGGTCGTGACGAGTTGCGACCCTGGCCGGCCGGATGGTCGTGGCCGGTTCGCCAGCGCGCTCGCGAGTTCAGATTCGAGGAACTGCACGAGTTTGTCCGCGGGGGCCACCGACAGCGTCAGGTCGTCGGCGTAGATATCCTTGCAGTGATTCGCAATCTGGTAGCAGTGGGCGAGTTTGCGGCGCTCGACGGTTCGCCCTGCGAGTGCCAGAAAGACGGCCTCTTCTGTAGACTGGTAGTGTGACGCGTGGCCTTCCTCGTTGCGGGCCATGTGTGAGAGTTCGTGTAGGGCGAACTCTCGGCCCATCGCGCTGGTCGCCACCTGTCGGGAGATGTTGAGGACGTGGTGGTCCTGATAGTGGGCGGCCCACGTACGGGAGTCAGGGTCGTCGCGCACGTGCACGATGACCGGGTATTCGAGGTCGAACTCAGTTTCGAACAGGTCGGCGGCGCTCAAGAACGTGTCTGCAGGTGCGCCTCCGAGCACACGGAGGTCCATTCGTATGTGTGTAATGTTATCAACCCACATGACTCTTGCGCCGGGTGGTTCGAACGTGTGGGGTGTGACTGACTCTCAGTGTATCGTGACAAAAATGCTCATACCCTGGCAGTAGGACCGCTGAAATGGGCAAATCCGCTGGGTGAAAACACTACTCTTTTGACCCTCCTGCCGGTAGACCTCTGTATAATGGGCCGACGAAAGAAAATCGTCCAGGAATGTGAGAAACTGATGGACAAGCCGGAACAGATCCGGAACATTGCCATCGCAGCTCACGTCGACCACGGGAAGACGACCCTTTCGGACAACCTCCTCGCGGGTGCCGGCATGATCTCTGACGAGACGGCTGGTCAGCAGCTCGCGATGGACACGAAAGAAGACGAACAGGAACGCGGTATCACCATCGACGCGGCAAACGTTTCGATGACCCACGAGTGGAACGACAAGAACCACCTCATCAACCTCATCGACACGCCGGGCCACGTCGACTTCGGTGGCGACGTGACGCGTGCGATGCGTGCTGTCGACGGTGCACTCGTCGTCGTCGACGCTGTCGAGGGCGCCATGCCGCAGACCGAGACGGTTCTGCGTCAGGCACTCCGCGAGGGTGTCAAGCCGGCCCTGTTCATCAACAAGGTCGACCGCCTCATCAACGAACTGCAGGAAGGTCCCGAGGAGATGCAGAAGCGTCTCGTCGACGTCATCACCGACGTCAACGAACTCATCCGCGGGATGACCGAAGAGAAGGACTACGACTGGACTGTCTCCGTCGAAGAGGGGACCGTCGCCTTCGGGTCTGCCCTCTACAAGTGGGGTGTCTCCATGCCGTCGATGGAGGAGACCGGTATCTCCTTCGGTGACATCATGGAACTCGAGCGCGCTGGCGACCGCCAGGAACTCCACGAGCGCACGCCGCTTTCGGACGTCGTCCTCGACATGGTTGCGGAGCACTTCCCCAACCCGCTGGAAGCCCAGCCCCGTCGTATCCCGACGGTCTGGCGTGGTGACTCCGAGTCCGAACTCGCGCGCCAGATGCGCGAAGTCGACGACGACGGCGAAGTCGTCTTCATGGCGACCGACATCTCGATGGACCCCCACGCGGGTGAAATCGCGACGGGTCGTCTGTTCTCCGGTACCATCCGCAAGGGTCAGGAGCTCTACGTCTCCGGTACCGCGGGCAAGAACCGCGTCCAGTCCGTCGGTGTCTTCATGGGTGGCGAGCGCGAGGAACTCGACCGTGGTGTCCCTGCAGGGAACATCGCGGCCGTCACGGGTCTCCGTGACGCCATCGCCGGTTCCACCGTCTCCTCGGTCGAGATGACGCCGTTCGAGTCCATCGAGCACATCTCCGAGCCTGTCATCACGAAGTCCGTCGAGGCAGAGCGCATGGACGACCTGCCGAAGCTCATCCAGACGCTCCAGCAGGTTGCAAAAGAAGACCCGACCATCCGCGTCGAGATTAACGAGGACACTGGTGAGCACCTGATCTCCGGTCAGGGTGAACTCCACCTCGAAGTCATCACGCAGCGTATCCGCGACAACCAGGGCATCCCGGTCCGCACCGGTGAGCCGATCGTCGTCTACCGCGAGCAGGTCCAGGGCAAGTCCCACGAAGTCGAGGGTGTCTCCCCGAACCGCCACAACAAGTTCTACATCACGGCGGAACCCCTCTCGCAGGACATCGTCGACGACATCAAACTGGGTAACATCTCGATGGACATGCCCGAACTGGAGCGCCGCGAGGCACTGCAGGAAGCCGGCATGGACAAGGACTCGTCCCAGAACGTCGAACACATCCACGGGACGAACATCCTCATCGACGACACGAAGGGTATCCAGCACCTCAACGAGACGATGGAACTCGTCATCGAGGGTCTCGAAGAGGCACTCGACGACGGTCCGCTCGCTGCGGAACCCGTCCAGGGTACGCTCCTCCGTCTCCACGACGCGAAGCTCCACGAGGACACCATCCACCGCGGTCCCGCACAGGTCATCCCTGCGACGCGTGACGCGGTCCACCGCTCGCTCATCGCGGGTCAGGTGAAGCTCCTCGAACCGATCCAGAACGTCCGCATCGACGTCGCCTCCGAGTACATGGGCTCGGCCTCCGGTGAGATTCAGGGTCGCCGTGGCCGCGTCGACGACATGTACCAAGAGGGTGACCTCATGGTCATCGAGGGTATCGCACCCGTCGAAGAGATGATCGGATTCTCCTCCGACATCCGCTCTGCGACGGAAGGTCGCGCCTCCTGGAACACGGAGAACGCAGGCTTCCGCGTGCTCTCGGACAACCTCCAGCGCGAGAAGATTATGGAGATTCGCGAGCGCAAGGGCATGAAGCTCGAGCTCTCGCAGGCTATCGACTACATCTAAGCGCACTCCGCGAACACTCTCGCGCTTTCTTTCGTTTATCGGCCATCCAGCGACTGCGCCGGCTGTTTCGTCGGCTCTCTCTTTTCGTTCCACACTCGTTCTCGCGCCGAAGCGAAACTCCCGTCTCGCCGTGTCATATGCCATCACGCGGACGGAATCGGCAAGCTGTGTCACCTGCGAAGGCTTATACGTCGTGGCCGAATCACGAACACATATGCGTAGGGGCACGTCTCCCGACTCCTGTCGCGTCGACGCGGAACCACGATGTAATGTCGCGTCGCCGACAACAACATCGGGACGGCCCACGGAGGTGGGACGATGAGCGCACAAGACGTCGAGAGCGACGCCGAAACCGAGGCCGACGCCGAGACCGACGGTGGTGGCGAGATGCCGAAACCGCACACGGTTCGCCTCGAACTCGTCGACGAACCCGGCCAACTCCTCGCGGCGCTCCAACCCATCGCAGAGAACGGAGGCAACCTCCTTTCGATATTCCACGAACGCGGCAACCTGACGCCGCGTGGCCACATTCCCGTGGAAGTCGACCTCGAATGTCCACCGGACCGCTTCGAAGGCATCGTCGACGCACTCCGCGACGCCGGTGTCAACGTCATCCGCGCCGGTGCGGAACACTTCGGCGAAGAGGTGACGCTCATCCTCGTCGGTGACCTCGTCGACTCCGACCTCTCGGATACGCTCCATCGCGTGGAGGCGTCCGCAGACGCGACGGTCAAGGACCTCTCGCTGTCCGCGCCGGACGGCACTCAAGAATCGTCCAGTGCGCGTCTCAGACTCGCTGCGCGGTCGGGCAAGACAGAAGACGCGCTCGCCGTCGTGCGCGAGATTGCTGCGGAGAAAGACTTGCACGTCGTCGAACCGCTCACGGAGGAGTCAGCATGACGCTCCGACTCGCAGTCCTCGGTGCTGGTGCGGTCGGTGGGTCGGTACTCGACCTCGCCGGCGAGTACGGCCACGAAGTCGTCGCCTACGCCGACTCGTCGTCGGCCGTCTCCGACCCCGCGGGACTCGACCCCGAGACAGTCCACGACCGGAAAGAACGCGAGGGTGTCGTCGGCGACGACGACCCCGAGGCAGTGTTCGACACGGACTACGACGTCCTCGTCGAGGCGACGCCGACGACGCTCGGCGACGCCGAACCTGGCTTCTCGCACGTCGAGCGCGCGCTGGCCGACGACCGACACGTCGTCTTGGCGAACAAAGGCCCCGTGGCCGAGCGCTACGCCGACCTGCGCGCCCTCGAAGCCGAAAGTGCGGGTCGCGTGCAGTTCGAGGCGACTGTCGGCGGTGCGATTCCCGTCCTCTCGACGATTTCGGACCTCGGCGCGAACCACGTGAGCGCCGCGCGCGGCGTCCTCAACGGCACTGCCAACTTCATCCTCTCGCGCATGGCCGCGGAGGGACTCGACTACGAACACGTCCTCGCAGAGGCACAGGACCTCGGCGTGGCCGAAGCGGACCCGTCGTTCGACGTCGACGGCATCGACGCCGCACTCAAGTTCGTCATCCTCGCGAACGTCCTCTCGGACGGCGACGTCGAGTACCGACTCGACGACGCGGACGTCGAAGGGATTCGGAACGTCCCCGGCACCGCGCTCGACCTCGCCGCGGAAGATGGGCGCACGGTTCGACTCATCGGTGAGGCCACCGCGGATGGGGTGCGCGTGGCTCCGCGCCTGGTCCCGCAGGGGGCCGCGCTCGCCGTCACGGGCACGCAAAACATCGTGCAACTGGAGACGACACATGCTGGTCAGTTGAACGTAAGTGGCCGTGGAGCGGGTGGTCCGGAGACTGCGACGGCGGTGCTGTCCGACGTTTCCCGACTGGAATAGTCTGATATTCGGCCCGCACGGGCCGTCTCCTGCTGTTTTGACTCGTTAGCGTTGGCGAGAGTCTCCACTGTGGTATGCTTCCGCAAATCGCAGTACGGCGCTTAGACGGCCCGTAGACCGTATCGAAATCGTTTTAGGGGTTTCAACAAAAACACTCCCCACAGAGCGCCTTAGCGCGTGAATACACCAATGAGCGACAAACCCCACCAGAATCTGGCCATCATCGGCCACGTCGACCACGGTAAGAGTACGCTCGTCGGCCGACTCCTGTTCGAGACCGGTTCCGTCCCGGAACACGTCATCGAGCAGCACCGAGAAGAGGCCGAGGAGAAAGGCAAGGGCGGATTCGAATTCGCCTACGTCATGGACAACCTCGCAGAAGAGCGCGAGCGCGGTGTAACGATCGACATCGCACACCAGGAATTCGACACTGATGAGTTCTACTTCACCATTGTCGACTGTCCCGGTCACCGCGACTTCGTCAAGAACATGATCACCGGTGCTTCGCAGGCTGACAACGCGGTTCTCGTCGTCGCCGCCGACGACGGTGTCGCACCTCAGACCCGCGAGCACGTCTTCCTCGCACGTACGCTCGGTATCGGCGAACTCATCATCGCGGTCAACAAGATGGACGTCGTCGACTACAGCGAAGACACGTACAAGGAAGTCAAAGAGCAGGTCGGCAAGCTCCTCAAGCAGGTCCGCTTCAACTCCGACGACGCGACCTACGTGCCGATCTCCGCATTCGAGGGCGACAACATCGCCGAGCGCTCCGACAACACGTCGTGGTACGATGGCGACATCCTCCTCGAAGCACTCAACAACCTGCCGGCACCGTCCCCACCGACGGACGCACCGCTGCGTCTGCCGATCCAGGACGTCTACACCATCTCCGGCATCGGTACCGTCCCTGTCGGACGTATCGAGACGGGTACCCTCAACCCCGGCGACAACGTCTCCTTCCAGCCGTCTGACGTTGGCGGCGAAGTGAAGACGGTCGAGATGCACCACGAAGAAGTCGACAGCGCGGGCCCCGGTGACAACGTCGGGTTCAACGTCCGTGGCGTCGGCAAGGACGACATCCGCCGTGGCGACGTCTGTGGCCCGGCTGACGACCCGCCGAAGGTCGCCGAGACGTTCAAGGCACAGGTCGTCGTCATGCAGCACCCCTCGGTCATCACCGCTGGCTACACGCCGGTCTTCCACGCCCACACGGCGCAGGTCGCGTGTACCATCACCGAGATCAACCAGAAGCTCGACCCCGCGTCGGGTGAGGTTGCTGAGGAGAACCCGGACTTCATCAAGTCCGGCGACGCTGCTATCGTGACCGTCCGTCCGCAGAAGCCGCTCAGCATCGAGCCGTCGTCCGAGATTGCGGAACTCGGCAGCTTCGCTGTCCGTGACATGGGTCAGACCATCGCGGCCGGCAAAGTGCTCGAAGTCAACGAGCGATAACGATGCAACAGGCACGCGTTCGGCTCGCCGGCACGAGTCCGGAAGACCTCGACGATATCTGCGACGACGTCCGCGAGATCGCGAACAAGACGGGCGTCAACCTCAGCGGGCCGATCCCGCTGCCCACGAAAACGCTCGAAGTCCCCGCCCGCAAATCGCCTGACGGCGAGGGGACGGCGACGTGGGAACACTGGGAGATGCGCGTCCACAAGCGTCTGATCGACCTCGACGCTGACGAACGCGCTCTGCGCCAGCTGATGCGCGTCCAGGTCCCTAACGACGTCAGCATCGAGATCGTCCTCGAAGACTAACCACGGTCTGTCCACCTCGGACACACCGACTGTGACGCTTCGCGTCACACTCGCGGCTGTCGAGGCGCGCGTCCGGACCGCTCTGCCCACGAGCTGGGTTCAGCGCTAAGGCGCGTGTCATCTCACTTCGATTCGATACGTCGGTCGTTTCCGACGTGTCGCTTTCGTGGAGTGGGTGACGACGACTCGCCAGCGAGCAACGACAGAATCGCCCGACAGCGGGATGCTACCGACTGTCGATGGATGGCGAAACATAGAGTATAAGTGTATCCCACGACTCCGTGGGAGTGAGGGCTCGTAGATCAGTGGCAGATCGCTTCCTTCGCAAGGAAGAGGCCCGGGGTTCAAATCCCCGCGAGTCCATTTCCTGCGGTCGTTTCACTCCCTTAGTCAATGGACTCGCTTGCCCCCGTTCACTTCGTTCACGGGGACCCCGCGAGTCCATCAACTTCTGTCGATACCACCGGTGAGCGGAGCGAACCGCGTGTATCGACTGTATTGATGTCTGTTCGAGCGGGGATTTGAGCAGCGAGCAACCCGAAGGGTTGCGAGTGAGCTCAGACCCCCCGTGGTTTGGTTCTGTGCCCCGGAGTGACCTCGCCTGTTGGTGACTCCACGAGTACCGGGGACCGATAGCCGATGAAACACGTCCTCAACCGTCCGCCACCAATTCAATAATTAGAATACAGCGGTACAGCTTCCGGTAAGCAACTATTCACTAGTCGTAGGTACGTCGGGTCGGAGCGTCGACGGTGCGGGTTTTCTGGGGGCTTGGTGGCTTCGTGGCCGCCAACAAGTCTCTTGGCGGCTTTCTATCGAACTCCCCAGGGCGTGACAGGATTGGCGTGACACATACAGAGCGCGTGTCGGTCACGATACGGCGGTTGGGTCAGGGTAGCCGGTTCGCCCAGTACGTAGTGTCAATTTATTAATGGACAGACGCTATCTTCCCTATGTCGTCCCTCCACGAATCGTCCCCTTCGAGAGGAAGTTGGAAGCGAGCCATCCTACGCGGTGGCGTTGCGAGCGTCGTGTATACTGGCCTCGTTTTTGGGTACAGCGCGCTCGCGCCCGACGTACAAATCACCGGCTCGTTCTGGCCATCTTTTGGGATTGGATTACCCTTCGCATTCGGCACGATTGGAATCCCCATCGTGTTGTGGATTCGCTATCGGATTCGAGGCCCCGCCATTCTCATGGGATTCGTTTTGCTATTCTGGCACGTCTTGATTTACGTGCCCATTCTTGGGGCTGAAGGGGGTGACGCGCCTGCGTTCGCCTTAGTACTCTTCTGGGCACCGTTCTACCTGCTCGTCTATGCGCTCCTCGCCGGAGGGGAGTATTGGCTCCGGAGACGAGAGGTCGCAACCGCAGTATCACAGACCTAATCTGCGGTGGTGAACTTGTGCTGAACTCACCCTCTGTATTCAGCACGGCTTCGAAAAATTATCAGTGTCCGAGGATTTCAACAGAGCCGTTTTAACAGAAGTTCTGTGTAGCGTAGACTGTTGTCTTCCCGTCTTCTTCGATAATATATACCCCGATGCCGATATTTTCCCACTCTGGCGTTAGAATGTTGTCTCTATGGCCGGTAGAGTTCATCCATTGATTCATCAGTCCGTTCGCCAGTTCCTTTTCGTTGGTTAGGTACCCCACGTCAATGAGATTCTCATCGTGGTAGGTCTGTGCGATGTTTTCTGACCCTGTCATGTAGGTATTCCCTCCGGCATCGACACGACACTCGTATCCAAACTTGTCGTAGCGATCTCCCATGGACTCACCACTCGGCGACGTGTGCGCGAAGTATCCTGATTCGGCCATGTCCTCACTGTGGTAACGGGCAATCTCTTGCAGCTCTAGGTCGTAATCAACTGGGCTGAGACCGCGCTCCTTCCGTTCTTTGTTTACTCGTTCCTGTATCAGTAACTCAATACGGTGTCTGTCGAGGTTCTCTGCAGAGACGTACGAAGACTCTTTTTCTGAGGGTATGACGGTGCTCTCATCGGGCAGTGGAGTTGCCTTAGATGAATTTGAATCCGTGAGAGGTGCTAGAGGGTTGTCATCGAGCAGACCAGCCGAAAATGAGGCGATAGCAAGAATAATCGAAACTGCAAATGCGATTTTTGCTATTGTCCACGTCGCAGAAACCAGTCCCCGTGTCATGTTCTTGAGACCGGTCCACAGACTATTGACATGCTGGGCTCCGTTGGGGTTACGCGCCTTCAAACGCTTAATTGAGCCATCAGAATTCACGTCAGGAGACCTCGTGGCTTTTGGTTTCTTACCCGAACCGCCAACTCGGCCAATGTCCCCTGCACGCATTTTCCTCTTTTTCCGGTTCCCTCCCCGGCTCTTTTTGAACCATTTTGTGGATTTACTCTCTTTACTCAACCCGAGACAGTTGTGTGACTCTGGGAGACGATGTGACGAGCAGTACGTTTGCCCACACCGTCGGCATGTGTACGACAGACCACCATCGCCATCACAACCGTATATTTCACATTCTCCCATACTTCGAAACCCCTGAGTTATTCTACATTTGACTAGTTGGATTAATAATACTATTCTGTGGCTCTGAACGCTGAATTACAGAGAGGAATCCTATCGTCTCGGTGAACGTTAACTGAACGGGTGCCTATCGGCGTAACTCGAGAAGGCGCAGACGACCCAATTGACGAAGAGTATCACGAACAGGCCGAGATTGTGGAGTGCGAGCTCGGTGAGTCCGGAGACACTCGGTACGCCGAAGAAAATGACAAGTAACATCGCGATTCCGAGGCCGGCCATCGTCGGTGTGAGATGCGCGCTCTGTATTCAGCACGGCCTCGAAAAACTATCATCGATTGGGGATTTCAACAGAGTCCTGATGGGCTATCTCTTCTGCTTGGCGACTGCGAAGACCCGATGATACCCAGCCAACGTCAAAACGAGCCACAACGGCAGGTCAACCGTCTGTGACAACGCCTCAATCATCGTCGAGGACCTCACCCCCATCGGGGATGTAGACGTTCTCCAGTCGGCCAATCCGTGAGCGAACTCCCCGAATATCCTCGTGAAGCGTCGCCTCCACTTCTCGGACGTACTGACCACTAGAAACAACTCAACGCGAGTCAGTAGTCTACACCGGCAGGCCGGTGATTTCAGGCATCGTCACCACCTACTCCACCACTCTCTCTTCCCCAACCTCTCCCGCCAACTCGTCCGGCAACGCCCGAACCCGAACCAGCAGTCGCCCGGTGACGTAGCCAATAAGCACAGCAACGCCAAGCAACACCGGATAGATAGCCACCAGTTCGGTCCACTGGAGGTCCACCGGAACGACGAGTCGAAGTCGCCCCGTCGCCATCGCCACCCACCCGACGTAGATGAAGTACAGCACCGAAAGCGAGGCCCCACTGCCGATGAGACTCCACGTCCCTTTGTCGAACTGGTCGAGTTCGAACTCCGCGTCGCCGACGTATCCGGCCGTCTTCATGGTGACGAACCCTGGCACGAGACAAAGAATCGTATAGATGAGGTTGATGGCCAACTGGGGAAACGTCTCGACTGCCATCTCGCCGTAAATGTCAACGTGAATTGGGTTAAGCGTTCGTTCAGGCGGAACAGAGAGTCTTCAGAACAGTCGGCTACACAATCGCAACCCGAACAAAATACCACGTTCCCTCGTATCGCACAACTTCGGGCCGAGACTCGTCGTTGAATCCGAACGGATTCTCCTCCTCCGGTCCGAACTCCACCTGCTCATCGAGCGCGTCCAGAAACACCGTCTGCCGCGACTCGGTCATATTCTCGAAGTGAACAGACCGATTGTCCGGCCACTCGGTGTACCGACTCTGATTCCCCAGTTTCGACACAGAGACGAATTCGGTCCCATAGCCGGGTGAGTCGTTGGCAGTCGTCGCCGTCGTCTCTGCAGTCGTTCCAGCGGTCGCTGTGGTCGGCTCTGCAGTCGTCATCGGGTCGTCTGGTGTGACGGCCGTCTCCGACCCACCGAGCCCGGTACACCCGGCGAGGAGAGCGACACCGAGGACGAGAAGCGTCTGCCAGTTGGAGGGCATGGATACACAACCGTTGACAAACCGACAGTAATTGTCTTGTGCGCCCGTCGGTTCACACGAACTCTCACCCACTCCCCCAAAACCTCCATACTCCCACTCCCCCACATCCCCACCATGTTCGAGACACCCTCTGCAACCCACGGCTATCTCCCCGTCGTCGCCGTCTTCTGGGTGTACGTCCTCCTCGCGCTCGGCATCACGTTCGCCCTCCGCGCAGTCGGGATGCCCAGTGAGTGGACGCTGTACGCCTTCGTGGCCGTCGCGCTCCTGCTGGTCAAACCGTTCGTGCCGCTGTTCAGACGGTACCTGCCGTAGGCGACCCACCTACGCTCGCTCTACTTCCACCGAATCGACCACTTTCACTCCGCCCTTGGCGGACTCTCTTAACACCCGACACCGAGGCCACGGGTATGGGAACAGAACAGGGCGAACCACCGTCGGACCCGACTGCCCTCTTTCGAGATGTCGTCTCGACGCTTCGCGAGACACGCCGCGGCGTCTATCAGCACCGGATGGCCCAGGCGCTCTTGCAGAAAGACGCCAACGGGTCGCGTCTCGTCGCGCTGAGCGCGGACACCGAACGAGCGGTGTTCTTCAATCCCGCGTCGCGGACGCTCGAACTGGTGCCGTTCGACCGCGAGGGAACGCACGAAGACGACGCCGAGGTGCTCTCCCGACGGTTGAGCGACCCGGCGTCGTGGGTGGAGAAACACGCCGGGACGCTGGCGTGGATTCACCCGCACTTTCGGTGGGCGTGCGGACTCGACGGCGAGTGTGTCCGACCGTGAAGAATTATACACTCGCACTGCACACACATTGCGTATGAACGACGAGGAACTCGACGAACTTCGGTCGTCACTCACGCCGTACGAGTCCAGCAACGGCGTCACCACCTACCAGAACACCGTCGCAATCGCCTGTCCAGCCTGTGAAAAGCCGTTCGACGACCTGGTGGTCTGTGAGAACGACTACAACAGTCTCGAACTGAGCATGCTGCTCGACCTCTGTGTGACCACCCACGACGACGACATCTTACTGTTCACGCACAAGCAGTAGCGGCAGGCCAGCGGACTGCGCGCGCCGATTACTCGGCGTCGGCAGCGACTCGTTCGGCGTCGATAGTCGTCTCTTCGACGAGCGTCTCCACTTCGAGGACACCGTAGACCACCCACGTCACGACCGCCGAGACGACGGCGGCCAGCAGGCCCGCGCGGAAGCCGTCTCGCCACCCACTGGTGAGCGACCCGACGAGAAACCCGACGAGAAAGGCGAAGAGGCTATCCACGACAGTCGTCTGTACTCTGTTCATACCCGTACGACGTGTCGCGAGACAAAAAGTGTAAGCGAGAAAACCAGTACGCGAGAAGTCGAATCTACTCGCGCGGTGGGAGGCCGTTGTCGTCGACGACGTCGCCGTCTTCGTCGACAGTGACGATACCGCGGTTGTTGACGGCGTACGGGTCGAGGCCGACTTCTTGGAGGAACTGCTTGTAGAGGCGCTCGGCCGTCTCGGCGTCTTTCTGGCGGTCCGACGCACGGTCACAGAGTTCCACGAGGTCTTCGGGAACGTCGTTTTCGTGGACGATCCAGTGGTTGATGAGGTCCGACAGACGGCGGATGGGCGAGGTGAAGTGCCCGTAGATGTCGAAGTTGAGCGCGTAGTGGCCGCCGAACGGGTCGTTCATGTACTTCGCGCGGGGCATGACCTTCAACACGGCGCGCTGAATCTTGTTGAGGTTTCGGGAGTTCGCGCTTTCGAGGGCGTCGTTGACGGCCTTCCGGGGTTCGTCCCACGACGTGGACTTGATGCTCACGCCGTCGAGTTCGGTAATCTCACGGAGCGCCTTGTCCCACTGGTCGGGCGTCGGCTGCGGGTGGACGCGGTACATCGCCTCGACGCCGCGACTCCACATGAGCTCGTGCGTGACGGCCTTGTTGGCCTTCAGCATGCACTCCTCGATGATGGTGTGCGCGCGGTCACGACTCGGGTTGAGGACGAGCGACCCGTCTTCTTTCCGCTGTTCGTGCAGTTGGTCTGCGAGGTCGTAGACCAGCGAGTTCTCCTCGTGAAGTGGGGCGTCCGGGTCGTCCAGGCGGTTCTCACACTGGGTGTAGGTGAGGCGTTCGTCGGAGTGGATGACGGATTTGTAGATGTCGATAGATTCGAACGAGAGCGTGTCCTTCTTGATCTCCATCTCCACGGTGTGGGCCAGTCGGTCCTCGTTCGGGACGAGCGAACAGACCGTCTCGGCGAGGGCCGGCGGGAGCATGTGAATCGTGTAGGCGGGGAGGTAGACGGTGTTGCCGCGCTTGACGGCCTCGGCCCACATCTCCGACCCAGGGTGGACGTAGTGGGTCACGTCGGCGATGTGGACCCACAGCGTGTACGTCTCTTCGTTCTCGCGGATGCTGATGGCGTCGTCGAAGTCCTGTGCGTCGACAGGGTCGGTCGTCCACGTCGTCAGGTCCCGAAGGTCCTGGCGGTGTTCCAGTTCGTCTTCTATCTCCTCGTGGACGCCCTCGGTGCGTGCGCGTGCCTCCGAGAGGACTTCCGGCGGGAATTTGTCGCGAATCTCGAACTCCTCGAACAGTTCCTCGCGCTTGTTCTGGAGGTGTCGCGCGAGTTCGGCGTCGATTTCGACCGGTCCTTGCCCTTCGGCGGTTCCGGCGTACGCCTGCGCGTCGTCTGACATGGACCCGTCTAAACGGGGCAGGGAGAAATGCGTGTCGGGGGCGCGGCGTCGATTGTCGAAAACGAAGTCACTCGTCGACCGTAGACCACCGTCGGTGGCCGCGGGCGGTCCCCGTCGAGAACTGACGACCCAACCTCAGCGTTCTCGTTCTTCGGGCGGTTCGTACCGCTCGGTGACGGCATCGACGTATCGTGCGAGGAACTCCTCTTGTGAGACGCCGTGTTCTTCGATTTCGACGAGAAGGTCTTCGAGTTCTGCGCGCGGTTGGTGACAGAGGTCGCGGTAACACTCCTTGCAGAGGTACTCGAACCGCTTGCCGTGTCGTTCCCAGCGGTTCCCCTCTTTGTCGTACTCACGCGCCGCCGACCGGAACACTGACTCACCGCACGCGATGCAGACGACCGTCTTCCGGTCCCGGTTGGTCCGGGAGCGCCACATACCGATGAGGTGTACCCACCCGTACTTATCTGTTGTTCCGAGTGCAGGTCGTTCGCTCCTGTTTCGGCCTCGGACGGGGTTCCCCTCGTGAGTGTGCTCCCGAGTCGGCGGCGTCGTTCGACGTGGAGCGGTCGATTTATCGGCCGTCGGCGTCCACGAACCGATATGAAGGTCAAGTCTCGCCACCATCTCCGCAACGACGAAATCCAGGCGGTCAAAGAGTCAGTCCAGTCGCTTCTCGGCGTCGACATCGACGGTGACGCGTTCGAGGCAGTCGAGTTCGCGGATGCCGACTACGAAGTCGTCCTCGTCGACGGTGAGCCGGCAGTCATGTACGTCGACGACGAACCCTTCCTGACGGTCAAGGGTGCGAACCAGTTCCCGCCGACGAGGAACGTCGTCACGGTCGACGCAGGTGCCGTCTCGTTCGTCTCCAGCGGTGCAGACGTCATGCGCCCCGGCATCACCGAGGCAGACGAGAGCATCCAGTCCGGCGACCTCGTCGCCATCGCAGAAGAGACCCACGGAAAGATTCTCGCAATCGGCCGCGCACTCGAAGACGGCGCGGACCTGGTTGGCGACTCCGGAAAGGTCGTCGAATCCATCCACCACGTCGGTGACGACCTGTTCGACTTCTCTGTCTAACTCACTCTGTCGCGTACTTCTCGACGGCCGCTTCGTACCCCTCTCGCGCTAGCGCGAACGTCTCGCGCAGGTCGCGCAGCGGCGTCTCCGTCGCGTCCACTCGAAGGTCGTTGTAGTACGGGTCCATCTCTCGGTCTTCGGACGAGGCGACGACGACTGCGGCGCTCTGGATTTTCAGGTCGTCGCGCTTGTCACCGCCTGCGGCGTGGCCCGCACCCAGTGCGTCGATGAGGCGCTTAGCCAAGGGTTCGTCGCGCCCGCTTGCCTCGTAGGAATCGGCCACGGCGTCGACGACGGACTCACCCGTGAGTAGGTTGCCTGCGACGGTGTAGTCGGCACCCACCCGATGGCCGGCCCACCCGTGGCAGTCGTCGCCGGTGAAGGCGAACGTCTCGTCCCCGCCCACGCCGTGGAGTTGTCGCTGCTCGCGCCCCTCGTCAGCGTTCAACAGCGCCTGCAGGGCGTCGTCGACTGCGAGGCCGTCTGCGAGGTAGTCGAGCCCTTTCCGCCCGAGTTCGACGTTCGTCACCGACTGTGTCGCTATCGCGCCGTGTTCGCTGGCGTGTGGACAGAGCGCGCCCACACTCGGCAGTCGCGTCGTCACGGCGACGCCGAAGCGGTGCTGGTCGGTCCCGTCGTCGTCGACGTACTCCTCACGAACGCAGATGCTGAAGGTCATGGGTCGAATCGAGCGCCCCACGACAAAACATCCGATGAAATCGCCTGAGAGCGGAGATAGCCGTCTCTCTCCCCGAATTATCGTCGATAAACGTATCGTGATGTCGATAGTTGTCTGACGTAAGAAATATCCCGCTCGTGACCGCTCTACATGCTATGGGTATCATGAGCAAAATTCTCGGTGGGGGTGGCTCCCGGACGACCGAGGACTACGTCGAACTCAATCTCGACGACTTCGACACCGCCCGCGGGTCGGCCGGCATCTCGGTCCACATCGCGGAAATCGGAGGCCAACAGGACGTTATCGCCATCAAAGACGCCGTCTACGATGGTGACATGGTCATCGCGGATATCACTCGGCACACGACGTCGGACAGTACGATGGAACACATCATCGACGACCTGCGCCAGGTCGCGCGCGAAGTCGACGGTGACATCGTCCAGAAAGGTGACGACCAGCTAATCATCACCCCGACGAACGTCAACGTCGCGCGTTCGAAACTCAACTCCTAACACAGTTTTTGCGACGGGAGGTGAGGAGGCAGAACAACCGGTTCGGCTGGCCCGAACCGATGGCTATTCGGTCTCCACGTCCCTAGAACTGTCCGAATGAGTAAGGACCACATCGAGGTTCGCGGTGCCGAAGAGCACAACCTCAAGGACCTCGACGTCCGCATCCCTCGCGAGACGTTCACTGTCGTCACCGGCCTGTCGGGGTCGGGCAAGTCCTCCCTCGCGTTCGACACCATCTACGCGGAGGGCCAACGCCGGTACATCGAATCGCTGTCGGCGTACGCCCGCAACTTCCTCGGTCAGATGGACAAACCGAAAGTCGAGGCTGTCGAGGGACTCTCCCCGGCAATCTCTATCGACCAGAAGAACGGGGCGAACAACCCGCGTTCGACCGTCGGGACGGTCACCGAACTCCACGACTACCTTCGCCTCCTGTACGCGCGGGTCGGGACGCAGTACGACCCCATCACGGGCGAAGAGGTCGGAGAGCAGTCCGCACAGGACATGGTCGAACAGATTCTGGAACTCCCCGCGGGGACCAAAGCGAAAGTCGTCGCGCCAGTCGTCCGCGACCAGAAAGGCGAGTTCAAAGACCTCTTTTCGGACCTCGTGGCCGACGGCTACGCCCGCGTCGAAGTCGACGGCGACGAGTACGACCTCTCGTTCGAGACGCCGGAACTCGACAAGAACTACGACCACACCATCGACGTCGTCGTCGACCGGGTGAAGGTGTCGCCCGACGCGCGCTCGCGCATCGCCGACTCCGTCGAGACGGCGCTCGAAGAGGCAGGGGGCGTCCTCAAACTCATCGTCCCCGACCCGCCGGAAGACCTCCCCTTCGCGTCGAACACGCGTTCGACGGGGTCGCTCGCGGGCGAGAGCGACGACCGACTCGTCGTCGAGTTCTCCGAAGAACTCGGCAACCCGAACTCCTCGTTCCGCTTCTCCGAAATCGAGACGCGGTCGTTCTCGTTCAACAGTCCGCACGGCGCGTGTCCGGAGTGTGAGGGGCTCGGGAAGGCAAAAGAGGTCGACCCCGACCTCATCGTCACCACTCCCTCGAAACCACTCAAGCACGTCTTCGAACCGTGGAGTTACAACCGGACCTACTACCAGCGACAGATAGACTGCGTCGCAGAACACTTCGGTGTCAGCGTGAACACGCCGTTCGAGGACCTCGACGACGAGGTCCAAGACGCCTTCCTCTTCGGAACCACCGAAGACGTGGTGTTCGAGTGGACGACGAAGAACGGCACGCGACACAAAGAACACCCATTCGAGGGCGTCGTCGGCAACCTCGAACGCCGACACATCGAGACGGACTCCGACCGGACGCGCGACCACATCGAGGAGTTCATGGCCGTCACCACCTGTCCCGACTGTAACGGGTCGCGCCTCAAAGAGCAGTCGCGACACGTCCGCGTCGGCGGGACGACGCTCCCCGAGGTCAACCGCCTGAGCATCGCCGACGCGCTCTCCCACTTCGAAGGCCTCGAAGCCGAGTTGACCGAGCGCGAACGAACCATCGCACAGGAGATTTGCAAGGAGATCCGCGCCCGTCTCGGCTTCATGACCGAAGTCGGTCTCGAATACCTCACGCTGGACCGCGAGGCCGCCACCCTCTCCGGCGGGGAGTCACAGCGTATCCGCCTCGCCACGCAGGTCGGGTCGGGTCTCGTGGGCGTCCTCTACGTCCTCGACGAACCCTCTATCGGCCTCCACCAGCGCGACAACGACAAACTGCTCAACACGCTCGAAGGCCTGCGTGACCTCGGAAACACGCTCATCGTCGTCGAACACGACGAAGAGACGATGCGCCGTGCAGACGAGATTATCGACATGGGTCCCGGCCCAGGCAAGCGCGGCGGCGAAGTCGTCGCACAGGGTGACTTCGACGACATCGTCGCGGCCGACAACTCCATCACGGCCGACTATCTCTCGGGCCGCAAAGACATCGACGTACCCGACACGCGACGCGAGGGCGAGGGCGAACTCGTCGTCCGCGGCGCACGCCAACACAACCTCAAGAACCTCGACGTGCCCATCCCACTCGGGACGTTCACGGCCATCACCGGCGTCTCCGGGTCGGGCAAGTCCACGTTGATGCACGAGATTCTCTACAAGGGACTCGCTCGCCGGATGAACGACAACACCTCTGTGGACCCTGGCGAACACGACGGCATCGACGGCTACGACGAAATCGAGACGGTCCGTCTCATCGACCAGTCGCCCATCGGCCGCACCCCACGGTCGAACCCGGCGACGTACACCGGCGTCTTCGACTACGTCCGCGAACTGTTCGCCCAGACGAAACTCTCCAAGCAGCGTGGCTACGAGAAGGGCCGCTTCTCGTTCAACGTCAAAGGTGGCCGCTGTGCCGCCTGTAAGGGGCAAGGCAACGTCAAAATCGAGATGAACTTCCTGTCGGACGTCTACGTCCCCTGTGAGGAGTGTAACGGCGCACGCTACAACGCCGAGACGCTCGACGTCCGCTACAAGGGCAAGACCATCTCGGACGTCCTCCAGATGGAAGTCGACGAAGCGCTCGAGTTCTTCGAGGCGAACTCGCAGATTCGCCGTCGTCTCCAACTGCTCCACGACGTCGGGCTTGGCTACATGCAACTCGGTCAGCCATCGACGACGCTCTCCGGTGGGGAGGCTCAGCGCGTCAAACTCGCCGAAGAACTCGGCAAGAAACAGACTGGCGACACGCTCTACTTGCTGGACGAACCGACGACCGGTCTCCACAAAGAAGACGAGCGAAAACTCATCGACGTGCTCCAGCGCCTCGTCGACAACGGCAACACCGTCCTCGTGGTCGAACACGAACTGGACCTCGTGAAGAACGCCGACCACATCATCGACTTGGGTCCCGAAGGTGGCGAACACGGCGGGAACATCGTCGCCAGCGGAACGCCCGAAGAGATTACGCAGAATCCCGACTCACACACGGGTCGGTATCTCCGCGACCACCTCCCGAAAGTGGACAAAGAGGGACCGCGTTCGGACCGCCGCAAACCGGCGAAAGTGCCGAACGACGACTGAGCACTCGGACTCAGTTTTCACGCACCGACGTCACCGCCGTCTGTACCACCAGTAGCCAACGCCAGCGAGCGCGAGAAGCGCCACGGCGGCCGGGATGATGGGGAACGTCGTCGCCGGTTCGACGACTTCGATGGCGATTTGCTGGGTTCCGTCCGACAGTTGTCGCCCGGCGTCGTCTTTGTAACTCACGTCGACGGCGGCGACCTGTGTCTTCGGGACGGCGTCGCCGCTCACTTCGAGGTCGAAAGCGACGACGCGCGTCTCACCCGGTTCGAGTCGCGGGACGAACGCCACGGCGTCCTCACTCGAGAGCGGGTCTTCGACGAGGAGTCGGACCGTCACGTCGGTCCGTGGGGTGTCGCCGGTGTTCGTCACCGCGACTGCGAGTTCCCCGGTCGAATCGACTTCGAACGTCGCGTTTTGTGGTTCCACCGCGATAGCCGGGTTGCGGGCGCTCACCGACGCGATGACGTCCGTCTGGTCACTCGCTCGCATCTCGTCACCCGGTGGGCGGTACTCGACGACGAAGGGGAGTCGGCGTGTCCCCGGCGTCGCGCCATCGGCCAGTGCGATGGTGTAGTCGAAGTCGGCCGACTCACCCGGTGCGAGCGTTCCGACCGTCACTTCGAGGTCGGTCGGTGTCATCGCTGGGTCGGTTGACTCGAGTCGGACGACCACGTCACGTGCCTCGCTCTCACCGACGTTTTCGATGGTTCCAGAGACACGGCCGACGCCGCCGACGCGGAGGTCACTGTCGGTGACGGTGAGGCGGAACGCCGGCCCGGCGCCGGGGTCGAGGCCGGCGACGAGTGTCTCGGTCTTCCGCTCACCGCCGGGGTTACGGAACGTCACGCCCACGTCGAGCGAGTAGGCTCTGTCGAGTGCGTCGTCGGCGACGCGAGTGCGGAAACTCACTCGTTTCGTCTCGCCGGGTTCCCACGTGCCGACGTAGGCCTCTGCGGCGGGTGCACCCGCACCGAACGTCACTTCGGAATCTGTCGATTGGACACCGACCGTCGTACTGGAGGCGGTCGCGTCACCGACGTTCTGGAGTTCGAGCGTCAGGGTTCCGGTGTCACCGACGGCGACGGCGGCATCGACGTCTACGAGTTCGAAGTCGGCACCCCGAATCGGACGAACACCCGTGACGAGTGGTTGGGAGGTTCGTTCTTGACCGTCTTCGTCACGGTACGTCACCGTCACGTCTACCGAGTAGTTGCGCACGATTGCGTCGTCGGCGACGCGCGCCCGGAACTCGACGCGTTTGGTCTCACCAGCACCCCACTCGCCGACGTAACTCTCGGCCGACTGGACGCCGTTGCCGAACGTTATCTCCGGGTCTGTCGAGGTGATGGTCACGGTGGCGGCGTCGGCGTCGACTGGGCCGACGTTCTCCAACTCGAAGGCGATGGTTCCAGCGTCGCCGACGGCGAGCGTCGAATCGACCGTCTGCACGTCGAAGGCAGGACGGCGCTCGACGACGACTTCGAGCGTCCGCGTAATCGTCCGACTTCGGTGGGTGGTCTGGACGCTCTGGCCGTCGACGAACACAGAGGCGGTGTAGTCGTACGAGAACTCGACCGGAACGTCGTAGGTGCCGGGCTTTGCACCGTCGGCGACGCGGAGTCGCAGCGGGACCGGCCCGGAGACGCCCTCGGGGACGGTGCCAACTGGAATCTCACCGCTGGCGACGGTTATCGGCCCCTCGGATTCGGCTTTGAACGTCAGCGCACGCGCCGTCTGGACGAGGGCTTCGTACTCCTCGGGACCGTCTTCCGTGATGGTTCCCGTGTTGACGACGAACACCTCGACGACGGTTTCACTGCCGGCGACGAGGCGGTTTTCGGGGGCGACGACAGAGAGGTCGGGGCTCCCAGAGACGCGGGTCGCCGCCGCCGCACTTCCGGTCGCTCCCACGAGCGAAGACAGAACTAACAGTAGCGCGAGGAGTGCAACGCTCGATTTCCGTGTACGTCGAATCATAGTGGAACCGACCGGCAGGGCGGCGCCCTCGCTCGGTCGATTCATATAGGATTTGTATAATATTAACCACCACTCTGTCTCTCACGAGGTGGTAACATCACGCAAGGGATAGGTTCACGGCGCTCGTATCGTCGTCTATGACCGTCCCCGCAATCGACATCGACGGATTGACCAAATTCTACGGGGACGTCCGCGGCATCGAAGACCTCGACCTCTCGGTGCCGGAGGGTGAACTGTTCGGCTTCCTCGGTCCCAACGGTGCTGGAAAGTCGACGACGATTCGGCTTCTTCTGGGGTTCCTCAAACCGACAGAAGGCACGGCGAGTATCCTCGGCGTTCCAATCGACGACCGAGACGCCTTCCTCGAGGTTCGAGACCAGATTGGCCACATCCCCGGTGACCCGCAGTTCTACGACGACGTGACGGGGCGGAAGACGCTCGACTATCTGGCGAGTCTCGGTGGCGACGAACGGCGCGACGAACTCCTCGAACGGTTTCCGGTCCCAATCGACCGGGCAGTGCGAGGCTACTCGCGGGGGAACCGACAGAAACTCGCTATCGTACAGGCGTTCATGCACGACCCGAAGGTGGTCGTGATGGACGAACCGACGTCTGGTCTCGACCCACTCGTCCAACAGGAGTTCTACGACTTCCTCCACGAGGAGCGCGAACGCGGCGTGACGGTGTTCTTTTCGACCCACATCCTCAGCGAGGTCCGGCAGGTGTGCGACCAGGTGGGAATCATCCGAAACGGCCGACTCGTCGCCGTCGAGCAGATAGACGACCTGCTCGAACGGAGTGGGAAGGTAGTCACGCTCCAGTCGCCCGACACCATCGACCCCGCCGACTTCGATTTCGCCGAGACCATCGACGCCCGTCTCGAGCCAGATGGGTCGCTCCGTCTCGTCATCTCGGGCAACTACGACGGACTCGTGGACGTGCTCGAAGGCTACCGTATCGACGACCTCGAAGTCCGCGAGACGGCCATCGAAGACGTGTTCATGCACTTCTACGACGCCGAAGACGGGGGCGACGGCTACGATGACGACGCTGTGACCGAAGACACAGAGGAGGTCGCCGATGCGTGAACTCGACATCGCACTGTTCGAGTTCGACCAGCGCCAGCGTGGCATCCTCATCGTCAGCGCGTTGCTGGTGGCGACAGCAGGGCTCACTATCGCCGTGTTTCCCTCGTTCGGAGAGGCAGACGTGAACTTCAACGAACTGCTGGAGTCGTATCCCGAGGAGTTCCGCACGGCGTTCGTCGGGAGCGTCACCGACATCTCGTCGCTGGAGGGCTACCTCGTCATCGAACTCTACCAACTCGTCTGGTTGCTCATCGTCGGGAGTTACTTCGCCTACGCCGCGGGGTCGCTCATCGCCACCGAAGTCGACCGCAACTCTATCGAGTTCGTCCTCGTTCGGCCCATCTCACGCACCCGGTACGTCATCGGGAAGTTCCTCGCGATGCTCCCCGCGATACTCGTCGTCAACGTCGCCGTCTTCGCGGCCGTCGTCGTCGGTGCGGGCCTCATCGACGAGGAGATTCAGTTCTCCCGACTCGTGTTGGTACACGCGGTCGGCGGTCTCTACCTCGTCGACTGCGTCGCCATCGGCTTGCTCTCCTCGGCGTTCTTCCAGCGCGTGCGCCGGGCACAGGGTGCGGCAATCGGCGTCGTCTTCGGGACGTTCCTCCTCGACTCGCTGACGACGGACACCGACTACGAGTTCCTCGGGTCGCTGTCGCTCACGCGCTACATCGACCCCGGTGAACTCCTCGTCGCCGGCGACGTCGACTGGGGTGGTGTGGCGGTTCTCTTCGTCACTGCGTGCGTCCTCGTGGTGCTCGCCGCCGAAGTGTTCGAACGCCGCGACCTGTCGTAGCCGAACATAACTGTCCTTCTGGATTCACTTTTCTCCGCCGAGTGCCTACGTTCTGTATGCGACTCTACGCGGCGGCAGACGGTGCAGTGCTCTCCGTCACCGGCCCACCGGACGACGTGGAGACACGGCGGCGTCTCGGTGAGTACCGAATCGAGTGCGTCGCTGCCGACGCACGCGTTCCTGACCGTGCCATCACAGGGACGTCCGATGCTGGCGTGTTTCGGACGACAGACGGTGGCGACACGTGGCACTCGGTCGGTACCGAAACGCTGCCCGAGTCGGTGACGAGTCTCGCCATCTCGCCCGCAGACCCCGACGTGCTCTACGCCGGAACCGAACCCTCGGCGGTGTTCCGCTCGACCGACGGGGGTGAGACGTGGACCGACCTGTCGGGGCTGACCGACCTCCCGTCGTCGCCGAGTTGGTCGTTTCCACCACGGCCGTACACCCACCACGTCAGGTGGATAGAGGTGGACCGGTCGGACTCAGAGAAGCTGGCTCCGTCAGAATCAGAGAAGATGGCTCCGTCAGAAGCAGACAGACTCTGGGTCGCCGTCGAAGCGGGTGCGCTGGTTCGCTCGTTCGACGGCGGTGAGACGTGGCACGACCGAGTGCCGACGAGCAAACGAGATACGCACTCGATGGCGACACATCCCGACCGGCCGGGTCACGTCTGGGTGGCCGCCGGCGATGGCTACGCCGAGAGCGACGACGGTGGTGAGACGTGGACGACGCCGACAGCGGGTCTCGGGCACGGGTACTGTTGGAGTGTCGTCGTGGACCCAGCGGACCCCGAGTCAGTTCTCCTGACCGCCGCGCGGAGTCCGATGCGCGCCCACAACGTCGGGTCCGCAGAGAGCTATCTGTACCGTACTCGCGGTGATGGGTCGTGGGAACGCCTCGACGACACTGGATTGCCGACCGGAGACGGTGCCACTCGTTCCGTCTTGGCGACTGGACTGATAGGTGGTGAGTGCTACGCGGCCAACGACCACGGTCTCTACCGGACGACCGACTTCGGTGATTCGTGGACGAAACTCGACGTGCCGTGGACGGAGACCAGACACACCGCAGCGGGACTCGCCGTCGTCGCGTAGGCAGATTCGTCTCCCGTCGTGGTTTCGTCCGAAGCGAGAAGATTCATTGGTGGCCGCGCCAACCGCCGTGTATGTACGATTTCGCCGTCGTCGGCGTTGGTCCCGCCGGCGCGCGGTTCGCCCGCCGCGCAGCAGAAGCAGGGTACGACGTCCTCGCACTGGAGAAAGGCGAGGTCGGAACGCCGCTCGCTTGCTCCGGGCACGTGAGCACCGACATCTGGGAGTACGTCCCCGACGAGGCACGCGACCACCTCTTTCAGAACCGCATCTACGGGGCCGACTTCCACGTCGGTGGCCCGAACTCGAAGGCGTACCCGTTCTACAAGCAGACGGAGGTTTCGAACGTCATCGACCGCGTCGAACTCGACCGAACGCTCGCCGAAGTCGCTCGCGAGGCGGATGCCGACGTCCGCGAGGGCCACACCGTCACCGCAATCGAGGAGTTCGACGACCGGGTGCAGTTGACGGTGAGCGTCGCCGGCGAGTCCGGTACCGTCGAGTTCGACGCGAAGATGGTCGCCGGGTGTGACGGGCCGACCTCCCGCGTCCGACGGTCGCTCGACCTGCCAGAACCGTCCGAGACACTCCACGGCGTCCTCGCGTTCGACCCGGACCCGGACCACGGCGACTTCGTGGACGTGCACCTCACGGTGCCGCGCTTCTTCGCGTGGCGTATTCCGCGCGGCGACGCTGGCGTCGAGTACGGCCTCGCGGCCCCACCGGGTGCAGAAGTCAACGAGATGTTCGACGTGCTCACCGACACCTACGACGTCGAGACCGAACACTTCTGTTCGGGTGCGATTCCGATTGGGCCACCGGACCGAACCACGACACGGCGTGCCTTCCTCATCGGCGACGCCGCCGCACAGACCAAGCCGTTCACCGGCGGCGGGATTCTCTACGGGATGACCGCCGCAGACATCGCGGCCGAGACCATCGACCCCGACGACCCCGAGACGCTCGCCGACTACGAGTCGGCGTGGCGTGACGAACTCTCGACGGAGATTCGACTCGGCCACCTCATCCGCAAATGTTACTCCTTTCCCGAATGGCTCCAGCGCGTGGGTCTGCGGTCGCTCTCCGGCGAAATCGGTGTCCACATGGACAAGCCGAGTTCGTTCTTCTCGCGCGAACATCTGAAAAAGCTGTTCTGACGACGGTCGCGCGACGCGCCCCTCACGTCGCCGACGTTGGTTCGGTCACGCCGACGTTGGTTCGGTCACGCCGACGTTGGTTCGGTCACGCCGACGTTGGTTCGGTCACTCTGGATACGTCGGAATCCGTGCGGAGCGAGCGCTTCCATCGACGAACGGGAGCGACTCGACTGTGGCGGCTATCTGTTCGCCGTCGATATCGAGCGTGAGTTCGTCGGTTTCGAGGTCGAACTCGACCAGTGCGAATCCGATGGGTGCGTCGACATTCGGACTCTCGACGGCGCGCGTCACCGACCCGACGGCGACACCGCCGGCGTCGACCTGCGCACCGGCGAAAGCGTCGATACCATCGTCAGGGAGGCTGTCGGCACGGAAGCCGACGAGACGACGCGATGGCCGGCCACGGTTTTCCACCTTCGAGACGACCTCTTGTCCGACGAAACAGCCTTTGTCGAAGTCGAGGGCGTTGCGGGTGCCGACGACGTTCGGGATGTTGCCACGGAGTTCCGTCTCGAACAGCGGTGTGCCGGCCTCGGTGGTGAGGCTCTCCCACGTCTGGTAGCCGACGGGAATCGCCGGGTTGCCGTACAGGAGGAGGGCCTCGAACACGTCTTCGGCGTCTTTGGCTCGGCAGATGAGGTCGTACCCCTCCTCACCAGTCGGGTTGTCGGAGGCGATGACCGTCACGCCGTACTCGCCGCCGATAGACCCACGGACGAAGGAGAGTTGGGGTTCGGGTGCGCCCGCGCCCGAGAGGATACTCGCCACCTTCTCGGTCGATTTCGACCCGTGGACGCCGAAGACGGCGAACTCGTCGGAGGCGTCACGGATGCGGACGCGCTGGAGGAACGTCTTCGACCGCCACTCCTCGACGAGAGGTTCCGCGCGGTCCGGTGGCGTGAAGATGAGCAATCGCTCGCCCGCGTTGTAGATGTACATCTCGGTCTCGATTCGCCCGTCTGGGTCGAGAAGGAATGCGTAGACGCCTCGTCCGTCTTCGGTCGGGACGTCGTTCGTGACCGCGTTGTCGACGTACTCGACTCGGTCTTCGCCTTCGACGGCGACGATTCCGTAGCCGTGTTCGATGACTCCGACACCGTTGCGGACGGCCCGGTGGGTTCTGTCGGGGCGGCCGTAGTGGCGCACGACTTCGACCCCACCGCGCGTCTCGAACGTCGCTCCGTGGGCTTCGTGAATGTCGGCGACGAGTGTCATGACTCCCCGTTTGGTCTCAGTGGGTAAAACCCTCACACTCTGGGGCCGTCTCGGCTGTCGGTGCGTGCCGGTGTGTCCCTACAGTCCGAGACGTTCACGGAGTCGGTCTAACAGTGTCGTGTCGGTCTTCGGTTCTTCGCTCGGGTCTGGGACGACGCGCTCGTCTGGATGGATGAGGACACGCGTGTGTGCCTCTTCGACCACGATGAGGCCCTCCGATTTCAACACCGACAACGCGTCTTCGATGGTGTCTATGTCGGCGTCGACGGCGGCACGGAGTTCGAACACCGTCATCCCTTCGTCGTGGCGGTCGACAAGCGCGTCGAGTACCGCGACTTCGATGTCGCGGCGGTTCCGAAACTCCCGCCTCGCTCTCATAATCGATACATCGTTCGCCTCCCGTTTACCTGTACCGCCCGTCTGACGTTCGTCTGACGGTCAGGGGGTAGATTTTTGTTCCCGAATCCCGGAATCCTCCCGTAATGGGACTTACTTGCCGTCTTCTCGGGCACTCGTACGGAGAACCCGAGACGGAACGGGAGCGCGAGGAACGCGGTGACGAGGTGGTCGTGTCCATCAGAGAACTGCAAGTGTGTAGCCGATGCGGGCACGAGCAGGTGATAAGCGAGAACAAGGAGGTCACCGCCATTCGGACCCCCGAAGAAGTCGGGATGACGGAGGGCGAGGCCGAGACGGCCGCCGCCGGATTCGAACCTGCCAACCCGAAACCGGGGACGAGTGACACCGCCGACCAGAGCGCTGAGGCCGAACCGAACAACGATGTCGGAGGTGCGCCGGATATCGAGACTGCGCCCGACCCGGAGACGGAGGCCGAAATCGAGGCAGACTCGACGCCTGAGCATCCAACTGCCGGCGAGGTCGACGAGGAATCCGAACCCGAAGTCACCGACGACGCCATCATCCTCGACGACGACGATGACGACGACCTCCAGCGAGACCGGACGCAGTGGCCGGACGAGATGGACGACGTCGATACGGACGACTCGCCACCCAAACCGACCGCCGACGCGGACGACGCGGAGTTCATCGACGCCGACGCGAACGCCTCCACCGACGCCGGTAACGCGTCCACACAGTCACGAGACCACGGCGCGTGGCCGGACACGCCAGGCGAGGACGAAGGCTTCGACGCACAACCCAACGACGGCGAACCCGTCTCCGTCTCGTTCGGTGGCGGTCTGACGCCAGAATCGAACGGGTCCGTCTCGTCTTCGTCGAACGACGAGTTCATCGAAGCAGGCGAATCCGACGAGTTCGTCCGTGCCGACGAGGCGAACATCGGGAGCGAAACGCCCGACGAGTCCATCGAGTACTACTGCCCGAACTGTGGGCACTCGCGTGGTGCGTCCTCGTCGTCGATGCGAGCAGGCGACATCTGCCCCGAGTGTAAAAAGGGCTACATCGCAGAGCGCGAGGCCTGACCGCGTTTCGGTGTAGCAGGCGCCGCGGAGTCACGAAACAGGTAAACCATCCGCTATCGAAAGTGCCCGCATGAAGGAGTACAAGATGCGCCGTGGGGAGACACTCGAAGAACGAATCCCCGACATGGAAGCGACCGTCGAGGACTACTTCGGACCCATCACGGGTACCGAGGAGTACAAAGGTAGTGACCTCTTCGTCGTTGGCGAACCGAAGAACCCTGTGTTCAAGCGTGTCGTCGTCGGCGCAGTCAAGTACAGCGGGAAGAAGGACAAACTCGCGGTCAACTTCGAAGAGCAGGACCCGACCGAACTCGCTCCCGAAGACCTCGAGGCCGCAGGCGAAGCCGTTAGCGCCAAGAACGATTTCTTGCTCGAAGCCACGGGCCGCGACGCCAAGTCGCGTCGCAACTCCATGAAGCGCGCTGTCGAAGACGACGCGCCGGACTACTGAATCGGTCGTTCGACTTCGGCTTTCTCACGTACTTTCCCCCGGTGAACGACTGCCCTCGAGACTCGTCCAGACCATTCACTGGTGTGACACGACGAAACATACATAGTGGTACCACGAGACACAATTGGTGCCGCGGAACACAGTTGGTACCACGAGACACGCCAGACGAGCGCCGGTGAGCGGCGTCAGAAAATATTTTTTCGGTAGTGAGTAAATATCCGCCACGGTTAAGTGAAACGAGGCCGAATGACTCCGCATGGCTATCGAAACTATCGTTCTCGCCGTCGGTGCAGGTGATACAGAACGGGTCGACCGACTCGTCGAAGAGACCATCGACGTCGCCGGCCCGACCGGAGCAACAGTCGTCGTCAGTCACGTCTTCACGAAAGAGGAGTACAACGAGGCACTCGACAATCTCGAGTTCGACGTGACGGCCGAAGAAGTGTCGGGCGACGACGTCGCACGCCGACACTCGACGGTCCGCAAAGTGGCCGAGAAGTTAGAAGACGCGGACATCACCTACGAGGTTCGCGGCCCGGTCGGCGACCACGTGGACAAACTCGTCGAACTGGCGAAGGAGGTAGACGCCGACCGTCTGCTCGTCGGCGGTCGAAAGCGGTCGCCGGCAGGGAAAGCCGTCTTCGGCAGTCTCGCACAAGCGGTCATGCTCGAATCACCCTGTCCCGTGACGTTCGTCCGGGCAGACACGAAGTAGCGATTCTGTACGATTCTAACTCACCGGAGACATCTACATACCTTAGTGGAACGACAGCTGTGTATGGACCACAGTATCGAATACCGTCCTGCGTTCGCCCTCCTCACCGTCTCTCTGGACGAAGGGGAGTCGATACGTTCGGAAGCGGGTGCGATGGTGAGTTACTCCGACGGAATCGGTATCGAGACGGAAGCGAGAGGCGGCATCTTTGGCTCGCTCAAACGGAGCGTCCTCGGTGGCGAGTCGTTCTTCCAGAACACGTTCGTGGCGGAACAGGCAGGTGACGTGTCGCTCGCACCACCTCTTCCGGGCGATATCGTCCATCAGCGTCTCGAAGACGAGACGATGTACGTCCAGTCTGGGTCGTACCTCGCGTCGGACGTGGCACTCGAGTTAGACACCTCGTTCGGTGGCGCGAAGACGTTCTTCGGGAGCGAAGGGTTGTTCCTCCTGAAGTTAGAGGGGACGGGCCACAGCTACCTGTCGAGTTACGGTGCCATCCACGAAGTCGAACTCGAGGAAGGCGAACGCCACACCGTCGACACCGGTCACATCGTCGCTTTCGACGGGACGACGAACTTCTCGGTCGAACGCGTCGGCGGCCTCAAATCGACGCTGTTCAGTGGTGAGGGCCTCGTCTGCACCTTCACGGGGCCGGGAACTGTCTGGCTCCAGTCACGGAGTATGGACTCGTTCCTGTCGTGGCTCATCCCGAAACTCCCATCGAGTTCGCCACAGTGAGTGGTCGGAGTCGAACCGATTCGACTCGCTGAATGTGGGAATCGCTACCGCCTCGCGAGTAAATCAGCGCGAAATCCCGCTTAGTTAAGTGGCGTGCGCATCCCTATTGTGACAATGGCGTACTACGTGGGTGTCGACCTTGGGGCGACGAACGTCCGCTCGGTCGTAGCCGACGGCGAGGGAGTGATCCTCGGACAGGCCCGTGACTCAACACCGCGTGGGCCGACCGGTATCGCGGTCACCGAGGCGGTTCTCGGCGTCGTCAGACGGGCCTGTGACGAGGCGGGTATCGAACCGAGCGAAGCAACTGCAGCGGGCATCGGCGCGATCGGTCCACTCGACTTAGCCGAAGGCGCAATCGAGAACCCGGCGAACCTGCCGGACACCATCGACCGAATACCGTTGACTGGGCCGCTTTCTGTTCTCTTGGACACTGACGACGTCTACCTCCACAACGACACGAACGCAGGTGTCATCGGTGAGCGGTTCCACTCTGACCGGAACCCCGACGACATGGTCTATCTCACCATCTCCTCCGGTGTCGGCGCGGGCGTCTGTGTCGATGGCCACGTTATCTCTGGATGGGACGGGAACGCCGGCGAAGTCGGTCACATGACGCTCGACCCGCACGGATTCATGACCTGTGGGTGCGGCCACAACGGTCACTGGGAGGGCTACTGCTCCGGCAACAACATCCCGAAGTACGCACGCGAACTCCACGACGAAGACCCAGTCGAGACCGCACTGCCAATCGACGACCCCGACTTCTCTGCTGTCGACGTGTTCGAACACGCTGGCGAAGACGAGTTTGCCGACCACGTTATCAGCCAGGTCGGTCACTGGAACGCGATGGGCGTTGCCAACATCGTCCACGCGTACGCACCGCTCATCATCTACGTCGGTGGGGCCGTCGCCCTCAACAACCCCGAGTTGATTCTGAACCCGATTCGCGAGCAGATGAGCGATATGGTCATGTCGAACATCCCCGAGATTCAACTCACCACGCTCGGAGACGAAGTCGTCGTCGAAGGGGCACTTGCGAGCGCGATGACCGGTGGCACCGGTGACCGGTCGCGACTGTAAGGTCGAGAGCATTCAACGATTTCGGCGCTGGCGGAACCGGTGACCGGTCGCGACTGTAAGGTCGAGAGCATTCAACGATTTCGGCGCTGGCGGAACCGGTGACCGGTCTCGGCTGTAAGGTCGAGAGCATTCAACGGTTTCGGCGCTGGCGGAACCGGTGACCGGTCGCGACTGTAAGACCGAGACCACTACCCCCGGTCGACGGTGAGAACGCCGGTTACTTCTCTGTGTGATAATTCCGGTCGACGAATCGACGAACAGCAGTCGAGTGACTGACACCCGTCTCAAAACTCGGTTATCTCGTACGATAATTAGTGGCGTACTCTTATAATGGTCTACTAAAAAGTCGATGACGTGCACCCGACTGTGCCCACATATGGGTGCGTCGGTCGGCGACTCCCGTTCTCGCCGACCTGAACGGTGCACGGGCGTTCCACCGGAAGCTGTGAACGGGAACCCGGCCGGTACCCCCCACCACCACTACCGGCCGACTGACCTCGCCGAAGTTCTTTCGGCGAGCAGACGGACACAGTCCGTCGACGCCGATGTGGGGAATCTCCCACCACCCACCCGGATTCCTCACTCTTCGGCGTCTCTTCACTTCTCGGACGCCCGATTCACCGAGACGAGCAGCGCCGTCCGACTTTTTACCTCTCCTCCCGGAGTAGTACTGTGGACCGCCGTCAATTCCTCCGTGTGACCGGTGGGACCCTCCTCGCGGGTGTCGCCGGCACGTCACGCCTCGCTACTGCTCACCCCGGACCGTTCGAACCACTCGGGCGCGTCGATATCGACGGGGCGACAGAGGTGGTCCTCTCTCCCGACGGAAAGACCGCGTTCGTCGCCGCGACGAGCGGGTTCGTCACGGTAGACCTGTCTTCTCCCGACCGCCCGGACGTACTCGCAGAGCGACGTGGACTCCTCTCGGACCACGAAGACGGTCCCTTTCGGAACATCTACGACGTGAAACTCGACGGAGACACGCTTCTGGCCGTCGGGCCAGCAAATCCGCTCCCTGGCTCTCCGGCAGGCGTGCTGGTCGTCGACGTCTCCGACCCGGCGAACCCCACCGAACGCGCGTTCCACGAGACGACCTATCCTATCCACAACTGCTTCGCCGCCGACGGCCGCGCGTACCTGACCGCCAACGACGGCGACGAAAATCCACTCGTCGTCCTCGACGTCGAGACTGGCGCTGAACTCGGCCGGTGGTCCGTCGTCTCGGCGGACGAGCGGTGGGCGGACGTGTCGACGCGACTTCGGGCCGTCCACGACGTGTGGGTCCACGAGAGCGTCGCCTACATCTCCTTGTGGGACGCCGGGACGTGGATGGTCGATTTCACCGACCCCGGTGACCCGTCGGTGGTGGGTTCGATTGGTGCTGGCGACCCCGCAGAACTCACGTCGCTCTCTGCGGACCAACAGCGGACTGCAGGCCGAACTCCGCCGGGTAACCACCACTCTGCTGCCACCGACGAGTCGGGCACTCTCCTCGGAATCGGAATCGAATCGTGGGCGAACCGAGTGAGCAGAGACGACGAGACGACGGAACTCGTCGGCGGTCCGAGTGGTGTCGAACTGTGGGACGTCTCCGACCCGTCGAACCCGACACAGTACTCGACTATCGACCCGCCGCCGAGTCCCGAACCGACGGTCGGTGGCGTCTGGACGACTGCCCACAACTTCGACTTCCACGACGGCCGACTCTACACCTCGTGGTATCGTGGCGGTGTCAAGCGACACGACGTCGCGGACCCCACGGACCCGGTCGAACTCGCGTGGTGGCGTGACCCGGACCGAGCGAGTTTCTGGGCCGCGCGGTACGCCTATCCGTTCGCCGACGAAGGCGTCTTCGTGGCGTCGAGTTGGGGCGTCGGCGACGTCTCTCCTGCACTCTACACGTTCCCCGACCACGACGGTGAGCAAGTCGATGCACCTCCGCTCGGTCCGGAGACGACTCGCGAACCATCGACCAGCATGCCGACCACCACACCGACCAGCACGCCGACCCAAACGAGTGGGTCCGACGCCGAGACGGCCGAGACTGCCACCGCCTCTCGAACCGACGTACCGGGATTCGGTGTCGGTGCGGGCGTCGCCGCAGTCGGCACTGCTGGGTGGTTGTACCGTCGCCGTGTCCGTCGAGAGTGACACGGGTTCGTACGCTGACGGGGAATCTATCACGAACGACCGCGACAGCCTTTCTCTCGTCCGTCGGTGTGTGGGGAGAACCGTTCCATTCTAATCCGTGGGTCCCGAACCGTCACGGTATGAGCGACGAGTCGGAGAGCCTCAAAGAGCGCGTCGAGACGTGGATGGTCGGTCAGATGCCCATCATCCAGATGCACGGCGGCAACAGCGTCGTGCGGAAAGCCGATGCCGAATCGGGGGAAGTCGTCGTCGAACTCGGTGGGGCCTGCGCAGGGTGCGGAATCAGCAACGTCACGGCCCAGAACATCCAGTCTGACCTCATCATGACGTTCGACGAAATCGAAGACGTGCAGGTGAAGGTTCCAAGTTCGGGCGACCACGGGAGCAGTACCGTCGAGGGTGGCCGTGGTGGAGAGTTGCAGTTCGGCGACGAAGGCCCTGGGCACTTCTAAACCCACTTTTTTACGGTGAGCGGGTCGCTCCGCGACCCCGAACCGTAAAAACCTGGAGGAAAAAGGCCGAACCTCGCTCCGCTCGGTTCGGTCGGCACGTGTGACCGCGTTCTCTTATCCAGACAGCGCCGACTCCAGACTCGACGCCACCGACCGGGCTTTTTCGGCGAGTTCTTCGGAGATATTGCCTGCCTCGACTGCCTCGTCTAACTCGTCGTCGTCGACGCGTTCGACGGTTCCATCGGCGTGTTTTATGACGTCCACGTGTAGGTCCACGTAGCGTATCTGGTCGGGGAAACACTCGACTGGCGTGCAGATGTTGACGTACGTTCCCTTGACGGACCCCTCGTCGTCGCGGTAGACGGTGGGATACCACCAGCGGCCTTCGCGGAACTTCGTGACGGCAACGTCGCCAGACGCGCGTTCGACACCGAGTGCGTCGTACGTGCCACCGCCGCTCATCTGCCGCCGAACCTCGATGGTTCCGTCTGGGTCTCGGTCAGAGACTTCGCCCGACCCGAGTTCGATGAGTCTACCGTCGGGTTTTCCGTGGCCGATTCCCACGTCGTCTCCTTCGAGCGGGCCGAACTGGGACGTCACCACGTCGAACGGGAATTCGCCCTCGCCGGCCGACTCACAGAGGGATTCCGCGAGGTCGACGCCGGCGGACGCCTTCGGCGAGGCGGCCTTCGTGCGGTGGTGACCGGGCATCGTCGTCTCGACGGCACGGCGGTGGTCGTCGAGTTCGAAGCGCGTCTCGCGGCCGAACCATACCCAGTTCGTCGCCGTCGGAGATGCGACGACACGGGGTGCGTCCACCGGTTCGTCGAGGACTGAATCGAGTTCGGCCGCGATGTCCGCCGCTCGGTCGAGTGCGTCGTTCAGCGCACTCATGTCGGCCTCGACGGCGTCGCGATGCCAGCGAATTCCCCACCCGTCTGGTGGGTCGCCGCCGAGTAGGTCGGTCATCCCGGCGAGTTCTCTGGCGGCCGCTTCGTCTCTCGTGTCGACGCGGACGCCCTCCGAGTCGGGTTCGAGTGTCGCGAGGCCGGCGATGGCACGGACGTCGCCAGTCAGTTCGGGGCGTCGGTCTGCCCACGGTGGGGCCGATTCGGAGACCTGTACTCTGACCTCGTCACCGACGTCGACTCGGCCGTCGATGTCGCCATACGAGAGATAGCCGTCGACCTCTCCGAGGTCGCAGATTGCACCGCCACCGAGGGTCTCGGTGACGCGCGCGTCGAACACCGCACCGGTCGGAGCGGGGTCGTCCCAGTCGAACGTGTCGAGGCCGAGGGCACAGAGGTGTTCGGTCGCCGTCGCGACTGCATCGGGTGCTCCGGCCACGCCGACGCCCTGTCGGTCACGAGTCGTCTCGACGGCGACGTCGTGGTCGGCGGATTCGAACTCGGCGTCGAACCGTTCTCGAATCGGACCAGAGGCCTGTACGACGTCGTGGCCGGCGTCGAGGAACAATCGGGTCAGTGCGGTGGTGTAGATACCGCGGACGCGGACCTTCATAGGTCGTCGGCGCTGCGGGCGAACTTCACGCGGCCGTCGACGGTGGGACCGAGGGTGAGTTCGACTGTCTCTTCGGAGAGGACGCGGCCACCTTCGATGGGGACGCCCCACGAGTCGAACTTGAGGTAGCCACGGAGGGACGCACCGTGGGTGTAGAGGTCGACGTGGTCGACCGAGTGTTCCTGTACGTCGCTGGCGCTGTGTGCCATCTCCATATCCGAGTAGAACGTTTCGCCGTCACCGAAGAACGCCGCGAGACGCTCGGCGTCTTCCTCGACGGCCTCGCGGACGTGCTCGGACGCCGCTCGGAGGTCGTCGGTGTCGAGACCAACCTCGCGGAGCGCCGCCTGTTCGCGGGGGTCGAAGTGCATATCGGCCATTTCGGCGTGGAGGGTTTAACTTCACTCGGTCGGGCACGGAACCACCGCTCGCCGAAGGTATTACCCGTCGCTAAGGCGTTACGTCAGACGATGGACCAGAGACGGGACCCGGTCGAACGCGCGTCAGATGGCTCGACTGACCTCTACGATATCGCGACGTGGGAGGAACGAACCTCCGTCGATGGTCTGGCCGTCGCGCTCTACCGACTGCTGGTCGCGTCCACTCGAGCGATGGTCATCCTCACTGCGTTGTTCATCCTCGTCGGTATCGGTGGTCTCTCGGCGATTACCGACCCACAAATCGGGGCGCTCACGCTCCTCTCTGCGCTCCCTGCACTCGCCCTCGCGGGCTACGTCTACTACACCGACGTCACGGATAGCGAACCGCTCTCGATGCTCGTCGTGACCTTCCTCCTCGGCGTTCTCACGGCCACGTTCGCCGCAATCGTCAACTCACTCATGAACAACGTCGGGCAGACGATTGCGAGCGAACTATCGCTCAGTATCGGCTTCTTCGGGTCGATACTCTTCTTCTTCCTCGTCGTCGGCCCGGTCGAAGAGACGGTGAAGTTGCTCGCAGTCAGACTGTACGCGTACTCACACAGTAGTTTCAACGCCGTCGTGGACGGCGCTGTGTACGGTGCGATGGCCGGACTCGGCTTTGCGACCATCGAGAACGCACTGTACATCACGCGAAACCTCATGGCGTCGGGCCTCGACCTCGGCACGGCCGGTGGTGTCGGCATCATCGGTGCTGGCGGCACTATCACGGCGGTTCGTGCACTCGCCGGTCCCGGTCACGTCATCTACTCCGCTATCGCGGGCTACTACCTCGGGCTCGCGAAGTTCAACAAGCAGAACGCCGGCCCCATCGTCATCAAGGGCCTCATCCTCGCGTCGCTCGTCCACGCGACGTACAACTCGACTGTCGGAATCGGTGCGGCCATCGTCTCGTCACTGACTGGATTCGGCGCGCTCCCGTCGTTCCTCGTCTACGTCCTCATCTACGACGGCATCTTCGGCCTCTACCTCATCGGGAAGATTCGTCGCTACAGCACCGCCTACCACGAGGCCAACGAGACGGGACCCCCCGCGTCGGCGTTCCCCTCGGAATCGACCGAGTTCGAAGACTGACGGCGTCGTCTCCTACTCTTCGTGTAATCTGTCGAGATAGCCGTCGAGCATCGACTCGACGTACTTGGCGACCACGTCTACTTCGACGTGAACCTGGTCGCCGACGTCCTTCTCCGAGAGCGTCGTCAGGTCGTACGTCGTCGGGATGATGGCGATGGCGAAGGAGTCGTCGCGTCGGTCGGCCACCGTGAGACTGATACCGTCGAGACAGACCGAGCCTTTCTGGACGACGTACTTCGACAGCGATTCGGGGAGGTCGAACTCGAAGAACCAGTCGTCACCGACCTGTTCGATTCCGGTTACGGTCGCGGTCCCATCGACGTGTCCCTGCACGATGTGGCCGTCGAACCGCTGGTTCGCCGCGAGTGCCCGTTCGAGGTTGACGACGTCGCCTTCCTCGACCGTGCCCAGATAGGTCTTGTCGACGGTTTCGGCGGCGAGGAAGACTTCGAACCAGTCGTCACCGTACTCTTCGACGGTCAGACAGACGCCGGAGACGGCGATAGACTGGCCGTGGTGGAGGTCGTCGAACGCGAGGTCGGTTCGGATGCGGAGGCGGCGGCCGCCGTCGGACGACTCGTCCGACGTAATTTCTCCTGCGGAGAATCCACCCTCGGTGTCGGTCACACCGACGATTTCGCCCTGCCCCTCCACGATGCCAGTGAACATACCGACGGCTTCGGAGGGTGGCCCTTAATCGCTACCGTTTCTGTTCTCCGTCACGCTTCCGTGATGCTTTCCGTCGCCCATACAATTTAGTCGCCGTCGGACTCAGAGACTCTATGGACGTGCTCGCTCGGCTCCGGAGTAGTTTCTTCACGGGGCTCATTCTCGTCGCGCCGCTCGCCGTCACCGTGTTCGTCCTCCAGTTCTTGTTCAGCCGAATCACTGCGGCACTCCGCCCGCTCGTCCGAGAGATAACTCCGTTCCTCGCGGAGGCGCTCAACTACTCGGGAGATATCGTCCTCATCTCGCAGATTCTGGCGGCGCTCATCATCGCCGTAACCATCGCCCTCATCGGGTATCTGGCCTCGATGAGTATCGGACAGCGTCTCTTCGGGAGTTTCGAGCGTGGTGTCCAACTCCTCCCACTCGTTCGAACGATTTACTTCGGCGTCCGGCAGGTCTCCGAGTCGCTCACCGAACCGACCGCAGGATACGACCGAGTCGTCCTCGTCGAGTATCCCCGCGAAGGCCTGTTCGCTATCGGCTTCGTCACGAACGAAGCACCACCATCTGTGTCGAAGGCGACCGAAGACGACCTGTACACGGTGTTCCTGCCACACAGTCCGAACCCAACTGCCGGGTCACTCGTCATGCTCTCCAGCGACGAAATTCGCGAACTCGACATGCCGGTCCGTCGCGGCCTGCGCCTCCTCGTCACGACTGGATTGAGCGTCGACGACCCAGAGACGCTCCCGGAGGGGCCGGCAGCCTACTCGCCAGAGAACTCGGTCGGTGACGACCACACCGATGGGAGTGTCCACTCGACGTCGAGTTCGAAGTCGAAGCAGAACAGAACCGAGTGAGCCTCTCAGAGTCCCCACAGGAAGACGATTCCGAACGTCGTCACGACGGTGAGGAGCAACTGGAGTGGCCCACCGACTCGGAGATAGTCGGCGAACCGGTAGCCACCTGGACCGTACACCATGAGATTCGTTTGGTAGCCGATGGGGGTCATGAACGCCGTACTCCCGGCGAAGGTGACGGCGATAGCGAATCCGAACGGGTCAGCACCGAGTTGCTGTGCCGTGTCGATGGCGATTGGGACGACGAGAACGACGCTGGCTACGGGCGTGATGACGTTGGCCAGCAGGCCCGTCAGGAGGTAGAACGCGGCGAGAACGGCGACGATTGGGAGGAACACCGTCGCCTCACCGACGAGGTCTGCGATGAGGGCGACACCGCCAGTCAGTGAGAGTGCGCGGCCGAGCGGAATCACGCCCGCGAGGAGGAAGATGACGTTCCAACTCACCGCGTCGTAGGCGTCGCTCGGTGAGAGGCAGTCGGTCGCAATCATGGCGACGACGCCGCCGAGGGCCGCGACTGCGATGGGAACGACGCCGAGTGCGGCTAATCCGATAACTGCCGCGAGGATAGCGAACGCGCGGAGTGCTGTCGGTGACAACACCCCGTTTTGTTCCATCACTTCCTCGGACACCTCGCTCGTCACGATGAAATCGTCCGCCTCTTTGAGGTACCGTGCCGCCTCACGCGTCGTCTGGAGGAGGAGCGAGTCACCAGCGCGGAGGTCCACGTCTCGGAAGTGCTCGCGGATGAGGTCTCCCCCACGACGGCGAACTGCGAGGACCGTCGCGTCGTAGCGCTCACGGAGGCGTGTCTCACCGATCGTGTCGCCGATGAGTCCTGACTCGCGTGGGACGACGAGTTCGAGCAGTGCCACGCGGTCCGGTCGGTCGAGTTCGGCGTCCGTCACGGCCGCGCGTGGGAGGAACCTGAGGTCTGCGAGTTCACAGAACTGCTGAATCTTCTGCGGGTCGCCACGGACGGTGAGGATGTCTCGCCCTGTGACGTCTCGGTCCGTCTCGGCCGCGATGAAGTGTTCGCCACCGCGGAGGACGTCGAGGATGTCGATGTTGAGGTCTCGGTGTGCGTCGTCGGCGATTTCTCGTGCGGGGTTCCCGACGAGCGGTGACCGAGACGGGACCAACACGCGGGCGAGAAACGGTTGCACACCGTAGTTTGCGGTTCGATTACCGGGTTCGACTCGCTCGGGGAGGAGTCGCGGTGCGATGGTCAACAGGTAGACTGCGCCGACGAGGAAGACGACGATGCCCAGCGGTGTGAACACGAACATCGAAAACGGCGGGTTGTCTGTCGCGGTCGCGTACGCCTCACTCGCGACGAGATTCGTCGCGGTCCCGATGAGTGTGAGCGTGCCGCCGAGCATCGACGCGTACGAGAGCGGAATGAGGAGTTTCGACGGCGAGACACTCGTCTGGTCCGCGAGGTCGGACACCATCGGGATGAACACCGCCACGACTGGGGTGTTGTTGACGATTCCGGCGACGGGGCCGGTGAGACCGACGACAGCACCGAGTAGCCTACTCTCACTCCCGCGAGTGAACCGAGCGATTTCCTTGCCGAGGACGCGAATCGCCCCCGTCTGTCGAACCCCCTCGCTGAGTGCGTACATCGCGAGAATCGTGATGGTCGCGGCGTTGGAAAACCCGGAGAGACCGATTTGAAGGCTCACTTGCGTCCACGGCTCGAGGACGACGAGCGCGACGATGACACCGATTGCGGTCACGTCAGGCGGTGCCGCCTCTGTGACGAAGAGCACCATCGTGACGACCACGAGGGCGAAGACGACGAGCATGCCAGTCGTGACCGCGACCATGCGAAACGTCGAATCGGAGACGGCTTAATGCTTGCCTGGGTGACTATCTCGGTGACGAGACTCCCGTTCGTTTCTGCTCCATCTGTCCTATCCTGTCCTGTTCTGCTCCACCTGTCCTGTCCACTGCCGACGATGCCGCGACGCTTTTGTCTACTCGTGGACTATCCGCGCTCGATGCGACTCGGAATCTTGGAAATGGTCGGTCTGGGGGCGTCGCTCATCTTCGCTATCCCACTCGGTGTCTTCGGTCTGACGCTCCTCGCAGACGGTCGGACCGTCTTCGGTGCGGGGATGCTCTTCCTCGCCGTTCTCATGGTCGCCCTCCCGAAGTATCTGACCACGCCGCAGGATATTCCGACGCTCGCCGCCGAGAAAGTCGTCGGCGGCGTCGCCAAAGAACCGGACGAAGACGAGTAGCGTTCTCGACTGTGGTCGTTACTCGGTCCAGCGAGACGGGTCGAGGGTCGTCGGCGCGTCGGTGAGATATCGTGGCCCGTCGTCTTCGACGACGAGCACGTCGGTCAGTTCGACCCGCCCGTGAGTTGCGTGCGTGATTGCAGACCGAACTCTGAGGACGTTCCCTGTGGCCAGTTCGGCGTCTCCGTCGAGTGGTGGGTCTTCTCTGGCCGACAGACCGAGTCCGCCGCCGACGTCTCTCGTCACTTCGTCGGCCATCGAAAAGCCGAACGCGGCCGTCTCGGCACGAATCTCACTCCCGACGAACCCAGCGTCTGCACCGGGGTCGGCCTCGACGAGCGCCACGTCGCGGGCGGCGGCACAGGCTACGTGCGCACGTCGTTCCCACCCGCCGTCGGCGTCGACGACGAAGGTTCGAGCGAGCGCACCACGGTATCCTGTGGGGCCACGGGGTGACACCGAGACGACGATTGGTTCTCCGGGGACGAGTTCGACCGCCGATTCGCGCCCTCCGCGGGTGCCAGTCGTCACTGTCGTCGCCCCCGCGGAGTCGACGCCTTCGACGGCGAGTGTCGCGTTCACCTGTCGCCGGATTCGCTCTGTCGAGAGGGGTGCGTCGCTCCAGACCAGCGCCTCGTCTTCGACGTGCGCGTCCGCGAGGATGACTGCCGCAGCGCTGATGGCGCGCTTTGCGGCCCGTTGTACTCCCTCGATAGCGTCCAGTTCGGCGGCGTCTTTCGTGGCTCGTGCGTCCTGGACTGCTGTCGTCGACGACAGTTCGTAGCCTGCCGATTCGAGGTGGAGCGCGGCGTCGTGCGGAACCGTCTGTGGTGTGAGTACCGTCCCCGTCTCTGCTTGGGCTGCGAGGACTGCCGCGGCGGCCTGTCCGGCCGGTCGGTCGTCCACACGAATCGACGCGGCGTCTCCGTCTGGAATGTCGACCGTCGACGGGACGCGCAGATGCGTCTCACCGGGGAGGCGCACGTAGACGACGTCGAACTCGGCGTCGAGTCCAGTCAGATACCGACTCGTCGGGTCGTCGCCGCGACAGACCGAGACGAACCCAATCGCGCCGCTGTCGTCGATGGCGGCGTCGATGGCGTCGCCACCGCGGGGACCGGGCGGCATCGGTGATTACGCCTCGGGTTCGGGCGCTGGGGGTTCCTGTGCCGCTTCGACGAGTTCCTGCGTGTCCTCGTCGCGAATCTCGTTGTGGAGGAGGACGCTGATGGGGAGCGTCGGTGCCCCGCTGACGAGGTTTTCGAGGATGATGAGTCGCTCACGGGCACGAGACATCCCGACGTAGAAGACACGGCGCTCGTTGTCCGTGATGAGCGGGACGGGACTCGTCGCGGACGTGAACTCCTCGATTCCGCGTGCTTCGAGTTCTTCGTCGCTGACGGACGCGGCCATCTGCTCGACGACCTTCTCGGTCAGGTCCGTCGCCATGAACACGTGGTCTGCTTCGCGACCCTTCGCGGAGTGGATGGTGCCGACACGGACGCGGTTGGGGTCCATGCCCTCGTAGTCACCCGAGAAGTACGCGTCGACGGATTTTCGCTGGAAACTCGTCACCTTGCGGACCATGTCCGAGGCGGCGCTTCCGTTGGGCGCGAACGGTGCGAAGTTCTTGATCTCCTTCGGTGTGAACTCGAGTTCCGTGATGTCGTCGACGCCTGCTTCTTCTTGTCGCTCGTCGATGGCGTCGAACAGGTCGTCGCGGTCGTTCGTTCCGAACGCGGAGTCTTGGAGCATGTCGGCGAGACGCCGTGCTTCCAGTCCGTCGACTGGCTCGTCGGCCTCCATCGCCTCGACGGCGCGGACGTACTGGGTGAGACGGTCGGTCCACATCCGCTGGTCAGTGAGCGTCGAGAAGGGGATGCCAGACGGGAGGAACTCGTCGATGAACTGGAACATCTGGTAGCGCGCACGGAAGAGGACCATGATGGTCCCGTCGTCTTGCTCGACGGTGTAGCGGACGTTTCGCGCGAGTTCGAGCATCGACGGACTCTCGACCGCTTCGACGGACCCGCCTTCTTTGCGGGGTTTGAGGTCTTTCTCCTGTCGCTTGTCGATGTGTCGAATCTCGCGGTTGACGACGTTGAGCACGTTCGACGGGAGACGGTAGGAGTTCGGCAGAATCTCGTCGTGGTCACGCTGGGCGTCGAGAAGCAGGTTCGGGTCTGCACCCTGCCACGCGTAGACGACCTGGTCGTCGTCACCGGCGATGAGGACACCCTTCATGTGGGGTTTCCACTCCTGATACACGTCGTACTGGAGCGTCGTGATGTCCTGGAACTCGTCGATGACGAGGTAATCGACGTTCGGGACGAGCGAACGCTGTTTGACCCGTTCGAGCATGTCTGCGAAGCCGACGAGACCGTGTTCGCCCTTGTAGGCGCGCCACGCACGGATGGCCTCGGGGATGTCGATTCGGTCGTCGGAGGAGGGCCACGTCGGCGTGTACTTGTTGCCTTCCTGTGCGTTCGGGTCGATTTCGGGGGGGAGACGGACTTCTTCGACGTTCCACTGGAAGGGGACGTCGTACCAGTCGGCGACGTCGCGGCGCGTCCGCTGAAGCCACTGACTCGTCGCGATAATCTTGTTGCCGATGGTTGTCGAACGGGCCGTCCGACGGCCGGCACCGCTGTACTCGTCCTGGAACTCGATGCCGTACTCTTTACAGAACTCCTCTTTGTCCTTCTCGCCGACCACGTCGTTGCGTGAGAGACCCAGCAGCTCGTACGCCTTCGCGTGCATCGTCGAGACGTTCCCTTTCAGCGAACGTGGGTTGATGTCGAGCCGTTCTGCGAGTCGCTCACGGACCTCGGACGCTGCGGCACGAGTGTACGAGACGACGAGAATGTCGCGGATGGTAACGTCGTCTTGTTCGAGAATTGATTCGACCCTGTCGAGTAGGGCCGTGGTTTTCCCGCTCCCCGGACCCCCGAATAGTCGGGTGACGGTCACGTCGGATTCGCTCATTGTGCACGTTCACGGCCTTATCGGTGATAAACGACGTGCTTCAGACGAGGGCGAACGCGCCCGGAATCGATTCGACGGGCCGGGCGTTCGCAGCACACCCCCACTATGTGGGGTGTGTCGAGAACAGGTGCTCTGGCGTGGTCAGCCGTCGGACGCGTTAGGCCTCCGGCGACCAGCCGCATACGGTGCATGTCGCCGCGCCCATGTCGTGCAACGCCCCACAGTCGGGGCATTGCAGTTTGTTATAGGATCGGTCCCAGCGTACCGGTTCTGTCTCGTGACCGCGGTCAGCCAAAAACTGATCGAACATGTCGTCACTGGGTGCTGAGGCCATACATGGTATGGTATGACATGCCTATATTTAGTTCCTACGGAGGTTGTGAGCTTCCGAGAATCAACGAGGGAGACTATCTCGCTGTACTACAGGTCGTACAGTGCGCTGTACTTCGTCTCCACGTAGTCGAGGAAGTCGTCGGCGGCGAAGTCTTTTCCAGTCGCACGGTTCACCAGGTCGTTCGTCTCGTAGCGGCGGCCGTACTGGTGGACGTTCTCGCGCAGCCACTCGCGTAGGTCGGCGAACTCGCCGTCTGCAATCTTCTGGTCGAGTTCGTCGATGTCCTCCTCTGCAGCGGCGAACAACTGCGCAGACATGATAGAGCCGAGAGAGTACGTCGGGAAGTAGCCGAAGTTGCCGTAGGCCCAGTGAATGTCCTGCAGACAGCCTTCGGAGTCGGTCTCCGGACGGATGCCGAGATACTCTTCGTACTTGTCGTTCCACGCCTCCGGGACGTCCTCGACGGCGAGGTCGCCGGAGATGAGTGCACGCTCGAGTTCGAACCGGATGACGATGTGCAGGTGGTAGGTCAGTTCGTCCGCTTCGACGCGGATGAAGTTGTCCTCGTACACCTGATTCGCCGCTTCGTAGACTTCTTCGACCGTTCCATCGACTTCGGGGAAGTGTTCGGTGAACGTCGGCAGGAAGTGCTGCCAGAAGGCGCGCGAGCGCCCGACGTGGTTCTCCCAGAGACGCGACTGCGACTCGTGGACCGACAGGTTGCGGTCCTCTCCGAGGGGCGTCGCGTAGTGTTCGTCCGGCAGGCCGAGGGTGTAGAGTGCGTGGCCGAACTCGTGGATGGTCGAAAAAAGCGACCCGAGGGGGTCGGACTCGTCGTAGCGCGTGGTCACGCGGGCGTCGAACTGCGTCCCCGACGAGAACGGGTGCGGTGCGGTGTCGAGACGGCCACGGTCCCACGGATACCCGAGCGTCGAGAGCGCGTCGCGGACGAGTGCTTCCTGCTCGTCGGCCGGGAACTCGCCTTCGAAGGCGTCCACGGCGAGGTCGACGTCCGACTCACGAATCTCCGCGATCATCTCGACGAGGACTTCGCGCACTTCGTCGAGAATCTCCTCTGCCTGGTCGAGTGGGAGACACGGTTCGTAATCCTCGAACAGCACCTCGTAGGCGTCGCGGTCGGGGTCGATGTGTTCGGCGTACTGTCGCTTCAGTTCGACGTGTTTCTCCAGGTGGGGCGCGAACGTGTCGAAGTCGTCTTCGGCCTTCGCCTGCTTCCACGCCGGAATCGCTTCGGACGCCGCCGCCGAAATCTGTTCGACGAGGTCGTTCGGGACGCGCACGGCGCGTTCGTAGTCACGACGGAGTTCTCGGAGGACATCGGCCTGTTCGTCCGTCGGGTCGTCCGCCTCCGCCGCTTCGAGCAGTTCTCCGAACTCGTCGTCGGTGAGGAGGTCGTGACTGAGCGCGGAGAGCGCCGACATCTGCTGGGAACGCGCGGGCGTCCCTTCGTCGGGCATCATCACCTGCTGGTCCCACGAGAGGATGCCACCGGCGTTCTCGACGTTGGCGATTCGCTTGTACTTCGCGAGCAGTTGGTCGTACGCCGACGCGTCTTCCGTGGAGGTTGCTGCCATATGGTATCGGGTCGGGGCGGGGAGATATTAAAACGCAGGAGACGGGGGTTTCGGTGAGGGTTTTGACGAGTTGGGCGTCGTCGGCCCTGTGGCGTCCCATCGCTCCTCACCGGCCTCGGAACAGCGTTCAAGTAACTTTGCTGTCAGTCCCACCCAGTCCCGACTGCCGTCGCGTTTTCGATAAAAATCGAGTTTACCGTGGCCGAGTTGGTTCCTCTTGGCCGGTCTCGGACTCCTCCTCGTTCCGGCACTCTCGTCTTCGTCACCGCCGAAACGACAGGTGTCACCACTCCTCCAGAGTGGCACGATACGTCTCGTAACACCGCTCCAGCACGTCCAGCGAGACGCTCTCGTTCTTCGTGTGCGCTTCGCCGGGTTCAGACGGCCCGTAGACGACACACGTCGTCCCTTCCTGGGCCAACCAGCCGGCGTCGGTGGCGTGGGGTTTCGTCACCTGTTCGGGCGCGTCGTCGCCTCGTGCGTCGTGGACTCGTTTGGCCGCGTCGAACACTCGCTCGGCGAACTCGGCGTCGTCGCATGCCATCGGCGGGAGGTCCTGTTCGACGACCCACTCGACGCCCTCGATGGATTCAGTCTGTGCGAGGTCGGCGTACCCACCGGGGACGGTTCGCTCGTCGATGATGACCGAACACTCGTCGGGGATGACGTTCCACGCGCTCCCGCCATCGATTTCGGTGACTGCGATGCTCCCCGAGACGGCGTTTCCGAGGACTTCGCTGTCGGGAACGTCCAGTTCTCGGACGATGTCGACGGCGTCGCAGGCGCGGTAGATGGCGTTCTCGCCTTTCTCCGGTTCGCTCGCGTGGCACGCAGTTCCGGTGACTTCGAGGACGCTCGCCCGGCGGCCACGGTGGGCCACGACGAGGTCTGTTCGGTTCGGTCCGGAGTAGTTCGTCGAGCCTTCGGCGACGACGGCGTAGTCGAGTGAGAGTCCATCGTCGAGGGCGCTCCGGACACCGTTTCCACCGAGTTCTTCGTCGACGAACGACGCGAAGACGACTTCGTTCGTTGCGGACTCCGCGGCGTCTCGGAAGGCGAGCATGGCGGCCACGTCTGCGCCTTTCATGTCGGCCGCGCCGCGCCCGTAGATTCGTCCATCGCGGGTTTCGACGATGTACTCACCGTCGTCGGTCAGTTGTCGTTCTGCCGGTGGAACCACGTCGTGGTGCCCGACGAGCGCCAGTGACTCACCGACGCCGGGGTTGACCCGAGCGACGACGTTCCCAACGCCGTCTCTCGTCACTTCCGCGTCCGTCTCTGCTCGCAACCACGCCTCGATGAAGTCGCCAGCGGCAGTCTCGTCTTCGTGACTGGGTATCGAGACGAGGTCGGTAGTGAGGTCGGTGAGTTCGTTCATGTGGGTGTCTCTCTGTCCCACCGGAAAAGTATGCGCTGTCTCGGTGTGGAACACGAGTCAGCAAACAGACGAGAGATGCTCCTCGTCTCTGGTCTCATCTTTGAGAACCTGTCTCTCTTGATTGACAAATCTGTTCTCAGTATGCGAGAACACGCTCCAGAACTTATACTCAATTCTGAAAACGCTGGTGTATGCGCATCTTCTCGGCATACGAACGATTACTCTGGGGCAGTATGGACGCACTTGGTGTGTCTGACTCTGTCGAACGGAAAATCGTCGCCGCCGTCGGCATCCAGTTCGTCATGTCCCTCGGACAGGCCGTCCTTCCGTGGGTCGTGAGCGGGACCACCAGATTCGTGTTCACTGTGGCGCTGTTCGGGGGTGCAGTACTCGCGTTCGGGAACACCATCCTCATCGCACGCAAGGACATCGCGAACCCAATCGAGGCCATCTCTACGTCTGCTTCGGAAGTCGCGGCTGGTAACCTCTCGACGGCACCACCAGACATCGGCGGGACCGACGAAGTCGCGGCGCTCTCGTCGGACTTCGCGTCGATGCACAACCACCTCTCTATCGTCGCCTCACAAGCGTCCGCACTGGCCGACCAGGACTTCGACCACCCGTCACTCGACGAGCAGATGCCGGGTGAGTTCGGCGACGCACTCGACCGGATGCAACGTGACCTCGCAGATTACACCCGCAACCTGCAACATCTCGTCGAAGCGTTCGCCGAAGCGACCTCCCGCGCACAAGCGGGCGACCTCACAGCGACCATCGATACCGCCGACTGGGGCGTCGACGACGACCGATACGAAGCAGTCGCAGAGACGTACAACGAACTCGTCTATACGCTCTCTGAGACGATTGGTGAGGTACAGTCGTTCGCAGCGGAAGTCTCGCAGATGAGTGACGCCGCACAGGAACACGTGCAGCGAGCGAACACCGCCAGCGAAGAAGTCGCGACGGCAGTGGTCGAAATCTCCGACGGCGCAGGGTCGCAGACAGAGCATCTCCAGACGGTCGCTGACGAACTCAACACGCTCTCGGCGACAGTCGAAGAGATCGCTGCCTCGGCGGACGAAGTTGCCCACACCGCAGAGACGGCGGCCGAACGGGGTGCAGTCGGCAGAGACGCAGCAACCGAGGCCATCCAAGAGTTAGACACCGTCGAAGAACGCATCGACGAGACGGCGATCGCAGTCGAAGAACTCGCAGACGGCATCGAGGAGATAGACGAAATCGCCGCGTTCATCGACCGCGTCGGATCGCAGACGGACCTGCTCGCCATCAACGCCTCCATCGAGGCGGCACACGCCGGCGAGGCAGGCGACGGGTTCGGTGTCGTCGCACAGGAAGTCAAGTCGCTGGCAGAAGAGACGCGAGACTCCGCAGACGAAGTGTCGTCTCTCATCGCGGACATCACGGCCCACTCCGAAGAGACGCTCGCCGACGTCCGGAAGATGAACCAACAGGTTTCCGGGAGTCTCGAGACGGTTAGTGACGCCATCGCAGAGTTCGAGTCTATCGTGGAGATGGTTACAGACATCGACGCGAGCGTGGCCGAAGTGAGTGCTGCGACAGACCAACAGGCGACGTCGGCCCAGGATATCGCCATGCGCGTAGACGACGTGGCGAACATCTCCGAGGAGACGACGGGACAGTCACAACTGGTCGTCGAGACGGCCGACCGTCAGTCGGACTCTATCGACGACCTCGCCGAACAGGCCACCATACTCTCGTCTCGTGCGGCGAACCTCGAGGGGCTCGTCGAGTCGTTCGAGGTCATCGAGGCGGAATGAAAACGGGATAACTCGGTCGACGAGTGACGCTACGACACAGTTACGACGACCGCTCGACGGCCGACCCGAGGGCGAGCGCGGTCGACTCGTCGTGTCGGGCGGTCACGAACTGACACCCAACGGGCCGGCCGTCTGCAGTCCCACAGGGAACAGACAGCGCTGGATTCCCTGTGAGGTTGAACGGTGCCGTGTGCGAAATCGTCCGAACGAATGCTTCTTGGTCGGTCACAGTCCCGAACGACGGTGCCGTCGTCGGCGTCGTCGGGAGCACGAGCGCGTCGTACGCCGCGAGGGCGTCGTCGACCTCTCGAGTGAACGTTTCACGAACGCGCTGGGCGGCGACGTAGTGGTTCCCGCCCGTCGTTTCGAGGAGTCCACCGCCTACGAGAAGTTGGCCAACGACGTTGTCGCCAAGTCGGCTGGAGTCGAGGTCGTCGAGTGCCGTCCGGAGGCCCTCGCTGTAGCCCGTCCCCGTCCCGTACACCTGGCCGTTGTCTGCCACGAGGCGGGCGAACTCGACGTTGGATGTCGCCAAGACCGCCAGCGGTGTGACTCTGAACGTCGGGAGTGAGATTCGGTCGACGACCACGCCAGCGTCTGCGAGCGCCTCGACGGTGGCGTCTACCTGTTCTCGAACGGACGGGTCGGCGTCGGTCATCGCCTCTTCGACGACACCAACCTGAAGGCTGTCGACGGTGTCTGGGACGCTCACGTCTGGCGTCGGCATCCCAAGCGTCGAAGGGTCACGGATGTCCGGACCGGCGACCGTCTCGAACACGTCTCCTGCCAGTTTGACCGACGTTGCCAGGACACCGACCTGGTCGAGCGACGGGGCGAGGTCGACGAATCCGAACCGAGAGACCGAGCGGTGAGTCGGTTTCAGTCCAACGATACCGCAGTACGACGCGGGGATTCGGACGCTCCCGCCCGTGTCGCTGCCGAGCGCGGCGTCGAGATGTCCCGCAGCGACCGCCGCTCCACTGCCGCTCGACGACCCACCGGGAACCGCGCCATCGACGGCGGGGTTCCCGATTGGACCATGCGCACAGGTTTCGCCCGTCGTGAAGAACGCGAACTCGTCCATGTTGGTCGTCGCGCGGACGTCGCCGCCGGCGTCGACGAGTCGCTGCACGACCGTCGCGTGGTAGTCGGGGGTGTACGACAGCGCCGCCGACCCGCAGGTCATCGGCACGCCGGCGACGGCGAGGTTATCCTTCACACCGAGTCGGTAGTTCGAGAGCGGTCCGCTCGCCGCGTCATCGCCTGGAAGTGAGAAGCTGTATCGGATGGCGTTGTGGGGGTCGTCTCCCTCGTCCACTTCGGTCGCTGGCTCGGCGGCAGGGTCGGTCGCTTCGAGCATCCCGAGCGCCTCGGCCGTCGCGTCGAGTTCCGCCACGTATCTTTCGACTCCCTCGTCGTCGAGGGAGAACCCGTACACTTCGGCTGCGCGTCGGATGGCTCGACTGGAGCGTTCTCCTGACATACGAGTATCTTGTCGTGTCATTCTATTAACTATACACCACGACTGGCCCCGCGGAGCGGACGAACTCGGGTCGCCGTCGGCCCCGCTGTGCCACAGATTCGCATCCAATGCGAACCGCTCCATCTATATCCTTATCCGTCCCCGACACGAAATTTCGCGCATGAAGATAGTGCCGGACACGAGCGCGGTCATTGACGGTCGCGTGTCCGAGCGAGTCGACGACGGAACCTACGACGGTGCCGACGTTCTCGTCCCCGAAGCAGTCGTCAGCGAACTCGAGTCGCAGGCCAACGATGGCCGCGATACGGGCTGGGAGGGTCTCTCTGAACTCCAACGCCTCGCCGAGTTTGCGGACGACGGCGTCATCGAACTGAACTACGTCGGTCGCCGCCCGAGTGCTGGCGAGACGAAAGGCGCTCACGAGGGCGACATCGACGCGCTCATCCGCGATATTGCGGCCGAGCGTTCTGCGACACTCCTGACGAGCGACGTGGTGCAAGCCGAAGTCGCCAAAGCGAAAGGCGTGAGGGTCGACTACGTCGAACCCGTCGTTCGCGGGTCTGGCGGCCTCATCATCGAGCAGTTCTTCGACGACCAGACGATGTCCGTCCACCTCAAGACGGGCACCAAACCGAAGGCCAAACGCGGGGCAATCGGCGAGATGCACTACCAGTCCATCGCCGACGAAGTAACCGACGAGGCGACGATGAAAGAGTGGGCCGACGACATCGTCAACTCCGCTCGCGCCGCCTCGGATGGGTTCATCGAACTCTCCGAACCGGGGATGGACATCGTCCAGTTCCGCGACTTCCGTATCGCCGTCGCTCGCCCACCGTTCGCAGACGGCATCGAAATCACGGCGGTTCGACCCATCGTCAAGACCGAACTCGACGACTACGAGTTCGCCGACGAACTCCGTGACCGCCTCGCCGAACGCCAGCGCGGCGTCCTCATCGCCGGGTCGCCCGGTGCCGGGAAGTCCACGTTCGCACAGGCCGTCGCCGAGTTCCTCAACGAGAGCGACTACGCGGTCAAGACCATGGAGAAACCGCGTGACCTGCAGGTCGGCCCCGACATCACGCAGTACACGGCACTCGGTGGCGACATGGCCAAGACGGCCGATTCACTCCTCCTCGTCCGCCCCGACTACACCATCTACGACGAAGTCAGAAAGACCGAGGACTTCTCGGTGTTCTCCGACATGCGCCTCGCTGGCGTCGGGATGGTCGGTGTCGTCCACGCGACGCGGGCTATCGACGCACTCCAGCGTCTCGTCGGCCGCGTCGAACTCGGGATGATTCCGCAAGTGGTCGACACCGTCGTCTACATCGAAGACGGTGCGGTCCACACTGTGTACGACGTGAGCACCGAGGTGAAGGTCCCAGAGGGTCTCTTCGCAGAGGACCTCGCCCGCCCGGTCATCCAGATTCGCGACTTCGAGACTGGCACGCCGAAGTACGAGATTTACACGTTCAACCGGCAGGTCGTCACCGTCCCACTCGGGAAGGAAGGCGACAAGAAGGAAAGCGGTGTCTCCCGTCTCGCCAAGCAGGAAATCGAGCGCGAGATTCGGTCTATCGCCCGCGGGCACGTCGAAGTCGACCTGAAAGGGCAGAACCGTGCGGTCGTCTACGTCGAAGACGACGACATCTCCTACGTCATCGGGAAAGGTGGCGGCCGCATCTCGGACGTCGAAGACCGCCTCGGCATCGACATCGACGTGCGGACGCACGACGAGAAGCCATCGCAGGGCGCGCCTGCTGGGCAGGCGTCCAGTGACTCGTCCACGGGCGGGCAGTCGAACGACGGCGTCGTCGTCACGCCCGAAGTCACGTCTCGCCACGTCATCGTCCGCATGGACGGTCACGTCGGTGAGACGGTCGAAGTACGCGCGAACGACGAGTACCTGTTCACGGCGACGGTCGGTCGCGGCGGCGACATTCAGGTCTCACGCGGCAGCGCCATCGCTGAGGAACTGGAGAACGCAATCGACAAAAAGCAACAAATCACGGCCGTCCCGGCCTAACGGACTGGACGACCGGACCGTCGTCGAGTTCATTGCGGTTGCCCGTCGCAACGGGAGTCGAAGAGACAGGTTGCGAAACGTCGGGTAGTCAGTCGCTATTCGGCGCAGCAGGCCTTTTCTTTCCCGCCGTCGGCTTTCGCCTGCGCTTGCTGTGGCGCGAGGTCGGTCAACTGATAGAGATTCTGGCGAGCGTCAGCAAAGTAGACGTCCTCGTCGACGATACCAATACCCTCCAGTCGTTCGAGTGCGTATCGAACTGTCCGTGCGGAGAGCATCGACTCTTGCACGATACCTTTCTGGGTGAGTGGGCCGTTGTATTCGAGTACTTTGAAAACGAGCTTCGCACTCGGTGGGAGGTCGTCTAGACTCTCCTCTTCTGTTCCAGCCATCGTTACGAATCGAGACGTGCCACCAGCATAAACCTTGTTGGCTGTGATTAGCCGACAACGCTTTATCGGCGGACGCGCGGGAGGAACGAACGCCTTTTGATGCAGGCTATCGCAGGGGAACACATGGCCACGGAAACGCAGACCGAACTCTCCGGACACCTTCGCGGAGTGACGGTCACAACACTCGCCTGTCTCGCCGGCATCGCCGCAGCGGTGCTCTCCGGTGTGCTGGTCGGGACGACGGTCGAGGCCGCGACCAATCAGTTGGCCGTGGGTGTCCTCGGCGCGTTCGTTCTCGTCCAGTTCCCGGTGCTCCGAGCCATCGGCATCGACATCTCCGGGGCGAAAGATTACCTCTACGTCACGTTCATGACGTTCGCGCTCTGGTTCATCTCGTTCGCTATCTTGCTGACCTCGGGTGTTCAGCTCTAATCATGGCGGACGATAGTATCGCAGTCGTCGACTTGGACCGGTGTTCCCCCGACCGCTGTAGCTACGAGTGCTCGAACTTCTGTCCGCCGAACCGAACGGGCAAAGAGTGCATCACGCTCCGCGGCGAGGACGCCGAACAGGGAGGTCCAGACCAGGTCCGAATCTCCGAGGAGATCTGTCTCGGTGAGACCTGTGGAATCTGCGTCGAGAAATGTCCGTTCGACGCTATCGAGATCATCAACCTCCCGTCTGAACTCGACGAAGAACCGACCCACCGTTACGGTGAAAACGCCTTCTCCCTGTACGGACTGCCGGTGCCCGAACCGGGTGCAGTCACGGGTATCCTCGGTCCGAACGGTATCGGGAAGACCACCGCCGTCCGCGCGCTGGCCGGCGAGATGGTGCCGAACCTCGGCAACTACGACGTCGACCCGACGTGGGAAGCCGTCCTCGACCGATTCCGCGGCACCGAACTCCAGAACTACATCGAGCGAGTGCAAGACGGCGACGTGTCCATCGCACGGAAACCGCAGTACGTCGACCAGATTCCCAAACAGTTCGACGGGAAGGCACGCGAACTGCTCGAGGCGACCGACGAACGCGGTGCGCTCGACTCCTACATCGACCGCCTCGACATCGGTCCCGTCGTCGACAACGATATCGACACGCTCTCTGGCGGTGAACTCCAGCGCGTCGCTCTCGCGGCGACGCTCGCTCGCGACCGCGACTTCTACTTCCTCGACGAGATTTCGCCGTACCTCGACATCGGCCAGCGCGTCACCGCGGCGCGTCTCATCCGCGAACTCGCCGAAGAAGAAGACCGAGCGGTCCTCGTGGTCGAACACGACCTGGCGATTCTCGACTTGCTCGCCGACACGCTCCACGTGGCGTACGGTGAACCCGGCGCGTTCGGTGTCATCACCGACCCCAAGTCGGTCAGAAACGGCATCAACGAGTATCTGAAAGGGTATCTCACCAACGAGAACATGCGCATCCGACCGGGTGCGATTACCTTCGAAGAACACGCACCGCGTGAGACGACGAAGGCCGAACCACTCATCGAGTACCCCGAAATCCGGAAATCCTACGGTGAGGGTGAGTTCTCCCTCGACGTGGACGCCGGAACCATCTACAACGGCGAAGTGCTCGGCATCGTCGGTCCCAACGGAATCGGGAAGTCCACACTCGCCCAGCTGTTCACGGGCGACCTCACGCCCGACACGGGCGAACTCGACTTCGCACTCGACATCTCGTACAAGCCACAGTACATCGAAATCGACCAACCGATACGTGTAGACGCGTTCCTCTCGTCGATTACCGACCAGTTCGGGTCGTCGTACTGGAACACCGAGGTCGCGAACCCGCTGCAACTCAACCGTATCATGGAGCGCAACCTCACCGACCTCTCCGGTGGTGAGCGTCAGCGCGTCGCCATCGCGGCGTGTCTCTCGCAGGACGCCGACCTCTACCTGCTCGACGAACCGTCGGCCCACCTCGACGTCGAACAGCGCGTGCAGGCTACCACGGCCATTCGCCGCTACGCCGAGAACCACGACGCGACGGTCATGGTCATCGACCACGACATCTACATGATGGACCTGCTCGCTGACCGCCTGATGGTCTTCGACGGCGAACCCTCTATCGAAGGTCACGCCTCGAAACCACAGGAGATGCGCGACGGGATGAACGACTTCCTGTCGGACCTCGACATCACGTTCCGCCGTGACGAGCGCACGCAGCGCCCGCGTATCAACAAGCCCGACTCCCAACTCGACCGCGAGCAGAAGCGGTCTGGCGAGTACTACTACGCCGAGTAGTCGGCTTCGGCGTTTCCGGTGTTTCCGGTGTTTTCGTCTCGGTTTCTCTCACCACGTCCTTTTTGACCACACCCAGTACCACCACAGTCTCTCGGTGACACTCGTGATACTACGACCGTTTTGACACTCACGCGCGAAGTGTGAGTGATGACTGACACAGTTCCCGAGACGACTGGCCTCTCCGATGCGACACACCTCGGACGCGTCTCGCTTCGGGTTGGCTCTCTCGACAGCGTCGTTCCGTTCTACCGGGACGTCGTCGGACTCGACGTCGAACGCGAAGGCGGCCGGGCCGTTCTCTCGGCCGGCGACGACCCACTCGTCGTCCTCGACGAAGCCCCGAACGCACCGCCGCGCACCCGTGAACAGGCCGGTTTGTTCCACCTCGCTATCCGGGTTCCCGACAGGGGGGCACTCGGTGACGCACTCGCTCGGATTCGAGACCACACCTCGCTGTCTGGAGCGTCCGACCACCTCGTGAGCGAGGCACTCTACCTCCGCGACCCGGAGGGCAACGGCGTCGAAATCTATCGGGACCGCCCACGCGACGAGTGGCCCCGGACGGCCGACGGGCGCGTGAAGATGGACACCCTCCATCTGGACCTCGAACCACTCCTCGCTGACGCCCATGGCGACGACCACGCTCCCGCCGGAACCGACCTCGGACACGTCCACCTCGAAGTCACCGACCTCGTTCGGTCGCTCGACTTCTACACCGACGCGCTGGGTATGAACCTCCGTGACGACGGCTACCCCGGTGCCGCGTTCGTCGCCGCCGGCGACTACCACCACCACGTCGGCCTGAATCGGTGGAACGAGCGGTCTGAACCGGCCGGCGGGAGTCGCGGCGTCGACTGGTTTGAAGTCGTCGTCCCCGACACCGACACACTCGGTGGCGTCCGCGACTCGCTGGAACAGGCAGGCCACACCGTCGAGGTGTCGGGCGACGAACTCGTCGTCTCTGACCCCGACGGAATCGAACTGCGCGTCGTCGTTTCGGCGTAACCGACGCCGAGACCAGTCGGACTGGCTGAACGAACCGTTTTGTCATTGGTCTACCAACTACAGGGTATGGCACCAACCGAGAGCGACGCGTCGGGTAGACTCAGCCTTCGGAGTCCCGCGTTCGACGACGGAACCGAGATACCACGGCAGTACGGCTACACGAATCAGAACACGAGTCCGCCGCTCGGAATCGAGGGCGTCCCAACCGATGCCGTGTCGTTGGCACTCGTGATGGACGACCCCGACGCGATGAAACCGGCGGGGAAGGTGTGGGACCACTGGGTCGTCTGGAACATCGACCCCGAAACGGCCGACATCGCAGAGGGTTCTGTACCCGCAGGTGCCGACGAAGGGACGAACAGTTACGGGAAGCGAGGCTACGGCGGGCCGAACCCGCCGGACAGAGAACACACCTATCGGTTCGTCCTGTACGCACTCGACACAGCACTCGACCTTGGGTCGGGGGCGACGAAATCAGACCTCGAAGCGGCTATCGACGGGCACGTTCTGGACGAGGCGCGACTGACCGGGACGTACGCGCCTTGAGACCCTGATTCTTCACTCGACTCGTTCGACGACAGCACCACCGTCTGTCTCGCGCACGTCGATATCGTAGCCGAAGGCTCGAATCACGTCGAGGTTCGTCCGGACGTGTTCGGTGACCGCCGGAATCCGAACGCGGCCGCCGGCGAGTGCGACCCACACGAGGAGTTGGTCGGCCATGTGCCGGTCCACGGGTGCGTCGGTTCGGTACCAGTCGGCGAACGCGTCGACTGCCTGTGCGCCGACTTCTTCGGCGCGGACACCTCGTTCACCGTAGGCGTCGAATCCGGCGACGACGTCTCCACACCGGGCCGCGAGGACGACAGCAGTCCCCGGAGAGGTGCTCTCGTCGTACGCGACAGACGCTCGAACCGGTGTCTCGACGCCTTCTGCGGCGAGGGCAGTTCGAACGCCTTCGACCTGTCTGTCTGCCACCGACGCGTCTGCGAGCGCCTCGCTCGCGACCGAATAGACGTCGATTCCGTCGAGTGGTGGACGGCCGAGCAAGTCGACTGGAGTCGGTTTGGCGGGGTCGATTCGAACTGCGAGTCTCCCACCACCGGCGGGATAGAACCCTCGCCGGAGGACGTCCACGTCGAACGAGACACCGAACGCCGAACACAACGGGCGTTTCACGTACCGAAGATAGTCTGCGGGCGGCGACCACCGGACGTCGGTCCCACCCGTGACGGTGAGCGTCAGCGGGTCGTCGATGGCGACGGCGACGGGAAGAAGCGTCTCGCTGACGAGCGTCGTGCTTCCGGCCGTTCCGACCGACACGCTGACGGGGTCGCTCGTCACCGACTCTGGGTCGAACTGGAGGGTCGAAGAGCCTTCGCTCCCACCGTCTACGTCGGCGTTCGCAACCGATTCAGCGACCGAGACGCACGCGACGTGTTGTGCTTTGAGCCCCGGTGTCGAACGGTTGCCACGGATATTTTCCATCTCGAACGACTCGCCCGTCACGAGCGACAGCGAGAGTGCGGTCCGAACGAGTTGGCCGCCGCCTGCGTCTCCGTCGAGTCGGAGCATTCAGCGGACGACGGTGACCGGACACGACGCTCGTTCGACGAGTTCTTTGGCGACGCTCCCAGCGAGTCCCTCGTACTGTTTCGAGATACCGCGGTGGCCGACGAAGACGCCATCTGCGCCGGTGGTGGTCGCGTACGAGGTGAGTGCGTCGACGGGGTTGCCGTAGAGCAGTTCACTCGTCGAATCGACGCCCGCTTCCGTCGCCTGCGCTCGCGCTTCTTCGAGGACCTGTTCACCGCGGGCCTCGGCGTCTTCGAGACTCTCGACGACGATGTGGTCGCCACTGGTCGGAACGCCCGCTATCGGTTCTTCGCCGCCTTCGACGACGACGTGTGGTTCGACCGAGTGGACGATGGTAATCGTCGCACCCAGCGGTTCGACCATCGAGAGAGCGTATTCGAGGGCGCGGTCGGCAGACTCAGACCCATCAACTGCGACGATGAAGTTCATGACTGTATACACGTGTCGTGACGAGAAAAAAGGAGGACACTGCTACCGTCCCGAGAGAACTAGTGAATGAGGCGACTGCAGGTTCCGCAGAGGTTCTCTTCTTTGACGTCGACTTCGCGGACCGTCGGCGAGAAGGACATCACGCACTTGTTGTTGTCGCAGTGTTCGAGGCCGAGTGTGTGGCCAATCTCGTGGACGACTTCCTTCCGCACGCGGTCCGAGAGTACTTCGTCGGCGGGTTTGTTGGTGATACCGCCGTCGGTGGAGGTCTGGAGGCGGTACGTCGAAATGACAGAGCCGTTGCCGTTGAGGTACGCGAGTCCGAAGACGTAGTTCCGGCGACGGTAGTAGAGGTCCTGGGACGTGATGCCGATGTTCTTTTCACCGCGCCCGACACGACTCGTCAGCTCGATAAACTGTTCTGCGCGGTACTGATTCCGGCTTCTATCGAACGCACCCTCCGGGATGGCTTGGTTCGACTGAACGGTCACGTCGCAGTCGTAGACGGACCGGAGTCCTGCGGACGCCTCCCGTTTGACCGCAGCAGAAATATCCCCGATAGGTACGATATCGACAAGCATGCGAGGGATTAAGCGATGGCGCTTCATAAATATCCCGACGTGAGAGATTTTCTGCGCGACGCGCTCGTGACTCGGTTGCGAGAGTACGACCGAGTGGTCGAAGTGGGCGTCGGTCGGGCCTCGTCGGTGGCCGCCGAACTCGCCGCTCACGGCGTGGACGTCACCGCCGTCGACGTCTACGACGTTCCAGTTCCCGAGGGTGTCCGATTCGTCCGTGACGACGTGGTCGCCCGCGCGGACGACCCCGAACTCGGGCCTTACGAAGGCGTGGACGCAATCTACGCACTGAACATCCCCGTCGAACTCCACGCCCCGACCGCTCGTGTCGCCCGACGCGCCGGTGCAGAGTTCCTCTTTACGACGCTCGGGTTCGACGAACCCTCGATACCGGTTCGCCGTGAGTCGATTCCCGGCGATACGCTCTACGTCGCGGACGACGCACCGGGTCCCCGAGGATAAGAGTAAGGCACTTGCCTCCCCGTCCCGCGGTTCCGGTATGCACGCGGACGCTGTCGTCTTCGACATCGACGGGGTACTCGTAGACGTCGCCGACTCCTATCGGCGCGCCATCGTCGAGTCGGTCGACCGAACCTACGACGAGACCATCTCCCGCGCCGACGTCCAGCAGTTCAAGGACGCCGGCGGGTTCAACAACGACTGGGAACTGACCTACGCGGCGGCGCTCTACGTTCTCACCGCACGCGAGACAGCCGTCTCTCTCGAGGCGTTCACCGACGATATCGAAGCACGCGGGGGCGGCCTCGACGCGGCCGAAGCGACGGTCGAGTCACTCCTCTCTGACCCGACCACCGTCTTCGACCAGTGGAATCCCGATGGACTTCGGGAGACGTTTCAGGCGCTCTACCTCGGGTCGGACCTCTACCGTGACCTCGAAGGTGGCGACCCACCGTTCGACGCACCCGGCTACATCCACGACGAACCCGTTTTGCTCCGTCCCGAGACGCTCGACGCACTCGGTGACCGCGAGATTGGCGTGGTGACCGGTCGGCCGTCCGCAGAGGCAGACATCGCCCTCGACCGTGTCGCCCTCGACGTGGACGACGACCACCGGTTCACGATGGACGACTGGGACGAAGGAAAGCCCCACCCGGCGGCCCTCGTCACTGTCGCCGAGCGCCTCGACGCGCAGTCTCTCGTCTTCGTCGGCGACACCCTCGACGACGTGAAGACGGCGCTGAACGCCGACGCCGCCGACCCTGAGCGGGTCTACTACGGTATCGGCGTCCTCTCGGGTGGGCTGACCGGCGACGACGGCCGACAGAAGTTCGCCGAAATCGGTGCCGCGGCGGTCGTCGAGGACGTAAACGAAGTTCCGGAGCTGCTCGACTGATGGGTGGAGTACGATGACACAGACACTGGGTGGTCGCTGATGGGTGACTTCCGCGCGTTCGTCGTCACGCTCCTCGCCCTCGACGCGGTCATCTTCGTCGTCGGGTCGTTCCTCGCCCCGCCAGACCCATTCTTGCAACTTCTCTTGGTCGGCCCCGCGCTGTTGCTCGCACCGGCGGTCTCGTGGTGGTTGGTCTACCGCGACGGCTTCGTCCGGGTCCAAGCGCTGTTCGAACCCGACGACGAGTAAGCACTGTCGAGCGCAGTCCGGACGAACAGCAGACAGAGGCAGAACCCTCCGGTCGCGTAACCCTTTACGTCGTCCCAGTTCGCACATGTGAGTATGCGAATCGCACTCCTCGGTGGAACCGGCGACATCGGCGAAGGACTCGCCCTCCGCTGGGCTTACCACACCGACCACGAGGTCATCATCGGGTCGCGCGACCCAGAGAAGGCCCGCGCGAAGGCAGAAGAGTACGAGACCGAACTCTCCAGTCGCGGCCGCGACGTGAAGGTAAACGGCTTCACGAACGAGATGGCGACCGAGCGCGCGTCGGTCGTCGTTCTCGCCGTCCCGCCGTACCACGTCTCCGACACCATCGAGGCCGTCGCAGACTCGCTCGAAGACGGCGACATCCTCGTCACGCCCGCGACCGGAATCAAGCGCGACGACGACGGGTTCCACTACCACCCGCCGAGTGCCGGGAGCGTGACGGCACTCGTCGTCGACGCTGCTCCCGACGGCATCCCGGTCGTCGGCGCGTTCCACAACCTCGCGGCCGGCCGCCTCGCCGACCTCGACGCGGACCTCGGCATCGACACGCTCCTCGTCGCAGACGACCCCGACGCGAAAGAGACGGTTCGCCTCCTCGCAGACGGAATCGAGGGGCTTCGCCCACTCGACGGTGGCGGACTCGCAAACGCCGCAGAAATCGAGGCGCTCACGCCGCTTCTCATCAACGTCGCGCACAACAACGAGGGGCTCAACGACCTGGGCGTTCGCTTCCAGTAATCGGCGCTCGAAGCGTCCCCGTTCGGCGTTAGAATCGGTTCTTCAGTTCTTCTCGCAGGTCGTCGAGCGACGCGTCGTTCATCGCCAGGACGACCAGCAGGTGGTAGACGAGGTCCGCGCTCTCGTAGAGGAGTTCCTCTCGGTCGTCGTCCTTGGCGGCGAGGATGGTCTCTGTCACTTCCTCTCCGAGTTTCTCGAGGGCGTAGTTCTCGCCTTTCTCGTGGGTAAAGAGCGTCGTCGTGTAGGAGTCGTCGGGTAACTCGGCTTTCCGCGACTCGATAGTCGCGAAGAGTTCGTCGAGAACCTCGTCGGTCGGCGTATCGGCGTCCATGGTCGCACGACGGGCGGCGGTAGAAAAAGGCTCTCTGATTCCGGCGGCGGGTGGTTATGCCTCGACTTCGACTTCCAGTTCGTCGAAGAACGCGAGGTCGTGAATTCGGCTATCTGCGGTCAGTTCGGGGTGGAACGACGTGCCGACGACGGGGCCGTCGCGCACGGCGACAGGGGTGCCGTCCCACTCCGCGAGCACTTCGACGTCGTCTCCGACGTCGTCGATGAGCGGTGCGCGGATGAACACTGCCGGGAACGGCGAGTCGAGGCCCGAAACGTCGAGTGGCGCTTCGAAGCTGTCTACCTGCCGTCCGAAGGCGTTGCGGTCGACGGTGACGTCGACGAGGTCCAGCGTCTCGACTCGGTCGTCTTTCGCGTCACTGGACGCGACGATGAGGCCTGCACAGGTCGCGAGGACGGGCTTTCCGGCCTCGACGTGGGCTTTGATTTCTTCGTCGATGCCTTCGCGTTCGAGGAGTCGTGAGATAGTCGTCGACTCCCCGCCCGGCATCAGAAGCACGTCGCAGTCGGGGACGTGGCCAGCGCTCCGAATTTCGACGATTTCGACTTCGACCCCGTAGGCGGCGGCCGCGCGTTCGATTGCGTCGGCGTGTTCGGTAACGTCGCCCTGGACGGCGACGACACCGGCGCGTAGCGTATTCATAGACGAGTCTGGGGAATGTGAGGACAAAAATCGACCGTTCGTTCGGTGCGCTGTCGTCAGAACGCGAGGGCGTTCAGCACCAAGATGCCGATGCCGAACAGCGTTCCCAGTGCGACGACGGTCTTCGGGTCGACTCGAATTGCGTTGCGGTCTTCCGCGTCGAAGTAGCGGACGAGACCTGCGCTCGACATCAGACCGCCACTGTTCTGGCCCTTGCTCATACTCCATCGTCTGTGCGTCCGCCGCCTAAACGTTTCGGCTCGTACTCGTCGCCCCCGTGTGAGCTGGTGCCGACGGCTAGAACTCCGCGGGTCGTGCCGCCGCATGAGTAATCCTTATGCGCGGGGGCAAGCAACCGTGCGTCGGGATACGATGACTGTTCGACTCTTGGACTTTTACGCGGACTGGTGCGGCCCTTGTAAGACGCAGGACCCGATTCTCGACGACCTCGAGAGCGACTTCGAGAACGTCGAGTTCGAGAAGGTCGACGTCGACGAAGAACAAGACGTAGCCAACCAGTACCAGGTTCGCTCGCTGCCCACGCTCATCATCGAGAACGACGACGGAATCGTCGACCGGTTCGTGGGCGTGACCCAGCGTGAGGACATCGAGTCCGCACTGAAACAAGCCGGCGCGTAAGCGCACACGCTCCGTTCTTCGACCCACGCGAATCGACCGTGAGCGGCGGCGGTGTGTCTCGCAAGCGTTATACGAACGGCGACGGGACTCGTATGCATGGCTAGTGACGCTGCGACGAAGCGGACGCTCGAGAAGCAGATTTGCATGCGCTGCAACGCGCGAAACCCGAAGAAAGCACAATCGTGCCGCAAGTGCGGATACAAGCACCTTCGACCGAAGTCGAAAGAGCGCCGCGCTGCGTAATTCTCGGGTTTTCTGCTACCGTTCTCGCTGATACAGTACGACCAGCACCACGACCAGCGCGAGCTGGACGAGTTTGTCCACGACGCCGACGACGGTGAAGATATCCGGCCAGTTCAGCACGACGTAGAGGAGAATCTGTCCGGCGGTGAAGGGGATTCCGAGGAGTATCGCCAACGTCCGTGCGCGCTCGCTCCCGCGGAGCACGGCGACGATGCCACCTGCGAACCCCGCTGCCGCCCCGACGAACGAGAGTGCGAGTGGGTCGGCCGGATTCGACGAGAGGACGACAGCGCCGAGGACGAGGTGGACGAGTCCAGTTATCGCCGCGAGGACGACACCGAGATAGTGGAGGCGCGTCAGTTCGGGCCGGGTCGTGGTCGCCATCTCACTCCTCCGGGTACTTTGGCTTGCGTTCTTCGGCACGTCCGAGCGCGCGTTCCACGACGTCGCGGACGGTGTCACCGCCTCGTTCGGTCTCGAAGACGTCGCCGTGACCGGCGTACATCGACTCGACCGTCTCCGGCAGTCGGTCGAGGAGCGTCTGCAGACTGCTGATGAGTCGCTCACGCGACTGTCCAGGCATGTCGGTTCGACCGAAACTCCCGTCGTCGTACGCACCGTCGTTGTACACCACGACGTCGCCGGAGAACAGCGAGCGTCCACTCACGAGTGACACGTGGTCGTCGGCGTGCCCCGGCGTGTAGACGACTTCGAACGACTCGTCGCCCATCACGACGTCGTCTCCGTCTTCGAGTTCGTGCGTTCGTAACGGATGGTCGGCGTAGGCGTAGACGTCTGGTTCGAATCGGTCGACGACGGCGTCTAACTCCCCGACGTGGTCGGAGTGTTGGTGGGTGAGGACGACGGCGTCGAGGTGGTCGGTGTGTTCTGCGACGACGTCTTCGACGCCCGTCATCGTCCCAGCATCGACGAGGACGGTTCGGTCGCCGAGGACGAGATAAGCGTTACAGGTGAACACGTCGGCGTCGGCGGTGACCGTGATGACTTCCATACACTCGCCTACGTCCTCCGACAGGAAAAAGTCGGCCGACGAGAGCTACCGCTGCAACGACAGAACGCCGGACCGTGAAATTCGAGCGACAAACCATTTTTCAGGCTCGGTCGTGTAGTGTGAACTGTATGGGATTCGGGAGTTACGATGAGTCAGAGCAGCAAGACCAGAACGTCGACTTCGACGAAGAAGACGGCGTAGAGACTGACAACGAGAAACACGAGGGGGAAGTCGACTTCGAGATTGGCGCATCGAACGACGAACTACTTGACCGCCTGCAGGAGATAAAAGAGGAGTGAAGTCCGGGACTCGCGCGCTCGGGATTGCAGAGTCGTACCCCGGTTCTGCGCGTGCGTCCACAGACGATTCGAGTGAGCACTCTTTTTCGACGGACGCGACATCCACGAGTGACGACTCACGCGACTCCGCACCGAAGAGTATCCTCTGTGGTGCCGTCGTTCGAGCGAATGGCGTCGTGGATGGTCTCGAATACGGGACGTGCACCGTCGGCGGTGACGACGCAACCGACGCCATCGTCTCGCTGTACGATTCGCTCGGCCGTGAGGACGTCCGCTACGTCCTCGTGTCGGGCATCGCGCCAGCGTGGTTCAACCTGGTCGATATCGGCCGCCTCGCGTCCGAACTGGACCGACCGGTGCTCTCCGTCTCCTTCGAGGAGAGCGAGGGGCTGGAGTCTGCGCTCGCAGAACAGTTCTCAGGTGACGCGCTTTCTCGGCGCCTCGATATCTATCGCGGCGCGCCACCGAGGCGTGCCGTCGAGGTAAACGGTGAGCGACTCTTCGTCCGCGCCGCCGGGTGCGACGACGAGGAGGCGACGAAGGTCGTCCGGGCGTTCACGCCGACCGGTGGCCGACCCGAACCGCTTCGCGTCGCACGGATGGCCGCCCGCGCGGCGCGACGGTTCGTGGGGAATTAAGCCGTCGCCCTCCTCGAAGCGGGTATGGAACACATGGAGGGCCTCTGCGTGACCGACTGCGAGAAGTGTCCCGAACTCGTGGCCTCGCGGAGTCGAATCGTCAACGGGGTCGGTCCCGACGACGCCGACCTGCTCTTCCTCGGCGAGGCGCCCGGCGCGAAAGAAGACGAAGGCGGAGAACCGTTCGTCGGTCGCTCTGGGACCGTTCTCGACGACGCACTCCGTGAGGCCGGCCTCGCCCGCGCCGACGTCCGTATCACGAACTGCGTGCGGTGTCGGCCACCGGACAACCGCGACCCGAAGGCAGACGAACTGTCGAACTGTCGTGGCTATCTCGCCCGTGAGTTCGAACTCGTCGACCCCGAACTGGTCGTCACGCTCGGCAAGGTTCCCTCACAACACCTACTCGACCGGAGCGTCGCCATCACGAACGAGTCCGGGTCGGTCGTGGACGCCCGACTCGGAGACGACTCGTATCGCGTGCTCCTCTCTGTCCACCCCGCCGCGACGCTCTACGACCGAGGACAGCGAGAGGGCTTCTTCGAGACTATCGCGCGTGCTGCTGACCTCTCAGGACTCGCTGACTCGTCGGACGGGCAGTCGAGCCTCGGTGACTTCTGAAGAACGGCGGCCCCCGTCTCCTCACGCCGACGTGTCGCGAGCGTCGAGAATCTCGGTCTCGGTGGCAGTCTCGCGGCGATTCTTGGCTCGCTTCCGCGCCTGAGCGTGTTCTCTGAGGTGTGCACCCACGTCGAGGATGGTTTTGACGAAGACCATGACGACGAGCGCCGCCACCGGTGCGCCGGACGCACCCACGAGGAACGCGCCGAAGATAATCGTCAGGTGGAGGACGATAACACGGCGATAGGGCTCTGACATCTGTTTGCCGGGAGATATCGTTCGGTACTCCTGGTGGCCGACGAAGTTGACGACGAACGACCCACCGTGACTGAGCAGTGTCGCACCCGCGGCGAGGAGGACGGGAATCACTGGGACGCCGCCGACGCCACCCACTGCGAACGCGTCGAGCGTCCAGACGAAGACGCCGTGGACGGCCCAGAAGACACCGTAGTGAACGAGGAAAAACCCCGCAATGGGGACGCTCGACTGATAGAAGTGAAATCCGTCGCGTGGGTTCTCGGGAGGAGAGAGGTCGACTTGTCGGCCGTTGATGGTCGCGGTTATCGACGACCCGCCGTCGCCGGACCCACTCGCCGCCAGAATCTTCGGGACGTTCAGCAGTCCGACGACGCCGCTTTCGAGCCAATAGGCGACGAGCAGTGCCTTCAGACTCCAACCGAACCAGACGACGCCGACCAGTGGGACGACGTTTGCGGCCACCAGCGCCACGAGTGCGAGTGGAGACGACGCAGAACGTGGTGACCTCAGCATACGTTCAGCAACGTCGTCGACCACTAAAAAACAGTGCCGCGGGTCGCGGAATCCGCCGCGTTCGAGACGGGTGGATTACTCCCAGAGCGAACGGGCCATCCGCTGTGGGAACTCCACGACGAGTTTGAGGAAACTCAGTCCCTCTTCTTCGCCACGGATGTACGACCGGACGCGCTGACTCACGAACTCGACGGAGACGACGAGCAGGAAGATGACGAGAATCGTCGCCATCATGTTCGTGTACTTGAACAGACTCCGCTGGGTCTGTAAGATGTAGCCGATACCGCCACCACCGATGAGACCCATCGTGACCGCAATCCGGGTGTTGATTTCGAGGATGTACATCGTCCACGCGATGAACGGGGTGAACACCTGCGAGAGCATCCCGAAGACGACGGTCTGTCGGCGGTTCGCACCGGTCGACTCGATGGCTTCTATCGGTCCGTCTTCGACCTCTTCGAGTGCGTCGGTGAACAGTCGGCCGAGGTTCCCCATCGTGTCGGTTCCGATAGCGAGCGTCGCCGTAAACGGTGAGACGCCGCCGAGCGGGATGTAGATGAGCGCCCAGACGAGTGCTGGAATGGCACGGATGACGCTCATCGTTCCACGGAAGATGAAGTTGAACGGGTAGGGCGTCACGCGCTCAGACCCGAGCACGCCGAGGAGGAGCGCACCGGGGATGCCGAGTACGGTCCCCGCAAACCCCATCGCCAGCGTGACGATTGCTGCGCCGAAGAGATTTCGCTCCTGGATGAACTGCCAGTACGAACCAAAGTCGACGAACGGGAGGACGCCGAACAGCGAGGTTCGCGGGAAGAACTCCCCGAGGGCACTCTGGAACTCGGGCCAGTAGTAGAGAATTTCGGCAACCGAGAACCCGACTTCCGCGAGGGCTTGGAAGAAGAGATAGCCGAAGACGAGTGAGAGGACGAACGCCATCCCCCACTTGATGCGTTTCGTGAGCGTGATGTCACGAAGTGCACCCTCGAGATTGCCCGTGACGGTTCCGCCATCGGGTCTCGGATTCGACGACTCGTCGTCGGTCGGCGCGTCGTCTCGCTCGCTCATGCGTGGGCCTCCGTCCCTTCACGGATGTCCTGTGTCTGGACGTCGCCGTAGATGCGGTCGATGATGTCGACGGTCAGGTCTTCGCGATAGCCGTCGAAGACGAGTTCCCCGTCGCGGAGGGCGAGGAACCGCTCACCGAACTCGCGGGCGAGGTTGACCTGATGGAGACTTGCGAGCGTCGAGAGGTCACGCTCTTTGGCCGCGCTTCGGATGTACCCCATCACCGTCTCGGCGCTGGCGGGGTCGAGACTCGCGACGGGTTCGTCGGCGAGGAGGAGGTTCGGTTGCTGGACGAGCGCTCGCGCGATACCGACGCGCTGTTGCTGTCCACCACTCATGTTCCGCGTCCGTTGGTCGGCTTTGTCCAGCAGGCCGACCGTTTCGAGTGCGCTGAGTGCTTCCATCTTGTCTGGTCGGGAGTGCCACCCGACGAGACTGCGGAAGAACGGCGTTCGGTGGAGTGCACCCGTGAGCGCGTTTCCGTAGGCGCTGAGTTGGCCGAGAACGTAGTGTTGCTGGAAGATCATCGCCACGTCGTTGCGTGGTCCTCTGACCGGTTCGTCGTTGATTCGAATCTCACCCGACGTGGGTTTCGTGATTCCGTTCAAGCAACGCAGTAGCGTGGACTTCCCTGCGCCGGACTGCCCAAGCAGCACAGCGAACTCGCCATCCTCGATGGTAAAGGAGACGTCGTCCAACGCTCGAACGTCGCCGAACGTTTTCGTGAGGTTACGTACTTCGATGGTACTCATAATGTGTCGGCGGAGTTCCCGCGTTCATCCGTCGTGTGTACGGCACCGCCAAAATGATACTGCAATGGAATTGTTTGTGAGGTGATTACTGTCCGAGCGTGATGCCCAGCGAGTCGATGACGTTCTTGATCGGTTCGTAGTCTTCGACCGTGCCGGGTTCGACGCCAGTGAACCAGAGCTGTTCGTCTTCACCGAGGTCCTCGTTGATGAGGTCGTCCTGCGTGACGCTCGTGAGTGCGTCGGTGAGCGACGACTTCATCCCGTCTTCGAGTTCGGAGCGCACGATTATCGGTGCACGTGGGATGGGGTCGGACGCCGCAAGCAGGTCGAGTTGCGGTGACTCGGTCCCGAGGTCACCGTCGTTCTCGGCGGAGACGTCGAGGAACTGCTGTGGGAACTGGTCTTTCGGCACGTGTGCAGCGACGGAGAACGCGCCGGTCCCTGCGGCTACCACTTCGTCGCGGTTGACGAGCGTCTCGCGTGCCGTCGAGTGGTCGGACCACTGACCGGTGAAGTCGACTGGGTCGCCGTCGGGGGCGTTGCCCGTGTCGAGTCCGGCCTGCTGGAGCATGTACAGCGGGAAGAGCGACCCACTGGTCGAGAGGCGGTCTGCGAAGGCGACGGTCTTCCCTTCCAAGTCGGCGAGTTCTTCGACGCCGCTGTCGGGCGTCGTCGTCATGAGCGAGAAGTACTTCGCCGCACCGTAGGCGACGCGAATGCCCATGACTTCTGTCACGCCTTCGTTTCCGCCCTGAATCGCAATCGTCGGCGAGGAGTCCGCGAGGTCGGCCTGACCGGACTTGAACGCCTGATAGACTGCAGCGTAGTCGGCAGCGACTTCCGACTCGACGGTGACACCCGCTTCTTCTTCGAGGTACGCGAAGAGCGGTTGATACTGCTGTTTGATGTCGACGTCCGACTCCGACGGTGTTAGAAGGAACGACACCGAGTCCGACCCACCCCCGATACTCCCGATACACCCGCTCAGTCCTGCCATACCGAGTGCACCGACCGCACCGGTCTTCTTGAGGAAGTTTCGCCGTGAGGACATGTAGTTCGTTCAAACTCTCTGGTAGATTGAGGTTAAATCTTCCTATTATTTCCCTTTAATACCCCCAAATATAAACTCGTTCACTCCCACTACGGGTTTCTATAACTCTGTTGTCGAGCGGTGTTCCCCACGATGGTCGCCGAGACGGAAACTCACTTGCCCACGCTCTGCAAAAGACAGATATGAGCACGACACAGGCGTCCGAGGAGACCCTCGCCGACGTGGTGATGGTCGACTACGGCCTTGGCAACCTCCGGAGCGCCATGCGCGGCCTCGAACGTGCGGGTGCGAACGTCGTCATCTCCGACGACCCAGCGGACTTCGAAGACGCAGACGGTATCGTCCTCCCCGGTGTTGGGGCGTTCTCCGAAGGGATGGAGAACGCAGGACCGTTCCGCGAACCACTCGCAGATGCCGCCGCCGCTGGGACACCGATATTCGGTATCTGTCTCGGGATGCAGATGCTTTTGACCTCCTCTGAGGAAGCAGACCACGCCGGAGAGGGCGAAGTCGAAGGTCTCGACTTCATCCCCGGCCGAAACGTCCGCTTTGCCGAAGGACAGAAGGTCCCGCACATGGGATGGAACGAACTACACGTCCAGCGTGACCACCCCATCGTCGAGGGCGTCGACGGGGAGTACGCCTACTTCGTCCACTCGTACTACGCCGACCCGGACGACGACGAGGCCATCGTCGCGACGACGGACTACGGCGTCGAGTTCCCGGCCGTCGTCGCCAACGAGGAAGGCACCGTCTTCGGCACGCAGTTCCACCCCGAGAAGTCCGGCGAGACCGGACTGACTATCCTCCGCAACTTCGTCGAATTCTGCGCGGACCGATAGGTCGAATCTGCCTCCCCCGACGGCCTTTTGTCGTCCGTGCGTGAATGGGGCGGTATGCAGGCAGTCACGCTCGGCCCGGCGGGGACGTACTCTCACCGCGCCGCCCGCGCCGTCGCCGACGACGTCGCCTTCAGAGAATCGGTCACGTCTATCGTCGACGCAGTCGCAGACGGCTCGTTCGAACGGGGCGTCGTCCCCATCGAGAACAGTATCGAAGGAAGCGTCTCGGAGAGTCTCGACGCCGTGGCGAACTCCGACGTGAGCGTCGTCCAAGAGATAGTGACGCCCATCCGCCACGCGCTCTTGGCGCAGGGTGAGGAGTTCGACGTCGTCGCCAGTCACTCACAGGCGCTCGCGCAGTGTCGGTCCTATCTCGACGAGAACTACCCCGACGTGGCACTCGAAGCGGTGGCCAGCACCGCTCGGGGTGTCGAACGCGCCCGTGCGGACCCCTCTGTAGCCGGCATCGGGCACCCGGACAACCAGGGAGACGACCTCCAAATCATCGCCGAAGACATCCAGGACCGGTCGTCGAACGCGACGCGCTTCCTCGTCGTCGCACCCGAGTCCGCACGCTCCGACGCCGGCGGGAAGACGTCTATCGTCGTCTATCCGAACGCGAACTACCCCGGCCTCCTCCTCGAACTGCTCGAAGCGTTCGCCGAGCGCGACGTCAACCTCTCGCGTATCGAGTCGCGCCCGAGCGGGAACCGCCTCGGCGACTATCTCTTCCACATCGACGCCGACGCCGGACTCTACGAAGAGCGGATGCAACAGGCGCTCGCCGACGTCGAAGAGATTGCCCAAAACGGGTGGGTTCGCGTGCTCGGGTCGTACGACACGCGTCACGTTCTGTACTGACTCTCGAGCGTCGATTTTCGGAGCCGTTCGTGTAAAGAGACACCCGTCGTCTCTCTGGTCACTCGACGAGAGTGGGCACGTACTCCCACTTTTCATGTGAGACTGACCACATGTTTCTTTGAGATGCGCGTCGAATACCGAGATGTATGCAACGAAATCCATTCGACGAGATCGAAGACCTGTTCGACCGGATGGGTCGGTCCTTCGAGGACTCCGGCCTCGCGCGGTTCCAAGACATCTCCCTCGACATGGTCGAGACCGACGACAGTGTCGAGGTCGTCGCCGACCTGCCCGGATTCGAGAAAGAAGACCTCGACGTGAGCGTTCGTGGCCGCCAACTCTCGATTGCCGCCGACCGAGAGGAGTCGACGGACGTCGACGAAGATAACTACATCCGACACGAGCGAACCCAGCGGTCGGTCTCCCGGTCGGTGACGCTCCCGACGGAAGTCAAACGCGACGAGGTGAAGGCAACCTACAAAAACGGCGTCCTCACGATCACGCTCCCGAAGGCGGAACCGGTGGCTGACGACTCCAGCAGCATCGACATCGAATAACCGACCAATTTTTCGAATGTCGGCGCGAGACGCCTCGTAGCGTGCTAATTGCTACTCCTGTTCCGGAAATGGTTATCTCCTCGGGCGACGTTCCTAACCCTCGGTGAATTACCGATGATGCGACGCACGAATCCATTCGAAGACATAGAAGAACTGTTCGAACGACTCTCCCGACAGTTCGACGAGATGGGCCACCAGTTCGACCGCTCGGGCACGATGCCAGCGCCCCGACTGCACGACATGGCCGTCGATATCTCCGACTACGACGACAAACTCGTCCTCTCTGCTGACCTCCCAGGCTACGAAAAGTCGGATATCTCGCTCTCGATTGCCAACCGAACCCTGACCATCGAGGCGAAGCGTGAGATGACCGAAGAACGTGAAGAAGGCGAGTATCTCCACCGCGAACGGCGCCAGCAGTCTGCCCGCCGCACCCTCCGACTCCCCGAAGCAGTGGACGAAGAGAACGCCTCGGCGTCGTACCACAACGGCGTCCTCACCATCGAACTCCCCAAGATGGACGTGACGCCCGACGAATCCCACCGCATCGACATCGACTGAGTCGAGTCGGTCGCTCGGCCCTCGTCCGTCTGAACGACTGAATCAAATTTTCTCTGTCCCGTTGATTTCGTCTCGCCCAGCGCGTACTTTGCGACTCGCCCATGTCAAAATGTGACAATATCTGCCGCAATCAGACAGGCCCAGAAGTCGAGTATAGGAGTTATTTTAGGTCGGCGTGCCACTACCACGGATATGGACTACGACCCGCAGGAACTCGAGGCGCGTTGGCGGGAGCGCTGGGCCGAGTCTGGCCGATACGAGGCCGACCCGGACGCAGACGCCGACGACGCGACGTTCGTCACGGTTCCGTATCCGTATCCGAGTGGTGGGATGCACATCGGGCACGCACGCACCTACACGGTTCCGGACGTGTACGCCCGCTATCGACGCCAGCAGGGCGACAACGTCCTGTTCCCAATCGCCTGGCACGTCACCGGCACGCCGATTATCGGCGCGGTCGAGCGACTGAAGAAAGGCGAAGAGAAGCAACTGTCCGTCCTCAAAGACACCTACAACGTCTCCGAAGACACGCTCTCTGACCTGGAGACGCCGATGGGGTGGGCACGCTACTTCATCGAGGAACACTACAAGAAGGGGATGCAGTCGCTCGGGCTCTCCGTCGACTGGCGTCGTGAGTTCACGACGAACGACGAGCGCTACTCGAAGTTCATCGAGTGGCAGTACCGGACGCTCCGCGAACGCGGCCGACTGGAGAAGGGCCTCCACCCCGTCAAGTTCTGTACGAACGAAGAGCAACCGGTCACGACCCACGACCTGCTCGAAGGCGAGAACGCCGAGTTCCAGGAGTACACGCTGGTCCGATTCGGCTGGGAACGCGACGGCGAGTCAGTCGTCGTCCCGATGGCGACGCTGCGCCCCGAGACGGTCCACGGCGTGACGAACGCCTACATCGACCCCGAGGCGACCTACGTCGTCGCCGACGTCGAAGGCGAGACGTGGTTCGTCTCCGAGTACGCCGCCGCGAAACTGGAGTACCAGGCACACGACGTGGAGATTCTGGAGACCGTCGAAGGCTCCGAACTGGTCGGCCAGTCCGTCCAGAACCCCGTCACTGGTGACGAAGTGCTCGTCCTGCCAGCGGACTTCGTCGACGCCGACAACGCGACAGGTGTCGTCATGTCCGTCCCGGCACACAGCCCCGACGACTACGTCGCGCTGCAAGAGGCCAAAGCCGACACCGCATTCCTCGAATCGTTCGGCATCGACCCTGCCGACGTGGCCGACATCGAGCCGATTCCAATCCTCGACATCGACAGCGAGGACGACGAGTACGGCGAGATTCCCGCCAAATCCGCCGTCGAGAACGCTGGCATCGAGTCGTCTGACGACCCCGCGCTGGAGAAGGCGACGAAGGACCTCTACAACAAGGAGTTCCACGCTGGCCGACTCAAGGAGTTCTACGGCGACTACGCCGGCGAACTCGTCGAGAAGGTTCGCGACGACTACAAGGCCGACGGTATCGACGCCGGCCAGTTCGACGTCATGCAGGAGTTCTCCGAGGAAGTCGTCTGTCGCTGTGGCGGCGACGTCGTCGTCGCCGAACAGGACACGTGGTTCCTGTCGTACGACGACGAAGACTGGAAGCAGATTGCACACGACGTCGCCGACGGTCTGGACGCCATCCCGGACAACACCCGCGACGAGTACCACCACACCATCGATTGGCTGAACGGGTGGCCGTGTATCCGTAACTACGGCCTCGGAACCCGCCTGCCGTGGGACGACCAGTTCGTCATCGAGCCATTGTCGGACTCGACAATCTACATGGCGTACTACACCATCGCCCACCGCCTGCAGGACATCCCGACCGAAGACCTGACGCAGGACTTCTTCGACACGCTGTTCTACGGCCCAGAGGCGGCCGACGAGGCCGACGAACGCGCCCTCGAACTGCGCGAGGAGTGGGACTACTGGTACCCGGTCGACTACCGCTTCAGTGGGAACGACCTCATCACGAACCACCTGACGTTCTACCAGTTCCACCACGGCGAACTGTTCGACCAGCCACAGTGGCCACAGGGCATCGTCATCATGGGGATGGGCCTGCTCGAAGGCCAGAAGATGTCGTCGTCGAAGGGGAACGTCGTCCTCCCCGGCGAGGCCATCAGCGAGTACGGTGCCGACACCGTCCGCTTCTTCCTGCTCAACTCGGCCGAACCGTGGCAAGACTACGACTGGCGCTCCGAACTCGTCGGGTCGGTCCAGGACCAACTCGAGCGCTTCTGGAACCGCGCACAGGAGGTTATCGCAGACCCCGGACCGGACGAATGCCCCGAACTGGCGACCATCGACCGATGGCTCTTGTCGAAACTGCAGGACACGGTCCGCGACGTGACCGAGGCCATGGACGAATCCGAGACGCGCTCGGCCAGTCAGGCCGCCTTCTACAACTTCGAAGAGGACCTGCGGTGGTACCGCCGCCGGACGGACCTCGACCGCCCTGCTGCGAAGTGGACGCTCCGAACCGTCCTCGAGACGCGCCTGCGCCTGCTCGCCCCGTTCGTCCCGTTCATGACGAACGAACTCCACGAGCAGTTGACCGGCACGGCGGCCGAAGACGTTCCGTGGCCGGAACCGGACACTGAGTTCGACGACGAGACGGTCGAACTCGAAGAACAGCAGGTCGAACGCCTGACCGAAGACATCCGCGACATCATCGACGTGACCGACTCCGACCCCGACACGCTCCGCGTCTACGTCGCCGCCGACTGGAAGCGCGACGTGTTCGAGACGGTCGTCGACAACGGCGACAACGTCGGTGCCATCATGGGGCAGGTCATGCAGGACCCTGACCTCCGCGAGAAGGGCAACGCCGTCAACGACCTCGTGCAGGACCTCGTGAGCCAAACGCGTGGCCAAGACGAGGCGGCACTCCGCGCCAAACTCGACCTCGACGAATCGGCGACCTACGAGCGTGCCGCCGACTTCCTCGCACGTGAGTTCGACGCCGACGTCGAGGTGTACGTCGAAGACGCCGACGACATCGTCGACCCGGCCGACCGGGCCTCGAAGGCGATTCCGTTCCGTCCGGCAGTCCACCTCGAATAACCGCGAGCACCCTGCTCGCCGGTCACCTTATCGTTTCGGCAAACGTACACGAATACATGAGCCAAGAGGAGTCACTCTCCATTCCACACAAGGTCTACCGAACGGTCACACCGCGGACAGGCATGCGCCCCGACATGGAGATGGACTCTATCGGGTGGGCCATGTTTCTCATCCTCGTGATGCTTTTCATCCCGCTCCTGCCGTTCATCGCCATCGTCTACGTGGTGTCGAAGGTGTTCGGCTATCTCTCCAACCAGCGTGGAACTGGTGAGTAGCGAAGAAAAAATGCAGAAATAGACTCGCGAGTGTCGACGTCGCGTTATTCGTCGGCGAGACCGAGCAGGTCGAACGCGTAGCCGTTGTCGTTCTCGATAGCGTGTTCGTACGCGACGTGAGCGGCCGCGACGTCCTGAATCGCCAGTCCAGTGGAGTCGAAGACGCTGATGCCGTCTGCTTCGGTCCGGGCGGCTTTGTCGCCGACGACGATTTCGCCGATGGCACCGAAGATGTCGTCGTCACCGAGGACGCCCTCGTGGTACGGGACGTTGATTTCGCCCGAGTGGGTCGTCTGGGCGTGGTCGTCGATGACGAGTTTGGCGTTCAGGAGAATCTCGTCGTCGAGTTCGTGCTTGCCTTCGGCGTCGGCACCCATCGCGTTGATGTGGGTGTGTTCGCCGACGGCGTCGAAGGGGACGATGGGTGATTCGACGGGCGTGACCGTCGAGAGAACGTCGCACTGGGCGGCCTCTTCGATAGACCCTGCGCGGATGTCGAAGTCGGCTTCGAAGGCGTCGATGAAGTCGGCGACGCGTTCTTCGTCGAGGTCAGAGATGACGACTTCCTCGATGTCGCGGACTTCGCTGATGGCACGGAGTTGCGTGTACGACTGGACACCGGCACCGATGATACCCATCGAGGAGGCGTCTTCGACGGCGAGGTAGTCGGTGGCGACGGCGGCAGCAGCGCCCGTGCGGAGCATCGTCAGTTCCGTCCCGTCGAGCAGTGCGAGGGGAAAGGCGTTCTCGGGGTCGGAGTAGATCATCGTCCCCATGACGGTCGGCAGCCCGAACTTGTCGCCGTTGTCGGGGTGGACGTTCACCCACTTGATGCCTGCTGCGTCCCAGTCACCGGCGTCGAGATACGCGGGCATCGACCGGAAGTCACCGTTGTACTCTGGCAGGTCGATGTACGATTTCGGCGGCATCTGGGCGTCGCCGGTCTCGTAGGCCGCGAAGGCGTCTTCGATAGCCGAGATGAGTTCCGGCATCTGGACGTTCTCGTTGACGTCGTCTTTGTTCAGTAACAGCGTCGTCGGCATAGTCACTCATTCCCGTACCCCCTACTTAGTTTGTTCTATTTCTGAACGCAACTCCAACTCTGAATATGAAAGTGAGAGAAACGTCCAAATCATCTGGGATGCGGGGTGTTCGCACGGTTGCTATTTGTCGGCTCAGTCGACGACCGAAATCGACAGACTCCGCCCGACATCGGCGGTTCTGAGGTAACACTCGAATGTGGTCTCCGATTCTGTCGTGTAGTTCGACGTCGTCAACTCGACCGTAGTCGTCGCTTCCGCTCCTGCGTCGAGCGGCACGCGCCGACGATGTGGTCGGCGCACCCCAGTGGGTCCGGTCGTGTTGACGCACGCGCGAAAGACGCCAGCAACCGCGGAGTCGTTCGTCGCAGTAATCTTCAACTCCACGGTGCCATCGGTTGGTGTCGTCTCTGGCCCGTCGAACGAAACGAGTTCGAACGTCGGGAGTGGGTCGGAGAGGCGGCCCGCGCTCGCCGATGGGAGCGTCCACGCGACAACGTCTCCGCCGTAGTGGATTTGCAGTGTGACGTCGTCGGGCGTCGAGTACTCACTCGGCACGACGAACCCGACCCACCCGGTGCGGTTCGAGTCCGGGTCGTACGGGAGTTGGGGACTGATGAGGTGGTCGAGGTAGACGTCTCTCGCCGGGACGTCGGCGAAGGCTTCTTGCGCCACAAACACCTCGTCGCCGGCGACGAGTCGTATCGAGTCTACTGGGATGCTGGCCGTCTCTGGCGTGTCGACGGCGAGTTCCACGAACACGACCCAGTGGTCTTCGACACGCTCGACTGCGCCCCAACTGCTGTTGAGAACGCGATGAAACGACTCCTGTACCTGTACGACCTGTGGTGCCACTCCCACCGACCCAAGAATCGCGCGCTCGCCGAACGCGTGTGGTTCCGGTGGCGGCGTCGGTGTCCTCGTCTCTCTCGCGGATTGTGTCGGCGGCCCAGCGTCGAGACACCCGGCGAGTCCGAGCGTCCCGAGGCCCCCACCGAAGCTAGCGAGGTAGTCGCGTCTGGAGGGCATAGCCGCGGCTACTCGGCTCTTCGGGATAGTTCTTCTGTCGAAAAATAATCGGTCTGTCGTGCGGTGCGGAAGTCGGTGTGGGTGTGGATGTGTGGGGCGTAAGCCTACCTTTACATCGCGCCGCCCATACCGCCCATACCGCCCATGCCACCCATGCCGCCGGGTGCGCCGCCCTCTTCGTCGTCGTTGCCACCGGTCGAGAGGTCACCAGCAGCGATGATGTCGTCTATCTTGAGGACGAGGTTCGCGGCTTCGGAGGCGGAGGAGATGGCCTGCTCTTTGGCGTGGGCCGTCTCGACGACGCCTGCTTCGAATGCGTCTTCGACGTCGCCGGTGAAGACGTTCAGGCCAGCGCGGACCTGTCCGTCTTCGTGGGCCGCACGAAGGTCGACGAGCGTGTCGATGGAGTCGAGACCAGCGTTCTCGGCGAGGACGCGCGGGACGAGTTCGAGCGCGTCGGCGAACGCTTCGACTGCGAGTTGCTCGCGACCGGAGACGGAGTCTGCGTAGTCGCGGAGGCGCGAGGCGAGTTCGACTTCGATGGCACCGCCACCTGCGAGGACGCGGCCGTCGGCGACCGTCGAAGCGACGACGTCGAGAGCGTCCTGGACACCGCGCTCGAGTTCGTCGACGACGTGGTCGGTCGAACCGCGGAGGAGGAGCGTGACACCGTGGACGTCTTCGCCGATACCTTCGACGTAGAACAGGTCGTCGGCGTCGTCACGGCGGATGGACGCACGGCCGAGGTCGGCGGCCTCGATGGAGTCGAGGTCCGAGACGATGGACGCGCCCGTGATGTTCTTGAGGAACTTGACGTCGGACTTCTTGGTCCGGCGGACGGCGAGGATGCCCTTCTTCGCGAGGAAGTGCTGGGCGAGGTCGTCGATACCCTTCTGGCAGAAGACCACGTCGGCACCGGAGTCGACGATTTGGTCGACCTTCGCTTTCAGCTGTGCCTCTTCCTGGTCGAGGAACTTCTGAAGCTGGTCGGGGCTCTCGATGGAGACGTTCGTGTCGATGTCGGTCTCTTCGACTTCGACCGGCTCGTTGAGGAGGAGCACGTCGGCCTCGTCGAACTCGACCGGCATGTCGTCGTGGACGGGGTCCTTGTCGATGACAGCGCCAGTGAGGAGTTCAGACTCGGACGCGGAGCGACCGGTCTGCGTCTCGATGGAGATGTTTTCGAGGTCGACGACGTAGGAACCGTCGTCGGCTTCGACGGTGACCTGCTTGACGGCACGGACGATGAGGTCCGCGAGGAGCTCCTTGTTGAGTTCGGAGCTCTTGCCGGTCATCGAGGTCTCGGCGACCTTCTTCAGCAGGTCCTCGTCGTCGGGTTCGACGCGCTCTGCGATGTCGTCGACTTCCTCGCGTGCCTTCTCGGAAGCGAGGTTGAAGCCACGGATGATTGCCGTCGGGTGGATGTCCTGTTCGAGGAGGTCCTCGGCGTTCTTCAGGAGTTCACCCGCGATAGCGACTGCCGTCGTCGTGCCGTCGCCTGCTTCGTCTTCCTGCGTCTCGGCGACTTCGACGATCATCTCGGCCGTCGGGTTGTCGATGTCCATCTCTTTGAGGATGGTGACACCGTCGTTCGTGATGGTGACGTCACCCATCGAATCGACGAGCATCTTGTCCATCCCTTTCGGACCGAGTGTCGAGCGTACTGCCTCTGCGACCGCTCGTGCGGCGCGGATGTTGTACGCCTGCGCGTCACGGTCTTTGACGCGCTGGGAGTCTTCACCGAGAATGATCATCGGCTGACCCTGCTGCATTCGCTGGCTCATAGTCATCGCCTGATTGTTTGTGATTCTATATAAATGCTACGCCGCGAGCTCGCGGAGTGATAGATGAGTGCGTGACGAAATACCCGCGTAATTAGGCGACTGGGTGGGCTTAGACCCGCAATTCGGCGATTGTGTGGCACGACATCACATGACACAATATCCGTGAATTTCTCCTGGTTTATATACTATTTTTCGACGGGTTCCTTCCAGTGGACGGTTATCGTCCCGACGGCGAAGGCGTCGTCGGTGGACTCGTCGCGGGTGAGTTGGATGGTGTTCGTCCCTTCGACGAGTTCTGCGCCGGCGACTGTATCGACCCAGTACTGCCAGCCATCACTCGGTGGGATGTCGAAACCGGAGAGCGCGTCGCCGTTTATGTGAATCTCGTGGCCGTACTCCCCGACGTCGAACGCTTGAATGCCGAGGTAGGCTTCCTGCGCGTCGTCGGTCGGGACGTCGAACTCGAAGACGTCGGTCTCGTCACCGACGTCGTCGGCCCAGTCGAGGTCCAGTGTCTCGTCCGGTGGGTGGAGGTGCGCCCCGATGAACACAGTTGCGTAGTTCGCACGATGTGGCACGCTCGGAGGCTACGTGAGCGTCGATAAAAAATCCGCGTGGCCAGTCGAACGAGACTGGCGTGTCGCGTCAGGATTCGTCCGGAAGTTCCTCGGCGATGAACTCACCCTCGGTGTCGTCGAGTTCGGGCTCGTCGTCTTCGCCGTCTAACACCGACAATTCTCGTTCATACAGCCGTTCGGTAAGCTGGGTCCGCTTGTTGAGGCCCTTCTTCTCACGGCCGGTTTTGGTGTCAGGCATTGTCAAACGTGGTATTGCTTCGCACAGTGATGAATGTTTTGGACGCTATACTGATACGGGACGCCTCGAAGGCGTCTCGCCGACCCATGTTGAAACAGATGGCAGTTGGCTTATCTGCAGGTGAACGTAGCACTGCAGTGGAAAAAGACACCCGCGTGGGTTCTCGTTTTTCGGGAATCGCGACGGTGGTTACGTGGGTGTGGTGCGTCTTTGGTGGGCTTGAGGGTGGTCGGCGGGCCGGGTCTGTCTCCCAGGGTACGAGAGAGTTCGGAACTCCCACCTCATCCGTCCGACATCGAATCTTCGTCGGACGCCTCTTCGAAGTCGTGCATCTTCCCCTCGGCGACGAGAACGCCAAACAAAGCCAAACCGGCGGCCACACCAACGAACGGTTCGAAGTACTCGCCGACGCTAAAGCCGAAGCTTCCACTAAAGGTACACACTATTAGGGTCCGTTTCCACGGTGGGAACTCGTAGAGCCGGTCGAGTAGATTGTTGCCGTGGAACACTAGAATCGTGAGAACGAATATGAACGCGGTCCCACCGAGTTCGGTGAACTTGTCCTGGCTGAAATCGAGGACAGTCAGGAACAGAACGGCGAGTGGAACGACCAGCTCTAACAGAAATCCAGCCGACGGTTCTGGCTGGCGTTTCCACGTCGAAACCATCGACCAGCCGACGACGACGACACCGAGCGTCCAAACGATGAGAAACCCAAAGTCGTTGCTGGCGACGGGGAGTGAGATAAACGATTCACCCCAGGTGAATCGGTGTTCCAACCACGCCCAGACGGGAATGGTGAGTGGCAAGAAGTACCCGCGTGGCCGACTGACCGGGGGATGACGAGCCCGCGCGGTGAACTTCTGGCTAAACTGTGACTCTCCCCCTTCGTATAGCATCGAGGGAAGCCGCCGAGCGGTGTGGTACCAATACCAGAGGCCGTAACACACGACCAAGAAGGGCGTCACGGTCAGTCCGACCCAGACCACGAAGTCGCCTGTTTTCTCTCCCGCGTAGCCAGCAGCCTCGAGGGTGTGCAGTCTGAAGACGTCGCGGTATGCTGCGAGAAGCGTGTCGGGGGCAAACGCGTCGATGGGGGTGTGAAAGGAAGACCCCAAAAGCAGTGGAATCACAGAGAGGAGGACTCCGAAAAAGAGGAGACCGAACGCCCCCCAGGCCTTCGGATTCGTCGCAGTCTGAATCTGTCGATAGAATCCTGTGTCGACTGCGGTCGCCGATTTCAACCCCGCACCGAGTCGCGATTCTGGCGCGGGCGTTCGCTCACTCTGTAACACCCAGGTCCCGACGATACCTACGAAGGCGACACTCTCTAAGACGGGATAATACAGGTTGAGCGCGCCCGCGAAGGCACCGAAGAACGTGGCAGGAAACGTGTATGCCGTAGCTCCTGCGATGGGGACGAACAGTGAGACCAACTGATTCATTCGTGTATCGTTCTGATAGGGTTCGAACCCCTCACGAGTCGCTTCTCTCGGGTTCTCATCACCTGAGAGGAACACCAGTGGCCGGGTGAAGTAATTGTCCGGATTCTCCAGGGAGCGAGATTCGACCGACTGCAACGTGAGAAGCACGACGGGAATCCCCGCGAAGGCGACAGCACTCAGTGTCCACGACGGTACTCCAGTGAGGCCGAATGGGAGTCCGTTGTACGCCGTCGAAAGGAACAACGCGTACGCGACTACTGCGGTCACGAACGCGTGCCCCGAAAGCACCGCCTGGACGCGCAGGTGGTCCCGCACCGGTGCAGCGAACACATCCAGATAGATGCGCGGGAGATACGAAGCGATGAGTATCGCCAATAGGAGGACGCTCAACCCGAAGGAAATCCCCGAACTCGGTAGCGCCGACTGTATCTCAGCGAGTCCTCTCGCGAGAACTCCCAGAATTGGCACGGACGTAAAGGTCGGGAGCGAATTCCAGGTCACAGCGGTCACAGTCACGGTTCCGAGCAATCGGTTCGAGGTGAACCCCGACCAGAATCGTCGTGCCCACCGAAGGACGCCAGTGAAGCGAGCGGCGCTCATCTTCCCCCCTCGGGAGACAGCACTCGAATCGAGTACGAACCGTCGGTTCCTGAGCCAACTACCAGCTTGCCGTCTGGGAGTAGTGTGGCTGACTCGACCGGTTCTTCTACCCAGTAGCCACGCGCCTGCGAGCCTGACCCATCGGTCGAGAGGATGAACTCTCGGTCGGACTTCTCATCACGTGAAACCCTCCCGAACACCAGGCACTGCTGTGCTGTTGATACGACGCGTCTGACAGAAACTGAACCCTCCAACTGGCCGATGGTCTTCCACCATCGAATCTTCCCGTCGTCGTCGAGGCGGGCCAGAAACCCTGTATCCGGTCCGTCTTGTTGCCGCACGTCGCCGACGACGAGCATATCTCCAGAGCCGTCGTGCGGAGAGGCGACGTCCCAGAACATGTCTGCTGCGTAAATCTGTCGCCAATCGGTGGCACCATCCGTTATCGAGACGATGCCTGCTCGATTAGCGGTGCCGTCGCTCCCATCGAGGTTTCCGACGAGATGCACCCGAGACGGACCGGCAACGAGCGCACCGGTAATTATCAGAACGGAAGCATCGTAGGTTCGCCGCCATCGTTTTTGCCCTCTCGCATCGAGCCCGACGAGCCAGACCGAATCCCACCAATCGTTGGACGAGATGAGTCCACCAGCGACTAGTGCCTCACGTGGCTTGCCCCCATTTCGCGATGGGACTGCCTCGAGCTCGAATACTCCGACTTGACCACGACGAGGTGCAACAGTGTCGTTCGCTTTGACCGTTCCGTTCGAACCGACAGTAACGAACTGGGCAGCAGTGTGATCGTTCAAAATACCACCGACGAGGACGCCTTCGGCGGTCTGTGTTGCGGTGAACAGTCTGCCCCTGTCCAACGTCTGGGAGGACTCCACGGTACCATCGGTGCCGACGATGGCGACCCAGCCGTGGGGTTCGTCTTCGACAGTGCGTGTTCCGGCTATCAGTAACCGCCCGTCTTCGAACGGTGTGATGGCGTTTGGCTCTCCGGGCATGCGTTGGCGGGACTGTTCGGTCCACCGGCCAGCAGAGAATGGCTTCCACGAGGGGTCCAACGGCCGTGAGTGCTCGGGACCCGTCGCGTGCTGGGACCGGACTCTCGACGTCGTGAGCGCGGTGACCCCACCAGCCGCTACGAGTCCACCGAACCGGAGTACCTCACGACGAGACGGCATCTCTTGACTTGTATGAATTTCGTCAGGTCTTGAATCTATGGGGTAGCAGAGATGGCGTCTCCGCCGAACCCCACAACGCTCTGCGTTGCTCGCTAGTTCATTCCCTCTTTGTTAGCGTCCTCCCGACCAAGCCGCCCGCAGCGCGACGAGACGCGCTGCTATGAGAGTTGAGTTCGGAAGAAGCGCCAGGAGAGGGATTTGAACCTCAGTCACTTCGCTCCTTGGTTCAAATCCCTCTCGAAGACGCTTCACGAAAACGGCTGTCCGCGATGCGCCGAGACGCATCGCTCGGAGCGTAGTTTTCAGAGAAGCGCCAGGAGAGGGATTTGAACCCCCGATCCCAGAGGGAACACGCTTTCCAGGCGTGCGCCTTACCGCTCGGCCATCCTGGCTGGCTTACAACGCAACGTTTCCGCCTGATTAATTTAAGCCCTTCCTTTCCGTTCGAGTCGCGGTTCGATGACGTATGTCACAGACGCGACGACGATGCCGGAGACCACAGCGACTGCTGCGACCGCTCCGACCGACGCCTCGATACCGAGTCCGAGCAGGGTCGCACTCTGTGCGAGGACGCCCACGAGGAGGAGACTCACCGCCCCCCACGCGAGGGCAGAGCGAACGCGGCGGTTCACTCCTCGTCGACGACGGCGACGGCCTCGATTTCGACACCGACACCCTTCGGGAGGTTCGCCACTTCGACGGCCGACCGGGCCGGCGGCTCGTCGTCGAAGTACGTCGCGTACGTCTCGTTCATCTCCTCGAAGTCACCGATATCGCCGAGGAAGACGGTCGTCTTCAGCACGTCGCCGGCGTCGGCACCCGCTTCCTCGAGGATGGCGAGCAGGTTGTCGAGGGCTTGCTCGGTCTGCGTGGCGATGTCTTCGTCGTCGAGGAGTTCGCCGTCCGGCGTCAGCGGAATCTGGCCGGCGGTGTAGAGGAGCGACCCGTTCGTCGTTGCCTGACTGTACGCACCGACTGCGGCCGGTGCTTCGTCCGTGTTGATGACTCGCTTCATATCCGGCAGGATTCGCCACGGCGTGATAAAATAGATGGGAACGAGAGGCTAAGGAAAACAGGAGGCTCAGTCGAGAACTTCGACCTCGTACCCCTCGCCGCGGAGCGCCGCGAGGAGCGAATCGACGTGGTCGGGGCCACGCATCTCGAGGTCGATTTCGACTTCCGTCGCGTTCAGGGCGATCTTCCGCGAGGTTCGGTCGTGCCGGACGGCGTAGATGTTGGCCTTCTTCTCGGCGATAATCCCGATGAGGTGTTCGAGCGACCCTGGGCGGTCTTTGAGTTCGGTCCGAATCTTGAGATAGCGCCCCGTCTCGACGAGTCCACGCATCACCACGGTGGTCAGCGTGTTCATGTCGATGTTCCCACCGCAGAGCGCCGGGACGATGACCTCGTCCGCTTCGTAGTCGAACTTCTCGAAGACGAGCGCGGCCAGTGCGACTGCCCCTGCGCCTTCGACGAGCGTCTTCGAGCGTTCGAGGAGGTAGGTGAGCGCGACTGCAATCTCTTCGTCGGAGACGGTGACGATTTCGTCGACGTGTTCTTGGATGACTTCGAACGTCTTGTCTCCGATTCGACGGACTGCGATACCGTCTGCGATGGTGTCTACCTCGTCGATTTCCTGTACTGCGCCCTTGTTGAGCGAGTCGGCGGCGCTGGACGCCTGGGCGGCTTGGACGCCGATGACGCGAACCTCTGGGTACTGTTCTTTGATGGCCGTGGCGATGCCGGAGATGAGACCACCACCACCGATGGGGACGATGACGGTATCCAGGTCGGGGCAGTCCTCTGCGATTTCGAGGCCAATCGTCCCCTGCCCGGCCATGACGTACTCGTCGTCGAAGGCGTGGACGTAGGTCCGGCCTTCCTCGCGTTCGATTTCGTGTGCTTTCGCCTGTGCTTCGTCGTAGTCGGCACCGTAGAGGACGACGTCGCCACCGTACCGTTCTGTCGCTTTCACCTTCGTGATGGGTGCGTACTCCGGCATCACGATTTTCGAATCGACGCCTGCGCGCGTGGCAGCGAGCGCGACACCCTGTGCGTGGTTGCCGGCGCTCGCGGTCACCACACCTGCGCGCTGTTCTTCGTCGGAGAGCGTGGCGATTCGGTTCATCGCACCCCGGATTTTGAACGACCCGGTCCGCTGGAAGTTCTCCAGTTTCAGGTGGACCTCGGCACCCGTCATGTCGGAGAAGGTGTGCGAGTACTCCAGCGGTGTCCGTCGGGCAACCGCTTCGACGCGCTCGCGTGCGTCTTGGACGTCGGAAAGAGAGAGCATGCTCACGAATCGCCGCCTTTCGTGTTTAATCGTTCGGGATAGTTCCCTTCGACTACGTGTTGCCGACCCACACGGTGACCGAACGGGGCGCTGTCGCTCGGCGTGTGGAAGTGGGGGAAAGGGGGAATGCACGCGTGTGACGTGCAAGTTCTTTTCTGGCCCCTAGGTATATAAACGTCCCCCACCCACGGCGAAAGTATAATCGACAGACTGCGGCGACTTCATTTCGGCGTATGACGCTCGTCATTCAGGTGTCGTGCCCCTGTCGATATACTAACGTGATTGCTGGGGGTTCGTCTCTGAGGCCGTGTTCGAGACGGTGGGGACGGCCGAACCGTCGGCCGAGAGCGACGACGGTTCAGACGTCTCTGTTCTGTGAGTCGGTCCGCGGCGTGCCAGCCTCGGACTGAAAAAAGAACCCGTGCCCTGTCGCCGTCGTTATCGGTCGTCGAGCGCCGGGATGTCGAGGTCTTTGTCCCCGACGTACCGTGCGCGCGGCCGGATGAGACGGTTGTCGTCGTACTGTTCGAGGACGTGCGCAATCCATCCGCCGACGCGAGAGACGGCGAAGATGGGGGTGTAGAGGTCGATGGGGATTCCCATCTGGTAGTACGTCGACGCAGAGTAGAAGTCCACGTTTGGCGCGAGACCTTTCTCCTCACCGATGTACTCCTCGATTGCGACGGACATCTCGTACCACTTCATGTCGCCTGCGGCCTCTCCGAGCGCCTCGGACTCCTCACCGAGAATCTTCGCGCGGGGGTCTTTGACGTTGTAGACGCGGTGACCGAATCCGGCGACGCGTTCGCCGCGTTCGAGGGCGTCTTTCACCCACTGGGTCGGGTCCATGTCACTGTCGTCGACGTCTTTGAGCATCCGCATGACGTTCGCGTTCGCGCCGCCGTGCAGCGACCCCGAGAGCGTGCCAACTGCCGAGGTGACTGCACTGTACATGTCCGAGAGCGTGGACGCAGTGACCATCGCGGAGAAGGTCGAAGCGTTCAGGCCGTGGTCTGCGTGCAGCACGAGGGCCATGTCGAACGTATCGGCGAGAACCTCGTTCGGTTCCTCGCCGTTGAGCATGTAGAGGAAGTTCGCAGCGTGACTCAGGTCGTCGCTCGGAGCGACGTAGTCTTCGCCACGGCGGAAGCGCGCGTAGGCGGCGAGCACCGACGGCATCTTCGCCGTGATGCGCTTTGCCTTCTCGAGGTTGACCTCGCGGTCGGTCACGTCCTCGAAGTCTGCGTTTTCGTCGTACGCCGACAGCGCCGAGACGAGCGTGCGGAGCGCCGCCATCGGCGACTCGTCCTGTTCGGCAAGTTCCCGTGCCACGTCGAGTGTGCCGTCGTCGAGGTCGCGGTGCGCCGCCAGTTCTGTGGAGAAGTCGTCGAGTTCCTCGCGATTCGGAAGTTTCCCGTGCCAGAGGAGATACAGCACTTCCTCGTAACTCGTATCGCGTGCGAGGTCTGCGATGTCGTAGCCTCGATAGATGAGTTGTCCCGCATCGCCGTCGATGAAGCTAAGCTCCGACTCGGTGACCAGCACACCTTCCAGCCCCCGCTTCAGTTCGCCTGACATACCCAGAAGGTTGCTTACCATATCAAAAAAGCGTTATCGTTTCCATGCATATGTTATCGACCGGCATACACATATCACTGCAACGCAGTACGCCGATTTCACTCGAGCGGCTCGACAAAACTGACTCTCGACAGTTGTCGATATTATCTCCCCATTATATGAGGGGTGATTCTGTGTGTCACGTGACACGATGGCTCGCCGAGGTTCATATGCAATGACGACGTAGGGGTACACGAGAAACGGTGGCACCGATATTCCTGGCAAGTCTTTTCCCGTCACGTCGTGAAGGCGGGCGCATGAATCCGGAGGACGTGGAGTACGAACCTGTGAGCGTGAAGGCCGTGCTCGCAGAGATGAAAGATACTGCAGAGTTACTCATCGACCTCTCGTACTCGTCTGTCCTCCACGCGAACGAAGACCTCGCGGCCGAGGTCTTAGCCCTCGAAGAGCGGATGGACATCCTGCAACTGCAAGCGCGCATGAGTCTGATGATGGCCGCGCGCAGTCCCGAAGACGCCGAGGAACTCGCCCCCGTCCTCGGTGTCGTCGGGGCCGCAGAGAAGATTTCTGACGCCGCGGGCGACATCGCGAAAGTCGTCATCGAGGACATCGGCCTCCCGGACGCGATTCGTGCGGCACTTCCCGAAGCAGTCGAGACCACGATTCGGTGTGAACTCACCGCCACGTCTCCGTACGCCGGTCAGTCACTCGGTGACATCAACATGGAGACCGAAACCGGCGTGCGTGTCGTCGCCCTCACCCGCGCCGGGCAGTGGGTGACCAACCCAGACCACGACACGACGCTCCGCCCTGGCGACGTCCTCCTCCTCCGCGGCCGTGACGAGGGACTCCGGACGGTCCACGAGGCCGCGACTGGTATCCGATACGACCCGCCTGAGGTCGAAGAACCGACTATCGAGGACCTCGAACGCGCCGTCGACTCCATCGTCCTGATGAAGGATATGAGCGAACTCGCGGTGGACCTCGCCTACGGTGCCGTGTTGTTCGACAGCGAGGGTGTCGCAGAAGAAGTCGAAGAGCTCGAAGCCGAGGTCGACGCTCTGAAGTCGCGGTTCGAGGCGTGGACGCTCCGCGCGGCGAGTGGCGTCGAAGACCCTGTCTCCCTCCGTGGACTCGTCCAACTAGCCGGCGCGACGGAGACGATAAGCGACGCAGCGCTCGAAATCGCCGAGGGCGTCCTCCGCGGTATCGACGCGCACCCCGTCGTCGCCGCCGCCGTCAAAGAGTCCGACGAAGTCATCATCCGCTTGCGCGTCGCGCCCGGAAGCACACTCGCGAACTCGACGCTCGGTGACCGTCGCGTCAAGACCGAGACGGGGATGCGTGTCATCGCAGTTCGCCGCGCCGGTGGCCACGAGTGGGTCGTCTCGCCCGGCCCGAGGACGCGACTCAACGACAACGACCTCATCATCGCCAAGGGGACGCGTGCCGGGGCCGAACGGCTCGGCGAACTCGTCGGCGACGAACGCGAGTTCGACGAGTAACTCGGGACGCGGCGGCAACGGGCGGACGCGACAGCACGGCGACCTGATAATCGAAGTATCTTTCTAGGGAGCCGAATCTGTTCAGGTGTGAAACTCACGGACGCTGGCCTCTCCCGCCGCGAGCTTTTAGCCGGGATGGGGACCGCAACTCTCGGGATTCTTGCAGGTTGTCAAGGACAGGGACCCACGTTCGACGGTCACTCGACGACCGACGATGGACCGGACGCTCGGTACGATATCTCGCCGGACGGTGAGAATCGGTTGAGCCTCTCGAATTCGGGTGACGACGAACTGAAGCCAGTGGACAAGTTCCGCGTGGCCATCTTCAACGCGGGCAGTGCCGACGGGACGTACCCGCTAAGTACGGTGACCGACGACGAGACGTTCGACGTCGGCGATTCGTACACACTCGGCCAGGAGACGCTCGGGTTGGACGAACCACTCGACTACGCAGATGCAGTCATCTACCTCGACTTCGACTCCGACATCGGTTGGAGGTCCGTCACCGGTGTGAAGTTTGGTTCCGCAATGACGGCCGACGACCCAGCAGACGAACTCGGCGGTGACGTCAGATTCGACATCTCGCCCTCGAACGATGGACAGTTGGTTGTCACGTACGAACGAGGGACAGAGAGCTTCCCGTTGTCGAAGCTCAGAGTAGTGCTGTTCGACGCTGGCGATGCCGACGGAACGTACCCACTCGCTGGGGTGACGGACGAGGAGTCGTTCGACGTCGGTGACTCGTACACACTCGGCCAGGAGACGCTCGGGGTCGAGGACCTGTTGACGTACGACGACGCAGTGATTCGCCTCGAGGCCAAAGGCAGGTGGCGGTGGGAGTTCGTCACGGCTATCCAGTTCGGCTCCGGTAACGGCGCTCCCGAACAAACCGAGGGATTCGGCCGTGACGTCGTGTTCGACGTGCCCCCGGCCGGGCCCCACCAGTTAACTGTCGAGTACAAAAAAGGAGAAGAGAGTCTACCGGTGTCGAAGTTCCGTGTGAAAATATCGAACGCAGGCGGTGCGGATGGGACGTACCCCCTCGGTGACCTGACCGACGACGAGTCGTTCGACGTCGGAGACTTGTACCCGCTCGACCAGGAGACACTCGGGTTGGACGAACCGTTGACTTACGACGGCGCGACGATTCGCCTCGAATTCGAATTCGAGTCTGGCTGGAAACGCGTCACGACCGTGGAATTCGGTGGTGAACCCACCGAAGGCTTCGGCCGTGACGTCGTGTTCGTGGCGGTTCCAGCGGCCCAGAACCAGTTGGACGTCGTCTACGACGAGGGAACAGAGAGCCTGCCGGTGTCGAAGTTCCGCGTGAGAATAACCGACGCAGGCAGTGCGGACGGGACCTACCGACTCGACGACGTCACCGACGACGAGACGTTCGACGTGGGTGATTCGTACCCCCTCACCGAGGAGACGCTCGGGTTGGACGAACCCCTCGACTACCAGCAGTCGACGGTCGATATCGAGTACCAGTTCGAGAGCGGGTGGAAACTCGTCTCCAAGAATCGTTTCAGCGGGCAGTCGGGTGACGAGTCGGAATCGACCAGACCACGCCGGGAGTTCGACATTCCACCGGTCGGCCCCAACCGACTGGCCGTGGAGTACAACTCGGGAGACTCGAGTGTGCCTGTGTCGGCGCTTAGAGTGACCATCTCCAACGCAGGCGGTGCGGACGGGACGTACCCACTCGGTGACCTGACTGACGACGAGTCGTTCGACGTCGGGGATTCGTACCCGCTGGACCAGGGGACGCTCGGGTTAGACGAACCGTTCGATTACCAAGATGCGGAAATCCTCCTCGAACAGAAATCCGAGTCGGGTTGGCGACTCGTCGGCGGTGTCCGCTTCGGCGACTCGATGTGAGCTCCCGAGAGGGCGCGAATCAGGTTTCGAGCGCGTGACGCAGGCCGCTCGAATCTCTCTCAGAGCGTTTTACTCAGCCGATACGCCGACACGACTGTCAACACCGTCGCCACGAGGAGCGCCGTCGCAGACGCGAGGACGAACGCGAGGATGAGAAACCATCCTTCCGGTCCGAGTATCGGATACTCACGCGTGCCCGCGAACGGGCCGAACAGCTCGAGGACACGGAAGAGGTAGGCACCGACGGCGAGGCCGAAGCCGACGACGGCACCGATGGCAGCGTTTCGTGGCACGTCCAGCGCCTCGATGAGCCCTGCAGCAGGTGGGCGTTCGGGAACGTCGTCTGTCACGATTCGAAGTTACGACCCTGGGACCAAAGCGCCACCGCTTTCGACGGATGAACACCTCCCGTCGAATTCTGTGGCGATACTCGCCGGACCGAACCCCTAAAGGGAGGTGGCTCCGAGTTTTTCGATATGATTACCTTGGGAACGGCAAGCGCGGCCCCCGGGGAGATGGACGTGGGCCGCCTGGAGGTAGGTGAGTCCCGTGACGGTGGAACTGTCGGCCTGCCCGTTGCCGTCATCAACGGCGCGTCTGCGGGGAAGACGCTCTACATGCAGGCCGCCTCAGACGGTGACGAACTCAACGGCGTCGGCGTCATCCAGCGGGTCGTCCCGCAACTCGACCCGGCCGAGATTTCCGGGTCGATTCTCGTCGTCGGCATCGTCAACTACCACGCGTTTCAGGTCGCACAGCACCGCAACCCCATCGACGACACCAAGATGAACCGCGCGTACCCCGGCGACGAACGCGGGACCTCGTCGGAGCGTATCGCGGCGGCGACGTTCGAGGCTGCCCGCAGCGCCGACCTCATCTTGGACTTGCATCAGGGGTCGACCAGTCGGATGATAAACGAGGTTCGCGTCCGCTGTGGCCGTCACCACCGGATGCACGCCAAGTGTCTCCGTCTCGCGAAGACGTTCGGATGCGGGTACGTTCTCGACCAGAAAGGCCCGGACGGCCAACTCGCCCGCGCCGGCCCGGACGCTGGCGTTCCGACTATCGACCCGGAACTCGGCGGCTGTGTCGGGTGGGACGAAGTGAGCATCCAGAAAGGCGTTCAGGGCGTCTTCAACGTCCTCCGCGGATACGGCTTCCTCGACGGCGACGTGGAACTCCAAGCGCAGACTCGCGCACGTGGATTCGACCAGTACGGGTCACCCGTCGGTGGACTCGTCCGATTCAAGCGCGACCTCGGTGAGGAAGTCTCCGCTGGCGACGTGCTCTTCGAAGTGACGGACGTGTTCGGCAAACTCAAAGCCCGCATCACCGCCGACCACGCCGGTATCTTCTGGCGCGCCCGTCGACTCCCGCAAGTCGCCAGCGGTGAGTACGTCTGCTCGGTCGGCATCGACATCGACACGTACTGACCGACGATGACCTCGACCACTAACCTCCCGTCCCATCTTCGCCTCGCCTGCGACACCTGTGGCTCTTCGTTCGACGAGTGGCGCTGGCGGTGTTCCTGCGGTGCACCACTCGACTTTGCGACCGAGTTCGTCCCTGTGGAATCGTCGCCCGCCGACGCCGCACTCGACTACCGTCGCGGCCTCTGGACGTTCGACGAGTTCCTCCCGACTGGCCCACACGCCACGCTCGGCGAGGGCATGACGCCACTCGTCGATGCCTCCGAGTGGGACGCCTCGTTCAAACTGGAGTACGTCTTCCCGACCGGGTCGTTCAAAGACCGTGGCGCGACGACGACGCTCTCCGTGGCGAGCGAACTCGGCGTGGACCGCGTCGTCGAAGACTCCTCTGGAAACGCGGGGGCCGCAATCGCGACCTACGCCGCTCGCGCCGGCATCGACGCCGAAATCTACGTCCCGGCGTCGGTCAAGCCCTCGAAACTCCGTGCTATCGAACGCGCCGGCGCGAAACCGGTCCGCGTCGAAGGCGACAGACAAGCCGTCACCGACGCCTGCGTCGAAGCAGTCGAGGCCAACGACGCGTGGTACGCGAGTCACGCGTGGAATCCTGCGTTCTTCGCGGGCACGGCAACGTTCGCCTACGAAGTCGCCGCACAGCGTGACTGGGACGTCCCCGACGCCGTCGTCACGCCACTCGGACACGGGACGCTCTTCCTCGGTGCGTACCGAGGGTTCAACGCCCTCTACGAAGCAGGGTGGATAGACCGCATCCCGCGTCTGTACGGCGCACAGGCCGCTGGTTACGCCCCGATTGCAGAGGCTCGCCATTACACCGCCGCCGACGAGACGAACGACGTCGCCGACGGCATCCAGATTCTCTCCCCCGTCCGCGAGTCGGAGATTCACGAAGCACTCGACGAGACAGGTGGCGACGCCATCGCGCTCTCTGCCGACGCGGTGGAAGACGAACTCGACAGACTCCACCGTCACGGCTTCTACACCGAACCGACCTGCGCCGTCGCACCCGCCGCGCTCCGTGAACTCCGCCTGATGGGTGCAATCGGTGACGACGAAGACGTCGTCGTGCCACTCACTGGGAGCGGACTCAAGAGCTGAACTCGCCACCTGCGGATTCGACGCGCGAATTCCAAGAAAGAGTTACTGTGGCCGGGCTTTTCCTGCGGTCTCTGCTTCAGTCTTCGTCGTGGGTTTGTACGTGTTGACGCCGAGTGCTCTGTTGAGCGGGCACTTCTGCGTCACTGCCGTCGTCGTCAGCACTGCGCCGACGAGGAGTGCGCCCCCCGCGACGACGAGTCCGAGCGTCCCTGTTGCAATCGTCAGGATTCCAGCGAGTGCTGCAGCACCGACGATGATGAGTACCGGACCGAAGACGGCCCGAGCGATGCGGTCGTATCCGCCGACGTTCTTCTCCATGGTTGATTCACCGTGTGACGATAGGTGTCACACAGCCATATTCGATGCAGGCGGTTCTCGCCGTGAAGGAACCGTGACTATCTGTCTCGCATACCTGTTTATCCATCAACATATTTGCCGCCTCGGTCGAACAGTACAGTATGTTCCGCGTCTCCTACGTCCTCCCCGGCGAAGACGAGCCACTCGGTCGGTTTCTCACGCTCACGCTGGTCATCTACCTCGTCGCAAGTGGGTTCGAACCGGCGGGACTCTTGCTCGGGTCGGCGTTCGCCGCACTCGCAGTGTGGTCGCTCGTGGTCTCGATAAAAGGCCTCTGGGTCGGCTACCTCGAAGGGAGAACTCGATAGTCGCCGCCATGCGCACTCGTCAGCCCTGACTCCGTCAGCCCTGGCTCCCCCAGTCGATCCACTCTTGTTCCCACCCGTGGCCGGCGTGCCACCCGCGGCCTTCGTACTCTGGGTCTTCGCGCTTGGTTCGGTTGCGGACGATGCTCCCCGTCTGTTCGCCGTCTACGAGTAAGGGTTTAAACGAGATTGGGCCGAACTTCTCGGCGACGTCGCCGTCTTCGATGGCGACGAGCGTCTGTTCGCCCACGCCCATCGGCATGACGAGTCGCCCGTCGTCGGCGAGTTGCGCGAGGAGGCGACGTGGTGGCTTGACCGCCGAGGCTTCGACGAGGATGCGGTCGAACGGCGCGTACTCCGGAAGACCGTCCGCACCGTCTCGGCAGTCGACGAGCACGCCGGCGTATCCCGCTCGTTCGAGGTTCTGGCGGGCCTCGTAGACGAGCGTCCGTGTGATGTCCACGGCGTGGACGTTCGAGTCCCCCACGATTTCGGCGAGGACGGCGGCCGTATAGCCGACGCCAGCGCCGACGACGAGCACTTCGTCGTTCGGTTCGACCGCGAGTGCCGACAGGAGGCGGCCGACCGACGTCGGTGAGAGAATCGTCGTGTTCGTCTTGCGGTGCTCAGTCGGGCGATTTTGGTACGGTCCGTCGGTGACGAACTCGTGTCGCGGGACGCTGCGCATCGCGACGCTGAGGGCGTCGGGGAACTGGTCGAGGGTCTCTTCTAACCCATCGACCATGTCGTGGCGCAGCACCGAGTTGTCCATACGCCCGTTCGGAGACGGGCACTAATCAACCGCACGTTCGGCGACGACCGCCTGCAGGTCGGTCCCCGGTACGTTCCGGACCGTCTCGCGGGCGAATCCCGCCGAATCGACCCACGACCGGACCGTCGATTCGTCGTAGAGGTCACCACGCCCGCGTGCGAGCGCATCGACTGCCCGGCTGGTCGTCGCGTCCGTCGAACACCGTCCGTGAAGCGTGTCTACGAAGACGGCGGTCCCACCGGGTGCGAGTGCGTCGAACGCGCCAGTCACGAGCGCCGCCGCCTCGTCGGGATTCCGGCCGTCGAACGCGTCACCGACGAACACGAGGTCGAACCCGGTGACTGGTGGGTTTGTCGGGTCGCCCGCGACGAGGTCGACGCCGGCCCGCGAGAGGAGCGGTCGGACGACTTCGACCGTCTCGGCCTCGTCGACGTAACTTACGTCGAACCCGCGTTCGAGTAACTCTCGGGCGAAGACGCCGGACCCGCCTGCCAGTTCGAGGACGCGAGTCGCGTCGGGTGACTCGCGGACTGCGGCGGTCACGCAGGCACGAACGACCGATTCGTCGGTGGCGTCTTCTGCGCCGAGGCGATTTCGGACCCACTCGTCCGGCAGGTCGGGAGCGACGCCGTTCGCCATCGTCTCGGGGAGGTCGGTATAGAGTGAAAAGTAGTCGAGTGCGTGCGGGAGGCGGCCGATAGACCGAACGTCTCGCTTGGCGAGAAATCCGAGCGCCCGATTCGTTATCTCGTACTCGTCGCCGACGCGTTTGATGAACCCCATCGACGCCAGCGCTTCGACGGTGATTCTCGCCGCTCGGAGGTCGATGTCCGCGACGTCCGCGACGGCCTCGGCGGTTCCTGCAGTAGACGTGAGCGCGTCGATGACGCCGCTCTCACGGGCGGCCCAGAGGAGTGCGAGTGATTCGACCGAGGAGTGCGACCGGTCGCGAGTAGGCATATCCACACCGACGAGGTGTGGGGAGAAAATTCGTTCCGTGTCAGTCGTGGCCGGAGACGCGCGGCCGTGACCGAGGACGTGTGTCGTGGGGTGTGTCGTCGGGTTCGACTACCAGGCAGACCACGCCGACGAGGACTGGTCACGGGTGTAGACGCGCTTTGCGTCTTTGGCGTAGACCATGTCGCCGGGGTGGTCGAGTTTTCCGTGGCGGTATTCGGGGGCGTCGGCGCGGACGACGAGCCCCTCGATTTTCACTTCTTCGTCGCCGAACGACTCCGTCTCGCCGACGACGAACTCGTAGTCGCCGGGGACGTTGACGGTGATGCTGCGCGTCTCTTCGCGCTTGCCGTCTTTCGGGTGGATGGTGACGTTCACCGAGACGTTGTCGACGACGCGGGTCCAGACAGTCTGGACGTCCTTGATGAGGGCTTCCTCCACGCGTTCGTCGGGGCCGACTTCGATGCCCGTGACGCGGACGAGTTGAATCGCTTCGGGCGTATCGACGATGAACTCGTCGCCGAGTTCGATGTCTGCTTCTTTTGGTGCCGAGACTGTCGTCGAGACGGACGACCCGTCCTGGGAGACGACGACGTCCATGTCGATTTCGTCGGGAATCTCTACTTTCTCTTTGTGGACCTGACCGCACTCGGTGCACCGGACGGTCGACTGACCGCCGGGTTTCAGCACCTCGTGGACGGTGGGTTCGTCGGGCGAACACGACGGACAGGGGAGAGGGACGCGTTCGCCGGCGTCGGGTAGGCTCATGAGGGTCGCTAACCCGTCAGGCCGTAAAAAGCCGCCTTTCTGTTCGTCCGCGTGGGAGTCGGTGTCGGGGACCGTTCCCACCGGCCGAACCATGTGTGACGCTTTTCGTGTCGCCCCGCCTATGCTTCTGTGGTGTCTGGTCTCACCCGTCGTCAGTTCCTCGCCGCAGTCGGAACCGCTGGCTTCACGTCCAGCGCCGGGTGCGTCTCTGGGGGCGACCAACCGACCTACGCCGGCGAGTGGTCGCGGCGGGGGTTCGACGACGCCCGAACGGGGTTCACGCCGGCGAACGGCCCGACCGGGAACCTCACCACCGCGTGGCGCGCGTCGGTGTTCGAGGCGTACCCGACGAGTTCGCCGGTCGTCTCCGACGGACGGGTCTACTACCTTCACACGCGCGGCGGGCACGACGTCGAACACGAATCTGTCGTCTCGGCGTTCGCCGCCGCAACCGGCGAGGAACTGTGGCGAACGACCATCTCGGTGACCACGACGGACCAACCCGTCTACCACCACGACTCGCTCGCCGTCGCCGGAACGAGTCGCGCTCCGGCTGCCCATCGAACTGCGCTCGACGACGTCGCCGACGACCGTCTCTACGCGCGAACCTTCGAGGAACTCCATGCTCTGACGACCGACGGGGAACTCCTGTGGTCACACCCCGTTCCGACGACAGAACAGTCGTACCCCGTCGTCGCTCCGGTCGTCGTCTCCGACGGGGTGGCAGTGACGGCGACGTTCGGTGACCGAACCCCCCCGTCCTACGTCGTCGGCGTCGATGCCGAATCCGGTCGCCCGCGATGGACCGCTGGATTCAACGCCCACAAAGTGCCGTGGACGCTCTCGGCCGCCGACGGCACGGCTTACGTGCCGTTCCTCGGAGGCGACGCAGGTCTCGTCGCACTCGACATCGAAACCGGCCGGCGCGCGTGGGAACTGTCGCTCCCGGCCGATGGTCCTGTGACCGTCGCTGGCGAGACGATGCTCGTCCCACTCGATGGCGACCCGGAGTCGATATTGGCTATCGACCGCCGGACGCAGGAGACTCGCTGGCAGTTCCCGGCAGGACGCCGCACCGAGTCGGGCGTGGCCGTTGCGGGCGAACTCGTCTACTACTGTGCCGATAGGATGGTCGTGGCGCGCCGACTCGACACGGGTGAACTCGTCTGGTCGTTCGGGCCGACACCGGCCGTCTCACTCAGTTGGACGCCAGTGGTCGCCGGCACGACGGTCTACGTCGTCGCCGAACGGCAGAACGAAGACGGCTCTCCGAACTACCTGTACGCGCTCGACGCCACCACCGGGACCGTTCGTGGGTCGGGACGGGTCGGAGGGTCGCCCGATACCGGCGGACTCGCTGTCGTCGATGGCGCGGCGTACCTCGCGCTGGGTCGCGGTGAGTTGCTGTGTTTCGAATCCTGTGGACCGTCAGTCGCTGGTCGGTGTCTCGGGAGGTAGACGGCCCGAGCCCAAACTGACAACAGAATTAACTCACGGCCTCGTCACCTCGCGCTGGTGGTATCCGCTTGCCATCGGACCGGTGTTGTTCCTCGCGGGACTCGGTGTGTTCGTGGTTCCGTTCGGGGACACACTGACGTTTTTAGAGAACTTCGTCATTCGAACCGCTGGCTTCAGCCTGCTCACCGGAACCGGCGTGGCGCTGTTTTCGTTCGGTCTCGCAGCGGACCTCACGGCAGTTCGAGGGAGCACGATAGAATGGACGCCGGGAACCCGCAGATACGTCTTGCCGGCACTTCTCGTTCTTGGCCTCTTGCCCGTCGTCGCGGCAGTCTACCTGTTCAACCGGCACCGGCACGTCGGCGTGCCGTGAGTAGACGGACCGACGACCGATACTGCGAAAACGAACGATGGCAGTAGAACCGACCTACGGCTGTGGAAGTTCGACTTCCTCGCCGTCGGCGTACACCGTCGGGTCGCGGATGATACCGTCTAAGTGGAGCGGTGCGTCGGTGTCGCCGCCGATACCCGCGTCGTCACCGATTGCGATGTGGACCGTGCCGGCGGCCTTCTCGTCTAAGAGGACAGAACCGACGAGGTCGGTCACGCCGACGTTGGTTCCGATGCCGATTTCTGCGAGGTTGAACGCGTCTTGGCCGACTGCTTCGGCCGCCGTCTCGACCTGCTCGCGGATGTCGTCGTCGGAGATGTGAGTAACGTAGCCGTCTTCGACGTCGAACCGAAGGTCCTGTCCGTCGTCTAAGAGGCCGTGAGGCATCATCGTCCCGTCGACGACGTAGGTGCCGGTGGCGGATTCGGGACTGAGGAAGATTTCACCCGCGGGGAGGTTCGAAAAGGACCCCGACTCGGAGATGTCACCCGTGTCTGCGAGCCACTCGCGGTCACCGCGGACGAAGGTGATGTCCGTGCCTTTCTCGGTGGTGACGCGAACCTCGTCGGCGTCACCGACGGCGTCGAGCATCGCTTCGCTGTGGTCGTAGATGGCGTCGTAGTCGGCGTCGAGACCGGTGACGAACACGTCTTCGGTGATGCCGGGGAGTGTCGCTCCACGGGCCCCTTCGTCGCACGCGTTGCCACGGGCGCGAGTGTGACTGAGACTCTTCGTCGTCGGGGCGAGGAAGGCGTCCGCCTCTGCCATCGCTGCCGCGACAGGTGCGGGCGGTTCTTCACCGTGCTGGCTCCCCGGCGGGTACCGAACGATGGAGGCGTCGTCGGTCACGTCGCACCCAACCTCGTAGAGTGCTTCACCGATACGTTCGCGCTTGTCGTCGGTGACAACGAGCAGCGATTCGTCGGCTTGCAGGTCGAGACACTGGAAAATCGCCGTCTCGCTGGCGGCGCGGAGTTCGGAGTCGTCCGTCGTCATGGTCACTGCTGTGTCTCCGGGTGGGTTAGGCGTTCCCATCTGGACACCCTCGGTCGGTTCTGGCCAGCACTGTCGCGACGAAACCCCTCGCAGGTAACTTCACTCACTCCAGGAATAATCCGGCGACTCACTCACCTTGGAGTTAATTTCTGGGCATTAACCATCGAAATAACTATGGTCGACTACGGCCGTTTGTCTTCTATGATACGAGTGGGTGTCAACGGCTATGGAACAATCGGGAAGCGCGTCGCTGACGCAGTCGAGGCGCAACCTGATATGGAAATCATTGGCGTAGCCAAGACGCAACCCAACTTCGAAGCGCACACCGCCGTCAAACGAGGCTACCCGATGTACGCCGCCATCCCCGAACGGGCCCCGCTGTTCGCCGAGGCCGGCATCGACATCGCCGGTGAGGTAGACGAACTCGTCGCGGAAGCGGACGTCATCGTCGACTGTACGCCCTCTGGCATCGGTGCGAAGAACCGCGAACTGTACGAGACACACCACACGCCCGCAATCTTCCAGGGCGGCGAAGACGCAGACGTTGCCGACGTGAGTTTCAACGCGCGGTCGAACTACGACGCGGCCCGCGACGTCGACTACGTCCGCGTCGTCTCGTGTAACACGACCGGACTCTCGCGCATCATCGCTCCGCTCGAAGAGGAGTACGGTGTCGAGAAGGTCCGCGCGACGCTCGTTCGTCGCGGTGGCGACCCTGGTCAGAACTCTCGTGGTCCCATCAACGACATCCTGCCGAACCCCATCAAGGTCCCCTCGCACCACGGTCCCGACGTGAAGACCATCTTCCCGAACCTCGAAATCGACACGCTCGGTCTGAAGGTTCCGGCGACGCTGATGCACGTCCACGCCCTCAACGTCACCCTCAAAGACGACGTGACGGGCGCTCACGTCCGCCAACTGCTCGAAGGCGAAGGCCGCATCTACGTCATCCCGGAGGGCCTCGGCATCGACGGTGCTGGCAAACTCAAGGACCTCGCACTCGACGCCGAACGCCCGCGCGGTGACCTCTGGGAGAACTGTGTCTGGGGCGAGTCTATCGGCGTCAACGGCCGCGACCTCTACTTGTTCCAGGCTATCCACCAGGAGTCCGACGTGATTCCCGAGAACGTCGACGCGATTCGCGCGATGTTCGAACTCGAAGACCAGAAGACGAGCATGGAACTGACCGACCGGAAGATCGGCGTCGGCATCTCCGGCGACCCTTCTGGGTTCTCTGAACAGGCGCGTGCGGAGTTCGCTGACGACTAATCAGCGAATCGTCTGTTCACCCTCCTTCTCACTCGTTCTTTCGTCTTCTACTCGACCTCGAGTTACAACGCTTCGAACGAGATGGTTCCCGTATCGAGGTCCAACACGGCGACGTGGAACGACTCGTCGGCCCCCGGAATCGGAAGGCCGCCAGGGTTGACGTGGACCGTCCCGTTTCGCTGTTCGTACGTCCGCTGGTGCGTGTGTCCTCGGAAGACGTAGTCGTAGGTCCCCGACTCGACGAGTGCGTCGACGAGGGTCACCTCCGTGCCGTGGTAGACGGCGATGTCCGTCTCGTCGAACGTCAGCTGGGCCACGTCGTCGTGGTACGTCCCGAACGACTCGACTACCTCGCGGAGTTTCCACTCGCCGTCGTTGTTGCCGCGGACCGCGTGAAAGTCGAAGTCTGCGTCGAACGGTGTGGCCGAGAAGGGTGCGACGATGTCGCCGCAGTGGACGACTACGTCTACGTTCTCGCGTTCGAAGTGCGATACCGCCGCCTCGACGAGGTCGAGGTTGTCGTGCGTGTCGGAGACGACGCCGAGTTTCATGGCCGTCGATTCGGCGGCATCCGATTTCAACGTTGGCCGACACTTATGTCGCGGGCGCTCGCTGTCGTATCTATGTCCCCGCAGACCGACGAACTGGAGGCCGGCCCGTGACCGACGACGAACACGCCAATACCCTGAAATCGTCCGACTCAGAGATGCTCGTCCTCGTAACCGGTGACAGAGGGAACGTCTTTGCTGGCGCTATCCTCGTCGGAATCTCGGTGTTCGACGCGGCCCAGACGCTCGCGATTCGCGCGGCGGGTGCGTTTCCAAACACCGATGCCCTCGGTGCACTCTTCACGCTCTTGGTCTTTGCAGTCGGCGTCGTCTTCCTCGTGCAGGGTGCTGCCGGCCTCTTCGCGGCGAGAGGAGACGCGGCGTAGGTGTCGGTGTCCCCCGGCCTACAAGCCGAGAAGCTTCGCCACGCCGACAACCACGAGGATAACACCGACGAACCGAAAGGCGACGCCTCGGGTGTCGATGGACTGGCCACCGTGAGTGAACGGCCCCACCCGTAGCCCGAACGTCAGGAAACTCGGGAAGAAGTACAGGAGTATGCCGACCCCGACGAGGGCGAGACTCGACTGGAGAGACATGACTCACCGATTGGGTGGTTTGGTGAAAGGTTCTCCGGCGGTCAGCCCTCACGGGCCACGTATGGCGTAACGCCGACTCTCACCAAACAGTCCGGCGTTCAGACCCGTTCGACGAGCGTCGCGATTCCCTGTCCGAAGCCGATACACATCGTCGAGAGGCCGTACTGGCCGCCGCAGTCTTCGAGTTGGTACGGGAGTTTGCCGAGGAGCGCCGCACCGGTCGCACCGAGTGGGTGGCCGTGGGCGATTGCACCGCCCCAGACGTTCGTCTTCTCCCAGTCTGCACCCGTCTCTTCGAGCCACGCACCGATGACCGACGCGAACGCCTCGTTCACCTCGAACCGGTCGATATCGTCGATGTCGAGGTCGTTCTCCGCGAGTATCTCGGTCGTCGCAGGAATCGGCCCCGTCAACATCGTCTTGGGGTCGACGCCGACGACGTGGGTATCGACGATACGGGCGATGGGGTCCCAGCCATACTCCTCGCAGGCGTCACCCGAGGCGACGAGCGTCGCCGCCGCGCCATCGACGATTCCGGACGCGTTCCCTGGGTGGATGACACCGTCGCCCTCCTCGCGGAACACGAGCGGGAGGCCTTCGAGTGTCTCCATATCTGTCTCGGGGCGCGGATGTTCGTCCTGTTCGACGACGCGTGTCTCGCCGTCTCTCTCGACTTCGACTGGGACGACCTGTTCGTCGTACTTGCCTGCCTCGGCGGCACGCCCCCAGCGCGACTGCGAGTCCACTGCAATCTCGTCGACGTCTGCTCGTGAGAGGCCCCACTGTTCGGCGATTCGCTCGGCACCCTCTCCCTGTGAGGTGAGTTCGTCGAAGTGGTCGAAGTAGGTCTCTGTCACGTTCGAGGCGTCTGCGAACGTCAGTCGGTCGACGGCGGAGTCCGACGCCATCGGGACACGCGTCATGTGTTCGACACCGCCAGCGACGAGCACGTCGTGCATTCTCCCACGAATCTGCCCGGCGGCGAAGTTGATTGCCTGCTGGCCAGACCCGCACATCCGGTTCAGTTGGACACCGGGGATGCCGTCACCCCATCCAGCGACCATCGGCGCCAGTCGGCCGATGTTCATCCCCTGTTCGCCGACGGGTGTGACACAGCCATAGACGACGTCTTCCGGGTCTTCGGACCCGTCGAATCCGAGGCGGTCCTCCAGCGCGAGCAAGGGTTTCGCGGCGAGGTCCTGTGGATGAAGGCCGCTGAACGACCCCTTTCGCTTCCCGAAGGGCGTCCGGACGGCGTCGACGATGTAGGCGTCCTGCATACTACCCTGCTCGGAGGGGCGGTCAATATTGTTTGTGTACGAACAGACTGCCCCGTTCTCAGTCCTGTTTCAGGACTTCGATACCGGCCAGTGGCGCACCGGTCAGCGCACGGATGTACGCGCCGCCAGCGATAGAGACGTGGCCGAAGTCGGACTCGTCCATGCCGTACATCTCGATGGCGCGGGAGGTGTCGCCACCGCCGACGACCGAGAAGCAGTCCGTCTCGGAGATGGCGCGGAGGACGCCGACCGTCCCGACAGAGAAGCGCTCGTCTTCGAACAAGCCGAGGGCACCCTTCACGAAGACGGCCTCGGAGTCGCGGATGACGGGGTCGTACGTCTCGACTGTCTCGGTCCCGACGTCGAGATACGCGCGGTCTTTCTCGTCGATGTCCGAGACGGCGACTTCGCCGCGTTCGTCGTTCTCGTCTTCGTACGCGAGGTCCACGGCGAGCGAAATCTGGTCGCCGCGTTCGTCGAGCAGCGACTCGATAGTCTCTCGGTTGGCCTCCCACTGGTCGTCGAAGAAGTCCATGCCTTCGAGGTCGAACCCGACGTCGTTGCCGGCGGCGCGGAGGAACAACTCGCCGGCGATACCGCCGAGTAAGAACTGGTCGACTTTGTCGCCGAGGTTGTTCATCACGTCGATGACGTCGGTGGCTTTCGTCCCGCCGACGACCATCGTCACCTGTCCGTCGAACTCACGGGTTGCGATAGACGAGTTCGCCTCGTACTCGCTTTGCATCACGCGCCCGGCGTAGGCGGGCAAGGCGAGGGCGAACCCGACGAGGGAGGCGTGCGAGCGGTGGGCCGCCGAGTACGCGTCGTTGATGTAGGCGTCGAAGTGGGGAGCGAGCGTCTGGACGAACTCGGTGTCGGCCTTGGCTTCGGGGGCTTCTTCGGGGAGTTCCTCGTCACACATCCGGGTGTTTTCGAGGAGGAGAATCTCGCCCGCGTCGAGCGATTCGATGGCGTCGATAGCCTCGTCGCCGTAGGTGTCGGCGACGAACTGGACGTCGTGGCCGACGTGCTCTGCGAGGATATCGGCGTGCTGGTCGAGCGAGACGAAGTCGTCGCCACCGGGGCGGCCCTGGTGGGCCATCAGGACGACTCTGTCTCCACGTTCGGCGAGTTCGCGGACGGTCTCCGCGTGTCGGTCGAACCGACGGTTGTCCTGTACTTCGCCGTCCTCGACGGGGGAGTTGAGGTCGAGGCGGACGAGGACACGCTGGCCGGGTTCGAGGTCGTCGAGCGTCTTGAAGGTCATCACCTCGAAGAACGTAGGCGAGTCACTTAGTGGTGTAGAAAACGGGCGACGACTGCCTCACGACTCGGTGAGTTCGACCGTCACCGTCGGTTCGGCGACGTACCGGCGCCCACCGTCGCGTTCGGTCACGACGATTCGGGCCGCGACGGTCAGTTCCGTCGGCAACTCGTCGTCGTACAAGAGAAAGTGCATGGGGAGTTGGGAGAACTCGAACTCGTCGAACTCGTCTACCAGGACGACCGTCGCGTTTCTCTGTCCGGACTCGGCGAACGTGAACGGCGGGAACCCGACCGTGTGGCGTCTCACGTACACGACGGGGTGCATGCCGGGTGAACTCGTCGTGAACGCGTACCGAACCGAGTCGAACGTCACTCGCTCGCCCCGTCTGGCGTAGACGTCGAACGCAGCCACGTCACTATCCGACTCGTCGTCTGCGTCTTCGAATGGGTCGACGCGGAACTCCACGAGTCGGTCGTCGTCACGGCTGTAGACGAGGGCTGGCCCGCCACGGATTTCTCCTTCATCTGGGTCGGAGAGTGGTGTCGGATTGGACGTCGTCGGCGCGGCACAACCGGCGAGTGGCGCGGTGACGACAGGGACCGAAGCGGCCGATTGGAGGAACTGTCTGCGACGCATCAGTCGAGTGTCACGCGCCTGCCGTATTGGTGTTGTGTTGGTCGTTGGGTGTTGTGTCGGTCGTCGGCCGAGGGTGGCGACACGACGCAACACGACGCGACACGACGCAACACGACGCAACACGACGCGACACGACGGACTCTCGACTGGCCGGTCGAAAAACGAAGAAAACCGAAGCGCGGGTGTGAGATTACTGGTGGGTGACGAAGTGGGCGACGTCGAGCATGCGGTTGGAGAACCCGTACTCGTTGTCGTACCACGTCAGAATCTTGTAGAGACCGCCGTCGTTGACCTGGTTGGTCGAGTTGAGGTCGACGGTGCTGGAAAAGGGCAGTCCGAGGATGTCACGGGAGGTGACTTCGTCGTCAGTGTAGCCGAGGACGCCCGCGAGCGGGCCGGAGTCGGCGGCAGCGCGGAAGGCGTCGTTGAGTTCCTCGACAGACGGTTTCTCGTCGAGTTGGACGACGAGTTCGGTCAGCGAACCGTTCGGAACGGGGACGCGAATCGCCATCCCGTCGAGTTTTCCGTCGAGTTGCGGCAGAATCTCGGTGGTCGCCTGTGCGGCACCAGTCGTCGTCGGGACGATGTTCTCGGCGGCGGCGCGGCCACGGCGCTGCTTGCCGTGCGGTCCGTCGATGAGGTTCTGGCTTCCAGTGTAGGCGTGAACCGTTGTCATGAGGCCGTTCTGGATGCCGAACTCGTCGTCGAGCACCTTCGCGACCGGCGTGACGGAGTTCGTCGTACAGGAGGCGTTGGAGACGACGTCTTCGCCGTCGTACTCGTCGTGGTTGACACCGTAAACGAGCTGTTTGACCGGTTCGTCTCCCTTCGGCGGTGCGGAGATGACGACCTTGTCCGCACCTGCGTCGAGGTGCGACGAGGCGTCTTCCTTCGTGCGGAAGATGCCGGTACATTCGAGCGCCACGTCGACGTCGAGTTCGCCCCACGGCAGTTCTGCCGGGGACTGAACGTTGTAGAGGCCGACAGACGTACCGCCGATAGTCAGCGAGTCACCGTCGCGTTCGACGCCGTCGAGGCGGCCCATGACGGAGTCGTACTTCGCGAGGTATGCCATGTCGTCGAAATCCATGACGTCGTTGATGGCGACGAGTTCGACTTTGGGGTTGTCGAGGACGGCACGGAAGATGTTCCGGCCGATTCGACCAAAGCCGTTGAGTGCCACCCGCACCACGTCCGACTCGTCCACGTTCTCGCCCGCGCTGAGGTAGGATTTTTCACTCATATTCGAGTAGTTTCCACCTGGACATCGCCGTGCCAGCAGTATATCTGTTTCGGTAAATCCGACCAAATCGAACGTTACCTTTCACACCCGATCACAAAACAAACTAAACGAACACAAACAACCAGATTCACACGCCAACCGACAGACAGCTAGGTGGCCGAGAGCGTCCGTCTCGCGTCCGAAATCGTCACGATTCGTTGCCAAGTGACTGTCACAGACAGAAACGTTTTATCCTCCGATTTCATAGCGGCCCCCATGGTCAGAGACGACCGCGACGACCCGTTCGACAACATCTTCGATGAAATCGAACGGATGATGAACGACATGACTGGAGGAGACGCCGGTTTTGCCTCCGAAACCCATATCGACGTATACGATGAGGGTTCTACACTCCGACTCGTCGCGGACCTTCCGGGCGTCAACAAAGACGCAATCGACCTCAAGTGCGACGGAGAGACCCTGACGATTAGCGCCGCAAGTGACCGCCGCGAGTTCGACGAACGCATCCGCCTCCCGGCACGCGTCGACGAACACTCCGCGAAGGCCACCTACAACAACGGCGTCCTGCAGGTCACGTTCGACCGCGCTGAGGATTCTGCCGCCATCGACGTCGAATAATCGACGGCTGAAACGGCAGCACTACGACTTTTTCGCGACCCGTTCGACGAGCGCCGCCAGTCTATCGAAGAAGTCCTCGTCGTACTTGGTGTCGTCGTCGATAGTCGGTCGCGCGTTCGTCTCGGAGACGACGACCCGCCCGTCGGATTCGAGGAGGTCGACGCCGAGATAGTTGATGTCGAGTTCTGCTGCAACGGCTTCTGCGAGACGCCGGTGGCGGTCCGGGAGAGTCACGCCGACTGCCACTGCACCCCGGTGGACGTTGTGTTTCCATCGCCCGTCCGCACGTGCGCGCTCGGGCAGGCGACGTTCGACTGCACCGACGACTGACCCGTCGAGGACCATCGCACGGTAGTCGCGGGCGTCCGGAAGCCACTCTTGGACGAGATACGACTTGTCGCCGGTCGCACGGTAGTCGTGGACGAGATTCAGGTGGTCGACGAGGCCAGACAGCGAATCTGGGTCGTGGGCCTTCGCGATACCGACACCACGGGTCGTCGAGTTCGGCTTGACGACGACGGGATAGTCGAGTCCCGCCTGCTCGATGGCGTCCATGAGCGACTCGTCGTCGGTCGGATTCGAGACGTAGACGCTCTGCAGTACGGGGATGTTGGCCCGTGAGAGTGCCGCGACGACGCCTGCCTTGTTCCGCGAGGTGAGGATGTCAGCACGTGTGTTCACCCACGGGATGTCGTGTCTCGCGGCGACGACACCGCCTTCCATCGTCCGCGACGGATAGACGAATCCCACGTCGAACTCCCTCGCTGGCGGTGTCGAGAGGTCGAGTGCGAACTGTTCGGCACGGAGGTGCCCCACGTCGATGCCGCGCGCAGCGAGTGGGTCGCGCATTCGCTCGAACGTCTCGCTGCTGGTCGTCACCGCCAGACGAAGCATACGCTACGAGGAGACGGCCTCGGTCAAAAGTGAGGTGGTTCGCGTGAATCGAGTGTGCGATTTTACGCGAGTGCGAACGTACGCGACGAGCAGCTCTTCGCCGCGTTCAGCGAACCCGTCGAAGAGTCACTGCGCGAATGAACGCTTACGCGACGAGCAGCTCTTCGCCGCGTTCAGCGAACCCGTCGAAGAGTCACTGCGCGAATGAACGCTTACGCGACGAGCAGCTCTTCGCCGCGTTCGACGTCGATGCGGCACGGTGGCGACATCTTGTTGTAGGCGCGGCGGAAGGCGTCCTTCGCGATTTCCGCGTCCTCGACGTCGCAGTAGATGGTGAAGACGGCCTCGCCGCGCGGGATGCGAGCGGCGGTGCCGACGACCTTACCGAACGACTGGCGCATTCCGTCAGAGACACGGTCTGCACCTGCACCGGTTGCCTGCTTGTTCTCGCGGATGACGTGGTGCGGGAACTTGCGCAGGATCATCTTGTACTGCTTCTCACCGGCGTTCTTGAGCATGAGACGGTTGGCCGAGAGGCGTGCGGATTCGAGCGAACCGTGGCGAATCTGGCACTCTTCGTCGACTCGCAGGGAGATCTGGACAGGGTAGTCCTCGGGGGCCGCCTGCAGGTCGCCCATGTTGTGCTGTGCGATCTTGGAACCGGGAATTCCCGTGATGTACTCGCGTCGCGTGTACGCCGGGTTCTTGATTTCCCGGTACATAGAGGCGGGTTTGTCTGACATGGTTACTTGTGAAACCGAAGGGTTAGGCGGGCTAAAAACGCTTCGAAGATTCACCGTCTCTCGGCCTGTGTGAGCGTCTCACACGAAAGTTCTTCATTTTCGGCGGTACCTTGTCGCGTTGCTCACCGAAATCCCCCACGAGACCGGTTAGAGGCCGTCGTTTCCCACGGTCTGTGGGTTTCGAGCGGTCACGAACGCACGTGACACTACCACACGCTTATCAGATACCACCGCTTCGGTCCGGTCGATGTTGCTCGTCTGCGATACCATGCCACAGGACGGCCCGTCGTACTTTACCGACGCGCTCGCGTCGCTCGCGCTCGACGGCCGCGACGGTGTCGTTCACTCGTTACCTGGCGATGGCCTGCCGACGCTCTCAGACGTCGACGCCGTCGTCGTCACCGGAAGTACTGCAGGCGTCTACGAGACCGCAGAGCGCCCGTGGATAGACGACGGCCACCGCCTCGTCCGTGAACTCGTCGCGCGCGAGATTCCGACACTCGGTGTCTGCTTCGGCCATCAACTCGTCAACGACGCACTCGGTGGAACCGTCGAATCCGGGGACCAGAAACGCGGTCTCGTCGATATCGAGTTGGCCGACGACCCAGTGTTCGAGGGAGTTTCGGGGCAGATTCCGATGGTCCACGGCGACTACGTGGTCGAGCCCGGTGACCGTATGGAGACCATCGGTGCTGCCGACTACTACGACCACCTCGCCACGCGACACGAGTCCGCGCCAGTCTGGACCGTCCAGTACCACCCCGAGTTCACGGCGGCACTCCTCGACCGCATCGCAGACGACTTCGGATGGCCCGACGGCGACGAGAACCGCGACTTCGACGACGTGACGGCCGTGAAAACGGTCGAAAACTTCGCTGGACTCGCCGGTCTCGACTGACTACGCGTCTGACGCCGCTTTTTCGTCCGATTCGCCATCTTCGCCACCTTCGCCCGCGTCGTTCTCGTCGTTCTCGTCGGCCGCGTCGTTCTCGTTACCCTCGTCGTCTTCGACCGGTGGTTCGCCCGTCTCGGGGTCGAGTGCGACGAACTCCAGGCCCTCGCGCTCGAGTAAACTCGTCGCCCGCTCGGTGACCGACGGCGCGACGAGGACGCCACGAACCCGTTCGTCGTCACCGAACTCTCGGTGCAAGGCGTCGACGTATCGCCGGAGTTGGCTCGCCGCAGAGGGGCCGACACGCCGGCGTTTCAACTCCACGACGACGGGGACGCCGTCGGCGTCTTCACCGAAGATGTCTATCGGGCCAGCGTCGCTCTGACGCTCCGTTTCGAGTGGTTCGAACCCTGCTTCGAGAATCGACGGATTTGCGAGGATGTGCTGTCGCAGGTCTTCTTCGCTCCCCGTGAGTTCGAGGTCGCTACGGTCGTTCACTCTGTAGACCGAACACTGGTCGACGCGTTCGAAGTGAACGTCGAGACGCTCGTCGGGATTCGAGCGCGTACTTCGGATGCGGAGGCGGCCATCGCGCACGCTCGCGGAGTGCGTACATCCCGGTGGTTGCCAGTTGACTGGTGTGCGCTTTTCGTCGGTGTGAACGAGGATGGAGCCGTCCGGTTTCAGAATCACCAGTCGGTCACCGGGGCCGAGTTCGCTCGTCGCGCGGCCGTCGTACTCTACGGTACACCGTCCGAATACGGTGCACATCTCGCCATCCTCGAACGCCGATTCGAGGTGGACGAGTGCGTCGCGATGGGTCGGTCGGTGGAGTGTGTTCACCGTCATCCGGGTGTCGCCCAGCGATTCGTGACCGTCGGGCATAAGCCCCCCGTCGTCGTCGGAAACGTTTCGGTTCGCTTGCATGCTTATCTCCTCCCCATGCGTACTGGTAACATGGCCCCTGAATCCGCGGAGACCAACCGCATCGTAATGCCGGACGAAGAGATTGACCGGATACTCCGTGAGGAGGGTGTCGGCGTTCTCTCGCTCGCCGACGACGGCGTCGCCTACGGTCTCCCACTCTCGTTCGGCTACGACGCCGACCGAAACCGACTCTATTTCGTCTTCCTCCGTCCCGGCGAGACGTCACGGAAGACAGAGTTCGCAGAGCGAACTGCGCGGGCGAGTTTCACTGTGTGGCAGTTCCCGTCGCGCTACGAGTGGCAGAGCGTCATCGTCGAGGGCGAACTCCACCCCATCGAAGACGACGAGTGGCACCACGTCTGCGACGTCCTCGAAGACAACGCGAAATATCCGAGTCTCTTCTCGGAGACGGAATCGATGCAGGACATCCTCGGGTGGGAACTCCGAATCGACCAGCGGTCGGGAATTCAGCGACACGGCTGATGGGTATCGCGTCTGCGCAGACTGACCGCACTCCCGCGGTTCATCTTTTGTCCTCTCTACCGTCACGTCAACTGTGAGTGCGTCGAAGTGGCGAGTTCTCGGGACGCTCGCCCTGGCCGAACTGTTCGCGATGTCGCTGTGGTTTAGCGCGAGCGCTGTCGCCCCGCAACTCGCCACGGCGTGGGGGTTGGCCCCCGAGCAAGCAGGGTTGCTGACGACCACCGTCCAGTTCGGATTCGTCGTCGGGGCGCTCGCCTCGGCCGCGCTGACGCTCTCGGACGTGCTTCCACCGCGCTATCTCCTCGCTGGGTCGGCACTCGTCGGTGCGGTCGCGACGGCGACACTCGCAACTGTCGTCACGTCACCCACTGTCGCACTGACGCTCAGGTTCGTCACCGGCGTCGCCCTCGCCGGCGTCTACCCTCCGGGGATGAAACTCGTCGCCGGGTGGTTCAAAGAAGAACGCGGACTCGCTATCGGGGCCCTCATCGGTGCACTCACCGTCGGCTCTGCGCTTCCGCATCTGCTCCGTGCCGTCGGCGGCATCGACCGCCCCCGACTCGTCCTCCTCGGTGCGGCGGCACTCGCAACCGTCGGCGGGGCCATCGTTCTCCGCGTCCGCCCCGGACCGTACCAGTCCCCTGCTGCACCGTTCGACCCTGCCGCAGTTCGGCGCATCGTGCGTGACCCGCCGACGCTCCTCGCCAACACTGGCTACTTCGGTCACATGTGGGAACTCTACGCCGTCTGGACCTGGCTTCCCGTCTTTCTCACACTCGCCTACGACGCCTCCGACCACCCGCTCGCGACGCCCGAAGCGGCCGCGTTGACTGCATTCGGCGCTATCGCTATCGGTGGTCTGGGTGCGCTGGTCGCCGGACGTGCGGCCGACAGTTGGGGGCGAACTACCGTCACAGCCGCGAGTATGGTTCTGAGCGGCCTCGCCAGTCTTACGGTTGGGCTCGTCTTCGGTGCGTCACCACTCGTCGTCGTCCCCTTCGTCCTCGGGTGGGGGTTCGTCATCGTCGCCGACTCCGCACAGTTCTCTGCCGCCGTGACTGAACTCGCAGACGCCAGTTACGTCGGGACGGCACTCACACTCCAGACGGCCTTCGGGTTCCTGTTGACCGTCGTCTCCATCCAACTCACGCCCATCGTCGCCGACGCCGTGGGGTGGCAGTGGGCGTTCGCACCGCTCGCCCTCGGTCCTGCTGTTGGCACGCTCGCGATGTGGCGACTTCGACGGCATCCCAGTGCCGCGAAGTTGGCCGGTGGGCGCGGGTAACCGACTTCGCGGAGCGTCAGTCCACACTGACACTGCCGCTGTCCTGATTTTCCTGGCGACGGCATCGTTATGCATTCGACGCGCGTATCGACTCCTCATCGTATGCGCCGGACGACACTCACCGAAGGTCGGAAACTTGCGACGGCGGTCCGAACCTCGAACCCGTCGCTTTCTGCTGTTCGTCCCGACCCGTCGTCCGAGATACTCCGACTCGTCGAAGCGCCATTTCGCGACGTTGCCGACGCGCACGACCGCCTCGTGGCACTCGAATCACTCCTCTACGAGCGCGGTGACCGACGGGCAGCGTTCTTGACGATTTACGCGCGGGTAACCGCCGAAGTCGACGCCGGACTCGAAGACGAGGAGTTCGCCGACTCCGCGTGGGTTGCAGCGTACCTCGTCACCTTCGCCGACCACTACCGCCGGGCGTTCTACGCCTTCGAACGCGGTCGCTTCGAGGCTGTTCCCGACCCATGGCGTCTCGCGTTCGAGACCGCACTCAGTGGACACTCGCTCGTGACTCAAGACGTCCTCTTGGGCATCAACGCGCACGTGAACTACGACCTCGCCCTGGCGCTCTCTGAAGTCGGAATCGACCCGGACAGACGGGCGAAGTACGAGGACCACTGCCGTATCAACCACGTCCTCCAGCGACTCGTGGACGAAGAACAAGACCTCATCGCTGAACGCTACGCCGACGGCGTCGCCGACATCGACGAATCGCTCGGCAGGCTCGACGAGACGCTCTCGTTTTTCACGCTTCGTGAGGGTCGCCGGAACGCCTGGCGCGGTGCAGTTGCCCTGACCGACGGCCGGTACGAACCGGTCAAACGTGCCGTCCGGTGGTTCCTTCGGAGCGTGACCATGGGCGCGGGCCACTTCATCCTCGCACCGACGGCGAACGCCACGCTCCGCGACCGATTAGAACGGGTCGAAAATGGCGGGGGCGGCCAGTAGGCGCGAGGCGTCACCGACGCACGACCGAGTGGTCGATTTGGTGGAGAGCGTGCTCTCTATCGTATACGCCAACAGGCGACCACCGACATGCACACAGTAAGCCAACGACGAACGATTCCTGCACCACTCGACGACGTCTGGGCCGTCCTCGACGACTTCGGCGGCGTCGAGAACTACAACCCGAACGTCGAACACGCGCACATCACGAACGGCATCGAGACCGGTGAGGGTGCGACGCGCCAGTGTGAGTTCTACGACGGGTCGTCGGTTCAGGAGCGAATCGTATCGTACGACCCCGAAACGGGATACGACGTAGACTTCGTCGACGTCGGGTCGATACCGGTCAAAGAGATGCACGCCTCGATTCGTGTCCGCGAACTCGACGACGAGACCACCGAAGTGGAGCTGACCTCGCGGTTCGTCCCGAAGTTCGGTCCACTCGGGTGGGTAGTGGCGAAACTGCTCATGAAGCCCAAACTGGAGCAGACGCTCGCCGACGTTCTCGAAGGCCTCGAAGCCCACATCGAGACGGGAACGCGAATCGACGAGGAGAGTCGACTCCTCGACGCGCAGACGCGGACCACGACCTGAGCGACCCTCGTTTTCGGCCTCCGTTCGGGGGAGTACTTAAACTACCCCAGATAGCGCGGTGATAGATACCTCCGGATAACGCTCGTGTTTCTGAGTATGAACTCGTCCACTACGCTCACCGCCAACGGTACTCTCGGATTCGACTCTCGGCAACAGAACACCGCAGAACCAGCTGCCGTCCTCTCTGCCCTCAACGACGACGACAGTCGGCGTATCCTCGCAGTGTGCGAGGACCAACCACGAACCGCACAGGAGTGTGCGGACCTGTGCGACATCCCGCTGTCGAGCGTCTACCGTAAACTCGAACAGCTCTCTGACGCGTCACTTCTCGACGAAGGTCGCCGCATCCAACCAGACGCACACCACCCCCGAGAGTTCTCGACGCAGTTCGACTCGCTCTCGCTTTCGTTCGACGCTGGCGTCTCGGTCAACTTCCGACAGGTCGCGACCGACGGTGGTGAAGAGACCAAGGGGCGCTGAGTCCGATGTCAGCCCAACGCCCACTCACGCGTGATTTCGGCAAGTTGTTCGTCGAACTCACTGGCCAGACGACGCTGACCGAACCACAGGATATCGTCGCCAGTACCGTGACAGAACTCCGAGCAGAGGATATCGAAATCGCAGAAGACGTGGCGATAACTCTCAAAGAGACCGGGATGGAAGACGCCCTCGAATCACCTGAGGTAGACTAATGATGACGGGTTCCGCAGCGAACGAGTACGTGTTCGAGTGTCCACAGTGTGAAGAACAGTTCGAAGTCAACGACGGAATGCGAGACGCGCTCCTCGAACGCGGGTGTCCGGTCTGCACCGCGTCGGTTTCGCCCACCGCATTCTCTCCGGTTTCGACCAGATAGGCGGTTCGTCTCGAATTTCTCACGCATTCGACACCTACACCCCTCTTTTCTTCGTCTTTCTGTTGGTATCTGTTCTTCCGCTCGGAGAAACAGTAGGCTACATATACGTGTGAATCACGAGTATGATGTACATGCCCGACGGCACAGACTTCACCTTCGTCTGCCCCGAGTGCGCAGAGTCCATGGTGGTAAACGGCCCAATGCGCGACGCACTCATCGAAAACGGATGTGTCGTCTGCGCGTCGTCAGTCTCGAGTCAGTCGTTCTCTCGGGCTTGAAACGCCGGTTTCACCACTTCAGTGTGGCAATCTGCCGACTTCAAACGCCTTCGCACCGATAAGTAACAATGATAACGTCCCCCGCGAGTCAGACCATACGAACCGATGTCTTTGGACCAACAGACAAACCTCTCATCTGACGACGTCGACGCGCTTCTCTCGCGCCACGAGACGGGAGTGTTGTCGCTCGCGAAAGCGGACGAACCGTACGCGATTCCCATCTCTTACGGGTACGACACCGTCGGTGGCCGGTTCTACCTCCGTCTCGTATCGACGCCCGAGAGCGAAAAACGTGCGTTCCTCACCTCGTCGCCGGACGCTCGCCTGGTCGTCCAGGAGTCTGGCGAAGGTGTGTACCGAAGCGTCATCGCAACGGGGACACTCGAGCGGGTTTCGACGGACGATCTCACCCCCGAACGAATCGTCCAGTACGGGCAGGCGAAACGCCCACTGTTCGAGATTTGGGCGGACACGAAACGTGACCTCGACATCCAACTCTTCGAACTCGTTCCAGAGTCGGTGAGCGGCCGTGAGGTTCGCGTCGACCTCGACGAAGACGCCAAATGAGCACGCTGCTCAGCACAGACACGACTCCATCCCACCGTCTCGGCGTCTCAGTGACAACTATTTGTTCGGCCGAATCCAACCGTCGTCAGAACGCGTAACTCTCTCATGCCCTCCGGAATTCGTGCAACCGTCGAATTCGATTCGCCGGTCTGTCAAATTGCGTCGATTGCCCAAGCGACGGACTCTATCGTCAGTTCCGTTTCGACGAGTGTCGCGACGCCTCCAGAATCGGTGAGCGTCACCGAGTTCGTCGTCGATGCCGAAGACCCATCCGAGGACGTCGACGTGGAACCCATCTTCTCGTACGGGACCAAACACGTCTATCGAATCTCACACGACGGGAGCGTCGATTGCCCCTGTGAGTGTCTCGGTGAGTTCGGCTGCCCGATAGACCGCTACTTCACCAACCGTGGAAACGTCACGCTCGTCTTTCACGCCGCTGGCTACGAACAACTGCAGGACGTCATCGGCGAACTCCGAAACCGGTTCCCGAGCGTCGATATCAAGCGACTCGTCAGGTCTCCGACCGGCGAATCGTCGGAAGACAACATCTTCGTCGACCGGGCGCGACTCACTGCTCGACAGCTCGAAGTGGTTCAGACCGCCTACAAGATGGGCTACTTCGAGCGTCCGAGACGGGCAAACGCGACCGAAGTCGCCGCCGAACTAGACATCAGCCAATCGACGTTCTCCGAACACCTCGCGGCCGCTCAGACGAAACTTCTGGGCGATATCCTCGAAGAAGGATAGCGGTGGTTCTCACCCTCCCCAGCGAGGGAGTATATAAACGTCCCCGGATAACGTGGTTGTCCGTTAGTCACTGTACAGTTACTCTACAGAGGTATGAGTCAGGCATCGCTTCCACAATCCATTCGTTCTCACATTCGCAACACCTCTGACGAAACCGTCGTCGACGACCAAGAGACGGTGGACGCACTCTTCGACATGCTCGACGACGAAGGCTGCCGCTGCATTCTCGAAGCAACGGACGAAACTGCACTCTCTGCGAGCGAAATCTCTGAAGTCTGTGACCTCCCTCTTTCGACGACGTACCGCAAACTCGAACCACTCACGGAGACTGGCCTCCTCTCGAAGAGTCTCCGTATCTCTCGGTCTGGGAAACACACTGCCGAGTACACGCGTGCAGTCGACGACGTGACTGTGTCCGTCTCTTCGTCCGGGTTAGAAGTACGTATCACGCACCTCGACGCGAGTCAGGAATCGACTGTGACTGCCTGAATCGGCTCTTCTCGCTGGCTCTTTTGCTGAGATAACTCTCTGAGGTCGACGGAGAGACGGAGTGTGTCTCCTTTCGACAGAGTTGAACGTGGTGAGACTTCGTCTCGTCTGCTCGCGTGAACCTCACTCGCTCGCTGGTTCTGAATCACAGAAGTACCGCCTCCCGGATTTGAACCGAGTCGAGACGGACCGCTCACGTCGTTCGCGGTTGCGACTCGCCGGGTTCAGAATCCGCTCGGGTCGCACTCTGGATTCTGCTGCGGTTCGCTCCGCTCACCGGTCAGAATTACAGAAGTACCGCCTCCCGGATTTGAACTTTGGTCACTTCGTTCCCGAGTTCAAATCCACTCTGTGAGCAGTTTCACTGCTCACGTAGTTCGCAGGAAAATGCCGCCTCCCGGATTTGAACCGGGGACAGCTCGATCTTCAGTCGAGTGCTCTCCCAGTCTGAGCTAAGGCGGCGCAATTCGACAGACGCACAGGGGAGAAAAAACCATTTCGGATTGCCGCGCTAGGAGTCGTCTCGTTCCGGCGGGTTCCACCCTGTTACGTCACTGGGGATGAGTTCACCATTGACGTTCCACTCTCGCGGCCGGAACGCGATACCCCCGAGTGTCGCGTAGAAGCCCGCCACGACGGCGACGACGACGTGTCCGGGGACGGTCCCGACGCCCGCACTGGCGACGAGACTCGCGTGGTCCGTGTACGCGGTCAGTTGGACGACCCACGCGACGAGCATCACGAGGAACAACGGGAGATACACCCGTCTCAGTCGGTGTGCGACCGCCTCTTCGAACGGTATCTTCATGTTCGGTGTGCGGTAGTCGCTCCCGAGTTTCTGTCGCCAGTTCTCGTCGACGACGCCACCTTCGGGGTCCAGTGCGTACGCGAAGACGTTCTGTTGGAACATCCGAACGCGTGAGCGCCAGATGTCGTACGCACGGAACCGTCGAGACTCGATTCCGAGGAAGATACTCAGCGTCACGAGGCCGAGCAAGATGATGTAATGGGGATGTGTCTGTGCTGAAAAAGACCACGTGAGTATCCCTGCCATCAGTGTAATCGCCCAGTTACTCGTCCGGTCCAGTCGCTCACGCCACGACTTCATCCGGTGAATCTCTCCACGATACAGGTGGGCGAACGACGACCCAGGACCCATCGTCTCGTCGAAGAGGTCTGCACCGATGTGCGAATCTGGTGGGACGGGGTGGGCTGTGCGCTCCCTCTCGGCAGACATTGTTGTTCATTCTATGCACAACTGCCGAAGGGTATGAACCTTCTGCCTACCTGAGGAGACATTCAGCCATTCGAGTATTGCAAAACATTACAATTCTATCCGCCACGGCGCGTCGGCGCTGTCGCTCGTCGGTGTGTAAAATAGGGTTCAATAAGCGATACGTCTGTGTTGGTGTTCGGACCGTTAGAGTCGCTTGACGTTAATCGCGCGTGGGCCCTTCGGGGCGTCTTCGATGTCGAATTCGACTTCCTGACCCTCTTCGAGGTCCGGACCGCCTACGTCTTCCATGTGGAAGAACACGTCGTCGTCCGCGTCGTCAGTAGAAATGAAACCGTAGCCGCCAGTGTCGTTGAAGAAATCAACCTTACCTTTCGCCATTGCCTTTGTATAACGACCCTGTGAACAGTTAACCCTTCCGCCTGTCTCAGTCGCTGTTCTGAATCGAGCGACTGGACGCCCAACGCAACCGCTCACGAGCGGTGAAAAACGGAAGAAAGTTCGTCAGTGTGTGAAGTTACCGGCGGTGAACGAAGACCTGCTTAGAGGCGGGTGACGTTCGTCGCGCGGGGACCCTTGGGGGCCTGTTCGATGTCGAATTCGATCTCCTGACCCTCTTCGAGGTCCGGGCCGCCAACGTCTTCCATGTGGAAGAACACGTCGTCGTCCGCGTCGTCAGTAGAAATGAAACCGTAGCCGCCAGTGTCGTTGAAGAAATCAACCTTACCTTTCGCCATTGCCTTTGGATACCCGAGCGTCGCACGGATAAGTCTTGTGAAGAGAACAGGAGGAGGGAGATGCACGATTTGGCCCTCCTCGAACTCTCTCGGTGTCGTCTCTCTCCAAGGGTGTCTCCCCACCGTCACGTTCTGGAGGCGCTACACCCTCGCTCGAATGCCCGCTTCGGAGAGTTCTTCACACGACCCGTACGGGGACGTCGGTGTGCCCGACGACACGTTTCGTCGTCGACCCGATGAGCAACTTGTCGGGGTCGCTTCGTCCTCGCTTTCCCATCACGATGAGGTCGATATCCATCTCGTCGGCGTACTCGATAATCTTCTCTTCCGGGATACCCGATTCTACGACGACGACACACTCGACGTTCGCTTCCGAGGCGAGGTCCTCGACTTGCGTCGCGAACTTCCGACCTTTCTTCGTCAGTCGCTCTCTGGTCTCGGCGATGTCACTCGGGACTGCGACGTAATCGACGTCACCCATATCCATGACGTACATCGCGTGTACTGTCGCGCCGTACTCGTTCGCTAGTTCGACGGCCTGCGTTGCCGCACGCATCGCCGCTTTGCTCCCATCTGTCGGAACGAGAATCTCGTCGATATGGTTCGCTCTTTGGTCTGTCATACGTAACTGTTCGTCACTGTACACGATGAATTGACACTCCCGCTCTCACGAATTGAGAGTAGAACCGCTGGGTCAGCCCCCGAGACCGATTCTCGTCGCTGGTTCAGTCGTCATCGTCGTCATCGTCATCGTCATCGTCGTCGTCCCAGTCGTCGTCGCGGTCGTCATCGTCGTCGTCCCAGTCGTCGTCGCGGTCGTCATCCTCGTCGTCCCAGTCGTCGTCGCTTCTCTTTCCCTTCTTTCCCTTCTTTCCCTTCTTGCGGTCTCGGTCGTCGTCGTCATCCTCGTCGTCGTCGTCGTCCTTGTCGTCTTTCCACTCGTCCCGCTTGTCTTTCCAGTCCTCTCGTTTTTCCTTCCGTTTCTCGCGTGCCTCGTCGCGGTCTTCTTTCCAGTCGTCGTCGCCGTCGTCGCGTTTTTTCTGCCACTCGTCGCGGTCTTCTTTCCACTCTTCGCGTGCCTCGTCGCGGTCCTCTTTCCACTCCGGTTTCTCTTTCTTTTCTTCTCTTTCCTGGTCTCTGGACTGCTCAGTAGGCTTTTCAGCCGGTTCTTCCTTTGTCGGTTCGGTTGGTTCTTTTTCGACCGGTTCGGTTGGTTCTTCCTCTACCGGTTCGGGAGAGACCGGTGTCTCGGTTTCGACGACGGTCTCACAGGTTATCGTCACCGGGTCTGTGAGATTCAGCGACTGGCGTGTCAAACTGTTCCAGCTTCCAGTGAGCATCTGCCACGAACGGATGTCTCCCTCGTAGAGTTCTCCGTACAACGCTGCGGCCTCGTTATACCCCGGATAGATGGTGATAGCGAAGTCACCGTCGAGATAGCCGAGGACCCCACCGTCCGTCTGACTGTTCCGCCACGTCCAGTCGATGACGTGCTCGCTGCCGGTCACGTCCCACCGGTCGTTGTTCGACCGGGCGAGTTCTCCCGTGTCCGGGTAGGTGTAGAGGTCGTCTTTCACCAGCCACTTCGCGCTGCTCGGGACGCCGGTGACTCGCCACGTGACGTTCCCTTCGCTGTTCCCTCCACCGTGGACGGCGACGAGACTGACGCCATCTGGCCCGTGGTAGAGGAACATCACAGTCGAGGACTCCGCTAGCAGATACGAGAGGCCAACTGACTCGTAGTACGGTCCCTCTCCGGGGTCTGTCGAACCGTTGTCTCCGCTGTAGTAACTCGGGATTCGAAGGTCGTAGAGTTCGCGAACGGGCACGTCGCCCGTGAGGAGGCTCACCTCGAATTCTCGGCTCCCCTGTTTCACACGATACACTCGCTGTGGCGTGTCGAAACCATGAACTGCACCGGCCTGTCCACCGAGCGCACTTGCGAGGAGAAGCCCACCTGTCAACTTGAGCGCGGACCGTCTGTTCAGCGACCAGTCGCCGCGAGAACTCGAAGGGTCTTTCATCGGTTTTGATTGACAAGTATGTTGTATTGTTATGCGTAGCTTACAGCGGATTTACGCCGTACTAACGTGGTTTACCACCTTGGTATCTGCCGGTTAGATGAGACGTTACGTGGGTCGATGGTGGTGGAGTTTCCGGCCGACGCGAACGTGATTCTCTCGGTCGCACGGGGTGGGTTGCTCGTCGGGGTAAAACCACACAACTGCTGTTCTCGTCCCACGTGGTTCGCAGGAAAATGCCGCCTCCCGGATTTGAACCGGGGACAGCTCGATCTTCAGTCGAGTGCTCTCCCAGTCTGAGCTAAGGCGGCTTACATTCTCTCGAAGCCGGAGGCAACGAAAAAGACTTTCGAATCGCCTGTCGGGAACCGGTTACCGACGCCGACCTTCCGTCGCGCTCGCTCGCGCACGTTCAGCCCGTTTGCGGATACCTTTCAGCATCTTCCGCTCCATGGCGAACTGCACGGGTTCGACGACGAGACGGTTCACCACACGACTTCCAAGCGACGGTGAGTGCCCGCGGAACCGAACGATAAGTCTCGTTGCACTGGGCGACACTTCGTGCAACGCGAACGTCCACGTCGCCTCGCTCGAGCCGGTTTCCCACCCCGGTGCGCTCAAGACGAGCGTCCGACCGGGGTCTATCAAGGCAACACGAAACGACGGTGCGTTCGAACCCGGTGGGCCGAGTCGAATCTCGTCACCGACGCCGAGATGCTGGTGTTCGGAGAGGATGTGGTCGGCGTTGTGTATCTGCAGCCCGAAGAGGTTCTCCAGTCGCTCGTAACTGTAGAACCCACCGCGACCCTGTCCTAACTGGACTACCCACGGCCAGACGGCCCGCGCCGACGCCGCAATCGTAATCGCCCGCGTGGATACCACGTCGGCGTCACCGACGAAGTCGTCGCCTGGGAGTGTGCCTGTCGCCTCAGCGTCTGTCGCACCCCATCGCCTGTGCCACGGTCGGAGTGCCAAGAGATACGCGCCAGTCAGCGCGAGTCCCACAGTCCCGAGTGCCCGTCCAAGTGCCCGGAGTACGCGTTGTGTGCCCATGTGCCTCACTTCTCGGCTGGTGTTAGACAGGGGGGTGTGATAATGCTACCTGCCAGTTTGTAATCTGGTCACAGCGTACCAGAGGACGCCACCGACGAACGCGCCGAACAGGTTCGCACCCATGTCCAGCAGGCTGAACGACCGGTACGGGAGGAGCGCCTGCACGAGTTCGATGCACGCGCCGAAGACAGCCGCCACGACGACTGCAGTCCCACTCTCTGTCACCCCTCGTGCCTGCAGAGCGTACGCGACACCGAACCCGAGACCCGCGTACCCGACGGCGTGAATCCACTTGTCGAGTCCGACGACGCCGAGCGGTCCGGTGGGCGTGAGACTCCCCGACGCCGCTGGCAACACTGAGGCGACGAAGACGACGACTGCGTATCCGAGGACGACGAGGGTGCGTCGAGGGTGTGCACGGAGGGTGTCGATGGCGCTCACTGAACGAGAGTGGGTGCGTTTTGGGCTAAAAGGGTTCGTGTGAGTCGGGAAAAACGATTTCATCATCTCGCTCGTCGGACAGGTCGTGATACCAGACCTACTCGTCGGTCTCGGAATCAGCGGCTTCTTTCTCTTTATCGGGATTGCACCGTGGTACCATCCAACGCTGTTTCTCCCGTACTTCGACTCCGACGACGTCGACCCGTGGCCGCAGTTGTCGTTCACGCTGGCTGCCTATCTCGGCGGGGCGTTCTTCGTACTGACCGTCGAGGTTAACCTCTACTTCGTCCAAGCAATCGTTTCGGTCACAATCGGCGTGGCCGTCCTCCTCCGTCACGACCGAAACCCACGGGGCGACGACTCGATATGGCCGTCGCGGGGTGCGGCAAAGGCCAGTCTCGGTGTCGGTGGGGTGTTCGCGTTCTTCGGTGTGCTCGCCACAGTCGGTCTGATTTGAACGATGGCACTGGCGGATTCGAACTCCAATTTGTGGGCTCGGGTGGATTCGAACCTCGGTCGCTACCGCTCCCTGATTCGAATCGCCCTCGGTTACGAATTCGTGCTCGCTGTCGCTCGCACAGAATTAGTGGGCTCGGGCGGATTCGAACCACCGACCTCAGCCTTGTAAAGGCCGCGTCATAACCAACTAGACCACGAGCCCTGCAATTCATTCGAACCGGTTCGCGCAAATAACGGTTATTGTTTCGTCCGACCCCCGGAACGCTTAGACATACGGCTGCCATCTCTGTAGCTGAATGATCTCTCGCGCACGAATCGCCCTCTTCGTCGCGGCCGTCGTCGTCGTCGTCGCCACCGTTGCCTATCTCACCAACCCTGCTGCCGTGCCGGGAACGACCGACGACTACGAGCGAACCACGCTGACGGTCGTGGACGACGAGACGGGCGAAACGCTCGCAACTGTCGACGCACGCGTCGCCGACACCTACGCCAAGCGCTACACCGGATTGAGCGACACCGAGTCGCTCGCGAAAGACGAGGGAATGTGGTTCGTCCACGACTCGCCGGGGAGCTACGCCTACGTGATGCGCGATATGGACTTCCCGCTCGACATCGTCTTCGTCGCCGAAAACGGCACCATAACCACCATTCACCACGCCGAACTCGACCCCGAAGGGACGAGCGAGTCGGACCTCACCCGGTATCGTGGGACGGGGAAGTACGTCCTCGAACTCCCCTACGGCTACACGAACGAGACGGATATCGAAGTGGGCGACCAGGTCCTCGTCGACTGAAAGCGAAACGACCGAAGGGGTGGCCACTGTGTCTGCTCACATGGGCGACCACGTTGACGCGCTATCCGAACTCGAAGGCTGGTTCGCAGAGGAGTTTGCTGCACGTGTCCACTACCGCGGCGCCGACGACGCCTACAGCATCGAGTACTACGAACCGTCGAACTGTGTCCTCTACTGGAAGGTGAAAGAAGACGGCGAGACGGCGGTCCCGGTCGGACGCGGCACGGTTCCAGACCCGCTTCGGACACGAATCCGGGAGGACTTGGCCGAGTCGGGACTCGACCCAGAGATAGAGTCTCGTGTTCTCTAGGGCGACCGCCTCCACCTGCGGCCGCACTCGCTCACAATCGCCGATTCGGAGACGTTAGAGAGCTCTCGCTCTCGTCTACCTGGTTATTCTCACGCTCTCAGCGGACTCCGCAGAGATGGACAAGCGAGAGGGAAATCCCTCTGTCCCCTACACCGGGCCGGGCACCCCGGATAGGAGACAGTGCTGGTGTCTTCAGAGGCACCCCAGCATAAGAGCGTTTACTCACACGCCCTATTCAAACTACTGCTCACTCCAAATTTATCGAATACTACTACAATAAACTACAAGTCAAATGTGCAAAGTTGGATGTTAATCTGGGCTCACCGAGTACCGCCGGGTCGTCTCCGACGTTAGAAAACTGTAGGGGGCGACTTCATCCCGGCCCGCGGCTATCTGTTCTCGTTGTTCCTCGCCGTCGGTCGCCCCGAGTTCAGACTCCCTGTCTCGCTCGCGCTCATCGCGGCGACGTTCGCCCGCTCTGTCGCACAGGGTGTCGTCACCGTCCGAGCGCTTCGGGCCACGAACTGACCGACTGGGAACCGGCGGAGGCCACCCGCACCCGAGAACTTTACTGTGAGCGCCCCTTGAAACGTGTTCGTGCCTCCTGATACAGACGACGACCCGTTCGAAGACCAGAAAGAACGGGTCGAAAACCCGATGCGGCGGTTGTTCTCCGAATACGGTCGTGAGAACACACTGCAGTTTCTCGTCGGTCTCTTCGCCAGCATCGCCGCCCGCGTCTTAGATTTGGTCCCACCGGTCGTTCTTGGTCTCGCCATCGACGCCATCATCAGACAAGAGAAGTCCTTCGCGGCCGGATTCCCCGTTATCCCCGAAGCGTGGGTCGCACCGTTCGTCCCCGCGACACAGTCCGGGCAGTTCTTCTTCGCCGTCGGAATCATCGTCTTCAGTTTCACCGGTGGTGCGGTGTTCCACTGGCTCCGAAACTGGGGTTGGAACTCGTACGCGCAGAACATCCAGCACGCCGTCCGCGTCGACACTTACGACCGGATGCAACTGCTCAACATGGACTTCTTCGCGGACAAACAGACCGGCGAGATGATGTCCGTCCTCTCGAACGACGTGAACCGACTCGAACGGTTCCTCAACGACGGCATGAACTCCTTTTTCCGCCTGTCCGTGATGGTCCTCGCCATCGCCGCCGTCTTGCTCTCGTACAACTGGCAACTGGCGCTCGTCGCCCTCCTGCCAATTCCACTCATCGCCCTGTTCACGTGGAAGTTCGTGGACATCATCCAACCGAAGTACGCCGACGTCCGCTCGTCTGTTGGCAAACTCAACTCGCGGTTGGAGAACAACCTCGGCGGTATCCAGGTCATCAAGACGTTCAACGCAGAGTCGCACGAATCCGACCGCGTCGACGGCGTCTCGATGGACTACTTCGACGCCAACTGGGACGCCATCAACACCCGAATCAAGTTCTTCCCGGCACTGCGAATCCTCGCCGGCATCGGATTCACGCTCACCTTCGTCGTCGGTGGTCTCTGGGTCATCAACGGGGAAGGACCCGGTCCGTTCACGGGGACGCTGGCAGTCGGTGAGTTCGTCACGTTCATCCTCCTGACCCAACAGTTCGTCTGGCCACTCGCCCAGTTCGGACAGATTATCAACATGTACCAGCGTGCGCACGCCTCTAGCGCCCGAATCTTCGGGTTGATGGACGAACCCGCCCGCCTCGCCGAGAAGGCCGACGCACCTGACCTCACCGTCTCCGAGGGTCGCGTCGAATACGACGACGTCACGTTCGGATACGACGACGGCGAGACCATCGTCGAAGACATCTCGTTCGAGGTTGGCGGCGGTGAGACGCTCGCACTCGTCGGTCCGACCGGCGCGGGCAAATCCACCGTGCTCAAACTCCTGATGCGGATGTACGACGTTTGGCCGACTTCGAAGAAGTCTGCCACAGCCCATCAGAACTCAGAGAGTTCTGAGGACGTGGACGACGGGTCGGTCAGAATCGACGGACAGGACGTCCGCGACGTGGCACTATCGAGTCTCCGCGAGTCTATCGCCTACGTCAGCCAAGAGACGTTCCTGTTCTACGGAACCGTCGAAGAGAACATCGCCTACGGGACGTTCGACGCCAGTCACGAGGACATCGTCGCCGCCGCCAAGGCCGCCGAAGCCCACGAGTTCATCTCGAACCTCCCAGAGGGCTACGACACGAAAGTGGGAGAGCGCGGCGTGAAACTCTCGGGTGGCCAGCGCCAGCGCGTCTCTATCGCCCGCGCAATCCTCAAAGACCCCGAAATCCTCGTCCTCGACGAGGCGACCTCGGACGTAGACACCGAGACGGAGATGCTCATCCAGCGGTCGCTCGACAGACTCACCGCCGACCGAACGACGTTCAGCATCGCTCACCGCCTCTCGACCATCAAGGACGCAGACCAAATCGTCGTCCTCGAAGACGGTCGTATCGTCGAACGCGGCACCCACGACGACCTGCTGACTGCCGACGGTCTCTACGCACACCTCTGGGGCGTTCAAGCCGGCGAAATCGACCAACTCCCCGACGAGTTCGTCGAACGCGCCGCGCGCCGACAGGCGGAAGTCGACGCCAGCGACGATTGAAGAGGGCCTCCGGTTCGCTCTCCGACGCTCTGACTCTCCGACGCTCTGACTCTCCCACTCTCTGACTCTCCGACGAAAGCGCCTACCACTAAGGCCACCCCACCCATTCTCTCGCTATGCGACTCTCCGAGGCCACCTGGACCGACGCCGCCGACCTCGACACCGACCTCGCGGTCCTCCCCGTCGGGAGTACCGAACAACACGGGCCGCACGCACCGCTCGGCACGGACTTCCTCAACGCCGAATCTATCGCCGAAGCAGGCGCCGACGCCTTCGACGGCGACGTCGTCGTCGCCCCGACGATTCCGGTCGGTATCGCCGAGGAACACCGCGCCTTCGACGGGACGCTGTGGGTCTCTCCCGACACCTTCCGCGCGTACGTCCGCGAGACTATCGAGTCGCTCGCGTTCCACGGATTCGACCGCGTCGTCGTCGTCAACGGTCACGGCGGCAACGTCGAAGCGCTCGCGGAAGTCTGTCGGCGACTCTCGCGGACGGGCGACGCCTACGCTGTCGCGTTCACGTGGTTCGACGCCGTCGGAGAACACTCGAAAGACATGGGCCACGCCGGCCCACTCGAAACGGCACTCCTCCGGCATACCCACCCCGAACTCGTCCGTGAAGACCGAATCGACGAGGCGAGAGATGGCGCAGCAGCTCGCTGGGGAGAGTGGGTTTCGGGCGTCAACCTCGCCCACGACTCCGACGAATTCACCGACAACGGGGTCGTCGGCGACCCGGCCGATGGCGACGCGGCGCGTGGAGAAGAACTGGCGTCGCTCGCGGCCGACGCACTGGCGTCACTCCTCGACGCAGTCGAGGCGCGTGGCCGCGAGTGAGACGGCGACCGTTCGACACGGACGCGTAGTTGGCTGTCGGTTCTTCGGGTTCGGTTACTCTTCTTCCTCTTCTTCTTCTTCGTCGTCGGCCGCTTCTGCCGCGTCGGTGAGTGCGCCACGAAGTTGCGGCATCGTGTTGGTGAGTTCGCCGACGAGTTCGTGGGCCTCTTCGACCATCCCGAGGAGTTCTTCGAGGTCTTCGATTGCTTCTTCGAGGTCCTCCGGGTCGTCGAACGCGTCGGCGCGTTCGCCGATGACGTACCACTTCTTGGCCTGTCGCAGGTGTTCGGTGGCGTCTTCGACGTTCAGCGAGGAGCGAAGGCCGTTGAGAACGCCGAGAACGTTGTCGGCGTCGGCGTTCCACACGTCGTCTGCGTCGGGGAGAACCGCACGCGCCTCGTCGAGATGTTCCTCGACATCTGCACGCATTTCCGCTGCTGCCTCTCCGAACAGGTCGTCGTCGCCGAGGGTAGCTTGACTCATGCCAACACGTTCGGCACGTGGGGGTTTAAAAACGACCCCGAAAGTGAAAGTGAAATCGCGCGACTCGGTGGGAGTCGAGGCCGATTTCTCGCGTCGGATGGACTACCCTCACTCGACCGAGACGAGTTTCATCAACGGGTAGCCGTCTTCCATCTCCATTCGCGTGTCGACCGTGACGCCTTCGTACTCGATTCGCATCTCGACTTCCATGAACCGACCCGTGAGTTCGGTGTAGTCGGCCGCCGAGTCTGCGAGTTCTGCGTCGAGTTCGTCGTCGAGGATGTCGACCGAGACGGACTCGCAGTACGGTTGGTTCTCGATGGCCTCTGCCATCGCGCGTTCGAGACTGCGTGCACTGGCCGGCGAGACGGGCGTCCCCGCGAACTGGTGGTAGAGCGTGCCGAACTTGATGCCTGCCTCGAAGCAGGCCGTCTGTGGGTCGGTGACCATGCCGAGTGATATGTCGTTCGCGGCTAAAGTTCGCCGGTTGAACGTGTTTGCAGGCGCGAACCGGTCCTTACTTAGCCTCCCTCGGCGGACGTTGAACCGAATGGACCAGCCGGTTTTGCTTACGGGGGCTGGCGGGCGCGTCGGCCAGGCGATACTGGGTCACATCGGCGACGCCTACGACTGGCGGCTGTTAGACCGCGAGCCATTACCCGACGAGAAGATTCCTGACTCCGTCGACCCGACGGACGTGTACGTGGCGGATATCACCGACGAAACTGCCGTGAAGAACGCGATGGAAGGCGTCTACGCGGTCATCCACCTCGCCGGTGACCCCCGCCCAGAGGCACCGTGGAATAGCGTCCTCCGGAACAACATCGACGGTACCCAGAAGATGTACGAAGCGGCGGTCGAGGCGGGTGTCGAGAAGTTCGCCTTCGCGTCGTCGAACCACGCTGTCGGCGCGTACGAAACCGAAGAGCGCACTCCGGACATGTACCGCTCTCACCACGAGTTCCGTCTGGATGGAACCGAACTCCCTCGCCCCAGCAACCTCTACGGTGTGAGTAAGGCCACCGGTGAGACGCTCGGTCGGTACTACCACGACCACCACGACATCTCTGTCGTCAACGTCCGTATCGGCAATCTCACGCAACACCACCCGCCCAAAGAGTACGAACGTGGACAGGCGATGTGGCTCTCGTATCGCGACTGTGCACATCTCTTCGAGTGTTGTGTCGAGGCCGACTACGACTTCGAAATCGTCTACGGCATCTCCAACAACGACCGAAAGTACTACTCTATCGACCGCGCCCGCGACGTGCTCGGTTACGACCCAGTCGACAACTCTGCCGAGTATACGTTCGAGGGCGAACCGCTCGACGAAGTCTGAACCTGCGTCGATTTTTGACTACTCGAACAGCCCACTGACGTCGTCTTTTCGCCGCCGCCGCAATCGGACGTGTTCTCCCATTCGCTGATAGACGAGTCCGCGCTGAACCTCGTTTTGCACGAAGTCGAACACCATCGCCGTGAACTGTGTCTGTGTCCCGTCGGCGACTTCTTCGCGGGCGTACGCGACCGCGTCCGCGACGATTGCCTCGTCGTATCCGTCTAACTCCTCTGCGAGCACCTCGGCGGCGACGGCGATCGCGTCGAAATCGAGTTCGTCGGGTGTGACCACGTGGCCGTCGACACGAAGTTCGAGTGGGTCGTCTCGAACGGCCACGTCGGGGTCGGATTCGAGTTGCGCGAGATACGCGCGAACCCCGTCGAGTTCGACGCCCCGGTAGGTGTCTGGAAGGCCATCGAGATACCCCTGGGCGCTCTCGGCCAGTCCGGTCGCACCGGAGTGGTTTCCCTCGCGGGCGTGGTGAACGGCGGCAGTAAACTGGATGAGTCCGTGGAGGAACCGCTCGTCGTCACTCCCGTCTTCGAGGTCCAGCCACGTCGATTCCCACGCGCCGTGGGCCGCCCGATACGACCCGGCGTTGTAGATGGCGACACCGGCCCGAAGCGAGTCGTCCATGGGCGTAGTGGGCCGTTGTCGCGTAAAAACGTCCGCATCCACCGCGCCACCGCGTCAGAATCTGCGGTTGAACTTCACTCGAAAACAGATACTATTCGCGACGATATTCGAAATCTGCCACGTTTGACACACCCACCCCGACTCAGTGTCACTGTTTGGTCACGTCTACGCGGTAGTGGTTAGTATAGCGATAACTCTGTGCCGTGTGGGGATTACCCTGTAAATTGAGGTCATACTTATCCGTCTCGGCGACATATGTGGTGTGATAGCACATGAACGCCCACTCAACCCTCGACCGAGGTTTCGAACGATGACTCAGTCTCCCGTGTGTATCCGCTGTGGTGACAACTACATGTTCACCCGGATGTACAAAGGCAATTACTGTCCAGATTGCCACGAAGCCTGGGCTGTCGCTCCTCGGTCCGAGGTGCCTCCACGTCCCCGGCCACGCAGTGCCAGGACACCCTCGACTGTCCCTCGACAGGACGACGAGACCTTTGGGCCCGAACCCCCGTACGACGAGGCCTAAACTCACATTTTCGACTGGCTCTGAGTGACGACGCCGGTCGGTCAGTGTTGTGTGTCAGCGGTAGTCTCGTCGATACTGGTTTTTACCGACAGAGAAATCGAGCGCCCGTGCCCCCGAGACAGAGAGGGTTCTCTGGGGTGGTCACACCGAACAGACCGAGAGCCACGGAGGGCTCTCGAAGGTTGGGTTCTGAAGAGAAACGTCAGGGCTGAACGTAGTGGGTGCTCTAACGGATATCTGAACACCGTGAGACGCTTCACGCCTCACGAACTCCCGCTCGTGGACTCGCGGGAATCCACTCGCAAATCAGAGATTTGCTCCCTATTCAAATCTCCTTGGAGTCCGTACACATACAGAACGAATCGAGAGCCACGGAGGGCTCTCGAAGGTTGGGTTCTGAAGAGAAACGTCCTGACGGAGATTTGAACTCCGGTCCCTGGCTCCGCAAGCCAGGAGGATAGTCCACTACCCTATCAGGACTGTCTTGCTGCACTCACAGGTACTGGGTGGTTACTTAAGACGGTTACGATGTGAACTCTCAGTGAACCGCGGGACCACGGCACGGGGACGGAGTACGAGACGACCGACCGAGGCGAGTGTTTCGGCCGGGTGTGACCACCTCGACGCAAGGACTTTTTGCGGACGTGTCGTACCCCCGACAGTGAATCGACGCGCCATCCTCGCTGGAGTCGCTGGCTTGTGCGTCTCGCTCGCGGGATGTGCGGCCGACGACGGAGACGCCGACGACGAGCAGACGACGACGGCGAAGACGACAGAACCGACACCAAGTTTCCCCGTGTTGGTCGAACGGTCGCTCTCCCCGGAATCGGCGGAGAACTGCCCGACTGAGGGACAGGCGACCATCCACACTGCCACCGACGGTGTCGTCCCCATCGACGGGTGTCTCTGGGGACCGACTGGGTGTTCGGTGCTCCGCCTCGCGGCCGCTGACTACGACACCGACTCGGACACTGCCAGCGTCACAACCGAGACTGTCGAAGACGTCTCCCCTGACGAAGCGTGTACACAGGCGCTCGTTGCGCTCGGCTATCGAGTGGAACTTCGGTTCGAGTACCAACTCCCTCGACGTGTCGTCGTCGTCCACGACGACGCGAACGGGACCCGGACGGTCGCAGAACGCGAGATATGAGTCCTGATTTCGAAGCGTGGTTCACGCCCTCGACCGTCTCGATACCGCCGCGAAGGTTCTTACGTGATGCCGAGGCCACCACTCGGTATGCCGTCTGATTCGGGTCACTGCTCCACCGTACAAACCACGAGGAAAACAACGCTTAAGCGCCGCCCTTCCCTGTTCGACGCTAGAATGAGTACGACGTGTGGTCTGCGGCGACGTGCGGACAGTGGACAGGGGGGTGACGTCTGATGGGCGTCATCGAAGACGTCTACGAGGACCTCGACACAGACGTCGAATTCGAGAAGTTCGAGGCCGCGGTGAAAGACAAGGTCGAACAGATGGGTGGTCTCGCGGACGAAGAGACCGCAGCGATGCTCATCGCCCACGAACTCCGCGACGAGGAGGTCAACGGAATCGCCGACATCGAACCCGGCATGGAGGACGTGAAGTTCCTCGCCAAGGTCGTCAGCATCGGCGAGATTCGGACCTTCGAACGCGACGGCGAAGACGAAGACGGGCGCGTCCTCAACATCGAAGTCGCGGACGAAACGGGCCAGATTCGCGTCTCGTTGTGGGACCAGATGGCCGCGGGTGCCGAAGAGAACCTCGAAGTCGGGACGGTCCTCCGTATCGCTGGCCGGCCGAAAGACGGCTACAACGGCGTCGAAGTCAGCGCCAGCAAGGTCGAAGAGGACATCGAGGCCGAGGTCGACGTCCAGATTCTCGACAGTTACCGCGTCGAAGACCTCGCGTTGGGTCTGTCGGACGTGAACCTCAAAGGGAAACTCCTCGATACGGGCGACGTCCGGACGTTCGACCGCGACGACGGCACCGAAGGCCGTGTCTCGAACCTCTCGCTCGGTGACTCGACGGGCCGCATCCGCGTCACGCTCTGGGACGAACGAGCGGACCTCGCGGAGGAACTCGAACCCGGCGTGTCCGTCGAAGTCGTCGATGGATACGTCCGCGAGCGAGATGGCTCCCTCGAACTCCACGTCGGGTCGCGCGGTGCCGTCGAGGTCATCGACGAGTCTATCGAGTACGTCCCCGAGACGACGGATATCGCCAGCCTCGAAATCGGCCAGACGGTCGACATCGCAGGTGGCGTCATCGAAGCAGACGGCAAACGGACGTTCGACCGAGACGACGGGTCGCAAGGTCAGGTCCGGAACATCCGCGTGAAAGACGACACCGGTGACATCCGCGTCGCACTCTGGGGCGAGAAAGCCGACACCGACGTCGACCTCGCGGATTACGTCGTCGTCACCGACGTCCAAATCAAAGATGGCTGGCAGGACGACTTGGAAGCCTCTGCTGGTTGGCGGTCGTCTGTGACGGTCATGGACGACGCTCCCGACGGCGCGAGTGGGACCACCGACGACACGTCGGGTTCGACGAGCGACCAGGGCCTCGGTGCGTTCTCCGGTGAGAACGCCTCGTCGAAGTCCACCGAATCCAGTGGTACAACTGCGGAGACGTCCGCGTCGAGTGCCGACGGTGAAGCGGTCGAGTTCACGGGAACGGTCGTTCAAGCCGGCAACCCGGTCATCCTCGACGACGGCACGCAGACCAAGACGGTCGAGACCGACGCCGAACTCGGACTCGGCGACGACGTGACCGTCAACGGAACCGAGACTGACGGCCGCATCACCGCAGACTCCGTCGAAGTTCACACCGGCGCGAAGCGATAACCGACGACACGCGAGTCACACAGGACGGGCTGTGTGTCGCCGAATCAGACGGGTATCCAGCGACGCGGTTTGGATAAAATCCAGAAGCCGCCGCGACGGAAAGGATTATACGCCGGACGGACCCGATATGTGGGTATGAGTGTCGAGCTACCGTTCGCCCCGGTAGACGCGATTATCCGGCAGAACGCGGGTGACCTACGGGTGAGTGCGGGTGCGGCCGAGGAACTCGCTCGCCGGATTCAAGAGCGCGGTTCCGAGTTGGCGATCGACGCCGCCGAACGGGCGACTGCGGACGGTCGCAAGACGTTGATGGCCGAAGACTTCGGCGTCCAGCAGGTCGTCGACCGAGACGACCTCTACCTCCCCGTCGCACCCATCGACCGTATCGCACGGCTCCAAATCGACGACCGTTACCGCGTCGCGATGGACGCGCGAATCGCTCTGGCCGATATCCTCGAAGACTACGCCAACAACGTGGCGAGTGCGGCGGTCAAACTCGCTCACCACGCCGACCGGCGGACGGTCCAAGCCGAGGATATCGAGACCTACTTCTCCCTGTTCGAATAATGCGCTTCGGCTACAGTGAGGCATGTCTCGAGCACGATACTGGGCCGCGACATCCAGAGACTGCGGACCGCCTCCGCGCGATTCGACGAGGACTGGCGAAACGCCACGGCGTCGAATACATCGAAGCACCCCCGACCGACAAATCGACGGTCGCCGCCGTCCACGACACCGACTACGTCGACGATTTCGAATCGTTCTGCCAGCGCGGTGGGGGCAACTGGGACCCCGACACGGTCGCCGTCGAGGCGTCGTGGGTCGCCGCACTCGCGTCTGCTGGTCTCGCAGAGTGGGCCGCACGCTCGGCCCTCGACGGGAAGAACGGACGCGACACGCCGTTCTCACTCGGCCGCCCACCGGGACACCACGCCGTCGAAGACGACGCCATGGGCTTTTGTTTCTTCAACAACGCCGCCGTTGCCGCGCAGGCGGTCATCGACGATGGACTCGCCGAGCGCGTCGCCATCTTCGACTGGGACGTCCACCACGGAAACGGAACACAGGACATCTTCTACGACCGTGAGGACGTGTTCTACGCCTCGATTCACGAAGACGGACTCTACCCCGGAACGGGCGAAGTCGAAGAGACCGGCACGGGCGACGCGGAGGGGACGAACCTCAACGTTCCACTCCGGGCAGGTGCGGGCGACGCCGACTACGTCTACGCGTTCGAAGAGACGATTGGCCCCGCAGTCGAGCAGTTCGACCCAGACCTGTTCATCGTGAGCGCCGGATTCGACGCCCACCGACACGACCCAATCTCCCGGATGCGCGTCTCGACGGAGGGGTACGCGATGCTCACCGAGCGTGTCCGTGACATCTGCGAGGAGACAGACACCGCGCTCTCGTTCGTTCTCGAAGGTGGGTACGGCCTCGATACGTTGTCAGAAGGCGTCGCAATCGTCCACGAGACGTTCGACGGCCGACTCGCGATGGACCCCGACGAAGAACCCGACCAGAAGAACGTCGAACTCGTCGACGAGATTCGAGACGTTCACGGCCTCGGGTCGAAGTAGCGACCCAACTCGTCTCCGAACGAGTCGGCGAGCGTCGCAACCTCGTCGCCGACGAGAACTTCGTAGCCGTCTTCTCGAAGCATCGACTCGACGTGTTTCCCGAGTGCGACGTCGAACAGCGCGTCGCTCGTGAGGAACGCCGTCGCCGTCGTGAACTCACGTGGTCGTTCGACGACGAACCGGTCTCCATCGAGGAACGGGCCGTAATGGTCGTCGCCGTGGTCGGCGTAGGCACCGTAGAATCCTTCGGCGTGGTTTCTGACGTGGACCGGTGGCCCATCGTGGCGCTCGACTCGGGGGCGTTCTGCGACCGAGAGTTCGACGAACAGCACCGCGTCGCCGGCCGCGAACGTCGCCTTCCTGAACACGTCGAACTCGCGACGGTCGAGTCCGTCTGCGACGCCGTCGAGGGACTTCCGAAGCTGTGGATAGAGTTGGTCGTCGACGAGGTCCGGCGCGGTGAAGACGATAGCGACGGGCGTCGTCCCACGGCGTTCGAGGTGGTCGCAGATACCCTCGGCATCCAGCGCCGGCGGGTCGGCGAGGAAGAACAGTTCTTCGCGGGGGTTCGAGAGGAGACTGCGGGCGTAATGCTGGAGCCGGGCAACGTTCTCGGCCGAACAGACGGCGGCGACGTTTCGCTCGGGGTCGGTCGGGTCGATGACGACGAGTGGGTCCGAGAAGCTCCGTGTTCCGTGGTCTTCGGGGTCGAACTCGACCTGTGGCTTCCAGTCGGCGGCGGCGCGGAGCAGCGGTTCGAACCCGCCGTATTCGAGGACGAGCAGTTCGGCGAGGTAACCCGAGAAGCCCTCTGTTCGGAGGTCGCTCCCGTAGGCGCCGATTCCCTTCAAGAAGCGTTTGAACACGCGCACGTCGGCCGCGAGGTCGTCGTCGAGGCGCTCGGTGAGGTAGGTGTTGTGGAAGGGCGTCCGGTCGACTGCCGAGCGGATGTCGGGCGCTGTGGGCACGTCGTAGCAGGGGACGAGGTCCACGTCGAAGCCCTCGTAGTCGCCTTTGACGTAGGGGTGTTCGGCGTACTCTTCGTGCCCATCGGGGAGCACGGCGTGGCCGACGGTGAGGCCGTACTCCGCCAGCTTCTCGCGCGAGAGGTCCTCGGGAAACCGGACGAAGAGGTCGATGTCGCGGTCACCGGAGAGCCACGTGCCACGGGCGGTACTGCCGACTTGCAGCACGTCGGCGTCGACGGGTAGGTCCGCGAGGGCGTCGTGGACGCGTGACTCTAGTTCCGCCGCCGCGTCGACGAGCGCCCGACGTTCCTCTTCGTCGGGGTCGATACGCTCGCGGACCGCGGCGACGACCGAGTCGAGGTCCGAGTGTGTCATGGAGGTGGGTTCCGCCCCTGCCGGCGAAAACGTGACGGTGCAGCGGTGACCTCGTCAGTCGCTGGCATCTGCCAGCCGTCGGGTGAAAACGAAAGCCCTATCAAGAAACGTCGAATACGAAGCAATGCAGACGAAAGCCGCCGTAGCTCAGTTGGTAGAGCACCTCGCTGTTATGGATTGCAGTCCCGGCTGCTGTCCGCAGACACGAGGTGGTCCCAGGTTCGAGTCCTGGCGGCGGCGCTTCTCTCACTTTCACTGACTTCGAGTCGTACCGTTATTCGAGCGTCTGCACGACCCGATTCCGAAGTGGTGACACCTCGTCCAAAGCGAAATTCACTTCAAACTGCTCTCGATACAATCGAGTGCGAGCCGCCGTAGCTCAGTTGGTAGAGCACCTCGCTGTTAGGGACCGCAGTTTCGGCTGCCGTCCGCAGACACGAGGTGGTCCCAGGTTCGAGTCCTGGCGGCGGCGCTTTTCGCTTCAGTCACTCGGTGAGCGACTGTGATTCGACTCCTCGATGGCGACGCCTTCTGATAAGACATAAGAGGACGGCCGGAAAAGAATCGACCGAGGGCCCTTAGCTCAGTCTGGTCAGAGCGCTCGGCTCATAACCGGGTGGTCATGGGTTCGAACCCCATAGGGCCCATATTTCCTGCGAACGCCAGTGAGCAGTGAAATCTGAACCGCTATCGCGGTTCGAATCAGAGAACAACTCGTTGCGACCGAGGTTCGAACCCGTGACCCGTACGAACTCACTCGATATCGCCAGAATTGCAGACGAGCACGAGGCGACTGGGGGATTTAATACGGCAGATTTGATAAAATAAATACATAATGGCCGGCCTTTCCCCATCTATTTTCACGATTTCTGCAATCATCACGATAATAACCGGAATCTGGTTTTTCAGAGAGCGAATCGTGGAACTGTCTGAGATATTCGAAGAGAGGTATCGCCCCGAGCTTATCTCGGGGATATTTTCACCTCACGCCGATGTGCGAGTCGTCGAGGACTCCATCGACTTCAAGAACCTCATCAAACCAGCAGCAGATAACGCTGCGGTCAAAGTCGATATGATTTCGATGCACATGGCGACAGTGGACAAGATACAGGACGAGCAATTCCCGAATCCAAACGTTGAACATCGAATCTTGTTGTTGGACCCCCTGGCAGAGTCGAATGCCTCCGACGCTGGTCTGTCGGGCATCGAGGCCGCACGCCGATCGAAATTCCAAGATAACGAGTTAATAACGAATGACAAATTCGAAAGACAATTTGATTGGTTCTATGACAATTTAAAGAGTGAGAAGTGGAAGAATGTACACGTCAGGCTCTACCGAACGACGCCGTGGTTCCGCGGCGTGTTCATCGATTCACACTGCGCTGGTTTCCTGCTGACTCCCACTATACAAGATGGCAGACGGACGGCTAAATTTTGGACAGAAGACAGGAACGTCGTCGAAATATTAGAGAACAACTTCAACGACATTTGGAACGATAAACGGACGGTGGACTTCGAGCGATGGTATAAAAGGAATGTGGACGATTTGTGACTTCGTATCGAAACTACAAACGAAGACGCGCAGATGTTGGGTGACGTCGCCCCACCTCCAACGACTCACGGCGAAGTAGGAGCAGAGATAAGTCGTTCAGACGCCGCGACTCTCTCGTCCAATCCTCGTCAGTGTCCCCCCACACACCGCAGCCACGACGACGTGCATCGCCATCAGGACGACGACGCCCGGAACACGTCGCGTTGCTTCTTCTCTGGCGAACTCCCTGCCGTCTCGGTGGGGCTCGTGCGCTCTATCTCTTTGATTTCGACCGCGAGGAGAGTGCGCTTTGCTTCCGGCACCGACCAGATACCGGCACCGGGCTCAAGAACGGTACTCTCTGCGAGCGGAACGTTTCACCCCTGACGATTTGTGACAATGCATGGATACTACTATTCGGAATACAACGCCGGGCCAAGGCCTGAAATATCACTTCCCTTAGAGCCCAAACTTTCCTGCGAACGTCAGCGCGCCGTGAAATCTGAACCCCAGAGGGCTTTTTCCCTGCCGTGTCGGTTCAGCCGAACAGACGCTCCCGAATCGACCGGGGATGTGGCCGTTCGGCCAGCAACACGGTCGTCTCGAGGTCGTCGAGCACCGAGAGCTTCAACGACCCGCCCACGATTCGGGACACCAGTCCTCGCTCTGTCGCTCCGACGATGACGAGTGACTTACCGGCCGCCGCGTCGCCGATTGCGGTCTCGACGTCTCCCGTCTCGACGAGCAGTTCCACGTCGTCCAGTTGGTGTTCTGCGGCCCACTGTTCGATGAACTCACGGCCCTCGGTGACGGTGTCGGCGACGTGCAGGACCGAGATTCGTGCGCCGGTCGTCTCCTGCAACGCTTTCGCGACGGACGCAGACAGGTCCGAGGAGTGACCACCCGCTGTCGGGAGGAGAACGTCGCTCGCGTCGAACCCCCGTTCGTCGAGGACGAGGACGTCACACGGGAGGTCGTGGGTCAGTTCGTCGAGCGCGCCCTCGACCCGCCCGCCGTGGAGTTTCGTCCCACTGTGGCCCATGACTAATCTGTCGACACCGGCCTCGCGCGCGAGGTTGAACACTTCGCGGAGCCCTTCGTGGGAGAGGATGGTCCGAGTTTCGACTGGGACGTCTAACTCCTCGGCGTCGCGCCGTGCATCGGCCATGAGCTGGTTCGACGTCGTCGAGATGCGGTCACGCTGGGCTGCTGCAGCTTCCAACGAGGTCTGGTCCGGTACCTGGATGACGTGCGTCGCGACGAGACGGCCGCCGTCGTGCTTTGCGAGTGTGGCTCCGAGCGTCACGAGGGCCCGCTCGGTTCGTGGATTCGAGAGGGCAACCATCGTCGACGGTGTGTCCGAGGCGTACCCCGAGCCATCGGGCGCGACGGTCGCCGCTGCACCGACGACTGCTGGAGGCAGGTCGCCGTCCCTGTCGAGGATGTACCGTCCGAGCAACCCCTGTTCGGTGGTGTTCTTCCGCGCGTAGACGACGTACCAGACGACGGCACCGACGACGAACAACCCAGAGAGGAGGAGTTCGTCGCCCCCGACGAATCCCAGCAGACCGAGCGACAGCGCGATGCCGACGATCGGCGTAATCGGATAGAGGGGAACGGTGAAGGCAGGGTCGTACTCGGGGTCGGTCTCCCTGAAGACGATGAGCGCGGCGTTCATGAGTGCGTAGACCACGAGGTGCAGGACCGTCGCGGCTTTCGCGAGCACTTCGATGTCGCGGCCGAGCGCCGCGATGAAGACGATGATCACTGCGCCCGTGACGAGTATCGAGCGGTACGGTGTCGCGTACGTCGGGTGAATCTCGTTGAGCCAGTTGGTCACGATTCGGTCTCGCCCCATGGCGAAGTTGATTCGGGCGGACGCCAGAATCGACGCGTTCGCGCTGGAGGCAGTCGCCAACAGGGCACCCAGGGTGACGATAGTGACCGCGATTCCCGCAAACCCGCCGGGGAATGCCACCAGTGTCGCCTGGGTCAGCGGTGCACTCTGGCTCAGGTCCGGCCACGGAACCACACCGAGCATGATGCTCACCAGAATCGAGTAGAGGACGGTCACGATGACGACGCTGCCGACGATGGCGAGCGGGAGGTTCCGCCCTGGATTCTTCAGTTCCTCTGCGACGGTCGCAATCTTCGCGTAGCCGAGGAAGGAGACGAACACGAGTGCCGTCCCTGGGAGAATCGCACCGTACCCCAGCGGGGCGACGCCACCGTCACCGAGAAGCGTCGCGAGGTCGAACGACAGCCAGCCCTGTATCGCGAAGAGGGCCAGAATCGCCAGCAGGATGGTGACGATGACCGTCTGCACCCCGCCGGTCTCCTTCGCGCCGATAAAGTTGACACCGACGAAGATGGCACCTGCGACGAGCGCACCGACCTGGACGTCGGTGAGGAACAGGACGTCCGGCATCGAGACTAGCGTGGCGAGATACTGCCCAAAGCCGATGCTGTAGAACGCCGACGCGAACGCTAACCCCATCCAGTCACCGAGGCCCGCGATGGAACCGAACAGCGGACCGAGTGCGCGATTGACGTAGTAGTAGCCGCCGCCAGCTTTCGGCATCGCCGTCCCGAGTTCGGAGACGGACAACGCGTTCACGAGCGCGATGAGGCCACCGACGACGAACGAGGCAACGACCACCGGGCCAGCAGTTCTGGCCGCGACGCCTGGCAAGACGAAGATACCCGCTCCGATCATCGTCCCGATGCCGATCGTCAGTGCCGAGAGGAGACCGAGGTCTTTCGCGAGTTCTTCGTCACTCATCCGCTGACCTCGGTGTCGTCGTCTCCGCCGTACCGATTCGGTGACGTGTGTACACGCCCTGCCGAGTCGAGCGAAACGACCGGCAGTTCGGGGTCTGTCACGAGTCGGGTCGTGGTATCTCCGGAGAGGAACCGCGCGAGACGGGTGCCACCACGAGAGTGGTACGCGATTGCCGTCGCGTCGGTCTCACGCGCCGTCGCGACGATTTTCTCGGCGACGTTCGTTCCGAACTCGACTCGCGTCTCGACGGTCACGCGCTCGCCGAGTCGTGTTTCGACCGTCGACAGGAATCCGTTCGCGTCGGTGACCCGTTTCTCCATGGGTGCTTTATCGACCACTCCACCACCTTTCTCGATGACGTGTACGACGGTCACGTGCTGGATGTCGGCCAGATACGGAGCCAGTGCAGTCACAGTCGCGATTGCGTCTCGTTCGTCAGCAACCGGTACGACGACGCGCTCGAGGATGGACATCTCTTCAGCCACCTCCGCTGACCGTCGGTGGGTACCGACGTCGACTCACCTGGTGGTTGCGGGCTATCCACCGTTGGACGACACCCCGTTCTCCGACGAGGCGAAGCGAACCGGTTTTTTTTCGATGTCCGTCCAGCGGACCACTGTCGGCTGTCACTCCATTCATGGCTGTCCCAGGTTGGGATGTGAGATAAATGTTCTCTTTCAATTTTTGAATCAGCAATATAGTGCCCAATATTTTTTCACTTCCGAACCAATCGCGACGGAGGACACACGGCCTGGGTGGAGTCGTCGAATCGGCCCTAACGCGCTCGAACCATCGGGTAGGCGTCTGTCGGAACACGCCTGCATATTCTGTGTCGCAAACTCCGACCCTACGAGAAAAGCGTTATATGAGAAACGGTGGTATTGAATTTCGGAAACCTAACTCTTCCAGCTACATGCCATACCGCAACATCGACCACCGGCTCGACGAGATCGACCGACGTATCCTCCACGCGCTCATGGACGACGCCCGCGACACCTCCGCGAGCGCGCTCGCGGCAGCGGCCGGTGTCTCGGGGGCGACCATCCGAAATCGTATCCACAAACTCGAAGACGTCGGCATCATTCGTGGATACAACACACAGGTCGACTTCGAACTCGCCGGCGGCAAACTCACCAACCTCTACCTCTGTGACGTGCCTGTGACCGAACGCCAGGCGGCCGCGTACGAGGCGCGCGCGATTCCGGGCGTGATCAACGTTCGGACACTGATGACCGGCCGTCGGAACCTCCACGTCCTCGCGGTCGGTGAGAGTACCAGCGACCTCCGACGTATCGCCCGACGCCTCACGGACATCGGTATCCACATCGAGGACGAAGACCTCGTCGAAGAGGAGATATTCGCCCCGTACGGCCCCTTCGACCCCAACGATGGTGACCAAACGCCCGAAGCGAACGACTTCATCAGCCTCACCGGCAACGCGAGCGTCGTCGAAGTCACCGTTCAGTCCGACGCCCCCATCGCCAACCTCGCGCTCGAAGAGGCCGCTCGACAGGGCATCCTCGACGAGGACACGCTCGTCATCGCCATCGAACGCGACGACCGCGAACTCACGCCGCACGGTGACACCATCGTCTCCCCCGACGACATCGTGACCATCCTCTCTCGAGCAGGTGAAGACGGTGACGCGCTCTCGGCGTTTCGTGAACCGCGACGGGAATCGGAATCGGAATCGGAATCGGAATCGGCGACACAGTAACGTCGTCGACGAACTCGGCAGTCGAGTCCTGTTTTGCCGTCGACACCCCGTGTTCTGTGTCTCGACGACCGACTCTCAAGAGTGAGTGAAGTCCACGAATTCAGGCGCATTTTGTCCACTATCTCGGGAACTCGGTGTTCCCTGAGACAAATGGTAACGAATAACACACCGTGTGGAGTACTAGAGCTAGCGCACTTTCTGCATTCGGACGACGAACAAACGATGGTGGGGGTGCGCGTGAGGCAACAATGGCTACAGCAAGAGACGATGCAACGATTACCGGCAAACTTCGGGACTCGTTCCGGGGGAACTTGATACGCCCTGGGGACCCGGAGTTCGACGAAGAACGAGCGATTTACAACGCGATGATAGACAAGCGTCCGCAGCTCATTGCCAAGTGCACTGACGTCGCGGACGTCATCGCAGCGGTCAACTACGGCCGCGAGAGCGGACTCGAGACGGCGGTTCGGGGCGGCGGACACAACGGACCGGGCCTGTCGTTGGTGGACGACGGACTGGTCATCGACCTCTCGGAGATGAACGGCGTCCGTGTCGACCCCGACGCGCAGACCGTTTCTGTCGAAGCAGGCTGCCGGTGGGGTGACGTCGACCACGCCACCCACGCGTTCGGCATGGCGACGGTCAGCGGAATCATCTCCACGACGGGTGTCGGCGGACTGACGCTCGGCGGCGGGCACGGCTATCTGACACGGAAGTACGGCCTGACGATCGACAATCTAGTCGGTGCCGACGTGGTGCTAGCCGACGGGCGGTTGGTACACGCGAACGAACGAGAGAACCAAGACCTGTTCTGGGCGATTCGTGGCGGCGGTGGCAACTTCGGTGTGGTCACCTCGTTCGAATTCACGCTCCACCCAGTGGATACAGTCGTCGCCGGACCGATGTTCTGGCCGTTGTCGGAGTTGAAGACGACGATGCGCTGGTACCGTGACTGGGTGCGGCAGGCACCCGAGGACGTGTACGCCTTCTACCTCGTCGGTGAGGTTCCAGGCGACCCGTTCCCACCGGAGATTCACGGCGAGAAGATGTGCGGACTGATGTGGTGTTGCTTGGGAGGCGAGGAGCAAGCCGAATCGATGCTCCAAACTGCCCGCGACGTGGCCGAACCGATGTTCGAACACGTCGGAGAGATGCCGTACCCCGCACTCCAAGGGATGTTCGACGACCTCTATCCGGAAGGCGACCAGTGGTACTGGAAAGGTGACTTCGTGCGCGAACTGAGCGACGAAGCTATCGACGAACACCAGCGCTTCGCGGAAGTGCCGACCCCACAGTCGTCGATGCACCTCTACCCGATAGACGGTGCCGTCCACGACGTGGACAGCGACGAGACTGCGTGGTCCGTCCGCGACGCGAACTGGTCGATGGTCATCGTCGGTGTCGACCCCGACCCGGCGAACGTCGACAAACTGACCGACTGGGCCAAAGCGTACTGGGAAGCAGTCCACCCGCACACCCTCGGTGGGTCGTACGTCAACTTCATGATGGAAGAAGGAAGCGAGCGGATTCGCGCCACCTACGGCGACAACTTCGAGCGGTTACAGAAGGTGAAGGCGAAGTACGACCCCGAGAACTTCTTCCACGTGAACCAGAACATCGAACCCGCCGCGTAGCGGCGAAGAACACAGACTCTCATTTTTGGTGTCGGTTCGACGGGCGTGCCGAGCGCGTTTTCGGTGTTGCGTCGCGAGATGATGTACTCGGAAAAATCCTCGTCTCGTTCGACGAGTATCCGAAGACGAGTTCGTTCGCCTTCGGGTGTCTCGAGTCGGGCGTTTCGGTCCGTCTGTTCAGGTCACGGTGACCTGTCGGTTGGTGTCGTTACCGGTTTCGCTTTTCGGAGCCAGAGCCGAGTTCCTTCAGGACGTACAGACCACCGTTGCGGTCGGAAGCGTAAATCCATGGGCTGTTCTTCTCTTTGTCGATGCCCCAGACGTCCTGGATGCCACCGTTCTGGTCTTCGAAGTCTTCCCCACCCGGACTGTACCGAGCGACTTCGACGGGGTTGTAGGGGTCGCTGATGTCGAGGATGAGCACGCCGTCGGAGTACCACGAGATGTACACCATGTCGTCTTCGACGATGATGTTGTGGACCGAGTAGGTGCCACGACCGTCGCAACTCTCATCGTCGGGGTTGGCGCTGCACACCGTGTCGAACTCGCTGGCGAGTACTGGACTCGATTCGTTCGAGTAGTCCCAGATGCGGAGGTTGCCCCAGCGACCGTAGCCACTCTCGACTTCGACTGACGCACCGCTCTGGCCGACAGCGAGGCCAGAATCGTCGGCGACGCCGAGAATCGCGAGGCCCGTCGAGTGGCCGACGAACACACCGGGAATGTCGATTGGGTCTCCCCCCATCGTCACGAGTGCGTCGCCACGGGCTTCGTCGTTGAACACGACCATGCCTGCGTAGCCAGCGTCGATGACGTTCTGGCCCTTCGAGGAGAAGGCGCACACCCCGCGCTGGATGACCGCGATGTGGTCTGGAGATGGTGCGGGGGGAACGGTGGCTGCGTCACACGCGAGGCCGACGTACGTCGTTGGACCGCTCATCGTGCCGTCGGGGAGGTCGGCGATGGGGTTGGTGATTGCCCCTTCCGAGACAGGATATCCGCCCGCGTTGGGGCCACTCGTAATATCGAACGTGAGCGAGAACGGGTTGAAGTCCTCTTCACTTTCGACGACGACGCTGCCGTCTGCGTTCGGGAACGCCTGGTGACTGTTGACTTCGCCGTCGCCTGCTGACGGGTCGATAGCAACCGAGACGAGCTCTGGGTTCGCCGGGTCCGAGATGTCGAGGAGGACCAGTCCGGCGTCCCAGTTGGCGAGGTACGCATGGGTGCCGTCTTCGCTGACGGTCACGTCGTGCAGGAAGCGGTTCTGTGAGGTACCGTAGCCACTGAACAGGTAGGCGTCTGCTTCGAGTATCTTGTTGAAGTCGGTCGTCGAAGCCCAATCGACGTCGGGGAACAGGAGGCTCTCGGCACCCCATCCGCTCACGAGCTCTGGGTTTTCCGGGTCCGTGATATCGAATATCTGGAAGTTGCCGAACTCGCTCTCGACGACGGCGGCGATGTAGTCCTTCGCACCTTGCGTGAAGAACCAGAGGTTGTGGACGCCGAAGTCGACGAATCCGAAGTTGACACGCATGAACGCGCTGATATCGTCGGTCTGGACGTGTGCAAGGTGTTGCGGTGCGAGCGGGTCGTCGACGTTGTAGAGTTCGAAGCCACCTGGGCCGCCGCCACAGGACTCGTTGGAGTGCGCGAGGATACGACCGGAGTTCATGTTCGCGACTTTCACGTCGTTAGTTCGACTGCCAGCCACGGAGGGGACGCTGCCGACGTACTTCGGTTTGTTGGGGTTCTTGACGTCGAAGACGGTGATTCCGGGGCCGAGTAGGTCGTCTACGAGTTCGCCACTTCCGGCTCCGGCACCCGTCCCACAGGGCGTGTTGAACGTCCCGATATAGGCATAGCCATCGAGTGCCCACACGTCGGTCGTTCCGTTTGGGAGGAGGCGTTCACCGCGTCCCGCGAGTGCGAGATTCTTGACGACGTGAGCAGATGGACCGCTGCTGACGACACTGTTGTGCTCGGCGTCGAGGTCGCTGAGCGGTTGACTCGGGTCAGGTGCCCCGTGGCCGTTCAGACCGCGGTGGACCTCGTGGCCGTCCGACTCGGATGGGTCGTCGGTAACGCCACCTGGGTGTGCACTGGCTACTCCTGAGAGTACACCGACGGCCCCGAGGCCGCCGACGCCGAGCATGGAGAGTATCGAACGGCGGGAGACGGAGGTTCGCGGGAGGGACGAGGACGATTCAGACTTGCCGTTAGTATCATTCTTAGACATGTATCTCAACACAGTTGATGCGGTCGACCGTCACGGAGGACCAATCTCGTGTTGTAGAAAATTAGTTGTCATCCAATTATATATAATCATCGACAATGTAGAATCTGAAATATTCTGTTTACTTCTATCTCCGGCCTTATCCACCGTGATTTAGAGATACAATTATCACTTGAAGGAAGTTATTCGAGCTGTCATTTATCGGGTCCAATCACTGATCTTTGCACGGCGTATGCACTCCCCTAGTTTCAGACGGCCCCACCGACGAAAGAGCGAATCTTTCGACTTCAGCGACTCGCACCAAAACGAGGCCGGCAAGAGGGAGTGTTCAGACCGCGTCGGGTTCTCGCCCAATCTTCGTCAACGTCCCGACACAGACGCCTGCGACGACGACGTGCATCGCCATCAACACGAGGACGCCCGGAATCGTCGCCTGCGGGTCGCCGAACAGCAGGCCAATGTCCGGCAGGAACGAGACGACTAACACTGCGAGTGCGACGCGAAGGAAGGTTCGGTCGGGGTTCTCGACGCGCGTCGTGAGATAGCCGTAGACGAGCGTCGCCCCAACTGCACCTGCTCCCGAGAGGAACAACACCGATGGGTACGAGAGTGGGGCGAACGGTTGGACTGCCCCACTCGCCAGGACGAGCGCCAAGACGAGCGCATTCGCGGCGAGGGAGAGAGCGACGGCGGTGAGTCCCCGTCGAACGAGAACGGACCGAGTCGGACGAACAGTGGGTGTTATCGTTGACATAGCAACATGTACTATGTCACCACCGCGCATGAACTGCGCGGCACACGACGTGAACGACCGAAAAAAGACCGGACTTCAATCGAACGAGTCAGAGAGACCCGCCGACAGTCCTGGTCAGTCTTGGGTCAGCAGCCGGCGCAGGACGTAGTGGAGGATACCACCGTTTTCGACGTACTTCACCGCGGCGGGCGTGCCGACCTGCGCGGTCACGTCGAACTCGACTTCCGTGCCGTCGTCTTTCGTCGCGACGACGGTGAGTTCGTCGTTCACTTCGAGGCCGTCGTCGAGGCCCTGAATGTCGAAGTACTCGGAGCCATCGAGGCCCAGCGACTCCCACGAGTCTCCGTCTTCGAACTGCAGGGGCAGGACGCCCATGCCGACGAGGTTGTCGCGGTAGATGCGCTCGTAACTCTCTGCGATGGTCGCGCGGACGCCGAGGAGGTCCGTTCCTTTGGCCGCCCAGTCACGACTGGACCCAGTCCCGAACTCGACACCCGAGAGGACGACGAGCGGGGTTCCTTCGTCGCGGTAGCGACCACTCGCTTCGAAGACAGTCGTCTCTTCGCCGGTCGGGTGGTGGATGGTGTAGCCACCTTCCACGTCGTCGAGCATCTGGTTCTCGATGCGGACGTTGGCGAACGTCCCGCGCATCATCACCTCGTGGTTGCCCCGGCGAGAGCCGTAGGTGTTGAAGTCCACGGGGTCGACGCCGTGGTCCACGAGCCACTGGCCTGCGGGGAGGCTCGAACCGAACGGGCCGGCGGGACTGATGTGGTCGGTCGTCACGGTGTCGCCGAGCGTCAGCAGACACCGAGCGTCGTCGATGTCAGAGACGCCGGGTTCGTCGAGTGGGAAGTCCTTGAAGAACGGCGGTTCGCGGATGTAGGTGGAGTCGTCGTCCCACTCGTAGACGTCGCCGGTCGGGGCTTCGAGTGCGTCCCAGCGCTCGTCGCCTTCGAACACTTCGGCGTACTTCTCGCGGAACATCTCGGGTTCGACGCTGTCGTGGATGGTCTGTTGGACTTCGCTAGTGTCCGGCCAGATGTCTGCGAGGTAGACTGGCTCGCCGTCGTCGTCGGTTCCGAGCGGTTCGTTCTCCAGGTCGATATCCATCCGTCCGGCGAGGCCGTAGGCCACGACGAGTGGCGGACTCGCGAGATAGTTGGCGCGAATCTTCGGGTGGATACGAGCCTCGAAGTTCCGGTTCCCACTGAGGACGCTCGTCGTCCACAGGTCGTGTTCGTCGATGGCGTTCTCGATGGCTTCGGGGAGTGGCCCGGCGTTGCCGATACAGGTCGTACAGCCGTATCCGACCACGCTGTACCCGAGGTCTTCGAGGTACGGGAGCAGTTCGGCCTTCTTCAGATACTCCGTGACGACCTGACTACCGGGTGCGAGACTCGTCTTGACGTAGTCCGGCACGTCGAGGCCTTTCTCGACTGCGTTGCGGGCGAGGAGTCCCGCCGCGAGCATCACCGACGGATTCGACGTGTTCGTACAACTCGTGATGGCGCTGACGACGACGCTTCCGTGGCCGATTTCGGCTTCGGTCCCGTCGTCCATCTCGACGGTGACGCGCTTGGTCAGCGGGTGGAGGTCGGACTCGTCGGCCGTCTCGGCGACTGCTCCGCCGTCGCCGGCGAGTTCGGACCCGCCACCTCCTTCGCCTAACCACTGTTGGAGTTCGTACTCGTCGTAGTCGTCGAGTTGGTCTTCGAACTCACCGTGGACGAGGCCACGGAAGTGCGTCTTCATGTCGCCCATCGCGACGCGGTCCTGTGGGCGCTTGGGGCCGGCGAGACTCGGTTCGACGGCAGAGAGGTCCACATCGACCGTCTCGGTGTACTCGGGGTGTTGCTCGCCGAACAGCCCCTGTGATTCGAGGTATTCGCGGACGACTTCGATGTGTTCGGGGTCGCGACCAGTGAGTTCGAGGTAGTCGAGGGTCGCCTCGTCCACCGGGAACATGCTGATGGTCGACCCCTGTTCGGGTGCCATGTTGGAGATGGTGGCACGGTCTGGCACCGAGAGGTTCTGGACGCCGGGGCCGAAGAACTCGACGAACCGGTCGACGACGCCGACTTCGCGGAGTTGCTCGGTGACGTGGAGGACGAGATCGGTCGCCGTCGCACCCTCGGGCAGGTCGCCGTCGAGTTTGACACCGACGACTTCGGGGAGTTTCATCGTAATCGGCTGGCCGAGCATCGCCGCTTCGGCCTCGATTCCACCCACACCCCAGCCGACGACGCCGATACCGCCAATCATCGGCGTGTGACTGTCGGTTCCGACGAGAGTGTCGGGCAAGAGCCACTGGTCGTCGCGCCACTCTCGGTCGTGGACGACCTGTCCGAGGTGTTCGAGGTTCACCTGGTGGACGATACCCGTCCCCGGCGGCACGACGCTGAAGTTGTCGAAGGCGTTCTGTGCCCACTTGAGCGCTTTGTAGCGTTCTGCGTTGCGCTCGTACTCGAGTTCGACGTTCTTCTCGTAGGCGTCGCCGGTTCCGAAGTAGTCGACCTGCACGCTGTGGTCGATGACGAGGTCACACGGCACCTCGGGTTCGACGACTCTGGGGTCTTTTCCTGCTCGGTCGGCCGCAGACCGAAGTGCGGCGAGGTCCACGACGGCCGGCACGCCAGTCAGGTCCTGTAACACGACGCGAGACGGGGTGAACGGGACTTCGACGTTCGGGACGTCGGGTTCCCACGACGCCGCGTTCCGGACGTCGTCTTCGGTGATGATGTCACCGTCGACGTTTCGCAGAACGGATTCGAGGAGGATTCGGATACTCACCGGGAGTTTGTCGAGTTCGCAGAGGCCCTGTTCTTCGAGGACGGTCAGGTCCGCCATCTTGTACGTGGTCTCTCCGTGTTCGAGTTCTCGGATTGCACCGAATGGATCGGTATCTACCATTGTCTTTCCCTAGGAACTCATTGGCCTTGAATCGATGACCTCAGAAATGGGGGCAACGCAAACGGAGAGGGGGTGCCCTCGGTGGGATATTTTCACCGGAAGCGAGCCCGTTCAGAACGCACGACAGACACGGCACAGACTCGTCACTGTGTCTCGGGCGACTACGACTGTCTCCGTCTCCGTCGACCACTGAGGTCGCCAGCGACGATGACACCGCCGTGTTCCAACAAATCGGCAGAACAGTCCCAACAGCTATACCACATCTCGTGGCCGCGAGCGACGACGACGGTCGACCGGTCACCGCACTGGTAACAGGGGCGTCGTTCTGGGGGGTGAATGACGCGCATCGTTCTGCGTGGGGTTACTCTTCGGGGACGCTCGCGACGCCGACGAACTCGTTTACTTCGTCTTGGATGTATCGTCGGACGCGCTCGCAGTAGTCCCACAAGAGGTCGTTGAACTGTTCTCGCTCCGGTTCGGACAGACTCTCCTCACCGCGTGACCACTCGACGGGAATCTGGGGGTGACGCGTACAGACGACCGACAGCGGGTGATTCTTCGGATGTCCCATGACGATGGCGTAGTCGTCGACGCCCCAGAGACCGTCGTCGCCGTCGCTGGCGAGCGCTTCGTCGACGCGGTCGAGAAGTTGACGCTCCTCGCTCGTGACGACAGCGCTGTCGCCGTCGAACAGTTCACGATACGCCTGGTCGCGCGCCGTGTAGGTCCACCCGTCGAGTTGCTCTCGGGCCTGTTGGAGGCGTTGTCTGTCGGCTTCCATAGTCGTATAGTAGTGCGCCGAGGTGATATGATTACGCCCAAAAGCGGGGCCGAACAGACACGCTGAACTGCTTCACGGGGCGTTCTCGCTCGCCTCGTCGGTCAGCCCACTCTCACCCTTTGATGTTCGCAACCGGGGCCGTTCGGGCCACTTTCGTGCCGATTCCGAGGGCGTCGCTGACGCGGACGACTTCGTCGATGTCTTTGTACGCGCCGGGGGCCTCTTCGGTCAGCGTTCCGCCGGAGCGTGCTCTGACGTAGATTCCACGCGCTCGAAGCGCCTTCTGGAGTTCGCCAGCGGTGTACTCCGACTTCGCTTGCGTCCGCGACTTGAGGCGCCCTGCACCGTGGGCCGTCGACCCGAAACTGAGTTCCAGTGAGCGTTCGCCACCGGCCAGCACGTACGAGTGTGACCCCATACTCCCCGGAATGAAGACGGGTTGACCGACGTCTCGGTACGCTTCTGGAACGTCGGGGTGGCCAGGGGGGAACGCGCGTGTCGCACCCTTCCGGTGGACGAGCAGCGATTTCTCCCGTCCACCCACGGTGTGGCGTTCCTCTTTGGCGACGTTGTGACACACGTCGTAGACGACTTCGACGTCGGTGGCTTCGAAGAGCGCGTCGAACACTTCGCGGACCGCTTGCGTCATCGCCTGTCGGTTCGCCCAGGCGAAGTTGGCGGCGGCGTTCATGGCGTCCCAGTACTCGTCTGCGAGGCGGTCACCGAGCGGTGCGTAGACGAGTTGCTTGTCTGGAAGTGACGCCACGAGCTCCGAGTACTCCCGCTCGAACGTCCGGATGAAGTGTGAACAGGTCTGGTGGCCCAGTCCTCGTGACCCGGAGTGAATCATGACGACGATGTCGTCGGTGTCGATACCGAACGCCGCCGCCGTCTCTGGGTCGTACACGTCGGTGACGCGCTGGACTTCGAGGAAGTGGTTTCCCGACCCGAGCGAGCCGACCTGATTGACGCCGCGTTTGAGCGCCTCGGTCGGAACTGCGTTTGGGTCCCCCGGCAGTCGGCCGTTCTCTTCGCAGTGGTCCAAATCGGCTTCCCTGGCGTGGCCGTTGTCCAGCATCCACTCCATCCCGTATTCGAGGATGCCGCGAACGTCGGAGATGTCCGTGCGGAGATAGCCGCCTTTGCCCAGTCCTGTCGGGATGGTCTGGTAGAGTCTATCCGCGAGAATCGACCCCTGACCGGCGATATCCTTGTACGAAAGCCCGGTCCGAAGCAACCGGACGCCACAGTTGATGTCGAATCCGATTCCACCCGGACTGATGACGCCGTCGTCTACGTCCACTGCAGCGACGCCACCGATGGGAAATCCGTACCCCTGATGACCATCGGGTAAGACGAGCGCGAACCGTTGGATACCAGGGAGCGTGGCTACGTTTCGAACTTGTGTGAGCGTGAGGTCACCCTCTTCGAGCATCTCCTCGATGAGTTGCTCAGACCCGTAGACGCGCGCTGGGACCCGCATCGCACCGGTTCGTTCGATTTCGTACACGTTCTCTTCGATGTTGCTGAGTTCGACCATCGGACCACCACCGTCCGTAACTATGCCAACATGTTGCATAAGTTGGTGCGATAGAACATTCCAATTACTCTACTGACAACATTCAACTCCTCGTCAGGCGTAGTTTGGGTATGGACATCTCGAATCTCGTCGAGAGAGATTTTCCGACAGTTGGTCCCGATACACGCGTCTCCAAACTACAAGGAGTGTTTCACGAGACGGGCACGAAGGCCATCGTGGTAGTCGAGGACGACGAGTATCTCGGTATGGTCACGTTACGACAGATGAACGTCACCCACCGCGACCCGGATGCGAAGGCGCGAAGCGTCCTCTGGCATCCAGCGAAAGTCGAACGCGACGAGGACGTTCGGCGCGTCGCTCGCCTCATCCTCTCGAGTCGGAGTGAGGTGCTCCCTGTCTTCGAGGGAGACGACCTGTACGGCGTCATCTCGACAGACCGCGTCCTGGAGGAAGTCGCGGAGTTCCTCGGCGTCCTCACTGTGGAAGACGTCTACTCCGACTCGCTCGTCACCGTCGGCCGAGACGCGACGTTCGGTGACGCACTCAACACGTTCCGCAAGAACGGCATCACACATCTTCCGGTCGAAGAAGACGACAACGTCGTCGGTGTGGTCAGTCTCTACGACATCCTCGATTTCACGACACGGGCCGTGAACAAACCGTCTGGCGGGTCATCAGGCGGATTCGACGTCGCGAGCGGCGATGCTGGACCCGGTTTCCGTTCGCCCGGTGGGATGGGTGACCGAACCGGCGAACTCGAACGGATGCTCGACTTGCCCGTCGTCGACGTGATGAGCGAACCCGTCGCGACGATTCTCCCGAACGAAGGACTCGACGACGCCGTCGAACGGATGTTAGACGACGGCGTCTCGTCGCTCATCGTCATCGAAGAAGACCAACCGGCAGGAATCGTCACGAAGACCGACGTCCTCGAATCACTGACGTGGACCGGCGAGTCGAGACTGCCGGTTCAGATTACCAACGTCAACCTGCTGGACGACATCTCTCGTGAGGAAGTCGTCGAGCTGGTCGAAGGGTTCGCAGACAAGTACGGCGGGCTCACGATACTCGAAGCGAACGTCTACCTGCACGAACACGACGAGAAACTCCGTGGGACGCCGCTCATCATGGCGCGCATCCGTCTGTTCACCGACAAGGGTCACTTCGTCGGGACGGGCGAGGGGTACGGCGCGTCACACGCGCTCCACCTCGCGCGGAACATCGTCGAGCGACAGTTACTCGAAGGGAAGACCCACGACGAGACGAAGAAACCGCCATCAGACCCCGACGAGTACTGGTCGAAAGTGTTCGGCTGGTGGTTGACCGCACCACCACGTCGCCGGTGAGCAGTGGCGGTGGACGACGCTCCCTGTGGGAACGCCCTCAGGTGACGTTCTCGTCGCCGTGACCATTCTTTTCGCCTGTACACAGGTTGATACCGAAATACGTCGTACCGTCGGTGGGTGATTGTTCAGTGAGTACCGACCAAAACGTCGTCGACCGAATTCAAGACCGGTTTACTGCTCGCTCAGAGGACCGTTCGTTCCCCGTCGATATCGAAGCGCGTCCGAAAGAGTTCGTCGTCACGGCCGAGTTGCCGGGCGTGAAGAAACAGGACATCGACGTGACGGTCCACAAGAACCGACTCCGAATCGCGACCGGCACTGGCGGTGGTGTCGAAGGAACACTCCTCCAGCGCGAACGGAGTCGCGGGCAACGTGAACGAATCGTCCGCCTACCGGGTCCGGTAGACCAGCGACACGTCTCGGCATCGTACAACGACGGCGTGCTCTGGGTGACTCTCAAGAAGCGCGGGCGGTGAACGTTCGACGCTCAGGCCGACGCCGCGTGTAACTTCTCACGCAGTCGGTCGGCGTCGACTTCGAACTTGAACGCGGGCCGACCGTCTACGTACACGTAGGGGACTCTGTCGCCGTACTCTTCGAGTAACTCTCTGTCCGTATCGACGTCGACGAGGTCCACCTCGACTGGAATCTCCTCGGCCTCGGCAACCTCGCGGATGGTGGCTTCTGCCTCCTCACAGAGGTGGCACTGCTCTCTGGTGTAGACGACGATGGGGACCGCGTCGCTCATCTCACTCTTCGGGGATTCCCGTGAACTCGTCGATGGGCATCACCGAGTAATCGACACTGAGCGTGTCGCGCGTCGCCCGAATCTTCCCGACGAACGTCGAGATGTCGGTCAGTTTCCCTTCGAGGACGAACAGTTCCATGCAGTAGTGGTTCCCGACGTGGTTGTGGAAGTTCGACTTGACGAGTCCTTCGTACTCGTGGCGAAGGCCCATCATCCGCTCTTCGACGCTCGTCGTCTCGTAGTCGAAGATGACGGTGACGACGGCCATCAACTCCCGGTCTTCGAGTCGCTTGTCTTCGAACTCTCCGAGAAGATTCCGCGACGCCTCTCTCACGACTTCGCTCCGCCCGGTGTATCCGTGTTCTTCGGCGAACGAGTCGATACGCTCCAGCAGTTCCTCCGGCATGGAGACGCTGACGACGGTCATATATTAAATCCTGCATGCAAAATTAATAAACATTGGCATCCTCGCCGGTTTCTGCGCCGCAGTGTTGCAGCACACTCTCGTCGGTGGCGCACCTGTCTCTCTCGTGAGTTCAGTCAAAATGAGGGATACGTCGCGTCTACCGGTCGGTCTGGTCGGATTCGGCATCGATGGCCGTTTTCACCAGAGATAACCGAGGCGAACTGTTGATATAGGAGAAGCGACCAGTCACGAAACAATCGACTCCTCGTATGGCGACATCACCTGACACCGAACTATCCGAGACGCGTATTCACGAGGTACTGAGTAACGACCGCCGTCGGATGGCGATCGAGTTCCTACAGGACGGGAACATGACGCTCCGAGAGCTCGCAGAACGTATCGCGGAGGCCGAGACGGGTGAGTCACCACCACCACGGAACATCCGACAGAGTGCGTACGTCTCGCTCCAGCAGACACACATCCCGAAACTCGACGAACTGGACATCGTCGAGTACAACGAAGAGTCGAAAGAAGTGTCGCTGGCGGAAGCAGGCGACGTCACCGTCTACATGGAAGTCGTTCCCGAGGGCGAACTCTCGTGGAGTGAGTACTACGCCACGCTCTCGGCACTCGGCCTCGTGCTCATGGTCGCTGTCACCGTGGACGTCCCGCTCATCTCCTCTGTGGGTGCCTCGATTCTCGCCGCACTCGTCTTCGCCGTCATCGGTGGGTCCAGCCTCTACCAGCGGTGGTCACAAGAGCGATAATCTCTGTTCTCGGTATCCGAGTAATTCACCGGCAGGTACATTTCGCCCTCAGTAGCCGACAGAGCGTCTCTCATCATCGTTCAGCGTAGTTGTCTACCGGGAATACGGGACACAATCAAGTAGCTCCGCCAGAATAGTTTACCCGAATATGAGTTATAACGTCGTGCTCAGCGACTTTCATATGGTGGACCCCGAACACCAGCGTCGTCTCCTCGGGGACGTTGCCGAGTTACACGTCGCCAAACTCGGGTCAGAAGATGCACTCGTCGAGGCCTGCCGCGCCGCCGACGCCGACGCGGTCGTCACCGACATCAACACGCCGGTCACCGCCGAGGCGCTCTCCCAACTCGACCTCACCGTCGTCGCTCGTGCCGCCGTCGGATTCGACAACATCGACGTCGAAGCGGCCGCAGAGCACGACGTCGTCGTCACGAACGTCCCTTCGTACTGCACCGACGAGGTGGCGACTCACAGCGTCGCCCTCCTCCTGTCGTGTATCCGGGCGACGCCTACGTACGACCGGGCGGTCCGAGCGGGAGAGTGGCCAGCGGCACCCGGTCGTGACCTCCATCGGATGAAGGGCCGGACGCTCGGCTTCCTCTCGTTCGGCGCAATCGCCAGGCGCACCGCCGAAATCTGTGCTGGATTCGGCCTCGAGATGGTCGTCTACGACCCCTACGTCGACGACGAGGTCCTCGACGAGTTCGGTGCCGAACGCGTCACCCTCGACGAACTCTACGCTCGGTCGGACTATCTCTCTGTCAACGCGCCGGCGACCCCGGAGACGCGCGGCATGGTCGACGCCGACGCGTTCGACGCGCTCGACGACGAGGCCATCGTCGTGAACACGGGCCGCGGCGTCGTCATCGACGAAGACGCGCTCGCCGAGGCGCTCCGCGAGGGCGACATCGCCGCCGCCGGACTCGACGTGTTCGAAGAAGAACCGCTCCCGGCCGACTCGCCACTCCGCGAGTTAGAGAACGCCGTCCTCTCGCCACACGCCGCGTGGTGCTCGGTCGAGGCGAAAGCCGAGGTGAACGAACAGACTGCCTCTGACGTCAAACGGGTCTTCGAGGGCGAAGAACCGACTGCACGCGTCGAACCCGAGTGGAACTGAGCAGTCGAGCAAGCGTGCGGCGGTCTGCCGGCCGGGAGGACACTTAGGTCACCTCCGACACAAGTGGAGGCATGGCCGAACCCGACGACCTTCCGTCGGTCTGCCCCGAGTGCGGGGCGAGACACTCTTTTCGACGACGATACGTCACCGGAGGTGGCTGGCGTGCAGTCTACCGGTGTTCAGAGTGTGGTTCTCGGGTGACGAACGAAGCAGAGGCAGACTCCGAGTGAGATGAGAGCAGCGCCGCAGTGACTCAACAGTACGTCTCGCGCATCGTCTCCGCGAACAACCCGTCTCTGTCGAACGCGATAGCGACGAGGACGAACTCCTCGTCGAGTGGCCGAATCACGAACACCTCACGGGGCGCGTCGGGGACGGTGACCTCGCCCGTCGCATCTGCACTGCGGGTCTCGACTGCGAGTCGCCCTAACAGCGGGTCGAGCGGCACGACACCGTCTGTGAACTCCTCGAACAGGTCGCGCGCACCAGGTTGTTTTGCGAAGACGTAGAGGACGGCGTTCGGGTCGCCGTCGGTTCCGTAGGTGACGCGAGAGCCGATGGCGTCGCCGTCAGGGACGGACCGCCACGTGTCGCGGGCGGCCTCGAACAGTCCCGTCGCGGCCCCGACGAACCGAAATCGCGTCCGGTCGACGACCGACACCGACGCGAATCGCGGAGTGCCGTCGTCCCACGTCAGCGTCGCCTCGATTTCGTTCCCCGGTTCGAGTTCCGAGACGCGTTCCGAGAGGTCGCCGTCGTATCCCGTCTGCGAGACGTACGTCGGTGAGAAGGCGTCGTCGGCGTTCGCGACGGCGTTCGGGTCGGTCCAGTCGACGGCCTCGTCGGGTCGTTCGAGCAAGAGCAACTCGTCTCGGTCTCGTGGACTGCGGTAGACGCGGAATCTCCCGGCCGTCGTGACCTCCATATCGTCGGCTACTGGATGGACCAAAATACACCTGCCGGTCGATTACTCGGCTACCGCGAACGGAGAGTTCGCTGCGTCAGTCGTCGTCGTCGGCCAACGACGCGAACGCACCGCGCAGACCGGCCTGAGTATCAGACTCCTGTTTCGTGATGCGCCACCCGGTCAGTCCCATCACGACGAGGACGAGCGGTGAGAGGAATCCGAGGAAGTAGTACGGGGCGTACTGGAGCGTCGGCACACCCAGTACGTCGGCCATGTACGCGCCACCGGTCCCCCACGGGATGAGCGCGCTCGTCGTCGTCCCGGCGGATTCGACGGCGCGAGAGAGGTTTCTGCTGTCGAGTTCGAACTCGTCGTAGAGGCCGCGGAAACTCATCCCCGGCACGACGATACTCATGTACTGGTCGGCGGCGATGGCGTTCATCGCCAGCGACGAGGTTGCCGTCCCAATCGTGAGCGACGACACCGAGGTGAGGACACGACGCATCTCGTGGGCGATGACGGCGATACAGCCAGTTCGTTCGAGGATGCCCCCGAGCGACAGCGACGCGAGGATGACCGTCATCGTCCACGACGACCCGAGCAACCCGCCCGACGCGAGGAGCGAATCGACCGTCTTCACGCCCGTCTCGGGAGACGTGCCCGCGAAGGCGACGTTCCACGCGCCGACGAAGGTGTCGATGGCGACTGGCCCCTGGACGAACAGTTGGGTGAGCGTGCCGGCGACGACGCCCGCGACGATAGAGGGCAGTGCCGGGTAGCCACGGAGTGCGAGGACGAAGGTGACGAGAAGCGGCGCGAACACCAGCGGGTTCACGCTGTAGGTGCTGGTGATTGCCGTCTGAATCTCGACGACGCGACCTGCCGGGATGTTCCCCGACGCCGTGAGTCCGAGCGCGGTGTAGGCGACGAGCGAGATGGCGAGTGCGATGCTCGTGCCGACGCGCATCGTCCGCACGTGTGTCATCAGGTCGGTGTTCGTGACTGCTGCTGCGAGGTTCGTCGTGTCCGAGAACGGCGAAATCTTGTCGCCGGTGTACGCGCCCGTCAGGACTGCACCCGCAGTCATGGCGTTCGGCATGCCGAGACCCGACCCGATGCCGATGAAGGCGACGCCGAGCGTCGCCGCGGTGGTCCACGACGACCCGATGGCGAACGTCACGACGGCCGAGAGCAGCGTCGCCGCCGGGAGGAACACCGCCGGCGACAGCAGGTCGAGTCCGTAGTAGATGAGCGCGGGAATCGTCCCTGCGGCGGTCCACGTCGAGATGAGCATGTAGACGACGAGGAGGATGAGCAGTGCCGACATACCCATGTTGATGCCGTCACGGATGCCCTCGGAGAGTCGAGACCACGAGAGGCCGAGCCAGTACCGACCCACTGCGCCGGTGAGGATGACACCCCACAGGAGCGGTAACTGCGGGTCGAGGCCGAGCCAGATGACTCCGACACTCAGGAAGACGAGCATCCCGACGACGGGAACGAGCGCCTGTGCGAACGACGGACGCTCGTCGTCCGGGATGTCGTCGTACGTCAGCGGTTCGAACGAGAGTGATGCCATTTCCGAACCGGGTTATCGTGGTCTCGGATTTGAATCTGACTTTTTGAACGAGATGAATGTTCATTATTGTTGTCTAAACGTACAATAATAGAGACAATTCTCAAAGAAAACTGGAATGGAATTGCGTGTTATTGGTATTCACTACCATCCGAAACTCTGGCTCGTGACTCTCGAACACACGGGAGGGTCACTCGAACCCCAAAAAGAGACCGTCAACTGAAGTGTGGTTCTCGACGGTACGCCCGACGACGGACGTCGAGGGCGTCCGTCACACCTACCGCGAGATTCCGTCGCCTTCCGCTGCGACGACGCGTTCGACGTCGTCGGGCGTCACGACGGCCACGTCGCCCTCGATGGTTCGCTTGAACGACGCCGTCGCGGCGGCCCACTGGAGCGATTCGGCGACGTCGCCGCCGTCGAGTCGTTTCGCGAGGAACCCGCCGACGAACGCGTCACCCGTTCCGATGGCGTCGTGGGTTTCGGCCTCGTAGACGCCCTGTTCGTACACTTCGCCGTCGGTGAGTGCGAGCGACCCCTCGGCACCGCGGGTGACGACGACTGTCTCGAAGTCGAAGTCGGCGGCGAGTCCGCGGGCGATGGTTTCGGCGTCTCCCTCGCGCCCGAGAACCGCCTCGGCGTCTCGCTGTGCCGCGAACAGGACGTCGATGGAGTCGAACAGGTCACGGTAGGCATCGGCCGCCGCCTCGGGTTCCCAGAGTTTCGACCGGTAGTTCAGGTCGAACGCCGTCGTCGTTCCGGCCTCCTGTGCCGCGGCGAGCACGTCGGCTGTCGTGTTTCGAAGCGTCTCCGAGAGCGCGGGCGTGATTCCGCTCGTGTAGCAGCTGTCTGCCTCCCGTACCGCGTCGAGGCCGAGTTCGTCCGTCTCCAGCGTCGTCACCGCGGCGTCTGCTCGGTCGTAGACGACGTTCGTCGGGCGCGGGGAGACACCGTGTTCGAGATAGTAGAGTCCCTGCCGGTGGTCGTCGTCCCAGACGACGCCGTCGGTGTCGACGCCGTGACTTCGCAGTTCGCCGACGACGCGGCGGCCGAGCGGCGAGTCGGGGAGTTTCGAGAACCACGCTGCGTCGTGGCCGAGTCGTGCCGCGGCGACGGCGACGTTACTCTCTGCACCGCCCGCCTGGACTTCGAATTCGCGGGCCGTCTCGAGTCGCTCGCCACGCGGCGGCGATAGGCGAAGCATCGTCTCACCGAAGGTCACGAGAGTTGTCATGCACGGGGGTTCGCAGTCGCGGTATAAACCTCCGGCGTTGGTGTCGAATGGCGCGACTGCTCTCGATTCTCTGTCTTCGTCCCGCGCTGAGTTCGGTCCTCAGACCGACGTAAACCGCCGGACGAGATAGACGACCGAGACGGGGATACTCAGGAAGGGCACGGCCACGAGGTAATAAATAGGAGAAGGCACCCAGTCGGACTGTCGAGCGACGGTGAGTCGGTCGAGATGGAGCGCAATCGGGGCGACGATAGCCGCGAGGGCCGTCCCGTAGAGTCGAATCGCACCGCCCGCGACGTCCGCCCACGGTGGGACTCCCGGCCCAGTCGCGGCCGTGAAGAGATACGAGACCACGAGAACGAGGGGCCCGAAGAGAACTCCCAAAAAGACGAGTGGGTTCATCGTCCGAACCTCTCGGCGTCCCGACTTTAATCCTCGGCGCGCCGCCGAGCGGTCAGTCTTCGGTGCGTCGCCCGCCGTGACCCGGATAGTCGCGTTCGAATCGCGCTTCTATCTCGTCGCGGTCGACCTCGATGACGACCGGCCGGCCGTGGGGGCAGGCGTAGGGGTTGTCGCAGTCGTCGAGCGCAGCGAGGAGGTCCAGAACCGACCCCTCGCGGAGCGACGTGTTGCCGGTAATCGACGGATAGCACGCGAGGTCGGCCAACAGGTCGTCGGCGACGGCATCGACGGTCTGCTGGCCCCCATCGGCCTCCTCACGGACGAACGCCGTCAGCGCGTCGCGGACGAGTCCGGGGTCGAGTGCGGCGTCGAAGACGGCGGGCACGGTTCGGACGGAGACGATTCGGTCGCCCGTCCGTCCAGCGTGGAATCCGACCTGTGCCAGCGCCTCGCGGTACTCTTCGAACAGGGCGGCCTCACGGGCCGTCAGTTCGAGTTCGACGGGTTCCGCCAGCGCCTGTGTCGGCGTGTCGCCTTCGACCTCTGCCTTCAGTCGCTCGTAGTTCACGCGCTCGTCGGCGGCGTGTTGGTCCACGAGGACCAGTCCCTCGCTCGTCTCGGCGACGATGTAGGTGTCGAGCAGTTGGCCGAGGATTCGCATCGACGGCAACGAGTCGAACTCGGGGGTCAGCGACGCCTCGTCGCCAGAGAGGTCACGCTGTGTCGTCGGGGCGGCGATGCGACGCGGCGACCCGTTGGGACCGTCGCCTGCGGCAGACGAGTCGGAGGACCCCGACGAGGCCTCTCCAGCAGACCCAGAGGCATCACTGTCAGTCTCCAGTGACGACTGCTCTGTCGTCTCCGGCCCCGGCGCGAGGTCGTATTCGCGCGGCGGCGTCGGTGGCGTCGAAGAGGGTGTGGACGACGGTGACTGTGACGACGGCGACTGTGACGACGGCGACTGTGACGACGGCGACTGTGACGATGGCGACTGCGACGAGCGAGAGTCGGTCGAGTCGGCGGCGGCGTGTCGCCCCTCACGAGTCGATTGCACGTCTCTGGCCGTCGGCCGGTCGAATCCGTCTTCCTCGTCGGCGTCGTCAGCAACGTCCCGAACGTCGTGTGGGTCTGCGTTCTCACCATCGTCATCACCGCCGGGCGTCACCGGTGTCTCGTCGGCTTTCGATAGCCCACGGGGGGCCGACGAGCGGACGAGGCCGCTGTTCAACAGTGCTTCTTCGACTGCGTCGGTCACGTCGCGTTTGACCTGCGACTCTTCGTCCCACCGGACTTCCATCTTGCGCGGGTGGACGTTCACGTCCACGGCGTCGGGTGCGACGTCGACGAAGAGGACCGCGAACGGGTAGCGGTCGGCGTCGAGTTGCCCGCCGTAGGCGTCTAAGACGGCCTCTCGGAGGGTTCGGTCGGTGACGTAGCGGTCGTTGACGAACGTCGAGAGATAGTCGCGGGTACTTCGGGTCGTCTCGGGATGGCTCACCAAGCCGCTGACTGTGATGCCGGGCGCGTCGTACTCGACAGGCACCATCGACTCGGCGACTTCTCGCCCGTACACCGAGAGGACGGTCGATTGGAGGTCGCCGCGCCCTTCGGTGGCGAACACCTCTCTGTCGTCGTGTTCGAGCGAGACGGCGATATCCGGATTCGCCAGCGCGTAGTGGGTGACGACGGTGTTGACGTGGTCGAACTCCGTCGCCGTCGTCTTGAGGAACTTCCGGCGGGCGGGCGTGTTGAAAAACAGGTCGTCGACTTCGACCACCGTTCCTTCGGGACAGCCAGCGGGGCGAACCTCTTCGACGTCGCCGCCTTCGTATCGGAGTTCGGTCCCGACGTCACCGCCGCGGGGTTTCGACCGGATGGTCATCCGCGAGACGGCACCGATGGTGTGGAGCGCCTCGCCGCGGAATCCGAGCGTTCCGATACCCGCTTCGAGGTCCTCGATGTCGCTAATCTTGCTCGTCGTGTGTTCGCGGACGCAGAGTTCGAGTTCCTCGTCGGTCATCCCGACGCCGTCGTCGCGGATGCGGATTCCGTCGGTCCCGCCAGATTCGACGGCGACTGAGACGCGCGTCGCGTCGGCGTCGAGGCTGTTCTCGAAGAGTTCCTTGACGACCGACGCGGGTCGCTCGACCACCTCGCCCGCGGCGATTCGGTCGATAGTCTTCGCGTCGAGCTGTTTGATGGACGTCATCGGCCACCCTCCGAGTGGTCGCCTTCCGACTGGTTGCCGTCCAACTTCGACTGCCACGCTTGCACCTTCGCCATCAGGTCTATCGGCGAGGTGGCGTTCACGTCGGTCGATTTGAGCTCTTCGAGGACGGCCTCCATCTCGGGGTCGATTGCTGGTTTTGGGTCGGGTTTGGATTCCGTGTCGGCCGCGGCCTTTTGGGCCGACCCATTCGCAGGATTCCCGCTTCCACCGCCGCTCGCGACCTTCATCTGGCCACTCCCGACGTCGAAGACGGCCTGAACCGGTTCGGACGACCCGGAGCCTTTGGCCTCGATTGCCTTCTCGTCGCGGAGTCTGTCGAGCACGTCTGAGGCGCGGTCCACGACGGGTCGCGGGACGCCGGCGAGGTCGGCGACGTGAATCCCGTAACTCCGGTCGGTCGGCCCATCGACGACGGTCCGAAGGAACGTCACGTCACCGTCGCGTTCGTCCGCCGCGACGTGGACGTTCGCTACTCTGTCGAGGTGGTCCGCGAGACTCGTGAGTTCGTGGTAGTGGGTCGCGAACAGTGTCTTCGCGCCAACCTCGTTGTGGAGGTACTCGGTGGCCGCCCACGCGATGGAGATGCCGTCGTAGGTGGCCGTTCCGCGGCCGACTTCGTCGAGGATGACGAGCGATTCGTCTGTCGCCGAGTGGAGGATGTTCGAGAGTTCCTGCATCTCCACCATGAACGTCGACCGACCCTGTGCGAGTTCGTCCAGTGCGCCGACGCGGGTGTAGATGCCGTCGACGACGCCGATGGTGGCCGAGCGCGCGGGGACGAAACTCCCGACCTGTGCGAGGAGCGTGATGAGCGCCGCCTGACGCATGTAGGTAGATTTCCCCGACATGTTCGGCCCGGTGACGATGAGGAAGCCACGCTCGCGGTCCATGTGCAGGTCGTTCGGGACGAACTCTGTGGTCGTCTCCACGACGGGGTGGCGACCCGCCTCGATGTGGAGCGGTCCCGCTTCGGTCAGGCTTGGGCGTGTCCACCCGTTTCCGGCGGCGTGGGTCGAAAGCGACGCCAGTGCGTCCACCTCTGCTATCGCACGGCCGACGTCTTGGAGGAGTTCGGCGTGCTGGGCGACGCGTTCGCGGAGGTCCTGAAACAGGTCGTATTCGAGGTCGCCGCGGGCTTCTTCGAGTCGGAGTACGTCGCGTTCTTTCTCCTCTAACTCCTCGGTGACGAACCGTTTGGAGTTCTTGAGCGTCTTTATCTGTCGGTAGTGGTCGGGGACCTGGTCGGCGACGGACTTGCCGACCTGGATGTAGTAGCCGTCGGTCTTGTTGCGGTCGACGGTGACGTGTGAGAGGCCGTGTTGGCGCTTTTCACGCTGGGCGAGCGTGTCGAGCCACGACTTCACGTCGTCGTGTCGGTCGATGAGTTCGTCGAGGTCGTCGTCGTAGCCCTTCTGGAACAACCCGCCTTGTGTGACCGTCTTCGGCGGGTCGTCTGCGAGTGCGTCGGCGAGTTCTGTGTGGAGCGCCGCCGCGGCGCCTCTGTCGGGTCGCGCCACGACGTCGACCAGCGGCGAATCGGCGAGTTCCGTTCCTTCGATGGCGTCTGTAAGGGCGGGGAGGATGTCGAGTGTGTCGCGGACCGAAAGCAGGTCCGACGCGCCGGCAGTTCCCGACGCGGTACGAGAGGCGAGTCGTTCGAGGTCGTACGCACCGTCGAGTACCTCACGGACGCGTTCGCGGGCGAGCGCGGCGGACGCCAGTGACTCCACTGCGTCCAGACGGCGTGAGAGGACGTCTTGGTCACGACGGGGACGGGTCAACCACTCCCGGAGGAGACGCCCGCCGGGCGAGGTCATCGTGTGGTCTATCGTGTCGAACAGCGACCCCGACCGGTCGCCGTGCATCGTCTCTGTGAGTTCGAGATTTCGCTGTGTGGTGGCGTCGAGTTCGAGCATATCGCTCGGATGGTAGACGCGGAGTCGCGTCATCGACCGAAGCACGCCAGCGCCCGTCTCCTCGACGTACGCGAGGATACCCCCCGCCGCTTGCGTCGCTAACTCGGAGTCGAGGCCGACGCTCTCGACGGTGGATTCGCCAAACTGCTCGCGGACGGCGTGACGTGCGCGACCCGGTGCGAACGCCTCGGCAGAGAACAGTGAGAACGAGGCGTCTGTCGCTTCTCTGAGACGCGAGAGCGTCTCGTCGTCGGAGCGGAGGTCTGGTCCGGGGAGAACTTCCACCGGCGCGAAGCGGTAGAGTTCGGCGGCCGCGTCCTCGACAGTGGTGGCTTCAGTAACGAGGAACTGTCCGGTGGTGATGTCGGCAAACGCGAGGCCCACGCCGTCGGGTCCGCTCACGACGGCGGCGAGGAACTGTGCGTCTGCCCGCGAGGTTTCGAGGAGTGTGCCGGGCGTGACGACGCGCGTGATGCGTCGGCCGAAGTCACCCGACTCCGTCTCGTACTGGTCGGCGACGGCGACCCGATAGCCGTGTTCGACCAGCGCCTTGAGATAGGGCGTCAGGTCGTTCAACGGCACGCCCGCCATCGGGTACGACGACCCGTGCGACGACTTCTGTGACACCTTGAGGTCGAGTTCGCGCCCGACCGTCTCGGCGTCGTCTCCGAAAAACTCGTAGAAGTCTCCGCACTGCATGGCGAGCAGGTCGGCGTCGGTCTCCTCTTTCAACGAGAGGAACTGTCCGACGATTCCCTGAGTAGTCATGTGCGCACGTGGGAGGGCGGGCGGATAAAACGCTACGATGGCACCTGCCGGTTGGCCTCCTTGCACTCGGACGGGAAGTTTGTTCCGAGGGTGCACTCGAAGGTACGCAGGTGCTCGTCGCCGAGTGGTCACCACCGACGACGAACCAGCCGGTGGGACTGAACTCTCGTCGGCCGATTCTCTTCGACGTTTTCTCTCTCCACGCTGATACTCGCCCGTCGTTCGGGACTTTGGGGCTCTCTGTGGGGCGTCTGCAGATATCGCTTCTGATAATTTGTGCAGTAGGGTTATGCCCCCTTTGTTCGACACACGGACACATGGACCTGCTTTCGCGATTCGCGTCGCTGGTTCCGGGGGCCGGGGCTCGGGCACGTGCTGATGGGGGCGTACAGACAGACGAGAGTGCGACAGTGGCTGCAGCAGCAGCGCAACTTCGTGTCGGAGATTTACTCGACGGAGTCGGGACGCCGGTGTTCGTCCTCGACGCGGCCCACCGTGTCATCGCGTGGAACGCACCGATCACAGAACTGACGGGCGCCCCACCGGAGGACGCACTCGGGTCGGAACACGTGAGCGAACTGTTCTACCCAGACGGCCGCCGGGCGAAGACGCTCGCAGACAAGGTACTCGACTCACCACGAACGGCCGCGGACGAACACGGTCTCGAACTCGTCGACCCCGCTCGGTATCTCTACCGCGACACGAGCACGATGACCGACCGGAAGGGTGTCGACCGACACATCGCGTTCACCGCCCAACCGATTTTCGACGGTGACGACGTCGTCGGCGTCGTCGAGACGGTTCACGACCGCACCGACGTCGTGAACAAACAACGAGCCTCTGAGGAACTCGTCGAAGAAGTGTCGAGGACGATTGGCGGACTGACCAGCGGTAACCTCTCGTCACGCGCGGAGTTCGACGACCACCGCGGTGTTCTCAACGAGGAAACCCGGCGAGTCGTCACCGACCTCAACCAGATGGCGGCACGCTTCGAGCGTCTCGCCACCGAAGTCGATGGGACGACGGCGGACCTCGGTGACGCCATTCGGAATGCGGCGACGGCGGCCGACGACATCGAATCACAGGTCACAGAGCAGGCGGCGTTGCTCTCGAAAGGGTCCGAAGAGATGCAGGACCTCTCGGCGAGCATGGAAGAAATCGCCGCGACGTCCGACGAAGTCGCCGCAGCGGCCGACCAGGCACGGAACGCCGCAGAGAACGGCCGCGAAGCAGGACAGAGCATTCGGACGGCCACCGACCACGTCATCGACATCTCCGACGAGTTGCTCGACAGCGTGATGGAACTCCAACAGCGGATGGGCGCCATCGAAGAAGTCGTCGAAGTCATCGCAGAAGTCGCGGACCGAACGAATCTGCTCGCGCTCAACGCCAACATCGAGGCGGCCCGTGCGGGCGAAGCAGGTGAGGGTTTCTCCGTCGTCGCCAACGAAGTGAAGCAACTCGCCAACCAGACGCACGAACACACCGAAGAGATAGCCGACAGCATCGACGAGATTCAAGAACAAGCCGACGAGACGGTGATGGCCTCCGAGCAGTCACACGAACAGATTCAGGTCGCATCCGGCGAGATTGCCGACGTCCTCTCGTCGCTGACCGAAATCGCCGACGCGTCGGAGTCGGCGGCGAACGGCATCACGGAAGTCGCCCGCGCGACCGACTCACAGGCGACGAACATCGAGGAGGTCACGACGACGATTCAAATCGCACAGGACCACGCCAAGTCCGCCGAAGAAGCGACCACCGACATCACCGACGCCACGTCCAAACAGACGCTCGCACTCGACGCACTCGCGGGACAGGTCGACGAACTCGTCGGGGGCGATGCGAGCGCAGTGGACGAAGTCCAGCGACTCACGCAGGTCCACGCTGCGACCGACGGCGGCGAATCGAGTAGAGGCGTCGAGCCCCGAACCGACGGCGGTGCGTCGGTTCTTCGAGAAACCACCGTCGAACGCGACAACGACACCGACGGCGGGTTTCAGTTCGGTCGCTGACCCCTACCCAGAACGAGGGGTGCTCTCTGGCGCGACCGAGGAGATTAGAGCGATTTAGAGAACCTCGTCGCTGGCAGTCGGAGTTCGTCGAGGAAGTCGATGTACTTCGCGTTGTAGATAATCCCGACGTGGTCGGTGACCGGGACGCCAACGCAGGTGAGACGGGCGCCTCGTTCGATGGCGTCTTCTGGGAGAATCTGTTGGCCCGGCATCGCTATCTCACCGTCTTTGAGGTACACGGCACAGTTGGAACACGCACCTCCGCGACATGCGTACGGCCAATTGTATCCTCGCCGTTCGACCGCTTCGAGAATCGACTCACCTCGTTCGACCACTATCCGGCCGTAATCTTCTGAGTCGAGGTGGGCGGCCGAAGCCTTCTCGAACAGGTCGTCGTCGTCGATGTCCCATCCCTGGTCCTGTATCACCTCGTAATTGAGATACGTGAGTCGGGACCGGTTCGGTTGACGGACCAACGGCTTGACGCTCCGACCGGGCAGTTCGAACCGTTCTATCTCGTCGACGATTTCGTCGATAGAGTTGGACTCGAACTCCTCGAACCACTCTTCGACGGTGGGTGCCGGGAACCCGTACCAGTCGGTGAGTTCGGCCTTCGATAGCCCCTGCTTGTAGGCGATTGCCACCATCAATCGCTGAGCGGCCGCTTTCGATTCGACATCGTCCAATCGACTCTGTAACGCTTCCAGTGACGTCTCTTCTAATGGCATCCTAGCCACGAGTTCGAGTGTCAGTACAATGAAGAGAGACGACGATTACCACGACGTGGAAATCAGGTCTGTCGGCAGCTCTCTATCCTCTGTGACGATTTGAGGACCAGATGCGTTCGCGCTCGGGGTGCCGACCAGATTCAGGTTCGCCTCCCCACGCGACTGTCGTATCCTCGTCACTCGATACTGATAGCGCAACTCTCGACGTAGTCGATGTCGGCGATAGAGTCCACTCCACTCTCGCCACAGACTGGACACGAGGGGTTCTGCCGGTACGGCACCGTCTCGAACGTCATGTCCATCGCGTCGTAGAACATGAGTCGGCCGTCGAGGACTTCGCCCACGTCGAGGACGACTTTCACCGCTTCGGTCGCCTGAATGCACCCGACAGTTCCAGGGAGGACGCCGATGACGCCCGTGGTCGCGCAGTCTGGGACCGTCCCCGGTTTCGGTGCCTCGGGGAAGAGACAGCGGTAACACGGCCCGCTTGGCAGGAGCGTCGTCACCTGCCCTTCGAACTTGTATATCGCGCCGTGGACGAGCGGAATCCCTTCGAATCGACAGACGTCGTTGAGGAGATACCGCGTCGGGAAGTTGTCCGACGCGTCGACGACCACGTCTGCACCTTCGACGAGTTCGTGGACGTTCGACTTGTCGACGCGTGCTTGGACTGGGTCGACCTGGACGTCCGGGTTGAGGTTGTGGACGAAGTCGGCGGCGCTTTCGGCTTTGGGAACGCCGACGTCTCCGTCGTGGTGGATAACCTGTCGTTGGAGGTTGCTCCGTTCGACTACGTCGTCGTCGACGACGACCAACTCGCCGACACCGACGGCAGCGAGATACTGGATGACTGGCGACCCGAGGCCACCCGCACCGACGACGACGACCCGCGAGGTGAGCAGTCGCTCTTGGCCCTCCGGGCCGACCTCGTCCATGATGATGTGTCTCGAATACCGGTCGAGTTGGGTGGCGTCGAGTGAGAGTGTCATACCTCGACGTTGGCGTCGCCACCGAATAAACCCGCGGCACAGCGGTCACCGACACCGGACCTGTCGGTGTCGGGCGGGAGTGGTCCGAATATCGAAAGCGACGCACACTTGCCGCTTCGGTCCACGAACACCGATATGGTCGTCGAGACGACGCCGGACGAACTGCACGAGAAACTCGCTGACGACGAGCGCGACGTGGCCATCGTCGACATCAGAGACCCGTCGTCCTACACGTCGGGACACATCCCTGGAGCGGAGAACCTCCCGTCGTCGACGCTCGGCCCACAGATATTCGAGCGAGAGTGGCCCGACGAAGTGGTCGTCTCCTGTTACGTCGGGAAGAGTTCGAAGCGCGTCGCCTCCGTCCTCGACCAGAACGTCGATGCCGACGTGAGCAGTCTCCGCGGCGGATTCGACGGCTGGAACGGTGACGTCGAACGCGGGAGTGAAGGCGAGTCGGACGTCGGGCCATCTTCGCCGTTCTGACCGCTCGATAGAGCCTCTTTTCTACGGCTTGACACTGTGGTTTCGACAGAAACTCTGTCGAGATACCCAGAGATTGACAAGCATGGCGTGACACAGACAGAGGCTGTATGCAGCAGCGAGTGTTGGGTTATTCCGGCCTTCCTCCGAGCCCCTGTTTTTGTTGTTGATCTTCACCGGGCGACCGAGCAGTGACCGTGGCTTCGGTGGTATTCAGAGGTCTGCACGCCGGAATCGTAGATACCCCAGTGCAACAGGGACAGTCCCCCAGAGGACGAGGATGGCGATAGCCGACCATCCCTCAAGGTAGAATGGGACCTCCCCGACGAGCCGGTCGGCCAACGGGGCAATCGCGGCAGCCGTTTCTGCGCTCGAATCAGACGTGGTGACGAGACCGGCGGCGCCAACGCGAGCGACGAGTTCGACAGCGTACGTGTACGCGCCGGACGGACTGAGCCTGTCGAGCAGGAAGTACCAGGCTGGGAGCTGTTGACCTGGCATCGCCCCGTTCAGCAGGTAGTACAACCCAGTGGGCACCAGGTCCCAGAAGAACTCCATCACAACGACGAAACTCAGTGCGGCCGCGATAGCGCGTCCCCGACTGGCGACGAATCCCGACAGCCCGACAGCGATTCCAACGTATGCAACTGCGAACAGCGCCGTCACCCCGACGAACACGGCGAAAGAGACGACGGGCAGCGAGCCGTATAGTGCGACCACGAGTGCCGCCGACACCAGAAATCCGGTGACGACACCGAGCACGACTACACCACTCCGACCGACGAGTTTTCCGACGACGACATCGCGGCGTGTGAGGGGGAAACTGAGTAAGAGCTTCAGACTTCCCGACTCTCGCTCACCAGCGATAGCGAGGTACGCAACGACGAGTGCGGCGAACGGAACAACGAGCTGAACGGGTCCGGCGATCAGCCCCAGCGATTCCTGGACGGTCGCATCCGGCCCGAGTATCAGGCGCGGAACGGCGACGGAGAATAGCGCGAGCAAACTGAACAGCGCCAGCAACGAGAGCGCGAGCTTCGAGCGGACGGCGTCGGCGAAGTCCTTCCTGGCGACGTACGTCCAGTTCATGCGGTCACCTCCTGCGTCTCGTCTGTCTCCGATTCGGGAACGCCCGCGCCGACCGTCGACTGGTCGGTAGAATCGACGTCGGTAGTGAACGCCGTGAAGAGGTCTTCGAGCGACGCCCGACGAGTCCCGACATCTGTAACGGTCACACCGGTCGCTTCGATGTCTGCGATCAGGGCCGACTTCTGAACGTCTTGCGAACATTCGACGGTGAGCGACTGCCCCACGACGCCGATTGTGACGTAGTCGATCGCGGCGAGTGCGTCTTCGTCGACGGCCCCCTCGACGACGAGGTCGACGATGACACCACCCTCGAGATCTGTTCGAAGGCTATCGATGCTGTCGACGGCGACGAGGACGCCCCGATTCATGATTCCGACGCGATCAGCGACCGCCTCGACTTCGCTGAGGATATGCGACGAGAAGAACACGGTCGCTCCTCGGTCTGCTTCCGCGCAGATGATGTCGCGCATCTCTCGCATCCCGTGGGGGTCGAGCCCGTTCTGCGGTTCGTCGAGGACGAGCAGGTCCGGTGACCCGACGAGTGCCATCGCGAGCGCGAGGCGCTGGCGCATCCCCCGTGAGTACGATCCGACCCGTCTGGTCGCCGCCACTCTGTCGAGACTGACGCGGTCGAGGAGGTCCTCGACGGTGTCGTCGGCTCCTTTCACTCCGATTGCAAACTCGAGGTGGTGCCGGCCAGTGAGACGATCGTAGAGTGCGACACCGTCGGGGAGAACTCCCATGCGAGCGTGAATTTCCTTAATGTCTGCCCGCGGGTCCAGTCCGAAGACGCGAACGGTCCCGGCGGTCGGTCGGACGTAATCGAGGAGCATGTCGATGGTCGTCGACTTGCCGGCCCCGTTCGGTCCGAGGAAGCCGAACACTTCTCCCGGTTTCACTGTCAGCGTCAGATCGGAGACCGCACGGACCTCGCCGTACTGTTTGGTCAACCCACTCGTCTCGATTACTGGTGTCATCGGTGACGGAGACGCCACCCGAGGATATCTACGCTCCCAGAAGTGGATTTCTGTCGTGGAGGGAGCCGGGCAAGCTGAGGATGTTCACCATCGAGGCGACTCCCGCTCCGGATCGGGAGCTTCCTCCCATACGGGACGTTCGTCCGACCGTCGATGGGACAGAAATCCGTTTCTGTGAGAGGTTATCTTACCCTTCGACGTCCGAGTGATATGCACTGGAGATCACTCCTCTGGACCGATGGAGACCGACGCACTCGGACACCTGTCAGGGTAGGCGTCGGCTTCCTCCTGATCGCACTCCTAGCGGTCGTAGGGACGCTCGTCGCCGAACTTCTCGCAGCAGCGGTCTGGCCCGACCGGCCGTTCGCGTACGTCGTCGTCGGCTCCACGGTCGGCCTCGGCATCGGTGCCGTGATTGGCATCGGTGCAGTCGCCCGGTGGGTCGACCGACGCCCGGTCGCGGAATACGGTATGCGGGGCGCGAACGCGTGGTGGCGCGACCTCGTCGTGGGCGTGGCACTGGCGGTAGTCGTCTGGGTGGCCGTCCTCGTCGTCGAACTCGGAGCCGACGTGGTCGTCATCGTCGACACGTTCCGTGCCGGTCCGGAAGGCTTCGTGCTCGCGCTGGTCGCGTCCCTCATCCTGTTCGGGGTGGCCAGCCTCTCCGAAGAGCTGGTCTTCCGTGGGTTCGTCCTGAAGAACATCGTCGAGGGGCTCACCGGTCGAGGTCGAGCGTTGGCCGCGGTCGTGGCCGTCACCGTCTCGAGCCTGCTGTTCGGTGCTGTCCACCTCATGAACAGTGGGGCCTCACTGGGCTCGACCATCAGTGTCGCGCTCATTGCCATCTCGCTCGGAGCCGCGACCGTCCTCACCGGTCGGATCGGTCTCGCGGTGGGGCTGCACCTCGGGTGGAACGTCGCACTGGGGGTGCTACTCGGGTACCGCGTCTCAGGGGTCGAGGCACCGGCGCAGGTCCTCGTCCTCGCGGGGAACGGGCGAGGAGGCGCCATCTGGACGGGCGGAGCGTTCGGACCTGAGGCCGGTCTACTCGGGATTCTCGCCGGGGCCCTCGTGTTGCTCGGAGTCCTCGGATACGCCCGGCTGACACAAGGGACGCTCCGGATTCACCCCTCGCTCGGTATCACTGAGCTCCGTGCGGAGAACGTCAACCAGCCGAAGGCAGCGGACGGAGGCGTGGACACTGAGGTTGCCTCGGATGCGAACTTCGAGGCACACTGATCGCCTGACTTCGTACTCATCGTCGACCGGAAAGCACGTGATCCGTAAGGCGATCGATGGCGCCAACCACCGAGTCAGTTCGTGTTGTTCTGACGACAATTTCATGCCACAGTATGACCATCTGTTCCCAATGAACGAACCGAACAAACACTCCGATGGAACGGACACCGCCGAGGAGATGACGGCGACCTTCGCCACCCTCGGGAACGAGACGAGATTGCGAATCGTCCGCTCGCTCTGGGGGGTCCCCGGCGGGGAAGCGACGTTCTCGGAGTTGCAGGCTGCGGTCGGGATGCGCGACAGCGGACAGTTTAACTACCACCTCAACAAGCTCGTCGGTCGGTTCGTCCAGAAAGACGACAACCGGTATCGACTGTCGAGTGCCGGGGTGCTCGTCCTCGGTGCCATTCTCTCTGGGAGTTACACCACGTCTGACCGCGTCCCACCGTACGCGTTCGGCGACGCCTGTCTCAACTGCGACGCCACGCTGCTCGCGACCTACGAAGACGAACACGCCAGGGTGTTCTGTCCCACCTGTCCGACCTTCACACTCAGCACGTACGTTCCCCCCAGAATCCTCGAGCAGTACGGACGTGAGCAGGTCCACGTGGCACTCGACCACTGGGGGCGGCTCACCGTCGAGACGCTCCGTCTCGGCATCTGTACGAACTGCCACTCGAGGGTCGACCCCGAGTTACGCCACCAGACCGAGGACGTCGACGTGAGCCTCGTTGCCTACGAGTGCGAGCGCTGTCCGAAAGATAGCCAGATCTCGCTCGGGATGTACCTGATGCGAGACCCTGCTGTCGTGTCGTTCCACCACGAACACGGGGTCAATCTGGAGTCTGAGCCGTTCTGGCGACTCCCCTTCCTCATGGAGGAGTCGGGTGACATGCTCTCCGAGGAGCCAGTCGTCGTCGAGAAACGCATTCGGGCAGGTGACGAGGTGCTGCTCGCGACGATCCGTGAGGACCACGAACCGGAAGACAGCGACAAGGACCAGGAAGGAACAGGCCGCGAAGTCCACCATCGGAGCGAAGAGGTCCACTCCCGAATCGACGTGACGTTCGAACGGGAGGCCGCGGACGAGACGAGAGTCGAGCAGTGACCGCTTCACAGTCTCCTCCGAAGCGTTCTTCGAGTCGGTCACGGGGGACAAATCTATTCGATTCGTTGTACGACCGGGCGGTCGACGACCTGCTCTCGGTTTCCGTCGAGTCGCTGTGGGTCGATACGCTGGCTGGTCCGACACACTGCCTCGTCGCCGGCGACGAGCACGCGCAACCACTGCTCGTCTTTCAGGGTGGCAACGTCACGACGCCCGTCACCCTCGCGTGGGTGCAGTCGCTCGCCGACGACTATCGCCTCGTCGCCCCCGACACACCTGGGGAGCCCGGACTGTCGGCCGATGAGCGGCCCGCTGACTACGGGGCGTGGGTCGTCGACGTGCTCGACGCGTTCGACCTCGACGCCGCGCCGATGGTCGGTCTCTCCCACGGCGCTGGCGTGGTGCTGGAGGCGGCCACCGTCGCTCCCGACCGTGTGGCGGCGGCAGCCCTCGTCGTCCCTGCCGGCTTCGGGACGGCAATTACGCCCGCACTGGCCCGGGTCGTCGTCCCGTCGCTCGCCTACCGGCTTATTCCGAACCGGCGGCTCCTTCGGTGGGCGCTCGGACCGCTGTTCAGTGCCCCCGTCGACGACGTGCCGGACGTCGTCGTCGAGACGGTGGCGCTGGCGCTCCGGACGAGCGATCTGTCCGCCGAGTTTCCGGGGCCCGGCGGTCCGGACGCACTGGCCGACTTCGATGGACTGACGCTCGTCGTCGTCGCCGACGGTGACCCGTTCTTCCCACCCGAGCGGACGCTCGACCGCGCGATTGCGTGGCTCCTCGGACCGGTCGAGACGCGGGTACTCACCGACGAGCGGCACTTCCTCTCACCGATGGGACAGGAAGAGGTGAGCGACGCGGTGCGGTCGTTTCTCGCGGCGGACTCGCGCTGACTCTTCACGTCGAACTTATACTGACAACTCGAAGCGGTCTCAGACTGACTCGTTGCCCCACGTGGCGACCGGTTCGTCGTCGTGAACGATCGTCAGGTGGAAGTCGTCGAGCGAGTCGTGTGGGAAGACGAGTATCGCCTCGTAGGGGACGTGCCCCTGGCTGTCACAGGGCTCTTCTTCGGTGTCGGGAATCGGTCGGGTCGAGACGTAGAGGACGTACCGGTTCGGCTCGGGTTCGGAGAGACCCGGCGGTGGTGCACGTCGGTTCGCCGACGAGACGGCGATGGCGCCGTCGATAGTTATCGTGACGTTGGGTTCCAAGGCGCTCTGGGAGGTGTTCATCCGCACCGGGACGTTCGAGCGTTCGCAGACGCCGACGCCCGTGGTGAACCGTTCCATGACCGCGTCCGTCGGGACCAGGGGACTCCCGTCGGACGGGGTAGTTCCCTGGACCCACGTCCCGGTGGGGGTATTGCTCGGTTCTTCGGGGCCGTTGGCGAGACACCCCGCGGACACGACGAGGACGAGGACCGCGAGGAGGGCCGTTCGGGATCGAGTAGACATCGACCCTCTCGACGCCGACCCAGGCGATAACCGTCTCCAGAAGTGGGTTTCTGTCCGGTTCGCTGAACGTTGGTCCTTCTCCGGTGAGTTCGTCGATAGGGGCCTCGGTGGCTTCGACGCCGCTCGTGGCGGAATCGTTCGATATCTGCCTGTCTCCCTCGAACGGACCATCCGGATCTACTCGATCGCCTCCCTCGCGGTGGCCGTGAGACGCAGAAATTCACTTCTGGGAGCGGTTATTCCCTCCTCTCTCGTCCATCCTGTCGATGAAAAAACACCACACCTTCCACGTTCGTCTGGCCAGTCTCGCGCTGGCCGTGTTGCTCCTCGTGGCGACAGTCGCTCCCGCTGCTGGCGCCAGCCAAGCGGAATCGGCTGTCTCATCCATCACAGGTTCCGACGTCACCGACCCGGCGGCGGTCGAGGCGTTCTTCGACCGCGAACTCCCCGCCAGCATGGCGCGCAACGACGTCCCTGGGGGGGTTCTGACCGTCGTCCACGACGGTGAAGTCGTCCTCCTGCGAGGGTATGGCCACGCAGACGTCGAGACAGCGACCCCGGTCAACCCGCACACGACCGTCTTTCACACCGGCTCCGTCGCGAAAGTCGTGACGACCACCGGCGTGATGCAACTCGCCGAAGCGGGGGAGGTCGACCTCGACACCGACGTCTCCGAGTACGTCGACGTCGACATCCCGGACACGTACGACGACCCCATCACCCTCCGCCAACTCGCGACCCACACCTCGGGCTTCGACTACGTGAACGACGGCGTCCTCGCGACCGACCCCGCGGCCGTCCCGACGGTGGAGACGGTCGTGAAGACGGAGCTTCCGGCCCGCGTCCGGGAACCAGGAGTTGTGTCCACCTACGACAACCACGGCTGGGCGCTCATGGGCTACGTGCTCGAACGGCAGTCCGGTCGCGCCTACGCGACCTACACACGGGAGGAACTGTTCGAGCCGCTCGGGATGACCCACTCTTCGTCCGTCGGGGTACTCCCCGCAGACCTGCAGGCCGACCTCGCGACCGGCTACCACGTCGAAGGCGGCGAGCTCGTCGTCGCCGACCCGGTCTACGTCCGTCTGGCACCCGCAGGGTCGTTCGCGACCACAGGTGCCGACATGGGGCAGTTCCTCCGCGCGAACCTCGAAGGGGGCTGTGTCGACGGCCGCTGTATCCTCGATTCCGGATCTGTCGACGAACTCCACGCCACGCAGTTCCGTGGGTCCTCCGACGTTCCGGGTATGGCCTTCGGCTACGAGGAGTACGACCGCAACGGCCAGCGCGTCCTCGGGAAGGGTGGTGACGACAGCGTCTTCAGCGCCGACATGTGGCTGCTTCCCGACCACGAGTTCGGCGTCTTCATGGCGTTCAACGCCCCTGGCGGCGCGACCGTCCGGAATGAAGTGTACGCCGCGTTCATGGACGAGTTCTTCCCGGTCGAGGACGCCTCGCTGACCGGCATCGTCCCCGGTTTCGACGACCGTGCGGCCGAAATCGTCGGTGAGTACCGACTGAGTCGTGTCTCGGAGACGGACCACACGAAGTTCATGGGACTCATCGAGGTGATATCCGTGCAGGCTGTCGGCGAGGGCGTCCTCTCGCTCAGTATCGGCGGTCAGATCGCTGAGTACGTGGAAGTCGAGCCCTACGTGTTCGAGGCACGGGAGGGTGCCAACCGAATCGCGTTCGTTTCCCACGACGGAGAGACCTACCTGGTCACCTCGGGCTTCCCCGCTGACCACCTTCGAAAGGTCGGTCCGACGGAACGTCCACTGGTCCACTTCGCGGTCCTCGGAGTGAGCCTCCTCGTCGCCCTCTCCGGGCTGGTAGGCTGGCCCGTCAGCGCACTCTATCGCCGAGTGCGACGAGGACGACGTCCCAAGCACATCGAGCACGACCGCGACACCACCGTCGTCCGATCCGACGGCGGTCGTCGACTTTCGGCCACAGTTACCAGTGCTCGATTCTTCGCCGGCACTGCCACGCTCGCGGTCCTCGGAACGTTCGCCGGACTCGTGTACATGTTCGCTACTGACAGCATCGCGTTCGGGGTCGGGATTCACCCGCTCCTCGGTCCCGTCACTGCGCTTCCCGTCGTCGCTGGTCTGCTGCTGATCGGAGCAGCCGTGACTGGGTTCTCGGCCAGGTCGGCTCCGGGGTGGAGTCGGCTCGGGAAGGTACACTTCGCACTCGTCGTCGTCGCCGTCGGAATAGTGCTTGTCTGGCTCGTCGCCTACAACCTGGTGGTGGTCTGAACCATGGCTCTTGGCACTGACCGAAGCAGCGATATCGTGAGTACGGATGTCGGCGCGTCGACTGCAGTCCGACGTGCATCGACGTTCCTGGTCTTCACGTTCGGGCTCTCACTCGCCGTCTACCTCCCGGTCATCGCTGCAACGCGTGGCTGGGTTGATGTTCCCGCACTCACCGACCCCTGGGTGTCTGGGGCTCTCTCGATATTCGCTATCTGCACGCCGGGGGTCGTAGCACTCTCCCTTCACCTGGCCTCCGACGGGATCAGTGGCCTGAGAGATGCCGTCGATTCTGTCACTTCGTGGCGGTTCGGTCGGTTATGGTGGGCCGTCACTGTCCTGCTCGGCCCACTCCTCGTCGCCGTACCGTACGGTGCGTACCTCCTGTTGGGTGGGCCATCGCTGCCATCCCCGGTGTTATTCCTCCTCGACCAGCCCGCTGGGGTCGTCGTCCTCGGCGTGATGGTAGGGGCGACGATGCTGCTCGCCTTGGGGGAGGAACTTGGCTGGCGTGGGTACTTTCTGCCGCTGTTACAGGCCAGGTTCGGTGCCGCCGTCGCCAGCCTCGTCCTTGGGGTGTGCTGGTTCCTGTGGCACCTACCGCTGCGGTTCGTAGATGGGGCGAACGGCGGCTTTCCGTTAGCCCTGTGGGGTGTCTCGATAGTCGCCACCGCGTTCATCTACACCTGGCTGTTCAACAACACGGGTGGCAGCGTTCTCGCTGTCACAGTGCTTCATGGCTTACTCAACGTGTCTAACGGGTTGGTCGCGCTTCAACCAAACGTGACTGGTGAATTGCTGTCGGCGTACGTCATCGCCGGAACGAACGTCCTATTCGCGCTGGTTATCATCCTCGTCTACGGGACGACGTCTTTCGCCCGGCGTCGGGCGTCCGTGCTGGCAGCGCCCCTCGACGACTGAATCGCGTTCTTCAACCGAATTCCGCAGAGATGCGTTCGCTCGAGGGCTGAATATCTGAATTTGTCACCGCGTGACCGACTCGCGCCCTGTATTCAGCACGCCCATAGAAACCTATCAGGGGGGTGTCAACAGCGGCGTGCAATATACAGAGGGTGGGTGCAGCAGATAGGGGTCGAAAGTCCGGCAGTTTATTGGCTGAGGAAGTAATTTCCAATTCCTGCGACCACGCCGTAGAGTAACAGCACTTCGATGGGAACCCCGAGTAATAGTACTGCGAGCATTATCACGAAACCTATGAAGATTTCTCCACTAATCAGCCAGACCATTCTTTGATTGGCCTTCAGAATTCCCCAATCTATCCCAACAACCCATCTCACAGAGACGACTGTGCCTACAAGGACGCCCCAAGAAGCTACTGCAAGTCCAGCAGTGATTACAGGGTGTTGTCTGAACAAGGAGATAATCGCTCCCACTATCGCCCAGCCAAGGATACAAACGACAGCCCATGGGGAACTGTATCTCGCCTCTTGAACGAAAATTTCGCGTAAATCATCAGTAGCTGAATCCTCACTCGTCATTTAGAGAACAACTGGTCAAGGGTAATTAAACACTATCCAGCTCCCTGACACACACGCGCGCTGTATTCATCACGACCTCGCCAAACTATCAGTGACTAAGGGTTTTTCAACAGAGCCTCGGCAGGTAGTCTGTGTGAATTTAGCGCAGTCGCTCAACAGTCGATAAAGAGAGAAGGTTGTGCGGTGCGCGGGGCGTTACTTGCCGCGGCGGCGACCGGCCGTGATGGAGGGACGGACGTGTTCCGTACCCTTGCCACGGTTCTGGAGGCCACGGTTCTTCTTGCCCGCGTTGGTCAGACCGCGGAAGGCGCGGCCGTCGTGGGCATCGTCGCAGATCCAGCTGAGGTCGTCGTCGTTCTGGATTGCGGGGTGCTCGGGGTCGACGAGGATGACTTCCTGCCACTTCTGGGAGCCGTCCTGTCCGACGCCGTAGGAGTTCAGCACACGCATGTTGGGGTACTTGCGCGAGGCGCGTTCCTCGGCGATGCGTGGGATGGACTTGCGGCGGCCGATGCGGTTGACACCCTGCCGCTTCGTCCGGCGGCCAGCCTTGTGTCGCTGCTTGCGTGCGCCACCCTTGCGGACGGAGACGCGAACCACGACGATTCCTTGCTTGGCCTTGTAGCCGAGTTCACGCGCCTTGTCGAGGCGGGTGGGTCGCTCGATGCGCTCGATTGCGCCCTGGTTGCGCCACTCCTGTTTGCGCTGCCATTGGAGTTCGGCCAGTTTGCCTTCCTTCGGGTTCTTCCACGCTTCCTTGATGTGGGAATAGAAGCTTTTTGCCATTGTATATCACCGCGGGCGCTTGCGATTCAGCGTTCGGGGAGTCTCCCCTCGGCCACATTTCGTCCCGTTCGTGACGGGTGCCCACTGGCGGGCCCGCGTGCCAGCGAGTTGGCGAAACTACCTTAGGGTGAGGGTTAAGAACTTCGGATTGTGAGCGGGTGTGTGGGTGTGCGACACGGGACAGATTTGCCGGGCAATTCTGTCAACACGTTATAATACGAACTGCCGAGAGTATCCGAACATGTCGTCCCCGGATTCCCCCTCCACGCAGAAACAGGCACTCGTCACTGCCCTCCAGTGGGGCCTGGTGCAGGCGTTCGTCCTCGACACCGTCGCCCGGTTGCTCCGAAATTACTACCGAGCGACGACGGACGTGCTCTACGCTCCTGATTGGGTGTTCTCGATTCAGGTCGCCGCACCGCTTGCCCTCCTCGTCGGTGGACTCGGTGGTTATCGCTGGGTGACGAGCGGTCGGGCCGCGACGTCGGCCCCAGCACACCGCAACCGCGTCGTCTTCGTCGGGTCACTGCTCGTCTCTTGGGCGCTCGCCATCGTTCCGACGGCGGCGTTTCAGTGGTTGCTTGGTGACCGGTTGTTCACCGTGCCGTTCTTCGTCCTTCCAACGCTCGCGGCGATTTCGGCGTTTGGCGGGGCGTACCTGCTCGCCTATCGAGTCGAGACGGAGTGGTACCGTCGCCATCGCGACAAGTTACTGGGCACGGCACGGGGTGCCGTCGTCGGACTGGTTCTCGGAGTCGTTGGATTCGTCGTCTACGGCGCGTACCTCGCTGCGACACAGACGAGTTACAGTCTCAGCGGTGGACCGGGAATCGTCGCGGGGGTCTGTCTCGGCGCGCTTGCTGGGTACGCCTTTGGTGATACCGGGCGCGACGGGGACCGGTCCGCCGAATTTCTCGTCATCTTCCTGCCGTCGGTGCTCGCACTCGCAGTCTTGGTGGGTCTTGGTTCGGTCGTCCTCTCCATTCTCGGGGTGTCGGTGTTCGACATCGGGGTTTCGCCTTCGTTCGTCACGATTCTCGTGCCGATCGTCGCTGCGCTCGGGGTGGCGAGTTATCTGACGTACAGCGTCGAGACGACGTTTTACAGACGACTCGTTGGCCGTTGATTCGAACCCTCTCCACAGACTCCATCTCGTCACGTGCGTGACGCGGTTCTGGATATCGGCGGCCATCAGTGGTACCGAGGTACTATCCTGCCTTCTTTTTGCAGACGTTACTTGTCGCGTCTGCTAGCGCAAGCGAGACCGGTGACGTTCACACTGTTCGCTGTTCGCTGGTAGCGATAATCGACTCGGAGAACCGCTGTATCGCCTCGCCACCTCGTTCGGCATCTGGGCCGACCATGAGGAAGTGGTCGCCTTCGAGGCGAACCAGTTCGGCGTCTGGCACTCGTTCGGCCACGAAAGTCGCATGAGTCATCGGGACTGGTGCGTCGAACTCCCCGTGAAGCACCAGCACTGGGCATTCGATCGCCCCGTAGTCAGCGAGCGGGAGGTGTTCGAACCAGCGTTCGTCGTTGAGCGTCCCCTCGACGCGTGCGCCGGCCGGACGTACCGTCGACACCATATCCAAAAACCGCTGGCGATGCTCGGGGTTCGACGTCACGAACGCGACGTACGCTTCGAGGTCATCTCCTTCGAGGGTCGACGCTTTACTGTGTGTAATCTCGATGAGTCGGTCGGGAGCGAACCGCTGGAGCAAGCCGAACACCCCCGAGCGGAGGGCCAGAGCCGGTGCCGACGTGAGAATCGGGTCGACCAGTGGGTGGACGGGGACACCGTACGTCCGCGACTCGGTTTCGATGGTCACCGCCGCCCCCAAAATCAGCCCCGAGACGCGTTCGGGGTACTCCGCGGCGAGTTGGAGCGCTGCCGGACCTCCACCCGAGATGCCCACGACCAGCGTCTCCTCGACGTCGAGGTCGTCCAGCAACGCGTCGAGCAGGGCGGCCTCTGCACGGGGTGACCCGTCGTCGGTCAGCGGCGTGCGAAGGAACCCCGGCCGAGACGGGGCGATAACCTGCACGCCATCGAACATGGCCTCGCCTGCGAACAAGGCCTGGTCGTATCCACCGGGGGTGCCGTGGAGGACGAGTACCGGGTAGCCAGACCCACGTGTGGCGACTTCGATCGTCCCGTGTTCGGTCTCGACGAGTTCGCTCCCGGCCGCGAGGTCAGCGAGGAGTCGCTGTTGCCACCGCCACAGCGCACCACTTGCGACTCCGAGCAGGATACCTGCACCAGTGAGCCACCGTGTCCAGTTTCGACTCATAGCAGCCTAGAGAGACGTTGCCTGGCGATATCTCCCCACGTGCAAACTCTTACGCCGTGAGAATCTGCAGTCGTAGCAGAGAGGACGTCACCGCTCCGAGTGCTTCCGACAGGGGTCGATAGAACGAAAATCGAGGTGCCGGCAGGATGCCCTCAGCCTTCCATCCCACCGAACGACAGGCCACCTTCGATGTAGCGCTGTGCGAACAGGTAGATGAGCATGATGGGTGCGGCGAACGTGAGTGCGAACGCCGAGAACCGTGCCCACGGGATGGAGTAGCGGCCGACCAGCGAGTAGAGTCCCACCGGAAGGGTGTAGTTGTCCGTCGAGAGCAACGTCTGGGCGACGACGAACTCGGTCCACCCGGTGAGGAAGGTGAAGATGAACACCGTCGCCAGTCCCGCCTTGGAGAGTGGCAGAATTATCTCGGTCACAATCTTCCACGACGGCGCGCCGTCCATCATCGCGGCCTCTTCGTAGGAGACGGGGATGCCGTCCATGTACGTCTTCAAGAGCCACGTGTTGAACGGCACCGCCGTCGCCGCGTAGTACGCCGACAGGGCGAGTTTGTTGTCGTTGAACCCGTACTGCACGAACAGTGCGTACAGCGCGATGAGCAGTGCGACGCCGAGTCCTCCGCCGATTTGGGTGAACAGGACGTAGCCGTAGAGAATCTTCGAGCGACCGATGAACTTCCGACGCGACAGTGCGTACGCGCCGGGGACGATGAGGCTCATCGCGAGCAACACCGTCGGGATGGCCACGGTGAGACTGTTGACGAAGAACTTCTTGAAGTTCGACGTCTCGGTGACGCCGTAGTTCGACACGTCTAAGAGTGCGAGTTTCGGCGTCTGTACGAACAGTTCGTACCCACCGAGGCCGAACGTAATCCGATAGCTCGGGACGATGATGTCACCGACGACCCACAGGAAGGGCCTGATGGTCGGGTCGCTCGGCCACAGGCGAATCCCGCTCGACGAGTAGAGCGACGCACCGGTCCCAGAGAAGGCACCGACGGCGACCCAGTAGAGCGGGAACAACAGGAGCGCGACGACGACGACTGCGCCTGCGGTGACCCCCGCCGTCTTGGCGACGGACGCGGCGCTGACACGCCCCTCCCGGATGCCGTCGAGCGTGTATCGGGCGTCTTTGATTGCCTCGACAGGCGTCTGTGCGACTGCGCGAACGTCGTCTTTCACCTCGGCGGCGATGTCGGAGAGGACGCTCATGCGTCGTCCACCCCGTCTGCGAGTTTGCCTTTCCAGACGTTCAACATCATGAACGCACCGATGACGAGAACGGCGACGAGCATGATTGCCGCTCCCTCACCGTACTTCTGGAAGCGGAACGCCTCGCGGTAGCCGTAGACGATGAGCAGTTCGTTCGTCCGCGACGGACCGCCCTGATTGAACACGTACGGGATGAGGAACTGCTGGAACGACGCCGCGGCCGTGAGGATGGACGCGAACAGCACCGGACGTTTGATAGACGGAAGCGTCACGTGCAGGAACCGAGCGAAGAACCCGGCCCCGTCTATCATCGCCGCTTCGTGGAGCTCTTCGGAGACGTCCTGTAGTGCGCTCACGGTGATGATGACCATGAACGGGTAGGCCAACCACGCCTCGGTGACGTTGTAGGCGACGAAGGCCATCCAGCGTTCCGAGAGCCACGCGACCGACTGGAATCCACCCAGTCGGAGGAACTGGTTCGCCAGTCCGAACTCGGCCGAACTGAAGATACCGCGCCAGATGGTGATGGTGAAGATACCTGGCAGGCCCAGGGGGATGATGATGAGTGCTCGCATGAATCGCTTGCCGCGGACCCGCGCCCCGGTGACGACGAGGCCGACGCCGATACCGACGAGCACCTTGAGTGCGACAGACGTGCCGACGAACAGCCACGTCACCCACATCGAGTTCCAGAACTGGCCGTCTGTGAGGACCTTCACGTAGTTGGCGAAGCCCACCCACTGCTCTTTCCCCTGAAACAGCGTGGCCGGCTCTGCGTTGGTGAAGGAGAGGTAGACCAGGTACATGATGGGAAAGAGCATGAACGCGAGGAAGATGAACAGCCCCGGCAGGACGAGTAAGAGGGGTGCGTCCTCTTTGGTCACCACTGGGGTGTTCTTGGCTCGCTCGACGGCGCTGTCGACGACGCTCATCTCCTTACTCCCAGTTAGACCGGATGTTCTGTTCTGCTTTCTCGAACGCCGCCTTCAGCTCTGCGTCGCCGTTTTTGACGCTGTTGAAGGCGTCTTCGAGCGGCCCCCACACGTCACCCATCTTCGGGTGGGACGGAATCGGGGTGCCGAGTTTGACGGATTTCGAGAAGCCTTCGACGGCCGCCGGTAGGTCGCCGCTGTTGGCGAGTTCTTTGTACACCGGGATGTAACCGAACTCTTCGGCGTTGTTCGAGAGCACCTCTGTGCTCGTCGTGTACCACTCGGCGAACGCGCGGGTTGCGGCGGCTTTCGCTTCGTCGTCGTCCACTCGAGTCGTGAAGTAGAGCTGTTTGACCGTCGTGTACGGTTTGGGCTCCGCGTCGCCCTCTGGCGAGGGGAGTCGTGCGATGCCCGCGTCGATTTCGTTGGACTTCACGTCACCGAGGAACCACGGGCCGTTGATGGCGAACGGGGCGTTGCCTTCGAGGAAGACAGACGCCTGCGGACCGTAGCCGGTGTCTTTCGGCTGGAACGGGACGAAGTTGTCGAGGACGAACTGGAAGCCTTCGAGCGTCGCCTCGTTCGACAGGCCGAGTTCGACGTTCGACTCGTCGAAGTAGTAGCCACCGAAGGCGTGGGGCCACGCACTCATGAAGTAGGCGTTCAGCGGGTAGCTGAGTCCGTACTTCCCGTTGTCGGGGTCGTGGTGCTCCTCCATGATGGCCTTCATCTCGGCGACAGTCTCCGGCGGTTCGTCGACGAGGTCTTTGTTGTAGATGAGGCCCACCGTCTCTGCGGCGTACGGGAGCGCGAGCGTCGCGCCGTCGAACTGGACTGCCTTCTGTGCGGGTTCGGTGTACACAGAGAGGTCGACGTCGAGGTTCTCACTCTGGTCCGACAGGAAGCCGTTCTGGTAGTACTCGCCGGTCCAGTCGTGTGCCCAGTCGAACATGCTCGCGCCCTGTCCGGCGGGGATAGCCGACGTCGTCTTCTTCCGAAGGTCGGCAATCTCGGCGGGGTCTGCAGTGTGCTTCGTCTCCGAGGAGAACGCCTCGGCGTTCTGTTCGAGTGCCTTCTTCTCTGCTTCCGCGCGCTGGTGCCAGAGCTTGAACGTTCCAGCGGGGACGGACGCTCCCGTCTCCTGTTGCGTGGTGGTCTCTTCGCTCCCGTCGGACTCGTCAGAACCGTCGGAACCGCCCTCCTCGGGCGTCGACGTCGAGTCGGTCTCCGAGACGCCGACGCACCCTGCGAGTGCCCCGACGGCCGTCGTGCCAGCCAGTCGTTTCAGAATTTCACGGCGCTTCATTGACATTGCGAATCTATGATGAACTATGTGTTCATATATTTAATAGTTAGGAAAAGAGGCTATTCTGACGCAATATGATTATCCGAATCCGAGTTGTAAAATATTGTCTGGGGGCCGAGAACACAGAATATCTCGACATACGGGCATCGAATAAATCTAATACGAACTATTGCATCACAAATTCAGAATGGAGGAAAACGATTATGGACGATGGGGATAGACGGGGAGTAATGGCACGTCTCACGCTCGAAACACTTCGGAAGGAGTACGACAGGGGTCGCGTCGTCGCGGTCGAAGACCTCTCACTCGACGTCGACGACGGTGAGTTCATCACCGTCGTCGGACCTTCGGGGTGCGGGAAATCGACGACGCTTCGGATGGTTGCAGGACTCGAATCGCCGTCCGGTGGGTCGATTCACATCGGTGACGAGGACGTTACGGACCAGAACGCCCGCAAACGCGACGTGGCGATGGTGTTCCAGAACTACGCGCTGTATCCGCACAAGACGGTCATGCAGAACATGGCGTTCGGGTTGCGGATGAGCACGGACCTCTCGAAAGACGAACGTCGCGAGCGCGTCCGCGAGACGGCGGAGATGATGGGCATCGAAGACCTGCTGGACGACAAACCGGACGAACTCTCCGGTGGGCAGAAACAGCGCGTCGCACTCGGCCGCGCCATCGTCCGCGAACCCGACGTGTTCCTCTTCGACGAACCGCTGTCGAACCTCGACGCGAAACTCCGCACGACGATGCGGACGGAGATTCAGCGCCTCCAGAACGAACTCGGCATCACGTCGCTGTACGTCACTCACGACCAGGAGGAGGCGATGACGATGGGCGACCGAATCGTCATCCTGAACGACGGTAGCCTCCAGCAGGCCGGCCGCCCCAAAGACGTCTACGAGAACCCAGCCAACGAGTTCGTCGGCGGGTTCGTCGGGTCGCCGTCGATGAACTTCCTCGACGTGCGTGTCGAACGCGACGGCACCCGACTCACGCTCGTCGACGACGACGGGTCCTTCTCGTACCGCCTCTCCGAGTCGTTCTCTGCGACGCTTCGTGAGGCGACGGGCGAAGACGAGCTTCGTGTCGGCATCCGCCCGGAAGACGTCGAGACGACTTCGACTGGCCCGAACGTCGTCGAGTCGACGGTGGGTGTCGTCGAACCAATCGGGTCGGACAACTACCTCCACCTCGACGTCGGTCCCGACTTCATCGCCCGCGTCGACTCGGACGTCGACCCCTCCCCCGGTGAGACGCTCGGCGTCACGTTGGACGAGTCTGACCTCCACGTCTTCCACCCCGAGACGGGCGAGTCGCTGCTCTACCGGGAGTCGAAGCAGAAAGCGACGGCGACGCAGTAACAGGCGACACCGGTTCAGTACCGAACGACACCGGTTCAGTACCGAACGACACCGATTCAGTAACTGAATTCTCTACTTCGTGGAGGCGTGAACCGACAGTTCGTGTTTTCAGAGCAGTGGCCGGGTGTTACAGCAACCCTTCGTCTGTGAGCGTCGCCAAAGTCGCCAGTCGGAGTGCGTGGGGCCAGCCGAGCGGCGTCGCGCTGTCGGGTGTCCCGTCGTCGAAGAACTGCTCTGCGAGGTAGCCCTCGTCGGTACACAACGGTCCGTCGGGAAGGACGAGCGAGAGGAGCGCCTGGCCTTCGTTTGCGAACGACGCGCTTCGGTCGTCGTCGTGGGTCGCGAGGAGGGCAGCGAGTTCGACCGCCGCGTTCGCACCCCACGCCGTCGAGACGGTCCAAATCTTCTCAGAGGTCTGTTCGCGCATCCGCCAGTCGTCGCCCTCGAACCGAACGAGTCCTTTCACGTCACTCTCGTCGGGGTCGTGCCAGAGACCGTCGAATATCGACTCGACGTGGCGAGCGAGTCGGTCGAGGCGTTCGTCGTCCACGCCGTCGAGTCGGTCGTAGGTGCGGTGGGCAGAGACGAGTGCGAGCGCGGCCGAATCGTATCTGTCGTCCAGTTCGCCGTCGACCAGACGGAGCGCGTAGCAGTCGGCGTCGTCGCTCCAGAGGGAGTCGACACTCTCGTAGACTTCCCGTGCGCGCGTTGCGGCGCGGTCGGTCAGGTCGTCGTCGAGGGCTGACAGCGCGAGCGCCGAGTACGCTTCGAGGAACGTCGCCGTCGTGTGACTGAACCGGCCGGTCATGTTCTCCCACGCGTTCTGGCAATCGACCGGGAGGCCGTCGTCACCGAGCGTCTCGTCGAGCGAATCGAGCGCGCGTTCGAGTGTCGCTTCGATGTCGGCACGGAGCGATGGGTCGTCGCAGTCGCCGTAGTACGTCGCGAGGAACGCGATGACGCTCCCCGTCTGGTCGGCCTGATAGTCGGCGTCGTCACCCGATTCGAGACGGGCGTTCGCCCATCCGGGTGCGAGGGAGCCATCGAATGGCCAGACGCGGTGCGGCCACGACCCGTCGTCACGCTGTGTTTGGCAGTACGCACGGGCACTCCGTTCGTGCCACTCGGAGAGACCGAGGCCGAGTTTGTGGTCGGACTCTAGGAGGAACGTCGATATCTCCGCGTCGTCGCGGAACCACGTGTATCCGTAGCCACCGGAGTAGGCGTAGTATGGGTCGAAGTCGGGGCCGGCGATACGCAGACCGAGCGACCCTGAGAGAAGAGAGAGGACACGAACGTCGTCACGCATCGCGGCGGCCTCGTCGTGGTCGGGAATCGAGCCATCGACTTGCGCTTCGGCGCGCGCCGGCAGACTCTCTCGGCCCAGTGAGACGAGCGCGCGCACACGTTCGAGTGCCTCGTCGCGACTCGTCTCGGTTTCGTCGGTGAGGAGCGTTCCGACCGTCGCTTCGCCCGCCTCGAACGGGACGGTGGCGACGACTGCTCCGCTCAACTGACCTTCCTCGTATCGGTTGTCAGAGAGCGGACGCGGGAGTTCGACTTCGGTGTCAGAGAGCAGTTCTCCGAACTGTTCAGGGACGCGGCCTTCGACGCTGGTGAACGAGGGTTGTGCGGCGAGGAAGTCGTGTTCGTCAGCGTGGTACGCTTCGACGGCGTCGCCGTGGAGCAACTGTCCGACTAACGTGTCTCGGCCATCGGGTTGGAAGTGGACGAACGAGACGAGTTCGACGGGGGCGTCGGTTTCGAACCGCGTGACGTGGGCGTCGTCGATTGTCAGGTCGTGCTGAGTTACGTCGCCGTATCGCGTCTCGTGTTCGGTGACGACGAGTCCACCGTCTCCGGCGTACCACTGCGTCGCGTCCTCGTCGAACCAGACGACACCCGAGTCGCCATCGACCGGTCGGACTCCGAATCGTGAGCGCTCGATACCCCACCGACCAGAGAGTGGATAGCCGAAGTCACGAAGCGACCCGTCTCGTTCGACGTGGACGAGTCGCCCACCGAGTCCCGAGAAGAGACCACTCGTCGTCCGTCGCTCACCCGGAAACCGAGTCGGGTGCTCAGCGTGCCGTTTGTAGTCGGCCAGTGCGTCTCGTAATTGCATTGATGTCTCCTGCGTCCTCCCCGGATAATAATCTTGGTGTAATGTTCCTTCACACTTTTGACGGGCGTCGAACCCGTCACGTCGGCGACGAGATTCAGTGTCGCCGCACCCTCGGGTCGCTGGAGATTCGAGTGATTAAGTACCAGCGTCGATGTTTGTTCGATTATGGACGACCGCGAACTCGCCGACCTTCTCGAGCAGTTCGGCCTCTCCGAGAAGGTCATCGACACGTATCTGACGCTTCTCGAACTCGGGGAGGCGAAGGCGAGCCAAATTGCTGACGCGGCGGGAGTCTCCAAGCGCTACGTCTACAGCGTAAGTCAGGAACTCGAAGCGCGTGGCTTCGTCGAGGTGAACGACCACGTCGTTCCGACGACGATTCGCCCACTGCCTCCCGCAGCGGTCGTCGAGTCGCTCTCGCAGAGCGTCGAGTCGATGCAACCGGCGCTCGAAGAACGATACACGACGACCGCCCGTGACGAAGAACGGTTCGAGGTCATCAAATCTCGAGTCACCGTTCTCAAACGAATCGCCGAACTCATCGCCCGCTCCGAGTCCGAGATTACGCTCTCGCTCCCGTACGACGTTCTCGACGAGGTTGCAGACGAGTTACGCGCCGCCCGTGAGCGAGGCGTGCTCGTCTCGCTCGTCGTCAGTGGGGTCGAACCACACGACGACCTGTCGCTCGACGGACTCGCGTCGTTGGTGCGTGTCTGGCACGAACTCATGCCGACGATGCTCACCGTGGACTCGCGCATCGGCCTCGTCGCACCGGGTGAGATGGTCGCTCGCTCGAACTCAGAGTCGCAAGCAATCGTCTTCGCCCAACCACATCTCGGCCCCGTCATCGTCGGGTCGTTCTTCGGGAACTACTGGCCGATGGCCGCCGAGGCGTACACGACCCAACCGGACCCACTCCCAGCGACGTATCACAACTTCCGTCACGCCGTCCTGCAGGCGGCACTCTGTGACCGGGCCGGAACCGACCTCACGGTGACCGCCCACGGACGGATGGTCCACACCGATGGCCCGACCGAACTCCACGGTCGAATCGTCGATATCCGACAGGGACTGCTCGAACCTGCGACCAACTCCTTCCCGGTCGAAAACACGCTCGTCATCGAGACCGACGACGGAACCTACAGTATCGGTGGGCTCGGTGCGTTCATCGAAGATTTCGAGGCCGAATACGTCGAACTCACCCCGAGTTCCTGACCGCACGATTTCGGCTGTTTCTCACAGTCTGCGCGACACTCTCCCGGCTCGAAACCCGTCCGATTGCCCGCTCGAAGACGCCACGTCGAGGACGGGTGCGCTCGCTGTACCATTTTTGGCGTCGACCGTCGTATGTCACTACATGTCTATCGCACGTCACGACACCGGGGTCAAAGCGGCAGTCGGTGCACTCGCATCACAGGTGCACCCGGTGTTCATGCTCCCTCCCGTGGCAGCGTCGTGGTTCGGCGCGGTCCTCGCTGGCGAGTTCTCCATCGTCCCCGGCACACTCTACGCCGCCGCGGTGTTCTTCGGCGTGTACACCGCGCACGTCAAGGACGGATACGTCGACTTCTACCAGCGCGGTGAGGACGACGACCACCCGATGACGCCGCGCGGATGTCGTTTCGGCATCGCTGGTGCGACGCTCGGTTTCGTCCTCTGTACAGGGGCACTCGTCGCTCTGGTCGACGTCGGAGTTCTCGCCTTCACCATCCCAGGGTGGTTGTTGGGCTACTTCCACGCCCCGCAGTTGGACACCAATCCCGTGACGACGACGGGAGGCTACCCACTCGGTATCGCGCTGGCTATCCTCGGCGGCTATTACGTCCAGACGGGGACGCTCGCCGCGATGCCACTGGCGTTCGCGGGCGTCCTCCTTCTCGTCCTCGCGGGCATCAAAATCATCGACGACGCGAAGGATTACGACTACGACGAGTCTATCGACAAGCGGACCGTCGCGGTCGCACTCGGACTGGACGCTTCGTTTCGACTCGCGTACGCACTCGTCGGTGCTGGTATCTTCTTCGTCGTCGCCGGGTCTATTTCGGGGACGTTTCCGCCGTTCGCAGCAGTCGCCGCACTCGCCTTCGCACTCGTCGTCGTCCTCGCCCGCCCTGCCCCGCCGCGACTCGCGACCATGATGCTCGTCCGCGGGTCGTACGTCTTTCTCGCCCTCCTCGTCGTCGCCGTGGCGTTCCGCCCGCTCTCCGGTGTTTCACTCCCTGATATCGGCGTCTTCGGACCGTACACATATCTCGTAACCGAGATTCTATTCGGGACGATTGCCGCCGCGTTGCTCGTGCGGTCCGGACGTGACGCGGTTCGTCGAGTTGCTCGAACTGTCGCCGTCGTCTACCCCGTCGCGTACGTCTGGGACTGGTACACGCTCGAAGTCGGTGTCTTCTCGATTCCACTGCGGACGGGTGTCGAACTCCTCGGAATCCCCCTCGAAGAACACGTCTTCATGGTCGTCGTCCCTGCGTTCGTCCTCGCAGTTCACGAGACACTGGCCAGGTCTGACCACACCGAAGAAATCGAGTGAACCTGGGGTAACTCACGGTGAGTCGACGGATGTGCCGCGACTCGGCGAATGTGCCGTAGTCGGCGAATGTACCCGACTCGGCGAGTGTGCCGCTCTTACCTGTCGAACCCGCCGTCGCTGACGGCCGGTGACTGGGCGCCGTACCCGACGCTCGAATCGACGACCGAACTCACGCTACTGGACTGTTCGTGAGTGTCTTCCCGTGCGTTTCCGTGGGTCTCGACCTCGAACTGGTCTAAGAGATCGTGGAGGTCTTCGGCGTTCGACGCCAGCGTCTCCGCACTCGTCGAGACCTGATTGAGTGAGGCGGCCTGTTCTTCCGCTGCCGCGGACACCGTCTCTGCTTCGGCGGTGGTCTCTTCGCTGACGCTCGCGACTTCTTGGACCATCGCACTCACGTCCTCTGTCGACGTCGCCTGGGCGTCCGTCGCGGAGGTGACTTCGTGGACGCTCGTGTTGTTCTCTTCGACGCGTTCGGTGATGTCGTCGAGTGCGTCTATCGCCGTCTCGACCGACTCGGATTCTTGGGTGACGCGTTCGCTCATCTGTTCGACACCACTGACGACCGTCTCGCGCTGTGACTTGATGTCCTCGATGAGCGATTCGACTTCGGCGGCCGACTCTCCAGTCGCTTCTGCGAGTTGCTTCACTTCGTTGGCGACGACGGCGAACCCTTCGCCTGCTTCGCCTGCACGGGCCGCTTCGATGTTCGCGTTGAGCGCGAGCAAGTTCGTCTGCTCGGCGATGTCGCCGATGACACCGACGATATCTCCGACTTCTTCGGTGAGCGCACCGAACTCGGCTACGTCGTCGACTGTCGATTGCGTCTCTCTCCGGATTGCGTCCATCCCGGTGAGCGCACCCTCTGCGGCGACCTGTCCGTCTGCTCCCAGTTCGGCCGCCTCTGCAGAGTTCGCGGCTAACTGGTCTGCGGCAGTCGCAATCTCTTCGACGGCGGCCGAGAGCGTGTCCATCTCTTCGGAGACACGCGTGAGTCGTCCCGACTGTTCGTCCGCACCGTGTGATATCTGTTCGACCGACTGGGCGACCTGTTCGCTCGCGGCGTTGACCTCGCGGGCACCCTGTGCGACCTGGTCACTGCGTATCTGGACCTCGTCTGCGAACTCCATCACCGACCCGACGGTCGTCTCGAGTTCGTCGACCATCTCGTTGAACGACGTCGCGATGGTCTGCATGTCGGAGGAGTTGCTGTCTGTGTTCATTCGAGCGGTGAGGTCGCCGTCTGCGGCCGTGTCCATCACGGTGCTGTACCGCTCTGCGTCGTGACGCTGGTCGACCAGGTCGTTTCGGAGCGAATCGACCGCACCGAGGACCGACCCGAACTCGTCTCGTCGCTCCGTTTCGAGGTCGACTTGGAGGTCGCCACCGCGAAGACGGGTCAACTTCGATTCGAGGCCATCGAGTGGGTCGAGCATCCCACGCTTGAGCGCCATCGCAACACCGCTGATGCCGACCAGCAACACTGCGAGGAGGATTCCGATGTCGGTGATGACTGTCTGTTGGAGGTGGTATGCGGAACTCGTCGGTGCGTGGATGGCGACGACGAGGTCGTCTGCGCTCGCGTAGGCGACGACGTGCTTCTCACCGAAGGCGTCGTTCGCCTCCGCTTCGTAGGCACCAGACCCACCGCTGAAGCCATCGGTGAGCAACTGTGCGTCTTGTTCGCCGTACGCGTCGCCGCTGACGGAGTTCCGTTCGTCGAACTCGACGACACCTTCACGGTCGATGATTTGGACGAACGACCCTTCGAACGGTGCGTGGAAGACTTCTCGGAGATGTGCGGCAGACGAGACGAGAACGATGGCGCGGTTCTCTGCGTCGGCGACGGGGCTCACGAAGGAGATGTGCGTCTCCCCACCTTCTTGGTACATCTCGGTAATCGCGACCTCGTCGTCGTTCGAGAACGCGTCCGACCCGTGGATGTACTTTCTGTCGGTGGCGATTGCAGCCCCTCCGACGCGCGCCTGTGCCGAACTCGCGAGGACTTCGTTCGACGCCGTGTCTACGTAGTGGATGGCGACGAAGTCGTCGGGGAGCTTGGTCATCTCGTCGGTGAGGAACGCGGATATCTTTGTGGGGTCTTTACTGTCGAGAATGGGGTATCCCGACAACATTCGCGTAATCTGTGTTCGCTCGTCTAACCAGACGCTGAGTTCGTCCGCCTGCAGTTTGGCGGTGTTCTCTAACTCCGCGTGGACTGACTCGTGGAGCTCGTCGGAGACGGTGAAGTAGGTATACGCACCGACCCCCGACGTGAGAACGACGAGGACACTCAACATCGCGACGAGTTTGTACAAGTACTGTTCGTGAAATCGCGCCGGGAGAATCCGGGAAAGTGACTGGTCCACGACCAAACGTGTGGAACTGACCACATAATGGCGGGGGTCAAATTATCTATGGAGATATTTTGAAAATGTTGGCTTTACCCGACAATCTCTTTTTAAACCTGTTCAGAGAAAGGGGTTTCCACTTGCCGTGTATACAGTTGTTCGGAGTCGGTTTCTGACCAGTCACTCGTTCAGACGTGACGATTGCTGATTCTCTATCGCGATACTCGATTTATCGCATGGCGTGCCACCGAGCACTCGGTACCGAAGGGAGACACAGAACGTGGTCCGAAACGGGGCTTAGGCGCTGAAGTTCCGGACGCTCTCGAACTCGTTTCGAGCGATCGCGTCGGAGAGGTCGTCGACGTCGACGTCGTCGGGCATCTCGGCGGGATACTTCCGCCGGAAGTAGCTCACGATGTTCTTCACGTCGCGCGTGAGGAGTTCGCGGGAATTCTCGTGGTCGGTCGGGACGGCCTGTGGCCAGTCGAAGATGGTGATTCCCTTCTCGCTGACGGCAACGTTGTACTCGGACATGTCCGCGTGGACGAACCCTGCTTCGTACGCCGAGGCCATCTCGTCGAGCACCAAGTCGAGCACCCCGACGACCTGTTCGGAGTCCAACCGTGCCTTCCCGAGTTCGACGCCGTCGAGTTTCGACATCACGATTGCGTGGCGGTTGTGGTCGACCGGACGCGGGACAGACACCTTCGGGAACAACGTCTCCAGCGCTTCGTACTCGCGTTCGGCCGCTTTGCGAGCAGTGTAGAGCCACGAGACGTGGTGGTTGTCGGATGTGTAATCCCGTTCGCGGCGGACTTCGCGGAAGTTCGTGTAGCCTTCGCGGTGGAACTTCAGCGCGAGCGGTTTGAACGACTGCACCTCGAACACGTCGCTCTCTTTGCCGACGCCGAGTGGCGCGCCGAATCCCTGGATGGTGTCTCGCTGGGCGAAGGTCCGCAAGGCGAGTGCGTCGTACCCTCCGACCGTGAGTTTGTACCCCTCGTACTGGATGGTCTTGCGCTCGACGAGGTCGCGGGTCATACAGCGGTCGATGCGATAGTCGACCTCTTCGGCGGTCATCCCCGAGTTCTTCGGGAGCTTCTCACGATTGACCCACTCGCTAAAGCGCATGCCCTGCTCGACGCCCGAGAGGAGATAGAAATCCTCAGACTCGAGTTCGGCCATCACGCCGGCGACGTTCCGTACCATGCCCCTGTGTCCGCGGGCGAGGCGTAAAAGGGCCGCGAGTCGGCGAACCGACGTTCGATAAATCTCATGCGACGATACGAAATCGGCCAACGGCGTGCAGATTGGCAGTGACCTCTGACCCGAGAAGATGCCGCTCCGCTTCTCTCGCCGCTCGAAAGGACAGTCTCGTCGCGTTACTGTTGGACGTTCACCCGATACGGCAGTCCCTCGGGGTCGAACGTCCCTTCTGCGTCACACTGCACGGAAACTGGGTCGAGCGCGGCGTTTCTGTCGGTCGGGAACCACGGCCGACCGGTGGGGGCGACGACGAACCTCCCCGTCTTGTCACCGATGAACGCGACGGTTCCGCCGCCAAACTCACTTAGAATCTCCACGTCGAGGGCGTCTGTCAACTCCGCGACGAACGATTGCACGTCGGGGACGGCCATTCCGACTTCTGTCACGCCTACGATATCGGTCTCCGGGTCGAAGGTCCCCGAGGACTGGCCGTCGTAACAGATGTACTCGATGATGTTCCCCTCCGGGTCTTCGAAGTAGACGGAGTCGCAGTCGAGAAAGTCGAATCTGATACTCGGTCCTTCGTCGGTCTCGAGAACACCGACCTGTTCGTCTACCCACGCGATAACCGACTCCACGTCGGCATCGACGGTAAAAGCGAGGTGGTCGGCGTCGGTGTCTCCGAGTTCGAACCAGAGCGTGGTCTCCCCAGCGGTGACCGAGCGTTGTGACCCCGAAACGGCGCCGAACCCGAGCGTCTCGGTGTAGAACTCACACAGCGAGATTGGGTCGGCCGCGGCGATAGCGACGCGGTGAAAGTGCATACGCTAGCCATCTGTTCCGGGGGGTGTAAACGAATCGTTCGTTCCATCGTCGTGAGTCCGTGGGGACCTGCGTCTGCGGGTCTGCGCCGAAATCGCTTTCTCGCGCGTTGCCGAACCCTCGACTATGAACGACTCGCAGGGCGCACTCGCCGACCGAGAGTGGCGGTTGATTCGTGAGGATATCCGCCCCGGTCCGATGCAGATGGCCCTCGACGAAGTCGCGGGAGAGACTGCCGCGGCGGGTGGTCCGCGAACGGTTCGGGTCTACTCGTGGGAACCCAGTTGTCTCTCTCTCGGCTACGGTGAAGACCCCGAGACGGTCGATTGGGAGTTTTGCGAACGCGAAGGAATCGACGTGACACGCCGGCCGACCGGCGGCGGCGGCATCTACCACGACAGGCACGGCGACGTCGCGTACTCCATCGTCGCGCCGAAATCGGAGTTACCGGGTGACCTCATCGACTGCTATCACCTCCTGTGCGAACCGATTTTAGACGCGATTCGGTCCGTGGGCGTCGACGTGGACTTCGTCGACGAAGACGTCCCGGTCATCTGGCATCCGGCGTGTTACCTCCGGGCGCTCCACCCCGCACACGACATGGTCGCCGAAGGCCGGAAAGTCGCCGGCAACGCTCAGTACCGCCGCCGCGACGCCGTCGTCCAACATGGCTCTCTCACCTACTCGGTCGACGCCGAGACGCATCTCGGCGTGTTCGACGGCCACGACGTGACGCCCGAAGAGTTCCGAGAACGCGTCGTCGGCATCGACGAACTCGCAGACGTCTCCCGAGAGACGTTCGTCGAGGCAGTGACCGACTCGCTGGCCGACTTCGTCGACGCCGAAGACGGCTCGTGGACCGACGACGAACTCGACGCAGCACGAACCAAGGTCGAAGAAAAGTACGCAACCGACGACTGGGTCCGCAGAAGGCCTGGTTCGCGGTAGTTGTCTCGGAATCGGTTCGCGGGAGTGGTCTCAGAACCTGGTGTCAGAACCCGAAACTCTCTGCGGGTTCGAGTTGTAAGGCTTCAGAGATTCCTTCGTGAACTTCCGTGAGTGGTGGAACGTCCCGCGTCGGGTCTAACCAGTGGTCACCAATCCAGCGATAGCGGACAGTCAGGTCTTCGTCGAGGAGGAAACACGACCTGTGGGCACGCTTCGAGACACCGAACGTCCGGTAGACCACGTCGAACTTCGACGCGAGTTCGAGGTCGGTATCGGCGTACAGCGGAAACGTCAGGTCGTGCCGGTCGATGAATCGGCGGTGCATTCCGACGCTCGATTTGCTCGCCCCGACGACGGTCACGTGCTGCCCCGCGGCGAACCAGTCGAAATCACGGAATGCACACCACTCGTCGGTACAGTCGGGGCTGAAATCGGCGGTGTAGAAACACAGCAGAACAGGTTTGTCTGCGACGAGTTCCGAGAGATACCGGTCTGTCACGTCACCCGATGGTCCGACGAGCGGCAGCTCGACGTCGTCGGCAGTCTCGCCGACGGCGAGTCCAGTCATACATACAAATGGTAACTATTCCTGATATTCGTTCCGCCTCACCATTAGCCGACTCCGAAGTCCCTTTGTTCGGGTACGCCGTGGGGTTTCGCATGCAAGTGGGCGCACACGTCTCGATGTCTAGTTCGAAGACCGCCTCTGACGAGGAGACGCCACCGCACGGCAACGTCGCGAACGCTGTCTTCCGACAAGTCGCCGTCGGCGGCAACTGTGGACAGATATTCACCACCTCACCGCAAGTGTGGCGAGACCCCGATATCTCCGACGAAGAGGCCGAACTGTTCCGCGAGGAAACTGCCGGCAAACTCGACGGACCGTGGGTCATCCACACCTCGTATCTCGTCAACCTCTGTACGCCGAAAGACGGCCTTCGCTCGAAGTCACTCGCCTCGATGCAGACGGAAGTCGATATGGCCGACAAACTCGGAATCCCGTACGTGAACGTCCACCTCGGAGCACACACCGGTGCGGGCGAACAACAGGGTCTCGACAACGCCGTCTCCGTCCTCGACGACATCGACGTGCCGGACGGCGTCACCATCCTCCTCGAATCCGACGCCGGGTCAGGAACGAAGATGGGTGACGACTTCGCCCACCTGGGATACGTCCTCGAACACTCTGCACAGGACCTCGACATCTGTCTCGACACCGCCCACGCGTTCGCCGCAGGCTACGACCTCTCGACACCCGAAGGCGTCGCAGAGACGTTCGAACAACTCGACGAAGAAGTCGGTCTGGAACACCTCAAGTGCGTCCACCTGAACGACTCGAAACACGCCTGCGGGACGAACAAAGACGAACACGCCCACATCGGTGAGGGTCTCATCGGCGAAGACGGCATGCGCGCGTTCGTCAACCACCCCGCAATCGTCGACAACGACGTCCCACTCGTCTTGGAGACACCGACGGAAGACGGCAAGAGCTACGCGTGGAACATCGAACGCGTCCGTCAGTACCGCGCCGACGCGAACTGAACTGCGGACTGAATTCGACTCACTACCCCGACCGACTTCCGTCTGTTTTCGGACCGACTTCGGACTGTGCTCTGACTGACTTCCGACTGACTTCCGACTGACTTCCGACTGACTTTTTGTCTCGCGGAACCCGACTTCGAGTGTGCGACGTTTCTCGGAATCGTATCTCCAGCGGACGCGACAGGGGATGTGGGACGACTCGCGGGGCGCCCTCGACGACCTGAATCTTGGTAGTCGAACGCGTATCCTCGACGTGGGCTGTGGCACGGGTGAGTTCACGCGCGTCCTCGCCGAGGAATCCGACGCGCAGGTCGTCGGCGTCGATGCCGACGACTCGCTCCTCTCGGTCGCTGCCGACCGCCCCGGAATCGAGGTAGTCACCGGCGATGCCACACGCCTCCCATTTGCCGACGACAGTTTCGACCTCGTGGTCTGCCAGGCGTTGCTCGTGAACCTCCCGGACCCAGTGGCCGCGTTACGGGAGTTCGTGCGTGTCTCGTCGGACCTCGTGGCGACGGTCGAACCCGACAACGCCGCCGTCGGCGTCGATTCGACCGTTGCTGCGGAAGTACCACTGGAACGCTCTGTTAGAGAGGCGTTCCTCGCGGGCGTCCAGACCGACGTCGCACTGGGTGACCGCGTTCGGGAACTGTTCGACGAGGCTGGCCTCTCAGTCGTCGGAACTCGACGCTACCACCACCGAAAACTGACCGAACCACCGTACGACGAAGGCGATATCCAGAGTGCGGCACAGAAAGCGACCGGTGAGGGTCTCGACCGCCACGAAGCAGACCTCCGACGCGGACTCGACGACGTGTCTTACGAGTCGATTCGGCGTGAATGGCGGCAGATGGGTCGCGAGGTGGTCGAACAGATTCGAGACGGGGAGTACCGCCGGGCCGAAGTCGTCCCGTTCGACGTGACGACCGGTCGGGTCTGACACGTCGGACGAATCTCACTCGGACTGGGGGTGGGGCCGTCGCTAGCCCAAAAAGAGGTCTATCATGTTACCGCTGGAGCGGCCGCGATAGAGTTCCGAGAAGCCACAGTTCGTACACGAGACGACGGTAAACTGGCGGTTCTGGATGTCGAACATCTTCGTCAACCCGCTCCCCGAAGTCGCAATCGTGTCTGTCTCGGCTTCGGCGTGGCCGCATTTCGGACAGCCTTCTCGGTCATCGTCTGCTGGAGGGCTCATACCGACAGTTGCTCTCGAAGATGGCATAAATCTGATGCCCAAACAGCTACGACGGTCCCGTTCGACGAACGTGTATGGCCGCCGACGGATTCGTCTTCGTGCTCTTTTTCGCCCTCGCGGTTGGCGTCCCGGTCGTCCTCTACTGGGCGATGCAACAGGAGACCGAGAACCTCCCAACGATGGACCGAAAAGAAGCGGAACGCCGAGCCAGAGAGGAAGGTGCCCGATACAACCAGTCGTCACGCCGGAGAGAATGACTTCAGACGACGTCGCCACGAACTGTCGTCCCTGTCTGTTCGGCGCGGTGGGCCCGCATCGCCTCGACTGCCGCCTCTGCCTCGTCACCCTCCACCCCGAGCATCTCCAATGCGGCAGTGAGTGTCGGGAAGGCGAACTCGCCGTTTCGGAGTTTCTCCATCGCACTCGGTGAACGCTGGCCATCGGCGTAGAGACAGACGCCGCGCGGGTCGAGAATCTGCTCGTACGCCTCGCGGGCCATCGCACCCTTCAGTCGCTGGGTGACGTTGTCTTCGAACGAGGCGTTACACACTTCGAGGTGGGCCGGTTCGTCGTCGTCGGGCAGGAGGTGTGCGGCGAGACACTTCTCGGGTGCGGCGTAGCCGTTCGTGTTCGCCCGAATCAAGTCGGGGTGTTCGCGTGCCCACTCGGCGCGGATGCTCTTGCCGACTCCCTTCACGCCGTGTGATTCTTCGAACTCGGCGGCAGCGTCGGGGTCACCCCGAAGAAGGATGTCTTTCGTCACGTACACGTCGAGTCGGTCCAGCGGGTCGAGTCCGAGGGCCACGTCGCCGTAGACCCACACCTCGCGGACCGGAACCGGGAGCGTCTCGGATTCGACGGCGTCGACCACGCGTTCGACTCGGTCGAGGGCGGTGTCTCGTTCCATTGGGTGTCTGTGAGAAGCGAACGGCAAAACCGGTTGCGACAGGAACTCACGCCTGTCGCGAGGCGAAACCCGTATCCCTCCTGCCAAGCAAGCGTCCGGCAATGGAGTGCGACAAGTGCAGTCGGGACGCGGTGATGCACGCGGCTTACTCTGGGGCACATCTCTGTGACGACCACTTCTGTGCCTCGGTCGAAAAACGCGTGCGTCGCCGTATCCGCGAAGACAACATGCTCCCGCGGGACGCGACACCCGAGGACCCACAGACCTGGGTCATCGGGCTCTCTGGCGGGAAAGACAGCGTCGTCCTCACCCACATCCTCGACGAGACGTTCGGGCGCGACCCGCGTATCGAACTCGTCGCGTTGACCATCCACGAAGGAATCGAAGGCTACCGCGACAAATCCGTCGACGCCTGCGTCGAACTCGCAGAAGACCTCGACATGCACCACGAAGTCGTCTCGTACGAAGACGAATTCGGCGTGCAGATGGACGACGTCGTCGAGAAAGACCCCGAAAACATGGCCGCCTGTGCGTACTGCGGCGTGTTCAGACGTGACCTGCTCGAACGCTTCGCCGACGAACTCGGCGCGGACAAACTGCTGACGGGCCACAACCTCGACGACGAGGCACAGACCGCACTGATGAACTTCTTCGAAGGCGACCTTCGGCAGGTAGCGAAACACTTCGACGCCAGTATCGGTGACTTCGAACAGCGCCGAGACGGCGGTGACTTCGTCCCGAGAGCCAAACCACTCCGCGACGTTCCCGAAAAGGAAGTCGCGCTCTACGCACACCTGAAAAATCTCCCTGCACACATCACCGAGTGTCCACACTCGTCGGAGGCCTACCGCGGCGAGATTCAGCAACTACTGCTGAAACTCGAAGAGAACCATCCTGGGACCCGACATTCGATCATGGCAGGATACGAAGAACTCGCCGGATTGGTCGCAGAAGAGTACCGCGGCGACGGGCAGGTCGACCTCAACGAGTGTGCGCGCTGTGGGTCGAAGACTGCGGGCGACATCTGCCGAAAGTGCCGTCTCATCGAGTCGATAGAGGCAGTGTAAGAGACGCCAGAGAGTCCGTCTCCCGCCCGGTGGCGTCGCTCTTCGTCTTCGAGTAGCGATAGTCGAAAAGTGGGCCGAACCCACGACAGTACCGTGTCGAACGGACGCGATGTGTGTCCGAACGAGTCTACCGAGTCTGCCGGTTATTTGATGACGTCGAGACCGTGGTTCTTCTCGGTCTCGTTTCGTCCACCGTCAGACCACGTTCCGTTCTGTGCCGTTTGGGCACGCTGCGAACTGTCGAACTCCGTGTGTTGTTGCCGTCCTTCGATACTCTGGCGAGACTTGTCGGCCTGCTTTTGCGTCGTCGGGCCGAGAACCTGCGCCGATTGGACGCCGGTCATGATGGCCATGACGCGGACCTTCCCTTTGTACTCGTCCTGGATGCGAGCGCCCCAGATGACGTTCGCAGCTGCTTCGAGTCGCTCGGTGATGCTGCTCGCGATTCCCTCGGCCTCCTTGAGTGTGAGGTCAGGGCCGCCCGTGATGTGGACGAGACCACCAGACGCGCCACGGTAGTCGACGTCCAAGAGTGGGTGGTTCATCGCGTCGTTGACCACTTCTTGGGTCTTGTTCTTGTCTTGGGTCTCACCGACGAGCATCACCGCGACGCCGCCTTGGTTCATGATGGTAGACATGTCGGCGTAGTCGAGGTTGATGAGCGACGGCTGGGTAATCGTCTCCGAGATGCCTTTGACGGTTTCGGCGATAATCTGGTCCATGACCGAGAACGCCTTACCGATAGGCAGGTTCGGGACGTAGTCGAGGAGGCGGTTGTTGTCGAGTACGATGATAGAGTCGGCCTCGTTGCGGAGGTTTTCGAGTCCCTCCTCGGCCTTCACCGTGCGGGCACGCTCGACGTTGAACGGAGTCGAGACCATGCCGACGACGATTGCGCCTTGCTCTTTTGCGATCTTGGAGACGACGGGTGCTGCACCGGTCCCGGTGCCACCGCCCATCCCCGCAGTGACGAACACGAGGTCGGCGTCACCGAGGACGTCTTTGACGGTCCCCTGTGCCATCTCGGTGGCGCGTTCACCCATCGAGGGGTCGCCACCGGCACCGAGACCCTGCGTCAGGGACTTCCCGACGAGGATCTTCGTGTCCGCTTCGATCATCTTCAGGTGCTGTTTGTCGGTGTTGATCGCGACCGTGTCAGCGCCTTCGACGCCGATGTTGTACAGTCGGTTGATAGTGTTGTTACCTGCACCACCACAGCCGACGATGACGATACGAGGGTCACCGAACTGGTCGTCGTCAGTGTCCTCTAATTTGGTCTTGCGCTCTGCCTCGTCTCGCTCCATCGCCTCGCGAACGATATCTTGCATCGTTTTACACCTTCGCCCAGCTGCGCTTGCTGGTAGATTCGCGCTGGCGTTTGTCGGCAGTCTGTTCGTTGAGCATCTCGCGAACGGCGGATCGAATGGCTTCAGACCGATTCGGGAACTCCCCCGTCTCGACCATTCGCTCGACCTCCTCGATTTGCTGCTTCGGAATTCGTAGTGTCACACGCTCCATATTTTCATTCCCCCGGTAAGACGGCGCGCCGCACACAAGTGCGAGTGTCTTACGCACCAAAACCAACGTACGGCGCCGAGTTTCGGGCCGCCGTTGGGTGGCTGTAAGACAACCGTCTTACGCGTAAGTCACCACAGAGCGATAGGATATAAATGTAACGCCGATTGTAAGACAACACCTGAATTGCCCGTATACGGGGCTTAATCGGTGATTATACTATTCGAGGACGTCGGCAGCAGGAGTCCGACGGCCGCAATCGGGACAAAATGCCCAGTCCGACCGAAGCTCGTCACCACATTCGCAGTAGACACGGTGCGTTGCCTTCTCGCCACAGTTCGGGCAGTAGACGTGAGTTGCGTCTACCGATTCACCACACTGATTGCACGACGTGTCTGTCTCGTCGGTCGTCGTTTCCTCGGTGTCTTCCGGTGTCTTACGCACCTGTGACGAAGCTGTTTCTGGACCGTACTCCGCGTTTACGCCGGACTCAGCGCCGACACCGTCGATGTTGATATTGACGTTCACCTCGGAGGATTCTCGGTTGGCAGTGCGAGTCGTCACTACTTCCTCGACGAGGGGTGGCAGTCGTTCGTCGAGTCGTTCGTCTACGATCGATTCGACCCGTGCGGACAGTACCGCGTCGAGTTCGCTTTCGTCTTCGTAGGTGCGCGTCTCGGGTGTCGACTGTTCCAACGCGTCTTCACCACCACGTTCCACCTGGTCGAGGTACTGGCGGAGTGCCTCGCGCATCGCCTCACTCTTCGAGGTGTCGAGGGTATCCAGTCGCTCGACGAGGTCATCGTCGGCGCGGAACGTGATTTTCGTCATCTATCCGGCAATCAATTTGTCACCTTATCAATGTTCGCCTCCGTCTGACAGAGGTCACACGTGAGCGGGTCGAATGATAATCGTTAAAACCGTCCACCGGATAGAATTCAGTGACCGCTCTTAGCTCAGCCTGGCAGAGCAGCCGACTGTAGATCGGCTTGTCCCCCGTTCAAATCGGGGAGAGCGGACTTTTCCTGCGAACAACGTGAGCAGTGAAACGTCCACCTCGACTCGATTTGAGCAGCGAGCGAACGGAGTGAGCGAGTGAGTTCAAATCACCGTGACTCGCGTTGCTCGTCACGAGCACCCGCTCGTGAAACTCGCGGGAACGGGGAGAGCGGACTTCTCTTGAATCCAAGTGGTGAGCGTGGCTTGTCCTCCGCTCCCGTGAGCGAGTGAGTTCAAATCGGTGTGCGTCGCACCTCACGAACTGCTTGGCTCGGGACGTTCGTCAGCGAGCAGTTCGACGATGGTCTTCGTCAACCCGAAGACGACGGGGCCGACGAAGAGACCGATGAATCCGAAGACTGCGACTCCTCCGAAGATACTGAGGATGAGAATACCGGAGTTGAGTTTCGCGCCGCGTTCCATCGCGAGGGGCCTGATGATGTTGTCCGACCCACTGATGATGAACGTGCCGTAGATGAGGAGTCCGACTGCCTCCGGAATGCTCCCCACGAAGACGAGGTAGATGACTGCCGGAATCCAGACGACGGATGCGCCGATTACGGGCAGCAGTGACAGGACGAACGTGGCGACGCCCCAGAAGATGAGGTTGTCGAACCCAATGACGAGGAAGCCGAGGACGGTCAGTATCGCCTGCACCGCGGCGACGATGACGTTCCCGATTACGGCCGCCCAGAGCAGGTCGTTCGTGCGCTCGAAGAGTTCGTCGGTCGTCTCTGTATCGAGTGGGAGGACGTTTCGGAGCCAAGCGATGAGCTTGTCGCCGTCTCGGAGGAGGAAAAAGAGAGTGAACAGGAGGATGAACGCCCCCACGAGAAACGCGGAGATACCACCGAGAATTCCACCGATGTCGCCCAGAATTCCACCAATACCGGTTTGCACTGCGTTGCTGACCGGCCCGGAGAGTGAGTCGACAGTTGGGGCGTTCGTCCCGAACTGCTCCTGAGAGAATGCGTCGAGGGCCTCGGAGTCGGGGAGTTCGGCACCCCGAAGCAGTGTGGCCGCCTGAGATGCTGCAGCACCGAGGATGAAGAGGAGTGGAGCGACGATGACGGTAACCGTCGCGAGCGTCGTCACGGTGGACCCAGCGGTGCGCCCCAATCGGGGAGTGAGCCGTTGGTTAACCGGGTAAACGAGGTACGCCAGCAGACCACCCAAGAGGACGGGTTGGAGGAATGGGAGGACGAAGAGTAACGAGAGTGTTCCAAAGAGTATCAGCAAAAGGAGAAGGAACGAACGTGAGGACATGCTGTCAGTGCTGTTCATACCGTACTCTCACGTTCTGTTCTCGTAAAACTATCATCCAGCTATCACTGTCGGTCATGTCACGGAATGCAGTGAACGAGTGAGTTCAAATCACTGTGGTTTGCCCACTCGCCACGAACAGTCGCTCGATTCAATTCCAGACTAAACAGCGCAAACACGTTTCTGCGGTCTCCTGTAAGCCGCGGCGATGACCCCCAATTCACTCGCAACTGAGGTGAGGTATCTCCGAGGGGAGCGTCGACTGCCGCGGCTGTTTACTCCCACTCTCGGTCGACTTGGAACGGGTCGAGACGGGCGTAGTACGACCCAGTGAGTCGGCCGACTGCGTCGATTTTCGTCACGTCGATTTTCCCGTCGGTCAGGAGTTCGTCGTCGACGTGGATGCGTTGGATTTCTCCGTAGATTACGGTGTGGTCTCCGATATCCATCGTGTCGTAGAGCGTACACTCCATCGTCGCCTTCGCTGCAGCCACGAGTGGGACGTCCACGGTGTCTGCCGCACGTTTCTCGAGTCCGACGACGTCGAACTCGTCGGTGCCCGGCTTGACGTGCTCACTCGACCGGTCCATCTGTTCGACGAGGTCGACGGTGACGAGGTTGAGGCCGAACGCCTCCGTCTCGACGGCGTTGTGTGCCGAATCTTTCAGCGTGCCGTCTGCTCGGTGTTCGGCCGAGAACATCACGACCGGCGGTTCTGCCTCGATGATACCCATGTAGAAGCTGTACGGTGCCAGATTGTCCACTCCGTCGGGACCTCGTGTCGATACCCACCCTATCGGGCGGGGGATAATGAGGCTCGTCAGCAGTCGATACATATCGTCGACAGCGTGTTTTGGGTCGATATCCATCACCGCCCCATCGGTAAACTGACGAGATAACTATTCGCATGGGCCAACTGGCATCTCCTCGTCACCACCGACTGTCGGCCGACGACGGAAGTCGCTCTCGAGGGAGAGAGCATGTCGCCCCCGAGTGGGGGAGTACGAGACAGTCCGAACCGTCGGGGGCAAAAAATGCGCGTGGACGGTGTCGGGTACGCGACGGCGTGAACGGTGTCCTTACGCGAAGATATCTTCGTAGTCGTTACGGACGAAGTAGCGAACCCAGTTCCCGTAGGTACGGTCGGCGGGGTGGTCTGCAACCTGTTCGTACTGGACGATTCCGTCTTCGTCGACGACGTACGTTCCCGCGATGCCGGTGACACCGTGGCTCGTTTCTTCGGTGCCGCTGTACTGGTCTGCGACCTCGCCGTCGGGGTCGGCCGCGAGTTGGAAGTCGAGGTCGAACCGGTCTCGCATCTCGGTCAGGTCGCCGACGTCGCTCGTGACGACCGGCAGCACGTCGACGCCGTCGTTGAACCAGAGGTCGTAGGCGACTTCGTCGAACGTCTGGAGCTGTTCGGCACAGAACGAACACCAGTGGCCACGGTTGACGAGGACGACAGTCGGACCGCTCTCCAGCGTCTCAGAGAGCGTTACTTCGTCGCCGGCGGTGCGTTCGAGTGTAAAGTCGGGGGCTTCGGTTCCCAGCAGACTCATCGACCGAGTCGATGGACTGCGTGTATCTATACTCGGGGTGGTTGGGTATCCCCGGTGCATAACTCTCTGAGGGGGCGGTATTTCTCGTGAATAGGACGATAACCCGTTCAGAAGCGTGAATTCGAGCACGTCACTTATGCACACACAACATGATAGTACAGTTATGTCTTCACGTCTTCCTTCGAGTGAGTTTGCCGCGCGCCTCGATGCGATCAGGGGGAGTCTCGCAGACACCGACGCGGATGCCGCAATCTGGTTCGACGCGGTGAACATCGAGTATCTCTCGGGATTCAACCACGTCCAGACAGAGCGTCCAGTCGCCCTCGTCGTGACCGACGACCGGGTCGAACTCGTCGTTCCGAGACTCGAATACGAACGCGCGTCCGAGATACCGCGCGTCGACCGGATCCGGTCGTACTTCGACTATCCCAGCGGAGACCCGATGGGGACGGTCGTCGAGACGCTCCGTGAACTCGAGGTGGGTCGCGTCGCTGCCGACATGGACGGTGCACCGGGAACGATGGGTTATCACGGGGCCGAACTCTCGGCGTCGCTCGAGGTAGTCGAACAGTCGTGGGCCGACCGAATGCGCTGGGAGAAAACAGACGCAGAAGTCACGTGTATCCGCGAGTCGATTCGGTGGGCCAACCTCGGTCACCAGTATCTCGTAGACTTCACGGAAGTCGGTGCTCATCCGATTACCGTCTCACAACGGGCGTCGATGGAGGCGTCACGCGCGATGCTCGACACGCTAGGAGACAGATACGCAGTCCGGACTCGTGGGTCCGGGCCGGTTCGTGCAGGCTACATCTCTGGGGCGCAGACCGCCCGCCCTCACGGGTTCACACCGAACGAACACCTCGCCGAAGGCGACGTCATCATCACCGGTGCGACGGCGAACGTCGACGGCTATCACTCCGAACTGGAACGGACGATGTTCCTCGGTGACCCGTCGGACGAAGACGAGTACTACTTCGAACTCATGTGCGAAGCACAGGAGATCGCTATCGACGCACTCGGACCTGACGTCCCCATCGATTACGTCGACCACATGGTCTGGGAGTACTTCGAAGAACAGGGCGTGTCCAACCTCGCACAACACCACGTGGGACACAACATCGGACTCGGCGCGCACGAACCGCCGTATATCGACCGCGGGTGGGCCGACCACTGTGCCGACCCGGTCACAGACCACACCGAATCTGACGCCGACGTCGGCGTCGGACAGGTGTACACTATCGAACCGGGCCTCTACACCGAGACGGCCGGCTATCGACACTCGGACACTGTCCTCGTCACAGAGTCTGGGACTGAGACGCTCACGTACTTCCCCAGAGACATCGAGTCGAACACCATCCGCGTGTAGCGCTCTCCGACTGTCTGCCCACGCCCTTCGCTAAATTCAAGTAGAGTTTCACCAATGCAATTGTAGTGGCAGTAACGTTCGACCTCTTCGGAACGCTCGTCGACGTCGCGTATCCCGAAGACCCTGGTGTGGCAGTTGCAGACGCACTCCGAGAGTACGGTGCCGAAGTTCCCGACGACTGGGACGACGCCTACCGCGAGGTTCACATCGACGCACCAGACGGTGCGGAGGTTCCACTCCCCGCACACGTCGCGGCGACACTGCGTTCTCGCGGTGTCGACTCACCGGACAACGCTGCTCGGCGCGCGGTCATCACGGCGTTCGACCCCGACGTGACGACGCGACCCGGTGCTGTCGAAGCGGTCGAAGCGGCGCGCGACGCCGGGCCAGTCGGCCTCCTGTCGAACTGCTCGGTTCCGGAACTCGTCGCGCGGACGCTCATCAGGTCTGACCTCGACCGCCGTGGGTTCGACGCCATCACGACGAGCGTCGCCTGTGGGTGGCGAAAGCCCCATCCGCAGGCGTTCGAAGCAGTGGCCCGAAATCTCGACGTCGACCCGTCGGCGTTGGTCCACGTCGGCGACGACCCGGCGTCAGATGGCGGTGTCGAGGACGTCGGCGGCACCTTTGTGACCCTCGAGACGACGACACTCGACGACTTCGCGAACGACCTTCGAGATGGGAGGTACTCGTGGCGGTGACCGTAACAGTCGCCGTCGCTATCGCCGCAGTACTCGACCGCGTCTTCGCAGAACCACCGGCACGGGTCCATCCAGTTGCCCTGTTCGGCAGGGCCATCGGACCGTTCGACCGCGAGTGGTCACATCCAGTTGCAGTCGGCACGCTCGTCGCAGTCGCACTCCCTGTGCTTGCGGCGGGTATCGTCGCGGGCGCGACGTGGAGCGCGTCACTCGTCTCTCCGTGGGTCGGCGTCGGCGTCGCCGCACTCGCGCTCTTTTCGACGACGAGTCTGCAGATGCTGGTCGATACGACAGCGACAGTCGTCTCCGCAACAGCGACAGACGTCGAGACGGCCCGAGTGGAACTGCGCGCCCTCGCAGGCCGCGACCCGTCGTCACTCTCCGCAGGCGAGATTCGAAGCGCTGCGGTCGAGAGTGCCGCCGAGAACCTCGCTGACGGACTCGTCGCACCACTTCTCGCGTTTGCACTCCTCGCACCGGTCTCGCTCCCCCTCGGCGCGGGGGCCGCGGCGTGGGTCAAAGCCGTAAACACACTCGACTCGATGCTCGGATATCACCACAAACCAGTCGGGACCGTCCCGGCACGACTCGACGACGCGGTGATGTGGCTTCCGGCCCGTCTGTCGGCGCTCTTGCTGGCTATCGCTGCCGGGTCGCCCGGTGTTCTCACGCGAGTCGGGACACTCGCTCGTCGTCCCGCTTCTCCGAACTCCGGGTGGCCGATGGCGACGCTCGCGACACTGCTCGGGACGCGACTCGAGAAACCCGGTCACTATCTGTTAGCTGCTGGCCCGGACTTTCCCGACACGGTGGTCGCGACGCGTGGGGTTCGACTCGTCTCCCGCGCTGGACTCACTGCCTTCGCCCTCACGGGGGTGGTCGTGTGGTTCTGAACGCGGTTCGTGGTGGCCTCGGATTCCTCACGCGTCTCCCCGTCGGCGGTGGCGAAGCCGAGTGGGACGCCTTCAGACGAGCACCCGTCGTCTTCCCACTGGTTGGCTACGTCGTCGGCGGACTCGCTGCACTCCCATTTCTGCTCCCGCTTCCGATTCCGACCGCCGCGGCGCTCTACCTCGTGACGCTCTACCTCGTGACGGGCGTCACCCACGCCGACGGCCTCGCCGACCTCGGTGACGCGGCCGTCGTCCACGGCAACGCCGAGCGCCGCCTGTCTGTGCTGAAAGACTCTCAGACGGGTGTTGGCGGCCTCCTCGCACTCGGAGTGACGCTGGTCGTCCTCGCAATGGGTGCGTTCGGTCTCGCCGGTGTCGGTTGGCGTCTCGGCCTCCCAACGGGTGGATTCAGCTTCACGACGGGTAGACTCGGCCTAACGGTGGGTGTCGTCATCGCACTCACCGCAGAAGTAAGCGCGAAAACTGGGATGGCGACACTCGTCTGCCTCGGAACACCAGCACACGACGGTCTCGGGTCGGCACTCGTCGGTGAGAACGCCCCATCGGGACTCCTCGCCGTTGCTGTGGTCTGCCTTCCAGTCGTCGCACTCGCACCGGATACTGGTCTCCTTGCCATCGTCGTCACACTCCTCTGCGGGCCTGTCGTGGCCCTCCTCGTTCGAGCGTGGGGACGGAACCACCTCGGTGGCGTCTCGGGTGACCTCATCGGCGCGACGAACGAACTCGCTCGCGCGACGGCGATTCACGTGGGGGTGGTGACGTGGACGCTCTCGTGATGTGTGGTGGCCGCGGAACCCGTCTCGCCGCGCCAGTCGAAAAGCCGCTCGTCGAAGTCTGTGGCCGACCGATGTTCGACCGCATCGTCGAGGCACTCCGTGCGTCGCGAGTCGAGACCGTCCACGCCGTCACCTCACCACACACACCCGAGACGCGAACGCGCGCGAGCGAACTCGGCGTACACTGTATCGACGCACCCGGTGCTGGCTACGTCTCCGACCTCGGATTCGCACTGGACCGGGTCTCCCGACCAGTCGTGACCGTCGTCGCGGACCTGCCACTCCTGACTCCCGACCACGTCGACGCAGTCATCGAAGCCGCCGAGGGGAGGTCGCTCACGGCGTGCGTCCCCGTCGGACAGAAACGAACACTGGGCAGCAGTCTCGACGACTCACTCGTCTTCGACTACCGCGGCAGGGCAGTCTGCCCGACCGGACTGGGCGTCGTCGGTCCAGACACCGAAGCAGACCCGAACAGCGAACACACCGAAGCAGACCCGAACAGCGAACACACCGAAGCAGACCCGAACAGCGAACACACCGAACCCGAAGACACAGATTCGACCGTGTACCTCACTACCGACTTCAGACTGGCACTCAACGTGAACCGCCCGAGAGATATCGTACTCGCGGAGGACCGATGCGAGTAGTCCTCGTCGCCGGGACGACGGCAACGGCGAAGATACCCGAAATCAGCGCCGCCGGGGCAGACCCGACGCTCGTCGGTCACACCCCGAGCGCGGACGCAGAGATTATCGAGTACGGTGACACCGTCCGGTCGCCCGTGACGCCCGTCAGTCCGACCGGGTGTCCGACGCCTGCCGCAATCACACGTGCAGTCCGCGAACTCACCGGTTTCGACGTGCTCACGGTCGACGCTGGCCTCGCGAAACCGACCGCCGCACCGACTATCGACGTCGGTGCGCGCCCCGGACGCGACATCCGCGAACCCGAACCCGTGCCGACCGCACCTGGCGCGTTCGAGGCGGCCCGACGGATGGGGTTGGCCCTCCCGGAAGACGAACTCGTCATCGGCGAGACCGTCCCCGGCGGAACGACCACGGCCCTCGCGGTGTTCCGCGCGCTCGGTGAGACGTTCCCCGTCTCGTCGTCGCTCCCATCGAATCCGACGAGTCTCAAGGAGGACGTCGTCGCCGAGGCGCTCGAGTCGGCCGGACTGTCGCCTGGCGACGCGGCACACAAACCGAAACTCGCGACGCGGTACGTCGGTGACCCCGTCCTCCCGGTCGTCGCAGGACTGACCGTAGGGGCGCTCGAATCGGGGAGCGACGTGACACTGGGCGGTGGGACCCAACTGCTCGCGGCGTCGGCACTCGCCAGACACGCAGGTGCGGCGGGTGACCTGACGCTGGCGACGACGTCGTACCTCGCGGACGACGTGCCCGAACTCGAATCTGCGGCGGCCGAACTCGACGTCGACCTCGTCGTCACCGACCCTGGATTCGAGACGACCCCGCTGGACCGGTACGCCGCCGGCGAAGCGAAAGAAGGAGCAGGGATGGGCGGTGCGCTGATGCTCGCCGACCGGATGGGCGTCGTCGACGACGTAGAGGCCGCGACGCTCGACGTGCTGTCCCGACTCGACCCGCAGGCCGTCGACGGAGTCGAAGATGGACCCTGACGCTGTCGTTCGGACAACACGCGTCCCACACGGCGGGGCGACCGATTCGTCAGTGCTCGATTTCAGTGCGAACACCAACCCGGACCGGCCCAACGGCGTCGAAGCGGTGTACGCCGAAGCACTCTCGGCGGCCACCCGCTATCCAGACGACGACTACCCGACGTTCCGAGCGGCCGCCGCCGACTACGTCGGATGCGACGCCGATTCGGTGGTTCCGACCGCTGGCGGCCTCGAAGCGCTCCGACTCGCGTTCGAAGTCACACTCGCACCCGGTGACTCCGCGCTCGTCCCCGAACCGAGTTTTGGTGAGTACGACCGCGAGATTCGACTTCAGGGGGCCGACCCCGTCGCTGTCGCGGCCGACGAACTCCTCGACACCGACCCCGCTCCGTACGAGGTTGCGGTCGTCTGTACGCCCAACAACCCGACCGGCGAACTCGCGGATTCCGACCGTCTGCGTGCGTTTGCAGACCACTGTCGCCAGTCGGAGACGACCCTCGTCGTCGACGAGGCGTTCCTCGACTTCACCGACGCGCCGAGTCTGGCCGGCGAACCGGGTGTCGTCGTCGCTCGCTCGCTGACCAAACTGTTCGGACTTCCGGGTATCCGCGCGGGGTTCGCCGTCGCGACGGGCGAACTCGGAGAGCGACTCGCCGTCGCACGTCGGTCGTGGTCACTTTCGACGCCGGCGGCCGCAGTCGGGGCCTACTGCATGCGACAGACCGAGTTCGTCGAAGCGACCCGCAGACGAGTCGCGAGCGAGCGCGAGCGGTTGGCCGACTCGCTGTCGCCACAGTTCGACGTCCACCCGTCGGACGCGCCGTTTCTCTTGTGTGACGTGGGTGAACGAGACGTGGACACCGTGGTCGAGACGGCCCGCGAACGGGGTGTCGCCATCCGCGACGCGACGACGTTCCCGACGCTCGACTCACACGTCCGCGTCGCCGTGAAACGCCCCGACGAGAACGACGAGTTACTCCGCGCACTCACGGATGTTTGAGACGACTCGCCGCGACGGTGTCTGTCGAATCTCCTGCCCCGAGACGCGGTGGCTCTCGACTGGATACGACGGCGGGGAGTCTCGCGGCCCCGTAGCCTACAACGTCACTGTTCCGAAGGGGTGGCCTGAAACTGACCTCGACAGCTACGTCGCACAGCGACTCTCTGACGCCGGGTTCGACGAAGACGGCCCAGCGCTGCTGACTGGCGTAGACCAACAGCACGCCCGGCGCGCCCGATACGGCCCGGTCGAAGTTATCGCAACTGCTGGCGTGTCGAATCCGGCGGCACTGCCGATGGATGTCGGTGCCGGTGGAGTTGCTGGCGAGGGCAATTCTGCTGGCGACGAGGGTTCTGCTGGCAAGGGCGATTCTGCTGACTACGAAGGTTCTGCTGGCAGTGATACCAACGCCTCCGACACCGAGGCGGACCACGTCGGAACTGTCAACGTCGTCGTCGGGACGTCGCGGTCACTGGAACCGGGGGCACTGGCCAATCTCGTCGCAGTTGCTGCGGAAGCGAAGGCGGCGACGCTGTTGGCTCGATGTGGGTCGCCAGGGACGACGACAGACGCCATCGTGGCCGCTTGCGACCCCGCTGGAGAACCGGAGACGTTCACGGGGAGTGCGACACCAGTCGGTCACGCAGCGCGAATCTGTGTCCGCGACGCAGTTCTGGCCAGTCTCGACTCCCGATACGCGAACGAGTCGATTCCACAGAGCGTCGAGTCCGCACGGTTCGGTGTCGTCGCCGCCGACCGGGCGACGGTGACACCGATTCGAAGGGTAGATAATTTCGGGTGATGGCCAAGAAACGTTCAGTGGTAAATATGTGGTCTATTAAGAAGAATTGAATATAATCGGTATCCAGACGTATCTATGGACCCCGGTTCGGTACCCAACGTCGACCCCGTCACACACGGTGGGACCGCAGACCACTCACTCGTGGATTTCAGTCTCGGGTCGAACCCCGAGCGACCGCCGGGGCTCGCGAGTATCTACGAGTCGGCGTTCTCCACGTCGCGACGCTACTCGCTGGACGATTACTCGGAGTTCCGGGTTGCGGCGGCCGACTACGTCGGGTGTAACCCTGCCCACGTCGTCCCAGCGGCGGGCGTCATCGAGGCGCTCCGACTCGCGTTGGGGGTGACCGTCTCACCCGGCGATTCTGTCGTGATTCCCAAGCCGTGTTGCGGTGAGTACGCTCGCGAAGTTCGGTTACAGGGTGGGAAACCGGTTCACGTCCGGTACGACCGCATCTTCGAGGAAGTCGACCCCGACGAACACACTGCGGTGATTTTGAGCCATCCGAGTAACCCGGTTGGGACGGCGTACTCGACGGACCAACTCCGAAGATTCGTCGAACAGTGCCGTCGGGCCGACACGCCGCTCATCGTCGACGAGTCGTTCCTCGGCTTTACCCGCCTGCCGAGTACGGCCGGCCTCGACGGCGTCATCACCCTTCACTCGGTGACGAACGTCTTCGGCGTGCCCTCACTCCGTGCTGGATCCGCGGCGGCGACCGGACACCTCCGCGAGGCACTCACCCGTGCCCGGTGTACGTGGGTGCTGTCGTTACCGGCCGTCGAGGCGGCGACCTACTGTCTCAAACAGCACGACTTCCTCGAAGAGACCCGAGACCGTATCCAACGGGAACGCGAACGGATGGTGGACGAACTGGACTCGTTCGGCTACGACGTCTACCCTGCCGACAGTTCGCTCATCTTGTTCCGAACCGACGACGTCGACACGGTCCTCCACGAGACTCGAACGCGTGGCTTCGCCGTTCGAGACGCTCGCTACTACAATGGTCTCGACTCCCACGTCCGAATCAACGTCCGGCGACCACACGAAAACGACGCGCTTCTCGACGCCCTCGCAGAAGCAGTCTGAACCGGGCCCGCGGTCGATATCCACTCACTCACCCGACGACGGCGGTGCTACCGATTCAGATAGACGATGACGGCGACCGTGAGCAGCGTCGCAAACGCCGCTATCGTCGATTCATCGACCACAAAAGCAAACGCACCGAACGATATCTGAATCATTGCTCTACACACGTCCACAGAATCTGGTGTCTATTAATGATTGTTACTATTTGGCAAGAGGTCCCCACGACGTCTGCCTCTCAGCCTTCCGAACACTTATACAAAATCACCGAACACGTGGGGTCATGGTCGAGGCGTTCGCCGTCGCCAGCGGAAAGGGCGGCACGGGAAAGACGACGAGTACGCTCGCGCTGGGGATGGCGCTCGCCACCGAATACGACGTGACTGTCATCGACGCCGACACGGGGATGGCGAATCTGCTGTTCCACGCCGGATTAGACGACGCCGACGTCACACTCCACGATTTACTCATCGAAGAACGGGACGTTCAGGTCGAAGACGCCGTCTACGAGCGTTTCGGCATGTCGGTCGTCCCCTGTGGAACGAGTCTGGCGTCGTTCGAGGCGGCCGACCCGGCACGACTTCGTGACGTCGTCGCAGAACTCGCCCACGACACCGACGTCCTCTTGCTCGACTCGCCGGCGGCGCTCGGGTCGAAGAGCGCTGTCTTACCCATCGTGCTGGCCGACCGCATCGTCGTCGTGTTGCAACCGACGGTGCCGTCGCTCTCTGATGGCCTGAAGGTCCAAGAGTACGCACACTCTTACGGAACCGACACGGCAGGCGTGGTGTTCAATCGCGTCCGGCCAGACGAGAACGTCGACCGGATTGCCGAGCAGGCCGGCCGGTACTTCGGCGGGCAGGCGCTCGCGTCAGTTCCAGAGAGTGACGCAGTTCGCGCCGCCCGGCGTGCAGGTGAACCGCTCTTGGCACACGCCCCGGACGACCCAGCGGCAGACGCCTTCCGAGAGGCGGCCGCCCGGTTAGACGTCCGCGACGGCGACGGCCGAGACGTCGCAGAGCGGTTCAAAAGTGCCGTCGTCCCCGACCGCGTATGAGAATTCCACGAGGGGCGCTGCTTCGGTCACGGGTCGTCGACGACCCCGGTGACGTCCTCCGAACCGTCCTCGACGAGGAACTCACCGGGTACGTCGTCTTCGAACCCCAAGACGCGCTGCTTCTCGGGGAGGCGACTCGCGGTGTCGTCACCTTCGAGGAGGGTATTCCGGTCCTCGCGTACGACACCGAACGTGACCGCGGCGGACGTGACGGGTTAGAAGGGTTCGCGGTCACCGGGCCGAACCGTGTCGCAGTCCACGCCGTCGACTCCGAGGAACTCTCCGACGCACACGAGACGACCGAATTTCGCGTGCCACCGGGCGAACCGGCGCGAGTCCTCGCCGGCGACGAGCGATTGGCGACGGAGACGACCGACGCGGCTCCCGAACCCCGGCGTGAAGAGGGTCGTGACCAGAGTGCAGTCGAGGCGTTTCTCGCCGACGAAGACGCCATCGAGGCGATTCGCTCAGAAGCGAGAGACGAGGCCCGCGCACGTGCGGCAGAGTGGGGACTCGACGACGTGCTCGAAGACTAAGCTGATACTGCCACTGACCCCGGTGTGACTCTGTCCAGGCCAGAGAACCACTAACACGCTTCTCGGGGGCTGAGAAGTGTTATTTGGGGTTATCACCTCCGCGTGTGATAGTACAATTATGTCCGTAGACTTTCCCCCTCAACTGTTGACCTTCGACGTCAGTGCGCAGGCAGAATCCCCCACCAAGACCCGTGTCTCGACTCGAAGCTTCGAGTTCGTCATCGACGAACCGGACTCACTCGGTGGCACCGACCACGGACCGAACCCTGTCGAATACCTCCTCGGCGCACTCGCCGGGTGTCTGAACGTCACCGCCCACGTGGTCGCCCGTGAGATGGACCTCGATGTCCAAAATCTCGAAATCAGCCTCGAGGGCGGTCTCGACCCCGCAACGTTCATGGGAAAAAGCGACGACGAACGTGCTGGGTTCCAAGAGATTCGTGTGAACGTCACGGCCGACGTAGACGCCTCCGGCGAAACGATTCGAACGTGGCTTTCGACGGTCGAAGCGCGTTGCCCGGTGAGCGACAACCTGGCAAACGGCACTCCGCTCGCGCTCTCGTTTACCAACCAGTAAGCGAGTCAACTGCGCTGGAGAGCCTGTTTCTCGAGACGTGAGTCGTCGGCGTAGTCCGACGACTGCGGCTTTCTTCGAATGGTTCCGTCGAAAAACCGTTACAGCACTTCGATTTCGTCTGAGTGCGCTGTGGTGACCTCGACCCGTCCGGTCGAGGTGTCGAACTCCACGGTTCGCCCGTGTTCCCCACCTGTCGATTCTGCCACGATGGGGACGTCGAGTCGGTCGAGTTCTTCGCGGGCGACTGCTGCGTTCTTCCTGCCGACACCCTTTCCGAGTGCCTTCAGTTCGAAGATATCTGCGCCGCCGACGAGTCGCGCCTCGATAGACGAGTAGCCAGCACCTGCCTCGACCATCTCACGGAGCATCGTCTGAATGGCGGCGTCGACGTACTTGCCCGACGAGGCACCCTGACCCGAATCTTGTCGCGGCAAGAGCGTGTGTGCGAGTGCCCCGACGCCGGTGTCGGTGTCCCAGAGCGCGATTGCGACGCAGGCACCGAGGCCGTAGGCGACGAGTGTCTCTCCTTCGTTCGTGACGTGATATCCCGAGACGCCGACGAGGCGCTCCTCGCGCGTCTCTTCTTCGTCGTCGTCCGTGCCGAAGTTGAACGTCTTCACAGGTCTTCGACCTCCTCGAACGTGCCAGCGGCGATTTCTTCGACCAGGTCGGGGTCGAACTCTTCGGCGACGAACTCGGTCTCTTCGACGTCGTGTTCGAGCGATTCGTCGATACGCCGTTCGTCCAGTCGGTCCAGTGCCGCTTCGAGGTCCGTCTCGTCTGGAATCGCGTAGATGTCGACGTCGAACTCTCTGTCGACGGCGTGGATTCGGGTGTCGAAGACGAACGCGAACTCTTGAACCTCGCTCAGACCGACGATGAGCGGGTCGACGACGGCCGCGCCCATGTCGTGTGAGTACGCGGGCGTCGAGTGGTCGATAGTCGCGTCGAGCATGTTCGCCCACCCGTCGAGGAGGCCGCTCGTCATGACGTTGCTCAACTCTTTGATGGCGTCCTGTTCGAACGCGCCGAAGCCACCGTTGGGTGAGTCACCGACGGTTGCGGCGACGAGTTCGTTCGCCGATTGGGGTTCGAACAGAAACAGGAGATAGCCGCCGAGCGTCCCGCTGAAACTGAACGCAACGCTGACGAGCGGTTCGTTCGGAACCGTCTCGGGGATGGCGTCGAGCGAGATGAAGTTGATACGGCGGATATCGACGTCCATCTCGATGTTCGTCATCCGCGTGAGATTCTCGGCGACGCGGGTGGCACCGTGCTGTGCCATCTGGTCGAATCCAGCGAGTTTGTCGTACTCGATTCCCTCGTCTTCTGTCTGCGTCTCGAAGAGCCGGGCAATCGAGTCGTGTTCGGGGATGAGATAGTGTTCGAATCCGAACTCGGTTCCCGTCGTCTCGATTTGACTCTGGAAGACGAGTGCCAACTCTTCGTGCATCTTCTCGAACTCGTCTTCGTCGATGAACGCGGTGGCAGTGTCGCCGATGACGTACTCCGGAGCGGAGACGTCGATTTCCGCTTGCAAGACGTCTGCCCAGCCATCGACGAACCCGCTGTTCATGATGTGACAGAGTTCTACGATGGCGCTCGTCGCCAGTTCGTTCGTGGGTTCTTCGTCGACGTCGTCGACGAGCGTTCCGACGACGGAGCGTGCGCTCTCGTGGTCGAACAACAGCAACGACGACCCGGACAGTTCGCCGTCTAACGAGACGCGAATCCCGACTTTCTCGTTCCCGTCGTCGAGTTCGTTGCGTATCTCCGAGCGGTGGGTGAAGTGGAGTCGCGTCACCTTCACGCGACTCTCGAACTCCGACATCGAGTTCAGGCGCGTCGCCGCGAGACCAGCGCCTTCACGGGCCATCTCGTAGAACGTGCCGAGTGCGTTGACGTTTAACTTCACGAGTCGCCTCCTGCACTGACCGCGTCCATGTCGAGTCGGTTCAGAATCTCGACGAACACCTCGTTCTCCGGGAACAGATAGAGTTCGACGTCGATGTTGTGACTCGTGATGTGGAACTTGGTTTCGAGGTAGAGGCCTCTGTCTTCTTCGTCGGTGATTGCGCGCTCGATAATCTGTGGGAGTTGGCTATTTCGCGTGACTGGCGGCCACGTGGCGATGTGCTGGTCGAACGTGTCCGCCAGTGCGTCGAGGAAGCCGTTTGCGACCATCCCGCCGAGTTCGACGATGGAACTGACCGCCATGTCGTTCGACACCTCTGCGACGTCTTCGTTCGTGTCCGCCAGCATCATCCGAACGGCCCGTTTCGCACTCGCCGGCGGGAACAACACGAGCATACACCCGTGTGGGACGCCGTTGAGGCCGACTCTGACGCCGAGGCGTTTCTCGTCCGGGAACGCCAGGTCGACGCTCGAATCGTCGACGTAGCCGTTCTTGACGACTTCCGACCTGACTGCGGTCGATTTGCCTGCCAGTTTGCCGAGTCGGGATTCGACACCGGTGACACCCAACTTCCCGAGATAGTTGAGGACGCCGAGCTTTTCGATGTCGATTCGGTGCACCGCTTCCGTCGTTTGGTCCATTTCCGTCATAGTGTTGTTACGTCGATGATGTTCACCAGCGTTCCATCCCCACTCATCGTCGCCCCACTGATTCCGGGCACGCCGCCGAGCAGTTTCTCGTACGGTTTGACGACGACCTCACGGGCGTCGTCGACCTCGTCACAGACGAGTGCGAAGTTCCGTGTCTCGCGGTCGAGCCGAACCAGAACTCGCTTGCCTGCTGGGACGTCCTCGGGCGTGTTCGCACCGCTCGCGTCGCCCACGTCACCCACCACAGATTCCCTTGACGCGCCTCCCGTCGCCTCCGTTTCGACACCCAGTGCGTCGCTGAGGCGACGGTACGGGATGCGCTCTGAGTCGTCTGTCGCCTCGTCGGCCCGGTCTACGGCGACTGTTCCGTCGTCGCCGAGAGTGGACTCGTCGACGAGTTCGACGTCTGCGACGACGCTCGCCGGAATCGCGTACTGTTCGGGGCCGACACCGACGAACAGCATCTTCGAGACGGCGACAGAGACGGGCAGGCGAACTCTGACGGTCGTTCCCGATCCCGGTTCGCTGTCGATGTCGACCGTCCCGTCGAGCGAGTTGACGGTCCGCCGGACGGCGTCCATCCCGACTCCACGGCCACTCACGTCGGTCACTTCCTCCGCAGTGGAGAAGCCAGGTTCGAAGACGAGGTCGTACACCTCGTCGAACGACATGCGCTCGGCGCGTTCTCGGGAGATGATGTCGTTGTCGATTGCCTGCTGGCGGATTCGCTCTGCGCTGATACCGCGGCCGTCGTCTTCGACTTCGATGACGACTCGCTCGCGGTCACGCCACGCGCGAAGTTCGATACTCCCTTCGCGTGGCTTGCCCTGTCGTTCGCGTTCGTCCGGTGGTTCGATACCGTGGTCGACGGCGTTGCGGACGAGGTGAACGAGTGGGTCACCGAGTTTCTCGACGATACTTCGGTCGAGGTTGACACCCTCGTCGGACACCTCGTACGCGACGTCTTTGCCCTGCTTGCGGGCGATGTCGCGGACGACCCGCGGAAGCCCGTCGATTGCCGTCGAAAGCGGCATCAAGCGGAGCGTCATCACCGCTCGCCGGAGTTCACCCGTCACCGAGTCCATCACCGACAGGTGGTCGTCGAGGTCCTCACCGTCTGACTGTTTGATACGCAGTTGCGTCAACGATAGCTCTTCGACGAGGTTCAACAGCGAGTCTGCGTTCTCGACGTCGACGGTGAGCGATTGAATCTGGTCGCTCTCACGTGTATCTCCAAAGTCGAGTGGGTAGTCCGCCGTTCCGCTGGATTGGTATCTCGCGGCGTCGAGACTGCTCTCTTCTATCGTCGCCGACGCCACCTGGACGAGTTGGATTTTGTCGTCGCCGACGCTCCCGCCGAAGCGTTCGGCGAACCGCGATTCGAACGCCATCGTGTGTTCGTCGCGCTCGAACGAGACGCTCGTGGCCGCACGGTCGGCGTCGTCCTCGTCGCCGAGGGTGGACGCGGTGAGTTCGTCGACGTCTGGGAGGTCGATATCGGGTAAGTCGAGGTCTTCGGTACTTCCTTCTGAAGCCACCCCGATGTCGATGGTTTCGGGACCCACGTCGTCCGCTCGGGTACGCTCGCTTCCGACGCCGATATCTCCACCCAGGAAGTCGTCGGGAAGGTCGAACCCGTCGTCGAACTCGTCGGGGAGCGTCTCGTCGGCAAACTCGTCTGGAAGTTCTTCTGTGACGTCGGTCTCGAGGCCGTCGTCGGCCGTTTCTGCGTCTGCCCCGGAGAAGTCGTCCGAAAACTCGCCTTCGGGGAAGTCGAGGTCGCCGTCCGGAACGTCTCCCGAACTGGCTGCTTCGGAATCGCCCTCCGAGAAGGCGATTCCGTCTCCCCCGAACTCGTCGGGGAAGTCGTCGGTGGATATCTCGTCGGGGCCGGAGTCGTCCTCTTCGAACGTCTCTGAGAAGTCTGGCGTGTCGGCGACGACTTCGTCAGTAGGGGCCGCTTCGGCAGGACTGTCTGTACCTGTTTCGGCGGGACTGTCCGTACTCGCTTCTGCAACTTCGGGGCCGTCTTCGGAGGGGCTGTCCGTACTCGCTTCTGCAACTTCGGGGCCGTCTTCGGAGGGGCTGTCCGTACTCGTTTCGGCGACTCCGGGTTCGTCGTCGGCAGGCCCGAACGTCTCTCCGTCGGGGAACGATATGGGTTGTTCCTCGTCGGATTCGTCGGTCCGTACGTCGGATGGTTCGTCCGAGGTGACTGCGTCGGTGTCGGCGTCGGCACCCATATCGACCGACGAGACGTAATCGGCTCCCGACTCGTCGTCTGGGTCGACGATGTCGACACCTTCGAACGGGTTCGATTCGCCAGCAGCTGCCGTCACGCCTTCTGGCTCCGTCGCACCACTGTCGCCTGCACTCGAACCACTGTCGCCTGCACTCGAACCACTGTCGCCTGCACTCGAACCACTGTCGGACGTCGATGGGGTGGCCGACTCGTAGCCGAAGTCCTCGGGTCGGATGGCGTCGTCTCGTCTCGCAGTGTCGGCAGTGGCCGACGAACTCGCCGGGTGGTCCGTGACGTCGTCGGCGTCAGTGTCTGCCTGTTCGTCCGGCAGGTCTTCGTCGTCGAGTTCCCCGTCGATGAGTTGTTGAATCGAGAGGCCGTCGTCGTGGTCGAACTCTCCGAACTCGATTTCGTCGAGTTCGCGGTCGAGCGACGAGACGTCGCCCTGCTCGACGCCGCTCTTGATGGAGTCGAACTCGTTCATCGACCCCGACGGTGAGGGTGACTCGACTTTCCCTGGTGGGGTCTCCCGACTGCCTTCGGATTCGTCGGGCGTCTCCTGTGTCGTCTCGGTCGCGTCGTCGCTGTCGCCCTGTCGGTTTGACTCCGGACTGTCGGTGGGAACCGACTCTCTCTTGTCGAACGTCCCCCAGCGGGCCTGTTCGTCGCCTGCTGCGTCCTCGTCGTCGGGGTCGTCCATCTCTGCGAGCAACCCTTCGAGGTCGTCGAACCCGCTCGCGGATTCGAGGGCGTCGACGACGGTCGGGTCGAACTCGTCCGTCGGTTCGTCGGGGACTCCGGCCGAGTCGTCCGAACTGTCGGCGGACTCGGGGGCCGTCTCGGTTGCGACCTGTGACTCGTCTCGATAGCGGTCCATCTCCTCCCGGAGCGCCGAGGACGACGGCTCGGGGTCGATGGTCAGGTCGTCGCCACTGTGCCACTCTCCGAGGCTGGCGTCGATGTCGTCGACCGCCGCGAGCGCAGCGTCTATCAGGTCTGGATTCGGCTTCAGTGACCCGTCACGAAGGCAACTCAGGAAATCCTCGACCGTGTGAGCGAGACGACTCGCGCCGTTGAGTCCCGCCATACTGCAGTTGCCTTTCAGCGTGTGTGCCGTGCGGAACAACTCGTCGACCAACTCACGACTACTGCCGTCGCGTTCGAGTTCCACGAGGCCGTTCGTCAACTGCCGGACGGACGCCCGTGTCTCACGGACGAACTCGTCGTCTCGGCTCACGGTGGCCTCCCTCGACTGCCGGCGATGGTCGTTGACGGTGCCACTGAGTGTCTCATGATTCGTCTGAGAGGATACTCTCTATTGCTTTGACTATCTCGTCGTCGTCGAACGGTTTCGTGATGTAGCCGTCTGCGCCTGCCCGTGCAGCGAGTTCCATCTTCTTTCGCTGTCCAACGCTCGTACACATGATGACACGGGCGTCTTTGTCGAGATGCTTGATGGCCGCGGTGGCTTTGACCCCGTTGGCCTTCCGCATCACGATGTCCATCAAGACGATGTCGATGTCGTCACCGTGTTCTTTGTACTTCTGGACTGCCCAAGCGCCGTTCTGTGCTTCGTCGACGATTTCGTACGTGTCATCGTCGAGCGCGCTCTTCAGCCTACTTCGCATGTAGCTGGAGTCGTCGACGATTAAAATCCCGATTGACATGTGTGCGTCCTACGTTAACCTCGGTTCGGTTGTGTTCATCTGTCGTTGTCTGTGTGTTCGGTCCGCAGTGTTATCGCGCATCCACCGGGTGGAGCGCGGCGATGAGTTGATGGCTGTCGAAGACGTGGATGTCGGGGGCGTCATCGTCCGTGATGGCGGCCCGAAACCAGCGGTCGTCCAGTGGAGCGCCTCCCTCGGTCGGTGGCGAGACCGACTCGACGTGACGTCGCTCGATACCGTCGACTGCCTCCACGAGGAGGCCGACGGGTTGCGGTGTGTCACTACTGTCCAACAGGAGTAGGTAGGCGTTCTCGGGGTCAGCGAATGGTCGGTCGAGTCCGACGACTGCGTACGTATCGACGGCGACGACGACGTCGCCTTCGACCGTCACCGACCCGTAGATGCCATCTGGAGCGTTCGGGACACGGGTTGTGGGTGGTTTTCGGATGACTTGGCTGACCCGACCCAACTCCAGCGCGTACCGGTTCCCGTCGAGTCGAAACTCCAGGAACTCGATGACCGACTCCGGCGAGACGCTCTCGTCGTCGTCGATTCCGACTGACTGCTCGCTCATCGTTCCCCCCTCACTGAGCAGTGGTACGCGGTTCTCGGTTGCATCATCGCTCTGCTGAGTTGTTTACAGTCGATTCGTGGCTCTCGCCGTCTGGTTCTTCGCTCGATTCGGTCTCCGGCTCGTCTGGCGTCTCCTCTTCTTCGGCGACGTCGTCGAGGACGATCGGGTCGTTGGCGTCGTCGTCGAACCGGAACGTCGACTCGTCGTCGATAGGGTCGTCGCCAACTGGCTCTTCGACCAGCGAGTCCGGTTCTTCGGCCAGTGGGTCGGCGTCCGCTTCAGCCAACGGGCCCGGTTCCTCAGCCAGTGGGTCGGCGTCCGCTTCAGCCAACGGGCCCGGTTCCTCAGCCAGTGGGTCGGCGTCCGCTTCAGCCACTGCGTCTGGTTCCTCGGCCAGTTCTGCTGGGCTGTCTGCAGTCGAATCGGTCGGGTCGTCTGCGACTTCTTCGGTGGATTCGCCGACGGGTTCGTCTTCTCCGACGGGTTCGTCCTCGGCGTCGGAGTCGCCGAGTGCATCGTCGACGGCGGAATCGTCGTCTTCGTCTGCGTCCAACACGACCGACATCTCGGTGTGGAACTCGTCGAACGTCTCTGAGAGGCGATTCGCTTGCGTCGCGAGTGCGCCTGCACGCTCGGAGACTGCACTCAGTGCGTGCGTCTGTTCTTCTGCACCGACCGCGGCGGTCTCTGCTTCTTCGACCGTTTCGGCGCTAATCTCGGTCGCGTTATCGACCGCAGAGAGGACCTCCTGGGTCGCTTCGGCCTGCTGACTCGTCACCGAGCTGATCTCCTGCACACCGGTGTTGGTCTCCTGTGCGTTCTCGGCAATCTGGTTGAGTGCCTCCGCGGCGTTCTCGACAGAGCCAGTGTGTCGGGCGATTTGCTCTCGCGTATCGCGGACCTCTTCGACTGTCTCGGAGGTCTGTGACTGAATCTCTTCGAGACGCGTCTCGATGTCCGTCGCCGCCTCTTTGGTCCCCTCTGCGAGTTCCTTGATTTCGCGGGCGACCACAGCGAACCCTTGCCCGGACTCGCCGGCACGAGACGCCTCGATGTTGGCGTTCAGTGCGAGCATGTTCGTCTGCTCTGCAATCTCACGGATGAAGTCGATGAGGTCGTCGATTTGCTGGACTTCGGACTCCAGTTGCTCGATCTCCTCGACCGTATCGACAGACTCCTGCTCGATTTCTTTCATCCCCGTGATTGCCTCGGTGGCGGCCTCTCGCCCCTCACGGCCCGTTTCGACTGTTTGCTGGGCGAGGTCTGCGACGTCGCTCGACGAGTCGTCGATCTCTTCGATGGTCGCAGAGAGGTTGCTCATGTCGATGGCGACCGATTCGAGGTTGTCGTACTGGGTCTCTGCGACGTCAGAAATGCTGTGGAGGCTACCAGAGACCTGTTCACTCCCTTCGCGCACTTCGGTGGCGCTCACGGTGACTTCGTTACTCAGCGTCGCGACTTCTTTCGCGAAGTTCTCGGCTTGGACCATCGACTCCTCGAACCCGGACATCATCTCGTTGAACTGCGCCGCGAACCGTGCAGCAACCTCGTTGTCCACGTCCTCGTCCATCCGCTGGGAGAGGTCTCCTTCCGAACACGCCTCGAGAACCTCGGCGTACTCCATCGCCATGGTTCTCAGTTGCTGGTTTTCCATGTCCAGCCGGTCGCGTTCTTCTTGGAGCGAGGTAATCTGCTGGCGGGCGTCCGCCAGTTCGGCGGCCTGTGCTTCGCGCGCGTCGAGAATCTCGTTCGTCGTGAGTGCGAGCGTCGCCATCGCCTCGTTCGTGGCGCTCTCGTCGACGCGAACCGACGGGTCCGACGTGGCCGTCTCCAGGTCGTCGGTGTAGTGGCCCGCAATCGCTTCGATTCTCCGAATCTGTTTTTCGAGTTCGTCTCGGTCAGAACTCGTCTGTTCGAGTCGCTCGACGACAGTGTCGCGGAAGGCGGCGACCGTCCCCGACAGACGCCCGATGGCGTCGATTCGGTTCTGTTCGACCTGTGCGTCGAAGTTTCCGTCTTTCAACTCCTCGGTACTCGAATCGAGGGTACTGACGGATTTCATCGTACTCCGAACCATCAGCCCGCCGAGGACCCCACTCACGACGACACCGCCGACGGCCGCAGCGACGATGTCCGTCGGAATTTGATACGTTGTTGTTCGCCCCACACCTAGTGCCACCGCACCGATGACAACGCCGATGCTGCCCAGTACCACTCCGAACCGAAGTGCGTACCGTCGGCGTATGAACCTAGGTAGAAGGAGACCGAGTATATCTACCATATGCCACGAATGTCTCATCTGATACTATAAACCTTCGCACAATATTGACAGTCCGTTTGAAAAACTATTTTGGCATTATATGCCGGCTTTAACGGGCGTAAATGGGGCGTTGAATGCCCTCTCGTTGGCTCTGCTTCGGCCGGGGTCACGGACGTGAGTCCTCATCGCTATGGTCGTCGCGTTCGGTCGAACGACCGAATCGATGGCCCGTTTCAGGCGCCTTCGGCGTGGCTCACGACGAGTTCACAGTGGTCGTCGCCGTCGAGCATGCAGGTCGGTTCTTCGATATCGAACGGTTCGTCGAAGTGGTCACCGACACCGTTGATTATCCCCTTCGCGAGGTGGCACAACTGGCGGTCTGAGTCGTAGACCACGCTCACCGTGTCGTTGTCTCGCCATCCGGACTCCAGTTCGGGCGGGGTGTACGTCGAAATCTGCTTCGCTCGGAGTGCGATGTGGATGTATCGTTCGACGTTGGCGATGAGTTCGAGTCCGGTCCACTCTTTGTCGACGTGGACACCGTAGGTTTCGAGGAGTGGGGGGACCAGAAACTCACCGAACGCTTCGAGCAGGTCCGGGATGGGTATCTCCGTCAGTTCGGACGCCGTCTCGACGAGTGCGAGGACGTCCTCGTCGGGATACTCCGATACCGGGACGTAGAGCCGTCCGGGGAGTCCCGCTTCACGTTGTAACGTCGCCCACGTATCGCGGTCGTACGTCTCGACGACGAAGCTTTTCAACTGGTTGAGAACGATTCCGTGCACGACTCAGCGACCTCCAGACGCTCGCGGCGATAGTCGATGGGGTGCCCGGGCCGAAGACAGGGGGAAGGTAGTCGTAATCACACGTAGACGATAATATGTTATGTAATCGTATAAAATAGTTTCAATCAGATAACTTACATTCCAAGATAAACTTATCACATAGTGATTTAATATCCCCTTTATGTCGGGCACCCAATCACTGTACGAACGCCTCGGTGGGCGTGACGCCATCTCAGCAGTCGTCGACGAGTTCTACGACCGGATGCTTGCTGACGAACGAGTCGCACACTACTTCGAAGACGTGGACATGGTCGCACAGCGAGCACACCAGACGCAGTTCATCAGTTCTGTCGCCGGTGGACCCGTCGAGTACACGGGCGAAGATATGCGCGCCGCACACGACCACCTCGGGCTGTCACACGAGGACTTCGCGGTGACCGCCGAACATCTCCAGGGCGCACTCGAGGAGTTCGACGTTCCTCCGGAGGAGATCGAAGAAGTGATGACCGCAGTTGCCGGCCTGGAAGAAGACATCGTCTCAGACTGAGTGTCCCCAGGGTCGTCCACTATCCGCCAGTTTGCTCGCTGCTGCTAGCGGACGGTTTTTCCGGAGGGGAGACACTACTGATGTGTACTTGGGTCTGTTCCGACGGCCAACAGTGACACCACGCTATTTGTGCCCACTGCGCAAATGACATTTGAAAAATGTTTTAACCTCTGAGAATGTACGGATATACTGCAGGTAGATACCTGCACTTGGGTTGCGTATACCGGGGAGTTTTCCCCAGTGTCCGTGGAGTGTGGGCGGGTGCCCGGCCGCCCTCGCTCTTACTTCTCTCGACGTCGTTCGTGAGCGAGTCGTAGCCGTCGACGTCGAACGTCCCGCACGGCTATCGTCTCAGAACGCCAATCAGTCTCGTATGGACGACACCGCTATCGACGACGTCTGGCCGCGTGGCCCACCGCGAGTTGGAGAGTACGCCGAGCGTTCGCGCACCATCGAACCGGAGTACATCGAACTGTTCTCAGAACTGAGCGGCGACTACAATCCACTCCACCACGACGAGGAGGTCGCCAAAGCGTCACAGTTCGGCGAAATCGTCGTACAAGGCGGCGTCACGAGCGCGCTTCTCAACGCTATCGTTGCCGAAGACCTCCCCGGTCCGGGGTCGGTGTTCCTCAACGTGAACTGGAACTTCACCGCTCCCGTCCGCCCCGGCGACACGATTACTGGGTGGGTCGAGGTCACGAAGGTCCGCGAGGACAAGCCGATTACCGAACTCGAAACAGAGATTACGCGCGACGACGGCACCGTCGTCTTGACGGGGACTGCCGTCTGCTACACGATGCCGATTGCGGACCGCCCGACCGAGTGAATCCGTGGAATCGACTGAAAAATAGTCGTGCCGTGCGACTACATCTTGGGAAGTTCGACGATGCCGAGTTGGGTGAGCATTCCCATCATGTCCGGGATGACCCACCGCTCGGCGATGAGTCCGTCTTCGACGCGCGTGAACACCATGTTCGAGACTTCGAACGTGTTCCCGGTCGCTTCGACACCCATGAAGGGGCCTTTGTGCATTCCTCGCAGTGTAATCCGCATGGCGACCACGTCGCCTTCTGTCACTACGTCTTCGACTGTCGCCGAGAAGTCGGCGAACGCCTCACGAAGCATCCTAATCTGCGCTTTCTGTTCTTCACGCCCCGTGAGTTCTCCGAGTGGACTGTGGTCGACGACGTCCTCAGTACAGATTTCGTCGATGAGGTCGATGTTGCCCTGTGTCGCTACGTCTTCAGGGTATCGCCGTGCGACCAGTTCGGCCGCTTCGGGCGTGCGTGTCGGTGTACTTGCTGATGCCATACGTGTTTCTCCATCGTGTCGCCGACCGGATGGTCGCGTCTTGCGTTGCCACTCCGGGGCAGACACCAGGTAGCCGTACGTCTTGTGGCATGTTAACTATTGTCAATAATTGCCGTAGTCGGTTGGAGTGGTGAGTGTGCGACCAGTCGCTACCACACATCACTCGGGCCGGACGACGAGTGTCAGGTCTGTCTTCGTCTCCGGTGTCGCGACGACCACGTCGATGGCGACGGCGACGATTGCCGTCTCGCCCGCTCGTTCTTGGACGACGACGCCATCGTCGGCGACACACGAGCCGAACTCTCGGGCGGGGCCGTCTGGGCAGTTTCTGAGCGCCCATCCCGCGGCAGCGGAGTCGTTCGTCGAAAGCGCGACACCGCCGTCGCCGGTGTAGGCCCGTTCGATTCTGACGAGATTGGGGTCCAGCCGAGAGTCGAAATCGCCGACTGCCGACTCTCTGGCCGCCCAATCGTATCTCCCAGCGACGCCTGCAGTCGCTGCCTCGACAGCGTCGTCGGTCGCCGTCGCGACGTCGTCGATTGGCGGGGGCGACCCCCCACCAACGGGTGCGAGTTGGGCGTGAACGACGAGGAGACTGAACAACGCGACGACGACGACGGCGCCAGAGACGAGGACGAGTTGCCCCCGGCCGTCGCCTGAGAGACCGGTTCGACTCCGTCTCTCGCCGCAGCGACGACTCACGGATACCACACCTCGATCGTCGCAGTGCACTCGGGAACCACTGCACGGGCGCTCCCAGTTCGGGCACTCTCTGGCGGTGGTCTCCCAGCGGACCCGAGCGATGTCCGAATCGACACGAACGCTCCGTCTGGGAGGCCCATCGACGCGGTGGTGTGCAACTGTCCGCTCCGTGCGTCGAAGTTTCCTGCCGACGAACAGGCGGCCCCGAGGATGGTTCCAGGGCCATCTGACGGCGCTTCCGCCACCAGCGATGCAGCGTCGGCCGCTTGCTGGTCGAGCGACAGCGTGGTCGTCGGTGTCGGCAACAGGCTAAAACTCGCGGCGACAGCGAGCACGAAGAGCGTGGCAACTACTGCTTCGACCACGGTCAACGAGAGTTGTCCACGGGAACGTGAGTCGGAATACGCGCGTGGCGAGGGAGCTCCGTCACGCATCGACGCTCACCTCGACTCGTTCGGTCCGCGTCTCGAACACTGTCGCAGTCACCGTAACCGTCCCCTCCGGGTCGTCGCCTGCGGCTTCGACGCGAACCACGGGGGACGCATACGAGGAGACGGCCACAGTGTGTGTGCCACGGAGTCCAGTCGGCCGATGAAGGACGACTCGGTCGTCGACCCGAATCGTTCGCACGGTCGTATTGTTCCGTGGGTCGATGTCGACCTGAATCTCGTCGGTCTGGCCGTCGAGCGTTCCCACCATCCCGTCTTCGAGTTCGATGCGCTCGCTGTCGGTGCGGGTCTCTACGACGACGACACCGCGTGAGACACGACTGCCGTCAGTGACCGTCCCCTGTCTGGCGATTTCTCGGCCGGCAAAGCGGACAGTAAACGAGACGCCACGGAGCGCAGGAACTGCCGTCGAAAGCTCTGACGCGTTCGTCTCGTTCGCGAGCGAGGGTGAGACGTACCCGTCCGACGTCGTTATCGGCCCGTCCGTGACGAGTGCTTCGGCGGCACGTTCGGCCCGATGTTGTTCGAGCGGCGAACTCGTTGCGTCTGCGAGTGCCCGGTCGGCGGCGACGATGCTACCTGCAGTCACCGTCGTCAAGAGGACGAGCGCGACTGCGAGGCCTGCGAGCGTCGTCTGTCCACGGCGAGTCTCGAATGGGTTCGGCCCTCCCCGTTCGACGAACGGTCTCGGCTTAGGCATCGCGGCCTCCCGTCCCCAGAGTCGCTCCGTTCTGGAGTTCGAGTGTCGTCTCGTCGCTCCCGACGACGACGACGCGGACCTGGCAGTCACTCCCGCTGTCCCACGACCCAGAGACGGTCACCGACGACGGGAGTGTGACCGGGACCTGTCGGTCGAACGCGTCACGTGGGTGGTCGAGGACCAGTGCAGGTGTCGTCGTATTTGGGTCGCTTCCGAACGAGGCGTTTCGCACGTATTCGATTCGGTAGGTGCTTCCACGAATCGTTCGTGGCACGTCGACGGCCGCGAGTCGGTCTCCACGAATCGCCGACTCGGGAACCGAAGCGGTCGTCTCGACGCGGTCTGTCGCCGTCGAGAGTGCCCGCTCCGAGAGTTCGTGAGCGACTGCATCGCGGTGGTCGGGGACGACACCACCGAACAGCGTGGTCGTCAACAGGCCGACGAACAGCACGACGATTGCGGCTTCCAGCGCCTTCCCGACGACTGGAACCACTGCACGCCGAGCAGTGTGGAGCGAGGATGTGTGGCCGCGGTCCGGTCGGTTGCCGCGGCCAACTCGCTTCTCTCGGTCCGGTCGGTTGCCGCGGCCAACTCGTTTCTCTCGGTCCGGTCGGTCGCTATCCACGAGTGACCACCACCGTGACGTCGTACTCCGCCAGAACGAGGGTTCGCTCTCCGGGAATCGCTGCGACGACACTCGGCACGCCGTCACCGTCGAAATCCGTTCGCGTCGTGTTGTACCCTCGTCCTTCGAACGACCGTTCCCACGCCTCGGGCGTCGCAGTTTCGACGGCGACAGTGTACGTACCGGCCGGGAGGTCGGTCACCGTCCGGTTCGACTCGACTCGAAGTTCGGCCCCGCCTCCGAGGCCGCCGCCGTCGGTCGACTCTCCGGTTAGCGTCGAAAGCGGAAGAAACGCCGCGTCACCGGCAGACGAGAGTGGAACGGGCGTGACGAGACGTGCATTCTCTGCAGTCCCTCTGACGACGGCACCACCGACGAACGCGACGCGATGGCCACCGAAGGTCGCGACGTAGCCGTCGGCGTCGTAGGTTCTGTTCACTCCGTCGTCTGGAACGACGCGGACGGTTCGGTTGACCCGCGAGAGGTCACCGTCCGTGACACGAACCGGGTGGGTCCCGTTCGCCCCCGAGAAGACACCGTCTCTGAGTGAGGAGAACCCGTTCGTCGCCGCGTCGGCGTCGGCGGTCGAGAGTTGGGCGTCGACGAGACCGCCGACACTCGCAGTCAGCAGGCCGATTGCGACGACGCCGATGCCGAGCAAGAGCGCGACGCCGACGACGTTGGCCTGTCCGCGGATGGCGGTGTTGGTGGTGGTGGTGGTGGTGGTGGTGGTGTTGGTGGTGGTGGTGTTAACGCCGCGTCGAGTTTCCGTCTCGGCGCTCAAATCAACCCACCTCCCGCGTAGACGAGGTAACAGATAGCGACGAGGACAGCAGAGTGAAGGAACGCTTCGTATCGGCCACGACTCGCCATCCCGGCGAACCACCCGGACGCGAGCATCGTCGCTTGCGTGACGACGTACATGCGGTAGCGGTCACGTGAGAGGTCGACTGCTCCAGCGTTGATGGCGAACGACCCTGTCGTCGAGAGCGACGAGAGTTGGGCGAACCCGTCGAAGACGTGAACGTTGACGGCGACGGTGATACCGACGACCAACAGTGCGGTGGTCCACCCGACGGCGACGTAGACGAGGAGTCCAGAGCGCAGCGCCCGCTTCTCGTGGTAGAGACGGCCAATCTCGGTCTGGAGCGTGTCGAAGACGGTTCCGGTGTCGCTCCCGCCGTCGAGCGCACCGACGACGAGTCCAATCGTTTGCTCGGCCATCGGTGTCCCGACACGCTGGACGAAGCGTTCGAGCGCGGCGGTTCGAAGGTTGACGTCGGTTCCCGCGCTCGGTGCGGTGAGTCTGAGGTTGAGCGCGAGGTCTGCCACGTCCGCGTTCAGCGGACCGAGGTCGACGTCTTCTCCGACGTTCTCGACCGCCGCCGCGAAGGGGCGGCCGAGGCTGACGTGTCCCGAGACGGCGTGGACGAAGTCTTTCAACTCGCGGTCTTTCGCGTCGTCGATGCGGGCGCGTCGGACGCCGACGAGACCGACCGGTATCGCGTAGGCGGTGTAACCAGCGAGTGCGATACCGACCGCGTCGGCACCGACGAGAGCAGTGCCCCCGGCGACGACGAGTGCTGGAAGGGCGAACACGACTGCGGCACTCGCCGGATTTGTAACTGCCGTGGCGAGGGTGTCGAGCGTTCGTTCGGGGCGGGTGTACTCGATAGATTGGTCCGGTGGTCGAAGTCCGGCGACGAGGAGACTCGCACCAAGCCCGACACCGACGATGAACGCCGCGCTGGCGTAGACGACGACACCTCTGACAGTCGTCGTTCCGACCGGGGTGACGACGGGTGCCGAGAGTCCGGGAGCGATGACGCTCATCACCGTCAGGACGATGACCAGAAGCGACGGCAACACGAGGAGGACGATGAACAACTCCGCGAGGAGTTCGAGGAACCCTTCTGCTCTGTCGCGAGCGCGGTCCTGTCTGTGACCGAGCATCCGACTCTCCATCCGAAGGTAGTTGCGGAGTGCGTCTTCACCCTGTCCGGCGTGTTCGCGGAACTTCAAGAGGAACGGCGAGAGCATCCCCTCGGACGGCGTGTCGCGGGCGACGCGACGGAGTCCTTCGTTCACGTTTCCGGTCAGCGAGGCGGTGTTGAGGACGCCCCGAAAGGCGACTGCGGTCTCGCCGTAGGCGTCCGTCTCGGCGACGCGCCGAAGCATCTCTCGAGGGCCGTCACTCCCCGACGAGAGGACGTGGAGATATCGAACAGCACCGGGGAGCGTCCGCTCGATGTTCTCTCGTCGGGCGGCGGCCCGCCACCCGAGATAGCGTCCGGCGACGAGGAGGACCGCACGCCGTGTCGCCACCGCCACGCCGAGTGCAGCAAGCGCCGCGACGGGAACGCGCGGCACCACGGGTATCGAGACGCGCTCGACGAGTGGAACGACGGCGCGAAGAACGCTCAAGACGCCGTCTATCGCACTGTCGGGGACCGCGAGGACGACGAGCGCCGTCGGAAGCGCGACGAACAACCCGACGAGCCACGCGAGACCGTACGCCCGCGCGAGATAGAGGTCGAAACTCATCCGCAGGTCGGTCCCGCGGTAGCGTCGCCTGTCTCGGTCGTGTCGTGACGCGTCGACGTGCCGGGCGAACAGCGCGTACAGCGCCCTGTCGAGGACGGACAGCGAACGGACGTGTCCGACTCCTCGGTCGCCGAGGCTGGTGTCGAACTCGCTCACTGTTCTCCTGCCGCGTCGCGTTCGGCCATCCGGCGACGGACGCGTTCGACCGTCGCGGCCTCGTCGGTTCGGAGGTCAGAGAGGAACCCGAACAGTTGGTCGACGTCGGTGACGCTCTCCTGTGTGAGGTACTCCACGTATCGGTGTTTGCGGTGGAACTCACGTTCGACGGCTTCGACCTCTCGGTCCGTGGCGTCGGCGATGCGATGGAACAGTCGAATCCCGACGCGTCGGTGGTCGTCACCCAACTGCGGATGTTCGTACGAGAGGTCGAACGACCCGTCGGGTGTCCGTCGCGCGATGGTGTTCCAGTGGAGTGTTCGCCCGTCTTTCTCGACGACGCCGCGCCGACCCCACGTTTCGTCGTACTCCGACTCGGGGACGAGTTCGACCACTTCGGCGACGTATCGCTCGCCATCGACCTTGTGCGGGAATACGACGAGGTCGAGTTCGCGGAGCAAGTAGGCGGGAAGTCCCTGTTCGATGACGCGGTTGACGAGCGTCTCCACGTCGGCGGCGTGTGTGGTACCGATGACGCCGTGGCCGGTGTTCAACGTCTCTGCGAACGTCGCGAACGACGCCGGCGTGTTGATTTCGGCGATGACTTCCACGTCCGGATTCAGGTAGTTCGCTTCGGTCATCAGGTCGGCCATCGAGACGCGCTTGAACTCGGATTCGTGGTCACGCGTCGTGAGCGAGACACCAGTCTCGTGTGGCAGGTTGACCTCTCTGGACCCCTCGTCGATGCTTATCGGGCGATGGTCGTACGGGATGAACGGCATGTGCGCGTTCATCAGCGTCGTCTTGCCGACGCCGGTCGACCCCGAAAACAGCACGACACGGTGGTGTTCGTAACACAACCACAGCAGCGTCACGAGTTCGGTCGAGAGCGACCCGGATTCGACGAGGTCGACCGGCGTGAGGACGTCACCGGACTGCTTGCGTATCGAGACGTGCGGGCCGCCTTCGGAGATGACGGGCAACGCAACCGCACACCGAATCGTCTCGTCTGGGTTCTTCGCTGGGTCGCCACCGACCGACCCCGGACGGAGGTTCACTTTCGCACTCGGGTTCGAGGCGTTCAACTCGACGCCGTCTGCGGCCGCGAGCTGTGTCACGACGTTGGTGAACTCGGTCTCGTCTTCGAAGACGAGGTTCGTCGGGACGCGGAGGCCGCCTCGACCGGTGACGCTCGCTCTCGGAATGACTTTCACGCGCTCTCCGACGCGATTTGCCTCCACGTCTTCGAGATGTGGGTCCCGGATAGGGACCGTCAGGATTCCCTCTCCGACGTAGTCACGGAGGACGTAGTAGACCAAATCGTCGAGTCGGTCCTCTGCGAAGCGCCGGTCGACCGGCGGGAGGGCGAGTCCGTACTCCGCGAGTGCGGACCGAACCCGGAATCGTGTCGCGTCGACCCACGCCTTCGTGTTTCGGGCGGTGAGTCGGCGAGAGAGGAACTCACGGGCACGTTCGCGGACGAACCCCACGCGGTCGGAGACGACGTCGTCGACGTTCGCCTCCCAGATACGTTCTTTACACTCCTCGATGAGTTCGGTGTCCCCTGGGACGAGGTCCGGTTCGAGAACCGCGTACTTGGTGGCGAAGCGGTCGTCACCGAGGAGGCGGTCACGGTAGACGACGACGTCCACGTCGTATCCGGCGAAGGGGACGGTGTAGTGCTGGATACGCTCGGCGGCGATACGGTCCGCGAAGGCGACGTCCGAGTCGAACGTCGTCGTCGCGGGTGCGAAATCTTCGGTGTGGACGACGAGTCGTTCGGACCCGTCACCACGGCCGGCATCGACGACTTCGATACGGCCGTCGAGTGCGAGCGGTGTCACGTCACCGAGGAGACGCAAGTCCGAGAGTGCGTAATGTTCGACCCGCCGCCGAGCAGACGGTGTGAGGTCGAGGAGTCTGTCGAGGATGCGACGATACTTCGGTGATAGACCAGCAGACGCGCGTTCTGCGGCACCTTCACGAGTGAGTGGTCGCCGCCGGACGACCGTCGAAAAGTGGTCTCGAACGGTCTCTAACGCCTGCGACTCCCGTGTGCCGACCGTCGGTTCGCGAACGTCGTACTCGAACCCGTGGGCCGCGTCGCTGATGGTTACGACCGTATCGGGTGCGACTTCGTACTGCGACCGAACCGACGGTGCGTACCAGGCCGCGGGGTCGTCTGGGGGTACCGGTGCGGGAACGCTTCCGTCGTCCTCGGACGTCGACGCTGGGCCGAATTCGAGCGTCGGAGTGGGCCGCTCAGTCCCCTCGGTATCACCGCTGGTAGTCATACTCCGGAGTTGTCAGACGTTCATATTTAAAATTTGACCGTGCTGTCGATTCGTCGGAAGGCAGCAGTAATTGGGTCTTTTACAGTTGTTTGAAGCGTTCTAACGCACATTTCGAGAATCAGCGTAACTGCGTAAATGATACTTGAGTGTGGGAAATCGCGTTCAAAAATATCGCTTTTGAGAGTTAGAGGATTTCGAAACCCCCTGCGATGGCGACGCCGAGCAGGTCGGCGCAGCCACTACTGCGAACACCGAACCGAAGGTCGGTCCGACCGAGCACCTGTCGGTTTCTCATAATTTCTTAACACCCCCCATCGAGTAACCATCTAACGAGTTGAGGAGACGTATGCGAGGACAACTGAAAACGGCGGCTTTGGCGACAGTGCTACTCGTGCTGCTTGCCGGGTGTAGCGCGTTTAGTGGATTCGGGTTTGGCCAGGGAGGCGCTTCGGAAAGCGTGACCGAAGAGGCGAGTGGAACCAACACGGTTACCCCGACCATCGAGCAGTACGAGACTGGGTCGATGGTACTCAATTTGGCAGAGATGCCGGGGACGTACTCGCTCTCGGGTGAGTCAAAAGAACGCTTGAACGAATCCGAGAGTCAGGTGACTCGGTTCGATACCGATGGTGTCCGACTCAGACACGAGCGTGTGTTTACGGACTCGAGCCAGAGGGACGACTCGCCTCAGGCTCAGTTGGTGTTCTCTGCAGTCGCCGTGTTCTCCGACCGAGAAAGTGCGAAAGCAGGCGCGGAAAACCTCGTAGATAGCCTCGAATTCGAGAACAAACAGGTGAGCGAGGCCGACATCTCTGCTGGCGTCTCCGGAACGAGAGTCACGTACAGGACCGACGATGGGGAGTACAATACGCTACTTCTCGACCGACACGGTCGGGTGGTCTACTTCGTGGTGACATCGGACGTCCGTGGGTACAGGTCCGACCAGGCTACTGACCTGTTCAAAGAGATGGTCTTCGACGTCGAATGACGAGTCGGAAACTACGCCACTGCGTGCGTTCCCGTCGTCTGTAGCGGTGCGACCTCGGCCACCATCTGAACACCGAGTCGGTCGGGGGACGATATCGATCGAGACGAGGAGCGCTGTTCCCACTCGAACTCACCGTCTGCGGTATCGTACTTCCCGACGACTGGTTCCCGGTCAGAGAACGGACTCTGCCCGTCTCGTCTGAAGTAGACCCTCACCGAAGTAATCCCGACATCGTCCGCCGCTTCGACAGTCGAACTAATCGTGTCGAGGACCTCACTTCGAGAGAGTTCCTTCGAATCGATGTATATCTCACCGACTCGCTCGGCACTTCTCGGAATCGTGGCGTCTGCCCCGGAGGCTCTCGTGTTCGCCGTGAACTTTCCATTGATGTTCACGACGTTATCACGAATCGTCAGGAGATTATCGGCCGTGAGGTGTTTGGTCTCAGCGTAGATTTCGCTCCCGTCGTCGGTCTTGATTCGGACGTCGACGTCTTTCTTGCTGTCGTCGAACTTTCGTGGGTTTAGTTCGACGTACGTGACGTCGTCTCGTTCGCTGTACCGAAGCGCAGTGTCTGCTTCTGCAGCGGCCTTGGTAAACCGAGTGTGGTCATTTTGACTCTCGTCGACGGCTTCGAACATACTCGGGTCGTTACTGTCGCTTCTGTCTGCGCCCTTGATTTTGGGATGGTCCGAGACTCTGTACGTCCGGTCGATGTACAGTTTAAGATCTGGGTACGCGTCGCTGTCTGTCGTCGCGAGACGACGGGCGACCTGAACGCGCCAGGTGTCGAAGTTAGTGTCAGCGCCCGTCTTGTCGATCGTGAAGAGTCGACGGAGTGTCTCTGGGTCACCCTCGTCGATTGCCCGCTTGGTGAACGCCGCGCCATCGGCCCCAGCGAGTCGTTTGAACTGTTGGATTCGGCCGGGGTCGACGCCTTCTTTGACCATCAGGTGTGCGAAGACGTATTTCTCGTTGAACGTCAGCGCACTGGTGAATTTGGCGCTCCCGTCGGGGTCGGGACCCAGGTCGTCGTCTTTCTTATCGGGGCCCCAATCTCCCTCCAACGCCGTGGAGTCGTCGTCCATCGCCTTCGCGAGGTCGGAACTCAGTGCAGTCGTTGTCGTCCCGTCTCCGTTTCTCGCCCGCCATTTGCGGGTGATATGCTGAACAATCAGCTCTCGTCCAGCGTCTATCTTCAGCATCGACTTCGCCTCGCCAGCGATGGTGCTAGCTTTCGTGCCGTATTTCGTGGCTTTCACTGCCTTCCCCCCGCCTCGAAGGACGGCGATTTCGGCGACTTGGTAGACGATGTATCCACCCCACCACGCCGACGAATACACCTTCGATTTCTCCGTTCCGCGAGGGTGTGTGTTGTACTGCCGCTGTTTGTCGTGGATGGCTTTCGGGGCGTTTTTAGCGATCTTCGAGACGATGTCGGGATTCTCGATCAAGAAAATCGTGGTTTGAGCGACCTGCTTTCCGAGTTCGAACGGGTTCAGCAGTCGAACCATCGCGAGAATCGCCTGTGGGGTGTTCTTGACCACGTTGAGTGTGTCCTGAAGCGCCTCGTAGAATCCAGCAGAACTCGCACTGAGCATGATGTCGAAGTGCGGGTCGGTGTGCCTCGCGTAGGCGAGACACTCGGTGTCCGCGGTCGTGTGAGTGTTCGCACAGTACTCGTTCGCCTGCGGCAAACTCGTCTCCTCTCCGAAGATATTGTCACGTGCCGACTTGGTCGGGCTACCGAGTTCTCGGAACTGTTCGATGACCGAACTGGGCGCCTGTTGACTGGAGAAGCGGTCGTATTCGTACGCGTCCAGGACCATCGGAACCTGCCGGTAGTTCGGCCCTGGATTGAGCCTGAACTGTTCGTAACTCACGCTCTCTCCGTCGAGCAACACGTGCATGGTGTACCGCTTGTCGGGAGCGAACGTCTCGTCGAATTCGAACGACCCGTCTTCTGAGACGTCGGCCGTGGCGCTGTCGTACTGGGTGTATATCTTCACCTCGACGTCGACGTCCCACTGAGGGTCGTACCGGAACGAGTAGTCGACGTTCCCTTCGAGACTCGCTCGTTCTTGCTTCTCGGTGACGGACGCGAGAACCGTCGTCTGCAACCGCGCCCTGTTCGGACTGATACTCACCTCTTTCGAGCGGCCGTCGGCGAGTTGTCTTCCAGTCACGTAGACCGTATACTCACCCTCTCGGAGGCTCTCGAACACTGCCACACCGTTCGTATTTGTCTGGGCAGTGAGCCGACTCGGACCGAACAAGTCGACTGTCACACCTTCGACTGGGCCATCATCACTCCGAACGTGAACCTCGTACGTCTCGACGCCACCACCTGTCGTCGTCGGCGTCTGTCTCACGAGTGTGAATGCCTCGTCCTGTTCACGAGCGTCGACTTTCGTGGTGAGCGTGTCGCGGTCACGTTCTTCCCAAACTGCGACGACTGCGTCGTACGGTCCGCTCGGTGCGTCCTCTTCGACGTCCCACGTGAGTGAGATGGTGGCCGTCTCTCCCGGACCCAACGTGACCGGTTTGCCAGTCTGTCCACCGTTGTCCCACAGCGCCCCTTCCGGCCCACGGACGCTGTAACCAACCAAGAACGTGTGCTCGACGTCGCCGGTGTTCTCGATGGTTGCCGTTGCTTCGACGGCGTCGCCGGCGGCGAACTCTCCCGATGGGGGAACGAACTCGACGACCTCGGCGCCGACAGCAGTTGGGTCGACGACGACGAACGATTCGTCTCGACGTTCACTGTCGAGTCGCGTGTGAAGGCTGTCGCGGTCGCTCTCTTTCCAGAGAGATACTTTGGTGCTGTACTCTCCGCTTGGAGCGGTCTCTCTGACGTCCCACGACAGAGTGACAGCGGTCGAGTCGCCTGGGCCGAGCGTCACTGTCTTCCCAGTCGTCCCGTCGTTGTCGTACCATCGTCCGTTCGGGCCGAGAACGCTGTATCCGACGAAGAACGTGTGTTCGACGTCGCCGGTGTTCTCGACCGTCGCAGTAACCGTCGCAGACGCTCCGGGCTCGAGCCTGTCACGTTCTTGCTCGATTCCCGTGATGCGAGCGTCGGCACGTGTTTGGCTGCCTACTTCGAACACGTCGTAGTCGGTCTCCGTGTCGAGGCGGGTGTAGAGGTTGTCACGGTCGCTCTCTTCCCACACCGAGACCTTCGCGTCGTACGCTCCTGCGGGCGCGTCGTCCTCTACACGCCACTCTGTCGAAACGCTCCTCGACTCACCAGGGCCGAGCGTTACTGTGGTCCCGGTCTCTCCATCGTTGTCTCTCCACTGGCCGCCGGGCCCCTGTACACTGACCCCGACGAAGTACGTGTGTTCGACATCTCCATTGTTCTCGACCCGGACTGTGGCCTCTATTCGGTCCGAACTGGTGACCTCTCCGCTGTCGACGTCGAAATTCGTGATACGAGCGTCGACGGTGGTCGTGTCGGCGACGCTGAACGCGCTGCTTTCGCTTTCTGTGTCGAGACGGGTGTAGAGGTTGTCGCGGTCGCTCTCTTTCCACACCGAGACTTTTGCGTCGTACGCTCCTGCGGGCGCGTCGTTTTCGACGTCCCAGTTCAGAGTGACGTCGGTCGATTCACCGGGACCGAGCCTGACCGTTCCCCCTGTCGACCCATCGTTATCTCGCCACTCTCCGTTCGGTCCGAGGACGCTGTAGCCGACGAAGTACGTGTGCTCGACGTTCCCAGTATTTTCGATTCGTGCGGTCGCCCTAACCGAGTCCCCGTCACGGTACTCCCCGGTGTCGACGTCGAGAGTGGAAACCCGCGCGTCGACGGAGACGGAATCTGCGACTTCGAATGCACTTCCGTCACCCTGTGTGTCGAGGCGGGTGTAGAGGTTGTCACGGTCGCTCTCTTTCCACACCGAGACTTTTGTGTCGTACGTTCCTACCGGTGCGCCGCTTTCGACGTCCCAGTTCAGGGCGACGTAGGTTGATTCACCGGGACCGAGCCTGACCGTCCCGCCGGTCTGCCCGTCGTTATCGTACCATCGTCCGTCCGGCCCACGGACGCTGTAGCCGACGAAGTACGTGTGTTCGACGTTCCCAGTATTTTCGATTCGTGCGGTCGCGTCGACTGTGTCTCCTTCGACGTACGACCCACTGTCAACGCTCGTACCGACGATTTCGGCATCGACGTCGGTCGGTTCGACCACTTCGAAGGCGTTGCTGTCACCGGCGGTGTCGAGGCGAGTGTAGAGGTTGTCGCGGTCGCTCTCTTTCCACACCGACGCCTTCGCGTCGTAGTACCCCTCTGGCGTACCCGACTCGACGTCCCAGTCGACCGAGACGGACCTCGCCTCACCGGAGGCGAGTGTGACGGTCCGGCCGGTCTCCCCACCGTTGTCTCGCCACTGTCCATCCGGCCCACGGGCGCTGTAGCCGACGAAGTAGGTGTGTTCGACGTTCCCCGTGTTCTCTATTCGGACGGTCGCGTCGACGTTCTCGTTTTCTGTATAGTCGCCAGCGTCGACGTCGAAGGTAGTAATCTGTGCATCGACACTGGGTTCGATGACTTCGAAAGAACTGGTCCGCTCTTCGCTATCGAGGCGAGTGTAGAGGTTGTCTGGGTCGCTTTCCTTCCAGACGGACGTCACCGCGTCGTAGTAACCTGCCGGTGCGCCAGCCTCGACGGTCCAAGAGACGGTAATCCACGTCCGTTCACCGGGGTCGAGTGTGACTGTTTGACCCGTCCCCCCGTCGTTGTCGTACCACTCTCCGTTCGGACCCTTGACACTGTAACCGACGAAGAACGTGTGTGTCGAGTCGCCAGTGTTTCTGACTTCGACCCCCGCAGTGACGGTCTCTCCCGGAGCGTACTGTCCAGAATCTTGATTGAAGTTCAGAATACTCGCGTCGACGCTCGACACTGCGTCGACCTGTGTCTCTGCTTCGAGCGCACCCTTCTGCCCCGCCCCAACTCCCGACTCTGCCCCGTCTACCCGACCGACAGTCGTCACTGCAGTCACGGGTGCAGTAACGACCAGGAGAGTGAGGCAGATTACAAGGAGTATCTCTACGTTTCTTCTCATACCGAAAACACGTGTTAGCACACTGTATATTCTAAATAACTATAAGTTTTCGTTTAAAAGGATAGGTTGGAAGTTTTGGACACCTCTCGCGTTTTGCGTCGAGGGAGACCCGTTCGGATAGGTGACCCTCTCCCACTCTCCCACCTCTCGTCAGTCGCGTCGAAGGCGAGCGATACGTCGAACTCAGTGAGAAGTATCAACGGAAAGTGTCGTGTTATCGTTTACCTCTCCACGGCTGTATTAGCACACGACGACTCCGTCGTCATCACAGTTGTCGCGGGCCAATCGCACCGAGCACGTTCGCGTAGAGCGTCACTGCCGGAAGCACCGTCTCGACGGGGCCGTGTCGGAACTGGTCGGCGAGTTCCTGCAGTGCGGTCACGTCGTCGTCGGTCAGACCGATATCTCGGAGGTCAGACGGGGCGAGTCGCGGTGTGTAGGGGAGCGACGAGACGTGCGCTTCGGCGTGCGACCACGACGAGACGCAGGCCACCTCGAACGCGTCCGATTCGAGAACCGATTCGAGGTCGTTCCACATCGTATCGAGAAGAGACGGCCACTGGGCGAGACTTCGGTAGATCGTCGGGAGGCCCGAGTCGAATCCGTGAAGGTTCTGAATGGCAGTTACTGTATCCGCCAGTGAGTCGGGTACGTCCTCGAATGGAGTCATCGTGACCGACCGACTCTGTTCTCGGTCGAGGTCGGGGAAGGGTGCAGTCGATTCCCACCCCTCGCTGGGGGACGAACCAACAGCGTCGCCGGAGAGCGCGGTGTCGAGTAGCTCGAAGACGAAGGCGAGGCGAGGAATCACCGTGTCGAGTGTCGCGAGTTGTCCACGTGCTTCGCGGAACTCCGCCGGGGAGACACCGACGGCAGTTGGGGTGTACTGTGGCAGTGCGTGGTCGTCTTCGAGGACAGAAAGAACCGTATCGCGATACGTCACCTCGTACTGGGCGAACGCTCGTGTCTCGAAGGCTGGTTTGAGTTGCCCCCACGCGTATCGGAGAAACTCCGGTTGGTTGGCCATGAGTGTCCGGAAGAACCAGTTGACGACCGGGGCCCGAAACGTCGTCTTGATGTCGTCGTACAGTCCACGCTGCCAGCCAGTCGCCTCTGATTCGTACACCTGCTTGCTCACGTCGATAGTCATGATGGTAATTCACACAGTCGGTGAGGTGATAGTCGTTCTGTCACCGACGGGAAGTAATCGAGTCCATCTCGGTGGGGATAACCGTCGTCGGTTTCGGTGCCGACCGCCGTGACGGCAGATAGTCGAGTGACTGCCGTGCCATCGAGGCGAGTTGGACGACTGCTGGGAGTGGGTCCGACCGGTCGATGATATCGAAGTAGACCCCGTCTTCGACGAGGGGGAAGAACTCTCGGAGGGCGGCTTTGTCGCGTCTGCTGAACAGGTTTATCAGGTCGCCAGGGAGCAAGTACCGACAGCGAACACCGGCGGGATACATCAGCACGGGGTCGGGGTCCTCTCCCAGTGCGCACTGCACCAAGAGCCACGGAAACTCGACGCCGGCGCGATACGGGAGGTGGAGCGACCCCCAGAACCGAGGGTTCACTTCGAGCAACTTCGGCGTACCCGTCCGCGGGTCGTTTTTGAACTCGACCATGGCGACACCCTGCCAGTCCACGTCTTCGAGGAGTTTCTTTCCCGCTTCGAACAGTCGGTCGTCGTGGATACTCTCGCGGAGTGTCGACGGACCACCACTCGGCGGAAACTCGCGGAGTCGCTGATACTCGAATCGGGCTTTTATCTCGCCGTCCCACCGGAGGAACGCCGCTCCCATCCCGCGACCGTCTCTCGGGACCTGTTCTTGGATTATCGGGGCCGAATCCCACCGACTCACTGCCTGGTACGCCTCCCGGAGCGTCGACGGGTCGTCGACGTACTGAATTCCTTTCGACCCTGCCGACGTTCGTGGTTTGACGACGACCGGAAACGTCAGTTCCGAGGCTAACTCGTCTGCTTCGTCGGCACTCGTGGGATAGACCGTCTTCGGATGTGGGATTCCCAACGCCGCTGCTCGGTCCATCACGAAATCCTTCCGCACGAGGCGGTCGAACGAGTCGGCACCGGCGACTGGAACCACCGTGTGTTCCGCCAGTAACCCCCGGTTTTGGTTGACGAGGTAGGTCGTCTCGTGGTCGACCGGGAGGAGCACGTCGACGTCGTTGTTCTGGAGGTACGAGTAGAGTGCGCTGACGAAGGCGTCGGGGGACACCCGTGGGTCTGGATAGACGAACCGTTCGTCGACGTGTTTCGAGGCGAACGTGGTCGCCAGTCGAGTCGACGCACCACAGACGACGCGCACGCCGTGGCGACCCAGTGACCGAGCGATTGCGAGCGCGGTTCGACCCTGCCCATCGGTCACGAGAACGGTCGTCATGGTCGAACTCCTCCCGCGAATCGCTGTCTTACCCAGTACATTTCAGACCGACCGACCGAGACTCCCCCGCCCGCTATTCCGGCCGGTGTTCCCATCGGCACACTCGTCGAATCCGGGCAAGTCAGTCGCAGTAAACACTGTCTGTACCCAGTGACGACACGATACCAGCATAACTCACTATAGACAGGGTAACATAATCAAACTATGTCAACATTCTTACTTTACATACAGTGTTACAGACACGAACAGTCTCTCGGGTTCCGTCGATAACGGGTCTGAGACCGTTCGATAGGACGAATACGTTCGGCAACTTCTTCATGGGTCTTGCCCGCGTATATCGACCTATGGATTCGAGGGCTATCCAGGCCAGAGCGGGCAGGAAACACACGACGACGACGGTCGAAGCGCGGTTCACCGGCCACGTGCGGACGGCGATTGGGACACACCGACTGGAGTACACCTTCGAGGGCGACACCCTCCGTGAGTTCCTCGACGCGTTCTTCGACGAGTACGACGTCCGCGACCTGGTGATGGCGAAGCGAGACGCAGAGGCGACGACTCGCGGGTGGGTTACGGTCGAACGTCCCCCCGGAACGTGGCGAAAGAATCCCGAAGGCGAACAGACTCGGGCGTACGCACGGGTGATGGTGAACGGGAACTTCAACGAGAACCTCGAGGGGTTAGATACCAAACTCGAAGACGGCGACCGTGTCGCACTCGTCAACCCGTTCATGTACTGCGTGTGACCCGCGGGTCTCCCGTGAGGTATCTTTAGGACTGTCGGAGGACTATCTCGAGTATGTCGTCTGATTCTGACACGGCGGGTCGCGACCGCGGCCCACACGAGCTATTCTGTCGCAACTGCGGGGCCATCATCGACAGGGAAGCAGAGATTTGCCCAGCCTGCGGGGTGCGTCAGCGTGCGCCGCCGAAATCGTCGGTCGATTCGGCGCTCGGCGACCTCTTAGAAGGCGGAAACCCGTTCGTCGCGGCCCTCCTTTCGGCGGTCTTCCCTGGACTCGGCCAGATATACAACCGCGAACTCGAACGCGGACTCGTGTTCATCGTGGCGACGGTCTTCGCGGCGTTTTCGACGCTCGTCTTCGTCGGGTTCCTCCTGTTTCCTGCAGTCTGGCTGTTCGCTATCTACGACGCGTACACGCGAGCAGAACTCCGCGCAGCAGAACTCCGAGAACAGGAACTGCTCACCCACGAGACCCCGACAGACGACCCTGTCTCGCTCGACGTCCGTGGCGACGAAACGACCGGCGAAACGACCGGTGAACCGACCGACGACAGTGAGTCAGACGACGACGCGGACGAAACAGACGGTGAAGGCGAAACGGACGACGAAGACGAAGCAACCGAACAGGCGTCCTGAGAACGCTCTCCCAGGGCGCTGTCGCCCGCTATTCGTCGACGACGCTCTTGTCCCAGTCCGGCGGAAGCAACGGGTTCGGGTCTTCGTGGACGAACTCGACGCCCTTCTCCGGGTCGAGCGGGTGGATTTTCGTCCGCATCGTCTCGCCCTCTTTGAGCAGTGAGAACATCCGGTCGGTCTCTGCGAGGCGGTAGTACAACGGGAGACAAATCGCGACTTCGTCTGCGGTGGCACGGAGGACGAGCGTGAGGTAGACGAGTCCGCCTTTGACTGCACGGAAGGCTTCGTACTCGTCGATGGTCACGCCTTCGACGGCCGATTCGACGTCGGGGTAGACGTCGTCACCGACGACGACATCCAGGCCGACGTGGTCGACGACTTCGTCACCCGGTGCGGGGACGGGAACCACGTCTCCGGGGAGAGCGACGACGACGTGCCAGTCGCGCTCTCGATACTCGTCCGCGACTGCCTCACACTCTTCGACGACCGTTTCCCAGGTGTTCGACGAATCCGAGAGCGGATGTTCTTCCATGTGGCATGGTGTCTGAGTGCGCTACCTAAACCTTCGCTTTGCTGTCGGGTCCGCAGACGAGAGCGGCAGAGACGAGGTCAGAGACCACGTCTCGTCGTCTCAGGAGTCGAACGCGAGTTGTGTCGACGTGCTCGGGTCCAGTAATAATTAAAAAGATATTTTATCATATGATGGTCACTGACAAACAATGACGAATCTGCTCTCTCTTTCGGACCTCCGGACACAGTTCTCGACAGACCGAGGGCGTGTCAAGGCAGTCGATGGACTCGACCTCACTGTCCGTGAAGGCGAGACGGTCGGTTTGGTCGGCGAATCGGGGTCCGGAAAGAGTGTGACGGCCCTCTCGACGATGGGACTCGTCGACGACCCCGGTGAGATCGTCTCTGGGAGCGTCGAACTGGAGAGCGCACATCTCGCAGACGAGTTCCGCGCCCAGTACGACAACCCCGAGTTCGTCGATGGCGATATCATCGACCTCGTACAGGCACCCGAAGAAGCTCTCCGCACCGTCCGTGGCAGCGAAATCGGGATGATTTTCCAGGACCCGATGACCTCGCTGAACCCCTCGCTGACGGTCGGCGAACAGGTCGCCGAGAGTCTCCGACTCCACCAGTACGGTGGTCGCCGGAAAGACTCGTGGTTCAACGCGCTTCGCGAACTACTGCCGCGAATCAGCCGCGACATCGACGACGAAATCGTCGAGCGGACTATCGAGGTGCTCGAATCGGTGGGCATCCCGGAACCCGGTGCTCGCGTGGACGAGTACCCACACGAGTTCTCCGGTGGGATGCGCCAGCGCGTCCTCATCGCAATCGCTCTCGCGTGCCAACCCCGAATGCTCGTCGCGGACGAACCCACGACGGCGCTGGACGTGACCATTCAGGCGCAGATTCTCGACCTCATCGACGGCCTCCAAGAGGAGCTCGGAATGTCTGTCCTGATGATTACGCACGACCTCGGCGTCGTCGCCGAGACGTGTGACCGCGTCGCCGTCATGTACGCCGGAGAAATCGTCGAAGAAGGGCCAGTCGAAGAGATATTCCACAACCCGTCGCATCCCTACACCTACACGCTTCTCGAATCGCTCCCGAGCGAAGAAAAAGAGCGCTTGACGCCCATCGAGGGCAACGTCCCCGACCTCATCGACATGCCCGACGGGTGCCACTTCGCACCGCGATGTCCGTGGGCCCAACCGGAGTGTACGGCCGGCGAGATTCCGTACAAGCAACACGGTCCCACCGGGACCGAACATCGGGCGAAGTGTGTCCTCGACGACTTCGACACCGACGAGTACGGGACGGAGTACATCGGGGAGAAATCGACGTCGGAACCGTCGGACGAACCACTGCTCGAAGTCGATGGGCTTCAGAAGTACTACCAGCAAGGAGAAGGCCTCTTGGACCGCTTCGTCGGGACAGAGAGGCAGAGCGTGAAAGCGGTAGACGGAATCGACTTCACGGTCTTCGAAGGTGAGACGCTCGGTCTGGTCGGTGAGTCCGGGTGTGGAAAGTCCACCGCCGGTCGCAGTCTCCTGCATCTGACGCCCCCGACCGACGGTCGCGTCGTCTTCGCCGGGACAGACCTTTCGGACCTCGACAGCGACGAACTTCGGAAGACACGGCGCGACATGCAGATGATATTCCAGGACCCGCTGTCGTCGCTCGACCCGCGGATGACCGTCGGTCAGACCATCCGAGAACCGCTGAAAGTTCACGACTTACCGGCGTCTACCCCCGGTGTCCGTGGCGAAGTTGACGTCGACATCTCGGGCATCGACCCCGACCGCGTCACCGTCAGCGTCTCCGACGAGATAGACGCCATCGTCGGGTCGTCTGATGGGGTCGCGACGGCACACGTCGACGTGGCCGTCACCGGAACCGAGGTGGACGTCTCCATCGAAGAACGCCTCAGAGTCGACGTCGAAGTCGAACGCGAGGGCGAGACGGTGACGGCCATCGACGTGTCGGTCACTGCAGGTGAGTCAGACCGTGAGCGACAACGTCGCCGCGTCAACCAACTGCTCGACGCCGTCGGGTTAGAGGTCGGCCAGTACGACCGGTACCCACACGAACTCTCCGGCGGTCAGCGCCAGCGTGTCGGCATCGCCCGTGCACTCGCCGTCGACCCAGATTTCATCGTCGCCGACGAACCCGTCTCGGCGCTCGACGTGAGTGTCCAAGCACAGATTCTCAACCTCCTCGAAGACTTGCAAGAACGGTTCGGTCTCACCTACCTCTTTATCGCACACGACCTCTCGGTCGTTCGCCACATCTCCGACCGAATCGCCGTGATGTATCTCGGAGAAATCGTCGAAGTCGCACAGACCGACGCACTGTTCGACGACCCACAGCACCCCTACACGCAAGCGCTGCTGTCGGCCATCCCCGAACCGGACCCGTCGGCGTCCACCGACGACCGAATCATCCTCGAAGGCGACGTGCCGAGTCCCATCAACCCACCGTCTGGCTGTCACTTCCGGACGCGGTGTCCACAGGTCATCCCACCCGAAGACCTCGACATCGAACAGGCGGCCTATCGCGAGGTGATGGACCTCCGTCAGCGAATCGAGCGTGAGACGCTCGACGTTGCCACCGCGCGCGACGAAGCGACAAAGGGCAGTCACGCCGAGGCCACGCAGGTCTCTGCCGATGGTGGGGCGCCCGACCAAAGCGCCGTCGTCGAAGAACTCCGCGAGTCACACCTCTCACACACGCTCTCTCCCAACCTGACCGACGTCGTCGACCGAGCACTCGGATTCGTCGTGGACGACGACTGGGACCGGGCGAGTGAGGTCCTTCGAGACCAGTTCGAAAGTGTCTGTGAACGAGACTCTCCCGAACTTGGAACTGGGGAACATCCTGCGGCGTGCCACCTGTTGAATAACTAACGAGGACACTACTCGATTTCGAGCAAATCGAGTATTGTATTTTCACCCACATTTATCGGACAGAGGCGGTGTTGTCTCGCATTCACCTAACGGTCGCTTCGTTATTTTTATAGGCTGTGATAGATAGTTACTCGTATGTCACAAGATGGCAATAACGTCTCCCGACGTCGCTTTTTGAGCGCGGCGGGGACGGCCGCGGCCACCGCGGCACTCGCTGGTTGTACCGGCGGCGGAAACGGCGACGAAACCACCACCGAAGGCGGAAACGGTGGCGGCGACGCGACCGAAACCGAGACCGAGGGTGGCGACGGTGGCGACGACGGGTCCCCACAGGTTCTCCGCTACGGGCGCGGGAGTCACTCCCCGACGCTCGACTTCCAGAACAGTACGAGTGGTGAGGTCGCGAAGGTCACCGAACAGCTCTACGACACGCTCATCAACTTCGAACCGGGCCAGTCCACGCTGACGCAAGGACTCGCGACCGAGTACAGCCTCGAAGGCCAGACGGCCTCCATCACGCTCCGTGAGGGTGTCACGTTCCACAACGGCGAAGAGTTCACCGCAGAGGACTTCGTCGCGACGTACCGTCGCTTCGTCGACAGCGACTACGAGTACTACGGTGGCGACGACTACGTCTCCGCCTACGGTCCGTTCACGCTCGGTGCCTGGATCGACGAGATTCAGGTCGACGGCGACTACTCGATGACGATTCAGCTGACCCAGACGTACGCGCCGTTCCTGCGCAACCTGGCGATGTTCGCGGCTGCCGTTCACTCCAAGGCCGCAATCGAGGAACTCGGCACGGACCTGAACAAGAACCCAGTCGGTACCGGTCCGTTCCAACTCGAGAACCTCGACGACGCGAACGAACTCATCCGTCTGTCGGCGAACACCGACTACTGGGGCGACGGTCCCAACGTGGACGAAGTCGTCTTCGTGACGATCGGTCAGAACTCCACGCGTGCGCAGTCACTCGCGAGCGGTGAACTCGACATCATCGACGGTCTCGGTGCACAGTCGTCGATTCAGGTCGAGAACGCGAGTAACGCCGACCTCGTCCGAACCGAGGGTATCAACATCGGCTACATGGCGTTCAACATGGCCAGCCGTGAGGAGTTCCGCGACAAGCGCGTCCGTCAGGCAGTCAGTTACGCCATCAACACGGAAGCAATCGTCAACGAGATCTACTCCGGCTTCGCGACGCAGGCGAGCCAGCCACTCCCACCGAACGTCCTCGGTCACAACACCGACCTCGACCCGTACCCGTACGACCCCGAGCAGGCACGGAGCCTCCTCGAAGAGGCCGGCTACGGTGACGGCTTCTCGTTCGAACTCGCGACGTTCCAGAACCCACGTGGGTACAACCCGTCGCCGATTCAGACCGCAGAGACCGTCGCGTCCAACCTCGGCGACGTCGGCATCGAAGTCGACATCAACCAGCAGTCGTTCGGTCCGTTCCTCGAATACACGGCACAGGGACGCCACGACGCCTGTTTCCTCGGTTGGTACACCGACAACGCCGACCCGGACAACTTCATGTACGTCCTGCTCCACCCGCAGGTGGAAGAAGACCAACTCACCGACGGGCAGGACTGGGTTAGCTTCGACACCGAAGGCTACAACACCAGTAACCGCTCTGCGTGGGCGAACCAAGAGTACATGGACCTCGTCGAGCAGGGCCAGTCGACCTACGACGAGTCCGAGCGCGAGTCGCTGTACTTCGAGGCGAACCAGATTGCCCACGACGAGGCACCGTGGGTCTACCTGGACTACGCCGACGAACTCCGTGGCGTCTCCACGCGCGTCAGTGGATTCCAGATTGCGGCCATCAGCGGTCCGTACCTCAACCTGGTCACGCTCGAATAGGGCCTGACCTCGTCTTTCCATTCCATGATTTCGACACGATTCGTACTCAAGCGGCTGCTGTTGCTTGTCCCGGTGTTGGTGGGAGTGGCGTCGCTCGTCTTCGCCGTCTTGCACCTCTCTCCGGGCGACCCAGCACTGACGATCGCTGGGGAGCGGGCGAGCGAGGAGTTCGTCCAGCAGGTCAGAGAGAGTCTCGGACTGAACGACCCAATCTGGGTCCAGTACGGCCGATTCCTCGCCAACGCTGCGCAGTTCGAGTTCGGCGAGTCTTTCATCATCCAGCGGAACACGTCGGTTCGTGAGGTTCTCACGAACAAACTGCCGGTTACGCTGGAGCTCGCCATCTACGGGCAACTCATCGGCATCTTCCTCGGTATCCCGCTCGGGATTTTGAGCGCCGTCAAGCAGGACAGTTTCACGGACCACACGACCCGTATCGGCGCGCTCGCCGGTATCAGCGTGCCTATCTTCTGGAGCGGCCCGCTTCTCATCTTGCTGTTCGCCCAGACGTTGGGATGGCTCCCGACGAGCGGCCGGATTTCGGTCCTCTACAACGTCGAGGCCATCCGCGTCACGGGTCTGGTCACCGTCGATACGCTCCTCGCCGGCGAGTGGGAGATGTTCGTCTCGGCAGCGAGGCACATGATTCTCCCAGCGTCGGTCATCGGCATCTACTCGATGGCGCTCATCTCACGGATGATGCGCTCGTCGATGCTGGAGGTCATTCGGCAAGACTACATGCGGACTGCTCGGGCGAAGGGCCAAGGTGCGAAGATTACGGTCCTCAAACACGGCTTCCGCAACGCAATGATTCCCGTCATCACGGTCATCGGCATCCAGTTCGGTGGCCTCCTCGGCGGCGCAGTGCTCACGGAGACGGTGTTCGCCATCGGCGGCATCGGGACGCTCTTGGTCGAAGCCATCAAGGTCGGTGACTATCCCATCGTCCAGGGGACGGTCCTGACATTCGCGTTCCTGTTCACGCTGGTTAACCTCGGCGTCGACATCACCTACTCCATCCTGGACCCACGCATCGAACAATGAGCACCGACACGAAAACGACGACAAAATCGACGGTGGACGCCAAAGAACGTGGTCTCGTCGACCGCTTCACAGCGTCGCCGTTCGTCTCCCGACTCCTCTCGAATCGCTTGGCGTTGGCGGGGATTACCATCATCGTCGCGATGGTTCTCATCGCCATCTACGCCAGACTGTTCGTCGACCTCGACGTCATCACCCAGTCGCAACTGGGGACGAACCCGAACCGCGCTGCGCCGAGTCTCGACTTCCCGTTCGGAACCGACGGGCAAGCACGTGACATCCTGCCGCGAGTCGCATACGGCGCGTGGTACGCGATGCTGTTCGGAACCGTCACCGTCGCGGCGTCGACGACGCTCGGTGTGAGTCTCGGCATCATCGCCGCCTACTACAGCGACGTGACGGACAACGTCATCATGCGGACGATGGACGTGTTACTCGCGTTCCCGTCGTTGCTCTTGGCGCTCGCACTCGTCGCCATCTTCCCAGACGACCTCGGTCTCTGGCGGGCGGTGGCCGCGCTCACACTGGTCTACACGCCGCGGTTCGCCCGCGTCGTTCGCGGGGCAGCGCTGACCGTCCTCGAAAACGAGTACATCGACGCGACTGTCGCGCTCGGTGCGGCAGACCCACGTGTCCTCGCTCGACACGTCCTGCCGAACTGTCTCGCACCCATCACGGTGCAGAGTACGCTCAACTTCGGCCTCGCTATCATCGACCTCGCGGCGCTCTCGTTCCTCGGGTTCGGTGCCGAGGCCGGGACGCCGTCGTGGGGGCTGATGCTCTCGAACGGCGTGAGTCAGGGCCTCCTCACTGGCGTCTGGTGGTGGTCGTTCTTCCCAGGGTTCTTCCTCGCACTCACCGTGCTGGGATTCAACCTCCTCGGAGACGGGATGCGCGACGCGCTGGACCCACGGATGCGCGAAGCGGTCGATTAACGCTCGATGTCCACAGCACCCGACCTTCCGGCGGACGAACGCCCACCGCTCACCGAACAGGCGAGTGTTCGACTCCATCTCGTCGGAACGGCACTCGTCGCTGGCGTGGCCGTCGTCACTGTCGCGCTGGTCGGGGCCACCCTGTTGGGTGACCTGACCGCCGCCATCGACACTGCGTTCGCCCTCGGGTCGCTCGTCTTCGGATTCGGGCTTCTCGGGTGGTCTAGTGCTGTCGCACTCGGCCGTGGTATCGAGGCGATGCAAGAGCATCTCGACACGCATACGGGATGGACAGAACCCGACGCTCGTCGTGCGATGGCCCGTATCCTCGGGTTCGGACTCGGGGTCATGGCCGGGGCGACGCTCGTCGGGTCGTTCGTCTACGGGTCGGTTCTCTGAGAGAGACCGACGCGCACGCATCGTTTGTCGTGGGTTCTGACGCGTTTTTCTCGTCGTCTCAGACGACGGTTATCTCGTCTCCCTCCCTACCACTGCCATGGATAGAGACGCGGTTCGACAGGCGTGGGAGTCTGTCTCTGAGACGTACGCTCGAACACGAGACCCGACGGGGTCTGATGCCGCACTGGTGTCGGAACTCGTCGCTTTCCTGCCCGAAAATCCCGTCGTCCTCGACGTTGGATGCGGTGATGGTGCCCGAACACTCGCGAATCTCCCGCCGGGAAGTCTCGGACTCGACTTCTCTCGACGCGGACTCGAACTCGCCAGCGAAGTCGTTCCAGACGCCGGGTTGGTGCTGGCCGACATGCGCTCGATTCCAGTTCGTGACGAGACAGTCGACGCGATTACAGCGTATCACGCCGTGTTTCACGTCCCACGTGAGGCGCACCCGGCAGTCTACCACGAGTTCGCCCGTGTCCTGAAACCCGATGGGGTGCTGCTCATGACGCTTCCCGGAGGCCGGTTCGAAACCGTCCGTCGTGGGTGGATGGGCGGCCAGATGTTCTTCTCGTCGGCCGGCCGAGAACAGACCCTTTCACAACTCGCTGACGCGGGGTTCGACCGACTGGAGACTCGGGTCGCCGACGACCCACTCGGGACGACCAGTGAGTTCGTCTTCGCCAGACGTGCCACCGACGACGAGCCACTCACCGAATCCACGGCTTCCGACGAACCCATGGCTTCCGACGAATCCACGAGTTCCAGCAAACTCATGTAGGTACAAACACATAATTGGGTATGGATAGACCGACCGGTCCGAGTCGCAGAGGGTTGGTCCTGCTCTTCGTCCTCACGCTCGTCGGGGCGATTAGCCAAGCAAATACTGTCTTCAGCAGCACCCCGAATACGGCGTCGCTCATCTTGTTCGCGGCCTTCTCGTTCGCGAGTGTGCTGTTGCTGTGGCAACTCTTCCAGCAGAACCGCCCAGCCTAACAGGTGTCGACTGGCGACATCAGAGTGAGTCTGTGGGTTCTCTCAGACAGCCTTGTCCTATGAGTTCTCTCAGACAGCCTTGGTCCTCCGGGCTCTCTCAGACAGCCTTTGTCTGCTGTGCCGTCTTCCGAATCTCGTCGAGGACGGAGTCGAGTGAGAGAACGTCCGAGAGCGCTTCCATCGCGCTGGAGAACGGAACGTCGAGGGCGTAACTGTAGTAGTTGCCACGCGACCCGGTGCGGTTTTCTTCGGCAGAGAGGATACCGAGCATGCGGAGGTCCGAGAGGTGGTTGTGGACCGACCGCTGGGCCAGCGGGTCGATGCCGGCGGAGTTACACAGACGGAGATACTCCTGATAGAGGTCGCGCATCCGACACGGTGTCTCGTCGTGGGCCGCCTTCGAGACGACTGCGAGAAGTGCGAAGTGCCCGTTCTCGGTGAGTTCGCGCATCCCCTCGACCACACGCTCTTGTTCGAGTTTCTGTCGGGCGATGTCGACGTGGTCGAGTGTGATTCGGTCGTCGTCTTTGTTCTCGGCGTGTTCTCCCGCCAACCGGAGTAAGTCGAGGGCCTGTCGTGCGCTTCCACTGTCGCGGGCGGCGAGTGCAGCACACAGGTTGAGCACGCCTTCCTCACAGGAGTCGCCCGCGATGGCGACGTCTGCACGCGATTCGAGGATATTCTGCAGCTCGGGTGCCTGATACGGTGGGAAGTGGAGTTCGCGCTCACAGAGCGTGTCTTGGACGCGCGGGTCGAGTTGGTCGTGGAATTTGAAGTCGTTCGAGATGCCGATGAGGCCGACTTTCGCCTCGTCGAGTTTGCCGTTCGAACGGGCGCGTGGGAGTTCGTAGAGCAGTTCGTCACGCTCACCGATAGAGTCGACCTCGTCGAGGACGATGAGAACCGTCCCCCCAACGTCGTCTAACTCTTCGAACAACTTCTTGAAGACGGTCTGTTGTGGGTAGCCTGTCGAACTAATCTCCGCACCAGCGGGGCGAAGTTCGTTGACGAGTTCGACCGCGACTTGATACGAGGAGTTGAGCGTCTTGCAGTTGATAGAGATGACGCTCAAATCGACGTCGTCGTACTTCGAGACGTCTTCGAGAAGCATCTCGAGGAGGAACTCGGTCACTGCCGTCTTTCCAACGCCGGTGTTCCCGTAGAGGAAGATGTTGTTCGGTTCCCACCCGTCGACGACAGGTTGGAGTGCATCCATATACTCCGAAATCTCGTCGTCGCGCTCTTCGATGCGCTCGGGTTTGTAAGACTCACCAAGGGCGTCCTTGTTGATGAAGACGTTCTGTTTTCGCTCGAACCGGCGCATTAACGTCGGGTCGTTGTAGCGTCCCCCTATTTAAAACCGCGATTTCATCTGATTCATGTGAATTTCTGAACTACCTGACGAAGACGACACGAGAAGTTGTCGAGTGGTTGTTCAGTCACGTCGGTAGTCGAATCGAAGATGCCTCTCGAACGTGGGGTACGTCTCGATACTGACACCGTGGACACAGACACACTCCACTGTTGCAAGTGAAGACGAGAGACGAGAGTCTCTAGAAGAACAACAGTGCATCGTTTCAACTAGAGCGCCGACATGAACTGGGGGTCAGAACCATGGCCGCACGTGATGTCGTTCGGCGGAGTTTGTACGCAAGCCACCTCCTCTCTCCCGATTCACCTGCAATCGTGGTGGGTCCGAGAACATTCTGTCCGGAGTCAATTCACTTGTAAACGTGGTCTCTCCGCACTCACCACCCTCACACACTCGTGAGCTTTCACTTGCAACAGTGGTGTCTGTGGGTCTACTCCTGTCTCACTTCGCTCCGCTAATTCACTTGTAAATGTGGTGTGCCGCGGCCGGTACCCGGCATTCGAACACGTCGTCACGACTCGCCGTTCACGTGTAACAGTGGTCTGTCTCCGAGGTGTCGATGGGGACAGCTATTCTGTAACCTCGAACTGGCAAATAGCAGACGTCTGCCCGACTATTTTCAGAACCTTCACCGTCTCTCTCGGGCCTCGAACCCGCATCGGTCTACGCCGTCCCTCGAAATGCCTTTACCTCGGATACTGTTACTTGTTGTCGTGGACCGCTCGACTCTCGGTGCGCTCGCACTGGCCCTCCTCGCCGTCGTGGCTTTCGCCGTCGCGGCCGCGACTATCGACTCGACGGTCGTGACAGACGGCGGTCCCGCTGGATTCGGTGCCGGTTCCGCTGGCGGCGGCGGTGTTGGCGAGACAGAAGACACCGGATTCGAACCGCTCTCGGGAGACACCGAAGGTATCAGTATCCCAACGCCGTGTCTGCCGTGGCTTTTCTCGCCCGAGGTGCTCGGTATCGTCGCCGCCGCATTTCTCCTCGTCGCCGGCTATGCCTACTGGGAAACCAAGTCACTGCTCCCACCGGTGGCGGTCGTCTTGGCGCTCGGACCGCCGGTGGTTCTCCTCTTCGGCTTGCTGACCGCGTGCAACAGAGGCTTCTCCTTTTCGACACGTGCCGCGGCGGCCGCAGGCAACATCTCACTGTTCGCCCCCGGTGGCGGGGGACGTCTCGGTGAGGGTGCCGGCGGCATTCAGAGCGTCTCTCCGCCGACGATACTGTTCAGTATCTTGCTTGTCGTCGCGCTCGTGGTTGCCCTATTCATGCTCGTCGCCGGAACGAGTGACACGCCCGACGCCGACGACGAATCTGCGAACCCATCGCTCGAAGGAGAGTCGAACGTCGCGGCAGTCGGTCGTGCTGCTGGTGCTGCTGCCGAGCGAATCGAATCGGGCGAGACCGACGTCGAAAACGAAGTGTTCCGCGCGTGGGCAGAGATGACGGCACTGCTCGACGTCCCGAACCGGCAGTCCGCGACTCCTGCGGAGTTCGCCGCCGCGGCCGTCGACGCCGGCATGGCACGAGACGACGTAACCGAACTCACAGACCTCTTCGAAGTCGTCCGATACGGCGGTGCCGAGGCGACGGCAGAACGTGAACGACGAGCGGTCGACGCGCTTCGAAATATCGAATCAGTCTACGCGCCTCCCGAGCAAGGGGCGGACACCGGGCAGGGGACGACCACTGACCGGGGGACGGACACCAGACAGGGGACCCACACCGACCGAAGGACGACAACCGACCGAGGGACCCACACCGACCGGGAGACCCACACCGGACAGGAAGGACGATGACGAAGCGTCGTTCGCTCGCGTATCTCGTCGGAATCGTCGCCACCGGCCTCGGGTTCGCGCTCGTCGCGGGCGCATCACTCGGCCTCGAACTCACCGACCTGTTTCTCGCTATCGTCGGCGGTCTCGCGGTGATACAGGGACTCAGATACGTACAACGTCGCCGTGACACACCGATGCGGACCTCGACGACTGGCGACCCGGAACTCCGCGTCGAAGTTCCTGTCCCAGGGTCCGACTTCGACGACGAACTCGTCGCTGCCATGACGCGCCGCAGTCGATGGGATACTCGCGACCGCCTCGTCTCACGTCTCGAACAGCGTGCGCAACGGGCGCTCGTCCTCCGCGACGGCAGAACCCCCGAAGACGCTCGCTTGCTCATCGACACGGGGGCGTGGACAGACGACGTCGTCGCCGCCCGCTTCCTCGGTGCAGATATCTCGGTTCCACTCTCCTTTCGTCTTCGACTGCTACTCTCCGGGCAGTCTGTGCTGGTCGCCCGCGTCGAACGAACTATCGCGGCGATAGAGAACGTCGGTACCGACCCAACCCGATTCGACGACAGTGAGGCCAACTCACCTGCCGAGCTCACAGGAGCGCCCCGATGACTCTGGGGTTCGACACGGCACGCTGGACGGGCCTCGAAGGACTCGTTCTCGTCGCCGCCGCAGTGGGTGTGTTCACCCGCGAACCAGCACCCCTCTTACTCGCTGGACTCGGCGTCGTCTTCCTCGGATACATCCGCATCGCCGCAGTTCCCGACGTGAATCTCGCCGTCGAGCGAGAACTCTCGGATACGACGCCAGACGCCGACGACGACGTCGAAGTGACGCTCACCGTCACCAACGAGGGAACACGGACGCTCTTCGACCTGCGGGTCGTCGACGGTGTTCCACCGGCGCTGGCCGTCTCGGGCGACCCTGCACGCCTCGGAACGGCGCTCCGTCCCGGCGCGACTGCGACGACGACGTACACCGTCACGGCGATTCGCGGCGAGCACACGTGGGGTGAGACGGTCGTCGTCGCCCGCGACCCCAGCGGTGCAGTCGAGCGACGTGAGACGATACACACCGAGACGACGATGCGATGTGAACCCGAACTGGCGGCGACGGCGGACCTCCCGCTCCGCGGACTCACCTCGAAATACGCCGGACGCGTCGAGACGGACGTTTCGGGCGCCGGATTGGAGTTCGCCTCCATTCGCGAGTACCGACACGGCGACCCGATTCGCCGCATCGACTGGAATCGACGCGCACGAACCGGCGAACTCGCGACGGTCCAGTTCCGCGAGGAACGTGCCGCGACTGTCGTCCTCGTGGTCGATACTCGTTCTGACGCACACGTCGCCCCCGAATCGGACGCCGAGACGGCAGTCGAACGAAGTGTCGATGCCGCGAGTATCGCATTTTCGGCGCTTCTCGACAGTGGTGACAGAGTCGGCGTGGCCGGGTTCGGCCCGAACGAGTGCTGGCTCGAACCCTCGTCGGGTGCCGACCATCGCGCCCGTGCTCGACGCCTGTTCGCGACCCACCCTGCGTTTGCACCGACGCCGCCGAAGGAAGCGTTCTTCCCCGCTATCGCGGTGAAACGTCTGCGACGGCGACTCTCCAGCGACGCGCAGGTCATCTTCTGCTCACCGCTCACCGACGACTACGCCGTCTCCGTCGCCCGCCGACTGGAAGCGTACGGTCACGCTGTCACCGTCGTCTCACCCGACCCGACGGTGACTCGAACCATCGGTGCCAGACTCGCTCGCCTCGAACGCGACTTACGTCTCCGTGAACTGCGACGGTCCGGCATCCGCGTCGTCGATTGGCGAGCAGAACCGCTCGCAGTCGCCCTCGCCCGCGCAGAGTCGGGGTGGTCGCAGTGAGTGAAATCACTCGGCGGCCGACTCGTTCGGGGGCGGCGATAGCGTTGTCTGCTGCCGGACTCGCGACGCTCGCCCTCGCGTTCACCACGGCGACTGCAGCAGTTGGCGGCCTCGTCGGCACGCTCGTCATCGCCGCCGGGTTGACCCGCGGGTCTCGCCGCACGCTCGACGCGGCCGGTGGTGTCTTCTTCCTCGCACTCCTCTTCGCCGGCCTCGGCGGGGTGGGGACCGAAGCATTGCTCCTCGCTGCCGTCGCGTCGATTCTCGCGTGGGACGTCGCGGAGAACGCACTCTCTGTCGGTGAACACCTCGGGAGAGAGACCGACACGACACGTCTCGAAATCGTTCACGCGGCGACGACGCTGGTCGTTCTCACCGTCGGTGCCGGCGTCGTCTACGCCATCTGGGCAGTCGCGTCGGGCGGCCAACCCATCGCGGCGGTCGTGTTGCTGTTGGTGGGTGCAATCGCGCTCGTCGCGGCGGTCAGACGGTGACGGTCACTCCCTGAACTATCCCGTCCCTACTCGACTGTCGGCACTGCCACCTTCTCGAGGACGCCACGAACCACGTCGGCTTTCTGCACGTCTTCGACGCGAGCGTCCGGGGTCAGAACGAGACGATGCGCGAGGACCGACTGGGCGACGCGTTTGATATCGTCTGGGGTGACGAACGCCCGACCTTCGACGACCGCGCGACCGCGCGAGGCTTCGAACAATCGCTGGGTCCCTCGCGGCGAGACGCCGACACGGACGCGGCGGTCGGACCGTGTCGCCTGGGTGAGTTCGGCCATGTAGCGCAACAGGTCGTCGTCGACGCGGACCTGTTCTGGCGCTCGTCGAATGGCGACGACTGAGTCGCGGTCGAGGACGCGGTCGATACTCGGACTCTGTTCTTCGCGGCCGGCGCGTCGCCGGAGCAGTTCGACTTCGCCATCGAGGTCTGGATAGCCGATTGCTGACTTCACGACGAATCGGTCGACTTGCGCTTCCGGCAGGGTGAACGTCCCTTCCTGTTCGACCGGATTCTGTGTGGCGATGACGAAGAACGGTTTTGGAAGTGGGTGTGTCTCTCCGTCGACGGTGACTTGTCCTTCTTCCATCGCTTCGAGGAGGGCCGCCTGCGTCTTCGGTGGGGCGCGATTAATCTCGTCGGCGAGGACGACGTTTGCGAAGATGGGGCCGGGAGAGAACTCGAACGACCGGTCGCGTTCGTCGTAGATGTTGGTCCCCGTCACGTCGGCGGGGAGCAGGTCCGGGGTGAACTGCACGCGAGAAAACGAGAGCCCCAGCGCGGTCGCGAAACTCCGTGCGGTGAGCGTCTTCCCCGTTCCGGGGACGTCTTCGAGGAGGACGTGCCCGCGGGCGAGAACGCCGGTGAGGACTGTCTCGAGGAACGACCGCTCGGCGATGACGGCCTCCGAGATGGCGTCGAGAACCTGCGTACACGTCTCGCTCGCCGTATCGATGTCCATGCGACAATCCCGTCTTCGTGTGACTTAGTAACAGTGGTCGGCGAGGCCGACGAGCCACGGTTTCGTCCCTCGGTCACACCACTCGAAGCCTTCGTAAATCGAAACGGATTAAACTATCCGGGAGAGAGATGACGATGTAAGCCGAGGTAGCCTAGCCCGGCCAAGGCGGTAGATTCGAAATCTACTGTCCATTCGGACACGTGAGTTCAAATCTCACCCTCGGCGCTTCTTCCGACCGTCACCCCTCGAGAGACGACTGTCTCTCGCCCCGCGTGACGTGAGTGTACCCACGTGAGATTTCTCGTCGCACTCGTCGACCGTTCGAAAAAGTGAACCACCCATCGAGTACGTGAATATCTGACAGTTCATCGTCGACGTTGCGCCGCTGTTCCACGGGGGAGCAGACACCCACGTCTCGGTTCGTGGTTTCGACACTGCGACCGGTGAAGAACGGGTGGTTTCGGGGACCGTGGTGTTCGCTCCCTACCCAGACATGTACGAACGGGCCGGAGGAGAAGTTCGAGGTAACCGACAGCAACGACGCTGGTCCCCTCGTTCATTCCACCGGTTCTCGCCGTTCGTCGTCTCTCATCTCCCGAGCCCCTGCCACTCCTCGTAGTCGACGTCGACGCCGAGGTGAGACAGCGCTCTGGCCATCGTGTTGGCGACCATCGCCTCGATAGAGTCGGGGTTCTGGTAGAACGCTGGGAACGGCGGGACGACGATGGCACCGGCGTCCGTGACCGACAGCATATTCTCTATGTGGATGCGGTTGAACGGCGTCTCGCGGGGCATGAGGACGAGCGGGCGGCGTTCCTTGAGCGCCACGTCGGCCGACCGCGTGATGAGGTTGCGACTGTGGCCGTGTGCGATCTCAGCGAGCGTCTTCATCGAACACGGCGTGATTATCATCCCGTCGTTCCGGAACGAGCCACTGGCCGGACTCGCACCGATGTTGTCGACGTCGTGGACGACGTCGCCCAGCTCCGTCACGTCACCGACGGAGTGGTCTCTCTCCTGTCGGAGGTTGACCTTCGCCGCGTTCGAGAGAATCAGGTGGACCTCGTAGTCCGTCTCGTCCAGCAACCGAAGCGCGGAAACCGCGTATATCTGCCCAGTCGCGCCGGTCACACCGACGATCACTCGGTCGGTCATCGGCCGACGTTCGCACTCGAACGGAATACTTCTTTCCATGGGAAACGACGCAGGCGGGAGGCCACCACCGACCGATTCAAGCCGGTCCCACTCCTCTCCGAGACTGTGCACGGAATGCTCACGACTGGCTCGGGGACCGCCGCCGGGTTCGTCGCGGCGGTCGACGACGCCCTCGGGGCGGCTCTCGGCTTCGAGCCGTTCCACGGCACCCTCAACCTCGAGATAGACGCGGAGACGACGCGACCGGCTCCGACCGCGTCGCTCGACGAGGTCGGCAACGACCACTGTGACGGCGTCGACCTGACGGCGTGTCGGGTCGGCGGCGTCCGCGCTGCCGTACTCCGGCCGCTCGTCCCAGGGTACCCTCCGACGAAAGTCGAGGTCGTCGCCCCCGTTCGGCTCCGGTCACTGTTCCGGGTCGGCCCCGGAGACAGCGTCAGACTCACCGTCGACGATTCGTCGCCGTCAACCCTCACCGCCGACCCCGCGGCGCTCGACGCGTTCGACGCCGTGGTGGTCGGCGCTGACGGAGCGTTCGACGCCGGTTCGCTCCCCGACACCCTGTCGTGTTCGTCTGTCGAGGGGGGCGCGTCGGGGGAGCGACTGGCCGAGGTGTTCGCCCGACTCGACGCGACGCCCGGAAACGGCGTCTACGTCGGTGCGACCGACGGCGACGCGGCCGCTGCCGCCACGGCCGGGACGAGTTTTCTCCACGTCGACCAGTTGAGCGCGGTCCGCTGACACAGGACTCGGGCGCGTCGAGACCGGTGTTATTTGGGTGCGCCCGACGACGCGGGACACATGGCGACACTCGCACAGTTGTTTCTGACGAGCGGCGACTTGGCGACCGCACGCGAGTTCTACGAGGTGGCGGTGGGGTTGGAACCACGGACGGTCAGCAATGGCAGCGTCGCCTACGAGACCGGCGCGTGCGAACTGAAAATAGAGGCGGATTTCGACCCCGAAGAACTGGCGGCCTTTGGTCTCTCGCCGCCGGGAAGCGAGCGCGGCGACGGCGCCGTCGTCGTGCTGGTCGTCGACGAACCGCTCGCTGACGTCTACGCGCGGATGGAGCGCGAACTCGACGAGCGGCCGGGGGAACTGCTGGTCGAACCTCGCGAGGTGCCGTGGGGCGGGCGCATCTTCCTCGCCCGAGATCCCGACGGCTACGTCCTCGAACTGCGCGAGGCCGACGGGTAGTCAGAATAGCACGCGCTCGCAGAAGCGTTCGACCTGGTCGTGATAGCTACCGGACCCGACCTCGTCGCGCTGGACGAGCAGCGTTGCGCGGACGTCAGCGCCCCGGTCGCGGAGCGTTGCGGCGAGCGACCGAGCGTACCGTTCCTCGTCAAAGCCGCCGTACGTAAGAAAGACCCCGACTGGGGTCTCGTCGAAGGTGACTCGCCGGCAAAACTCGGTGACGGGCGGACACGAGAGTGTCCACTTGGGTGTGCCCAGAAAGACCGCCCGGACGTCGCGGAGGTCGATATCGACCGGTCTGATGGAGACCCGTGACCCCGGAACGAACGAACGTGCGAGCCAGTTCCAGTACGAGCGCTCCCGGCGGGGGTCGATTCGCTCGGTTCGCGGGTCGACCTGTTCACCGGAGTCTGTCCCCGCGCCCGCTTCGAGCGCGGCAGTGACGTCCGCGGCGACCTGTGCCGTGGTCCCAGTCCGTGAGTAATGCACCACGACGACCTCGCCGGTCTCGGGCGTTCGTTCGTCGGTCGAGTCGGCAGGTCGGCTGTCGACTGTCCTCCCGTTCGCGCCGTCCATCGCTGGACGATACGGTCGACCGGGCCCTAAGTCACGGGGATGTCGCTGTCCTGCCCCCGGCGCTTTATGGCACTTGGTCGACAACCGCCCGCTATGAGCGACGACAGCGACCTGTACATCCCGGATATCGTCCCGGCGTCGGACGTGGCGTACCTCGAATCGCAGTCGCGGTACGGCAACCGTGTCGGCTGGGGCGAGAGACCGGCACTGCTCGTGGTGGACGCGACTGAGGCGTTCCTCGACGGGCGTCGAACCACCCCGGACTGCGTCGCGGACACGGCCCGGCTGCTCGACGCTGCGCGCTCAGTCGACGTCCCCGTCTTCTACGCAGTCCCGTCGGGGCGGTCGCTACCCGAGGGATATCCGGTCCCGATAAAGGGGTCGGCGTCGTCGGACCGCACCCCCGACGACGCCACCACCGACCGCGACCGTGAGGACTGGGTGGCGAAACTCGACCGGCTCCCGCCGGCAATCGAACCGCGCGAGAGCGAGCACGTCGTCGAGAAACCCCGCGCGAGCGCCTTCTTCGACACGCATCTCGCGAACCTGCTTCACTACTACGGGGTCGACACGCTGGTCGTCTGCGGGACGAACACCGGCGGCTGTCTCCGCGCCACGGTCGTCGACAGCCACTCCAGTGGCTTCCGGACCATCGTCCCGCCGGAGTGCGTGGCCGACGCCGTCACCCTCACTCACGAGGTGGCGTTGTTCGACATGGACCTGCGGTACGCCGACGTCACGCCCCTCGAGGACGTGCTCTCGAAACTCGAGACCGTCGCGTCGGCCGACTCCACCTGACCGCAGGCTCCCGAGTCACGGCTTCGAGAGCAGGTCGCTCCACTCCGCTCTGAGGTCGGCTTCCATGTCGGGGTCGAGTTTCGTGTCCGGCGGAAACTCTTCTTTCCAGTGGTAGGGTTTCGTCGCGTCGAAGAACAGGCGGCTCTTGGTGTGGTCGCCCGACTTCTCCTGCTCGGCGGACAGCCGCGGGTTGATTCGCGAACTCACGCAGTTCTCGATCAGTTGCATATCCTCGGCGGGGTCACACCGGCTCACAGTCGCCCACAGAACCTCGTCTAAGTCGTAAACGTTGATGTCCTCGTCAACGACGATGGTGATTCGACCCTCCCACGAGCCCGCCGGGAGCGACATAGCCTGCAACCCGACCTGCGTGCTGTGGCCGGGGTACTGCTGTTCGATGGAGATTACCTGGAACCAGATTCCTGGGAAGATGGTCGTCACCTCGTCGATACCCGTCATGCCGGCCTCCTCGAGTTGGTGCCACAGTGCCGCCCCCGAGCGAATCGTCGACATCGCCGTCGCGGTCATCGGGACGTTGTTGTACGTGAGGACTATCGGGTCGTCACGGTAGTAGATCCGGTCGATCTCGAACGGGCGCTGCTGAGTCTCGCCCGCCCCGTAGTAGCCCGTCCACTCACCGAACGGCCCCTCCGTTATCTCCTCGGCGTCCGGCCAGACTTTGCCTTCGACGACGAGTTCCGCGTGTGCGGGGATGGGGAGTCCCGAGACTTCGCCCTCGACGACTTCGAGGGGCTGGTCGCGCTGGGCGCTCACGTATTCCATCTCGTCGACGTGTGAGGGAAAGCGCTGGTTGGCGGCCATGAAGAGGTCGGGCTGGTGCCCGAGCGAGATGACCGCCGGGAACGGCTCGTCGCGGTCGAAGTACGCCTGTCGGTGGCGGTCGGCGTCGCGACCCGGTCTGATGTTCAGCGTCGCCGTCTTCGGCCCGTGGACCTGCACGCGGTAGGTGCCGGCGTTGCGGTCGTCGCCGTCCGGGCTCTCGGTGATTACGACGTCGCCGGTCCCGATATAGCGGCCGCCGTCGTTCTCGTGCCATCGGGGCGCCGGGAACGCCGTGAGGTCGACGTCGTCGCCGCGCTGGACGTTCTCGAAGACTGGGCCGTCCTCGACCACCTCGACCGGCCGCGTCTTCATCTCCGAGGCTGTCTCCTTCTGTGCGAGCACCGCCTCGCGGATGTCCGAGGTCGGCTCGTGACCCAGCGCGAGCGTCACTTGTAACGGCGTGTCGAGCGCGTTCGTCAGCACCCGAGAACCTGGCACCGTCCCCTCGAAGTCACCGAACAGCAGCGCTGTCCCGAGTTCGTCGCGGCGGGCGATCTTCGAGATGCCGCCGATCTCCAGTTCCAGATCCGCTCCCGAGACGCGTTCGAGCTGACCGCGCTCTTCGATCGCGGCCACGAACTCGCGGAGGTCTCTCATGCCTGCGGGTCCGTCCCATGGGTGCATAAACGTGGGGACCTGGTGTCGAACGGCGGGAAGGGTCCGAAACGACTTGTGCCCCGCGGGAGAACTCCGGGCCGATGACCGTCGACCTCACGCTCGCCTGTACGGAGTACGACTGGACGCGACCGCTCTGGGACGGAGTGGTCGAACCCGAGGGGACGAACCTCCACGTCGTCGACTATCACAACCCCGAGCGCTTCGAGCGGATGGTCCGCCACGGGGAGTTCGACGCCTGCGAACTGTCGCTGGGGTCGTACCTCTCGTCCGTCGCTGCCGACCGGGAGTACCCCTTCACCGCCATCCCGGTCTTTCCCTACCGGAAGTTCCGCCACTCGTTTATCTTCCGGCGGACCGACGACGACTTCGGCCTCGCTGACCTCGAGGGCAAGGACGTCGGGCTCGTCCACTGGCAGACGACGACGGGAATCTGGCAGCGCGGGACCGTGGCCGAACACTACGGCGTCGACCTGGCGTCGGTCACCTGGCACACCGTCAAGCCCGAGAGCGACATCGTCCCCGTCGATATTCCCAACCGGTTCGACGTCGTCCGACACGACCGCTCCGGGCGGGCGTCTGCCGCGCTCGGGGAACTGCTCGTCGAAGGCGAACTCGACGCCGTGTTCGTGCCCACCCCGATTCACCGCCCGCTGACCGGTGGCGACTCCGACCGGCGGGCACAGGACGGCCCCTCGTTCGACCACACGAAGATCGAGCGCGTCCTCGACGACTCGCAGGCGGTCGAGGAGGGCTACTACCGGGAGACGGGTATCTTCCCGCCGATGCACACGGTCGTCGTCAGCGACGACCTGCTCGAGCGCTACCCCTGGGTCGCGAACAAACTCTACGAGGCGTTCGAGGAGTCCCTGGAACAGTGTCTGGGCCGACTCAGCAAACCTCGGTGGTTCCCACTGGCGTGGGCGAACCAGCACGTCGAGCGCCAACACGATATCATGGGAGAGAATCCCTGGGAGTACGGCCTGACCGACGAGAACCGGCGGGCGCTGTCGACACTGCAGTCCTACGCCGTCGACCACGGAATCGTGTCCGAGCCCCGAGACCTCGAAGACCTGTTCGTCGAGTCGACGCTCTGAGTCGTCCGGCGTTAGTCACGAACGGCGACGTCCGAGTCGGGGCGACCGTCGGAGACTGATTATTGCTGGCCGAGTTCGTAGAACGTGATTCCGGTGAGGCGGAGTCCGATGAGGAAGACGACGGTCAGCAGGATGAACAGCGAGGAGATGGCGGCCACGAGCGTGATGTCGGAGCCGTAGGTGTAGAGCTCGAAGAGTTTGACTGGTATCACGATGGTCTTCGACGTGTAGGTCATCATCGGGATCGACAGCAGTTGGACGATATGCATCGCGAGGAAGAACCACAGGACAACGGCGGTGTTTCGGAACAGCGGGAGGAAGACCTCGCGCATCCCCTGGAGCCAACTGGCGCCGGCGACCCGGGCGGCCTCCTCGAGGTCGTCGTGTATCTGGACGATGTTCCCGACGGCGATCCGCGAGGACATCGGGAGGAACACCATGACCGACCCCACGATGATGATGGCGAGCGTCCCGTACCAGTCGAGCAAGGGGTGAATCTTCCCGACCCACAGGAACGTAAAGAGGAGACCGGCGCCGGTGATGATTCCGGGGACGGCGAGCGGCGTGAGCGACAGGAAGTCGACGAACCCGCGCAGGCGGGCTTTCGTTCGCTCGGTGTAGTAGGCCATACCGATGACCAACACCGTTCCCAGCGTCGCACCGCCGCCGGCGACGAGTAGACTGTTGACGAACGCCTTTCGCAGTTGCGGGTCCGTCAGCACCGTGACGTAGTGGGCCAGCGTTAACTGTGACAGGTCGACCTCGCCGTACCAGTTCACGTGGAGCGACGTCACCACGAGCGCGACGATGGGGACCACCCAGACGACGAGCAGGAGTGCCCAGATGCCGGCCGCGAGGGGCCACCGCCACCGACCGAGGTCCCAGACGCGGGCGTTGTGTCGCCGTCCGGTCAGCGTCATGAAGTCCTCCTTGCGGCTGGTCACCTTCCGGTAGTACCACACGAACACGAGCATCATCAGGAGGAGGCTACACGCCAGCGCGGCCGCCTGCCCGTAGGCGGCGGGGAACCGACCCTTGATCGCCGTGAAGATGGTCGTCGAGTAGACGTCGAAGCCGTTGCGTACGCCGAGGATAGAGACGACGGCGAACTCGCCCATCCCGTAGAGGAAGATGACGATCGACCCCGAGAGAATCGCCGGCTTGATCAGCGGAAACGTGACCGAGCGAACGGTCTCTCTCACGCTCGCGCCGTGGATGCGACTCACCTCCTCCAGGGCGGGGTCCATGTCCTGGAGCGCCGGGACGGTGAGCAGGTAGAACGTCGGAACGACGTTGATTCCGGCGATAAAGGCGATGGCCCACGGGTTGAAGATGTCGACTGGGAGTGACGCGAGGCCGAACGCCTCGCGCACGGCCGTCGCGAGAATGCCGTTGTCGGCGCCGTAGGTCGTGACGTACATGATGGCGTAGACGTACCCCGGAATCGTCTGGCACGACAGCAAAACCAGTTCCATCTCGCCTTTCGTCGGGAGATTCGTCCGCACGAACAACCAGGCGGCACCAAGTCCGAACACCAGGCCCGTCCCCGTCATCCCGACGGCGACTATCAACGAGTTCGCGACCAGTTCGACGACTGGGAAAAAGCCCTCCAAGTACACCGCACGGAAGTTTTCGAGGGTGAATCGCGCACCGAACTCCCCAGGGTAGCCCGACCACACGCTCGTCCACAGGAGAAAGACCAGCGGCACGACCGTCAGCCCAACCACCACGGCTACGACCACCCCGAGGATCACCCCTTTGACCGGTTCACTGTCGGTGTCGAACTGGGTTTCGACTCCTGGGAGCCGGTCGAACGCGGCGGCGGCCGCCTCGGCCAGCGGTCGTTTCGAACTCATTGCGTGGTCGTGTTCACAGTCGTACTCGTGGCGTGCTCTCGGTCAGGTGTCGTCCGGTAGACCTGCATCGCGCCTGGGTCGAACCCAAGCCGTATCGGGTCCCCACGGGCGAAGTCCCGGTAGTCGTCACAGTGGACGGTGAGTTCGGTGTCGGTCCCCTCGAACCCGACCGTCACCTCGTAGCGGTCACCGAGGATACCCTCGGCAACGACCGTCCCCATCAGTTCGACGTGGCCGTCCACCGTGGGGCCAGTCTCACCACAGTCACTTGCTGCTTGCTGGACGGTCCCGCCGGTCTCACCACCGTCGCTTGCTGCTTGTCGGATGGCCCCGTCAGTCTCGCCACCGTCGCTTGCTGCTTGTTGGACAACCCCGTTGGTCTCGACCGGTCGGTCCGCGGCCGTCATCCGACCGGCGGGGTCGACGTCGCGGACTATCAGGTCCTCGGGACGGAGGAAACACTCGACGTCGCCGGGGTTCTCGCTGCTGAACATGTAGTCAGTCCGGTCGAGTGGGACGTCGGCGAGGTCAGTTCTAACGACCAACCCCCCATCGGAACCGGGTTCGATCGTCCCCTCGAACGGGTTGCGTGCACCAACGAAGCGACGGGTGAACGCCGTCTTCGGGGCGCGGTGTAGTTCCTCGGGGACACCCCGTTCGACGACCTCGCCGTCGTTGACGATGACGACTCGGTCGGCCAGGTAGAACGCCTCCTCCTGGTCGTGCGTCACGTAGAGCATACTCACGTCGAGTTCGTGCTGGAGGCGCTGGAGTTCGTACCGCATCCCCTTGCGCAGTTCCTTGTCGAGGTTGCTCAGTGGTTCGTCCAGTAACAACAGGTCGGGCCCGTGGACCAGCGCGCGGGCCAGCGCGGTCCGCTGTTGCTGGCCGCCACTGAGGTCCGTCGCAGGGTCGTCTCGCTTGCTGGCAATCTCCATCAGTTCGAGCATCCAGTCGACGCGCTCCTCGTAGCGCTCGCGGGGAACGTCGTGGGTGGCGTGTTTCAGCGGGAAGACGACGTTCTCGTAGACGGTCTTGTGGGGCCATATCGCGTAGTTCTGGTAGACCATCCCGATGTCGCGCGTTTCCGGAGGCCTGGAGACACCGTCCCCGTAGACCGTCTCGCCACCGATGGTGATCTCGCCGCTGTCGGGCGTCTCGACGCCGGCGATACACCGGAGTATCGTCGTCTTGCCACAACCGCTCGGGCCGAGCAGGGCCACGATCTCGTCTGACCCGACGGTCAGGTCGACGCCGGCGATTTCGAAGGCGTCGCTGAAGCGCTTGCCGAGGCCGCGAACGGTCAACTGGTGGTCGTCGGTCATGGTGGGGCGGTTACCGGATTCCGCAGGGTATCGAATTATCGGTCCTCACAGGTCGAATACACCTTTGTCTTTCGCCTCCTGCCCGACTTGGGCGGTCTGCCAGGTGTCCCAGAACGACACCGGCTCGAACGCCGTGTTCAGCCGCTTTTGGGTGAACGCGCCGGGGTCCTGTGCGGAGTAGTCCAGGTCGAGCCGGCAGGGAATCTGTCTGACGACGTCGGTGACCAGCCGCCGCTGGACCGACTCCTCGAGGTACGCGCTGAGGAAGAAGCGCGCGACCCACGGGTTGGGGGCGTTCTTGTTGATGGCCACCGGCGACCCGTTCATGTCGCTTTTGACGTCCTCGGGGAAGACAGCTCTGAGCGGGGAGTCATCGCCCGCGAACGGCCCCAGCACCGTCGGCCAGTTGTAGAGCGACATCGGCGCGTTGCCGTCGCGGACCTCCCGTGCGGCGGCCGTGTGGGAACTCGCGCCCACGAACTCGAGGTGGTCGCTCAGCTGTTTCGCCCACTCCAGTTCGCTCACGCCCCGCTCTTCGGCGTGGTGTTTGATGATCCAACCGACCATGTCCGCGGCGATGTAGCTGCTGGAAATGGTCGTCTTCAGCCCCTCGTACTGGTCGTCGAACAGGTCGTTGTAGGTTCGTGGAACGTCGAGCCCGCGCTCCTCGAATATCTCCTCGTTGATGGGCATCGCCAGTCCTGGGCCGCCGTTGTAAGCCGTCGCGTAGAACGGATACTGCTGGACGTCCTCGAGCACGTCGTTGAACCAGAAGTTCTTGTCGAGGTCCCACTCGAAGAACTTCTTACCGATGTCCAGTGCCGCTTCCTTGCCTTCCTCCTTGGCAGTGATCGTCATCCGCTCGTCGATGCCGCTCGGACTGCTCAGGACGTCGGCCTTGTCGTTGTCTGCCTGGCGCTCCTGGATGAACCGCTGGGTGACCTTGCTCCCGTAACTCGCGAACACGTTGGGTTCGAGACTGGTGCCGAACTCGTCGTTTATCACCTCGATGACGTCGTACCACTCGTCGGAGGACCCGGTCGACGTGTAGATGGTAATCGTCTCGTCACCGTCGATGTAGTCGGCGAGCGCCTCCGTGGTCCAGGGCGGTTCGGGCTCCTTCGATTCGGTACCCTGGCTAGTGTTCTGCCCCAGACACCCCGTAACGGACCCCAAGACTGCAGCGCCACTGGCAGCGATCACATCTCGCCGTGAGGTGGACATCTGGGAGGTCTCTTCCCGTGATGACTGATTCAAGTTCGGAGGTCGGTTAGCAGTCATATTGAGTAGTTCTTGACTGGCCGGAGTAACGTTGCGGGACTCATTTTAAGGATTTTAAATACCGTGCGTTCTCCGCCACTCGTATCGGAGGCTCCTCGATGAACCCCGAAACGACCAGCCACCGTCGGTGAACGACACCACAGATAAACAGTGTCGTACCACCGGTATCGCTGCGAAGCTGAGAACTCATGCGTACACTGGGTATCGATATCGGTGACCTCTAGATGCATAGCGATTGTATCGCCCGCTGGTGGGTGAGGAGCGACGGACGGTGTGTCTCAACAACAGATTAGTGTACGCGAGTGTCCCCCTCTGGGGTGTCACACCGACAGCGTCAGGTGTGTTTGCTGCCACCTCACCCCCGGCATCCGTAGTGTAAGTTGAGTGCAAAAGTCGTCGATGGTTCCTCTGGAGAATGCCCGTTGGTAACTCCAGTCGCTGTATAGACCAACCCCACCGTCTCGAAGACGACTATCGCTGCTAGCCGATACACGCGCTGTATTCAGCACCGCTTCCCAAACCTGTCAGCGATTAGTTGACTTCGCAGACTCCTCCTGACTCATCTCGAAGTGAGACTGTTCGCTACTCTCTCCGTTCCGCAACCGCCGCCGGCGTTTGTCGTACGCCCCTGCCAGTGTCGGTTCCCGGTGACGCCGCCCGACGAGATACGCGTCGGTATCACTCTCGTCTCGCGGGTCGGCACTGCGAATCCAGACAGCGACGCCGCCGCGACTCGACAGTCCACTGGCCCACATCTCCGCGTCGTCACGCGAACTGAACACGTGACGCCTCCCGCGTTTGTTGACGAGCGTCCCCACTGCGCCGTTGGTCCGGCGGGCCGAGGGCTTGATATCGACGACGAAGGCGGCGTCGGTCACGGTGAGACATCGTCTCTCCGGGGCCTTGTACGACGCGGTCCAGAGGTCAGAGGCCGAGTACGCCGCGGTGTCCATTTGCCCGTGTACGACCTACGGTTCGTATGGCTCACGTCGTCGTCCACAACGCCGTCAGTCTCGACGGCCGAATCGAAGGGTTCCCCGCAGACATCGGCACGTTCTACGAACTCGCAGCGACGTGGAATGCCGACGTCCACCTCGTCGGGAGCGAGACGCTCCTCGCAAACGAGGACGCGCCGCCGGCCGACGACCCTGACGCGCTCGATCCGTTCGAGGTTCAAAACGAGGGCTGTCCACTACTGGTGGTCCCCGATAGCCGCGGCCGAATCAGAAACTGGCGGGGCCTCCTCGAAAGCCCCTTCTGGAGCCGAGGCGTCGCGCTCGTCTCCCACTCGACGCCAGAAGACTACCGAACGTATCTCGAACAGGTGGGTATCGAAGCCATCGAAGCGGGAGCAGACCGAGTCAACCTGCAGACTGCACTCGAGACGCTCGAATCCGAGTTCGGCAGCGAGACGATTCTCGTCGATAGCGGCGGAACGCTCTCTGGAATCCTTCTCCGTGGTGGGCTCGTAAACGAGGTGAGCGTTCTCGTCCACCCGCGACTCGTCGGCGGTGAGTCAGCACGGACGTTCTGTCGTGGGCCAGACCCCGCGGCAGGACTCGAACCACAGGCTGTCGAACTTCGTCGACAGTCGGTCGAGTCACTCCACGATGGGCTCGTCTGGCTTCGATACGACGTCGGAACACCCTGATACGCTAACTCGTGACACCACCCGCCGCTGTCTTTCGGTTTCACTTTCACTCTCCTAGGATTCGATACATATCATCTCCGTCCGATTGCAGTTGTATGAGCGCGAATGCGGCGAACACGAATACGAGCGAAGACGGTGAGACGCGCCGAATAGACGTCACGACGGTCCGAACGGGTCGCGTCGCCGACTACGCAGAGTCGAAACTCGGCGACGACGCCATCGGGTTCGAGCGCCGAGGTGGATGGACCTACCTCGTCGCAAAAGAGACGCGTTGAACGCGCGGTACTCGGCGCGACAGAGACGCCAGACGCGACAGAGACGCGCTAGTCGTCTGCCGACGCAGGTTCCAGCGTGCCCTGACTCTTTTCGAGTAGTCGGTCGAGCGCATCGACCATCGCTTGCACGCTCGCTCGCGTGATGTCCGCGTCCGACGCGGCGACGGTGACGCTTCGGTCTCCGAGCGACATGGTCACTTCGACGGTGACGACGGCGTCGGTGCCGCCGGTGATGGCGTCGACGTGGTACTCGTCGAGTTGTGCGTCTGCGTCGGGGCCGAGTGCTTGCCGAACTGCTTTCACTGCGGCGTCGACCGGACCGGACCCGGTGCCCGAGGCGACCCGTTCTTCGCCGTCGACGTTGAGTCTGACACTCGCCGTCGGCGTACCGCCACCGGACGCTGCCGTGAGGTCGAGGAGTTCGACCGTCCGGTCACGCTCGCGGCCCTGGACGTCTTCTGCGAACGCGAGGAGGTCCGCGTCGGTGACGCGCTTCCCTCGGTCGCCGAGTTCTTTCACTCGCTTGACGACCGCAGCGACGTCTTCGTCCGTCGCATCGACACCGTGTTCGTCGAGAGCGGCTTTGACGCCGGCACGGCCAGCGTGCTTTCCGAGGACGAGGCGACGTTCGCGCCCCACCGTCTCCGGCGAGTACGGTTCGTACATCGCGTCGTCTTTGAGCGTGCCGTCGGTGTGGATGCCGCTTTCGTGCGTGAAGGCGTTCTGACCGACGACTGCCTTGTTCGGCGGGAGCGCGACGCCCGTCGCGTGGGCGACTTTCTGCGCCAGTCCGTAGAGTTCGTCGAGTTTGACCGACTCGACGTCGTAGCAGTGATGGAGCGCGATTGCGACCTCTTCGAGCGCGACGTTGCCAGCACGTTCTCCGATGCCGTTGACCGTCGTGTGGACGAGGTCCGCACCCGCGGCGAGACTCGCGTGGACGTTGGCCATCGCGAGTCCCAGGTCGTCGTGGGTGTGGGTCGACGTCGGTCCGTACTCGGCAACGCGAGAGACGGCCTCGTAGGTGTGTTCGGGGCTGGTGTGGCCGACCGTGTCGGCGAAACAGAACCGGTCTGCGCCAGCGTTGTGAGAGACCTGGGCTAACTCGTCTAAGAACTCCAGTGACGCGCGAGAGCCGTCTTCGCCGATGACCTCGACCCACAGGCCGTGGTCTTTGGCGTACGCGACGAGTTCGTCGGTCGTCTGGAGGACGCCCTCGCGGGTCGTCCCGACCTTCGACTCGATGTGGCGTTCGCTCGCCGGAACGACGAGCGTGATGCCGCCGACGTCGCAGTCGAGCGCGAGGTCGATGTCGTTCTGGACGCCCCGTGCGAAACTCGTCACCGTCGCGTCGAGACCGAGCGACGTGACGCGTTTGATGGTCTCGCGTTCACCGGGGCCGGTGCAGGCACTCCCCGCCTCGATGTAGTCCACCTTGGCGCGGTCGAGTGCCAGTGCGATATCTGCCTTCTCGCCCGGTGTCAGTGAGACGCCGGGCGCTTGCTCGCCATCGCGAAGCGTAGTATCTAACAGCTGTACCGAATCAGAAGTGCGTAGCTCGGGGGTCTTCCCGAATCGATTATTCACGGTAGAATCGTGTCCTTGTAGGTTAGAACCGTCGAATTTCACAGCCAGCCGTCTCGCGACGACTTACTCTATCCTCCGTCGGTGTGGTAGGTTCCGACATAGTAAGTGAACACATATGTTGTCGAATGTATAAAAGAGATGGTTCCGACAGTTATTGGTGTCTCGTCGGTGGAGGAACCGGCCGATTACTCGGAGAGTTCTACCAGGTCGCCGGGTTCGACGTCTTCTGCGGCCCCAGCGGGGAGTTCGATGATGGTGTCGGCCATCCCGAACCCGATACCCGTCCACGCGGACAGGCGCTTTTTCTGCTTGACTTCGTCTCCGATGAGCCACAGCGCGTCGATGTCGAACGGGACGAACACCATGTGTAGACTGTGTCGGTCGGCGTCGTCGAATCTGAACACGAGAGCGTAGTCGTCGGGGACCGACCCACGGAACATCAGCCCGCGGGCCTTCGAGAGGAACGAATCGGCGGTTTCGACGTTCGACGCGAGCGTCGATTGGTCGCCGTTCTGTCGGTGTACGAGCCTCACAGGTATTTTTTGGACCGTCTACATGATGAAACCATCGCTGGCTGTGGTCCCGACCGGTGTCGGCCGATTTGCTCGGCCTGCCGTACGGACAGGTCGATTTCCTCGCCTTGGTTCTCTCGACCCGACTCTCTCGAAAGCAACGTTTACACTCGCGCTGACCACACCCACAGTATGGAGCAGACGCCGACAGGCACACCCGTAGGTGTCGACGACCCCTACGACCACGCCGGCCGGTGTGACCACCTCACGAGCGACGGTAACTGTCGCCTCGCTCGCGAGTACGCTGACCGAGACCCCGAGTTCGCGCGTGAGCGCGCACGATTCGATTACGAGTGCGTCGCCGCCGCCGAGGACTGCGAGTTTCGAGACTGTCCACACTACGCGTCCACGACGAACGGCCGGGAGTGTACCCGCTGTGGCATCGAAGAAGTCCGCATGGCACACGACTCGACGGCCCGACCCCTCCTCGAAGAACATCACCTCTCGTACGGCAGTCACAGCGGCGGCGACCCGTCACACGAGATTACCGTCGCACTCTGCCGGTGGTGCCACACGAAAGTCCACAAGTCGTTCGCTCGCATCGACGACGACGCCTCGCCCGACCCGGAGGCCATCGCTGCACGTGAAGCGCGACGGACGAAAGAGCTAGAGGAGATGGGGTTTCAGTCGGCCCTCGAACGCGCCGACACCGAGTGACCACCGAGCACCACGGGCGTCGATATGCTAATCTAATGCACGGATACGCGCATCTCGACCGGTCTTCGAACCACTTTTAGGCACGCTAGTCCAACCCGAGATATGACCCGCATCGTCGTCATCGACAACCACGGGCAGTTTACCCACCTCGAACGGCGCGCACTCCGTGACCTCGGCGTCGACACCGAACTCGTCGACAACGACACGGCTCCAGAAGATATCGACGCAGACGGCATCGTCCTCTCCGGCGGCCCAGATATGGACCGCATCGGTCGCTGTGCCGACTACCTCGACCTCGACGTGCCGATTCTCGGTATCTGTCTCGGGATGCAGATTCTCGCCGAAGAACTCGGCGGCCGCGTCGGCTCCGGCGACTACGGCGGCTACGCCGACGTCGACGTCGAAATCCTCGACGAAGACGACCCACTCGTTGGCTCTCTCGCACCCGAGACGCGTGTCTGGGCCAGTCACGCCGACGAAGTGAAAGAGGTCCCAGAAGGGTTCACCCACACCGCAACGAGCGACGTCTGTACCATCGAAGCGATGAGCGACACCGACCGCAACCTCTACGGCGTCCAGTGGCACCCCGAAGTGGCCCACACCGACGAGGGTGAGGAAGTCTTCGAGAACTTCATCGCTATCTGCGAGCAGTAGACGGTCGGTCGGCCCACCGCTCGGTTGTCTACGGTCGGAACCACCACTCCGTCGTTTGCGGTCGGCTCACCACGTCGTCGTCTGTGGTCGGAAAATCGCCCGCCTGCTTGGCGGTCTTCTATCTATCATCCTTTTCCGGCCGGAATAATACGAGGGATTTACCCCACTCGACTCAGTCTATTCGGGAAATGACCTCCACGCAGAGCGACCTCGCCGGGTTGTCGCGGTTCATCTTCCGCGCGCCCAAGTGGTACACGAGTCTCGGGTTCGCCTTGCTCGTCGCCGCGATGGCCGGTATCGCGGCGTTCGACTCGGGTGACCTCGAAAGCTCGTGGCGAGGAATCTTCTTCCTCGGCCGAGACGCCTGGGAAGGCATCTTCTTTATCGGTATCCCGACGGTCGTCGCGGCGTTCGGAACCACCGGCGTCGACCGATTCGTCGGCGGAAAACTGACGCACAATCGTTCTTCACTCCTCGCACTGGCGGGCGAAGTCATCATCGTCGGCTTCGTCACGGTCGCGGCCATCATCTCGGTGTTCACCGGCCTCGGACAGCGGTTCGTCTTCGACGCACTCGTCGTCGCCCTCGCGTCGGTGTTCGCGTTCCGATTGCTCATCGTCATGGCAGTCTCCCGGTCGTCACTCCTCATCGCGGCGGTCCCGGCGAGTATCCAGACGCTCACGGCGGCGGCCTTGCTCTTCGTCTACAGCGGGACGCTGGCCTTCTTCGAGGTGGGTGGCCCCATCCTCGATGCGTATCTGTTGCCGTATCTGGCCCGGCCGGACCGTGCCCCGCCCGAACTCTCGGCTATCGCACTCAGTCACTTCCAACTGCTCGCTATCATGTGCGTCGTCTACTCACTCGGTGTCTACGCCTTCCTTCAAGTCGTCGACCGCCCGTGGCGACGCAGTCTCGGTGTGTCGGTTCTCGACTTCATCCGTGGGTTCATCGGCCACGTCGCCGAGGGGACGCGAGAACTGGAAGACTTCTTCGAACAACTGGGCCAAGAGGCAATCGTCCCCGTCACCGTCCTCTCGTTCCGCCGCGAGGACGGGTCCGAGAAGGCACGCTTCGTCCTCCCGATGATTCACCCAGGACCGATGGGCGAAATCGGCGGCGGGAACTTCCCCGAACGAGTCGCGCGACGGTCCGAAGGCCTCGCGTTCCCGCCCCACGCGACTGCCGGCCACGACTTCAACCTCGTGACCGAACGCGAGGTAGACGTGGTTCTCGACGCCGCCGACGCCGCCTGCGAGACCATCGAATACACCGACGAGGCCACAGAGAGCGTCCGTGTCGCCTCCGGCGACGCGAAGATGCTCGGCCAGCGATTCGGTGACGACGCCGTTCTCGTCTCGACGTACGCGCCCCTGTTTGCAGACGACGTGGAGTACGCTGTCGGCCTCTCGGCGTCCGCCGAGGCCCGGACGACCGGCCTCGAAAACGTCCTCCTCGTGGACGCTCACAACTGCAACAACGGACTCCAGGGGCCAGACCTCGGCCACGTCACCCCCGGAAGCAAACGCTCGTTCGACATGATATCTGCGGCGGGTATCGCGGGCGACGAACTCGGTGAGTTGCCGGACGGTGCGCTCGAACTCGGGACGGCGTGGGACGAAACCGACTGGATTCCACGGGACGGAATCGGCCCCCTCGGTATCCGAGTCGCTGTGACGGACGTGAACGACCAGGTGACGGCGTACGTCCTCATCGACGGGAACAACATGGAACCCGGCCTCCGAGATTACATCGTAGACGTGCTGACGGAGGGACCGGACGCACTGGCCGACGTCGCCGAAGTCATGACGACAGACACGCACATCGTCAACACTGTCGAAGCAGAAAACCAGGTCGGCGCGGCAATCGACCAAGACGAACTGCTGGCGACCATCGAGGGCCTCGTCGAGCAGGCGCTCTCGGACCGCGAATCAGTCTCTGCAGGGATGGCAACCCAGCGTGCAGAAGTGACCATCTTCGGCAACGACCGCACCGAGACGCTCGCGAGCCACGCCAACGCCGTCGTCTCGATGGGGGGTGCGTTGGCGCTCGCCGTCATCCTCGCGTCGATGGCCGTCAGTCTACTCGTGTTCTTGCTGGCGTAGGCGGGACGCTGTTTTCTTGGTTTCGTCGTCACTCACAGACGTAGATTCGAACGACGAGAGAATCCGCCTCGTCGCACTTACTTCAGCGAGAGCGTCCGGGTCTCGATGGCACCGCAACTCGGGCAGATGTGCCGATAGAAGACGTCTGAACCAGTCGTCTTGGCGGACCACTCGCCGTCCACGTCGTCGTATCCACACGAAGAACAGACGCGCTCGGCGTCAGTGTAGCGTTCTCGCAGTCTGTCCAACGCAGTCGTCCCTCTCGGAGTACGCCTGATTGACATGGGGTAACATACATCATTGTTACTGATAATTGTATCGGACGATTGGACAGTCCCAACCCGGTTGGGGTTCGGTTATCACAACGAAAACGACGATTTGTGGCGTTGATTCGTCGTTCGTGGGAAAAATCATCGGACGATGGTGGAGTACTAGTTTCGTGACGACCGACGCGTCGCTCACCGGTCGAGCGAGACGCGGGGGGTGCCCGCAGAAAACCCTACTCTTCGTCGGCGGCCGCGAACAGTTCGTCCACGGCTTCCTGTGCCGTTCGGGCCGCCTCGTCGGCGACCGCTTCGGCGTCGTCGGCGTCGTCGGGTGCGTTGATGTACACGTCGACGTCGAGCACGCCGTCTTCGAACGTCACAGTGACGTCGAAGTCAGTGACGCGCGACTGCTTGAACCGGGCGAAGATGAGGCCCTCGGCCGCCTCGGCGGCGGTCTGGACCACTTCTTCGTCCGTCGGCTGTGGCATTTATGCGCCGCCGGGGCCCATCGGGCCGGCACCGCCTGCGCCACCCTGCAGCATCTGCTGGAGCTCTTCCTGCAGACTCTCGAACTTCTCTTGGACGCGCTCTTCTTGCTTCGTCAGCTGCTCGACGCGAACTTCGAGGTTCTCGACCTTCTCTTCGAGGTCTTCTTGAGCCGCCTCGTAGTCCGTCTCGATGAGGAGTTCACCGACTTCGCGGTACATCTTCGAGTCAGAATCGACGTCTTCGAGCGTGTTGAGCGCCGTCTGAGCTTCGTTGAGTGCCGTCTCGGAGGACTGCTTCTGCTCGGAGACGCTCTGTGCGGTCTCCTGAAGGTTCTGCAGTTCTTCGAGCTTCTCTTGCGCTTCCGGCGGCAGACTTCCCTGCATACCCGAACCGACGGGACGCCGGCCCTAAAACACCCGCGGTCTGCTACGCAGTTTGGGAACGATTCTCGCTCGCGACTGCGACGGCTTCTGCGGTCTCTACGAGGCGAATCCACGTGTTTACCCCGGCGCGAAGTGCGACGATGTCGTCGGCGTCGACGGTCACCACGACAGTCCGGCCATCGCGCTCGGCGTGCGCACGCGACCGCGCGTCGTCTATCTCCCCGACTTCGACGGCGACGCTCTGTTCGACGATGCGTGCGCGCCGCTCGTCGGGGTAGTCGAACTCGAGAGAAGCGCTGTGCGCGGGGCGCACGTTACTCGACGTTGACTTCTTTCACGTTGGGGGTCCGCTCCTTCAGCAGGACGCGGTGCCCACAGTACGGGCAACGAACGCCACCGAACTCGTCCAGTTCGACGTCGCGTTTGCACCGGGAACACTTGTAGCTCATTGTGAGATGTGAGGAATCGAGGGTACTCGGTTATTCCGACTCGCCGGTGAGTGCGGCGCGGATGGAACGGCGAACCTGCTTTCCTGCGGGGGTCTGGGGACGGTAGGTACCGCCAGTGAAGACCTCGCCGGTCTTCTCGTTCTTCCAGATGCCGGTTCCGACGCGGGTGACGTCGTCGCCGTCGACTTTCGAGTTTCGCATCTCTGCTTCGATTTCCTTGACGCGGCGGCGGGCGACACGGCCGTACCGAGCACCGAAGCGCCCGGCACTTCCAACGGATCGTGCCTTCTTGTCGGCCATAGTACCGCCAACTACCTCAGCAGTATGGATAAACCCTACGAGTCGCGTCGGCGAGAACCTCCCTGACGACTCCGGTGTGCGCCCCCTAGACACCGCTATGTCGATTCTGCGCGTATGAATGGTATGACGACACACGTCGTGGTCGGGGCCGGTCCGGTCGGACTCGCGGTCGCAGAACATCTCCGAGAACGTGGTGACGACGTCGCTGTGGTGGCGCGACACGTCACCGACAAACTCCCTGTGGGGGCCGAGCATCGGCGTATCGACGTGACTGACGCAGCTCTCGCGAAAGCGGCGTTCGAAGACGCCGACGTGGTCTATCACTGCGCGCAACCGCCGTACGACCTGTGGCCCGACCTGTTTCCGGAGTTGACTCGCGGCATCGTCGAAGGTGTCGAAGCCACCGGTGCGCGACTGGTCGTCGCCGAGAACCTCTACATGTACGGCGACGTCGACGACAGAATCACGGAAGACCTGCCATATGCGGCCACTGGCCCCAACGGCAGAACCCGCGCAGAGTGTGCGCGAATGGTCCTCGACGCCCACGACGAGGGGCGAATCGAGGCGACCATCGGCCGCGCAAGCGACTTCTTCGGACCGCGCGTCCGCAACTCTGTGGTCGGCGAGCAGGTGTTCGGTGAGGCGGTCGACGGCAAGCCTGCGAGGGTCCTCGGGAAACCAAAACTTCCACACACCTACACCTACGTCCCCGACTTCGCACGCGCCCTCGTTCTCCTCGGTGAACGAGACGACGCACTTGGCGAGGCGTGGCACGTCCCGAATCCCGAAACCGTCTCGACGCGACAGTTCGTCGAACTCGTCTACGACGCCGCGGAGGTCGACCCGGTTCTCCCCCGAATCGTCTATCTCTCTGGGCCGTTGCTGACGCTGGGCGGGGCCGTGAGTTCGTCGCTCGACGGCTTCGTCAACTCGCCGCCGCTAAAGGAGTTCGTCGAACGACGATACTCGTTCGAAGCACCGTACATCGTCGACGACTCGAAGTTCCGAAACGCGTTCGGCGACGCCGTAACGGCGACGTCGCTCGAAACGGCTATCGACGCGACTGTCGCGTGGTATCGTGAGCAGGAACCAGTGACGGGGCCGATTCACATCGAGACAGGGGAAGAACAGTCGTTCGGAGCGACGCACCAGTGAACTGGTACTCGTCGGTCCTGTGTACGCTCTGACGCGTCACTCACTCAGTCGTTGTCGCGCCTCGTCGATCCAGGTTTGGACTCGCTCAGCGCCGACGCCGATGGCCGCCACCAACGCGTCCGCGTCCGCGTTCGCGAGGTCGGTGGGACTCGTCACACCCGCATCGCGGAGTCGCTGTGCGTAGTTCGGTCCGATGCCGTCGATCGTTTCGAGGTCGTCGGTCTGAGCGGTTGCATCAGCGTCTGGTTCCGGCGTCTCCATCTCTTCGACGGGCGACGACGAGTCAGCGTCACTCGATTGGGTCGTCGCCTCGTCCGTCGCCGACCGCTCGGCGAACCACTCGCAGACATCGGGCCAGAGTTGCTCGTGGGAACTCGACGACACCGACAGCCCGATGTGACCGGTCGGGAACTCCATGACGGCCGTGTCGTCGCTGGCGACGAAGTCGTTGAAGGGCGTACTCGCTTCCGGTGGGATGAGGTGGTCGTATTCGCCCGTAATCTGGAGGACTGGCATATCCACCGCCGACAAATCGACGCGGGAGTCGCCCAGATATAGCTCACCACTGACGAGCTTGTTCGACTGGTAGATGTCTTCGAGGAACTGTCGGTACGTCTCGCCAGCCACGTCGATGCCATCGCCGAGCCACCGTTCCATCCGCGCGAAGTTCTCGACGAATTCGTCGTCCTCGAGGTTGTCGTAAAAGCGGACGTACTTCGTCACGAAGTTGCCCACTGGGTCCATCAGTGCGAACCCGAGGTCGAGGAATTCGGAGGGGACGTTGCCGAACGCCTCGGTGACGGCTTCAGGCGTGAAGTACGATTCGTCCCCCCAGCGTTCGAGGACGCCACCCGTCTGGTCGAAGCAGAGTCCCGCGGCCATCAGACCGAGGTTTCGAACCTTCTCGGGGTGGAGCGCGGCGTACATCGCACTCATCGTTCCTCCCATACAGTAGCCGAGGACGTTGATGGAATCTTGTCCCGAGCGCTCGCGAACGACGTCGACACAGTTCTCCAGATAGCGGTTGACGTAGTCGTCGAGCGTGAGTGAAGCGTCGAGAAGTGATGGCTCTCCCCAGTCGATGAGGTAGACGTCGAACCCGTTCTCGAGGAGCGTGCGGACGACGCTTCGGTCCGGTTGGAGGTCGAGGATGTACGGCCGGTTGATGAGGGCGTACACGACGAGAATCGGGACGTCGTACTGCGATTCGGTCTGCGACTCGTAATGGAGAAGCTGGAGTTTGTTCTCTTCGTAGACGACCTCACTCGGCGTCTGTCCGACCTCGACGGCGTTCGCTCGCTCGACCTGCGCCGGAAGGGAGGCATTCGTTTCGAACGCCTCGGCCGCAGTCTCGAACTGCTTGCGCTGGAAGTTCATCGCTGCAGTGAACGGATTCATGACTCCATGGCGTCGAGCAGTCGGTCGAGTTTCTTCTCGACGGCGTGCTGTCGTCGTTCGAACTCGACCAGTCGCTCACCGATCTCTTGGACGTCGTTCTTGGTCGCGAAGCCGAGCGAGTGCAGCGTCTCGGCGGCCGTCTCGTCGACCTTCTCTTGGTACTCGAGAACGTCGCTCACAGTCGCTCCTGTGACGGCAGCGAAGGTGCTGGTCTCCATGACGTCTTTGAACGACTGGTTCGCGGCGCGCAGCCAGATATCTCGGAACTCGTCAGTCGAGATATCTTCTCCTTCGACGGCGTCGTTCGTCCGCTCGAGCATCTGCACTGCGGCGTCCATCCAGGTCTGGTAGGCATGCGCGTAGCCCTCGAGCCCTTCGTCCATCGTCTCGACGACCGCCTGGTCGTTTTCGACCGTGTCGATCCACGATTCGACGAACTGCGCCTGCATCTGGACGCTCTCCTCGAACGCTTCGAGGGTCGTTCGGTTCATCTCGTTCATCATCTCGGCCCACTGGTCGAGACTGTCTTCGTTTGGTGTCGCGTCGCTCATGGTTGGTGATTCGAGTCGTTATTACTTCGTGATTCGGGTGTTACTCTGTGTCTGCGGGAGACTCGTCGGTCGCTGTGGCCTCGGCCGCGGCGAGTGACTCGAGGTAGAGTTCGAACGAGTCGTCGACGAACGAGGCGTACTGGTCGACCAGTTCGTCGTAGGCTTCGACGTTCCCGTCTATCGACTGGTGGACGGCGTCCCACGCTTGCTCGGACATCTCGTCCATCGCGTCGAACTGCTCGTCGACGACTTCGGAGAAGTCACCCAGAGTTCGCTCTTCGCCTTGCGTCGACTCCTGCATCGCGTCGACTGCCGTTTGGACGGACGACCGGGTGAGCTCGCTACTCTTCTGCTGAGCGGTCTGCTGGGACTCGACACTGTCGGCCGCAGCGTGTACGAGGCGCTTTTGCAGTTCGAATCCCTCGCGGGTTGCCTCTCGTGCTTGCTCGAGCGACTGTCGCTGCATCTGCGTGACCATACCGAACGGTTCCATCAGCTGCGAAACGGGGTCAAAACCGAAGTTTGATTCACTCATTGTTGTCTCTCTGTTTGCTGATTGGGATGACGAACGCCTGCACGAGGTCGCCTTCGTCGATACCTAATGCCTCGCGTTCTGCATCGGGGATGCTCAATCGGCCACCACTCTGGACGCGGGTTTTGAACATCGCAGTCCCCATACTCATCGCACCGAAGTCGGAGAGACCGCCGGCGGACCCTCCCTGGTTCGCAGCGAGCAACTGCTCGTAGAACCGTTGTTGCTGCTGGGTGAACTCCTCGCCTGCCTTGCGCAACTGCTCGGTGAACATGGCAGGAGGCCACAGCACATCGTCGTTGTTCGTCATCTCGGTTGAGACAACGGTCGTGGATTATATATAATTTCCCCACGATGCCCTCAAATGGTATACGATGGTAAGAGATGGTTTAGAAGAACGGACGGCGGTCCGACCCCCCCGACGACGGTGCCGAACTGGTCACACAGGATGGGCTACCGATGAGTGACGGCGACCCACAACAAGACGTGTCGTCACTGTTCGCGGCCTCGGGGCGAACGATGGCGGAGGTGACCCGTGCGTGGACGAACGCATCGGCGCAGATGCTGAAGAACATCTCCGAGGCGAACCAGGCGGTCCTCTCCGCGTTTAGTGGCGGAGACATCGATGGGGAGGCCACTGAGTCGTCGGAGGTGTCGATTGGGTACTCACGGCGTGGGTGGTCGCTCGAGCGAGACGTTGCGTGCGACACCGATGTGACTGTAGGAGACACCCTCCGCTTCTCGAAGGTAATCTCCGAAGCGAACGTCGAGGCCTTCGCCGATGCGACTGGCGATACGAACAGACTCCACCTCGACGAGGCGTTCGCGAGTAACTCCCGCTTCGGCGAACCAATCGCTCACGGTATCCTCGTCCTTGGCCTGATTAGCGCTGCACTCGCCCGACTTCCAGGGTTGACCATCTATCTCTCGCAGGATATCCGCTTTACCCGTCCTGCAACGATCGGTCAGCGCTACACGGCCGTCATCGAAGTCGTCGAACAACTCGGAGACGACAAGTTCCGACTCACGACAGACGTCGTCGACGAATCCGGCGAGATGATCGTCGATGGCGAGGCAGTCGTCCTCGTCGACGACCTCCCGACGTAGTCGTCCAATCTGGCCGTTTTTGGTCCAGTCGGTCGATGTTGCCACGCACAGGCACGACGATATGTGAGTGGTATGATTAAACTTGTATAAACTCGGTTTCTGTGTATAAGGGCTGTTCTAGGTAACGGTTATGTAGAATGACACGGCCCTCGTTACATAGAGGGTCACTGGCCTTACACGACCGAGGAGCTGGATGCAATCAGCAAGGTGGTGGACGAGAAGTCGCCTCGAAGTGTGGTCCCCTCACGAGAAACACAATGACGGAACGCAATCGCACCTGTGTGGTGACAGGTTCTTCACGTGGAATTGGCCGTGGTATCGCCGAACAACTAGCAGAAGACGGCTTCAACGTCGTCGTCAACTATCGGAGTTCCGAGGCAGAAGCGTACGACGTCGTCGACGCGATAGAAGCCGACGGTGGGACGGCAATCGCCCTCCAAGGTGACGTCTCCGACTACGACGAGATGATGGGAATGGCTGACCGGGTCCACGACGCGTTCGGCCCGATCGACGTCCTCGTGAACAACGCGGGTATCACCCGTGACCGGACGTTCAAGAAGATGACTCGCGAGGACTGGGAGCAGGTCATCGATGTGAACCTCGGCGGCGTGTTCAACTCCACGAAAGCCTTCTACGACGATATCAAGCAGGCTGACGAGGGGCGCGTCATCAACATCTCGAGTGTCGTCGGCCAACAGGGTAACTACGGACAGGCGAACTACGCGACGACCAAGAGCGGTCTGTTCGGGTTCACCCGAACGCTCGCACTCGAGCTCGCGAGGTCCGACTCGACAGTCAACTGTGTTGCCCCCGGATTCACGAAGACGGACATGCTCGAAAATGTCGACGAACACATCCAAGAGAAGATTCGCGAGCGGATTCCCCTCGGCTGCTTTGCGACGGTTTCCGACATCTCGGGTATCGTCTCGTTCGTCGCGAGCGAAGACTCGGGGTACATGACCGGCCAGATACTCGGCGTCAACGGCGGGATGGAGTGGTAACGTGACTGATAACGTGTTCCACGCTGCTTCGTCGAGCGACGACGTCGACGAGCAGACGCCCCAGAATCACACGCTCACCTCGGTGCCCAACGACCTCGAGTCGGATGGAGCGAAACTCGTCTACCTCGCCGTCGACGTCGCTGACGAACCGACGCCCGCAGAACTGACCAACATGCTACAGATGAACTCGCTTGCCCTCTATCCGATTCTCCGCACGCTCACTGAGCGGGGACACATCGATACCGATGGCGAGACGATTACCTGTACGTAACCCAGCGAACTGTGTGTCGCCGGTGGACCTAGAGCACTCTTTTTCGTAACGCTTTGCCGTCTCACCGATGTCCCTCAGTCCCTTCGGTGTTTGCTTCAGTATCCGCTTCGGTACACCAGCGTACCGACCGGGTCGATGTTCACGATTAAGTCTCTGGGAGGGCCACGCAGGACATGGACATCTTCAGTACGGGACCCCCGATTATCGGGATGGTACACTTACCGCCGCTCCCTGGGTCGCCTGGGTTCGACGGAGACCGACGCGAACTTCGCACGCGACTCCGTGAGGACGCGGAGGCACTCGAATCGGGTGGCGTCGACGGGATTATGCTCGAAAACTTCGGTGACGCCCCGTTCTATCCGGACCGCGTTCCTCGCCACGTCGTGGCTGACGTCGCAGCACTCGCCGCGACGCTTCGTGACCACGTCTCGGTTCCGTTCGGTGTGAACGTCCTCAGGAACGACGTTCGGAGTGCGCTCGGTATCGCCGCCGCGACGGGCGGGTCGTTCGTCCGTGTGAACGTCCATACCGGTGCCCGTCTTACTGACCAAGGGATCATCGAGGGGATGGCCCACGAAACGTTACGACTCCGTGACCAACTCGATACTGACGTGTCCATCCTTGCAGATATCGACGTGAAACACTCCGCGCCGCTCGCCGAGCGCGCCATAGACGACGTCGTTGCCGAACTCGTCGAACGCGGTAGCGCCGACGGACTCATCGTGAGCGGCACTGGCACCGGAGAAGCGGTCGATACGACCGTCCTCGAGCGAGTCGTCGACGCTCGCGATGCTCGTGGGCTCGACGTCCCTGTCTTGATCGGAAGTGGGGTGACGCCCGAGACAGCACCCGACCTGCTCTCTGTCGCCGACGGCGCTATCGTCGGGACGGCGCTCAAACACGACGGCGAGACGACGAACCCCGTCGACGAAGCGGCAGTCGAGCGTCTCGTCGAGGCCGTTCGATAGACTCCTCTTTTCGTCTTCTCCTACTGACTCCCCACAAACGCCTGTACCTCGGGTTCGGATGGGAGGTGGCCACGTGCGCCCATCGCTGTGCAGTTGAGTGCTGCCGTAGCAGCGGCAAAGCGGCCTGCGTCCTGTGCCGAGTAGTCGTCGAGGAGCCACGTCTGAATCAACCCCGCTGTGAAGCTGTCGCCAGCCCCGGTCGTATCGTTCACCTCGACGTCGAAGGCCGGAACGTCGTGTACTGTGTCGCCTTCGAGAAGGAGGGCACCCTCCCCTCCTCGTGTGATTGCCGCCCGAGAGACGTTCTGTCGTGTGAGGGTGGCACTGGCTTCCTCGGCACCGCCACCGAAATACGACTGCGCGGCGACCTCGCCGACCACGAACAGGTCGACGACAGAGAGCAGTCGGTCGATCGTCTCGGGCGTCGTTCCCCGGCCTTCGAGTTCCGAAAGCGGCCCTGCGAGGTCGAACACCAGTGTCGAAATCTCACCGCGCTCACGCGCGCTCACGAGTCTCGAGACCACTTCGTCGGGAGCGTAGGCACTGGTGAAGACGACACTGGCGTCTCGCGCATACTCGATATCACGACCATCGAGCCGAAGATTCGGCACGCTTTGGCCCCCAGCGACGATCATTCGCTCACCGTCCGGTCCACGAAGAATCAGTGTGTACGACGACTCTTCGGTTCCGGTGCGAATCCGAGAACAGTCGATGTCGCGTGCTCGGAGGTCGGCTTCTATTTCGGCGGCGGCATCCGCTCCGACGCGTGTGACGATTCCCGTCTCGGTCCCGAATGCAGCGAGTCCCGAGGCGACATTTGCAGCGACACCACCAACGTCGGTCGTGTGTTCACGGGCGAACGCACCGCCATCGGGCTCCGGCAAGTTCGAGAGGCTATATACGTGGTCGATAACGGCACTGCCGACCGTTACGACATCGACCGAAGGCATGACATCTACTCAGCGGTCGGCCATCTTGAACGTACAGGGGATATCGTTTGGCTCTGGTGAACTCCTCAGTCGCGGACAGTTCGTCGAGGCCGTTGTGGATAGGGGGTGCGTCTGCACCACACGGTTCCGGCCGAACGTACCTGCGTCAATGCGGTCACTCGACGCGAGTCGTCCACGCTGGATTCTCAGATGAGATGAGAATCCCCCCAACCTCGAGGGCGTCAGTGATGTCTGTGAAACGTTCTCTCAGCGACCGTCGAGTACGACAGATACATCTGCACGGTCTCCGGACAGTGGGCGTCTGGGTGGTTGAGAGGGCCGTGCGAACGATATGGCTATCTCCGTTGGCGGTAATGTCATCGTGGCAGATAATACATGGCAACAACTACAGATCAAGCAGTAGAGGATATCGGGCAGTCGTCCACCGTGGGCCGCTGGAACTATCTGACGGTCGGCGGTCTCGCCGCGCTAACCGAAGCGGCCATCTACGTAGCCGGTATCGCGTACTTTCTCGTCATCCTCGATTTCGCGAGTGTCACCGGGGCACTCCAACAGGTGGAACTGTTTGTCGCGAACGAGACGGGTCTGTCCGCGATGTATCTGCTCATTTACGTGGTCTTCGGTATCGTGCTAGTGACACTCGTTCTGGCGCTCCACGAGCGACTCAAGACCGACGCACCGATGCTGATGCGGGTGACGACTGCGTTCGGGCTCATCTGGGCTGGGCTCGTCATCGCCAGCGGGATGGTTGCCACCCTCGCGACAGGCGTCGTCGTCGACCTCTACAGTGCTGACCCGACGCAGGCGACGACGGTCTGGCTGGCAGTCAGTCCGGTCATCGACGGGTTGGGCGGCGGCAACGAAATCGTCGGCGGCCTCTGGACGTTGCTCGTGAGCGTCGCCGCACTGCGAGCGCGAGCGCTCCACCGATTAGTGAACTACTTCGGACTCGTCGTCGGGACGGCAGGTATCCTCTCGGCGATTCCAGCGCTCGGTGAAGTCGGCGGGGGCATCTTCGGCCTGACCCAGATAGTCTGGTTCGTCGCTCTCGGTATCCTCCTGTTGGGGGCAGGTCGTCGTGAGGCGTCCGCATACCTTCGCGAGGAGTGATTCCACCGACGGCGGCGTGAGACGAACACGGGTGGTTCGCTGAACTCACCCTCTGTCTGTGTCACCCCACTTCTATCAGCCGTTGGACTATTCGTCTTGTAACTCGTCTTCGCGGAGTGCTTCGTTCAGGTCGTCGCGGACGCGCTCGCCCATCTCGCGGTTCATCGCCGTCGTGACGATACGATTTTCCTGCACGCTCGACCCGTCGCGCAAGAGGAGTCTGACGTTTCCGTTGTCGTCGGCGCGGGTGACTTTCGCCCGGAGTCCCGTCCGCGACCCAGTTCCGCTGGCGTCGATGGGGCCGGGGATGACTTTCTTGACGTGCGGGTGGCCGGCGACGACACCAATCGCTCGCCGTCCTTTTCGGCCGCCGATGAGCGTCGAGTGGCTTCCGCCGAGTTTCTCGACTGGTGGGATATCGACGACTTCGAGCGCTCGCTCGCCGCGTCGGTCGATGACTGCTCCAACCGGGTCCGTCTCGGTAACCCGATAAAATTCGTAGTGGAGTTGTGCCCGTGTCTCGCGGAGTGGGTCACGCTCGCCGGCGGCGTAGACTGTCTCCGGGCGCTTTCGGCGAATCTCGTCGGCGACGAGTCCTGCGAAGTTTCGCAGTTGGACGATTTTGCTGTCGCCGTCGGCCTCGGGGATGGTCGTAATCGTCGTCTCTCCCACGACGTCGTCTTCGTCGAGGAACGTCAGCGTCGCGCGGTCCGGTTCGAAGGCGACGACGACGGCGTCACAGTTGGCGGTGTTGCAGGTGAGACAGTAGTCTGCAGGTTTCTCTAACGGATTCCCACACCGCCGGCATTGCATACCAGTCGGTTCAGATGTGCGCCTACAAAAGGCCGTTTATGTTGGGTGTCCTCCGTGCGTGCTTCTGTCCCCGCTGCCGTGGCGAAACCTATTCGTGCCACGTCCGTGAGACCATCGTATGCGTCGTCGCGCCCTTCTCGCGTCTCTCTCTCCGCTCGCCCTCGCCGGTCTCGTCGGGTTGTTCGCCCTCGCGCTCGACCCGGAGACGACCGTCCGTCTCGCAACCCAACTCGGTCGGTCGATAGTCGAGACTGGCCGTGGTATCGCATCGTATCTCCGGCGGGCGGCCCCCATCTCGACTGCCCTCTTTGCCGTCTTCGCGTGGGTGGCCGCCGGCACGTTCCGTGCGTTCTTCGTCCACAGAGACCCCGTGGAAACTCGGTCTACCGCCGAACTCGTGTTCGCACTCGTCGCCTCGGCGGGCATCCCACTCGTCGCTGTCTTCGCCCGTGACAGGCCCGTCGTGGTCGTCGGGACCGGTGTCGTCTTCCTCGCCGCCGCCGGTGCGATACTCGCCGGGCGGTCGAACACCGAAGGCGTCGTCACGGGGTCGCTGTACGCCACAGCACCAATCGCACTCGGTGCGGCCGTCGCCTACGCGTTCGTCGGCCCATCTGTCGCGCGCACGTCGTCGCTCGCGCTCCCCCTCGCGGTTGGATACGCACTCGGCGTCGCCAGCGCACACGGCCGACACCGTCTCGGCGCGGCCGTCTCGACGGTGGCGTTCGCCGTTCCCGTCTGGGTGTACTTCCCGCCGGCGGCGGAAGCGTCGGGATTTCAGGTCGGGACAGTCGCACTCGCCGTCGGGTTCGCACTCGTCGCGACGGCGCTGTCGCTTCCGTTCGCCGCGATTGGCTATGCGACTGCTCGAACGACGGGAGCGTCGTCGACGGCGACGTAAGAAGAGACGAGTCGGTTAGAGGTCCAGCGGTCCGGCCTTCAGATACTCGCGCATCACGGCCGTCGCGTACGACCCGTGCGGGAGCGCGAAGTCGACCGCGAAGCCATCGTCGTCCTCGTCGATAGTCAGGTCAGTTCGCACGAGAATCGCCCGCCGAGTACCGGTCGAACGGAAGTTTCCGGGCAGGTCGAAATCCCCCGGTTCGAGGCCGAGTTCGTCGAGAACCGCACGCTCGATTTCTCCCTGTTCTCCCGCAGCGAGTTCCGTCTCGGTTCCGACCAACGGGGCGGTGACGAATGCGCGCCCACGTTCGATGTGACGACTCATCACGTCCACACGACGACCCGTCGCAGACTGGAGGCGACTCACGTCGGGGAGTTCGAGTCCGTCGGGCGCGTCTCGGTCGGCGAAACAGACCACGTCGCCTTCGACGGGTTCGTCGAACGGGAGGCCACGGGCGAGTCGTTCCGAGAGGACGCGATTGAAGACGTACGACTGGGCGGCGTTGACGAACAGTCGCTGGAGGTTCGACGGAACCGATTCGAGCGCGTTGCGCCAGTCCCCGTCAGTCTCTGCCCCGTCTTCGGCGAGTCGGTGGAGCATGCCGCGTTCGTAGCCGAGATAGCCCGGAATCGCGTCGAGTGCGCGGTGCCAGTCTGGGTCTTCGGATTCGGCTTCTTCGTCGACGATTTCCCGTCCTGCTTGGGTCTCTGGAGGTTCGTCTTCGGTGGGGCCGCCACAGTACGCGAGGACGGCCTCTCGCCACTCGCCGCGGACGACGTGCAAGCCGACCGTGTGCGTGATTGGGCGGATGCTTCCGAAGCGCTGGTGGCCGAAGAAGTTGGGGACGCCGACCATGTCGTCTCGGCCGCCGAACTCGTGGAGTGCGTCGGTGATGGCCGACACGTTCTCTTGCTGGTCGGGGTCGCGGACGTAGATTCGGAACCCGTTGCCTGCGAGGTCTCCGAAGTCGAGTGTGCGGCCGAGTCGGCCGACGACTTCGATGTCTGCGTTCGGAACGTCGGGCACGTCGTCGGCCTCGCCGCCGTGGACGGTGAACAACTGTGTCGTCACGGCGTGTTTGTCTTTCGTCCCGGCCCAGGAGACACGCTCTCTGCTCACGTGGAGTTCGTCGGAGAGGCGTCCTGCGAAGTCGTTCGTATCCCACCCCCGAAGGGTGACGCGGAGGACGAGGTTCGGGAAGTCGCCGGTGTGAGCGTCTGCTGGTTTGATGTTGAGCGAGTCGAGTTCGAGTTCTCGAACACGGAAGTCCTCGGGCGTGACCCGAAGTGTGCCGCCGGTCCCGTCTGCGTCGCTCACGTAGTAGTCGATGCCGACTGCGCGTTCGAGCGGGTGTGCCTCGCGCATCAGTATAGCGAGAGGTCGCCCGTCACACGGTCGATTTCGTCGTCGTCACCGGGGCCGATTGCGAGCGCCGTCACCGTTCCTGGGTCGACTTGCGTGTGTCCGGCGTCGCGGATGATGGCGGTCGGGAGACCGGCGCGTTCGGCCTTCTCGGCGAGTTGGAACAGCGCCGACTCGCCGTTCACTTTGAGGACGACTTTCTTCTGTCCACTGCCTTTCCACCGCTTTCGCGTCTGTGTGTCCGTATCTTCGTAGGCGGACAGCGAGGCGTGGGCGACCTGCGCGGCGAGTTTCCCTCGGCCCATGCCGAGGTCCGCTCGGGCGACGATGGCCTGTTTCATGGCGTGTTCTCCCCACCGACGGGGTAAATGTCCTCCCATCGCGGGCGTCGCGCGGCGCGGCCAAAAGATACATAGTTGACACCTTCGACGTTCGACCGATGGCTGGTCCCCGAACGCCCCTCCTCGAGCCCCGCGCATACTTCGAATCGAAGACGACCCCGTTCGACTTCGGCCGCGTCGTCGCAGTCGTCGCACTCGTAACCATCGTTATCACTGCCGGGGTCGGCGGTATCCTTTGGTCGTTCACGAACCAACTCGACCAACCCGTCTCGGTCGAAAATCCCGAACACTACCCCGAATTTGCCTGTGAGAAGTACGAAGACGGTGGACCATTCGAAGATATGTCCACACCAAGTGGCTGTGACCCGTCGGTCCCCGAACACGTCGACGAACGACTCGGCGAACTCGTCTGGCAGGAACTCTCGTGGGTTCCGTGGGCAACGCTGGTGTTCGTCCCGCTGGCGTGGCTGATAGAGGGCGTCCTGCTCCACCTCGGCACCTCGCTCGTCGGCGGGTCTGGACGCTTCACCGACACCCTCACCGTCGCTGGATGGGGGATGGTTCCGAGCACACTCCGCCTGCTGGTCGTTGGTGCGTTCATCGTCTACAAACTCGGCCACATCTCGCTCCCACCAGACCCCGGAGCGGCCGTCTCCGTTATGGAGTCCGCGCTCTCTGGACTCGGTCTCGTCAGCGGTGTGGTGACGCTCGTCGTCGTCGCGTGGGCGACGTACGTCCGAACCTATGGCCTCGCTCGCGGGCGTGACCTCGATGTCAGCGATGCGGCCGTCGTCACGGTGGGACTGAGCCTCGTCGGTCTCGTCTTCGAACTGGTGTAACTCGCTCGCCTGAGAAGGTGGATTTACGTTACCTCCTCGCTCTCATTTCGACAATGATACTCTCGGACGCAGATATCCTCGCGCGCCTCGAACGAGGTGACCTCGTGGTCGACCCAATCGACGACATCGACATGCAAGTGCAACCTGCGAGCGTCGACCTCCGACTGGGCACGGAGTTTCTGGAGTTCCAGCGAACGAACATCTCGTGTATCCACCCGAACCGCGAAGACGAAGTGACGAAGTACGTCCGCGAGACGCACGTCGACGAGGGTGACGACTTCATCCTCCACCCGGGCGACTTCGTCCTCGGGACGACCAAAGAGCGCGTCGAGATTCCACCGGACCTCTTGGCGACGGTCGAAGGTCGGTCCTCGCTCGGCCGACTCGCAGTCGTCATCCACGCCACGGCCGGTATCGTCGACCCAGGGTACGAAGGACAGATTACACTCGAACTGTCGAACCTCGGCACTGCACCCGTCGCCCTCCAACCCGGCATGCGCATCTCACAACTCGTCTTCACCGAGATGAAGTCGCCCGCAGAGCGCCCCTACGGCGCAGAGCGCGGGTCGAAATATCAAGGCCAGCGAGGGCCGCAGGCCTCTCGAATCGGCTCTGACCCAGAGTTCACGAAGACTCCTGACGACACATGAGATTCATCGAGGAGATAGTCGTCGACGCGTTTCTCCCCACGTTCAGAGCGTTGCTTGCAGAAGACCTCCGAGAACGCGGATTCACACAGGCGGACGTCGCCGAGGCGCTCGGCATTAGCCAGAGTGCCGTCTCGAAGTACGCCCACGGTGAGGTCAGTGTGAACGAGCGCGTCGCAGCAGACGCTCGCGTCCACGACCTGGTCGCGCGCGTCGGTGCGGGACTCGCCACTGGCGACATGACGCCAGTGCAGGCGCTCGTCGAGGCCGAGGTCCTCATCCGCCAACTCGAAGAAGGCGACCTCCTCGCAGACCTCCACGAAGAGTCGATGCCGGAACTCGCCGCCTACGACGGGTTCCACAGTATCCACGACCCCGAAGGCCACCTTCGGTCGGTCGAGCAGGTTCGGTCTTCGGTTCGCCGTGGACTGCGGATACTCACCAACACTTCCGGCTTCGCCGGCCTCATCCCAAACGTCGGGTCGAACCTCGTCGAAGCGCTCCCCAACGCGACGAACATCGACGACGTGGCCGCCATCCCCGGTCGTATCTTCGACGTAAAAGGGAAGGCGACAGTGCCCGGTGAACCGGAGTTCGGCGTCAGCGAACACGTCGCCAGCGTGTTGCTGTCCGCTCGCGCCGCCGGCGTCGACGTCAACGCCGCACTCAACGTCGTCTACGACGCGGGCGTCGTCGACGAACTCGAAGCCGCCGGCTACGAGTGCATCGAGTTCGACCCCGACGCGCCGACCGACCCGGTTCGCGCGGCGCTCGAAGACCGTGACCTCCCAGAGACGTTCGTCGTCTACCAGACCGGTGGCTACGGCATCGAACCCATCACGTACATCCTCGGCCCGGACGCGCCCACCGTCGCCGACGTCGTCCGAATCCTCCTCTGATGGTTCGCCACCCCGCCCCATCGTCACCGTCTGCGGTCGCGCAGTCGTTTTACACGCGATGGGCGACGCTCTACGACGCCATCGCTCGCCGAACGCCGGGTGTCGAGAGCGTCCGTACCGAAGCGGCAGACGCCCTCCAACTCGGAGCAGGCGACACTGTCGTCGAAATGGGGTGTGGAACTGGCGCGAATCTCCCGTCCCTCGCAGAGCGTGTCGGCCCCGACGGGACCGTCGTCGGAATCGACTTTTCACCCGGTGTCCTCGACGTGGCACGAACGCGCGTCGCTGACTACCCGAACGTCTCTCTCGTCCGCGCCGACGCGACTCGTCCGCCGGTCGCCGACGCCGACGCAGTCCTCGCGACGTTCGTCTCCGGGATGTTCACCGACCCCGCCGCTGTCGTCTCGTCGTGGGCGGACCTCGTCGGTCCGGGCGGGCGACTCTGTCTCGTCGACCTCGCGCGGACGACGCAGTCGTGGCGACGTGTCCTCAACCCCGTCTTTCGTGCCCTCGTTCGGGTGACTGCACCGCCGCGGACACGAACGATGCGTGAGTCGCCGACCGAGATGCTCGACGAGCGTCTCGTCTCGGCCCACCGAACACTCGAATCGAGGTGCCGGGACGTTCACGCGACGACGCACGCCCTTGGATTCGCACGGATTCGGGCAGGAACCGTCGCAGAACGAGAGTAACTGACGGGATATTGGTCCGAATCTGAACTTCTACGCCCCGGAAAACACGAAGGCGTCGGTTCAACGCGCAATCATTTGAAACTCGCCTATTGACGAACTTATATCGTGGTCAATTGTGTAAGATGTTACCATGGCGTATATTGTCAAGATGCCCAAGCTCGGGTTGGAGATGAGTTCTGGCGAGCTCTCCACGTGGCTTGTCGAGGAAGGTGGGGATGTGACCGAAGGCGAGCCAATCGCCGAAATCGAGTCTGAGAAGACGACTGCAGAGATTACTGCGAAAGAAGACGGTGTGCTGCGGCGGGTTTACCTCTCAGAAGGCGACTCGACAGAACCCGGTGGGGTGGTCGCAATCGTCGCCGGGGCAGACGAAGACATCTCTTCGCTGGAAGCAGACGCTGGTGGTGCTGCTGACACGGGCGGAGAAGACGACGCGGACGAGGCGGACGGAAGTGAGACGACGACTGCCGAGGCATCTAGTTCTTCCCAGTCGGGTGCCACGGCGCAGAAATCGACCGAATCGAAAGCAGACGCCAGCGACGTTCGCGCCTCGCCACGGGCGAAACAACTCGCAGACGACCTCGGTGTCGACCTGACGACTGTCGAGGGGACCGGCTTCCAAGGCTCGATTACAGAGGACGATGTCGAGGAGGCGGCTGAGTCCGCTGAATCTGCGGCGGAGTCGGCGTCGAGCGACGTTCAGGCCTCGCCACGAGCGAAACAACTCGCAGGCGACCTCGGCGTCGACCTGACGACCGTCGAGGGAACCGGGTACCAAGGAGCGATTACCGAATCAGATGTCGAGGCCGCGGCGGAGTCGGCATCGAGTGAGGCCCCTGCAGCGGCGGAGACAGCAGACGAGGTGGGCACCGCAGACAAGCGGGTGTTCGCCCCACCCAGTGCTCGCCGTTTAGCTCGGGAGCTCGGCGTGGACATCTCGAACGTCTCTGGGTCGGGCAAGAACGGGCGCATCACCGAGTCGGACGTGCGCGCCGCGGCCGAGGCCGGCGGCGAGCCGACACCTGCCGAGACCGAGCCTGTCGAGATGGAACGACCACTGTCGGGTATGCGTCGAACCATCGCCGACCGGTTGGGACAGAGCTACCGCGAATCCGTCCACGTGACGGTCAACCGCAGCGCCGACGCAGAAGAACTCCTCGCGGCCGCGAACGCGGCCGACGACGCACTCGGTGTCGACGTGTCGATTTCCGACGTTCTCATCCTCGCCGTCTCAGCAGCGCTGGACGAGTACCCCGCGTTCAACGCCACGTTCGAAGACGGCGTCCACAAACTCCACGAGTCTCACAACATCTGTATGGCGGTCGATATCGAAGAGGGACTCATCGCTCCGGTCGTTCGTGACGTCGATTCACTTTCGCTCACCGAACTCGCCGAGACTCGTTCGGCGGTCACACAACGAGCGCTCTCTGGTGACTACACCATGGACGACCTGACCGGTGGCACGTTCACCATCTCGAACCTCGGCGTCCTCGGCGTCGAATCGTTCGACCCGGTCATCAACCCACCACAGGTCGCTATCCTCGGCGTCAACACGATTCGCAAACAGGTCGTCCCGACCGACGACGGAGACGTGGCAGTCCGCCGTGTCATCTCGTTCTCCTTGTCGTTCGACCACCGCATCGTCGACGGTGCCGACGCGGCACGCTACCTCGGAAGTCTCGTCGAACACGTCGAGAACCCGTGGCCACTCGTCATCGCGGCAGGTGGGCAGTAGGGTCGCTGTCGTGCCAAAAAAGAGTGACAGCTCAGTCTCGGAAGTAGCCTTCGTTGGCTGCTCGTTCGAGAACTGAATCTATCTGGACGAGTCGTGGCCCGTCCGAAACCGGTCGGAGACGGACGACACCGTCTTTTACTTCGTGTTCGCGTTCGCCGTCGACACTGACCACACCGCGAGGCACCTCGAAGGTGTACGCCTCGCCGTCGTCGAGGACCTGATAGTCCGCGACCTGCACGTCAGAGAGCGTCCCTGGGACGGTAATCCCGCGGACGCGGGTTCCGGATGCGCCCTCACGGGCCAGTTGGAACCCGACGCCACCGGGGTCGTCTGGACGATGGGTGACGAGTCCACCGGCGATACCGGACAGGCCGATTTCGGCCGGCGACGCACGCGAGACGACACCACCGACGATGTCTTCTGGGTCGAGAATCGCCCGCGTTCCGATGAACGCGCGGTCGAGAACCCCGACTGTTGCGAGTCCGTGAATCGTACTCGTCCCAGTGTCTCTCTCCACGTCGACGACGATGGTTCCGTGGCGAATCGTCGCTTCGTCCGCAGGAACGAGTCCTGTCGCGACGAGGCCCGCGGCTTCACCCGCGACGGTTCCATCGATTGGCGTGGGAACGACGTTGTTCGTCCCCGTCGAGATACTCACGACTGGGACGTCACCGATACTGTGGGCGACGTCTCTGGTGGTTCCGTCGCCACCGAGGACGACCACCGCGTCGGCGTGTTCTTCGAAGTGCGCGGCCGCAGTGCGACTGTCTTGCCCGGAGGCGGTCACCGGCATGTCGACGAAACCGACGTCGAGTTCGGACGGCGCGTCGCTGACGATTCTGTCTGCGAGGCCGGAGCTATCCGGCATGACGAGCACCTCGACGTCGTCACACAGCGTCAGTCCCGCGAGGACACACCCCGCTGTACGCCGCTTCGCGTAGTTGTTACTGACGCTAGCGCCGCCGGTGAGCCGACGGATGTCGCGACCCGCGGCCGGGTTGACGACGAGACCGACTGTCGTCGTCACTTATACGATGCGGTTGATTGCGGCTTCCACGTCGGAGCCGTCCGGGAGCACTTCCTGTTCGAGCGCTGGGCTGAACGGAATGTGAACGTCTGCGACGCCCACGCGCTGGACTGGCGCGTCGAGGCTGAAGAACGCGTTCTCCATGACGCGCGTCGCGACCTCGGCGTGCGTGCCGTACGACAGCGGACTCTCGTCTGCGATGACGAGTCGGCCGGTCTTCTTCACACTCTCGACGAGTGTGTCGGTGTCGAGCGGGTAGAGTGACTGCAGGTCGATGACTTCGACACTCGTCTGGCCGTCGAGTTGTTCGGCCAGTTCGAGTGACTCGCCGACCATGCGCTGGGTGGCGACGACGGTCACGTCTTCACCCTCGCGTTCGACGCTCGCCTGGCCGATTGGGATGGTGAAGTCCTCGTCGAGTGGGACTTCGCCCTTCTGCTCGTATATCATCTTGTTCTCGAAGACGATGACCGGGTCGTTCGACCGGATAGCCGACTTCAAGAGCCCTTTTGCGGACGCAGGTGACCCAGGGGCGACGGCCAAGACGCCGGGGAAGTGGGCGAACCACGTGTGGAGCGTCCCGGAGTGCTGGCTTGCAGCACCCATACCGCCACCTTCGGTCGTTCGAATCGTGACGGGCATCTCCGTCTTGCCACCGAACATGTACCGGTTCTTCGCCATCTGGTTGATAATCTGCTCCGAGCAGACGCCGATGAAGTCGGCGAACATAATCTCGACGACCGGTCGCGTTCCCGTCGCCGCGGCACCGACTGCGGCACCCATGAACCCCGCTTCGCTGATGGGTGTGTCGCGGACGCGTGTCTCACCGAAGTCTTCGACGAGGTCACCCGTCACTTCGAAGACGCCGCCGAACTTGCCGACGTCTTCGCCCATCATGAACACGTCTTCGTCTCGCTCCATCTCTTCGCGGAGTGCGAGTCGAATCGCCTCACGGAAGGTCATCTCCTCGGTCTGGGCCGGTCCAGACCCGGAGGACGTCTCAGTGCTCATCGGTCTTCACCTCCGTCGGCCCGCATCTGACTCGAAAACTGACTAATCTCGGGGACGGTTGCGCTGTACATGTCTTCGTAGGCTTCGCTTGGGTCTGGGTACGGTGCCTCCTTCGCCTCGACGACCGCGTCGTCTATCTGCTGGTCGATTTCGGCTTTCATCTCGTCGAACTCGTCTTCGGTGATGACGCCTGCCTCGACGAGTCGTCCTTTGAACGTCTCGATGGCGTCGCGGTCTTTCCAGATGTCGACGTCTTCTTTGGTCCGGTACGGTTGCTGGTCGCCTTCGAAGTGACCGTGGTACCGGTAGGTTTCGGCTTCGATGAACGTCGGGCCCTCACCATTCGCGGCACGCTTTCGCGCCTCTTTCACCGCTTCGTAGACGGCAGTGATGTCCATCCCATCGACGGTGAAGCCAGGGATGTTGTACGCCTCTGCAGTCTCACTGAGGTTCTGGACGTTGTGTTGTTTTTCGACGGGTGTCGCCTCTCCGTACTGGTTGTTCTCGACGACGAAGATTGCCGGAAGGTTCCACGTCGCCGCGATGTTGATCGCTTCGTGCACTTGCCCCTGTGCGACTGCGCCGTCGCCGAAGAACGCGAGTGCGACTGTGTCTTCGCCTTTCAGGACTGACGTGAGTGCGGCACCTGTCGCGAGCGGCGGCCCCGCGCCGACGATACCGTTCGCACCGAGCATCCCGGCGTCGACGTCTGCGATGTGCATCGAGCCACCTTTGCCGTTACAATAGCCGCCGGCTTTCCCGTACAGTTCGGCCATCATCACGTTCGGGTCGAGTCCCTTCGCGATACAGTGTCCGTGGCCTCTGTGTGTACTCGTGATGTAGTCGTTCTCCTCGAGGGCCGAACACGCACCGACGCCGACTGCTTCTTCGCCGACGTAGAGGTGAACGAATCCCGGAAGTTCACCATCCGCAAACAGGTCGCCAGCCTTCGTGTCGAAAGACCGAATCGTCAGCATCCGTCGAAGAGCCTCTCTCTGTCCATCTTCTGTCTCTATGTCAATTACCACCATGTGGTATACCAACAATTAACACCATAGATTATCATAGTTTCTCAAAGTGACAACACTCTGTTCATGTTTCCCTTACAAGAAACAGTCTTTTTTGCCGCAAAATGTTTCTTTTCACGGGGGATTGTACGATAAATACACGATTGTCGGCTACTGCACTGCGACGACGTCGGGTTCGTCGCTGTCACTTCGTCGCCGGTTACACTCGTGTCGCCTGCCTGCTTTTATCCGTGAGTCCCTAACCACGGCCAATGCGAACACCACAGGTCGTGAGAGCATGAACATGCTCTACGAAGGCGAGTGGACGACAGAGAAGTTCGTCGCGAACAACGAAGATGGCGAGTTCGAACGGCAGACGACGACGTTCCGAAACTGGGTCGGCGAGGACGAGCGGTTCCCCGTCGAAGCGGGGCGATATCACCTCTACATCTGCCGGGCGTGCCCGTGGGCACACCGCACAGCGATGGCCCGCGCGCTGAAAGGACTCGAAGACGTCGTTTCGCTCTCGCTCGTCGAACCGGTCCGTATCGACGACGGGTGGGAGTTTTCGGAAACGCATCCCGACCCACTCTACGGCGAGGCGTTCCTCCGTGACGTCTACCTCCGGGCCGACGACGAGTTCACGGGCCGCGTCACTGTTCCCGTCCTCTGGGACACAGAGCGCGAGACCATCGTGAACAACGAGTCGCGCGAGATAATGCGCATGCTGAACGAGGCGTTCGACCCGCTTGCCGAGAACGACGTGGACCTCAATCCCGCCGGGTACGAAGACGACGTCGACCGAACCATCGACGAGATTTACGACCCAATCAACAACGGCGTCTACCGCGCTGGGTTCGCGACGACACAGGAGGCCTACGAGAACGCCGTCGACGAACTGTTCGACGCGCTCGACTACTGGGACGACGTCCTCTCTGACCAGCGATTCCTCGCGGGCGACGTGTTCACCGAGGCAGACATCGCGATGTTCGCGACGCTGATTCGCTTCGACCACGTCTACCACACGCACTTCAAGTGTAACCGGAAGGCGATTCACGAGTACGACAACCTCTGGAACTACACGAAGGACGTCTACCAACTGCAGGGGGTCGAAGAGACGGTCAATATGGACCACATCGTTCGGCACTACTTCGTCAGTCACGGCGACATCAATCCGAAGCGTATCTTCGCCGTCGGTCCCGACCTCGACTTCACCGAACCACACGACAGAGACAGATTCGAGGCCGAACTTCCGCCCGCGCTCTCTGCAGACGACTGAGGACGACTGCGAACCCTGTCTTTCTCACTTCTCGTCTCACCCTCACCCTCCGTCTCACTTCTCGTCTCGTCCACGCCGGATACATCCCCACTGCCACGACGGATACTTCCCCACTGGATTGGTACTAATTCACATGGGAAGTCGGTTCGTCCGCGCAGTCAGACGGTTCGAACCTCCACCGAGAGCGGTCGATTGGTCCATCCTCGTTCTCGTGCTGTTCGAGGCGCTGTCGGGAGTCGTGAGTCTCGGTGCGGGGCATCCAGCCAACGGCGTGCTGTTTCTCCTCCACGGAGTTGCCGGCCTCACGCTCGTCGCTCTCGTCGGGTTCAAACTGTACCGGGTCCGCCATCGCGTCCTCGACTCGCGACTCTACGACAGACACACACTCGCCTCGATTGTTCTCGCTGTGGTCGCGCTCGCAGCGCTAGCAACCGGCATCGCGTGGGTCGCGGGTGTCGAGGTCCGAATCGGGTTTTGGACGCTCCTCAACGTCCACATCGGACTCGGCCTCCTCGTCGTGCCGGTTCTCCTCGTCCACCTACGTTCGCGGTTCCACACCCCTCGTCGGGTCGACTTCGCCGACCGCCGCCGGGTGCTCCAGTACGGGGCACTCCTCGTCTTCGGTGCGGCCACGTATCGAGCGACAGAGGCAGTTGGCGCACTGCAAGGGACGAAACGCCGGTTTACAGGCTCACGACCGCTTCCACCGGGTACTGGAAACGCGGCGTTCCCCGTCACGAGTTGGGTCGCCGACGACCCCGACCCGATAGACACCACCTCGTGGCGACTCTCCGTCGATGGACTCGTCGCTCGCCCGTTCGCTCTCGGCGTCGCCGACCTCGACCCAGACCAGACTGCGTCTGTGCTCCTCGACTGTACCAGTGGGTGGTACACAGAACAAGACTGGACCGGCGTCAGACTGGGTGACGTTCTCGAAACCGCCGGTGTTCACTCGTCAGCACGGTGGGTCACCGTCAGGTCGGTGACGGGCTTTCGGTGGTCGTTCCCAATCGAGGAAGCACGCGAGATGCTGCTCGCGACACACGTCGGCGGCGAGTCGCTCTCGCATGGCCACGGTGCGCCGCTTCGACTCGTCGCGCCGAACCGACGCGGATTCCAGTGGGTGAAGTGGATAGACACGATAGAGGTTCGCAGACGACGCGACCCGGCGCAATGGCTTGCAGTTCTCGTCAGCGGGTTCAGTTAGTGTCGGCGTCGGTGTCGTCGCCATCGCCGGCGTCACCGTCGCTCCCCGAGCGAATCGCTCGCTCGGCCGCGTCGAGGGCGGCGGCAGCGTCGAATCCGGTGACGATTGCTTCGAGTTCGTCGCGTGACACGTCTTTCAGGTCGCGCGCGTGAGCGGTGATGTTCGGCACGGCACGCACGATGTTGTCGACGATGGGGACGGTGGCGACCTGTGCGGACCGCGACATCGGGTTGAGGTCCACGACGATTTCGACTTTGTCCATCGCACCGAGTGCTTCTGCGCGGTCACCGTCTTCGAGTGGGACGACGACGACGTCGGCAGTTCCGATGCCGTCTGCGTCGACTTTGGCGCGTTCGTGGTCGATACCTGGGATTCGACCGTCTGCGGTCAGTCCTTTCACCTCGTCGGCACCGTGTTCTCGGAGGTGGTCAACGATTGCTCGCATGCGCTCGTCGGTGCGGTTGAACAGGTTCACTTCGATATCTGCGTCGACTGCGTCAGCGAGTTCGACGATTTCTTCGGGACAGAGGGCGGCGACGTTTCCGTTGACGGAGATGACTGGGTGGTCTGCGAGGAGGAGATGCGCGGCGGCCACACGTGCTGCGTCGTCGGCACTCGGAATCGTCCGTTCACCGAGGAGGTAGTCGAACGCCTCGCCGCGACCTTGTGCGATGAGGCCCTGTCTGCTCGTGATACCCTTGTCGACACCTTCCTCGATTCGGTGCCGAGTGAGCAGTGATTGGTATCGCGGGTGACTCTCCGGAATCTCGATGTCGCTCATTGCTGGTGAGTCGTCACTCCGGAACTAACACGTTTTCTCATCGGCGGCGGGGGGTCACTCGCTCTGCAACGTCGCCCCGGCCGGGTGAACGCGGCACTGCTTGGGGTCGTAGCCAGCGTCCGAAAGCCCGGTTCCGACGGCGAAGACAGTCTCTCCGAGCATCGCCATCGCCGCGTCGCCCCCGACGTCTCGCACGTCTTCGATTGCTGCTTCGACGCGGTCGGTGAGCAAGGTGGCGTCGCGTGCGAACTGTCGCGATTCGCTGAGGAACCGCTCTACGGTCGGTTTCTCCACGAGTGCGTCGAGCGCGGTTTCGCCGGCGGCAGTGAGCGTGGTCGTGTCGCCGCCGAGGATGTCCGCCGTCGAGAGGCCGCCGAACGTGACGTACTCGATGTGTGGGCGGGCGGGAATACCGTCCATCCGTCCGTGACTGGGCGCGCCAGGGTCGATACGGATGGGCATGCCGCCGCGGGCCTGCGCCACGACGTCGCCGAGGCCGGTTCCTGCTTCGACTTCCGCTTGGTGGGCCACGGTGACGAGTTCGTTCTCGGAGTGGCCACAGGAGAAGACTGCGTTGGCGGCGAGCGCAGTTCCGAGCGCCATCGCACCGGAGACGCCAAAGCCCGCACCGAGTGGTAACTCGCTTTCGGCGGTGACTGCACCAGTCACGCCGAGCGCCTGAAGCACGTTCACGACGGGTTCCATCTCCACCGTCTCGCCGTCGAGGGAGACGACGGCCTCGGCTGCCGGTTCGACTGTCACGGTGACGCCGTGAGAGAGCGTCACGCCTGCCCCGCGCGACCCAGCGACTGCCGGGTCGTCGTCGGGATGGGCGCTGAAAAAGCCCGTAATGTGACCGGGGACGAATGCCGTCGCGTCGTCGCTCATCGGTCTTTCTACGATGGGGGTCGGTTAACGGTGTTGCGTTTCGTCGCTCTCGGGCGACTACCCGTTTCGACTGTCCCACTCGTTCAGGAGCGTTCTGATTCGACGTCTGCCTCGGCCTCTCGTTCTCGACGCGCGGCCACCGTGTTGCGGGCGTCTGTAATCGTCTCCGTCTCCAACAGTCGCTCGACTTTCTCCTCGAACTCTTCTTCTGTGAGTTCGCCCGACGCATACCGCTGGCGGAGCGTCTCCAGTGCGCCCGCCGTCTCAGACTGCGTTTCTCCGTCGTCCGCACTGCGGCGTGACTCGTAGAGTCTCACGAGTCCGATTGCGGCGGGGAGGACGCCGGCGAACCCGATGGGAAACACGATCCAGAACCACCAGTAGCCGAGTGCGAGGAGGCCGAACCCGACGAGAAAGGTGAGTGCCATGACCGACCCTGCGACGATCTGTTCGAGTGGTGTGTCGTCATCGTCGTCGACGACGTCCTCGACGACTCGATTTGCGTCGCTCACTGTACTCGACCCCGACGGCGACGTTCGTTCATACTGTCTCCACGTGTCGGAGAGATAACGACTGTTTCGCTGACGGTGCGTAGGTTCAAATATGAATACGCTGTAGTACAATGTATACAGATGCCGTCTATCAGTGCCCGAATCCCCGACGACGAACGAGACGAACTGGAGGACGTTGCGGAACTGCTGGGAGAGGACCGAAGCACTGTGATTCGGAAAGCACTCGGAGAGGGACTTCGAGAACTTCGCGTTCGCGTCGCCATCGAGCGATACCAATCTGGCGACGTCTCACTCAATCAAGCGGCACGTCTCGCGGGTGTGAGTTTGGGAGAGTGGTTCGAAATCGCCCGCGACCGAAACCTGACCTCACAGTTGTCGCCCGAGGAAGTGGAACGTGAGGCGGACGCGGCGCTCGATTTGTAGATGGATATCTACGTGGACGCGTCGACGTTGATAGCGCTGGGGACGGTTGGGGAGTTGGAACTGTTGCTGAACTTCGACGGGAACGTCGTCGTACCTACGGCGGTGCTCGAAGAGGTCACTACGGAACCAGCACGGGCGAACGTCGATTCGCTGTTAGAACGCGAGGACGCTCGCCGCTCTGGTGACCGTGATAGTTTTTCGAAATATCGGGAAAAGGCGCAGCAGATACTGGGTGAGGAATCGCCGAGTGGCGACGTAGTGCTCATCGAGACGGTGCTGTGGAAGCGTGATATCGATACAGAGATTGCCATCGTCTCTGACGACCGACGCGTCCGAACTGTCGCCGAAGGACTCGGAGCGACCGTTACCGGAACTGTGGGCGTCGTCGTCCGCGCCGTCCACGAAGGACTGGACCCGAGTGAGGCCAAAGACCTCATCCGCCGAATCGACTCTCGCGGATTGCACATGACTGGCGAACTTCGAGAGACGGCCTATCGGCTCATCGACGAGACTGCGAAAGAATAGCCGAGTCGGGTTTTGTGCCGGTTAGGGCGACAGACGCTGCCGGGCTCGCGGGAACACCGTCGGACTCACTTCGTTCGCCCGACGAGCTCCCGCTCGCAGAAACGCCTTCGTCTACGGACTCAGGCGTTGTCTGTCTCGCGGGAACAGAACTGCCTCACGGATGTTCTCCAGTCCGAGCATCGTCATGATGAGACGCTCGCCGCCGAGACCGAAGCCTGCGTGCGGGGGCATCCCGTACTTGAACATCTTCGTGTAGTACTCGAACGCGTCGGGGTCGAGACCCTGCTGTTCGAAGCCTGCGACGAGCTGGTCGTAGCGGTGTTCACGCTGGCCACCGGAGACGAGTTCCATGTTCGGGTGCATCATGTCGAAGCCCGTCGAGAGCGTCTCGTCGTCGTCGTGGTCCTTGATGTAGAACGGCTTGATTTCGCTCGGCCAGTCGGTGATGAAGTAGTGCGTTCCGACGTCTTCGCCGAGTGCTTTCTCGCCTTCGGTCGGCAGGTCGTCGCCCCAGACGAGTTGCTCGTCGAGTTCGCCCGTCGCGTTGATGCGCTGGATGGCCTCTTCGTAGGTGAGGCGGGGGAACTCGCCAGACGGCGCTTCGAACTCGTCCTGCAGGTCGAGTGCTTCGAGCTGGTCCTGACAGTTCTCCTCGACTGCCTCGTAGGCGGCCTTGACGACGGCCTCACAGACGTCCATCGCTTCCGTGTGGTCGATGAACGCCGACTCGAAGTCGATGGAGGTCGCTTCGTTGAGGTGGCGCGGCGTGTTGTGCTCTTCGGCGCGGAAGATCGGGCCGACTTCGAAGACGCGTTCGAGACCGGAGCCGACCATCAGCTGCTTGAACAGCTGTGGCGACTGGTTCATGAACGCCTCTTTGCCGAAGTACGTGATGGGGAAGAGCTCGGTACCGCCTTCGGTCCCCGTGGCGACGATTTTCGGCGTGTTGATCTCGGTCGCGTGGAGGTCACGGAACTTCTCGCGGACGGCGCGCTGGACTTCGGCGCGAATCTCGAAGATTGCCTTCACTTCGTCCTTGCGGAGGTCGAGCGTGCGGTTGTCGAGGCGCGTCGAGAGTTCGGCGTCGACCTTCCCGGAGGGGTCGAGCGGGAGCTGCGCTTCTGCCTCTGCAACGACGTCGAGGCTCTCGGGCGTGATTTCGACGCCCGTCGGTGCGCGGGGTTCTTCTGCGACCTCACCGGTGACGGTGATGACGCTCTCGCGGTGGACGCCGAGACCCGTCTCGACGAGTTCCTCGTCCATGTCGTCTTTCTCGAACTTGACCTGAATCTTGCCCGTCGTATCGCGGAGAATCAGGAACGCGATACCGCCGAGGTCACGAATCTCGTGAACCCAGCCGGCGACGGTGACCGTGTCGCCGGGTTCGGCGTCGGCCGTGTACGTTCGGTTTCGCATACGACGTGTTTCCCGACCGTCCGGTATAAATACGGTCGTTTCGACTTCGAGCGTCACTCAGTACCATGTCACGTTGTCTGACGACGGCTGTGTCTGCGAGACCAGACCAACGGGTCTAGGTTTATATACGAAACCGGGACCACTCCGCCCCAGACATGGACAGTTCAGATTTCGAAGCCGCGTTTTCGCTCCCTTTCGCCCGAGACTCGTCGCTCGACACCGTCGTCGTCGGCAGTCTCGTGACGCTCGCGTCGTTCACGACACCGCTGGCCGGTGTACTCCTCGCCGGCTACGTCGTCCGACTCGTTCGGGCTGGTTTCGGTGGCGCGTCTGCACTTCCGCTGTTCGACGACCTCGCGGACATGGCAGTCGAGGGGGCCCGCCTCTCGGCAGTCTTCGTGGTGCTCCAACTCCCTGCACTTGCGCTCGTGACACTCGTTCTCGGTTCGTCGAGTGCATCCCTCACCGTTGCCGCCGCTGTGTCTGACCCGCAGATACTCCAGTATCTCGACGTCTCGGTGTTCGACGTACTCGGTCTCGCCCTCGCGGGGATTGCCGCGCTCGGTGGGGCGTATCTCACCGCCGCAGCGACCGTCGCGCTCGCCTCTGAACGCTCGTTCGCCGCATCGATTCCACTGATTCGTGGCCTCGCGTCCGACACCTCGTTCGTGTCGGTCGTCTCTGCGTCCGCGCTCGTCGTCTTCGGTGGTCGACTGCTCGGCTTCTTCGTTGGCACGTCGCCCGTGGCCGGCGTCGTGTTCACCGCATGTGTGTCGTTTCTGACGCTCGTCGCGGCCGCGACGCTCCTCGGACGAGGGATGAGACAGTCGGAAGTTGACACCTGGACAGACCAGCAACCAGCCTTCGCTGGAGTCGAGTCGGCGTAATCGAGAAGAGAGACTGAGAGAGTGGCCGGTTCGCCGTGGCGTTACTCCGCGCCGACGAGTTCTGCAGACGCGTCTTTCGCGCCTTCGACGGTCTCACGGACTGCGTCGACGCCTTCGTCGTGCAGGAGGTTGCCGACGACGACGACGTCGGCGTTCTGACCCATCTCGTAGGCCGTGTCGTAGTCGTGGATGCCGCCGCCGTAGAACAGCGTCGCGTCGTCGAGGGCGTCGTGGGCCGCACCGACCTTCTCGGGGTCGCCGTACGTTCCAGAGTACTCGATGTAGATGATGTTCTGGCCGAACATCTTCTCGGCGACGCGCGCGAACGAGGCCACGTCTTCGGCGGACTGGTCCGTGTCTGCGTCGGTGTACTCGGCGACCGACGACTCGGGATTCATCACGATGTACGCCTCGGTGTGGGTGCGGTCCCAGTCGAGACCGTCTTCGATGCGGACCCACTCTTTGTGCGCGCCGGTAATCCAGAAGGAGTCGCTGGCGTTGAACACCGTCGGGATGAGGTAGCCGTCGAGTCCGGGGTCGTCGATGACGACGCCGGGGTTCGATGGCTCTTGATAGATTGGCACGTCGTACTTCGACGTCGCCTGGATGACGCGCTCCATCTTCTCTTCGGTGATGTCGAGGGTGCCACCGATTTCGAGCGCGTCGGTGCCGGTCTGGCACACGTCTTCGAACGTCTCTCCGTCGACCAGGTCTTTGTCTGGGTCGATTTTGGTGATGTGGTCCCAGTCTTCCCACGGATAGCTCATTAGTCCGTCTATGCCGGAGGGGGCCTAAAAAGCGTGCGGATGAATTAGCGAGTCGTGAGCTAAACAACAGGTTCGGTAGATTCTGCAAAACGGCGTCGTCGTGGTGGCGTTCGGCCAGCGGTTCTTAATCAGCCGCCGACTGCCACTTCCGAACCGTGTCCGCACCGATGCCTTCGACTTTTGCTGCCACGTCGTCCGGTTCGGCCGCCTTCAGGGTCTTCACGTCTTCGAACCCGGCGTCTTTCAGTTTCTCGGCGGTCTTCGAACCGATTCCTTTGATGCTCTCTAACTCGGACCCGCTTGCGCTGTTCTGCTGGGCCTGATACTCGCGGAAGTTGCAGATGGGACAGCCGAGTTCCCACGGTTCGCGGTCACCGTCGTAGGTGATACGCAGTTCCGGCAGGTCGTGTTCTTCACACGAGTCGTCGGTGACTTCGATGTCGCCCCGACGCGGGAGGGGAAGCGAGTAGTCGCAGTCGGGGTAGCGCGTACACCCGACGAGACGCGACCCGGAGCGGAGGCGTTTGATTGCGAGTTCGCCACCTTCTTCTTCGCCGCAGTCGGGACACGCACCGATGACCAGGTCCTCTTCTTCGTCGGCCTCTTCGGCCTTGCAGAGCGGACAGCCGTGGACGAACGTCTTGCGTCCCGCGAGCATCTTGATGTGGTGGAGGTCGTGTTCCTCGCAGGTATCTTCCATGATGAGTGGTTTCCCGGTCGATGGCAGTGGGAGTGTGTACGTACAGTCGGGGTAGGAGTCACACCCGATGAAGTACGACCCGCGGCGACTCTTTCTGACGACGAGGTCGCCGCCGCAGTCGGGACACGGCCCGACGGTCTTGTCGGCTTTCAGGGAATCTTGGAGTTGCTTGCCGAGTTCCTCGCGTGACTCCATCAGACCCTCGAACACGTCCTGGAGAATCTCTTTGGACTCCTCGGTCACGTCCTCGAGTGTGGCCTCGCCGCGGGCGATAGCCATCATGTCGGATTCGAGTTGCGAGGTCATCTCCTCGCTGACGATGAGTTTGGCGAAGTCCTCGGACGACTCCACGACGGCCCGCGCGAGGCGGGTCGGACGCGGCGGGTCGCTCTCGATGTAGCCACGGTCGTAGAGCTTCTGAATCACGTCGTGCCGGGTGGCTTTCGTCCCGATACCCATCTGTTCCATCGTCTCGATGAGACGCGACTGCCCGTAGCGACGCGGCGGTTGCGTCTGCTTGGCGTCGAGGTGGGTGTCGGTGACGGCGAGCGACTCGCCTTCTTCGACGTCCGGGACGAACGACTCGGTGGAGTTGAAGTACGGGTAGACGTCGTGGTAGCCCGCTTCGAGGAGGCGCTTGCCGTTGGCTTTCAGAGAGAGGCCGGCCGCCTCGGCGACGACGCGGAGGTGTTCCCACACGGCGTCCTCAGCGACGGTGGCGAAGAAGCGCCGAACGACGAGTTCGTACACGTCCCACTCGTCTTCGGAGAGGTCAGACGCCGACGGAAGTTCGCCCGTCGGGTGAATTGGCGGGTGGTCGGTCGTCTCGTTGTCGCCTTCGGTCGGTTCTATCTCCTCTTGTTCGAGGAGCGACTCCGCGTCGTCTTTGAACCGGCGGTCACCCTCGAACGCGCCGAGGAGTTCGCGCGGGTCCAAGTCCTCCGGGTAGACCGTGTTGTCGGTCCGCGGGTAGGTGATGTACCCTGCGGTGTAGAGGTCTTCTGCGATACTCATCGCCCGTTGGGCAGAGTAGCCAATCGACCCGGCGGCGCGGATGAACTGCGTGGTGTTGAACGGCGCGGGTGGCTTGTCGGTTCGGGTGCGTCGCTTGACCGCCGTAACTTCGGCAGAATCGACACCGAGGAGCGTCTCGTAGGCCGACTCGGCGGCCTCCTCGTCCCAGACACGCTCTGCTTCGGTGCCGTCGTCGTCGAGGTAGAAGTACTGGGCTTCGAAGGATTCGGCGGCCCCGTCGGCGTCCTTCGTCAGCTTAGAGAACAGTTCCCAGTAGTCTTCGGGGTCGAACGCTTCGATTTCGCGCTCGCGGTCGACGATGAGTTTCAGCGTCGGTCCCTGCACCCGGCCGACAGAGATGAAGTCGTTTCCGAGTTGCCGGGCCGAAAGCGAGAGGAACCGCGTCAGTGCGGCCCCCCACACGAGGTCGATAATCTGTCTGGCCTCGCCGGCGGCGGCCAGGTCGAAGTCGAGTTCGTCGGGGTTCTCGAACGCGTCTGTCACTTCGCGTTTCGTGATGGACGAAAAGCGAACCCGGTCGACGGGGACGTCTTCGTTCACCTCGCGGACGAGTTCGTACGCCTCCTTGCCGATGAGTTCTCCCTCGCGGTCGTAGTCTGTCGCGATGGTGACGTTGCCAGCCTTGCGGGCGAGTCGTCGGAGGGCAGCGACGATGTTCTCTTGTGTGGGGTGTTTCTCGACGGGAGCGCTGATGAGTTCGACCGGTTCGACGTCACGCCAGTCGTTGTACTCCGGTGGGAAGTCCACACCGACGACGTGACCAGAGAGGCCGATACAGCGCTTGCCGCCCCACTTGTAGACGTTCACGCCGTTCATTCGCTCTGCAGAGGCCGTCTCGCCGCTCAAGATGTCGGCGATACGCCTCGCGGCGTTGTCCTTCTCCGTGATGATGAGGTCGGGGCCACGACTCATTGGCCGGCGATTAGTCGGGGGGCGTCCTAAACCTTTCGTGCCCGTATTCGGCCCATAGAAGCCCCAATACGTGCGTATACGGGCATGTGCGAGTGAGGGCGCGCACGCCTCGCGCGCGAGAGGTGAATGGTACCCGTGGCGGTGGTTCTATCTGGTACCAGTGGCGGCGGTTCTCTCCGACGAGTTCCGAGACCCACATCCTTAACGCGGCGCGCACTAACCGTGCGAACGTGTCGAGTGATTCGCGAATAGACATGACAGATGGGGCGATTACCCCCAAACTGTTCGCCCTCTCGTGGCCTCTCGTCGCCGGCAACCTCCTCCAGACACTGTACAATCTCGCTGACGTGTTCTGGGTCGGTCGAGTGGGAGCAGACGCCGTCGCCGCCGTCTCGCTGATGTTTCCGATGAGTTGGATGTTCGTCTCGACGGCCATGGGAATCACTGCGGCGACGATTGCGCTCGTCTCCCAGCACGTCGGCGCTGGTGAAGACAGAGAAGCCGACCACGTCGTCGGACAGACGATTCTGTTGACGATTGCCGTCTCGGTCGCGCTCGCGACGCTCGGGTTCGTCTTCCGACACCCGTTGTTAGACCTCATCGGCGCGCAAGGAGCCGTCTACACGGAAGCGCTCGCATACATCGAGGTCATCTTCCTCTCGCTCCCGCTTACGTTCCTCTTCTTCGCGTTTCGTGCGGCGTTGCAGGGCGCAGGCGACACCAAGACGGCGATGTGGCTCATGGTCGTCTCGGCGGGCTTGAACGTCGTCCTCGACCCGATTCTCATCCTCGGCTATGGGCCGATTTCAGGAATGGGGACGCGTGGTGCGGCCATCGCCACGTTCGTCGCACGACTGTTCGCGACGGCAGTCGGTGTCTACATCCTCCTGCGCGGTGACTGGGGGGTCAAACTCCACCTCGAAGACCTGCGCCCCGACCCGAAGCGACTGAAGAAACTCGTCGACATCGGGTCTCCGGCGACGCTCGACGGCTGGGCACGGAGCTTTTCGGCTGTCGTCATGGCAGCGTTCGTCGCCCGGTTCGGCCCCATCGCCACCGCGGCCTACGGTATCGGTGTCCGGCTGATGTCTGTCTCGTGGTCGGTTTCGGGTGCAGTCGGACAGGCCACCTCGACCGGCGTCGGCCAAAACCTCGGTGCGCGAACACCGGACCGCGCCGCGACGGTCACGTGGACCGCTATGGCGGCGACGATGGCGCTTCTCTTTACCGCCGCCGGACTCGTGGTGGTGTTCCCCGTCGAAGCCATGCGACTGTTCATCGACGAACAGGCCGTCATCGACGAGGGAGTCACCTTCCTCCGTATCGTCGCTCCGTCGTGGGCGTTCTTCGGCGGCGTCATGGTCATACAAGGTGCCTTCCGTGGTGCCGGTATCACGAAAGCCGCGATGGCGCTGTCGTTCCTCTCGCGGTGGATTTTCCGTGTCCCTGTCGCGGTCGCGGTCGCCTTCACGTGGACCGTCACGATTCCTGGACTCGGTCCCGTCTCCAGTCTCGGGTGGGGCGTGGAGGGGCTCTGGTGGGCCTACGTCGCGGGTGCAGTCGGGTCGTTCGTCGTCGCAGTCGCGTGGTTCCGCGTCGGAACCTGGCGTGAGGGCGTGTTGGACCACGACCCAGTGCCGGCGGCGGACGACGACTGAGGGTCGCCTTCGGCCGCGGGACGTTGCACGCCACCTGACAGCCGAAACGACTTTTTCGCGAGAGTGTGGCGAGTGCGTATGCGACTGCCCTCCCGCCAGACGCGTCGCCTCCTCGTCGCCCTCCTTCTCGTGACGAACCCGTTTTGGGGGCCTGCACTCGACGTGACCGGCACCGATTACGTCTACGAATCGACCGAGATAACGGTCGAAGAGAACCGTCTGGAGGTCCTCGACGGGAGCGCACGATACGATATGCACCACGGCATCGACGGCTTCGACTGTTGGCTGGGGACGGCGGACACGCGGTACTGCACGCTGGAAGCGCTGACGTTGAACGAGAGTGTAAAAATCGACCATCCCACCATCACGTCGAGTACGTCGGGCTATCTCGCCACCGACGAGCAGTATCTCGCGTACAGTGACGGCCGAGTCTACGCGTACAATTCGACGTGGGAAGACGGCCAGTTCGTCCTCTCGACGGAGCGGACAGCAGCGAAGACCGCCCTCGACGACGTCGCCCAGTCGCTCTCGAACTATCCGGATTCTGCTGCCGAGCGGGCGATTCGACAGGAACGGATACAGACTGACGAACCACTCTGGACAGCCGAAGGGGAGGGTCGCGTGTTCGAACTCGACGGCGAGTACTACGTGGTCTACCAGTCCGGTTCGAGCGGGATGGCGTCGAACCCGACGGCCGAAGCCATCCTGTCGTTCTTCGCCGTCGTCTACGGGGTGGCGATGCTCCTCAGTCGTGACTGACTGGTTGTGTCATCTCATCTGTTCGAACGTCGTGGCAGCCTAGTATCATGTACTTGGGCGTCCAATACACTCCTATGTCGCACACCCCTGAACTGCCAGAGCGATACGTCTGTGACAACTGCCACTCGGTGTACGCCGGAACAGTCTCGCACGACGGCGGAACGTACCACTACAGCGCCCCCGACGAGTGCGCGGCTTGTGGGTCGACCGAGTTCGTCGCGTTCGAGCAGTACGTCCGCCACAAGACGGACTGACGACTGTTCGACGTCACCGGTCGGAAGAGATACCAAAGAGAAGAGTCGGTGAGGTGACCGACGGATGTCGGGCCGCCGCGCAGATTATTCGTCGAGTTTCTCGCGGAGCAGTTGGTTCACCGTGCCGGGGTCGGCACTCCCCTTGGACTTCTGCATGACCTGTCCGACGAGGAAGTTCAGCGCGCCGCCTTCGCCTTCGTGGTAGTCGGCGACAGCGTCGGGGTTCTCGTCGATAGCGTCCTGGACGAACCCACCGATTTCGTCGTCGTCGGCCTTGCCGAGGCCTGCTTCCTCGACGATGGTGTCGGGGTCGGTGCCCTCGTCGAGCATCTTGCGGAGGACGATTTCTTCGGCGTTCTTCGTCGTCACCTCGTCGGCGTCGACGAGTTCGACGAGGCGAGTGAACTCGTCGAGTCGGTCGGACACGTCGGTGATGAGCATGTCGCGGTAGTTGAGTTCGCCCAGCAGGTTGTCGGCGACCCACGTCGCGGCGAGGTCGGCGTCGAACTCGGCAGCGACGTTCTCGAAGAAGTCTGCGACTTCCTTCGTGGAGGTGAGTTTCGAGGCGGATTCCTCGTCGAGGCCGTACTCGGTCTGGAACCGGTCGCGTCGAGCGTCTGGGAGTTCCGGAATCGGAATCTCTGCTTTCCAGTGGGCGACCTGAAGCGGCGGGAGGTCGGCCTCCTGGAAGTAGCGGTAATCTTTCTCCTCTTCTTTCGAGCGCATCGAGACGGTGATGCCGCGGGATTCGTCCCAGTGGCGGGTCTCCTGCTCGATAGCCCGGCCACGCTTGACGGCGTTCTTCTGTCGCGTGACCTCGTAGGCGAGGGCCTTCTCTGCACCCTTGTGACTCGAGATGTTCTTGACCTCGGTCCGGTTCGCCGCTTCGAGCGTCTCGTCGGAGATAGAACCGTCCTCTGCGACTTCGTCGGCGGGGACGAGCGAGATGTTGGCGTCGATACGGAGCGACCCGTCACGGGTGGCGTCGAAGACACCGAGATATTCGAGGACCTCTTCGAGTTTCGCGAGGAACGCGCGGGTCTCTTGCGGACTGCGGAAGTCGGGTTCCGTGACGATTTCCATCAGCGGCGTTCCGGCGCGGTTGTAGTTGACGAGGGTGTAGTCTGCGGTGTCGATGCTCCCGCCTTTGTGCTGGAGACTTCCGGGGTCCTCTTCGAGGTGGGCGCGTGTGATGCCGATGTCGCGTCGCTTGCCTTCGACGGCGACTTCGATGGTCCCGTCGGCACAGATTGGCGCGTCGTACTGCGTAATCTGGAAGTTCTTCGGCAGGTCGGGGTAGTAGTAGTTCTTCCGGTGGAACCGGGTGTCTTCGGCAATCGTGGCGTCGAGCGCCTTACCGATTTTCACCGCCGACTCGACGGCTTTCTCGTTGAGTACTGGGAGGGCACCCGGTAACCCGAGACAGACCGGGCACACGCGGGTGTTCGGCTCCTCGTCTTCAGCAGGCTCGGTCGAACAGCCACAGAAAATCTTCGTGGACGTCTCGAGTTGAACGTGGACTTCCAACCCGATGACGACCGCGAGTTCGCGCTGTTCGAGCGCTTGCGCAGTCATTGGGCGCGCTTCGACGGCGGTGGGCTAAAGACTAACGGGACGGGCGCGTGCGGGTGGGTCGTCGTCGGCCACTCGACTCCACTCGCGTTCGAATCGGAACGTGGGGTGGTTCCACTTATCACGTCGCACTTCCTCTCGACGCGTAGCCCAGATGACCGAGGAACTCAAAACGCGTGTCTGCGACGCTATCGACGCCCGCGCAGACGATATCGTCGCGTTCGCGAAAGACGTGCAGTCCGAACCCGAACTCGGCTACAAAGAAGTCGAGACGACGAAGAAAGTCGTCTCGCTGTTCGAATCTCTCGACCTCGACGTCGAGACGGAACTCGCGATTACCGGTGCCCGTGCCCGTGCGGGGTCTGGAGACTTCGTCGCGGCCGTTCTCGGCGAACTCGACGCGTTGGTCAACCCCGACCACCCGCTCGCAGACCCCGAAACCGGCGCAGTCCACGCCTGCGGCCACAACGCCCAACTCGCCCACCTCGTCGGCTCAGCCATCGGCCTCGTCGGAAGCGGTGTCGTCGACGACCTCGACGGCGCAGTCGAGTTCGTGGCCGTCCCTGCCGAAGAGTATCTCGACCTCGATTACCGGCGACAACTCCTCGAAGCGGGGGACATCGAGTTCTTCGGTGGCAAGCAAGAACTCATTCGTCGCGGCTACGTCGACGACTGGGACGTCGCCGCGATGATGCACGCCGGCAGCAACACGCCGGAGCGAACGATTACGAGTAGCTTCTCGACCAACGGATTCGTCGGGAAGTTCGTCACGTACCGAGGAACCGAAGCCCACGCGGGTGCTGCCCCAGAGGAAGGTATCAACGCCCTCAACGCGGCGACGCTCGGGATGAACGCAGTCCACGCCCAGCGAGAGACCTTCCGCGACGAAGACCACGTTCGCGTGCATCCAATCGTCACGCGCGGCGGCGACGGAGTGAACGTCGTTCCGGCCGAAGTGACCATGGAGTCGTACGTCCGCGCGGCCTCCATCGAAGCCGTTTCGGAGGTGAATCAGTCGGTCAACCGCGCACTCGCGTCCGGTGCGATGGGCGTCGGTGGCGACGTCGGTATCGAAGACTATCCCGGCTACATGCCGTTGCAGACGAACGAGACGCTCGCAGCGCTGTACGACGAGAACGCACGCGATATCGTCGGCCCAGACGCCGTCACCGAGGGGCAAACACACCTCTCGGGGTCGACAGATATGGGCGACGTCACGCAACTCGTCCCCGGCATCCACCCGTGGACTGGCGGGTTCGAGGGTGCGGTCCACGCCCGCGACTTCCGCGTCGTCGACGAGGAGATGGCGTACGTCATCCCGGCCAAACTCACGGCGTGCATGCTCGTCGACGTGCTCACCGACCCCGAAGCGATGGACGAACTCCGGGACGCGAAAGCAGAGAAACGGACACGAGATGACTACCTCGAAGCAGTTCGCGCTTTCCGTGCGACGACGACTGAATCGTATCGTGAGTAACACCGTGGATTCGTCCCGCGACTGAGTTCGGGCCCCGACCCGACTGCCACTCGACCCGCGAGGCGGCCGAAGCAGCCAGTATCCCGTCACACACGTATCACATTTCCGGTGATTGTCTGACGCACATTTATGTCTCACGCGCGGGGCTATTGTACCCATGAGTAATCGGGTGGAGGAACTCGAATCTAAAGTTGCAGAGCTGCAGGCCGCGGTGAACGGACTCACCGAGGAACTCGTCGAATCCAAAGAGCGACTTCGACAACTCGAAGACGCCAACGACGTGGAAGTGCCGACGCGCGCCGCACGCCGACGCGGCGACTGGACTCCTGCCGAAGAGACCGCGTCCGAGGACGCCCCCGCGGCGGACTCGGCCGACGGCGATGAGACTAAACCGGATGAGGCCGACGCTTCTGACGAAGAAGAAAGTCAGACTCCCGACGACGACATCATCGTCGCGTAATCGGGCGCGCTGACTACGTTAACGCGCCCTCGTGTCCATGCGGCGCGTTCCCTTGCGGGCGTCGCCCGCGTGAACACCAACACATGCACATCAAAGAGCTCGTCCTTGACGGTTTCAAGAGCTTCGGGCGGCCGACCCGTATCCCCTTCTACGAGGATTTCACGGTCGTTACGGGCCCGAACGGTTCCGGGAAGTCGAACATCATCGATGGCGTCCTGTTCGCCCTCGGCCTCGCCCGTACCCGCGGGATTCGCGCCGAGAAGCTAACAGACCTCATCTACAACCCCGGTCACGCCGACGGGAGTGACGAGGCGGCGAAACAGCCGAAAGAAGCCAGTGTCACCGTCGTCCTCGACAACTCCGAGGGGACGCTCGACCGCTCGCAGGTCGTCAACGCCGCCGGCACAGACAACGTCGGCAACGTCGACGAAATCACCATCAAGCGCCGCGTCAAGGAGACGCCGGACAACTACTACTCGTACTACTACCTCAACGAGCGCTCGGTCAACCTCTCGGACATCAAAGACCTGCTGGCGCAGGCCGGTATCACGCCGGAGGGCTACAACGTCGTCATGCAGGGCGACGTGACCGAGATTATCAACATGACGCCCTATCAGCGCCGGGGCATCATCGACGAGATCGCCGGCGTCGCGGAGTTCGACGCGAAGAAAGACGCCGCCTACGAGGAGTTAGAGGCGGTCGAAGAGCGCGTCGACGAGGCCGACCTTCGAATCGGAGAAAAGGAGACACGTCTCGACCAACTCGCGGACGAACGAGAGACTGCGCTCCAGTACAAGAACCTCCGCGACGAGAAAGAAGAGTACGAAGGGTACCTGAAGGCGGCGGAACTCGAGGACAAACGCGACGACTTATCGCGCACAGAATCTCGTATCGAGTCGACCGAATCCAAACTCGAAACCCTCCAGGCCGAACTCGACGAGAAACAGGGGAAAGTCACCCGTCTCGAAGAGGACCTCGAAGACCTCACCCACGAAATCGAACGCAAGGGCGAGGACGAACAACTCCGCATCAAATCCGAGATGGAGGAGATAAAAGGCGACATCGCACGCCTCGAGAACTCCATCGAAGCGGCCGAGGAGAAACGCGACGACGCCGAAGCGGAGCGACGAAAGGCGTTCGTCGACATCGACCGCAAACAAGAGAAGATAGACGACCTCTCCGGCGACATCCGCGAAATCAAAGTCGAGAAGGCGTCGGTCAAAAGCGACATTCAGTCCAAGCAGGTCGAACTCTCCGAAGTGCAGGCCGAAATCGACTCGGTCGACACCGAGTTCGACGAACTGAAATCCGAACTCACGGAGAAAAAAGAGGCGCTCGACGAACTCAAAGACGAGAAGAACGACCGCCAGCGGGCGAAAGACCGACTCCTCGACGACGCTCGCCGGCGCTCGAACGAAATCTCTGAGACGCAAGCAGATATCGAGGCCGCCCACGACCGGATTCCCGAACTGAAGGCGACGCTCTCTGACCTGCACAGCGAACTCGACACCGCCGAGAAGAACAAAGCGAAGATAGACGGAATCATCGAAGACCTGCAAGCCGAGAAGGCCGAGTTGAAAGACGACCTCTCGGAGGTCAACGACGAACTCCAGACCAAGCAAAGCGAGTACGCCCGTCTCGAAGCACGTGCTGGGTCTGACGGTGACAACTCGTGGCCACGGGCGGTCACGACCATCCTCAACGCCGGTCTCTCGGGCGTCCACGGCGCAGTCGGCCAACTCGGGTCGGTCGATGGCGAGTACGCCAAAGCCTGTGAGACGGCCGCCGGTGGCCGTCTCGCAAACGTGGTCGTCGACGACGACGGCGTCGGGTCGTCCTGTATCGACCACCTGAAGTCCCGGAACGCGGGTCGGGCGACGTTCCTGCCCATCACGAAGATGGACAACCGTGGCCTGCCGCGCAAGCCAAATCACTCTGGTGTCGTGGACTTCGCACGCAACCTCGTCGACTACGACTCCCAGTACGAATCCATCTTCTCGTACGTCCTCGGGTCGACGCTCGTCGTCGAAGACATGCAGACCGCTCGCGCCCTCATGGGCGACTACCGTATGGTCACCCTCGACGGTGACCTGGTCGAACGCTCCGGTGCGATGACCGGGGGGTCCGGCGGTGGCTCTCGGTACTCCTTCTCGAAGTCGGGCGAAGGCCGTCTCGAACGCATCGCCAAGGAGATTACGAAACTCGAAGACCGCCGTCGCTCGCTCAACGGCGAGATTCGCGACATCGACGACGACCTGGAAGACGCCCGTGGACGAGCCTCTGACGCCGCCGACCGTGTTCGCGCAATCGAGCGTGAAATCGAAGACGCAGAAGAAGACATCGACGCGGCAGAAGCCGAAATCGACCGGTTGAACGACCGCCTCGACGAACTCCAGTCCGAACGTGAATCGGTCGACGAACAGATGTCGGCCCTCGACGACGAGATTGCCGAGTTCGACGAGCAGATTACGGCGGTCGAAGCCGACATCGCGGACATCGAACAGGAACTCGCGGACTCGGAGATTCCCGAACTCACCGCGAAGGCCGACGAGATTCGCGCCGATATCGACGAACTCGAAGACCGGATGTCGACGCTCGACGGCCGTCTCAACGAGGTGCAACTCGAGAAACAGTACGCCGAAGACGCAGTGGACGACCTCCACGACACGGTCGAGGCCGCCCAGAACCGCAAGGCAGAGGCGGGCGAAACCATCGCGGAAGCCGAGTCGAAGATAGAAGACCGCGAAGGCGACCTCGAAGACAGACGCGACGCGGTTGCAGAACTCGAAGAGGAACTAGTCGACCTCAAAGAAGACCGCAGCGAACTCCAAACGGAAGTGCGTGAGGCGCGGTCGGCCCGCGACGAGAAGAGAGACCGGGTGAACGCGGTCGAATCCAAACTGGAGAGTATGCAGTCGGCCGCCGACCGGCTAGAGTGGGAGATAGACGAACTCGCCTCCCAAGTCGGCGACTACGACCCCGACGAGATTCCAGACCACGGCACGGTCGAGTCCGAAATCGAGCGCTTGACCGAGGAGATGGAGGCGCTCGAACCCGTCAACATGCTCGCTATCGACGAGTACGACGACGTGAAAGCGGACCTCGAAGACCTCCAGGAACGGCGTGACATCCTCGTCGAAGAACGTGACGCCATCAGCGAGCGTATCGAGCAGTACGAGTCACAGAAGAAGCAGACGTTCATGGAGTCGTTCGACGCAATCGCGGAGAACTTCACCGAAATCTTCGAGCGACTCTCGAACGGGACGGGCCACCTCCACCTGGAGAACCCCGAAGACCCGTTCGAAGAGGGCCTGACGATGAAAGCTCAACCCGGCGACAAGCCGATTCAGCGACTCGACGCGATGTCCGGTGGCGAGAAGTCGCTGACGGCGCTCGCGTTCATCTTCGCCATCCAGCGTCACAACCCCGCACCGTTCTACGCACTGGACGAGGTCGACGCGTTCCTCGACGCCGCGAACGCCGAACGCGTCGGCCAGATGGTCGACGACTTGGCGGGCGACGCGCAGTTCGTCGTCGTCTCGCATCGCTCTGCCCTGCTCGAACGCGCCGAGCGCGCAATCGGTGTGACGATGCAAGGCGACAACGTCAGCGCTGTCACCGGCATCCAGTTCGGCGGAAGCGAGGCAAGCGACGAGAGCGTCGATACCGACGGCGACGACGGCGATGATGGCGGAGACGAAGACGGTGGAACCGACACCAGCGGTGGTGACGGCGACGACGAAGTGACGGAACCGGAGGTTCCGGCGGATGACTGACGACATCCCGAAACTGAACCTCTCACGGGACCGTGGCGAGTCCGACGACAGCGAGACGTTCTCGTTTTCGGGTGACTCCGACCTCGATTCGGACGAGCAACACGACGCTGTCGACGACGTGCTTCCGGACGACGTCTCGGAGTCAGACGACGACGAAGTCGAGCCGGTCGAACTCCTCGTCCAACTCGCCAAAGAGGGACAAATCGACCCGTGGGACATCGACATCGTCGACGTGACGGACGCGTTCCTCGAACGCCTCGACGCGATGGACCTCCGGACCACCGGTCGGGCACTGTTCTACGCGAGCGTCCTCTTGCGGATGAAGTCCGACGAACTGCTGGCACCGGACGAACCCGAAGAAGAGGAACTCGAACCGTGGGAACTCGCCATGCAGGGCGGCGGCGAGGGTGGTCATCCTGGCGACGACGCGTCTGGATTCGACCCCATCAGTGCGCTCGAAGACGAGATGGACCGTCGACTCGACCGCAAACACGCCCGCGGGTCGCCCGAGACGCTGGACGAACTCGTTCACGAACTCCGCGAGGCGGAACGCGGGTCGTGGTGGAAGCGCCGCCGTCAGTACGACACGTCTGAATCCCCCCGTGGCTTTTCGCGCGGGACACAGACGCTCGACTATCACGCCGCCGGTGACATGCGCGGTGCCGGTGAACCGACGGAAGACGACGTGACGGGAACTGCCCACAACGAAGATATCGAAGCTATCGTCGAAGAAGTCGGTGACGTGCTTTCGACCCATTACGAGAAGGGCCGCGACGAGGTGCTGTTCGCCGAGATTCGCCACGTCGCCGACACCGTGATGACGACGTATCTCGCGCTCCTGTTCTTAGCACACCGGAGCATCGTCCGCCTCCAGCAAGACGAACTGTTCGGGGACCTCTGGATTCGGAACCCCGAGGCGTTCGACGACGCCGAAGGACACGACTCACGCGAGACCGAACGAGAAGTCGAAGCCGTCGCAGACGACTGACTCGCCGTCTCGTCCGTTCGCTGCGTCTCGTCGCTTTACTGCATCTCTTCCTTTCACTGCCTCTCGTCCTCCAGTCGCGTGGCGATATCCCCGAGGAGTCTAATTCTCCTCGTCGGAAGTGGCCGTGGATTCGTCGTCGCTGGGTATCGATTCGTCGCTATCGAGAGGTTCAGTTTCGATGGATTGCTCGTCCTCGTGGGTCGCGTGCGTGGCTTCTGCGGCCAGTTTCTCGGCCTTCGATTCGGCGTACGATGCGCCGAGGTAGCCACCGGCCGCACTGAGGCCGACGGTGTACAACGCGCCCAGGACGAAGGTGATGCCGACGATAGCGATGACGAACACGGGGCCGGCGACTTCACCGGTCACGAGCGACCCGATAGACATGACCGTAAACAGGAGGAGGAATATCGCAACCAGTGGGAGCGACGCCATGAGACCGGACACCGCTCCGACCCGTATCCCGCGGTCTGTTCCCTCGGCGTGGAGATAGCCCGCAACGGCCCCGCCGATGACGGGTGAAAACGGGATGATGGCCGTGAAGAAGGTGACCACAGCGCCCAATAGCGCGTGGAGGTAGAAGTTCTCGCCACGAGTGGGGAGTTCCGTCGGTTCCGGCGTGAGTTGGGTGGGTGACTCTGCAGACATGCTAGTAGTAGGCTTCGAGAATTCAAATAGCTACGAGTGGCGCGGCTCTATCGGCCGACTGTGGTGGGTACGACGTGTTTACGACAGGTGAGCCGTGACGTCCGTCGAGGAAATCATCCCGACGTAGTCGTCGTCGACGACTGGGAGATGTTTGATTCCGTAGGTGGTCATCATCGCCGCGACTTCCTCCATGTAGAGGTCAGGAGTGGCAGTTTCGACGTCCCTGGTCATCACGTCTGTCACCGATAACTTCGAGACGTCTTTGCCGTCGGCGACGGCGTCGAGTACGTCTGTACTGCTGACGATTGCACGGGGAGTGGTCCGGACGACCAGGGCGCTGATGTCTTTTTCGCGCATCTGCTGTGCGGCTTCCATCACGGTGGCATCTTTCGCGATCGTCTCGAGCGGGGAGGACATGACGTCTTTGACTTTCACTCTGTCTGTAGAACTCATGACGTACAGAACGGAGTTGAAGGGTTATGAAAGTTTACTCGAAACCCGATATCTGGCAAACAGCTGGTGTACGGTCTCTGTCGCGCTCTGCTCAGAGATACGTCGAAGGCGATTCGCCCTCTGGTGAGTACACTCGAGTCGTCCGAATTCGAGACGGGCGGTCGCTCACTCGACGTACGTTCCGATGAGCGGTTCGAGTTTCTCTTTCGTCTCGGCGGGGATGGCTTCGTCGGGCGTGTTGATGGTGCCTTCGAGGGCGGAGTGACTGTCCGTCTCGTGGCCGTCGGGAATCTTTCGGATGGCGGCCTCGACGGTCTCTTTGATGTACTCCTCGTTGGCGGCGGCGTTCTTCAGCACCTCGTCGAGGGTGACTTCGCTGTCTTCTTTCCACACGTCGTAGTCGGTGACGCCGGTGATGGTCGCGTAGGCGATCTCGGCCTCACGTGCGAGTTTCGCCTCGGGGATGGTGGTCATGCCGACGATGTCCCACCCCTGTGCGCGGTAGTGTTCGCTCTCGGCCTTCGTCGAGTACGACGGGCCTTCGATGCAGACGTAGGTGCCGCCCTCTTGGACTTTCGCGTCGGTCGCTTCTTCGGCCGCTTCGGCGAGAATAGAGACGAGTTCTTCGTCGTACGGCATCGCGAACGGCTGGTGGACGACCATCCCTTCGTCGAAGAACGTCAGTGGGCGGTGTTTCGTGCGGTCGTAAATCTGGTCCGGGACGACCAGCGTCTGCGGTGGCAGGTCTTCTTTCAGACTGCCGACGGCGTTGCTGGCGAGGATGTGGGTGACGCCCAGTTTCTTGAGCGCGAAGATGTTCGCACGGTACGGGAGCGTCGTCGGCGAGTGCTGGTGGTCGGGGCCGTGTCGCGGCAGGAAGACGACTTCGCGCCCGGTGTCGCCGAACTCGCCGACGATTGGCGTCGTCGAGGGTTCACCGAACGGTGTGTCGACCGGTTCCTCACGGGTGTTTGCGAGGGGGAGTGCTTCGTAGATACCGCTGCCGCCGATAAATCCGATTTTCATACTCGAAAGTCGGAGAGGACGCACAAAATCGTGGCGAATCGCCGTCTCTCGGCGACTCTGTGACTAGACGACGCCTGCGTCGAGGAGGAAGATGAGAATTGAGTCCACTGGGACGAGAGAAGCGTCGTCACGAAGACGGCCGCAGACACGTACTCGTGGCGTACTGCCGGTGACCAGACGTACTGCCGGTGACCAGACGTACTGCCGGTGACCAGCAGTGTTGACCGGTCAACCCCACAAATCCTGACAGGGAAAAATCAATAAGATATATAATGAATGTTCTATGTAACCAATTAGCATGGCGTCAGAATTCGGCGTACTGTCGCTCGTACCACCACTGTTGGCGATCGTGCTGGCGGTTGCAACCCGCAGGGCGATGTTGTCACTCTTCCTCGGCGTCTGGGTCGGTGGAGTCATCTACACTGGTGGTACCGGTGTCGCACAGTTGTACGACTGGATCGTCTCTTCCATCGGTGGAAGTACGTTCAACGCGAAGATTCTGGTATTCACGCTCCAGATTGGGGCCGGAATCGCACTCATCTGGCGGTTAGGGGGTGCTGTCGCTATCACCAACTTCGCGACGAAACGAATCGACTCACACAGGAAGATCGGTATCGCGACGTGGTTACTCGGCATCCTGTGGAACTTCGACGACTACGCGAACAACGCTATCGTCGGGAGTTCGATGAAGAACCTCGCCGACGAGTTGAAGATGTCGCGCGAGAAGTTGGCGTATCTGCTCGACTCGACCGCCGCACCGGTCGCGACTATCGGCATCTCGAGTTGGGTCGCCTTCGAAATCGGCCTTATCGCCAACCAGTACGAAGAACTCGGTATCCAGGCGGAGACGCCTTCTGCTGCCGCGACGTTCATCCAGAGCATCCCGTTCAACGTGTACGCGATTCTCGCGGTGGCGATGGTCGGTATCATCGTCGTCACGCAACGGGACTTCGGCGAGATGCTCGACGCCGAGGCACGCGCCCAGCGGACGGGGAACGTCATCCGTGAGGACGCCCAACCGCTCCAGAACATCAAGGACGAACTAGGTGAACCGCTCTCTGATACTGCCCCACTTCGAGTGTTCTTCCTCCCGGTCGTCGCGCTCGTCTCCGTGGTCATCGGTGGGGCGGTGACGATGGGCTACGCACCTGACCGGACACTCGTCGAGATGGTCAGCAGCACCGACGTCGCGACAGCGCTCGTCTGGGGGTCGTTCGCGATGGTCACGATGGCCGTCGTCGTCGGGGTGAGTGAGGACATCATGTCGCTCGGCCAGGCGATGGAGACGATTCTCGACGGATTCGGGACGATGCTCCCGGCGGTCAGTATCCTGGTGTTGGCGTGGTCTATCGGTGCCGTCGCGAGTGCGTTGGGGACCGGGGCGTACGTCACGCAGTACGCGACGGGTGTCGTCTCGCCCACGATGGTTCCTGTCGTCGTCTTCGTCACCTCGGCGTTCATCTCCTTCGCGATCGGGACGTCGTGGGGGACGATGTCCATCATGACGCCCATCGTCATCCCATTGGCGTGGACGATTGGTGGCAACGACCCGAGCTTCATCGCCGTCGCTATCGGTGCCATGTTCAGCGGTGCCATCTTCGGTGACAACTGTTCGCCGATTTCGGACACGACCGTCCTCGCGTCGACGTTCGCAGGGGCGGACCACATCGACCACGTTCGGACACAGATGTACTACGCGTTCACCGTCCTCCTCGCAACCATCGTGGTCTACTTACTGTACGGTGCAACGAACGTCAGTCCACTCGTGTTGCTTCCGGTCGGGATTCTCACGCTCGTCGGCCTGGTCTACGGCTTTTCCGAACTGGACGCTCGGCGTAAAGACCTCTCGGCGAAACCGACCTCGTCGAACGCGTCCACGAGAAACGTGAGCAGCGACGACTAACACCGCATCACCCCACTTTTTCCGTAGTCACAGACCACTCGCACACTCGAGAGGGACGAGGGACGGTCTCTGTACCGACTCTGTGCTTAGACGACGACGCCTGCGTCGAGAAGGAAGATGAGAATCGAGAGTATCGGGACGCTGAGCAGCGTCGTCGCGAAGACGGCCGCAGAGACGAACTCGGCCACTGGGACGGTCGACCCGGCCGTGTCACCGAACTCACCGACGAGGATGAGCGGCGTCACCGCGGCGGGCATCGCAGATTCGAGGACGAACGTCCGGGCGACGACTGGGTCGCCGAAGCCGGTGACGAGGACGATTCCCACGGCGACGGCGGGCGCGACGGCCATCTTCAACACCGCGACGAGACCGACTTCTCGAAGCGTCGACCCGAGGTCCGCACCGGCGAGTTGGATACCGAGGATGAGGAGCATGACCGGAATCGAGGAGTCCCCGACGAGTTTCAGCGTCTGCATGGCGGGAATCGTGGTCGGTGGGACGACACCGAGCCACCGTGCAGCGAGTGCGGCCACGACGGCGTAGACGAGGGGAATCTTGAGGACACGGGCGATGCCCACGCGCCACGCCGGAGGGTCGTCGTCTCCTTCGGACGTCCCGGTTGCACCTCGACTAGCGATGTAGACGCCCAGGGTGTAGATGAGCACACCCTGTACCGCGAGATAGACGACTGCTGTCGAACGCCCGGTGTCACCGAAGGCGAACGAACTGACGGGGATACCGTAGTTTCCAGAGTTAGGAAAGGCTGAAACGAGAACGAGTGCGCCTAACAGTGGTTCAGAGATGCCGGCGAGTCGAGCGATTCCCCCGGCGACGAGAATCATCACGACGTGGTAGACGACGACACCGGCGGTGATGGTCGCCAGTGTCGCCCCGGCGAGTTCTGTCGTCGCGAGACTGTAGAACACGAGTGCTGGCGCGAGCACGTACACCGTGACGGTGTTGAGTGGGTCTGGGTCTACGTCACGGGTGCGCCCCAAGACGAACCCCACCGCGCCGATGGCGAGGATGGGCAAGAGTGCCGTGACGAAGATAGAGAGAAGCGACATATGCGTGGCGACGGATGTTACACTCTCCAACGTTTCGCTTCCGTCTCCAAAAGAGTCCCGTAGAGACTCGAGGCGCTCCCTGAAACGTCGTGTCGAATCGAGACGTCGTCGGGGCGCTTAGGCACCGAGGCCGTCGTCGTCGAGGAGGCGCCACGCACCGTTGCCGGCGGACTCGACGACGTCGCGCCGTTCCATCTCGGCGATGACTTCCTGCATCCGGTCGGGTTGGGCAATCTCCATCTCGATACGGTCTACGTCGTGGAATTCAGAGAGGTAGTGACGGATGTCGTCCAACTCGAAGGTCTCTTCGTCGGCCTTCGACATGACACCAGAGATGAGGTCTATCATGTCTTCGATGAAGTTCCACGGGTAGACGACCCACGCCCACTCTTCGAGACGCTCGCCGACGTAGTCGGGTTCGAACTCGCTCGTCTGGAGGAGTTGGAGCGTCGCCGTGCGGACTTCACCTGCGTTTCGGTCGGTCACGTACTCGTAGGCCCGCTCGATCGACCCGCCGGTGTCGGCGATGTCGTCGATGATGAGTACGTCTTTGCCTTCGACGCTCCCCTCTGGCATGGGGTAGCGTACTTCCGGTTCGTTCGACTTCTGAGCAGTACCGACGTAGTGCTCCATCTTGAGACTCGTCAGGTCGTCGAGACCGACGAAGTCACAGATACAGCGCCCCGCAAACCAACCGCCGCGTGCCAGCGCGACGATGACTTCGGGTTCGAACTCTGACGATTTGACGTCGTCCGAGACGTCTCGACAGAGTCCGTAGATGTACTCCCAGTTTGTGATGGTGCACTTAAATTCGTCGGGGAGATCGCCCATAACTTCGGTTCACCGTCCGTATTGGGGGGCCTGACTCCCTTTAATCTGTACGACTCGTCTCGACCATGTGGGACAGTCACAACATACGGAAAAATCCCATTAAGATGCCATTAAACGGCCGAAGACGGATTCAGCCACTCTATAACCCATGTTAACAATGTGCATAGTTATGTGGGATTAGCGAGTACCCGAGTTCGTAGGTGAAAAACGTATGCACACGTGTGGTAACTGTGGTGAGTTCGTGTCCCGTGACTTCGTCCGCGTCTTCGGCAACGACATGGACGAGGTCGTCGGCTGTCCCGCCTGTATGAACATGCGAGAAGTGATGCAGGGCAACGGCGCTGCAACCCGAGAAAGTCGCGTCCGCTGGACTCGTGCGTGAGTCGGCCGCCTGACCCGCTTTCTTATCTCGCTCTCCTTCGTACGGTTGTCACGACGTCCGACCCACGGGTTTGATACAGCCCCAGACAGTGCGCACTCTCATGGACCGCCGACGCGCCCTCCTCGTCGATGCATTCACGACCGAACCGTTGTCAGGCAACGCCGCCGGTGTCGTCCCCGACGCCGACGGCCTCGACGCGGAGCAGATGCGCGCTATCGCGGCCGAACTCGGCGCGAGTGAGACGGCCTTCGTCTGCTCGTCCGCCAGCGCCGACCGCAGAATCCGCTATTTCACGCCGACACAGGAAGTCGACCTCTGTGGCCACGCGACGATTGCGGCCCACGCCCACCTCGCGGCCGACCAGGCTATCGAACCGGGAAGCCACACGCTCGAGACGAACGTCGGAACGCTCGATATCGAAATCGGAGAACTCGGAGAGGTGTGGATGACACAGGACGCACCGACGGTTCGACCGCTCGACGTCGAGTACGAACGGGTCGCAGAACTCCTCGGAATCGACGTCGCCGCACTCCAAGACGTCGGCGCAGACCTCCCGATAGCCCTCGCGTCGACGGGAGTTCCGTTCGTCCTCGTGCCGGTGAACTTCCTCGAACATCTCTCTGCGGCCGCTCCCGACGTCGACGGTATCGCCGAGTTCGCATCAGAACACGACGCCGCGGGCATCTACGCGTTCACGTTCGACGCCATCGACCGCGACTCGACGCTCCACGCCCGCTGTTTCGCTCCCGGTGTCGGTATCACCGAAGACCCAGCGACTGGCACCGCGAGTGGTGCCTGCGGTGCGTACCTCAGACAGACGGGCGCGTTCGACTCCGTCCCCGACGAACTTCGGTTCGAACAGGGGCACTTCGTGGACCGACCGAGTCTCGTCCGCGTCACAGTCGACGAACAGATTCGAGTCGGCGGGCGGGCGGTGCAGTCGCTCGATGGAACACTCGCCGTCCCCGAGTTCGAAGACGACGACATTATCGAGGCCTGACCCCCGCGTGCCGGCGCCCGACGGTAAAAATCGACGGCTCGGTTATCCGATGTACCGCAGGTCGTCGTCGCTCGGGAGGTTCTGTTGTTGTTGCTGCTGCATCTCCTGAATCTTCGCGGCGACTTCTTTCATCTCCTCTGCCCGGTCTTCGAGTGCTTCGAAGTCGACGCTGAACTCGAGGAGGTCCTGCAGAACTTCGATGACGGCCTGTGCGCTCTGTGGGTCGACGAGGTAGCCGCTGGTCTCACCCATCAGACACGCCGCCTCGAAGCCTCGACGGCCACCGAGGCCGAGAAGCAGTCCGGAGACGCCGACGATACCACCTGCTGGTTCGTCTTCACGGAACTCGACGCCTGCGTCTTCGAGCGTCTCGCGCATCGACTCGTCGGTGACGCCACCGAGCACCGACGGTTCGTCGACGAGTTCGCCGGTCGGGACGCCGCCCAGTGCGAACAGTCGCTCGGCACCGAACTCCTCGGCGACGTCGAGGAAGGCGTCGGTGAGGTGGTAGTGTCCCTCGTTCGACTGTGCCTGGTGGTCACCGGTGAGCAACAGGAGGTCTGGCCCGTCGCCCGGTGTCTCGACGGCGTGAACTTCGGCGTGCGTCAACTCAGCGACGCCGTCGTCGAGACTCACCTGCGGTGGGAACACGTCGGCGTAGATGCGACGAACCAACGTGGCTTCCTCGAACTCTTCGAGCAGGTGCTCGACGGCGAGTTTTCCAACGTTTCCGACGCCCGGCAGTCCCTCGATGAAGACGGGGTCGGTGAGGTCAGCCTCTGCGACAGCCTCGACTTCGATGTCGTCCATGCACGTAGTGCCGAACGCACCGGTAAAGAGGGCGTCGGTAGCCGAATCCGAATCCCAGACGGGTAGGCGGCCGGCGTCGACCTCACGACGACGACTCGTCGACGGCCAGCTACTCGTCGGCGACCCGGCGCTTCCGCGCACGGCGGTACTCACCGTACGGGTCTTCGGGGTTGAACGGAGCGGGCGCGCTGTTCTCTGTGGGTGCGCCGCACTCAGGACACGAAGAAGAGAGTGTGTACACCGGGCGTTCGTGACGGTCGCGCCACACACCACACACCCGGATGTCAGATTTCATTACTCGTCGTCGCCGCTGCGTTCGCGGTGGTACTCTGCGGTTCCACCGGCCGCTTCGATGGCTTCGCGGGCGCGAGCGACGCTCGCGTCGAGTTCCGATTCGGCGGTCTTGTAGTCGGGTGCCTTCACCTTGATGCGGTATTCGGGCGCACCGACGTACGTGACCGTCAGTTCGATCTCGTCGCTGACTTCACCGTCGCCTTCGGCGGCCTTGAGGGCCTCCTTGACGTCGTCGACGCCGTTGCCCGCGGGTGAGCGCAGGTCGACGTAGCCGGTGACGTTGACGTACGGCACCGAGACGTTCTGGCGTGCGGTATCGACGATGGCGTCGAGTTCGTCGTCGTCCAACTCGACGTCGGCGAGTGCTTCAGTGCCGTGGATTGCGGCCTGTTCGAACCCGTCGTAGAGTGAGTCGAACTCGGCGAGCAGGGCGTTGGCGATAGCGCCGTACTGTTCGTCGTCGATGTCCTCGCCGAAGGCGATGGCCATCCACTTGTCCGCCTTCTGCTCGTTCTTCCACTCCTGGATTTTCTCTTTGCGCTGGTGCTCGTTGACGTCCTTGATGGAGAGGTCTATCTGCTGCGAGCTCTCGTTGACGTCGAGCACTTTGGCGACGACGGTCTGTCCTTCGCGGACGTGGTCGCGGACGTTCTTGATCCATCCGCTCGCGACTTCGCTGATGTGGCAAAGCCCACGTTTGTCTTCGTACTCTTCGAGGTCGACGAAGACACCGAAGTCAGTGATGTCGTCTACCTTCCCGACGACGAGTTCGCCGGAGTCAGGCCATCCGCTGTACTTCATGAGAAGTCCTCCAGGACGTTACGCCTCAAGTCCGTCGGTGTCTCGGCGCTCGACCGTCTCGACGACTTCGCCGTGGAACTCGGCGTTGCCGCCGGTCGGGGTCGCGAGGGTCGTGCCACAGACGGCACAGTTGACGACCGAGGAGGCCTTTCCGAAGACGATCTGTTCGTTCTCACAATCACTGCACGCGACTTTGTAGAAATTTCCTGCCATGTGTTTACTCCTGGAACTCGAGACGGCCTGCTCGCCAGCCCTTGCGCATGTGGGCCTTACCGCAGTCAGAGCAGATGTACTTCAGGTGCGTCTTCTTCGTCGGCTTGTCTCCACCGGGAACCTTGGAGAACTTACCGGCGTTACCGATGGTGGCCTTGCCGCGTCGGGTCTGACGGGCGTTCCACTTCATGCCGGTCGGACGGCCTTTGCGGACTTTTTCGACTTCGTGCTCGTGGTGACCCTTGCAGTTAGGGCAATACGTGTTGAAACGGCGTGGCATCTGCATAGATATCGACCTTGTGGATGGGTTTGGTGTCGCCCGTTAAAACCCGTTTGGTTCGCCGCGACCGCCAAACCCGCTCTCGAAGCCCAGTTCACCCCCTGTGGTACGTGTGGGCAGGCACCGAGACCTCTGGTTCGATACTCGCGTTTCGACGTGGTTCGACCCCACCTTCGACGAGGACATCGCACGCGGGCGTGAGAAGAAACAGTGTGGGCCCGTCACTCCACGCCCAAAGCCGAAGCGATTAAGCGGTGACTGTGCCAATCCCGGCACATGAAGAAGCTCATCATCCACGGCGACCCCGGAATTCGGCGCGACGCCGTCATCAAACACGACGGTGAAGAGTACGTCTGCTTCGCCATCGACCGGCAGGGCGACTGGCACGGTCCGGACCGCGTCCAGCTCTGGTGTACGGTCGGCACCGAAGACGAGCGCGAGGCGTTCGAAAAGCGCGAGTTCGTCCCTCACTGGCTCGAAACCGAGGGCGTCGACGCCGAGGCTATCGAAGTCGTTCGAAAGAGCGGCCAAGCGGCCTAAGGTAGTCTCGCTTCTTCTACCTCGTAGACCACGACAGACCCAGAGCGGTGGACCGGCGTCAACCACGGGACGTCGGTGTCTATCTCTCCGTAGCGGGCGCGTTCGCCGGGGCCGACCCAGACGTACTGCACGTCGTAGGCCTCGACGAGGCGTGTCCGGGTCGATTCGTTCCCGACGTACATCGCGTCGACGTCACGCACCCGGTCGTAGTACGCTTCGGGGCCGCGATAGCCGACTTCGTGTGCCCACCCTGCGACCGTCGGGACGCCCGTCAGACTCGATTCGGGATTCCCACGCCACGCGTACATGACGTACTCTCGGTTATCCTCGACTGTCGCCGACCACTTCGTGCCGGGCGCAGTGAGCATCGTCGGATTGCCTTCGACGTTCTCGTCGAGCCACGTAATCGCGGTCGATTCGTCTGCGTGATACCACTCTGCGAAGGCCGTCGCGTCGAGTGTCACTTCTTCTCGGGGCGTCTGCGTGTGGTCTGCGACGGCGAGCCCGGCGTACACCGAGGTCGAGGCGACGAGCAGGACGACGACGACGACGCCGAGCGCTCGAATCGCCTCACTGCGGACGAAAAACGCCGTGTTGGGGAGCGACAGGTCGGCGGCGTCTGCCGTGTCGCGGACGAACCCGGCGAGCACTGGCCCCATCGCACAGCCCCAGAGCACCCACACCTGCATGTACGTCTTGAACACGGTGTTCATCCGCCCTGGCCCGGCCTGTTCGTTGACGAAGACGAGTTCGACGAGCATCACGAGGCCCGCACCCGCGACGACGAGCACCGTGTCGAAGCGAGGAGAGTCGGCGAGTCTGAGGATAATCCATCCGACGAGGACGAACGGAACGACGAGTGCGAGCGCCGCAAAGGAGTGGACGACTGCCACGACGACGACTGCAGCGAGGCCGGCGACCACTGGCAGGAGGCGTCGTGGTCCGAGTCGTTTGGCGTAGTGGAGTGCGAACGCGCCGAGGAACGCGCCGTGAACGAGGACGAGCGCCCCGAACCCGGTTCGTTGGTCAGGTGAGAGAATCTCGATGGTTCGGGTACTCCCGCCGCCAGCGACGCTTCCGAGGAGGAATGGAATCGCGAGGGTGACGGCGAGCGCACCTGCGAGTCCGACGACGGTCGTGGTTCCGACGACTCTCGTTGCCTCTCGCGTCACTGGGTTGCGGTCGGTGAGTGTTCGAAGTCGCGCACTGCCGGGAACGAGTGTCGATGGGCGCGACGGTGCGAAGACCATTCCGAGGAAGAAGACACCGAAAACCGACGGGAAACTCCACGTGTCCACGACGATTTGCAGACCGCCGACGAGGGCGGTGACGCCGACGAGCAACCGGCGTTCTCCGACTGCCGACTCTGGCGTGCGGAAGTAGGCGAACGCCAGGCCCGCCGCGAGGAGCAAAAACGGCGTTCCCATCATGTGTGCGTGTAAGTCGCCGTTGAGCCACGCGAACAGCGGAAATTCGTTGATAGTGCCCGGAATGACTCGACTCGCGTCCCAGTACGAAAAGTCGGAAGCGCTGGCGAGAATCTGTGAAACACTGTACCGAGAGCGTTCCGCGACGGCCTGCGCGATTGGCCGTTGGACTCCCTCGGGGAGCGCGAGGAGGACGAACCGTCCCGCAGTGACGAGGTTGCTCGCGAACCCGACGAAGAACACGGCGAGGACACCGCCGAGTCGCCCACTTGCTCCTGTCGCACGCGAGATGCCGCGACCCAGTTCGAACGCCGCCGTCACGAGAAAGCCGAAGAACCCGGCTAGCGCGAGGTTGTACGCGAACTCGGGTTCGGTCCCCGTCGACCACGCCAAGAGAATCGACACGAGGTGGCCGCCGTAGTAGTAGCGAACGGGTTCCCCGGCGAACCACATGTCTTCGGGGGGGAGCACCGACGCCCGAGCGAGCGATTGGAGGAGGCCGAAGTCGAGGAACTTCTCGCCGCCACCAGCGTGGACTGCCGGGTCGAGAGCGCGGAGTCCGACGGCGAAGAGGAACGCGACGGCGAAGACTGCTGCTGCCTCCGCGACTGCTCGCCGGTCGATGTCGAGGTCGGGTGCGAGACGTAACTCGCCACTGCGGAGGGCCGACACGTCGAGACCACTCGCCGCAGAGGCGACGACGAGGGCGACGAGACCGACCAGCAACGTCGCGGGGCCGAACCAGACGTGGCCGACGTAGTAGACCGGCAACGTCACGACGACGAGCGAGACGGGGAGTGTGAATCCAGCGCCGTGGCCGGGGAGGCGGCGGAACAACCGGGCAGCGAGGGGAAGACCGATTGCCCAGAGGGCCGCGAACATCACCAGCCAACGGACCACGAGGGCGTACTCCATCTGACCGTGGAAGGTTCGGCCGACGCAATACGTTTTGTGATGACCGGTGCGCACGAGAGCGGTTTGCTTTTTACCCCGTTTGCAGAATGGACGTACATGTTGCAGTCTGTCGGGGTGGTGGTGCCTGCCTATCGGCCCGACCCCGACCGTCTGGTTCCGTACGTTCACGCGCTCGCCGAGGCGCTGGACCCCGACGTCGTCCGTGTCGAACTCGACGCACCCCTTCCGGAGACACTCGACGCCCTCGACGCCCTCCCACCGATTGCTGAGGTGAACGCTGTCGATGGCCGCCGCGGAAAGGGCGCCGCCATCACTGCCGGATTCGAAGCACTCGAGACCGACGTTCTCGCCTTCGCCGACGCCGACGGGAGTACTCCGGCGGAGTCGATGGCTCACGTCGTCGATGCAATCTCTCAGGGTGCCGACCTCGCGGTCGGGTCGCGGCGACATCCGGACGCGACGGTCGCCTCTCACCAGACGGTCGCTCGTCGCTATCTCGGCGACGGATTCGCGTGGTTGGCGCGACACCTCACCGAAGTCCCGTTGTACGACTACCAGTGTGGCGCGAAGGCTATCACCGCCGAGGCGTGGGCGGACGTGCGAACACACCTCTACGAACCGGGATTCGCGTGGGACATCGAACTCGTCGCCGTCTCGGGCGCCTTCGACCACCGAATCGCCGAAGTACCGGTCGTCTGGGAAGACCAACCCAACTCGACGGTCTCACCAGTCGACACGACACTCAAGATGGGCCGTGGCCTCGTCCGTGCACGTCACCGAGCGCGGACGATTCGTGAGGATAGAATCCACTCGTTCATCGCCGCCCGCAACGACCAACGGACCCTCGTCGACGACTCCTCGCCAGAGGTCACGGATGACTAACCGCTTTTCTGCGCTGTTGTCGGGTGCTCGAATCGGGAAGTTCGCGTCCGTGGGTGCTGTCGGCGCTGTCTTCGACTTGACCGTGAGCAGTCTGCTCATCGTCTTGTTCGGTGTCGTCGGCGAGGTGGCCAAACTCGTCGGTGCCGAGGTCGCCATCGTCATCATGTTCGTCATCAACGACCGCTGGACGTTCGCGGACGCAGGGGCGGACCACCTCGTGGCGAAGATTCGTCGGTTCGTGAAGTCGAACCTCGTCAGGAGTGGCGGACTCGCCGTGCAAGTCATCGTCGTCCGCCTCCTCAGAGAGGTTCCGCTGTCGATTCCAGTCGGTGGTATCGACCTCTGGCAACTCATCCCACTCCCCATCGCAATCGGCGCGTCGATGTTCCTGAACTACGTCGCCGAGAGTCTGTTCACGTGGCGTATCGGCGCTAGTTCGAGTCACCGTGACTCACGGTGAAAATTGACACACGGCTAGCGAAACAGAAGCCTTAACAATAAACGTCGCTTTTGTTGATTCAGCGGGATGGGATAGCCAGGAGATTCCGCCGGGCTCATAACCCGGAGATCGGTAGTTCAAATCTACCTCCCGCTATGTTTTTGCCGACCTCGACTCCTGAACGCCGAGTTTCGTCTCGGCGTGACCCACCGAGGTCGGTGTCATAGCTCGGGGTAATTTGAACTGGGGAGCGACTGTAAGGAGCGACCTGAGTTCAAATCTACCTCCCGCTACTTCTCCGGAACTCACACATCCAAGCGGCGCGTTTTATCGCGTCGTTCCGACTTGATTCTGTGAGAGTTGCAACGAGGAGACTTGAACCAGCGAGCAGCGCGAAGCGTTGCGAGTGAGGTACCCGCCGAAGTGAGCGGATAAGCACGTGACGTGTCGTTGCACGAGGTCATATCCGTCTCTCAGGACCTGTTGAAATGGACGAATTATGATAGTTTGTCGAAGCTATGCTGAATAGAGAGCGCTAGTCGGTCAGCGCCATCAGCACCGTTCGCTCGGCACAGCTATGAAAACCCCTGCAGCAGGCGGGCGAACACAGTCCATATTTATCCCACGTGGATGAATACGCGCTCGATGCCCTCCATCATCGACCAAACGCTGTTCAGCGAGCCCTCTGGTCGTCCCCTTGGACTGGTCTTCCTCTGTGGCGCACTCCTGCTGGCCGGGCAGCAGGGGTACTACGTCATTGTAGAAGGGGCGACACCGTTCTACGCTGTACTGTTTGTGATCGCCGGGATGGCCCTCTCCGGAATTGCCGAGTCCCTGCCGAAACCCCGCCGACTGGAAGCCGGTGTCCTGAGACTGACGGCGATTACCGTACTGGTGAGTCTCCTCGTGATCATCTTCTTCGCACCCGACCTCATTACTGCGTAATAGATGGAAGGCCTTCGAGTCCACCGGCGTTGTGAGAGCGCTGTTCTCACAAGTAACCTGCTGCATACACCTCTGAGTCGGTCACCACGCTTCTGACAGCATTTGGGGGGTTTCTACTGTCGTGCTGCATGTATAGCGCGTATCTGGAACAGATGATGCTTGAGAAAGGAGCTATCTTCCTCATCCGAGAGAGTGCGTCTGTAGGGTGTACCGAAGGTTCGACGTTCAATTTTCAGGCTGTGGACAACTCCCCAATATCATCTCGTCTTGCTCCCTGTATGCCACGCATATAGCCGATGACGAGAACAGCGATGAGCCCTAATGTCCCGAAGAACCGAACCACTGGTATTTCAACTAGCGCTGGAGTGTTTTGATGAATCACGAATCTTTCAACCGTGAGCCCGCAAATGATGAGAGTGAGGATAGTACCCCACAGCCATAGCGTCGCGTGTCCGAACTGAACCAGATGGGTGGTCTTCACAGCGTGACCGAGAAGTACGACAACAGTCAGGAGTGGTACGACTAGTAGAGTACGAACAGGATTCACTACCAGAACGCCGGTTCCGAGAGTGGCCGCCACGAAGTACACAAAAACCGAAAGCAAGGGACGAAGCTGGTGGAGGGCGCGCATATTTGAGTAGTAATTATGCCGATGTGGAAACAGTTTCGTCATATTTGCTTTGTCGCCGAGCAGGGCAACTAGTTGGTTTACCCACGGCAGGTTCGATCAAATAATCCTGAATCAACGTAATCTGCTGCTGAACTCACCCTCTAGATTCAACACGCCAATTCTGACAGCATCCGGGGACGTTTCTGTGGGCGTGCTGAATACAGGGCGCGAGTCGGTCACTCACCCCTCCGGTCTCGATGTTAGGAATACGGCGCATATGCAGCATGGAGGAACGACAGAATCAGGCTACCCAGTTCATTCAGTGTCAGCGGATGTGAGACCAGAGTTGGCACTCTAATATGCTATTGGCCGCTGGGATGTGCGCTGGTTTTAGTGCCTCCGTCTTCCTCGGTGGCGACGACGGTCTGGGGCAATTGATTTCTGAAGGTGATGATGGCGCGATAGGCGTCAACACTCTCGTCTCCGGTACAGAAGTTCCCAGAATTCTCTTTCTCGCCACTACCGACTGTTAGACGGAGTGTGTCCGTTTTTTCGTTGTAGCTGACTTTTTTGAACGCCGCCTTATTACAGTTACTTGAGCCGACGTACAGTTTTCCGGTGACGCGGACTTGTGACTCGGTTTCCACAAAGGCGATTTTCGGGGGGTCACGCACACCGGGTGTTTCATCGAAGAAAGCGTCTTCGGGGTCGTATGCGGCCAATTCTTTGCTTTCAATCGCAGCAGACTCGGGAGTGAGTTGACCGATACACCCCGCCGTGGCGAGCAACCCACCCAGTCCACCGAGGAGGGTACGACGATTCATAAGCCTCTGTATGACACAGGCTTGTAAGGTACTACTGGTGGTTCAAACGATGATTTGTCCAATAACGCATCGTTTCCCTGCTGAACTCATCCTCTGTCTGTGTCACGCACATCCTGTCATGTTCTGAGGAGTTTAACAGAACTCCCTCCGGTGATACTCCGCAAAGTCGTGCACGTCCCGTCTCTCCATCCACTTCCGAAGGAGATTTTCTCCCTCAATCCAACGAAAGCCCAATGAGTGACCTCGAACGAATCTGTTCGGTCGACGACGTGCCATCGGACACGACGTTTCTCTTTCGCGTCCGCGACGGCGACGACGAGGTACGCGAGGCCATCCTCGTCCGGGACGACGGCGACATCAAAAGCTGGTTGAACTACTGTATGCACCTGACGCACATCAAACTCGACAAGGGGTCGGGTGCAGAGATGCGCAACGGCGAAATAATCTGTGAGAACCACGGCGCGTACTTCGAAGCCGACTCCGGCTACTGCAACTACGGCCCGTGTGAGGGCGCTGTCCTCGACGGACTGGACATCACCATCGACGGCGACCACGTATTTCTCTCGGACGACGACGTCTCCTTCGAGGCGACGGGTGGCATCGAAACCGACCCTGCCGACCGGAGTTCGAAGTCGAACGTCGAGTTCTGACCCCTCGCTCGCTTCTGTTCTCTCGGTCGCTTCTACTCCACACTCGCTTACTTCTCGTAGTGTCGTCGCTCGACGTAGTCGTCGTAGAGGCGTGAGAGGAGTGTCGTCACCGGTCCGTCGCCGACACCGATTCCATCCACCGTCTCGACGGGGCGGAGTTCCCACGTCGAGTTCGTGAGAAACGCTTCGTTCGCGCCGCGCACGTCGTCGGGGGTAAAGCGCCGTTCTCGAATCGGGATGTTCTCCTGACGGGCGAGGTCCAAGACGACCCGACGGGTGATTCCGGGGAGGACCGGGCCGTCGAGACTCGGCGTACAGAGGGCGTCGTCGTCGACGAAAAACAGGTTGCTCGTCGCGCCTTCGGTGACGTATCCCTCGGAATCCAACATGAGCGCCTCGTCAGCGCCGGTGACGCGGAGTTCCGTTCGGGCGAGGATGCCGTTGAGGTAGTTGTGTGTCTTCGCTCGTGCCGGGAGGGCGCGGTCCGGAATCCGGCGGGTGCGGACTGTCTGCACTGTCGCCGGGCCGTCCCAGACTGGGTCTGACCCACGTCCGCCGCGTGGGAGCGGTTCGACGATGACGACCACTCTCGGGTCCACGTCCTCCGCAGGGGTGAGGCGGCCGGGTTGACTGCCACGCGTAACCGACAGGCGGACGTAGGCGTCCGAGAGGTTGTTTGCCGCCAGCGTCTCGTCGATTGCCCCTTTCAGGTGGTCGTCTGAGAGGCCGTGGTCCATCCCGAGGACGTCGCAGGTCTCGGCGAGGCGCTCTGCGTGGGCCTCCCAGTGGAACACGTCGCCGCCGTACGCTCGAAGCGTCTCGAAGGCTGCGTCACCGTAGAGAAATCCACGGTCGGTGACGGGAATCGACGCCTCGTCGGCAGGGACCACGTCGCCGTCGACGTAGTACAGACTGTCCGAGTCGTCACTCATTGGTCAGTCTCCGGGTTCCGCGCGGTCCATGCTTCCATCGCCGGCCCCTCGCCTGCGGCGAGTGCGACGAAGTTGCGGACGATGTCCTTCCCCGACTCTGTGAGGATGCTCTCGGGGTGGAACTGCACGCCGATGTGTGGTTTCTCGCGGTGGCGAACGCCCATCACGACCTGTGGTTCGTCGGCGTCCGTGTTGGTTTCGTCGCCTGTCGTGTCTCCATCGTCGGCACCGACGGTCGATGCGGTGACGACCAACTCGTCTGGGATGTCGTCGAGTTCGACCGCGAGCGAGTGGTAGCGCCCGACTTCGATTCGGTCTGGGAGCCCGGCGAAGATGCCGTTCCCGTCGTGTTCGATGACGGATGGCTTCCCGTGGACGACTTCGGGCGCGTGGCCGACGTGGGAACCGAGGGCAGCGCACAGCGACTGATGCCCGAGGCAGACGCCGAGCGTCGGGGAGTCGAGGTCGCGGAACACAGGGACTGAGACGCCCGCGTCGTCGGGGGTTCCTGGTCCCGGTGAGACGACGATTCCGTCGGGGTCGATGTTTCGAATGTCCTCGGTCGTCACGGCGTCGTTTCGGTAGACGACGACCTCGTCTGCGAACTCACCGACGTACTGGACGAGGTTGTAGGCGAACGAGTCGTAGTTGTCGACGACGAGGATTTGCGTCATCGGTCGGCCTCCACGGGCGTCATCGGTCTGCACCTACGGTCATCTTGGCGCGTTCACCCAGTGCCTCGTCGATGGCGGTGACGAGTGCGCGGGCTTTCGCCAGCGTCTCGTCGTACTCGCTGTCGGGGTCCGAATCGTGGACGATTCCCGCGCCGACTCGGAGGTGGTACTCGTCGCGGAAGCGGACGAGCGTTCGAATGACGATGTTCAGCACCGCTCGGTCGTCGAATCCGATGGCGAACATGCTCCCGGTGTACGGGCCGCGACGAGTCGATTCGAGTTCGTCGATAATCTCCATCGTCCGGGGCTTTGGTGCGCCGGTGATGGTCCCACCGGGGAACACGGCCGCGATGGCGTCTGCCAGCGTCGTCCCCTCGCGTCGGCGGCCTTCGACCAGTGAGACGAGGTGCATGACCTCCGAGTAGCGGTCGACCCGGCGGTACTCGGTCACTTCGACCGACCCGTACTCCGAGACCTTCCCGAGGTCGTTTCGTTCGAGGTCCACGAGCATGGCGTGTTCTGCTCGCTCCTTTTCGTCGGTCGTCAGGTCGGCCTCCAGCGCGTCGTCTTCTTCGGGGGTTGCGCCCCGTGGACGGGTTCCAGCGATCGGTTCGGTGACGAGTCTGTCGCCGTCGATACGGAGCAGGAGTTCGGGACTGGCGCTCACGAGGTCGAGACCGGGGAGTTCGAGGAGTCCCGAGTACGGTGCTGGGTTGACTGCTCGGAGGGCGGCGTACGCATCGACCGGGTGGACTGCCGCAGGTGCGACCAGTCGCTGCGAGAGGTTCGCTTGGAACGTATCGCCGTCGCGGATGTACTGTTTTGCCGTTCGGACACGGTCGGCGAACACCTCACGGCCACACTCACTCTCGAACTCCGCTTCGTGTGACTCGACCGGTGATTCGACTGGGTCGGGTGTTCCGTCGACTGCGTCGACTGCGAGTGCAGTCGCTCTGTCACGGGCGGTGTCGTACACGGCGTCCAGATTCGAGTCGTCGGTGACTCGGGGACAGCAGGTGATTCGAAGCAGGGTGTCGCCGTCGGTGCGTGGTTCTTCCCACGACGCGACGAGGTCGTACAGGCCGAGTTGTAGGTGCGGAAGGTGTCGGTCGTCAGCAGTGTGTTCGGGGAGCGATTCGAGTTCGCGCGCCACGTCGTACGAGAGCCACCCGAACAGGCCACAGGGGTAGGGAACGTCGCACGAACCGCGGACGAGCGTCTCTGCGTCTGTCAGTCCTTCGAGCGCGGCGAGGGTCGGTGCAGCGTCGTCTCGAGAGATGGCCGATGGACCGACAGTAAGGCGTTCTGCAGGGTCGACGCCGAAGGCGCCCCAACCGGATTGGCCGCCGGTCGTCTCGTAGAAGAATCCACCCGAATCCCGCCGGCTACGCCGATAGGCGTCGAAGGGGTCCGAAACTCGGACCCGGACTTCGACGGGGACACGTGCGCCGTCGGGAGCGCCCCCGGCAGTTTCGCGAAAGTCGTCGCGGTCGGTGACGACGGTCGGTGCGGTCATTACTCGCTCCAATCGGCGCGACAGGTAAACGGTTTCGTGACGTGTCAGCCGTCCTGCTTACGCGTCGTTCGCCCGGTCGATCCAGCGCTGGACTCGCTTCGGGGAGACGTCGATGGCGTCGCCAACGTCGTCCGCGTCTGCGCCCGCGAGGTCGGCGACGGTCTCGATGCCGATGTCGGTGAGTCGGTCGGCGTAGGCCGGGCCGATTCCGCGAATCGTATCGACGGAGGCCGACGCTGACTCGTCCTCGTCGGTTTCTTCAGTTTCTTCGACGTCTTCGGCTTCTTCAGCTTCTTCGGCCTCTTCGACGTCTTCAGTTTCTTCAGCTTCTTCGGTTTCTTCGACGTCTTCGGCTTCTTCAGTTTCTTCAGTTTCTTCAGCTTCTTCGACGTCTTCGGCTTCTTCGACGTCTTCAGTTTCTTCGACGGCTTCGGTTTCTTCAGTTTCTTCAGTTTCTTCAGTTTCTTCGACGTCTTCAGTTTCTTCGACGTCTTCAGTTTCTTCGACGGCTTCGGTTTCTTCGGCCTCTTCGGCTTCTTCGACGTCTTCAGTTTCTTCGACGGCTTCGGTTTCTTCGGCCTCTTCGGCTTCTTCGACGTCTTCAGTTTCTTCGACGGCTTCGGTTTCTTCGGCCTCTTCGGCTTCTTCGACGGCTTCGGTTTCTTCGGCCTCTTCGGCTTCTTCGACGTCTTCAGTTTCTTCGACGGCTTCGGTTTCTTCGGCCTCTTCGGCTTCTTCGACGTCTTCGGTTTCCTCTGTCTCTTCAACAGGCTCTTTCACTGCAGCTTCGTTCTCGACGGTTGCTTCACCGCTTCTGTCACGTGCTTCCCGTTCTTTCGTAACGGTCGGAGTCTCGTCACGTTCGCCGGCATCGGAGGACGACGTACCGCCACCAAATATCGAATTCACGAGCGACCGAATACTGTCGATAATGCCCATATTGGTTTCTTCTATGCAACCCCGTTATTTAAAAACAGGCACAGTTCAGTCGGTAGAAAGGTGTGAACGAAGGGTGTCGTTCATGCTGTCGATGGGTGCTTCGAGTCCGGTCCACAACTCGAACGCTTCGACGCCCTGAAGCAACAGCATCCACGCGCCGTCGATGGTGACCGCACCAGCACTAGAGGCGTCTCCCAGGAGTTTCGTCTCGATTGGTGTGTACACCGCGTCGAGAACGGCGAGGTCCGCGTGGAGATACGACGCAGGCACTGGTGTCTCGTCGGGTGCTTCCATTCCGACACTCGTTGCGTTGACGAGTACGTCGGCGTCGGCGATTCGTTCGAGCGTGTCCAACCCGCCGCCGGTGGCCCTGGGGACGACACTCGCCAGCTCTTCGGCTTTCGCGGCCGTTCTGTTGGCGATGTGGACTGCCGCACCGGCGTCAGCGAGTGCGAACGCGGCAGCGCGGCCTGCTCCACCGGCACCCACCACGACAGCGACCGAACCGTCGAGTTCGACGTCGTGGCGCTCGAATGCCCGCGTCACGCCGGCGGCGTCGGTGTTGTATCCTTTCGGCCCGTCCGGCCCGAAGTCGATGGTGTTGACTGCACCGATTCGTTCCGCGAGCGGGTCGGGGTCGACGAGTTCGAGAACGTCCTGTTTGAACGGTATGGTGACGTTCAACCCGGCGATACCGAGAGCGTCTGCGCCGGCGATAGCGTCCGCGATGGCCGACCGTTCCGGTTCGAAGGTGACGTATCGTGCATCGACGCCGGTCGCATCGTAGGCCGCCTCGTGCATCGGCGGTGACAACGAGTGCCCGACGGGATTGCCGACGAGACCGTACACTTGCATGGATTTGAGGAGTCTCGCCGTCGATATAATTCGCCCGTCTGCGTCGGATTCCGCCGCGACTGTCACGCGAGGATACTATGACAACCGATACCGACGGCACGGTGTACCGGCGTGCTTTTGTTCTCCCGTCGGTCTACTCCCGCTTATGTCGGCACTCGCAACCCTGCTTTCCTTCGATACCGCCCTCCTCGTGGCTGGTATCGTCGCACTCTATCTCGGGGCCGAGGCGCTCGTAGAGGGTGCCTCACGTCTTGCTATCGGTCTCGGTCTCCGGGCAGCAATCGTCGGCGTGACCATCGTCGCGTTCGCGACGACGACGCCGGAACTGTTCGTCGCCGTGCTGAGTGGACTTGGCTACAGCTCTGAACTCGGACTGGGCGCAATCATCGGTTCGAACATCGCCAACATCGGTCTCGTGTTAGGTATCTCCGCGCTCATCCAACCGATGGGCGTCTCGACTGCGACCCTTCGGCGCCACGTTCCCTTCATGGTCGCCGCGGCAGTCACGCTCGTCGTGCTCGGGATGGACGGGAACCTGAGCGCACTCGACGGTGGGGTCCTCCTCGTCATCCTCGTGGCGTTCACGGCGTTCCTGCTCTACCGCGCCCGGTCTGCGAAGGCCGACGCCATCGGAGCCGACGAAATCGACATCGACGACGAAGACGAGGTCTCGGCGCAACTCAAGGACGTCCTCTACCTCGGTGCAGGACTCCTCCTGCTGTTCATCGGGTCGAACTGGCTCATCCAGGGCGGCAAGGGACTCCTCGAAGCCTACGGCTTCAGCACGCGCTTTATCGGACTGACGATTCTCGCGTTCGGGACGTCGCTGCCGGAACTCGCTGCGTCCGTCATCAGCGCCGTTCGCGGGGAGTCCGAGTTCAGTATCGGGAACGTCGTCGGGTCGAACATCTACAACGTCGTCGCCGTCCTCGGTATCCTCGCCATCATGGTTCCGGTGAACGTCCCTGCGAGTACCATCGCACTGGACTTCCCCGCACTCCTCGTGTTCACGTTCGGCGTCATCGCACTGATGCTCCGTAACCGCGACGTGTCTCGACTCGACGGCGGGATTCTCGTCAGTGGCTACCTCGTATTCTTCTGGCTCATCCTCCCGTAACGGAGCGTTCTCCTAGATTTTGGTGAGATTCATCTCACACGATTGAAACGCAAGAGATACTGGGCTCCCAGTCACACTTGTACCACGATGGTACGACGACGACTGGGCCACCCGTTGGTTGCGGTGTTCGGCGCTGCCTTCCTCACACTGCCGTGGTTGGGGCTTCACACGGTGTTTAGCATCGAGTTACAGACTGGTGTCACCGTCGCACTGAGCGGTATCGCCGTCCTCGGCGCGTCGTTCCTCCTCGCGTGGGGGGCCGAGACGGCAGAGGCCGACGTACCGCGCGCCTTCGCGCTGGCGATTCTCGCAGTCCTCGCCGTCGCCCCCGAGTACGCTGTCGACGCTCTCTACGCGTGGGAGGCCGGTATCAATCCGGGGACACCCGAGTCTGCAGAGGCCGCGAGTCTCGCCGTCGCCAACATGACCGGCGCGAACCGCATCCTCATCGGTATCGGCTGGTCCGCAATCGCCCTCTTCACCGTCTATCGGGCGCGTGAAACCGGTGACGAGGCAGTCGAGAGGCGTCCCGGATTCCTCGCGGACGCCGTCCGCCTCGACAAGGACATCTCGACCGAGATTCTGTTCCTCTTCGCTGCGACGGTGTTCGCGTTCTTCGTCCCCCTCGGCGCTGGCATCGGCGCGTTCGACATGTTCGTCCTCGTCGGTCTCTACGTCTCGTACATCCTCGTCGCGTTGAACTCTCCCCACAAACACGAAGAGCAGATTGGCGTCCCGGCGTATCTCCAGTCGTACGTCAAACCGAAGCGAATCGCGACGACGCTCACACTGTTTTTCTTCTCGGGATTCGTCATCCTCGTCGCCGTCGAACCGTTCGCGCACGGTCTCGAAGAACTCGGCACTGCCGTCGGCATCCCGCCGTTCTTGATGATTCAGTGGGTCGCCCCGTTGGCGAGTGAGAGCCCCGAACTCATCGTCGTCGCCTACCTCGTCAACAAAGCGCGGTCGACCGCCGGGTTCAACGCCCTCATCTCGTCGAAGCTCAACCAGTGGACGCTCCTCATCGGGACGCTCGTCCTCGTCTACAGTCTCTCGCTCGGCTACTACGGCCCACTTCCCCTCGACAACCACCAGATGGGCGAAATCTGGCTGACCGCCGCACAGAGCTACTTCGCAATCGCCGTCCTCATCTCGCTCACCATCAGCGTCCGTGAGGCACTGGTCCTTCTCGGCCTCTTTTTCGCCCAGTTCCTCTACGCCGTCACGGAGACGACGCTCTCGCTTCCCATTCCTGGACTCGGCCTCGTCACCTTCGACGGAACCACGTCGCTCATCGCGTTCTCCGTCGTCTACATGGTGCTCGGGACGGGGCTCTTCGTCTTCCGGTGGCGGGAACTCGTCTCGGTCGCCAAGCGGTCGATTCGGCGAGTGAGAGGCGACTTCACCGACCCTCCGGGAGACACGGTCTCCCCCACCGAAGACTGAGCGAACTGGCCGCTCGCCGGTTCCGACGCCCTTTTCGCCGCACTCGGCGACTCACGATTCGTGATTGGAATCGTCGTCAGCCGCGCCGACAGCGCATCGGTTCACATCGGTGAGCACCTCCTCTCGCTCGCCGACTGGGACGTACAGACGGACGACGAGCGGCCGGACGCCGACGGAGGCGGGCAGTTCTATCGCCGTGACGGGTTCGAACTCCGCGAGTTCGACGACTTGCACATCTACATCGACGACCCTGCCGACGCGTTCTCGACAGACATCGACGTGCTCGCCGTCGTCTCTCGGCACTCCGGTGAGACGGGGGCACTCCTGACCGCACATTTCACGGGTAACTTCGGCCCCGCCGAGTACGGTGGCGAATCCGGCCAGTTCGCTCGTGCCTGTCCGAACGCGCAACGGGCGGTCGTCGCGGCGCTCGAAGAACACGCGCCAGACGGATACGAAGTCGGTATCGAAGCGACACACCACGGCCCGACACAGACCACCGTTCCATCGATGTTCGTCGAACTCGGGAGCGGCGAAGACGAGTGGGCCGACCCGGAGGGTGCGCGCGCCGTCGCGGCCGCCGTCCTCGACATCGAGGGTGTCGAACCCGATACAGACCGCCAACTCGTCGGATTCGGCGGCGGTCACTACGCACCACGCTTCTTCCGCGTCCTCGAAGACACGGACTGGTGTGTCGGCCACATCGCCGCAGACTGGCAACTGAAGGCGATGGGCGACCCCGACGAGAACCGCGACGTCATCCGTCGCGCGTTCGAAGCGTCGGCGTCCGACACCGCACTCGTCGATGGCGACCGAGACGAACTCGCGGCCGTCCTCGAAGACGAGGGCTACCGGGTCGTCTCCGAGACGTGGGTCCGCGAGACTGCCGATGTCGCGCTCGAACGTGTCCGCGAACTCGAATCCGACGTCACGCGCATCGAAGACGGTCTTCGGTTCGGCGCGGACATCGACGCCGACTCTTACGAGACCGTCTCGCTCCCGGATGGCCTCTTGGGCGAGGCACAGGGCATCGACCTCGACGCAGCGCTCCAGGCAGTCACAGAGACGACGGTGGCCTTTCACACGACCGAAGGGGGGACCCGCGCCGTTGGACACGCCGCCGTCACGGACGATGGCTACGACGAACTCGTCGAGCGTCTCTGTGAGATTCTGCGCCAGAAGTACGACACTGTGAATCGAGAAGACGGCCGCGTCACGGCGACTGTCAGCGCGTTCGACCCGTCGGCCGCCCGAGAGCGAGGCGTCCCCGAGGGGCCGGCGTTCGGAAAGCTTTCGTCCGGACAGTCGGTGGACGTCGAGGGCGAGACGATTACCCCCGCGGAGGTCTCGCGCGAGCGAGTCATCGAGTACGTAATCTGATTCAGTTAGCTATCACTTAGTACGTAATCTGACTCAGTTTGCTATCAGTTACCTGCGACTGTCCGTTAATCGGCGGTTTGTGACAATCAGTATCCATTAAATGGCCCAAAATATCGCTGCTGTCAGACGCATGTCTGACACAAGGGGGAAAGATAATTAGTCATCCTCGTAAACCATCTGCTCAAATATGGACTCAATCGTCGACGACGCAATCGATGAGGCCGAGGACATGGGGGATGGGGCGACCGAAGTCGGCGGCCCAGAGAACATCAACCGGTCTGGCACGATGACTGACGACGAACTGAAAGCGGTTCTCAAGGACCTTCAGACCAACATTACGGTGGTCGGGTGCGGTGGTGCGGGTGGCAACACCGTCAACCGAATGCACGACGAAGGAATCAAGGGAGCCAAACTGGTCGCCGCGAACACCGACGTGCAGCACCTCGTCGAAATCGGGGCGGACACGAAGATTCTCATGGGCGAACAGAAGACGCAAGGCCGTGGTGCTGGCTCGCTTCCACAGGTGGGTGAAGAAGCCGCACTCGAATCCCAAGAGGAGATTTACGACGCTATCGAGGGCTCCGACATGGTGTTCGTCACGGCCGGCCTCGGTGGGGGGACCGGGACTGGTTCTGCCCCGGTCGTCGCCAAGGCAGCACGCGAATCTGGCGCGCTCACTATCGCTATCGTGACGACGCCGTTCACGGCAGAGGGTGAAGTTCGACGCACGAACGCCGAGGCGGGTCTCGAACGACTCCGTGACGTCTCTGACACGGTCATCGTCGTTCCGAACGACCGCCTGCTCGACGCCGTCGGGAAGCTTCCCGTCCGCCAGGCGTTCAAGGTCTCTGACGAAGTGCTGATGCGCTCTGTCAAGGGTATCACCGAACTCATCACCAAACCCGGCCTCGTCAACCTCGACTTTGCCGACGTGAAGACGGTCATGGAACGTGGTGGCGTCGCCATGATCGGTCTCGGTGAGTCTGACTCTGAGTCCAAGGCGCAGGAGTCCGTCAAATCTGCGCTCCGCTCTCCGCTTCTCGACGTGGACATCTCCGGTGCGAACTCCGCACTCGTCAACGTCACCGGTGGTTCGGACATGAGCATCGAAGAAGCAGAAGGTGTGGTCGAGGAGATTTACGACCGCATCGACCCCGACGCACGTATCATCTGGGGGACGTCCGTGGACGACGACCTCGAAGGCATGATGCGCACGATGATCGTCGTGACGGGCGTCGAGTCGCCGCAGATTTACGGTCGAAACGGGCAGGTCCAGCAGCAGGCCCAAGAACGTCTCGAAGATATCGACTACGTCGAGTAATCGACTTCGGACCGCGATTCCGACGAGACGACTCGGTCGGTCGCGAACACACTCGATTTTTAGACGCCGCTGACACAGCGACTCGCGAGTTCGCGGCAATCTGCATCAATAGATAGAAAAAGCCGGCCGTCTTAGCCCCCACCAACATGGACGTCAAGTACGATCTGAACAGTTACGTTCGCGTGCTGAAACTCGCGAGCACACCCTCCTGGCAGGAGTTCTCTCAAATCTCCAAGATTGCCGGTGCGGGTATCTTCCTCGTCGGGTTGCTCGGCTTCATCATCTTCGCGGTCATGAGCTTCCTCCCTGGGGGCGTCTGAGATGCCAATCTTCGCCGTAAAGACGACCGCTCGACAGGAGCGAACGGTCGCAGACATGATCGCGACGAAGGACTTCGCGGAGATTCACGCCGTCCTCGCTCCCGACTCACTGACGAGTTACGTGATGGTCGAAGCCGACGACGACGGCATCGTCACCCGTGTTCTCGAAGAGATTCCGCACGCTCGCGGCCTCGTCGAGAGCGGTGGGATGGTCGGCACCTCCAGTATGTCCGAAGTCGAGCACTTCCTCTCGCCGACGCCGGACGTCGAAGGGATTGCAGAAGGCGACATCGTCGAACTCATCGCTGGCCCGTTCAAAGGCGAGAAGGCTCGCGTCCAGCGTATCGACGAAACCAAAGACCAGGTCACTGTCGAACTCTACGAGGCGACAGTCCCGATTCCGGTCACCGTCCGCGGCGACCAGATTCGCGTCCTCGACTCCGAAGAACGGTAAGTCCCGCTCGCTGGGTCTCTTGTATCTCTCTCTTCACGTCGCGTCTCCACCACTGGTGAGCGCCGGGGTCTATTCCGGTTGGTGAGCGCCGGGGTCTGTTCCGGTTGGTGAGCGCCAGGTCCGTTCCGGTTGGTGAGCGCCAGGTCCGTTCCGGCGCGGGTGTCCCCTACAGCGCTCCTTGTTTGCGGAGCGTCTGGACGACGTTGTTGAGGTTGGCTTCCTCCTCGACGGTCGCTTTGACGTCTTCTCGGATACGGACCGCCGTCGAGTCTGCCTCGTACGCCCGAACGAACTCCGCGCGAGTGTGCTCGTCGAACGCGTGGCGAATCGCGAAGTATCCCTCGGGGACGATGGTTCCGCACACTTTGCATTCGTGTCGTTCGTGGTCCGTCGTCTGGTGGATGATGACACTTTCGACGTCCTCGAAACGACCACCGCACCCTTCGACACCGCACTTCCACCTGGACATATTCTCTTCGACGGACGTGGGGGACAAAACCGTTTCTTCGGTCTATTGGCGTCTTAGAAATAGCAACCACTAACTATCGTCTTCCCGGAAATGGTCGTGTGACCGCGAGTACGACGACTCGGGTAGATATGCACGTGAAGATTCTCGACGAGCGAGTCGTCTCACGTGCGAAAGCACGTGGTATCGACGTGCTGGTGTACGCCCCTCACTTCGTCCGCCTCCCCGATATCCGTGCTCGCGCCGAGCGATTCTCCGACGACGAACTCCTCGTCGTCCCTGCACGCGAGGTGTTCACCGGCGGGTGGAACGACCGAAAACACCTCCTCGCACTCGGTCTCTCCGACCCGGTTCCCGACTTCATCACGCTCGATGGCGCACTCGACGAGTTCGAACGACAGGGCGCGGCCGTCCTCGTTCCGCACCCGGAACTCCTGACGGTGAGTCTCACCGTCGACGACGTCGTCGAACACCGCGAGGCCCTCCACGCTGTCGAGACGTACAACGCCAAAGCGTTCGCGCGACACAATCGACGTGGTCGCGAAATCGCCCGCGAGGCTGACATGCCGGGATTCGGGTCGTCGTACGCCCACCTTCGAGGAACCATCGGAGAAGCGTGGACCGAGTTCGACCGCGACATCGACTCCGAGGCCGCCCTCGTCGAAGCACTCCGAGAGGGGGCCGGCCGCCGCGTGAAACGACGCTCCGGCCTCTCGCACACCCTTCGGGGCACCGTCGAATTCGCCCACCTCGGTTACGAGAACTCGTGGGGGAAGATAGACCGACTGCTCTTGTCTGGGATGGAACCAACCCACCCGAACCACATCGCGTACGACGGCCAGTTCGACGACGTGAGCGTCTACTGATTCTGAAGACCTCCCGCGGAGTTAGAGTATCGCGCTGAACGACGCTGCGGCCGCCGCGAGCGACACGTCGAGCGAAAACAGATAGTAGTGGACGCCAGCGAGGACGCCGAGTTCAGCGACGGTGACGACGAGGGTCACGGGGTCGGCGTACTTCGAACTCGTCGCGACGCCCGTCGGCAGGTCGTACTCCTGTGGCGACAGGGGGTAGAACAGCGCGATACCGCGTTTCGACCCCACCATGTCGAGGACGTAGTGCGTGGCGACGCCGATCCAGACGAAGTGGAGGTTGTTGAAGATGAGCGGGAAGACGAGGAACGTGACCAACACCGGCAGGTTGTGGAGCGTCTTACGGTGCTTCCCGAAGGCGGTGTCCACGTCGGGAAAGAGCGCACCGAGGACGATTGGGAGCGACAACTGGCCAATCTTCTCGGCGATGCTGAGGTAGCTTTCGACGTCGTTCGGTTGAAACGTCCGAGGGTCGACGCTGAGGATGACGCCGAGACCGAGTGCTAAGAGGATGGCATTGAGTACGTGCCCCTTCTTGTTCATGGACTGAAACTGGCCTGCCGGGATACAAAGGTTTCCCACAGAACCGCCCGACTGCGCTCCGTCCTCGTCGAGGCTGTCATCCGCGTCGAATCTCAATCGCCGTCGCGTTCACCGACCGATTCGACCTCCTCGCGGAGCAGTTCCAGCGCCCCGCGCGCAATCTGTTCTTTCACCTGCGTCCGCGACCCGTCGTACTCGAACCGTTCGACGCGCGTGTACGACGCTTCGGACCCCCACGGCGCGGCGAAGGCGATGCCAACGAAGACGGTTCCGACGGGCTTGCCGGGGAGTGCGCCACCCGGTCCTGCGATACCCGTCGTCGCCACGCCCCACGTCGTATCGGCAACGTCGCGGACGGCGGCGGCCATCTCGCGTGCGACGGGTTCCGAGACGGCCCCGAACTCGTCGAGACTCTCACGCGAGACGGCCAGTTCGTGGCGCTTGGCGTCGTACGAGTAGACGACGAGCGACCGGTCGAAGTACTCGCTCGACCCCGGCACGTCGGTGAGGAGCGACCCGACGAGGCCGCCGGTACAGGACTCCGCGACGGCGACGGTGTGGCCCGCGTCGCGGAGGGCGTCGCCCACGCGCTCTTCTTCCGGAGGGTCGGATGCGAACTCGCGCATACGCCTGCCAACGACCGGATGCGACAAAAACTTGGGCGGCACTGGTTGGGCTCTTCCCTCCCGCTCGTGGCATCCAACACAGGGTTCCGAGACCGAGAAGTACACAAAGCAGGACCGTTTCGGGTCCCACATGGACATCGACGTGGAGCCGACTGACCGCCCCGAGGAGACGGACGACGCTGGCGACGAGGGACCAGCGGAGATCGAAGTCGAAGCCACCGACCCAGAAACGACGACGACAGAGCGCGCGGACCTGCCACGCGGTATCGACGCGCCGGACTACGTCCTCTACGGCGGGAAAGGTGGCGTCGGAAAGACCACGATGGCGGCGGCGACGGCACTCGCCAGCGCCGCCGACGGAACGGCGACACTCGTCGTCTCGACGGACCCTGCACACTCACTTTCGGACACACTCGGTACCTCACTCCCTGCCGAACCCACACGAATCCGGGAAGACATCCCCCTCTACGCCGCCGAAATCGACCCGGACTCCGTGATGGAAGGCCCGTTCGCCGGTGGCGGCGACACGCCAGCAGACGAGACGGCGTACGACACGAGCGAGTACGACGACGAAAACCCGTTCGTCGGCGACGACGGCGGAAACTCACCGTTCGGCGGCATGGGCGACGCGATGGGTGGGTTCGAGGACCTCCTCGGCGGCGACGGACCGATGGGCATGGGTGGCCCGATGCCCGGTGCCGACGAGGCAGCGGCGATGCAGCAACTGCTCGAATATCTGGACGACCCGCGATTCGACCGTGTCGTCATCGACACCGCGCCGACCGGCCACACGCTCCGACTGCTCGAACTCCCCGAGATGATGGACTCGATGCTCGGCCGTATCGTCCGCATGCGCGACAAGTTCTCGGGGATGATGGACAGCGTCAAGGGTATGTTCGGCGGCGGCCCGGACGACCCACAGGCAGGGATGGCCGACCTCGACGAACTCAGAGAGCGTATCGAGCGCCTCCGGGCCGTCCTCCGTGACCCCTCGAAGACCGACTTCCGCGTCGTCATGATTCCCGAAGAGATGAGCGTCGTCGAGTCGAAGCGCCTCGTCGCCCGCCTCGACGAGTTTGGAATTCCTGTCCAGACGCTCGTCGTCAATCGCGTCATGGAGCAGGTGGACGACGTCGCAGACGTGGACTCCTCGTGGTTCGAGTCACCCGACCTCGAGAACTGTGGCTTCTGTCAGCGCCGGTGGAAGGTCCAACAGGAAGCGCTTCGCTCCGCGACAGACCTGTTCCGTGGCCGCGACGTCAAACGAGTCCCGCTTCTCGCAGACCAGGTACAGGGAGAAGACGCACTCCGTGTCGTCGCGTCTTGTCTCGACTAGGGGGAAACTCGGGTCACGAAACGGTCGTCGGCCGGTTTTTACGGTAGTTTTCGAGCGAATTCGAACAGCGTGTCGCGCCACGAGTCGGGGAGGAACCGACCGAGGACGGTGACGCGAGCGACGGTTCCGGGTTGGTAGCGAGCGTGTGGCTTCGTCGAACTCGCGGCGTCGACGATGTCTTCAGCGACTCGCTCCGGTGGGATTGCGCCGGGCATGGTTCCGCCGAGTGCGTCTCTGTCTTCGAAGAGTTTGTAGAACCTCTCGTAGGCACCCGAGCGCTCGATGCCGTCGTGTTCCTCGCCGCCGTTGACCTCTGCTTCGACACGGTTGGCGAACTGCGTCTCGACCGGCCCAGGTTCGATGAGGACGGCGTCGATGCCGTACTCGTCGACTTCGGCACGGAGCGCGTCGGTCATCGCTTCGAGGGCGAACTTCGACCCCGCGTAGACGCCGCCGCCGGGGAACGAGACGCGGCCGACGACGCTGGAGACGTTGATAATCGTCCCCTCGCCCTGTGACCGCATGTGCGGGAGGACGGCACGAACGAGTCGGTGTGGGCCGTAGACGTTCACGTCGAACTGCTCGTGGACCATCTCGGTCGGCACGTCTTCGAGGGGGCCCATCTGGCCGTAGCCTGCGTTGTTGACGAGACAGTCGATGCGTCCCTGTTCGTCGACGATGCGGTCGACGACGCGTTCGACGTCTCCCTGGTCGGTCACGTCGAGCGTCGCGATGTTCGCGCCGCGTTCGCCCAGCGTCTCGATGTCCGCCGGGTTTCGGGCGGTGGCGTAAACCTCCCACTCCTCGTCGAGGAAGTCGAGCGCTGCCGCGCGCCCGATTCCCGAGGAGCAACCGGTGATGAGGACCGTTTTTTGATGCACGTCGGTAGGTCGAACCGTGCGCTGTTAAGTGTTCGCGGTTCGGCACGACGGTGAGGAAGGGGTGTGACGTTCGCTTCGGCGTCTGACGTCCGCTTCGGCGTCACTCGTACTGTGCTTTCGCCTCGTCGGCGTAGGCGTCCGCGAGTCGCGTCGGTTCGGGGAGTTTGTAGTCGCCCGAGAGACGGGAGACGACGTCGACGGTCGTCTCCGCGGAGAGACGGTGGCCGGGACTGACGTACAGCGGGTTGATTATCGGGCGAGAATCGTACTGTCGAGACTGGAACGCGTAGCCGATGACCGTCTCGGGGGTGGCGGGGTGGCCACCGACAGCGTCGACCGAGTCGTCTGCCCGAATCGGTGTCTGCCAGCCTTCGGGACGGCCATCGACGTCTTCGTCGGGCGTGCCACAGAGGAGCGATTTGGCGACGCCGATGCTCGGAACGTCGTAGACGACACCGAGGTGTGTGGCGAGGCCGGCCTGTCGAAAGTGGACGCGCCCCGACCCGTCGAAGACGAGGAGGTCGGGGTCGCTGTCGAGTTTTGCGAGGGCGTCGAGGATTGGGCCGCCTTCACGGAACGAGAGGAGGCCGGGAACGTACGGTAAGTCGAGTTCGGAGACGGCGTGGACGCGTTCGACGACTGCTCCCCCGCGGAGAACGACGACGGCGCTCACTGCTCGGTCGTCGAGAAACGACTGGTCGATGCCGGCGACGAGCGGTGGGTCTGTGTCGCCTGTGAGCGTCGTGGTTCCGGAGTCGGCCAGCGAGATACTCGCCGGGTCGAACGACAGGTCGTCTTCGAAGACGGCCGTCTCCGCGACACGGCGCTGCAGTGACTCCATCTCGGCCTTCGAGAGACCGGGTCGTGGTGCGAGTTCTGGATGGACCTGCCGCATCTCAGAAGCGGCCGCCGCCGGGGCCGCGACGCATCCCGCCGCCGAGCGACATCTCGCTGGGGACGCGCTGCTTGCCTTTCACGCGCTGTCCGTACGCGAGACCGATGACGAGGCCGACGAGGTGGGCGAAGTGGGCGACGTTACCCTGTCCGGCCGTCGCTGCAGCACCCGGCGCGAGGAAGAAGACGACCGAGAGTGCTGCGAACCCGAAGGTAAAGAGCCACAGCGGGATGGGGATGAGGAAGTACAGGTAGATACGGAGGTTCGGGTTCAACACCGTCAGGACGCCGAGGACGGCGAAGACGGCACCTGAGGCTCCGAGGACCGACGTGGGGACGCCGGGCGTCAAGATGAGGGCGCTCCCGATGTGGGACAGTCCTGCGAGGACGCCAGCGCCGATAAACAGCGCGGCGAACTTCTGGGACCCGATGTACCGTTCGACCGGCGGGCCGAAGAAGTACAGCACGATGCTGTTCCCCACGATGTGGTAGAACGAGAACGGATTGTGCGAGAACACGGAGGTAACCCACGTCCAGACGTACAGAGGGTTCTCCGAACTCAGTGTGAACAGCGCGCTGAACAGCACGCTCGAGTTCGTCACGAGGAGGACGACCCACTCTAAGAGGAACGTCACCCACATGATCGCGAGGAACAGGTAGGACACGTTCCCACGGAAGTAGCCGAGTACTCCGCCGGTACCCGTCAGTGAGTCGAGGGCACCCTTCGCGCGCCCCCGGCTCGTGCCGGCCGAGCTATCGAAGTCGCTCTCGAAGACGCCGGATGGGTCGTTCCACTCCGCGAGGCCCGTGCAGTTGTGGTTCTCGGGAAGGCGGTGTTCGGAACAGAACGTACCGCCACACCGCGAACAGCTGTACGGCAGACTCTCGTCTTTGCCGCACACGTCGCAGATAGCCATTACTCACGACTTGCGGCGGCGAGATAAAAAGGGGTTGCCTCCAGCGCGTCGTATTTGCACACCTCGATTCGAGACTCAGCGATGCATCTCACGAACGCTCGTCACGTGGCACAGAAAGACTCAGGCGTCGTCTTCGGCCTCTTCGTCGGCATCGCTCTCTGCCGTGGCAGGAGGCGTGAAGTTCGTCGGGACGACAGTCGGGTGGTTGAGCCCGAGTCGGGGTTGCTTGGCTGCCATACTCACTTCTCACTTGGCTCCCCACGGACTAATAATTACTCATGCGCATAATTTATCTGGTGGCGTGGCGAGAATAACTGCGGCGTATCTGCCTCCCCCGCGGCCACCAGTTTTGGGTACTGCCGACCGGGAGCGAGGCGAAGACGGGTTCTGGTCGATACTGCGTGCTATCGCTGGTGTATTCGACGCCAAAAAACGGTCTACTAGTGGCCCGCGTACGCGAGGGATTACGCGAAGTTCTCTTCGTAGAGCTCCATCGCGTGCACGATGGCGTCCTTCGCGGCCTGCTTGTCTTCCCACCCGAGCGTCTCGACTTCTTTGCCTGCTTCGAGGTTCTTGTAGGTCGAGAAGAACTCGTCAATCTCGTCTTGCAGCTGCTGTGGGATGTCGTCGAGGTCCTCGATGTGGTCGTAGCGTGGGTCCTCGGTGGGGACGGCGATGACCTTGTCGTCCTGCTCGCCGTCGTCGTCCATCCTCATGAGTGCGACGGGGCGTGCTTCGATGACGCAACCGGGGAACGTCTGGTCTTCGACGAGGACGAGCACGTCGAAGGGGTCTTCGTCGTCGTAGTACGTCTGCGGCATGAAGCCGTAGTCCGAGGGGTAGTGGACGTTGGAGTGGAGCACGCGGTCGAGGACGACGCCGGGGATGTCCTTGTCGTACTCGTATTTGTTGCGCTCGCCTTTGAGGCACTCGACAACTGCGTAGATGACGTCCGGCGCGTCGGGGCCGGTTTCCATGTCTTCCCAAAGATTCGCCATATTGAACCCATCCTCGAAACGGGCAAAAGTACTTTCGGCATCGCTCTCGTGGTGCTGGTATCGGTCTCGGTGTCTCGCCGTCTCGCAGATGTACCCAACTCTAGATATATTCTCGAGAGAATCCTCGAGTCCGCTCTCGATGCCGAACTGAATATTCCTCCAGTATGCTACCACTAACAACTGTATCGAAAGTACTGAACTTCATAACCACGTACATTTGTCCAAATCCCTACACAGATGTTCAATACCGTCAGAACCCCCGCTATTTCGGGGTCGTCTGTTCGTCAAACCGATTGCGCGTTGACAAAGTTTAAATAGGTAGATGACATTTCCACATGCATGTCAGAGGCACAAACTATTGGCAACAAATCCGGTGCGGCTCGGGACCTCACCGCGTTCCAACAGAACATCCTCGTCATCCTCGCCGAGGAACCAATGTACGGTCTTGCAATCAAGCGTCACCTCGAAGAGTACTACGACACCGAGGTTAACCACGGGCGTCTGTACCCCAACCTCGACGACCTCGTCGAGATGGGTCTCGTCGAAAAGAGCGAACTCGACAAGCGTACGAACCAGTACGAACTGACCGACGACGGCCTCCAGGCCGTCCTCGACCGCTTCGACTGGATGCTCTCGAAGTTCGTCACCGACGACGAACGCGGCGAGATGGTCACCGAGCTCATCGAAGCCAAGCTGTAATCAGTAGAAAACCCCGGTTTCGCTCTACTCGTATTCGGGCAATTCGGCGTCTACGGCGTCGAACACGAATTCGAGCGAATCCGAAAGTAACGACCGCTGTTCGGCGGTCAGCCACGCATTGCGTGGATAATATTCTTTGACGAACTCACGAACCTCCGGAGCGCCAGCCGTCTCTATCCGCCGAACGTAGTGGTTCCCGAGGAAATCTGCGAACGCCCGCGCGTTCGCTGCGTGGTCGTCTCCGTGTTCGTCGGCGACGGCCTCGACGACGGCAGCGTTGTGTTCTTCGACGGCACTCCACTCGTAGTCTTCACCCGTCCCCGACAGTGGGCGTTCTATCCCACGGTCGACGTCGTCTATCTGCGACGGGCGAACCGTCCCCTCGTCGTCGACCCACTCTGCAGGGTGGAGGACGAGTACGTCGTCTTCTTCCCGGTGACGGGCGACGAAGTCGTACGGTTCGACGAGTTCGTCTCGGGCCGAGAGATACGTCTCGCGTTCGCCGGGGTCGATGGCATCACGTGCTAGTCGGGTCAACCGCTCTGTCTCTTGTAATATCTCTTGGGGGAGTTCTGAGTCAGGCATCGTCGAGGGCCTCGTTGGCTAAAGAGTCGGCGCGGTCGTTTATCTCTCGCGGTACGTGCTCTAACGACCAGCGGTCGAACTGAGAGAGCAGTTCGTTGGCTTTCACACGGCGTTCACGGAGTCCGGGGTCGTTCGTCTTCCACTCGCCACGAACCTGTTTGACGATGAGTTGTGAGTCACCGCGCACGTCGACCTCGTCGTACCCGTACTCTGCGGCCGCAGAGAGCGCCTCGATGAGTGCCTCGTACTCCGCGCGGTTGTTGGTCGTCTTCCCGATGCGTTTCGACCCTTCGGCGACGATTCCGTTGCTCGTCACGATGGCCCACCCGACCGCGGCGGGTCCGGGATTCCCCCGACTCGCACCGTCGAAGTAGACGTGTGCGCGCCCACCCTTCGGTTGCAAGAGCGCCAGTAAGTCGGTCGGGTTGCTCCCCTGAACGACGACTTTCTCGTCGTAGGCGACTGCGCTCGCGTCACCTCGCGCGGCGCGCCAGCGTTCGTACTCTGTGTTGCCGGACTGTACGGGTACACCGGCCTCTTCGAGTCGTCGTCGCGCTTCGTCTGGGTCACACTCGACCGTCGGCATACCTCCACCTCGCTGGGGCCTCGGTATAGGCGCTCCGTTCGTCGGCGCAGCGACACACCACCGATACATATCAGGGAAAACTTTCAAGTATCAGTGGACAGACACTATATAAATGCGATGAAACGGCCTACACGCCAGCGGGAACGTGAGTACGACCGGACTCGATGGGGAGACGAGTCGGAAGACGACAAGACGGCGGACGAAGGCGAGTTGGACCTCGAAAACCTCGATTCTGACGAGGTCAGACGGACGGCAGATGGTGAGTTGATTCACGAGGAGACGGGTATCATCATCGAAGAAGACCGAATCGACCCCGGCCCGGAGTGGCGCGCGTTCAACCACTCGGAACGCCAGTCGAAGTCGCGCGTCGGTGCACCCACCACGAAGACGATGCACGACAAGGGGTTGACGACGACCATCGACTGGAAGGACAAAGACGCCTACGGTCGGTCGCTGTCGTCCGAAAAACGCTCGCAGATGCACCGCCTTCGCAAGTGGCAAGAACGCATTCGAACGAAAGACGCCGGCGAGCGCAACCTCCAGTTCGCGCTCAGCGAAATCGACCGCATGGCGTCTGCGCTCGGTGTCCCACGGGCAGTCCGCGAAGTCGCCTCCGTCATCTATCGTCGCGCACTCGACGAGGACCTGATTCGCGGACGGTCTATCGAAGGCGTCGCAACCTCGACGCTCTACGCCGCCTGTCGAAAAGAAGGAATCCCCCGCTCACTCGAAGAGATCGCCGAAGTATCGCGCGTCGAACGGAAAGAGATCGGGCGGACCTATCGCTACGTCTCTCAAGAGCTCGGGTTGGAGATGCGGCCAGTCAACCCCAAGAAGTACGTCCCACGGTTCTCGTCGGAACTCGACCTCTCGAAAGAGGTGCAGTCGAAGGCGAACGAGATTATCGAGACGACGGCCGAACAGGGCTTGCTCTCGGGGAAATCGCCGACAGGATTCGCCGCCGCCGCAATCTACGCGGCGTCGTTGCTCTGCAACGAGAAGAAGACCCAGCGCGAAGTCGCAGACGTCGCGCAGGTGACCGAGGTCACCATCCGGAACCGCTACCAAGAACAGATAGAAGCGATGGACATCCACGCCTGACAGGAAGCCCGGTCCTTCGGGTGTCTTGTCCATACCCATCCCGACCACGCCGACTCGTTTTGAATCGGACGACGCCCCCGACGCCGAAGGTTCATACCCGCGGACGACGCACATCCGATGATGCGGCTCGACGAGTTCATGGACATCGAGCGGGACGAGCGCGCCGAGCGCCGCCGCCTCGCTGAAGAGAAGTCCTACGGCATCCTCGACCACCTCGAAACGTTTCAAGACCGATTCGAGGAGACGGTGCAGGGGGACTCACTCTACGGGGGCGTCTCGCCGTCGATTTTCGTCGGGCGGTCGAACTACCCGCGCGTCTCGACGGGTATCCTCTCGCCCGTCGGGCACGACGAAGACGCCGACACCTTCGAGACGAGCGCCGCGTGGTACGACGAAGGCGTGAGTATCTCCGACGTGTTTCAGCGCCGGACCTCGCTTCTCAACTCGAATCGTGGGACGAAAGTCACGAACGTCGCCGACTCGTGGGACGGCTTTCTGGGCACGCAACGGGAAGTCGCCATCGCCGACCGCCCCGTCACCGTCGAAATCGGCCTCGACGGCAAACCGGATTTGAATCTCGACGCCCACACCGACGACGTGGCGACACCGGTTGGCCCCCGCGCCCACGCTCGGTCTGCCGACCTCGCGGAGAACCCGCACGTTCCACGAGCAGTGAAGAAGACGCTCGAAGACGACGACTGGAACGCACAGGGGGCGATGACCTATCTCTACCGACGCGGATTCGACGTCTACGACATCAACACCATCCTCTCGGCCGGCGCACTCGGCCAGACCGAACAGCGCCGACTCGTCCCCACGCGCTGGTCGATTACGGCCGTCGACGACACACTCGGCCAGTACCTCAGAGGGACGGTCAAACACGCGAACACCATCGACAACGTCGAGATCTACCGAAACGAGTTCCTCGGCAACGCCTTCTGGGTTATCCTCGCACCGGGTCGGTGGGAGTTCGAGTTAGTCGAGATGAAAGCCCCTGGGAGCGTCTGGAACCCCAATCCAGAGGCTGGGATGTATCTCGCCGCGGATAGTGAAGGCTACGAAGGCCGGTCGTCCTACGTGAACGAGACTGCAGGCGCGTATCACGCCTCTCGACTGGGCGTCCTCGAGCACCTCCACGACAGAGGGCGACAGGCCAAAGCCCTAGTTCTTCGGCACGTCTCCGACGAGTACTGGGGTCCGGTCGGCGTCTGGCAGATTCGAGAGTCGATTCGACACGCCTTCGAAGGCGAGATGGTCGAAGCAGAGACGTTCGGTGACGCCGTCCGCGACGTGACCAACTACCTCCCCGTCTCGCTCGGTGACCTTCGTCGGAAATCGACGATGGCCGCCGGCCTCCAGACGAACATCTTCGACTTCGGGCAGTAACGTATATCTGACACTGGGCCGACACCTTCTGTATGGTCCCACTCCAGATACCTGGCGGTCCGGAACTGCTCGTCATCTTCCTCGTGTACGCCGTCGTCGGCCTCCTGCCGATAGTCGCGGCGCTCGTCGGTATCTACCTCTTGTACAAGATTCGTGGAGACATCGAGCGCATCGCCGACGCACTCGAAGAAAGCGAGTCCGTATAGAGACGAGGTGTCCCGGCTTAGGCTTCGACAGCGTCGAGGTTGGCGAGCGCTTTCTCGACGAGTTCGCCCGTGTCGGCGATGATGTCCGCCATCTCGTCGTCGTCGGGTGCGATACCGATGAGTCGAGCGACGCGCATGATGCTCAGGTGGTAGACGACCTGTTTTCCGGGTTCTTCCTCCCAGACGACGACGTTGCACGGGAAGAGCCCGCCCATCTTGTTGTCGGTGGCGTCGAGGGCGCGGTCTGCCATCGCAGGGTTACAGGCACCGAGCACGTAGTACGGGTCACGACCGGCGTCTATCTTCTCGTTCAGCATCTCCGAGGGCGAAAATTCGGTCGCGATACCGAACCCGGCGTCCGTAAATGCCTCGCGGACGTGTTCGATTGCTTCCTCGTGGCCCATGTTCAGAACGACTCGCTCCTCGCCGATGTCTTCCGGTTTGATAGCGGTCGGGTCGATTGGGAGTGTCATCGACTTCCCTTCGAGCCCCGGCCGGGAAAAAGTACCTGTATTGTGTGAGTCGCGCACTCACCAATCGTCGATATCGCCAGACTCTGTTTGGCGGACCGACGACCGCCGTTCGTCGACGCGGTCGAGTACCGACTGCACGAACGACGACTTCCCCGCGGTGTACGACGCCCGGTCGTCCGGGTAGTCGTCGGCCAACTCCCGCTTCAGGCGGTCGTACTCGGCGGCGAGCTTGGGCTCTTGCCGCAACGAGTCACGAAACGTCACCTGTTCGCGGTGGCAGTCGCTCCCGCGTTCGGTTACCGAAAGGTAGTGAGTCCGTCGCGACGGCGGTCCACGTGCGAAGAACCGCCGGTCTGGAACGCCGTCGTCGGGCCGTTCTTCGTAGCCTGCTGCTTCGAGTTCGGCCACCAGGTGGTCGGCCTCGTCGAGGTCCGAGACCACAGAGAGCAGGTCGACGACCGGCTTCGCGGCGATGCCCGGAATCGCGGTGCTCCCCACGTGTTCGAACCCGAGGACATCGGTCTCGAGCAGCGACCGAAGGCGCTCGACTTCGCAGTCGGAGGCGTCGTGCCACGCCGGGTCGTGTGAAACGAGTTCGACTGTTCCGCGCGCGAGTCCGAGGGGTGGTTCACTGTCGTCGGTGGGGTCTGCTGAAACGTTCGTGTCCCCGTAGTGGGTCATAGCGGAATCGGAAGCCACTGAAGTGCCGCAGCAACCTCGTCGGGCGGGAACAGCGGCGGATGGAGCACTAACCAGTCGAGGAGGACGAGACCGAACCCGTGGGCGACGATAGACGGGAGAATCGAGTCACTCTCGTAATCGACGAGGCCGAAGAGAACGTCCGTCGGTGCCGACAACAGAAGCTCTATCGGCGGCTTTCCGACGTGGTGGAAGGCGTAGAGAATCGGACTGATGAGTGCGCTCTTTCGTCCGATGTCGCGGACGCCGACACAGAGTAACCCTCGGTAGTACGTCTCGGCGGCGACGACGACGAGCAGTTGCTGTGCCGCGTGTGGGACGAACTCGACGAGCGCCGTCGAGGTGTGCCACATCGGGTAGTAGGTCCGAATCGTCGGAAGCGACGACCCGACGAGATAAAACGGGAGGACGAACAGGGCGAGGAGGACCGTGTTTCTGAGTGCTGCCCGGTCTACCCTCCACCCGAGGTTACGCCCGTGTGAGACTGCAAGCGCTCCGGGAACGAGGATAAACAAGAGCGCGTCGTGGACCGCACGGTAGGTGAGATCGCCGGACGGAATCGGCCAGAGGCTCCACGCGGCACCGATGACACCTCCAGCGAGGAGGGCGCGATAGAGCCACGGGAGTCGCGCGAACCGGCGACGGAGCACCGTTATTCGGTCGCGACGGGACCTCGGCCGACGACGTCCAGCACGTCGTTGACGAAGGTCTGGCGCGTGTCGAAGTACGTCTCGTCGACGTCAGCGAGGACGTCTTCGAGCGTCTGCGGGCCGCTCGGCGTCCGAATGACCGCGTCGCCTTCTTTCTTCAGGATGCTACTCTTCTCTTGGGGCCACGTCAGTCGAGAGGCCACACGCGCGAGGGGCGCGCCTTCGACGGACTCGCCTTCGCCCAGTTCCACGGCAGGCGCTTCGTCTGCTTCCTCGTCAGCCATGAACGAGCGTTAGCCACCGCGGATGATAATCCCTTCGAGATTCCTATCGGCCTCGACTCCGGTCGAGAACGACAGCCCGCGACGTGTCGATAAACAGACAGACGTCTGACGCATCGTTTTAGGGACCGGTTTCGTAAACGATTCTATGACCAGTCTATCGGAGGCATATCACGGCGGCCGAGGTGGCCCGAGTCTCCGACGGCTGTCCCTAGGGTTTGGGGTGTTCATCACCGGTGTACTGCTCGTCATCGCGGGCATCGTGGTCACGACCACCGACGTGTACACGTCGGGTGGAGCCACGCTCGGTGAGGCACGTGAACTCGGGGGCATCCTCGGAGGAATAGGCGTTCCTGCCGTTTTCCTCGGCGTCTTCGCGGTTCTTCCCGCTAGCCGTCGGACTCGTGCCGCAGCAGTCATCGGCGCAAGTATCGCTGTTCTCGGAGTGGGCCTCTTCTCTCATGCCTACCCGTGCCAGTGGACCGGTGCGACCTGTGGTGCAGGACTCACCGACCTGACGCTCGAGACCGTCGGCGTCTACTTCTTCGGCACGATTACCACGTTCTGGTGTCTGTTCGTCGGCGTCGCCAACTTCAAGACGCGGAACGACCCCGGTGGGACGGCCACCGTCCAGGTGACGAAGAAAGGAGAGACTCGCATCGTCGAAGTCGAAAAGACCGTCCGCGGCGGCCTCAGCGGCATCGGGTTCCTCGGCGGCACGCCCGACGGCGACGTCGAGACACAGACGAACTCACCCACGGGCGGTGCTGCAGGGGCGACCGACGGCGGCGCGTCGTCGCAACCGATTACCCCACTCGACCTCGAACCGTCCACGGGGCCCACAGAACGTGCACAGACCGCCAAGGGCGTCGACACCGTCGGGTCGTCCGCAAGTCGAGGACCCGAGAACGCGATGGAACACCCGAACGCGAACCGGCCGCAGGATAGCATGGTCGGAGACCGGTACTGTGGCAACTGCACCTACTTCGAATACGTCCGCACGTCGGATGGCCTCAAACCCTACTGCGCTGCGCACGACGAGATGATGCAGGATATGGAGTCCTGCGACGAGTGGTTCCCCCGAAGTCGCTACTGACTCGCTCGAGTCCTTCGTTTTCCTCGCTTCTTCCCGCTCACCTGTCGTTCAGTCGTGACTCCACGTCGCGCCAGTGACTCCCGCGCCAAAACACCTGGCCGCAGTCTCGACACCGCCAGAGGTCGGTCTCGGTCGGGTCGGGTGCGTACTCCGGAACTGGGTCGCCGTCGGGGAGTAGTTCGACTTCGCCGTTGCACGACCCGCACCGTGCCGGTCGTTCGTCGAGTTCGACGTGAAACCCGACCGATTCGAGTTCGTGTAGTTGGTCGAGTGGTGTTCGTCCCGCCAGCAAGACGCTTCGGTCGGCCGTTTCGGCCAGCGAGACGTCGCGGGTGAGGAGGACGCGATTCTCGTCGCGAGCGCGGGCGAGTAACCGGTCGTCGCCGGGGTCGCCTCCGGTTTCGTCCATCGCGTAGGCGGCGTCGTATCCACACATTCGCAGGTAGGTGGCGAGTTTGCCGAGCATCACGTCCAAGAGGAGCGTCGTGTCTTTCGAAGTTGCCGCTTCGACCCCCGAAGCGAGCGTTCCGGGGTGGTCAGCGCCGACTTCGTCGTGGTCGGTGTTGCTGTGGTGGGTGTCGTCGTCGCCGCGGTCGGTGTCGTCGTCGCCGCGGTCGGTTCCCGAAGGTCGAGCGTCGTCGGTCAATGCAGGAAGGCCGTCAACTCGTCGACCGACCACGTGTTTATGACGTCGGCCGTCTCGACCCACCCGCGCCGCGCCGTGTGGATGCCGTAGCGGACGTGGTCGAGTTCTGCCGGTCGGTGGGCGTCGGTGTCGATTGCGATGGTCGCACCCGCCTCGACGGCGATTTTGAGCGCCTCACCGTTCAGGTCGAGACGGTATGGACTCGCGTTGAGTTCGAGTGCGACGCCGTGTTCGACCGCCGCGTCGGCCAGTCGTTCGTAATCGACCGACAGACCCGGACGCTGGTTGATGAGGCGGCCGGTCGGGTGGCCGAGGATGTCGACTGCGGGATGCTCCATCGCTCGGACGAGGCGCTCGGTCGCAGTCTCGCGGTCCTGGTCGAGGGCGCTGTGGGGCGACGCGATGACCACGTCGAGTTCGTCGAGAACGTCGTCGTCGACCGAGATACCGCCTTCGGCGTCGATGTTCGCTTCGACGCCAGTGAAGACGGTGATATCCGAGTCGGCGGCGACGGCGCGAACTTCGTCAATCTGTTCGAGCAGGTCGTCGTCTTCGACGCCGACGCCGCCGACCATCCCCGGACCGGTCGCGTGGTCCGAGACGACGTGGTAGTCGTACCCGCGTTCTTCGGCGGCGGCGACCATCTCCGCGATGGTGTTGTCGCCGTCTGACCAGACGGTGTGCGTGTGGAGGTCACCACGAATCTCGCCTTCCTCGATGAGGTCCGGTAACGACCCGTCGGTGGCCGCCTCTATCTCGCCGGTATCTTCGCGCATCTCGGGGGGGATGAGCGGCAAGTCGAGCGCGGCGTACATCGACTCCTCGGTCTCGCCAGCGACGCGGGTTCCGACGCGAGGGTCGCTATCTGGGTCCGAAACGTCGGCGACGTCGAACAGTCCGTACTCGTTCATCTTGAGGCCGCGGTCGATGGCGACGTTTCGGAGGTGGACGTTGTGGTCTTTGCTCCCCGTGAAGTACTGGAGTGCCGCACCGTACTCCGAGGGGTCGACGACGCGGAGGTCGACGCGCATCGCGTTGACGCGAATACTCGCCTTCTGTGCGCCCGCCTCGATGGTGTCGCCGACGAGGTCCCACGCGAGGAAGTGGTCGAGGACGGTTTCGGGGTCGCCGCTCCCGACGAGTACGTCGATATCGCCGACCGTCTCGCGCCACCGCCGCATCGACCCGGCGGGTTCTGCTCGGCCCACCGCGTCGCTCTCGGTGAGGTACGCCAGCAAGTCGTCGGCGAGCGGGACTGCTTTTCCGAGCGTCTCTCGGCCGGTCGCTTCGCGGGCGAACTCGATACCGTCGAGGATGTTCGTCTCCGTCTTCGCACCGAAGCCTTTGACCTCCTGAATCTTCCCCTCGCGAGCGGCGGCCTCCAACTCGTCTAAGGTGGTGATTCCGAGTGCTTCGTAGAGTTTTCCGACAGTTTTCGGCCCGACGCCTTCGACGTTCGTCAGGACGGCCATATCGACGGGTAACTCCTCGCGCAGGTCGTCTAACTCCTCGATGTGGCCCGTCTCGACGTACTCGACTATCTTCGACGCGATGGCGTCGCCGACGCGGTCGATTTCTTCGACCGCGTCTGTGCCTTCGGCGGCGAGTTCTTCGACGGGTTTCGGGTATTCGCGGACGTTCTCGGCGGCGCGCCGATAACTCGACGGCTTGTACGCCACGTCTTTCGCGTCGAGTAAGTCTGCGAACTCTTCGAGGAGCGTCGCTATCTCGTCGTTTCGGCTCATCGGCCACCTCGCTTGCTCTTGCCGCTGTCGCGACCGAGCGCCTTCTTCAAGAAGTTCATCCAGCGCTTCTGGTCGGCCGCGTTCTGGAGTTTGGCCTCCTGTTCGAGGTCTGCCGGCCGGAGTTGTTCGAGCGCGTTCAACGCTCGGTCGATTCCGATGATGTCGTCGACGAGTTTCCGGCCCTCCTCGTAACTTATCTCGCCGTCCTCTATCGGTTGGAGGCGTTCGAGGCGCTCGCGCCGGAGATTTCGCTTTGCCTGGTCCACCCGGTCGTGTTCACCAGACGGGATTGTGTCGCGGCGTTTTATCTCGAAGACGAACTGCTTGAGGTCTATCTGTTCCCCCTGGACGTCGATTCGCTCGGGAATCTGTGCGCCCACCGTCGCCCCCTCACGGTTGACGCGTTCCAAGAGTTGTTTGCGCTCGAACTCCTTCACGATGTGACGTTACCTCGCGTGACACTTCGCTCCTTCGCCCCACGTCGCAGTCCAGCAGTGTCGAAGAACAGTCTCGGCCGGGAACAGGTCCGAAAACCCCAGAGAATGGTTATCTCTCGTTCCGTCGTAGTTCTCTGTGGCAATGGCTATTGGTAACACAGAACACAACGAAGAGCAGAGCGAATCGCCGACGACCTTCAAGCGTGCTCGGCTGTATGCGTTCTATCTCCTCGCGCTCGTGACCCTCGGGATGGCGGCGGCGTTCATCTCGGACCTACTCATGTTTTCGTTCACCGGGTGGGGTGCAGGTGGGGAGGTACTTGCAGAGCACCGTCTCCACGTGATGGTCATCGCCGCGAACGTCTGGATAATCATGCTGAGCGTCGCGAGTCAACTCTACCGCCCGCTCAAGCGGGTGGCACTGATGCAAGTCGCGTTCGCACTCATCACGCTCGTCTTCGTCGGGGTCGTCGTCGGGGGCGGACCGGTCGAAGAAGTACTCCCGTTCTTCGTCCTCATCGGGTTGATGTCGCTGTTCCACCCCGCCGGCCGGGAGCTGCTCTCGGTCGGAGACGACTACAGTCCGGCACTCCTCGGCCTCGTCGCGGTGGCGGCTATCCCTGTCCTCGCCTTCGCAGCGAATCAGTTCACGCTGCAGAGTTCGGGTGACGTACACGCGATCGCGGGCCACTACATGGAGATGTCGACGATGTCGGTCAACCTCCTCGTCCTCGGACTCGTCGCGTCTGCCGGTGCGGCAGGCCACCGTGTCGTCGCGTGGCTGACCGCTGGCCTCGCAATCTACTTCGGGGCACTCTCGCTGGTCTTCCCGACGCAGGTGTCGAGTGTCGGTCCCGTGTGGGCGTCCGCGCTCATCCTCTGGGGACTGGCGTTCGTCACCGTGAGCGAACTCCGTGCGACTGGTCGGACGACCCTGCTGAGTGACCGGCCGCTCAAGACGCGCGGGTCGCCACGGGCCTGACCATCGTATCGTCTCTCACTCTTCGGTGCATTCGGTTCGCTAGGTCGCCGTTCGTTCGGCGGCGAATCTCTCCGATTACTCGGATGGCCGTTCGAATCCGTCGTACATCGACGCAAACGCGCGTACATAGACGAACCTTCTTATGGTTATCTTGGATAACCTGAAGCATGGGTTTGTTCGACCGACTCCGCGGCAAGGACCACCCCCGCGTCGCCTTCATCGGCATCGACGGGGTGCCATTTAGTCTCCTCTCTGAGCATCCCGAGGAGTTTCCGAACTTCGCGGCACTGGCCGACGACGGTTCGGGTGGTGCTATCGACAGTATCGTCCCGCCTGAATCCAGCGCTTGCTGGCCGGCGCTCACGACTGGTGTCAACCCCGGTGAGACCGGCGTCTACGGCTTCCAGGACCGTGAGGTCGGTTCGTACGACACGTACGTTCCGATGGGCCGAGACGTACAGGCCACTCGCCTCTGGGACCGCGTCACCGACGCGGGCCGAAAGGCGACGGTGATGAACGTCCCCGTGACGTTCCCGCCGCAACGAAACGTCCAGCGCATGGTCTCTGGATTCCTCTCGCCCGGAGTCGACAAGGCCGCCTACCCCGACGAGTTCCGCGACCACCTCGAATCGATGGGCTACAAGATCGACGTGAACGCCAAACTCGGCCACGACGACGACAAGACGGCGTTCATGGAAGACGCTCACGAGACGCTCGACAAACGATACGAGGCGTTCGTCCACTACCTCGAAAAGGACGACTGGGACCTCTTCTTCGGCGTCTTCATGACGACCGACCGAGTCAACCACTTCCTCTTCGAAGATTACGAGCGCGACGGCCCGAACAAAGACGCGTTCGTCGAGTTCTACCGAAAAGTCGACGAGTACATCGGCAACATCCGTGACCTCCTGCCCGAGGACGTGACGCTCGTCGTCGCGTCCGACCACGGCTTTACCTCGCTCGACTACGAGGTCCACTGCAACACCTGGCTCGAACAGGAAGGGTGGCTCTCGTACGACGCCGACGACCACGACTCACTCTCTGACATCGCCTCCGAGTCGAAGGCGTACTCGCTCATCCCCGGTCGCTTCTTCATCAACCTCGAAGGCCGCGAACCTCGCGGTTCCGTCTCCGAAGACGAGTACGAGGAGGTCCGTGCCGAACTGAAGGCCAAACTCGAAGCACTCGAAGGACCGAACGGCAAGAAAGTCGCCGAACGCGTCGTCGTCAAAGAAGAAGCGTTCCGCGGCGACCACGACGACATCGCGCCGGACCTCGTCGTCATCCCGAACCACGGCTTCGACTTGAAGTCCGGGTTCAAGGGTCACGACGACGTGTTCGGAACCGGCCCGCGCAACGGGATGCACTCGTTCGACAACGCGTCGCTCTACATCGACGACCCCGAGGCCGAGATCGAAGACGCCGACCTCTACGACATCGCGCCGACGATTCTCGAACTCATGGAAGTCGACTTCACCCGCACCGAACTCGACGGTGCGACTCTCGTCCACCAGTAAGCACCGCGCCGAACGGAACAGGTTCGCGCCGCACCGGACACACTCACGTTCCCCGGTCTCTCCGTTCGTCTTCGACCACCGGAGAGCGAGTCGTGGCCGCTACAGCAGGTCTTCCAGTTCGTCGTTCGCCCACTGCTCTGTCGGGTCCCCTCGAACCACTGTATCGGCTTCTTCGATGGCCTCACGAGCGCGTTCCATGAACGACTCGACGCGCCCGGACCGCTCGACGCCGCCGAGGAGGACGAGCGACGCGAGTCGGCCGCTCTCTAACGGGAAGTCACCACCACGGACCTGCGTGCTTCCGGTCTCGTCTTCGACCCAGCGACGGGCGCGCTCGACGCCTTTTCGGGGAACTACCTCCGGTCTCCCAGCGACGACGACGAGTGCCGAGTCGGCGGTGCTCGCATCGGGGAGACTCGTGCCAGTGAGAACCGCCCGGCGGGTCGTACTCATGACGGCGTTGATGTTCTCTTCTGCGACGTCCGAGGCTTCGGCGCTGGCGTATCCGAGTGCGGCGATTCCGCCGGCCCGAAGCGTGTTGATGAGTTCCGAACTGTCCACGACGCTCTCTCCGACGCCCTCGACTGCCTCTCCCGCGGCGAGGAGGAGTCCGACTCGTTTGGCGATTGCGTCGTTGATGGCGTCGTACCCTGCGCGCATCGACTCACCCGACGACCGAAAGGCGTCGTTGTCGACGAGGAGGACCGCGTCGGACTCACGCGCGATGGTCTTGAGCGACCGACCGGCGTTCACCTGATACATCGCGCCTTCGTCTTCGCCGGGGAGGATACCGAGTACGTAGACCGGGATGTCGTAGACGCGTCTGAGTGCCTTCGCGAGGACAGGTGCCCCACCGGACCCTGACCCACCGCCGAGGCCGGCGACGACGAATATCGACTCCGTCTTCGCCGTGACGCGGCCGTCGAGTGCCGACATGACTTCTGTCTTGTCCGACTCCATCACTTCGGCACCGAGTTCGTTGTCGCCACCGACACCGTGTCCGTTGACCCGGTCTTGGCCGATGAGGACGGTCTCGAACGGGAGCGACTGGAGGTCGGTCTTTGCGGTGTTTACCCCGACTGCGTCGAGGACGGCACCGAAACCCATCTGCTGGTCGAACGACTGGAGGGCCGCAGTGAGTTTTCCACCTGCTTGTCCAACACCAATCAGGACGGTCTTCATGCCCCACTCCACTCTGGGACTTCTCTTGAACGTTCCCCACAGGTGACTGGTTGCGACGCCGAGGCGACCCAGTATCTCGGTCCCGAGGTTTATGTTGGATGACGGAACCACCCCGTCGTATGACCCACCGCACTTCGCGAACTGCCGCAGAATCGACGCCCGACCGAACCGACGAACTCGTCGCCCGACTGGAAGCGGTCGAACGAACGCTGACTGGGACCGACACCGACGTCTCTGCACTCGAAGACCTCGCCGCAATCGAGACTCGGATCTCGGACCTCGAATCGACCGTGGAGTCGATTTCGGACCGACTGGACGACGTGGACGCGGCGACGCAGGCGATTCGTGGCTACGTCGGCGGTGTCCGGACCGTCAACGAAGACGTCGAACGCCGTGCGAACGCCGCACTCGCGAAGGCCGAATCGCTCGAAGCGGCACTCGTCGACGAATCGGTGTCAGAACTCGAGGGAGACGAACCGGTGTCGGACCTCGGCGGAACCGAGTCTGTATCGGAACTGTCCACTTCGCGTCCACAGTCGCACACCGAGTTCGACCATCCCGCCCGTCGCGAACAGACGGACGAGCAGTCCAGTGGACTCGCAGCGCGACTCCGTGATGTGCTGTGATTCGCGTCGTCCTCGCGTGTCTGCTCACCGTCGCAATCGCGAGTGTCGCGTTTCCAGCGGCCGACGCCGCACGGGCAGACGCGACGACTGTCGAGGTCGGGACGATTGCGAACGATATCGCCCACGCGGCCGCCTCGCTCGCGGCCACCGAAGACCCGACACCCACTGGACTCGCCGGTGCACGACGATACGTCGCCGTCTCCGTTCCGTCCGGGTCGTGGCGGGCGGCCGGTGTCTCCCGACTCACGATTCGCGGTGGTGACGGCGTCGAACTGGCGGCGACCACGGCCTCTGGACCGACTGTCGTCCGACGGGTCGGGGGGCCACGCGTCCGCGTCGCTGGCGAGCGACTCGTCTTCGCCCCCGGTGAGCACCGCCTTCGGTTGACGCTGCAGGCAGACAGCGCTGGACCGGTGGTCGTCGTCGAACCAGCGTAACTCGAACCCGTCGTCGAACCAGCGTAATCCGGATTCTGTGACTTCGACAGCCTGTACGACGCCGATTTCTCTCCCTCGATTTCCTGCGTAGGTTCAAATAGGGGGACGGGGCCACCCCACCGTATGCCTCTCGACTTCGACCGCTCGTCGTTCCCAGATTTCGGCTGTTCGTCGCTTTTGAACGCGGACCGCTCGCCGCTCCCCGATTCGGTCGTCACCACACTCGCTGCTGTCGTCGGCACGGACCTCGGAGAGTCGGACCCCACTGCCGACTGTGGCTGTACGCCGACGATTTCGACGCCGACCGACCGCCCAGACGACGAGACGACCACGCTCGTCGTCGACGCGACCGACTGTCCGAACACCGGGTCACTCGCGACTGCCGCTGCGTGCCGGGCGACAGTCGTCGAGACGCTGGAGACAGACGACGTAGACGCAGTCGTCGTCCGAACCGATGGCTTGGAACGCCGATACGACGATGGCGCGACTGGCCTCCTCGTCGCGGCCGGCCGATTTGCCGAACGTGTCCGGTTCTACGACGAACGGCTTGCAGAACGCACCCGAACGGACCCACTCGGCGCTGCCCACGAGGCGACCGGCCGCGCAGGTCCGATACGCCGCGCGGCCGTCGAAACCGGACTCGCCGAAGGTGCCGACCGAGCCGACGGATACGGTGACGCGTTGCGCGCGGTCGTCGGTCCGACGGTCGCTCGGTCACGTGTCGACCCACGCCCACCTGCTGAGGCACGACTCGCCGAGTCGACGACGCTCGACACCGGTGCAATCGCCCGTCGGTACGAGACGCCACGGGGGCCAGTCTACCATCTCGACCCGCCGGAGTCGAGCCTCGACCCTGTCTCTGCGGAGGCGCTCGAAGCAGCACACGACGCGCTCGCTCGCGGGACTGTCGAGGCCGGAGCGCGCGCACCCGGCCGTGCTGTCCGCCTCGTTGCCGACGCCGACGAACTGGGTTCGTCGGACAGCGAGAGACGGTCTGCCGACACGACCCTCCCCATCGACACGCTCGCGTCGATTCTGGAAAAGCACACACAGGGCCACGGCGTCCTCGACGACCTCTTTTCTGACCCTCGTGTCTCCGACGTGTACATCTCGACGCCTGCCGACGAGAACCCGATTCGCGTCGTCGTCGAGGGCACGTCGATGCCGACGAACGTTCGTCTCGCTCCCGGTGGGGCGGCGTCACTCGCCTCTCGCCTTCGGCGCGTGAGTGGTGCGTCCTTTTCTCGCGCGGACCCGACACTCGACACCGTCATCGACGCCGGCGGGACGAGCATCCGCGTCGCAGGCGTCACCGCACCGGCGAGTGACGGTCTCGGATTCGCCTTCCGCCGGCACGACGAGACGCCGTTGACGCTCGCTACACTGGTCGAAAACGAGACGCTCTCACCGGACGCCGCCGCAGTCTGTTCGCTCGCCGTCGAACGTGGTGCGTCCATCCTCGTCGCCGGTGCCCGAGGAGCGGGAAAGACGACGTTCCTCGAATCGCTCCTCTGGGAGCTGCCGAGCGACGTTCGAACGGTCCTCATCGAAGACACGCCGGAGCTCCCTGCGTCGAGTCTTCGGTCGGCCGGTCGCGACGTCCAGGCCCTCCGAACCGACACGACGGGTGGTCCCGAACCGACGCCGCAAGAGGCGCTTCACGCGGCGCTCCGATTGGGTGACGGAGCGCTCGCAGTGGGTGAGGTTCGCGGCGACGAGGCGGCCGTCCTCTACGAGGCGATGCGTGTCGGAGCGAACGCCAGCGCCGTCCTCGGCACGATTCACGGCGACGGTGCGGCCGACGTCCGCGAACGCGTCGTGTCTGACCTCGGGGTGCCCGCGTCGTCGTTCGCCGCGACAGACCTCGTCGTCACGTGCCAGCGAGCGGAGTCACACCGTGTGGCCTCCGTCGAGGAAGTTCGGTCGGCGGGTGACGACGTCGCGTTCGAGACGTTGTTCTCACACGATGGCGAGTCGACCGTGCCGACGGGAACCATCGACCGTGGCGACAGTGTCGCCGTCGAGTCGCTCGCCGTTCCCGGTGAGTCGTACGCCGACGTTCTGGACGAACTCGACGCCCGTGCGTCGAAGTTGTCGTCGCTCGCACGGACTGGGCAGACTGCTCCTGCTGACCGTGTTGCAGGCGATTCAGGGTGTGGTTCCGAATGCTAACGACTGCTGTTCACGCGTCGTTGCCGATGCTCGCGCGACTCGCTCCGGCCACGAGCGACCCCAGCGACGAGTTACGGCGCGCGCTCACGTTCCTCGGTTCTCGAGTGGACGCCGAAACCGTCGTCGGTGCCGGGTACGGTGCGTCGATTCCCGCAGGCGCTCTCGGTGGTTCTGTAGCCGTTCTCGCTGGTTTTCCGACGTTGACAGTCGTCTTGGTCGCACTCGCGTCGGCGCTCGGTTCGGCACACGCGATTCACGTCACACCCGTCTGGTTGGCGACACTCCGACGCACTCGCGCACTCGGTCGCGTCCCCGAACTGGTCGGCCGTATCGCGCTCCGAATGCGAATCGAACCCTCGGTCGAGCACGCAGCGGTGTTCGCCGCTCGGGCGACCGACGACCCGCTTTCGGACTCGCTCGCCGCGCACACCGACCGTGCCCGCGGAACACCAACTGCTGGGCTCGGTGAGTTCGCCGCCGCGTGGCGTCCGTGGTTCCCCGCACTGGACCGCGCGACGGCGTTGCTCCAGACGGCCGCCGACGTTCCCGCTGGTGAACGAGACCGAGCACTCGATAGAGCGCACGAAGTCGTCCGCGAGGGGACTCGTGACCGACTCGCCGACTTCGCCGGCGGAATCCGCGGACCAGTAACCGCCGTCTACGCCTTCGGTGTCCTGCTTCCGCTTGCACTCGTCGGCGCACTCCCTGCGGCACGGGTCGCTGGCGTCGATATCTCGACGATGCACGTCGTCTTCCTGTACGACGTCGTCCTCCCGGTCTGTCTCCTCGCTGCAGTCGGATGGGTACTCGTCCGCAGACCCGTCGCGTTCGCACCACTGTCGGTCGACTCGTCGCACCCTGCGGTCGACGACCACCGACTCCGTGCCGGACTCGTCGGGGTCGCTGTCGGTGTCTCGGGTGCCGCCGCCGTCTCCGCGTTCGTCGCACCGTGGGCCGCCCCGTTCGCCGCAGTCGGTGGTGGTCTCGGGTCGACGCTGTACGTCTCCGCACGGCCAGTCGTCGCACTCCGAGAACAGGTGCAGACCGTCGAAGACGGTCTGTCGGACGTCCTCTACCTCGTCGGGCGTGCCGTGTCCGAAGGTGAGTCGGTCGAATCGGCGCTCGACCGTGCGTCGTCGTCGGTTCCCGGTGCGACTGGCGAGTTGTTCGCCGACGCAGTCGGTGTCCAGCGCCGACTTCGTGTGGGCGTCGTCGAATCGTTCTGTGGGGAGTACGGCGTCCTCGAGTCGGTGCCGAGTCCTCGCGTCGCCGGCGTCGTCACGCTCCTCGGACTCGCCGCCAGCGAGGGCCGTCCTGCAGGGCGTGCCATCGTCTCGATGGCCGACCAACTCGCAGCACTCTCTCGACTCGACGCAGAAGCACGCCGTGAACTCGCGTCTATCACCGAGACGCTCTCGAACACGGCGGCGTTCTTCGGCCCGCTCGTCGCGGGTGCGACTGTCGCGCTCGCAGACGGAATGGCCCCCGCTCGGTCTCTCGGCGAAGCGGCAGTCACTGCCCCCATGGCAACCGGTGACTTCGGGTTCGCAGTGGGTGTGTACGTCCTCCTGTCTGCCGTGTTGCTCACGACGCTCTCGGTCGGTATCGAGAACGGACTAGACCGACACCTCGTCGCCTCGCGCGTCGGCGGGGCACTCGTCTCCGCGACGGCGACGTTCCTCGTTTCGTTCGCCGCCGCGGGCGCACTCGTCTAATCGGGCGTGGGGCGGTTGACCATCGGGCGTTCGAGCATGGGGCGGTTGACCATCGGGCGTTCGAGCATGGGGCGGTTGACCATCGGGCGTTCGAACGTGGGACAGCTGGCCATCGGGCGTTCGAGCGTCGAGCGTTGGACCGAACCGTGCTGAGGTTTATATACTCGAACGGGACCACTCCGGTCTATGTTCGACGCACCGCTCGAATCGCTGTACACGTGGGCCGCACTCTCGGTGGCCGCGACAGTTCTGCTCGGTATCGTCGCGGGACTCCCGACGACTCCGGCACCGGACGCATCCGGCGTCGCGGACACCGTCGATGGCGTCGCTGTCGCCGAGTACGATACCGTGGCCGAACACTCACTCGGCGCCGAATCCGTCCGCCTCGGCGCACACCGCATCGGCCTCCGTAACGCCGGTGGAACCGCACACGCGACGTTCGCGTTCGGCCCAGTTACGCCGGCGGCACCCGGAACGAAACTCGAGTCGGTCGCGTTCGGTGCGCGACCGAGCGCAGTCTTCGAGTCGCCTGCTGAACTCCGTACCGCCGTTGCAGACGCACAACAGACCAACTCGTCGTGGCGGCCGGCCGCCGAAGAACTCGTCGTTCGACACGTCTCGTGGGAGGGAATGGATGTCACCGTCGTCGCCGCGTAGGGCTCAGACCTCGCCGGTCGCCGCGCTCACCGCACTGGTGGTCGTCTGTGCAGCGCTCTCTGGGTACGCGACGGTGCTCGACCGCTCACACCCGGTCGCAGACCGAGCCCTCGCACCGGCCACGCTCGACAACGTCGAATCGTTCCTCGTGGACGACGCCGGCGTCGTCGAACTCCGCCGCCTCTCGACTGCTCGCTCGGCCTGCCCAGACGGGTACGCCTGCCGAATCGTCGTCGCCGCCGGCGACGAGCGGCGCGTCGTCGGAGCCGACGCACCGACAGACGCAGACGGCGACTCCACCCGTGTGAGTGTCCGCACGGCCCCCGGACACGTCAGGTTCGGAACCCTTCGCGTGGAGGTCTGGCGATGACCGACCTCGTCTTCGACGTGACGGTCTGTCTCTTACTCGTCGGCGCGAGCGTTGGACTCGTCGTCACGGCCGGCACAGGAGCGACCGCCGGTGGCGCTGTCGACACCGACGGAACCGCCATCGATGCGACCGACGTCGCGACGTCGCTCGCGACGAGTACCGCGACGGTCCACTACGACCTCGAACCCGGCGTCGCCGACGCAGACCCGTCGCTCCTCGGCACGGGTGGTGTCGATTCTCGTGAACTCGAGCGGACTGCACACGGCAGCCTCGCTGGATTGCTGGGTCGCGCAACGCTCGGTGCTGTCGCCATCGACGGCGAGAGGCTCACGCACGCTCGAGACGACTTCCGCCACCGAGTCCGGAGTCGAGTCGCGTCGGAACTCCCCGCCCGTGGTGTTCACGTCGCAGTGCAGTGGACGCCGTATCCAAACGCACCGATTCGAGCGACGACTGACGTCGGAGCCACGCCCCCAGCGACTGCGACGACACACGCGGCGGCGCTCGACGTTCCGAGTGGATTCCCTGCCGCACGCGCCGACGCACTCGCCGCGAGCGACGACGGCTTCGAAGCCGTTGCGGCCGTCGTCGCCAACCGAACGGTCGCAGGGCTGTTTCCGCCATCACTGGCGCGCCTCGCACTTCGGGGTGACGCTCCCGTCTCGACGCTGATGCGACATCGCTACGAGCGCGCAGGGACGTTGCTAAACGCCTCGGTCACGCCAGAAGTCGCCGCGGAGGAGACCACCGCCGCGAACGCTGACCTCGAATCGGCGCTCTCTCGACGACTCGAAACGGACATGCGCCGTCGGTACGACGACCCTCGCCGGGCCGCCGACGCGGTGTCGGTCGGTCGCGTCACCGTCGTCGTCAGGACGTGGTCGCTGTGAGACTCGCAGACGACGACCGAGGCCGTGTTCCGTTCGCCTTACTCGGTGTGCTGTTGCTCGTCGGGAGTGCGACGTTCTCCGGGGCGCTGTCGACCCACGACCCTGTTACCGACGGACGAGTCGAAGACGCAATCGACCAGGTGAGCGCCCAGACCGACGCCGCAGTCCGTGCGGCGGTGCACGACGCGGCACGCGAGGCCGCGGCGAACCCCGTCACCGAGCCCTCGAACACGACAGTCGGACGAGTTCTCTCGGAGAACCGGACGTTTCGGGACTACCTCCGACTGCGAATCGCGCTCACCACGTCGGAGCGACTCCAGACTATCGCTGCGAAACGCGCTGGGGTCTCTGCGACGGCCTCACTCCCCCGTCCGACGAACGAATCGACACTTCGCGCAGCACTCGAACGCGTCGCTATCGAGTCTCGGGACAACGGGTCGATGGTGGTCGTCACTGTCGAGGACGTCGCTGTCGACGTGCACCGTGACGGCCAGCGAGTCGCTGAGAAATCGATGACGACGACTGTCGGCGTCCGAACGCCGGTCCTCGCACTCCACGAGCGAACCGAGACGTTCGAACACCGCCTCGACGCGAGTGCGACGAACGGCGGAACGGTCGACGCGACGGTGACGACTGCGCTCTGGACGGCGGCGTGGACCCGCGGATGGAGTCAGTACGCAGGTGCGCCGATCGAGAACGTCGTCTCGAACGACCACGCCGCGCTTGCCACGAACGCCGGCGTCCTCCTCGCTGAACAGCAGACGTTCGGAACGACCGACGCCGACGCACGGGGGGCGATTGGCCGTGCAGCAGTCCAAACTGGCGTTCGAAGTCTGCTCGCCCAGACCGGTGCGATGGGTGCGCCAGCGCTGGCAGACGCGCTCCCCGCGCCGAACCCCACGAGCGACTCGCGCGACCCACCGCTCCCGACGAACCGTACGATCGACGCCTCGATTCGGTCGGCGGCAGACCGTGCGCTCGTCTCGGTCCTCGACGGCCGGGACGGTTCAGACTCGCTCGAATCGGTGAGTACCGACGCGCACCGGGCGACCGTGTCGGTCGAATCCGACGTTCACGTCGTCGAACGCACCGACGACCCGCCGGTCGAACTCGGTCCCGACTGGGAACTCGTGGAGACGACGACGGAGACGAACTCGTCGGTCACGACGCTCCCGACGGGGACGCCCGCCGTCGCTCCCGACACGACAGTCGTGTCGGCCGCGTCTCGGAGAGTCACGACGAGCGAGGTGACGACGAGAACGTGGCGGCAGGGGAACCAGACGGTCTACACGAGCGAGGAGACGAGCGAACAGACACGCGTCGACGTCGCAATCGTTCTCTCTCCGCACACGGTTCCCGGTCCGAGTCGTCCGCTCGACCCAGTTCTCTCGGCGGGCGGCGCACTCGACGGCGAGAACTTCGCCGGCGCGTCGGCCGTCGCCTCGGACGTCGTCTCGACACACGGCGGGTTCGATGGCCTCGCCCGCGACGTGGCCGCCGGTGACGTTCCGTCGGAACAGACGGTGACTTCTGCGCGTGCGTCGGGAACGAACGCGTGGATTCGCTCGGACCTTCTGTCGCTCCACGACCGGGTGCGGAATCGGAGTCGTTCCTTCTCGGCCCGCGCAGTCGCTGGCGGTTCCGTGAACCCCGCGGCAGAACTCGCGGCCGACCTTCGGACAGACCGTGCCGAACTCGTCGGTGCACCCGCCTCCTACGACGGCGTCGCAGACCGGGCGCGTGTCGCGGTTCGTGCCGCGTATCTCGACCGCGTCGTTGCCGAACTCGACGAACGTGCCGCTCAGACCGCGGCCGCGACCGGCGCAGCGGACGACGCGGCCAGCGAGACGAGCGTCGGGTCGCTCTCTGCGGCGGTCGACGCCGAACAGACCGCACGGCGCGTCGTCGGAACGGTGGGTTCGAAGGGGACGACCGACCGGTCCGAAGACGTCCGATTCGTCCCCGACGCTGACCCGATGTATCTCTCGCTCGATGGACTCTCCGGGTCAGCCGTTCCGACCGTCGAGGACGAGGGAACGTACCATCCGCTCGTCGCTCGGAACACCAACCTGTTCACGGTCCCGTACGGCGACGCGACCGATACTGTTCTCGAACCCGTCTTCGGTGCTCGCCGCCGGGTTCCGCTTCGAGTCGCGGCCCACGCACTGCTCGCCGCAGACGACGCACTCGCGGCGTCGAACGACACGAGCGAGACGGGCGAGACGAACGAGACGAACGAGAAGTTGCAGACGCGACGCGACGCACTCGAACGCGCCGTCGTCCGAGCGACAGACCCGACTAAAGGTGCTGCCAGCGACGTCCTCGCCTTCCACACGGACCTCACGATGACCGAACGGCAAGCGGTCCTCCAGTCGGCGTTCGGTCGCTGGGACGACCCCGCACACAGGGCGCTGGCAGTGACGAACGGGTCCGTCTCGCGGGCCATCGCCGTGTCTGCGACCGAACAGGGGAGCGCCGAAGCCGACGTGCTCGAACTCCGTCTCGACGACGCGTTCAGGACTGTTCGCCGACAGAAGGCCACGACGGTCCCACAGCGACTCACCAACCGAACGGTCGAATCGACGCGCACCGCCCGACAGGACGCGCTCGCGTCGGTCGCGACGGACTCGGTGAAGAACGCGACCAGTGACGCCGTCGAACAGCGCATCGACGACACGCTCCAGTCGCGCTTCGACCGGTCGTTCCGCCGCGTCCCCGCCGGAATGCCAGTCGCACCAGTTCCAGGATACTGGTACGCGACGGTCAACGTGTGGGACGTGTCCGTCGCCGGCGAGTTCGCACAGTTCCGTCTCCACGCCCGTGGCAACGAAACGGAGTCGCTGACCTACGCTCGTGATGGGTCGGCAGTGTCGCTCGACTGGGACGGAGACGGCACTGCGGAGCCGGTCGGCCGTGGCGACCGCGTCGATTTCACTGTCGAGACGACTATCGTCGTCGCAGTCCCGCCATCGGGAACCGGCGTGGGCGACGTCGATGGCGACGCCGACGAGCGCTCGGCCGGGTGGGAGGGCGGACCGGGATGTACCGTTCCGACAGACTGCCGCGACGCGTGACTGGTCGGCAGACGAGTCACGGCACAGTTCGTACCGAGTAACAACCGTTTTGCCGCCCGACTCCCCACCCATCGGTATATGTTGTACGACGCCGTCGAGCGACCCGGCACCGTGACCCCTGACGAACTTCGGGCCGCCTACGAAGAGGAGGTCCGCGCCGCAGTCGACGCGGCAGGTGTAGATGCTGCCGCCACTGCCGCCGACGTCTCCGAAGACGCCCTCTCGGACGGCGTCTTGGAGTTGACGCTCGAACAGGCCGCGTCTATCCTCGCGCTCACCGACGGATACCCGGACGCAGACGCCATCGCGTGGGAGTTCCGCGACCACCTCCTCATGGGAATGACGACGGGCATCCTCGACGTGGACACGCTCGCGTCCGAAATCGAACTCGACCTCTCGGGCCAAGAGATTCAACAGGCTATCGAGGGACGCACGGCGACGACGCTCGACGAACTCGCGGCCATCCACCACGTCATCGCCGTCCGAAACGAGCGATGAGAGTCGCCATCCTCGGGTGTGGCTACGTCGGCCTCGAACTCGCACGGCAACTCGTCGCCGGCGGTCACGAGGTGTGGGGCGTCCGACGGTCGGACGCCGGCCTCGACGCAGTCTCAGAAACCGGTGCGACGGCGGTTCGCGCCGACGTGACGGACGCAGCGTCTCTCACTGCGATTCCCGACGTGGACCACGTCGTCTTCGCGGCGAGTTCCGGCGGGCGAGGGGCCGCCGCCGCCCGAACCATCTTCGTCGATGGTCTCCGGACCGCCATCGACCACTTCGCCGCACGGGATACCGCACCAGACCGACTCGTCTACACGTCGAGTACGGGCGTCTACGGCGACCACGACGGCGACTTCGTCGACGAATCTACGCCACTCGACCCGACGACGGACAAGACGCGCGTGCTGGCCGAAGCAGAACGAGTCGCACGCGAGTACGCCGCGGAACGCGGACTCGACGGGACGGTCGCCCGTTTCGCTGGCCTCTACGGACCCGACCGCTACCGTCTCGAGCGCTATCTCGACGGCCCTGTCACCGACGGCTATCTCAACATGGTCCACCGTGACGACGCCGCCGGTGCTGTCGCGTTCTTCCTCGAAACCGACCGCGCACGCGACGACGTGGTCCTCGTCGTCGACGACGAACCCGTCTCGAAACACGAGTTCGCAGATTGGCTTGCCGACGAGTGCGACGTTCCCCGGCCAGCAAAGCGGTCGAAAGCAGAACGCCTCGACGAGGGTGACCTCTCCGAGGCGGCGCAACGTCGCATCTTGACGAGCAAACGCTGCTCGAACGACTCCCTCCGAAAACTCGGCTACGAGTTCACTCACCCAACATATCGGTCAGGCTACCGAGCGGCAATCGACGCCTATCGGGCGGCCGACCGCTGAGCATCTCCTGCCGCCGATACGTTCAGGGGTCGGACGTTCTGTCAATCGAGAAAAATCGATTAGGGGGAATCTTCATACCATCTCCTCCAGTCGTCTTCAGTATGGTCGGTTCGGTGGGGCAGTACGACTCTGGCGAGATGTTCGAGTCGATTGGCTCGTTCGTCAGCACTCATCCGGAGTTAGCAGCGGCTATCGTCGTCGGTTTCGGCGCCGTCATCCTCGCCCTCTACGCGGCAATTCGCTTCAAGCGGCCGATGGGAACACGGTTCGTAGAAGCCCTCGAAGACGTAGAGGAGGTTGCCGTCCTCATGCACCCCAACCCGGACCCCGACGCCATGGCCGCCGCAATCGGTGTGGCCTGTCTCGCCGAACAGGTCGGGACGACACCGACGATTCAGTTCGCAGGGCAGATTCGACATCAGGAAAACCGTGCGTTTCGAACCGTTCTCGACCTCGATTTAGACGCTATCGACCACGTGAGCGACCTCGCCGCCGAGGCAGTCGTCCTCGTGGACCACAACACGCCTCGCGGATTCGCAGGCGCAGAAGGCGTCCTCCCGTACGCTGTCATCGACCACCACCCCGGTGACGGCACGGGCGAGGCGTTCACCGACGTCCGCACCGACTACGGTGCGTGTTCGAGCATCGTCGCGGAGTACTTCCGAGACGTCGGCGCGAAACCCGTCCCACCGGACATGCACGCGAGCGAAGTGAACTCGACGTACACGGTCCCCTCACAGGTGGCGACCGGGCTCGTATACGGGATTCTCACCGACACGAAACACCTCACTGCCGGCTGTTCGTCGGCCGACTTCGACGCTGCGGGCTACCTCTTCCCCGGCGTCAACGAAGACCACCTCGACCGTATCGCCAACCCCGAAGTCTCACGCGAAGTCCTCGAAGCGAAGGCACGTGCCATCGCCGGCCGCGACGTTCGCGGCCCGTTCGCCGTCGCCGACATCGGGACGATATCGAACGTCGACGCCATCCCGCAGGCGGCCGACGAACTCATTCAACTCGAAGGCGTCACCGCGGCGGTCGTCTGCGGTGAGCGCGACAGCAACGTCTATCTCTCGGGTCGCTCGCGCGACGACCGAGTCCACATGGGCCGGACGCTCGAAGCGGCGCTGAGCGACTACCGCGGTGCCAGCGCCGGTGGCCACGCTCGGATGGGTGGCGGGCAGATTCTCCGCCCGGACACCATCGCAGACGGCGGTAACGGGAGCGGAATCGCCCGCGACGAACTCATCGAGAACATCTTCGAGGCGCTCACGGGCGACATCTGAGCGTCCGACCGAGCACAGTGTTTCACCACTGGACCGGGACCGGTGGCCCTTAACCGTCGGCAATCCTAGCGCCGCCCATGGCTACTGGACGGGGAACGTGGGCCTACCGTGACCGCTTCGGCGACAGTTTCGGTCGGACCTTCTTCCGACGATTCGGTCCCGGTGTCGTCTCGAGTATCGGTATCGGGACGTATCTCGGTGACCCGACCGACGAAGTCGACGACCGATACCGTGAGTCGCTCGTCCTCGCGTTGGAAAACGGCATCAATCTCGTCGATACGGCGTCGAACTACCGTCACGGTCGTTCGGAACGCGTCGTCGGTGACGCACTCCGCGAGGCCGACACCGACCGCGAGGCTGTCGTCGTCGCGTCGAAGGCGGGATTCGTCCCCTTCGACCGCTCGCGTCCGGAGAACCCCGGACAGTACATCCGGGAGACGGTCCTCGATGCGGGCCTCGCGACGGCCGACGAACTCGCACACGGCAGTCACACCATCGCCCCGCAGTTCGTCGACGAGATGGTCGACCGCTCGCTCGACTTGATGGGGCTCGACCACATCGACCTCTACTACCTCCACAACCCAGAGACGCAGTTGGTGACGGCCGACCGAGAGACCGTGTACGACCGCATCGAGTCTGCCTTCGAAGTCCTCGAACGCCGCGTCGCCGCAGACGACATCGGACGCTACGGCGTCGCCAGTTGGGAGGCGTTCCGGGTCGCACCCGACCACGACGCGCATCTCTCGCTACCGGAAGTGGTCCGCCGCGCCGAACGCGCGGCCGAGACAGTCGGCAACGACGACTCCGGACTCGAAGCGATTCAACTCCCGTTCAACGTCGTGATGGCCGACGCGTTCACCGTGGACGCACACGAGACCGACGACGGCGACCTGACGAGTGCGCTGTGGTACGCACACGAACACGACCTACACGTCTTCTCCAGCGCGAGTATCGCACAGGGTGACCTCGCACGAAAGATACCCGAGTCGGTAAACGAGGTTCTGTCGGGAGACACGCTCGCGCAGCGTGCGCTCAACTTCTCGCGGAGTGCGCCCGGTGTCACTGCTGCGTTGGTCGGTGCGTCGTCCCCCGAGCACGTCGCAGAAAATGTTGCCGCCGGAACGTTCGACCCGCTCGGAGCGCGGGCATTCGATTCGGTCTTCGAGTGAGACTGGTCGCGGGAGCGTTTCTGTCGGGTCCTATCTGAGTTCTTTGAACTCGGCCCCGCAGTCCGGGCAGATTCGGAGCGCGAACACTTCGTCCGGGTCGTTCTTCTTCTTCAGTGTGTCACCGCACTCCGAACACGTCAGTCGCCCGTAGGTGTCTTTATCCAGGTCGCCGTCTCGAAGCCCCTTCCGCGTTGTCTTCATAAATCTCCGTTTGTGTAACGAACATAAAAACCCGCCGGCACCCCTGCAACTGAATCCCGCTTCGAAAGGGTTGTCACTCCAGGGCCCGCGGTTTCGAGCGTGTCACGTGGTCGCCTCTTCGGAACCCTCTGCGGAATGATATTCCTCGTCAACCTCGCGCGAGTCGTCTTCGCGCCCCTCCTCGGAGAGTTCATCACGTTCTTCGAAGTCAACCGGGCGACCGTCGGATTCGTCGCGACGCTCGTCTGGCTCGGCAGTGCGAGTCTTCGCGTGCCGACGGGATGGGTGCTCACGCGGGTGCCCCGCCACTACGTCGTCCTCGGAACCGGTGTCATCCTCGTGTTGGCCTCTGCGCTGACCGCCAGCGCCCAGTCTATCGAACTGTTGATGGTCGGTGCCGCGTCCATGGGACTCGCCTCGGGCGCGTACTTCGTCGCCGCGAACCCCCTCGTGAGCGAACTCTACCCCGAGCGCGTTGGCCGCGCGATGGGTATCCACGGAACCGCGAGCCAACTCGCCGCCGTGAGCGTCGCTCCGTTCGTCACGCTCGTCCTCGCCGTCGGCCCGGATATCGTCTCCCGGTTCGGATTCGTCTCGGCGTCGTGGCAACTCGTCTTCGTCTGTATCGGTCTCGCCGCCGCCGTCGTGACGACCATCCTCTTTTTCACGGCCCGTTCGACCGACCTCCCGGACGCGGGGTCGTCTGACCGTGACCTCCTCGGGGCCGTCCGCAAGGAGTGGCGTATCATCCTCACGGGCATCGTCATCCTCGGGTTCACGGGATTCGTCTGGCAAGGGGTGTTCAACTTCTTCGAACTCTACATGGAGACGAAGGGGCTCCCCCCGGCGACGGCGCGCAACATGCTCACCGTCGTCTTCGGTGCGGGTGTTCCGGCGTTCTTCCTGTCTGGCCGCCTCGCGGACAGACTCCCTCGGGTTCCATACATCCTCGGCGTCCTCACCGCGTTCGTCGCCTCACTACTCGTCCTCACGCAGACGACCGGACTCGTCAGCCTGCTCGTCGTCACGGCCATCCTCGGCTACGTCATCCACAGTCTGTTTCCCGCACTCGACACGTACTTGCTCGACACACTCCCCGACGAGAGCAGAGGCAGTGCGTACTCGGTCTACTCGTTCGGGATGATGGTCTTCCAGGCCAGCGGGTCGGGCGCAGTCGGCTATCTGACAGACGTGGGATTCACCTTCGACGAGGTGTTCGTCGGGTTCGCCCTCGGTCTGGGCGTCATCGTCGCCGGACTGGTCGTCTTCCAGCGTGCCGGGCGGATTCCGAACTGAGAGGCAGTTCCGGCAGCCCCCTCCACTCTCGCCGCACTTTTGCTCACCGAGTCCAACGACTGAGACGATGGAGTACGTACAAGAGCGGGTCACGACGCTCCACGACCTCTCCGGGCCGGTTCCGGACGCCCCGATAGACCGGGCGGCCGTCGTCGTTCCGATGACCGAACGGGAGTACGCAGGTCTCGCCGCCGAGCGCGTGCTCTCGACGCTGGAGTCGTTGTCGCCCGCGCGCGTGGTCGTCCCCCTCCGTGCCCCCGCCGAGCGCGTCGCCCCCTTCGTCGACTGGTTGAACGAGTTCGACCTGCCGCTCGACGTGCTGTGGTGCGACGGACCGCGTGTGGCCGAACTACTGGACGAGAGTGGTATCGACGGCGAGCGAGGAAAAGGCCGAGACGTGTGGCTTGCCCTGGGGTGTGCCGCCCGCGAGGAGTTCGTCGTCGTCCACGACGCGGACACCAAGACCTACGACGAACGGTACGTCACGAGACTCCTGTTCCCTCTCGCGCGTGGCCACGACTTCTCGAAGGGGTACTACGCTCGTGTCGAAGACAGCAAACTGTACGGGCGACTGTTTCGACTCTTCTACGCCCCACTGGTGCGCACACTCGCCGACGAGACGAACGTGCCGATCGTCCACTATCTCGACTCGTTCCGGTACGCGCTCGCCGGTGAGTTCGCCACGACGAGCGACCTCGCACAGAAGATGCGAGTGCCTCGTTCGTGGGGGCTCGAAGTCGGCACGCTCGGCGACGCGTTCACGCACGCAGGGTTCGACAGAACTGCGCAGGTCGACCTCGGCGCGTACGAACACGACCACCGGGCCGTCAGCGGCCCGACCGGGCTCTCAGATATGAGCGAGTCCGTCGGTCGGACACTCCTCCGGACAGTGCTCGAACACGGTGCCGACCTCGACTTCGAGACGCTCGCAGACCGCTACCGTGAGACTGGGTTCCAGTTCGTCGAGCAGTACGCTGCCGACGCAGCGTTCAACGGATTCGACTACGACCGGGCGGACGAGCGTCACCAGGTCGAGACGTACGCTGCCGCCGTCGTCGAACCGGACGAAGACACGCGACTACCGGCGTGGGCGGACGCACCGCTGTCGCCCGAGGACGTGTTGGCCGCTGCCCGCGACGATATCGCGGCGGTACAGGAGGGACGATGACCGAATCCGTATACGACGATTTAGCCGGCATCGTGGACCTCTTCGGTGCACTCACCCGCGAAGAGCTCGAAGACGCACTCGACGAACTCGCGTTCAAACAGGGCCGTGAGACCGACACTGACGCCCTCTCGGATACGATTTCGGACGCAATCGACGCGTACTATCTCGTCGCCTACGAGACCGACGAGGAGTCCGACGACGGTTCGGACGCGGACGCCGAGGTCGACGCCGACGCCGACGCGGGTACGAATGGCGAACTCCTCACTGTTGGCCCGATGGCGTTCCCGACGTTGCCGCCGCGTGCAGAGGACCTCCCACACATTCTCGACTATCCCGAGCGCGAGGTGCCCCGTGACGAACTCGCAGAACAGGTCGAGGCTCGTCTGCGTGCCGCCGCGGCGTCGGCAGTCCAGTCGGACGACACCGACGAAATCGAGCGCTTGCTCGACGTGACGTACGACCTCGAAGCGTGGGCGGACACCGACGTGGCGTCTATCAGGGACCGACTCGACGCAGCATTGGCCGGAGAGGGGCAGGCCTAAGTCGTGCCGTCGCTTTACGAGTTGTGACGATGGACCTCGCTGGCGTCACCCGACACGAACCGGTGACAGTCGAGGCGGGACGACGGGCAGCGGTCATCGCGCCCGTGTTGTTCCGCGACGAGCGGCCGCACGTTCTGTTCACGAAGCGAGCAGACCATCTCGGGGAGCATCCGGGTCAGATGAGTTTCCCCGGCGGTGGACGCGAACCTGCCGACGTGGACCTCCGAGCGACCGCACTGCGAGAGTCTAACGAAGAGATCGGACTTCGCCCCGACGAGGTCACGTTTCACGGGCGACTCGACGACATCCTCACCGTGACGGACTACTCTGTCACCCCGTTCGTGGCGACGGTTCCCGACCGCGAGTACGACCCCGACCAGCGAGAGGTCGCAGAGATTGCCGCGTTGGCGGTCGACGAACTCACCGACCGGTCGAACTACGAGTCGGAGCTCCGCGACCACCCGAAGTACGGCGAGGTTCGACTCCACTTCTTCCACGTAGACGGGTACACCGTCTGGGGCGCGACCGGTCGCATGCTCGTCCAACTGCTCGAACTCACGACCGACTGGGAAGTGCCGCCAGAAGTAGACCGGGTCGTCGACCCGGACGCCGACTATCCGGTGTAGTCGTCTCTCGGGACGAGACGTCGTTTCAGGACGAGACGCCGTCATCGAGTCTCGCTGTTCTCACAGACATCGGCTCTGCAGTGGACATCGGCTATGTAGTAGACATCGACTATGCAGTGTCGCTACTGCTCGGTGTGTAACGCGCTTCGAAAAAACGTTCTGCCGCATTCCCCCCCTCTTCTGACCGGGACCGGGCCTTCAGCCGAGGAGGTACTTCAGCGCGGGGCGCTGCTTGACGAACTCCATCTTCTCGATGATGGTGTCGAGGCCGTAGATGCGGCCCGCGGCGAGGGTGCCGACGATGACGAACATCATGAAGCCGAACAGGTCAGCGTTGACGAAGCCGTGTCCCCAGTCGGCGTTCCCGAGGTAGAAGAACACCATCAGGAAGCCACCGAAGAAGGCGGCGAGCCTGGTGAGTGCTCCGACGAGGATGCCGAGTCCGATGAGGAACTCACCGGCTGGAATCATGAAGTTCGTAATCTCGAGCATCCACGGCGTCTGGCCGACCCACACGAGGAAGCCGTGGATGGGCGAGCCACCAGTCGCGTTCACGAGATACCCGGCAGCGTTGAACGGTTCTGCAGCCGTCAGCTTCCCCCAGCCAGCGTGGAGGAACCAGTATCCCGTGATGATACGGGTGAGCAGGAGCACGTAGCCCGTGACGCCCTGCGAGTAGTCGAAGTCGATCCGGTTCCCCAGCATCTCGATTTGTCCGGTTGCGGCCATCTTAGTTCACCTTACATCTGAAACGATGGGAGGCTACACCATATAAGCGGAGACCGATTTTCGAATCTTTGGAACTGGGAATCAGCGAAAACGGGTCTCAGAGCCCACTTCTCCGCGAAATCGCTGTTTTCACTCTATTCGAAAAATGTAGGAATTCCACAATTCTACGGGTTCGAGACTCGAACCACGGGCAGACGACAACATCTCTATTGTACGTGACATTTCGTCTGCTCGACGGTGCCGCCTCGACGGGAGTATATAAATAGACGTTCGGATGGTCAGCGTCGCCGTCATCGACAAGGTTTTGGCCTCCTCCACGCTACCAATTCTCACATGGTCGCACAGACGATGGATCGCGTTCCGCGACGGTACTGAAATTTTTGTGGTGATAGCATGCTGACCGCCGGACGAGCGGTCTCGAAAGCTGGATTGGACGCTGTTGCACTCAAACCCGCCGAGTGCGACGTGCGTCGAGCACTCGATATCCCGCTGGATATCGTCGCTATCGATTACGAAGGCCGCCACCGAATACCCGACGCCGACGTCCTCGAGGCGCTCGCTGCGGAGAAAGAAGTCAGACTGACGACGCCGGTTCGCGTCGATGGCTTCGACCCACTCGGTGACGACTCGCTGTACGAGTGGATTCCCGAGGGCGTCCAACAGGTGTTGGTCGCGGGGCATCCTGCGTACCTCACCGACGAGGAGAAAGGTCGGCCGGTCGCACCCCGACTCCGGGTCGCGAGAGAGCAGGCCCCCGACGCGTGGGTCGGTACCGAGGGAATCGAACGAATCGCCCTCGCTGCCGGCGGCACCCAGTACGAACTGCTCTCACGGTCGACTCGCCGCGACGTTCGCGCGTTGCGCGCGGCCGGATACGACGGTGAGGTCGCTCTCTACGCACCGACCGCACTGACCGACGACGACGACGAGATTCTCGACGCTGTCGGCGCGTACATCTCGCGTCGCCGACCAGTCGCTCGGGCACTCCCCGACGGGTCTCCCACCGACTCGTCGGCGGACGGACGCGCGCGCGAGGTACTCCTCAAGGCCGCCCGCGACTACGCCCTCATCGGGTCAGTCGCGGACGTCCGCGAGCGTATCGACGACCTGCGCGACATCGGTGTCGACGTCGTCGTCGGCTATCCCGCACGCGGTGTCGACGAGTTCGCCGAGTAGGCGACACACCGCACCACGGCCTCCCACTCATTCAAATAGCATGCCGACTCAGCGTTGCGTATGGACGTGCCCGAGCGAGTCGCCGTCGTCGGCGCAGGCGCAGTCGGACTGACGGTCGCCCACGATTTGGCGACGGGCGGCGCTCGCGTCACCCTCTTCGAGCGAGACACGCCTGGGTCTGGCATGACCGGCCGGGCCGCCGGCATCTGTTACGACGCGTACGCGGAGGACATCGACGTCTCCGTGGCCGACCGAGCGATGACTCGCATTCGGTCGCTGTCGGGAACGGGCGGGTTCACCTTCCACGAGACGCCCTACGTGTTCCTCGCCCGCGACGGCGACGACGCGGCGGCAACCGCACTCACGGAGGCAGTCGAGCGAATGCGAGTCCACGGCCGCGACGTCTCGACGGCCACCGCCGACGAGTTGGGCGAGCGATTTCCCATCCGAACCGACGACGTCGCGCTCGCGGGCGTCGCGGAGAACGCCGGATGGGCCGACCCTGCGGCCTACGTCGACCTGTTCGTCGAGAAATGCGAGCAGACCGGCGTGGAGTTTCGCGTCGGTGACGCCGTGTCGGTTCGGGCCGACCCACCGGGCGTCGCTCTCGACGACGAGAGAACCGACGCCTTCGACGCCGTCGTCGTCGCTGCGGGCGTCCACTCGCGGTCTCTCCTCGTCGACGCTGGCTATCCGATTGCGCTCAAACCCTACCGGGTACAGGCACTCGTCGGCACCTGTGACTACCGCGGCCCGACGGTCTACGACGCGACAGCAGAGTCGTATCTTCGACCACATCCCGCTGGTGTCCTCGCCGGTGACGGCGTCGAACCGGTCGAGGCCGACCCCGACGAGTGGGACGAAACCGCAGACGACTGGTTCGTCCGCGACACGCTGGACGCAGTACAGCAACGAGCCGAGACAGCACCGACCGTCGAGCGAGCGTGGGCGGGTCTCTGCGGTGCCACACCCGACCGAAACCCGCTCGTCGGCGAGGTCACAGACGGCGTCTACGTCGCTTCGGGGTGGCACGGCCACGGCTTCATGTGGGCACCGGCGATAGGGGAACTCCTCGCCGGAGAACTACTCGGAAAAACGGATGTCGCTGTCCCCGACCCGTTCGACCCACGTCGGTTCGACGGCGACGAATCGTTCGCCGTCGTCGAAGGGATGACCGTGGCGGACGACGACGCAGAGACGACTCGGTAACTCAGGCGTCTTGGTCGTCGACGTCGCCGTAGTCGACCTCGTCTGCGTCGTCTTCTTCTGTGACTTCGATGTCGCTGCCGCGTTCGTCTTTCGGAATCTGAATCTGTATCGTCCCGTTCTTCTTGACCGTCGCCGCGCCGTCTGCCGCTTCGACGGCGGCGTCGGAGGGGAGCGTCGCGCTACTGGAGAGCGTGAGTCCGCGACCGGGGAAGCGCATCTCGTACCCTTCGTAGAACTCGCGGAAGCGGTCGATACGAATCTCGACTTCCCCGTCGAGGAAGCGCACCTGGACGTCTTCGGCACGGGCACCCGGTGCGTCGAAGACGACGAGGTAGGCGTCGTCGGACTCGAGGAGGTCGTGGGCGAGCGGTTTGCGCTCTTGCATCTGACTGACGCCTCGGCCGACGCGTTCGAGGACGGCGTTGGCCGCCGACTCGCCGAACTTTCGCAGGTCGCTCATAGTTGAATCTCCTCCAAGAACTGCTGTTCACCACAGTACGGACAGTTGAAATCTGCCAGCGTCACGTCGTCCGGCATGTCGTAGGTGTAGTGCAACTCGAACATGTCGAGTTCGCAGTCCTCGTTGGTACACTTGATTTCGAGGGTCGCAGGCATACCCATTTCTTGCGCTCCCACGCTCATAAACGCGCGGGAGGCGGAACCTGTCTCATCGGCGTTCGGTCACGGTGTCTGCCTCAGCAACGTTCGGTCACGGTATCGTACCTGCACTGCGTCCTCGGTCTCGTCTGCTCCGTCACCGCGACGCTCGACCTGCCACCGCGACGCTCGACCTGCCACCACGACGTTCGACCGGTTGCGTTTTCAGCGTCGAACGCAAACCCCGACCGATGACCGACCCCGCCGACCTCACCGTGACGATCGTCGACGGATACGTCGACGAACCGGCGCACTTCGGCGTGCCGCCGTACATCTCGACGTATCCGCGATTCACCGCAGGTGCGGTGGTCGACGCGGGCGTCCCCGAGTCCAACGTCGTCTACCACACCATCGACGAACTCCGCGACGACCGCCAGAAGTGGCGCGACGTGGCCGACGCGGACCTGATGATATACATCGGCGGCATGACCGTCCCCGGTAAGTACGTGGGCGGAACGCCTGCCGAACCCGACGAAGTCCGCGAACTCGCGTGGGTCGCCGAAGGAACGACCCTCATGGGCGGTCCCATCCGCTTCGGCGTCGGCGACGAGAACGCCGGCGGACAGGACATGCAGCGCAAGAACCTCGACTACGACTTCGTCGCCAAAGGCGACATCGAGGCGGCCGCCTTCGACCTCGTAGATAGCGCGCTCGAAGGCTTCGGTAACCGGATGCGCGACAACGAGGAACTCGACCGCTGGGCGGCCAAAGGGGCGTTCGTCGTCGAACAACACCCGAACCACCCCGACCACCTCATCTGCGAGATGGAGACCTCTCGCGGCTGTGCCTACCGATGTTCGTTCTGTACCGAACCGCTCTACGGCAACCCATCGTTCCGCACCGCCGACTCCGTCGTCAAGGAAGTCGAGAACCTGTACAACCGAGGTGCGAGACACTTCCGTCTCGGCCGACAGGCAGACATCTTGGCGTTCGGCGGCGACGGCGAAGCACCGAACCCCGACGCCCTCCGTCGCCTCTACGGCGGCATCCGCGAAGTTGCGCCGGACCTCGGAACACTCCACCTCGACAACGTCAACCCGATTACCATCGTCGAGTGGCCCGAGAAATCCCGCGAGGCACTCAGAATCATCGCCGAACACAACACGGCGGGTGACACGGCGGCGTTCGGTCTCGAATCGGCAGACCCCGTCGTCCAGGAAGAAAACAGCCTCAACGTCTCCGCAGACGAGTGTTTCGAGGCGGTGAAAATCGTCAACGAAGTCGCCGGATGGCGACCCGGTGACGACCCGGCAGACGCACCGACACACGGCCCGGACGCCGCAACTCGCCTGCCGAAACTCTTGCCCGGAATCAACCTCCTCCACGGATTGAAAGGCGAGTCCGAAGAGACGTTCGCGCACAACAAACGCTTCCTCCAGCGCGTCTACGACGAAGGCCTGATGGTTCGCCGTATCAACATCCGCCAGGTCATGGCGTTCGACGGAACCGAGATGTCGGATACCGGCGCGTCCATCGCCCGTGACCACAAGCAACTGTTCAAGAAGTACAAACAGGAGGTCCGCGAGGATATCGACCGACCGATGCTCCGACGGGTCGCCCCACCGGGAACCGTCCTTCCCGACGTCCACCTCGAATACCATCAGGACGGACGGACGTTCGGCCGACAACTCGGCACCTACCCACTGCTCGTCGGCATCCCCGGAGAGCGCGAACTGGGCCAAATCGTCGATATCGTCGTCACCGACCACGGCTACCGGTCTGTCACCGGCGTCCCGTACCCACTGGATATCAACGAAGCGTCGATGGACGAACTGACGGCTATCCCCGGTATCGGCAAGTCTACTGCCGGCGACATCGTGGTGAACCGCCCCTACGACGCTCCAGCAGACGTCGGTATCGACGCGAATCTCCTGAAGTACGTTCAGTAGGAGATATCGGCTTTCTATCGCTGTTCTTCACGTGCAAGTGTGCTCTCTCGTTCACTCGCAAGACCGGTGGGTCGTTCACTCGAAATCGTGGTCTGTCCGAGTGAGTCGCTCCGGGATGGGTCGGCGTCGTCGCGCGCGTTCCGCGAAGCAATCCGCTGAGATTCGTCGATGCCGCGAGTCCGTCCGAAAAAGTACGCTGTTAGAAGTCGTCTTCGACCACTTCGCCGACTGCGAAGTTAGACTTGACTTCGGTAATTTCGACCTTTACACGTTCGCCAACGTCGGTACCGGGGACGATGATGACGTAGCCACGCTCGACGCGGGCGATACCGTCACCTTGCTTTCCGATATCCTCGATTTCGACGTACCGAAGCTCTCCGGGTTCGACCGGGGGTTGTGGTTCGGCGGATGGCGTGGCCTCGCCGCTCGGTTCGGCCTCGACGGCCTCTTTCGTTTCGCGAGAGATGAGAGCGACGCGGTACGTCTCACCGGGGTCGATAGCACCGGTTTCGACTTCGCGGCGAGGAATTTCGACGATATATCGGTCGTCCTCGGTACGAACGTCAGCATTGAACAGACACAGGAGTTTATCTGAGATTTCCACCGTTAGACCTCCACTATGTGGTCAGTCCGAACTGTTAAAGATGTACCGCCGTCCCTGACATTCGGCTACTGCAGTTCGGCCCCGTCGGGTGACTTCGCGCCTTCGGAGTCGTGGACGACCACCTCGCCCGGTTCAGTTTCGACCGGTTCGTAGGCCGCTGAGACGGCGATTGCCTCCTCGATTTCGCGGACGGCACGTTCTTTGAGTGCCCCGGCCAGTTCCGCCGCGTCCCCCCGCGAGATGTCCCGGCCGAGACCTTCGCACTCGTGGGCACGGACGACTCCCGCTTCGTCTACGGCCTCGCCCATCGGTTGACTCGTGCCGGCGACGTCGACACTGAACGGATACGTCTCACAGATGAGCGGCCGGTCCTCGTGGACCTGACAGGTACCCTGTCCAGCGTCGTCTTCTTCGTAGAATCGGCAGTCGCCGCAGGCGTTCGTCTGGAGTGCCCACTCGAACGTCTCGCCTTCGAGTCCATCGTCGCCCTCGACGAGGCCGTAGGGCATAGGGCGGGCGATATCGCGCCACTCCAGCGAGGCGTCCGAGGTGGAGGCCACGGCGACGGAGTCGCCGTCAGCGTCGTAGCTGGTTGTCTCTTGAATCGTCCGCACCTCGTCGGGGAAGAGAGTCGCCGTGTGGGGTTCTCGCTCGCCGTCGTCCGTCTCGTACCCTTTGCAACACGCGCCACAGCGCGTGCACTCGAAGCCGATGGATTCGATAGCGTCGGCGAGTTCCGACACGTCGAGTTCGCGAGCGCGTGCGAGTTCGGCTTCGAGGTCCATACCCCTGATGTGGGCGCGAACGTCAAGAGGAACGCGGTTCGATGGAGCCCTCCGGTGCTATACGGGGACGACTCGTTCTTCGTCGGCGTCCCACGAGACACGTCGCTCGGCGGCGAGTTTCTCGATGTGGGCGACGACCGTCGCCCGTGCGAGGTCACGGACGGCCGAGATATCCTTGTCGTAGGCGGCGTCGGTCACGGCGTCGACCGTCTCGTTGCCCGCGTGGATGGCGTCGAGAATCTTGGCTTCGCGGGCGTTGCGATGGGCGACGAGGCGTGCGAGCGTCGCGCGTGAGTCGGATATCACGGGACCGTGGCCGGGAGCGAGCGTGTCTGGATTGCGCGCGTGGAGTCGTCTGAGTGCGACGAGATACGCGCGCACGTCGCCTTCGGGGGCACCGACGACGACGCTCCCCTCCGCGACTGCGAGGTCACCAGTCAGGTAGTCGTCGCCGGCGACGAACGTCACGTGGTCGCGTGCATGGCCTGGCGTATCGAGCACTTCGACGCCGGACCCGACGGGGATGGTCGTCCCCTCGACGAACGTTCGGTCCGGTTCGATACCGGTCGCCGCCTCGAACTCGCGTTCTCGGCCACGACGACACCAGACGGCGGCCCCTGTCTCCTGGGCGTAGTCGGCCACTGCACCCACGTGGTCCGAGTGGGTGTGGGTGACCGCGATGTGGTCTACCCCCTCCTCGACGAGTTCGTCGAGTTCGGCTGTTCGGGCCGCCGGGTCGACGAGTAAGCGGTCGTCGCCCTCCGAGACGAGGTACGCGTTCGTCGCACCCGTCGGGGCGCGAGTCGCGACGGGAACCGAGACGCGCGTGACGTGCATGCCGACGGCTACGCTCGGGAGTGGTTTATCGGGTTCGGCAGAAGTGGTGGCTTGGTCTGCGGGGTGCGCCCCCGCGGGCGTAGTCGTCTGCGATTCGGTAGCCGTCCAGTCTACGTGTTGAGGAAGTAGACCTGCTTGCGCGCGTCCTTGAAGGAGTAGCGCGACCCGACGAGGTCAGACTCTTCGAGACGGTTGAGTGCGTAGCGGACGGTTCGGTCGGGGAGCAGCGACTCTTCTGCGAGTTGGCCCTGCGAGAGCGGGGCGTCGCTTTCGAGAACTTTGGCGACGAGTTTCGCACTCGGCGGCAGTTCGCGGAGACGACTTCGGAACTCGGCTTCCGAAAGGATGTCTTCTGTATCTGGCTCTGCGGTAGTGGTGCTCATACTTGTGTCAGATAGTTCCTCTGTGTTAAGAGTTAGCTTCAAGTGTGACAAAACAATGCAGACACCTTATACACATATTATTTATCACAACTCGAGCAGTATTCGCCCGACTACGACCGGGTGTTCAGGCAGGCTGTAGTTTATCGACGGCAGGGGCACCGAGTCGATAGCTCCCCATCGGCGCGTGACAGTCGGGGCAGTGGACGACGAGCCACTCCTCGAAGACGTGACGCGTTAGCTCTTCGGCGTCGTGGTCCGACCCACACTTTCGGCACGTTGGCATACACCATGGTACGGTTTCTACAGATGAAAGTATATCCATAGACAGCAACGGATATCCAGTACCGTTTTACCATCGCCCCCGCGAGTATGCGTAGCGTGAAAGGAAAGGAGTGGTACCAGGCCGACGAGGTCGCCCAGGAGTACGACTCGAAGCGGTTCTCCAAGGGCGGTCGGCTCATCGACCGGCGGGAAAAAGAGGCAGTCCTCGCGGCACTCGGCCCTGTCGAGGACAAGAACATCCTCGAAATCGCTTGTGGGACCGGTCGGTTCACCGTGATGCTCGCTCAGGAGGGAGCGAACGTCGTCGGACTGGACATCTCACGAGCGATGATGGTACAGGGGCGGGAGAAGGCCCGTGCGGCGGGTGTCGCAGACCGAATCGAGTTCCTCCGCGGCGACGCTGCGCGCCTTCCATTCCCAGACGACTACTTCGACGCCGTGTTCGCGATGCGATTTTTCCACCTCGCGGACACGCCAGCGAAGTTCTTAGCGGAGATGGCGCGTGTCTCGAAAGACCAGGTGTTTTTCGACACGTTCAACGACCAGAGTCTTCGCGTCGCGTACAACTGGTTGCTCCCGATGGGGTCCCGACTCTACTCGGAAGCAGAAGTTCACAGACTACTCGCCGACGCGGGTCTCGAACTCAGGGACGCGAAACACGACTTCGTCGTTCCGTTCGGATTCTACCGAAAGATTCCGAACGGCATCGCACGACCGTTCCGGTCACTCGATCTCTCGGTGGGTAACACGCCGATCGGTGACGACATCGCGTCGGTGTCGTACTGGAACGCACAGGTCGGAGACGGGTCGGACGCGGAGTCTCGTGCGTCGAGTCGCGCGAGCGATGCCGAGTGAGAACGGGTGACACCGTCTCTCGATACACTTTAACACGGTTCTCGATTCACATTTAAGTACGTCCATCGCAAGTGTCCGGTATGGACCTCTCGGTTGTGCTCCCGACCCTCAACGGTCGGGACCGTCTCGCCACCAGCCTCGACGCGCTGGCCGAGTACGCCCCCGACGCCGAGGTTATCGTCGTCAACGGCCCATCGGCCGACGGGACGACCGGGATGGTGAGAGAACGCGAGGACGTAGACGTACTCGTCGAACTGTCCGACCGTAACCTCAACGTCGCACGAAACGCCGGTATCGAAGTCGCCACCGGCGACGTCATCGCACTCCTTCGATACGACCTCTCGGTCGAACCGTCGTGGCTGTCTGCACTGGAAGGCGCCATCGACGACGCCGACGTCGTCACCGGACCGTTACACCAGACGCTCCGCAACGGGATGACGACCGAATCGTTAGAAGAAAACACCATCGCAGGTCGCAAGGTCACCTACTTCAACGGTGGCAACGTCGCCTTCCGCCGACGCGTCATCGACTCGCTCGACGGGTTCGACGAGTACCTCCAGACGGGCGGCGCGCGCGACGCGGCTCACCGACTCGCACACCTCGACCGGACCGTCACGTGGGAACCCGAGATGTGCGTCCGCCGTGAGTTCGAAGCCGACGGTGGCATCTCGGAGCGTGAGTGGGGATGGAAGTATCGGTCGTTGACGTACCGACTCGTGAAGAACTACGGCCTTCGGCCGGCCACCATCGAACGAACTGCAAAACACGCCATCTCGGATGGGTTCGAAGCGGCCGTCGGTGTCCTCAAAGGCGACGTGACGCCGTCTGGGTGGGTTGGAACCGGACGCGACGTGGCCGCCGGTATCGCGACGGGTGCGTCCGATGGGATGGTCGCGCGTGCCCGTGACCGCTCGCGCGCCCGCAACCCACATGGGTGTTCCACACGAGCGGACCGCGCAGTCGCCCGCTACGACTGGCGCTGAGTCTGTCTCTGACGATTTCGAGCCTGAGTATTACGTTTCTCCCGGAGCGAGCGCCGAGATGACTCTGGCGGCGTTTTTCGAGAATGCCTTCGCCATCGCGTCTTCTGACACGTCGAGCGTCAGTATCTCCATGACGCCGACGTTCGGATGTGTCTCCGGCACACCGCTTCCGAACAGGACGCGGTCGGGGTGTTCGAGCAACGCTCGTTCGAGGACGCTCCGGTAGCGGACGAAACTCGTGTCGAGATACAGGTCGTCGTGGTCGTCGAGCAGGTCCATCGCGTCCTGCATCAGGTCTCGGTCGAGTGGGAACCCTCCGAAACTGGAGAGAATCACGGGGAACCGTCCTAACAGCGAGTCTGCGAGCGCACTCGGTGTGAACTCTCGTCCGCCCTGCACGAAGACTGGGAGGCCAACGTCTTCGAGCATCGCCAGCGTCTCGTCGTCCGGAAGGCCGTCGACGGCCGGGGCGAGACAGAACCCGTAGAAGCGGTCGTCGTACGCGTACTGTTCGACGTCGTCGGGGTCGGTGTGGAACTCCTTGCGCGACGAGGTGAGGTTTCGGAGGCGTGCGGACGTCCCACCACTCGGGTCACGCGGTCCGTTGACGCGGGCAAACGCGAGGAACGGTCGGTCGACGCTCATCCGCGCGACAGCGTTGTTCGGACGGAGGTAACTCTGGTCACCCGGTTGTGCGCCCGGCGAGACGATTGCCCGGACGACACCCGCTTGATGTAGTTCCCGCTCTAATCGCTCGGGGCTAATCTCTCGCCCGCGCGTCGCAATCGACTGTTTGTCTGGGTCGAGGCGAGCGTTCACGTCGACCACTCTGAACCCATGTTCCAGCTCCAGCATCGTCCACTCGGTCATCGGTGTCCGTCAAATAGGTTGTAGAATCACCGCTGAATACGTGTCGGCCGTTTGAGTTACGCGACTCACGCCGACACACCCCGCGCTACTCACGCCAACACGACCCACACTCTGAACCACACTCGAGACAGTCATTTACGCAAGAACGTCGCGAGAGAACACAACGACTCAGTTTTTTGGTCTACTCCGGCCATCGAACACCGTGTGTCTAATTGCGGAGGTTCTCGTCCCTCTTTCTGCGCTCCCCCCCGGTCAGTCGGTCGAGCGATACGACGTCCAACTCGAACTGGAGCAGTTGGTTCCGGTCTCTGCGGACGAGCGATCGTATCTCTGGGTACGAGGCCCCGACGCGACTTCGTTTCAGGAGGCCATCGAATCCGCACTTGGGACAGACGCGGTACAACTCGTCGGGACGGTTCCAAACGGTGCGCTCTACGGGTCTGACTGGGACTTCGGCCAGAGTCTCCTGCTCGCCGGATTGAGCGAGTACGACGCCGTCCTTCTGGAGTGTGTGACCATCGTCGACTTCTGGCGTCTGCGACTTCGTGTCCCCTCTCACAGCGCTCTGAGTGGACTCAAGCGATACTGGGCCAACAACGGAATCGACTCCGAGTTCGACCGTATCTCAGCCCTCGACTCTGTCGAAGCACCGGTCAGTGAGTCGTTGACCGACAGTCAACGCGAGGCGCTTCTCCTCGCACTCGAACGTGGATACTTCGACGAACACCGCCGAACCTCGCTCGACGAACTCGGGTCAGAACTCGACATCTCACGGCAGGCGGTGGCGGCTCGCCTCCGCAGGGCGTACCGAACGCTCGCAGAGATAATTCGTGAGGGGACTCGCTGAACCATCGTGAGAGGCCCACTGAACCCGGAAGATTACATAATCAACCCACACCCATACGTACTCCACTACCGATGCGGACTGTATGGACGACCAGCAAGACGAAAACGCTGGGTCCGTGGTAACCATCTCCGCTGACCGATATGACGATATTGCCGTTGCGATTACCTCGGCCGTCGCAACAGCAACTGAACTCACCCCTCTCGAACTTCCACCGTTGGCCGACATTGGTGTCGACCCAGAGGCACTCGACGCCGTCTTCCAACCATCTTGCGACACCTCCCGCCAAATCACGTTCCAGTACGCGGGGTTGCTCGTCTCGCTATTTGGCGACGGAACGGTCACGGTCAAACAGCGGTAGCGGTCACGGTCATACAGCGGTCGCAACTGACTGAATACCACGCGACCAAATAAGCGACTTACCGCCGGCCTGTCGTGCGATTTCATAGCGTACCACAGGCGAAACGTATTTATAGAACTGCAATCGTTGATAGCGCTTGAGGTTTCAATATGGCTTCACGAATGCAGCAACCGTTATACATTCTCGCAGAGGGCACCAACCGAACGCGCGGCCGTTCCGCACAGGATTCTAATATTCGCGCCGGGAAGGCCGTCGCAGAAGCCGTACGGACCACACTCGGACCGCGCGGCATGGACAAGATGCTCGTCGACTCCTCGGGCGACGTCGTCATCACGAACGACGGGGCGACCATCCTCGAGAAGATGGACATCGAGCACCCCGCCGCGCAGATGATCGTCGAAGTATCCCAGACGCAGGAGGAAGAAGTCGGTGACGGCACCACCACGGCGGCCGTCCTCACCGGTGAACTCCTCGCGCACGCCGAGGACCTCCTCGACTCGGACCTCCACCCGACCGTCATCGTCGAAGGGTACACCGAGGCCGCCCGCATCGCCCAGGAAGCCGTCGACGACATGGTTCTCGACGTCGACCTGGACGACGACCTGCTCCAGAAAGTCGCCGAGTCTTCGATGACCGGCAAGGGAACCGGTGACGTCACGGCCGACGTCCTCGCGAAACACGTCGTCAAAGCCGTCAAGATGGTCCACGAGGACACCGAAGGCAAGTTCCACCGCGACGACGTTCGCGTCCTCACCCGTACGGGCGCGTCGTCCTCGGCGACCGAACTCGTCGAGGGTGTCGTCCTCGACAAAGAACCCGTCAACGAGAACATGCCCCACGCCGTCGAAGACGCGACTGTGGCCGTCCTCGACATGAAACTCGACGTTCGCAAGAGCGAGGTCGACACCGAGTACAACATCACCTCCGTCGACCAACTCACCGCGGCTATCGACGCCGAAGACCGCGAACTCCGCGGCTACGCCAAGGCACTGAAGGACGCCGGTGTCGACGTCGTGTTCTGCACGAAGTCCATCGACGACCGGGTCGCCGGGTTCCTCGCCGACGCGGGCATCCTCGCGTTCAAGAGCGTGAAGAAGTCCGACGCCCGCGCCCTCGCCCGTGCGACCGGTGCGAAGCGCCTCGGTTCGCTCTCCGACGTCGAAGACTCGGACCTCGGTCACGTCGACTCCGTCAGCATCCGCCGCTTCGGTGACGACGAACTCACCTTCGTCGAGGGCGGTGCCGCGGCCAAGGCCGTGACGCTGTTCCTCCGTGGCGGCACCGAACACGTCGTCGACGAACTCGAACGCGCCATCAACGACTCAATCGACGTGGTCGTCGCCGCCATCGACAAGGGCGGCGTCGTCCCCGGCGCTGGCGCGACCGAAATCGCGATTGCCGACCGTATCCGGTCCGAAGCCGCCGGTATCGAGGGGCGCAAGCAACTCGCCGTCGAAGCCTACGCCGACGCCGTCGAGGCACTCCCGCGCACGCTCGCAGAGAACACCGGGATGGACCCCATCGACGCGCTCGTCGACCTTCGCGCCCGCTACGAGAACGAAGGCATCGCCGGCATCATCTCGACTGGCCGCGCAGGCGAAATCGGTGACCCCGTCGAACACGGCGTCATCGACCCCGTGGCCGTCAAGCGCGAGGCTATCGAGTCCGCGACCGAAGCCGCGACGATGATCGTCCGCATCGACGACGTCATCGCCGCCAAGTAAGCAGTTTCCTCCTCTCCCCGGAGACTGCATTTCGAGGCCAGCGGTCAGTTCGTATTTGGTCGGCCGATTTTCCGACGCGAATTTGTTTGTGAAGTGATAGCTATCTCCAGTCTTGCTGAATAGGGGGCACGTATTCGGCATGAGATGCGCCTCGAAGCCGGCGACACATCGAGGTGCCCGCTGACGTATGGCCGCCACACGGTCGGGTATAACATCTCAGGCCGCGTATCGGCCAGTCGGTGTTGAAACTTGGACGACTCGACTACACGGATGAATAGTTCCGTTCAGGAGGCGCTGTACACCCGCCTCTATACGGACGCTGACGGAGAGACCCACTTCGAGGACGTGACAGTCGCGCTCTCGCCCACCGAATTTGCTCCGCCAGCAGAACCTCTCAATACGGCGTCGTTCCTCCCCGCAGACGGGACTATCTGGGTCGGTGCACCGACTGACTGGGGCGGGGACACTCCGCATCCGAGTCCACAGCGCCAGATATTCTGCACTGCCCAGGGTGAATACGAGATTACGGCAAGCGACGGGAGCAAACGAACGTTCCCTCCTGGAAGTGTCCTTCTGCTCGAGGATACGTGGGGAGCGGGTCACTCGACACGAATCGTCACTCGATGTGTCGTTTTCGGTGTCGCATTGCGTGACCAGCAGGCGTGACCGGAGCTGGGTATTCTGTTGTATACACCCTCGGTATGCAGCACACTACTTCTGACAATAGTCTCACAACCCAGCAGAATTTCCGGGCGAACTCACACCCGCGGCAGTCGCCACTCGTATCGGAGCGCGAGCATCCGCACCGTGAACACGAGCGCGGCACAGAGCGCCGATGGAACACCTGTCGGGGCTCCCACCGACTCGGCGACGAGAAACGCGACACCACCGACGACTACCGGTGTCGCATAGAAATCGTCGCGGAGGACGGTCGGAACGCGTCCGATGAGGATATCGGCGATAGACCCGCCACCAACGGCCGTAATCGTCGCGAGAATGACGATGCCGAACGGTGAGACACCCGCCTCGACACCCACGAGCGCGCCCGTCGCCGCGAACGCAGAGAGGCCGATGGCGTCCGAGGTCAAGAACGCGGGATGGTCTCGCACCTGCCCGTGGAGCGAGTGGATGAGGACGAGCGCGACGCCGACGCCGACGAGTGCGACGGTCATGTCTCCTGTCGCCGCGAGTGACGCCGGGAGTCTATCGACGAGCACGTCTCGGGTCGTCCCGCCACCGAGTGCGGTCACCACGCCGAGCACTGCGACGCCGAAGATATCGAGGCCGGCGTCGGCCGCTTTGAGCGACCCTGCGATGGCGAACGCGAGCAGTCCCACGACGTTCATCACCGCGAAGGGGTCGATTTCTCCGACGACCATCACTCGACGGTGAGGGAGACGGTGTCGCCGGGCATGAGGCCAAACGCATCGTCTCCTCGGCCGTGGTTTACGTCGCACTCGACGTTTCCGTGACTCCCGACCGTGACGAGTCGCTCACCGCGCTCGACTGCCTCGAACGTGTGGCCCACGGCGACGGGTTCGCCGTTTACACTGACAGTGTCGTGGCCGCGGAGGAACGACCCAGGGATGTTCGTGATGCAGTTGCCGAAGTCGTCGACGACGAGTACTTCGCCGCGTGCAGTCTTCGCGTCGTCGTCGACGTCGGCAGGAGGAAACTGCAGGTCGGTGAGCGACTCGACCGAAACCGCTTCGAATCGCTCGACGGTGTCGAGTGCGTCCGCACCGGCGACGTGGGCGTCTGCGGCGGCAGGGGCGAACACGTCCCGGCCGTGGAACGTCGTCGAGTCGGGGTCGGAGACGCGAATCTCGTAGGCGTCGACCGGTGGTTCGCCGTCGCTCTCGGCGTCGATACGGCGCGCTGGGGGTCGAAGCACGCCGTTGTCGGGGCCGACGAAGACGTGGTCTCCGACGCGGAGGACGACTGCTCGGCGGTCGGTTCCGACGCCTGGGTCGACGACGGCGAGATGCGTCGCTGGCGGAAAGTAGGGGAGCGTCTCGCGAAGCCAGAACGCCGCGGCGCGAACGTCCTGTCGGGGGAGGTCGTGGGCCACGTCCACGAGTCGAGCGTCGGTCACAGAGAGGATGACGCCCTTCATCGCGGCGGGGTACGCCGACCCGAAGTCGGACGCGAGCGTAATCATCTCAACAGGGGTTCGAGTCGTCGCTCGCGTTACTCGGCGTCCGTTCGGACCGGTCGGTGTCGGTGATGTGCTGGATTCGCTCGATACCGCCGATTTCGTGGACGACGTCTGCGACGGCGTCCGGGACGAGCGATTCCCAATCTCGGTCTTCTATCATCCGCTGTCGAACTTCGGTGCCTTCCAGCACCTCGCGGTTGAACATCGGCGACTGCCGAACTTCGACACCCGCCTCTTTGAACAGTTGGATGACGAGTGGGTTGTTCGAGTACGCCACTTCGAACGCCGGCGACATCGACTGAACGTGGCTGACCCACACCGAGTTTCGGTCTAAGTCCTCGATGGGAACCGCGTACGTCGTGATGTCGAAATCAGAGACGGCTTTGTTGACCATCATGATTCGTTCGCCGGCAGTAAACGGATTTCGCGGCGAGTGTGAGTCGCCGGCAGACCCGATACCGAGGACGAGTTCGTCGACCTCGGAGGCGATTTCTTCGACCATTCGATGGTGGCCGTTGTGGTACGGCTGGAACCGGCCGATGTAGAACCCCCGCATCGGTCGGCCGTTAGGTCGGACTACTTATAAATACGCCGAGTTCGCTGAAATTCGGTATTCTGGTGGTAGGGACGTCGAAGGGCGATTTCACGGCAAGGTGCACTAGATGCAAACGGGGAGAAAGTATATCAGTCGAAAGGCCCACATTAGAAGTAGCGACGACAGTTCTATGAGTAACGATACGAATACCGACGACAGCCTCCAAGAGCAGGAGGATTCGCCCGCCGAGATGCCCTTCGATGAGGGCGCCGATAGCGGGTCGGATCTGCAGCACGAGGAGGCCGAAGAGGTCGATAAGAAGACTATCGACGACCTCGGGAGTGACGTCGAAATCGAGGCCGACGTGGCCGACGACGTGGACGAAAACGACCTTCTCGGTGGCCTCCAGATAGAGTCCTCCGAAGAGATTACTGTTCCAGACCGACTCGTCGACCAGGTCATTGGACAGGAACACGCCCGCGACGTCATCATGAAGGCGGCCAAACAGCGCCGCCACGTCATGATGATTGGCTCTCCGGGGACGGGGAAGTCGATGCTCGCGAAGGCGATGTCTGAACTCCTCCCCCGCGAAGAGTTACAGGACGTTCTCGTCTACCACAACCCCGACGACGGCAACGCCCCGAAGGTCCGTACTGTTCCCGCGGGCAAAGGTGACCAAATCGTCGAGGCCCACAAAGAGGAAGCACGCAAGCGCAACCAGATGCGCTCGTTCCTCATGTGGATCATCATCGCGGTGGTGCTGGGCTACTCCCTCATCATCGCACAGCAGGTCCTCCTCGGCATCCTCGCTGCGGGTATCATCTATCTCGCGTTCCGCTACGGTTCCCGTGGCAGCGACGCGATGGTTCCGAACCTCATCGTGAACAACGCCGACCAGAAGGCCGCGCCGTTCCAGGACGCGACCGGTGCCCACGCGGGTGCCCTGCTCGGTGACGTTCGGCACGACCCGTTCCAATCCGGTGGGATGGAGACGCCGAGCCACGACCGCGTCGAACCAGGCGCCATCCACAAGGCCAACAAGGGTGTCCTGTTCATCGACGAGATCAACACCCTCGACGTGCGCAGTCAGCAACACCTGATGACGGCGATTCAGGAAGGCGCGTTCGGCATCACCGGCCAATCCGAGCGTTCCTCGGGTGCGATGGTCCAGACCGAACCCGTCCCGACCGACTTCATCATGATCGCGGCGGGTAACCTCGACGCGATGGAGAACATGCACCCCGCACTCCGGTCCCGTATCAAAGGGTACGGGTACGAGGTGTACATGGACGACACCATCGAGGACTCCCCCGAGATGCGCCGCAAGTACGCGCGTTTCGTGGCACAGGAAGTCTCTAACGACGGCCGTCTGCCGCACTTCACCGACGAGGCAATCGAGGAAGTCATCCTCGAAGCCCGTCGCCGTGCCGGCCGCAAGGGTCACCTGACCCTCGAGTTCCGTAACCTCGGTGGACTGGTCCGCGTCGCAGGCGACATCGCCCGTGGCGAGAACGCGGAGTTCACCACTCGCGACCACGTGCTGCAGGCAAAGCGTCGTGCGCGCTCCATCGAGCAGCAGATTGCAGACCAGTACATCCAGCGCCGCAAGGACTACGAACTCTCGGTCAACGACGGGTTCGTCACCGGCCGCGTCAACGGTCTCGCAGTCATGGGCGAAGACTCCGGTATCATGCTCCCGGTGATGGCAGAGGTCACGCCATCGCAGGGTCCAGGACGGGTCATCGCCACCGGCCAGCTCAAGGAGATGGCCGAAGAGTCCGTCCAGAACGTCTCGGCTATCATCAAGAAGTTCTCTAACCAGGACCTCTCCGAGATGGACGTGCACGTGCAGTTCGTCCAGACCGGCCAGCAAGGTGTCGACGGCGACTCCGCATCCATCACGGTTGCGACCGCCGTCATCTCCGCGCTGGAAGACATCCCAATCGACCAATCGGTCGCCATGACCGGTTCGCTGTCGGTGCGCGGTGACGTGCTGCCAGTCGGCGGTGTCACCCACAAGATCGAAGCCGCCGCGAAGGCTGGCTGTGAGACGGTCATCATCCCGGCCGCCAACGAGCAGGACGTGATGATAGAAGACGAGTACAAGGAGATGATCGACATCATCCCCGTCTCGCACATCAGCGAGGTTCTCGAAGTCGCCCTCGAGGGCGAACCCGAGAAGGATTCGCTCGTCGACCGCCTCAAGAGCATCACTGGCTCGGCCCTCAACAAGGGCAAGGGCGTCGGGCCCTCCAGCCCAAGCCCGCAGTAACGCGGGATGGCTGACTGGGCGGCGTTTACGGGCTTTACCGGCCTCGTCCTCGTCGTCCTCCTCTCGTTCGCATATTTCTCACGCGGTATCCCACACGCAGACGGAGTCACGTCACGGTCGTCCGAGAGCACTGACGTTCCGGAGGCCGCGGACAACGGTTCGTCCGATTCTCTCCTCGGCGGCACGACTGACGGTGAGTCCACCGACTCTCTCCTCGCTGACGCCACTGTTCTCGACAGTGACGACACCACTGACCTCGACAGCGACGACACCACTGACCTCGACAGCGACGACACGGAGTCGAGAGACCCTGCGTCACAGTCGGTAGAGACGCGTAACGACGACCGTCTCACGCCCACACCCGTGCTTCCGCCGACAGACACAGACGCGGCACCTGCCGATATCCCGACACACCTCCTCATCGTCAACGTCGCCGTCTCACAGGCATTGTTGGGCGGGTTCTTGGCAACGGGTGCGTGGTACGCAGGCGTCCCGGCGTCGGCACTCGGCCTCTCGGCGGGCAACCTTCCGACGAAACTCGCTCTCGGCGTCGCTCTCGGTGTCGCTCTCTACGGATTCAATCGGGCTGGGTCGTCACTCAGTCGGCGGTTCGGCTTCGCCCCCGACGAAGCGCTCAGAGAGTCACTCACCCCCGAGACGCTAGGGGGGTGGGTGTTGTTGCTCTTCGTCGCACTGCCGCTCATCGCTGGGTTCGAAGAACTCCTGTTCCGTGGCGCGCTCATCGGTGCGCTCGCCACCGGGTTCGACGTCTCCCCGTGGCTCTTGGCCGCCGTCTCGTCCGTCGCGTTCGGTGCCGGTCACACGGCACAGGGCCGACTCGGTATCGTCGTCACCGGCCTGCTCGGATTCGTTCTCGCGGCGACGTTCGTCCTCACGGAGAGTCTGCTCGTCGTCGTCGTCGCACACTATCTGGTGAACGCACTGGAGTTCGTCGGCAACGAGTTGTTCGGGTGGTAGGTCGCGACTGGTCAGCTTGTAGAATTCCCGCTACTCGGACGCCTCCGCGGGGATGCGTTCAAGTGCTCGGCCCGCGCGTAACCAGTATGGACATCGACACGAGGACGCTGACACAGGCGGGACTCATCGGTTATCTCGTCTTGGTCGTCGCCGCGATAGCGACCGGGGACCCGACGCTTCGGTTGTTGTCAGACGCCGCGTTCGGCGTCGTGGCAATCCTTCTCGGCGTCGTCACACTGCAAGTTCCGGTGGACAGTCAGTTGAAATACGTCGCTGGCGGTGGTTTCCTCCTCGCCGGTCTCGCACAGTTCGCCGAACTCGTCACTGGCCTCCAGTCGATAGCCTTCGCGAGTACGCTGTTCCTCCTCGCCGGCCTCCTCGGCTACCTCGCACTGCGGCGACAGACCGACGCGACACCGTTCTAACCGACTGGCTGTTTGCCCGGTCGGCTGTTTGCCCAGTCGGCTGTTTGCCCAGCCGACCGTTAGATTCCTTCCACCCGTCGAAGTTCGTCTGCGACGGCGTCGGGCGCTGCGCTCGGGGCGTCTCGAACCCGGTGGTCGGGGATGACGACGGGAATCGGATTGGCGGCCAATGCCTCGCGGACGATACGCTTCGACCCGTCGGCTTCGGGGTCTAACCCTGCCATCCGGACGAGGAGACCGGTGTCGACTGACTCCCCTCGCGGAACCTTTCGAACCGCTTCCAGCACCGCTCGCTGGTCGGTGGGAACGGTGAGGCCGATTGGAATCTCGTCGAGGGGAGTGTCTGCTCCGTCTATCGCGTCGAGGACGGCGTCGAGATACGCGTTGTCGCTCTCGGCGTCGTCGGGGATGGCGTCGGGAAACGAGACGCTGATGAGTTTCCCACTGACCACGCCGACCTGAACGACACGGTCGAGTGTCGACGACTTGCGGGCGTAGATTCCGGTGACGTCCATACGTTCGCCTGTCCCCGCCGACGGCTTGACACTTCCGGCGACGACCTGACTGCTGCCTCGCACGCGCCCGCGCGAATGACGGTGAGTCTCCCCGCCGACGCAAGTCTTATGTACAGAAGCGTTCGTTAGTGTACATCAATGAACGCTAGTGGAGACGAATTAGCTCCCGAGGTGCGTGCCATTCTGGACGCTGCGCGGGAGCGACCGGGCGGAGACACGCGCGTGTCGGTCGACGCGCGGTCGTTTCCAGACGCCGTGGCCGAAACAGCGGCCGACGGGCGGGTCCCGGTCATCACCGAAGTCAAGCCGACGAGTCCGACGACCGACGGCGTCCGCGACGACGACCCGGTCGAACTGGCCCGTGAGATGGTCGCTGGCGGCGCGACGGCGCTCTCGGTCCTCACCGAACCCGACCACTTCGGTGGGTCGACCGAGTCGCTTCAGCGTATCCGCGAGGCGGTAGACGTGCCGGTCCTCCGGAAGGACTTCGTACTGCGAGAAGAGCAACTCGACGTCGTCGAATCCGACCTCGTGCTTCTCATCGCACGGTTCGTCGGGGACGACCTCCCGGACCTCGTCGAGGCGGCACGCAAACGAGGATTCCAGCCACTCGTCGAGGTACATACGCGCGACGAACTCGTCGCGGCCCTCGCGGCGGGTGCCGACGTCGTCGGAATCAACAACCGCGACCTCGGCAAACTCGAAGTCGACCTCGCGACGTTCGAGGAACTCGCACCCGAGGTGCCCGACGACGTGCTGCTCGTCGCAGAGAGCGGGGTGAAAACACCCGACGACGTCCGACGAATGCGCAACGCGGGTGCAGACGCCCTCCTCGTCGGGACGGCCATCATGGACGGCGACGTACGACAGAACACAGAGTCACTGACGACATCCACATGAGTGTAGACGGAAAATTCGGAGAGTTCGGCGGACAGTACGTTCCCGAGGCCCTGATGCCGGCCATCGAGGAACTCGAAGACGCGTACGAGCGATACGTGCTGAACAACGAAGACGGCTTTATGGACGAGTTCCGCACGCGACTGCGGGACTTCGGCGGCCGGCCCACGCCACTGCAGCGTGCGGACCGCCTCTCGGAGCGCTACGGCCGCGAGGTGTATCTCAAGCGTGAGGACCTCGTCCACGGCGGCGCACACAAACTCAACAACGCCCTCGGGCAGGTCTTGCTCGCGAAGTACATGGGCAAAGAGCGTATCATCGCGGAGACGGGTGCCGGCCAGCACGGGACGGCGACGGCGATGGCCTGCGCACACCTCGATATGCCCTGTGAAATCTACATGGGCGAACGCGACATCAACCGCCAGCGACCCAACGTCTTCCGGATGAAACTCAACGGGTCGGAGGTCAACCCCGTCACCGTCGGCCGCGGGACGCTCAAGGAAGCGATCTCGGAGACGATGCGCGACTGGGCGACCAACGTCGAAGACACCCACTACGTCATCGGGTCTGTCGTCGGCCCCCATCCGTTCCCGAGCATGGTTCGCGACTTCCAATCGGTCATCTCTGAGGAAGCGCGCACGCAAGCACAGGAGAAACTGGGCCGACTCCCCGACTCGGTTCTCGCGTGTGCCGGCGGCGGCTCGAACACGATGGGTGCGTTCGCCGAGTTCGTCTCGGACGACGAAGTCGGACTCTACGCCGTCGAAGCGGGCGGGTCGACGCTCGAAGTAGACGAAGACGCAGGTGTCGCGCCTAACTCCGCGTCGCTCACGACGGGGAGTGAGGGCATCCTCCACGGCGCGCGAACGACCATTCTCCAGGACCACGACGGCCAGATTATGGAGTCACACTCCATCTCGTCGGGTCTCGACTACGCCGGCGTCGGCCCAGAACTCGCACATCTCGTCGATATCGACCGTGTGACTGCGGTCAACGTCGGCGACGACGACGCGCTGACCGCGTTCCACCGTCTCTCACAACTGGAAGGCATCATTCCTGCGCTGGAGACGGCCCACGCGTTCGGCTATCTCGAAGCGGTCGCGGGCCCAGACGCGACGGACGAGACAGACGCTCTCGGTGAGTTCGTCGTCGTCAACGTCTCCGGACGCGGCGACAAAGACCTCGAATCGGCCATCGAAGAGACCTACGAGCGCGACATCGACATCGCGCCGAACATGGACGAGTTCACGGGGGGACTGTGATGTCGCTCGAAGACGCCTTCGCCGACGGCCCAGCGTTCATCCCGTATCTCGCCGCTGGCGACCCGGATTACGAGTCCTCGCTCGAATACGTCGAGGCGCTCGAACGCGGCGGCGCGGACATCATCGAACTCGGCTTGCCCTTCTCGGAACCTATCGCAGAGGGGCCGACGATTCAGAACGCCGTCGTTCGGTCGCTTCAGGGGGGAATGACACCGACGCGCTTCTTCGAGTTCGTCGAGGACCTCGACGTGTCGGTGCCGCTGGTCTGTATGACCTACTACAACCTCATCTACCGCTACGGCGACGAACCCGGCCCGCGCCCGTTCGTCGAGAAAGCGGCCTCGGTCGGCATCGAGGGATTCGTGGTTCCCGACCTGCCCGCAGAGGAGTCCGAACCCCTCCGCGAGGCCTGCGACGAGTTCGGTCTCGACCTGGTGTTCATCGTCGCCCCGACGACGCGAGGCGAGCGACTCGAGCGCATCATGGAACAGGTTTCGGGATACGTCTACGTCCAAGCCCGACTCGGCACGACGGGGGCGCAGACGGACGTGTCGGACCAGACCGACTCTTCGCTCGCCCGAATCGCCGACTACGACGTCCCCAAGGCCGTCGGGTTCGGAATCAGTAGTGGTGAACACGCCGAACGTATCGTCCGAAGCGGTGCAGACGGTATCATCGTCGGAAGTGCCCTCGTCGACATCGTTGCCGAGGGAACCTCGGCAGCCCGTCAGACGCAATCTGACGACGTGGCTACCGGTCACGAACGGGGAGACGACCCCCAAGCCGTCGCAGACCGCCTCGAAACACTCGCCCGCGAACTCAAGGACGGTGCGATGGTCGGCGCCTCGCAACGCCCACCGCATCCGGAACGCACATAACTCCTCTGCCACCCTTTCACATACATGAACACTGACGTAGGAATTTCGGCACGACTCGAACGCATTTCGACGAACGGACGATACCTCATCGTCCCGATGGACCACGGTATCACGCTCGGCCCGGTCAAAGGTCTCGTGGACATCGAAGCGACGGTCGACGCGATTACACGCGGCGGCGCAGACGCCGTCCTCACACACAAAGGGACAGCACCGCGCGTCCATCCGAACAAAAACGGCAAAGGATACATCGTCCACGTCAATGGCTCGACGGTCATCGGGCCGGACGAAGCAGACAAACGCCTCACCGGTACCGTCGAAGACGCCCTCCGCGTCGGTGCCGACGCCGTCTCGTTCCACATCAACGTCGGGTCTGAGTACGAACCAGACCAGATGACGCAACTCGCGAATCTCTGTTCTCGCGCCGCCGACTTCGGCGTCCCCGTTCTCGCGATGGCCTACGCTCGCGGCCCCGGTATCGACGAACAAGACCCCGATAGTCTCGCACACGCGGTTCGCCTCGCAGAAGAAGTCGGTGCAGACATCGTCAAGACGGCCTACAGCGGCGACGCGGAATCCTTCAGTCGCGTCGTCGAGGCCACGCGCCTCCCCGTCGTCATCGCCGGCGGCAGTCGCGGTACCGACCGGGAGACGGTCGAGATGGTTCGCGGGACGATGGACGCCGGTGCGGCCGGTGTCTCGATGGGCCGGTCTATCTTCCAGCACGACGACCCTGAGGCCATCACGCGTGCGGTGAGTGCCGTCATCCACGACGACGCCGACGTCGAGACGGCGCTCGAACGGGCCGGCCTCGGTATCGAAGCCTAACGTCGTCGACGACACTCTCAGTCTCTCTCTGTTTTCTTCGTCTCGTCTCGCGCGCAGAGCGAACGCCACAGATAGATGATGGTCCACCGCGTAGTCCGGTCGATGCACGTCACGATGCTGGGATACGACGTGGAACTCGACGACGAACTGGTCGAGGCGTCACCGGACGAACTCGTCTCCCAACTGGCCGAGTACGAACGTGGTGAGCGACAGCTGTTCGACCTGCCCGTTCGGCTCCCCGATTCGTTCACTGGCGACGTGATGCGGGCGATGCTGGATATCCCGTACGGCGAGACGCGAACCTACGGCGAGATTGCCGACGCGGTCGATAGCCACCCCGTCCCTGTCGGCCAAGCCTGTGGTCGAAACCCAGTGCCACTCGTGGTCCCGTGTCATCGGGTCGTCGGGGCGGACTCACTCGGTGGGTTCTCCGCTGCCGGTGGTGTGGATTTGAAACGAGCACTTCTCGCTCACGAACGCGATGGCGACACGGAGCAGTCGGCGCTCGACGCCTATCGCTGACGACCTCGACTCCGAGACTGCCGTTTTCGAGGGATTTCTCGGACATTCGATTCGCGTAGCGGTCGGACCGTACGCAGCCGAGGCTTTGCGATGATATCTGGATTTTATATAGCGACATTCAATTTATGAGTCGGCTGTTCGACTGGAGTCACGGCTACGATAGCCGTCTATACCAGATTTTGAACGCACATCACCTGGTGAGACTGCCGAGTTCGGGGCACACGGTCCCACGAAACTGCTGTGTACCCAAAGTTAGGTCGCCGACGTGGAGCTTAATTTCGGGAACGACCGATCGTGAGCCCAGCAACTGAACAGGGAGTGCAGCGACTGCTTGAGCAGTGATATGGGCCAGTTTGAACCAGTAGCGGTACAAAAATCGGTCTGTGTGGTCGGGGCTCTCCAACCATTCGGACTCACCGGGACGACAGCACAGCCACTCTGTGTACTGGCGTTCTTGATATCGACAGACGCGAGCGCCGGGTTCCTCGTCGAAACCGATGGAACTCAGAAGCACCGTGACGCTCTGCGAGAATCGGTCCAACGCGGCGTTCTGTAGACACCTCTCTTCACGACCTCGACCCCTGGGGTCGCGTGCTGAGGATGGTCTGCTATTTTCGGGGGGGCAATGGCGTCCTGTGCGAACCCAACTGAATCTCACAGCTAAACCGAGTGTTGCTGTATCGTTCATCGGTCGGAGTGATAGATGGTGAGTCCGAGACGGGAGCTAATTGGTCGGTTGTTCTGCCGAGCGCAAACCGAGAGGGCTCCAACTGTGGCGGACGCCGTTCGGGTCTTCAGCATACTCGCAGTGTTGCCGCTTCGAAGGTAACTCGCCTACTCCGAACCGTCTGCGATAGGCTGGGCGAGTGGCTCACAACTGTCTGAAACGGGTCTGATAAACCATATAGTGCGATACAAAATTGTCTGTCCGGAGAAAGAGCGAGAACACCGACAGCACACCGCTGTCGGTTGATTCATCCGCCACGTTCAAGCCTACCGACCTTGTGTGGTCGATAATGACACGAAGCGTCTGGCTCAAAGCCGACGACACGGTCGGCGACTGGGAGACGCGGAAGCGACGCATCACGGCGGGCCTCGAAGCAGGCGTCGACTGGGTCCTCGTCGACGAGGGCGACGTCGAGAAGGTGCGCGAACTCGGTGACGTGAAGGTCGCCGCGTTCCGGACCGACGCCGACGTCCACGTGATGGAAGCAGAAAGTGACGACGACGAACCCGAGTCACTCGCGGACGCGTACATCGTCGGGAAAGAGGGCGAAGGTGACGGCACCGTCGACCTGCCGTCTGACTTCTCCGGTTCTGCCGACTTGACGACGCTCCGCCGCGAGGACGACCGGGCAAACGGGTCGTACATCCGCATCCTGAGCAAAGACTACGAAGCGTTCGCCGAAGCCGCCGCCCACGACGGCGACCACACCATCGTCGTCGGCGAGGACTGGACTATCATCCCGCTCGAGAATCTCATCGCCCGCATCGGTGACGAGACTGACCTCATCGCCGGTGTGACGAGCGCCGAAGAGGCACAAGCCGCCTTCGAGACGCTCGAAATCGGTGCTGACGGTGTCCTCCTCGACAGCGACAACCCCGACGAGATACGAAAGACCACCGAGGTTCGGGACGAGGCAGAACGCGAGAAGTTGGACCTCGTCTGGGCGGAGGTCAAAGAAGTCGAGCGCACGGGGATGGCCGACCGGGTCTGCGTCGATACTGGGTCGATTATGGACCACGACGAAGGGATGCTCGTCGGGTCGATGTCTCGTGGACTCTTTTTCGTCCACGCAGAGACGGCGGAGTCTCCGTACGTCGCCTCGCGACCGTTCCGTGTCAACGCTGGTGCGGTCCACGCCTACGCGCGGACGCCCGAAGGTGGAACGACGTATCTCTCAGAGCTCGAAAGCGGCGACGAAGTACAGATCGTCGACCAAAACGGCCACACCCGTGAGGCAATCGTCGGGCGCGTGAAGATAGAAAAGCGGCCGATGTTCCGAATCTCGGCCGAGTACGAGGGTGACCGGGTGACGACTCTCCTGCAGAACGCCGAGACCATCAAAGTTCACACGCGAGCGGGACGAACCGCTGTCACCGACCTCGAACCGGGCGACGAGATGCTCATCTACTACGAAGACACGGCCCGCCACTTCGGTGAGGCCGTCGAAGAGAGCATCATCGAAAAGTAACGCTCTCGGGTCGAGACGGCTGAAACGGCCTCTTTTGAGACGGCAGAACCGTCACTCCTCGACGTAGTGCCACTCGAGTTCCGTCGCACACCACGGACAGAAGTCGAGTTGGGTGTCGAGTTCACCGCCACAGATTGGGCAGGCCGGTTTGCCATCTGCGGTCTGTCCACGAACCCGAATCCCGACGCGGTAGGCATCGAGTGCGCTCAAGAACAAGAGGGCGATGACGGGGACTGTCACTTCGGTCGGGAGTGTCTCTACCGACGCAGTCGCCGGGTCGGCAAACGTCGAGACCAAGACGAGTCCTGCACCGATAACGAACGTAAACCACGCGATTGCGCGTCGCCACTCTCGCAGATAGACGTGGCCAGCACCAGCGATTCCGAGAGACGCGCCTAAGACTCCAACGAGGGCGGCGATCACGGCGCGGCGACGAGCATCGGGCACTGTTCCGTAACGCCAACCCCCGTACATTTAAACATCAGGTTTGCCGGACAGGCTGGAGACGAGCGAGCGGAGTGTCTGAGCGTCGTACTGACCCGGTGCAGTCGCGTTCGCAGGGTCGACGGGCGCGTAGCCAATCTTCGACCCGTACACCGGTGCGACGGCGCGGGTGTGCCTCCCTGCTTCGCCCATCGCCATCGTCGCAACCGAGTCTCCCCACTCGGTCGCCGTCCGAGTCGCGTCGAGAAGTCGAAGCGCGTCGGCGTTCGACTGGGCGGTAACCGCGAGTTTGCCGACGTCACCGAGTGTCGCTGCTTCGTGGAGGAGTCCGGTCAGTTCCGACCGTGCGGGCGTCCGCTCGAAGTCGTGGACGGAGGCGACCACTGTCGCGCCCGCGGCGCGTGCGCTGGTCGCAGCGTCGCTCCCGAGTTCGTCACGAAGACTGGCGAGTTCGATATCCACCGCTGCGACGGCGTCGAACTCCGCGGCCGCGACGATGTCGTCGAGACGGTCAGGCTCCGGGGCGTCCGCCTCGCCACCTTCCCACGACGCACGGTTCGTCGCCAGAATCGGGAGTGACCCTTCGTATTCGTCGAGCGCGTCGAGTGGGTCGGCGGCGAGGTCCATCCTGAACTCGACGGCGTCCGCAACGTCCCGAGCGGCGGGTTCGTCGGCTACGTCTGCAGTGCTCGCCGCGAGGACGAACGAGTCGAACGTCAGGTCCATACCCTCCGTGTGTCGGCCGGTGGTAAATCGGTGTTCGTGTCCGCAATCGATTCGGTCGGTACACTGACTGCCCGACTAGTCTGTGGTCTGGACGTCTTCGGACGCGCCTTCGGGGGGTGACTCCGCCGCAGACCGTGTCGGGGCAGTCTCAGTCGTCTCGTCGATGGGTTCGTGTTCCACCGTGAATAGGCGGTCTTCACCGGACTGTGTCTTCGTCACCGACGAGACGGCGTACAACCGGATGTTCCGTTCCTGTTTCGTGACGACGGGGAAGTCGTAATGTTCGGCCTCGTAGCCGGGTCGGTCGTCTCGGTCGGCCACGAACGACCGGTGGTCGTCGAGTCGGCGCTCGACCTCTGTTCGGGAGCGTTCTTCGGCATCGTCTATCCGGTCTTCGAACGCGCTCACGAGGCCAGCGTCGAGGTCGTACCCCACCGAATCTCGTGCTGCGAGCATCGCTGCGAGCGTCGTCGTCCCCGTTCCAGTGAAGGGGTCGAACACGGTGTCTCCGTAGACGGAGTACATCCGAATCAGTCGGAGTGGGAGTTCGACTGGGAACGCCGCAGAGCGCTCTCTCGTGCCCGAATCGAGTTTCTGGGCCGTCCCCGTGAAGTCCCAGAGGTCGGAGAACCAGCGGTTTCGTTCCTCCCAGAAGAAGGCGCTCTCGTACCGTCGTTCGTCTCCCGGAGGGAACGACCGAGGGGTCCCCTTTCGGACGATGAGGACGTACTCGTGTTCGAGCGTGACGTACGCGTTCGGTGGGAGCGTCCCCGACCCCATGAACTTCGTCAGACTGTTCGTCGGCTTTCGCCAGACGGCGTCTGGAAGCGGAACTAACCCTCGTTCGGCGAGTGCAGTGAGAATTCGTGCGTGGTTCGGATACTGCCGAAACGACCCGCCGAGACTGCGCGTCGCGTCACCGACGTTTATGCACGCGATACCGCCCGGTGTAAGGACACGCTCGACTTCGTCCCAGACGGCGTCGAGTTGCTCGTGCATCGCCTCGAAGGCGGCGTCGCCGTCGCCTGCGTCGAGCGCGTCGGCCACGGCGTCGTCGCGCGCAGCAAACAGACCGTCCCACATCTCTATCATGGGATACGGCGGTGAGGTCACGACGAGGTCCACGCTCCCGTCGGCGAGTCCACTGTCAGCGGCGTCGCCCACGCGGAGGGCGTGTTCCGTACGCATCGTAGATAGGTGTTCACCCTGCGACAAAATGTTTCTCCCCGGCGAGATGTCGTCGCCCGGCCTCAGTGTACTCCATCGTGCAGTGCTGCTGCTCGAAGCGCAAATAACAGAACAAGCAACTGTCGGTCGAACACCCGCGCCGTCGGGAGTGTCGACGATTCAGACGAGACCGAGGTTCTCCTCTGCTTCGAGGAGTTCGTGGTAGCGGTTGCGGATGGTGACTTCGGAGATGTCGGCGACGTCGCTGACTGCGGCCTGCGTCGTCTTCTCGTTGGTGAGGAGTGCGGCGGCGTAGACGGCGGCGGCGGCGAGGCCGACCGGCGACTTGCCGGAGTGGACGCCCTTCTCCTTGGCGTTCTTCAGGAGTTTGCGAGCACGCATCTTCGACTCGTCGGAGAGGCCGAGTTCGCTGGCGAACCGCGGAACGTACTGTTCGGGGTCTGCGGGTTTGACTTCCAGCGAGAGTTCACGGGCGATGTAGCGGTAGGTGCGGGCGACTTCGCTCTTCTCGACGCGGGAGACTTCTGCAATCTCGTCGAGCGAGCGTGGAACGCCGGCCATGCGGGCGGCGGCGTAGGTACACGACGTGGCGACACCCTCGATGGAGCGGCCGGGGAGCAGGTCGTCGTCGAGTGCGCGGCGGTAGATGACCGAGGCCGTCTCGCGGACGTTCTCGGGGAGGCCGAGTGCGGAGGCCATCCGGTCGATTTCACCGAGTGCCTGCTTCAGGTTGCGCTCTTTGGAGTCGCGGGTGCGGAAGCGCTCGTTCCACTTGCGGAGACGCTGCATCTTCTGGCGCTGTCGCGCACCCAGGGAGTTCCCGTAGGCGTCACGGTCACGCCAGTCGATGTTGGTCGAAAGCCCCTTGTCGTGCATCGTGTTGGTCGTCGGTGCACCGACACGGGACTTCTCGTCTTTCTCGCGGGCGTCGAACGCGCGCCACTCGGGGCCACGGTCGACGGAGTCGGCGGTGACGACGAGGCCACATTCGTTACAGACGGTCTCTCCGTGTTCGTCGTCGGTGACGACGTGACCGTTACATTCGGGGCACTTCAGCGTGTCTCCCTTCGTGTTCTCTTCTTCGGATTCGGCCTGCTGTCGGCCGTCTTTCGTTTGTTCTCGTTTCTGTGCGCCAGGGTTTCGGGTCCAGATTCGTTCGCTCATGGATACGACGGCGGGTGCTCCGGGTACGGTGGGTAGAGACGTCTAGAACCCGGATGCTGTCCGTAACACGAACGACCGCAGACGACTGCATAAATGGTTTGGTATCGCCCGCGGATTTGCCCAATTTTGCATGTGTTAGAGGACCACACGGCACAATCAGTCTCTGCCGAGTTCGCCGCGATTTCGTCGGACGTCGAAGCCGTTGCATCTTTTCTCCGGCACACCAAGAGACAGACACTGATGACCGGGTCACCACGTGTCGTCTCGCTCGCCCCGAGTGCGACGGCCATCTTGGACGCGGCCGGACTCGCCCCGCACGTCGTCGGAACGACCGTTCACGCGACACTGGACCGCCCAACCGTCGGTGGGTGGTTGAACCCCGACTTCGAGCGCATCGACGCGCTCGACCCCGACGTCCTCTGTACCTGTGACGACCTCCAGCAGGACATCGCCGACGAGGCCCGAAACCGCGGATTCGACGTGGTACACGTCGCTCCCACGACGCTCGACGAGGTGTTCGAAACGTTCCCGACAATCTGTGGGGCGGCCGGCGACGCGGCGGCCGGTGAAGCCCTCGTCGCAGACTGTCGGCGACAGCTCGACCGAGTCGCCGCCGCGGTCGAAGACGAACCTCGACCGACCGTCTACTGCGAGGAGTGGGCCGACCCGCCGATGGCCGCAGGGAATTGGGTCCCCGACGTCGTTCGGGCCGCTGGCGGGTCGTATCCGTTTCTCGACGCCGGCGAGCGCTCCCGCGAAATCACCCAAGACGCTGTCGAAGCGGCCGCCCCCGACCACGTCGTCCTCCACCCCTGCGGGAAGGGAGAACGCGGCGACTCGGCCGAGTTCGACGCGCGCGACTGGAACGTCGATGCCGACGTTCACGTCGTCGACGACTCGCTTCTCAACCAGCCGAGCCCCGCGCTGATGGGCGGAATCGACACGCTCGCACGGCTCTTCTATCCGAATCTCGACCTTCCCGACCGGTGGTCACCCCCCGAACACGAATCCGATGGAAGGATATGACCGCACCGACCCTCTGACCACATGGACATCGCGGTCGGAAGCGGCAACCCGGTAAAGCGCCGTGCGGTCGAACAGGCGACCACTGACGCGTCCGTCTCGGCAGTCGCCGTCGAGTCGGGCGTCTCAGAGCAACCGTACGGAAACGACGAGACGATAGAAGGCGCGGTCAATCGCGCGCGTCGCGCGCTCGACTCCGGTGCGTACGACCTCGGCGTCGGCATCGAAGGCGGCGTCGCCGCCTATCCGTCGGGCGACGGCACGGGCGACGACCTCTATCTCGTCATGTGGTCGGCAGTGACCGACGGCGAGCGCGTCGGGCGCGGTGCTGGCCCGACGTTCCTCCTCCCGGACCGCATCGCCGACCGCATCCGCGCCGGCGAAGAACTCGGACCGGTGATGGACGACGTGCTCGGAACCGACGACATCGCGAAAAACGAGGGTGCGGCAGGCGCGTTCACCGGCGGTCGAATCACTCGAACCCATGCGCTCGAGTCGGCGGTCACCGCCGCACTCGCACCGTTCCGAAGCGAACTCTACTGACGACTCGGAGGTTCGACTGTTCCTAAAAACGCGGAGGCGTCGACTGTTCCTGAAAACGCGGAGGCGTCGACTGTTTCTGAAAACTCGGCGGCGTCGACTGCTCCCGATTACTCCGACTCCGCAAGCTCTCGTTCGCGGACGTCTGCACTCTCTTCGACTGCGGTCGTCAGCGAGACGTTGAGCGAGAGCATCGACACGATGCCGCCGACGAGCGTGACTGCGTTCTTCACGGCGTGGTCGAGGACTGCGGCCGCGAGCGCGGTTGCCGGCGCGACGGGTGCCAGTGCGGCCATGAACACGGTGAACGCGATTTCGTAGAGACCGACACCGCCTGGCGACAGCGGCAAGACCTTCGCGAGGTTGCCGACGCTCACGGCGAAGAAGGCGACGCCGACGAGGACGACGGGGTCGATATCGACGCCCAGTGCGTAGAGGACGGCGATAGCGGTCACCACGTCGACAGTCCAGATTGCGAGACTCGACACGCCGACGAGGCCGAAGGCGGTGCGGTTGCCGGCGACGGCCTGCAGGTCGGAGACGAACTGCTCGATGACGTCCGCGACGTACTCGACGTAGGAGTCCGACGAGAACCGGCCGACGAACGCGCGGACGAAGTTGCGGTCGGCGCGTGCCGACAGGGCGATACCGACGACGCCGGCGATGGCGACGATTCCGACGCCGGTCGCGACGTACGCGACGGTCCGAACGTCGTTGGCGGACACTTGGACTGACCCGCCGCTGACACCCGTCGCGAGGACGGTTGCGATGTCAGCGAGGCCGCCCGTCGCTGCGAGGCCGACGAGGACGACGCCCGCGAGGCCGGCAATCGTCAGCAGGTCGAAGACGCGCTCGACGGCGAGTGACGCAAAGCCCGACGGATACGGAATCCCACGCCTCGCTTTCACCACGTACGCGCGGACAGCGTCGCCCGCGCGGGCGGGAAATACGAGGTTCCCCGTCTGACTGATGAAGATAGCGCCAGTGAGGAAACTCGCAGACTCACGGTAGCCGAGTTCGCGGAGGATGTCGCGGTAGCGCATGCCGCGAAGCGGCCACGAGAGGATGTAGATACCTGCGGCGGCCGCGACGAGTGCGGGATTTGCCTCACCGAGGACCGACAACACCTCGGAGGGGTCGATGTACAGCGTCATCAACGCGACGGCGGCGACGGTGAGCAAGAGGCCGGCGGCGATGGTCACCCGCTGGGTGATTCGTGGCCGGACCGAGAGTTGCCACCACGTCCGGAGAATCTGGCTCCCCATCCCGAGGATGTCGCGGACGAGGTCGACTTTCGTGTCGCCTTTCGGTTCCCAATCGACGGCAAACTCGGAGACGCGGAACCCTGCGCGTTGCGCGCGAACGAGCATCTCCGTGTCCCAGAACCAGTGGTTGTCTTCGACGTCGTCGCGGAGCGCCTCGAAGGCCGTCCTGCTGAAGGCTTTGAACCCACACTGGTGGTCGCGGAGGTCAGACCGGAGGAACGTGCGGACGAGGCCGTTGTACACCTGGCTCGGGAACCCACGTTTCACCGGCCGTTTCGCGACGTGGTCCGGCATCCAGCGCGACCCGGTTGCGACGTCGTACTCGCCCGAACGAACGCGCTCGACTAACTCTTCGAGATGTCGCATGTCGGTCGCGAGGTCGGTATCGAAGTAGACGAGCGTCTCGCCGTCTGCGGCGGCGAACGCACGTTCGAGTGCCCCACCCCGGCCGAGTCGTTCGTCACTGTGGTAGTGTCGAATTCGGTCGTCTTCGTCGGCCATCTGTGTGGCGATTTCGGGGGTCCGGTCGTCGCAGCCGTCTTCCGCGACGATGACCTCGAACGCGTCGGTGGGGAGGAATCCTTCGAGCGTCTCCACCGTGACGCGGACCGTGTTCTCTATCGTCCGCTCTTCGTTGTACGCAGGGAGGACGACGCTCACTTCGACGCCGGAGTGGGCGACTGGTTCCGAACGTCGGTCTGTCGGGCGACCCATTGTCGGTGTATGGCCGCTTTCTGCGTATGAATTTTCTGTCTTGCGTCGTAGGCGGAGTGTCTCCCACAGATGTGTGTCTCCAGTCCGTGCCTGTTAGGTGACCGTACCTGCGATGGGCGGGGTGGCCGCCTTGTACGGGTCCTCCGGAGACAAAATCGCAAGACGAAGGCGTGTTAACCGTGTGTACCAAACCCCTGATAGGCATCTCACTACTGTATGTAGATATGAGCACCACTGCCACCGCAACCGCAGTCGAGGGCGACGTCCTCGACACCACGAGTTCTCTCTCCGAGAAACAACGTCGTATCCTCCAGTATCTCCGGCAGAACGCGGAGTCACAGATGTACTTCAAATCGCGTCTCATCGCCGAAGACCTCGACCTCACGTCCAAGGAAGTCGGCGCGAACATGCGCCCGATTCTCGACGGCGACTTCGACGTGACCGTCGAGAAGTGGGGCTACTCGTCGGGGACGACGTGGAAAGTCACGGTCTGAGAACTCACGGAGGACCCCCTCCCACCACACGCCCCCGGAACGCTGGTGTCTCCCCTCACGCGTTCCACCATCACCCTGGCATTCTCTTTCCTTCGCAGTACTCCGTCCTGAGCGGCGGCGCTATTCGTGCAGATTTCGTCGAAGAGAGGGTGTTGGTTCTCGTTTCAGTGTTCGCCCGCGTCAGGGGTCGAACCGAATCAACCCTGCGGCGTCGTTGGCGAACGCCGCGGCGTCGGCACCGAAGGAGTCGGCGTATCGAATGAGGAGCGTGATGACCGTCTCTGGTTCGCGGACGGCGTAGCCATCCTCACGGGAGAGCAGGCCAACCGCATCGAGTTCTTTGGCGTACGTGCTGACCGTCGCCCGCGACACGCCAAGTCTGTTCGCGAGTTCGCTCCCGGTGGCGTCTGGGTCACGAAGCAGGTGGACGAACATTCCGCGCGGTGTGTCACGCCGGAGATAGCCGAGTGCGACCTGTTCGAACTCGGAGAACCGGCCGGCGACGAAGAAGCGTTTGTAGTCGCCGTCGCGGCGAACGTCGAGGGTTCCGTCGTCGACGAGGTTCCGAAGGTGATACTGAGTCTCGCCAGTTCCCAGTTTCAAATCGTCGCGTACCTTCGAGAAATGCGCGCCCGGCGTGGACGCGACGTACCCGACGATGGCGTCGCGCGCGTCACTCGACCCCGTCTCGTCGTCATCTCGCGTTCCGAGGCCAACGAGCGGACTCGCGGCACCGAGGGCGGCGAAACGACGGAGCGTCGCGCGCTTGTCGTCGTCTATCTGTCGATTCGACATCTAGGTGGACATACGATACGGCCTCAAGAAAAGCGCTTCGCCACGGTAGCCGGTCGGTCGACCAGACGGTTCGGTGGCGTGACGATTTGGCGGTGCAGCGTCACCGCCAATCGACGACGACCGACTCCGTCGGCTCTCCCCGTACCGCTTCGAGAGACCCGCGACGCTGATGCGTGGTGCGACGGTCATCCCTCCCCCGGACCGAACCACTGCTGGTCGATGTGGTCGGTCGCGAACAGCGACTCGACGTCGTACGCCTCGGCGGCGACCCGCTGTTGGTGGGCGTACGAGAGCAGCGTCTCCAGCGTGGCGACGTTTCGCTCCGTCAGGCCGTACTCCCACGGGTCGTCGCCTATGAGCTCTCGCTGCTTGTCGACGAGAGGCTTCGACCACGCCAGCGGCATCCACCGTGGGTGGTCCAGTCCGTCGAGGGCGGCCTGTTTTGCCTCCTCGAAGGCGTCGAAGAGATTCTGTGCCACCCATGGATGGTCGTCGAGCACCTCGTCTCGGACGACCACGGTGTGCATGATGGGGAAGATGCTCGTCTCTCGGAAGTAGCGTCTCTCGGTCTCGACGGGGTCAGAGAACAGTCGCTCTGCCGCGTCGGTGTCGAGGTGGACGGGGGTGAGAACGGCGTCGACGTCACCCGACTCGACCATCGATTCGAGCTGCGGCATCGCGCTGGCCTCCGGCGGTGCGCGGTACTCGATGTCGAACCCAGTGGTGTCGGTGGGGACGATTTCGGTCCCCGTCGCGACCCACTCGATCGACTGGAGGTCGACGCCGTGACGCTCCGCGAGGATGCCACGCTGCCAGATTCCGGTCGTCGTCTGCCAGTTGACGATACCGACCCGAGAGTCGGCGATGTCGGCGGGTGTCTCGATGTCCGCGTCCCGTCGCCGGTAGATGTAGGCGTGTCTGAACCGACGGTACGGGAACACGGGAATCGCGGTGAACGGGAACTCCTCGGGCGCCCGTCGGGACGCGAGGTACGTCCCCATCGACATTTCGCAGACGTCGAACTCCAACCGCTGGGCCATTCGACGGAACCGTTCGGGGTTCGGGTAATCGACAGTGGTGAGCGAGACGCCCTGCGGTTCGACGCGGCCGTCTCGAAGCGAGCGAGTCCACTCGTAGGGGTAGCATGCGAGGGTGAGGTCAACAGTCATGTGTAAGAGAGTGTGGCGGTCGGCGGCGCGGTGCGACGGCGCGGAGAGTCATTGGCGCGTCGTCACTCGGTGACTTCGAACGCGAAGTGGAACGCGGGCAGTGGGCGCACCGGGTGGTTGTCGAGGTACGAGAGGTGGGGCTTGATCTCGAAGTTCGGCTCTTCGTCTCGCATCTCGAAGATGCAGGGGTACGCGTCGATGAAGTGGTAGCCCGGTTCGCCGGAGGCGCGGATTTTGATGTGCGTGATACCGTTTTCTTCCTCGTCGTCGACGCCGCAGACGTAGCCGATTGGCTTGTTGTCGTAGACGAAGTACGGCGCGTTCTCGTAGACGGTCCACCCGATGCCGGTTATCTTGATGTCGATTTCGGTGCCGACCGGTCCTTTCTTCGGCGAGATGTCGACCACGTCGGGTTGCATCATGAAGCCGGTGATGGCGACGGACGTCCCGTCTATCTCCGCGGTTATCGGTCGGGTCGACCCGACGTCCCGTGGGATTTCGACTTCCACCTGGAACGACCCGTTCTCGTCGGTGGTCACCGACGGAAGCACGTCCGGTTGCGGCACAGGCGTGATGGGGATTCCCTTCACGCGGTGGCCCTGGTGGCGGTACCACACGAGGTCGACCTCCTCATCCGACGGGAAGTTCTCGCCACGGATGAACGCCGTGGTCCCCGGCTTGCCCGACGTGGGCGTGATTTCGAGTTCGGCGTCGGTATCCTCGTCGATGTCGGGGTAGTGGACTTCGAGGGGCGTCTCGTCGAACTGCGCGTCGATCCACATGGATTCGGGTTCGCCCTCGGGTTCGGTCGTCTCGACGGTCCACGACGACTGTCGCCCCCCGGCGACCGGACCGTACGGTGATTGCGTGTTGTTCTGGAGGAACGGGACGCCGCGGTAGTTCCGCCAGACCTGCACGACGTGCTCTCCGACGGGTCCCGCCGCGCGGATTTGGGCCGTCGCCTTCCCGTTGTTCATCACGCCGGTCATGAATCCGACCATCCCGTTGTCCCAGGTCACCTGATAGTTGTTCGTAAGGGGGTTGGGGCCGAGGCCGTACCCCGTGATGGTGAAGACCTCGCCGAGCGGTGCCGTGCGGTTCTCTATCTCGAAATGCGGCGTGACCTCGATTTCGCCCTGTCCGAGGTTCGTCCCGTCGGGCGCGCGGAGTTCGACGGTGTGGGCCCCACCGTAGTCCTCTGGAATCTCGATGCTCTCGTCGAACTTCCCGTCGGCGTCGGTGGTGACCGTCGTGAGTCGTTTCTCTTTGGACTGGTACTGCGGTCCAAGTATCTCGTTGGCCTTGAGGACGCCCCAACTGCCGTTCACCGAGTGCCAGACGACCGTCAGCTCGATGGACTCTGGGAGGTTGCGACCGAGCAGCGTCACCTCGTCGCCGACGTAGGCCTCCTGTGAACCCATCACGAGCGTCCCCGAGGCTGGCGTCTGCCGTCTCCGATGTTGGCTGAGCTTGTCTTCGAGTTCCGCGGAGATGTCGGTATCCTGCGCCATAATTATAGATGCGAGTTCGGTCAACGACCACTTACGGTCGTTTGGGGAATATGAAGTCCTTTATATTAGTGGTCGGTTGGGCGACAGTTCACCCCGCTTACGCCGTCGGTCTGGATAGGTGGACGCGTCGTCGAGACACAGGTCGTCGAGGTACAAGCCGGCGACTACGATTCGGCCTCGGCGACCATCTCGAAGGCGTCGTCCGTCACGGGCGCGAGGCACAGCAGACAACCGTCGTCGAGGACGTACCTCCGAACTCGGTCGTCGACGACGACGTCGGCCCCACAGGACGGACAATGGAACTGGTGACGTGACATCGTGACAAATGACACATCGTTCTCGAAGGGGCAATCCGTTTGCCTGTAATGTTTAGATAATAATGTTCGAACGGTGGTTCATCCCTCGAACGCTCACTGCAGGCGGTCGGGTTCGAACTGCTTGCAGTACTTTTTGATGAGCCGTCTGTTGACGGCGTTCAACCGCTGCGAGACCGCGGACGACGAGATGTCGAGTTCTGCGGCGAGGTCGTCGAGCGTCGCTTTGCGGGGGCGTTCGTAGTAGCCAGTCTCCAGCGCGCAGGTCAGCGCAGACTGCTGTTTGTCGGTCAATACAGGTGGGTCGTCCGTCTCTTCGTCGATCGAGAGGATTCGGTCGACGGACACTGTCGCTCCGGCCTCTCGGAGTTCTCCAACGAGGGTGGGCAGTCCCGACCGGTCCGGAAGCGTCACCGAGTAGACCAGCCGGCCGTCCCGGCCCTTCTCCAGCGTAGCGATACAGTCGTGATTCGCGAAGACGTAACACGGACACTTCGAGCACGGCGAGTAGGCCCGGTACTCGCACTCGCCGTCACGGGAAACAATCTGCTGACAACCTGCCGTATCGGTGGTACCGAGACAGAACGACTGGCGAATCGGCGTCGGTTCCGGTGTGGGTGGCGCACACTCCACCGTCTCGTCGGGCCGAATCGACAGCCGTACGTCGATGGGCTCCGCGTCCCTTCCGTCCGGCTGTTTAGTCCAGAAATCACCCTCAGAAGCGGACATACTCGTACGTTCGGAGTGCCCCGCCATGAAAGACGGGTGGCCTTCTTAGGAAGTGAGAATTCTACGACAGGACGTGTGGGAAGTGCGAATTCTACGACAGACATCTGAGTCTTCTCCGAACGGATGCGTCCGTCGGAAACGCGGGCGCACACACGGGGCGCCGTGGGGATAAACCCCTGTATTCTCCAAACCGGAATTTACGGTCCCGTTTGCTGACCATTCACCATAATGCGCAACGAACCGACCAACGAAGACGGAAGCACCGAGTCGACTCACGACGGTGGCGACGCGCGAACCGGCCGCCTCTCGCGACGTCGACTCGTGGCCGCCGGGGCGTCGACCTGGCTCACCATCGGCGTCGCGGGGTGTACCGGCGACAGCAACGACGACGGGGGCGACGACGGGGGCGACGACGAGACGACATCCACCACGGTTACGAACCGGACGACGCAGACCTCGCCGACGACCACGTCGAGTCCCACGGATGGGGAGACGGAGGCGCCGACGCCGACTCCGACCGAGACCACCACGTCGTCGGGAGGGTCGGGGACGACGACGACCTGCCCGTCGGAATCGCTCTTCCCTGTTGGGTCGCCCGTCGGGTTCCTCGTCGGCATCTTCGAGACCGATTCGGGCGAAATCATCGGTCCTGGTGACCTCGAAGAAGTGAGTGTGCGGTTCCCCAACGCAGACGTACCGCCGCAAGAACTCTCGTGGGACGGCCCTCACGCCGACCACATCGAGAACCAGTGGGGTGGCAAACTTCCGAGCACCGATGACCTTGCCCCCGGCGACTACAGCTACGATGTCGTCGTCGACGCCGGGTCGGACGAGGAGGTCGTTCAGACCGGCCAGTTCACTCTCGTCGACGTCGACGGCTAACCAGCGCGACCCGACCGTCTGACACCGACCGAACTGATTTTCGCGTGCGGTCGCCGAACACCAGACACCGACCGAACTGAGTTTTAGCCCCCCGCTTCCGACTGGGTAGTGTCGTCGCCGCACTTCGGTGTAGTTGAAAAATATCTGTATATCGCAGAGTCACCTTTAGTGAATGATTGTTGGATGGTACGAACGGAGATGAGCAACGACAATTCCGACCGTGACACGGCCGACCCCACAGACGGGGGCGGCGGTACCAGTACCGTACTCCGGAGTCGCTCAGCGGCGACGAGGCGGAAGTTCCTCGCGACGAACGCCGCCGTCTGGACGAGCGCGGTCGTCGCCGGGTGTAGCAGTCAGGGCCAACAGGAAGACGAGACGACTGAAGCCCCGACCACGACAGAGACGCCTGAACCGACGAAGAACTACGTCCTGAGCGAGGACCTCATCGCCGGGTCCGAGGGCCTCCCGAAAGACGCCGGCCTCGTGTCGGCTTGTGCGCCGACGCGGACGTTCATGCCAGGCATGCATGCGGTCTTCAAAGTCGGCGTCTACGACCCCGAAACCGGCGAATCGGTGGGTAACGACACCATCGACGGCGTAACCGTCAAGATGGACAACGGCGTCACCGTCGACCTCACGTGGGCCGGCGACGACGAAGAACACCCACACCCCTACTGGAACGGCTCTTGGACGATTCCCGAAGACGCCGACCCAGGTACCATCAAGTACTCCGTAGAACTCACCGGCGAAAACATCGAGTACCAGAACGTCGAGGTGGCCGCCGACGAGTTCTCCATCATCGACGACTTCCACCCGAAGAACTACGTCGTGACCGACGAACTCGTCGCCAGTGGGGCCGTCCCCGAAGGCGGACTGGTCTCCAGTTGTGGGACGTCCCGGACGTTCGTCCCAGGCATGACCGTCGTCTTCGACGTCGGCGTCTACGACCCCGCGACTGGCGAACCGGTGAGCAACGAGACCATCGACGAGATGGTCGTCGAGATGGACAACGGCGTCACCGTCGAACTGCAGTGGGCTGGTGACGACGAAGAACACCCCGCACCGATTTGGGGAGGCTCGTGGGACGTTCCGGAGGACGCCGAACCGACGGACGTCACCTACACGATAAACATCACCGACGAAGAGAACAACTACCGCGACGTCAACGTCGAAGAGAACACGTTCAGCATCGTCACGCTTGAGTAACTGACCCGTCGCCTCCGTCGGTCTCCTCCGACGGCTGCGTCGGCTTTCCACGAACCATGAGTAATACCGATACTACAGCAACCGAAGAAGAGTCGTCTGCGGAGTCACCGTCGGGCGACAAGCGCCTCGAATTCGCCGACGCCGTCGAACTGCCCACCGACAAAGATAGCGTGTGGGAACTCATCTCCGACCCAGAAGTCCTCTCGTCGTGCGTCCCCGGTGCCGAGGAGATAGACCGACGCTCTGAACGCGTCTACGACGTCCACATCACGCGTGGCGTGAGCCACCTCACGGTCTCGCTCGAGGGAGAAATGGAACTCGTCGAGATGAACGAACCGGACTGGGTCGTCGCCAGCGGCGTCGCACACGACACCAAGACCGGGAGCGATTTCGACATCCTCGCGGCGATGGAGATGACGGAGGGAGACGACGGAACGACGATTCTCTCGTACTCTGCGGAAGTCGGGTTCTCCGGAGGCGTCTCGTCGCTCGGCACGGGACTGCTCCGTCCCATCGTCAAACGCGACGTAGAAGCCTACTTCGAGAACGTCCGCACTCGCGTCGACGCAGAAGAGTAACCCGCCGCGTTCCGCCCAGTTCGGTCGCGTCTCGCACCGTGCGGCCGACGGGTCGCGAACGCTGTCGTCCTATTCGAGGTCTTTCTCGAACGCCATCTCAGACTCGTCGTCGGTTTCGTCGTCGCTCTGTTGGCCGTTGGACGTCGCCTCTGTCTTCGATGTTTCGTCCGTCTCGTCAGCCTCCGAGACGACTTCGTCGGACGATTTGATCGGTTCTTCTTCTTCGTCCACCTCGGCGATGACTTCGTCGGGCGATTTGATGTCGTTGACCTCTGCACCGGCCTTGATGGCCTCTGCTTCCTGTTCGAGTTGTTCGACGTCCATCTCGGCGGCCTGGTCGATTTGGCCGAGGATGTCGTCGATGTCGTCCAGCCCGATTAGTTCGCGGGTCTCCTCGTCGAACTGCATGCTGGAGAGGCCCTCCATGTCCTGTACGTCGGACCCGGTCAGCTGTTTGCCGTACCGGCCGAGGAGTGAGGTGAGCTCCTGCGGGAGGACGAACGTCGTCGATTCGCTCTGGCCGATGTTCGCCAGCGTCTCCATCCCCTTGTCGATGATGGCGCGTTCGCCCATCGACTCGGCGGATTTCGCTCGGAGAACCGTCGAGATAGCGTCACCCTGTGCTTCGAGAATCTGCGACTGCTTTTCACCCTGTGCGCGGATGATGTTCGACTGCTTTTCACCCTCTGCCTTCTCGACCGCAGAGCGCCGTTCACCCTGCGCTTCGAGAATCATGGCACGACGACGACGTTCGGCGGAGGTCTGCTGTTCCATCGCCTGCTGAACGTCCGCACTCGGATTGACTTCGCGGACTTCGACGGATTCGACGCGGACGCCCCACTCGTCGGTCGGTTCGTCGAGTTCCTTGCGGATTCGGGCGTTGATTTCCTGTCGCTTGTTGAGCGTGTCGTCGAGTTCCATGTCACCCAGGACGGCGCGGAGCGTCGTCTGGGCGAGGTTGGAGACCGCACGTTTGTAGTCGTCGACTTCGAGGAACGCCTTCTTGGCGTCCATGACTTTGATGTAGACGACGGCGTCGGCGGTCACCGGTGAGTTGTCGCGCGTAATCGCTTCCTGACGGGGGACGTCGAGCGTCTGCGTACGCATGTCGAACGCGTAGGTACGCGAGACGAACGGCGGGATGAAGTTGATACCTGGTTCGAGGAGGCGTCGGTACTCCCCGAAGACCGTGAGCGCCTTCTTCTCGTAGGCGTCTACGATCTCCACCATCTGGTACACCGTGACGACGGCGAGAGCGAGGACGAGAAGGCCGGCGACGGCACTTCCCAACCCGAGTCCCACCTGGAGAGCAAGTAGGTCCATAACCTCGTCTAGGGTTGGCCGTATGATAAGTATTCGTGTACCAAACCAATCACGTCACACGGTTTTCTCCGTGACGGGGTGGAGGTGAGCGTCGGTCAGATTCGTTCTACGTCTTCGGGTTCTCGCTCACGTTCGTCCCGCTCACGTGCTCTTCGGGCACGTTCTCTGGCGAGTTCTCGGTCGATTTCGTCCTCACCGGGGCCGATTCCTTCGACGGTCACGACGTTGCCGCCGCCGGGGTCTACGACGACAACCTCACTCCCCACGGAGAGTTCACCGTGGACCGACCGAGCAGCGTAGTACGGATTGAACCCGCCTTCGTCGAGTTTCACTTCTCCCTCGGTCGGGGTGACACGTTCGGTCACCCGTCCTATCTTCCCTTTCAGTGCCTTCGAGTCGCTCGTCCGACCTTCTCCTTTGCCACCGTAGAGGTCGAACTCGCGGTAGCCGTACAGTGCGAGGGCGCCGAAGACGAACACGAGGAGACCGAGGACGAGTGGCGTGGCGAACGGCCCGATGACTAGCCCGACGAGTCCGGCGGCGAGGAGTGCGACGCCGAGGACGACGAAGTGTGCGCCGGGTGCCATCGCTTCGGCAAGAGAGAGTCCGAGACCGGCGAGTACCAAGAGTAGCGGCAACGTCTCGGGACCGACGAGTCCCGTCTGTAACGGAAACGGCGGGTGTGCCATAGGTGCTCTAGGGCCGTCGTCCGATTAAGGGTTGAGGGTAAGTCGTGTCGAACTCGGCGATTCGGAGACGTCGACTCGGCCCACGTCGAAGCTGTAGTCAGTCAGTTTCGTCCGGTTCGACCGGAAGCGACTCGTCGTGGACGAAAGCGACTGTGTCGCCACCAGCGTCGCGGACGAGAACGGTTCCTGTCGACGCGTTCGACGGGACGGTAAAGACCGTCCAGACGGTCTCTGACTCGTTCGGTGCGAACAACCCACCGTTCGCGAACCCAGTGGTGTTCGAGAGTGGTTGGTGGCCGTACCGGACGCCGTCGGATTCGAACACGAGGTCGGTCTGCGAGAACGACCCAGGCGAGGACCCTGTCACGGAGACGTTGAGCGCGACCAACACGAACTGTTTGCCGTCAGGAGCGGTGTACGACTCGTTTCCGACCGCGACAGACTCGGTCGTCTTCGCATTCCACTGCGCGACCAACTCTGCCGACGAGGGAGGCGCACTCGAGAGGGCCGACACCCCGACACCGCTCTGACCGACAGGCCCGCCGAGACCATCGACCATCGGGCCGAGGGCCGCCACCGACCCGAGTGCGAGGACCAACAGCAAGACTGCGACGACGACGACCCGGACACTCGGCGGCGACCCCGATTTGAGGTCGTCGAGCGACGACGGAAGTCGGTCACGGAGGGACCCACCGTCGTCGTCACCACCATCGTCACCACTCGTGAGCGACTCGAGTCGTTCACGGACGCCGTCGAGCGGGAGCGCCGAGATGGCGTTCTCGAGTGGTTCGGGGACGTCGAACGGAATACCGAACTCGACTTCTGCGGTTTCGTACACGTCGCCGTCTGTGTACTGTTTGACCGTCTCTTCGAGCCCTTCGTCTTCGACCGTCTCACCCAACGTGTCCAAATCGAGGAGCGTCACGTCGTGTTTGGTCGTAAAGCCTCGAACTTCGTCCGCGAACTCGCCTTGCGTCGCGATGGCGACGACGTCTATCTGTCTCTTTTTCGCGTGGGCGACGAAGCCTCTGACGTGGTCTTTCTCGACGGTCGCCTCGGCAGCAGGGAGGACGAGCATCAGGCCCTTCGTCCCGTCGCCACGCTGTCCCTGAACGAGGTAGCGCCCTTCGCCTCGTGGTTGTACGTTCGTCTGCCAGTTCCGTTGCGTCCAGAGGTCAGAGAGGAACCGGACGAACTTCGTCGATTCGAGTTCGACGAGTCTCGTCATCGTCGGTCACCTCCCACCTTTCGCAGTCGTACAAGCAACCCTGTGACGACGAGTGCGACGACCGCAAGTGCTGGCGAGAACGGAATCCCCGTGTTCGTCCCGGCGACTGCCGGGTCGAGCGGCGTCCGTTCGACGACCGGATACGGTGTGGTCGTCGCCGTCGCCTCCGAAGCGGGTGATTCGTCGGTCTCCGGCGTTCGAGTCGGTGTCGGCGTTGCCGTCGGTGTCTTCGCGTCCGGTTCGAGTCTGACCATCGCGTCGTCCGCGACGACTGTGCCGTTGACACTCGAGTTCTCTCGGAACGGGAGGTCGACTTCGGCCGAGAAGTTCCCGTCTCTGTTCCGGTCGGCGTAGGCGACTGCCAGGAGTTCGCTGTCGGTCAGTTGCCGGCGGTCGAACTCCACGACGACGTTCTCGTGTCGCCCCGGTGGGAGGTACGCACTCGTTCCCAGCAGTTCTTCGTCGGGTGTCTCGACCTGAATGAACCCGCCGACCGAGAGGTTCACTTCGCTGATGGTGACGAACGTCCCGTCCGTCTCCTGGTCGACGAATCGCAGCGCGGCGGTGGATTCGTGGAACGTCATCGTCGTCTTCGTCTGGTCGCGGTACTCGCGAATCCACATGGGGAAGACGAGGCCGCGGTCTTCGGGTGCGAACGTGAGGTTCGTGGCGAGCGTTCCGTTCTCGGTGACGGTCATCGGAACGAGTCGCAAGAACGGTTGGCCGGGTGCGCGTGCACGGAGTTCGAGCACGGTGTCGGGTGCCAGCGTCGTCTCGCCCGTGACGTTGACCGTGAGCGGCTCCCACGGGTAGATTGTCTCGTCGTCGACGGCCATCGACACCGACGGTTCGACGAGGTGCACCGGTGTGCGGGCGGTGATGGTGTCCGCTTCGACGAGTTCGTTGTGTTCGCCTTGGAGCGTCACCGCCAGTTCGTAGTTCTCTCGGTCGCCTTCGAGTGGGAGGTCCGAGGTGTCCCACAGAACGTAGACGGCGTCGTTTTCGAGGTCAGAGACGACCGTCGCGCCGTTCTCGGGCGTCGCGAGGAACGTCTCTTGCTCGTGGTTCGGGCGGACTTCGAGTTGGTTCAGCGAGAGTTCGACGCCGTTGGAGTCCGGTCCACCGGAGACGTTTCCGGACGCGAGCGCCGATTCGAGGCCACTCTCGTCGAGGCGGAAGACGGCGATGTCGCCTCTGGCGACGACCGTTCGCTTCGTCGAGGCGGCGCGAATGGCACTCACCGACGGCGTCGACTCGGCGTCGGTCAGACTCGCCGGAGCGACGAACGTCGACGCCGACGTGTTGCCACGTGGTTCGACTTGGAGTTGGCCGATAGCGCGTTCGACGCCGCCGATGGTCACGTTCATCAGATAGGTCGTCGGTTCGAGTGGTCGCTGAAGTTCGGCAGTGTGGAGCGTCTTGTTTCCGCCGCCAGAGACGTACGTCTCGGGGCCACCGGTCGAACTGTAGGTGTCGATGGTGACCGTCGTCACGCCTGCACCGGTGAGTTCGACGGTCAGGTGGTAGCCGTAGTCGTCGCCGCCGACGTGGAGGACACCGGGTTCGGAGTGTCGAACCCGAATCTCGACGATGTCACCACGCGTGACGGTGGTCACGTCCTGTTCGAACGAAGCAGTTGGCTGGTCGGCCGCGGCGGTGGGCGTCGGAACCCACAACGCCGCGGTGAGAATCAACACGGCGACCATGGCGGAGGGTGCGCGGACTGCGTAACTCATGTGGTGTTCCCGGTTGGGGTTGGCGGCGATTTCGCTCGGGGTTACATAAATCAAAAGGCCCGATTATCAAAACGGAAATTCGCTCTCTCGGCAAGGGCGAGACGGGGACCAACAGGGGGCAGTTTGGAACCGAACGACGAGACGAGGTTCGGACGCCGTCAGATAGCGTTGGGGAACACTGTGATGACGATGAGACCGACTGCGAGCAGGACGCCGAGGACGACGAAGACGACGTTCTCCGGATTCGGCGACTCCGGTTCGATGGGGAGCGCCTCCGGTCCGTCGGGCGAGTTGTCGACGATGCCGTCGGGGCCAACGTCGTCGATACTGAACCGCCACTCGCCTTCGTCTTCGGTCTTCGGTTCTGAAGAACGGGACATCACTGTCAGATAGGAGACGCGGCGGGAAAGGGCTACCGCACTTCTATCGGCCGTCGTACTCGAAGCCGATGACGTCGCCTTCGTAGACGATGCCGCGTTCGGCGTGGAGCGTGACGGTCGAACCCTCCGTCACCGTGACCGGGAGCGGTGCACCGGAAACCATCGGGATGTCGAGTTCGCGTGCGACGAGTGCCGGATAGCCGGTCATGCCCGCGCGGGCGTCGATGATTCCTGCGAGTTTGTCCGCGTCGCCGTCGAACTCGCCGTCGAAGTCGGCGGCGAGGGCGAGAACCGCACCTTCGGGAACGTCCGAGAGGTCACCGTCTGTCGTCCGGTAGAGCGGCCCTGCGACGCGCCCGCCGACGATTTTGCGGCCGGTGGCGATAGACTCGGCGGCGACGTGCACTTTGAGCATGTTCGTCGTGTTCGTCCCTTCGAGTTCGGTCATCATCCCAGAGAGGACGACGATGGTATCACCGGATTCTGCGGCGCCAGCGTCGAGGGCGGCGGTGACGGCGTCGTCCATGACGGATTCGACGCTCGTACTGTAGTCCGAGTATTCGGCCGAAGAGCCCCACAGGAGGGCGAGTTGGCGTCGCGTCCGGTCGTTCGGCGTGACGGCGACGACGGGAACGCCGGGGCGGAACTTCGCCGTCTTCCGGGCAGTGTACCCGGACTCGGAGACGGCGACGATAGCCGCCGCGTTCACGTCACGGGCGAGGTAGCGTGCCGAGCGAGCGAGTGCTTCCGTCCGCGACCCCTCGATAGCGGTCGGAACACGCTGTTCTTGGCTCTCGTCGTACTCGGGACTCGCTTCGACCTCTTCGACGATGCGAGACATCGTCTGGACGACACGAACGGGGTGGTCACCGACGGCCGTCTCACCGGAGAGCATCACGGCGTCGGTGCCGTCCAGAACGGCGTTGGCCACGTCGGACGCCTCGGCGCGGGTCGGGCGACGCGAGTGGACCATCGAGTCGAGCATCTCGGTCGCCGTGATGACGGGGACACCGGCGGCCTGTGCTTTTCGGATGGTTCGCTTCTGAATAATCGGGACCTCTTCGAGCGGACATTCGACACCGAGGTCGCCGCGAGCGACCATCACGCCGTGGGCGGCCTCGATAATCTCGTCGAGGTTTTCGACTGCACCGGCGCGTTCGATCTTCGCGATGATAGGGATGTCCGCACCGAGCGATTCGAGCGTGTCGCTGATGGTGTAGACGTCTGCTGCGTCGCGGATGAACGAGGCGGCGACGAAGTCGACTTCCTTCTTTGCGGCGAGTTCGAGGTTCTCGTAGTCGGAGTCGGTGATGAGGTCGATGTCGAGGTCGACACCAGGAACGTTCACACCCTTTCGGGCACCGAGTTTGCCACCGGAGTCGACGGTCGCGAAGACAGTGCCGTCTTCCACTCGGTCCACCGTCGCTTCGATACGGCCGTCGTCGAGGAGGATGGTGTCACCGGACTCCGCAGCAGAGATAGAGTACGAGAGGCCGATTGCGTCGGGCGTCGCGTCGTCACCTTCGAAGAACTGGACCTCAGAGCCCGTTTCGAGATAGATGTCTTCGTCGATTGGGGCCGTCCTCACTTCGGGGCCCTGCAGGTCGAGCATGGCCGCGAGCGGTTCGTCGGTCGCATCGTCTACAGCACGGATGCTATCGATAACGTCCGACCGGTGTTCGACGGTTCCGTGACTCGCGTTCATCCGGGCGACGCTCATCCCAGCGTCGGCGAGCCCACGAATCGTCTCTCGGTCGAACGAGGCGGGACCGAGTGTACAGACGATTTTTGCGTTGCGCATAACCCTGACTACGACCGACCAATAAAAAAGCCCGATGAAAAACTCGTTTGTGAGTAAGTCATTCACACATATAGTCTATGTAGTGCACCAGTCGAACGTCCTCCGACGAGACTGAACCGGTGAATGTCTCGAAAACACTAGTCTGAGGGCTTGTCGCGCACTTTTTCTGTGCTCGAGCTAATACTGTAGTATGTCTCCGACCGACGAGTCTCCGCTCTGGACAGACGGGGGGACTGACGACGGTGGCGACTCACCGGAAACTGGGTCGCCAACGACGGATGGTGGGCTTCCAACCGGACCAGTCCCACCTGACAACGAGACGCCGACGTGGGCGGAGCGTAAGGCCCGAACCACCGGACTGTCCCGCCTGACGTACGAGTACTTCGAACGCTCGCGATACGAAGACCAGACGGTTCGCCAGTCGTCGGACTACATCGAACGAGACGTCCTGGCGTTCCCGACGTGGCCCCACGAGACGGTTCGAAACCTCTCTATCGCGTCGTTCTTCGTCGGGATGATTCTGTTCCTCTCGGCGACGATGCCGCCGCACATCGGCGCACCCGCGAACCCGAGTCAGACGCCGGCCATCATCCTGCCCGACTGGTATCTCTACTGGTCGTTCGGGCTGCTCAAACTCGACCCGTTGAATCCCGAACTCGCCATCCTCGGTGGGCAGAAGATTATGGCCGACCGGACCTACGGTGTCCTCGCGAACGGTGTCGTCGTCGGCTTCATCGCCATCGTCCCCTTCCTCAACAAGGGGTCCGCACGCAGACCGGTCGAAGAACCGTTCTGGGCCGCAGTTGGTGTCTTCGGCGTGGTGTTCGCGCTGACCATCTCGCTCTTGGCAGTCAAGAACCTCATGCCGATGAACGTCAACTTGCTGTTCGACTTGACGTTCCTGCTCCCCATCGTCTTCGGGACTATCACCTACGCGGTGCTCAAGACGATGCGTGAGGGCTACATGTACAACCTCAACCGCCGCTACTACCGACTTCGTCCGCCAAAATAGGCGGCTCAGTCGCTAGCTGCGATTACTGAACCGCGACCGCCTACTGAACCGCGACCGCCGTTCGGTAGATACCGCCGTCGTACCGGACGTATCCGGGGTCGACGAACTCGTTTCGGTCGGTCCCTTTGTGGATGGTCGTAGACCCACCTTCGCCGAGTGCTCGCTGGAAGGCGTCTTTCTGCTCCGGCGAGAGGTTGTCGTACGAGACTGCGCCTTCTCCCTGCGGGAGTTCGTCGACGCGTTCGACGGTCAGTTGGCCGGTTCCGTTGCTTCCACCGAGACACCCTGCGGTGACGACCAACAGAAGCACGGCGAGTGAGACGCCCAGTCGCATAGATGGGGGTCGAACGTCGTCACTCATAGTGACTCCGATACGATGCTGACATTCGAAGGAAGATGTTCGGGACGCGGGCGTCCGTCGGTCGTTTTCGGCAGTTACGAAGAGACAGTCGTGCGGTAGATGCCGCCGTCGTACCGGACGTATCCGGGGTCGACGAACTCGTTCCGTGCTGACTCGGTGGGTATCTCGACGGGCGAGTCGGTCGTGACCGCTTCTTCGAACGTCGCTCGCTGGTCTGGGTCGAGGTTCTCGAAGGCGACAGCGCCTTGGCCCTGTGGAAGTTCGTCGACGCGTTCGACGGTCAGCGTGCCGACCCCACCGCTGGTGACGGCGGCGACGACACCGACGACTGCGACGAGCGCGAATACGATTCCGACTGCGGTTCGTCCACCGAGTTCCATAGACGACGCTGAGGAGGCAGCACTGATAGCCCCTGCGGTCCTGGTTCGTTGGGCGGTGGAAAACGAGACTCGGCAGGTCGCAGTTACTGGACCTTCGTGCCGGGCGTCGCGTCGTCGTAGGTCGTCAGCAGGTCTGCTTCGTCACCGGCGGCGAGCAGCATGCCGTTGGACTCCGTGCCGAACAGTTCGGCCTTCTCCAGGTTGGCCACGATGATGACCTTCTTGCCGGGGAGTTCCGACAGGTCGTGGAGTTGCTTGATGCCGGCGACGATTTGGCGCTCTTCGACGCCGATGTCGACGGTCAGTTTGGCGAGTTTGTCCGCGCCATCGATGCCTTCGGCGGAGAGAATCTCGCCGACGCGCAGGTCGAGGTTCTGGAACTCGTCGAACGAGATGCGGTCGTCGGCGATAGGTTCGAGGTCAGCGTCGTCTGCCATACTCTCGTCGCCGTCCTCCTCGGACTCGTCACTTTCGGATTCCGTCGCAGCGACGCGCTCGTCGAGTTTCTCGTTGAGCGCCTCGACGCGTTCGTCTTCTATCTTCTCGAAGAGTGCCTCGGGTTCGTCGAACGACGCCGGCGGCGCGGCGAGTGCGTCGTCGATGTCCGTGTCGGCCACGAGGCCCGCTTCGCCGAGTTGCTCCCAGAGCGCCTGCATCTTCGCGGGCGCGACGGGCTGGAAGATGACGGCGACGGCCTTCGCAATCTGGACGCAGTCGCGGATGACCTGTGCGGCCGCTTCGGGGTCTTCGTCGGTGAGTTTCCACGGTTCGTTCCGCTGGATGTACTCGTTGCCGAACTGGGCGAGGCGGACGGCGGCGTTGCCGGACTCGCGGATGGAGTAGTCGTTGATGGCCGCGCCGAACTCGTCGATGGCTTCCCGAATTCGGTCTTCGACTTCCTCGGAGACGTCTGCCTCGGGCGTCCCCTCGAAGTTGCGGTAGGCGAAGAGCATCGACCGGTAGAGGAAGTTGCCGACGGTGCCGACGAGTTCGCTGTTGACGCGCTCTTGGAACTTCGACCACGAGAAGTCGACGTCCTGTTGGAACCCGCCGTTCGTGGCGAGGTAGTACCGAAGCAGGTCGGGGTGGAAGCCTTCGTCGAGGTATTCGTCGGCCCAGACGGCGCGGTTCCGCGAGGTGGAAAAGCCCTTGCCGTTGAGCGTGATGAACCCGGAGGCCATGACGGCGCGTGGTTCGATGTACCCCGCACCCTTGAGCATCGCCGGCCAGAAGACGGTGTGGTGCTGGATGATGTCGCGGCCGATGATGTGGACGATGTCGCCCGATTCTTTCCACGCTTGCTCCCAGTCGAACACGTCGGCACCGACCTTTTCTGTGTACTGCTTGGTCGACGAGATGTACTCGATAGGGGCGTCTACCCAGACGTAGAGGACCAAATCGTCACCTGCGTCTCCAGGGTAGTCGATACCCCAATCCATGTCGCGGGTGATACACCAGTCTTGGAGTTCGCCTTCTATCCACTCTCGTGGCTGGTTCTGGGCGTTCGAGGTGCCCTCGACTCGATTGATGAACTCCTGAAGGTACTCCTGGAGGTCGGAGACGGCGAAGAACTTGTGCTGGCGCTCGCGGTACTCGGCGGGGTTGCCGGTGAGCGTCGACGTCGGGTTCTCTATCTCGCCGGGTTCGAGGTGGCGGCCACAGCCTTCGTCACACTCGTCGCCGCGGGCGTGCTCGCCACAGTACGGGCACGCGCCTTCGACGAATCGGTCGGGAAGCCATTGGTCCGCGTCGGGGTCGTAGGCGACGGGAATCTCTTTCTCGTAGACGTAGCCCTCGGCTTCGAGCGTTCGGACGATTTCCTGCGTGAGTTCGGTGTTCGTCTCGTCGTGCGTGTGGCCGTAGTTGTCGAAGTCGATGTTGAATCGGGGGAACGTCGCTTCGTACTTCTCGTGGTGGCGGAGTGCGAACTCCTCGGGCGTGACACCCTCTTTCTCGGCGTTGACGGCGACGGGCGTGCCGTGCATGTCCGACCCGCTGACGAAGGCCGTCTGCTGGCCGAGCTTTCGCAGCGAGCGACTGTAGATGTCGCCGCCGACGTACGTTCGAAGGTGGCCGATGTGGAGGTCGCCGTTCGCATAGGGCAACCCACACGTCACCACCGCTGGGTTCGTTGTGGGGAATTCCTCGTGGCTCATATGTGTCGTGTATCTCGGATGCGGGCCTAAAGCCCGCCGGTACGGGTGCGTCTGTCGGTCGATGCGATGCAACCTCGGGGTTCACCGAATTCGCCCCCGCCTCGCGTTACCGAGACGGACGCCGAAGACGGGTCCACCCGTGGCTAAAAGAGGGGACGCATACGCATGTTGTCCGGACGCAAGACGGTCACACCGCTACTGAGACAGAGGAGAGATAAAAAAGACGCGCCTCAGACGCCGCATCTGGGTAAGAGCGACTCAGTCCTTTATCGAGACGCCGCCGAACGCACAGAACCCACTGACGACGAGGTCGACCGCTTCGTGTTCGAGTTCGCGCCGTGGGCGTTCGTCTTCCGCCCCGCCGAAGATTGGAATCACGTCGATTTGGACGTTCCAGTCGCGCGGGACCGTGATTTCGGCACCGCCGAACAACGCCGTGACGTTGATTCGGGCGGTCTCTTCGAGTTCGACTACGTCGCGGAGGTCTACCTCGACGGCACCGAACAGAGCAGTGAGGGCCCCGCCGGTGAACCGACTGGTCGTCACGCGCGCGTTCCGACCGCCGAAGATGGCCACGAGGTCCACGCGTTCACCGGTGACCGGTTCGACCGAGGACCGGACGCGACCGAGGACGACCGAGAGGCCGAGGATGACGAGGAGGAGCGGCCACAGCGACAACACCTGCGACCCCGTCACGAGGTCGAGGGCGACCGCTTGCCACGCGCCGGCGATGGCGATGAGGACGAGTGGCCCACCGACGTTTCGGAAGCCACTGGCGACGAGTGCGTACAGGCCGACGAGTACGAACAGCGACGGGATGTACCGGAACAGGCCACTCGTGTCGTAGAGACCGGTGCTGTTTGCGAGCAGTACGAGGCCGACGACGACGATTGCGCCCCCGACGACCACCTGATTCGAGATGCGTCTGTATGCCATACTAGAGATACGCCATGTGAGGAGATAACCAGCGATTCTGATTCTCGAGATTGTCGAAACGGGCGACGCGTATGCAGATACCGTGGCGGCCGACCCGTAGATTCATGGCAGAATGCTGATGAGTGTGTGTATGAGTCGGCAACAGTCGTCTGACACCCCTCCAGAAGGGTGGCCTCGATGTGAGTCGGGTCCGGTCGAGGTGATGCTCCTCGGGACGTATCACATGGACAATCCTGGATTAGACGTCGCCCAACTCGACGTAGACGACGTACTCCACCCCGAACGACAGGCCCAGTTGCGAACCACCGTGGACGCGTTAGAGGGGTGGCGTCCCGACCGGGTTGCCGTCGAACGGCCGTACGACCGCGCAGACGAGGTGAACGCCATCTACGACGAGTATCGGTCTGGCAAGCGGTCGTACGACGCCGAAGAAGAAATCGAGCCTCCACACCCGTCCCGGAACGAACTGACGACGGAGTGCCGGAGTGAGGTCGTCCAACTCGGTTTTCGATTGGCTGACCGACTGGACCACGAACGAGTGTTCCCCATCGACTATCCGATGACGCTCGCAAACGAGGCGTACGAAGAACTCGCAGAAGATGGGTTCGAACCCGAAGAGAAGATACAGTTCGACCAGCTCGACGTCTCCGAGTTAGAGCGAGAGGTTACAGAACAGATTGCCACCTCGTCGATTCAGGAGTTCCTCCTGTGGCAAAACCGAGAGCGAAACCTCGGAGTCCAATCGGCTGGGTTCTTCGGGGAGTCACTTCGCTGGGGACGTGAAAATAACTTCGGGGGGCCGAAGCTGGTTGCGACGTGGTACGACCGGAATCTCCGGATGGTGCACAACCTCTGGCGAGCAATCGAGTCGGAAGACGAACGAGTGCTCGTCGTCGTCGGCGCGGGTCACGTCCACATCTTGCGAGAACTGCTCGAGAAGACGCCGATGTTCTGTCCAGTGAGTCCGTTACCGTCTCTCGAAGAGGCGATGTAGGACGACAGAAACAGCTCTATTGAAACCCTCTGAGTTTGACAGGTGTGGCGTGCAACATACAGAGGGTGAGTTCAGCGAAGGATTCACTATTTGTTTCTTTGCTCCCCATGTTGCAGAAAGATTGAACATAATGTCAGTTGTACGTATAGAAACGATGGGGAACAATGGAGCCATGGACTTGACCAGTTTGACAAAAAATCAGAAGACGATACTGAAAGTGCTAGCAGACGCTGAAGGTAAGGCTCTCTGGGGTGTTGAGGTACGTCGTCGGCTTCGAGAGGATTACGGGGTAGAACTCACAAAGAATGGAATGAACGCTGCAACACGTCGAACTTCGAGATATCCTAGACAAATGGTCGTTATCAAGTGGGTCGATAGCGACGAGATCGAAGGCAGTACTAGACATGCCTCGCACCGACTCAAGCAGGAGTACATCAGTGAGGTACGCAAGCAGCTACAGTAAACCGGTTTAATCGGTGGGAATGGTGGATTGTTAGATATGCGCGCTGTATTCAGCACGGTTTCGACAAACTATCAGCGACTGATGATTTCAACAGAGCCACAGAAACGACTCGCGACGACGATTCAGAGGAACGCGAGTGCGGCCTCGACGCCGACGACGGTCACGATGAGGCGGCCGGCCGACCCGACGAACGTCGCCGCGGCGAACTTGAGGTAGTCGTCTTCGAGGACGGCGAAGGCGTAAATCGAGAGCGTGTCGGGAAACCCAGGGACGCAGAGCGCGGCGGCGAGACCGGCGTAGCCCCACTTCTGGGCGATTTCGATGGCTCGTCGCTCGGTCCACCCCATCACGTCTACGGGGAGTCGTTCGAGCGCCCGCTCGACGATTCCGGACTCTTTCGTCTCGTGGCCGATGTAGAACGCGAAGACGCTTCCGGCGGATTTTCCGGCACCGCTGACGACGATGATGACCGCCAGTTTCGCAGTCTCCGAGAGGCCGAGGTTGAGGGGGGCCAAGAGGACGATCTCACTCACTCCTGGGAGGGCAAAGGCGATGAGGAACGAGTAGACGAAGATGATTGCCAGCCCGAACCACCCGGTGGCCGTCTCGACGAGTGACGAGAGCCACGAGAAGTCGGGATAGATTCCGAGGGCGAGGTCGGAAAGCGGCACGAGCACGGGGAGGGTCACACCAGTCACTCGCAACCAATCAAATGTAAGCCTTCAGGTTTCGGTAGAGACCCCTTGGCGCGCAGAACTGTCTTCTCTCGGTGAGGGTCACGGTGAACGAATAGTTCGGCTCGGCGACTTAGTTCCGTGCCGGACCGCTGCCGACGTCGTCGAGGTCCGCGAGGAACGCTCGAAGCGACTCTCGGGAGACGTGTGGCATGCAGACGACACGGAGTTCGTCGCTCGCGGTGCGAGAGATACGCCACCCGAGGTCACGGAGTGATTCGAACTCCGCGTCCGGGATGGGGGCGGCGACGAGTGGGAGTTCGGGTTCGACGCCGTCGTAGCCACGGGCGACGAGTTCGTCGTACAACCACTCGGCGTTCGCTTGCTGTCGTTCGTACACCTCGCGGTAGCCATCGGGCCACAGTTCGCGCATCGCGGCGGCCGCAGAGGCGACGCCCGCTCCACTTCGCGTCCCGGTGAGCGTCGCCTGCGACGTGGATTCGAGGTACGGCGTATCGACGGCGAGCGCGTCCAAGAGTTCTCTCTCGCGAAAGAGGAGGCCGCCGGCGGGAACGACTGCCTGTCCGAACTTGTGCGGGTCGATGGTCATCGAGTCGATGGGCGCGTGGGCGAACGACCACTCGTGGTCGGTGAAGGGGAGGACGAACCCACCCCACGCAGCGTCGACGTGCATCGTGGCCCCAACGTCGTGGGCGATGGTCGTCAGTTCTGGAATCGGGTCGACGCGGCCGAACTCGGTGGTTCCAGCGACACCGGCGACGAGGATGGTGTGGTCGTCGACGGCCTCGGAGACGGCGTCGACGTTCGCCCGATAGTCGGCGTCGACGGGGACGGTCCGTAACTCGACACCGAGCACGTCGGCGGCTTTCTGAAAACTGAAGTGGACGCTCTCGGGGGCGACGACGTTCGGGTCGTCGTCACGGGCGTGGTTGCGCGCGGCACGAATCGCCTGAATGTTGGCCTCGGTTCCACCGCTGGCGATGTATCCATAGGGAGAAGACAGTCCAGTAATCTCGCCCAGAGACGCGAGTGCGTCGTCTTCGAGTGCTGCGACCGCCTGATAGGTCGCGGGGTCGCCCGGATTCGTCGCCAAGAACCGCGCTGCGGCCTCGCGGGCGGCAGGGTGCGGTTGGGTACACATCGAAGAGAGGACGCGGTCGAACTCTTGCGGTGCCGCGCGCTGCATGCCCCTCTGTAACCGCAGGCTCAGTATATCGGTTCCGCTCCAGTGCGGGGAGTCGTCCTGCGACACTGGGGCCGGCCGACGCCTGCGAAAACTGTCTCACTCGAAGACGACCGACGTCACCCGAGGACGAACGACGAGAGAAACAGCGTCGCGTTGTAGAGTCCGTGGACCGCGATGGGGACGGCGAGGTTCTCCGTTCGCTCGTAGACGTAGCCGAAGACCGACCCGACGAGAAACAGGGCCGAAAGCGGGACGAGAATCACGATACCGCCGCCGATGAAGTTGAACGCGTGGAGCGACGCGAAGATCGCGCTGGCGAGGACGATCGCCCCGAGTGGGCCGAACGTCTCGCGTAAGCGCCCCTGAACGGCACCTCGGAAGAGCAACTCTTCGGCGGGAGCGATGACGAAGATAGAGAGGAGCGCGAGTGCGACGAGAATCGTCGGGTCGACACCTGCGGCCTCGCCGACGACCGACTGAACCGGACTGAGGTCGACGAACGTCGATGCGGCGACGAGCAGTGCGACGGCGGCGAAACTGCCGACGAGGCCGAGAGCCACCCACCTGAGGTCTGTCCGCGTCGGGAGACTCACCGAGACACCGCCGAGGAGGGCGATCGAGACGAGGATGCCGACGAGTGCGAAGGCGAGTTGTGACGGTATCAGCGCGAGGATGAGGAACGTCGACCCTGTCGGGTCGATAGCGATGTTTCCGACGAGGAGCGGGACGAACAGCGCGAACGTGAGGACGACACCGAGGATGATGGCGGCGGCGACGACGGCGACAGCGACGATGACGGCGCGAAGGCGGTCGGTTACGTTCGACTGACTGGTGGAGGGGGAATCGACAGCGGTGGACATGGTAGTTCGGAACCTCTCAACCTAGAGAGACGATGTCTGCGGAGAAAAAGACAGGTGGATGTGTGGCTACACTGGGCCGAAACCGAAAAAATCGAGAGATTCGTGTGCCTGGCTACCGGCGCGTCAGCGAACCGAATCGAGCAGGAGTCGCTGTTCGACCCGCTTGACTTCGTGTTGGACGTCGCGGACGGCGTCGATGTTGGCCGAGATGGAACTGACTCCTTTGTCGACGAGGAACTGGACCATCTTCGGTTTGGAACCGGCCTGTCCACAGATGCTCGTCTTCACGCCGACTTCGCGGCACGCTTCGATGGTGTCACCGATGAGTTTCAACACGGCCGGGTGGAGTTCGTCGTAGATGTTGGCGACGTGCTCGTTGTTGCGGTCCACCGCGAGCGTGTACTGCGTCAGGTCGTTCGTCCCGAAGGAGGCGAAGTCGATACCCGCGTCTGCGAGGTCGCGGATGCAGAGCGCGGCCGCAGGCGTCTCTATCATGACGCCCCACTCGCGCTTGTCGGGGTCGATTCCGGCCTCTATCATGTGCTCTTTGGCCCGGAGGACGTCTTCGGCGTCGTTGACGAGGGGCAACATGACTTCGATGTTGTCGTACCCCATGTCGAAGAGCCGGCGGAACGCCTGCAGTTCGAGGCGGAAGATGTTCGGATTGTCGAGGCCACGTCGGATGCCGCGGTAGCCGAGCATCGGGTTGTGCTCGCGTGGTTCGTTCTCGCCGCCTTCGAGTTGGCGGAACTCGTCGGTCGGCGCGTCGAGGGTGCGAACGCGGACTGGACGCGGGTAGAACTCTTCTGCAACCTCGCGGACACCGGTGACGATTTCGTCGACGTAGGCGCGCTCGCCGTTCTGTTCGATGTAGCGTTCGGGCGTCTTGCCGAGCGTCAGCACCATGTGCTCGATTCGGAGCAATCCGACACCGTCTGCACCCGTCGCCGCGGCGCGTTCGGCCGCCTCGGGGATGGAGACGTTGACTTTGACCTCCGTCGCCGTCATCGGTTTGACGGGCGTCTTGGGTCGTGCTTCCTCGACGGGTTGGCGCTGTTCTTCTTCGGGCATCTCGCCCTCGCGGATGGTCCCTTTGTCGCCGTCGATGGTGACGATGTCACCGTCGGTGAGCGTCGAGGTGGCGTCGCCCGTGCCGACGACTGCCGGAACGCCGAGTTCGCGCGAGACGATAGCCGCGTGAGAGGTCATTCCACCCTCGTCGGTGACGATACCGGCGGCGCGCTTCATCGCGGGCACCATGTCCGGCATCGTCATCTCGGTGACGATGATGTCGCCTTCGGCGACCTGGTCGAGGTGGTCGAGTTTCGTCACGATGCGGGCGCGACCCGAGGCGATTCCTGGACTCGCACCGAGACCACGCATGATGACGTCGTCGCCGGCGTTCTTCGACTTCCCGTCGTCGCTCGCGGCGTCGTTCTCGCCGCCTTCGGAGATGGTCGTAATCGGGCGCGACTGGAGCATGTACACCTCGCCGTCGTAGACGGCCCACTCCACGTCTTGCGGTGTTTCGTAGTGGTCTTCGACCAGTTCACCGAGTTCGAGGAGTCGAGCAATCTCGTCGTTGGTGAGGACTCGTTCGTGTCGCTTCTCGCTCGGAACCTCTCGGTCGACGGTCTGTCCGGTCTCTTTGTCGCGGATACACATCGTCTTCTTGTCCGCGATAGTCGCCGTCTCGACGTCGCCCGTCTCGCGGTTGACGACGTAGTTGTCGGGCGAGACGGTGCCGGAGACGACGGCCTCACCGAGACCCCACGCGGCCTCGATGATGACCTTTTTCTCACCCGTCGATGGGTGGCGCGTGAACATCACGCCCGACTTCTCGGAGTCGACCATCTGTTGGACGACGACCGCGATGTCGACTTTGTCGTGTGGGAACCCCTTCCGGTTGCGGTAGTAGATAGCGCGCTCGGAGAACAGCGAGGCCCAACACGCCTTGACGTCCTCCAAGAGCGCTTCTTCCTGCACGTTCAGGAAGGTCTCTTGCTGTCCTGCGAACGAGGCGTCGGGGAGGTCTTCTGCCGTCGCGGACGAGCGGACTGCGACGTAGGCGTCGCCGTCGCCGATACTCCGGTAGGCGTCGAGTATCTCCTCACGGACGTCTTCGGGCATCGGCGTACCCATGATGAGGTCGTGCGCCGCCTCGTGTGCCTCTTTCAGTGCCGCAGAATCCTCGTGGTCGACTTCGACCGCAGAAAAGAGTTCGTCGTCGATTCCCGCATCCTCGATGAAGGCTCGGTACGTGCCCGCCGTCACGACGAACCCCGGAGGCACAGGAAGCCCTGCACCCGTGAGTTCGCCCAGCGACGCGCCTTTACCGCCGACCAGGTCGAGGTCGTCGGCCCGTACGTCGTCCAACCAGACTACAGCCATGTGGTGTTCGTATGGTCCCGAGGTACGATAAAGAAGTTTGCGACCGGGACATGCGTGAATAAAAACTCACTCGGTCGTGAGTATGAAATTGTTTCGTAATTCGGAAATCGACCCGTATCAATCTTCTCGACGCTCTTGCCCGTGGATTTCACAGAGTATCTCCCCGGTTTCCGGGTCGAGGTAGAAGGGTTCGCCTGCGACGACTGCCTCGCCACAGACTGCACAGCCATCGTCGTGTCTGAGGAAGTATCTCCCCTCTGTTCGACCGGTCTCTAATCTCTCGGCGGTGACAGCGATTCGGGTTAGCCCTTCACCGATTTGTGTTCGCACTGTGCTGTCTGCCTCCTCGAAGCGAATCGGTTGCATGCACGAACGTGGCGCTCCACCGACATAGCAGTGCGTGCGGCGTCACCAACATCGAACTGTGTACAGCGTCACCAACACCGCAGTGCGTGCGGCGTCACCAACACCGCAGTGTACTGACCCTCACCTGGTGGGGTGCCACCAGCGAGGGGTTCTTAGTCGTTCGTCACTTGCCCTCTAGCGTGCTTCCGGAGTGGGTATTTCTGCTCCCCACGTGGTTGGTGGTCGGCCTCGTGGTCGGCGCAGTCGCCTCCGTCGTCGTCGCCGGCGTGTTCGTCGTCGGTGGCCGTATCTTCCCGGACCCGTCGGTCTCGCGCGGTCCACGAGTAGACGGTGCTGGGCGTCGCCGTCTCGAAATCCGCGACTATCTCTCTACGATCGGTGAGCGATTCGTCGAAGACTGGTCGATACACGGCGAGACGGTGGCGTTCTACCTCCCCGAGCGACACGTCGCCATCACCTTCGACGCACAGTCGTTCTTCCGTCTCGAACGAACGAGTGTCTTCGCCGTCCTGTGTGAACACGAGATGCCGGGGAACCAACTCGGCCGCCGCCTCCCGTTCGAGGTTCCCAAAATCGAACCCGAACTGGCCGACGTCGACGACCCTGTCTCGGAAGCGTTCGACAGATTGGGGTTGGCGACGGACGCGACGGCAGACGCCGTCCGCGACGCCTATCGGTCGCAGGTGAAGGACGTCCATCCCGACCACGGCGGCGACCAAGAGCGGTTCCACAGGCTCCGTGAGGCGTACACGACGGCGCGAGAACACGCCGACGAGTGAGAGTCCGGTTCGAGAATGGCGAGCTACGGCTCGGTCACTTCGAACAACACGCCTGCGTCGCGGAGCGCGTCGGTCACCCGTCCGGCGGCGTCGGTGCTGGCGACGACGACGGCGTTCAACCCGCGAGCGGCGGCGTCGGCGGCGACTTCGCCCGGAGAGAACCACGTTTCGAGTTCCGCGTCGGCGCGGCGACAGGCGACGACTGCTTCGACACCGCTCGCGAGGACGATATCTGCCTCCGCACAGGCGTCGGCCAGTGCCGGGAGGTCGACGTCACTACTGCCACCGAGTCGTGCGGGCGGAATCTGGAGCACACGGACCGACCCCGGTTCCATCTCGATGACGCCTTCGAAGCCAGTGACGCTGGCGTCTTCACCGGCCGTGGCGTCCGTCGTGGCGACGCCGATTGCCGGCCCGTCGCTCCCTGGGGTGGCGTACAGGAGACCATCACGGAGCGAGAGCGTCACCGTGTCGCCGGCCGAGACGTCGTCGGTGACGATTGCGGCGTCTTCGTTGACGCTTTCGAGCACGTCGTCGGTGACGTGTTCGGCGAACCGCTGGAGCGCGCGGGCCTCTTGAAAGAGCCAATCGACGCCTTCCTTGGTCACTCGATACCGCGAGCGCCCTTCCTTTTCGACCAGTTCGTCGTCGACGAGTTCGCGTATGTACTCGGAGACTGCTTGACTCGTCACGCCGACTGCCTCGGCTATCTCGCCTTGGCTCACCGCCGGTTGTCGGTCGGCAATCTCCGCGAGGATGCGAAAACGGGTCGCCGTCCGCTTGTCCTCGAGTGCGCCGCTCATAGTACGTGTGAGGGGGCCGTCGTGTAAAAAGGCCCTCGCTCCGACCGCCTCGACAGACGACCGCGAGTCACAGAGTCGAGGGTGGACACCGGTGCTGATTTGTCTCCGTCGTCCCTCCTCTCGGGCGTGCTTCGCGTCGCCGTCCGTGACCGGGCCGTCTCCCTCCCCGAAGCAGACGCGCTCGTTCTCTCCGACCTGCACATCGGCCGCGCCGACGCCTCCGCCGTCGACTTCCCACTCGGGGAACAGACCGACCTCTCCGACCGACTGTCGGCACTCTGCGCCGAGTTCGAACCGCGCGAAGTCGTCTTCGCGGGCGACGTGCTCCACCAGTTCGACCGCGTCTCAGAGCGGCACGTCTCGGCTCTCGAAACCATTGCAGACGGTTGCGTCGCTGCCGGTGCCGACCCGGTGTTCGTCGCCGGCAACCACGACACGATGCTCGCGGAGGTGTGGTCCGGCGACGTCCACGACGAGTACCGACTCGCAGACGGGACGCTCGTCTCACACGGCCATCGCGAACCCGAGAGTGAGAGTCACCTCTACGTGGTCGGCCACGACCATCCCACGCTCACTATCGAAGGCCGTCGGCGGCCGTGTGTGCTCTACGGTCCCGAGGCGTACCGCGGGTCCGACGTCTTGATGCTCCCGTCTTTTACCCGTCTCGCGGCCGGTGTCGAAATCAACCGAATGCGCGGGTCGGACTTCGACTCTCCACTCGTGCGCGACGCGAACGTCTTCCGTCCACTCGTCCGCGACGACGACGCCGACGAGACGCTCACCTTCCCGCCGCTGGGGGAACTTCGTCGCCTCCTCTGATATAAACCTCAGGACGAATCCGCGAGGTCTGCGCGAACGGCACTCGCCGCCTCTCGCCCACTTCGCATCGCCCCCTGAATCGACGACCACGCGGTGTAGTCGCCGGCGAGGTACGTCCGTCCCGGCGGGTCGCGGTGGCCCGGCAAGGAGTCGTGGATTCCCGGTGGTTGGGCGAACTGCGCGAAGGAGATGTAGTCGGTGTGGACTAGTTCGAGACTCTCGAAGTAGCGTTCGGGATACCACGCTTCGAGTGCCCTGCGCGTCTTCTCGAAGAGGTCGTCTTCGGTTTCGTCCTGTGCGGCGTCTCCGAGGAACGTCGCGCTCAGGAGTTCCTTCCCAGCGGGGGCGTACTCCGGAGCGACAGTCGAAAGCGGTGCGATGGTGTTGGGGTCCGGGTTAGCGGCGTTGAGCATGATGCGCTTGCCCGCGTCGAGGCCGCTCCCTTCTGGGAGTGTGTAGTACTGGGTGACACAGCCGTGTGCGTCGGTCGGAATCGACTCGACGCCGGTCAGTCGGCGTGCTTCTTTCGGGTCGGCCGCGACGACGATGGCGTCTGCTTCGAGCGAATCGCGGCCTGTGGTGACGATTGCACTCCCCTCGTCGCTTTGGAGGCCTTCGACGCGTTCGCCGAGACGAATCGTCACTCCCTCGTCGCGGGCGCGGTCGGCGAGTTGTTCCGGAATCGCCTGCATCCCGGCCGCAGGGACTGCAGTCTTGCCTGCGGAGAGCATCTTGAACGTGTACTCGAACACCCGCTTCGACGACGACAGCGACCGGTCGAGGGTGATACCGCCGTAGAACGGCGCGACGAAGTGCTCGATGAAGTCTTCCGAGAAGCCCCAGTCGCGGAGGTACGACCGGATGCTCTGGTCGGGCGACGCGAATATCTCGGCTTCGTTCCGTGTGCTCACGTCCTGCCGAAGCGCCAACGTGCGAACTTTGTCCGTCGTCGTCACCTCGGGATTGCGGAGGGAGTCGAACAGAGTGGTGACGTCGCGGAGGGGGTCAGAGAGGACCGACCGGCGACTCGGCCGACAGATGGTCGCACCGGGGGTGAAAGCCCGGAGGTCGAGGGCGTCGAGGTCGAGTTCGCGCCGGACCGCGGGATATCCGGTGAACAACACCTGAAAGCCGCGGTCGAGCGTGAAGCCGTCTTTCCTCTCGGTACGAACTCGTCCGCCGACGTCGTCCCGTCGTTCGATGACGGTCACGTCGGCCCCATCGGCGGCGAGGTGTCGTGCGGCGACGAGTCCCGCCAGACCCGCACCGACGACAACGATGTGGCTATCGTCCATACAGTGTCTCTCGGACGGGTGACACATAGCCCCTGCGGGTGTCGACCATCGCCCGACGAGAAGGGCTTAGTTCCTCCCCCTGTAAGGGCCGCCTATGCAGACTTCCGACACGTTCTCGGGGCTGGTGTGTACGGAGACTGGTGACGAGTACGACGCCGACGTAACCGGCACCAGCGAGGCCGACGCACCGCTGGACCCCACCTACGACCTCGACGCGGTCGAGTGGGACGCGGAGACGCTCGCGGAACGACCCTTCGACACGATGTGGCGATACCGCGAACTGCTTCCCTTTTCGAATCCGGTGACGGCAAACGAGGGCGCGACACCGCTCGTCGAGGCGTCGGCACTCGGTGACGAGGCGGGCGTTGGGTCGTTGCGCATCAAAGACGAGGGGCGAAACCCGACTGGCACGTTCCACGACCGTGGACTCTCGCTCGCCGTCACGGCGGCACGCGAAGCAGACGCAGAAGTCGTCGCCCACGCCTCTGCCGGCAACAGTGCCCAGTCGGCAGCGTCCTACGCCGGTCTCGTCGACGTGCGCTCGTACGGGTTCGTCCCGTCGCGAACGCCGTTCCCCAACAAAGCGATGGTGAACGTCCACGGCGGGCAGATGAAAGTCGTCGGTGGCCGCTACCCGGCCGCACTCTCCGCGCTTCACGAGAAACTCAAGAGCGACTGGTACACGCTCCAGGAGTTCGACAACCCGTTCCGACACGACGGTGCGAAGACCATCGCCTACGAGATAGCCGAGCGACTCGACTGGTCGGTTCCCGACTGGGTCGTCGTCCCCGTTGCGACGGGCGAACTCGTCTACGGCGTCTCCAAGGGGTTCCGCGACCTGTCTGAACTCGGCCTCGTGGACGACGTGCCGCGACTCGTCGCGGCCCAATCTGTCGGCTGTTCCCCGATTGCGACTGCGTGGGAAGCAGGAAACGACTTCACCGAAGCGTGGAACCACCCCGACACCATCGTCGGCGAACTGGAGATTCCGGACCCTGCTGGCGGGGCACTCGCACTACAGGCACTCGAAGAGACGAACGGTCTCGCCGTCACCGTCAGCGACGACGACGCCCTCGAATCGGCAGTCACCGCCGCACAGACCGCAGGCGTCGAAGTCGGGGCCGCCGGCGGTGTCGCACTCGCGGCGACGTGGGAACTCGCAGACGAGTTCGCCGAAGACGAGACGGTCGTCGCAATCAACACGGAATCCGGCACGAAGAACGCCGACATCCTTCGAAGTCACCTGATGGGCCAGGGAATCTAACCCAGTCGAACGGGCCGTCTCGGTCTGTTGTAGTCCGTGGCTCGAACACTGATTTTCACCCGCAGGATATTTAGTTTAGACACGTCTAATTCAACCCATGTTGAGCGACGTGATGGAAGATTATCTGAAGGCTATCTATTCTCTCCAGATGGAACACGGGCCTCCGGTTTCGACGTCCAGTATCGCGGAGTATCTCGGGAAGACGCCGCCGACAGTGACGAGCATGGTCGGGAAACTCGAAGAGCGAGGACTGCTCGAACGCGAGAAGTACAAGGGCGTCGAGCTAACCACGGAAGGCGAGACTGTCGCACTCGAAGTGCTTCGGCACCACCGCCTGCTGGAGGCGTACCTCACCGAACATCTCGATTACTCGTGGAGCGAAGTCCACGAAGAGGCCGACGCACTCGAACACCACATCAGCGAGGAGTTCGAGCGGCGTGTCGCCGCCGCACTGGGGGACCCCGAAGTCGACCCACACGGTGACCCGATTCCGAGTGCCGACCTGACGCCGCCGAAGTCGGCAGGACTGTCCACGCTCTCGGACCACGGTGTCGGCGACACGCTCGTCGTCTGTCGCGTCAGTGACCGCGACCCCGAAGAACTGGAGTATCTCTCCGAGGCGGGCGTCACGCCTGGAACGACCATCGAGATAACCGACGTCGCCCCGTTCGGCATGGTCACAGTTCGCGTCGTCGACTCCGGGCGAGAGCAGAGTCTCCCCGAGTCCGTCGCACAGACGATTCGCGTCCGCGCACCCGACGAGGAGTGCGAAGACGAGAGCGTCTCGACTGTATGACTGGGTGGGCTGAGATTCTCGTCGTCGCGCTAGTCGCCCAGTTAGCGGTGCTTCCGGGCGAGAAAGTTCAGTTCATCATCGCTGGCCTCTCCACGCGGTACGACCCGAGAATCGTCGTCGCCGCCGCCGGGTCGGCGTTCGCTATCTGGACCGCCCTCGAAATCACACTCGGGCAGGCCCTGAAAAACGCGCTTCCACCGGTCGCACTCGACGCCTTCACCGCCGTCTTGTTCGCGGTCTTCGCCATCCTCCTGTTTCGTTCGGCACCGACGAAGCAGCATGTGGGTGCGGCCACCGACGGTGGCTTGACCGACTTCGACGCGACGCCGACCGTCTTCGGCCGGGAACTCTCCGGGGCCGGGTTCGGCGGGTTCTTCCCCATCTTCGCGATGATGGCCGCCGGCGAATTCGGTGACAAGACGCAACTGGTGACGATTGGCCTCGCCGTCCAGTACGGCGCACACCCCGCAATCTGGGCCGGCGAGATGCTCGCCATCGTTCCGGTGAGCATCGCCAATGCGTACTTCTTCCACCGATTCTCGGACCGCTTCGACGCTCGGAAGGCGTATCTCGGTGCGGCAGCCCTGTTTGGCTTCTTCGCCCTCGACACCACTGTCGCCATCTTCACCGGATTCTCTGCGTGGGACGCGTTCGTCGGAACAGTCTCTGACGCGATTCTCACGCTCGTCTGACCGCGCCGTCGTCACCGGTTCCGCGTCATTTTTCAGGGATTCCACCCAAGAGACGGTGATGTCTACCGTCCTCCCGTCGCTCACCGCCGGGTTGGTCTTCGGCCTCGCCCTCGCCGCACCGCCCGGTCCGATGAACGCCGTCATCGCCGAGGAGAGCGTCGTTCGCGGGTGGTCGTCGGGTGCCCGTGCCGGCCTCGGTGCGATGAGCGCCGACGCGCTCTTTTTCGTCCTCGCGGCACTCGGACTCGTTGCCTTCGTCGAGCAGTTCCCGACGATTCGGGCCGCCATGGTCGGTGCAGGGGGTCTCCTCATGCTCTACTTCGCCTACGGCGCGGCCAAAGAGACGAGTACGACGTTCCGCGAGGCCGCCGACCCCGAGACCGACAGTGCCGGCTTCACGAAGGCGTTCGTCCTCGCGTTGACGAACCCGTATCAGATTCTGTTTTGGCTCACTATCGGCGTCGGGTTGCTCGAAACCGGGAGCGTCGACGTGCTCTCGCACACGCCGTATCTCGGTGCGTCGCTGTCTGACCTGCTCATCGTCCAGACGGGGAGTCCCGCGCTCATTCTCGGATTCTTCGGCGGCATCGCCGTCTGGGTAACCGGATTCCCCGCGGCACTCGTCGCGGCAGAAAAGCGCGTCGAGTCGTTCGCTCCCGTGGTTGCCGCGCTCAGTGCCGTCGTCCTCGGTGGGTTCGGCGTGATGTTCCTCTGGGACGCAGTTCGGACGCTCGTCTGAGTCGAGACGAGCAGTTCTGTCGTGTCCGCTATCGACGATACGACACACGTGTCGCCCCCGAGACGAGAAACACTATCAACCACCGTGGCCGATGCTTGCGTATGTTCGACAAATCGACGTGGATCAAGCTGCCTCGGAACGTCCTCGTCGGCCACGGCGTCCTCGACCAACTCGCTGACGCAGTCTCAGAGCTCTACCTCTCTGGGGAACCGCTCCTCGTCACGAGTCCCTCGCCCGAGCGAATCGCGGGCGACCGAGTCCGCGCGCAGTTCGACGGCATCTCGTCGGTCTCACTCGACCGTGCGAGTTTCGAAGCGGTCGAGCGCGTCGTCGAAATCGGCCGCGAGATGGACGCTGGCTACCTCATCGCCCTCGGCGGCGGCAAACCAATCGACGTCGCGAAGATGGCCGCCGACCGTCTCGAATGCGGATTCGTCTCGGTCCCCACGGCGGCGAGTCACGACGGTATCGTCTCCGGTCGCTCGTCGATACCCGAAGGCGACACTCGACATTCGGTCGCTGCAGACCCGCCGCTGGCAGTCGTCGCCGACACGGAACTCTTGGCCGAAGCGCCGTGGGAACTCACCACCGCAGGCTGTGCAGACATCATCTCGAACTACACGGCAGTGAAAGACTGGCAACTCGCCCACCGCCTCCAGAACGTCGAGTACTCCGAATACGCAGGTGCGCTGGCGCAGATGACCGCAGAACTGCTGGTCGAGAGTGCGGACTCCATCAAACCCGGACTGGAAGAATCTGCGTGGATTGTGACGAAAGCACTCGTCTCGTCCGGTGTCGCGATGTCTATCGCCGACTCGTCACGCCCGGCATCGGGTGCAGAACACCTCTTTTCGCACCAACTCGACCGCCTCGCCCCCGGACGCGCCCTTCACGGTCACCAGGTCGGCGTCGGGGCAATCATGACCGAGTACTTCCACAGTGGCGAGAAAGGCGACTGGCGGAACATCCACGACGCGCTCTCGACGATGGGTGCGCCGACGACGGCCAAGGAACTCGGCATCGACGACGAGACGATTATCGAGGCGCTGACGACGGCACACACGATTCGTGACCGCTACACGATTCTCGGGAACGGCGTGAGCAAGTCGGCGGCTATCGAAGCGGCGACGATTACGGGCGTTATCTAAGATCCACCTTTTTTGACGAGGGTTTCCTCGTGTCGCCTCTCGGCGACGTCGCCGAGGGGACCTCGGCGGTCCGCCAGACGCAGTCTGGCGACACTGCGGGAACCACCCGTCAAAAAACCAGGAGGGAAAAAGCCACGAGACTCGGCCTTCGGCCTCGCTCGTGGTGCAGAGCGGTCGAGTCTCACAATGTGGGTGCCTCTGTACCGTCTCTGTGGCTTTGTTGAACGTATGGTTAACTGATAGGTCGTTGACGGCGTGCTGAATAGAGCGCGCAAGTCGGTCAGGCAACAGTTCCGGTATCTGTGTCACGTACAGATAATGTGGTTTTTCAGAAATCTTCAGAATATGCCATTCACACTGCTAAACTCAGGGAGAAGTTACAATCGCGTCAGAAAAATTGGACTTTGTCACAGTGTGGACACATTGTCGTGCTTTTAGCACCTAAGAACACCGCCCCTCCCGCTAATGCTGCACCAACTCCTGCACCTGTCGCTCCTCCAGGAAGTGACCCCGAGACTATCCCATAGGTGCCCCCTTTTATCGCACCCGCGGCTGCTGCAGCGCCGACGGCTGCTCCTTTTGCCATTTCATGTTTATGTGGTGAAAACCTCCCATCGCACTTTTTACATATGAGTTGCGTTCTTCCCATACACACACATCCATTTTAAATTATATAATATTATTTATTATTGGTCAGTGGACTTTTGTCTGGATTAGCGAGATGCGGAAATCACACAATTATTGTACGATATGCGACCCAGACAAATTTCATTCAAGTAGAGTATTCAGCGGTCAATACGCGGTTCTCGCACTGTCATTTCGTGATTATTCGCCGAAACAACCATTGGCACTGTGCTGAACTCACCCTCTGTATATGTCACGCCCATCCTGTCCACGTTCGATGATTTCGACGCGACCAACCCCGTCCACTGTCCCAAACCCGAAGATGGAAGACAGTTCCAAACTTACGTCGTTTCATGGCAACTGCGAGCGCCAGTAATCCACTGAAGGAACACCCCGCGGCGGCGACGGCCATCCTCTCGGTGGTTGGCTACGCCCTCGTCATCGGAACCTTCGCTGGACTCGTCCCCAAGAGCGTCTTCCCCGAGTTGACCCTCCAGCAGGTGAACCGCCTCTCGGACGCGATCGCGTTGGTGAACACGATAAACGTCTTCGTCATCGCAGCAGGCTGGCGCTGGATTCGCCGCGACGAGGTCAGAAAACACGCCACCGCGATGGTGATGGCCTTCACGCTCATCATCGTCTTCCTCATCCTCTACCTCACGAAGATTGGTGGCGGTGGAACCAAGGAGTTCGTCGGCCCGGCGTTCGCGTACTATCCGTACCTCGCGATGCTGGCGATTCACATCATCCTCTCTATCGTGTCGGTGCCGGTGGTGCTCTACGCGCTCATCCTCGGTCTCACACACTCTGAACACGAAATCCGCACCCAGACGCCACACAAGAAAATCGGCCGCATCGCGGCCGCTGCGTGGCTTCTGTCGCTCTCGCTCGGCGTCGTGACCTACTTCCTCCTCAACCACGTCTACGGATGGGAGTACACGGTCTCTGCCGCCGGCGCTCTCGTCGCTCCTGTCGTCGGTCTCTGACGGCGGATTCACTTCGACTATCTTCCCGACGCTCCGCGTCGACTCGAATGCGAAAGACATGGATTTTTATCGCGGCACGTAGTGGCCGCGAATATGCGCGTCGCTCTCGTCTCGATGTTCACTCCGCACCACGAAGAGACGGGCGCGACGATGCGGATGCGGCGAACCGCAGAACTGCTCACCGAACGCGGACACGACGTCGTCGTTCTCTGTGCGAAGTGGTGGGACGGCGAAGTCGTCGAGTTCGAACAGAACGGCGTGACCTACCACCGCGTCACCGACTCGCCAGCGTCCGGTCGGTTCGCCTCGCGCGTGCCCTTCGTCCTCCGCGAAGTCGGCCCGGACGTGATTCAGGTCACGAGCTACCCGCCGTCGCACGTGACGGCCGCCAAGACTGCCGCGCGATTCCTCAGAGTTCCCGTCGTCGCCGACTGGTGGGCGCGTGACGAACGCGGCGGGTCGCGGTCGTACCGACGTGCGGCGAAGTCGCCACACGCCGTCTTGGCACCCTCCGAGATGGTTCGGACGGAAGTTCGCGAACTCGGTGCGTCGGTGGATTCGACCCACGTCGTCCCCGAACCCATCAACATGGACATCGTCCGCGAGGCAGCGGTCGAAACGCGTGCCGACGTGGTCTACGCCCGCGACTTGGACGAACACGCCAACGTCGAGAGTTTCCTCCTCGCACTCGCCGAACTCCGCGACAAAGACTGGGACGCGGTCGTCGTCGGCGACGGCCCCGAACGGGCGGACGCAGAACAGACCGCGCGTGACCTCCGAATCGACGACAGAGTCGAGTTCCTCGGTGAACTCTCTGCCAACGAGGCGGTACCGATTCTGAAAGGCGCGCACGTCTTCGCCCAGACCGCAACCGTCGAACCCTTCGCGACCAACTTGCTCTGGGCGCTCGCGTGCGGGTGTGTGAGCATCGTCGAGTACCAGGCACACTCGGCGGCGCACGAACTCGTCGAAGGCCGTGCACGCGGGTCACTGGTCACGAGTCCGCAGGAACTCGCAGACGAAATCGTCGCCGCGCGTGGATTCGACCACCAGACGGTCGACGACGAGTTCGCCACCTACGACTACACCCACGTCATCGACCAGTACGAATCGGTGTACGAAGCAGAGATAGACGACTACGGCTTCTTCTGAGGCACGACGGGTTTCGCGTTTGCGTCACTCCTCGGAGTCACCGCCGTATTTCACGACGAAGGACGCGAGTGAACGCGGTCGCTCACGAACACGACGGCTGAGAGCAACGGTGTGGTCGCTCACGAACACGACGGCTGAGAGCAACGGTGCGGTCGCTCACGAACACGACGGCTGAGAGCAACGGTGCGGTCGCTCACGAACGGCGAAAACTGAAAAATACGGGAGATTACTCGTTTATCTCGTAATCGCCGCCGTATTTCATGAAGAAGTACGCGAGGCCGAGCGTCGCGACCATCGCGAACGTCGTCGCCACGCCGAGGGCCTTCGCGCTGTCGGGAACCTGCGGGAGGCTTGCGCCGCCGCCCTCGCCACCGACGCTGACGGTTTCGACGTCGCCGCCGACGGCGACTGCGCCGAGCATGCCGAGCGCCTGGTGGGGCGCACAGTAGTATTTCGAGATACCTGCATCAGCTTCCTCGAAGGTGTACTCGTACGTCGTGCCTGCTTCAGCGACGGGCGCACCGGAGTCGAGACCTGCTGGTCCTTCTTCCATCTTGACGTTGTGTCCGCCGCCTTCGCCGGTCCACTCCCACGTCACGGTCGTACCGGGGTCTATCCAGACACCCGCGGGCGCGAACGCGAGGGCGCCGCCGTTGCCCTCTGCACCAACCTCGATGGTGACTTCGCTCTGACCACGAAGGTCTTCGTAGCCACCGTCGATTCCGTCGAGGTAGCCGCCGAAGTCGGGTTCTTCCGTTTGCGCCGCGGCCGTGCCGGAGGTGGCAGCAACCGCCGCGCCACCAGCGGCCGCGCCGAGGAACGCCCGCCGAGACATATCCACGTTGCCGTCGGTCATGTCCGCCGCTTGGTGTGGGCCTGTAGTGAATACTTTGGTTCGCGTTCGACAGCGAACTGGGTGGCCCCCTCAGTTTGACGGGAGCCAGGCCGCCATTTTTCGGCCGCCTCAGAGCGTGTAGTCGAACTCGCCGGTCTCGCTCGTCAGGAAGGCGGTCAGAAGGTCGATGTACGCGGTCACGTCGTCGGCATGGACGCTCTCGGTCACGGTGTGGAGGTAGCGCGTCGGCATCGAGATGGCACCGACGGGCTTGGCACCGTAGGTGTTCTGGAAGCCACCGGTGTCCGTCCCGCCCGCGGGGAGCAGTTCCATCTGGTAGGCAATCTCGTTCGCTTCGGCCACGTCGCGCAGGCGACGGTGGACTTTCGGGTTGGCGATGGCGCTGGAGTCTTTCAGTTTGATACCCGCGCCTTCGCCGAGTCTGGTGACGTAATCTGCGGGCTTGAACCCAGGGACGTCGTTGGCGACGGTGGTGTCGAGGCCGAGCGCGAGGTCCGGGTCGAGGTCGACGCCGAGTGCCTGTGCCCCGCGGAGTCCGACTTCTTCCTGCACGGTCGCCGCGAAGTGGATGGTGACCTGCGGGTTGTCGATACGGCGCGCGGCTTCGAGCATGGCGAACAGGCAGACACGGTCGTCGATTGCCTTGCCCGTGACGTGGTCGCCCATCTTGACGGTCGTCTGTTCCATCGTCACGAGGTCGCCGACAGAAACCTCCTCCTCGACGGTCTCTGCAGGCAGACCGAGGTCGACGAACACGTCTTCGACCTTCGGTTCCTTCTTTTTCTGTTCTTCAGTGAGCGTGTGCGGCGGGACAGAACCGATGACACCGGTGAAATCGCTGTCATCCGCGTGGACGGTGACGCGTTGCGCCTTCAGGACGCGCGGGTCCCAGCCGCCGAGTGCGTCGAGTTGGAGAAAGCCGTCTTCGTTGATGTGGCGGACCATGAAGCCTATCTCGTCCATGTGTGCGGCAACGGCGACTTCGTAGTCGCTCTCGCCCTCGATGGTGCCGACGACGTTGCCCATGGCGTCGACGCTGACGCTGTCGGTCGTCGCTTCGAGGTCTTCACGGACGAGCGCACGGATTCGGTCCTCGTAGCCCGGCACACCGCTGGTCTCTGTGAGTTGCTTGAGACGGTCGAAGTCGAAGTCGAAAGCCATAGTTCTGGTTGCAGTCCGGGTGTAGATAAGTCCACCAGTCCCGGACGAGGCGGCCGACTCCTCCCGAGTCACGGGATTTGTCGTGAGATGGAACTGCCCACGGGTTGTTGGTTGTTCCGGAATATTTTTCCACCTCACTACGAACGTAGAGAGTATGTCCGACGTTGAATCTCAACTCCGGGACCAGTTCATGGACGCTTTCGCAAACGCGAGTTTCCCTGTCAAAAACCAGATGTCGCTCGTCCCTGCGCTCCCGAACGGCCCTGGCACGAAGTTCGAAGCAGACGACGTGACCATCACGGCGATGGAACTCGCCGCAAAGCTCGGTAAGCACCAGGACTTCCCGTACGAAGACGCCGAGAGCCTCGTCGACGACATCATGGCGGGCCTCAAAGAAGAAGGGATGATTTAGACGCGGCACGTCGCCGTGACGGATACGAAACGCGCACTCTGGGAACGCTGGGTCGACCGCTTCGTCGACACCACGGACCCGATACCACTTTTCGAGACGACGAGCGACGGAACTATCGAAACCTTCGGGTACGGCAGGTCTGAGCGCTCAACCCTCCGCCGAGGCCACCGAATGGAGCGAAGGCTCCGCGAGGCGGGCGAGAAGGTCGTCACCGACTACGAACGCAGAGCGGGTCGCTACGAGGGCCTCGTCTACATGATGTACACCCTCAACGGCGACGAGGTCGTCCCCCGATACCTCGGCAAATGTGGGAAGTTCGGTGCGTCGGGAACGAGTCTCAACAGCAACCTGAAGAACGTCGAGACGAACGACGGCAAACTCGCGCGCTGGGGCTACGGAAACTACTACCACTTCGGAGACCTCTCGTCGGCAGTCTTCAGTAACGACGGGACCAACAAGTACGACCGCTGGGTGACAGACCTCTTCGTCTCGACAGCGCCGCCACGTCTCCGCGAACCGGTGTACTTCTGGGTCGAACCGTGGGAGGTCGGCACAGAAGGCCCCTACCCCGACACGTATCCCTACCTCGAAGAACTGGAGTACCAGCTCATCGGCATCGCCTTCGAACTGTATCCCGAGCGGTTGCTCAACACAGAAGGCGTGCCGACGAACCCCGATGCGTACGCGAAGATGCGCGGGTGGACCGACCGCGAAGACACGCGACTGTCCGACTTCTGACTCCCAAACCGATTTCTCGTCACCCCGCCTATATTTCGAAGTTATGCGAACGTACGACATCGAGCGCTACCTGCACATCAGGAGCGCCTACGGTGCTTCCTTTGCCCCCGATGGAGACCGCCTCTCGTTTCTCATGGACACGACGGGGGTCCCGCAGGTGTGGACCGTCGACGGTCCCGGCGTCTGGCCCGAACAGCACACCTTCTACGACGAACGCGTCACGTTCGCGTCGTGGTCGCCTGAGAATCCCGAACTCGTCTTCGGGATGGACAAAGGCGGCAACGAGCGCGAACAACTGTTCCGTCTCGAACCGGACACGGGCGTCGTACAGAACCTGACCGAACACCCCGACGCGAAACACCGTTGGGGTGGCTGGAGTCACGACGGCAGTCGGTTCGCGTTCACCTCGAACCGCCGTGACAACTCCGTCTTCGACGTGTACGTCCAGTCACGCGATGGAACGGGGATGGACGCCACACTCGTCCACGAGGGCACCGGGTGGCTCACACTCGGTGGGTGGTCACCAGACGACTCGAAACTCATCGTCGAAGAGGCGTACTCGAACTTCGACCAGGACGTGTACGTCCTCGACCTGATAACGAACGAACTGACGCACATCACGCCGCACGAGGGAACCATCCGGTTCCAGAGCGCCTCGTGGGGTCCCGACGGTGAGAACATCTACATGGTGACCGACCGCGACAGCGACACGCTCGAACTCGTCAGATACGACCTCGAAACCGGCGAGTTCTCGCTCGTCGAGTCCGGCGGTGACCACGAAGTCGAGGGTATCAGCATCGACCACGAGTCGAACCGCCTCGTCTACGCCCGCAACGTCGAGGGCTACACCGAACTCACGTTCGGTGAGTTCCTCTCACCCGACGAGATAGACACGTTCCCCGAACCGGACCTCCCGAGAGGCGTCGCGGGCGGCGTCTCGTTCGCTCCCGACGGTGCTCGCGCGGCGCTGACAGTCACTGCCAGTGCCGACACCGCGAACGTCTACGTCGTCGAGTTGACTACGGGGCACGCCGAGCGATGGACGCTCGCGGCGACAGCGGGGATTCCACGGGACACGTTCGTGCCGCCGGAACTCGTCCACTATCCGACGTTCGACGGCCGAAACATCCCTGCGTTCTTCACCCTCCCCGAGGAGTCACCCGAAGGTGAGACACCCGTCATCGTCGATATCCACGGTGGCCCCGAATCACAGCGCAGGCCCTCGTTTTCGTCCGTGAAACAGTACTTCCTCTCTCGTGGGTACGCCTACTTCGAACCGAACGTCCGCGGGTCTGCTGGCTACGGGAAAGCGTACGGCCACCTCGACGACGTCGAAAAGCGGATGGATTCGGTGGCAGATATCGAAGCGGCGGTGGAGTGGTTACACGACCATCCGGCGGTCGACCCCGACAAAATCGTCGCGATGGGTGGCTCCTACGGCGGGTTCATGGTACTCGCGTCGATGACAGAGTATCCCGACCTGTGGGCCGCCGGCATCGACATCGTCGGCATCGCCAACTTCGTCACGTTCCTCGAGAACACCGGCGACTGGCGACGCGAACTCCGCGAGGCGGAGTACGGCTCGCTCGAAGACGACCGAGAGTTCCTCGAATCTATCTCGCCGCTCAACAACGTCGAGAAGATTCGCGCACCACTGTTCGTCCTCCACGGCGAAAACGACCCGCGCGTCCCCGTGAGCGAGGCTCACCAGCTAGTCGAAGAGGCGCGAAAACACGCCCACGTCCGCGAGCTCATCTTCGAAGACGAGGGCCACGGCTTTGCCAAACTGGAGAACCGTATCGACGCCTACACACAGATTGCCGAGTTCCTCGACGAGTACGTCTGAGCCAGTGTCTCAGATTTGTCGGAACGCTGTCTATCGGAGAGTGACCGTGTGATTGCTCATCAACTTCGTGACTATTTTGTCTCTGAGCGGGATTGATATCTCACCTGATATTCACTGCGTACCAGGGTACAGAGATGGTACGTGGTGAGAAGACGGTTCACAACCGACGTACATATTCGAGTTCTATCCGTTCGGTGTGGTCGAGCCATGCACACGATTGGTCGGTGTGCCAGCCTGATTTCTCGTGGGAATCAGCGTCGATAATGAAGACTGTTGTGTTTTCGATATATACATTCTTCAAAAAGTGAGTGTATTGATAATAGGAAATTTTAAATTACAGACATAGTTTAGTATGGGTGTATGAGTGCAGATGTGCCAGATGTAGAGGGCTTTACGCTCCTCGATGGTGAAGAGGTTCGACACAACATTCAGCCGTCGTTCGCGTCGTACATGACCGACGGGCAATCTATCCTTCTCGCGATTATCTCGCTGGGAATTCTCCCGTTCCTGTTCGTGAAGGGTTCGCGGTACGTCGTGACGAACGAGCGTGTGATGAAGAAGACTGGACTCCTCGGGACGAGCACCGAAGAGTATCGAATCGACGACATCAGTCAGTTGTCGACTGGACAGCGCCTCGTCGAGAAGCTCCTCGGTGTCGGTAACCTCCAGTTTGCGACTGCCGCTGCTGGTTCGAACATCGTGTTCTTCGGTCTCGACGACCACGAGAGTGTCGCAAACACGATTCGGAACGTCCAGCGAGAATAACACCCCCGTTTATCTTTATGAGTACTGCAGATATCGTCGCACTAGTCATCGTTCTCGTCGGACTTGGAGTCGTCTTGATACCGTTTCTCTACGGTGCAGTGTACGTTGCCGGGCGACTCGGAGTGGGGCCACTCTCGAACGAAGGACTCGACCGGAGCGACAGCGAGACCGCTGGACTCACGGTCGACCTCCGCGGTGACGAAGAGGCCGTCTACGTCTCTTCGCCGGATAGAGAGCGGTGGCGGCCGTTGTTCGTCGTGGGGCTCTTTCTCATTCCGTTCTTCTGGGGTGTCCCACTCTGTTTCTACGCGTACCGGCTCAGAAACCAGCCGAAGTACGTCGTTACGTCTGACCGAGTAATCGAGAAAATCGGTTCCGATACGTCGTCGTATCCGCTTGCGGATATCGCGCAACTCCAGACGGGTGCGAACCTCTCCGAACGGTTGACGAACAAGGGGCACGTCAAGTTCAGCGTCGACCACAGCCAACTCGTCACGATTTCGGGCCTCCGAAGGCCCGGCCGAGTCGCTCGTCTCATCGACGCGTAGCGTCCGAGACACAACCGGGTTGGGTGACTGTGGGCTCTTTTTTGCGATGGACACTCACGACTACTGCGCACAGTACATCTTTCCCCATCTTCCGTTAGAATCAAATCGGGTGACACCGAACCTCCGTCCATGAGCGCGGACTCCGAACAACGAACTATCCGGTGTCTCATCGCGAAGGTGGGACTCGACGGCCACGACCGTGGTGCACACGTAATCTCTCGCGCCTTCCGTGACGCGGGATTCGAAGTCATCTACTCCGGTCTCCACCGTGCGCCCGACGAAATCATCCAGGCGACGGTCCAAGAGGACGTCGACGTACTCGGGATTTCCATCCTCTCGGGTGCCCACAACACGCTCGTGCCGAAGGTGATGGCCGGCCTCGAAGAGTACGGCGCACTCGACGACACGCTCGTCATCGTCGGCGGCATCATCCCCGAAGAAGACCGCCCCGGACTCCTCGACGAGGGCGTCGACGCCATCTTTGGACCCGGAACTCCGATGCAGGAGACCATCGACTTCGTGAAGGAAAACGCGCCCGAGCGTAAGTGACGATGGGTCGGGCGGTCGAATCCGACCTCGTCGAACGACTTCTGGACGGCGAACACCGAGCGCTCGCTCGCGTCATCACGAAAATCGAATCACAGTCTCCGGGCTACCGCGACATCGTCTCCGAGATTCACGCGCACACCGGCCACGCCTCCGTGGTCGGTATCACCGGGAGTCCCGGTGCCGGCAAATCGACGCTCGTGGACAAACTCGCCAAGCACTATCGCGACCAGGGCGAGACTGTCGGCGTCATCGCCGTCGACCCGTCGTCACCGTACACCGGCGGTGCGGTCCTCGGCGACCGGATTCGCATGGCGTCGAACGTCGGTGACATGGACGTGTTCTTCCGGTCGATGAGCGCCCGCGGCCAACTCGGTGGCCTCTCGACGGCCACGGCCGACGCCGTGAAAGCCCTCGACGCCTTCGGCAAGGACCGAATCATCATCGAGACGGTGGGCGCGGGGCAGAACGAGGTGGACGTCGTGAAGACGGCAGACACCGTCGTCGTCCTCGTCCAACCCGGCAGCGGCGACGACGTGCAGATGCTCAAAGCCGGGATTTTAGAAATCGGCGACGTGTTCGTCGTCAACAAGGCAGACATGGAGGGTGCATCGCGCACCGTCGCCGAGTTACAGGAGATGATTCACCTCCGTGACGACGACCCGACGAAAGGGCTGAATATGGGTCACCACGGTGCCGGCGCGATGTCGGAGACACCGGGGCACGGCGGGCAGGACGGACACGGCGGGCACGGCGGGCAGGACGGACACGGCGGGCACGGTGGTCACAGCGGGCACAGTGGTCACGACAGTCACGGACACGGTGGTTCCCCCCACGACGAAGACACCGATGCACCCGACGAGGGCGAGGCAAAGCCGACGTGGACACCGCAGGTGGTCGAAACCATCGCCACGACGGGTGAGGGAATCGAGACGCTCGCAGAGACGCTCGGGGACCACTACACCTATCTCTCCGAGTCGGGCGAACTCGAGGTGAAAGCCAGACAGCGCGCTGGTGAGGAGATTCGACAACTGCTCCGCAGCGACGTGAACCGACTGCTCGAACGGGAACTCGACCGTCGCGGCGGCATCGAACAGTTCGCGCGGGCCGTCGTCGACAAGGAGACGGACCCCTACGCCGTCACCGAAGACGTGCTCGAACCGCTTCGTGAGTGTCTCGAAGACGGAGACGACTGAACGACTCGCACACTCACTCGTCACCCGACCCCGCCACGGGCGGGCGAATTAAGGTCTCTCCGAACTATCTCACTGACATGAAACTCCGACGAGCGATTGGTCTCGCTGCGGCCGGTGTCGGTCTCACTGCCGCCGCCAACGCCGCCCTCTCGAACCGTGTCGGTCCGCTCGAACCGCCGCTTTCCGGCACTCAGCAGACGTATCGCTGGCGTGGAATCGACGTGTCGTACGTCGAGGCCGGTGACGAAGACGCACCCACGCTCGTCTTCTTCCACGGCATCAACGCCGCCGGGTCGTCGGGTGAGTTCCGCGAGGTGTTCTCCGAACTCGCCGAAGACTACCACGTCGTCGCCCCCGACCTCCCCGGATTCGGCCTGTCGGACCGTCCGGCGCTGTACTACTCGCCGGCGCTCTACGAGGATTTCGTCGGCGACTTCCTCGCAACCTACGACGACCCGGCAGTCGTCGCGTCGTCTCTCACCTCGGCGTACACCGTCGCTGCTGCCTCGCGCGACGACGTTTCGCTCTCGGGACTCGTCCTCATCTGTCCCACCGCTCGCGGCGGGCCAGAGCCCAAAGAGTGGCTTCGTGAACTCGTCCGCGCGCCAGTCGTCGGCGAAGCCTTGTTCAACCTCGTCGCCTCGCGGCCCTCCATCCAGTATTTCAACGACGACCACGGCTACTACGACCAATCGAAGGCGAGTGACGAGTGGGAAGACTACGAGTGGCGGACGGCCCACCAGGAGAACGCACGGTTCGCACCTGCGTCGTTCATCTCCGGCTATCTCAACTCGGATATCGACCTCGCGTCCGCACTCTCGGAGCTCGACGTGCCGACGACGCTCGTCTGGGGGCGCGAAAGCGACATCACGCCGCTGAAAGATGGCCGCGAACTGGCAGAGGCGGCCGACTGCACCCTCGTCGTCTTCGACGACGCGATGCTCCTCCCGCACGTGGAGTTCCCGAACGCGTTCGTCGAGACGGTTCTGGACGCGCTCGCCTGAGGATGCTCGGCCTGTTCGATTCGATGTCGCTGTTCCTCTACGGGGCCATCGCAGTTCTCGCAGGGGGGTTCTGGGTCTGGGTCGTCGGGTCGTACGTCTACGGATGGACCTCACCGGGCGACGTCGTAGACCAAAACGAGAAGTGAGAGACTGAAACGACGCTTACTCGTCTGCCGGGCGGAACACGAGCAACTGCTCGTCAGTCGTGGTATTCACGCCGACGTCGGGCGTGACCGACATTCCGAGTTCGACGTCGGACCCCGGCACGTCGCGGACGACGCCCGTGAGTCTGACGGGGCCGAACGACGCGATTGCCGTCACGTACGGCGCTTCGTCGGCGAAGTCCGGCGCGGGAACGTGGACTTCGGTGAAGGTGACGACAGTCCCCGTCTCTGGGAGCGGTTCTTCGGTCAGTTCGTCGTCGCCACAGTGAGGACAGGTCCGTCGCGGTGGGAGCGACCCGTGGCCGTCGGGACAGGCGATGTAGTAGCCCTCTCCGTCGGCGATTGCGGCCACCCACTCGTCGTAGCCAGCGTCTGTCATCAGTGCATCACCTCCAGGACGTGGACGACCGCACTCGCGACGGTCCCACCCGCGTTGTGGGTGACGCCGACGCGAGCGTCTGGAATCGCGTCACTGTTGGCGTGGTCGCCGCGGAGGAGTTTCGTCATCTCGACTACCTGTGCGGTTCCCGTCGCACCGACCGGGTGGCCCTTCGCTTTCAGGCCGCCCGAGAGGTTCACCGGCAGGTCGCCGTCACGGGTCGTCTCGCCGCGGGCGGCCGCGCCGATTCCTTCGCCGGGTTCGTAGAATCCGAGCGACTCGAGGGCCAACACCTCCGCGATTGTAAAGCAGTCGTGGACTTCGGCCACGTCGACGTCTGCGGCGGTGATGTCTGCGTCCGCGTAGGCCATCTCGGCGGCTTTCGTCGCTGCCGGCGTCTGTGCGAGATACTCGCGGTCTTGCAGTGCGGCCTTGTCGCCGCCCTGGCCGGACCCAGCGACACGGACCGGTGCGTCGAGGCCGTGTTCGTCTGCGTAGTCGCCGCTGACGAGGACGACAGCGCTCGCACCGTCGGTGATGGGGCAGGCGTCGTAGAGGGTCAACGGGTCGGCGACGACGGGACTCTCGAGGGCGTCTTCGACGGTTATCTCGCGGTGGAACTGCGCGTACTCGTTGGGCATCGCGTTGGCGTGGTTCTTCACGGCGATGTGGGCGAGGTCCTCGTTGTCGCCGCCGAACTCAGAGAAGTACGCTCGTGCCATGAGCGCGTACGCGCCGGGGAACGTGACACCCGCGCGGACTTCGAACAACTCGTCGGCCGCGATGGCGAGCGAGCGAGTCACCTCGGAGGTTCCGAGGTTGTTCATTCGCTCCATTCCACCGACGAGGACGACGTCGGCGCCGCCGCCGCGAACCGTCTGGACGGCCTGTCGGAAGGCGACACCGGCGGACGCGCACGCCGACTCGTAGCGGGTCGCGGGGCATTCGAGGCCTGCTGCCTCCGCGACGACCGGACCCTGATGGCCTTGTCCCTCCGCGAGTTCGCCCATGAAGTTGCCGTAGTGGACCTCCTCGTACTCCTCGCGGGAGATACCTGCCTCGTCGCGGGCGGCGAGCGCTGCTTCGGCAAACAGGTCGCGGCCCGTTCGCTCGGGATGACTGCCGAACTTGGTCAGTCCAACCCCAGCGATTCGAACGTCATTCATGGATAATTGTACGTGATAGATGCCCCTTGAACTTGCCGTTCATCGGTAAACCGTCGCCAAGCGATTCACTCGATTCCGAGTGTCTCTGTGGCCGATTCGACTACCGGAATCGTTACCATCGAACCGCGTGACCGTAGCAGTATGACCGACTGGATTGGAGACACCTTCACGAGCGACGTCGGGTGGACGCATCTCGAACGACTCGTCGACATCGGAAACAGAATGGCGGGGTCGCCGGGCGAACGCGAGGCGATGGAAGCGACGCGCGACGCACTCGAAGCAGTCGGTGCGCGCGACGCGTACATCGACTCGTTCGACATTCAGGGGTGGGAACGTGGTGACAGCACGATCGTCGCCCACGACACGACACAGGAGTGTATCGCGCTCCCCCGCAGTCCTGCCGGACAGGCCACCGGTGAACTCGTGGACCTCGGATACGGACTCCCCGAGGACTTCGACCGTGACCTCTCTGGGAAGGTCGTCGTCGTCTCGTCGACCGTCCCAGACCACTACGACCGCTTCATCCACCGCCGCGAGAAGTACTACTACGCGGTTCAGTCCAACGCCGCGGGGTTCATCTTCGCCAACCACGTCCCCGGACAACTCCCACCGACGGGCAGTGTCGGCACCGCAGACGCCCCGATTGGCGACATCCCGGCCGTCGGCGTGAGCAAGGAAGTCGGTGCCCGTCTCGGCCGCCGGTTCGAGGGCGAAGAAGTCACCGTCGAAGTCCACTGCGAGACGCCTGCCGCGAGCAGTGGCAACGTCCACGCCGAACTCGGCCCCGACACCGACGAGGAACTGCTGGTGACGAGTCACCTCGACGCTCACGACATCGCCGAGGGCGCGATGGACAACGGAGCGGGGACGGCGATGGTCGTCGAAATCGCCCGCGCACTCGCCGCCCGCGAAGACGAACTGGAGACGCGCGTGCGGTTCGTCTGCTTCGGTGCAGAGGAAGTCGGTCTCGTCGGGTCCGAACACGAAGCGGAGCGACTGGGCGCAGACCGCGCGAACGTCAAAGCAATCGTCAACAACGACGGTGTGGCCGCCGGGCGAACGCTCAAGCTCCACACCCACGGATTCGACGAACTCGAAGCAGCGGCCAAGACTGTCTCCGAGCGATTCGACCACGACGTCGCGACGATTCCCGAACAACTCCCGCACAGTGACCACTGGCCGTTCGTCGCCCATGGCGTGCCGGCGTTCATGGTCGGGAGCAAGAAGAAAGGTCGAGGCCGCGGGTGGGGTCACACCCACGCCGACACCATCGAGAAACTCGAATCGCGGACGCTCCGCGAGCAAGCGATACTGCTGACCGAACTCACCGTCGAACTCGCCCGTGCCGACCGCGAGATTCCGCACGCCCCACCCGAGGATATCGCGGCGGCGCTCGAAGCAGAAGACCAAGCCGCGGGCATGAAGGTCACTGGCGACTGGCCGTTCTGAGACCGCACACCGACTCGACGGAAACACACCGTTTCGTCGGTGTGATACCACGGCACCATCGGTAGCAGACACTCGTCGCCATCGATAGCAGACACTCGTCGCCATCGATAGCAGACACTCGTCGCCATCGATCGCAGATTCCCGTCGCCATCGATAACCGACACCCGCCGGGCCCGTCGCGCCGGCGAACCACGAGGGCTTTTATTCGGGGAAGCGTAGCACGGGACGATGCTTTGGTTCCCCCTCGGAGGGAGACGGCGATGAGATTCGCAGTCGTCGGTGACGAGTCGGTCGGCACCGCGATTCGCGAGGCCGGTGGGAGCGTCGTCTCACCCGACGAGGAACCATCCGCTGACGCCGTCGTCGCCGTCGGAGAGTCGTCGGTCGCCGACGCCGTCTTCGATTCGGCGTTTGACTGCCCGGTCTTTCCGGTCGACTGTGGCGCACCGTGGTCGGTTCCACGCCGTGAACTCACCGACGCCATCTCGTCGGTCACCGCGGGTGACGGTCGACTCTTCGAACACCCGATTCTCTCTGTCACTGTCGGTGGCGACCAGGTTGGACGCGCACTGTTCGATACGATGCTCATCACGAGCGAACCGGCGCGCATCTCGGAGTACGGTGTCGCACACGTTGGCCCGGAGGCACCGGTCGATACGCCGACAGACGAGTCGGACGACGACTGGGTGTCCGTAGACGAGTTCCGTGCCGACGGTGTGGTCGTCGCGACACCGCTCGGGAGCACTGGATACGCTCGTGCGGCAGGCGGGTCTGTCGTCGGCCCGAACGCTGGCGTGGCCGTCGTTCCCGTCTCGCCCTACGCGACCCGAACCGACACGTGGGTCTTCCAACCACCGCTTCGACTCACCGTCGAACGCGACGATACGCCAGTCTCGCTCGTCGTCGACGACGGCGTCGTCTGCGACGTTTCTCCGTCCGACCCCGTCTACGTCACGGTCGACGGGACCGCCACGCTCCTCTCGCGCTGAGGCGAGCGCTCTGTGGACGCGACGCTATTCGACCCGAGAGCGACTGCTCAGCATCGAGACTCCTGTTCGCAGCGTGCTACCGAAACGTCTCGGGAGTCGGTCGCAAAAACGAATTCGTCGAAGTTGCCTCAGATGACGGCGTTCCAGACGTCCGCGACGAGGAAGAAGAGTGCCTGGTACGCCGCGTACATGAACACGAGGACCGACGCGACGACTGCGCCGTTCGGCCGGTCGAGTTTGCGGTCGTTGCGCGCTTCGACGTTGCGTGCTTCGAACTCGAAGAAGTCGGTCAGGAACATCCCGACGACGAGGACGGTCATGACCATCCCGCCGTGCGGTTCGACGAGCAGGTAGACGAACGACAACAAGACGAGTCCGCCGGACGTAAAGCTGTGTGGCAGGAAGCGCGAGAGTTCGTCTGCACCATCTTCAGCTTGGTTGACGTGCGACCGGTGTGCGAGGAGACGGGTCGCGAAGTTCGCGAGCACCATCACGAGTATCGCGATGGGAACGATGGGTTCGACCGCCGCCAACTGGTCGAGTGGGACGAGGAACTGGAGTGGTTGCATACAGGAACGTCAGAGGGATACTCATTAGAGTTTTTCCAATCTGACGCGGCACGAAGGGGTGGACAGCGACCGCTATACTGAGGGCTTTTTATACTTTCCTCGGTGGAAACGAGAGAAGAACGCGCTCGAGTGTTACTGCGCGTTACGCCGTTCTTCGAGCGCGGACATCACCTGGTGGCCCGCTGGGATGAGCACCCAGAACGTGAGCGCACCGAGGATAGCGAACCAGAGGAATACGTCCATCAGGGTGACGGCGATGATGTTGAAGATGCCTTCGGTCGCACCCGACGAGAGTGGTTCGATGAGCTGTTTCGTGCTCTCGAAACTGCTCGTCCGGTACCACGATGCGAGCACCATCCACGCGAGACCGGCACCGGTCAGGATACCCAGACCCTTGATGAATTCGTCAGCCATTGTTCGAATCTTCGCCGGAGTCCTCTTGAGACTTTCCCATTCCTTGGGCGCGGAATCTGGTCCCGAGGGTGTACACCACGGCACCGAATGCGATAATCGTCAGTCCGACGACAGCCAGTGCCGTGCTCAGGATGCCAGCGTCGACGCCGACACCGACGAACCCGAGTGCGCTGGTGATGAGCGCCCGGAGCGCGCTCACCTGCAGCGTTGCGGCGTCGAGAAAGATGAAGCCGAGGACGACACTGACGACGGCGATGAGCGTCGAGAAGACGGTGACCGTCTTGTAGAGTCGCATGGGGACGACGATGTCGCGGCGACCACGTCTTTCCCGCCTCGGTTTTCCGGTGCCACCGGGCCCGCTAGTCGCGTCGCTATCTGTCATTACGCGTCTCTACGAAGGGATGGTTGGTAGTGGTTCCGCTCTACTTCGGCGGGCGAAGTCGGTAGTAGCGGCGGTTGAGGTTGTACATGTAGCCCTCACGCATCGTCTTGAGCACCGCGTAGGTGACCGTCCCGAAGACGATTGGGAGCAGGAACGTCAGGTCGAACAGCAAGTCGACGTTCATCGGCATGAGGTTCTTGACTGCCAAGAGCGAGATGGTCATCGCGAACACCACGCCTGCGACGCCCACTGCCGCCCAGAACGGTTGCTCGACGGGACGACGCGCGGACCCCTTGTTGAGGAAGGGGACGATGGCGATGAAGCCGACGACGACACCGTTCGCGAGCACGCCATACGTCCGGTCGGCCATAATCTTCTGGCCGCCGAGGATGGCGAGTTCGGGGTTCAGCGGGTTGAGCTTGAGCAGCCCGAACGACCAGTAGAGATACCAGTCGGGCAGGATGATGGCCGGCGTCTGACTCGGGTTCGCGGGCGCGCCGATGTGCGGCGGCATCGTCGCCGAGAGGAACAGAATCATCCCGACGAAGAACGACGCGATAGAGAGGTTTCGAACCGTCTCGTGGGGCCACGTCGGGAACGCGAGTACGTCACGCTCGACGTAGTCGGACTCCGTACGGAGGTCTTGGTCTTCACGACGTGCACGCTCGAAGTACTCGTAAGTGAGCCGAGAGAGCCCCGTCTTGCGAGCCTTGCGCTCGCTCCACGTGGGCGTCTCGTTGTCCGGGGCAACGATGCCCGTGCCGTCGGTGCGAATCTCCTTGGTTTCGGATTCGTTGTCGCTCATGTTTGTCACCTCAGTGCGGCTCCGCGATGCCCTGCACCCACACGATGCCGATGTGAATCGCGATGAGTGTCGTCACGACGAACGGGAGCAGGAACACGTGCAGGATGTACATGCGCTGGAGCGTCGCCTGACTCAGCGTGAAGCCGCCGAACAGGAGCTGTGCGACCCACTCACCAGCGAGCGGGACGGACAGCGACATCTCGACGCCGATCTGACCGGCCCAGAAGGCGAGCTGGTCCCACGGGAGCAGGTATCCCGTGTACCCGAACACCATCGTCAGGCTGATCAGGACGATTCCGAGAAGCCAGTTCAGCTCACGCGGTTCCTTGTACGACCCCGTGAAGTAGACACGGAGCATGTGCAGGAACACTGCTGCGACCATCACCTGTGCCGACCACCGGTGGATGGAGCGAAGCATGAAGCCGAACTGCAGGTCGCGCATGATGAACTCGATACTGTTGTACGCAGTCGTCGGGTCGCCACTCGTCGCGGGGGAGTAGTAGAACCCGAGGAGGGCACCACTAATCGCTGCGACGACGTATGCGAGCGTCGAGAACAACCCAAGCGTGTACAGGGGGTACCAGTACCAGAACTTGTTGTCGAGGTTGTATTGCTCGGTGTGGCTCTTCGGCATCTGGAGGTTGACTTTGTAGTAGAGTGTCTCCAGAAGCTCGAGGTAGTCGACGATGCGGAGTCGCTTATCCAGCCAGATGAGGGTCGTGAGGAAGGTGGCCTCGATAGGTGTGAGGTCCTTCTTCTTCATCCAGGCTTTGTGGTCGTGTTCTTCTTTGCGTTCGAGACTCATGGTTATCGCTTGTAGTAGGGGTACACCGCGCGCTTGACCTGGTCCCACGCACCGTCACCGAGCGTGACACCGTCGACGTCCTCCTCGCGGACGTAGAGGTCTTCCCACTTACGACGCCGTTTCTTGACGATCATGACGTCTGGGAGGAACTCCTTGCGGTACAGTGCGAGGATGAACGCGAGGTCCACGAAGATGACGGCGAGGACGCCGCCGAGGAACATGTTACCCGTGTCCGTCAGGCCCCACCCGGAGACGAATCCAAAGGTGAAGAGGAAGACGAACACGACCTCGATAATCGTCAAGAGGACGATCGCGATGGCCGCCGCAGTACTCTCGCGTGCCGGTTCGTATCGGTGAATATCGCCGTATGTGCTTCCGGTCGAGGACATTATTCGCCACCTCCAGTGTTACCCGTATTCGGGGACTCGCCGTACTTCAAGATGAAGAACGTGTAGATGATGGTGACGATGATTCCGAGGATGGTCGCCGACCCGACCCAGTGCGCCTGAATCGGAACGCCGAGTTCCTCGAGTTCTTTCTCGCCGCCGCCACCACCGACGCTGACGGTTGCCACGTCGCCGCCGACGGCGACTGCACCTTTCATGCCGAGTGCCTTGTGGGGCGCACAGAAGTATTTCGAGATACCTGCGTCACCCTCTTCGAAGGTGTACTCGTAGGTGGTTCCGGCCTCAGCGACAGGGGCGCCGGAGTCGAGACCTGCTGGTCCTTCTTCCATCTTGACGTTGTGGCCACCGCCTTCGCCAGTCCATTCCCACGTTACGGTCGTACCGGGGTCGACCCAGATGCCTGCCGGGGCGAACGCAAGGGCACCACCGTTTCCGGAGGCACCGACTTCGACTGTCACTTCGCTCTGGCCGCGGAGGTCTTCGTAACCTCCGTCGATGCCGTCGAGCCAACCGCCGAAGTCAGGTTGAACCTGCGCTCCACCGCCGCCTTCTTCCTGCGCAGCAGCAGCGGTCCCGGCGGCAGCGGTCGCGGCGGCTGTGGCACCGCCGGCCGTTCGGAGAAACTCCCGCCTTTTCATACGGTCGTTCGTCAGAATGGGACGCGCTTAAACCCACCGACTATAGCCTCGCGGACGGGGATTCACGCGGTGAGCGAGGCGGTGTCGTCACCCCTCAGAACTGAGGGGTTCACCGTCAGGACCTTCCACCAGCGCTTCTACGTCGGTGTCGCCGTCGAACGCCGGCACGAACGCGGGACGTTCGCCGGTTTCGACGCCGATAGCGCGGAGTCTGTCGCGGTACTCTTCGGACCGGAAGCGGTCCGAGAGGCGGGCGTTTGCGACGGTGACGAAGAGGAAAAGGCCGATGAGAACGAAGCCAGCGCCGACGACCGGCGCGATAATCGACTGCACGTCGGGGGAGATAATCCACGCCCCGATGAGCGCGAGCCCACCGAGTAACTGACCGAAGGCGACGACCTGCAGCATCCGGTTGCCGAAGTCGCCGGTGCCTTGTGACACTTCGTCCGGGGAGGGGAGGCGAACGGTTGCGGGTGCCTCGTTCACCTCGAAGTCGTCCATCGAGCAGAGCGCGACGGTCGGTTTCACGTCCCGGAGGACGGTTCCTTCTCCCTCGACACTCCCATCCGGGTAGACGACGGCGTATCCTTCGTCGGAGTACGCGAGAATCCGAGGCTCTCCGCCTTCGGTGACGCGTTCGAGGACGGCGAACACTTCGCGAATCGCGACGCGGTACCGAAGTTCTTCTTCGACCCGGTCTAAGAGTTCTTCACCGACGATCCACGAGTCCGGGTCGAACGCCGCGTCCCACTCGTCGACGCTCATCTTCGCCATGTCCGCCGGGCCGAAGTTGTCGAAGTCGTACTTCTCTTCGACTTCTCGGCGGAGGGCTTCGAGTTCGTCCTCGGACACCGCACCGTCGGTACCCGCCTCCGGCGACGCTTCGTCGTCGGCCGGTGCGGAAGACGAATCTGCCATCGTCGGGAGTAGGACCTAGGGCGGTAAACGTGTTGCGACCCCGATTCACGCGTTCGACGCCGTCTGCGACCGCTCCGACCCACGATAGTGAGGTTGCTTTCCTACGGGGGGGTGAGGTCGGTCCAAAAGTGGTCTAGCGCTCGAATGGCCGCCCGTGTATCGGTCCCTTTACGCCGACTGCGTCCGAACGCCGGGCGATGGCAGACGAGACGACCCTCGCCACACTCGCAGCGGTCACCGTCACGGCCAGTCTTCCGTTCTATCTCTACGGCGCGTGGATAATGATAGACGCCGAGACAGTGTCGTGGGAGGTACTCGTCTACCACCTCAAGATAATCTTCCCAGGACTCGTCTTGAACACCGTCCCAGTCGTCACGTGGATGCTCCCGCGACTACTCGACCAGTTGAACGGCCTGAGCGCGTTGCACGCCATCATGGGGTTGCAAGCGTACGCCATGCTCGTGTTCGCGTTCACCGGAATCGTCCGCATCTTCCAGGCGAAGTGGGAAGCAGACCTCTATCGTAACCCGGACCCTGACGTCTCACTCGACGACCTACACGAGAACATGAGCGCGTGGCGTGGGCGTCTCCGCGTCGGCGTCTTCGGATACGTCGTCTTCTGGTTCCTCGCGTGGATTCTCGGAATCTACCGATACGTCACGGGATATCTGTTGGTCTAAAAAACGCCACGTCGGTTCTGCGACGCTGACTACCTTCGCCGACCCGTTTACCACTCGTCGCCACTGGCGAGGTCGACGTCGTGGTCGAGTTTCGAGGAGGGACAGCGGTCTTCGAGCACGCAGGCGTCACAGTCTGGATTACGAGCGTCACAGACGGCGCGACCGTGACTGATGAACAAGTGAGTGAACTGCTGCCAGTCTGTCTCGGGGACGACCGGCATGAGGTCTTCTTCTATCTTCTCCGGATACTCCTCTTCGGTCAGTCCGAGTCGCCGCGAGAGTCGCTGGACGTGTGTATCGACGACGATGCCTTCGACGATGTCGTGGCCGTGTTGGAGGACGACGTTGGCAGTCTTTCGGCCGACACCGGCGAGGTCGGTCAGTTCGGACATCGTGTCGGGCACTTCGCCGTCGTGTTTCTCGATGATGTCCGCGCACGCGCTTCGGATGTACTTCGCCTTGTTGTTGAAGTACGTGATGGAGTTGATGTCCTCGGCCAACTCGTCTTGCTCTGCGGCGGCGTAGTCCTCGGCAGTGTCGTACTTTGCGAACAGGTCGGCTGTGACCTTGTTGACGCGTTCGTCGGTACACTGCGCAGAGAGCATGACGGCGATGAGGAGTTCGAGTCGGTTCGAGTAGTTCAGTGAGATGGTGGTGTCGGGATACTCCTCGTAGAGGCGCTCCAGTACTTCTTCGGCTTGTGCCGTCCGGGTGTCGAGTGGCGTGCCCATATCTGTGGGTGCGACCCAGTCGGTTTCAGTCGTTCGGGTTGCGGTGACTCGTTCGCGGGCCGTGTGTCGCCGCTTCTCGGGCCGTGTAACACTCGTCTTCGATTCTCGATTCACGAGATACGTCATCCGTCGATATATCATTTCAGTGCGTCTTCACGATTGGTGACAACGATGGAAAGTACGACACAGACACAAACACGACGACCGACCGAGACGGCGGTGGCCTACGGGTATCACCGCGACCGATTCCTCGCCGGTGCGTTACTCTTCGTCTTCGGACTCGTCGCGCTCATGGGTATCATCACCGCAGAAGCGTTTTACCCCGGCTACAACGCCGGCGTACAGGAGATAAGCGACCTCGGTGCGACGAGACCACCGGACAGTATCATCCTCCAACCATCGGCGACGATCTTCAACACGACGATGACGCTCTCCGGCCTCTTGGTTCTGGGAGCGACCTACTTCGTCCGCAGGGCGTTCCGTGACCGTGCAGTCACCGTCGCTCTCGGGGCGCTCGGTATCGGCATCCTCGGTGTGGGAATCTTCGACGGGAGCGAAGCACCGATGCACGGTATCGCCGCACTGCTCACCTTCTTTGCGGGTGGTGTCTCGGCGGTCGTCGCGTATCGGGTGATAGAGACACCGTTCAAGTACCTCTCTGTCGCAATCGGGGGATTCGTCCTCTTACTGCTCGGGAGTCTCATCGCCCTCGGGTTGCTCGGCGTCACTCACCCACTGATGTTCCTCGGAGCAGGCGGTGTCGAGCGATACGTGGCGTATCCAGTCCTCCTGTGGACACTCGGCTTCGGAGGGTATCTGATGGCACCTGTCGCAGAGCCTGACGCGGTGTGAGACTCCGCGTGACCCGACGTGTCTCTGGGAACTGCCCCATCGTGACGCGCACGCAGAGACCCACAATTTATCATCGACGACCGTGACGGGGAGCGTATGTCAGCGTTCGAACTCCCCGGACGGCGTGAAGCATGGTTGACTGCGGCAGCGACGTTCGCCGGTTACGGGTTGATTCTCGGTGCGATGTTCGTCGCCCTCTTCGTCCTTCCGTACGTCGCGTTCGCGGCGTAACCACTGCGAGCGCAGGTCACTGAAAATAACGGGCGGTCGAATACTCGCGAGAGAGTCGCCGAATTAGGCGAACGCGCGCGAGATATCCGTGGTGTCTTCTGCTTCTTTCTGAATCTTCTCCCAGGCGTCTACGAAGTCCTGCATGAATATCTCCGTGCGGTCGTCGCGGATGGCGAACATCCCCGCTTCCGTACAGATTGCCTTGATGTCGGCACCAGAGGCGTCTTCGGCGAGTTCGGCCAGTTCCGCGAAGTCGACGTCGTCGGAGACGTTCATCTTGCGGGTGTGGATCTTGAAGATGATCTCACGGCCATCCTCGTTCGGCCGGGGCACCTCGATGAGGCGGTCGAACCGGCCGGGGCGGAGAATCGCGGGGTCGAGCATGTCGAAGCGGTTGGTCGCCGCGATGAGGCGGATGTTCCCGCGTTCGTCGAAGCCGTCCATCTCTGCGAGGAGTTGCATCATCGTCCGCTGGACCTCGGCGTCGCCGGAGGTCTTCGAATCAGTACGCTTCGACGCGATGGCGTCGATTTCGTCGATGAAGATGACGGCAGGTTCGTTCTCGCGGGCAACCTCGAAGAGGTCACGCACGAGCTTCGCACCCTCACCGATGAACTTGTGCACCAGTTCGGACCCGGCCATCTTGATGAACGAAGCGTTCGTCTGGTTGGCGACGGCCTTCGCGAGCATCGTCTTCCCCGTGCCCGGCGGTCCGTAGAGGAGGACGCCCGACGGCGGGTCGATGCCCACCTTCTCGAACATCTCCGGACGGTCGAGTGGCATCTCGACGGTCTCTCGGACCTCTTGCATCTGTTCTTCGAGTCCGCCGATATCCTCGTACGTCACGTCGGGGCTGTGCTCGACTTGCATGACGCGTGCCCGGACGTCAGTCTCTTTGTCGAGTCGCTTGACGATAGACAGCGAGTTGTTCACGGCGACACGCGCGTCGGGTTCTAACTCCTCGCGCATCTCGTCTGTCACCTCGGTGAGGGCCTCTTGGTTGTTACCATGCTGCTTGATGATGACCCCCTCGTCGGTGATTTCCTGAACCGTCGCAACGAAGAGCGGCGATTGCTTGAGCTTCTTGTTCTCGTGGGTGAGACGCTCCAGCTTCTGCTGATACTTGTTGTTCTCTGCGTTCGCGTCGAGGAGTTTGTCGCGCATCTCCTCGTTTTGCGTTTCGAGAACTTCGAGCCGCTCTTGAAGGGCGGTGATCTTCTCCTGCTGCGACGCCGAGTCCTTGTCGTACGGTAGGTCGACGTCGTCCACAGTGTCGGTCATCAGGCGGGATAGGACGCAGGCTCATAAGAGGCTTCGGGTGTCTGAGGGATTCGCCGGCTACGAAGCGTCTGTGTACCGAGATGACGAGTCTGACGTGCGTCACACATATTCGTGAAAGTAATAATAATGGATAGCAAATATTATCTAATAGCATTCCAAGAGTACAGATACGATGAGCACCACGGAAGCAATCGAACGAGACGCAGACCCCTCCTCTGAAGACCGTTGGGCAGCGGTTCGTGACATGCCCCCGAGCGCGAAACTCGTCGCGAAGGTCCTCGACTACGAGGATACGCTCACCCAAAGCCAAATCGCAGAAGAGTCGCTTCTCCCGCCACGGACCGTCCGGTACGCGCTCTCTCGTCTCGAAGAGGAAGGCGCAGTCGACTCTCGGTTTTCCTTCTCCGACGCGCGCAAGCGTCTCTACACACTCAACGTTTAAATCCGAAGACGCGGCCAGACGGCGTATGCCCGACCCCGCAACCGTCGGCCGCGCGCTCACCGCACTCGCCTACCCTGACGACGGCCCCGAGCGACAGGGCTACCAACGGACGATTGCCGACGCACGCGACGCCTTCTCCGACCTCGACACTGCCGCGCAGTTTCTCGACGACGACGGTGAGGCGACCCTCCGTCGCGCAGTCGGTGCAGCGTCTCGAGACGACCACTCCTGTGCGCGAGACGGGCGGCGGCTGCTTCGGGACCTCTCTCGGCTCCGCGAATCGATAGCTGACGCGCCACCGTCGACTCCCGGAGACGGGGACCACTTTCACTCCGGTCGCACAACGGTTTTCAGCGGCGCTGGCGAATCACCGGATAGATGACACGGGTGATTCACACCGGCGACACCCATATCGGGTACCAGCAGTACCACTCGCCGGAGCGCCGTCAAGACTTCCTCGACGCCTTCGAACAGGTCGTCGAGGACGCGATTTCAGAGGAGGTGGACGCCGTCGTCCACGCGGGCGACCTCTACCACGACCGTCGCCCCGAACTTCCAGACCTCCTCGGGACGCTCGCTGCGCTCCGCCGCCTCGACGACGCCGAGATTCCGTTCCTCGCTATCGTCGGGAACCACGAATCGACGCGTGGGGGACAGTGGTTGGACCTCTTCGAACGCCTCGGCCTCGCGACGCGTCTCGGGAGCGACCCGTACGTCCTCGGCGACGTGGCCTTCTACGGACTCGACCACGTCCCGCGCTCTCGCCGCGACGAACTCGACTACCAGTTCACTCCCCACGAGCAGTCGCGTGCCGCCCTCGTCGGTCACGGGCTCTTTACGCCCTTCGCACACGCCGACTGGGAGACTGAGACCGTTCTCGAAGCGTCGAACGTCGAGTTCGACGCGATGCTCCTCGGTGACAACCACGTCCCCGACAAAGTGGACCTCGACGGGACGTGGGTCACCTACTGTGGGTCGACCGAGCGCGCGAGCGCGAGTGAACGCGACCCACGCGGGTACAACATCGTCTCGTTCGACTCGTCAGAAGTGGATATCCGGCGGCGCACACTCGAAACCCGACCGTTCCGCTTCATCGAAGTGGACCTCTCGGGCGACGAGGGTATCGAGCGCGTTCGACAACGCGTCCGCGAGTTCGACCTCGAAGACGCCGTCGTCATCGTCGGCCTGACCGGCGAGGGCGACTCTGTCACTCCTGCGGCCGTCGAGTCGTTCGCCGTCGAAGAGGGCGCACTCGTCGCCCGCGTCAACGACCGCCGCGAGATAGACACCGAATCGGAACTCAGTGTCGACGTCTCGTTCGCGGACCCGGACGACGCGGTCCGCGACAGAGTCCGCGAGATGGGCCTGTCGGGTGCCGCCCTCGACGTCGACGAGACCGTTCGCGAGAGTAAGGTCGCGGACTCGAACGTCCGCGACGAGGTTCGTGAACGCGTCGCCTCGCTCCTCGACGACGACCCGGACGCGTTCGTCGCCGCCGAAGACGTCGAGTCCGAGCGTGACGTCGCGGGAGAGGCGGAGACGACGACAGAACCCGCGAACGGCGAGACGGGGGACGGTGACGATTCGCCCAGCGAGTCGGAGACGGTGGCGGAATCGGCCGCAGAACCGGCCGACGACCCGGACGACGAACCGACCGACGACTCGGACGACGAACCGACCGACGACCCGGATGACGAACCGACCGACGACTCGCCGAACGACCCCGAACCACAGGTGGCCAAAGACAGCTCACTGGGTGATTTCGCATGAGATTCACGCACGTCTCGCTGAAGAACTTCAAACCGTACGACGACGCCGACCTCGACCTGCGCGACGGGGTGACGGTCATCCACGGCGTCAACGGGAGTGGAAAATCCTCACTCCTCGAAGCGTGTTTCTTCGCGCTCTACGGGTCGAAGGCGCTCAGTGGGACGCTCGAAGACGTCGTAACGACCGGCGAGGAAGACGCCGAAATCGAACTCGAGTTCGTCCACGACGGTGGCAGCTATCGAATAGAACGGCGGATTCGAATCTCGGGTGACCGCGCGACCACCGCGAAGTGCGTCCTCGAAGGCCCGGACGGAACTGTCGAAGGCGCGCGCGACGTTCGCCGACACGTCGCCTCGCTCCTCCGGATGGACGCCGAGGCGTTCGTCAACTGCGCGTACGTCCAGCAAGGCGAGGTCAACAAACTCATCAACGCCTCGCCGTCCCAGCGACAGGATATGATAGACGACCTCCTGCAACTCGGGAAACTCGAAGAGTACCGAGAACGGGCCGGGAACGCCCGCTTGGGGGTCGAAGACGTGCTGACGAGCAAGCGGAGCGTCCTCGACGACATCGTCTCGCAAATCGAACAGAAAGAAGACGCAGCCCTCCACGCGCGACTCAACGCACTGGAGTCCAAACTCGCCGAAAAAGACGAGAAGATAGCCAACTACGAGTCTCAGCGCGAGAAGGCGAAGTCGACGCTCGACGCCGCACAGGCGACGCTCGACGAACACGCCGAAAAACGCGAGCGACTGGCAGAAGTCGAATCGGCCATCGAAGACGTCCAGTTGAAAGTCGCGAAAGACGAAGCACAGCGTGACAAACTCACCGAGCGAATCCGCGAACTCGAAGACGAACTCGACGACGTCGCCACCGAGATAGAGACGGCGCTGGCGGAGACCGACTTCGACGACGCCACGGAATCGGCAATCGCTGCACGGCGGACGGAGTTCGACGAGCGAGAGTCCACCATTCGAGAGGAGTTGTCCGACGCACGCCAGCAGGCACAGGCCCTCGAGACACAGGCCGAACGTCTCAGAGAACGGGCGACTGACCTCGAAGGCCGCGCCGAGGAAAAACGAGACGCTGCAGACGCAGACGAATCGACTGCAACGGAGGCGGCGACGGAACTCGAGTCGTTCCGTGAGAAACGGAGAGACATCCAGTCGTCGCTCGCCGACATCGACGAACAGTTTGCCGACGCCCCGGTCGACCGAGGCGCTGCCGCAGACCTCCTCGACGAACGGCGGCGCGACCGCTCCGAGGCCCGCGAATCACTCGCGGAGACCGAAACGGAACTCAAGAACGCACGGGAGCGACTCGAAGAGGCCGAAACACTCCGTGACGCGGGCAAGTGTCCCGAGTGTGGCCAACCCGTCGAGGGGTCACCCCACGTCGACGCTATCGGTGACAGAAAAGCAGAGGTCGAGTCGCTGGTATCCGACCGAGACGAACTCGAATCGACGGTCGAATCGCTCGATTCGGCGGTCGAGAGGGCTGAGCGTCTCGTGAAGTTCGAGAACCGCGCTGACTCGCTCTCGGAGACGCTCTCTCACCTCGACGAACGCATCGAAGACCGTGAGACGACGGTCGAGTCACGCCGTGAGTCCGCCGAAGAGAAGCGCGAGGCTGCCGCTGAACTCGAAGACGAGGCGGCCGCGAAACGAGAGGCGGCGGAGACGCAGGCCGGACGTGCCGACGAGGCGGCCGAGAGGGTCGACAGCCTCGAAGCGGACCTCGAATCGCTCGAAACCCGTCGGGAGCGTGTCGGACGCGTCGAGTCACTGGTCGAAACTCGCGCCGAGAAGCGAGACGAACGCGAGCGATTGCGTGAGAAACGCGAGACGCTCGCCGAGGTCAACCGTGAGCGACGCGAACATCTCGTGGACCGACGGAATCGACGGGACGAACTCCGCGAGGCCGTCGACGAATCGGCGGTCGAATCGGCGAAGAACAGCAAACAGAAGGCCGAAACGTACATCGAGCAGGTAGACGGTGTCCTCCCCGACCTGCGGGACCAACGCGACGATATCCAGAGTCAAATCGGTGGTGTCCAGTCGGACCTCGAACGGTTGGACGAACTCCGAGAGCGCCGAGACGAACTCGCGACGCGGGTCGACGCGCTGGACTCACTCCACGAGGAGGTTTCGACGCTCGAATCGACCTACGGCGACCTTCGGGCAGACCTCCGGCAGCGGAACGTCGAGGTCCTCGAACGAATGCTCAACGAGACGTTCGACCTCGTCTACGCGAACGACGCCTACTCACGCATCCGTCTCGACGGCGAGTACGGCCTCACCGTCTTCCAGAAGGACGGCACCGCCCTCGAACCCGAACAGTTGTCCGGTGGCGAGCGCGCGCTGTTCAACCTCAGTCTCCGGTGTGCAATCTACCGACTGCTCGCAGAAGGTATCGACGGGGCGGCACCGCTGCCGCCACTCATCCTCGACGAACCGACCGTCTTCCTCGACACCGGCCACGTCTCTCGACTCGTCGACCTCGTCGAAGACATGGAGTCTCGCGGCGTCAAACAGATACTCATCGTCAGTCACGACGACGAACTCGTCGGCGCGGCAGACGACCTGGTCCGCGTCGAGAAGAACCCGACGACGAACCGCTCGACAGTCGAGCGAACCGACGCACCGGAGCTCGCGAGCGTCCTCGCGGACGACTGAGAGTCCGTTCCGGACCGAGCTTATGTTTCGTTCCGGACCGAGCTTACGTTTCGGACTGCGTCTCTCGCAATCGCTCGATTCCCTCTTTTGCGACTGTCGTCGCCTCGTAGCCTCGCTCGCCGTAGATTGTCGTCTCTTCTATGAGGCCGGCGATTTTGAACTCGGTCAGCAGGCCGTGGAGGTCGCTCTCGCAGAGGTCGTACGCGCCCATGATGTCCACGACTGGAAGCGGGCCACGGTCGACCATATCGACGAGCAGACCGAGTCCACGCTCGGTCGGTGTCGCGACGAGGATTCGACGGACTGGTTCGGGGACGGCACGTGCTGCGGTTTCGAGTGGTGACTCACCGCCGACGTCTTCGAGTTCGTCGTTCGGGAGGTAGCGTTCCTCGCCGGTCTTCGGGTCGCGGACGCGACTGCTGTCGCTGGAGCGTTTGACGAGCAGATACGTTCGGCCGTCGGGTCCGCGGACGGTACGCATGGTGGGGCGGAGGCGTCGCCGCCTGTTAGCGGTTGCGCTCGGCGGTGGAATTGGAGTCGGAGTCAGCGGTGGAATTGGAGTCGCTCCCTGCGTTGCCGTCGGTTCTGGTGTCGCCGCTTTCAGCGTCGTCACCGTCGTTTTCGTCGTCGGACCAGTCGCGTTGCTGGTACTCCCGATACGTCTTGTAGACACGAGCCAGTGCAGCGACACCGAGGAGTGTCACGCCGAGACCGATGAGCGTCTGGCCACGGAAGTAGATGAGCATCGGGCCGAGCGCGACGGCAGCGACACCGATGTTGGTGAGGATGACGCTGGCCCAAAAGAGGCGCGACTGCTCGGGGTCGACGTCGGCAGTGAACTCTTGTGCGTCGTCGCTGAACTCCTCTTTTAGACTCTCGTCACCCGATTGCCCGGGGATGTCGACTCGCGGGACGTTCGGGAGGTCCACCTCGGGATTCCCCCACCGCGTCTCCGGGTCACCCCATCGCTTCACGGGGTCGACTCGGGAGGCCACGTCGTGCGCGGGACGCTCCGAAGGGTGACTGCTTTCGGGAGACGACTCTGTCGTCTCCGTGTCGTCCTCGCGTCGCTCGTCGTCCGTCACGCTCGCGTCGAGACACCGTGCCGAGAAAAAGAGACCGTTTCGGTCGAGTTAGGCGCAGTCGTCGAGGCGCATCGATTTGGTCGCCTCGACCCATGCAAGTGGGTTCTCCGCGTCATAGAACACCACGCCACCGTCGATATCGTAGGATTCGATCGTCTCGGCTCCAGTCGGACCAGTCGGTCCGTCGCCGTCGATCGTGCCGTCCCACCGTTCGGGTGCTGCGTGGTCGGTCATATCGTGTGTCACTGAATGTCACACACTGGTATATGTCTTTCCGTGGTTCGGAGGGGTGCAGAAACGCCGGGGTTTTTAGCCGCGCCACCGAAGCGAGTGGCATGACGCAGACGGGTTTGAGCGATTTCGGGGGACCCACCGACGGCGGGGGCGACGAGCGGCCTGACGAGGAGGCCGCCATCGCAGAAGTCGTCGCCGGCGACGCCGACCAGTATATCTCCGATATCATCGACACCGACGAGGTACGCTTTCCCGACCCAGATGGCACGGTCGAACTTGCGGTCACGCAGGTCGATTACACCATCGAGGGGGCCGGCCGGAACGAATATCCCGTCCTCCACGTCTTCGGCCGGACGGCCGACGACGACCCGGAACACGTTCGAATCCTCGGCTTCGAACCGTACTTCTACGCACCGACCGAGAGCCTCGACGACGAACTCCTCGACAAAGACGTCATCACGAAGACCGAACCCGGATTCGAGAGTATCCGTGGGGAGGAACTGACGAGAATCTACACGCGCACGCCGCGCGACGTCGGCCAGATTCGTGACGAGTTCGACCACTACGAGGCGGACATTCTCTTTCCGAACCGTCTCCTCATCGACAAAGACATCAAAGACGGCATCCGCGTCCCCGAACGCCGTCTCGACGACGGGACGATTCAGATTCCACACCAGGAAGTCGCCCCCACGTCGGTCGAAGCGAACCTCCGCGTGAACACCTTCGACATCGAGGTAAACGACCGAAACGGGTTCCCCGAAGACGGCGAAGAACCCATCATCTGTCTCACGTCGCACGACTCCTACCGCGACGAGTACATCGTCTGGCACGCCGTCGCCCCCGACGGTGCGGGCAAACGCCCCGACGCGCTGCCGAACTACGAGTTCCTCCACGAAGGAGGAGAAGTCGAGGTTCGGACGTTCGACGACGAACCAGCGATGCTCGACGCCTTCCTCGCGTACATCGAAGAGACGAACCCCGACGTGATGACGGGGTGGAACTTCGAGGACTTCGACGCGCCGTACTTCCTCGACCGACTCGAGGAACTGAACCCGTCGACCGAGTACGACCTCGACGGCGACCGGATGTCGCGTCTCGGCGAAGTGTGGCGCAGCAACTGGGGCGGCCCGGACATCAAAGGTCGCGTCGTCTTCGACCTGCTGTACGCCTACAAGCGAACGCAGTTCACGGAACTCGAATCCTACCGACTGGACGCCGTGGGCGAACTCGAACTCGACGCCGGCAAAGAGCGCTACACGGGCAACATCGGCGACCTCTGGGAGGAAGACCCCGAGCGTCTGCTCGAGTACAACCTCCGTGACGTGGAGTTGTGTGTCGAAATCGACCGCAAACAGGATATCATCGCCTTCTGGGACGAAGTGCGAACGTTCGTCGGGTGTAAACTCGAAGACGCGCCGACACCGGGTGACACCGTCGACATCTACGTCCTCCACAAGGTCCACGGGGAGTTCGCCCTCCCGTCGAAGGGACAACAGGAGTCTGAAGAGTACGAAGGCGGTGCCGTCTTCGACCCCATCACGGGCGTCAAAGAGAACGTCACGGTGCTCGACCTGAAGTCGCTGTACCCGATGTGTATGGTGACTATCAACGCGTCGCCGGAGACGAAAGTCGACCCCGACGAGTACGACGGGGAGATGTTCCACGCGCCGAACGGGACGCACTTCCGGCAGGAACCCGACGGCATGATTCGGGAGATGGTGGACGAACTCCTCGCAGAGCGTGAGGAGAAGAAGTCGCTCCGGAACGAACACGACCCCGGTTCGTCCGAGTACGACCAGTTCGACCGCCAGCAAGCGGCGGTGAAGGTCATCATGAACTCGCTGTACGGCGTACTGGGGTGGGACCGGTTCCGCCTCTACGACAAGGAGATGGGTGCGGCGGTGACGGCGACGGGCCGCGAAGTCATCGAGTTCACGGAGAAAGCGGCGAACGACTTCGGCTACGACGTGGCGTATGGGGACAGCGTCACAGGTGACCGTCCAGTTGTCGTTAGAGACCCCGGTGGGACGATTCGAATCCTTCCGATAGAAGACCTGTTCGCCCGAGGAACGACCGAATCAGAGGTACTCATCGCTGCGGACGGCGACGTCGTCGCCAGCGCCACGCCCAGTAAAACTCGCCGAACGTTGGAAGGATGGGACGCTCTCTCGGTGAACGACGGTGGCGACGCAGAGTGGCAGCCAATCTCGCAGGCGATTCGCCACGAGACCGATAAACCGGTGGTAAATCTCCAACACAAGTTCGGGGAGTCGACGACGACGAGAGACCACTCATACGTGGTGCCCGGTGAAGATGGACTCACAGCAGTCTCCCCGGACGACGTAGACGAACCGTACCGAGTCCCAGGCATACCGGATGTGGACCCGGTCGAGCAAATCGACGTGTACGAGGTGCTCGGCGGATACGAACGCGAGTACGAAGACGGACGAAGCGTCGGGAGTGAGCATTCGACCACGAAGACGAAACGAATCCACGCAGACGAGGAGTTCGTCTGGTTTGGACACGAGCACCACCGCGACGTCGATTCGACCATCAAAGTCAAACGGTTCATCGACCTCGACAGCGAAGACGGAGCGGCGCTCATCAGACTTCTGGGTGCGTACGTCCCGGAAGGAAGCGCGTCTACCGTCGAGACGACGACCTCGAAATTCGGTGCGAGTATCGCGGAGTCGAACCGTGCGTGGTTAGAACAACTACAGCAAGACTACCATCGACTGTTCGAGAACACGACGGCGGGAATCACCGCGAGCGACCGCCGAGCGGAGCGGACCGTCGAGTACCAAACCGAGACGGGCGATGCCTCTGCCACGTACAACGACGAGACGCTGAAACTGCAGATGATGAACGAACTCGCGGCTGTGTTCTTCCGTGAGTTCGCTGGCCAGACGTCGCGTGGGAAACGGATTCCGTCGTTCGTATTCCACCTCTCCAAGGAGAAACAGGACCTCTTCTTGCGGTTGCTCGTCGAAGGAGACGGCTCTCGTGAGTTCCCGCGCTACACGGACGAGTACGCACAGCGGAACTTCGACTTCGAGACGACGAGTCGTGAACTCGCCGCTGGACTCTCGATGTTGCTCACGCAACGAGGAGAGAAACACTCGATAAAATACCGAAATAGCAAGAAGTCGTACACGATACGGACGTGTGACTCGTACCGAACGGGCCGTGACCCGGTCGTAACGGACGTCGAACACGATGGATACGTGTACGACCTCAGCGTCGAAGAGAACGAGAACTTCGTCGACGCGCTCGGCGGTATCGTCCTTCACAACACCGACAGCGTCATGCTCGAACTCGGGCCCGACGTCTCGAAAGACGAGGCCATCGAGCAGTCGTTCGCGATTGAAGAACACATCAACGCCGCCTACGACGACTTCGCCAAGGAGGCACTCGGCGCGGACGACCACCGCTTCCAAATCGAGTTCGAGAAACTCTACCGGCGATTCTTCCAGGCGGGCAAGAAGAAACGGTACGCCGGCCACATCGTCTGGAAAGAGGGCAAGGACGTCGACGACATCGACATCACCGGATTCGAGTACAAACGCTCGGACATCGCGCAGGTGACGAAGGAGGTCCAGAAGAACGTCATCGACATGATCGTCCACGGTGAGGACACGGGCGTCATCAAAGACTACCTCTACGACATCATCACCGACTTCCAGTCCGGAAACCTGCCGCTCGAAGAGGTCGGCATCCCCGGCGGTATCGGGAAACGACTGTCGGCGTACGAGACGCCGACTGCGCACGTCCGCGGCGCACAGTACGCCAACGCCTTCCTCGGGACGAACTTCGGCCGTGGGTCGAAACCGAAGCGCGTCTACCTCGCCAAAGTCCACCCATCGTGGTTCCGCGAACTGGAAGCAGGCGAGTTCGACCCACAGACTGACGACCTCTACCGTGCGTTCAAACGCGACCCGGACGTCATCTGCTTCGAGTACGCAGACCAGGTCCCCGACGAGTTCGAAGTCGATTGGGATACGATGCTCGACAAGACGCTCGAAGGCCCGATTTCGCGCATCATCGAGGCGCTCGGAATGTCGTGGGACGAAGTCAAGAGTGGCCAAGAACAGACCGGTCTGGGAAGCTTCGTCTAACCGAGAGCAGATTCGATAACCGACCGACCGATTCTCCGCCATTCAGAAACCAAATTCGGTTACATCCGCCACGTGGATGAAGACGTGTTCGGGCACCCGAAACCAGGACACATGTCACGAACCACCTCGGTTTCTTTGCTGTTTTGAAAACAAATTTTCTTTCTTCAAAAGGCACCGGGGGTAAATGCGCAAGCATTATGGGCGATACTCCCTACCCTTCGATTACGAGGCAACGAACCAACGATGGCAACTCTCGAGATTAAAAACCTCCACGCACGAGTCGCGGAGGACGACGGTGAGCAGATTCTGCGAGGTGTCGACCTGGAAGTCAAATCCGGCGAGATCCACGCACTGATGGGTCCGAACGGGTCCGGCAAGTCTACGACGTCTAAGATTATCGCCGGCCACCCCGCCTACGAAGTAACCGACGGTGAGATTCTCCTCCACCTGGAGGACGGCGACTTCGGTGACGTCGACATTCCAGAAGACGCCCGCACGTGGAACCTTCTTGACCTGGAACCGAACGAGCGCGCTGCGCTCGGTATCTTCCTCGGCTTCCAGTACCCCGCGGAAATCGAAGGCGTCACTATGACCAACTTCCTGCGAACCGCGCTCAACGCGAAAATCGACGAGCGCGAAGAACTCCTCTTCGGCGAAGACGAAGACGCCGAAGAAGAGGAAGCAGGCTACGACACCTCCCCGATGGAGGGCAACGTAGACGACGGCGAAGTCGGTGTCGCCGAGTTCCAGAAACTCCTCAAAGAGAAGATGGACCTCCTCGACATGGACGAGAAGTTCGCAATGCGCTACCTCAACGCCGGATTCTCCGGCGGTGAGAAGAAACAAAACGAGGTGCTCCAGGCCGCCATCCTCGAACCGTCCATCGCAGTGCTCGACGAGATCGACTCCGGTCTCGACATCGACCGCCTGCAGGACGTCTCGAAAGGCATCAACGCGCTCCGCGACGAGCAGGGCACGGGCGTCCTTCAGATCACTCACTACCAGCGTATCCTCGAATACGTCGAACCCGACCACGTCCACATCATGCTGGACGGAAAGGTCGTCAAGAGCGGCGACGCGTCGCTCGCGCACGAACTCGAGGACAAGGGCTACGACTGGGTCCGTGAGGAAGTCTACGAGGCCGCGTAAACTACCCCCAACATCATGAGTTCCGACCAAGACCACCTAAAAGAGACAGACACGGAAGCTCGCTTCGAGTTCAAGAAGGAGCAGAAGGCCGCGTTCGCGGCCGAGAAGGGTCTCACCGAAGAGACCATCCGCGTCATCTCGGAAGACAAAGACGAACCCGAATGGATGCTGGAGCGCCGCCTCCGCGCGCTCAAGCAGTACCAGAAGATGCCGATGCCGACCGACTGGCCCGGCCAACCCGACCTCTCCGAGGTCGACGTGGACGAAATCGTCCCGTACATCCGCCCCGACGTCGAAGTCCGCGGCGGTGTCGACGACTGGCGTGACCTGCCGGACGACATCAAGGACACCTTCGACAAACTGGGAATCCCGGAAGCCGAGAAGAACGCCCTCTCGGGCGTCGGTGCCCAGTACGAGTCCGAAGTCGTCTACCAGAACATGCAGGAACGCTGGGAGGAGAAAGGCGTCGTCTTCATGAACATGGACCAGGCGGTCCAAGAGCACGAAGACATCGTCAAGGAGTACTTCATGACGAAGTGCGTCCCCCCGAGCGACAACAAGTTCGCGGCACTCCACGGCGCTATCTGGTCCGGCGGGTCGTTCGTCTACGTCCCCGAGGACACGACGGTCGACATGCCGGTCCAGGCGTACTTCCGCATGAACTCCGAGGGGATGGGCCAGTTCGAACACACGCTCATCGTCGCGGAGAAAGGCTCCGAAGTCCACTACATCGAGGGCTGTTCCGCACCGAAATACTCCGCGTTCAACCTCCACTCCGGCGGCGTCGAAGTGTTCGTCGGCGAGGACGCTCACGTGCAGTACTCGACCGTCCAGAACTGGTCGAAGAACACGTACAACCTGAACACGAAGCGCGCAATCGTCGAGAAGAACGGCCGCATGGAGTGGATTTCCGGTTCCATGGGCTCGAAGGCGACGATGCTCTACCCTGCTTCGATTCTCAAGGGTCGCGGCGCGTCCGACAACCACATCACCATCGCGTTCGCGGGCGAAGGCCAGAACATCGACACCGGTGCGAAGGTCTACCACAACGCCCCCGAGACGAAGTCGACCATCGAGTCGAAGTCCATCTCGAAAGACGGCGGCCGCACCAACTACCGCGGCCTCGTCCACATCGCCAACGGCGCGAAGAACTCCTCGACTGCCGTCGAGTGTGACGCGCTGATGTTCGACAACGAGTCCACTTCGGACACGATGCCGTACATGGAGATCAACGAGTCGCAGGTCGACGTCGCTCACGAGGCGACCGTCGGCAAGATTGGAGACGAAGACATCTTCTACCTCCAGTCGCGCGGACTCGACGACGACGACGCAAAGCAGATGATCGTCTCCGGGTTCATCGAACCCATCACGGAGGAACTGCCCATCGAGTACGCAGTCGAACTCAACCGACTCGTCGAACTCGAGATGGAGGGTAGCCTCGGATAACCAATGAGTGCGCAACTTCCCGCAAACCTGTCTGCAGAGACAGTACGAGAGATTTCGGACGCACGGGACGAGCCAGAGTGGCTGCTCGAGGCCCGACTCGAGGCCCTCGAAGCACTCGACACGCTCGAACTCCCCGACGTCATCCAGACGCCGGGCCGCCGATGGACGAACCTCGAAGCCCTCGACTTCGAGTCGCTCGTCGACCCGCTGAACCAGGCCGACGAGACGACTCGCGAGGCACCTGACGACGTCGTCGTCCTCCCCTTCACGGAGGCGTTCGACGAGTACGGTGACATCATCGAGGAGCGCTTCGGCTCTGTCACCGACCCCGAGACGAACTACTTCACTGCGCTGTCGGTCGCGCTGTTCACCACGGGCACGTTCATCTACGTCCCCGAGGGTGTCAACGCCGAAGACGTGAAGATTCGCGCCGAGATGAACTCTCGGTCGCTCTTCAGCCACACGCTCGTCGTGACCGAGAAATCCTCGTCGGTCACGATTCTCGAAGGTGTCGAATCCGGCGACGCCGACGTCGACGGTGAGCGATACTTCTCGAACCTCGTCGAAATCGACGCGGGCGAGAACTCGTACGTCCAGTACGGGTCGCTCCAGAACCTCGACGAAGACACCTACACCTACTCGCTGAAGCGTGGCGACGCCGGCACCTACTCGACCATCAACTGGATCGAGGGGAACCTCGGGTCGCGTCTCACCCGCAGCGACGTCGAGACCGAACTGAACGGTGACGCGTCGGAGACGAAAATCGTCGGCGCGTTCTTCGGTCACAACGACCAGCACGTCGACGTCAACGCTCGTGTCTGGCACAAAGCCGAGAACACGACGGCTGACCTCGTGACTCGTGGCGTCCTCGACGACCACGCACGCTCGGTCTACGAGGGCGTCCAGGACGTCGGGCGCGACGCGTGGAGTACGAACTCCTACCAGCGTGAGAACACGCTGATGCTCTCGGACGAATCCGAAGCAGACGCGTCGCCGAAGCTCATCATCAACAACCACGACACCGAAGCGTCGCACGCCGCGACGGTCGGACAGGTGGACAAAGAGGACCTCTTCTACATGGTCTCTCGGTCCATCCCCGAAGAGCAAGCACGTAACATGCTCGTAGAGGGCTTCTTCGTGCCCGTCCTCGAAGAGATCGAAGTCGACGAGTTCCGCGAGGACCTCGAAGCACTCATCGCTGCGCGTCTACACTAAGACGCGCCACTCTTCTCGGATTTTTAGTAGCTCGCTTCGATTTTCTCCCGTAGTGTGAGCGAGCGGTAGAGCTGCTCTGTTACGACATCGTGATATTCTCGTGAGTCGGTTAGTCAGGGAAGTGTCTATCTACTAGTATTTTTCTCGGTCGCAGACGTACTCTGTACGATCGGAGGATACACGATGTCCAACAACAACGACGGAGAGGCATTCCGCTACGACGCCGAGGTTCGACCCGGTGAGAAACGCCACATCATGTACGAGGTCGGAGAGTCCTTCCTCGGAGACCCGATAGAGATTCCGGTCACCATCATCAACGGTGTCGACAAGGGTCCGCGGGTGTTCGTGAGTGCGGCGATGCACGGTGACGAAGTCAACGGCGTAAAGGTCGTCCAGGAAGTCGCAGACCGCTACGACCCACAGGAACTGTCTGGAACGATCGTCTGTCTACACGTCCTCAACGTGCCCGGCTACCGGGCGCACCTGCGGTATCTCCCCATCTACGACCGAGACCTGAATCGGTCGTTCCCTGGGTCGGAGAACGGAAACGAGGGGAAGCGCATCGCCAAGGTCATCTACGACCGCTTCATCTCCAACTGCGACATCGGTGTCGACTTCCACACGTCGACGCGGAACAAAGTGACCATCTTCCACACCCGCGCGGACATGAGCGACCCCGCAGTGGCCGAGGTGGCGAACGCCTTCCTCTCGAGTGTCGTCCTCGACGGGGCCGGGTCTGAAGGGATGATGCGCCGCGTCGCGTCCGAAAATGGAATTCCGACTATCACCGTCGAGATGGGCGAAGCACACCGATACCAACCAGTGCTGGTCGACGTCGCACTCGAACGGTTGCACAACCTCTTCGCCTACTTCGGCTTGATAGACGACGAGTTCGAATCCGAACCGGTGTGGCAACGAATCGTCGGGTCGAAAGAGAAAAAGTGGATCCGCTCGACTGCAGGCGGGTGGATAGACATGGACTGGGGTCCGTATCCAATCGTCGAAGAGGGGAAGTCCGTCTGTACCATCTCTGACCACTTCAAACGCGAAGAACACGTGGTGGAAGCGCCCTTTACCGGACTCGTCGTCGGGATGGCTGCAAGTCCGATAACTGTCCCCGGACAGATAATCGCGCACGTCGTCGCCATCGACGAGGAAGACCGGAAGGTCATAGAGCGCGTCGTCGACGAGTACGGCTACTCCAACATCGGAACCTACCACTGGATGGGCCGCCGCGTGACGCCGAAAGAAGAAGTGGAACTGGCCCGGAAACAGCCGACCACTCCCGAAGAGCCTGAGACGACCGAATCGGAAGCCGAAAGGGGAACCGCTTAAGTTCGTTACAGACTCACCTCTGGGTATGACTCAGTTGGTATCGCACGCGAACGGAGGCCTTCGTCGATGAGCGTCGGCTATCAGGTCACGTCGGACCACCAGCTCGCTCGCTTGCTCCAGATTGGAATCGTCCTCGAAGAGGTTGTAGAGGCACGCGCCTACCACCACTACGACGAACTCGACGAGGAAGAACTCGACGAGGAGATTCGTGACCTTCTGTCGCACGCTGCCGAGGAGTCGGCAGACCACCGAAGCCGACTCGAAGCGGTCATCGACCGGTTAGACGTCGATAGTGTTCCGTTCGAAGAGATCGAAGCGCTCGTCGAAGCGCAGTACGGCCAGACGAAACCCGAAGACTTCGACGGCGTCCTCTACGACCAACTCTGTAACGAGGAGACGGCCTACAAGTTCTACGACGACGTCATCGAGGCCATCGAAGCGAGTGACGCACAGTTCACTATCGACCGCGAGGAACTCGTCACGACACTCGCCGCGATTCGCGACGAGGAGGAAGCGGGCGTAGAGAAAGTGACGCAGATCATGGAAGAGCGCGAGTGACACGATGAACACGGCTGACCAATACGTCAAAGCGATTTACCTGCTACAGGAGATGGAGAACGGCCCGGCGGCCACCGGCGCGCTCGCCGACATGATGGACGTGAGTCCGGCGAGTGCCAACGAGATGATTGGCAAACTCGAATCGCGTGGCCTCGCGGAACACGAGAAGTACAAAGGCGTCACACTGACCGACGACGGTATCATCCGCGCTCGCGACGCGCTCCAGACGTACTGCATCATCGAGCGATTCCTCGCGAACGTCCTCGACGTCGAGGAGTTCCGCGCGGAGGCCCGCGAACTCGAACCCGTCATCGACGGCATGATTGCGGACCGACTCGACACCATCATCGACCGAAACTCGGAGTGCCCCGACTGTTTCGACCCCGAGACGGACGCCTGCGAGTACCTCGACGTGTGTGGGGTAGAAGCGGAGACAGAGACGGAAGCCGCCGACTGAACGACACACGACAGTAACTGCAGCCCGTTCGAAAAGCAATCGACGACGAAAGAACGGACGTCGGTTCTCCGTCTTATTGGCTCACTTCGGTTATCGGCTTACTTCGGTCATTGGCTCACTTCGTCGTGGGTATCGAGGTCTGACCCGATACCGCGGGCGAGAGCCAACAGGAAGTTCATCCCACGCTGGACCTCTGGGTCTCGAAGTTGCCGGACCATGCCGATGGTTCCGGTTCGCTTCGGTGGTTCGCTTCCGGCCTCGCCCATCGCTCGAAGCATCGTCTGGATGGCACGCACCGTGTCCGGGTCACTGGCCGTGTCGGCGACCTCGCCCAGTGAACTACCGGTTCTGGCCAGTTTCATCACCATCTCGTCGTCCATCGCGGAGGTGGCGAGGGTGATTGCGTCGGCCGCCTGTGCCAGTTCGTCGAGGGTTCCGTCCCGTTCGAGGCGGATGAGCTTCTGCAGGGCACCTTCGAGTTCGCCGGCGTTCTCACCGACTTCGCCCGCGAGATGAGACATCTCACGGGTTGCGAGTCCGTCGGCAGACTCCATGAGGAGCGACGAGGTTCCCGCCAGTTTCTCGACCATCTCGTCGTCCATCGCGGAGGTGGCGAGCGAGGTGGCGTCGAGCAACTCGTTCAGCAGGCCCAGTCGCTCGACGAACGCGAGCACCTCGTCGGGGTGTTCGGCGACGGCCGCTTCGAGTGCGTTACGCACCTCGTCGGCCTGTGGCGATTCGTCCGACTCCATCGTCTCTTCGCGGTCTCTCGTCGTCGTCTCGGTTGATTGGTCACTCATCTAATCACCTCAGATGAGTCCTCTAGCGGTGAGCCAGTAGGACTCGTTGTACGCGAGTTTGCTCCAGTGGAGCAGTTGCGATGGCTCGCGGACCACCGGTTCGTCGCCGTAGGAGAACTCGACGAACGTGGCTTCGTCCATCCCACTCTCGATGAAGCAGATGGTCTTGCCGTCGTAGGTGTCGGTGGGGACGAGGCCGCGGACGCGACTCGCGAGACGGTCTGCGAGCGTTCCGGCCGCGTAGTGAGCCACACTGCCGGCTTTCGAGGTCGGCAGGCTGGCCACGTCACCGATGGCGTAGACGTCGTCGGCGTTCTTGGCTTCGAGCGTGTTCTTGTCGACTTCGACCCAGCCGTCTTCGCCGAGTCCAGCCTCGCTCACGAGTTCGCTTCCCGTGTGCGGCGGGATGGCCACCAGCAGGTCGTAGTCGAGTTCGGTCCCCTCCATCGTCTTGAGGACCTTCGCGTCGGGGTCGACCTCTTCGGCGTTGAAGAACGTCTCTAAGTTGATGTCGCGTTCTTCGAAGAGTTCTGTCGCCCAGTCCGCGATGGTCTTGATACCGTGAGCGCGCTGGATGGGGTAGGTGTACGTAATCTCCACCTGGTCGCGGAGCCCTCGTTCGCGGAACCACGCGTCGGCCATCAGCACGAACTCGACGGGCGCTGCGGGACACATGTGCGGGACGCCGATGACCGAGAGGACGAGGTGCCCTTCGGTGAAGTTGGCGAGTTCGTCACGCAGGCGCTCGGCACCGTCCGGTGCGTAGAAGTGGTGGCCACCCTCTTTGAGGCCGGGAACTTCGTCTGGGGCGAGGTCCGCACCCATCGCGAGCACGAGGTGGTCGTAGTCGAGTCCAGCGTCGTCTTTCGCGAGCGTCAGGTGCTTTCGCTCGGTGTCGACACCGGTGACGCGGTCGATGAGCAGGTTCGCGTGTCGGAGGTCGACGAGGTCCGAGAGTGGCCGACGGGCGTCGTGTAACGTCTTCTTGCCGAAGGCCATGTAGAGGAACATCGGCTTGTACGTCTGCTCCGGGGTGTCGTTGACGAGCGTCACCTCGACGTCGCCCGCTTCGATTTCGGCGGAGAGTTCGTCAGTGAGTCGGTTGGTGAGGACTGAACCGCCTGTGCCACCACCGACGATCACAATTCGTTCTGTCATAATGTATGTGAATAATGTTGGTTAGTTCGGCCGTGTGGCCGGGTGAGACGTGCGTTACTTCGTCGTCTCGATGAAGACGGACCAGAAGCCCTCGTCTTCGTGTTCGACGATGTCGAGCATCTCGTGGCCAGCTTTGTTGACCCACTCGGGGACGTCGTGGCTGGACGAGCTGTCGGTCGTCTGGAGTTCGATGACGGTGCCTGCGTCGACTTTCTTTACTTTCCCGATGAGGTCCATCAGGGGACCGGGGCACGTTGCACCGCGGGAATCGACCGTCACATCGGGTTGGATAGTTTCGCTCATTGTCGTGTATCGTGTTGTGTTGGGGGAGGGGGGTGTTCGGATAGCTGTCAGTCGGTGGTGGACGCGGGGGTCGTCCTTAGACGAAGATCACCTGTTTGTCTTGGGCGTGGGTCAGGAACCCGGAGACGCCGAGGACGTCGTCGAAGACGTCGTGGTAGTCGTCGAGAGTCTTGCCCATGATGTCCATAGACAGTTCACATGCGTAGACGTTCAGTGGGCCGAGCTCTTTGGCCTGGGCGATGCTCTCGTAGAACATCGGCATCTCCATTCCCTCGACTTCCATCATCGCCTGTCCCACTTCGCCAACTTCGTAGTCCATGGTCTCGATTCGCTCTTTATCGAACGCTTCGAGGCCTCCCATAGTCGCGAAGACGTCTACGGGAATCTCTGATGCTGCGGCGATTGCTGCGATGTTACCGACGGCCTGGAGCCGTTCGAGTCGGGCGGATTCGAGTACGATTGCATATCCAGTCATGGCTTTCTCACAGATAGTGCTACGACTCGAGAGGGTATATTATTGTACAGATGTTCCAAGATTGCGGGAATCGGGCCTACGGTTAAGGGAGATTTCAGAAAACCCACAGAACGGCCGTTAGGAGCCCAGTAAACGAGTGCCGAGAGGCGTGTTACCCCACCACGTCCGCCGAATATCGCCGGTTGGGGAACCGAGTCGAAAAGTAAACTTATTGTGTCGGCGTCGCGCTACCTGTAAATGCGAAGTCCCGAGGTGTCGGGTAATCACGGAGAGATTACGAGGCACACAGGGTGAGCACGACGAAGTCCCATGGTGTAGTGGCCAATCATAGCGGCCTTTGGAGCCGTTGACGGCGGTTCGAATCCGCCTGGGACTATTCTGCGACGAACGAATGTGAGGAGCGAATAGCCTGACCGGATTCGAATCAGGAAGCGAACGAAGTGAGCGACCGAGGTTCGAATCCGCCTGAGGTTTGGTCTCCACCCACTCGCGCCCCTGGTGACGGAAGAACTTCCGAAACGCCTTGCGGTAGTTCCGGAGGGTTCCCTCGGAGTAGCCCCGGTTGTGCTTGTACTGGAACAGCAGACCGTCTACGTCTTCACGGTCCATCTGGGTTAGCGGGGTGTCGGAGCGCTCAGCACTCAACCGGAGGTGACTGAGATTGTTCACGAGGGTGCTCGCAGCGAGTCCCCGCTGGACGTCTTGGTGGCGTATGAACGACCGTATCGCCTTCCGGTCATCTTCGTCGATTTCTGCCGCTTCGAGCTTCTGCAACTGATTGGTGAACTGGTCACCGAAACCATGTATGTCTTTGATTGTTGACATGACAAGCGAACGTTCGCGTCCCGAAACTGCATTTATTACGATTACGGCAACCTGTGAAATGAATGAAAGTTGTAGAAACGACGCTTCTATTGCTAGAAAATTTGTTTCTTGCCGCAGTGCGGACATGCAGTCACACTTTTGACACCTAATGCCACCACCGAACCTGCCAAAGTGGCACCAACTGCTGCCCCTGATGTTCCCACACCTGGTCCCCAGAGAATCCCCCTGCTTCCCCCGTAGATCCCGCCTGCGGTAGCCGCCATGCCAATGGCTGCCCCTTTTGCAAATTCATGTTTGTGTGGCGAGAACTGTTCCTCGCATTTCTTACAGATGAGTCTTGATTTCATTCCTTTTTGATTTCCTTGTAGTGGTCACAGTACGGACACGTCAGCCCGTGTTCCTTCGAGCAGTACTCATACCCGCATTTTTCGCACGTGATGGAGTGTGGAGAATAAATCTTCTCGTACTCTGCATTCAGCACGGTTGTAACGACACCACCTCGCGCGACGAGGATCGAATTCGTTGGGCCGTGGAACCGGGTTCGGCCACCGCGCCCCTTGACCCAATAATCTGAGCCCTGTCTCCAAATCTCCGACGGGGGGAGAAAGAACTCCTTTCCACGCTGCACGATTCTCAGATCTGCGTGACCCGAGAACTCCGGCAGTTCTTCTTCGGCGTTTTGGTGTCGTTTCATGCGGGATCATGGGGACGTTCGACGACCGATGGCCAGTAGAGGTCCCCACGTTCCCAATGAACTTATCTCGTAATAACATTTTCGCGCTCTGTAAACCTGTGATTTACTTCTAAATATTATAGTATATAAATCTATCTAGCAAACAAAACCTATTGTGTAGGGGCACACCGAAACAATTACTCCTGATGGGGGGGTAAGGTAGGGCATGGTATTTGCGGGCAGGAGATTGGCCGCCGTTCGGGAAGCAGGAGAAGTTGTGATTGAAGTTTTGGACATCGGATTTCGCCCCACACTGCCCGACTTTGAGTCTAAGAATTTGTCACTAGAGGACGACCCGAGATACGGTCCTTGCTTGGAGGCTCACAAGAGGATCCTCGAGGAATACGGTGATCTGGAGGTGAAGAGCTACCCAGACGCTCCTCACACACGGACGCTACATGCTACGAGGAAATTCAACGACGAACGCTTGTGTGAGATAGCTGTGGCGTACAACGCTAGTGGGACCGGACAGGTATTTATGATAGTGGAAACTGCGAACGATAGTATTGTCCCAATTCATGGCGATGATTACGAACTTGAACGGCTCCAGATTGGAAGGAGCGTCGCGCAAGCAGAGCTTGCAATTTTGGTTGCTGAACTAGGGTCTCCTGCGGAAGCTTTGGACTACTGGGCGGTAAACGAGATGGCCCCATCTAGAGAACGATATGACCGTTCTCCCCCTTCTGCTCAATGGCACACTATTCGTGGAGTAACCCGGCAGGCGGTGAGCAATAACGTGAATTCTGCCCGACGCGCTCTCCACGAGAACAGTAAAGATTCCGACCCCTGGAGCTGACTGATTGTATTCATCATCTCTTTTCCAACGCCCGCTTGTCTTGGATAGCATTCAGTACCTCAAGATTCAAACCTCGAACGTCTAACGCCGCCTGGGACTATTCTGCGACGAACGAATGTGCGGAGCGAATAGTCTGACCGGATTCGAATCAGGGAGCGAACGAAGTGAGCGACCGAGGTTCGAATCCACCGGACGAATCCGGTATAAGTTCTCCAGTGTGCGGTCGTGACTCAGTAATCCAACAGCTAAGTGGTAATTCGCGAGTAATGATAATACCGCTGGCTGCGAATGAGTAACGCATGCTATTCAGAATAACCGGAGAGAGTAGTGTCGAACCGGTTCCGGCACAGAAACTCGCCGGACTCGGAATACTGGAGCGACAGGACCTCCAAGAGTGGGTCGTCGAGGAGCCACAAATCTTGGGTGAGGAGTTGTTGATAGTCACCTCCGAGTACGCAGGATTCGAGAACACGCTCGACCGGTTAGACGTACTCGCACTCGACCGAGACGGAAAACTGGTCGTCGTCGAACTGAAGCGAGACCGTGCAGATGCGACCACCGACCTTCAGGCGCTGAAGTACGCGAGTTTCTGCTCGAACCTGACAGCCGAAGACGTTCAACAGTTGTACCAGGAATTCCACAGTAAGAACGAAGCGACCCTCTCACCCGAAGAAGTCGGAAATCGATTCGCCAACTTCGTCGACACCGACGAACGGATTCCGGTAGATGAGACGGGCTGGGCGACGTTCGAACTCGACAACCGGCCCCGAGTAGTGCTGGCCGCTGGCGACTTCGGGACCGAAATCACCTCGCCGGTGCTCTGGCTCAATCAAGAGTACGGCCTCGACATCTCGTGTGTTCGACTCCAAGCGTACGAACACGATGGTGGCTATCTCGTGCAAGGACAGCGAATCATCCCCGTTCCAGAGGCCGAAGAGTACATGACAAAACGCAGGAAGAAACAGGATACCCAGAGTACGAACCGGCGCCCTCCGACGTTCAACCTGCTATTCGAACGCGGTGTGCTCCGAGAAGGCGACGAACTCCTGTTCAACGAGGCGATGTTCGGCGAAGACTGGGCACCCGCGGGTGCCGACGAGCGGTGGGACCCAGAAGCCGACCTGTGGCGGGCCGTCGTGACGGGGAAACCCGGTCTCAGTAACAACGTCAGCTGGTGTTACGACGACGAGGAGTACTCGTTTACTGGGCTTACGCGAGCGATTCTACTGGAGATTTCTGGCGGTGACGACCCCTACTTTAGCAATGCGTTCTGGTACTGGACCCATCCCGAGTTCGACTACCAAAACCTCTCGGACCTCCGTGATGCGCAGGTGACAGCGTCCGACAGAAAAAGTGAACACACGAACTGATTTACTCCGGTTCTCCTGTCAGCGGCATCTTCCCGAACTGGGGTCGAACGACGCCAACAGAGACGAATTCGGGGATGTACTCTCCATCCCACCACTTTTTACCACCACAGTATGACAGATGTACAAGGTGTCGTTCCCCCATCCACTCGCTGCAGTTCGCCATCTTGGATTCGTACTCCACTACGCGCTCGTTCGTGCGAACTATCGGGGGAGAGTCTTCGCGACGAAGAAGAACGTCGGCCAGGCGTCGTTCCGAAGTTACGAACTGTACAACCGACACGGGAACGACGTCCTCCTCGAAGCGCTGTTGTTGTATCTCCACGACGGCGACGTGGTCGTCGACGTAGGCGCGAACACGGGGACGTACACGCTCGCGGCGGCGGCCAAAGCGCCGGCAGTCTCTGTCGTCGCCATCGAACCGAACACACAGGTCGCAGCCCAGTTACGGGCGAACGTCGCAGTCAACGGGTTCGAACCGCGTGTCGACGTACTCGAGTGCGGACTCGGTGACAGAGACGAGACGTGTTCGTTCCACGTGTCGAGTTACGACGAGTTAGGTTCGTTCTCGCCCGCACACGCGAGTGCGTGGTCGGCACGCGTGGTCGATACCGAAGAGGTCCAGATGCGGTGTCTCGATACACTCGTCGAAGCAGGCCAGGTACCACCGCCGGACCATCTCAAAATCGACGTCGAAGGGTACGGTGTGAACGTCCTCCGCGGTGCAGAATCGGTCCTCGAAGAGCATCGACCGAAGGTGTATTTCGAGCTTCACGAGGCGAGAGGCGGGCACGACGAGTCGGAGGCGAAAGACCTGCTGCGTCGACATGGCTACGACCTGGTTCCAGTTCGGGATGGGTTGGTCTGCGAACCGAACCCGTGACCGTCTGTTGGTGCCGAAGACCCGTGGGTACAGTGCTTACCCGAAGTAGAACGCGTCGCGTCAGACTCGTGGGTACAGTGCTCACCCGAGGTAGAACGCGTCAGACCCGTGGTCGTCGCGCCACGCGAACGCAAAGAGTCGTCGTGTGGGCACACGCGCGACCGACCGGCCGTCTGTCGCCTCGCCGGTCGCCCCATCCCACGTCGTCCCGTCGGCACGGAAGGTTCGTCCATCTCCGACCGGTTCGAACGCCAATCCAGGGTTCGAGAAGGCGTGGATGCCGGCGTCTGTCGTGAACACGGCGACCGATTCGTCGCCCACGTCGATGGTGACGACGCCGCCAGCGGACTCGACGACGGAGAGGGGAACGCCGACCGAGTCGCCGTCCAATTCGAGGCCGAGGACGACCGATTTCGGTCCGACTCCGCCGAGCGAGTCGTCCCAGTCACGGCCGCCGGTCCCACGATGGGCACCGAGACCGTAGCCGTCTGTCTCGAAGTATCGTTCGTAGGGTTCGATATCGTAGTCGATTGGCTCGGGGTCGTCTCCCTCGCCTGCCGCCTCGCTCGCGCCGCCGGGGGGTGCCATGACGCGGCCGTCGGGTGACGCCTCGGAGAACGCACGCCACGTCGTCACGGCGGCAGGAAGCACGGATAGTTCGCTCCCGGCGAGTTCGCCCGCGATACACGCACCGAGCGATTGTTTCCACTCTGATTCGGTCTCACGGTCGTACATCACCAGGTCGTCGTCGGCGAGCTTTCCGGACACGCCGAATTCGAGAGGGTGGCCGTCTACTCGTCGGTCGTAGACGACGGCACTCCCGCAGAGCGGACACCACGTCACGGCCACGGGAACGCCGTCGACCACGTCGTTGACGATTTCGTGGTACTGCAGGTACCGAATCGGGTAGGCGCGTGTCTCGTCGCCGACCGTGAGCGAGATGACCTCGTCGTCGGCTCGCCCGTCGTACGAGTCGACAAACTCGGGGTCCTCGACGCTCGGGATGGCGTCTCTGGGGATGACCTGGCGGACGTTCATTCGAGTACGAAGTCGACGCGCTCGTGAGAAGAACCCTGTGTCGTGCGGCCGGTGACCACGACCGAACCAATCTCACCGGTGGACTGGACGTGCGTCCCAGCACAGGCAGTTCGGTCGAACGGGTCGTCTTCGTCACCGATTTCGACGATTCTCACCTCACGAATCGAGTCAGGCAGGAGGTCGAGTCGCGTTCGCTCTGCGTCGAGTGTCGCCTCTGCGTCGTCCCTGTCGAGTGTGTACCACCGAACCGGGAGGTCGGACGCGACCAGGTCGTTCAAGCGAGATTCGATGGTCTGTAGGTCGTCGTCGTCGAACCGTTCGTAGGCGCAGTCGAGGTGTGCGTGGTCGGCGTAGAGTTGGTTCCCGGTCGTCTCGGCGTCGAACTCGTCGAGGAGGACCGCAGACAGCAGGTGTTGGGCCGTGTGGTAGCGCATGTGTGCGCGTCGGCGGTCGGCGTCGATTCGCCCGGTCACCGTCGTCCCCGGTTCGGGCGCGTCACCGGCGACGACGTGTTCGATTCGGTCTCGTTTCTGGACCTCCCTGACGGTCCACGTCGTATCTGCTGTCGAAAGCGTCCCTGTGTCGTGTGGTTGCCCGCCGCCAGTCGGATAGAAGTACGTCTGGTCGAGGACGACTCTATCGGTGCCACGGACCGATTCGACCGTCGCCTCGAACGTGAGACGTGTCGCATCGTCGAGATAGCGTGCCTCAGTCATGTGGTGTGCGAGGGGAGGCACCGAGTTAGGTGTAGTCATCCCGAAATCGGGGGCCACGAAGGGGTGTCAGAACCTCCCACTGCCGGCCGTGAGACGCGCCGAGTTCGGGCGACGCCGGCGTTTTAGAGACTACCCCTGTCGTAACGCCTAAGAGTGGAACGGTCCTCATTCTGTGTAATGAGAACACGTAATCGCCAACTCCCACAGGGGTGGTACTGTGGGCGTTGAAATCAAAGAAGGGGCAGTCTCCGACGCCGAGTTCGAGGACATGAAGCGGTTCGTCTCGGACTATCTCTCTGCGAGCGTCGAGAACGAAGACGACGGTGGTCGGATGCGGTGGTACCCGTGGCACTCTGCGGAGTACCGCTTCAACCACATTCTCAACGTCGTCTCACTCTCGACCGACATCGCAGAACACGAGGGTGCAGACGTCGACGTCGTCCGAGTCGCGTCTCTCTTCCACGACATCTCGAAACTCGAAGCAGAACAGGAGATTCACGCCGAAGAGGGCGCTCGCGTCGCACGAGAGTTCCTCGGTACGCACGGCGACTACCCCGACTCGTTCGTCGAACAGGTGTGTCAGGTCGTCGCCGACCACTCCTATCAGGGGCCGCTCGACGACGTCTCACTCGAGACGCGATGTCTCATCGAGGCGGACATCCTCGACAAAATCGGGGCCAACGGAACGGCACTCATGCTCTTGCGGATGGGCTACGAGGCCCGGACGCACATGGACGCCGCCGAGATGGTCGAACGCGTCTTCGAACGCGGCCGCGACGCGTCACGGCGACTCGAAAGCGACAGAGCAGAGAGTATCGCACACCAGCGACTCAAGCGCGTCAAGTGGTTCCGCGAGTGGTTAGAAGACGAGGTCCCCGAGATGGACCACGACACCACCTTCCAGTAAGCGACTCGTAGACGCCGTCACACCAGTTTTCGGCGGCCTCTTTACCTACTGCTTTCCGAGCGGTACGTTCGAAGTCGCACCTGGAGCGCCACGCAGCTAGTCTTGCGACCCGGTTCAGAGCGTGTCGAGAATCGAGAGGACTCGTTGTTCGGCCTCTCGTCCGGGGTCGTGTTCCGACCCATCTCGGTCGCTCTCGCGGTGGTCTTCGACCGACCGACGCATCGCCTCTTCGACTGGCGTCGACTCCCACCCGAGGTCGGCCAACTTCGCCGTCGAGAGGACGTGTGGGTAGTCGCGGTAGAGTACGAAGTCAGACGGTTCGAGACCCGACGCGGCGAGTTCGCGCTCGCCGGCGTGGACGACTTCGACGTCGGTCCCGGCGGCGTCGGCGATGACGTCGACCATCTCTTCGAGCGTCACGAGTCGGCGGTCACCGACGTTGTACGACTCGCCCGCCTCGCCTTCTTCTGCGACGATACGCATCGCGCTCGCCACGTCTTCGACGTAGGCGCGGTGCCAGATGTTCGTGCCGTCGCCGGGGACGACGATGCGGTCGTAGTTCAGCACGCGGTCTATCCAGTAGTCGAGTCGTTCCGTGTAGTCGTGGGGGCCGTAGACGATACACGGGCGGACGGACATCGCGTTGATACCGCGAGACGCCGCCTCGAAGACGACGCGGTCTCCCTCGGCTTTTCGTGGGCCATAACTGTCGTGTGAGTCGTCGGTCGCCTGTTCGTCGGAACAGTCGCGGAGTTCGGTGACCCCCTCACGCTTCGGAATCTCTTCTGTCTCGTAGGCGTCCCCACTCGAGATGTAGACGTAGGCGTCGACGTCGGTGAAGGTGTCCACAGCGGTCGCGACCTCGCGCGGCTTGTACGCGACGCAGTCGAAGACGGCGTCGGGTTCGACGGTGAGTTTCGCCGTTCGAAGCGCCTCGTCGTCGGTCCGGTCGCCCTGAACGTGCTGGACGCGCGGGTCGTCGGCGAATGGGTTGTCGTGATTCCCGCGGTTGAAGATGGTCACGTCGTAGTCGTTTTCGAGGAGGTCCGAGACGAGGTGGCGGCCGATGAACCGTGTGCCGCCGATGACGAGCGCGTTGTCCATGTCTCGGCCGACGGGACGCGCGGTGAAAAGCGTGGGCGAATCGGTCGGACACCCCTACTCGTCCGAGGACGACGCCGTCGTCGAACCACTCTCGCGAACGAGTCGAAAAACGTTCAGAACAGTGTGTCGCTCAGTCGTCGCTCGTCGTCGCCGCACCGACGTTGTCGGCGCTGGCTCCGGCGATGACGCCTGCTTTGGGTGGCAGTTTGGAGCGAACGTCCTGTTTGGGGTCTTCGGCGATAATCTCGGCGTAGGCCTCGGGCATCACCTTCACGAAGTCCGAGAGCGCGTGTTGCCAGTCGTCCAGGAGTTCTGCTGCGCGGTCGGAGTCGGTGTACTCGAGGTGGTTCTGGACGAGACGCGTGAGCATCGCAGCGTCTGCTTCGCCCAGACTGTCTTCGAGCGTCACCATGCCGGTGTTGGTCTTCGCGGCGAGTTCGTCGTCCGGGTCGTAGACGTAGGCCACTCCGCCGGACATCCCTGCGGCGAAGTTTCGACCCGTGTCACCGAGGACGGCGACGACGCCGCCGGTCATGTACTCACAACCGTGGTCACCGACGCCTTCGACGACTGCTTTCACGCCGGAGTTGCGGACGGCGAACCGTTCGCCTGCGAGGCCGTTGATGTAGGCCTCACCCTGCGTCGCACCGTAGAGCGCGACGTTGCCGATGAGGATGTTCTCGGCGGCGGCGTAGTTGGCTTCGGCGGGCGTCTGGACGACGACACGGCCGCCGGAGAGTCCTTTCCCGACGTAGTCGTTCGCGGCACCGTTGAGTCGCATCGTGACGCCGTCGGCGAGGAAGCCACCGAACGTCTGGCCGGCGATGCCGGAGAACTCACAGCGGATGGTGTCGTCCGGCAGGCCGTCGACGCCGTACTCGTTGGAGATGCGGTTCGAGAGCATCGCACCGACGGCACGGTCCACGTTCGAGAGTTCTCGGTGGATGACGACCGGCTCTCGGTTCTCGATGGCTCCGCTGGCCTCGTCGATGAGTTTGTGGTCGACGTGGGTGTCGACGTCTGCGTGGACCTGGTCTTCGGTCTTCCGACGGGCACCCGACTCGGGTTCGGCGAGGACTGCCGAGAGGTCGAGGTGCTTCGCCTTCTCGTGGTCCGTCTCGATCTGCCGGAGGAGCGACGGCCGGCCAATCATCTCGTCGAGCGAGGTGAAGCCGAGTTCGGCCATGATTTCGCGGAGTTCCTCCGCGATGAACGTCATGTAGTTGATGACGTGGTCGGGTTCGCCGGGGAACCGGTTACGAAGGTTCTCGTCTTGGGTTGCGACGCCGACGGGGCAGGTGTTATCCTGACACTGCCGGGCCATGACGCAGCCCGAGGTGACGAGTGGGGCGGTCCCGAAGACGTACTCTTCGCCGCCGAGGAGGGCGGCAATCGCGACGTCGCGGCCGGTCTTCATGCCGCCGTCGACCGAGACACGGATGCGAGAGCGGAGTCCAGTCGCACGGAGCATCTGGTTCGCTTCGGCGAGGCCGAGTTCCCACGGCAGACCCGCGTTCTTGATAGACGTCTTTGGTGACGCACCGGTGCCGCCGTCGTGACCCGAGATGTGGACGACGTCGGCTTTCGCCTTCGAGACACCTGCGGCGATAGTGCCGATGCCTGCCTCCGAGACGAGTTTGACGTTGATGTCCGCGTCGGGGTTAGCAGACTTCAGGTCGAAGATGAGTTGCTTCAGGTCTTCGATGGAGTAGATGTCGTGCAGCGGTGGTGGCGAGATGAGGCCGACACCCGGCGTCGCATAGCGGACGTGGGCGATCATCTCGTTTACTTTCTTGCCGGGGAGGTGACCACCCTCACCGGGCTTCGACCCCTGTGCCATCTTGATTTGAATCTCGTCTGCCGACGAGAGGTACTGGGAGGTGACGCCGAAGCGGCCGGACGCGACCTGCTTGACGTTACACTCCTTTTCGGTGCCGAAGCGTTCCGGCGGTTCGCCACCTTCGCCGGAGTTGGACTTCCCGCCGATGCGGTTCATCGCGATGGAGTTGTTCTCGTGGGCTTCCGGCGAGAGACTGCCGAGTGACATCGCGGCAGTCGAGAAGCGTTTGACGATGGATTCGACGGATTCGACCTCGTCGATGTCGACGGGTTCGCGGTCGGGTGCGAACTCGAGGAGTCCGCGGAGCGTCAGCAGGCCTTCGGACTGGTCGTTGACCAGTTCGGCGAACTCTTTGTACTTGCCGTAGTCGCCAGCGCGGACGGCCTGTTGGAGCGTCCCCACGGTCTGGGGGTTCCACCCGTGACGGATGCCGGACGACCTGTTTTCGAACTCACCTTGGCGTTCGAGTTTGGGGTCTCCACCGAACGCGGCGGTGTGTCGCGTCAGTAGGTCGGTCTCGATGACGTCGAGGCCGATACCTTCGGTGCGAATCTCGGTGCCTTCGAAGTACTCGGCGACGAAGTCTGAACTGAGGCCGACCGCTTCGAAGATTTGGGCACCGCGGTAGCTTTCGACCGTCGAGATGCCCATCTTTGCCATCGTCTTGAGGAGGCCGTCTTCGAGGGCGTGGATGTACGCCTCGATTGCGGCCGCTTCGTCGGCACCGTCGGGTCCAGCGACGATGTCGCCGATGGTCTGGTAGGCGAGGTACGGGTTCACCGCGCCCGCGCCGTAGCCGACGAGCGTCGCGAGGTGGTGGACCTCGCGGGGGTCGCCTGACTCGACGACGAGGCCAGCACGGTTCCGCAGGCCGTTGCGGACGAGACTGTGGTGGACCGCGCCCGTGGCGAGGAGACTCGGAATCGCGACGCGGTCGGGGCCGACGTTGCGGTCGGAGAGGACGACGATGTCTGCGCCGGACTCGATAGCCGTGGACGCTTCCTCGCGGACCGCTTCGATGGCCTCACGGAGGTCCTCACCGCGTTCGTAGGTAATGTCGACGACGGTGCTGCGCATGTCGTCGTCCATCTCCTTGATGGCGGCCGTCTGGGCGTCCGTGAGAACAGGTGAGTCGAGGACGAGTTGTCGTGCGTGGTCTTCGGACTCGTCTAAGAGGTTGCGCTGGAACCCCAGTCGAGACTCCAGACTCGTCACCAGTTTCTCGCGGATGTAGTCGATTGGCGGGTTCGACACCTGCGCGAACAGTTGCTTGAAGTAGGTGAACAGTGGCCGGTTGAAGTCCGACAGCACCGAAATCGGCGTGTCGTCACCCATCGACCCGACGGGGTCTTTCCCGTCGCGGGCCATCGGCTCTATCATGTGGTTGAGTTGGTCGTGGGTGTAGCCGAACGACGCCTGCGTGGCGCGGAGTTCTTTGATGTTCCCGCGGGCGTTCGTGTCGGTGTGGTCGGCGATTTCGTCGAGGTGGCGCTGTTGGTCGCTGACCCACTCGCCGTACTTGTCGTCGGTGAGCGAGTCGAACACTTCGGCGTCGGGGATGACGCGGCCTTCCTCGGGGTCGGCCATGAAGATTTCACCGGGGCGAAGGCGGCCACGCGTCTCCAGTTCTGCGGGGTCGGTGTCGAGTGCGCCGACTTCGCTGGCGACGATGAGACGGCCGTCGGTGGTCACTTCGTATCGGCACGGACGCAGGCCGTTTCGGTCGAGGACGGCAGCGATACGGTCGCCGTCGGTTGCCGCGACGAGCGCGGGGCCGTCCCACGGTTCGACCAGTGAGGCGTGGAAGTCGTACCAGTCACGGCGCGACTGGTCCATCGCGTCGTCGTTGCGGTACGCTTCGGGGATGAGCATCCGCAGGACGTGCGGGAGTTCACGGCCGCTCTTGAGGAGGAGTTCGACAACGTTGTCGACGCTCGCGGTGTCGGACTGGTCGGCCTTCGTAATCGGCTTGAGCGTCTCGATGTCGCCACCGAACGCCTCGTGTTGGAGGTCCGTCTCGCGGGCGCGCATCCAGTTGACGTTGCCACGGATGGTGTTTATCTCGCCGTTGTGGATGACCTGTCGGTACGGGTGGGCGAGGTGCCACGCGCCCAGCGTGTTGGTCGAGAAGCGAGCATGAACGAGCGCGAGTTCCGTCTCGAACCGTTCGTCTTGGAGGTCGGGGTAGTACGCAGGGAGTTGCTCGGCAGTGAGCAGACCCTTGTAGACGAGGGTCTTGCGGTCCAGCGAGCAGACGTAGAACCGTCCTGCGCCGGCGAGAGCGAGTGATTCGACGGCTTTCTCGGCGGCACGGCGACCGAGGTAGAGCGCTCGGTCGAACTCGTCTTCGTCCATCTCGGCTGTGGGTTCGACGAGCATCTGCCAGACGTCGGGTTCTGATTCCAGTGCGGTCGCACCGAGTCCAGAGTTGTCCGTCGGGACGTCACGCCAGTGGAAGACGGAGAGGCCGTGGTCTTCGAGCGACTCTTCGACAACCGCCGAGACACGTTTCCGAACGTCTTCGTCGGTTGGCATGAAGACGGACCCGGCCGCGTACAGGTCGGGCACGTCACCTTCGACGATTGCTTCGAAGAACGCGTCCGGTCGCTGGAAGAGGATGCCTGCGCCGTCTCCGGTGTTCTCTTCGGCGCCAGTGGTGCCGCGATGTTCGAGATTTTCGAGGAGTTCGAGACTGTCAGCGACGACTCGGTGCGAGGAGCCGTTTTCGAGGTCTACGACGGCCCCTACGCCGCAGTTCGAGCGCTCGTCGGTGGGGTCAGCCAACCCGGTACGAGCAGAGGGTGCGTCTATGTGTGGCTTGGTCATACCTATGTAAATTCACTACCTCCATAAGCACCTTTTCCTGAAACCATAAGGGTGTTACAATATCATATAAGGATGTATCGAGTGTTGGTATATCCACTAAACACCTTTCGACGGTTGCCGAAGGATATTATTAACCGTGTAGAACCGCGCTACTGTCTGTTCAGTAGGATTTCGCGAAGTAGGCGGTTTCTTCTGCGGACTCGCCACAGACGGCACAGTCTTCGCCGTCGTGGATTTCGCTCTCCTCGTCGTCGAGGGGAACCATGACGATCTCCGCTGCGATCTGTTCTTTTATCTCCTCTTCACAGGACTCCTCGCCACACCACGGTGCTTTCACGTAGCCACCGTGCTGGCCGATGGTGCCGAGAATCTCGTTGCGCGAGGACGCCTCACGGACGTTCGCTTCGAGGTTCTCTTCGGCGGCGGCGTAGAGTTTCGCGTACACTTCGTCGAACTGGTCGAAGATGGCCTCTGCGATGTTCTCGCGGTCGAGTTCGACCTGCTCGCCGTCGGGTCGGTGGACGACGGTGACGACGTCGTCGTCGACTTCGTTGGGGCCGATTTCGAAGCGGACGGGGACGCCCTTGAGTTCCCACTCGTTGAATTTGAACCCAGGGTTGCGCTCGTCGCGGTCGTCGAGTTCGACGCGGACGCCGGCGTCTTCGAGTTCTTCGGCGATGTCTTCGGCGTAGTCGAGGACCTTCTCCTGCGTGTCGGCCTGCCAGATGGGGACGATGACGACCTGTTCGGGTGCGACCGTCGGGGGTAAGACGAGCCCCTGGTCGTCCGAGTGGGTCATGATGAGCGCCCCGAGCGAGCGCCACGACAGCCCCCACGAGGTGGTGTGGGCGGGTTCTTCGTCCTCGTCTTCGGTCGTGTAGGTGAGGTCGAACGCTTCGGCGAAGGAGGTCCCAAGGTGGTGGGAGGTCCCTGCCTGCACCGACTTGCCGTCGGGCATGAGCGCCTCCACCGTCGTCGTCGTGTGTGCGCCGGGGAACTTGTCGTGTTCGGGTTTCGCGCCGCGGAGGACCGGAATCGCCAGCAGGTCCTCGTAGACCGACTCGTACTGGCGGAGGCGAGTCATCGTCTCTTCCCAGGCGTCGTCGTGGGTCGCGTGCGCGGTGTGGCCCTCCTGCCAGAGGAACTCCTTCGTCCGGAAGAACGGCTTGGTCTCGGTCGCCTCCCAGCGAACGACAGAGGCCCACTGGTTGACGCGCAGGGGGAGGTCACGGTGACTGCGGACCCACTGCGCCATGTACGGTGCGATGATGGACTCGGAGGTTGGCCGGACGGCGAGGCGCTCTTCTAATTCGTCGTGGCCTGCGTGTGTGACCCACGCGACTTCGGGGTCGAAGCCTTCGACGATGTCCTTCTCGCGTTCGAGGTAGCTCTCGGGGATGAAAAGCGGGAAGTAGGCGTTCTGGACGCCGGTGTCTTTGAACAGGCCGTCGAGGTAGTTCTGGATGGATTCCCAGAGGGCGTACGCACGCGGACGCGTGACGATGAATCCGCTCATTCCCTCGGGGCCGTAGTTCGCGAGGCCAGCCTTCTGGACGACTTCGGCGTACCACTCGCCCGTGTTGTACTGTTTCGACTCGGTGATTCCGAGTTCCTGCTCGTCGCTCATTGCCCATCGGTAGCCGTAGCGAACCCTTAAACGCCCCGAAGGGGGTCGGAGACTGGCACTGCCGGTGAGACACCGATTCTTGTCTCTCACATCACCAATTTTTCTCGAGAATCAGCCGTTGATGAATACACCTAGCTACATATTCCCCGAAACCGTACCTGCGAACTGGTGGACGGTGTGTTAGCAATAGACAGTACCAAGAGCGGCAAGCGTCCGACTCCACAGCGCGGGTCGATTCGAGTCGAACTCTGGGTGCGCAGTGGGAAGCGAACAGAGTTCGAACCAGTAATCGACCGATTAGACGACGCTACAGAACGCGGTGTCATCGACGGATACACCGTCGAAACGTGGGACAAGTTCGTCGACATCTCCGGACGGACCTCCCCGAGAGAGCGCCGTGCTCGCGACAAACTACAGTCGTACGCTCGCTGGTGTGCAAACAGAGGCGAACAGCTATCGGGGTTGGGCGACCCCGTCAAACGAAGCGTCGGCCGGATGGGGCCGGAACGGTTGACTCGACGAGCACCTCGAGCGGTCATGGCTGAGTACGAAGAGGGCGTCCTCTCGCACGTCACTGCGTGTGAGCAATGTACGGGCGCGCTTCGGTCACGTGTCGACGAACTCGATACGCGAATCGAACCGGAGTGGCCGGACAGGCCGATGACGATCGAGTGGTAGGCGTCGAGTCTGGTACTCCGTCGAATACTCTTTTATCTGTCTCAAAGCACACTGTCGAACGGAGAGTCTCGCTGGCGCCACGACCACCCAGGGAGACGTGTCTGGAAGCCAGCGGCGAGTGCGGCGTCCAAATCGTCGAGTCCGGCGGGGCCATCGGTGTGAACCGCGACGTCGGCGAAGTGGAACGTCGCCTCCGCGAGGAGGCCCAGTGGGTCGCCACCAGCGATGGTCGACGCGAGTTTCCGACCGAGCACTTCGTCGACGATGAATCCGGGATAGTCGCCTTCGACATCTAACTCGCGGAGGATTCGGACGTACGCCGCGACGTTGACGCCGACATCTCCGTCGGCGAACACCTCGTCGACGGCCGCGATGTAGGTCTCGTCGTCGACCTCGCCGACGGTGGTATCGAACAACTCCCCGAGTCGTTCTCGGGTCTCGTTGATGAGTGGGACGACGACGTCGGCCCTGTCGCGAACCCATCGATGTTCGTCTGTGACCGCCGCTGGTGTGAGTTCCATAGTACTCCGAAAGGCGGCGATATGCTTCGGTTTTGCGAAGGGTTTTATACTGACGAAACGGTACACTCGGATAAGCGGGTTTTCCCTGCCTCTTCCCGCAGTCGAGATACCACCGTATTCAGTACACTATGCTCTCTTCGCAGTCGACCGAGAACGGAACCACCACGTGTGGCCCGTCTCGCGTTAACGTTCCTGAGGCAGCGGTTCCCGAGACCTACCGGCGTTGGTCCGGATAGGTCGCTCGTAACTATGAGTTCCGTAGATAAACAACTCGAGAATCTGAAGGCAGAGATTACGAACGAACTTCCACGCGACATCTCGGTTTCCGACGTCAAGTACGAGGGTCCCGAACTCGTCGTTTACACTCGCGACCCGAAGAAGTTCGCCAAGAACGGCGACCTTATTCGGAAACTCGCGAGCAAACTCCGAAAGCGCATCACGGTTCGACCCGACCCCGACGTGCTATCTGACCCACGCGAGGCCGAACCGCAGATTATGGACGTCATCCCCGAGGAAGCGGGTGTCACCGACCTCGACTTCCACGTGGATACCGGCGAAGTCGTCATCGAGGCGCAGAAACCAGGCATGGTCATCGGCCGCCACGGGTCGACACTGAGAGAGATTACTCAGGAAGTCGGCTGGACGCCCGAAGTCGTTCGCACCCCACCGATAGAATCCTCTACTGTCTCGAACGTCCGCAACTTCTTGAAACAAGAACGTGAAGACCGCCGCCGGATTCTCGAACGGACGGGGCGACAGATTCACCGCGAACAGCTCTCGAACGACGAGTGGGTTCGTATCACGACGCTCGGTTGCTGCCGCGAAGTCGGTCGCGCCTCGTTTATTCTCTCGACTCCCGAGACGCGCATTCTCATCGACTGCGGGGACAAACCCGGTTCCGACGACGTGCCGTATCTTCAAGTCCCCGAGGCGCTCGGTTCGGGCGCGAACTCGCTGGACGCCGTCGTCTTGACCCACGCTCACCTCGACCACTCTGCGCTGATTCCACTGCTGTTCAAGTACGGCTACGACGGCCCCATCTACACGACGGAACCCACGCGCGACCTGATGGGCCTGCTCACCCTCGACTACCTCGACGTAGCCTCGAAAGAAGGCCGTACCCCGCCGTACGAGTCGGAGATGGTTCGTGAGGCTATCAAACACACCATCCCGCTCGAATACGGCGACGTGACCGACATCGCGCCCGACGTGAAGCTCACCTTCCACAACGCGGGGCACATCCTCGGGTCGTCCGTGTCGCACTTCCACATCGGTGACGGCCTCTACAACGTCGCGTTCTCCGGTGACATCCACTACGACGACACGCGCCTGTTCAACGGCGCAGTCAACGACTTCCCCCGCGTCGAGACGCTCGTCCTCGAATCCACCTACGGTGGTCGCAACGACTACCAGACCGACCAGGAAGACTCCGAAGAGCGCCTCATCGAGGTCATCAACGAGACGTACGACCGTGGTGGCAAGGTCGTCATCCCGGCGTTCGCAGTCGGTCGGTCACAGGAGATTATGCTCGTCCTCGAACAGGCGATGCGCGACGGCAAGATTCCGGAGATGCCCGTCCACTTAGACGGGATGATTTGGGAGGCGACGGCCATCCACACGACCTACCCCGAGTATCTCCGCGACGAACTCCGCGACCGTATCTTCCACGAGGACGAAAACCCGTTCCTCGCCGAGGAGTTCAACCACATCGACGGCGGCGAAGAAGAACGACAGGACGTCGCAGACGGCGACCAGGCGATTATCCTCTCGACGTCGGGGATGGTCACGGGCGGCCCCATCATGTCTTGGCTTCGCCACGTCGGCCCCGACCCGAAGTCCCGACTCGTCTTCGTCGGCTACCAGGCACAGGGGACGCTCGGCCGCCGTATCCAGAACGGATGGGACGAGATTCCGGTCAACGACCGCGACAACAGCGGTCGCTCGAACACGCTGAAACTCAAGATGGACGTCGAGACGGTGGACGGGTTCTCCGGTCACGCCGACCGACAGGGCCTCGAGAACTTCATCAAGACGATGAACCCACGCCCCGAGAAGGTGCTCTGTGTCCACGGTGACGAACGCTCCGTGCAGGACCTCTCGTCGGCGCTCTACCACAACTACAACATGCGGACGTTCGCACCGAAGAACCTCGAGACGTTCCGCTTCAAGTAACGGCGCGCGGTCGCCGACGGCGTCTTCTGTCGCAGACCGGTCTCTCACGTGTTCCGTAGGCGAACATTAATCAGTTTTCTCGAACGAGTGACCACTATGCGCCTCGCACTTATCGCCCACGACGAGAAGAAAGACGACCTCATCGAGTTCGCGAACGAACGCAAGGCCGACCTCGAACGGTTCGAACTGATGGCGACGGGAACGACTGGCCAGCGCCTCATCGACGCGACGGGCCTCGACATCGAGCGCAAGCAGTCGGGTCCACTCGGTGGTGACATGCAAATCGGCGCAGAGATTGCCGACGAGACCTGTGACGGCGTCGTCTTCCTTCGTGACCCACTCACGGCCCAACCGCACGAACCCGACATCACCGCGCTCCTTCGCATCTGCGACGTTCACCAGACGCCCCTCGCGACCAACCTCGCCAGTGCAGACGCCGTTCTCGACGAACTCGTCGACCAGTTAGACGGCGAAGCGTGAGTTAGCCGGCGAGGAGTGAGCAACTAACTCACCGGTTTCGACGTATCAGTCCTGAGAACGTCGGCGTACTCTTAATTACCAGAACGCAGTACCGACGGTATGGACGCTGCGATTCGTCTGGGTCTGACGCTGTTCGTGGTGGTCTCTGTCGTCACAACTCCCGTCGCGGCGGCGAGTGGAGCGACCTCACCGTGTTTCCCCGGTGACGGCCACCAGTTCGATATCGGCGGCGATAACGCCGGTATCGACCTCGTGGTTTTCCTCTCGCTGTTCGAGAACCTCGGGAAACCGGGTGGCTTCGGGATGGAGGCGACCGGTGGCATCGGGTCCACCCCAATCGTCCAACTCCGCGCCGGTGTCGCGTTCGACGGTGTCGGCCCCGCGACGGCGTTCCTCTCGAATCCGTTCGCACGGTTCAGCGTCGTCTACGACTACTCGCTGAATCTCCCGATGTTCGCGGAAAGTGGCGTCGAATCGTCGTACAGAGACGACGGGTCGCCGGTGAGCGGGTTGCGGACGAAGGCGTGTTAGAGGTGTAGACGAAGACGCGCTAGAGGTGTAGACGAAGGCGTATTCGCTGTCTGTGCGAGTGGGTTCGGGTGGTTCGACTCTTAGTCGTCGGTGAGCGTTTCGGCAGGGTCGACGACCGCTTCGGTCTCTGGACTCACGCCCACACGCTCGCACACGTCGGACATCGGACACGCTTCCGGCCCATCCAAACACGCTGGCTTCCGCGCCGTACAGTACTCACGGCCGAACTGAATCATCGCCGTGTGGCCGAAGCCACACTTCTCCGATGGAACGTCGCGTTCGAGGTACTCCCGCACCGTTTCGTGGTCGGCGTCGGCGGGGGCGAGGCCGAGCCGACGCGAGATGCGGTGGACGTGCGTATCGACGGGGAAAACACCACCGCGCCCGCCCGCGAAGAGTAAGACGCAGTCGGCGGTCTTCGGGCCGACACCCTTCATCTCCAACAGTCGGTCACGGACGGTCGTCGAATCTTCCGCGCGGACGTAGCGGTCGAAGTCGGCCTCGCTCCCGAAGTCCGCCAGCACCTCCTCTGCGACCCCGATGATGAGTTTCGACTTCTGGTTGTAGAGGCCGGCCGAACGGATGGCCTCGACGAGTTCCTCTCGGTCCGCTGCGGCGAGAGATTCTGCGAGGTCCGACCCGCCAAACCGATTCATCAACTCGTCGTGTGCGGGTTGGCTGGCTTTGTCGCTCGTGTTTTGACTGAGAATGGTTCGAACGAGACACTCGAATCCACCCTGTCCGCCGTAGGCTTTCCGCCAGTACCGGTCACCCAGTCGGTCGACGACGACTTCTGCGCGAGTCGCTGAGGAAGGGTCTGCGGCCTCGAACGCGGCGGTTCGGCCGCCCCCACCGGAACCACCGCTGATGTTTTCGGACGGTTCGTCGGGCATCGACGGCAGTTACGACGCGAGAGGGAAAAGCACTCTCTCCAGTTACGCCACGTCGATAGTCACCGTGACGGGTGCGCCCACGGCCAGCGCGGAGACGAGTTTGTCGTCGAACCCGTCGGCGGCGTGTTCTGCGCCGACCATCCCGGTCCGGTCGTCCACGTAGTCGCTCGTCCGGAAGACGATACTCCGGTCGCCAGTGAAGGTGAGGTCCGGGTGGCCGCTCCCACGGACAGTTTGTTCGAACGTGCGCTCGCCCGTGTCGACGCTCACGGTCACGGTGAGCGTCGCGTCGTGTGACTGGCACGCCTCGACGAACGCGTCGTCGAAATCAGCGGGCGTGCGGTCGGCGTCTATCGCGAGGATGCAGTCGCCGGCAGGCGTCAACCAATCGTCGCTCGTCACTTCGAACGTACTCGCGTGCTCGGCACTGACGTGTTCGTGGCCGCGGGCGCGAATCGTCTCTCTCATGCGGTGTCGTGGGGGGTGGGTAGGTTTATCCTGCACGATTCATACGGCCATTTATATACCATCTTGGTAATAGCTAGCATGCCATATACGGCGGTTGTGGGCGGTGTGGTAACGGTTTTCACCCGATTATCCACCGAAGTATTTATTAGTCGGACGCTTGTATGAACATGTACCTGAGCGCCTCCGGCGTTCCGGCGGCATAGCACGCAGAATGATCGGGAATTCTTATCCACGGTCGATTGCACGTAGAGAGCAGCCGCCACGCACGGAGCGGTGATGGTATCGAGGATTGATTACGCATGGTAACGAAGCAGGAAGTGCTCAACGAGTTCGACGTACAGGAACTCGAAGAGTCACGAAACATCGATCTCCCAGAAGAAAAGCTCGAGAGCGGCTCGAAAGGCGAACTCATCAAACTTGCCGGTCAACTCCGTGACCGCCGTAACGAACTGAACCAGATGGCCTCCGAGCGTGCCTCCAAGCGCGACGACCTCAACGCGATGACACGCGAGAAGGTCGACGAGGCGCAGAAGCACCGCGAACAGCGCGACGAGATGAACTCGCAGGTGCAGGAGCACAAGAACCAGCGCAACGAGCTCAACGCGCAGGCGAACGAGCTGTTCGACGAGGTCGACGAGATGAAGAGCGACCTCGAACTCGACGACGGCAAGGACATCGACGAGCTCAAAGAGGAGATCGAGCAACTCGAATTCCGCCAGCAGACCGAAGTTCTCTCGACGGAAGACGAGCGCGAACTCATCGAGAAGATCGAGAACAAGCGCGACGAACTCCACCAGAAGAAGGACAAGGTCGAAGAGAGCGGTGACCTCGAAGAACTCATCGCCGAGGCCGAGGAGGTCCGTTCCGAAGCGTCCCAGCACCACCAGAAGGTGACCGAACTCGCTGACGACGCACAGGAGCACCACAACCAGATGATCGAGGCCTACCGCGAGGCCGACGACATCCGTGACAAGGCCGACGAGATGCACGAACTCTTCGTCGAAGCCCAGGAAGCGGCCGACCGTCACCACGAGGACTTCGTCCGCGTCCAAAAGCGCCTCCGCGAACTCGACAAGAAGGAAGAGCGCCAGCGCAAGGACTCCCGTGCCGAAGAGCGCGAGGCCGCAAAGGCCGAGGCCGAGGAGATCTACCAGAAGTTCAAGGAAGGCGAGACCCTCGAGACCGAGGACCTCATGAAGCTGCAGAAGGCCGGCCTGCTCTAAGTTCGGTCAGTTTCTCTCTCTTCGTCGCACACGCGACGTATCATTTTTATGGCGACTGCGCCCTGACCGGCAGGTGTGAGTGATATCTCGTGACCAACCAGTTCACGCGTCTCTATCGAGCGGTAGTCGTCTTCGTCGTGGCCGTCCTCGCGGCTCTCGTGGGGTGGGTGCTGTTCTACAGCGTCCCGTCCGACCTCGCGGAACTGCTCGGCGTCCTTCTCGTCATCGGAACGGTCGTCGCCGCGCTCCGCGTCGGTGGCCAACTCGCCGCGTCTATGTTCCCGACCTACGACGTCGCCGAAGTCGCCGTCGAAGGCCCCATCAGCCGCGACGGCGGGGGCGGGAGGATTCCCGGCCGAGGTGGAGGGCTGCCTGCCGACGACATCGTCGCCCAAATCGAAGCGGCGTCAGACGACGACAACGCCGAAGCACTGTTACTCAAACTCAACACGCCCGGTGGAGAGGTCCTCCCGAGCGACGATATCCGACGCGCCGCTGCCGACTTCGACGGGCCGACCGTCGCGTACGCCACCGACACCTGTGCGTCCGGCGGATACTGGATTGCCAGCGGGTGCGACGAGTTGTGGGCACACGACGCGAGTATCGTCGGTTCTATCGGCGTCATCGGGTCGTCTGTCAACGCGTCGGAACTCGCAGAGAAAGTCGGCCTCTCGTACGAGCGGTTCGCGGCCGGAAAGTACAAAGACGCCGGCAACGCCCTCAAAGAACCCACGGACGACGAGCGCGCCTACCTGCAGGGACTCATCGACGACTACTACGACGACTTCGTCGAACGCGTGGCCGAGGGTCGAGACATGGACCCCGAGGCCATCCGTGAGACCGAAGCACGCGTCTATCTCGGCGAGGAAGCACACGAACTCGGACTCGTCGATTCGCTCGGCACCCGTGACGACGTCGAAGACCGACTCGCAGAACTGCTCTCTCGCGACGAGGTGTCGGTTCGCGAGTTCGTGCCGCAGGTCAGTCTCGCAGAACGCCTGCGTGGTGGTGTCGAGGGTGTCGCGTACGCTTTCGGCGCGGGTGTCTCGTCGTCGTTCGACGTGGACGACGGCTTTTCGTTCCGCTTCTGAGATATCCCTTCGAGAACCCCTCCCACGACTGGGAGGCTTTTTAGCCCACGACTGCATTCGTTTTCCACGTGACAACACTCGTCCTCTGTGTCGACCGTGCCAACGACATCGGCCGGAAGTCGGGACTCTCGACGCCCGTCGTCGGATGGGAGGCCGTCCGGTCGCTCGTCACAGACGTCGGACTCGCGGACCCGGAGGACTCGAGTGTCAACTGCCTCCTCGAGACGTTACGTGTCACCCGTGAACTCAGAGACGAACGCGAGGACGCAGAAATCGCGGTCATCTCCGGGTCGTCGGAGTCGGCTGTCAGTGCCGACCGAGCAGTCGCGCTCCAACTCGACGAGTTGGTCAAAAGCTACGAGTTCGACTCGGCGGTGGTCGTCATCGACAGCGCAGAGGACGAGCGACTCGTTCCTGTCGTCGAAAGTCGCCTCCGGGTCGATGCGGTCGACCGCGTCGTCGTCCGGCAGGCCCACGACATCGAATCGACGTACTACCTCCTCAAGCAATTCCTCGCTGACGAAGAACTGCGCTCGACGGTGCTCGTCCCGGTCGGTGTCGGGTTGCTCCTCTTGCCACTGCTTCTCGTGCAGTTCACGCCTGCGGTGGCGCTGGCGGGACTCGCCGCACTTCTCGGTGCGGTCCTCCTCTACAAGGGACTCGCCATCGACGAGTTCCTCTCGGACGCACCCGAACAGGTTCGTGACGCGCTCTACTCGGGACAAGTGTCTGTCGTCACCTACGCCGTCGCGGCCGGGTTAGCCATCGTCGGCCTGTTCCTCGGCGCACTCGCCGTTCGGGCCCCAGGGAACAACGGTGAGGAACTGCTCGTCCCATCGCTCCTGTTCGTCTACCACAGCGTTCCGTGGTTGGCGCTGGCCGCACTCACCGCCAGTGCTGGCCGTCTTCTGGACGAACTCATCGGCAACGAAGTCGTCTCGACGTCGTACATGAACCTCCCGTTCGGCGTCATCGCTATCGGGTTGGTCCTCCGAGGCTTCGCGGGGTTCCTCCTCGAACGGCAGGGAGAACTCACACAACTCGTCTTGTTCGGGCGACTCGAACTCACGCCGGGGCAACGACTGGTGATGTTCATCGTCGCGGGCATCGTCATCAGTCTCGTCGGCGTCCGTATCTCGGCCACCGTCACGGACGAGGCGCTCGACGAGGTTACCGAACCACGGGCAGAGAACTAGCGACTTCGACTCTCGACGAGCGGTTTTGCCCCCCGTCTATCACACTAGTCGGAGGCACGATACTCGCCGTGCTTGACGCCCACTGCGAGACAGACCGCACCGAAGACGAGCATCGCGGGCGTCACCATCATCAACACGGTACTCGTCGCCATGACCCCCATCCCGATGAGCGCCGCCGTCCCGAGGACCACGAGACTGACGAGCAGTGCGACTGTCTTTGGCAAGTCGAATTTCATGCGAATTCGTCAGGACTCGGGTAACAAATCAGTTGTGGCCAACTCGGGAAAAGCGGACTTATCGGCATGTGGCCAACTCGGAAAAAGCGGACTCGTCGGGAGGTTACCAGGGAGCGAAGTCGGGGTCGACCCGGCGGTCGACCTGTTCGATGGCGTCGATGGCCTCTATGTCTTCCTCGTCGAGTTCGAGCGAGAGCGACGCCCAGTTGTCGCTGATGTGTGCCTCACTCGTCGCCTTCGGGATGGCCGTGATTCCGTTCTCACGAAGCCACGCGAGCGACACCTGTGGTTCGCTCACGCCGTGTTTCTCGGCGATGTCCGAGAGCACGTCCACGTCGAACACCTTCCCACGGGCGAGCGGGGAGTAGGCGACGATTTCGACGCCTTCCTCGGCACAGACGTCGCGGAGTTCGTCTTGCTGGAGGAGTGGGTGGAGTTCGATTTGGTTGGCGAAGATGCCCGCTTCGGACCGCTCGACAGCGTCGCGGACCTGCTCGGGTTCGAAGTTGGAGACGCCGATTCGTTTCGTCAGTCCCTTCTCGACGAGCGTGTCGAAGGCGTCGAGCGTCTCTTCGGCGTCGTACTCGCGGGCCGGCCAGTGGACGTACAGCAGGTCTACGTAGTCGACGCCGAGTTTGTCGAGACTCTCTTCGGTGCTCTCGATGACGTCGTCGTGCGAGAGTTCGTTTATCCAGACCTTGGTCGCGAGGAAGATGTCCTCACGGTCGACGTCTGCGGCGGCGATGCCGGCACCGACCTCCGCTTCGTTCCCGTAAATCTGTGCGGTGTCGATGTGGCGATACCCCATCTCGAGTGCCGTCTTCACAGCGTTCGTACACTCGTCGGGGTCGGTGTTCTCCCACGTGCCGAGGCCCAGCATCGGCATGCCGTTTGCCGTCGGTACGTCGTCTCCGGAAGTGGAGTGTTCAGTCACACCTGAACCGTACGGCGGGAGAAGAAAATCGGTTCCGGAAGGTGTCGTATCTTTCCGACTCTCTGTGGACAGTCAGTACTTCGGTTCTGCGCCGGAGAGGTCGTACAGTCGGTCCATCACGTCGTCACGACTCGCTTGCCACGACTCGAAGGCACCCGGCCGTGATGGGTAGGCGTTGTAGACGTCCGTAATCTCGTCGGCGAGTTTGCTGACCTTGTAGAGTTCGTAGAGTTTGCCCCAGTGGCCGAACGACTTGACGAGCGTCTCTATCTTGAGTCCGAGACTCATCGACGAGGAACCGGAGCTGAGCGCGTCGGCCAGTTGTTGGCCGGGCACGGAGGCGACGACTCGCGTCAGTTCGTCTACGTCGTGGGCACCGCCCCAGATGTTGTAGAGGTCGACGGCGGCGAATCGCTTGCCGAAGTCCGTCATCACGTCGCGGTTGTACTCCCAGAGGTTCGCTTCGCTCACGTCACCTTCAGAGATAGCTTTGACAGCGCGCTTGACGGCCCAGTGAGCGGACTTCGCCGCACCGGGGATACCGCCGCCGGTCGTCGGGTTGACGTGCCCTGCGGCGTCACCTGCGGCGATGAAGCCGTTTGCGACGGCCGAGTCGTAAGGCCGGCGGGTCGGAAGTGCAGCGCCGAGTTTGCTCGTGACTGTCGCCGCTTCGAACTCGGGTCGACCGGCGACGTGTCTCTTGAGGTCTTCGACGAGTTTCATCGGCGGCTTGTTCATCTGGAAGCCGAGGCCGACGTTGATTTCGGTCGGAGAGCGCGGGAAGTACCAGACGTAGCCGAGTTCTTCGGTGGGGCCGAAGACGATAGCGTCGTGGTAGTCGACCGGGTCGGGGACCTCCATCACTTCGCGATAGGCAGAACAGAACTGCTGGTAGGAGACGTTGGTGTCGAATCGTGTTCCGGTGAAGTCGGTCTTGTCCTGGAGGATGGACAGCGACCCTGCGCCGTCGATGACGACTTCGGCGTCGTACTCGACGACACGACCGTTGCGCTTTGCTCGGACACCCGTCACGAAGCCGTCGTCGTCTTGGACGACGTCCTGGACGACGGTCTCGAAGTGGATGTCTGCGCCGACGCGTTCGGCCTCTTCGAGGATGATTTCACCGTAGCGTTTGCGGTCGAGGACCGCACCGGGCGCGCCGAACTCGACTTCGAGGTCGTCTCCTTGTGGGTTCTCGAAGATGGCGCGTCGGATGTTCTGGTTGGTGAACGCTTCTTCTTTCAGGTAGTCGAGGTCGATTACGTCGGGAAAGGTGCTCTTGCCCTTGATTGCGTCACCACAGGCAATGTCTCCTTTATCCTCCTCGGACTTTCGCTCGACGATGACCACGTCGAGGCCTTCCGAGGCGGCCGTCGCTGCAGCGAAGGCACCCACCGTTCCTCCGCCGACGACGACCATGTCGTAGGATTCCGCTGGCATATCAACCGGTGTTGATGCTGACGTAATAAAAAACGACCGTATCTATACCTCACAACTGAGGGTCCGCTGTCGAGAGTTGTTCCGAAATCTCCCTGCGATGGTGGTTCCCGACCCGGTTCGACGTGCAGTTTGAGGTGTCTCGTGATTGCACTCCAATGGCGGTCTCCCGAACTGTCGCCTCCATCAGAACCGCCGACTGGCCTGGCCTGGACTGGACTAAACTGAACACGAACACGAACACGACACCGTCACCCACCGCAACGCGGATGCGTAACGTGACGAACCTGTCTCGAGGCTCGATTTTCTGCCGAAGCGAGACTGTCATGCCCGTCGAGCACCTCTAGAGGCGTCATGCGACTGACCAGACCTGCCGTTGCACTCGCGTTCGTCGTGGTCCTCGCCGGGTGCCTCGGCGGGACGACGACCATCGCCGCCGAACCCGCGACGATTCCCGCGTCGGCGTACGAATCACACGGATACGTCCACGGGAACAGCACCGTCGTCCCCTTCGCGTACGACGTTGGGGCCGGACCCGCGTCACAGACTGTCGGCGTCGAGGTGTGGGTCGCTGGGTACTCGAAGACGACAGCGGACGACGACATTACCGCCCTCGCCGTCGTCTCGTCGCCGAACCGGCAGGTCGCTGGGCAGTCGGTGAATCCGATTGCGAACCTCGGCAACCGCGAACTCGTTGGAACCGGCCTCGAACTTCTCTCGGACGCACAGGCGTTGGGTAGTGTCCCCGAAGTCAACGGCCTGCGTGAGGTGTCGGCCCGGGACGTGACGATACTCGGAGAGGAGACGGAACTCGTCACGTACGAAGGAACAGTCGTCGTCGAAGCGGGTGAGACCACCATCGATGGTGAGTCAGTCGCCTACGAGGGTGGCAGCGCAGAAGTCCGCATCCACGTCGCGACGGTCGAACACGACGACGACGTCGTCGTCGTCATCGGGGTCCACGAAGCAAGCGTAGACGAGACAGACGCGATTGCGTCGCTGGCGAGCGCTATCGAGCATCCGGGGACGGTCGAAAGAACGGTGAAATTGGGGCCGTCGAGGTAGGCCGGTCGACCGAAGTGGGTCGTCGGCGAGTTAGTAGAACTCGCGGACGAGGTCCATCGCGTCGTCGGGAGCGCCCGACGGAATCTCGGACATGTTCTCGTCGACGCCGAACTTCTGTTCGTAGGAGACCGAACTCTCGTCTTTGTAGATGACGCCCTCGTACTCCTTCGAGGAGTCGAGAATCTTCTCTTTGGCGGCGTCGTAGTCGGTCGGGTCGTGGTCGGTGTCCGCGAGGTCCACGAGGTTGTCGCGGAAGTAGTCGTAGGTGTCGACGTCGTTGAACGTGACACACGGGCTGAACACGTTCACGAAGCCGAAGCCGTCGTGTTCGATAGCCTGCTGGACGATTTCGGCGTGACGCTTGTGGTCAGTCGCAAAGGACTGCGCGATGAACGTGCCACCGGCGGCCAGTGCGAGTGCGTGCGGATTGACCGGCGGCTGTTGTGGGCCTTCGGGCGTCGTCGAGGTTTCGAAGTCCTCGCGCGAGGTGGGCGACGCCTGACCCTTCGTCAGGCCGTAGATACGGTTGTCCATGACGGTGTAGGCCATGTCGACGTTGCGGCGGACGGCGTGGATGAAGTGGCCAGCACCGATAGAGTACCCGTCACCGTCACCACCGGCGGCGACGACGGTCAGGTTGGGGTTAGCCAGTTTGACGCCAGCGGCGACGGGAAGCGAGCGCCCGTGGACGCCGTGGATGGCGTACGAGTGCATGTACGTCCCGATTTTACCGGAACAGCCGATACCGGCGACCACGAACGTGTTGTCGGGGTCGGTGCCGGAGTTGGCCAGCGCCTTCATGATGCCGTTCATCGTCCCGAAGTCCCCACAGCCGGGACACCAGGTCGGTTGCTTGTCGGATTTGAAGTCGGTGAAGCGAACGTCTGAGCTCATGCGGAAACCTCCTCTGCCTCGAGGGTAGCTTTGATTTCGTCTGCGAGTTCGTCCGCCTTGAAGCGGACGCCGTCGTACTTGTTGATGCGCTTGACACGGGTCAACGTGTCGTGTTCGACGACGTTGGCGAACTGACCCGTCGCGTTACATTCGACGACGATGACGTCGTCGGCCGCCTCGACGTCCTCGGTGAGGTCGGGTCGCGGGAACATGTACGGGACCGACAGGATACGAACGTCGACGCCATCTTCTTCGAGGAAGTCCAGTGCTTCGACGAGTGCACCTTCGTTCGACCCCCACGAGATGATGAGCGAGTCGGAGTCGGGGTTGCCGAACTCACGCGGCGAGAGGTCTTCGCTGGATTTCGCCGTCTCGACCTTCCGGTCGCGCTTGTTGACTTGCTCGACGCGCATTTCGCGGTCTTCGGTCCGGCGTCCGAGTTCGTCGTGTTCGAGACCGGTCGACATGTGTGCGCCCTGTTTCGTGCCGGGGAACGCGCGCGGACTGACGCCGTCGTCGGTGATGGCGTGCGGTTGGAACCGGCCCTTCTCGTCGAGCCATTCGTCGATGGAGTCGTCGTCGACGACCTTGCCGCGGTCGATTTCGACTTTGTCCATGTCGAACGCCTCTGGCGGGAACGTCTGTTCCGTGACGGCCATCGCGAGGTCGGCCGCGACGTAGACCGGAAGCTGGTACTTCTCCGCCATGTTGAACGCCTCGACGGTCTTCCAGAAGCACTCGTCGATGCTCGTCGGTGCGACGACGAAGCGCGGAATCTCGCCGTGGCCGCCGTAGAGCATCATGTTCAGGTCGCCCTGTTCTTGCTTGGTCGGCATCCCCGTCGAGGGACCCGAGCGCATGACGTCGACGATGACGAGCGGCGTCTCCGAGGTGGCGACGAGGCCGAACGTCTCGGCCATCAGGTCGATACCTGGACCGGAGGTGGCCGTCATCGAGCGCGCACCGGCGCGTGCCGCACCGAGTGCGAGGTTGATGGCGGCGAGTTCGTCCTCCGCCTGCACGACGTGGCCACCGTATCGTTCGATACGGCCAGTCAGGTACTCCATCACGTTGGTCGCGGGCGTGATGGGGTAGCCAGCGTAGAAGCGACAGCCAGCGGCGATGGCACCCATGCCGATGGCCTGGTCACCGTTGAGCAGGACGTAGTCGTTGTCCGTCGTCTCGAGGTCGTAGTCGAACTCGTAGTCGAACTCCTCGTTGACGTATTCGAGGCCTGCTCGGGCAGCCTTCTTGTTGTTCTCGACGATGGCCTCACCCTTGCCACCGAAGCGCTTCTTGAGTGCGCTGTCGAGGTTCTCGATGGGGAAGTCGGCGACGGCGCACGCCGCACCCAGTGCGACGACGTTGCGCATGATAGCGCCACCTGCTTCCTCGGCGAGTGCTTTGAGGGGAACGTCCAGCCCAATCATCCCCTCCGGGATTTCGACGTCAGCCATCGTCGAGCGGTCACCGTCGTAGATGATGACCGACCCGTCGTGGAGCTCGTCGAGGTTCTCGTCGATTGTTCGTTGTGTTAGTGCAATGAGTACGTCGAGACGGTCGACGACACTCTGTACGGGGTCGATGGCAGTCCGAACCTTGTACGCGGTGTACCCGCCGCGGATTCGCGATGCGAAGTCCTTCGACGTGAACACGTGACGTCCAGCCCGGGAGAGTGCCTGAGCGAAAATCTTCCCCGTGGAGTCGATGCCATCGCCAGCCTCGCCGCCGATGGCCCAATTGAAGTCCGCAGGCATGCTGAGTGAAATCTACCCATAGCCGGGTCAAAAGCCTTCTGAAAATTTGTGTAAATAATCGCTGTCGTCAATCAACGAATACCGTCACGACACCCCCTCGAGAGTGTATTTTTCAGCCCCACATGCTGTTTGATTAGGCACTCTCACGGAGATGGGTGGACGTATGTCCAATTACGCCGAATCTCGGCGCCTCGCGGCAACGTTGACCGGTTTCCGGTGGGGGGATAGCTGACCGTAGCCGAGGTGGAAGGCAAGGCCCTTGTGAGCGTGCGCCGAAGCGGGCCCATGGACGCAACCGTCACCGTTGCTGCGGTCCGCGACGTCGGACCCGGAACGGTCGCTATCGAGTTCGAGACGCCAGCGGAGTTCGAGGCCGAACCGGGCCAGTTCGTCAAACTCTCCGCAACTATCGACGACGAATCGTACGCCCGTTTCTACACGCTCTCGTCGCCCGGCGTCACGGATACGTTCGAAGTGACCGTCGGTATCGACCCCGACGAAGCAGGACCGTTCAGCCACCACCTCGAATCGCTGGCAGCGGGCGACACCATCGACCTCTCGGGACCCTTCGGCCAGAGTTACTACGATGGCGAAGCCTCCGTGGTCGTCCTCGCTGGCGGCCCAGGTATCGGTCCGGCAGTCGGTATCGCCGAAGCGGCCGTCGCAGACGGAAACGAGGCCGCAGTCGTATACCTTGACGACGCGCCCGCGCACGAAACGCGACTCGACGCCCTCAGCGACGCCGGTGCGTCTGTCGTCGTCACGGACGACGAGGCAGACCTGACAGACGCTGTCGCAGACGCACTCTCCGGCGACGACGTCGACGAGGAACAGGTCTTCGTCTACGGGTTCGCTTCGTTCGTGGATGCCGCAATCGAGGCGCTCGAAGCGGCCGGCGGCGACGCCGACGCGGCGAAAGTCGAAAACTTCGGCTGAAGACGGAGTCCAGTCTCTCGGTTCTCATTCGACGGGGCGCCACGCCGTCACGACGGCCACTGCCAGCGCACCGACGACCCACCCGCCGAGTCCCAACAGTGCCGTGAGTGGCGACACGGCGCCGCCCGTCTCGACGGCGACGCCGAAGACGAGCGACCGAAACGCTCCGTTCGGACTCACCGCGAGGATGTACGGAACGGCGTCGATGCCGACGGTCCCCGAAGCGAGTGCAGCGACTGCTGCTGCGTCGACGCCGACGAGGAAGGCGACGAGCAACCCGATGGCGAGGGCGAGTGCCTGTCTCGCGGTGCGCGCCGCCGCAGAGATTGCGAGTGCGACGGCCGCCGTCGCCAGTGCGAACAACACGGCGAGGACAGCGAATCGGACGAACGCAACCGGTGAGTCGGCCGCCTCGTTCAACGCGAGGAACGTCGGTTTGTCGGGCGACAGCACCGGAACCATCGCGGCCGCGACGAGAAGTGACCCGAAGACCACGGTGACGAGGGCGAGACTCCGCCCGAGGAAGACGCCGCCGACGTAGGCGGGTCGAGAGACGTCGAACGTCCTGAGGACGTCGAGTTCGCCGGCCTGTCGGTCCGAGAGCACCGCGCGATAACAGAGCGCGAACGCGAGGAGTGGGACGAGCGCCTCCACGAAGGGCACCAGGTCGAGGACGAGTGGGACGTATCCGCCTCGTGACCCGGACCCCGCGGCGGTGACGGCGACGACGGTCAGTCCGAACACGACAGACAGCGCGACGACTGCAGGTGTTCGAACGACGGTCCGAAGTTCGCGGGTCGCGATTGCGACGAGGTCCTGCCGGTCGTTCGTGCGGGGAGGCGCGTCGCTCATCTGCCGTCCACCCCGTCGGTCGAGACGAGCGTCCCGAAGGCAGTCTGGAGGTCGGCCGCACCGGCCGATTCGACTATCTCGCGGGGCGGGGCGTCCGCGACGAATCTGCCGTCGTCGAGGACGACGACGCGGTCCGCAGTGCGTTCGACCGGCCCGAGATTGTGCGACGAGAGGATGATTGCAGTTCCATCGGCGGCGAGGTCGGAGACGATGCCGAAGAGACGTTCGACCATTCCGGGGTCGAGCCCACTCGCGGGTTCGTCGAGGACGAGGGCGTCCGGGTCGCCGACGAGTGCACGTCCGAGGCCGAGCAGACGGGTCATCCCGCCGGAGAGCGCCTCGACCCGCCGATTCGCCGCACCCGAGAGACCGACTCGGTCGAGGATGTCTGGCACGTCAATTTCGTCGTCGACGAACTGGGCGTAGAACTGGAGTGTGTCTTCGGCAGAAAACCCGGACCGGAACCCCGGTTGCTGGGGGAGATAGCCCACGCGCGTCTCGCCGGCCTCGCCTATCGTAACCGTCCCCTCGTCGGGGGCGCGGACCTTCGCGAGGAACCGCAAGAGCGTCGATTTACCGGACCCGTTCGGGCCGACGAGTGCGACGATTTCGCCGGGTGCCACCGACAGCGACACGTCTTCGAGGACGCGCACGTCTCCGAACGCGTGACTCAGCCCGGTCGCTTCGATGGCCGGGTGTGACGCCGACGAATCGGGACCGGGGGTGGGGTTCGCCTCCGGTGCCCCGGTGGTCGTCGCCGTCGCCGGGTCGTTCGGCTGCGCTGTGGCTACTGTCTCTGTCGCCTCGTTGGCGGGTGTCTCTCCATCAGGCATCGGTTTCCTCCGTCGTGTTGAGCGTCGTGAGGACGTCCGGGCGAACCGGTGTCGTTCGCGGTGCGGCATCGACGACGCCGGACCCGCGAAGGCCGGCGACGTCGTCGCGTGCACGTCGTAATGCGTCCATCATCGGTGCCCGCGAGAGCGTGAGCGCCGCCTGGTGTCGGCCGAGTTCGGAATCGACCGGACCAGAGGGTTGGAACGCTCGGTCGTACGCGCCGTCGCGGTCGGCGTCTTCGAGTGGCAAGTCACCCCAGTAGTTGCCTTCTCCGTCGCGCGTCCACGTCCGCATCGGGCCGAGTTTCGATTCGACCTGCCGGTCGTTGCCGACGATATCGTTGTGGACGACGACGTTCGTCGGGAACGTCGAACTCCCGCGGACGCCCACGTCGTTTCCGACGACGGTGTTTCGGACGTACACCTGCCGGTCGCCGCTGACGTCCATGCCGTACTCGTTGTCGGCGAAGACGTTGTCTGCGACGTAGGTGTCGCTCCCGGCGGGGATGAAGCCGAAGTTAGCGTTGCGAACGTCGTTTCCGACGACGAGATTACCGATTGGGCGCGTCATGATGATGACGCCGATTCTGTTGTCGCGGACGACGTTACCGGCGACGAGCACGTCCGACGTGTACATCTCGTGGACGCCGTAGCGGCCGCCTTCCATGCGGTTGTTTCTGACGACACTCCCGTCGGCGCGGTGCGTGTAGACGCTGTCGCGCCCGTCGCGGAACGTCGAGGTTTCGACGACCGACCGTTCTCCGATGAGGACGACGCCCATGAAGCCCTCGGAGGCCGTCTCTGCGCCCTGTATGGAGAGATTCGCGAGGACGCTGTCGGCGCTCTCGCGGACGATGATTCCACTCGCGGGCGTGTCGATGTGGACGCCGCGAACTGCGGAGTCGTTCGCCCCGTCGAGGACGATACCGGCGTCGCCGCGTCCGTACGCGAGTTGGACGCGAGTGTCCCAGTCGACCGACTCGTTGGTCGCCTGAATGCGTCGCGTACCGACCGACCCGACGCCCGATATCGAGAGATTCGCCACGGCCCCCCTGTCGGCCCGAACGTGGACGACGCTGCCGTTTCCGTCACCGACCAGTCGCGTCTCCGGGCCGGCACCGACGAGGGTAACAGAGCGGTTCAGTTCGACCGTATCGACCGAGTAGTTCCCCGGCGGCACGTAGACGGCGGTGTTCGCGGGGGCGGACTCGACGGCCGCCTCGACGGTCGGCGCGTCTTCTCCGACGACGGTCGAGACGGGCCGGTCGAAGAGCGAATCACTCGCAGTGACGGTCTGATTGGCCCAGTCGTGGTGGGCGGTGACAGACGCCTCGAAGGCGGCGAGTCGGGTTTCGAGTGTGCTCTCCGAACGCTCGCGGAACGTCTGCCAGCCGACGACTTCACCGCCGTATCGGTCGGCAAACGACTGTGCGTTGTCGGCATCAGAGAACGGAACGGCGATGGGTCCGGAGGGAACACGGGCCGACGAACCGACGACGAACGACGCCTCGGACGCCTCGACCCATCCTGGCTGTCGGTTGTGTTGCGTCCGAAGGTAGCCGTCGTCGTCGACGACCGGCGAGACGGTCGCGTAGTCGGAGACGAACACGGCGAGTGGGTCTCCGAACTGCCGGGCGCTCTCGGGCGACGCGATATCGGCCGCGGCCGTGGTCACGTCGTAGTATCCGATGACGTAGCGGTACCGAGAGAAGTGAACCTGCGCGACGGGAACTTCGAAGCCTTCGACCTCCGAGAGGCGGATATCGACCGCCGTCCCGCCGGTCTTCACCGTGTCGTCGAACGGGACGGGCGAGACGGTTCCTGCGGCAGGAACGACGAACGAGACGCTCGCGAGGACGAGGACGAGGGTCGTCACGCCGGCGACCCACTTGGTCGCAGACGGGGTAACAATCGCCATCGGCAGTCAGCCTCCGGCGACCCCCGCGCCGAGGACGACTCCACGGCGGCGGCCCGCCGCCAGGAGCTCCGTCTCGTTCGTACAGTCACACATGCTCGGGGCTACGGCACCGAGGAGTGATATGCACGATGGTCTGTGCGTCGAAGGGGTGTGTGCCGACGGTTCGTACGTCGAAGGGTTGTGTGCCGACGGTTCGTACGTCGAAAGGTCTCGTCTATCGGGTGTGAATCGACCCGAATCATTAATCATCGTCCATACTGAATTCCGAGCATGTACGACGATGAGGAGTTAGCGTCTATTCGAGAGGCGCGCGACCAGTGGGAGTCGGATACTCGTGACCCCTTCCTCGAGAAAGGTGGGGAGCGGAAAGACCGGTTCGCAACCGTTTCGAATCACGAAGTAGACGACATCTACACGCCCACAGACGTTGCCGACATCGACTACGAGGAGGACCTCGGCTTCCCTGGCGAAGCACCCTACACACGCGGTGTGTACCCCACGATGTTCCGTGGCCGAACGTGGACGATGCGGCAGTTCGCCGGATTCGGGACCGCGCGGGAGACGAACGAACGATTCCACTACCTCATCGAGAACGGCCAGACCGGTCTCTCGACGGCGTTCGACATGCCGTCGCTCATGGGCAAAGACTCCGACCATCCGCTTTCCGACGGCGAAGTCGGGAAAGAGGGCGTCGCAGTCGATACCCTCCGCGACATGGAGATTCTCTTCGACGGCATCGACATCGGAGACGTGACCACGTCGTTCACTATCAACCCCTCTGCTCCCGTCGTCTTCGCCATGTACGTCGCGCTTGCGGACAACCGCGGTGTCTCTCGCGACCAGATTGGCGGCACCTTCCAGAACGACATGCTCAAAGAGTTCATTGCGCAGAAGGAGTGGGTCATCCCGCCGGAACCCTCGCTGAAACTCGTCACCGACACCGTCGAGTTCGCCGCCGAGGAGACGCCGCGAATCCGCCCCATCTCGATTTCTGGCTATCACATCCGTGAGGCTGGGTCGACCGCGATTCAGGAACTCGCCTTTACCCTTGCAGACGGCTTTGCCTACGTCGAAGACGCGATGGACCGCGGCCTCGACGTCGACGAGTTCGCACCGCAACTCTCGTTTTTCTTCAACTCGCACAACTCCATCTTCGAGGAGGTCGCGAAGTTCCGTGCCGCCCGCCGCATCTACCACGACGTGATGTCCGAGTGGTACGGCGCAGAAGACGAGCGCTCGAAACAGATGAAGTTCCACACCCAGACGGCGGGCCAATCGCTGACGGCCCAACAGCCACTCAACAACATCGTCCGCGTGACGATTCAGGCGCTCGCGGGCGTCCTCGGTGGGACGCAGTCACTCCACACGAACAGTTTCGACGAGGCGCTGGCGCTCCCCTCCGAAGAGGCAGTCACCGTCGCCTTGCGAACCCAGCAAATCATCGCCGAAGAGTCGGGCGCGGCCGACGTCATCGACCCACTCGGCGGCAGTTTCTTCGTCGAGAAACTCACCGACGAGATAGCAGAAGAGACGATGGCCTACATCGAAGAGATTCGCGAGATGGGCGACGGCTCTGTCCGCGACGGCGTCCTCGCCGGCATCAACGAAGGCTACTACCACAAGGAGATCGGCGAAGCCTCCTACGAGTACCAGTCACGTGTCGAAGACGGCGAAGAAGTCGTCGTCGGCGTCAACGAGTACGCCACCGAAGACGACACTCGACTGGACCTCCTGCACGTCGAAGAGGAAGTTCAGGACCGTCAACTCGAACGGCTGGAATCCGTGAAAGATGAACGCGACGACGAGGCAGTCGAAGCAGCACTCGAAGAACTCCGAGAGACCGTCGAGAGCGGTGGGAACGTCATGCCAGTGCTCGTCGATGCGGTCAAGGAGTACGTCACGATGGGCGAAATCATGGACGTGTTCGCCGAAGAGTTCGGCACCTACCGTGAGACGATTGGCGTGATGTAACGCCCGGAACAGCCCACCGTACCCGTTCTCCGTTCTGTTGAAGGTGTGTCATCACCGCCAGCCAGTGCCGTCGTAAACTCTGAGCGTTGGCCGCCCGGTTTACTCGACGCATCGGCGACCCGTCGCGTGAAAACCGCACGCCCTAACTGCCGAACTACATAGATTTATCATGGATGATTCTATTGGTTAGCACGTACTATGGTAGACGGTGACGGTGATGGAGAACTAGAGGCACGGCTGGTTGAACAAGAGGAGTTCGAACCCTCCGAGGAGTTCGTCGCACAGGCGAACGTCTCCGACCCCGAAATCTACGAAGAGTTCGAAGAGAACTGGCCACAGAGCTGGGAACGAGCGGCCGACATGCTCGACTGGGACGAGTCGTACGACCAGGTACTCGACGACTCGAACCCACCGTTCTACAAGTGGTTCACGGGTGGCAAGCTGAACGTCTCGTACAACTGTGTCGACCGCCACGTCGAAAACGGCGACAAGAACCGTGTCGCCATCAAGTGGGAAGGTGAACACGGCGAGACACGGACGTATACGTATCAGGACCTCTACCGAGAGGTCAACGAGTTCGCGGCGGCACTGCGTGACCTCGGCGTCGAAGAAGACGACGTCGTCACGATGTACATGCCGATGATTCCGGAACTCCCCATCGCCATGCTCGCGTGTGCCCGTATCGGTGCACCACACTCGGTGGTCTTCGCAGGCTTCTCTGCAGAAGCACTCGCGACCCGGATGAACTCGGCCGATTCGGAGTATCTCGTCACGTGTGACGGCTACTACCGCCGCGGTGACGCCCTCGACCACCTCGACAAGGCTAACGAGGGTCTCGACGGTGTCGACCACGGTGTCGAAGCCACCGTCGTCGTCGACCGACTGGGAGACGACGGATTCGGCCACGAACTCCGTGGCAACCAGCACGACTGGGGCGACCTGCTGGCCGACCACGCCGGCGAGCGCGTCGACCCGGTCCAGCGTGACGCCGAAGACATGCTCTTCTTGATGTACACGTCCGGGACGACGGGCCAACCGAAGGGTGTCAAACACACCACCGGTGGCTACCTCGCGTACGCGACGTGGACCTCGCACGCGGTCCTCGACATCGAGAAAGAAGACACCTACTGGTGTTCGGCAGACATCGGCTGGATTACCGGTCACTCGTACATCGTCTACGGCCCACTCTCACTCGGGACGACGACGGTGATGTACGAAGGGACGCCCGACTTCCCACGCCGTGACCGCCTGTGGGACGTCATCGAGAAGTACGCCGTGGACATCTTCTACACGGCACCGACGGCGATTCGTGCCTTCATGAAGTGGGGCAGTCAGTACCCCGAAGTACACGACCTGTCGAGTCTCCGCTTGCTTGGAACGGTCGGCGAACCCATCAACCCCCGTGCGTGGAAGTGGTACTACAAACACATCGGTTACGAAGACTGCCCCGTCGTGGACACGTGGTGGCAGACCGAGACCGGCGGCATGATGATTACGACGCTTCCGGGCGTCAAGAAGATGAAACCCGGCTCTGCAGGCCCACCGCTTCCGGGTATCGACGGAAAGATCGTCGACACGAAAGGCGAGGAAGTCGACGCGGGTCGCGCTGGCTATCTCACGGTCAACAAACCGTGGCCGGGGATGCTCCGAACACTCTACAAGAACGACGAGCGCTTCATCAACGAGTACTGGCGGGAGTACTCTGACACCGACAGCGACGACCCAGACGACTGGGTCTACTTCCCCGAAGACGGCGCGAAAATCGACGGAGACGGCTACATCACTATCCTCGGACGTGTCGACGACGTCATCAACGTCTCTGGCCACCGCCTCGGGACGATGGAGATAGAGTCTGCTATCGTCGGTGTCGAAGGCGTCGCAGAGGCGGCAGTCGTCGGCGGCAACCACGAAGTGAAAGGCGAGGCGGTGTACGCCTACGTCATCACCGAAGAAGGACAGGAAGAAGACGACGAGATGCGCAAGCGCATCGTCAAGGGTGTCGAAGACGCTATCGGCCCAATCGCACGCCCCGAAGCGGTCGTCTTCACGCCGGAACTGCCGAAGACCCGGTCTGGGAAGATTATGCGTCGCCTGCTCGAAGAGATTGCCAACGGCGAGGAACTCGGCGACACGACGACCCTTCGGAACCCCGAAATCGTCGAAGAGATTCAGCGGAAGGCCCAGTCCGACTAACGTCGGCTTCTCGTTCTCTCGAGTCCCCGGTTTTCTGATTCTCCGGGTCTCCGGTTTCCCGGTTTTCTGATTCTCCGGGTCTCCGGTTTCCCGGTTTTCCGATTCCCCCGGTTTTCTGATTCCCCCAGTTTTCCGATTCCCCCAGTTTTCTGATTCCCCCAGTTTTCCGATTGCCCGATTTCTCTTTTTGACGTAGCTGACGACCCGTCAGTGGCTACCCAATTACAGGAGAAGAGGGACCAACGCTGGCCGCCACACCACGTTGCGTGGCACCACCCCGCATATTTATCTCTAACGTTAGTGTAGGTCAGCACGTATGGAAAAACCACTCCTGGTAACCGAATTCCTCGACCGTGCCCGTCGGTACTACGCCGACGAGGAGGCGGTCGTCGCGACGACAGGTGAACGGTTCTCCTACGCGGAACTCGGCGAACGGGCAGACGGATTCTCGGCGGCGTTGCAGTCGCGTGGCGTCGAAAAAGGCGACCGAGTCGCCGTCTTGGACCCGAACACGCACTATCACCTCGAGGCGGCCTACGGGACGATGCAACTCGGCGGCGTCCACATGCCGCTGAACTACCGCCTCGTCCCGGCGGACTTCGAGTACATGCTCAACGACGCCGACGTGAAAGCGATCTACGCGGACTACGCGTTCGCAGAGAAGATAGAGGAGATTCGAGACGACGTTCCGACGGAGGTTTTCGTCACGAACGACGCAGGCGAGGTCGACGGTGACTGGTTAGAGTTCGACGACATCGTCGCCGAGTCAACCGAGTACGACCGACCGGAGATGGCCGAAGACGAGATAATCACCATCAACTACACCTCGGGGACGACCGGCGACCCGAAGGGTGTCTGTCGAACGCACCGGGCGGAGACGATTCACGCCTACCTCATCTCGATGCATCAGGACATCTCGGACGGCGACGTCTACCTGTGGACGCTCCCGATGTTCCACGTCAACGGGTGGGGCCACATCTACGCCATCACCGGACACGGCGCGAAGCACATCTGTACGCGTGGTGTCGATGCTGAGGACGTCCTCGACGCCATCCGCACCGAGGACGTGTCGTATCTCTGCGCCGCGCCGACGGTGTTGAACATCTTGATGAAACACTACCGCGACGAGGGCGGCGTCGAGACGACTGGAGCGAACCCGGTTCGTGCAGCGACGGCCGGTGCGGCTCCACCGGAAGCGACGATTCGAACGGTCGAAGACGAGTTCGGATGGCGTCTCATGCACGTCTATGGGGCAACAGAGACGGGTCCGCTCATCACCACGTCCGAAGCGAAGCGGTTCCTCGATGGCGACGGCGACCGATTCGGTGTGAAAAAGAAACAGGGTATCGGCTACCTCGGAACCGACGTGCGCGTCGTCGACGAAGACGGCGACGACGTGCCCAGAGACGGGCAGAGTATCGGCGAAATCGTCGTCGCCGGCAACCAGGTGATGGACAAGTACTGGAACAAGCCCGAAGAGACCGAAGAAGCGTTCACCGCCCGACTGGAGGGCTACTACCACATGGGTGACCTCGCTGTCGTGGACGAAAATGGGTTCATCAGCATCCAGGACCGCAAGAAGGACATCATCATCTCCGGCGGTGAGAACATCTCCAGTATCGAGTTGGAAGACACCCTGTTCGACCACGAGAGCGTCGCCGACGTGGCGGTCATCCCGATTCCATCTGACGAGTGGGGTGAATCGCCGAAGGCGTTCATCGTCCCGAGAAGCGGTGACCCGGACGCGCCGGGCACGACTGCGGAGGCCCTCGTCGAGTTCTGTCGAGAACGCATCGCGACGTACAAACTCCCCAAAGAGATCGAGTTCGTCGCCGAACTGCCGAAGACGGCGACCGGGAAGATTCAGAAGTACGAACTCCGCGAGCAAGAGTGGGAAGACGAAGGCCGGATGGTCGGAGAGGGATAATCCGCTGCGAGGGCTTTTTTAGCCTTCTAAGAGGTCGACACTGCCGAATTTGGTGGGCATTCGAGCCGCACGAAAGAGAGACGACCAACGGCGACGTTCGACTCGCAGTCGGCCCCCCGGTAGGTCGTGCTACGATGGCTGAACTGGACGAGAAAACGAGACTGGGGAGCGCACGAATCGAGCGCTGGTGAAATCACAATGACAGTAAACGGAGGAGGAGTGTCACCGAATTTAGAGAGTCGTCCGGACGTGTCTGAATGAAGATTGTTACCGACGCTTTTCGCTCTGAATCTAGTGAATTGCCTACACATCGTTTCTATCTGATAGGCTTCGAATGTGTCAAGTCAGTACCCAACACCTGTGCTACGTCTACTGACTCTCGGTAGATTCGAGGATTAGGGAGACGGACCACACGCGAAGTTCGAACCACCATCAGATTTTTGAAGTATGTGTATTGTTAGCATACTATTATGCCCCGAGTTATTGGGTTATACCTAATACAAATTAAAGGGTATTAATACATAACAATTATTAACCATCTATCCGCCGGTTTTGCTATGGCACGGGATACCAAGCCACTCAACCGTAGAGATGTGCTAAAGGCAACTGGTGTAGCTGGATTGGCAGGTCTGGCTGGTTGTACAGGTGGCGGCGGCGGAGATGGTGATGGAAACGGCGGCGGTGACGGTGAAGACTACCCCTCGCTCGGGAACTACCCAATCGAAGGAGACACGGCGACGTTCGGGTTCAACGTTCCACAGTCTGGACCGTACGCTTCTGAAGGTGAAGACGAACTTCGAGCGTACCAGCTCGCGGTGAAGCACCTCAACGAGGGTGGCGGCTGGGTAGACTCCCAGTTCGACGACCTCTCGGGCGACGGCGTCGTCGGTTACACGATAGACTACGTAGACGGCGACACGGCGACCGACGCAGACCAGGCACGACAGTCCGCTTCGGGGATGATTCAGCGTGACAACGCAATCATGATCTCCGGTGGGTCGTCCTCTGCGGTGGCAATCGCAGTCCAAGGGCTGTGTCAGAACGAGAAGGTCATGTTCATGGCCTGTCTGACGCACTCGAACGACACCACCGGCAAGGACTGTGTCCGCTACTCCTTCCGCGAGATGTTCAACGCGTACATGACCGGGCAGGCGCTGGCACCGGTCGTGAAAGAGGCCTACGGTGAGGGGCTGAAATTCTACCAGCTCTACGCCGACTACAGCTGGGGCCAGACTCAGCAGGCGTCGATGAACCAGTTCATGACCGACGTCGCCGGGTGGGAACAGGTCGAGTCCGTCGCGACCCCGCTCGGGACCACGGACTACTCGACGTACCTCTCCGAAGCACAGAGCTCCGGTGCGGACGTCCTCATCCTCAACCACTACGGCCTCGACGGTGCAAACTCCATCCAACAGGCTGTCGACGCGGGTATCAACGAGGATATGGAAATCATCGTCCCGCTGTACAACCGTCCGATGGCAGAAGCAGCAGGCGGCGCAATCGAGAACGTCTACGGGACGCTCGCGTGGGACTCTCAGATCGACAACGCACCGTCGAAAGAGTTCACCGAAGCGTTCCAGAGCGAATACGACCGCGTTCCATCCGGTCCGGCACAGGTCGCGTACGCACAGACGCTCCAGTACGCTGCGGCAGTCGAACGTGCAGGCACGTTCTACCCGCCAGAAGTCATCAAGCAGCTGGAAGACTACGAGTACGACAACATCGGCATGGGCTCGGAGGTTATGCGTGGGTGCGACCACCAAGCACAGCGCGACGTGCCCGTCGTGAAAGGTCTCCCAGGCTCCGAGCAGGAATCTGGGAAGTACTACGAGATCGTCAACATCACCAGCCGAGACGATCTCGGCTACGCATGCGACGCAGGTCCGGCCGCCGAGTGTGAACTCGGTTCCTACGAGTAAGGCTCCCTGCCTCCATCGTTATATTAATGAAAGTTAATCCCAGACAACTACGCATACGTAAATGAGAAAGAGTAACACACCCATGGTAGAACTTGTCTCAAATCGCAGACGTGGAGGTGGTCGGTCGTGAGCATCCTCTCCGACATCATCCTCATCCTGCTCAACGGACTCCAGCAGGGTGCAATCTACGTCTTACTGGCTGTCGGTCTCTCCATCATTCTGGGGACCCTCAAGTTCGTCAACTTCGCACACGGTGCGCTGTACCTAATCGGCACCTACGCGGGTGTCTTCATCGCACTGAACATCTCGCTGTCGAACGGGAAACTGTTCGAATGGGGCTTTACGACGTTCGGCCTCGACTTGGGCTTCTTCGCCGCGTTGGTGTTAGTCCCGATTCTGGTGTTCGTCGTCGGCCTGTTGATGGAACGGTTCGTCGCCCGGCCGTTCTACGACCGCCCAGACACCGACCAGATTCTCGTGACGTTCGGTCTCGCAATCGTCGTTCAAGAACTGTTCCGCATCCTCTTCGGCAGTAACAGTCTCCCGTTCGACCAACCAGAAACCATTCTCTCGTTCGGGTCGTTCGCAGGGATTCCCGTCTCTGGACCGGTTGCACTCCCCATCGTCGGGAACTTCCCGCAATGGCGTCTCTACGTCATCGGAATCACGGCCGTCCTCGTCGCGTTGGTCTACATCATGGTCGAGTACACCGACTTCGGTCTGGTCGTCCGCGCAGGGACCCGTGACGCAGAGATGGTTCGACTGCTCGGCATCAAAATCACCCGTCCGTACATCGTCGTCTTCGGTATCGGTGCGGCACTCGCGGGTGTCGCCGGCGTCGTCGGCGGTCCGCTGAACGTCGTCAACCCGACTATCGGGACGAACATCCTCGTTCCGGCGTTCCTCACCGTCGTCATCGGTGGTGTCGGCAGTATCGCCGGCGCAGTCGTCGGTGGAATCGTCTTCGGACTGACGACGGCCGCACTCGTGTCGCTTGCGCCTGCGTGGTCGCAAGTCGGCCTGTACGCGATTGCAGCAATCGTCCTCCTGACGCGACCACAGGGTATCCTCGGTGACGAGGAGGTGGCACCATGAGCGAAGAAGACGCAAATCCAAACGCAAAAGACGCGAACCCGAGTTCGAGCGAAGCGCTCGTCGGAAGCGACCTCTTTGGTCGCTGGGAACAGCTCCGCGGCAGAGAAGGAACGGTGGTCGGTCTCACGGCCATCTTCGTCGCGGTCTTCCCGTGGCTATTCGCCCGTGCACCCGTCGTCTCCGATTTCCTGCAGGGGTATCAGAGTCTGGCGACCCTCATTCTCATTTGGGGCATCTTCGCCATCGGGTTCGACCTGCTCCTCGGCTACACTGGACTGCTGTCGTTCGGTCACGCCGCGTTCTGGGGCGGTGCGGCCTACGCCTCCGGTATCGTCGCCAAGAACATCAGCGGCGACCCAATCGTGATGGTCGTCTCGGGGACGCTCTTTGCGATACTCCTCGCGTGGCTCCTCGGATTCCTCTCACTGCGACGTGGGGGAATCTACTTCTCCATCCTGACGCTGGCGTTCGCCCAGATGATGTACTTCATGGCGGCGTCGCCGCTGGCGTTCCTGACCAACGGTGAAAACGGGTTGACCGGTGTCGACGTTGGAAACCTCTTCGGGGTCATCCACCTCGAAGCCGACATCCCGTCTATCGGTGGGATGCTCCTCGGGACCTGGCTCTACGCCTTCGTTGGCTTCATCTTCGTCGCGGCAGTCGCAGTCGCGTACCGCATCCTCAACTCACCGTACGGCATGGTGTTCAGAGCGATTCGCGAGAACGAACAGCGCGCCGAGTTCGTCGGACTCAACGTCTGGCGGTACAAACTCATGGCGTTCATCATCTCCGGCGCCTTCGCCGGCATCGCGGGAAGCCTCTTTACCATCCACGGGGCGTACGTCCCGCTCCAGTCACTGTTCTGGACGGAGTCCGGTGACATCGTCGTTATGACCGTCCTCGGTGGTGCAGGTTCGATGTTCGGTCCCGTCCTCGGGGTCGGCGTCTACCTCTACATCGAGAACATCGTCAGCACCGTCCAGGCACTGACGATTCCCTTCACTGACATTGTACTCATCAAAGACTTCGGCTTCTACTGGCACTTGCTCCTCGGTATCGTCTTCGTCGCAGTCGTCTGGGTCGTTCCAGACGGTCTGTGGGGTATCATCGGACGTGTCCGCACGTTCGTCTCCGACCGTATGGGGGGTGAGCGATAATGCCGCTCCTCGAAACTGAGAACCTCGTCAAAGAGTTCGGTGGCCTCGTCGCGACCGACGACGTCAACCTCACCGTCGAAGAAGACGAGCGGGTCTCTATCATCGGTCCGAACGGGGCCGGCAAGTCGACGCTCATCAACCTCATCACGCGCCGCCTCGACCCGACGAGCGGCGACATTCGGTTCAAAGGCGAGTCTATCGTCAACCTCGAACCGCACGAGGTGGTCCAACGGGGGGTCTCGAAGTCCTTCCAGACCGCGTCGATTTTCCCGGACCTCACGGTCCGAGAGAACGCAGAGATTGCGGCACTCGCGGCCGAGCGCGGCGCGTTCGGCTTCGAGTTCCTGAGACACCGTGACGCGCTCACCGACGTTCACGACGTCGCGCGAGACACGCTCAACTCGGTTGGACTACTCGAACGAGCAGACACCATCGCCACCGACCTCCCGTACGGTGACAAGCGTCGTCTGGAGATCGGAATCGCACTCGCCAGTGAACCGGACCTGCTCCTCATGGACGAACCGACCGCCGGCATGTCTCCCGAAGAGACGAAGTCGACGGTCGAACTCATCGAGCAGGTGAAGCGTGACCACGGACTCACGTTCGTCCTCGTCGAACACGACATGGAAATCGTCTTCAGCATCTCCGACCGCATCGTCGTCCTCAGTCGCGGTGGCATCATCGCAGAAGGGACGCCCGACGAGATTCGAGGCAACGAGGCCGTTCAAGAGGCCTACCTCGGAGGTGTCGAGATATGAGTCTCCTCGAAATCGACGCCATCGACGCCTACTACGGCGAGAGCCACATCATCCGTGAACTCTCGATGGACGTCGAGGAGGGCGAAATCTGTGCGCTTCTCGGACGCAACGGCGCTGGCAAGACCACCACACTCCGGTGTATCGCTGGCGCGACGCCGCCGGACGTTCGGCAGGGTGCCATCCGGTTCAAGGGTAACGACATCACGAGCGTCCCCGCAGAAGACGTCTCCGTGAAAGGAATCTCGCTCGTCCCCGAAGAGCGACGTATCTTCCCGAACCTCTCTGTGGCCGAGAACCTGCACCTCGCAGAGGTCGTCAACAACAAGTCCAACACGTGGGGGCGGTCGCTGTCGTTCGGGCGCACGGGGATGTCCACAGAGGAGGTCTACGACCAGTTCCCTCGACTCGACGAACGGAAAGACCAGCGCGCAGGGACGCTCTCTGGCGGGGAACAACAGATGCTCGCCATCGCGCGGGCGCTGAAGCAGAACACCGACCTGATGCTCCTCGACGAACCGTACGAGGGACTCGCACCCAAAATCATCGAGGACGTCGAAGACGCGGTCAAGCGCATCAGTGACGCGGGGACGACGATTCTCCTCGTGGAACAGAACGCCGCTGCGGCCATCAAACTCGCAGACCGCGCCTACGTCATCGACCAGGGTCAAATCGTCTTCGACGGAAGTGCCGACGAACTCCGTGACGACACGGAGACGCGCGAACGCTATCTGGGGGTCTGACGATGGCAGCGACGAACCCCAACCATCACGCCGACCCCGAGACGGCCCTCGATACGCTCATCGCCGCCGGTGCAGTCGAGGAGGCTCCCGACGGGACGCTCACGACGACCGACGAGTTCGAGAAGACGCTGGCGATCTACCACGACATCTACGGTGCCGTCTCGAACGAGGAGTTCGAAAACACCGTCGCCGAACTGTTCGGACTCGACTCCGAGACGGCCAACGAGCGAATCGAGAAGTTCGACATCGGAAGGGAGGACGTCGTCGCGTATCTCGCCACACAGTCGTTCCTCGACATCCCTGTCGAACAAGACCTCCTGGTCGTCATGGCCGGGTTGCTCGTCGAGATAACCCCCTCGTCGTCGGTCCCAGAGGAACTCACCGAGCTCGCCGACGACACGTTCGAAGCGTTCCTCGAGGAGAACCCAGACGCCGTCATCACCGTGTGGCGGCGAAACTGCGCGCCGTGTGACGCGATGAAAGAAGAACTGGACGCACTCCTCGAACGCGTCCCGGATGGCGTCGCCATCGCAGGTGTCGACGGCGAGGAAGTCGGTGAGTTCTGTCGCACGTTCGACGTCGATGCGGCACCGTCGATTCTCTGTTTCCGTGCAGGCGACCTAAAAGAACACGAGTCCGGCCGACGGTCACCCGACGAGGTGTCGGATATCTTCGGCCGCGTCTACTAGTTTTACGACCGTTTCGTCTCTCCCGTCACCATGACGGGGCGGTCGGAGTTCAGAATCACCGTCTGTGTGACACTGCCGAAGAGTGCCTTCCCTGCCGGCGACCGTTTGCGTCCGGCCGTGACGATGAGGTCTGCGTCTTCTTCTTCGGCGAACTCGATGATGACCTCTGCCGGGTCGCCCGAGGACTCGTTGACGTCGTAGGTGATTCCCTGTTCTTCGAGGAACTCACTCGCCTCGCGAACCGAGTGAATCTGGGTCGCCGAAGCGCCGCTCGGGTTGTCTGTGAAACTGTGGATGAGCGTCACTTCCTTCTCCGAGGCCTCTCCGGGAAGGTCTGCAACTGCTTCGACGCACGCGAGTGCGTGTTCTGCGTCGTCGTCGACACCGATTACTACGTGATACATACTATCACGTCCCAGTGGCAGGGCTTAGTATTTGTGACGAACGTTCGTTCGTGTTCGGTCACCGGCCGCTCGCCGCGTCGTCGATTCGTGCCGAGACGACGACCACGAAGACGAGTGGGATTCCGAGGACGAGAGCGATGGTCAACGCACCGTAGGCTGCAAATCCGAGCGGTGTCGCCGGAAACGGAATCAAAAACAGGAACCGAGGGGGAGACAGTCCCGAGACGAACGTCCCGGTGAGAAAGCCTGCGAGACCCGCGAAAGAGACGAGTGCGACGTACAACCCAAGGACGAACCGTTGACCGCGGACGTTCGAACTCACGACAGTTGCTCTGGACCGCGCGTGGTTAGCAGTTTTCGTTCCGGTCGGCCGCACCGACGAACCTTTAGCCGAACAGTCGCAACTGCTCAGTATGTCGGATACGGACATCCTCGGAATCATCCTCGGGGCCGTCGCGATACTGATGTTCGTGGTAGGTATCCTCCTCGTCATCTGAATCGCGTCTGGTCTTCGGAACAGTCGCTACCGACGCGCAGCGGGTGCACTTTTCAGTCGAGACCGGTGGTGAGCGACTTCGTAGTTCAAAACACCTGGCCGCTCGACGCGAGAACCGACGAGGGCGTTCGCTCTCGAAGGTAGTCGCCGAAAAATGAAACGGAGTGTTCGCGTTTACTCGTCCGAGGTGGCGTCGGTCTCTGCGACCGGGTCGCCGCCGTCGGATGAGACATCCGACGTGGATTGCGAATCGTCGATTCGCTCACCGCCGTCGGTTGCGAGTTCTGCTTCTTCTTCGCCGCCGTCTGCGATGGCCGTCTGGAGTTTGCGGTCGAACCAGTGCCACTCGGACGTGACGAGGTCGTCGTCTGCGAGGTCCCACGGGTCACCGTCTTCGACCTTGGGGCCTTCGAGCCACGACTGGACGAAGTTCCAGACGAAGATTACCTGGGCGACGAACAGGATGAGCGCACCGACCGTCGCAATCTGGTGGAGCGTCGCGAACTCCGGCAGGTAGGTCGCGTAGCGACGCGGCATGCCACCGTAGCCGAGCAGGACCATGACGAAGAACGTCAGGTTGGTGCCGACCATCGACAGCCAGAAGTGCCACTTACCGAGCGTGGTCTGGTACATCCGGCCGGTGTAGATGGGGAACCAGTAGTAGAGTCCGGCGAAGCCAGCGAAGGCGATAGCGCCCATGACGATGTAGTGGAAGTGACCGACGACGTAGTAGGTGTCGTGGAGCACGAGGTCCACCGGAATCGACGCGAGGAAGACGCCCGTCACGCCGCCGATGATGAAGTTCGACACGAAGCCGATACAGAAGAGCATCGGCGTCGTGAGGCGAATCTTCCCGTTCCACATCGTCGTAATCCAGTTGAACGTCTTGACTGCACTCGGAATTGCGATGGCCATCGAGACGGCCATGAACGAGGCGCGCAGACGGGGGTCCATGCCCGTTGCGAACATGTGGTGGGCCCACACACCGAACGAGAGCACACCGATGGCGAGCGTGGAGTACACGACGAACTTGAACCCGAAGAGGCGACGACCCGCGAAGCGGGGGAGGATGAGACTCACCAGTCCCATCGGGGGGAGCACGAGGATGTAGACTTCGGGGTGGCCGAAGAACCAGAACAGGTGCTGCCAGAGAATCGCGCCGCCCTCGACTGCGAAGAACATCGTGTCGAAGTTCCGGTCGAGAAGCAGCATCAGGATGGCGCTCCCGAGAAGCGGGAACGCGAACAGGATGAGGCCCGACTGGGTGAGGATGGTCCACGAGAAGATGTCGAGGTTCGCCCAGGAAACCTTCTCGTTGCGTTCGGTGAAGATGGTCGCGATGAAGTTGATGGCACCCATCGTCGCTGAGACACCAGAGAGGTGCAGACCGAGAAGCATCAGGTCCACACCGGCGTTCATCTGGTTACCAGAGCCGACACCAGCCGAAAGCGGGGTGTACATCGTCCACGCCGTCTGTGCCGGGATGACGTCCGGAATCGGGAAGAACCCGGCCCAGATGAGTAGTGCCGCCGGCGGCAGCAACCAGAACGCGATCGCGTTGATACGCGGGAATGCCATGTCGTCCGCGCCGATGAGAAGCGGAATGAAGTAGTTCGAGAACGCCGCGATGATGGGCGTCCCGAACAGGAAGAGCATGGTAATCCCGTGACTCGTCAGCAACGAGTTGTAGAATGTGTTCGAAATCAGTGTGCTCGCAGGGTCGGCCAGTTCGAGGCGCATCACGACGACCATCAGGCCACCCACGACGAATGCGATGAGCCCGTACGCACCGTAGAGTATCCCGATGTCCTTGTGGTCGACAGTCGTCAACCAGCGAATAACCCCGGATGGCTTTTCCTCCGAGACGTACTGCTCTGTGCTTCCGACGGCCCCAGCGCCCGCAAGCGGGGTGTACGACCGCCAGTTTTCGACCCGCGCGAGCCACGCGGCGACGGCGATGAGGAAGAGCCCCATCAGAACCGTCAGTACTAGCTGTCCGTTAACCTCCATGGAAGTGCCTGGGGAGTGCAGGGTAATGAAAGGTTCGGGAACGCCCTGCGCTAAAAGGGACTTTAAGCCGTGCCTTCCGCCGATTCGACAGCTTCTGCATCAGCCGATTCTTCGATTTCTGCCGCTGCGTCCTCGTGCTCACCGTGGAGTGGCGTTGCACCGGGAACGGTCGCCTGCCCCGGAAGGTAGACGGTGTCAGTTTTCTCGGAGCCTGCGATGGCTTTCCCCGAGAGGTACGTGAGGGCTGCCAGCAGAACGAACGAGCCGATCAAAATCCCGTACTGAAGCCCCGACGCGAGCGATTCGAACCCGAAGGGGTTGAACACAGAGAACCCCACGACGAAGAACAGGATGATGACCAACGGAACCATGTTAACCGTCAGGTCGAGCATGGTATCCTTGTCGAAGGTCTTACTTGCCATACCGAGATACTGGGGGACGCTGTTGAAATAGATTGTTGGTTTCTCGTGAGAACACGAATTTTGCCTCCGCCGTGCCGAATGAGCGACGTGAATCGCCGTCCCTCGCGCCGACGTACTACTCGAGTCGTGCGTTAGATGGACTGTCGTTGCTCGAAGACGAACAGTTCGAAGACGACACCGCCGACGAGCAGTAACGCTCCAGCGACGATGACGGCGTATCCACGGGTGACGAGGTTGACATCGGTGAAGACGAGGGCGCCCCCGAACGCGAACAGGATTGCAGAGAGCACGACGAGCGAACGCATCGTCGATTCGACGTAGCCCGACTCGCGAAGTAACCCTGCGATACTCCCGGTGAACAAGAGCAAACCGCCGACGGCGAGTGGAAACAGGTCGAATAGGAGGCCAATTTCGGAGATGGGGATTCCGAGCGCGACGAACACCGGCCATGGACTGGCCGTGCGGTACTGGTCGGAGAGTCCCGGCGCTTCGTCCATACCCGTCAGTTGGACTGTGTCGTTACAAGCCCTTCGGAACGGGTGTTATCGAACGGAGATACCGTGCCGAGTGAGAAAGTCGCTGACCGCTCGAATCTCGACTGGACTCCCGATGATTCGACACGTCTCGTCGGTGTGCGCGTGGACCGAGACGACGAACTCCGATTCGATTTCTTCGCGGACGTCCTCCAAAAGTTCGTACGAGAGGATGATCTGTGTGCTATCTCGGAGCGTTCCGGGACTCGGCATCGGTCGTTAATCACGGGTTGGATTCGCTCAGTATAATCGTGACGAACTTCTTTCGGTCGTGCGCGTGCACGCACGAACAACGACTGTGAGTTGTTCACAGCGACCAAGAGACTTTTTTGTGGTCGGTACCGCTCGCGATGGAACCTCGAGTTCGAAGGAAAGGGTTTTTCGACGGACGCGGCGGAAGAAAGGACAATGGGACTGGAGGAGGACATCGAAGAGATCCGCGAGGAGATCTCCAATACGCCCTACAACAAGTCGACAGAGGCGCATATCGGTCGACTGAAGGCGAAACTCGCGGAGATGAAAGAGAAACTCGAGAACCAGAGTTCTGCCGGCGGCGGCCAAGGATACGCCGTCGAGAAGACTGGCGACGCGACTGTCGCGCTGGTCGGGTTCCCCAGCGTCGGGAAGTCGACGCTCATCAACGCACTCACCAACGCCGACAGCGAGACTGGTGAGTACGAGTTCACGACGCTCAACGTGAACCCAGGGATGTTGAAGTACAAAGGTGCGAACATCCAGATTCTGGACGTCCCTGGGCTCATCGAAGGCGCAGCAGGTGGTCGTGGTGGCGGCAAAGAGGTGTTATCTGTCGTCAGAACCGCCGACCTCGTCGTCTTCATGCTCTCGGTGTTCGAGATAGACCGGTACGAGCGACTCCAAGAGGAACTCTACGCCAACAAGATTCGGCTGGACACGACACCGCCGAATCTCTCTATCAACAAGAAAGGAAAAGGCGGCATCAACGTCACGAAGAGTGACAGTGTCGACCTCGACGAAGAGACCATCAAGGGCGTCCTCCGAGAACACGGCTTCGTCAACGCCGAAGTGACGCTCCGTGGCGAGACGACCATCGACGAACTCATCGACGGCATCATGAAAAATCGGGTCTACCTCCCGTCTATCGTCGCCGTCAACAAAGCCGACCTCATCGACAAGGACTACCTTCCGACGGTCGAGGAGAACCTCCGAGAGGTCGGTCTCGACCCCGACGAAGTGACGTACATCAGCGCCGAGGCCGAGAAAGGACTCGACGCGCTGAAAGAAGAGATGTGGGAGGCGCTCGGCCTCATCCGCATCTACATGGACAAACCCGGCCGTGGTGTCGACTACGAGGAACCGCTCATCCTCCGTGAAGGCGACACTATCGACGACGCCATCCACGAACTCGGCGCGAAACTCGACGAGCGATTCCGATTCGCTCGCGTCTCCGGGCCGAGTGCGAAACACGACGAACAACAGGTCGGCCGCGACCACGTACTGAAAGACGAAGACGTCCTCCGCATCATCGCCCAGCGGTGACGACCGACACGCGGGAAGACGCCCCGCAGGACTCGGCCCAGTCCACGTCTCGGTTCGCGTTTTCCTCTCTCACGGTCTCGAACCCGGTTCGACTCGTCCTCGTTCTCGTCGTCGGCGTCGTGCCGTGGTCCGTCCAGACGTTTTCGACAGGGGCGACGACGTTGCTCTTCGCCTGGGGACTGCTCACCCCGTCTCCACTGAGCATCACGACTATCACCGACTTCTTCTTCCGATACACGGCAGGGCTTCCCGACTACATTCTCGTCTGGCCGGTCGGCGTCGTGTGTTACGTCGTGGCCGTCGCCAGTGCACTCTCTGGGACAATCTTCGGACGAGAAGACGTTCGGATTACGGCAGCGGGCCTCGCGCTCGCAGGAGTGACACAACTCGAGGTTGCGCGTGGTTTTTCGGTTCAACCCGGCCGGACCGCGTGGCCACTCGGGACGGTCGTTCTGTGGGCAGTCGCTGGGTTCGTCTACTGGTCGCACAAGGAAGCGACGAGTCGCTGAACCGAAGCGCCCGCGACTCCCAGTCAGTCGTCTGCAGTCGCTTCGGGTCGGTAGTTCATGCTGACTGCTTTCCACGTCCCCGAACGGAATCGGTAGTAGTTGAGCGCGGCGGGAATCGACGTTTCGGCGACGAACGCGAGGTAGAGGCCGACGAGTCCGAGCGAGGTGACCGACCCGACGTACGCGAGCGGAATCGACCCGAGGAACATTCCGACGAACTGGCTGCCGAACGTCCACTGTGTGTCGCCGCTGGCGTCGAGGGGGCCGGCCGACCCACCCGAGACGCCTTGGAGGACGACGGCCAGACACGCGACGTACACGAGGTTGACCGCGATCGGAACTGCGGGGTCGGTCGGGTCGCTGACGAATCCGAGGACGATTGGGCGGGCAAATATCGCGACGAGGGCGGCCGAGACGAGATACGTGGCGACGGCGAAGCGAATGACTTCGTTCCCGTAGGCTTCTGCGACCTGCTCGTCGTTCTTCCCGAGTGCTTGCCCCACGAGACTCGACGACGCGAGTCCGAAGCCCCAACCGGGCGTGTTCATCAGTCCCCAGATACGGCGGGCGATGACGAACGCCGCCACGACGTCGGGGCCGAAACTGTCGAGAATCGCAAGCATAGGGAACTCGGCGACGGTCCAGACGAGTCCTCGACCCATCACCGGGAGGCCGATCTCGACGAGGTCACGAAGCGTGTCGACGTCGACGAACGTCCCGAAGGGGTCGATAGTGACGGGGAACTGTCCGACACCAGGCAGTGCCCCACGAGAGAGGCCGACAGTGAACGCACTGGTGACGACGACGTTCGAAAGCACCGTCCCGAGTGCCGCCCCTTCGACACCCATTCCAAGGCCGAAGATGAGCACTGCGTTGAGGCCGATGTTCACGACGGCCCCGCTCGCGCGGAGAATCATCGCGGTGTAGGCGTCGTCGGCACCGACGAGGACACGACTCCCAATGAGGTTCAACCCGGCGAACGGGACGCCGATGCCGACGATTCTGAGATAGTCCGCTCCCAGTTCGATGGCTTCGGCGTTGTTACTCAGAAGCGAGATGAGTTCGGTCGGATACAGCCAGAAAATCGCCGTGACCGGGAGCGTGGCGACCACGGTGAGAAGCGCACTCGACCTGACTGCCAGCCCCAACTGGTCCATCGCGTCGGCACCGTACCGCTGGGAGACGAGTGCGATGGTGCCGCCCGCGATACCACCACCGAGGGCGAATGCGAGTCCCCAGAACGGTCCTGCGAACCCGACCCCAGTGATTGCGACTGTTCCCGAGGCGATACCGACCATCGCCACGTCCACCGCGTTCTTCGACATCCGCGCGATGCCGGTGACGATTCGGGGCCACGCGAGGTCGGCGGTGCGGACCGCACGCTCTCGGTCGAGGAGGCCGACACGGGAGAGCGCCAGTCCGATACCGACGATGAGGAGTCGGACAGGATTGGGGACCGAAGGCACGACTAAATCGTAATTGTGGGAAGTACTTATGCGGCACGTAACGTCTTGAGCTCCCGTTAGACGCCGTGTGACAACCATCGACGATGGGTTCCGCGTCCGGTACGTTTTTCGCCAGTGCGACACAGTTGTCGTGTATGTCCGGAATCCTCGACCACGTGATGATCCGTGTCGAAGACCTCGACGAGTCGCTCGACTGGTATACGACGCACCTCGACTACGAAGAGAAAGGTCGCTGGGAGGCCGACACGTTCACCAACGTCTACCTTGGTCCCGAAGACCTCCACGAGGAAGGTGCCGTCCTCGAACTCACTTACAACCACGGAGACCACACCTACGAGATGGGTGACGCCTGGGGACACATCGCGGTCCGTGTGCCCGAGGGTGAACTCGAAGAAGCGTATCAGCAGCTCATGGACGAAGGCGTCGAAGACTACCGCGACCCAGAATCCTGTGGTGGCCGCTACGCGTTCGTCAAAGACCCCGACGGTCACGAAGTCGAAATCGTCCAGCGCGACCAGGGTGCCAAGTGGAGCCTCGACCACACGATGATTCGCGTCGAGGACGCCGACGAAGCACTCGGCTACTGGACCCGCAAGTTCGAGTACGAACACACCGGTCGCTGGGAGTCCGACACGTTCGCCAACTACTTCCTGAAGCCCGAAGGCGCCGCCGAGGAAGCGATGGCGGTCGAACTCACCTACAACTACGACGGCCGTTCGTACACGATGGGTGACGCCTGGGGCCACCTCGCCGTCCGCGCCGACGACCTCCACGACTACTGGGAGACGTTGCTGGAACGCGAGGCCGAAGACTACCGCGACCCCGAGTCCTGTGACGACATGTTCGCGTTCACGAAGGACCAGGACGGTCACGAAGTCGAACTCATCCCCGCCGACTTCGAATCGCCCGAATAGATACCAGTCTGGGTCGTCCCTTCGACGACGTTTCTTCTCTCCGTTTATCGCCCGAACACGGCCACGTCTACGTCTTTGAACCTATCAATAGTGCAGATAGACTGACGTATTTGAATGTATCTATACCAGGAAGATACACAAAGCATTTATAATGTCGGCAGATAGGTCCGGCCGTACCCCTACCCAAGGTGATACCAGCGAGTAACCCCCCGCCCTGACCTACCCCGGGGCGTGTTCGGGAAGAAAGCTGCCTCGCCGACTGCAGACACATCTACAAACAATGACACGCAACAAACAGATTCGCGCAGTGCTCCTCGCGGCGCTGATGGTCTTCTCGGTTTTCGCCGGCTCCATCGCGTTCTCGGGCAGTGCTGCTGCGGATGGTACAAGCGTTGACCTCAACGGTACTGATACCGGTGCGAGTGTCACCGTCAACGCTGATGACAGTACAATCCTTCAGGATGTAACGGCTAGCAACGACGCGTTTGGATCCACGGACGGCGACGGGCTCTATGTCTGGGTTGACGCTGACAAAGACGGCGTCTATGACTCTGGCGAGCCATCGGCTATGAACTCCAGTGTTTCTTACATTGACACTGACGCTGCGATGGAGAACCTCTCCGTTGGCAGCCTCGACGACGGCACATACGATCTGGCCGTTGTCGAGAACGCTTCCCTCACCGTCGGTACGTCGGCCAACAACACGTCGACCGGATTGCTCACCATCGACACGGCTGCACCCAAGCTCCTCTCCGCAACGGAGTACGAGAACTCGACCGAAGGCGCCATCATCGAACTCGCCTTCAACGAGGACCTGGACACGGTTGAACCAGACGACATCGACGTCTACGTTGACGACGAGGCACTCGAGGATTCGGACTACACGACGAAGATCGAGTCGGACGGCACGAACGGTCGTGTCGTCGTCGACCTCGCTGAGTTCCAGACTGGCGACGTCGTCGTTAACCTCGGCTCTGGTGTCACGGACGACGCAGGTAACGCGTACACCAGCTCCGCCGAAGGCTCCAACGAGACTGTGACCGTCGCGTCCACGACGCTCGACGACGGTGACATGGAAATCTCCGCCTACAAGGGCGAGAACGTCGCATTCACCAACAACACGGCTGCTGAAGAAGTCGAAATCTCCGGTGTCGACTCCTCGTACTTCTTCGAGGGCTCCACCGGCACCAACAGCCAGGTCTACGTCTTCAACTCGGAGAACGTCGACCTCGGCGAATACAACGTTACGTTCAACAACGGCGACACGGCCAACGCATCCGTCATCACGCGTGACCTCGGCCTCTCTGTCTCCGTCGACGAAACCGAAGTCACGACCAATGACGACGTCACTGGCGAAGTCTCGGCCAACGCTGGCGAGCGCGATGTCAACGTCGACCTCGTCAACGATGACGGCGACGTCGTCGACTCCGACGACGCAACCCTCAACGGCCAGGGTGTCTACGCCTACACGCTGACGCCCGACGAAGCGGGTAACTTCACCGTCGAAGTGACCGACACCTTCTCCGGTGTCTCCGCTGAATCGGACTCCGTTGCAGTCTCGAAGGCTGCGGACTCCTCGTCCGACTTCGCAACCTCGGTCACCACCGAACAGGTCGGTGACATCGCAGAGATTACCGTGACGCTTCAGGGCACGAGCGACGCTGAAGTCATGATCGGCGGCGACAGCGTTGGCTACACGGCTAACGTCAACGTCACCGACGAAGATGACGACGGCGAAGTCACGCTCCTGTTCAACTCGTACGACGTCGACAGCTCGAACACGTTCGAAGCTGAAGGCGACGACACGGTTGGAACCTACAACGTCGACACCGAAGTCTCCACCGTCCTCGACGCTGGCGACTACGATCTCGAAGTCTCGACGGGCGGCGACGCCGACAACGTCGGCACCCTCGTCCTCGAAGAGCGCAGCACGGACAGTCAGGCTGTCTGGACGGCACCAACTGGTGACGCCGCAGACCTCACTGAAGCAGCAGACGTCTACAGCGCAATCGACAGCGAAACCCTGACGCAGACTGACTCCGTCGCCAACGGCGACGTCGTCGTCCACCAGGTTGTCGCAACCGGTCTCGAAGGCGCATACGAGACGGACATGCTCACCGACGAGACCAACCTCTCCATCGAACAGACGAACCCTGGCCCGAACCGCGAGCCTAAGGTTCTGAACGACTCCAAAGCAACGATCATCGCTGACAGCGAGAATGACACGTACTTCTTCGTGTACGATCTCTCTGAAATCGATGGTACGCGCACGGAATTCTACAACGCAGACGCAGCTGACGAGGACAAACTCGACGTTGCTGACGACGACGCGTTCAACGCGACGTTCACCGTCCTCGAAGGCGACCTCTCTGACGTCGAAGACGGCGAGTCCGTCTCCGCCGAATACGAAGTCGTCGCTCCTGAACTCGGCCTCGACGCTGACCCAGTCAACGTCACGGCATCCGCTGAGCAGACGGTCTCGGGCACGGCAACGGTCGCACCCGGTACGGAACTCACGCTCCGCGTGAAGTCCACCGGCGACACCCAGCCACGCTTCCTCAAGACCGGCTCGGCAACCGTCCAGGCTGACGGTTCCTACTCGGCCGCCTTCGACTTCTCCGAGCAGAAGTCCGGCGACGAGTTCACGGTGACCGTCTCTGTCGACTCCGGTGACGCTGCAGACGTCAAGGCCGACGGCAACGTTGGCGACGTCCAGACTGAGACGGAGACCACGGAAGAGACCACCGAGGAAACGACCACCGAGGAAACGACCACGGAAACCACCACCGAGGAAACGACCACGGAAGAGCAGACGACCACGGAAGAGCAGACCGAAGAGCCTGCTGAGACGACGACCGAATCCAGCACCCCTGGCTTCGGCATCGCAGTCGCTCTCGTCGCTCTCGTCGCTGCGGCACTCCTCGCAGTCCGCCGCGACTAACGTCGATTCCTAACTAACCGGGTTTCCCGGTTCCCTCAACTTTCTTTATCGACGCTGACCGCTGAGCGGCAGCATCGTCGCGTATCACCCACCGATACTGTCACGGTTTTCGACCGGTCGAGCGCCACCGCTGCACGGAACGACAAGGGATTTATTTCGTCCACGTCTTCCAACACGTATGCCCGGTCTGCTCTCCGACATTCTCGCGTGGGTGGCCATCGCCACGTTCGTCGCTGGCGTGGTCGCAAACCGACGCGACAGAGATCTCGCGCGGCGAGTGATGGCCGCAGCGTGGGTCGTCTTTGCTCTCTTCTGGCTCCAACTCATCCCGCACTTTACACTCGTCCACAAGAGCTACATCGAGGGTATCCTGACAATCGTCGCAGTTCCAGCATCGCTGTACACTGGCTGGCTTCTCTACAGTGGTCGTGATTCGTTGTTCGTCCTCTCTCGCGCCGTTGCTGCGATGGGTCTCGTCTACCTGCCGTTCGAGACGATTCCCGCGTTGACACTCTTTGGAACGACGATTTCTGCACCCCGTGGTATCTTGATGGAGTCCGTCGCTGCACAGACGAACTTCCTCATCGAGTCTCTCGGCTATTCGACGACGATGATTCCTGGCGACGAAGGCTACCTGAACACGTTCCTGTGGATGCAGGGGAGTCACCGGATCGAGATAGCCGTCGTACTCGCGTGTACGGGACTTGGAAGTATCGCCATCTTTGCGGGACTCATCACGGCCGTCGACGCACCACTCCGTCGGAAGTTCCGTGCGTTAGCCATCGCGGTCCCGATTATCTACGCGCTAAACCTGCTCCGGACGACGTTCATCACGATTTCTGTCGGAAAACAGTACTTCCACCTGTTCGTCGACGAGATTCTGTTCTTGTTTGGGTCTTCGGACCCGTATCTGGTGTCGTTTTTCATCTCCGACCGAATCATCAGTCAGGTGCTGGCAGTCGTCGCGCTCGTCGGAATCACGTATCTCGTGGTCCGTGAGGTTCCAGAACTTCTCACCGTCATCGAGGACATCTTGTACATGATCACCGGCGAGGAGTACGACCTACGCAGTGAACTCGGAGTCGAGGGACCGAACGACCCGCGCGCCTAATCGGATAGACCCGTTTCAGACAGTTTCGTTCGTCGGATAGTCCCGTATTTTGGTGTGTTACCAACTGTGTTCCCTCACTCCACTGCGCTCTGTGTGGCTTACACTCTCGGTCGTCGTGGAGGGGGACTCAGAGAGAATTCGAGACCCTAGCGGTCGTCGAGGTCGAACAGTTCCGCTGGTGCGTTCCCGAGTGCCATCAGTGCATCTGCTTCGACGTGGTGGACCTCACCGGGGATGATGAGCATGTGGAGCGGGTCACCGAAATCACGGGTGGCGAGTTCGCCGAGTCGGTCCGCGGCAACCACCGGGTTCGGACTCCCTGCTCGGCAAACTGCCACACCGAGGGCGTCGCCGTCCCAGTGTTCTGCGAACAACTCGGCGGCGTAGTCTGCGGACATGTATTCGTCGCCGTCGACTTCGACACCGCGGCGACCCTCCCAGTCGACTTTGATGTCGAGATAGACGAGCGTGTGGAGTCCTCGCTCGCGGTTCGCTTCGAGTGATTCGACGACGCTCTTCGGGACCGGGTCGCCGCCGTGGACGTACGGGAACGGGAGTGTGACTGCTTTCCCGAAGCGGTAGTTCTGAAGCCCAGTCAGTCCGCTGGCGGCAGACTGTGCGGTCACACCGTGTATGAGTCGTGTCTCGATGCCGCGTTCTTCGGCACGGAGCCGAAGGTCGACGTGTGTCGTCGAGACCATCGTGTCGCCGGCGGTGAGAAATACGACGTTCTCCTCTGCTGCGGCGTCGAGAATCGGTTCTGGGTCCTGTTCGACGCCCGCTCTGTCGCGGACTTCGATATCGATGTCGTGGTAGGATTCGAGGTCTTCGACAGACGCTCCGACGAGGTGACTCGTGTAGAACTCCGCGAATGCACGGTCGGCAGCAGCGAGTGCCTCCCGTCCTTCGACGGTGATAGACCGCTCGTCGAAGAGTCCGAGTCCGATGAAGGTGAGCATGGTTCTCCTCTATCGCGGGCGAAGATAAGCGGCCTGACCGACGACGACGCGGCTTCGTGTGGGAATCTCCAACACATTATTATATGCTGACGGTAAATATTTCCTCTGTATGGCAACGAGTAGCCGTGTACTAGAGACGAAACTGTTTGGACAGGACGTAACGTTCGAATATTCAGAACGGTGGGTCGGTCTCTCGCTGTTCATCATGCGAATCGTGATGGGGTGGACACTCTTCCAGGGTGGGGTGACGAAGCTCGTCACGTATCTGGACGCGGACCCATCGAACAACTGGACTGCGGCCGGATTCCTTGCGAACGCCATCCCGCCTGGGAACCCCCTCATAGGGTTCTTCGGGTCGATGGCCGGGAACCCGCTCATCGACCAACTGAACATGTGGGGTCTCACCCTCACCGGATTGGGACTCATCCTCGGCGCGTTCGTCCGTTGGAACGCGTTCTGGGGTGCAATCTTGATGCTGTTCTACTGGGCAGCATCACTCGAAGGCGGTATCCTGGCCGGCCTCCCACTCGCCCACGGGTGGGTCGTCGACGACCACATCGTCTACGCAGTGTTACTGTTCGGCCTCGGTGCCTTCGGTGCCGGTCGAATCCTCGGCGTGGACGCGTACCTCGAGAATATGGAGTTCGTCAAGAAAAACCGGTGGATGAGCCTCGTGATGGGTTGACGTCTTCGCCCCAGTCACCGAGGTACGAGTCCATTTTTGCACAGTCTCGCTCTCCCACGCGGCTCCGCTCTCTATCAGTATTGCATCACGTGCCCTTTGCTCACAATCGAGCTTCTCGATTGAAGTGTTTATAAACCGACTAAAACCCCCAACCCGACAGTATTACGTCTCTTGCTGTGTACTGTACCAACAATGACGGACCCTCGCGCCACGGTGCGTTGCCCCGCCTGCGGCCTCGAAGAGACGTTCTCGAAACTCGCTGACGCACGCCTCCGAATCGAAGCCCACCGCGAAGAGACGGGCCACGACCCAGAGTGGGAGTTGGGTCGCTTCGCGCCGGGTGTCGAGAAGATGGGCGAGGAAGCGGGCGTCTGTGGCATTCCAGACCTGTAACGGTGTGGCCGTCTCTGTAGAGACGGAACAACGACGGTGCTCGTTCGGTTTCTGTGTCTCTGTCCGGTCGTGACTCTTGTTTATGCTGGTTGACAGAGTAGTATTACCAATGGTCCAAGCGTACGTCACGATTCAGACCGGTGGTGGAACCTCACAGAACGTCGTCGAAGAACTCCGTGAACTCGGTAAGGTTCGGAAAGCCAACATCGTCGCCGGCGAAGTCGACGTCATCGCCGAAGTCGAAGCCGAGTCAGAACAGGACCTGTTGAGACTCATCTCTGACGAGATTCAGTCGATAGACGGCGTGGGCCGAACGCGGACGTGTATTATTCTGGGGTGAGAGTGGGCTGGTTTTCTGTGGAGAGGTACGTCGTCTGTGACTGGGATTTGAACCTCGGTCGCTCTGCTCACTTCGTTTGCGACGCTCCCTGATTCTACCACTCGTGAGCGACGGCCACAGATGGTCGGTCGATTCGTCACCCACACCACTCGACTCCTCACACATATTAATTACTCAGAATGACACGCCGTAATATTTTCAGATACGCGCAAACTAGACTGTACGAAGAACGCTGAGAGAACCTCTTAGTCGATTTTGGTTGGTTTCGTTGGTAATAGTTATCGTTATCATAGTTGTATTGTCATGTAGCGGATTGCGATGTTCACAGCAAGACGACTCTGCTGGTATTATATTGGGTTCATCTGTCTTCCACCCCCACAACGCCGAATGGTTCACTCATGGTTCGATTCCGTGACGGCGCGTCCCGCATTAGCGGGGTGATTCAGACATGACCATCGCCTCTCGACGACAATATTTGACAAGTATTGGAACAATAACCACGCTCGCACTCGCAGGTTGTCTTGCTGATGATACCGGTAGTGAAGATACTGGTAGTGATGACGCAACGACGGCACAGACTTCGACTTCAACTTCCACACCTGTAAGGAATACTGTGCCTGTTGAATTCACAGAGGAGTTCACTATCGTCTACTTAAACGGCGATATTATCACACTCAGCGACGTGGAGTACTACGACGAAGGTACAGTTTTCCGCCAAGCTGGTGTTCGGGGCAAACTCACGAACGCAAGATTAGGCGATAGGGCGAATGTCATTCTGTATGCGGATTTCATGGCGGATGAGAACTATCGTCTCTCAAACGGTCGGGATTATCTCTCCAACCTTTCTGCTGAGATTACTGTGGACTTCGATATACGTTACACTGGAGAAGTCGAACAACTTGATGAACTAACGCACGTGGTGCTGGGTGCAGAAGTGCTCTGATATAGGTGAGCGCCACCAGGAATCACCATCAAACGAACGCCACGGTGACTGGCCCGGCCCGCACGTTTAGTCGACTCACGAGACGGTCGACTGGTGGATGTTAATTCGACAGAAAACCGGCGCGTTGAGGCCGAATTTAGCCTTTGAGACTGAAGCCGGTAGAGGGGATTGTGAACCACGGTCGGAGCAAGCTCCGACCTGATTCAAATCCCCCCACGCGAGGCTCTTCAACCTCACTGTGTTCGGTAGAAAGAGCCGGTGGAGGGATTTGAACCCTCGGCCTATTCCTTACGAAGGAATCGCTCTGCCAGCTGAGCTACACCGGCGCGGTGGGCTTCCAAACGCATTCTTTCGTACCCCGGTTACGTAATTAAGACTTGCGAATCAACCCCGTGTCTGTCGGTCGTCACCACGTCTCCTCACGGCCGCTTCGTCAGGCGAACGTCCAGACAGACGTTGTACTCGTGGGGGGCGTACGAGCGGACGATTTTCTCTTCGAGAACCTCGATATCGTACTCGTCTTCGGCGGCGGCCCGAACCGCGGTGAGGCCGGGTCCGAACGGGTCGTCTTCGTGCTGGATGTCGTAGAGATGGACGACACATTCGTCACCAGCGAGTCGAACTGCGGTGTCGAGGAACTCACTGGCGCTGTGGGGGAGGTTCATGATGAGGCGGTCTGCCCACCCGTCGTACTCGTCGGCGACATCGCGGACGTCTCCGTGAATCGCGGTGAGGCGCTCGGTCACGTCGTTTCGCTCCGCATTCTCACGGAGATACTCGACAGCGACTTCGTTCAGGTCGCAGGCGACGACGTCGGCCCCGGCTTTTGCGGCCGGGACGGCGAACGGGCCGACACCGGCGAACATGTCGAAGACGTGTTCTCCCTCACGAACCTGCTGGACGACGCGATGGCGCTCGGTCGCGAGACGAGGTGAGAAGTAGACCGAGTCGATGTCGAGTCGGAGTTCGGTTCCGTACTCCCGATGGACCGTCTCTGTCGAGTCTCCGACGAGGACGTCCCAGTCACGGACGCGAAGTTCACCTTTGATCTTCGAAGCACGGTTGACGACAGTTGCTGCCTTGAGGTCGGATTCGACGATTGCGTCGGCAATCTCACGGGCACGTTCGGGGTCGTCTTCGTCCAGAATGACGATGTCACCGAGTCGTTCGTACGACGGTTCGTAGCCGAGGATATCTGTCGGCGTCGTCTGTGTCTCACGGTCGGGCGACTCGTACTCGACCACGTCGAACTCTGTGGGGACGTCGTCGGCAGAAACCACGGGGATGTAGAGATACCCCTCCACGACGGTTATCTGGTGGTCGTGGTCCAACAGGTCGAAATCGGCGAGGCGCTGTCGCGTCGCTTCACCCGACTCCCGAGGAACACGAACACAGGGGACGTTCATATCTCCACCACTGCCCGATTCAGAGTAAGGGTGACGTTTCGCGACGGGTATATAATGGCTTGACAAATCAGGGAATACCTATACCCTCAGCGACGTAATATGTGAGCACGCCCACGAACAGACATTACTGTCGTGCCAGTGGGCGTGCCTCTGACAACGGTTGGGCCTCGCCCGGGGCCCGCTTTCGCGACCTGTAGCTGAATGTCGAAGGAGTTGTATTTTATAATCTTCGTTACGTTGGCACTGAAAGATGAGTTGCATCGCGGAGTTCACTATCACGAGTGAATCTCTCCCCTTGACGAACGCGCTCGAGTCTGCACCGGAGATGCGACTCGACGTCGAACAGGCCGTGGCTACAGACCCTGAGCGCCCAGTTCTCTTCTTGTGGGCCAGCGGTGGTGACTTCGAGGCGTTCGAATCGGGGTTGGACGCCGACGAGACAGTCGAGAGTCTCGAACTGATGGAGTCGCTTCCGGAGCGGCGACTCTATCGAGTCCAAATCTCCGACGACGCGAGCGCAGTCGTCTACCCCAACGACGTCGAAGTCGGGTCTTGCCGCCTCGACATCGCGTTCAACGCCGAAGGAATCCACACACGAATGCGATTTCCGGACAGAGAGGCGCTCGTTCGCTACCGAGAACGCTGTCGTGAGATGGGACTGGAGATGAACGTTCGAAGTATCTACCGCGGAGACACCGAGAGTACGACCGGCTACGGGCTGAGCAAGAAGCAACAGGAACTGCTCACACTCGCCGCCGAAACGGGCTACTTCGAAGTTCCGCGTTCGGTGTCACTCTCGGACATCGCCGAGGAACTCGACATCTCGACGCAATCTGCCTCCGAACGCCTCCGTCGGGGGGTGGCGACGCTGGTTTCGTCGACCGTCTGCTCGGATATCCCCTCGAACCGGTAGCTACACGTCGACTGTTTCGTTTTGGATGCCGAGCGACGACTCGACGTCTTCGAGCCAGTCACCGGTCGTCTTCATCCGCCCACCACGGACGTGCGGATAGACTGCTTCGACGGTGTCGCCGTGGAAGATAGCGATGAGCGTCTGCGGGAGGACGATGGTGTCGTGAGCAGGTCCCATTCGGCCTTCCCCGACTCTCGCGTGTTCCTCGATAGACGGTAGTTCGACTCCTTCTTTCCGCGCCCACTGTCTGAACGCCGCGAGTCGCTCGCGGATGAGTCCTTCGCGTTTCGACGGGGCAGTGTCCGCCTCGACGTCGACGTTGTGGTTCCACGTCCGGAGACACACGTCCTCGAGATAGCCTTCGCTGACGAGGCGCTCTAATCGAACGATGAGCGTCTGGTGTTCCTCTCCGAGTCCATCTCGTATCGGTCGAATCCAGAGTTCCGCAGTCCGTGAATCGGTGTATTGCATACCTGACACCCCAGTAGTATGTACGACTGCGGCCAGCATAAGCCGAATTATCACTTCTCGACTCCCGAGAACGGAGCGGAATCGGACTGTCACGCCGTGTGAGCGCCCGGTTTTATCGGTTCTCCACGCGTCTCGTTTGACATGTTCGACCACATCCTCGCCCCGACCGACGGAAGCGACCACGCGGTGCGTGCCGCCGAGTACGCGGTCGATTTAGCGGCGACGTACGGCGCGGCACTCCACGTCCTCTACGTCGTCGACGTGCGGACGTCCCACGCCGACGTCTCTGTAGACGACGACTCGGAGACACGGGGCGAGACAGCAGTCGGTACTATCGCCGACCTCGCCGCCGCGCGGGACGTGCCTGTCGAGACAGAGATTCGCGTTGGACTTCCGCACGAAGTCATCGTCGACTACGAAGCCGAACGCGACATCGACCTCGTGGTGATGGGGACCCACGGGACGAGTGGTCTCGAGCGGTATCTCATCGGCAGCGTCGCAGAGCGGGTCGTCAGGCTCTCGGACGTGCCAGTGATGTGCGTGCCGCCCGCCCCCGCTGACGGTGACGCGTAGAGTACCACGCTCTCGACGAGGAGCGATTTACGCTCTCGACGAGAAGTGAGGTGGTGTCTCAGCGGACCACGGTCACGCTGACGGACGCACGACCCGCGACGAGTTCCGCCACACTTCCGAGGAGGAGGTTCGTCTCGCCGGTTCGGCCGTGCCCACCGACGTAGATGGCGTCTACAGCTTCCCTCTCTGCGAACTCGACGATACTCCGGGCAGGGTCGCCACGGACCGTCTTGGTCCGGACGTCGATGCCGGTCCCATCTGCGAGTGCAGTGAGTTCTTCGAATATCTCGTCAGCGAGTTCGTTCGCACGTTCGTACCACTCTGCGGACCCGTGGAGGGGTTCGAGCGTCACGTCGACATCGAGCGGTGCGCTGTACCCTGGGTCGGTCGGGTCGATGACGTGGAGGGCGATGACTTCTGATTCGGCGTCGGAGAGTGCCTGTTCGAACGCCCGCTTCGACAGCGGTGACCCATCGACAGCGACGAGGATTACATCGGGCATGGGTGTCATTACGCTCTCTCGACACAAAAACACTCTCGCGGTGCGCGGCGGGCTTTTTGTCCACGGCGGACAATCGACGCCTTGTGTTCCGAGTGCCGTCTCTCTTCGAGACGAAGACCGACCGGTGGCGGACGATTCTCCTCGTCGTCGTGCTCGCCGCCGTGGTGCTCACTGTCGGGTCGGTTCTCGTCAATCGATTCCCGTTCCTCGCAGACCCACGAGAACTCAGGGCGGTCCTTCTCGGCGTGGGTGTGCTGGCACCGCTGGCCTTCGTCGGCGTCCAAATCGTACAGGTGCTCGTCGCACCGGTTCCCGGTCAGGCACTCGGTTTCGCGAGCGGCTATCTCTTTGGAGCGTTCTGGGGGACGGTCTACAGCATGGTCGGCATCGTCATCGGAACGGCGCTGGCGGCGGGTCTCGCGCGGCAGTTCGGTCGACCGTACGTCGAACGTGTCGTCACCGCCGACGCGCTCACCGTGTTCGACGACGCGATGGCGAGTCACGGCCTCACCGTCCTCTTCGTGGTCTTTCTCGTCCCCGGCCTCCCTGACGACGCACTCTGTTTTGCGGCGGGACTCACGGATATCCCGATTCGACGTATCGTCGCTATCGCCGCGGTCGGCAGACTGCCGGGATTCCTCCTCGTGAACCTCGCTGGCTCTGCGGCCGCCAACGACGACCCAGTACTCACCGCCGCCTTCGTCGCCATTCTCCTCTCGGCGTCGGTTCTCGGCTACCTCTACCGCGAACAACTGATGTCGTTGGTCAGTTCTCGAACGCCCGGTCGTTGACCCAGACCAAGACGAGATTGGCGAGGAGGAACGGGACGAACGCGCCGACAATCCACCCCCACTCGCGGAGCCCTAACGGTACGACGCCGAAGAGTGCTGCAAGCGGCGTATAGAGGAGTACGAGGTGGAGTGCCAGCGACAGGCCGACGGCGGCGAGAAGCCACGGGTTCGACAGCACAGAGAGGCGATACCGAAGTCGCACAGACTGTGTGCGAACCAACTCGGCCGTGACGAGGAACGTGAACAACACCGTCTGTGCGACCACGAGGTCGGCGGATTCGGCGAGTGCGTAGAAGAACACACCCAGTCCCGTCGCGGTGAGTGCCACGCCGATGCCGACGATAGACGCGACGGTTCGCGCGTCGAGGATGCCCTCACGTTGTGGGCGCGGCGCGCGTTGCATCACGTCTCCAGACTTCGGGTCGACTCCGAGAGCGAGTGCAGGGAACCCGTCAGTGACGAGATTGAGCCACAACAGGGCGACGGGTGTGATGACGAGCGCGGTGCTGGAACTGAACACGTCGGGGAAGAACACCGCCCCGAGGAGCGTCCCGAGGAAGACGACGAACACTTCGCCCGTATTCGCCGACAGGAGATAGTTGACGAACTTCCGAATGTTGTCGAAGATACCGCGGCCCTCCGCGATGGCGTCGCGGATGGTGACGAAGTTGTCGTCGCGGAGCACCACGTCCGACGCACCCTGTGCGACTTGCGTCCCACGTTCGCCCATCGCGATACCGACGTCCGCGTTGCCGAGGGCGGGTGCGTCGTTGACGCCGTCGCCGGTCATCGCGACCGTATAGCCGAGGTCTTGGAGCGCTCTGAGGATTCGAACCTTGTGTTCGGGCGCGACACGCGCGAACACGCGAGTCTCTTTGACGACGCGATGGAGTCGGTCTTCGCTCATCTCTGCGACTTCGGCCCCCGTGACGACCGACTCGCTGTCGATTCCCACGTCCTCGGCGATGGCCCGAGCAGTGAGTGGTGTGTCGCCCGTCGCCATCGTCACCTGAATCCCTGCGGCGTGACAGTCGGCCACCGCCTCGGCGACACCATCACGTGGTGGGTCGGTCATCCCCTGTAGTCCGAGAAAGACCAACTCGGATTCGAGCGACTCGTCGTCTGCAGAGAGGTCGACTTCGGGGGCGTAGGCGAATCCGAGGACGCGGAGAGCATCGGTGGCGAAGTCGGCCGTCGCCTCTTCGATGGCGCGACGGTGAGATTCGTCTAGTGTCTCGATTTCACCATCGACGAGGATTCTATCGCAGCGCTCGACGACGACTTCAGGACCGCCTTTCACGAGCGAGAACGGCCCCGGTCCCGGTGCGCCGAACGACTCGACGACGACAGACATCAGCTTTCGTTCGGAGGTAAACGGCACCTCACGGAGTCGGTCGGGGTCGCTGTCGACTCCGGCCGTCTTGGCGACGTTGACGAGCGCGACTTCGGTCGGGTCGCCCCGGTGGCCGCCGTCGTCAAGTTCGCTGGCGTCGTTGCAGATGGTACCACAGGTGAGCAGTGCCGAGAGTGCAGGGTCGGGGTCGAGTGTGTCGGTGTCGAGGTCGACCGTGTGGCCGCCGGGAAGCCAGCCTCGTGTGACCGTCATTCGGTTCTCGGTGAGCGTCCCCGTCTTGTCGGTGACGATGAAGTCGACTGCACCGAGACTCTCGACGACTGCGAGATTCCGGACCAGTGCGTTTCGTTCGAGGAGCGTTCGCGACCCGAGTGCGAGTGTGAGCGTGACGACTGCAGGGAGTCCTTCGGGGACGGCCGCGACAGCGAGCGTGACGGCGACGAGGAGGACCACGACGGGGTCCGTCGCGGTGAAGAACAACTGGACCGTGGCGATGACGAGGATGAGGCCGACGATGCCGATGCCGATTCGCCGGCCCAGTCGCTCGACCTCGCGTTCGAACGGTGTCTCGCGCTCGCGTGCCTGTCCGAGTTGGTCTGCGATGTTGCCCAGTTCGGTGTCCATCGCGGTGGCGACGACGACTGCCTCTGCACGCCCGCGAACGACTGTCGTCCCCGCGTGGAGAACGCTCCGTCGGTCGGCTAACGGTGCGGTCGAGTCGACGGGTGCCGGACCCTTTCCGACGGGAACGCTCTCTCCACTCAGTGTGGATTCGTCGGAACGACAGTCGGCCGCGCTGAGAATCCGTGCGTCGGCGGGGACGGCGTCACCAGCGTCGAGAACCAGCACGTCGCCGGGGACGACTTCGTCGGTCGGAATCCGGCGGACAGTTCCATCACGTCGGACTGTCGCGTCTGGCATCGCCATCTCTCTGAGGGCTTCGAGTGCCTTCTCCGCCCGGTAGTCTTGGATGAACCCGAAGATTCCGTTCCCGACGACGATGAGGAAGATGAGGGCCGCGTCGGTGTACCCCGGTTCTCTGCCCGGAAGCAACCCCACCGCGAGCGAGAGTGCGGCGGCGACGAACAGCAAGAGGACGAGCGGACCGGTGAACTGCGAGACGAAGAGCGAAAGCGGCGAGACGCCGTCTTCTTCGGCGAGTTCGTTCGGCCCGTACTCCGAGAGTCGGTGGGCGGCCTCGTCGCTGTCGAGGCCATCCGTGGTGACGTCGAACCGAGCGAGGACCGTCTCAGCTTCGAAGGCGTGCCACGGAACGTCTTCGGTCCCGTCGTTTGCCTCCTGACTCTCGACGACCTGTTCGTGCACATCTCGATTGAACGACACGCGGGGACGTATCTCCACCGACGATTTTTACCCCCTCGTACCCGGCGGTACGATGAATATCACTGGCGTTGCACGTTCGAGTATGTGTGGGGTCCGACCATGAGCGACCGAGTGGCAGAGTCGAACGAGAGCGTCTGTCCGTACTGTGGTGTCGGGTGCGGGATTCGGTACGACCCCGACCGAGGCAACGCAGTCGGGTGGAAGGGACCGGTGAACCAGAAAGGCGAACTCTGTCCGAAGGGTGCGGCGGCCTGGGACGTCGTAGAACACGAAGACCGACTGACGCAACCGCTCGTCCGTGTCAACGGGCGATTAGTCGAGGCCACGTGGGAAGAGGCGTTCGACGTCATCGAACGCGAGTTCGACCAGATACTCGCCGAGTCCGGTGCCGACTCGGTGTTCTTTTTCACCTCGTCTGGCTGTACGAACGAAGAGAACTACCTCCTCCAGAAGACGGCGCGGAAACTCGGGACGAACAACATCGACAACTGCGCCCGACTCTGTCACTCCTCGACTGTCGCGGCGATGGGCAACCGTTTCGGGGCCGGTGCGATGACGAACTCGCTCGAGGATTTGATGGAGGCGGACGTGTTCCTCGTCACGGGCGCGAACCCGGCTGAACAACACCCCGTCATCTTCCGGTCGTACGTCCTGCCGGCGCTCAAATCCGGCACGAAACTGATTCACGTAGACCCACGTGAGAACGCCACGACGAAGGGTGCAGACATCCACCTCCCCGTCAAACCGGGGTTCGACATTCCGCTGTTGAACGCGATGGCGGCCGTCATCGTCGAAGAAGGACTCGTCGACGAGGCGTTCGTCGCGGAGCGAACGACTGGATTCGACGAACTCCGGGAGTACCTCTCCGACCTCGACGTCGACGCGGAAGCAGCGCGCGCAGGCGTCGAGCCAGACGCACTCCGTGAGGCGGCACGACTCTACGGTGAGGCAGACAGAGCGGCCATCTTCACCGGCATGGGGATGAGCCAACACCACTGCGGTACCGACAACGTCCACACGCTCATCAACCTGCCACTGCTCACCGGCAACGTCGGGAAAGCCGGGACGGGAGTCAACCCGCTTCGCGGCCAGAACAACGTGCAAGGGGCCGGCGACGTTGGGTGCCTTCCGAACGTTCTCCCCGGCTACCGCGACGTAACTGACGCAGACGAACGCGCCGACGTCGCAGAGGTGTGGGGCTTCGAACCGCCGGCGACACCCGGTCTCACCGAAGTCGAAGGAACCCACCGATTTGGCGACGAGATTCGAGCGGCCTACGTCTTCGGTGAGAACCCGGCGGTGACCGAACCGAACGCCAATCAGGTCAAATCGAAGTTCGAGGAACTGGAGTTCTGTGTCGTCCACGACGTCTTCCTCACGGAGACGGCCGAGTACGCAGACGTAGTGCTCCCCGGAAGCGTCTGGGCCGAAAAGTCGGGCACCGTGACGAACACCGACCGACAGGTCATCCGGATGCGGAAGAACGCCGACCCGCCGGGGAACGCCCGACCCGACCTGGACATCCTCCGGGAGTTTGCAGAACGCGTCGCCGGCCTCGACACACCCGAGACGCCGGAAGCAATCTTCGACGAACTCTGTGCAGTCGCACCAATCTACGCCGGAATGTCCTACGACGGTATCGGCACGGGGAGTCAACGGTGGCCCTTCCCGGAGGGGGCGACCGACGGGAAAGCGATTCTCCACACCGACAGCTTCGAGAATGGGTCGAAGACTGCCCCGCTTCGGGTCGTCGAACACGTCGACCCAGCAGACCCGGTCGAAGGCGACGAACTCGTGTTGACCACCGGGCGAGTCCTCCAGCACTTCAACAGCGGAGCGCTCACCCGCCGGTCGGGCGTCCTGATGCGAATGCGCGGCGAGGACGTGCTTCAGATACACCCCGACGACGCCGCCGACCGAGATATCGAAGATGGTGACCGCGTCCGCATCGAGAACGACCGTGGGACGGTCACCGTCGCGGCCGAAGTGACGCCTGCCGTCCGCCGCGGCACCGTCTTCACGACGTTCCACTACGCCGACCCACTCGTGAACAAACTGACCGGTGACGCGCTCGACCCGACGGCGAAGATTCCGGAGTACAAACACAGCGCCGTCCGCGTGACCGTCCACGCCGAGGCCGATGACTGAGGCACCGATTGCGACGACGCTCGCGGACGCCCTCGGTATCGGGCCCGACGACCTCGTGTCCGTCGTCGGTGCAGGCGGAAAGAAATCGCTCATCTACCGACTCGCCCGGTCGGTCGATGGCGTCGTCACGAGTACGGTTCGCATCCCCATCTTCGACGACGAAGTCACGGACGTCGCCGTCACCGACGACCCAGAGACTGCCGTCACAGAGCGCCACACACGACCGCTCGGCGTCGTTCCAGAACGCGAGCGGACAGACCGTTACAGCGGGTACGACCCAACCACTGTCGACGCAGTCGGTCGGGCGACGGACGATGTCGTGTTGACCAAGGCGGACGGTGCCCGGTCGCGGTGGTTGAAAGCGCCGGGCGAGAACGAACCACAGATTCCCCACAGTACAGACCTCGTCTGTCCGGTCGCGAGCGTCCGCGTCGTCGGTGAATCACTCAGCGAAGAACACGTCCATCGGCCGAAACTCGTCGCCACCGTCACCGGACGAGACATCGGCGAGGAACTCTCGGCGTGGGACGTCGCCGCTGTGCTTGCCAGCGACAGCGGTGGAATGAAAGCCGTCCCCGAGACGGCCCGCGTCGTTCCCGTGCTCAACATGGTCGACGGAGACGGAGAGGCACAGACTGCAGACAAAGTCGCTGGCTGGGTCCGCGAACATCCTCGTGTAGACCGCGTCGTCGCAACACGTCTCGTCGCCGACGACCCCGTGGTCGATATCTACTGAGGAACTGCGCACCTGAGGCGCTGTTGAATCCCGTAGAACGTGACAGGATTGGCGTGACACAGACAGAGGGTATATGCATCGCAGCGAAACCAGTTCCGAGATGGGTCACACTGAACAATCGAGTGTAGCTGGAACCCGATATTGACAACAGACCAGAAGATACTCGTCAAGGTGGCTGGAGTGTAGTCGGTAACGTGGTCCCTTTCCCGAATCGGTTGTCGTTGGTCGTTGTGTTAGTCGTGATTCTCGCAGGATGTACCTCAGGAGGTCCCGGTTGGTTTTCGTCATCTTCACAAACTGAAGACTGGCACGAGAGAGCGCAGAATACACACGCCCCTGCGAGCGTGGACATCGAGAACGACCTAGAGCGAAACGTCACTGTCCACGTCCGGATTACGATGTCAGGTGAGACGGTACACAACGAGAGCCATCTTCTTGAACCGGATTCCTCGAAACAGGTGTACAACACAGACACCGACGACCCCGACGGGAGTGAAGCCTTTGGAGCAGTAGTCACCGTCGGCAACGTAACGGAGAGGGTGCGCATTCCGACGAACGCGTGTAACAGTCTCGGTCCAATCACCATATCCGAAGACAAGCGCGGAGAGCCGAGGATAACGACTGCGATGGCTGTTTGCTAATCGCATCTGACTACGGTCGCACGCAGATGTCTCTTGCCATCGCTAGATTGCTGACTATGCGCCCTCTATTCAGCACGCCCCCGACAACCTATCAGAAGACGACACTTCGACAGGGCCGTACCTAACTAATAGAGTAGCGTGGCCGAAGGCCGACCTCACAAACACTCACTCGCCGCCGCTTCGTTGCGCCCGAATCTTCGCTGTGGCGGCGTCTAACTCTTCTTTCGTGTTGATGTTCTCGAAGGTAGACGCGTCGAACCGCTTCAGTTCCGCTGGCCCAACCGTGTGAACGTCCAGTGAGTCGAGGGCGTCGAGAATTCGGCCGCCGCCGTCTTCGAGCACGACTTCGGCGGCCGCCGAAACGGTCTCGGTTCGGTAGACGGCCTGTGTCGTCTGGAACCACCCGTCTTCGAGACGCGGGATGACGGCGTCGGCGGCTCTCCGTTCGGCCTCTGCCGCGAGAAATTCGACGAGAGACGGGTCGACGAACGGCATGTCGCAGGCGACGACGACTGCCAGCGGTGCGTCGGTCGCGTCGAGTCCGGTTCGGATGCCACCGAGCGGGCCAGTGTCGGGTGCAGAATCGATAGCCATCGTCGGGTCGAGACCCGCACAGGCTTCGTTCAGGTCGGCGGCTTGCTCCTCTCGGCAGTTGACGACGAGTTCGGCAGTCGCCATCCGCACTCGCTCGGCGGTTCGGCGGACGAGTGGAACACCGTCGAGTGAGGCGAGCGCTTTGTCGGCCGCTCCAAACCGCTGTGACCGTCCTCCTGCGAGGATGATGCCGGCGACGCGCGTCATCTCGGCGTTTCGCGCCCGGTCAACTCGTCTAACGTGAGTTCGACGATATGGAGTTGCAGGTCTCTCACGTCTTCGTCGAAGACGCGGACTTCGCCGTACAGTTCGTTGATGGTGGCCTCGTCTGGCATTTCGTCGTCCGGGAGGACGCGAACCGTCCCGCGCGCCATGACGCTCCACGACTCGTCGCCGCAGTCGTCGTAACAGATGAACGTCGCTTCGTTCGTTTTCTCGACGAACTGCATCTTCTCGCTGTGCGTGTCGTCGGTCAGGCGGAAGAGCAACCGGCCACCCTCCTCGTCGAGTGTGACGTGAACGGGAATCGCGTACGCTCGCCCGTCGTCCGCGAGCGACAGGACGCCGGACGAGGCTTCGTCCAGTCGCTCGGCGATGGTTTCGTCGTCCATCCCCACCGTGTAGACGTATTCGATATCTTCCATACACTAACTTCGTTCCCCCAACACATGAATGGCCGCCCACGTCGAGTCGAACTGTCCCCAGACCAGCGGCTCAGGACAGACGCTGTCTGGGACGTCGGCCTTTGCTGTCTGGGACGTCAGTCCTCGCTGTCTAGGCCTCAGTCCTCGAGGAGTGCTTCGAGACTGCTGGTCTGCTGAGTGAGTCGGTCGAGAGCGTCCTGCGCAGCGTCGGCGACGGTGACGGGGTCTCGGAACGAGTCTCCGAGGCCGACTTCACGTCGGTGCCATTCGCCACCTGCGTACGCGAAGATATCCACCCACCAGTAGAGTCGGAGCCCGCGTGAGAACTCGGTGACGACGACTCGATAGTCCTCGTCGGGGGACTCGTAGACGGTCCGGCCGTTCGCGTCGTCGGTATCCGTGTCGATGGCGACGCTCCACCCCTCCGGAACCGAGAGCGAGAAGGGGTCGTCAGTCATCGTCACCGACGACGAAGCGAAGCAACTTGATTCGTCCGCTCCCGGCAGAAGCACTGTGGATACGCGACGTGGTTCGAACGAGTGTTCGAGTCATCAGTGGTCAATCCAGTGACCGAGCCGAGTTGGCGACGACGAGCAGACTCGACGTCCCCATCGCGATGGCGGCGAAAAGCGGGTTGAGTACTCCCAGTGCTGCCAGCGGGATGGCGACGACGTTGTATCCGAACGCCCACGTCAGATTGCCGCGAATGCGTCGGTTGACGCCCGCAGACAGGGAGAACACCGCTGGAATCGCGTCGATGTCGCGGCCGACGAGTACCGCGTCAGCGGCGTCGCCTGCGATGTCCGTCCCCGTTCCGAGTGCGATACCGATGTCTGCGGCGGCGAGTGCGGGCGCGTCGTTGCTCCCGTCACCGACCATCGCCACAGTGCCACGACTTCGGAGCCGTTCGACTGTCTCGGCTTTTGCTTCCGGTGGGACGCCCGCGAACACGTCTGTCACGTCCGGGTGGTCACGGAAGCGTCGCGCCGCGCGTTCGGAGTCGCCCGTGAGGACGACCACGTCTCGTCTACCGTCGGCGGCGACGGCGGCGACGACGTCGTTCCAGGCGTCGCGCGGTTCGTCACCGACGACGAGAACTGCCTGAACCCGGTCGCCTCGCCCGACGGCGACCGGAACCGCGCCCTCGTCTCGGGCGGCGTCGATTGCGGATTCGGTGTCGGTGTCGAGGACGACTCCTTCGTCGCGGAGGAGTGACGGATGGCCGACCACGACTCGGTCGCCGTCGACGGTTCCGGTGACGCCTCGGTCGTGAACGAGGGCGTCGTCAGCAGCGATTTCCGGAACCGCGACACCGGATTCGTCGGCGGCAGCGACGATTGCCGACGCCAGTGGGTGTGCCGAAAAGCGTTCGAGTGCGGCGGCAGTGCGAAGCGCGTCGTCGTCGCCATCGACCCGGAGGACGGCCATGTCGCCGTCCGTCAGTGTGCCCGTCTTGTCGAAGACGACGACGTCGACGTCCGGAACTGCCTCGAAGACGGCTTCGGACGCGACGACGATTCCCCGACTCGCGGCTTCTTTGATACCCGACGCGACGGCAAGCGGCGTGGCGAGGCCGAGCGCGCACGGGCACGAGACGATGAGGACGGTGAGTCCGACGAGGAGTGCGGCCGTCGCGGACTCGCCGCGCAGGAGCGTCCACCCGAACGCGAGTGCCGCGAGGACGAGCACGGTTGGGACGAAAATCATCGCCAGTTTGTCGGCCAGTCGTTGGACGCCGGAGCGGGCGCTCTGGATGTCCCAGAGGAGTTCGACCAACCTGTCGAGCGTACTCGTCGCGTCTTCGCCGACTTCGACGACGAGCGGTCGGTCGGTGACGACGGTGCCGCCGAGGACGTCGTCGCCGGGGCGTTTCGTCCGCGGCATCGACTCGCCGGTGACGAGTGCTTCGTCCACTGCCGCGGTCCCTTCTCGGACTGTCCCATCGACAGGGACGCGTTCTCCCGGTCGGACCTCGACGACGTCACCCGGTTCGAGGGCATCGACGGCGACCGTCTCGACGCCCTCGGAGGTTCGACGGCGGGCCTCGGAGACACGCGATGCGGCGAGTTCAGAGAGCATCCCGGCCGCCTTTCGCTTGATTCGGTCTTCGTAGTAGTTGCCGAGCGTCACGACGAGTACGATGGCGACAGTCACGTCGAAGTAGACGTGCGTCTCACCGACGAGGACGGCGGCAGTCGAGTAGACGTACGCGCTCGACGCCGCCAGCGAGACCAAGAGGTCCATGTTCGGTTGGCCGGCCCGGAGGCTGACGAGTGCCCCGCGAAGGATGGGAAACCCGGTGTAAAAGAGGACGACAGACGTCATCACCCAGATGTTCCCGAGGATGTACACGCTGTCGAACGACCCGAGTTCGACGACCGGCGAGAATCCGACGTAGGTGGGGTACAGAAACAGGACGTACCACAGCATCACCATCATCCCGAAGACGCCGCCGCCGATGAGGAACCGCACGACCTGATTGTCCGACCGGTCTGCGGCCTCACGTTCGGTCGGGTCACGTGTTCCGTATCCGTAGCGAGCGAGCGTCCCCGAGAGGTCGTCGAGGTTGGCCGACTCCGGGTCGTAGGTCACGCGAACCATGTCGTTGGCGTAACTCGCGTCTGCGGCGTAGACGCCCTCACAGCGGCGGGCCGTGCCAGAGACGAACGCCTCGCAAGTGGCACAGTGCATCCCATCGACGGCCATGTAGGTTCGTTCGGCACTCTCCGGGGCCGACTCTTCTTCGCCCGCGAGTTCGCGTTCGACCGTCTCGGGGTCGGCGCTCGCTGCGTCACCGAGTGTCCGAGTGATTTCGAGACACCCGCGACAGCAGAACTCCCCACTCACGTCGTCTCCCGTCACGGGTGGTGTCGGCGTCGGGAGGCCGCAGAGGTCGCATCCGCTGGCGTCGCCGCCATCTTCGCCGCGCGACCGTGTTTTCGTCGCCATGCTCACCCGAAGGGTTGGTAGAAGGGTACGTGAATATGTGGGACCGAGACGCCCAACAGCATCAACCCGTGTGACAGCGGGATGTATCCGAGGACGAGGAACGCCGCGCCGAGTGCCCGGTGGAGCGTCGCACGTCGCCGCGGGGACACCTGTCCGAGGAGGGTTCCGTAGAGGAACAGCGTCGGAATCGTTCCGAGGCCGAGCAACGCGAGCAATGCGGCCGACCGAATCGGGTCACCGGTGGCGAACGCGTACAAGTACGCAGGGTAGATGATGGGACACGGGAGGAGTCCGTGTATCGCCCCCAGTCCGAGGATTCGCGGCCCGCCGACGAGTCGGTCGACGCGAGCGGTCGCCCACCCGCTCACGTGCCTGAACACGCGCGTCACTGGCTTTGGAGTGAGTCGGTCTATCGCCGCCGACCGACCGACGAGATAGCCAACTCCTGTGAGGATAATCACCGTCCCGACGACGAGACCGGTCGTCGCACGGACACCGCTTCCGATAGCCGCAAGCGAGTCGAACGCGCCGAAGAACAGGCCACCGACGAGTGCGAACACCGCACCGATAGCGGCGTAACTCAGCGCTCGCCCGACGTTGAACAGCGCGTGCTGTCGAACGTGATACAGTGTGAGCGAATCGGTTCCAGCACGGTCGCTCAGTCGCTCGGCGTACACACTCACGAGTGGTCCGCACATCCCGAGACAGTGTGCCCCGGCGAGAAGGCCGACGACGACAAACGCCACCGCTTCTGGCGGATTTGCCGGGAGTACGGGCGGTGTGGCCCCGCCGTCCATCTTAGACGGCGTGTTCCTGGTCTGCGTCGTGGTCCGAGTCGTGGTTGTGGTCGTGTCCACCCTCGGTCGGACTCATGAGCAGGTAGATGATGGTCGAGATGAGCAGGACGTTGATTGCGGTCACGACGCCCGCGAGGGGATTTTTCGTGGCTCCAAAGACGATAACTGGTAAGAGTGCAAGGAGTGCGACCGTTCCAGCACGGCGCGGAGTCAGTTCCATATCAGTCGATACGCGAGTACCCTGTTTCGGATTTCGCCTATTCTAACTGGGTGAGAATTGCCTGTCCCTTTGAAGGGGCGTTCTTTCTCAAGAGGGTGTATGGCCGTTGATTCGACAGCAGAGGGGAGCGCCGCGTCCCCTGCCTTACGGGCAGATGGCTCGGGAGGCGTACCGGCTGATGCGGCGACTCAAAATAGTTCTTCAGAGCCACCTGTGGATTCTATCGTCGGGACGGCCGACGACGGTATCGTCCGCCAAATCGACCACGACGATTTCGACCCGGTCGGAACGCTCGTGCTCGTTCTCATCTACATGGTTATCCTACTCTCGATGTGGGTGTTCATGTACTTCATCGAGTTCCTCGGGCGGGGCTTGACGGTGGTGGGCTAAGATGGAAATTCACGCATACGAGAAACTTTGGCTCGCACTCGCGCTCGTTCTCATCGTTGGGTTCATCGGCACCATCACGTACGGTGCCGCAGGCGCAGGTATCGACATGATAGACGACAAGGGTGGAACCGTCGACCCAACGACGCTCGACGACCATCCGAAGTTCGGTGACCCCGGTATCGAGAAGACTGGCGAGAACCAGTACGACGTCTACGTCGTCACCCGTCAGTTCGTCTTCGAGCCCGGCACCACCCAACCCATCCGCGTCCCCGAAGGGAGTACGGTCACGTTCCACGTGACTGCGGCGGACGTCATCCACGGGTTCGAAGTCGTCGGCACGAACGCAAACACGATGGCCATTCCTGGCCAGGTAGCCGAGTTCACCGTCGAGTTCGACGAACCCGGTGAGTACGGGCTGCTTTGTAACGAATACTGTGGCTCAGGCCACCACGTCATGGAAGGCAAACTCGTCGTTATGGAACAGAGTGAATTCGATAGTTGGTACGAACAGCAGCAACAGGAGGAAGAGAACTGATGGCGACTGCGTCTCAACGAACGTTCGTCGATAGGTTCCCCGACGAGGCGGCCGTCGTCAAGGCGAATTTCCTCGTCGCGTTCGTCGCTCTCGGAATCGGCGCGTTCTTCGGACTCGTCCAGACGCTCCACCGGACGAACATCGTTCGCGTCATCGACTCCGCGGACTACTACACGATGCTGACCGGCCACGGCGTCCTCTTGGCGATCGTGTTCACCATCTTCTTCCTCTGTGGGTTCTTCCACTGGGCAATCGCACGGAGTCTAGACCGTCCCGCCGAGAGCAAACTGTTCTCGTGGGCGTGGTTCGGCTTGATGACGACGGGTTCGGCGCTCGCCGCGATTGCGATTCTCGGTGGGCTCGTCCCGAACCTCGGAATCAGTGCAGACGTGCTGTTCACCTTCTACGCACCGCTGCAAGCCCACCCGATTTTCTACATCGGGCTGGCGATGTTCATCGTCGCAACGTGGCTCGCAGGCGCCGACTGGTTCCTCTCGTACCGCGTGTGGCGCAAGGACCACGAGGGCGAACGCATCCCGTTGCAGACGTTCATGGTTCTGACGACCATGATCATGTGGTACATCGCTACCATCGGCGTCGCCGTGTCGGTGGTGTTCTTCCTCATCCCGTGGTCGCTCGGACTGATTCCGAGCGTCAATCCGCTTCTCACCAGAACGCTGTTCTGGTACTTTGCACACCCCATCGTGTACTTCTGGCTGATGCCAGCGTACATGATGTGGTACACCATCCTTCCGAAACTCTCGGGCGGACGCCTGTTCAGTGACCCGCTCGCACGCGTCGTGTTCCTGTTGTTCCTCCTGCTTTCGACCCCGGTCGGGATTCACCACCAGTACCTCGACCCAGGTATCGCAGAGGGCTTCAAGTTCATCGCGATGACGAACACGATGTTCCTGCTCTTGCCGTCGTTGCTCACGGCGTTCACCGCCGTCGCCAGTATGGAACACGGTGCACGACAGCGCGGCGGCGAAGGCTACTTCCGGTGGCTCGGCGCACTCCCGTGGCGTGACCCTGCGTTCACCGGCATGGCCTTTGCGGGCATCCTGTTCGCTGCCGGCGGATTCTCCGGCATGATCAACGCCGGGATGAACATCAACTACCTCATCCACAACACGCTGTGGGTTCCCGGTCACTTCCACCTGACCGTCGGGACTGCCGTCGCACTGACGATGATGGCAGGGTCGTACTGGCTCGTTCCCCAGCTTACCGGAACGAAACTCTACAGCCGACCGATCGGCCTTCTGCAGGTCACCATGTGGTTCATCGGGATGGTCTTCATGTCCAACGCGATGCACCGTGCTGGTCTCGCCGGTATCCCACGCCGCACTGCAGAACCACAGTACCAGAACTTCGACTTCGTGACGCCAATCGGGAGCATCTTCGAACTTCGCGTGCAGATTGCCCTCGGCGGGACGCTGTTGTTCCTGTCGGTGGTGCTGTTCCTGTTCAACATGCTCCTGACCTCACTCGGTGAGGAGTCTGACCGACCGGTCGACGAGTATCTCCCCGCACCGCTTTCGGGTGCCGAAGGCAGTCCGCGCATCCTCGACAACCTGACGATGTGGACCGGTATCGCGGTGCTCCTCGTCATCCTCGCGTACACGTTGCCCGTGGCCGCAATCATCCAGAACGGTGGTGGCCTCTTCGGTGGTGGCCTCCCCGTTCCGGCCACCATCTCGGCGGGTCTCGACCTCGCGACGACGGCCCTGACTGGTGCTGTCAACACGCTCGTGGGGGTGATTGCATGAGCCACCGGCGAATGCAATTACGCCAGAACGAAGTTCTGGAGGTGGTCGCATGAGACTCACCAAGGCGACGTCGCTCATCATCATCGCCATCAGCGTCCCGATAGCCATCGAGCTCCGGACGGTGGCGGGGTTCTTCAACATCGAACTGCCGTTGATTGCGGTGGCTATCATCGAGTTCCTGTTCCTCGGCCTCATGTTCGTCCTGTACGGACTGTACGGCGAGAAGGATAACTCGGTGTCGCCGTAGCCGACTCGAGAAGGCGACACATCGCTGTTTCGGACCGCTCGACGACCACTTTTTTCACACGACGTTGCGACGCAGACGCCTCGTCGTGGCCCTCTCGTCCCTTATGAAATGGCTCTAAATTGAGGCAGAAGCCCAGAATTTTCCCGGTCTCTGGGAACGATTCTGCCTATATATGGAATCTCAGGGTGTATGATGGGGTGAGCATGAAAATCGACCTGATGAAAGCGGGAATCGGCCTTGCAGTCGTCATCGGCATCGTCCTCACGGTCGTTGCCGGATACGCACTCGTTAGCACAGTTGGTGACGTCCCCGGTCTGACCGTCGCCCCTGAGCTATTCGTCTCCATCCTGTTCGGTGGACTCCTCGTCGCGTCCGCCGCAGCAGTGCGGAAGGCCGTTCCGAAACCACGCACTCGCGTCTGAAACCGACCCGTTCGTTGCTTCCATTCTGCCGACGATATCGGTCACCAGTAGCTGTGGCCGCGGAAAAGCCATAGCGTTCGAACACCAATAGAGTGACATGTATTCGTCTGTCCTCGTTCCCACCGACGGCAGCGCCCGTTCGCTCGCTGCCGCCCGCCGTGGTATCGACATCGCGACCGCGTACGGGGCGGAACTCCACGTGTTATCGGTTATCGACTCGAGTGACCTCGGTCTGTGGACTGCCGCCGATATCCCAGTCGAACGAGTCCAGGCCAGTCTCCGAGACGCCGCAGAGGTGGCAGTCGAAGAAATCGCGACGCTCGCCGCCGCCGACGACGTCACGTGCCATACGACCGTTCGAATCGGTGTTCCTCACCGTGAGATACTCGACGCAATCGACGAACTCGGCATCGACCTCGTCGTGATGGCGACACACGGCCGCTCTGGCCTCGAACACGCTATCTTGGGGAGCACCACTGAACGAGTCGTTCGTCTCGCCGACGCTCCCGTGATGACGGTTCGGGAGTGACCGTCTCAGGCCTCCGCGAACACTCCGTCTCTGAGCGCCCGCTGACCGTAGAAGACGAGGCCGATCGCGCCGAATCCCCCGAGTAACAGCGGAACGACGTCGAAGCCGGCGAACAGCAGTCGCGACACTCCCCAGAGCATGAACGCCGCTGATTGAGTGATGTAGTACGCCACCGTCGTGTTGAACGGGACGAACCCACCGGAGAGAAAGACGACACAGAGCAGCGCGACACCGACGATGTCGGGGGACGTGGCAGATATCCACCCCGAGACGACCGCGAAGACGACGAACGCGACGAACACGACGCCGATAGCGAGTCGTAACGGCGAAATCTCGTCGAAAAGCGTCGCGACAGATGGGCGTTCACGTTGCCCATTGTCTGCTGTGGCAGTCGAACCGTCGTCTACGTCGTCGGTGGAACCACCACCTGTCGAGTCGTCTGGTGGAGAAGACACAGCGAACCTATTGGGCAAGTAGTGTCAAAACAGTACTCATTCGATGGGGATTTGACTCCCACCGTCGCGGCCGTCTTTGTCCACGGTCGGGCGTTCGTCGAGTTCGACGACGAGTGTCATCGGGTCTCCGTCGCGGAGAACGTCGATTGCCACCGGTTCACCGGGTCGGGTTTCCGTGATGAGATAGCGCATCAACTCCTCGTGTGCTCGGACTTCGTTGCCTTCGATGGCGACGATAACGTCGCCGCCGACGGGAATCTCCCAGCCACGAAGGCGCGTCTTCTCGGCGCACCCACGCAGGATTTCGGCACCTGACTCACCGGCGGCCGACCCGACGACGAGGACGCCACGTGGTGTGTCGAGGCCGTTCGCCTCGGCGACGGAGGGTGTCACGTCGAGGGTGCGTGCCCGGAGGTACGAGTGGCGATAGTAGCCGTCGGTGACGAGGTCCGGAAGGATGCGGTTGGCGATCAGCGGTGAGACGGCGAACCCGATGTTGTCTCCCTGTTTCGCACGGTTGACGCCGACGACTTCGTACGTCGGGTCACCGTCGCCCCCGACGCTGAATCCCACGAGTGGGCCGCCCGAGTTCCCAGGGTTGATAGGCGCGTCCGTCTGGACGACGTCAGGGATGGCGAATCCGTTGGAGGTGGGGAGCGACCGGTTCGCGCCGGAGACGATACCGGCGGAGATGGAGCCTTCGAGACCGAGTGGATTCCCGAGTGCGGCGACGGGCCGTCCGGGTGACGGATTTTCGGTCGCCAGTCGGAGTGCGGCGGCGTCTGCTGGTAAGTCGTCGACGGCGACGACGGCGAGGTCGGTGTACACGTCTGAACCGACGACCTCGCCGACGCGCCACGACCCGTCGGCGAACCGGAGTTCGACGCGGTTCGACTTCGTCTCGTCTGCGAGCCGAGAGACGTGTTCGTTCGTCACGAGGTGCTGGTCGTCGTAGACGAACGCGCTCCCGGCCCCGCCGATGCGACGACGGCCGCCGACGTAGACGGAGACGACCGAGGGGATGACGTCGCGGTACAGTCCTTCGAAATCGGAGTGGATGGACATGATAGTGCGGCGGTCGGACAGCACACGCGGTCGGCCGTCGCTTACCTCGGGTTAGTGCCGAGACGATTTGAGCGTGTCGCGTGATGACAGTCGACAAGGAGATTCTGCGGACGAACCGTCGGGGGAGCCCCCAATTTATTAACTTCTGTAGTAAATGTCGAGACAACGATGGTCGCACTCGACGTACACGAGGACATGCAGCGAATAGCCGACAGCGGCGTCGTCGCGGTGATGCGCGGCGCAGACGCCGACACTATCATCGACGTCGCAGACGCGCTGAAAGAAGGCGGCGTCACCGCGTACGAGATTACGGCCGACAATCCGAACGCGATGGACCTCATCAGCGAGGTGTCGGCGTCGTTTTCGGACGACGAAGCGATCGTCGGCGCGGGAACGGTTCTCGACGCTCCGACGGCGACGGCGGCGATTCAGGCCGGAGCGGAGTTCGTCGTCGGCCCGAACTTCGACGAGGGCGTCGTCGAGACGTGTAACCGATACGGGACGCTCGTCGCCCCAGGTATCATGACGCCGACAGAGGCCGTCGACGCCTATTCGGCGGGTGCTGACCTCGTGAAAGTCTTCCCCGCGTCGTCGCTCGGACCGGGCCACCTCAAGAGCATGAAGGGTCCACTCCCACAGATTCCGATGATGCCGACCGGCGGCGTCGGACTCGACAACGCCGCTGACTACATCGACGCAGGCGCTGTCGTCGTCGGTGCCGGCGGTGCGCTCATGGACGGCGACGCAATCGCTAACGGCGACTTCGAAGCCATCACCGAGACGGCCCGCGAGTTCTCACAGATTATCGACGACGCACGCGAGAACTGACGTTCTCGACTCGACTGCGCAGCGAGTCAGTCGTTCACCGAGTCGGTCGTTCAGCGTATCGACTTGACACGCCCCTCGAACTCGTCCGGAACCCACTCGGCGACGCGTTCGGGGTCTGAATCTCCATTTGCGGCGACGAGGTAGGCCGCGCCGTCGTCGTCGCCGTAGGCGTGCTGGAAGTCGTAGACGAATCCCCAGCAGTCGGTCGATTCGGGGACTTCGTCGCTCTCGGTGAGGAACTCTACCTGCCGGACGACGGCGTACTCGACGAGTCGGTTGACTGCGTCGGCCGTCGGTGTCTCTTCGTCGAACAGTCCCAGTTCACGTGCTTCTTCGACTAGCGGAACGAGGCGCGAGACGGCTTCTTCGACGGCCACCGGGAAGTCTTTGTCACCGTCACCGACGACGGATTCGTAGGCCGACGAGAGCCCACCGCACCCCGTGTGACCGAGGACGACGATGTCCGAGACGCCGAGTTCGGCGACCGCATAGCCGACGACATCGTTGACGACGAGTGAGCCATCGACGGTGGTCCACGCCTGATTGGCGATGTTGACCGATTTGAAGAGAGTTCCCGCTTTGTCGGAACACCAGAGTGCTTCGACTGGGACACGAGAGTCAGAACAGCCGACGGTGACGACTGGCGGTTCCTGCACGTCTCGGACTCCTTCGAAGTGGTCCGCGTCGAGGTGTTCGACGTAGTGTGCGTTTCCAGTCAAGAGCGACTCCAGTACCGAATTCGCCATTGCGGTGTACTATCGCGCAACAGAGGTAAATACCAGGGAAGGAACGAAGATTCACCGTTGGGCATCGCTCCCGACAGAGAGACCATAGCCGCCGAGTCAGTCGTCGGCCGCCATCGGCGGCGTGACCGTCTTCTCTGCTGTATTCGGCTCCTCGACTGCGTCGTGACTGTCGTCTGCTCCGTCGCCCACCCACGTCGGGTTCCCGTCGTACTCGAACGACGTCTCGTTCTGCGTCGGGTCGACGACGGTCAGCGAGAGCCAACCGTTGTCAAGCAGTTCTGTGACGTCGGGGTTCTCTTCGAGGATCGTGGTCACACGTTCGACCGGGGCGTGAACCACTACCGAGAGGCGCAGCGGTTGGTGATACGGGTCGTCGTCGGCCGCTTTGACCGACTGGAGCGGCAGTCCCGTCATCAGGTCGCCGCCGTTGCCCTGGTAGACGCCGACGTTTCCGACCGGGTTGTGGGTAATCTTCGACCCGCTTCCGTAGACTGCGTTGTCCACGGTCGAAAAGTAGTACTGCATATTTATCCACTGGGTGACGACCATCGGGCCGCTCAGGATGGCCGCCAGCGCCTCACCCGAGTCGTCGTGCCGCCAGTCGTACGAGTGGAGGAACGACCGACCGTCGAGGTCGAGTCCCTGCGTGAGTGAACGGGGGCCGACGACGAATCCTGCGTTACCCGCGAGTCCCCACTCGGGGCGCGTCTCAGCCCAGTCTGTGGCCCGGCGTTCGGTCTCGCGAGTCGCTGGCGACGACACACTCATCGGTTCGGTCCGCTCTGCGGCCGCACCGGCGCGGGCGGTTTCGAGGTCGGAGCGAAGTCGTTCGACGTCGGACTCGTGGCTCTCCGGGACAGACCCGGTAAAGAGCGTCACTTCGTCCGTCGTCGTGTTGTGTTCGCCAGCGACGAAGACGGTGTCCGATGGGATGTCGAATCCCTGCTCACGGAGTTCGGTCTTGACCTCGTCGTCGTTGCAGATGGCCGCGAGGACGCGAGCGCTCGGGCCGCCGGCGTTACCGGCACAGGCACCACAGTCCAGGCTGGACTCGAACGGGTTGTTCGCGGTCTGACTGGCGTGGCCGACGAACGCGACGACGCGCGCGAATTCGTCCCACCCCATGAGTTCGAACGCGGTGGCGGCGTACTCGACTTTCTCTGCGGTAGACAGTCCGCGTGGCAGGTCTCCGTCGGCGTCACCGTCGTAGTCGAGTGCCGGTTCGCAGAAGTCTGCATTCGACGGGATTCGCTCGGAGGTCGCGCTGAGGAAGTCGTACACACGCGCCGGAAAGAGGGTCCGTGCGGCGAGTGCGACCCCGTATCCACTTCCAGCACTCTCGACGAAACTGAACACGGTCGCAGCGTTCGATTTGAGTGACTTGAGGACGTTCGCGGCGGCGCGGGTACTGTTCGCCCACGTGTCGAAGCGTCCGTGTTCGTGGTCACACCCATCGACCGGGTCTTCGGTGACGTAGTGTTGTGCCTCGAGAATCGGTGGGCAGGCGTCTATCGTGACTCCGGAGTCGTAGGCTTCGTAGCGCATCGGGATGCCGAAGAATCCCGCGTAGCCGTAGGTCTCGTAGGCACCCGTGTCCTCGACGTGGCGTCGGATGACCTCCGAGCGCGTGTCGATACAGAAGACGAGTTGTGCGTCTGGACGGCCGCCGTCTTCGAGAACGACCGCTTTCTCACCGTCTCCGGCCGCGGCCGTCGACTGGCGCTGTTCGGTAATCGACTCGACGAGTTGAGTACGATACGTAGCCTCCCACGCGTTCAACCAGAGTTCCGGGAGCGGGACATCGTCGTCGTCTTCTGGGTCACGTTCGGTACGTGTCGATTCCGCTGCGGACGTCGGCGGGTCGGGCGGGGCATCGAGGATGTCTGTGAGAACTAACCGAACGGCCAGATACTCCGTGAGTGTGATGGGGTACGTCGCTTGCCAGGCCCCGCCACTGGCGGCCCGCTGTTTGATGAAACCGGTCCACCCTGGAAGCCTCCCGAGGTGGAACTCGAAGAGGTCAGCCAACTGGTCCCGTGGATACGTCGAGACGACCTGTTCGATTGCCTCGGTCGGGTCGTCTGGAAGTTCCGCAACTGCGTTCCGGTCCGGGAGCGAGCGGTCGTGGCGTGCCACAGAACGGAACGCGGCGTAGAATCCGCGGTCACGGTTCGGCATCGCCCACGACGCCTGGCCCTCGTCGAGGAAGGCGGCGAGCCACTTCGTCAGGTACGCATCGACCACGTCGTGCGGACTCGACTCGTCGTCTTCGGTGGCCGGGTCTTCGTCGGCCTCCATGCGCGCCAAGAGGTCCGATGGTTCCGCGTCGTACCCGTGTGCACGCAGTTCGCTCCGAAGCGTCTCTGGGTCGATTTGACCCGTGTCGAGCGCTGCGCGAAACACGTCAGCACTCGGATAGCCGCGGCCGCCGAACAGGCGTTCGGCCTGCTGGACGGCCTCGTGGAACGAGTGGTCTTCGAAGCCACTGAGTGGGTTAGCCGTCACGAAAGAGTGAAGCGGCCAGACCGACCCGACGGTCGTTGCAGCCTGTTCGATGGTGTCGTGAATCGTCTCGTTAGTGTTCATTGTACTCCTCTCTGTTCGTCACGATGGTTCCAGACGTGGGGCGCGTCGCGTTTGCGAGTGTCACGTACAAGCGAGTGCTGCGACGGTAGACCCCGCTCTCGATGGTGATGTACGCGAGGACGAACGCGGCGGCGACGGCGAGGTGAACGGGCGTCAGTTCGGCCGGGACCGTGACGAGTGGAACCCCGACTAACGCGTGCTCGATGAGGTTGTACACCGACGCGTACACCGCGATTGCTGGCAGGAACACCAGCGGAACGCCCCCGTAGCGAAGGGCTCGGGGCAGCGCAGTGTGGCGAATCGTCTCGCGGGCGGCGTGCATCGTAGTCAACACGACGAGCCCCGCGAGTAGCAGTCCGGTATCGAACGCCAGACCCTTCCCGGTGACGAGGGCGAACAGGACACCACCTGCGAGTGCGGTCAACGCAGTCACTGCGACACCGGAAACCCCCATGGACGGAGCCACGTCGCTCTTTTCACCGGGTGCTTTCTGTTCTACGTTACTCCCCGAGGAGAGGAACTGGTACGCTTTGTAGAAGCCGTGCAAGACGAGGTGGGTGATGGCAGCACCAAAGAAGCCGAGTCCTGCCTGCATGAACATGAACCCCATCTGCCCGATGGTCGAACAGCCGAGTTGACTCTTGACGTCGGTCTGGACGGTCTTGAGGAGCTTTCCGAGGAGAGCACTCGTCGCGCCCACGAGCACGATTGCCAGCATGAAGACACCGTCGACAGTGACGACCGGAGCGAACCGGAGTAACAAGATTCCACCTGCGTTGACGAACCCGGCGTGCATCAGTGCCGACGCGGGCGTCGGCGCGGTCATCGACGACAGCAGCCACGTGTGGAACGGGAGCAATGCTGACTGAATCATCGCCGCCAGTAGGAGCGCCGCCACCGCGAACAGGACGGTCCCTGAGGTCGTGACTTCCGCCGTCGCGACGCCAGAAATCGTCGTTGCGCCGGTCTCCCACCACAACGTCGCGAAGGAGATGGCGAGCAACACACTACCTCCCGCGAAAGAGCGGCGAGCGTGTGAAGCGGCCGAGTGTGCGTGTCTCCAGGAGTCGACGTGGCCGATGAGATTGGCCATCACCAGTCCCATCGCCAGCCACAGTGCCGCGAACACGACGAGCGAATCTGCTGCGACGAGCGCCATCACGACGAGCGTGAACGCGAACACGTTGCCGAAGAACCTGTTGAGCGCACTGTCTCCGGCCATGTAGCGCCGCGAGTAACTGTGGACGATTCCACTGAAGAACGTCGCGACGACCCACATCACGACGGTCAGCCCGTCGACCGAGAACAGACCGAACAACGACCAGCTCTGGTCGCTCGACAGTCGGGCCCCGGCCAAGACGAGGCTCACTGCCCACAGGAGCCACACGACTCGCGTGAGAGCAATCGGAAGCCGTGGCGTCTCCGCCGTCGTCTTCGGAAGCGGTCCGACCCGAGGTACTGTCGTTTCGTCTGTCATCGTTCGTGAACTGTCGGCAGTCCGTGCGGTTACCCCTCGCCGTGAGCGGCCCGTCACTGACTGTCCTCGTCTTGCCCATATTACGAACGAAATAATTATTAAATCCTTCTATTCGAACATTCTGTTCCCTTAATGGCCTATGAAAGAACATTATGGCCTGTGTTGCCATGTAACAGACAGCGGTGGGCTCTCGTATTGGCTGCCCAGCTCACCGGGTGCTCACTGTACCCTCTGTGATTGCCGTATCAGCCGGCACTCCATCGTCGATAGCGGCCCCATCTATCGCCCATGCCCCATTCTGTGCACACTCTGTTCGAGTGGCATTCTTCACTGAACGAATCGTTCGGTGTCGTTTACAGCGGTGTGAAAAGACAGCGGTGTTTGCCGTGACGTCGCGGGCGAATCACTCGGTCTCGTCGGACCGTTCGTTCGTAAATCCGCCGAACGGTGTCGTCTCGTGAGTTCGTACGAGCACCTCGTCGGCGACGGTGAGGCCGAGTTCGAGCAGTTCCTGTGCGACGGGTGTGACGTCGTCGTCGTTCTTGCCGACCACCGTGACGAGGAGGTTCTTCTCGCCAGTGACGAGTTCCTGCACGGAGACCACACCGTCGATAGACAACACGTCTTGTATCATCGCTCCTCGTTTGGGAATCGGTGCGGTACAAAACAAGAGCATCTTGAACGGGTATCCCGACTGCTGGTAGTCGATAGCGGCGTGGTACCCCTTGATAACCTTCTGTTCTTCGAGGCGCTTGATGCGCTTTCGAACGGTGCTGTCGGACGTCCCGGACCGCTCTGCGATGTCCCCCGACGTCAGATTTCGCGCGTCTTCCTGCAGGGCGTGGAGAATCGCGCGGTCGACATCGTCGATGTCGTGGCCAACCATATCCGTACGTCTCGAGGGCGAGAGAAAGATATTTTGCTCTCCCAGGCCGGTCACCGATTGTCTGTACCGGTCTCTGCGTCGCTTCTGCAAAAATCTCTCCCCGCAACGACTTTGACCGCTAACGTCGCAGCAGACGTATGTCTGGAATCGTCTTCTTCGCGACAGAACAGCACGACGCAGTCGTGGAGTTCTACACCGACCGTGTCGGCGCCGAGGTGTGGCTCGAACAGGTCGACTGCACCATCCTCGATTTCGGTGGCTTTCGATTCGGGTTCTGTGACCGAGACCACACCGACGACTGCGGGATTCTCACGTTCGTCTCCGAGTCGAAACTCGACGTCGACGAGATGTACGACGCGCTCGTCGACGTTGCTCGTGACAGCCCGCACGAAAACGACACCTACGGAATCTACCAGTTCTTCGCCGACGACCCGGACGGCCGGGCCGCCGAGTTTCAGGTGTTTCTCGACTAACGCTCGTCGTCTGCGTCGTCGTCACGTTCGTCTGTGACCGACGCTCCCCAGATGAACTGGCTCGACTCGGCGACTTCGTCGTTCGATTCCCCGGATTCGTCGGCGTCGACGTCGCTGGCATCGCGGTCGGCGCTGTCTTCAGCATCGCGGTCGGCGCTGTTTTCGGAGTCTGGTTCTGGTTCAGCGTCGGGTTCTGGTTCAGCGTCGGGTTCGGATTCGGTGTCCGGTTCTGCTTCGTCCACGAGTCCATCCACGATTCGGCCGTCGTCACCAGTTATGACGGCTTCTGCGGTCGTTTCGTCTCGGTCTCCCTCGGCTTCGGCAATCTCGATACCGAGTGTGGCCTGCCGTTCGCGTCGGCGTTCCTCGCGGCGTTCGGCGAGTGCGTCGCGGAGTCTGTCGTCCAACTCGTCGCGGAGACTGGCGGCGTCGTATGCTTCGATATCGACTGCTGCGGCGTCGCCACCGACGATAGAGAGACTCCCAGCGGTGTCGGCAGTCACTGTCGAGACGCGCCAGCGTCGCTGGAATATCGTTCGCGCTTCGATGGCCGTCTGGATGCGGTAGTACGGCACGAAGCGAGTCTCACGCTTCCAGAAGCCGTTTCGCGTGACGAAGTGGTCCTCGGTGAGTGCTCGGCCACGGTGTCGGTACTGATAGACACCGGCCACGGCGGCGACGGGAATCAACCCCAGTGGGATGTACCACGGGACGCCGCCGAAGACGACGTTCAACCCGTAGAGCCCACCCACGATACCGCCGACAGCGAGTAGATACCGGATGACGTAGCGCCGGCGGATTCGTGACGGTGGCCGTTCGAACGTCGGTTCAGAGACGCCTTCTATCTCTTCGACGAGTGCGCGAACGCGGTCACGACTGGCGAGTGGAATCGCCGCTTCGGACCCGCGACGTGACCGATTCGAACCGCCCGCGTTCTCTGCACCGGGGGCGTACCCTGCCGTCTCGACGAGGAGCGTCGCATAGCCGAATCGGCGCTTCAGCGGGTTGTCTTCGATAGTGAGTGTCTGGAGTTTGTCGATGGGAATCGACCCGGTGTAATGCTGGATGAGGCCACGTTCGTACTGGAGTTCGTCACCGACGCGAGTCAGGCGGAACCCGTAGTAGTTCACCACGGCAGTCGCGAATCCTGCGGCCCACGAGGCGACTGCGACGAAGAAGGCCAGGACGACCACGCCGACGATACCAGCGGCCATCCCTCGAGTGGGGATGGGAACGTCGACGAAGGAGGCGACGATTGGGAGGATACTCGTCGCGAAGAGAAACACGATGCCGGGGAGGCGAAGGTCGAACGAGAGCGCACCGACGATACCGAGTTCACGTGGCGTCAGTTCGAAGAGGAGCTCTCGGTCCGGTTCTGGCGCGTCGGGTGACGTGTCGCCGCGCTTCAGTCGGGCGACCGCTTTCTGGATACGTTGGGCCTCCTCGTAGGTGACGAATCGGAGACTGCCTTCGGTCCCGCCTCCACCGGCGGTCTCGAAGTCGACGGCGGCCAGTCCGAACAGTCGCTGGGCGACGTTCCGAGAGATATCGACGTTCTGGATGCGTCGGTAGGGAATCTCCCGATTCCGTCGTGAGAAGACGCCAGACCGAATGTCGAGCGTGTCTTCGGTGAGTTCGTATTCGAATCGCTCGTAGTAGGCGAACTCGTAGCCTGCGATGGCGAGGACGGCGAACCCGACGAGTGCAACTGCGCCGAGGCCGCCGAGAATCCCACCGAATGCGGTCCCGCCGGAAAACGCGAGGAACACGAGCGCGAAGGCGATGCTGACGCTGCGCTGTGCCGCCCGGTACGGAACCGAGAGAGGCGAGAGGTGCGTCATACCGCGTCGTCGCCCTCGGCACGGATGGCGAGGCGTTTCAGTCGGTCCTGAAGGTCCTCCGCACCGTCGGGGGTGAGTCCGGGTATCGAAACGTCGGCACCGCGCGACCCGGCCGTGTAGACGATGGTCGAGGCGAGACCGGCGAGTCGTTCGAGCGGTCCACGGGCCGAGTCGACGTGCTGGACGCGGACGTAAGGGACGACAGTGTAGACTTTCGTGAGGACGCCGCGCTGGAGATACAGCGAGTCGTCTCGAATCTCGTACCCCCACGCTCGGTAGCGGAGCAGGGCGTAGGGGACGCCGACGACGAGTAAGACGAAGCTAATCGCCACTGGGGCGAGTGTGGGTATCGGAAGCGGTGTAAACAACACGCCCGCCGCTGCCACGCCGCCGACGAGAAGGGCGAAGATGACTGCTCGCGCGACCCAGAGAAGACGAATCCGAGGGTGGAGACGATTCACTGGTCTCCCTCCGTGGACGTGAACATACTATAGTTCAGGGTGGGCCGGCAGTAGATAAATATCTGTGGCCGAATCGACTGACGCTATCGAATCCTGCCGGTGTCACTCGACAGCGTGTCGGAGAAAAACCGCCCGGTGCTCAGTTCAGGAGCAGTCCCGCATCGAGGAGGAGCAAGACGGCGACGAGTGCTGCACCGAGGTAGAACGGCGCGGCGTTCTCCGCCGGTGTCCGGACCTTCTTCTGTGCGAGGCCGTCTTTCGCCCGACTCTGCCCGACTTCGACGAGAGCGGTCAGGCCCAACCAGAGGACCAGCATCGTGAGAACGAGGTGACCGCGGCCCGACCCGAACAGCGACCCGACGGTGTAGCGCGTTCCGGCGAGGTGACCACCGGTGACGAACATGAGCAGTGCTGCGACACGGGACCCCATCGTGAGACGAGAGATAATCGATTCGAACGCACCGGCGCGAATTTCGCCGGAACGGGCCGTCGGAAGGACGGCGAGTGCGAAGAAGAGGACGCTCCCCGTCCAGAGTCCGCCGACGAGCAAGTGGACCGTTGCCATGACTGTGTCGATGAGTGCCATGTTTCCGCCTTCGTTCAGTGGGGCTTGAAGGTTTCACCTTCTCCTCGGGACGCGTCGGGTGCGTAGAGACGAACGTCAGTGCAGAAGCGCTGGTTGTTCTGCGGTCACCATCACGTCGTGGGCGTAGTGGACGAGTGGGTCGCCGTCGGGGTGGTCGAAGCCACACGCCTCGAACATCGTATTCGCCCGTATCTCGGCGTCGACGTTCTGTATCGGCCAGGGGTCGTGGTCGATGACGCCGATGACGATGGGCCACTCGTCGGTGTAAAATCGGTAGTTCTCCACGAGGAACTCGGTGAGCGACCCCGGTTTGGGAGGACGTGGGTCGCCGAGTGGGCGATACGTCGCGTCGAAGTGTGCCGCTGGCACGTCCCGCGACGCAGGGCGGTAACTCTGGAACTCGATATCGCCGTCTCGTTCTCGGACGGACATCGTCGCGTGGTGGTAGGGGAGTCGGTAGCCAACTCTGGCCGACGTGACGCCGAGGCGGTCCGCGGCGTCGAGGGTGAAGAAGTAGACGCCCCGTTCGCCACCGAAGCGTGGTTCGACGTAGGTTCGCAGGTTCACTTCGGGAAACGACAGGCCAATCGGTGAACCGCGTGGTCGGATATCCACCATGTCGAACGAGACGACGCCGACCCACGCGTCACCGTCGTACGTCGCGACGGAGAGTCGGTCCGGAAGGTGCGCTTGGACGATATCTGGGTCCACGCGCCAGTGTGCGAACAACGTGTGTCGCCAGCGCATCGACAGGAGATCCATAGCTACTATACGTGCCGACGAGAGGAGTCGATTTCGGCGGCTGACGACCGAACCTGGGTCCAACCGCCGAAACGCCCACTGTGTTGGCCGTCTATCAGATACACATGGTCGAGAATGCGAGCGGTACGTTCGACATCGGCGGCGAGTTGACAGTCCACAGACTCGGGTTTGGTGCGATGCGTCTCACGGGCGCAGACATCATCGGTGAACCCGACGACGTGGCGAACGCGAAGAAGGTCCTCCACGAATCTCTCGCGCACGGAATCGACTTCATCGACACGGCAGACTCCTACGGACCCGCCGTCTCGGAGCGACTCATCGGTGAGGCACTCGCACCCTACCCAGACGAACTCGTCGTGGCGACGAAAGGAGGCCTTCTCCGCAACTCGGACGGCGATTGGAAACCGAACGGTGACCCAGACTACCTTCGAAACGCCATCCTCGGGAGTCTGGACCGACTCCGCGTCGATACCATCGACCTCTACCAACTCCACCGGCCCGACCCACACGTCCCCTTCGAAGAGTCGGTCCACGCGCTGGCAGAGATGAAAGACGAAGGGCTGATTCGACACGTCGGCCTCTCGAACGTCTCGGTCGAGAAACTCGACGAAGCACGCGAAATCGTCGATATCGCCACCGTCCAGAACCAGTACAACGTCGCGAACCGCGAGTCGGAAGCGGTGTTGGAGGCCTGCGAAGGGTACGGAATCGGGTTCATTCCGTGGTTCCCACTCGGCGCCGGCGACTTCGGAGACAAAGAAGACGCCCTCTCTGCTGTGGCGACGAAGCACGACGCGACCCCAGAGCAAATCGCCATCGCGTGGTTGCTCGACCGCTCCGACGTGATGTTGCCCATTCCCGGTACGGCGAGCGTCCCTCACCTCCGTGACAACGTCGCGGCCTCCCACATCGGACTCGACGACGAAGACGTGACTCGGTTAGAAGAGTAACCGCGAGAGTCAGGTTAGCTCCACGGTCGTTCGGTGAACTCTCCCGCTTCGATCTCGCGTTCTATCTCGCGGAGCGTCGCGTCGTCGACGCTCACGAGGTGGCACAGCGGATGCCCCGGTGCGGCGACCGGATTCTGGAGGACGCCGACGACGAGGCCGGTGAAGGGGGCTTCGACGCGCGTCTCTCTCGTCTTGAAGTGGTCGGATATCGTGCAGATGGTGTCGCCTTCGTAGACGAGTGGCACTTCGCCGTACTGCATCTCGACGAGTCCGCCGACGTCTGCGCGTAACCACGTCTTGTCCATCGCAGAGTCGATGATGCGTGTCCACCCTGGCCAACTGACTGGCTCGTCCGGAAGCACGCCGTACTCCGCGAGGACGCTCTCGACACCGTCGAGTGCGCGCTCCACCAGTGCTGGTTGGAATCGGTGGGCACGACCCATCTCGACAGTAATCGTCGGGATGCCGTCGTTCGTGGCGACCGTTCTGAGCGAGTTCGCTTCGGCCTCGCCCGAGAGAATCAGATTCGCACCGAACGCGCGGGCTAGGCGAGCGACTTCTGGCCGGGACATGTCCGCTCGCACGTGGTACATCGTAGTTCGGTTGCGCGTCGAGGTGTGGAAGTCGATGCCGATGTCACAGGGTTCGACGAAGTGTCGGTATATCTGGTTAGCCATCCGCTCGGCGGTGTTAGCCCCGTCGCGCCCAGGGAACGACCGATTGAGGTCGAGGTCGTAGATCGGGATGTAGCGCTGTTGGGCCAGATAGCCGGGGACGTTCGCGACGTGAATACAGACGAGTGTCCCGTGTATCTCTGCGGGGTCGTACCGACTGCTAACCTCCTGCATCACCTTCACACCGTTGAGTTCGTCGCCGTGAAGCGCCGCGTTCATGAACACCGATGGCCCGGCGTGGGCCCCGTTGATGATGGTGACGGGGATTTCGACAGGGTCGCCGAGATATGTCTCGCTAATCTCGTAGCGGAGGTGCCGAACCTCACCCGGTGCGACTTCGGCGTCATACCGGAACGGTTGGGGTTCCATGTACCCGCCATCGCTCGGGACACGTAAGAAGATTGACTGGCGACGGCTCGCGGTGACACACCCCCAGTGTGGGACTGTCCCACGTCTCGCAGCGACCACAGGACCTCAATTAAGAGGGTTTAGACGACGACGCACGAAAAATCGCTCGGGAGGTGGCAGCGACCCGGTGGGTTAATAAGGTTCTCGCCGGAGTGTCACGGTAATGGCACGCGACCGGTCCGCGATGGAGTCGGCCGAACTAACAGCAGTGCTTGACGCACTCGACGACGCGGACGCACGAGCCATCATCAGAGGACTCGAAGAACCAATGACGGCAAGTGAAATATCTGAAACGTGTGACATCCCGCTTTCTACGACGTACCGAAAGTTGGACTTACTCACCGATGCGGCGCTCCTCGCAGAGGGGACGCAGATTCGGGCCGATGGTCACCACGCAACCACCTACGAAGTGGCGTTCGACGAAGTACGAATCGCCCTGAACGAAGAACGGGACTTCGACGTGGCCGTGGGGCGGCCCGAACGGACTCCCGAAGAACGAATCGCAGACATCTGGACGCAGGTCCGGAGGGAGACGTAAGATGGGACACCTCAACGCATCGCCGACGATGGCGACGTTCATCATCGTCGTCAAGACGGGAATTCTCGTGCTCGGCGGCCTCATCACCTACTTCAGCTTCAAAGCGTACAGGCGAACTCGTTCGCCGGCGCTCAGGGCGTTGGCACTCGGGTTCGGTATCGTCACCTTCGGCGCACTCCTCGCGGGTGCATTCGACATACTGCTCGACATCAATCTCGCGACGGGCGTCCTCATCGACGCCGTGTTGACGCTCATCGGATTTGCGGTCATCACCTACTCGCTCTACGTCGAGTAACTGTCGCGCCCCCCACGGCTTCTTTCGAGCGCGACGTGTCCACTGCACGCTGTCCACACGAGTGCCGACAGTCGAACTTTGCCTCGTAGCGATGTTCACGTCCACCTCGACGGCGCTCACGACCTGTACGCCCTCGAAGTGTCCCGATTACACCGAATTCTCCTACCGTACTCTCGGACGTTTCGTGAGAGCAAGTACCACGATTATATTGTTTAGAACGTGCAAAACCGTTAATAGGGTGCGGGCGATATCGATAGATATGTCCGACGACGAACTGAACGAAATTCGCCAGCAAAAACGCGAACAACTCGAAAGCCAACTTCGCGGAGACGGCAGTGGTGCCGTCGAAGAAGTCGAATCTGCCCCGAGTGAACCAATCTACGTCAACGGCGCAGACGAACTGAACGACGTCATCTCGAACTACGACGTCGTGCTCGCCGACTTCTACGCAGACTGGTGTGGACCGTGCAAGATGCTCGAACCAACCATCGAGCAACTGGCCGAGAACACCGACGCTGCGATGGTCAAAGTCGACGTCGACGCGAACCAGCAACTCGCTGCGCAGTATCAGGTTCGCGGCGTCCCGACGATGGTCCTCTTCGCAGACGGCGAAGTCGCCGAGCAGATCGTGGGCGTCCGCGGATACGACGACCTCAAGGGTCTCGTCGACGCCCATCTCGCCTAAGCGAATCCATCACCGCTCGCGTCCGCTGACGTGACCACCCGGCCGCCACGCGTTCCACCACCGCTTCCACGGCCACGACGGACCCACCACGGCCACGACGAACCCACGACAGACCCGCTCTCGGTTCCCCACCATCTCACGGGTCTGCGACGCTCCCCACAGGAGCCTCCCGAATCCACCACCGGTCTCCCCACGTTCCCCCACGGGTCGTCTCTTGGCCCACACTCGGTCCAAAAACAGGTCACTGTCGGGACGTTTTGGTGACTGGCCGAGAGGCCGGTTGCCGACCTCACCTCGTTTTCACCATCACCACCTCGGGCCCACACCCACCACCTCGGGCCCACCATCACCACCACCTCGGGCGGCGCACCACGCCGCCTCCCCTCAGTTCCGCCGCAGAGTCGCACGAGAGTGTCGCCTCACCCGAGAACGTATCTGAGCGATGGATACCGCTCGACGAGCGGGACGCCCGCGATACGGTACTGTTCGACTAGCACGTCGAGTCCGACGATACGCCCTGCACCGAAGGCGGCGACAGAGAGGAGAACCACCATGAAGGTCAGATTGACCATGCCGTTTTCGATGTTCCAGTTCGCAAGGTAGAACACGAGCATCATCGCCGCACCTCCGAAGGCGGCCAGTCGCGTCAGCGCACCGAAGACGAGTGCGAGTCCGATGAACAGTTCTCCCCACGGGACCACGACGTTGGCGAACTGGACGAACAGGTCGTTGCCCCCCAGCGTGGTAAAGAGGGGCGCGAATGGACTGCCGTTTTCGACCACCGAATACAGGAGGAATCCTCGGACGTCGAATCCACTGCTGATGTTCTCGACGCCAGAGATGGCGAAGGCGAGTCCGATCGTGACTCTGAGCGCGAGCACGGCCCAGACGCTGAGCGGGTGGGCCTCCGCGTGGACGGTCACTCCCCCGACGTTACTCTCGAAATAGTTGGATGCCATGGAGCGTTCACCTCTAGTGGAGGAGACGTCCGGAAATCCGATATAACGGGAACGTGGTTCCCGCTACTGAGGAATCATGCAGGTCGAGTTGCGTCCGCGAGGACGGTTTATGTTCGTCTCCGACCAATTCAGGCTATGGAACTCGTCGCCGTACCCATCGATATCGGGACTCGCTCTCCCACGGTCCTTCTCAACGAGGCGGACGCGGCAGAACTCGGTGTCCACGCGCTCGAACGCGTGCAACTCCGACACGATGGGCGGACGACTATCGGAATCGTGGAGTTGACGGACGAACTCGTCGCAGAAGGCACACTCGGCGTGACCCGGCGACTCGGCCACATCGAGGGCGACATCGAGGTTTCGGTCGCGCCGCAACCGAACTCGGTCTACTACATCCGCAAGAAACTCAACGACATCGAACTCGAACGCCACGAACTCTCCCGAATCGTCAACGACATCTACGAAGAACGACTCGCAGACGTCGAACTCGGGGCGTACATCTCTGCGACCTACACCAACGGCCTCTCGATGGAAGAGACACTCCACCTCACCGAGTGTATGGCCGAGGTGGGAGAGACGATTACGTGGGACGACCCAATCGTCGCCGACAAGCACTCTATCGGCGGTGTCGCTGGGAATCGCGTCACTCCAATCATCGTCCCTATCGTCGCGTCCGCCGGCGTGAAAATCCCGAAAACGTCGTCTCGAGCGGTCACCTCTGCTGCCGGCACAGCAGATACGATGGAAGTGCTCTGTGACGTGGAGTTCTCTGTCGAGGAGATACGAGACATCGTCGGCCAGACCGGGGGCTGTCTCGTCTGGGGTGGCGCAGTGAACCTCTCTCCGGTCGACGACCGAATCATCCGCGCCGAGACACCGCTTTCTATCGACCCACGAGGCCAACTCATCGCCTCCGTCCTCTCGAAGAAAAAGAGCGCCGGCTCCACACACGTCGTCGTCGATATCCCCTACGGCGAAGGCGCGAAAGTCGAGAGTCTCGCCGAAGCACGTGAACTCGCGGAGGACTTCGACCGGGTTGGCACACACCTCGGGATGACCGTCGAGTGTGCAATCACGAACGGTGCGTCGCCAGTCGGGAGCGGCGTCGGCCCAGTTCTCGAAGCGCGCGAAGTCCTCGCGACGCTCGAAGGTAACGGTCCGAACGCCCTCCGCGTGAAAGCAATCCGCCTCGCGGACCTCCTCTTCGAGTCTGCCGGTGTCGACGCCGACGCAACCGAGATACTCGACTCGGGACAGGCGCGTGAGAAGTTCCGCGAGATACTCGCAGCGCAGAACGGCGACCCCGACGTGAAGGCAACAGACCTCTCTCCCGGCCGGCACACCCACACCGTCCGTGCCGACCGAGAAGGTGTCGTCACGCACATCAACAACCGTCTCGTGAACGAAATCGCCAGACGGGCGGGCGCACCGAAAGACCCCGGCGCGGGTATCGAACTCCACCACCGAATCCGTGACGTCGTCGCAGTTGACGAGGCGCTGTTTACCATCCACGCGGAGTCGTCGGACAAACTCTCCGACGCAATCGACTTGACCGAGCGAGTGGAGACGGTTCGCGTCCGCCATCCCGACGAAGCACTCGTCGACCGACTCTGAGACGAGCACTGTGCACCCGAGTCGCCCACGGCAGCGGCTTTTTTCCATCCGACCGCCGTATGTCGAGGTATGGACGAACGCGTACGCCCCGAGGTGCGGCGCATCGCGGAGGAAATCGATACGATGGAAATCCGCGGCGCGGCGACCATCGCGGACGCGGTAGCTCGCGCCCTCCGGACGCAGGCCCAAGAGAGTGAGGCGACCGACCCGGAGGTGTTTCGGGGTGAACTTCGAGCGGCCGCCCGGACGCTCTACGAGACCCGGCCGACGGCCGTGAGTCTCCCCAACGCGCTTCGGTACGTCCTCCGGGGCATGTCGAGTACGACCGTCGAGAGGCTTCGACAGAACGTCGTCGACTCGGCAGACGAGTTCTGTGCCCGTCTCGAACGGGCGCAAGCAGACCTCGGACAGGTCGGTGCGAACCGCCTCCGCGACGGCGACGTCATCATGACGCACTGCCACTCGACGGACGCACTCGCGTGTGTCGAAGCGGCAGTCGAACAGGGAAAACACATCGAGGCTATCGTCAAAGAGACCCGGCCACGCAACCAGGGGCACATCACTGCGAAACAACTCCACGAGATGGGCGTCCCCGTCACGCTCATCGTCGATTCGGCGGCCCGCCGGTATCTCAACGACGTCGACCACGTGTTGGTCGGTGCGGACGCCGTCGCCGCCGACGGGAGCGTCATCAACAAAATCGGGACGAGCGGCCTCGCGGTCAACGCCCGCGACAGAGGCACACCGATTATGGTGGCCGCACAGACGCTGAAACTCCATCCGGGAACGATGACGGGTCACACCGTCGATATCGAGATGCGCGACACCGAGGAGATACTCGACGACGAGACGCTCGCAGAAATCGGCAACCCAACGGTCAAGAACCCGGCGTTCGACGTGACTCCACCCCGCTACGTCGACGCTATCGTCACCGAACGCGGGCAGTTCCCGCCCGAGAGCATCGTCATCCTGATGCGCGAACTGTTCGGCGAGGGGACGACCGAACCGTGGGCGGACGCCTGAGCAGTTCGCGGCCGCTGGAGGGAGTTACCGCGGCGTCTCGGTGCCCCACTTGTCGAGGGCGACGGCGAGTTCGGGCGTCTCTTCTGCGGCCTCGGTAATCGTTCGGCCATCGGTGTAGGCGTCGATTGCGGCGCGGAGCGCGACTGCACCGGCGCGAGTGCCGTCGGGGTGGCCGTGGATACCGCCACCGAGTTGGACACAGACGTTCGTCCCCGTGGCGTCGAGGAGGTCGGGCAGGAGTCCGGGGTGGAGACCGCCGGACGCGACGGGCAAGACGTCGGTCATGCCGTAGAGGTCGCTCCGCATCCACTGGTTGATGCCGACGGTGTCTTCGTTGGCGAGTTTGCCGAGTCCTGCGGTTCCGGTGTGGAGTTGGTCGACGCCGCAGAGACGCGACACCTGTGCGAGGACGCGCATCGAGACACCGTGGGTCGGCAGCCGGTCGAAGGCGGCGTGCATGGCACGGTGGGCGTGAATCGCCATGCCGTGTTTCTCGGTTCGTTCGCGGACGGTCTGGAGACCCGCCCAACCGGCGGTGATGATGTCCACCATGACGTACTCGCCACCCTGTGCGGCCACCTCGTCGACGCGGTCCAGCATCGTCTGGGTGTCAGCGGTGACGTTGATGAGATACGATTTTTTCTCCCCTGTCTCGTCTTCGGCGTCGTCACGGAGCGCCAGCGATTCGGTGAGGCGGTCGGAGAAGGGGTTGAAATCCTGGTCGGTCAGGTTCTCGTCGTCTTTCAGCAGGTCGACGCCGCCGACCCACGCGTCGTAGCCAACCTGTGCGTGAGCCTTCGTCGAGAGGCCGACTTTCGGTTTTGGAACGGTGGCCGTAATCGGGCGGTCGGTGACGCCGAATATCTCCTCTCTGACGGACGACCCGTAGAGTGGACCGGGGTACGACGAGACGATAGCGTCGGGCCACTCACAGTCGACGAGTCGAATCGTATCGACCGCTTTCATCCCCATGATGTTGCCGGCGATACAGGAGAGCACCTGCGGCATGTTGCCGGGTTCGAAGAGGCCGGCGGGGTAGGCGACTTTGATGGTGTCGCCGTCTATCGAGAACGTGGTCGCACCCATGTCGGTGAAGTCCGCACCGGTCTGGAGGGCGGCCCACGTTCCGTTGGAGGACTCCGACGCCACGCGACTGGCGGCCGCCTCCGTGGACATGCCTGTCGCGGGGTCGATGCGGAACGTGCAGACGAGGTCCTCGGCGGTCGGTTCGTACTCGAGGTCGAGGAAGTCTTCGTACGTGATACCCATAGCTTCGCCTACGCCCCCGCGAGGCATAAAACGACGTCCCGAAGCGACTTTGTAGGGAGAACGCGAACTCTGAGGGTTCGGTAATCTGGTGTCGACTGCGGTCTGTGAACCGAGTCAGAAGACGACGAACGTCGGGAGGTAGAGGCCGATACAGAGCAGTGCTGCCCTGCGGTCGATTCCCTTCCGCCAGTAGAACAGCGCCAACACGGCGAGCGAGACGCCGAGCATGTAGAGTCCCGACAGCGTCACCGACGCGACGTCGGAGACGACCACGTCTGCGACCAGTGCCCCAACGCCGAGCGAGAAGACGGGGTCGGTGATGTTGCTTCCGAGAATCGCCCCGACAGAGATGCCGGCTTTCCCCTCTCTGGCAGCGATACCGGCGACGACGATTTCGGGTGCCGTCGTCCCGAGTCCCGTGAGCAACCCGACGAAGAACTCGGAGACACCGGCCAACCGGGCGAGTGCGATACCGTTCGTCACCATCACCTGTCCACCGACGACGACCAAGAGTAGTCCGAACGCGACGATTGGGAGTCCTCGCTCGGGTGGCTCTTCTTCTTCGATGACTTCTTCGGCAATCTCCTCGCCACCTTCGTTCGTATAGAGGATGTAGACGAAGTTCACGTAGGCGAGCATCATCAGAAAGCCCTCCGACCGCTGGACGACGCCGTCTTCGAGGGTCAAGAGCATGATAATCATCGCGAGCGTCATCGCGCCGCCGTAGACCATCACTTCCCGGCGCTTCGCCACGATGGGGGCGATGAGTGCGACGATACCGATAGCGAGGGTAATCTGTGACGTCTCCGACCCGATGATGTTCCCGACGACGATGTCGCCGGCCCCGTAGTACGCCGCGACGATGGACGTCGTCATCTCGGGAATCGACGTGCCGACGGAGATGAGCGTCACGCCGATGAAGAACTGCGAGACACCGTAGAACCGGGCGACTTCGGCCGCGGCGGTGACCGCACGGTCTGCGCCGAAGACGAGTCCGGCGAGGCCAGCGACGAACAACGTGACCTCGACTATCATGTCGGTAGTCGAACGTCTCGGCGCAACGACGTAAACTGTCGGGTCGGCGGCGAATCAGTCGCCCGACCCACGAATCAGGGTGACAGGAGCGCCCGCACCTCGCGGAACTCGGGAACGTCGGTGTCGAGTGCGCCACAGAGTGCGTCCGCCGCGCCCAACAACCACTCGGCGCGTTCGACACGGGATTCGAGGTCGCCCGGCCCGATTCGGTAGTTGTCGACCAGTTCTTCGATGTCCACACCTTCGGACCACTCGTGGAGGATTCGTGCGGTCTTGACCGCAGTCAGCCACTCTTCGAACGGGTCCGCTTCGTGCATCGCGGTGGTGAACTCGCTGGCGTGGTTTCGCGCGTACTGGTACATGACGGCCCGCTCACGGTTCCCGAGATAGGTGTCGAGCATGTCGGGCGTGTCGCAGACGACTTCCAGCGCGGTCCGTGCCGTCACGTTCTCGGCTGCCATCGTCTCGATGGTGCGGACGCCCGAGACGATTCGCGCACCGGTCGTCGGCGAGACGTACTGTCGAGAGGTCTGTGCGCCGAGCGTCGTCGCCGACAGCGAGTCGTCGCCCACGGTGAGCATCTCCATGGCCACGAGGTCGGAGACGACGTCGCTGACGAGGTCTGTGAGGTCGACGTCCGGGTTCTGGTGGGCGTAGTAGGTCGCAGAGAACACGTCCGCGACGCCGTCGAGTGAGTCGGCGAACCCGGAGGCGACGACGGAGAGAACGTGCGTTCGGAGCGCTTCGTCGTCGGCGAACTGCGAATCGACCGCTTCGGCGTCGGCCTCCACGTAGCGCTCGACGAGTTCGTCTTTCACGGTGTCGTCGCCGACGAGCACCGCCTCACCGTAGGGGTCGAGATGCGGTCGGCCCGCGCGGCCGCACATCTGGTGGACGTCGAGGACGGGAATCCACGCCATCGACTCTCCAGTGTAGCGTTTCTGGTCGCGGATGACGACTCTCCGCGCGGGGACGTTCACGCCCGCCGCGAGCGTCGGCGTCGCACAGATGACGGCGAGTCGTCTGTCGCGGAAGGCGTTCTCGACGGCCGCCCGCTGCGAACTTCGGAGTCCTGCGTGGTGGAATCCGACGCCAGTCCGGGCACAGTCTGCGAGTCGCTGCCCGGTCGTGGTGCCGCCCAGTTCGGCGAGTTCGCCGCCGAGGTCCGGTGCGGGCGAGAGGGCTTCGTCTGCGAGTCGCTCGGCGAGGTTCTCCGCCTCGCGGCGAGAGCGAACGAACGCGAGACACTGGCCACCGCTTTCGACGGCATCGGCGACGAGCGAGACGGTAGCCTCTGTTGCAGCGTCTTCGTTCGGGCCGACCGGCGGGACGTCCACAGTGAGCGTCGAGTCGTCGTCGAACTCGACGGTTCCGTCGGCGTAGACGCCGGTCCGAAGCGAGACGGGTCGCCACGTACTCTCGACGAGTTCGGCGTTCAACCAGTGGGCGATGACTTCGGGGTTGTCGACTGTCGCAGAGAGCGCGACGAGTTGCAGGTCGGGGACGCGTCGCTGTAACGTCGCGAGCGTGATTTCGAGTGTTGGCCCCCGTCCAGGCGCGCCCAGGAGGTGGACCTCGTCGACGACGACGCACGCGAGGTTTTCGACCCACGACGCGCCATTTCGAATCGCGGAATCGACCTTCTCGCTCGTCGCGACGACGATGTCGTACTCGCCGAGGTCTTCTTCGGCCGAGTCGAAGTCACCGGTCGAGATACCGACGCTCACACCGGGGAGTTTGTCGAACGTCTCGTACTTCTCGCGGGCGAGCGCACGAAGCGGGACGATGTAGAGACCTGGGCCGTCGGCGGTGAGCATCGCCAGTTCCGCGATGAACGTCTTCCCGCTGGCGGTCGGAATGGCGGCGACGACGCGGCCCCCGTCTGCGATTCCAGCCTCCACGGCGGCAACCTGTGGCGGATACAGTTCTTCGATGCCGCTCGACTCGTAGTGAGAGACTAGCGTCGCCGGCAGCGGGAGGTCACGCACGCGCATCTGTCACACACTGGGTTCGGATTCACTTAAATATCTTCGCCAGATGCAGATACATCTGAACCTTGGCATGTCGAGTCGCCTCGCTGTGATTTCAGTCCCGTGTGACTGTATTGCTCGGCAGGTATTTCCGTCGCCTGGGCGATAGATGAGTTGAGAAACATGTTTCAACGCGCCCTCCTGGTCGTCCTCATCTTCGCCGTCGTTCTGGCCGGTATCCCGGCCACGACGGCCGGTCAAGAGGCGACGGCCTACATCGACGACGTCATCGTCTCGCCGGCGCAACCGACACCCGACGAGCGGTTCACACTGACGACAGTCGTACAGAACGCTCAAACCAGCCCCACGAATCTCGACGTGACAGACGTGTACGTCCGTACCGCCGGGGGGACGAGGGACCTCGCACGGGTCGAAGACCTCGGTACCATCCCGCCCGGAAGCGACCTTCGAATCCCGCTCTCACTCCGTCTCGAAGACCCAGGGACGTACGACCTTCGTGTAACCGTCATCGGACAGAGCAACGGGGAGACCCAACGACTCCAGTACCCTGTCGTGGTTCGTGTTCGTGAGGGTGGTCCACAGGTCGCCATCGAAGTCGGCGACGCAGTCATCGGGACGGAGACACCGGTGGCAGTCACCGTCTCGAACGGTGAAGACGTCGTCGCCCGGAACGTTCGCCTCTCGGTCGCTGCGGACGGGGCGACGGTCGAAAACGCGACGCGCGTCGTTCCGCGACTCGAATCCGGTGAGGCGCGGACGTTCGACTTCGGCGTAACCCCGTCGACGGCAGAGTCGCAAGTCGTCGCGAGCCTTCAGTACACCACCGCCGACGGAAACGCGAGAACGACGACTGCGGCGGCCCCCCTCGTCGCGGAACCACTCCGCCAGGAAGTCCGTCTCGACGCGTCGCTCGGTGACGGTGCTCGCCCCGCCGTCGTCGTCGACGTGACGAATCTCGGAAACGCCCCGCTCGACGACCTCGTCATCTCACTGCGTGACGGCGGTTCGGTCGTCCTCAGGAAACCCGTCGAGTCGATTCCCGCGGAGTCCGAACGAACGGTTCGGCTGAACGTCTCGTCGGTCGACCGAGCGACGCTCGACGTGATTGCAACGTACGAAACCGGCGGCCAAATGGGAACGACGACGACGGCCATCGACTACGTCGCCTCACCCGGTGAAATCGAACTCACCGGTGTCGACGTCGAACTCGAAGACGGGGCCGTCCACATCTCGGGGAGTGCGAGCAACGTCGGACTCAGTGACGCCCAGAGCGTCGTCGTTCGCGTCGTTCCGACCGATGGCGTCGAACCGGCCCGCCCGTACAAAGAGTACTTCGTCGGGAGCGTCCCGGCGAGCGATTTCGCCTCGTTCGACCTCTACGCCAACGTCGAAGCTGGTGTGACGACCGTTCCCGTCGAGGTGACGTACCTCGTCGATGGGCGCGAGCGAACCGCCGAGACGATGGTCGACGTCTCTGGCCTGTCGGACCCCGACGAACAGAACCGTGGGAGTGGAATTAACTCGACGCTCCTTCTCGGCGGCGGGGCCGTCGCGCTCCTCGTCGTGGTCGGCGTCAGCATCTACGCGTACCGACGGCGCTGATTCGAGATGAGCCACATCATCGAACTTCAGCACGTCTGGAAACGGTACGACACCGGGGGCGAAATCGTCGAGGCGTTGCGAGACGTCGATTTCCACGCGGACCCCGGCGAGTTCGTCACCGTGATGGGTCCCTCTGGGAGTGGGAAGTCGACGATGCTGAACGTCCTCGGGTTACTCGACACGCCCACCGAAGGGACCGTCCTCCTCGACGGGCAGGACGTGACCGACCTCTCGGACGCCGAGATGACGACCCAGCGCAAACAGTTCATCGGGTTCATCTTCCAGAGTTTCCACCTGATTCCGACGCTGTCGGCGCTGGAGAACGTCGAAGTGCCGACGCTCTTCGGCGACGACCCGACGGCACGAGAACGGGCGACGACGCTCCTCGAACGGGTGGGGCTGGGAGACCGCCTCCACTACCGGCCGGACCAACTCTCTGGCGGGCAGAAACAGCGTGTCGCAGTCGCCCGTGCGCTCGTCAACGAACCGCGAATCCTGCTCGCTGACGAACCGACCGGGAACCTCGACCGAAAGACCGGTCGGAGCGTCCTCGACCTGTTCGACGAGATTCGACGCGAAGACGACGTCGCGGTCATCGCAGTCACTCACGACCCACAGATTACCGAATACGCCGACCGGACGATCGAACTGGTCGATGGGAGAATCCAATGAGCAGGCTCGACGACCTCTACCGACGCGTTCCGGCGTTGTTGATGGCTCGTCGGAACCTCTCGCGAAACAAGATACGCTCTGGTCTCGCCGTCCTCGGCATCATCATCGGCGTCCTCGCAATCGCCTCGCTCGGGATGTTCGGGACGACGCTCCGCACGGGAGCGTCACAGCAACTCGGCGAGATTGGCAACGAGATAACCATCTCACCGAACTTTCAGGAGGGTATCGAGGAGTTGAGTGAGCGAGACGTAGCCGAGATACGTCGGGTCGTCGTCGACAGTGAAGTCGTCGCGGTTCGGACCGACACGGGACTCGTGACACGGGGGCAACGACAGACGGTGGTCACGATATACGGGATGGAAAATCCCGGTGCGCTGTACGAGGCGCAGGATGGTCGCGTTCCAGATAGACTCCGACAGGGCGTCCTCGTCGGGTCGGGAACTGCCGAAATCCTCGACGCCGAACCCGGAAACACCATCTCTATCGATGGCCGAACCTACCGAATCTCTGCAGTGCTCGCCGAAGAACAGGGTATCTCGCTCGTCAACCCGAACAACGCCGTCGTCGTCCCGGTCGAAGACGTGAACGGAACCGGCTACAACCAGGTCATCGTGAGTTCGGAGTCCGGACAGGCGGCGAACGAGTCTGCCATCGCCATCCGCGAGTCGCTGAACGAACGCGAAGAGCGCGTGAACGTCTTCGAACTGCAGGCGATTACGCAAGGAATCAACCAGTTCTTCGGCATCCTCAACACGTTCCTCATCGGCATCGGGTCGATTTCGCTCGTCGTCGCCGGTGTGAGCATCCTCAACGTCATGCTCATGAGCACCATCGAGCGCCGACAGGAGATTGGCGTGCTTCGGGCCGTCGGCGTCCAGCGGGGTGACGTGATTCGGATGATTCTCGCCGAGGCCGGACTGCTGGGTGTTGCAGGCGGCGTCATCGGCGCGATTCTCGCACTCGGTGCAGGTATCGCACTCAACTCGTTCGTCTTGGACGACCCGCTGGCGACGTTCCAGGTCGTCAACTTCCTCTACATCCTCCTCGCCGTGGGATTCGGTATCGGGACGAGTGTCCTCTCGGGACTGTATCCGGCGTGGAAAGCCGCCAACGAACGACCGGTCGAGGCGTTACGAAAATAGGACAGGCGCGTTCGGCGCGTCCGCTTTTGGCTCACAGAGCGTTGGAAGAAAACGAGAGTCGAAGCCTTAGATGTAGTCGTGCTCGGCGAGGCGTTCGACGGCCTCGCGGAGACGTTCTTCACTCGCCGCGTAGGAGATGCGGGCGTAGCCCGGCGCGTTGAAGGCGCTTCCGGGGACGGTCGCGACTTTCGCGTCCTGAATCGCACCCTCACACCACGCCTGGTCGTCGTCGTCGACGGGGAGCATCATGTAGAACGCGCCCTTCGGGACGGCGACGTCGACGTCGTGTTCTGCGAGGAGGTCCACGAGCATGTCGCGGCGACCTTCGAACGCGTCGCGCATCTCTTCGACGGTGTCGTCGGTGCGCTCGGAGAGCGCCTCGACGCCGGCGTGCTGGACGAAGTTGACGGCACACGAGACGGAGTGCGAGTGAAGCTTGCCTGCCTGTCCGACGAAGTCCTCGGGGGCGTGCAGGTAGCCGAGTCGCCAGCCGGTCATCGAGAACGCCTTCGAGAAGCCGTTGATGGTGATGGTGCGGTCTTCCATGCCGTCGAGGGAACCGAGCGAGGTGTGCTCGAATCCGTCGTAGGTGATGCGCTCGTAGATTTCGTCGGAGATGACCGCGAAGTCGTGTTCGACCGCGAGGTCACGGACGCCTTCGAGTGCGGCGTCGGAGAAGACGCCACCCGTCGGGTTCGACGGCGTGTTGACGACGAGGAGTTTCGTCTCGTCGGAGACGGTGTCTGCGAGTTCGTCGAGGGCGGGTTCGAGACGGAAGTCGTGTTGCGCGAGGTCGACGCGCTTCAGCGAGCCGTTTGCGAGTTTCACCATCGCCTCGTAGGAGACCCACGCGGGGTCCAGCAAGACGACTTCGTCGCCGTCGTCGATGAGGGTCTGGAACGTCTCGTAGAGTGCCTGCTTGCCGCCGGGCGTGACGATGACTTCGTCTGCCTCGGCCGAGACGCCGTTGCCGCGGAGTTTCTCCGCGATGGCTTCCTTGAGTTCCGGAATGCCGTTCGACGAGGTGTAGCCGGTGTGACCGGCGTCCATCGCGTCTTTGGCTGCCTGTACGATGTTTTCGGGCGTCGGGAAGTCGGGCGCGCCGACCGAGAGGTCGACCACGTCTTCACCCTGGGCTTCCAGTTCGCTCGCGAGGTTCGAGATGGCGAGCGTGGCGCTCGGTTCTACCCGGCCAACACGGTCGCTGAAGTCGAAGTTCATGCTAACGCCTCCACCATCTCGGTCGCGGCGTAAACCGCTTCCGCACCTTTGCTGACGCGTTCGCGCGCTTCGGCACCGCTCATCCCAGGGCCGGAGACGCCGAACGTGACGGGTTTGTCACGGTCCAGCGAGACGTCCGTGAGGGACTTCGCCGTCGCGTCGGCGATGACTCGGTCGTGAGCGGTGTCACCCGTGACGATCGCGCCGATGACGGCCACGGCGTCGATGTCGTCGCGGCGAGCGAGTCGGTCCGCGGCGAGGGGCGAGTCGTACGCGCCGGGGACGTGAATCGTCTCGGCCACCTCCGCGTCGCGCTCTGCGGCAGCGTCGTGTGCCGCTTCCTCCATCTGTTCGGTGACCGACGAGTTGAATCGGGCCACTACGAGTCCGAGAGAGACCATAGCCGACCCTTCCCGTCGCAGATAAAAGAACTACCGACACCACCCGAAAATGACCCTGTGGTCGGCCGCTCTGAACGGGCACCTCACCGTCGCGGGCGACTCGCAAGCACAACAGTTGTATTGTCGGGGTTTGGATGAATGCATATGAGTGCTGACAATGAGGCCGACGTTCTCCCCCGGTCTCGTGCCCTTCTCGCGGTTCTCGGCGTGGCCGTCGTCGCGCTCTTCACCCGCGTGGTTGCGCTTGGCGACCGCATCTCGCACTGGGACGAAGGCCGCGTCGCCTACTGGATTCTCCGCTACCACGAGACGGGGGAGTTCAGCTACCGGCCCATCATCCACGGACCATTTCTTCCCATCGTCAACGACTACCTCTTCGCGGTCTTCCCCGCAGGAGACTTCGCTGCTCGCCTCCCGGTCGCAATCGTCGGCGCAATCCTCCCGCTGTCGGCGTGGCTCTTTCGGGAGCACCTCCGCCGCGACGAGATAGTCGCACTGGCTATCTTCCTCGCGGTGAACCCGCTGTTGGTCTACTACTCGCGGTTCATGCGCAACGACGTGCTCGTCGCCGCGTTCTCGTTTATCGCACTCGGGTTCGTCGTCCGCGCGTACGACACCGGCAGACTCGCGTATCTGATTCCTGCTGGCGCGTCGTTCGCGACCGGTGCGGCGGCGAAAGAGAACTACGTCGTCTACCTGCTGTGTTTCGTCGGCGCCGCGTTCCTCGTCTTCGACCACCGACTCCTCGCACGAACCTCGACGGGTGACTCGACTCGCGCCATCTTCTTCACGGAGATTCCCGAGAGCATCGCTCGGCGACTCGAAACACGCGGGGCGGGAAGTCTCGGAAACGGAGCGCTGCGCTATGCTGCTGGCCTTCTCGGTGGAGTCGCCGCGTTCTTCGTCGTCTTCGTCTTCTTCTACGCCCCGCGTCCCGACCTCTGGAACGCTCTCGGTAACCCCGCCGCGCTTCCGGGCGTCGTCGAGGCAGGGTCGGTGGGTGCAGTGAACGAGATGGTGGACAGTTGGCTCGGTGGCGGCCACCAGTCACACGAGTACCTCCCGTACCTCAAGGACTTCCTCGAAACGTTCGTCTACGGCGCTCCCGTGCTCATCGTCTTCGCACTCGTCGGCATCGTGGTAGACCGCTACGGCGTCGTCGCGGGTCGAATTCGATGGCTCGTCGCCTTCGCGACGTACTGGGGTGTCGTGAGCATCTTCGGCTACCCGCTGGCGACGGACATCCAAGCGCCGTGGGTCGTCGTCCACGCCGTGGTTCCACTCGCGATTCCCGCCGCCGTCGGTGCCGCGTTCGTCTTCCGCTCTGGATACGAGGCGTTCGACGCCCGCGATACGGTCGGAATGGGTCTCGCGGCACTCGTCCTACTCGCATCTGTCGGTGGTGTCGCCGCCGCAAACGTCGATTACTGGAACGCCTCGACAGACGAAGACAAAGAGATTCTCCAGTGGGCACAACCCGAAAACGACCTGAAAGACACGCTCGCCGACGTCGAACGCGTCGCCGCGACCAACGACGGTGACGACGTACTGCTCTACGGGACGCACCCACCGGGCGGTGACGAGGTTCACTTCTACGTGGAAAACGAGTCGAATCCACTCGGTGGGCCGTCGTGGCACAGTCGTCTGCCACTCCCGTGGTACTTCGAGGCGGGCGACGTGCAACACACGAGTAGCCCACCGGACGCCGGTGTCGAGAACGTGACGGCAGACGCACCACCGGTCGTCGTCGCCTACGAGTGGGACCGCGACGAACTCGAGTCGGAACTCGACGGCTACGTCGTCAGACAACACGCCTTCAAACTCTGGAACGAGGACATCGTCGTCTTCATCGACGAAGACGCCCTCGAAGCGGCGAACCAGACGCAGGGCTGACGACGCAGACGCAGGGCTGACGACGCGGACGACGATTTTTCGAGGACGTGACGACGCTCGTCGGCGAGCAACTGCGCTCGCCACTGGCGGAGTCCCTCGTCAAAATACTCACGAACGTGTTCATTTGGGCGTCAAATGTGGCAACATTTATGCACCGACGTACTGAATCGCCGACCGTGACCGTCACCGTACCCGGACCCACGCTTGGCGTCGTCGGCGGGGGCCAACTCGGGCGTATGCTCGCCGAGGCCGCCGCTCCGCTCGGCGTCGACATCGTCGTTCTCGACCCGACTCCTGATTGCCCCGCGTCGGCGGTCGCCGACCAAATCGTCGGAGACTTCACCGACCCAGCTGCGATGGCGGAACTCGCCGCGCGGTCCGACGCGCTGACGTTCGAGATAGAACTCGCGGACCCAGACCTCCTCGACGAACTCGCCGCCGAAGAAGGAATCGAGGTCCACCCCTCACCCGACGCGCTTCGAACCATCGAAGACAAACTCGTCCAGAAGCGCACCTTCGGTGAGGCAGACATCCCGATTCCGCCGTTCCACCGCGTCGACGACGCCGCGGACTTACGCGCCGCACTCGACGAGTTCGGGTCTGTCATGCTGAAGGCCCGAACCGGTGGCTACGACGGCCGTGGGAACGTCCCCGTCACCGACCCCGAGGACGCAGAAGACGCCATCGACGCAGTCGGCGGTCCGGCGATGGCCGAGGCGTTCGTCGACTTCGAGCGCGAACTCTCCGTCATCGGCGTTCGTGGCGACGGCCAGATTCGAACCTTCCCCGTCGGAGAGAACGTCCACGAGGAGGAGATTCTCCGTGAGACCATCGTCCCCGCACGGACGACGGACGAGGTGACCGAAGAGGCAGACCGAGTCGCCCGCGAGGTGCTCTCACACCTCCCCGGACGCGGCGTCTTCGGCATCGAACTGTTCGAGACGGCAGCCGGCGACGTCCTCGTCAACGAAGTCGCCCCTCGCCCGCACAACTCGGGCCACTGGACCATCGAAGGTGCAGTCTGCTCGCAGTTCGAACAGCACGTCCGCGCCGTCCTCGGGTGGCCACTCGGTTCGACCGACCGACGCGCGCCCACCGTGAGCGCGAACATCCTCGGAACCGTCGACGAGTCGCAACCTGCTCGGCTCGCAGGGCTCGAAGCACCGCTCTCCGAGTCGGGTGTCTCGCTCCACTGGTACGGCAAAGACGAGGTGCGACCGCTGCGAAAGATGGGTCACCTCACTGCCATCGGTACTGACGACGAAGCCGTCGAAGAACTATTAGACCGCGCGCGTACGCTCCGAGACGGACTCTACTTCGACTGACTGCTCACCTCCGACCGAACCATCCCGAACTGACCACCCCTTCGAACACCACACCTCCGAACACCACACCTCATCATCAATGACGACCGAACAGGACCTCATCGACGAACTTCACGCACAGGCCGACGCAGACCGTGACCCCGCGACGACGCCCGACGTGGGCATCATCATGGGGTCGGACTCCGACCTCGACGTGATGTCCGGCGCGCACGAGGCGCTCGACACGCTCGGGTTCGGTGAACAGACGGATTTCGACGACGCACCCGACGAGCGGTTCACCTACGAGACGTACGTCGTCTCCGCACACCGGACGCCGGACCTGATGTACGCCTACGGTGAGACGGCGAGAGCGCGCGGCGTCGAAGTTATCATCGCGGGCGCGGGCGGGAAGTCTGCCGACCTCCCGAACATGACCGCGTCCATCGCGTATCCGCTCCCCGTCGTCGGCGTCCCCGTCCAGGAGAAGTCCGTCGACTCGGTCATCGGGATGCCGACGGGAGCGCCCATCGTCGCCGTCGACGCCGGCAAGTCGTTCAACGCGGCACTGTCGGCGGTCCAGATGCTCGCGCGCGGCTATCCGGAACTCGAAGACAGACTCGTCGAGTATCACGAAGAACTCGTCGCCGACGTGGCCGAAACGTCCGCCGCGCTCCACGACCTCGGTATCGCGGGCTTCCGCGAATCTTCCCGGTAACATATCCCCCAATTTTGAGGGTCGCTGGCGGGGCGCGTCGGACGCGATTTCGGCCGAAACGTCCCCGGAGCGCTCCTCCGGGCGTCTATGAGCGTATTTTCCTTTTAGAAGCCTTCTCGCGCCCGAAACACACAAATCAATGTTTATAGGGGAGCGCTTCTAACCGCCGCACGTCAGGGAGACACCGCATGAGTGATTGGATTGCAATCGGTGCGATGGGCGTCGTCGCTGTCGGCTTACCATTAGTCATGATGGCGATGTCGGCGATGCTTCGCCCAAGCGTACCGGAACAAGGAAAGAGTGCCACCTACGAGAGTGGTGAGGTGCCGACCGGCACGGCACGCGTCCAGTTTAACATACAGTACTACATGGTCGCGTTGCTGTTCGTCGTGTTCGACATCGAGACTGTCCTGATTTTCCCATGGACAGTCATCTACCGCTCCGCTCTCGAACAAGGCGCGTCTCTGGCGACGATTCTGACACCGATGCTCGTTTTCATCGGTGTGCTCGTCGTCGGACTCGTCTGGGCGTGGCGCAACGGCGCCGTCAAGTGGGTCAAAAGCCCGCAGGCGAACCGTCGTAAGACAGAGAGACAAGACGCATGAGTAGCGAACAAAAACCATTCGTCACGGACGATACACAGGTACAGACCGAGACCCGCGACGCCCGCATGGCCGGCGCGGACGACCGGTTCAACTCGAAACTTCGGGAGGCGTTCGGTTCGTCGCCGTTCATCCTCACGAAGTTCGACAAGTTCATGAATTGGGTTCGTGGGTCCTCGATGTTTATGCTGCAGTTCGGTATCGCTTGCTGCAGTATCGAGATGATGCACACGTACGCGATCAAGCACGACCTGGACCGCTTCGCGGCCGGTGTGCCGCGTGCGTCGCCACGACAGGCCGACGTCATCATCGTGCCGGGGACCATCGTTTCGAAGTTCGCCCCGCGCATGAAGCGTGTGTACGACCAGATGCCCGAACCGAAGTTCGTCGTCGGCATGGGTTCGTGTACCATCTCGGGCGGCCCGTTCCAGGAGAGTTACAACGTCGTCAAGGGCGCAGAAGAGGTCATCCCGGTGGACATCCACATCCCCGGTTGCCCGCCGCGCCCGGAAGCACTCGTCTACGGTATCGCGAAGCTCCAAGAGCGTATCGCGAACGGCGAGTCGAGCCCCGTCACGGTCAAGCCCTACGAACTCGAACAGTTTGGCGACCTCGAGCGCGACGAAATCGTCGACAAACTCGCAGAGCAAATCGACGAAGACGACCTCGTCATGCGGTACAACTGGGCTGATTCACCATGAGCGTGGAAGAACAGGAACCGCAAGAAGACGCAGTGCAAGAGCGCTCCCGTGGCGACGAACTCGCCGACCTGCTCGGTGACCTCGTCATCAGCCGCGAAGAACACCTCAACGCACCGGGCTTCGTCATCCGACCCGACCAGGTCCAAGAGACGCTGTTCAAACTTCGCGACGAGGCTGGATTCGACCACCTCTCGTGTGTCACCGCACAGGAGTACGAGGACCGCTACGAGTCCATCTACCACCTGACGAAGTACGACGAGCGCACCGACGAAGTGAGCATCGTCGTCCCGACGTCGAAGGACGACCCGGTCAGCCAGACTGCAGAACCCGTGTTCCGCACGGCCGACTGGCACGAGCGTGAAGCGTACGACCTCGTCGGAATTCGGTACGAGGACCACCCGGACCTTCGCCGCATCCTCCTCCCGGAAACGTGGCAGGGTCACCCACTGGGACTCGACTACGACCAGGACCGTCCGCAGATTGCGACGCTCACCGAGCACGCCAACCCCCTCGCACAGGACAGTCGCGGTGACGAGGGCAACACGATGTTCATCAACATCGGCCCACACCACCCGGCGACCCACGGTGTGCTGCACGTCGAGACGGTCGTCGACGGCGAACAGGTCGTCGACCTCGACCCCGACATCGGCTACCTCCACCGCAGTGAAGAGCAGATGTGCCAGATGGGGACGTACCGTCACCAGATTATGCCGTACCCCGACCGCTGGGACTACATCTCGGCTGGACTCCTCAACGAGTGGGCCTACGCCCGCACCGCAGAGGACCTCGCGGACATCGAGGTCCCGGAGTACGCACAGATAATCCGGACGATGGGTGCCGAACTCTGCCGTATCGCGTCGCACATGATCGCGCTCGGCACGTTCGCACTCGACGTCTACGGCGACTTCACGGCAATCTTCATGTACGCCATGCGGGACCGTGAAATCGTCCAGAACATCCTCGAAGACCTCACCGGTCAGCGGATGATGTTCAACTACTTCCGTCTCGGTGGCGTCGTCTGGGACCTCCCAGAACCCCGCGAGGAGTTCTTCGAGAAGATTCGTGACTTCATCGACGACCTGCCGGAGGCGCTCGAGGAGTACCACGACATGATCACCTCGAACGAGATTCTCCAGGCCCGTACGGTCGGGACTGGTGTCCTCCCACCGGAAGTCGCCAAGAGCTACGGTGCGACCGGACCGGTCGCCCGTGGGTCTGGCATCGACTACGACCTTCGCCGCGACGACCCCTACGGCTACTACGACAAACTCGACTGGGACGTCGTCGTCGAAGACGGCTGTGACAACTTCTCGCGCCTGCTCGTGCGTATGCGCGAAGTCGAGGAGTCGGCCAAGATTATCCAGCAGTGTGTCGACCTGCTCGAAGACTGGCCAGAAGACGAGCGGAACATCCAGGCGAACGTTCCGCGCACCCTCAAACCCGACGAGGACACGGAAATCTACCGCGCCGTCGAAGGCGCGAAGGGCGAACTCGGCATCTACATCCGCGCCGACGGCACGGACAAGCCGGCCCGATTCAAGATTCGCAGTCCGTGTTTCTCCAACCTCCAGACACTCCCCGAGATGTCCGAAGGCGAATACATCCCGGACATGATCGCATCGCTCGGTAGCCTCGACATCGTTCTCGGCGAGGTGGACCGTTGATGAGTCTGCAAGTTACGCTTCCGGACACCATCAGCGGCCTCCTCGGCCTCGAAGGCGTCCTCGGCGACGTCGTCGGTGGGCTGATTGGCGCGTTCATCATCGCCAACATCATGCTCATCACGACGGCAATCGCCGGCCCGTGGGCGAAACGGAAGATTACGGCCGCGTTCGGTGACCGTATCGCGGTCAACCGTATCGGGCCGTTCGGGTTGCTCGTCATCATTCCGGACGCTGTCCGTCTGATGTCGAAGGAACTCATCGTTCCCGAAGGCGTCGACCGTCCCGCGTGGGACATCGCACCGATGATCATTCCGTTTTCTGCGCTGCTTGGGTTCGCTGTCATCCCGATGGGGAACGGTATCCAACTCGCAGACCCCGAAACTGGCCTCGCGTTCGCCTTCGCGGCGGCGTCGATTGCCTCGCTCGGTCTCGTCATGTCTGGCTACGCGTCGAACAACAAGTTCTCGCTCATCGGTGCGCTTCGCGCCGTCGCAGCGAACATCGCCTACGAGATTCCGCTCGTCATCACCGCGGCCTCGGTCGTCATCTTCGCCGGGTCGCTTCGCATGAGCGAAATCGTCGCCGTGCAGGCAGAACCGCTGCTCACGGTCGCGGGCGTGTCGATTCCGACCTGGTTCGCGTTCGTCAACCCGTTCGCGTTCGCGCTGTTCATCATCGCGAACCTCGCGGAGATTGGACGCAACCCGTTCGACATCCCCGAAGCGCCGACCGAAATCGTCGCCGGGTATCAGACGGAGTACTCCTCTATCTACTTCGTCCTCATCTACCTCGGTGAGTTCATCCACATCTTCCTCGGTGGCGCTATCGCGGCGACGCTGTTCCTCGGCGGCCCCGCAGGGCCGGTCCTGCCTGGGTTCGTCTGGTTCACCATCAAAATCTGGGCGTTCTTCCTGTTCACCCAGTGGGCGCGCTCTGCAGTGCCGCGCCTTCGCGTCGACCAGTTCCTCGAAATCGGTTGGAAGGGCATGCTCGTCTTGTCCTTCGCCAACCTGGTTCTCACGGCCATCATCGTGGGGGTGATTGCATGATTGGAATTCTGAAGGGTATGGCAGTGACGCTGAAGCACGCACTCGACGGGCAGACCTTCACGGTCGAGTACCCCGAGGAAGCGCCCGAAGTGAGTCCGCGCTTCCGCGGTGTCCACAAGTTCAGCCAAGAGCGCTGTATCTGGTGCCGCCAGTGTGAGAACGTCTGTCCGAACGACACGATTCAGATCGTTCAAGACGACAAGCGCAACGGCGAACAGTACAACCTGCACATCGGCCAGTGTATCTACTGCCGACTGTGTGAGGAGGTCTGTCCCGTCGACGCGATTCTGCTCACGCAGAACTTCGAGTTCACGGCCGACACCAAGAACGACTTCGTCTACAACAAAGAACAGCTCAAGAACGTCCCGTGGTACAAGGATATCGACCCGCTCAACTCTCGCAACCCCGACCGCAACGCGTGGGTCGGCGAGGGCGAAGGAGAGGTCGACTATCAGTAACATGACCGCGAGTGAATCGTTCGAGTACCGTCAGCGTGCGCCCGTTACGGGGCACTGAGGACGTTCTCGAAATGTTCAAAGGGATATCTCAAGGAGACACACACAATGGTTTATGAAACCATCGCGTTCGCGCTGTTCGCCCTCATCACCGTGGGCTGCAGCCTGGGCGTCGTCCTCGTGCGGGACATCTGGCATTCCGCACTCCTGCTCGGGGGCGCGCTCTTGAGCGTCGCGGTGCATTACGTGATGTTGCAGGCGGAGTTCCTCGCCGCCATGCAGATCCTCGTCTACGTCGGCGGGGTGCTGATTCTCATTACGTTCGCCGTGATGCTGACGCGTATCAACCCGGAGGTGAGTAGTACATGACCACGAAACCACAGTTGAAGCTCGGTTCGCATCTCGTACCCGGACTCGCTGCCGTCGCGCTGTTCGTCGTGATGGCAGTCGTGTTCCTCGGTGCGTCGTTCCCGAACCCACAAGGGTTCGCGGAGGGAGCTAATCTGACCGCGAGCATCGGATACACGATGTTCAACCTCGACTTCGGCAGCGTCCCAGGCGAAAGCATGCTGGTCGCGTTCGAAATCATCGACCTCGTGCTCGTCGCCGCACTCGCTGGCGCAGTCCTCCTCGCACGCCGCGAGGGAGAAAGCGGTCAGATGCGCACCATCCTGACCGACGGCGGTCGGGAACTCAAGCGCACGCTGTTCGACGATGAGGAGGGTGACCACTGATGGTACCCGCACAGTACTACCTCATCCTGTCTGCCGCGGTGTTCTGCATCGGCCTCTTCGGCCTGCTCACCCGGCGGAACGCGCTGTTGTTCCTGATGTCGGTCGAACTGATGCTCAACGCCGCGAACATCAACCTCGTCGCGTTCTCCTACTACTGGGGCAACGTGACGGGCCAGACGTTCGGCCTCTTCACGATGGCGCTCGCCGCCGCCGAGGTCGCGGTGGGTATCGGTATCATCCTCGTACTGTACCGCAACTTCGACGACGTCGACGTCACGAAGGCAACGACGATGAGGTGGTAAATTTATGGCAGGCATACTCGAATTCGCTCCGGCCATTGTCCTCCTCCCGTTCCTCTCGTTCCTGATCGCACTCGGGGCGGGGCGGTACATGCCGAAGGGAGGTGCCCTGGCGGGCATCGGCGCGACTGCAGGCTCGTTCCTGCTCGCAGTCGCGACGTTCGTCGCCGTCAGTGGCGGACAGACGTACAATCAGACGATCTACACGTGGGCAGAAGGGTTAGACGCGGTCGACCTCACGTTCGGCCTCCTCATCGACCCGCTTTCGGCGATGATGCTGGTCATCGTGACGCTCATCGCGTTCCTCGTCCACGTCTTCAGTCTCGGCTACATGAACGACGACGGTCAGACTGGCCTCCCGCGCTACTACGCCGGGCTCGGCCTCTTTACCGCCTCCATGCTCGGGTTCGTCGTCGCAGACAACCTGCTCATGGCGTTCATGTTCTTCGAGCTCGTGGGGCTGTGTTCCTACCTGCTCATCGGCTTCTGGTTCCGCCAGGACGGCCCGCCGAGCGCGGCGAAGAAGGCATTCTTGGTCACTCGCTTCGGTGACTACTTCTTCCTCATCGGTGTCGTCGCGGTGTTCGCGACGTTCGGCTCGGCGGCCTTCGCTGGCCCCGACGCCTTCCCGGTGCTCGCAGAAGAAGCGCTCGCCGGCGAACACTCGGTCAACACGTTCCTCGGCATGGGCGAACAGGCGTGGTTCACCGTCGTCGGCCTCCTCGTTCTCGGAGGCGTCGTCGGCAAGTCCGCGCAGTTCCCCCTGCACACGTGGCTTCCGGACGCGATGGAAGGTCCGACCCCGGTCTCCGCACTCATCCACGCAGCGACGATGGTCGCGGCCGGTGTCTACCTCGTCGCCCGGATGTACGGCTTCTACGCGCTGACCCCGACGACGCTCGCCATCATCGCCCTCATCGGGGGCTTCACCGCCCTCTTCGCGGCGACGATGGGTGTCGTCAAGAAAGAGATCAAGCAGGTCCTCGCGTACTCGACTATCAGCCAGTACGGCTACATGATGCTCGGCCTCGGTGCCGGTGGCTACGTCGCCGCGACGTTCCACCTCATGACGCACGCCTTCTTCAAGGCGCTTCTCTTCCTCGGTGCCGGTTCGGTCATCATCGCGATGCACCACAACGAGAACATGTGGGACATGGGTGGTCTCAAAGAGAAGATGCCCGTGACCTACTACGCGTTCCTCTCTGGGTCGCTCGCGCTCGCGGGTATCGTCCCGTTCGCCGGCTTCTGGTCGAAAGACGAGGTGCTGTACGAGACGCTCATCCACGGCCTCGGTGGCAGTCCGATTCTGCTGGCTGCCTACGCGATGGGCCTGCTTGCCGTCTTCTTCACCGGCTTCTACACCTTCCGCATGGTGTTCCTCACCTTCCACGGTGAGCCCCGGTCCGAGACGGCGCGGAACCCCCACGGCGTCCGCTGGAACGTGAAGGCTCCGCTCGCCGTCCTCGGCGTTCTCGCCGCGACGGCTGGTCTCGTCAACATGGTCCCTGTCGAGAAACTCTTCGGCATCAAGGGAATCGACTTCCTGCACCAGTTCCTCGACGGGAGCTTCGACTCGCTGAACGCCCACCACTACGCCGAACTCATCCCGTACAGTTCGGGTTACATCGGCGGTGAGGCGGGCACGGTCGCCATCGGTGCGGCCGTCTCGCTCGGTCTCGCACTCGCTGGTGCCGGTCTCGCGTACGTGCTGTACAACGTCCCCGAACCCGTCGAGCACACGGAGAAACTCGGGAGCATCAAGACCGTACTGTACAACAACTACTACCAAGACGAGTACCAGGTCTGGATCGCGACTGGCGTCGTCCAGCCCATCTCGCGCGTACTCGATAAGTTCGACCAAGGCGTCGTCGACGGCGTCGTCAACGGCGTCTCCAGCGTCAGTCTGTTCCTCGGTTCGCGCATGAGGCGTATCCAGAGTGGTGTGGTGAGCAACTACGCCGCGCTCCTCACCCTCGGATTGACGGCGCTACTTCTCGGCCTCGGTCTCATCGGAGGTTGGTTCGCATGATAATCGAAGCGCTCATCGCAGTCACGTTCCTCGCCGCGCTGGTCACGTTCGTCCTGCCGGACCGTATCGCCGGCAAGGCGGCCTTCGCGCTGAGTCTGGTTCCCGTTCTCGGGAGCCTCGTTATGTGGCAACAGTACGACGCGAGCGGGAACGCCCTCTTGGGTGGGAACATCGCGTTCGAGACAGACGTCGTCTGGCTGCAACTCGGCCAGTACGACCTCCACTGGATGGTCGGTGTCGACGGCATCAGCCTCCCGCTGGTCGTCCTGACGACCATCCTCACCACGCTCGCTATCCTGAGCTCGTGGACCCCTATCTCGGAACGTGAGTCGCAGTTCTACGGACTCATGCTCCTGATGGAGGCGAACCTCCTCGGCGTCTTCACGGCGCTCGACTTCTTCGTCTGGTTCGTCTTCTGGGAGGCCGTCCTCGTCCCGATGTACTTCCTCATCGGTGTCTGGGGCGGCCCACGCCGCAAGTACGCGGCGATCAAGTTCTTCGTCTACACGAACATCGCGTCGCTCGTGATGTTCATCGGGTTCATCTCGCTCGTGTTCGGACTGGGAGACTCCATCTCCTCGCTCCGACTGCCCGAGATTGCCCAGGCGTTGCAGGCTGGCCAACTCAGCGGCTTCGCCGGTCTCTCGGCGAGTGCACTGGCGTCGGTCGCGTTCATCGCGATGTTCCTCGGCTTTGCGGTCAAGGTCCCGGTCGTCCCGTTCCACACGTGGCTGCCGGACGCTCACGTCGAAGCCCCCACGCCGGCGTCGGTCATGCTGGCCGGGGTGCTCCTGAAGATGGGTACGTACGCCCTGCTCCGGTTCAACTTCACGATGCTGCCGGAGACGGCGCGTAGCTTCGCGCTGCCCATCGCCCTGATTGCCGTCGCGAGCGTCATCTACGGCGCACTGCTCGCGCTGGCACAACAGGACCTCAAGCGCATCGTCGCGTACTCCTCCGTGTCGTCGATGGGGTACGTCATCCTCGGTCTCATCGCCTACACCACCTACGGTGTCGGCGGTGCGACCTTCCAGATGGTCGCCCACGGCCTCATCTCCGGTCTGATGTTCATGGCCGTCGGTGTCATCTACAACACGACGCACACGCGCATGGTCACGGACATGTCCGGGATGGCGGACAAGATGCCCGTTACGGCGGGCATCTTCGTCGCCGGTGCGTTCGGCTACATGGGCCTCCCGCTCATGGCCGGATTCGCCGCCGAGTTCTTCATCTTCAAGGGCTCGTTCGAGTCCACCGTGATGGCGGCCATGCCGCTTTTCACCGGTGCAGCCATGTTCGGTATCGTCATCGTGGCGGGCTACCTGCTGTTCGCGATGCAGCGGACGCTGTTCGGCCCATTCGAGTTCGATGGCGACTACGAAATCACAGAAGCACCGTTCCACGACGTGGCACCGCTCGCGGTGCTGCTGCTTCTGACCATCGTGCTCGGTGTCCAGCCTGACATCTTCTTCACTATGATTCAGGAAGCAGTTAATCCGATTCTCGAACTGGGAGGTGCGTTCTAATGACGCCACTGCAGACACTCCCTGACTGGACGGCGACGGCACCCGCCATCGTACTCGCGTTGACGGGCCTGCTCTTGTTGGTCATCGACACCATCGACCCGGACACGTCGAACAACGGTCTGCTCGCCGGCACGGCGACGCTCGGTTCGCTCGCCGCTGGTGGTATCGCTGGCTGGTTCCTCATCGCAGGAACCGGCATGGAGAAGACTGGCGGTGCGATTTCGCTCTACGGCGACGCACTCGTCGTCGACGGGATGAGCCTGTTCTTCACGCTCATCTTCACGAGCGTCGCCGCGATGGTCTCTGTCGCGTCGTTCGACTACCTCGCAGACCGCCGCTACCAGGGTGAGTTCTACTCGCTCGTCATCTTCGCCGCGACGGGGATGACGCTCATGTCGATGTCGAACTCGCTGGCGACGGTGTTCGTCAGCCTCGAACTCGCCTCGCTGCCATCGTACGCGCTCGTCGCGTTCCTCAAGAAGAACCGCGGCAGCGTCGAGGCGGGGCTGAAGTACTTCCTCATCGGTGCAGTGTCGTCGGCGGTGTTCGCGTTCGGTATCAGCCTCGTGTACGCCGTCACCGGGTCGCTCGTCCTCCCGGACGTCGCGGCTAACCTCACCGGTGCCGACGGACTCGTCGGTGTCCTCGGACTCGGCGTGCTGATGATCGCCGGTGGGTTCGCCTTCAAGACCGCGTCCGTCCCGTTCCACTTCTGGGCGCCGGAGGCGTACGAAGGCGCACCCGCACCCGTGAGTGCGTTCCTCTCGTCGGCGTCGAAGGCGGCCGGGTTCGCCGTCGCCTTCCGCGTCTTCACCGTCGCGTTCCCCCTCGACACCATCACCGCGCTCGGTGGTGGCAGCGTGGACTGGTCGATTCTGTTCGCGGTGCTCGCCGTCGTCACGATGACGCTCGGTAACTTCGCAGCAGCGACCCAAGAGAACGTCAAGCGCATGCTCGCGTACTCCTCTATCGGACACGCTGGCTACGCGCTCATCGGCCTCGCGGCCATCACCGTCGACGGTGGTGCCGCGAACGGTGACGTTCTCGGCGCGAGTATGGCTCACCTCCTCGTCTACGGCTTCATGAACACGGGGGCGTTCCTGTTCATCGCCATGGCCGAGAAGTGGGGCATCGGCCGAACCTTCGAAGACTACAACGGCCTCGCGACGAAGGTGCCCATCGCTGCGACGGCGATGACCATCTTCATGTTCTCGCTGGCAGGGCTGCCACCGTTCGGTGGCTTCGTCTCGAAGTACGCCCTGTTCTACTCGGCCATCGAGTCCGGCTTCTGGTGGCTCGCCGCCGTCGGTGCGGTCAACAGCGCGCTGTCGCTGTTCTACTACAGCCGCGTCGTCAAGGCGATGTGGATAGAAGAGCCGTCGAAGCCGCTCGAAATCGGCAGTCAGCCGGTTGGGCTGTACGTCGCGGTCATCTTCGCCGCTGTCGGGACGGTGCTTCTCCTCCCCGGCTTCCAACCCGTCATCGAGACGGCACAGACCGTCGCCGCGGCGCTCTTCTGAGCGTCTCGACGGCCTGAAAACTCGGTTTCTTTTATTCGCGCAGTAAGTCAGAGAGCGCCGATACGAGTTCCTCGGACCGTCGGAGCGTCAGGCCGTCCGTCGTGACGAAGACGCCTCTGTCTGCGACTGTGACGCGAGTCAAGTAGCCGTGCTCGAAGGCTCTGACCGTGTAGCGATAGTTGCCGAGTTCAGACCCACGGTAGGCAGTTCGCGCCTGAAACCCGTCGGTTTCGTGTTCGACGAACCCCGTCAGGTCGGCGTCTGCTTCGAGGTCAGCCCGAAGGTAGAGTTGCTCACAGCGGTCGTGCGTGAAGTACGTGACACTCCTGAGGTCGTCACCGGCCACCGTTCGGCAGGTTCGGACGAGCGACTCGGCACGAGAGTCAGAGACGAGTTGCGATTCGAGTTCCATCGTATTGTGTGGCATGTCACGACATAACATAATATCATCGGCGAACTGGATGACGGTAGGGTTTTGCGGCCTGAAACCCACCGTGCTACTATGGTACGTCGCCTGGTTCTCGGGTGCGCCTCGGTTGGGGGGTCACTCGTCGAGACGCTCGCCGACAGACCTGGGTCTGTCCTCGTCGTCACCGACCGCAAGGGCCGAGCCGACGACTTTCGCGCCGATGGCGTCGTCGCGACCGAAGGCGACCCGAACGACCCGGTGAACTACCCTGAGCACGCCGACGTCGTCATCGTCGCGGGCGACGACTCGACCAAGAACCGCGACGTAGCGGTGACCGCACACGAACAGTTCCCCGACGCGACGCTCGTCGTCTACCTCGGCGACGACCCGAGTGAGTCGGTTCGAGCGGACGTCGAACGCATCGCCGACGAAGTTATCGACCCGCAACGAATCGTCGCAGACCACGTCTACGACGCCGTGGGGTCGCCGCAGAGCGGACGACTCTACCGATTGATGCGAGTGCTTCGGAACCTCGACGGGCCACTCGCAGTGGTGATGCACGACAACCCCGACCCAGACGCCATCGCGTCCGGGTTGGCGTTGCAGACCATCGCGAGACGAGCGAACGTCGAATCGGACGTCTGTTACTTCGGGGATATCTCACACCAGGAGAACCGGGCGTTAGTGAATCTCCTCAACCTCGACCTCCGTGTCCTCACGGAACCGCCGGGGCCAGACGAGTACGCCGGATACGCACTCGTCGACCACTCTCGACCGGGCGTCAACGACCGACTCCCCGCCGACACGAAAATCGACATCGTCGTGGACCATCACCCACCGAGAGCGCCGATAGAAGCGACGTACGTCGACCTCAGGAGCGGCGTCGGTGCGACGAGCACGCTCCTCACGGAGTATCTCGAGCGACTCGGTATCGTCCCCGACAAGCAGGTTGCGACCGCGCTTCTGTTCGGCATTCAGGTGGACACGAACGACTTCGTACGTGAGGTGTCCACTTCGGATTTCGAAGCGGCGGCGTATCTGTTCCCCCACGTCGACGTCGACCTGTTACAGCGTATCGAGACGCCGAGTATGGCCCCCGAGACGATGGAGACGCTCGCTCGCGGAATCGCCAATCGTGACGTTCGTGGCGACATCCTCACGTCGAACGTGGGTGACATTCGCGACCGAGACGCACTGGCGCAGGCGGCCGACCACCTCCTCGGGATGGACGGCATCGACGTCACTGTCGTCTACGGATTGATGGACGGGACGGTGTACGTCTCCGGACGGTCACAGGGTGGTCGTCTCGACCTCGGTGAGATGTTCCGGGACGCACTCGGCCCCATCGGGAGCGCTGGCGGCCACGCAGACATGGCCGGCGCGCAGATTCCGCTCGGTATCTTAGACGACGTCGGCGACGACTCTCGGGAGTCGCTGGCGACGATCGTCACGGACATCGTCGCCGGGCGAATCTTAGAGACGATAGAGACGCCACCGTCGACACCGCGGTTGGATTCGGACGTCACCTTCGAGTACCCACTCGACAACTAACCTCCACCACGTTTTTGCCGTCGGTAACCCTACCTCGGAGGGATGAGTACCAAAGCGACCGTCAAAGAGTACATGACTCGAGAGGTTCAGACAGTCGCACCGAGCGATACGGTCGCTGACGTGGCCCGCCGTATCGCAGAGAGCGACGGACACAACGGCTTTCCGGTCTGTGACGGTCGCAAGGTCGAAGGCTTCGTCACCGCCCGCGACATCCTCCTCTCGAACGACGACGACCCCATCGACACGGTGATGGCGACGGACCTCGTGGTCGCTCACCCCGAGATGGACGTCAACGACGCCGCACGCGTCATCCTCCGGTCGGGCATCCAGAAACTCCCGGTCGTCGACGACGCGGGCAACCTCGTCGGTATCATCTCGAACACGGACGTGATTCGCAGTCAAATCGAGCGCGCGACGCCCGAGAAGGTCGGCAAACTCATGCGGACGCTCGAACAGATTCACGGCATCACCGTCCACCAAGAGCGACGGACCGTCTCGATTCGGTCGCTCATTCCGACGCAAGCGAGAGTGTACGCCGACGAACTCGAGGGCCGAAAGTACGAACTCGAACGCGGCCTCGCAGAACCGCTCGTCGTCATCGACAACAACGGGACGCTCTTGTTGGCCGACGGCCACCACCGCGCGCTCGCCGCCGACCGAATCGACATCACGGAGATGGACGCCTACGTCATCGTCATCGACGACCCAGTGGAACTCGGGATGCAGCGAACCGCAGAGAACGAAGGGCTCCGCTCTATCGACGACATCGACATCGTCGATTACGCTCGCCACCCCCTCGTCGAGACCACACGGCGCTTACAATGAGGTCGCCCGCCGCATCGAATGCGGCACGAGAGACGATTCGGACGACTCGACCCGAGACGAATCACACCGACCACGACGAGACAGTGCGCTCGGACCACACGGACGGAGAGCGGTCGAACCACACGGACGGAGAGCGGTCGAACCACACGGACGGAGAGCGTTCGGACCACGCTGGCCGACCAGAGACTCGTGAGCCACCCGTCATCGAAGTCTCGAATCTGACGAAGCGCTACGACGAGGTGGTCGCCGTCGACGACGTCTCGTTTTCGGTCGAACAGGGGACGATTCTCGGCGTCCTCGGCCCGAACGGTGCGGGCAAGACGACGTTGTTGAAAGCGATGCTCGGACTGCTCGTCCCGACCGAGGGCACAGTTCGCGTCTGTGGTATCGACGTCCACGACGACCCCGAACGGGCCTACAGACGCGTCGGTGCGACCCTCGAAGGCGCGCGAAACGTCTACTGGCGACTGACGGTCCGGGAGAACCTCGCGTTCTTCGGCGGCCTCGCAGGTGAGAGCGCTCGCGACCCCGCAGTCAAGGCCCGACACGACACACTCCTCGACCAACTGGACCTCCTCGACAGGGGCGACGACGTGGTAAACGAACTCTCTCGCGGCATGAAACAGAAAGTCGCCCTCGCGTGCGCTCTCGCTCGCGACGTCGACGTCGCGTTTCTCGACGAACCGACGCTCGGCCTCGACGTGGAGAGTTCGGTCGACCTCAGGCGAGAACTCCGCCGACTGGCCGACGAACGCGGCCTCACCGTCGTCCTCACGAGTCACGACATGAGCGTCGTCGAAGACCTGTGTGACCGGGTTCTCGTCGTCAACCAGGGCCAGGTCGTCGCCGACGACGGTGTGACCTCGCTCGTCGAACTCTTCCGGACGAGTGCCGTTCGAATCGTGGTCGATGGACGGCTTTCGGCGACGACCGAACAGGCGATTCGCGCCGACTACACCGTCGAATCGTGGGAGACTGACGGCGACCGGACGCGCGCCCTCGTCGCGCTCGAAGAAGCGAACGACCTGCCCGCGTTGTCGGCACGGTTCGTCGAAGGTGGTGGGCGTCTCGTCTCGGTCAACACCGTCGAACCGGACCTCACAGAGGCGTTCTTACAGTTGACTGGGAGCGAGTCCACGACTCGAGGGACGCGATGAGTTCGAACGCGACGACGAAGGAGACGGCCCGCGAGATGCTGATACTCCTCGGCGCAGTGGCGCGAAAGCAGTACATCCTGCTTCGTCGGTACCCCGTCAACACCGTCGGTGGACTGCTCGCAATCTACGTCTTCTTCGCGCTCATCTTCTTCGGCGGGCGCGCGGTCGCAGGCCCGGCGTTCGACGACTCGCTGGACTCGCTCATCGTCGGCTACTTCCTCGTGACGATGGCCTTCTCGGCGTATCAGGACCTCGCGGGAAACGTGATGACCGAAGCCCAGTGGGGGACGCTCGAACAACTCTACATGGCACCGGTCGGGTTCGGCCGCGTCATGGCCGCGAAGACGGTCGTAAACGTGGCGTTTAGCTTCCTCTGGGGCGGTGCGACGCTCGTGTTGATGCTCGTGACGACTGGCCGCACGCTCTCTGTCGACCTCTTGACCGTCGTTCCAGTCGGCGTCTTCGCACTCGCGTCGGTCGTCGGTGTCGGGTTCGTGATGGCGGGACTCGCGTTGCTCTACAAACGCGTCAACAGTATCTTCGGATTACTCCAGTTCGGGTTTATCGGCCTCGCAGCGGCCCCCGTCGAGGCGGCCCCGGTACTCAAACTGCTTCCGCTGGCGCAGGGGAGTTTCATGTTACAACGAGCGATGACCGGCGGTGTGCGACTCTGGGAGTTCCCCCTCAGGGAGGTCGGCATTCTCGTCGCCGTCGGGATGGGGTACGTCGTCGTCGGCTACTTCGTGTTTCGTCTCCTCACTCGTCGCGCTCGCCAGCGCGGCGTTCTCGGTCACTACTGAGTGAACGTGGGTGTGGCGTTACGCCTCGTCTACGTCGTACTTGTCTTTCCACGCGTCGAGCGTCTCGCGGGCGGTTTCTTCGTCGTCGAACCGTCGACTCTCGTACGCCGTCCCTTCCGACGACTGATAGAGGCGGTCGAATCTGACGTGCCACGCGTTCGGACCCCGACGAAGGCGAAGCGTCGCGTGACCGTCGGTCCGTTCCCACTCGACGATACGGTCGTCACGACGGACTTCTGTCCAGCTCATACGTACTCGAGACGCGCTGGACCGAAGTGCTTACCCATCCAAAACGGTCGGGAAGCTCGTCATTTCGACGTAGACTGGCATCGTTTCGACGCCGCACGATGGACACACTGCGTATCCGAGACGGTCGTATGGAACCTCAGGGGAGGGCTTTTCCAACCCGCAGTTCCCACACTCGAAATACGATACCCATTCGAAGGCCATACTGACACTCACGGTTGTCAGTGTATTAATTAATCACAGGTTACTATAAGTCAGGTTTTCCAGACCGATGCGATTTTCCTTCGACTCTCCCAGATACTGACCATGACAGTCGAAAACCCCCGCCGGGCACTCGGGGTGGTCTTCCTCATCGTCTTCGTGGACCTCTTGGGATTCGGCATCCTCATCCCCGTGATTCCGCTCTATGCCCTCTCGTTCGGCGCGACGGAGTTCGTCGGGAGTCTGCTCATCGCGTCGTACTCTGCGATGCAGTTCCTCGCCGCGCCACTCTTGGGCCGACTCTCAGACGCTCGTGGACGGCGTCCAGTGCTCCTGCTCTCGCTCACGGGGAGCGTCATCGCGTGGTCGCTGTTCGGCATCGCAGGGTCGCTCGCCGTCCTGTTCGCCGCGCGCATGCTCGCAGGGGCGATGGGTGGGAACATCGCAACTGCACAGGCGTACATCGCAGACATCACGCCTCCTGAGGACCGCGCGAAAGGGCTTGGGTTGCTCGGGGCCGCGTTCGGACTCGGGTTCGTCTTCGGTCCGGCACTCGGTGGATTCTTCGCCAGTGGTCCTGTTCTCGCCGTCGCACGCGACGTTCTCCCGGCGTTCGTTCCAGTCTCCGAGTTCTCACTCCCGAGTTTTGCCGCCGCAGTCATCACTGGCCTCAACCTCGTCGTCGCCTTCTTCGTCCTCCCCGAGTCGCGGCCACCGGAAGAACGCACTGCGACTGCTGACCGGGAGTCTCGCCTCGAACAACTCGTGACTGCGCTCCGAACGCACGGACTCGGTGCGCTCGTCGTCTCGTTTTTCCTCGCGTCTTTCGCCTTCTCGGCGCTGGAGAGTCAGTTTATCTTCCTCACGAACGACCAGTACGGCTACGGTGCGACGGAGAACGCAATCATCCTCACCTACGTCGGTCTGGTTCTCGCCTTCGTCCAAGGCGGCCTCGTCGGCCCGCTGACCGACCGGTTCGGTGAGTACCGGTTGGCAGTCGGTGGTGTGGCGATTCAGGTCGTCATGCTCGCTGCAGTGCCGTTCTCACCAGTGTTCGGGTCGTACATCCCCAGTTTCGGCGCACTCCTCCCGGTCGGTCCCGTTCTTCCACCTGGCGTACTCGCACTCTTGGTCGTGATGACGCCGCTGTCGTTCGGAAACGCCCTCACGAACGTCTCGTTGAACACACTCGTCTCACGGTCTGCGACCGACGACGAACAAGGCGGTGCCTTCGGACTGACCCAGAGTGCCGGGAGTCTCGCACGGACGTTCGGTCCGGCGCTCGCTGGCGGTCTCTACACGGCAATCGCGTTCTGGGTCCCGTTCGTCGTCGGTGGGGTGCTGATGATTCCGATTCTCCTCCTCTTGGGCACGGTAGACCGAGAGGTAATCGCGGCGACGACTGCGTAAAAATCTGTGTTCGCTGGTGAGCAGCGGGTTCAGGCGGGTGTCGGTCCTTCTGGTGCGGGCGTGTCGTCTTCGGTACGGAACCTCGAGACTAAGTCGAGTGACTCGTCTGTGCTTCCGAGCAAGAACAGCGAGTAGTACCGGAAGAACGTCACTACGGGCATCTGGACGAACGCGCCCACGGTGATTGCCGTGAGGACGAACAGGACTCCGAGCGCACCGAGGAGGACCAGACCGACCGGTGAGAACACGCTGACCTGTGCGCCCGTGAGTGCGAGGACGATACCGCCCCCGACGATGGCGAAGGGGATGGCGACGACGAGCAAGACGAGCGCTGCGGCGACGCCGACGGCGATGCCCGCGAGGATACCGAGGACGAACCGAATGAGGACGTAGAGGCCGAACTCGGAGAACTCGGCGCGGAACAGGGGCGCGACACGGCGCCACGAGTCGATGACTGGCCGGTCTTCGGCTATCATCGTCGGGACGACGAAGTCGGTGGTCAACTGCAACGCGATGGCGAGGACCAAGAACACCAGTATCGCGAGGAAGACGAGCGGTATCGCGAGGAGGAACACCGACCCGTCGAGGCTGATGCCGCCGAGGACGACTGCTGCGAGGGGGAGGCCCAAGAGCAGGAACACGGCGACGACTAACCCGACTTGGAAGACGAACAGTCGCAGACCGAGGCCGAGGCGTTCACGGAACGGTTTGCGGATGCGGACGTCTTTCGAGACGACGGCGTCGACGAAGACGAACTGCATCACCGACGCGACGACCGACCAGACGAGGCCGAGCAGGAGGAAGAGAGCCGCGAGGGCGACGATGATGGCGAGGACGCTCCCCGGTGTGACGAATCCCGGAAGGGAGTCGATTGGCACACCACCGGGTGGTACCCCACCGTCAGCAGGGACGGTAAATCCCGAGTTTCCGGCGTTTCCGGCGGTCCCACCGCCGCTTCCGAGTCCGCCAACGAAGAGGGCGATGAGTGCGAGGCGCGCCCACCGACCCAAATCGAATGGGAGGAGGAGCGAACCCGTCGCGTCACGGGCGTCGTCGAGGGCGTCGATTGCTTTCCAACTCATGAGTGAAAATGCGTCGTCTCAGAGCATAAAGGTGTTCGAGAGAGACAGTGTTTAACAGGGAAACGCGGGTTACAGGGCCTGCAGGGGCATTCTTCGACGATTCGGTGCAGTCGGTTCAGACGTGACGTTCACTCGGTAACGGCGGCGAGCACGTCGAGATACCCGGACCCGTAGTACGCCTTGTCGTATCCGTCGGGCACGGAGGCAGTGCGTTTCAACCGCGACTTGACGTCGTCGGCCGAGAGGTCGGGGTCGACAGACCGAACGAGTGCGACTGCGGCGGCGACCTGTGGGGCCGCCATCGACGTTCCTGCCTTCCACCCGTAGGCGGCGTCGGCTTTGATGTAGTCTCCCTTCTTGTTGAACTGCGGCACCGACACGGTGTTGTACACCAGGTCGTAGAACCACGACTCAGGGTGGGATTCGATGGCCGACAGAACTGCGTCACCGCCTGGTGCGGCGATGTCGATGGCGTTGGTGCCGTAGTTCGTGTAGAACGCTGGGCTCTCGGCTCCCTGTGCTGCGTCGCCGGCGTCGAAGGCGTACCCTTTCGGTCCCGTCGCGGCGACGCTGAACGCCTGTGCGCCCTCGTTCGGGAGGCTGATGAAGTTCTTGTCGTGCTGGAGGTCCGCCGAGTCGTTGCCGGCGGAGATGGCGAGAACCGTCCCCTGACTGTTCGCGTACGTCATCACGTTGTTGAGAACTTTTCCGTAGAACTCCCGGAGCGTCTCTCGGGGAATCGGATACGCACCGATGCTCAAGTTCGCGGCGTCGCTTCCGACGTCGGCAGCGTAGACGACGGCCGCGAGGATGTCTGCGAACGAGGCGTACGGACCGGTCGAGAAGACACGGCAGTCGACGATTTCGGTCCCCGGTGCAGACCCGACGACCCCCTCGTCGTTGGCGTCGTTTGCGGCGACGATTCCCGCGACGTGGGTTCCGTGGTCTCCGCCGGCGGGGATACCTGCTCCATAGCCGTCACCGGTGAAGTTCCGAGAGAGGTCGACGTTGACTGCGTGTTCGAGGTCCGGGTGTCCTGCGTCGACGCCGGAGTCGATGACGGCCACCCGCGTCCCCTCACCACGCGTGATGCCGTGGACCTCGGGGATGTCGAGGTTCTGTTTGTCCCACTGAATCTCGTATCCCGGTTCGTCTCGCGTCTCTTGGGGTGCAGATTCGTTGACGTCGGGTTCTTCGAGATGGAGTTCGATATCCGGCGCATACGACGACGTGACCGACGAGACGTCGGATTCGTCTCCTTCGACGACGGCGATATCGGCCGCCGTGAGGTCGTAGACCACGTCGAGTCCCGAGCGTCGAAGAGTCGCCACGTCGTCCGTCTCGACGACGAACCGCCTCGACTGCTCGGCGGCGACCACGGTCGAACCCGCGAACATCCCACCCAGGAGGGCACCACTCGTCTTCAGGAACGTACGTCTGTGTTGGTGACGCATACCACGATTTGTGAATCGATTGAACATAGTAGTTATGGCACATTTAGAGTTCGAATTTAATGGCCGGGTCACGACTCCCCGACGGTGAGCCAACACCCTCAGGGGCCTCCAGTTCAAACAGGGCGACGTATGGTCGGTGTCGAGACAGCAGTCAGACTCGTCGGTGGCCTCGTATTGTTGTTCGCAAACGGATTCTTCGTCGTCTCCGAGTTCGCCATGACTCGCGTCCCGCAGTTCGACCAATCGGCGTTCGAAGGGTCGCGTGGGCTCGAACTCGCGTGGGAGATGACCGAGCGACTGGAGGTCTATCTCTCCGGATGTCAGGTAGGGATTACTATCGCCAGCGTCGGCCTCGGTGTCGTCGCGGAACCTGCACTCGCCGCCGTGTTCAACGCCGTCCTCGGCGGCCAACCGGGAGCACACACGTCGCTTTCGGTCCTGCTCTCGCTTGCTATCATCAACCTCGCACACGTCGTCCTCGGAGAACAGGTGCCGACGTATCTCGGCGTCGAGCGCTCTCGACTCGTCGCCAAGTACACCGCACCCGTGCTGTACGGGTGGACGAAACTCATGTACCCCGTCATCGTGGTCGCAGATTGGTTCGCGAAGCGTCTGCTGGCGCTCGGTGGTGTCCAGATAACGCGCTCGTGGCAAGAAGCCGAACTCGACGACCACGACGAGGACGACGACGAATCCGGCGAGCGTCTCAGTCGAGGCGAGGTGCGCAGTCAGATGGGCGACATCCTCGCTCGCGGGTCGCTCCCGGAAGAACGTCGTGAGGAGGTACTCAACACCCTTCGAATCGGAGAGTTGCCGGTCCGAGAGGTGATGGTTCCGGTGAACGATATCGTCGAACTCGAGACGACGATGGGGACCGAGGAGAACCTCCAGCGGATTCAGACGAACCCACAACACTCGCGGTTCCCACTCGTCGGAGACTCGATAGACGACGTTCGGGGTGTCGTCTACGCGCCGACCGTTCTCGCGACCATCGACCGGTTGGAGTCGGGCGACCGAACGCTCGAAGACGTCGCCGTCCCGCCCATCTTCGTCGACTCCGACCTCCCGGTTAGCAAACTCATCGACCGCTTCCAAGCAGAGAATCAGGAACTCGCGATGGTTCGCGATTCCGAGAGTGGCGACGTGGTTGGGCTCGTCACCGCCTCGGACGCCTTCGAGTCGATTACCGGGCAGTTGTACGACCCACTCGACCTCGGTGCGTAAGCGCAGAGGTTCGTCACGGCAGACGGACCGCCCACGCTTTTCTCTCGGCCTGCGTACCGTCTGCCATGACGCCATTCGAACGACGCACCCGTGCCTGTCAAGAGCGATTGGCTGACGTCGGTGCCGACGCCGCTGTCTTGTTCCCGAGTCGAAACCTGCTCTACCTCACTGGGTTCGACGAGGAACCCGCCGAGCGCCACCTCTTTTTGTTCGTCCCCCGCGAGGGAGCGCCGGTGTTTCTGGTTCCCGACCTCTACGAGACGCAGATTCGTGCCGAGTCGTGGGTTGCAGACGTAGAGACGTGGAGCGACGACGAGGACCCTGTCGCTGCAGTTCGGACCATCACGTCGGACCTCTCGCTGGGTGGGGGGCGCATCCTCGTCGACGACACAATGTGGGCACAGTTCACCCAGGACCTCAGTGCGGTCCTCCCCGACGCAGAGTTTGGTCTCGCGAGCGACGTCCTCTCCCCGCTTCGGGCACAGAAAGACGACGCCGAACTCGACGCACTCCGCCGTGCCGGTGCGGTCGCAGACCGCGTCGTCGAACGCCTCCGCGAGATGGGTGACCAGTGTGTCGATATGACCGAAGCGGAACTCGCCGCCGAAATCGAGCGACTGCTCGACGACGAAGGCGGCGAAGGTGTCGCATTCGGTCCAATCGTCGGGTCGGGACCGAACGGCGCGATGCCGCACCACACCTACGGCGACCGAATCATCGAGTCCGGCGACCCGGTCGTCCTCGACTTCGGAACCTACGTCGACCACTATCCGAGCGACCAGACCCGAACGCTCGTCTTCGGCGGCGACCCGCCTGCCGAGTTCGAGGAGGTCCACGAAACCGTCCGAGCCGCTCGGACTGCCGCATTCGAGATGGTCGAACCGGGCGTCACGGCGGGCGCAATCGACCGCGCGGCACGCGAGGTCATCGAAGACGCCGGTTACGGAGACGAGTTCATCCACCGGACCGGTCACGGGGTCGGTCTCGACGTTCACGAAGAACCCTACATCGTCGGCGGGAGCGACCGCGAACTCGACGTTGGGAACGTCTTCAGTATCGAACCCGGTGTCTACCTTCCCGGTGAGTTCGGTGTGCGAATCGAAGACCTCGTCGTCGTGACGGAAGACGGCGCGGAACTACTGAACGATACAGACCGGCGCTGGCAGGTCTGAACGGCCGCTGGTGCGTGGCCGGGCACCACCGAGGTCACACGTTGACCGACACAGCGTCTTCGCTCGCACGCTTCAGACGGACACAGACGGTCGTTCCACTGTCGCTCACGTCGAAGTCGATGGTCCCGTTCGACTGCCGGACCAGCCACGTCACCAACCAGAGTCCGATTCCACTCGTGTGATGGAGTTGTGTCTCCCCTGCTTCGATGACGGATAACTCTTCAGGTGGGACGCCGGGGCCATCGTCGGCGATATCGATACTGACCCAGCCGTCGTCGTCGGTCACCTGCACGTCGATATTCGGTGCCGTTCCACCGTGTTCTGCCGCATTTTCGACGAGGTTGTCGAAGAGCGCTTCGACGATGGACGTGGCGACGACGACGACCTCGTCGGGGCCGGACAGCGACAGCGAGGCGTCGGGCCAGTCGCGGTCGACCCTTCCGACGACAGTTCCCAACACCTGCATCAACTCGACGGTCTGTCGCTCTGCGTGTCGGTCGAGTCCCTTCTCTATCGTGCGTATCTTCTCGGCTAGCTCCAGTAACTCGTTGGTGCGGTCCTTGACACGAGCTCCCGCCAACTCCTTGGTCTCCTCGTCGGCGTCCGGTTCGGTCATGAGTTCTGCATAGCCTCCAACGACGTTGAGGCCGTTTCGAATGTCGTGCCGGAGGATTCGGTTGAGTACGGCGAGGCGTTCTTCTCGCTGCCGTGTTTCGGTGACGTCGTGGAGCGTGACGACCGACCCCTGAATCCCGTCTGTGGAGTCTGAAAGCGGCGACAACGTCACGTCGTAATTCCGCTCGTTGGGTGCGTGGTAGGTGGTCGGTTGTTCTGTTGGGGCTGCCTCGATTCGAGTGGAGAGAGCCGGCAGGACACCGTCGAGTTGGCGTCCAACGATATGCTGGGGCGACACCCCGAGAGCCTCCGCCGCCGCGGGGTTGATGTCGGTGACGACGTCCGCCCTGTCGACGACGAAGACACCGTCGACCATCTCTTCGAGGACGTGTTCGCGGGCGATATCGCGGGCGAGCGGATGGCTCCTGAACAGGCCGTACTGCGAGTCGGCGACGACGAAGAGGAGTATCGCAACCGTGAACGCAAACGGTGTCGGGTCGAACGCGAGGGGAGCGACTCCAGCGTTGTACGCCAGGTTCGGGACCAAGACGACGAAGAGTGCGAGTCCGATAGACCGAGTTTGGGTCCGGAGTGTCCCTCGATTCGTGATACCTTTTCGGCCGAGTCTGACGAGGCCCCAGCCAAAGAGGAGGTAGCTGTAGCCGAGGAACGCGTAGAACACGGGTCCTTTCCCGAGCGAGAGCGTCTCCAGTTCGCCGAGTGAGACGACGCTGACCGCTGTCCAGACGAGCGTCGTCTCGGGCCACAACAGCGCACCCATCACGTAGCCAGTCGAGACGACGAGTCCGACGGCCCATCCACCCAGTGGCAGCGGTTTACTCCCCGTGTACGAGGTGACGAATTTGAACCACAGCGCTGGCAGTGGAACGATGCAGAAATATATCAACTGATAGATGAATATCATGCCCGTCTTCGAACTGATGGCGAGTTGGGCAGCGTAGAGTACACACCACGTGCCGACGGCGACGAGAATCGCCCCGAGTTCTTTCGCTCCCGGCCTGTCACGCCGGCGGCGCAAGAACGTAGCGGCGATGGCGAACGCGGCCAGAGAGACGCCGACGAGAAGCACGATGGGTGCCGAAAGCACACCTATCATCGTGTGACCCTTCGACTATGGTGGCATTACTGCTTCGGTGGATTATCAAATTAGAAAAATACGCGTGGAAAGTGGACGATGTGGCAAACCACGGACAAGACGTGTTGGTGCTCGTCCGGGAACCGCGTTGGCGGTGGTTACTCGTCGTCTTCGTCGGCGTCACCAGACGGCGTGATGTTGCCGATGATTGCGTCGATGTCCGCGTGTTCGTACAGTAGGTCTCGCATCCGTTCGACCGTGCGTTCGTCGCGGGTGCGGCCCGTGCTGACGATGTCTTCTGCTCGGTCGGTCACAGAGAGGGTGTCGCCGTTGACCAACAGGACGGGGACGCCCTTCTGTTCGGCCTTGCCGATGACGGCACCGACTGGTCGGTGGCCGCCAGTGAGGATGATACACTTGACGCCGGGTGCCTCGAGGGCCGCACGCTGGATGTTCGCGCGGTCACCACCCGTGATGACGGCGGCGTTCTTCGTCCGGCGGAAGTATCGCAGTGCTGCGTCTCCACCCATCGCGCCGACGAGGAATCGCTCGACGAAGGCGTCGGTGGGGGCGTCGGTCGCGAGTTCTGCGCCGAGTTCCTCGGCGAGTTCCTGTACCGTGACGCCGGCGAGGTCTTTCTCGTTCGGAACGACGCCGAGGACGGGCACGCCGCGTGCTTCGAGGAACGGTGCGACTTCGGTCTCGAGTTCGTCGTAGGAGGCGTCGCTCACGCGGTTGAAGACGATGCCCGCGAGACGCTCGCTGCCGATGTCTTCGACGGCGGCGACGACGTCGTCGAGGTCGCTCGGGTGTTTGTATTCGGCGACGAGGATGACCTCCGCGTCGAGGAGGTTCGCGATGTCGGCGTCCGTGAGGTCCACGATGCCGCCGGTGCGGTAGGACCCACCGCCTTCGACGAACATCAGGTCCTTGTCGGCCGAGATGTCCTCGAAGTGGTGAGCGATGACTTCGGAGAGTTCTTCGTTGTTCTCTTTGCCGCGGATGGCACCCTGGATGAACGTCGGCGAGTAGACGACGGGTTCGAGTTGGTGCATCTCCGCGTCGACGTCGAGGAGTTCACGGGCCAGCATCGGGTCCTCGTCGAGCGTCTTGCCGACGCTGGACTGCAGGCGCGTCCCTTTCGGCTTCATGTAGCCGACGTCTAGCCCGCGTTCCTTGGCGAGGAGACCAAGTGCGAGTGTGATGGCGGTCTTCCCGGTGCTTTCTTCGGTCGAGGTGACGAGTACCGTGTTCATTGTTTGATGATTGGTTGGTGAGGTGTTTAAAGTTCGTCCGGGTCGACGGTCAGGCGAACGTCCACGGCCTTGACGCCGTCGGGCAGTGCGACGAGCGGGTTGATGTCGAGTTCGAGGATGGCCGGGAAGTCCGTCACGAGTTGCGAGAGACGCTGGATGGTCTCTGCGATGCCGCCGGTGTCCACGGGGTCGTTCCCACGAGCGCCGCGGAGCATCGGTGCGGCGTCTATCTCTTTGGTCATCTCGTCGGCCTCAGACTGCGAGACGGGTGCCACGCGGAACGTCGTGTCTTCGAGAATCTCGACGAAGATACCGCCGAGACCGAACATCATGAGCGGTCCGAACTGCGGGTCGCGGTTCATGCCGACGATGGTCTCGACGCCGTCGTCGAGGTTGACCATCTCTTGGACCTGGACGCCGAGGATGTTGGCGTCTGGTTGGTAGTTCTTCGCGCGGGTGATGAGGTCCTCGTAGGCGTCGTAGACGTCTTCGTTCTCGACACCGACTTTGACGCCGCCGATGTCGGACTTGTGGAGGATGTCCGGACTGACGATCTTCATGACGACGTTGCCGTCTATCTCTTCGGCGACGCTGAGCGCGTCGGCCGGGTCGTCGACGATGTCGCCTTTCGGCGTCTCGATGCCGTACGCGTCGAGCAGTTCCATCGCTTCGACGCCGAGACGTGTCTCGTCGCGCTCTTTGACGGTTTCGAGAATCTCACGGGCACGTTCGCGGTCCACGTCGAACTCGGTCGGTGCGTCGTACTCGCGCTGGCGGATGTCGGCGTACTTCGCGAGTGCTTCGAGGCCGTCGACCGCACGCGAGGGGTCGAAGTAGTTCGGGATGCCGGCGTCTTTCATCAGGTCGGACGCGGCGTTGACGCGTTCGCCTCCCATGAAACAGGCGGCGATTGGTTTGTCGTGTTTCTGCTGGAGTTCGACGGTGTCTCGCGCGAGTTGGTTGTAGTCGAGGACGGCCGTCGGCGCCGTGAGGACGATGGCGCTGCCGACGTTCGGGTCGGCGAGCGCAACGTCGAGAGCGTTCTTGAAGCGCGCGTTGTCGGCGTCACCGACGATGTCGACCGGGTTGTAGATGTTCCCTTCTGGTGGGAGCGTCTCGGAGAACTCCTCCAGCGTCGGGTCGGTGAAACTCGCCATCTCGAGGTCCGATTCGCCGATGGCGTCGGTCGTCATCACACCGGGGCCACCGGCGTTCGTGATGACGGCGACGTCTTTGTTCTCGGGGAGCGGTTGGTCGCCCACCACGCGAGCGGTGTCGAAGAGGTGCTGGACGGACTCTGCGCGGAGGACGCCTGCCTGTTCGAGACCTGCCTCGTAGGCGGCGTCGGACCCAGCAATCGTCCCGGTGTGCGAGGATGCGGCCTGCGCACCGGCGTCGGTCTTGCCGGACTTTACGAGGACGATTGGCGTCTCTTTCGTCACCTCACGGGCGGAGTCGATGAACTCGCGGCCCGCGCTGATACCTTCGAGGTAGCCGATGATGACTTCGGTGTCGGGGTCGTCGTTCCACGCCTCGATGAAGTCTGCCTCGTCGAGGACCGCTTTGTTCCCCAGCGAGACGATGTCCTTGAAGCCGATGTCTTCGTCGTTGGCCCAGTCGATGACGGCCGTGATGAACGCCCCAGACTGGCTCATGAAGGACATGTTCCCTTCGAGAGCCATGTCCGGGCCGAACGTCGCGTTCATACCGACGTCGGTGTTCATGATGCCCAGACTGTTCGGGCCGACGACGTTCATGCCGTACTCGTCTGCGATTTCACGGAGTTCCTGCTCGCGGGCGGCACCCTCGCTGCCCGTCTCGCCGAAACCGGCCGTGATGACCACTGCGTTCTCGATGCCTGCCTCTCCGGCGGACTTCATCGCGGGAAGAACCACTTTCGGAGGGACGACGATGACTGCGAGGTCGGCGTCTGTCTCGCCGACGTCACCGTAGCACTCCAGGCCGAATAGTTCGTCGTACTTGGGGTTGACCGGGACGACCTCACCGTCGTAATCCGCAATGAGGTTGTCCATGATAGCCCGGCCGATGGCCCCGTCGCGCTCGGTCGCGCCGACCACTGCGATTCGGTTCGGCGCGAACAGTTCAGATAACTCTCCCATCACCTTTGGATACCCAGACACGACTGATAAATTCGGGGGTGTGGCCCGTCTCACGGCCTTTGGTGGCACGCTACAGTAGTGCAATTAATCAGGATGATTCGCCGTTATATTCGTCGTCACGCGCGTGTACGTATCTGTTCTTGGTCTCTGACGAGCGCGTTCTGTTCGTCCCCAAACGCCTATAGATTTACCCCGGAAATAGTGGGGTATGTCGTCCCCTCCAACCGAAGCACCGATTCATGAGTCGATTGGTGTGAGAATCGCTATCGCCCTCTTTCTGGTGGTGACTCTGGTGTATGCACTCCTCATCGCCCAGCAGATACTCCTGTGGGTGCTCCTGGTTGGGTGCGTCGTCGTTCTGTGGTACGCCGCCCGACTCGTCGTCGCCATGGAACAGATTGCGACCAACCTCGAACGACTCGCGGATGCAGAGACGGAGGAGAGTCGACGTGCCGAGATGTAGCCTCTCTATCTGAACCAACCTGGTGGTGAGGTGCAGATTAAACCGAGACAGTCGTCACCGAACGATAGACTGTCTCTCCAATCGGTAGGTCCCAACTCACAGAACCACATCGAGTTGTGACTCCCAAACTCGCCTAATTTGCTGATTGTCGATGAACACTGAGCGTACTGTTTATCTGACGATTTTATTCACAATGATAGGCTCATTAACTAACCCGTCAGGACGCTAGGTTGACAGTGCAATGAACCCGTTACAAATCACACTGACAGATTCGCTCACCGAACTGACGAACTCTGTCATCGCATTCTTACCGCGACTGGCAGGCGCGATTCTCGTTCTCCTCGTCGCGTGGTTCGTCGGCCGACTCGCTGGTCGCGTCATCACCCGCGTCGCAGACCGTGTCGAAATCGACAAAGCGGTTCTCGCGACCCCCATCGGGAAGATTCTCGGCGGGACAGAAGCAGCCGTCTCACGCTCGTTCGGAACGCTCGGCCGGTGGTTCGTCTACGCCATCGGTATCCTCGCCGCAGCAGATGTCCTCGCGGTAGACCTGTTCTCCGAGTGGATTTCGACGGCCGCTTCCTACGCACCGGCGTTCGTTGCCGGTCTGCTCGTCATCGTCCTCGGGTTCGTCGTCGCCGACTTCATCGGTGACGCCATCGGCCGAACTCGTGCCGCAACCGAAACGCCGTACACGAGCATCTTCGCCGTGGGCACCCGGATGTTCCTCTACTTCACCGCCGTCGTCATCGGACTGAGCACGATGGGTATCGACGTGGAGATTCTGTTCACCATCGCCCAGGCCTTCGCGTGGGGTATCGCCGCCGCACTCGCAATCGGTGTCGGTGGCGCAGTCGCGTTCGGTGCCCGCGACTACGTCTCTGCCAACGTCGAACGCTGGATGGGTTCGGCCCGTTCGGTCGCGGCGTCGCCAGTCTCCCCGATGGGCAGTGATAGCGACGTGCCCGAGGGTGCGTCCCCGGCCGACGACTGACCACGTCGGCCTGCCTATCGGCCTGCCCATCGACCATCTCTTTCGGCCATCTCCTTCAGTCCTCACTGAGGGCCACTCGTCCGGTGGTGAAACCACCAGTTCACCAGTCGGAGATGCCCCAAATGGCAGATTTTATAGGGTATTTCCAGAGACGATTTTTCGGCGGTGTGAAACCCGAAATTACTGAATTACCGACTCCACGAGTTTAGGTGTGCCGAAACTTATCTAAAATATGATAATACTTATCGGCCTCGAACAGCTACAGTTGGTATGGAACAACTGTCGGCCCTCGTGTTCGTCTTTATCGCAGGGCTCATCACGGCAATCGCCACCGGAATCGGTGCGCTGCCGTTCTTCTTCGTCTCCGACGTGAGCGACCGCTGGAACGTGGCGCTCTGGGGTATCGCCTCCGGGATTATGGTCTCTGCGTCGCTGTTCGGTCTCATCTTCGAAGGACTCGCCAACGGGACGCCACTGCAACTCGGACTCGGCATGCTCGCCGGTGTCGTCCTCGTCCTCGTCGCACACTACGTCATCGAGGGAACGGAAGTAACCCCGAAGAAGTACGAGAAGGCCGACTTCAAGAAGCTCCTGCTGATTCTCGGCATCCTCACAGTCCACAGTTTCCCCGAAGGCGTCGCCGTCGGCGTCTCGTTCGCCGACCTCGGACTAGAAGGTGGTGTGGAGATGCTCGGCTTCACCGTGCCGCTGCTCGCGGTGTTCATGACCATCGCGATATCGATTCACAACATCCCGGAGGGGCTCGCTATCTCCATCCCGCTTCGGTCGATGGACGTCCCGAACTGGAAACTCGTCTGGTGGGCTATCTTCTCTAGCCTCCCGCAACCGATTGGGGCGGTCATCGCGTTCTACTTCGTGCGCGTCGCCCGTGAGTTCCTCCCGTTCGGGTTCGGATTCGCCGCGGGGGCGATGGTGTTCCTCGTCCTCACGGAGTTCATCCCCGAGGCACTCGAACTCGGTGAACGACTCCCGCGGGGTGGGAAGGTGGAACTGTTCGCGGGCCTCGCCGCTGGGTTCGCTATCATGGTTCCGCTGGCGTTCATCTAAGTCTCGGATTTTTCTCCCCTCGGAGCCTCCCCGCTACCTCTTTCGTTCTTTTCTGGACGACGTTGCGTCTTCCTGACGACTCCTGTCCTCCAGACGACGCAGTCGCTCTCGGGTGAAATATAGCGAAAAGCGATTGGCTTCGAAACCCGCTTAGTGCGAGTGGCCGAGTGCGTCCGACAGCGCGATGCCGAAGCGGTCTTCGAACAGTTCTTCCATCTTCTCGTTGATTTCGGCGATGTCAGACGGACCCTCGCCTTCGCTGTGGTGTGCGACGACGTGGGCCTGCTGTGCGAACGCTTGGACGACGATGTCGGCGACGACTGCCGTCGGCTCTTCGCCCTGTTCCGCGAAGATGTCGACGAGACCTGCAGGAAGTTCGAGTTCTTCGGAGTCACCGTTCGGTCCTTCGATGGTGTACGTCTCAGTTTCGACCATGCCAACACGTGAGACCGGGCGCGGGTTAAGGCTTGAGTTTACGGGTGTCGAGGACGCCCGCCCGGTCGGGCATCGACCGACTCGCTCTGTGGTCGAACGGTGACTGACTCCCTCCGTGGTCGAACGGTGTCAGTCTGTCTGTGGAATCGCGACCGTCCCGGCGACGAAGAACGCGACGGCGAGGAGAGCGAGAACCGCGAGGTTGAGTGCCCACGCTTCGCCAGAGTACGTGAGTGCACGGACTCCACGGGCGAAGAACGTCAGCGGCGAGAGGTTCAGCGCCGGTTGGAACCACGCTGGGAGCAAGTCGGGCGTCACGAACGTCTCCGAGAGGAACAACAGGGGGAGCGCGATGGCGTTGCTCGCGGCGATGACCCCGTCTTGTGACCCGGCGACGCTCCCGATGATTGCGCCGAGGCCACAGAAGAGCGTCACCCCGAGTGCGATGAACGGAACGAGTGCCAGCGTCGCCGCCGACAGCGGAATCGACGCCCCCGTCACGAGGATAGAGAGGCCGAGGAGCAACAGCGCCGCGAGGCCGATGATGACGACGTTGACGAGCGAGTGGGCCAACAACCACTCACTTCGCGTCAGTGGCGTCGTCGCCAACTTCTCGAAGCGGTTGCCTTCGCGGTGGCGAGCGATGGTGCTTCCGACCCGCGACAGTGGCGTAAAGAGTACGACGACGGCGAGGTAGCCGGCGATGTAGTACTCCTTCGGTTCGGCGAAGAGACCGCCGCCCGTCGGTTGGGTCTGCACCAGTGCGCCGAAGATGACGACGATGATAGCCGGGAAGAAGAACGTGAAGAAGACGGCCGTCCGCCGGCGGAGGAACGAGTGCCACGAGGCGACGAACTCCGACCGAACGCGTTCGAGACCGCTCATCGGTCACCTCCAATCGCCGCGGCCGCGGCGGGACGCGCACCTTCGAACTGCTCGCCGGTCAACGAGAGATACACTTCTTCGAGACCGGGTTGCTTCCAGACGAGCGACTCGTAGACGACACCCGCGTCGTCGAAGGCGTCGACTGCCGCACTAATCTGTCGCGGGCCGACGCCGTAGACGACGATGCCGTCGTCCGTCACCTCGCCCGAGAGCGAGGCAGGAAGCGCGAGCGACTCGAGGTCGACGTCACCGTCGGTTCTGACGACGAGTCTGCTCTCGCCGCCGTGTTCGGAGACGAGTTGGGCTGGGCGGCCAACCGTGACGAGTCGCCCTTCGTTGAGCAAGCCGACGCGGTCCGCGAGTCGCTCGACTTCCTCCATCGAGTGACTCGTCAGAAAGACCGTCGTCCCACGGTCGGCCAGGTCGTCGATGAGCGACCAGAGTGCACGTCGACCAGCGGGGTCGATTCCGGTCGTCGGTTCGTCCAGAAACAGTACGTCCGGGTCGTTCACGAGTGTCAGCGCGATACAGGCACGGCGCTGTTGCCCGCCCGAGAGGTTCTCGTACCACGTCTCCGACGCGTCGGCGAGTCCGACGTCGTCGAGCACGTCGTCTGGGTCACGAGCGTCGTCGTAGAGGCCCGCGTAGTAGGCGACGAGTTCGCGAGCAGTCAGTCGCCCTGCCGGTCGGAAATCTTGTGGGAGGAGACCGAGTCGCTGTCGGTCGACGTCTGTCGGGTGCCCATCGAGAACGGACGCCGACCCGCCATCGGGCGTCGTCGTTCCCGTGAGCGTTCGAATGAGCGTCGTCTTCCCCGCGCCGTTCGGGCCGATGAGACCGAAGACCTCTCCTTCGGCGACGGACAGGGAGACGCCCGAGAGCGCCTCCACGTCGCCGTAAGACTTCCTGAGGCCGTCAGCGACGAGTACCTCGTTCATGTGGTACCCGACGAACCGGTCGGGTGGTAAGGGATTCGAAATCGGCGTGGGTTCGGAACCGGCGTGGGTTCGGAACCGGCGTGGATTTGGAACTGGTGGGGATTCAGAACCGGCGAGGATTCAGAACCGGCGCGACGTTCGACCCAGGATGGACGCCACCATCCAGAGGAAGCCTTACTCCTGCGGGAACCCTCTCAGTTGACATGAACGGTTCCCGACGCGCCTTCCTCGCGACGGCAGGTGGTGTCTTCCTCGGTGGCCTCGCTGGGTGTATGGGGTTTCCGGGTGGTGGCGGCACCGACGAGACGACTCCCACTGACGCAGCGACGACGACAGACGATGTGGCGACTTCCGACACCGGGGGTGACCTCTCCGACCTCGAACTCCGGTACGAGACGCTGGCCAGTGGCTTCACCTCACCTGTCGACGTCGCCATCCCCGAGGCGTTCGATGGCGACCGGCGGTTCGTGGTCGACCAACCCGGTCGCGTCTGGCTCCACGACGAGACGGGACTCAGGACGGACCCGTATCTCGACCTCGGCGACCGAGTCGTCGACGTGGGCGGGTACGACGAGCGCGGGTTACTCGGCGTCGCCTTCCACCCGGCGTTCGCCGACAACGGACGACTGTTCCTCCGGTACAGTGCCCCGAGTCGCTCGGGAACGCCGTCGAACTTCAGTCACACGTTCGTCCTGAGTGAACTGACGGTAGACCCCGAGGCGACGACTGTCTCGGGCGACTCCGAGCGGACGCTCTTGGAAATCCCGCAACCACAGTCGAACCACAACGCCGGGGCACTCGCGTTCGGTCCCGACGGCTACCTCTACGTCGCTGTTGGTGACGGTGGCGGGGCCAACGACGAGGGTCGCGGCCACGTCGACGACTGGTACGACGCCCTCGACGGCGGCAACGGACAGGACGTGCAGTCGAACCTCCTCGGAAGCGTCCTCCGAATAGACGTCGATAGTGAGGGCGGCGTCACCGGCGACGAGGACAAACCGTACGGTATCCCCGACGACAACCCACTCGTGGGCCGTGCGGGACTCGACGAACAGTACGCGTGGGGACTGCGGAACCCGTGGCGACTCTCGTTCGACGGCGACGACCTCTACGTCGCAGACGTCGGACAGGCACAGTGGGAAGAAGTGAACGTCGTCGAAGCGGGCGGTAACTACGGATGGAACGTTCGCGAAGGCGCACACTGCTTCCGGGCGTCCACCTGCCCGACAGAGACACCGGACGGCGAACCACTCGTCGACCCGGTTCTCGAATATCCGCACGCCGCGAGGGGGCCATCGGGTGTCGCCATCATCGGTGGCTACGTCTACCGTGGTGACGAGATTCCGGCGCTGTCGGGCGCGTACGTCTTCGCCGATTGGCAGTCACAAGAGCGACTGTTCGCCGCCCGTCCACAGGCGTCGAAACCGTGGGACATCGCCGAGATTCCCATCACCGACCTCGATGGCGGTGGAAAGAACGTGCTCGCGTTCGGTCGCGACCCGGCCGGCGAACTCTACGTCTGTACGAGCGGAAACAGAGGAGTCACTGGAACGGCCGGGACGCTCAATCGACTCCGGCCCCTCTGAGGGGGGTCTGAGTCAGTCGCCGCCGACGTTGACTCGCCGCCCCGTCGTCGCAGACTCGTAGGCGGCCTCGGTGAGCGCAGTCACACGGAGCGCGTCTTCTGCAGGGATAGCCAACTCCGCCTCGTCGCGGGCGGCATCGACGAAGTTCCGGAGTTTCTTCTCGGTCAATCGCTCGAAGTCGGGTTCTGATGGCGTCGCCCGATACGTCACGTCTCCTTCGGTCACTTCGATGGTCTCGCCGTCGAAACTGACCATCCCCTCGGTGCCGATGATGCGGAGCGACTCTCCCGGTGCAGGCACGCTCGGCCCCTCACCAGAGACGGCGACGCTGGCGGTGAGTCGGTCGCCGTCTCGGTCGAGAACGACCGCGAGCGCAGAGTTTACGTCCACGTCGTAGCCTCGGTGGTCGACGGCCGCCGCGACGGTGATGGGTTTCGAACGGGTAACCCAGAGCATCGCGTCGAGGAGATGTGACCCGGAGTCGTACAACTGGCCGCCGCCAGAGAGTGCTGGGTCGCCGCGCCACTCGTCTTTCGTCCACTGAATCCACTCCTGTTCGAGGTGGCAGACGACCATGTGTGGGTCGCCGATTCGCCCGGAATCGACGATTCGACGGAGTTCGTGGAACCGCGGGTCGAAGTGTCGTTGATAGCCGACGGCGAGCGTGAGGGTTGCCTCGTCTGCTCGGTCGATGAGCGCGCGTGCCCCGCCGAGGTCGGTCACCATCGGTTTTTCCAGGTGGACGTGCAGACCAGCGTCGAGTGCGGCCAGCGCCTGGTCGAAGTGCTGTGTGTGCGGTGAGGCGATGGTCACGGCGTCGAGGAACTCGCTGTCCAGTAGTTCTTCGACCGTCTCGTACGTCGGGACGTCGAACTCGTCTGCAAAGCGCCCCCGAGCGTCTTCGTCGGGGTCGACGCCCGCGACGATGCTCACGCCGTCCATCTCGTCGAAGAGGCGACACTCCATCACACCGAGGTTTCCGAGGCCGATGCCTGCGACTCGAAACATAGCTTACATGTCGTGTCCGGGCGGCAAAAGCGTGCGGGCGAGAGACGACCGAGACCGTGCTGTCGAAATCGAGTGCTGTTCTGCGCTCCATGCATCCCGAGCTGTGCGCCATCCGTCTCCAGTTTCTTCGAACACCTCGCCGCAACTCTCACTCTTTAGTCGCTCGCAGTCGTGTCATCGAGTATGAGCCTCGACTATCGGCGACTCGGTTCGACAGGAACCCGCGTCTCCGAACTGTGTTTCGGCACGTGGCGATTCGGCCGACAGACCGGCGGCGTCTTGGAGACCGACGAGGAGCACGCCCACGAACTCCTCGACACCTACGAGGAACTCGGTGGCAACTTCATCGACACGGCCAACGTCTACGGCGACCCGAACGGCACCTCCGAGGAGTACATCGGCAACTGGCTCGCCGAGCGTGACCGCGAAGACTACGTCGTCGCCTCCAAGGTGTACTTCCCCTTCGACGAGGAGAACCCGAACGGGCGCGGCCTTTCGCGGACCCACATCCGCAACCAAATCGAGGGCACGCTCGACCGTCTCGATACGGACTATCTCGACCTCTACTACATCCACCGCTGGGACGACGAGACGCCCATCGAAGAGACCCTCCAGACACTCAACGCGCTGGTCGAAGAAGGCAAGGTGAACTATCTCGGTGCCTCGACGATGGCGGCGTGGCAACTCACGAAGGCGCTCTGGAAGTCAGACGTGAACGACTACGCCAGATTCGACGTGACCCAACCACTGTTCCACGCAGGCTACTACGAGGACGTGAAAGACTACCTCGACGTCTGTGGCGACCAGGAGATTGCGGTCTGTCCGTACTCGCCGCTCGCCGGTGGATTCCTCACCGGCAAGTACGAACGTGCCGACCCAGACGACCCCTCGGCGTACGTCGCCCCCGACGGTTCTCGTGGGTCGTTCGACGAGCGATTCGAGCGGTTCTACCTCTCCGAGCGAGGATGGCACGTGCTCGACGAGGTTCGCGCCGTCGCAGACGAAGTCGACGCTAGCCCCGCACAGGTCGCGCTTCGATGGCTCATGGACTATCCGGAAGCGACTGTCGTCCCGATCGTCGGCGCACGGACGCCCGAGCAACTCCGCGAGAACGCCGGTGCGGCCGACGTCGACCTCTCGTCCGACCAGTGGGAGCGCATCACGAACGCTCGCTACGACGAAGAAGGCCGGCGCTGGGGTCACTGAACGGCCGACACTCGAACCTGTTTTTCACGCGAGGCCGAGGTCTCTGAGGTAGTCACAGACGACGTGCGCGTAGAGGACGACGGCGACGAACGCGGCGAGTGACACGCTCCCGGCCAGCGCCACGCCGGCGACGGCGACACCGCCGAGGAGGTGGTGAGTGAACAGTCGTTTCAGGTCGAACTCGTCGTCGAACTCTTCGAACAGTCGTTCTTGTTCGAACAGGCCGACCCGTGGGTTCGTCACGGCGAGTTCGAGCGTCGCCCAATCTCCGCGTTCGGCCCGCGCGAGAACGAAGTGGTCGAGGTCGACGAAGACACTCAGAACCACCGCGGTGACGACGAGAACGGGGAGACTGACCGGCGGTCGCAACAGTATCGCGGCGGCGACGCCGACGACACCCCCGACGGCCGCGTGTTCGAGCGATTTCACGGACTGAGGTGTGGGCGAACCCGCCGAAGAATCGTCTCTGGGTCGTACTCGTCTTCGGACTTGTCCCAGACACGCTCACCGTCGACAGAGACGGTGAGAACGCCGTGGTCGCCGGTCACGAGGGCTACACGGTCGAGTTTCTGGCCGAACTGCAAGAGTAACTGATGTTGAATCTCTTCGGCGCGCTCGAGGAAGCCACACGGGACGCAGTACTCGATTTCGACCTCGGTCATAGCACGGTGTACAGGACGGACGTGTAAAAACGAGGCGGCGAGAGAGGCCGCAGAGAGGAGATTTCCCCGGAGGCCAGACTCGACCCGGCTCGACTCGACTAACCCAAACCGACCCGACCACCGCCCGAGTCAGGGCAGGCTACCGCCCCACCCCAACCCGACCACCGCCCGAATCAGGGCAGGCTACCGCCCCACCCCAACCCGACTACCGCCCGAACCCTGGTCGCCACCGAAGCAAGACGACGGTGACGAGGAAGACGAGCGTCGAGAGGTCGTACGAGAACGTCGACACCGTCAGCGCCAGCGCCGTTCCGCTCCCGAAGACGCTCGTCGCGAGTGACGTGAGAATCGGCCACGAACACGAGACGCACGAGAAGAGACCGACGATTCCCGAGACGGCCGCGCCCGCCGCCTCGACCACGGTGTCGTAGACGAGGAACGCGAGTGCGACGTAGCCGACGACGCGCGCCGGCATGAGGATGAGGTTGAACAGGTCGCCGCCGTAGATGAGTGCTGGCCCCCATCCCGGTGGGAGGAACGCGACACGGAAGCCTTCGGTCCCACCTGGAACCGGCCCGGTGACGAGTCCGCCGGCGACGGCCAAGACTGCGAAGTAGCCGACTGCGATAGCGGCCGCGCGTCGTTTGGTCTGGGCCGACGCGGCGGACACGCGCGTATCGAACATGACCCAGAGGCCGACGACGACCCACGTGACGCCGTAGAGTGCGTATCGCGGTGCACCGACACGCGCGTCAGTGAACAGCAGGTACGCGAACGTCAGAACAAGCGTCGTGTTGACGGCGAACGCCGCGCGGAGGAGCGTGTCCCGCGACGGGCGAGGAAGTGCGGTTGCAGTTGCCATGTTCAGAGGGCGAGGGTATCGACGACGATTGCGAGGAGCAACATCCCGAGATACGCGTTGGAGGCGTGGAACGCTCGGAACGCCGCCGTGTCGTCGCGTTCGTAGTGCAGACGCACGACGAAGTAGAGGAACGCGCCTCCGAAGATGACGCTCGTCAGGAGATAGACGACGCCGAGGGCGTCCATCACTGCGAGGCCAGCGGCGGCGACGAGTGTCGCGGCCAACCACCAGACGATGTGCTTTCGCGTCTCGGTCTCACCGCGCACGACGGGCATCATCGGGAACCCACCGCGAGCGTAGTCGTCCTTGTACGCCAGCGCGAGGTTGTAGAAGTGCGCGGGCGTCCACAGGAAGATGACGACAGCGAGGACGATGCCCCCGAGTCCGATGTCTCCCGTGACTGCGACCCAGCCGATGAGCGCCGGAAGCGCACCCGCTGCGCCGCCGATAACCGTGTTCTGGACGGTGTTCGGCTTCAGGATGAGCGTGTAGACGACGCTGTAGAACGCGATGGCGACGAGTCCGAGGACCGCCGCGAGCCAGTTGACAGAGGCAAAGAGCGCCACCGAGGCGATGGCGAGGATGACCCCGAACGCGATGGCGTTGCGGACGGGGACGAGGTCGACGGCGAGTGGCCGGTCGCTCGTCCGTTGCATCCGGCGGTCGATGTCGCGTTCGAGGACGTGGTTGAACGTCCCCGACGCGCCGATAGAGAGGACGCCGCCGCCGAGCGTCGCAGCGATGACCTGTGGTGTGAGACCGGGCGAGACGGTGCCCGCGAGCGTCATCGCCGCCGACGCGACGAGACACAGGAGCCACATCAGTCGTGGCTTCATCAGCCGGAAGTACGCATACGCCGTCGCCTTCGCTCGTGCGACGGGGGCAGTGGGTATCGGTGGGCGTTCGCCGTCGTCTGCCGGCGGTGCCATCGATGGACTCCCGACCGGTTTGTCGGTGGGGTCGCCGGTTACCTCTTCGAGCGTCCACGCGAGTGCGACGAGGAGGCCACCGAAGATAGCCATCCCGACGACGAGGTGGAGTGTCGAGAGCAGTTCACTTGCGCCGAGCGTCGCGACGACTGCACCCAGTCCAGCCTGCACTGGATAGAGCGCCGTCGACGCGGTCACCGTGGCTTTCACCCGGCGGGACGCGTCCGAGCGCCACGCCGAGACGAGCGTTACGAGAGCTAAGAGACCGACGAGGACGGCGGCGATTCGATGCCCGAGTGCGACCCATCCGTCCATCGTAGACGGGAGTGAGAATCCTTCACCGCACGCGGGCCACGCGGCACACGCGGCGGTCGCATCAGTGAGCGCCGTCGTCGCGCCGACGAGGAGTAACACGTAGACTCCCATCGCCGTCGCCGCGAGTAGGCCATGGAAGGTGTTCGAAGCGCGCGTCGTGGCCACTGTATTCACCTACGGAGCCATTAGGTCGTCCTGTATTTAGGACCCCCGTTTTTCGGGGGAGAACGAGTGTCGTATTGACCCTCGATATATCGGGGTGGAGTACAAAAGTATCGGCGTGAGAGTCGGTATGCATTTATGCGGTTGTTCCTAACCCCACTTTAGCATGAGAAAGACGCGTTTCGCGCTCGCGTCCCTGCTTGCGACAGTCGTGATGGCACTCGTCGCCACTCCCGTCGCCGCGCAGGCGTCCACCACTGTGGAACTAATCAACCAGTTGAACGGGAAGCTTCTGTACATCGCTATCCCGATTACCGTGATGGTCGAGGTCATCCTCCTCTACACGGTCCTCAAGTTCCGCAACAGCGAGCGCGCACTGCCGACAAAGGAGAACCGCCGACTCGAAATCACGTGGACTATCGCCACCGCCATCATCCTGCTGTTCGTCGGCGTCGCCTCCTACGGCGTGCTGGCCAACGAGGACGTGACGTACCAGGGCAACGAGATCGACGCTGCTGAGGACCCTGTCGTCATCACGGCAGAAGCCTACCAGTGGGGCTGGAACATGTACTACCCCGAAGAGGGTAACTTCACCTCGGGCACCGAAATCGTCATTCCGAAAGACCGCCCGGTGTACATCCAGGTGACCTCACAAGACGTGATACACGGATTCGCCGTCCCTGAACTCGGACTCAAGCAGGACGCGATGCCCAGTCAGCAGAACACCATCAAGACCGTCGCGAAAGAGGAAGGCACCTACCAGGGCTACTGTACTGAGTACTGTGGTGTCGCTCACTCGCAGATGTACTTCACCGTCGAAGTCGTCTCCGAAGAAGAGTACCAAGACTGGCTCGACGAACAGCAGTCCAGCCAGTAAGCGTCTCTTTCTTTCCACCGTCTCCGACCGGCGAGTGACGACGCCGTCGCTCACTCGGAGTAACTTGTCGGCAGTGGTCTGGTAGTCTCTGCAGAACGAGCCTCCCGGATGGCTGCCTGTCGTAGTGTCGCGGACCTCAGCAGCGTCGCTCGATGATTCGGTCGATGATGCGTCCCGTCGAGAGGACTTCCTCGTCGTACGTCTGGTCGCGCGGCGTCGCACGAGCGACTTCGCAGTCGATACCGCGTTCGGCGAGCGCGGCTTTGATTCCCGCTTCGTCGTGGTGTTGGTCGTATCCGAGGACGATGACGCTGGGGTCTATCTCTTCGATCGGAACGAAGATGTCGTCGGGGTCCCCCAGATGTGCCTCGTCGACGACGTCGAGGGCGGCGACCATGTCGCGCCGCTGTCGGTCGTCGAGAATCGGTTTCGCCTTGTGCGTCACGTTCTCCCCACGGGCGATGATGACGTGTAGTTCGTCACCCATCGCTTTCGCGTCCGACAGGTAGTGGACGTGGCCGGGGTGGAGGATGTCGAACGTCCCTTGTGCAATAACTCGTCTCATCGGTCTAACTCCGCGTCGATATCTTCCTGTGTGAAATCGAAGAACGATTCGGGGTCTGGGAGGTCTACGTTGTAGACTGGCAGGTCGCGTGGTTCACCAGATTGGTCGAACACTTCCCAGTCGTTCGGGCCGTACGGATGGCCCATGATGATGTGTGCGGTCCCACTGCCGAAGGTGTCGAGGTCGGCATCGCTCGGTCGAAGCACGCCGTTGGGGTGTGAGTGAATCGACCCGACGGCACGGAAGTCGTTCGGAACGAGGTTGGTCCTGACGGTCGCGCTGTACGGGTCCGAGACGGTCCCTGGGATGATGAGGACGTCCGTGACGAGGAGGCCGTCACGGTCGAGTCCGAACTTGCTGGCGTCCTCCCCACGGAGGAGTCCCATGTACTCGTTCGGATGTGTCTCAGTAGCGGATTCGAGCGCGAAGTCGAGGGTCTCGGCAGCGATTCCGATGACCTCCCGCGACCGGAACAGTCGCATACCGAGTCGTCGGCGGGCACTCCATCTAAGGGTTCCGGAACGAGGACTTTCCTCCGCGGAATAGCACCGCCATACTCAGGTTCCCCCCGAACCGAACGACATCTGTGATGGACGCTGCCGCCGTGGTCGAACGTGTCGTCGCAGTACTCGAGGCGGACGCCGACCCACATACCGTGACAGAACTCGACGGCGGTCACGTTGGCCAGGTGTTCGCCCTCCACTTTCCTCGGGGGGAGTCGCTCGTGGCGAAAGTGGGGCCGACACCCCTCGACGTCGAAGGGGCGATGCTCACGTCGCTCGCGCGGGCGGGGTTGCCAGTTCCGACTGTTCACTACGCGGACGAAGACCTGCTCGTTCTCGACTACGTCGACGGCGACGCCGAACTCGACTCCCGAGCAGAACGTGACCTCGCCAGACACCTCGCGTCACTCCACGACACCACGGCACCGGCGTTCGGTTTCCCGTACGACACGCTCTCCGGCCCGTACGACCAACCGAATCCGTGGACCGACTCCTGGGTCGAGTTCTTCGGCGACCAGCGACTCCGACCGTGGTGTGCCGCAGCAACGTCTTCCGGACTCCCCGAATCGATGGCCGAGCGAATCGACGCTATCGCGAGCGACCTCGGCGACCTCCTCACCGAACCTGACGCGCCCCGACTCGTCCACGGTGACGTCTGGGAGGGGAATCTCGTGGTCCGTGAGGGTCGCGTCGCCGCGTTCCTCGACCCAGCGTGTTACTACGCACATCCGGAGGTCGAACTCGCGTACATCGAGTGGTTCGACAGCGCCGGTGACGACTTCTTCGAGACGTACACCGACCTGCGGCCGCTCGACCCCGGATTCTTCGACGAGCGTGCACCGGTCTACGCCCTCTTTCCACTCCTCGAACACGTCCGCGTGTTCGGGTCAGACTACGTCCCCGAGATTCGAGACGCGGTCGAGGCAATCGGGTACTGACCCGGTCGGACGACGACGGCCGAACGGCGAATCTGGGGTTCGCGTCCGCGAGACGCTTTTGTAAAGCTTAACACCAACCCCCGACCTAGCGAGACTATGAGCGACGAGCACGCCGGGGATTCCGGCGCCGACTCGGGTCCGAATTCGGACTCACGACCTATCGTCTACGATTTAGCACCGAACTGTACCGTCGAAGACACCGAAACCGACGCGTACTACCACGCCGTCGTCAACGGCGTCGTCGAATACGGCATCTTCGTGGATATCTCCGACTCTGTCTCTGGGCTCATCCACGAGTCGAACCTCTCGACCGATTACGAGGTCGGTGACCGCCTGGTCGTCCGACTGGAAGAAGTTCGAGAGAACGGCGACATCGCGTTCGCCGAGGAGACGCCGGACAACTACCGGACGCTAATCGTCGAACACGAACCGACTATCACGCCCATCGCCGACCTCGCGGTCGGTGAGAGTGCGACCATCGAAGGCGTCGTCGCGCAAATCAAACAGACCGGCGGCCCCACCGTCTTCCGCATCGCCGACGATTCGGGAATCATCGCCGCCGCCGCCTTCGAAGAGGCCGGCGTCCGTGCGTTCCCGCACGTCGAACTCGACGACGTCATCCGGATGAACGGAACCGTCGAGGACCACGAAGGGACGCGCCAACTCGAAGTCGACGGCCTGTCGGTTCTCGAAGGCGACGACGCCGACGAAGCACGCGACCGAATCGACGCTTCGATGGACGAACTCGCAGAACCCGAAGACGTCGACCCGCTCGTCGAGTGGCCCGCGTTCGAGAAACTCCGCGAGGACCTCGAAGACGTCGCCCGACTCCTGCGCCGGACGGTCCTCGAAGGTCGCCCGATTCGCGTCCGCCACCACGCCGACGGCGACGGCATGTGTGCGTCCGTGCCGGTCCAACTGGCGCTCGAGAAGTTCATCACCGACGTCCACGACGACCCCGACGCGCCCCGACACCTGTTCAAGCGACTGCCGAGTAAGGCACCGTTCTACGAGATGGAAGACGTCACGCGCGACCTGAACTTCGCGCTGGAAGGCCGCGCCCGCCACGGCCAGCGACTTCCCTTCCTCCTCATGCTCGACAACGGGTCGACCGAAGAGGACGTCCCTGCCTACGAGAACCTCGCCCACTACGACGTGCCAATCGCCGTCGTCGACCACCACCACCCCGACCCCGAAGCGGTCAACCCGCTCCTCGACGCCCACGTCAACCCGTACCTCCACGGCGAAGACTACCGCATCACGACGGGCATGATGTGTGTCGAACTCGCGCGGATGATCTACCCCGACGTGACCGACGACCTGCGTCACGTCCCGGCAGTCGCCGGTCTCTCGGACCGCTCGAAGGCCGAGGTCATGGACGACTACATCGCACTGGCAGAAGCGGAAGGCTACGACCGCGAGGAACTCCTCGACGTGGGTGAAGCGCTCGACTACGCCGCACACTGGCTTCGCTACAACGACGGTGCGTCCATCGTCAACGACGTGCTCAACGTCGGCTGTGACGACGACGAGCGCCACCGCGAACTCGTCGAGTTCCTCTCGACCCGTGCGGAGCGCGACGTCGAGCGGCAACTCGAAGCGGCGGAACCCCACCTCGAACACGAGCGACTCGACAGCGGGGCGAACCTCTACCGTATCGACCTCGACAAGTGGGCCCACCGCTTTACCTACCCCGCGCCGGGGAAGACGACGGGCAAACTCCACGACGAGAAGGTCCAGGAGACGGGCGAACCCGTCATCACCATCGGCTACGGTCCCGACTTCGCCGTCCTCCGGTCTGACGGCGTCCGCCTCGACATCCCGCGGATGGTCGCCGAACTGAACGAGGAAGTCGTCGGTGGCGGCGTCTCGGGTGGCGGCCACCTCGTCGTCGGCTCCATCAAGTTCGTCAGCGGCATGCGCGAGGAAGTCATCGACACGCTCGTCGAGAAGATGGCCGAAGCAGACATCGACGAAGAACTCTCGACGACGGCGTAAGCCGACGTTCGCGTTCGACACACGGACAGACAGCTCTCATTTTTCGAACTCCACTCGCCTGAGAGCGACCAGTCCGACGAGGACGGCTATCGCCGCCGCACCGACGAGTACCGGTCGCGCCCCGTCTCTGCTCGCGTTCCAGTCGGCCTCGAACACCTCGCGGTAGTACGTCGCGGCCACCGGGTCGGCGATGGCGACCGACAGTTCTCGATTTTGGGTGGCCGAGTGGGTGTTCCAGTTGAGACTCCCGACCACGACAGTGTCGTCAGCGACGACTCCCTTCGCGTGTATCGCTCCGTAGCGACCGGCGGGTCGCGCGAGCCGAACCGAGAGCGGATTTCCGGTTCGGTCGGCCCAGCGGTTCAACCGGTCGGCCAGTTCGCGGTTCTCGTCGTCGACGTACCACACGCTCCCGAGGAGGAGGCGGACGCGAACACCTCGCTTGGCCGCCCGTTTGAGGGCCACGACGAACGGGCCGTCGTCCTCGACAGTCGGTTGTATCACGTCGATTCGTCGGTCGGCGGCGTCGAGTCGGGAGACGACCGCCCGTTGGGCGTTGTCCGGGGCGCGGACGACGGAGATTCTGTCGGCGCGTAGCGTCTTCGGTGCGACACGGGAGGGGTACGACCCGTTCGCGCGCTCGGTGACGACGAACTCGCGACCGACTCGGTACGACTCCCACGGGCGGGTTGCAGGGAGCGTCGCGTCGTCAGCGAACGTCGCCGCGAGGTCGGTTGCGACCGAACGAGAGGAGACGACGACGCCCCATCCGCGACTCTTCTGGCCGCCGGTCCCCGCAGGTTTCCAGTTCTCCGTCGTGACGAGCGCGGCGTCGTCGCTGACGGCGTATTTCGCGTGGTGAAACGAGTGCGGGTCTCCGACGACGCGAACGGTGACGCCGGCCGCGACGAGTCTGTCGAGGAGGCGGGCAGACGCTCGCGGAAACCCACCGACTGGCGCGTCGTCTACCAGAACTTCGACGCGGACGCCTCGTTCACGTGCGGCGACGAGTTCGTCCGCGACGCGGGACGACGAGACGACGTAGCCCGCGAGGAGGAGTCTGTCGTCGGCAGCACGCAGCGTCTCCAGTGGCATGGTCGGCGAGTCCGGGAGGACGAACAGCGTCGCGTTCGCGGGGCCGTGGGTCGTGACGGGGCGGCGCGGGAGCGTCCGAGGCCACCACGACCACGCGCCGTCGCGTCGCTCGAGGCGTTCGTTTTCCTTGGTTCGGTCGTAGACGAGTCGGTCGGCGACGTTGCCATCGACGGTGAGTGTGACTTCCTCACCACCATTAGCGAGGGCGAGACCGGGAGAGACGACCGGGTAGTCGGTGAGGTTCGCGGTGGCCTCGGGATTCGACGTGACGGCGACAGCTCCGCCAGGTGCGACGAACGAGACGCGTTGCTCGCCGTCGTCGAGAGTGAGGTTGGTGCCCTCGGGTGCGCGCACGACGACGAACTCACCTCGGTCGTCGGGCGTCGCCGGGTCGGGGAGGGCAGCGACGATTCGGGCGTCTGGGTGGTCGGGTGGGGTTTCTGGTTGTGGGGTCGCTGGTGGTGAGTCACCGGCGGCCGCTATCGGTGCAGGTGCGACGGCGGCGAGGACGATGATGGCGAGGACGACCCGGTGGAACACACGCCGCGGTGGTCCCGTGATGGTACAAAAAGGTTCGTTGGGTTGGGCGATGACTCGCTATTCGTCTTCAGGCGAATTCCCGATTGGGTATCGCTCCACGGGGAGTCCCGGTGCGCCGACGTCGAGTTTCAGGAACGCCGGATACGTGTCCGGCCGTTCGTCCGGCGGCAGTGCGAAAGCCGGCAGTGCGAGATTGACGATGTACAGCGTCTCAGTTTGCCCACCGATGGTCCCGAACGTCACGTCAGCAGGTTGGTCGAGAAGTGGGCCGCCGCCGTCGTTACTGGCCAGCGTTTGCATCTTCCCACTCGGTGCGATACGGACGATTTCGTTGCCGCCGTTGTCTGCGACGTAGAGGTTGTTTCGGACGTCCATCGCGAGTCCGTCGGGACCAACGAGTCCATCGGCGAACACTTCGGGTTCGCCCGCATTCCCCTCTCTGTCGACCCGAATTTTGACGATAGTTCCTTTTCCGATGTTGGCCACGTAGACGGTCTTGCCGTTCTTCGAGACCTGGATACCGTTCGCTCCGAGCGCGCCGGGTACAGCAGGCGCCGCGAGGAGACCGTCCGGGTCTCCCGGTGTTCCCGCCCACACCTCTGTGCTGTCCTTCTGGACTTTCCAGACGACACCGAGGATACTGTCCGTGACGAGCAGGGAGTCCCCGAAGAGTGCGATGTCATTGGGGAACGTCGGCACGCCCTGCATACCAGACGATATCGCTGCGTACAGTTCGCGGTTTCCGTCCGAGTCGATAGCCCAGACGCCGTTGGTGTCCGAACCGGGTTGCGTCGCCAGGTCGCTCAAGAACGTCGAGTAGAGCGTTCCACTTGACTGGTCGAATTCGAGGCCCGCCGGCCCGACAGGGAACTCCTGGGCGAAGTTGAACTGGACGAACGGGGAGTCGACGACCTCGTCGTCGGGGCCGAACTTCCAGATCTGTCCCACGGACGGGACGCTGACGTACTTGTTGCCTTCACTGTCTATTGCAACGTTCTCCGGGAGTTCGCCGAATGGTGGTTGCTCGGTAGGACTGGTGAACTCGTAGAGGAGTTCCAGTTCACCCACTTTATGCGACTTTGCGGACGCTAGTGGCACCCCGCCGGCGAGCATCGCCCCGCCAGCACCGAGCGCCTTCAGCATCGTTCTCCGTGATACGAATCGTGTCATGTTTTTCTCCAGTGTAGGTTCGCTCGCGTCGGAGTGGACCACGACCCGTGGTTCTCCAGCGAGCGTTCATAAAAACGTATGAAGTGTTGTTTGATTGTTATATTAGGGGTAAGCCAAACGCTGCAGCGTCGAATCGAGAACGGTCGAACACGTTCGTCGATAATGGTACGTTAGCAGTTCCGCGTGGTACAATGTAGCAAGACAGGATGCAGTAGGCCGTTATGACGGCGTTATCTCTCCGAGAACCTCGCAGGATTCACCGAGTGACTTCTATCTGGTAGCCTACCAGGAACTGTTGATCCCACCCGACTCGAAGCGCTCGGCTGCGAGAGTGATTGCGTCCCTGGAGAATGAGATTTCGTGGACACACGACGCCGCCGAGTCGGGGAGGGCGGCGGCGGGGGTGGCCACAGCTCCGTGTGTTAGACCGTCGCTTCGGGTTCGGACTTGCCTTCGCCGAGGGAGTCGGCGGCGAGTTCGGCCTCGCGCTGGACGAGGTACGACCGGTCGTCGGCGTACTCGGCGGCCGCTTCGAGTGCCGTCTCGGTGCCAATCTGGCGGAGTGCCCACAGGGCGCTCGCGCGCACGGAGTCTACGTCGTCGTCCGCGACGACGTCCGCGAGCGGTTCGACGGCGCGCGTGTCGCCGAGGAGACCGAGTGCACGAGCGGCGGCCGAGCGAACGTTCTCGTTCTCGGTGACGAGTTTGTTCGCGAGCGGTTGAGTCGCTTCTTCGGAGCCGATTTCGCCCAGTGCTTTGAAGACGACCTTCTGGAGCGCCGGGTCGCTGTCGGTGTCGGAGTAGTCGACGAGCATCTCGACACCCTCTTCGGCACCCATCTTCCCGATAGCCTTGATAGCGCCCTTGTTACGGCGCTTGGCCTGCGGTTGGACCGCGTCGTACGCGGCCGGGTCGTTCATGCGCGTGAACGCTTCGATGCAGTACTCTTCCATGAAGCCGGATTGGAAGCTCTCGAACGCGAGGGCAATCATCTCGACGTTGCCGCGCTTCTCGTGTTCTTTGAGCGCCGAGAGTTCCGGCGGGTAGTCCTTGTAGTGACCAAGGACGTCGTAGAAGCCCTGTGCCTGTAGCTTCTCGCGCGTCTCGAGGTCGTCCCACTCTTGTGCGTCGTCGAGACCATCGGTGAGTCCGTCGGTGACGTCGACGAGGTCTGCGATGGTTTCGGCGTCGTCGTCGGCGTCGAGGGCGGCCGCTTCGATGGCCGAGATTGCGTCGTCGAGAGCGGCCGTGAGGGCGTCTTCGTCGTCGCCGTCGACCGAGACGTCGGCGTCGAGCACGCCGCCGAAGTCGTCGGCGAACGCCTCGACCGCAGCGACGATTTCGCCTTCACCCTGTTCGGTCCAGCGCGTGTCCGTGATGGTGGACTTCGCTTCTTCGAGGGTCTCGATGGCGTCTTCCCCGTAGGGGCCGCGCTGGGACTCGAGGTCGTCACGAAGGTCAGACAGCGTCGAGGTGAGTTCCTCGGCAGGGTCTTCTTCGTCGTCGTCTGCTTCGGGCAGGTCCGCGGCCTCGATGTCCGCGTCTATCTCGTCGAGCGTCGCCTCGACGTCGTCGAGGTCGGCTTCGGTTTCAGCCGCTTCGAGCGCCTCTTGTGCCTCGTCGAGGCGTTCGGTGAGGCTCTCGGGCGAGAGTTCCGTCGTATCGTCGTCCCCGTCACTCATATGCCGGAACTGCGTTCGTCGGTAAAAAGAGCGTTTCCCTTCGCTTCGCCTGTCGGTGTGAACGCGACCCGAACAGTTGCTCGATGCCGAGTACTTTTTCGTCGGGACGTCGTCTGTCGGGTCGTGACTGGCCCCACCGTCGCGATTCCACAACTCTCGGTCTCCGACCTCGACACCGAACAGAACGAAGCCGCCATTCGAGAGAGAGCGGCAGAACTACCGGACAGCGCCGATATCGTCCTCTTTCCCGAGTACGCACTGACGGGATTCGTCCCGGACAACCGGGCGTACAGCGGTGCGGTCACGCGCGACCACGCGACCGAATTCCTCGCGTCGGTCGCCGCCGACAACGACGTCGACGTCCTCGCGGGCTACCTCGAACTCGACGACGACACGCTCTACAACGCCGCCGCGTACGTTCGACCCGATGGAACCGCCGACGTCTACCGGAAACGGCACCTCTGGGGCGAAGAATCGTCGGTCGTCACGCCGGGCGACGAACTCGTCGTCGTCGACACACCTGCGGGGAAGACCGGTCTGCTCACCTGCTACGACCTGAACTTCGTCGGAGACAGCGCCGAACTGACCGACGAACGCGTCGACGCGCTCTTCGTCGTCGGCGCGTGGCCCGCCGCACACTCCGAGAACTGGCGGTTGCTCTGTCGCGCCCGAGCGCTCGATGGAGTTCGATGGCTGGTCGGCGCGGGACGGACCGGAAGCGGGACGATTCCCGGCGTGGCCCGGTCGGAATTTGCGGGCCGTTCGCTGGTCGTCAGACCCGACGGCGTCGTCGCGGCAGCGCTGAACCGAGACGAACGGGACCTCCTATGGACGCTCGACCGGGACGTCCTCGACGAACAACGCGAGTTCGTCGGGTCGATTGAGTAACCGCGTGAGTTCGTCGGGTCGGTGAAGTAACGACGCGAGCGCGGTCACGAGAACCGGTCTGCATCACCGGAATCGAGTGGGGTTTTGCCGACGGCGACTAATCACGGACGATGACTGACACGCTCTTTAGTCCGCTCTCTCTGCGAGAGACGGAGCTCCCGAACCGAATCATGGTCTCTCCGATGTGCCAGTATTCGGCTACCGATGGCCTCGCAAACGACTGGCACCTCGTCCACCTCGGGAGTCGGGCGGTCGGCGGCGCGGGTATCGTGATGACCGAGGCGACGGCCGTCTCTCCCGAGGGTCGAATCTCACCGAACGACCTCGGCATCTGGTCCGACGAACACGCCGAGGCACTCGAACGAATCACGACGTTCGTGAAGTCGATGGACAGCGTCCCGGCGATTCAACTCGCACACGCGGGGCGGAAAGGAAGCAAGTCGCGGCCGTGGGACGGGAGCAAACCGGTGTTCCCCGAAGACGGCGGGTGGAATCCAGTCGCCCCGAGCGACGTGCCGTGGCCCTACGACGAGGACGCTCCCGAACTCCACGAACTCTCGACGGAGGAAGTCGGCGACGTCGTCGACGACTTCCGCGCGGCAGCAGCGCGCGCGCTCGACGCGGGATTCGAAATCGCGGAGGTCCACGCGGCCCACGGCTACCTCCTCCACGAGTTCCTCTCGCCCGTGACCAACCACCGCGACGACGAGTACGGCGGGTCGTTCGAGAACCGCACGCGCATCGTCCGCGAGGTGACCGAGGCGGTCCGCGAGGTGTGGCCCGACGACAAACCTGTGTTCGTTCGAATCTCGGCGACCGACTGGTTAGACGACCGAGCGTCGTGGGATATCGACCAGTCCGTTCGTCTCTCCACAGCGCTCGGTGACATCGGAGCAGACCTCGTCGACGTGAGTTCCGGTGGAATCCACCCCGACCAGCAGATTCCGAGCACCGGCCCCGGCTATCAGGTTCCGTACGCCGAACTCATCCGCGAGGAGACCGACGTCCCGGTCGGTGCAGTCGGCGGGATTCGCACGGCCCGCCACGCCGACGAAATCGTCCGAAACGGTCGCGCCGACCTCGCTATCGTCGGTCGCGAACATCTCCGCGACCCCTACTTCGCCCTCCACGCAGCGACGGACCTCGACGCAGACGTCGAGTGGCCGCCGCAGTATCGCCGCGCCCTCCCTCGCTGATAACGACCGCCTCCCCTCGAAGGCTTATCCCCGATGCGACCCAACAGTGTCGTATGAGCGACCGACGACGGGACGACGATATCCTCGACGTACTGGACGAACTCGGGGAGACACTCGACGAACTCGGAACCGAACTCCGGGAAGAACGTGACCGCGAGGTTCGCGACCGGTTCCGAACCCCTCGTCCGCCGACGTTCGGCGAGGTGATGCGCTTTACCGAGTCGTACACGCTCCCGACCATCATCGCCGTCCTCGAAGCGACTATCGCCTCGCTCGAACTCCTCCGCCGTCTCATCCGCCTGTCGGACCCTGGGCGAGCGATGGACGACGCCCGGAGAGAGACAGAGATTCAACTCCGTGGCGTCCCACAGACCGCGGTTACGGGCGTCGAGCGCGCGCTCGACGAACTCCGCCGGGCACTCTCCGAGGCGGACCTTCCCTCGAACTCTGACGCGCGCGACATCATGGAACACGCCCGGTCGCTCGCGGACGAACTCGACGCTCGAATCACCGACGCAGAGCGAGAACGCGACCGACGTGAACGACGCTGGCGCGACGACGAAACCCGGTTCGAGTCGAGTTGGCGACAGCGTTCGAACAGACAGGAGTCCCGCGTGCGGGATTCGGGACCTGTCAGAATCGACGTGACCGAAGAAGGCTCAGAGCTCGGCGGAAACGACGACGAATCTGCCGAAAGCGACGACTCGCCACAGGTGGACGTCGACGCCGAACTGGAGTCGATAAAACGCGAGGTCAAAGGCGACGAAGACGACGAAGACGAATAACGACTACTGTGCCTGTCCGAACTCGATTCTGTAGAGACCTGAGAGCCAACCAGCCAGCGCCAGCAACGCGATGCCTGCCGCACCGGTTACCAACACGGGCGTCCGCTGGGTGCTCACGAGGAGAACTCTGAGACCGAAGAGGAGCGAGAGAGTCCCCAAGATGGCCAGTGCTCCCGCCGTACCGAGTCGCCACTGCGGGAGGTCGGTCTTGCGCGCGCCAGTGCGAAGGAGTCCCGCCACGGCAGCACCGACGACGCCGAGGCCCACGATATACGCGGCGAACAACAGGTCGTAGTTTGTCCCTGCGGAGCCGAACGTGACTTCTAACAGGTCGAATCCGACGATGAGGAGGTAGGTCGGAATCTGGAGGGGTTGGAACTGGATGCCGTACCCGAGGAGGTACAGTCCGGCCAGCACCGCAGTCGCGACGACAGCGTCGCGGGCGAAGATAACCTGCTGGGTTCGGTTCATACGAGACGTAGAACGTGTAGCTGTATCAACATTCCCCGTCGGTGTGTCGGGGGAACGTCGGAATCGACAGCAGAGAGCCGTTTACAGCGGTTTAAACTGGTACCCGTCCCAGTCCTGACTCGCCGGTTCGCGGATGCCAGCGCCGGGTTCGCGGAGTTCTTCGCAGTAGACGGGTTCGACTTCGTCGCCGATTTCCACCTCGTCCTCGTCGGTGACTTGTCCGATAGCGCGCACGGGTTCGCCGTCCACGTCGAACTCGACGATGGCGAGCGTGTTGGGTGCGCGGACACCGGGTGGCGTCGCCGTCGAGGTGGTCCACGTCAAGACCGTCGCGGTGTAGTCGCTCAAATCGACGGTTCCGACCGGTTCTTCGCCGTCGGGGCCGACCGGGTGACCGGGGTAGGTGATGCTCCCGTCGGGGTAGCGGTACGCTTCCATCGGGGGGATGTCGTCGGACATTATCGGGACTCCATGATGGTCGTGATGACACAGTTGCCGAATCCACCGACGTTGCACGCGAGGCCGACGTCCGCGTCGACCTGTCGCTCGCCTGCGTCACCGATGAGTTGCTTGTAGATTTCGTACACCTGCGCGACACCGGACGCCCCGAGGGGGTGCCCTTTCGACTTCAGACCACCGGACGTGTTGATGGGAAGTTCGCCGTCGCGGTCGGTGACGCCTTCTTCGACGGCTTTCCAGCCTTCGCCTTTCTCGAAGAATCCGAGGTCCTCAGACTGGAGGAATTCGAGGATGGTGAACATGTCGTGGAGTTCCGCCACGTCGATGTCTTCGGGTTCGAGGTCGGCCATCTCGTAGGCGATTTCCGAGGAGTTGACGACGCCGCCCATCGTGGTCGGGTCGGCGCGTTCGTGGACGACGTGGGTGTCCGTCGCGCCGCCGATACCGGAGATGACGACGTAGTCGTCGGTGTACTCGCGAGCGACGGATTCGGGACAGAAGACGAGTGCTGCAGACCCGTCCGTGATGGGACAGAAGTCGTAGAGACGAAGCGGGTCGGCGACGATTGGCGAGTCCAAGACGGTGTCGAGGTCCACTTCTTTGCGGAACTGTGCGTGCGGGTTGTCGAGGCCGTTTTTGTGGTTCTTGACCGCGACTTTGCCCAGCGACTCGCGAGGCGCGTCGTAGGTGTCGAGGTAGAGTCGCGCGGTGAGTCCCGCGAACGATGGAAGTGTCACACCGTGTTTGTACTCGACGGGGTGGGTCAGCGAGGCGATGACGTCCGTCGCTTCCGCCGTCGTTCGGTGAGTCATCTTCTCGCCGCCGACGAGCATCGTCATGTCGGACGCGCCGGAGGCGACAGACTGCCACGCGGCGTAGACGCCCGCACCACCGGACGAGGAGGTCTGGTCGATTCGAGCGGTGTACGCGGGCATCGCCGCGAGGTCGTGGGCGAGGGCGTTCGGAACCCCGGTCTGGCCCTCGAATTCGCCGCTGGCCATGTTCGAAACGTAGAGGTGCTCGACTTCGTCGGGCGAGATGCCGGCGTCCGCGAGTGCGCTCTGCCCCGCTTCGGCGAGCAACTCGCGAATCCACGCATCGCGTTTCCCGAACTGGGTCATCGATGCACCGATAATCGCTACGCGGTCCATACGCGCACGTCGTTACAGCGCGATTTAAAACCGGGTAATCCCGCTCCGTCCCGTCTCAAACCGTTTATCAGTCGGTCATTCGAACGGGAATGCATGGACGTCGAACGTTTCGCCTCGACGATTGGACTCGTCGGTGCGACTCTCCTCGCAGTCGCCGTCGCGGTCCCTGCCGTCGCCGTCGAATCCGGTGCCGGTGAGATGGCCGCGTACTACGCCGCTGGACCGTTCGGCATCTCTCTCGTCGGGATGCTCGCACTCCTCGAAGTCATCGTCTTTCTCTCGGGGCGGCAGGAACGAACCGACCCTGCTGTAGCCGCCGGGCTCGCGTTCGTGCTGTCGCTTTCGATGCTCGGTCTCTCGGTCGTGTGGACGTTCGCCATCGACCCGAACGTGCTGTTCAGTTTCCCCCAGCAGTACTCGTGGCTGAGTTACCACCGCTGGACCGTCATCGGTGCTGCCGCCATCACGTTCGTCGGGGCCGCAGGCTACGCGCGAAACATCGTCTGAGTCGAGAACGTCTGCGTTTACTGCTCGAAACCGCGTCGAAGAACCCCGGCGGTGTCCCTCGATTTCTCGCTTCGCGAGTCGAAAGGCCCTTAACAGTCGGTGGATTAGGAGTGAGTGGACTAGGTCGGGCAGTTAGGCCCTGCTCTCTACCCGCGAAATAGGTCTTTAGCGGGGACCAAAAACGGGCGCGTCCGGTCAGACCGGCGCGGGCCTCGGAAGCCAACGTAGAAACCTCGTCCCTCGGGGACAGCGGTTCCGTGTACCCCTTCCGCAGGGAAGGGTTGGCGCGGTTCATCGGTGGTACCCCGCCAGGCGCGGGAGCGAGCAGCGGACCATCGGACGTGCGTCGCTCGAGGGATCGCGGGGTGGAGGAGGCAACCGAGATTCCCCACGTCGGAACGCCGGGCAACCTCGCTGTCCACCCATTCATACCTCATTCGAATCGGTGAGCGTCGGCTATGGTTGTCTTCTCTGCGAGCGTTGGTACTGAGACACAACTGTCGATTCGCTCCCGTATTCGACGCCGCGGGACTCCCATTCGACGCCGCGAAACAGTGGGCGACGAAAGATGGAGTTGCCACTCGTCGAGTGTGTGGATTCTGTGGTGGGGTCACCCCCCACGAAAAGACCTTAGTTCTCTTTTTCCGCTTCTGCTTCGACGGACTCTGCTTCCTCTTCTTCTTCCTCGTCTGCCGATGCCGACGACGCCGACGATTCGTCGCCTTCGCCTTCGCTTTCGCCTTCGCCTTCGACACCCTTCTTCAGTTCTTCTTCGATCTCCTGTCGTCCACGGCGGAACTCTCCCATCGCTTGCCCAGAGGAGCGAGCGAGTTGGGGGAGTTTGTTCGCCCCGAACAGGAGGACGATGATGAGCAGGACGATAAGCAGTTCTGGACCACCCGGCAGGCCGGGGAACAGTGGAATAGAGTTTATCATTACGTTCGCTTACGTTCGGGGGGAAGATAAGAGAGACGGTCCGTGTCGAACTCGTTACAATAATATGTGACCGAGAGACAGTGGTCTCTCCATCTGGGGGTACCGAATCGAATCACTCCGCAGAAACGCTGAGCCCGATGACTCCTCGTTTAGGTCCGTTCAGAAGATGCACCGGCTGGGAATCGAACCCAGATAATTGGCTTGGAAGGCCAATGTCTTACCATTAGACCACCGGTGCGCTCGTTCACACCGTTCACTCGCGCACCGAGCCTCGACCTCACTTCGTTCGGCCGAGACACCGGTGCTCGTGTCGTCGGTGTCTACCTCTTCGTATTCGACGCCACAATAAGGATGTTACCTTTTCGGTCAGGCGTCGCTGTTATCCGATTTTCCGGTGTTATCGGGCTTCTTCGAGTCGTCTTCGCCCGTTTCGGTCACCTCGGCGACGAGTTCGAACTCGAACTCGGCTTCGGCGTCATCGTGCATGACCTTCACAGACAGCTCATTCGCGTCCGGAACGTCGACGACGAGCGTTCCGTTGGCGTCGGTCGTCCCGACCTCGACGTCGTTGACGACCACCGCCGCGTTCTCGACTGCCGACTCGTTCTGCGTGACGGTGAGCGTCACGTTCTCGTCAGTGGTGACGTTGCCGTCGAAGGTCACGTTGAGTTCGGCACTCTCGGCCGTCTCGACTGCGTCTCCGTCATCGTCGTCATCTTCTGCTTTCTCTTCGTCTTCCCGTTCTTCTTCCGTCTCGTCTTCTGCTTCCTCTTCGGCTTTTTCGACTTCTTCAGCGTCCTCGTCGACGTGCTCTATCGGAACGTCGGTGCCGGACTCGCTGATGACGGGTTTGATGATGTACTTCCCACTCTGTCCCGCTTCGAAGGCGGTGATGTCGAAGACGAAGTCCACAGACTCACCGTTTCCGACGGTGAAGTCGGAGTTGAGTTTGAGTTTGTTGCTCGGGAGTTTGATGTTCACCTGTTCGCCCGTCTTGAGCGTCCCACTCACGTTGGTGACTTCGACGTGGACGGCGTTGTAGTTCCCCTTCGGAACGTCGTACTCACCGACGAGCGAGGCCTTGTCGCCTTTCAGTTCCGTCAGGTCGACAGTGACGTTATCGACTTCGTAGCTGACTTTTCCGTTGGACTCGGACTCAGACTCGATTTCGACCTCGTTCTCTGCTTCGACCTCAGTCTCGTTTTCGACCGCTGTCGAGGCGTTGGCAGTCGCGTTCTCCGTCGCGGTCGCGTTGGCAGTCGCGTTTGCGACCGTCGAGTTAGCCGAGGCGTTTGCTTCTGCCTCTGCTTCGACGGACTCGTCCTCAGACTCGCTTTCTTCGCTTTCTTCGGATTCCTCAGATTCCGCAGGCTCTGCTTCGGATTCGTCGTCACCGCTCTCCGCACTCATGAACGTCACGCGCTCGATGGTGACGTTGAGGCTCTCGAAGTCCTCGATGGCGTTCTCCTCGTCGCTCACGTAGAAGTTCACGGTGCCGGACTCACCGGCAGACCCACCGGTCGAGGACGCGTCAGTCGTCTCTGCAGTCGTTTCGGTGACGGACTGCGGGCTATCAGTTAGTGTTCCTGCACCACCCGCGCACCCGGCCAAGACGACCAGGAGCGCGACCAGAACAGTCGCGAATCCAGTACGTTTCATCGTGCCAGACTATACTGTCTCCGAGAACTTGAGGTAGGTGTTTATTCACCCCCGATTAACGCCGATTTTCCCCGAATTTCGCGGTTAGTCGTCGGCGTGCGACTCGTTGAACTGCTTGGCTTTGTCGAGGAGCGCGGGCGAGATACCAGGCACGTCCTCCGCAGAGACTGCACCCTCGGCGCGAACCTCTTCGAGGCTCTTCGGGAACTCGCGGAGTTCCATGTGGATGGCGATGCCGGCTTTCGCACCCTTCCCCATCGCGACGGGAATCTGGTTGTGGCCGGGCGTGACGTCACCGACAGCGAAGACGCCATCGACGCTCGTCCGTCCGTGGTCGTCTACGGGAACGGTGCCGTCGTCGTCGAGTTCCACGTCGAGTTGTTCGAAGAGCGTGGTGTTGTACTCCGACCCGTACATCGCGAAGCCACCTTTGTACTCGCGGACGGTGCCGTCTTCGAATTCGAAGCTCTCTAACCACCCGTCGTCGCGCTTCGTCATCCCCGAGATATCCTCGTCGATGATATCGACCGGGTGCGCACGCACGAGTTCGTCGGTCTCGTCGGACCAGGTGGGTTCTGCGCCGCGAAGGAGGATGTCGACTTCGTCGGTGAAGTTGAGCATAATCATGGCGACGTAGGCCGCAGAGTCAGAGTGACCCATGACGTACACCGACTCGTCGACGAACATGTAGGCGTCACAGTGGAGACAGTAGTGGAGACCCTTTCCGGTGCGTGGAAGCGGCGGTTCGGGGCGTTTGTCGTTGAAGCCGACGCCGAACACGACGCGTTCGGCGATGAACTCACCGTCGTTGGCGACGAGGCGGAACCGGCCGTCGTCGAGTCGCTCGGCGTCGGTCACGAGGTCACGGTAGATGTCGGTGCCGTACTCTTGGAGTTGCGTGCGGGCCGTCCCGAGGAACTCGTTGCCCGACTGGTCTTCGGTGACGCCGATGACGTTGTGCGTGTCGAGCATCATCGCCGCGCGGCCACCGCCTCGGTCGACGAGCGCCGTGTCGTGGCCGAGTCTCGTCGTGTAGAGTGCCGTCTGCAGTCCAGCAGGGCCGCCACCTACGACGACCACCTCGTACTCCTGTCGTTCGTCGGTCTTGGTCATACATGTCGATACGTCCGGTCACTCTTAAGCCCACATCACCTGTGCGACGCCGGTATCCAGCCGCGAAATGGCATCGACTCTCACACCTGCCACAGCGTGTCGACCCTTCTCAGACGCCGGTGACGACGGCGTAACAGTTCCCGCTCGAAATCGTCGATTCGACAACCCCGAGCGAACTCGCCGTGAGGTCGGCGTCGAACTCGTCGGGCGCGTAGATGTGATAGAATCGCGGGACTGTCTCGCCACCGGGGAGCGTCCAATCGACCGTGGTGTCGAATCCGTCCTCGCGGTCGAACGTGTCGTGGGCGGTGCTCCACGCGCTGACGACGGCGCGACCGTCCGACGTGAGGACGCGAGCGAGTTCGTTCAGGCTCTCGACGCGCGCCTCACGAGGAGTGAGGTGGTGGAGTGTCGCCACGTAGACGGCGAGGTCGAACGTGTCGTCGGCAAATGGGAGGCGTGAGGCGTCACCCTGCACGAGGCCTGCTTCGAATCCTCTGTCTGCTGCTCTGGTGGTCGCTTCGTCGAGTAGCCCACGGCTAACGTCGAGTCCGACCACCTCGTCGGCGTGTGCCGAGAGGAGTTCGACGTGCCGACCGTTGCCGCACCCGAGGTCGAGAGCACGGACCGCTGGGGCGTCTGCAGTCGCCTCCGTGACGAACGTCTCGACTTCCGGCCACGGATACTCGCGGGTCGACGCGAAGTGTGACGCGATGCGGTCGTAGGTCTCCCGGACCGCCGTTCGGGAATCGTCCATATCGATGGGTAGCGATGCCCCACCAAAGACCGCACGGGTCGTCGGTGGCGACACCGTAGTCGACCTGCTGTCCAACGACGTGTTCCCCACCGACGCGACGTGTTCCCTAACGACGTGTTCTCCATCGACGAGAAAACCGGACTCAGATGAACAAGAAGACGGCGTACGTGACGAACAAGAGCAGTGTCGCGTGTTTGATGCCGTCTGCGATTTCGCCTTCGCCTAACTGTCCTGCGATGAGGCCAGAGCAGACGCCTTGAATCGCCGAGAGGTGGAAGAACAGCACCGAATAGGCAGCGGTGTCGACGTCGCGGAGGCCAGCGAACGTTCCGGAGGTGACGCCGCCGACTCCGCCGGCCCCGACTGCTGTGCCGGCAGTCGCCTGCTCGACTGCGGGGATGAACGACACTGTCAGGGCGACGACGATGCCGAGGAAGACGAAGAAGGCGATGTAGATGACGAGGAGGTAGGTCAACATCTCCTGTCTTCGCTCGCGGGCGAGTCGTCGGCTATCCTGTGCTTCGTTGGCGGCGATTCGGAGGACAGGGCCGATGTCGCCGCTGGCGTTCATCGCGTTCGTGATGAGCGTGACAGACCGCGAGACCATCGGACTCATCGTTCGTCGGTCCATCCGACGGAGCGCCGTCTGGGCGTCCGCGCCCCAGTCGATGTCGCGGCAGATTCGCTCGACTTCGTCACCGAGCGTTCCGAGGTCGGACGACGACACGCGCCGAAGACTCTGGACGACGGTCAACCCCGCCTCGTTGACGCTGGCGAGACGGTCGAGGAAGTCCGGCATGCTCCGTTCGATAGCTCGAGTTCGTCGTTTTCGAATCTCGTGGACGACCGAGACGATCGCGAGTGCGACGATGGCCGCTTCGACGACGTGTTGGTCCATCGCGGCGACGATGTCGAGGAGAGACTGGGTCGTCGGCGACGTCGAGACGAACAGACTCGTCGGGATGCTGGGAAGCGACGATGGGAGGGGTATCGACGAGAGTGACTGCGACGACTGGAGTGCGACCCAGACGATTCCGACGGGGATGGTGACGACGAGCGTCGCAAGCGGACGGCGACTGAGGGTCTCCAGTGGGTGGTCGACCCACTTCCGAAGCCAGCGGAATCGGTCGTACGCAGCGAGTCGCTCACGGTTGACTTGCCATCGGTCGGCAGTCTCACCACCATCTGTGGCAGGGTGACCACCGACTCTGGCCCGCGGTTCGAGAGAGCGAATCGAGTCACTGGCAGTCTGGGTATCGTCGTCGACGACGATGGCCCCGCGAAGCGAACGAGTGATACTGTCGATGTAGACGACGAAGCCGAGACTGGCGAGTGGAATTGCGATGTAGCCGATGAGGCGGATGACGAACAGCGTGTCGGCGAGGACGAGGCCGATGACGACGAGAACGGTGATGAAAAACAGCGGCCCGGCGACGAGGACGGTGACGTACACCTCTGCGAGCGTCGAGAGCAAGTCGAGATACTGCTGTTGTTGGGCCTCTGCTTCCGCCTGGAACCGCTCGTACTGTTCGCGGAGGAACGACGAGAGATTCCGGCCACTCCCGAGGACGCTCGCGAGGTTGGCCGAGAACTCTTCGAGGTTCGGACTGGGCGTCCGCGAAGACATCGATTGGAGTGCAGTGAGCACGTCGGTTCCGAACGCGTCCATGTCGCGGACGGCCACACTCACCTCTCGGGCCGCCTCACCGTAGACTGCCTCGTTGCGGGCGAGCGTCTGGAGAACCTTGGGAAACGGCATCCCGGACCGAGAGAGGGCGAACGTAAACGCCACCGTCCGCGGGAGCGTCGCTTCGATTTCCGAGGCGCGCGTGTCTGCACGCTTGACGAGGTAGTACCAGCGAATCCAGTAGACGCCGACTGCAAGCGCCGTCCCGATGGTCGCACTCGAAAAGAGGAGAATGACGAACAACTGCCCGAGTGAGAGGTTGGAGATACTCGAGAGACCACCGAGGAACTGCAGTGCAGACGGGAGTGTCGAGCGAACTGTCGCTCCCGAGACGGCGAGTGTCTCCAACACGTTGGCGGCGAAGTAGACCCCGAAGATGCTCCCGGCGACGCCGAACGCACCTGCCATGAGAAGCGTCCGCGAGGCGTACACTCGGTGAGTGACACCGACGTGTGCGGCACGAAGGCGCTGGCGTTGTTCTCGTCGGCGTGGATTCTCGTTCGCGACGTAGAATCCAAAGATTGGGAGCGCGACCCGTGAGACGGTTAAATCGGCGCGTTTGCTCACTGGAGAGAGTATCACGGGGAGGACGAGAACGATGGCGACGACGAGCGGAAGCAGGTGGAGTCCGAACTCCATGCTAGATACCCGACCCGACGTCGACGACGCTCTCGTCTGCTTCGACCCGTGCCATCACGTCGTCGGCGTCGGCGTAGTACTCGTTGACGAGCGCGGTGAACCGTCGATAGTCGGAGACGCCTTTGTCGAGGAGGTAGCGAAGGAACTGCTCGCGCTGGCGGAGTTCGCGGCGGAGTTCCGTCCGTGACCACCCGTTTTCGCGTTGAATCTCGTCGAGGAGCGAACTGTCGCTCTGGGTGAACGAGTCGCCATCGGGTTTCCACGAGAACGACGCGGAGTAGTCGAGTTCGCCAGTCCGCTGGTCGATGTCGCCAATCTCACCGATGGTCTGCGACCGGCGGACGCGCTCGCCGTCGTGGCGAGTGAGCGTCTGTACACAGAGCAAGTCGAGCGATTGCACCATCGCGCGCGGGACGTTGATGGGTTCGTTCTCCAGACGGTTGATGACCGTCTCGACGCTGTCTGCGTGCATCGTCGAGAACGTGGTGTGGCCGGTGTTCATCGCCTGGAAGAGCGTCACTGCTTCCTCCCCACGCACCTCGCCGACGATGATGTACTCGGGGCGGTGGCGGAGTGCCGACCGCAGGAGGTCGTACATCGTGATGTCCGTGTCGTCGTGGAGGCGTTCGCGGGTGACAGAGGACAACCAGTTGTCGTGGTAGAGGGCGAGTTCACGAGTGTCTTCGATAGAGAGCACTTTCGACCGCGGTGGGACGAACATCGAGACGGCGTTCATCGACGTGGTCTTCCCGGACGCAGTCCCGCCAGCGAAGATGAGACTCTTGTTGTGTTCGATACAGAGCCATAGATACGCCATCTGCTCGATGGAGAACGTCCCGTACTCGACGAGGTCGATTGGAGTGAACGGTTCTTCGGCGTAGAGGCGGACGGTGAAGGCCGACCCGCGTGGGGTCACCTCCTCTCCGAGTGCGAGTTCTGCACGGGCACCGTTGGGCAGCGTCGTCCCGAGTACTGGGTCGCCGACGCTGATGTGCTGGCCGGACCGTTGGGCGAGACGAACGACGAAGTTGTCGAGTTCCTCGCTCTCGAAGGAGATGTTCGTCTCGATGTCGGTGTAGTCGTCGTGGTAGACGAAGAGTGGGAGGTTGTACCCGTCACACGAGATGTCTTCGATGTGGGGGTCGCCCATCAACGGGTCGATGGGGCCGTACCCGTGGAAGTCTCTCCGGAGATAGTACAGGACGGAGTGAAACGACCCCATCCCGAGTTCGAGGCCGTACTGTTCGATGAGGGAGGCGAGTTCGGTGACGAGTGCGTCGTCTTGTGTCGGGTCGATGTCGCGTCTGAACAACAGCGGGTCGCGGATGTCCGTGCGGACGCGTTCGAGGAGCGACGCCTCGAACTCGTCGAGGTCGGGTTCGACGACGTGGTAGTGGTGGGCGGTGGCGTTCGTATCGAACGTGACGACGACGTAGGAGTACGGGGCGTTCACCCAGTATCGGTCGACCTCTTCGTGGTCCGGTGGAATCTCGTAAGTCCCGAGTGGCGTATCTTCGGGAGTCAGCGGGCGGACGTTCAGGTTCGACCCGCGAAGCATCTCGGTGGTTCGACGGAAGATTCGCCTGGCCTCGGAGGCGGCACCACCGAATTCACCGTCGCTGAGTAGACGGAAGAACCCACGACCGGTCGTGGAGTTTGTGGGTGTGTTCGTTTCACCCGTAGTATCTTGTTGCATCGTCACCCGAATCAGTTGGTCGGGTGGTATGTGAGGTCACTACTTAAATGAACCGCGAGGAGAAAGTCAGGAGCGCTCGACTGTCAGCAAGACGCCAGCAAAGACGAGCGAGATGACGACTCCGACTGGGAGCGGAACTCCCGGAATTCCGCGAGTCGCGAGCAGGTACGTCGAGGCCGCGAGGACGACACCGACGACGCCGAGGAGGCCACCGAGGAGGCGGACTGGGTCTACCGGACCTTCTTCGACGCGTTCTTCGCGCAGGTAGTACCCGAACGAAAAGACGACGGCAATCGCCATCGCTGCCGCACCGAACGCCCACGCCTGGTAGGCGATTGCGACAGTCTGTCCCGCCTGGATTGCCAGCGCCGACAACGGGTCGCGGACGGCAACACGTTGTGAGAGTCCCCACGCGTACTGAACTTCGACGAATGGGAACCTCACGAACAGGAGGCTGACGCCGGCGATATTCGATGTGTAGGTGATGTTCCACGGGAGGAGCGCACAGAGCCACGTCGAGACGACTGCCAGTGCGCCTGCGTGTTCGGACCGGACCCAGACCATGGGACAACCGGCACAGTGCGACAGGTAAAAACTACCGACGTTCTCGACGGAGAGGCGGTCGGTTTGGTACCGACACTGGGGTGGCGGTCAGTAGCGACAGGCCCAGTCGGGGGGGCCGCAGTGGCAGGCCAACCAGGCAAGAAGTAACAGAAAACCAGGCTACAAGTAGCAGAAAACAAGACAACGGGTGAAATAACAACCAAACAACAATTATCGGACTGACCAGGCACAATACTGTGTGGGGCGTCACGTTAATAGGCGGCCAAATACAACGTGTGTGTACGGAATGCGGCGTGATTACTTCGAACTTGACGTTCGTGACGTCGGCTGGCACGAAGAGGACGGAACCCCTCGTCAGCCGACGGTTTCTATCGACTTCTATGGCCCACCCGAGGAGCTTCGGGAACGGTTTTCCGCTCCCGATGGAGCGGTCCTCGCGGCGGAGGACCTCGACGTATCGTTACGTCTCCAGGGACCCATCGACGACACCGACACACGAGGCGTCGTCAGCGTCACCGACCGGTTGACGGGCGACTACGTCCTCGAACTCAACGCCGACGCTGAAGACGTTCTCCAGTTTATCGGTGCGGCCCGAGAGTACGGTCGGAGTACCGACGACACCGACGGCCGATATCGCGTCGACGTCGCTATCGAAAACGAACACTTCGCGACGTTCGAGAAGTCGACGTTCCTCGTCTACGATACCGAAGGAAGTCTGCTTCGCGGTCAGAGCCTCATCCCATCCGGAGTCGAACTCTGACGCCCGGAGAACCAACTATCACGCTCGTTCGTGGACGTTATCGCCACGAACCACGTCATCTTTATCGCCCGAAACCCCAGGTGTTACCGTGAGGAACGTAACCGACCGCACGAGCAACCCGTTCGGAATGCAACCGTCGTGTGACCGGTTCGTCCCCGGCTATGGCGACGCCAACGCGGACTTCCACGTCGTCGGTGACCACCCACTGGTCCACGGTGGGGAAGACACCGGCGTTCCGTTTACGGACGAAGCGGGCAAGCGACTGCAAGCGGCGCTCGTCGATTCGGGTCTCTTAGAGACCACAGGTGACGAACCGACGGTGAACAAGACGTTCATGTCGTATCTACACATGTGCGTCCCAGATAGTACGCCGACTGCAGCAGAGTACACCGACATGGAGCGATTCTTCGACGCGGAACTCCGCGCAATCGCTGCACACGTCCTGTTGCCTGTCGGCGCGACGGCCACCGACCACGTCCTGAACAACTACACGTCTGTCGGGTGGAAGACCGACGTCGACATGGAGGAACTCCACGGAACCGAGATTCGAGGGAGTGGGTTCCTCGTCGTCCCCATCAAAGACCCACTGGAGTGGGACGAAGACGACCACGACGAACTCGTCGCAGGCTTGTTGACGCTCCAATCGACAGACTTCCGTCGCGAGACCGACCTCGGCCGATTCATCCCTGGCGACGAACCGTATCTCGTTCGGTAGGCAATATTTTCGGCAATTCGACCAGCGTCGTTCGATTCTCTGAATTCTTCACGATTCTGCCGGTCGTTCGTCCACCAAGAACCATGAAGGTTATGCTTTGTTCACTTTTCTCAGGTGTTTGCTCCACATAATGGCATATTTATCCAATCGTTCTGGATGGCGTGGTCCTAATTGGCGAGAACAAAGGACTTTTTACAACTACCGCCATACGTGCTGTTGACGCGCGTGGTTCGATTCATTTCCGCCGGGCGCGTCAGGCAACTGTGAGATTGGTGCTCCTCGCAGTGGCTTGGTCAGTCCGGGGACTTGCGCTCGGCCGCGGTCCCCGCTCTTTACTCCGACAAGAGCGATAGCTCGATACTTCCGTTACTCGTCAACAGCGTGAGCATCGGCCCGCCCGCTCCGAGGATTCCGGTGACGCGTGTGCGTGAAACGGCGCTCTCAGAGAGCGAGATGCTACTCGTATCGATAGACCCGTTCGACGTCTGCGCCTCGAGTTCCGCGTCCAACTCTCCCGCGAGGGCGGCGTCTATCGACCCGTTCGACGTCTCGATGCTCGTGTCGACACGAATCGCTGGCACGTGGATGTCGATAGACCCGTTCGTCGTGCGCGCGCCATCGACGCCACCGACGTCGTAGGCCGTGACACTCCCGTTGCTGGTCGAGAGTCGGACGAACCCATCGACGTCCTGAACGTCGACCTTTCCGTTCGTCGTTCGGACTTCGAGGTCACCGGTCGTCCCCCTGATATCGACGAATCCGTTCGACGTCGAGGCGTGTGTCACCGGAAACTCGGCAGGAACACGGAGCTCGAGTGAGACGACGACGAGGCCCGGTTCTTCGTCGTGGACGATTCGTGCGATGACGAGTGTATCGTCGCCAGCGACGTCGATTTCAGCCGCGTCGAAATCTTCGGTGAAGAACGCGCGTTTGACGATACGCAGTTCGATGTCGTCTTCGTCCCACGTCTCGACGGTGACGCTTCCATTGATGTTCCACACTTCCAGTGAGTCGAAACTGTCCGGTGGGATGACTCTCGTCTCTTCTTCCTGCGTCTCGATGCTGGGGGCAGCACACCCCGACAGTGCTGCAATACCAAGAACGCCTCCGTACGTGAGGAACGTCCGCCTGGAAGAGTCGTGCATACGAGAAACGACGCGACCAGCAGAGAAAATATTGACTGAATGAAACGTTCACACGCGGTCGGCGACGCGCTTCAGTGAACCGTATCCGTATTCGACTATCGGGTCGCCGTGTCCCATCGCGACCACGTCGACGGGTGGACAGCGTGCGGCGAATTCGCGAATACTTCGTCTATTCTGGTCGGAGTCTGCGTTGAGAACCCACGGCGCCGGTTCGAGTCGCCCGTCAGTCTCGCGAACCATGTCGCCTACGAAGGCGACACCGAGTCGTTCGTGGACGTACGCGGTGTGTCCGGGTGTGTGGCCGGGTGTGCCGTACGCGACGAACCCACCGATTCGGTCGCCGTCGTCGACTACCTCGACTGGATTCGTCGGCGGCGTGAGAAGTGGTGCGGCGAGCAGTTGGGCGGCACCTTTGTGTGACAGAATCGGTGGGTTCGACCGGTGGGTCAGATACGACGCGTCCGGTTCTCCGACGTGAATCGGAACGTCTGCTCGAAGACCGAGGGTGGCGAGCGTCCCGACGTGGTCGACGTCGTAGTGAGTCAGGAGGACGCGGTCGACGTCGCCCGCATCGAGTCCGACGTCTGCCAGTCCTCGCAGAAGTCTTCCGCGGTCCCACGGCAACCCAGCATCGACGAGAACAAACTCGTCGTCACTGCCACGGCCGCGACCTGGTCGAATCGTCGAGTCGTCGTCCTGAGGACGACTTGGGTCAGAGACGAGGTAAGCATTGGCCGCACGGAGTCGGAATCTCCTGACGCGGCCACCGGCAATCGACATACTCGAACTTCACACTCTGGCGACAAAAAATCGACAGTCAGGGCGCACCGAGACTCACCAGTCACGGGAGTCCACGCTGGAGTGCGGCACCCAGTCCGGAGACCTCACCGAGTGGCGAAGAGATACCGACCTGCGTCGACGACGAACCCGCCTGCACCGAGCAGTGGGCAGACGACGAGTCCAACGACGTCGACTACGAGTGGCCGTGCGATACCGAGTGCGCCTGCGGCGAGTACCACGACCGGCACGAGTGCCGCCAGCGCGTAGAGCCACGTCGTCCACGAGTGTCCAAATCGGGCGACGATGACGACGAGCGAGACCGCGAGGACTGCCGCGGTTCCGGGGAGGATAAGCGCCGATGGTGCCGCGGACGCAGCGGTTTGGAGTGTGGCGACGCTCGGAAGCGAGAGGGGCGACGTCGCGAGTGCGGCCGGAACTGGCGCGGCAGTATCGATGGAGACGAGCGCCGACACGAAGGCCGCGCCCTCGCCAGTCAGATATCTGCCGAGGCCGGCGAAGTACGCCACCAGCACGACGAGTGTGACGCTCCACCCGTACCAGAGCGCCTTCGGGCCGCTTGGTCTGGCGGTGTCGGTCTCTGACCGACGTTCTCTCTCGAATCGACTGGTCGTCCCTGCCCCACCAGTCCGAGACGTCGTCCCTCGAGTCCTCGACGACGTCGTTCGACTGGACGACCCACGCGACGAACCTGACCGAGATGACGTACTCGACCGGTTCGAACTGCGCGACGAGGTTCGAGACGACGACCGGTTCGAGGAGGACGAACGTGACGAAGACGAACTCGTTCGGCCCGAAGACCGTGCAGACGACGTCGACGAGGTCCACGACGAACGGGACGACGACGAGCCTGACGACGACGAACCTGACGAGGTCGAACGCGACGACGAGGAGGGATCGGCCGTCGAACGTGAGGACGAAGAAGACGTCGTCGAACGCGACGAGGAACGCGAGGACGAGGAATCGGTCGTCGAACGTGACGTGGGGTCACTCGACGACTGCTCGCCCGCTTGTCCAGGGAATTTGAATTTGTTGAGGCCGTCGAGTCGCTTTTCGACGTACGTCCGATGGCCCATACGGTCGTAATCTGCTCGCTCGGCGTCGTCGGTGAGGACTTCGTAGGCCTTCCTGACGACGGTGAACTGCGCCGTCGCTCGTTCGTCGTCGTTGACGTCGGGATGATACTCCCGCGCCTTCTGACGGAAGGCCTGTTTGATTTCGCCTGTCTCGGCGCCGCGTTCGACCCCGAGGATTTCGTAGAAGTCCACCGGCATTCGATGTGAAAATCGATGTGAGGATGGGTTTTGAATGTACCGGGCGAGTTAGAAGACACGACGGGGACCCGTCGAATCCCTTCGGAATAATCATGCACCTCCACGGCCAGGTGAGCGCATGGAACGAATCCGGTTAGGGAACACCGTCTTCGAAGGACGGAACAACGCGTACCTCATCCCTGGCGAGAGACCGACGCTCGTCGACGTCGGGGTCGCAACCGACTCGGTCCGGCGCGACCTCAGTGACGGTCTCGCGGACGCAGGATACGACATCTCCGACCTCGAAGCCATCGTCCTCACACACTGGCACGCCGACCACACCGGACTTGCAGGTGAACTGCAGGCCGAGAGCGGTGCCGACGTGTACGTCCACGAGCGAGACGCCGGTATCGTCGCCGGGGACTCGGCGGCCATCGACGACGAACGTGAGATTCGAGAACGTCGGTTCGAAGAGTGGGGTATTCCCGACGAACCACTCGACGAAGTCACCTCGTTTCTCGACAGTCACGTCGACCTCCAGGGAGACCCGGTAGACGTGACGACAGTCGAAGATGGAGACCGAATCCTTGCTGGCGATGGCGAACTCGAAGTCGTCCACCTCCCCGGCCACGCCGCCGGTCTGAGCGCCTTTGCCTTCGACGGCGACGACGGCCGTGAGGCGTTCGTCGGCGACGTGATTCTCCCGAAATACACGCCGAACGTCGGTGGCGCCGACCTCCGCGTCGACCGCCCGCTCGAGACGTACCTCGACAGTCTCGCACGACTCGCAGACCTCGACTTCGCCCGCGCGTGGCCGGGACACCGCGACCCCATCGACGACCCTGCAGGTCGGGCACGAGTCATCGCCGAACACCACCGCGACCGGACCGAACGCGTCCTCTCGGTCCTCGACGAACACGGCCCTGCGGACGCGTGGACCGTCAGCGCACACCTCTTCGGTGACCTCTCTGCCATCCACATCCTCCACGGCCCCGGCGAGGCGTTCGCGCACCTGGACCACCTCGTGGCCGAAGGTGTCGTCGAACAGGACGGGACCGACTACGTCCTGACTGACGGCGACGTAGACGTGGACGAACTCGTCCCTGTCCCCGAGACGAAACGTTAAAACGCCGCTGGGCGGAACGAAGACCCATGGAACTGCGGGTCATCGACAAGACCGACGAGGAACTCCGCATCGAAATCGGCGGCGAGGACCACACCTTCATGAACGTGCTGAAAGGTGAACTCCTCCAGACCGAGAGCGTGACTGCGGCGACGTACGACGTGAACCCCGAGCAGTCCGGTGGTCAGACCGACCCCGTGCTCTCTATCAAAACCGAAGCGGGTGTCGACCCGCTCGACGCGCTCGCAGAGGCCGCGCGCGGCGTTCAGGAGACTGCGGACAACTTCACGGCAGCGTACAACGCTGGAATCGACGCGTAATCTGACGACTCTACTCTCGTTTCGTTGCTTTCCGAGCCATCGGCTCGTCGTGCAGTGAGGTTGGTCAGTCGTGCGGTTCCTCGTCCGGTCGGCAGGTGTCCTGTTTTCCGATGCGGGTGACGACTCCGTTTCTGACAGTGATGACCGGACGTGCAGCGCGGCACCCGGCGAAATCGAAGAATCTATCGAACGGGAACTCCGGGTTTCCCTCGACGTACGCCGAGACGTTGATGGGTCCCGTGTCGACGATATTTTCGCGTTCGAGGCGTCCGTCTGCAGGAACAGTGAGCGTGTCGTGATACAGCGTCTCGTCGTCGGTGTCGGTCACGCGAACGACGACTGTTCTCGGTTGCTCGCCGCCCCAGTTGACGAGGAGAAGCCCGGTCTGTGGATACGACTCGAACAGTCCGAGACAGCCACTGCTACCGACGCTCGCAGTCAGGAATCCCGCTTGGAGGAATCTACGACGGGTCGGGAGGGACATGGTGGTACAAAGATACGATAGGCGTTTCAAATCTCTGGCTCTGTTGGAGCCTCCAATCACTGACAAACTGTCGAGATCGGACTGCGTACAGCGCGCGTATCCACCAGGCTATCCATTCAGCTGTTTGCCTCGCAGTTCCTTCTTCAGGTGCATCAGCGCGAGCGCCGGCACGTTCTTCACGAAGTCGCCTACTGCCCTTGGCCCCGCGTCCCGAAGTACCCTCACGACACCCTTCTTTGGCGTGAAGAACAGCGGGCTGCCCCGGTAGATATCGCGTTTGTAGATCAAGCCCTCATCACCGTTCTCGAGCACCTCTTTCACCTTCCTGACGTTGTTCCAGTCACCCCGCATCACGACGACACCGTCCGGGTTGATGACGTGGACGGAGTTCGGCATCCCGCCGTACTGTTTGTGGGCGGTTCCCTCGACGTCGTCCACGAGGACGGTGCGCTCTACGTCGTAGTCGTCCGCGAACGTCCTCGCCCGAGCGAGTTTGTCCTCGAGCGAATCGTGTGCCTCCAATCGCTCCCCGGGGTGCGCTTCCCTAGTGTAGAGTAGAATGAACTCCACGTCCTCGAACTGGCTCTGTAGTTTGTCCATCGCTCGAACTTTCGAATCCGTGATGGGACACGTGATGCTGCCAGTCTCGAGGACGACCCACGAGCCCCTAAAATCCGAGAGCTCTACTTCATCACCCGCCAACGTCCACGCCTCGAAATTCGGAGCATCGTCACCGGGTTCGGGTCCGTCGAACGTCTTGAAATCGTAGTGCTCCGGGCCAAAGTGACGGTAGTTGTACTCCCCGGTCGTGTCCGTCTCTCGCATAAGGCTTGCCTGTGAGGAGGTCATGTTTCGTTTCGTGAGTACGACACAGAGACAGATTCAATAACTGCCTAGCACTCTAGGTAGTACAAATGAGTGTGGGGTCGAGCGAACCAGAGTCAGTGCGTTTTGAACACGTCGGAGAGGAGCACGAACGGTAGATGAGGGCCGTAACTCTCAATCTCGGACGACCGGACGGGAGGCACGTTGCGTACCGAATGTTCGGTGCAGACTCCGAGTTCGAACGAGAGCGAATCTACCACCTCAACGTCCTTGCAGACGAAACCGTCGTCCTCCTCGGGCGACTTCGTGGCGACCTGAACGAAGCGAGACGACTGTTGAGAGACGACCCGGACGTACTCGAGTTCAGCATCTCCACTGAGGATGGCCAAGGTGGGTTGGTGTATATCCACGCTCGACCACCGCCCGAGATGAAGCGGTTCCTAGAGCTCCCGCGAACTCACGAGGTGTTCTTCGACTTCCCCATCGGGAGTACCGACGACGGACGTCTTCGAGTGGTGATGATCGGCGAGACGAACGAGGTGTTACGCGAGGCCCTCACCGACCTGCCCCCGGAACTCGCCGTGACCGTGGAACGGCTCGGTCCGTACCCGGACTCGGGAGAACACGTCGTGTCGCTACTGACGGACCGTCAGCGAGACGTGCTGGACGTCGCTCTCGATCTCGGTTACTACGACGTTCCGAGGGGGGCAACCCACCGAGACATTGCTACCCGACTGGGCCTCTCCACCGGGACCGTAAGCGAACACCTGCAGAAGATAGAGTCCCGGGTGTTCGAGAGTATCCGTCTCTAACTCGATCCGAAGAATACGCCTGCTACCCTCGGGACGACACTCCTAGTTCAGTCCGCGTGGCCGTGACCGTGCGCCCCGTGGTCACCCCCTCTCTCTGTGGGACCCGTGTAATCCATCTCACCGGCCTCGATGCGGACCTGTAGCCAGTTCTCCATCGGGACGAGCGGGCACTCGAACCGTGGTGAGTACGCACAGAACGGGTTGTAGGCGTAGTTGAAGTCGAGAACCCACCGTCCGTCGTCGGTTCGGTCTTCTGCTTCGAGGTCGAGATATCGGCCTGCTCCGTACGTTTCGTTCGTGTTCGTCTCGTCGCGGAACGGAACCCACAATCGGTCTTCGTCCGGTGACGTGCGGTAGGCGTCGAGTGTGTACGTTTCACCCGCAATCTCGAACGCGAACTCCCCCCAGACGAGATAGTCGCGCTCGCCCTCGGTCGAAGTTCCGATGGTAATCGTCTCCGGGTCGTCGTACACGTGGAGTTCGAGTTCGAACCGGAGGTCCGAGTCCGGGTCGAAGTAGTCGAGTCCGTCGAACGACTCGCGTTGGTCTGGCGGAATCGGAGAGTGCCGGTCGTGGGCGAGATACCGGTCTTTCTGCTCGCGGTGCTGGTGAAGTGCTGTCCGCCAGGAGTCGTCAGTCATCGAGAGAACGATACGACCGCTGGGATGATTACGATTGGTTCCGACTGCGCTGGGGGCGCACGACCGCCTGACTGACTCGACCCCGCAGGTTACAGACGGACCGGGACGCCGTGTTCGTCGAGGTACTCCTTGACGTCACGGATGGAGTACTCGTCGAAGTGGAAGATAGAGGCTGCGAGACCGGCGTCTGCACCCGCCTCGGTGAACACTTCGTACATGTCTTCGGGACCGCCACATCCCGACGAAGCGATGACCGGTGTCGAGACGTTGTCGCAGACGGCCTTCGTCAGCGGGATGTCGTAGCCGTCTTTCGTGCCGTCGGTGTCGATGGAGTTGATGAACAACTCGCCAGCACCGCGCGATTCGGCCTCGCGGGACCACTCGACGACGTCTACGCCGGTTCCTTCGCGGCCGCCTTTGACGGTACACTCGAACCAGCAGGATTCGCCGTCGACTTCCGCGTAGTACTCGCCGTCTTCGTCGTATCGGCGGCGAGCGTCGACCGAGATGACGATACACTGACTGCCGAAAGAGCGTGCACCGTCTTCGATGAGTGAGGGGTTTTGCAGTGCTGCAGTGTTGATAGAGACCTTGTCCGCACCGGCGCGGAGCGTCTCTTTGATGTCGTCACGGGTGCGGATACCGCCACCGACGGTCAGTGGGATGAACACCTCGTCTGCGACCTTCGAGACGGTGTCGAGCATCGTCTCGCGACCGTCGGCCGAGGCCGTGATGTCGAGGAAGACGAACTCGTCTGCGCCAGCCTCGTTGTACAGTTTGGCCATCTCGACGGGGTCGCCCGTGTACTTCAGGTCCTCGAAGTTGACTCCGGTGTAGACGGCGGGGTTCCCGTCTTCGTCGAGGTCGACGTCGATACAGGGGATGATTCGCTTCGTGAGCATTCGCTACTGAATCGTTGGTGAAAGGACTGTTTCACCGTTTCGACTACGGCAGGGGAAACTGGTCGCGTCGTTCCCGGTCACCGAGAGCCATCACGAGAGTACACTACGCCACCACGCCAACAAAGAGACATGAAGCAAAACGTCGGTTCACTCGACAAAGGAGTTCGCCTCGCACTGGGTCTGGCCATCACTGTCGTGTCCATGAGCGTCATCTACCTCCGGCCGTGGGACGTGCCGGCGACCGCCGGTGTCGCTGCCGGTGCGCTCTTCCTCGCGGCGGTGTTGTTCGTCACCGCCACTGCCGAAACCTGCCCGATATACAGCCTCTTCGGCATCGACACGCTCGATAGTGAGATGGCTGTGGCGCGATAGTCTTCGTTGCACAAACGTGACGCTGGGTTGACGCTACGTTCATACGGTCGTGGCAGGTCTCATCAGATATGGACGTGCCCTACGTCTTCCACCTCCACTACCACGTTCCCGACGTCGACTACGCAGCGTCAGTTCTCTCGGCCCACGGAATCGAACCGGCCGAGCGGTTCGGGTCGGTCGATGGCGAATCGCTCGCGTTGTCCGCCGCCGACACGCCACCCGAACCGTTCAGACTCCGTCTGCAGACAAACCGTGGGGGCGTAGCCGACGTGACGCTCACACCAGGCCCTCGACTCGACTTCGACCACTTCGGCGTCGTCGTCGAGGACGCCTCGGCCGTCGTCGAACGGGCGAGAGAGCGCGACTGGTCGGTGACCGAAAACGAGCGTCGGAGCTTTCTGCTCACGCCGTGGGGATTCCGAATCGAACTCCAGACACCGGAGAGCGACGTTCTCTCCGAACTCGAGTCGCCTGCAGACTGCCGATTTACCGAGGTCACACTCGCCGTCCCGGTCGAAGCGCGAGACGCAGTCTCCCGCACTCTCCAAGCGGTCCTTGGTGACGTGCAGAACCTTCGTGTGTCACCGGTTCGGGGGCCAGACCCTGGCGTCAGAGAAGCGCTGCTCGATGGTGCTCGTGTCGAAACATCGCATTTCGAGATGGCATCGTTGACGGCAGACGAGACGGTCTGAGACTCCGCCGGATGTGGTTCTGCCCGCCGTTCACGCGAGGTCGTAGACGCGCGCTTCCCACGGCCGGAGCGTCGTCTGTTCGACGGCGTTCACGTCGGTGTCGTAGTTCGAGATGAGTATCTCTGCAGATTCACCGACGAGGTCCGCTGGCGGTTCGAACTCCGTCTCGTCGTTTCCGAAGTTGAGGACGACGAGGAGCGTGTCTTCGCCGTCGTCGGTCTCGAGCGTGCGCGTGTAGACCCACAGCGACTCGTGTTCGGGGAGGCGAAGGTCGTACTCGCCGTAGACGACGACGTCGCGCTCTGTTCGCAGGTCGATGAGGTCCCGATAGTAGTGCCAGACGGAGTCCGGGTCGTTCCGAGCGTCCTCGGCGTTTATCGTGTCTTTGTTCGGGTTGACTGGCATCCACGGAGTGCCGTCGGTGAACCCGGCGTGTTCGGAGTCGTCCCACTGCATCGGCGTCCGCGCGTTGTCGCGGGTGCGGTACCGGACGAGGTCCATCACGTCGTCTTCGTCCAACTGGCCCGACTTCTGGGCGGCGCGGACGTTCTTGATGGTGTCGACGTCACGAATCTCGTCGAGGGAGTCGAACGGGTAGTTCGTCATCCCCAACTCCTCGCCCTGGTAGATGTAGGGTGTGCCACGCAGTGTGTGCAGTACGGTTGCGAGCAGTTTTGCCGACTCGCGGCGGTAGCCTTCACCGACGTCGCCGAACCGAGAGACCTGTCGCGGTTCGTCGTGGTTGTTGAGGAACAGCGAGTTCCACCCTTCGTCTGCGAGTCCGTCCTGCCAGTGCGTCATCGTCTCCTTGAGTTCTCGCGGCGACGACTCCCGGTAGGACCACCGACCGGCGTCGGTCATGTCGAGTCGCATGTGGTCGAAGGTGAACACCATACTCATGCCGTCGCCGTCTTCGCCGACGTAGCGTTTCGCCTCCTCGATGGAGAGTTCGGCCATCTCACCGACAGTCATCGAGTCGGTGCCCTCCAGCACTCGGTCGTGAAGTTCCGAGAGATAGTCGTGGACGCGCGGGCCGTTGGTGAACTTGTCTACCCCTTTGACGATAGCGGTGGGGTCCTCGCCGTCCGGCAGGCCGTCCGGTTTCGAGATGAGGTTGATGACGTCCATTCGGAACCCGTCGATGCCGTTGTCGAGCCACCACTCCATCATCTCGAACAACTCTTCGCGGAGGTCCGCAGTCTCCCAGTTCACGTCGGGCATTCGCTCGTCGAAGAGGTGGAGATACCACTCGCCGGTCTGGTCGTCGTAGGTCCACGCGGGGCCACCGAAGAAGGAGTCCCAGTTGTTCGGGGGGACTTCGTCTACGTCGGCAGGCGTGTCGTAGTCGTCGGGGTCGAGGCCGGTTCCCTCTGGGGTACGACCCTCTCGCCACCAGTAGTACTCGCGGTACTCGGCGTCTTTCGAGGAGCGTGAGTTGACGAACCAGGCGTGTTCGTCCGAGGTGTGGTTGACCACGAGGTCCATGATGAGTCGAATACCACGCTCGTGGAGGGCATCGCGGAGTTCTTTCCAGTCGGCCATCGTCCCGAACTCGTCCATGATGGCGCGATAGTCGGAGATGTCGTACCCGTTGTCGACGCCGGGCGACTCGTAGACAGGGTTGAGCCAGACACAGTCGACACCGAGGGAATCGAGGTAGTCTACCTTCTCGACGATACCGGGTATGTCTCCCAGCCCGTCGCCGTCGGAGTCGTTGAAACTCCGGGGGTAGATTTGGTAGACGACCGCTTCCTTCCACCACGCGCGGTCGAGAGCTGTCATTACTGGAAATTCACTCGGCTCCGTGTTTTATTCCGTCGGTTTCTGCCGCCAATGGCAACACGGCGAGGTGTTCTTCGACGACACCGTCTCGGTTCAGACGACGGCGTCGTGTGCGACGCGGCTAGACACTCGCACTCGGGCAGTGGAGTCTCACACCTGAACAGTGGGGTCGGTCAGCGGAACAGTCGTACGCGACGACGGTGAGATAGCTGAAGGTGGCGACGGTTAGGTGTGTTTTTGTACCGCGAACCCGTCGCGTCGCGTATGAGCGACGACCACCACGCTGACGACCACGACCACCACGAAGGCGAGCAAGAAGGACGCGTCACCTCTCCGATGCAAGAGTTCACGATGGGACAGGTCACGACGGGCGTTCTCGTCCTCGCCGTCGGCCTCGCCGTCACGTTCGGCCTGCCACTGCTTCTCGCGTAGACACGGACCTTCGTCCGAACTTCCGGTTCCTCCCCGCTTTTACCTCTTCCGTGACCATGGGTAGACGTGAAATCTATCGTCGTCACCGAGTACGGGAGTAGCGACACACTCGAAGTACGCGAAACAGAGAAACCCGAACCAGGACCGGGAGAGGTCCGTCTCGCTGTCGAAGCGGCCGGAATCAACTTCGCCGACATCATGCAGCGACGCGGGCACTACCGCAACGGGCCGACACCGACGTACACGCCCGGATTGGAAGCGGCAGGCACCATCGACGCTGTGGGCGAGGGCGTCGACCGGGAAGTCGGCGAGCGTGTCGTCGCCATGACTGGCGGCGGCGCGTATGCAGAGTACGTCACGACCCGTGCTGCTGGCCTGTTCGACGTTCCCGAGTCGATGTCGTTCGCCGAGGCCGCCGGGTTCCCTGTTCAGTTCCTCACCGCCTACAACTGCCTCCACGAGTGGGGCGGATTCGAAGACGGCGAGCGAGTGTTGATTCACGCCGCCGCCGGTGGTGTCGGCACCGCTGCCGTCCAACTCGCGTCTCTCGCCGGTGCAGAGACGTTCGGAACCGCGAGTACCGAGGAGAAACTCGACCTCGCGACAGACCTCGGCCTCGACCACCCCATCCAGTACACCGAAGTAGACTTCCGCGACGTCGTCGACGCCGAAACCGACGGCGAGGGCGTGGACCTCGTCTTGGACGGTGTCGGCGGCGAGACGTTCCAACACAGTCTCGACGCGCTCTCTGACTTCGGCCGCATCGTCACCTACGGTGTTGCGTCGGGCGAGGTCGCCAAAGCAGACACCAGGCGACTCCTCTTCGAGAACAAGTCGGTCATCGGGTTCCACCTCGGAAACGCCCTGCAGAAGCGCCCCCAATCGGTCCTCGGTGCCGTCCCTGAACTCTCGGAACTCCTCGCTTCTGGCGAACTCGAAGTCGTCGTCGGTGAGCGATTCGACCTCGAAGACGCCGCTGCAGCACAGCAGTACATCGAAGACAGAAAATCTAGCGGGAAAGTCGTCCTCGAACCGTAACCGACGGTTCTCGCTTCCGTTTTTGTCTTAGTCCAGTTCGCGCGTGAGCACGTCGCGCAGGTCGGCGATTTTCGCGGCGTCGAAAGCAACGTAGTCGCCGTCGACGGACACGCCCAGAGAGTCGTCGGTGGTCGTGCCGAGTTCGTAAATCGGCACGTCGCCGGCGAGAGAGACGAGCGCGTCCACGTCCGTGCTTTCGACGACGACGCGGCCCGGCGTCTCGTCGAAGAGTTGGACCACGGTCTCGACAGCAACGTCCGCACCGACGTCTTCTGTGACCATCTCGGCGAGCGTGACCGCGAGACCGCCGTGACTCACGTCGTGGACGGCATGCGTCGAGTCGTCGGTCGCGATGGCGCGAATCGCTTCGAGTGCAGCGGCCGCGGTTTCGTCGTCGGGGAGTTCCGGGAAGGCGTCGGACCCGCCTTCGTGGTGCAGCAGGGCCGAACCGCCGAGCGCGTCGCCGGGATAGCCGACGAGGAACAAGTCTCCATCACCCGTGAGCGACATGCCGGGGGAGTTGCCGTCTGCAGTTCCGACCATCGCGAGCGTCGGCGTCGGTGGAATCGGACCAGAGACGGAGTCGTTGTAGAGTGAGACGTTCCCACCGACGACAGGGACCGAGAGGGCACTGCACATGTCGGCGAGGCCGTCGACGATTCCCTTGAACCCGCCGTAGACGTCTGGTTTCTCGGGGTTACCGCCGTTCAGGCAGTCGACTGCTGCGAGTGGGGTGGCACCTTTGGCGGCGAGGTTGGTCGCGTTCTCGAAGGCGACGGCACGCGCGCCGTCGTACGGGGCCGCGTCGGTCCAGTTGGGGTCGGCACCAGCGGTGAAGGCGAGTTTCGTCTCGGCTTCCGGGATGTCGAGGAGTGCCGAGTCGTCGCCGGGACGGCGGGCGGTCCGGAGGCCGACTTCGTGGTCGTACTGGCGGTAGACCCACTCTTTGGACGCGGTGTTGGGATCAGACAAGACTGCCTCGAGGGCCTCGGAGAGAGCGAATTCGGGGAGGTCGCGCTCGACGGGTTCGGGTTCGGTGGCGTCGAGGTCGTTCATCGGCGCGCCTTCGGCGAGGAACATCGGCGGCACGTCGACCACGGTTTCGCCGTCGAACGTACAGACGTAGTTGCCCTCTGCGACTTCGCCGATGACCTCACTGCCGAGGTCGAAGCGGTCGGCGAGCTCTTGGACGCGCTCGACGTTCTCCGGCGTCACCTCGTAGCACATGCGCTCTTGGGACTCCGAGAGGAGAATCTCGAAGGCGTTCATGTTGGGTTCGCGCTGGTGGACGGCGTTCAGGTCGATTTGGGCACCGAAACCACCCTTGGCGACGAGTTCGGAGGAAGCACCACCGAGGCCGGCAGCACCGAGGTCACGCGCCGATTCGACGAGTTCCTCGTCGAGGAGGGCCTCGTTACACTCGATGAGCAGTTTCTCCGTGTACGGGTCGCCGACTTGGACGGCCGGTCGGTCTTCGGTTTCGGCGTCTTCGGCGAGGTCTTCACTCGCGAAGGATGCGCCGCCGAGTCCGTCCCGGCCGGTCGAACTGCCGACGAGGACGAGTTTGTTCCCCGCTTTCTGTGCTTCGGCCGTGACGAGGCGGTCTGCCGAGAGGAGGCCGACACAGGCGACGTTGACGAGGGGGTTGCCCTCGTACTTCTCGTGGAACGAGGTCGCGCCGGCGACGGTCGGGACGCCGATTGCGTTGCCGTAGTCTGCGATTCCCTCGACGACGCCGTCGAGGAGGTAGCGTGAGTGTTCGCGGTCGAAGTCACCGAAGTAGAGGCAGTCTGCGAGGGCGATGGGGTACGCACCCATCGAGAGCGTGTCGCGGACGATGCCGCCGACACCGGTCGCCGCGCCGTCGTAGGGGTCGACGTACGACGGGTGGTTGTGGCTCTCGATGCCCAGTGTGATGTACGTGTCTTCGTCCAGCGAGACGACGGCGGCGTCGTCCCCTGGGCCGATGACGACTTGGTCACCTTCCGAGTCGAACGCCGACAGAAGCGGGCGAGACGACCGGTACGCACAGTGTTCACTCCACAGGTTCTCGAAGAGTATCTCCTCGGCCGGCGTCGGGTCTCGACCGAGTTCGGCGACGACGAGGTCGCGGTCCGCGTCGGGAAGCGTCATTCATTGGTATGGTCAGAACGCACATTGTAAACCCTTTCTATGTGCACAAACGTGCCCAAAAATAGTGTGGTCGGTCGCAAACCGAGCGTCCGGAACCTCAGGCGGGCGTGTACGGCGGCGATTCGGCACGGATAATCTCGCTCAGTTCGTGCATCTCGTCTTCGAGGAGGACGAGTAAGTCGTCTATCGTGATGATACCACTGAGTTTCCCACCGTCGATAACCGGTGCTCTGCGGACGCCGTGTTCACGCATCTGGCGGAACAGGTCGTAGACGCCCGTGTCTGCGTCCACGGTGAACGGTTTCGCCGTCATGACGTCCTTCGCGGTCATCTCTTTCAGGTCGCCACCCGACCCGACGCATTTGAGTGCGATGTCACGGTCTGTGACGATGCCCTCTATGGAGTCGCCATCGGCGACGACGACGGACCCGACCATCTTCTCGTCCATCATCCGCGCTACGTCTCGAATCGGCGTGTCGAGTTTCGCCGTTACCAGTTCGTCTTTCGTTCGTGCGATGTCTCGTACGGTCATTGTTCTGCTCCTGGTGGTCCCACCGCTCACGGCTTCAACCACCGTACTAGGTAATTGTCTGACACCCTATTATTTCTGTATTCTTACATATTGTCCAGTTCAAGTTGTATGTCCCCGTCCGAAGAACTTCTCGACGGGTAGCCACTCGCTCTCGCTGGACGCTGGCGTGTGTCACAGACACACACCTCGGGGGCGGACCGGGGGGCTTTTTTAGCCTCATTTGTTAGGTTACCTCGTGTTATCGGTCGAGTTGCACTCGCATTCGGCGCTCTCGTACGACGGGCGAGACCCGGTCGAATACCTCCTCGAACAGGCGGTGGCGGTTGGTTTAGACGCACTTGCCGTGACCGACCACGACGAGATCGACGCAAGTCTCGAAGCAGCAGAAATCGCCTCTGACTACGGACTCGTCGGTATTCCGGGTATGGAGGTCACGTGCGCGGCGGGACACGTCCTCGCGCTCGGTGTCCGTGAACTCATTCCTGCAGGGCTTTCGTACGACGAGACGCTCGACCGCATCCACGACGCCGGCGGGGTCGCAATCGTCCCCCATCCGTTCCAGAAGTCGCGCCACGGCGTCGCCCCGCACATCTCTCGGGACCAACTCGCCAACGCAGACGCTATCGAGGTGTACAACTCGCGACTTCTCACCGGAATCGCCAACCAGCGTGCAGAACGCTTCGCCAAAAAACGGAACCTTCCGATGACCGCCGGGAGCGACGCTCACATCAGTGAGATGGTCGGGCAGGCGGTCACCGAAGTCGGCACCGACACTCGAAGTGTCGACGCCATCCTCGACGCGATTACCGAGGGGCGAACGAGCGTCGTCGGCAGTAAGACCCCGTGGCGCATCTCCTTCCAGCAGGCCGCCGGGGGAGCGAAACGCCGCATGAAACACGCGCTCACCGACCTGCTGTGATGCGCGGTGCGGACCCGGAACTCGTTCGACGCGCCCTCGCAGAGCGTGACCCACTCCCTGGCACTGCTGGGTTCGCCGGTGAGATAGACGGGAGACTCGTCCGCGACGTTCTCGGACGACAACCACTCTTTTCCGAACGAGACGACCCTGAGACGTGGTCGTTCGACCACCGTGACCTGACAGACCCCATTTCGCTTCCGCCGGGTCGCGTCCGCACGGTGACTGGCGACGAATCTGCTGCCGACGAACAGGTGTGGTCGCTTCCGTCACCACCGGCTGCGACGGATACCGACGAAGCACTCGCTACGGTTCGAGACGCCGTCTTCGAGTCAGTGAACGCCATCTCGGACGATGGCCTCGCCGTCGCGTTCTCGGGTGGCGTCGACTCCGCTGTCGTCGCCGCTGGCGTGCCCGACGCACCGTGTTACGTCGTCGGATTCGAGGGGGCTCACGATATCGCCGCCGCCCGCGACGCCGCAGACACGATGGACCGCGACCTTCGCGTCGTAGAGCTCACTCACGACGCTATCGAGCGCGCTGTCCCCGAAATCGTCGCGGCACTCGGCCGAACGAACCCGATGGACGTGCAAATCGTCCTCCCACTCTACCTCCTCGCCGAACGGGTTGCCGCAGATGGCTACGACCGACTCGCCGTCGGCCAAGGGGCCGACGAACTGTTCGGTGGGTACGCCAAAGTCGCGAAAGCCCCGGACGACCCACGAGTCGAAGCCGAAACGGTTCGTGGCGCTGCTCGAGAGATGGTGCTCACGCTCCCCGACCAACTCGAACGCGACGTTCTCACGCTCCGTGCGGCGGGCGTCGAACCCGTTGCACCCCTCTTGGACGACCGAGTCGTCGAGGCGGCGCTCCCACTGCCGGGAGAGTTACTCGTCGCCGATGGCCGGCGAAAAATCGCGCTCAGAACGGCCGTCGCAGAGATACTCCCCGAATCCGTCGCCGAAGCGGACAAGAAGGCAGTTCAGTACGGCACCTACGCCTCTCGAGAACTCGACCGACTCGCCAGACAGGCGGGGTACAAACGTCGGATGGAAAACCACGTCCAGCAGTACGTGGAGTCGCTGTTGGAGTAGCCGGGGAAAGCTATTTTTAGGGTGAACCCCCGACCGAATGATGTCGCTCAATCAATCATTAGCGTTGACCCTCGTAATCGGAATACCACTGGCAATCGTCCTCTGGGAGATGAACCGGTCCAGTTTCTAATTGCCGCCAACGACGTCGATAGCCTCCAGTGAGAACTGCACCGTGTCCGGGTCGATGTCACTCTCACGGAGGGCGTCTTCGTCGTACCACGCCCACACTTCAGGGTCGGCTTCACCCGGTGCTGGGTCGATTTCACGGGAGTCGACGCGGGCGTAGTAGATGTGGTCGATGTGCTGGTGGCCGACCGTTCCGTCTTCGTGGACGTTGATGTCGTAGAGCATCTGCTGCCGTGGGTGTGGGAGCGTCTCACCTTCTGGTGCCGGAACGTCGTCGGTGTCGTCCACGAGTTCGGGGTCGAGACCCGTCTCTTCTCGGACTTCGCGGAGGCCGGCCTCGTGCGGGAGTTCGTCTCTATCTACGTGCCCACCCGGCGGGATTCGGATACCGAGGCGTTCGTGGCGATGGAGGGCCACTGCACCGTCGTTGACGATGTAGACCGTCGCCGTGAAATGTCGCGTCGTCTCCATGGCCGATGCTTCGAGGGATGGCGTATCGATGTTGCGAAACGGCCGTCCGGTCACACCGACTAAAAAGAGACTCCGAGTTACGGCATCTGAATCTGCTCTTCTGCTTCGAGCAGTTCGTGGTAGCGGTTCCGGATAGTGACTTCGGAGATGTTCGCCACGTCCGAAACTTCGTTCTGGGTCACCTTGTCGTTGGTGAGGAGCGAGGCGGCGTAGACGGCGGCGGCGGCGAGGCCGACCGGCGACTTGCCGGAGTGCACCCCCTGCTTTTTGGCGGTCTTCAAGAGTTGTCGTGCGCGTCGCTCAGACTCGTCGGAGAGGCCGAGGTCGCTGGCGAACCGCGGGACGTACTGTTCTGGGTCAGCGGGTTTGATTTCGAGTTTGAGTTCGCGGACGACGTACCGATACGTCCGGGCGATTTCGTCCTTCTCGACGCGTGAGACGGTCGTAATCTCGTCCAGGGAGCGGGGTGTGCTCGCCATGCGGGCGGCAGCGTAGAGCGACGACGTGGCGACACCCTCGATGGAGCGGCCGGGGAGCAAGTCGTCGTTGAGTGCGCGGCGATAGATGACCGAGGCGGTCTCACGGACGTTGTCCGGGAGGCCGAGGGCCGAAGCCATCCGGTCGATTTCGCCGAGCGCCTGTTTGAGGTTCCGCTCTTTGGAGTCGCGGGTTCGGAATCGTTCGTTCCAGGTACGCAGACGCTGCATCTTCTCGCGCTGACGCGACGACAACGAACGCCCGTAGGCGTCTTTGTTCTGCCACCCGATGTTGGTCGAAAGCCCCTTGTCGTGCATCATGTTCGTCGTCGGTGCACCGACGCGGGACTTGCTGTCTTTCTCCGAAGAGTTGAACGCTCGCCACTCGGGTCCGTGGTCTATCTCGTCTTCCTCGACGACGAGGCCGCAGTCGTCACAGACCGTCTCACCGTGTTCCGTATCGGAGACGAGCGTCGTCGACCCGCATTCGGGACATGCGACTGTCTCTTCGTGGCCGCGTTCGGCCGTTTGTTTGCCGTCAGTTTTCTCGTTATCCTGCTTGCGCACGCGCGCGTTATCGGTCGTAAAGCGTCGGACACTATCTGTCATTGTGTGCGAGAGAAGCAACTGGGAACGGTCGTTCTCCATCTATTCGTATCGAGGCCGGTTACTTATATCTGACGGCGAGAAGACGACTGAATCCGGCCGAATCACGTCCGTACTCGAGTACGGCCGGCTTCGGTTCGTGGGCAACGGCTGGTGGAACCGAAAGGGCGCACACCGAAACCCTTACTCCCGGCCTCCGTCACCTCCGATATATGAGCGATACGCCCGTCGACGCCGACGAGGTTCGACACGTCGCCGAGTTGGCACGGGTCGACCTCGACGAGGACGAAGTCGAGGAGTTCACGACGCAGTTCGCGGACATCCTCGAGTATTTCGACGCCCTCGACGAGGTTCCCGAAGTCGACCGTGAAGACGAACTGGTGAACGTCATGCGCCCCGACGAGGTGCGCGATGGACTGACCCAAGAGGAGGCGCTCTCGAACGCCGAAGAGACCGAAGACGGCTACTTCAAAGGTCCACGGGTGTCCTGATGTCGTTGAACGCATTCATCACGAAAGAGGCGGTCGAGAGCGACGAAGACGGCCCACTCAGCGGGAAGACCGTCGCCGTCAAGGACAACATCTCGACGAAGGGCGTCCGGACGACCTGTGGCTCCGCGATGCTCGAAGAGTACGTCCCGCCGTACGACGCGACGGTCGTCGAACTGCTGAAAGACGCCGGTGCGACCATCGTCGGCAAGGCCAACATGGACGAGTTCGGGATGGGGACGACCACCGAAACCTCGGCGTTCGGCCCGACGAAGAACCCCGTAGACGAATCGCGCGTCCCCGGCGGCTCGTCCGGTGGCTCTGCGGCCGCCGTCGCCGCCGGTGAGGCCGACCTCGCACTCGGGTCCGACACGGGTGGCTCGATTCGCTGTCCCGCCGCGTTCTGTGGCGTCGTCGGTATCAAGCCAACCTACGGTCTCGTCTCTCGCTACGGTCTCGTCGCCTACGCGAACTCACTCGAACAAATCGGCCCAATCGCACCGACCGTCGAAGAGGCAGCAGGTCTGCTCGACGTCATCGCCGGCCCCGACGAGCGAGACGGCACGACTCACGACGAGGGTGCCGACTCCGACTACGCCGCGGCCGCGACCGGCGACGTCGAGGGCCTCACCATCGGTGTCCCGACCGAACTCGTCGAGGGTGCCGACGAAGGCGTCGAGGAGGCATTCTGGGCCGCGCTCGACGAACTCGAAGCACAGGGCGCGGAGTACAAAGAGGTCAGCATGCCCTCGGTCGAGAAGGCCGTCGCCGCCTACTACGTCATCGCCATGTCCGAAGCGTCCTCGAACCTCGCGCGTTTCGACGGCGTCCGCTACGGCAAATCCGGCGGCTACGAAGGCAACTGGAACGACGCGTTCGCCCGCGCCCGCGAGGACGGCTTCGGCCCCGAGGTCAAGCGCCGTATCCTCCTCGGCACCTACGCCCTCTCTGCAGGCTACCACGACAAGTACTACGCGAAGGCACAGGACGCCCGCGCGTGGGTCAAACAGGACTTCGACGCCGCGTTCGAGGACGTGGACGTACTCGCCTCGCCGACGATGCCCGTCCCACCGTTCAAACTCGGCGAGAGCCTCGACGACCCGCTCCAGATGTACCTCGCAGACGCCAACACCGTCCCGGTGAACCTCGCCAACCTCCCCGCCATCTCCGTGCCGGCGGGCGAGACTGAGGGCCTGCCAGTCGGCCTGCAACTCATCGGCAAGAAGTTCGACGAGGAGACGATTATCCGGGCGGCGTCGGCAGTCGAGAACTAATTTTCGGCTCTCACGACGACGGTTCGACCGTCGTCTCGGTCGATATTCGCCCGTCACGCCAGTTCAGTTTGAACTGCATCTTTCTCGATTCGGTGCCACCGTCGAGCGACGGATTGTACGAATGTTCCCACGTCGTCGACTCACCCGCCGAGAGGTCGATTTCGACTCGCTCGACGGGTACGTAAGCGATGAGCGGACCGACTCGGTTGAGTGCGCCGACGAACGTGCCGTCGTGTGACCCGACATTTTCTATCGTCGCGGTCACGGTCATCTCTTCGCGACTTTCGACAGTTTCGGATGCAGTAACGTCGCTGACGGCGAACTCAGTCGGCGGGCGAGCAAGCGTCTCGCGGGCGCTTGCGCCGAGTTGGAACTGGCCACCGGGTCCATGGAACACGACTTCAGCGGAACCGAGCGGGTTTGGCACCTGAAAGACGAGGTATCCGGACTCGCTTCTGTCTTCTTCGCTTCTCCGACCCCCGTAGGCATACCCACGATTCCACAGACGACCGCCCCGCGGCAAGTCGTCCGGCGGAGTCGGTGAGAACGTCTCCTCGTCGGTAGAAAGCGAGAACTCGTCGACTGCTGGCCCCCGTTCTCCATCCACGAGGATAGTAACGAGAGCGAACTGCTCGTCTCTGTCACCATGCGTCCCGATAGAGTCGATTGCGAGGGCGACTACTTCAGGGACGATTTGAACGTTCGAGACGGTCACGCCGGCGAGTGCAGAGCCGCCACTGGTCGATGGTGGTTCGGAGAGACACCCGGTGAGGAGGGCGAGTGCAGTTCCGCCGAGGCCAAGAATCTCTCGTCGTGAGCGAGTGGAGGGCGACATCGTTCGAACTCGGACCGCGGTCCAGAATAAGTCTTCAGGGAATTGACGACTCAAACTCCGACAGAGAGACTACCCCCTGAACAGGTTCATCACTTCGTCAGCGACGGGCGACTCGACGGCGAGGACGTAGCGATGGCCCGCTTCGAGGACAGTGTCTGGCCCACCGAGTCTGTCGCCTCGATAGTCGACGATGATGAGACTCCCGCGCGGGAGTCGAACCTCGTCTAATCGCTTGCCAGCGACTGGGGCGTCTTCGGCGACTTCGACTTCGACGACTTCGACACTCCCGCCGATGTCTTCGATAGTTCTGACGCCGCCGTTGGCGATTTCGTTCGTCGCGGCGCGAGCACCGAGTCGCTCCGGGAAGACGAGGCCATCGACGAACTCCTCGTAGAGTTCGTCTGCCGTCTCGGTGATGCGCATCACGGTCCGAACGTCCGACATCCGCTGGGCGGCCATACAGATGGCGAAGTTGGTGGTCTCGTCGTCGGTGAGTGCGGCGACGACGTCGCTTCGCTCCGGTTGTGCCTGTCTGAGTGTCTCCGGTCGAGAGGCGTCACCCTCGATTATGGTGGCGATGTAGCGGTCTGCGAGCTCATCACAGCGTTCGGGGTCGGATTCGACGATGACGACGTCGTGCCCGCGGTCGTCTAAGAGTTCTGCCGTTCGGACGCCCATCTCACCGCCGCCGGCGACGATGACGCGTAAGTCGTGTGTTACTGGTTCAGACATGGGTGGATGTTCGTGTGGATGTGTGGTAGTCGTCTCGGTGGTGTGTTCGGTCGTGTCGTCCGTCTTCGAGTGATTCTCGCATCGTCTCAGTCGTCGTCTCCTTCGGACGATTGGATTGGCTCTGGTTCCTGAATCTCCGGTCGACTGGGTGCACCGATGTCGTCCCGCCGGGACAACAGGAGGTAGACGCCGCCGCCGAAGAGCAACCAGCCGAGTGCCAGCGCCCACGTGAACGGGTCGATGAACAACCCGAGGAGCACGTTACAGGCGATGCCGAGAATCGGCGTCACCGGATACAGCGGCACCTCGAACGGTCGCTGGAGGTCGGGTTGCCGGCGGCGGAGTCGAATCAACGCGTAGTTGACGATGATGAACCCAAGCAGCGAGAACAGACTCGCCAGATTCCCGACGATGCGGATGGGGACGACGACGACGGCGATGAGCATCACCACCGCAGAGGCGAGAATCGCCACGAGTGGCGTCCCGTATCGGTGGTGGAACCGCCCGAGTTGGGCGGGCAACTGTCGTTCACGGCCCATCGCGAACGCGACCCGTGAGGACCCGATGACGACGGCGTTGAGCGCGGATATCGTCGAGAACACCGCCCCGAAGGCGATCAGCGAGGCCCCCGAGCCGATTATCGGGAACGTCGGCATGAATCCTTCTGCGGCCTGTGCGATGGCCGTCTCACCCGCACCCGCGAGGTCCTCTGCGCCGAGCGTCCCGATGGCGACGAAGACGACGAGGAGGTAGACGACGACGGTGACGAGCACCGACAGCAAAATCGCACGAGGAATGTTCACCCTCGGATTCTCGACTTCCTCGGTGACCGTCGCGATGAGGTCGTAGCCCTGAAAGGCGATGAACGTCAGGCCCATCGCCGGCAACACCGCGAGCGGACCGTTGGTGAAGAGCGGGTCGAACTCCTCGACTCGCGTCGCCGTGAGACCGAACGCGACGAAGACGGCGAGGATAGCGATTTTGACGAGCGTAATCGCCGTCTCACCCCGCCCCGACGCCTCCGTCGAGAGCGCGTTGAGTGCGACGAGTGACACGACGGCCCCGAGTGCGTACAACACCGGCGGTCCGGGGAGGGTGTACCCGTAGATGTGGCCGAATTCGAGGAAGTTCGACGCGAATCCGAGTGCGTACAGCGACCCGGCAATCATGTAGGTGAACCACCGTGTCCACCCCATGACGAACGCGACGGGTGCCGAAAACACCTCTCGGACGTACGCGTAACCGCCCCCATTCCGGGGGATTGCAGAGGCTAACTCTGCGTACGATAGCGCCGTGAAAGTCGTGACCCCACCGTTGAGTGCGAACGCGACGATTGCGGCAGGCCCCGAGATGTCGACGGCCAGCCCTGTCAACACGAAGATACCGGCACCAATCATCGCGCCGATGCCGACCATCGTCGCGTCTAAGAGGCTCAGGCTTACCGACGGTTCGCGTCCACCGGAATGACTCACGTCGTACCCCTCTCGACACCAGCCAGTTGTCGAGTTGTCATGCGTATATAAATTCGACAACAGTATCCACGCTGATAAAGGTCGGGTCAGATTCCTGCCGGGTGGTGGCGGTCCTCACGCGCAACTGGCCTGCCCTCGAACTGTCGCCGTCTGACTACCTAAGGAATCATATGCTTGCTACTTTTTGTGAGACGTGAACACGAGGATGAACGCGAACTTCAAAACGGTCGTCGATTACCGGACGAGTCTGGGCTTTCTGGGCTCCGTCCTCAAGTATATGGCACTCCCGCCACTGTTGCCCATCGCAGTCGCCCTCTACTACGGTGAGAGCCCCATCCCGTTCCTCGTCGCGATGGCTGTGATGTTGGTCGTCGGCGTCGGACTCGAACGACTCCGGACCGACCCCGACCTCGGACACCGCGAGGCGTTCTTGTTGGTGAGTCTGACGTGGCTTGCCGTCCCGCTCGTGGGGATGATTCCGTACCTCGTCGCCGGACAGGGAACCGTCGCAACCCCGGTCAACGCGCTGTTCGAGAGTATGAGCGGCTTTACGACGACGGGAGCGACAGTGCTCGGTGAGATTTCGTTCGACCAGCACTCGCGGTCGATTCTGATGTGGCGGCAGGTGACCCAGTGGCTCGGCGGGATGGGTATCATCGTCCTGATGGTGGCGATTCTCCCCGAACTGTCGGTCGGTGGCGCACAGGTCATCGACCAGGAAGCACCGGGGCTGTCGATAGAGAAACTGACGCCTCGGATTCGTGACACGGCCCGTGCGCTCTGGCAAATCTACGCCGCCTTCACCGTCGCCGCCGTCGTCGTCTACTACGGTCTCCATCTCGCCGGGGTGGCACCGAACATGGACTTCTACAACGCCATCGCGCACGCGCTGACGACGCTCCCGACGGGCGGATTCTCGCCGGAAGCACGGAGCGTCGAAGCCTTCTCACCGGCGATACAGTGGGCAATTACTATCTTCATGGTCGTCGCCGGGACTAACTTCGCGCTGTTCTGGTACGTCCTCGCGGGCGAACCCAGACGACTGACCGACAACGCGGAGTTCCGGTCGTACCTCACGATGATGGCCGTGGTGAGCGTGGTTCTCACCGCACTGCTGTTTACTGGTCTCGGACTCGACGTCGTCCCGACGAACGTCGACCCGATTCCAGGGAACGTCGAACACTCACTCCGGCAGGCCGTCTTCCAGACGGTGGCAATCGTGACGACGACTGGCTACGCCAGCATGGACTTCAACACGTGGGACCAGTCGGCGCAGGTCGTTCTCCTCCTCGCGATGTTCCTCGGTGGGTCGGCAGGGTCTGCGGCCGGGTCGGTCAAGATAATCCGCTGGTATCTCATCAAGAAAACGGCAGTTCGAGAGCTATTCACCTCGGTCCACCCGGACGCAGTGCGACCGGTTCGCCTCGCCGACGAGGTCATCGACGAATCGACGATTCGTGGCCTGTTCGTCTTCACCATGACGTTCCTCGCTATCTTCGCCGTCTCGACGGTGCTCATCTACCTCGATAGCCTCCGAATCGGCCTCGAACTCTCCGGCATCGAAGCAGTCGGCGTCGCCATCGCCACCCTCGGCAACATCGGCCCCGGTGTCGGTGTCGCCGGGCCGATGAACAACTTCCTGCCGTTTTCGAACGCGGCGAAACTCTACATGGTCTTTCTGATGTGGATCGGCCGACTGGAGATTCTCTCGGTGCTCATCATCCTCACGCCGTCGTACTGGCGGGCGTGAGAGACGTACCGAGTCGAGACCCCTATCGACGGCGACGGCCGATTCCCCCGTCAGATTGCGGCGGTGATTTCCTCGGCGATGGCCGCATCGACGAAGAGGACGACGTGGTCTCCGACCTCGATGACTGTATCACCCCGAGGCGACACGAGGTCTCTCTGTCTGGCGATTGCACCGACGACGACACCGGCCGGTAGCTTCGGTATCGACTCACGAATCGGCACCCCAGCGAGTGCACTGTCTGGGCTGACTTCGACTTCGATGACTTCGGCCCGGTCGTCTTCGATAAAGGTGAGTTTCTCGGTGGTCTCCTCGCGCGTGATTCGAGTTATCTCTTCGGCGGTCACGACGCGCGGGTTGACCGCGACGTCGACGCCGACCGCCTCGAACACGTCGCGGTACTCGCCGGTCTCGACCACGGCAATCGTCTGTTTGACTCCCAACCGCTTGGCGAGCAGCGAGACGAGCAGGTTCTCTTGGTCGCTTTCGAGTGCGGCGACGACGGCGTCTGCGCTGTCGAAGTTCTCCCGTTCGAGTGCGTCGGTGTCGGTGGCGTCGAACTGCAAGACGAGTGTCTTCGACAGTGACTCGGCGACTTCGCGAGCGCGCTCGGGGTCTTCTTCGATGAGTCGGGGGTTGATGCCCCGCTCTTGGAGCAACCGGGCAGTCTGGTAGCCGATTTCGCCACCACCGACGACGAAGACGCTCTCCGTGTCGTCGGACGCTGCTGCGGGCGAGGCGGTCAGGGCGAACTGGTGGACGCGCTCCGGCGGTCCGATGACGACGACACGTTCACCGGCGGCGAGTGTGCTGTCACCGCGGGCCAACTCGACGTCGCCGTTCCGGAGAACTGCGGCGAACGTGAGAAACTCGAACTGGTCGGCCTCGCTGACGGTTTGGCCGACGAGGGGACTGTCCGGGCCGAGTTCGAACTCGGCCATCTGGACGAGGCCGTTTGCGAACCACTCGACGTCGACGGCGGCAGGGAGGCCGATAATCTGGACGATGTCCTCTGCGGTGAGCAGGTTCGAACAGACCATGAAATCGACGCCGAACGCGCTGGAGGTTCGCTCCCACGTCCGGAGAAAGCCGACCTGTTTGACCCGCGCGATGGTGAACGCCTCTCCGAGTACCTTCGACGTCCCGCAGGTCGCGAGATTCGTCTCGTCGTGGTCGGTGCTGGCGATGAGGAGGTCTGCGTCCCCCACGCCCGCTTCCTCTAACGTCTCGATGGACGCTCCGTCGCCCTGTATCGCCAGCACGTCAAGTGAGTAGTTCAGTTCCTCGACGCGGTCGGCGTCGACGTCGACGACGACGACGTCGTGTGCATCTGCGAGGCTCGATGCGATGTTCGAACCGACTTCTCCTGCGCCAACGATGACTACGCGCACTGCTGACTCCCTCGCTTCCGTTCCATACTCTGGAGTGTCGTACCACTCCCATCAACATTTGTACTCCGGCGACAGGTTGGACACCAGCTAAAACGAGGTCCGACCGGTGGCCCGTCCGACGGTTATCGACGCCAGTACTCGGGCGTGAAGAGGACGAAGACGGGGAGAATCTCCAGTCGGCCCATCCACATCAGGAGGACCATCCAGAGTTTCGAACTGTTCGAGAAGTCGAGATAGCTCCCCATCGGGCCGACGACGCCGAACCCCGGCCCGACGTTCCCGAGCGTCGCGGCGACGGCGCTCATCGACTCCAGGACGCTCAGTTCGAAGCCGATACGGGCAGCGTCGAGGTGGAGCAGGCCGGTGGAGACGAAGAACATCACGAGATACAAGAGCGTGAAAGCGTAGATACCGCGGATAGCGCGTTCGTCGACGGCGCGTCCGGCGAGTCTGACGGGGCGAATCGCCTCGGGGTGGGCGGTGGTGAACAACTCCCGGCGGAGCGACTTCAGGATGACGTACCAGCGGACGATTTTGATTGCCCCACCGGTGGACCCCGCAGACCCACCGATGAACATCGCAAAGAGCAGTCCATACTGGGTCGGTGCGCTCCACGCGTTGAAGTCCATGCTCGCGTAGCCAGTGGTGGTGACGATAGACACCACCTGGAATATCGACTGACGGAGCGACGGTTCGACGTTGCCGACGATGGCCGTCTGGACCGTTTCGAGGTACGTTTGGTCGAACGTCCCGGCCGCCGGTGCGGCGGACGCCAGGCCGTCTCCCAAGAAGAGCACTCCTGCGAGGATGGCCGAGATGACGCCGATGATGCCGAGATAGGACTTGAACTCCGTGTCGCGGACGAGACGCTTCGGGTCGCCCGTCAGCACGTGCCAGAACAGCGCGAAGTTGGTCCCGGCGGCAACCATGAAGGGGACGATGACCCACTGGGCGGCCGCAGAGAACGCCTCGATACTCCGTGCTTCTGGCGAGAACCCCCCAGTCGGCATCGTCGTCAACCCGTGTGCGATGGCGTTGTACACGTCCATATTGGGCGCGTTGCCCGTGACGTGGAGGCCGTACAGGAGGACGATTTCGAGGACGGTCAGTCCGAGGTACGCACCCCAGAGAGCGCGTGCCGTCTCGGCGATTCGCGGCGTGAGTTTCTCGATTCCAGGGCCGGGAGCCTCGGCGTCCATCAGTTGGGCACCACCGACCGACAGTTCGGGGAGAATCGCCACCGCGAGGACGACGATACCCATCCCGCCGAGCCACTGGGTGAGCTGTCGCCACATCATGATGCTGCGAGAGTGCGACTCGAACGAGATATCGCCGAGCACCGTCGCCCCGGTGGTGGTAAAGCCGCTCATCGTTTCGAACAGCGCGTTTGCGGGGTTCCCGAGAGTCGATTCGGGGTGGAGTGCCGCCATCACGAAGGGGACGCCGTGGGCTTCGATGAGGAACGGAATCGCACCGACGAGTGTCACCGCGAACCAGGTCGCTGCGACCATCAAGAATCCCTCTCGTGCGCCGATGTCGGGGTCTTCGGCGAGGCGTTCGAGTCCCATCCCGACGAGAACCGTGACCGCCATGGTGACGACGAACGGAATCACCGACTCACCGTAGTACAGCGCGACGACGAGGGGAAAACAGAGGGGGACTGCGAGATACTTCAAGACTGTCCCCACGAGACGAAGGCTTGCTTTGTAATCGACGCGCAGTTTCATCCGTGAACGAACGTTCCGGACGCAGGGTTCTTGCCTGTTCGGGTTCGCGACTGCGTGGGAGACCGTGTGACGTGGTGGCTGGTGTCTCAGCCTAGAGTTTCGGGGCGACGTCACCGACGACAGAACTGTCGGCGAAGACGACGACGTGGTCACCGGGTTCGATGACGGTGTCACCGCGGGGTGTGACGAACTCGCGGTTTCGTGTAATCGCACCGATGACGACGCCTTTCGGGAGTGCAGCGACCGACTCGCGAATCGGTTTCCCGGAGAGGACGCTGTTGGTGTCGACTTCGATCTCGAGCACCTCTGCTTTGTCGGACTCGATGAGTGCGACGTTCTCTGCGCCGCCCTCTCGGGTGAATCGCGTAATCTCTTCGGCGACGACTTCGCGCGGGCTCACACCCACGTCGACGCCGACTGCTTCGAACAGTTCGACGTAGGGCGTGGTGTCGATGACGGCGACAGTCCGTTCGACACCGAGGCGCGCTGCGAGCAGTGAGACGAGCAAGTTCTTCTCGTCGGAGTCGAGCGCCGAGACGAGCAGGTCTGCGTCGCCGATGTACTCCCGTTCGAGGAAGTCGATGTCGGTGGCGTCGCTCTCCATGACGATGGTGTTGGGAAGTTCCTCGGCGAGTTCACGAGCGCGCTCGGAGTCCTGTTCGAGCAGTCGCGGTTTGAACCCGCGTTCTTCGAGGAGGCGGGCGACGTGGTAGCCGATTTCGCTGCCGCCGACGATGACGACTTCTTCGGCGGTCCCCGGCGCTTCTTCGGGTGAGATGGTGGTTGCGAACCCCTGGACGCTCTGCGGACTGCCGATGACGACGACGCGGTCTCCGGGGCGAATGACGGTATCACCGCGCGGTATCGTCACTGCACCGTCTCGGAGAATTGCGGCGAAGGTCAGCGAGTCGAACCGGTCTGCCTCGCTGACGGTCTGGTCTGCAACGGGACTTTCTTCGTCGATTTCGAACTCGGCCATCTGCACCTTCCCGCCGGCGAACGGGTCGACGTCACGCGCCGCGGGGAGGCCGACGACCCGGACGATAGACTCTGCGGCCAGCAGGTTCGTACAGACCATGAAGTCGACACCGAAGGCCTTCTCGGAGTGTTGCCACGTCCGGAGATACTCGGTGTTCTTGACGCGAGCGATGGTAAAGGCAGACGAGACGGCCTTGGCCGTCGCACACACGACGATGTTCGTCTCGTCGTCGTCCGTGGACGCGATGACCATATCGGCCTGTTCGATGCCCGCCTCTTCGAGCGTCTCGACGGCAGTCCCGTTGCCGTGAATGGCCAGCACGTCGAGCGAGTAGTTCAGTTCGTCGACCCGTTCGGGGTCACAATCGACGACGACGACGTCGTGAGTGGCGTCCAAGTCTGCTGCAATCGACGACCCGACCTGTCCGGCACCGACGATAATTACGCGCACGTTGGACCAGCCCCTGTCATACCTCTCCGTTCGACTGCCGGCGCGTATGTGCATTTCCCTTCGGGTCTCGGCACGGTGTACGATACCTCACCGCCTTCCCGCCCGTAGTCGGGGCGTGTCCGCTCCCGCGACTCTCCGCCGACACGGTGCAGTGGCCGATTCATCGGCCGGGTTGGGTGTGAATCGTGATGTCGACGTGTCGAGGGCGGCCTTCGATGTCGGCGACGATTCGTTCGACGATTCGCTCTGCTTCGGTCTGCAACACCGGTTTCAACTTCTCGATGACCCAGCTGAGCGAGACGAACCGCGGGAGGTCGATATCTCCAGCAGAGACGGTTGTCGGGTCGTACTCGACTTCGAAGAAGACACGACACGCAGTCTCGGCGTCGTCGGGTGCGTCGGCCGGAAGGTCGTCGAGCGCTTCGATTCGCCACCGGCCGACCGCGTGGATATCTTTGGTGATGTTCCAGTCGATACGAGTCGGTGGCGTCACGTCCGTCACGTTCGACTCGGCGGTGTAGTGCAACTTCCACCACGTGAAGTACAGTCGGTATCGGGTCCCTGGGGACCCGTCGCCTAGCTTCCGGACCTCTCGGAGATGCTTCGAGTAGTTTGCGTATCGCGGAAAGTCCACGAGGAACTCGTATATCTCTTCGGGGGGCAGGTAGACGACGGTGCTGACGGCTATCTCGTCCACGAACCTCGTTTCACTCGGGGAAAACTAAGCCTTGTGGGCTCTTCGCACGCAGTATCTCGGTCGAAACCGTCATCGCAACCTATAATCCGGCGGTGTAAGCACGTACAATCGAAATGGTGGGGGGGACGCTGCGAGATATCCGGGCAGAGATTCAGTCTCTCTCGTGTCCCGATGGCGACTACGAGGTAGTCTGTGGCCGCAGTGGTATCGCCCCGTCCGCAGTCGCGGGACTGGCGTTTCCAGACCGCCTCGCCGCCGGTGAGGCGGCCGACCTCGCGGGAACGTATCGGGCGACGCTCAGACGCTACGACCCGTCGATTCCGTTCGACGACCCGTTGGTCCACGAGGTGTCGCCGACGCCGATTCCACCGCTGGCGACGACACCCGAGGACAAACACACACGCTACACCTTGTTCTGCCACGACATCGCGGGTGCGGTGTTCGAGTCACTCTCTGCGTTGGGCCACCGTGAGGTCGAATCCGCAGCCATGGAGACGTATCTCACCCTGGCCGAAGTCGTCGGCGACGAATCCGACTTCTGTCTCACGATGGTGTGGAGTCTGATGAGTGAGATGGACGTCCGGCTATCGGTGGCCGAGCAAACGGCCATCGTCGAACACACCGCAGAGCTGTTCGCGCCGGTCCGAACGCCGAACCCAGTGGGGGCGACACTCCGTCTCCTCGAATCCGTCGGCTTCCTCGAAGGCTATTCGGTCCGCCCGGTGCCGACTGGCGAGCGTGAGGACGTGAACGACGACCGGGACAGGACGACAGGCGAGCGTGACGAACCGGGCGTCGAACGCGGCGGAGACGAACGTCGATGCTGGGAACTGACGTTCGGTGAGTACGCACTCGCGGAACGAACTGGGCGGATTCCGACGCTTCCCATCGCAATCGACCTGTTGCGGCGGGTTCGCTCGCAGTCAGTTCAGTTCGTCGAGGGCGAGGCGCTCTCAGATTCGCGGTGGCGACTCTGCCTCGAAACCTGCCAGACTGGTTCCTCGGACGGACTCGTCAGCGTCGAAGTTGCAGAGAATCGCTGGCTCAACGATACTGGACTCTCTTTGCATCAAGACTGACACCGACCGCGGACACAGAACTGCGCCGAACGACAGTCGGTAGCCGACTCGGTCCCACCGACGACAACCGCGTCGCTTTATTCGCCTCCACATAGAGGGCTGGTATGGACGAGACGAATCCACGAGACGTACTCGTCGTCGGCGGTGGCGTCGCAGGACGCACCGCAGCGACGTTTCTCGCGCGTGCCGGCCTCGATACGCTGGTCGTGAACGCGGGGGAATCTATCGTTCGGCGGAACGCACACTTAGAGAACGTTCCTGGGTTCCCCGCCGGCGTCGACAGCAGACTGTTCACCGACCTGCTCGCCGAACAGGCGACGCGTGCCGGCGCTGAGACGCTCGGTGGCCGTGTCGTCGGACTCGACGTGCTCGGGAGCGACGACGACCCACTGTTCCGGGCGACGGTCGAGACCGAGGATGGACGCGACGAAATCGACGCTACTCGCGTCGTCGCGGCGTCGTGGTCCGACGCGTCGTATCTCGAAGAGACGGGTGCAGAACTCCGACGAGCGGGGTCGAAAACCTACGTCGAGGTCGACGAACTCGGCCGGACGGCGGTGCCGGGGCTCTACGCCGCCGGCCGACTCACCGAAATCTACCACCAGACGGTCGTCGCCGCTGGCGACGCCGCCGAGACGGCGATTACGCTGATTCACGACTCCGAGACACCCTTTTACAACGACTGGGTCGCACCCGAGGGCTACTTCACCGACCGTGGCAGAGAGGTGCCGCCGGCGTGTGAGGAAATCGACGCGGACGAGTGGAATCGTCGCCAAGCGGAGTCTCGGGAGGTCATGCAGGAGTTCTTCGGTGAACCCCACCCCGAGCAACAGCGGACGCATCCGAGTCTCGTCGACGACGAACTGGGCCGACTCGACCAGTAGGCACCCACTGGACTCGGCGACTCGTCGCCGAACCACCCTCACAGACGCGAATCCTTTTAACCGATAGCGGGCGCAGTGACGAGTGAATGCTGGAAGGTGTCAACGTCGCACTCGGGGTGACAGGGAGTATCGCGGCCGTGAAGGTCGTCGAGTTGGCGCACGAACTCCGCCGACAGGGAGCGTCCGTCCGCGCGGTGATGACCGACGCAGCGACGGGTATCGTCCACCCGTGGGCAGTCGAGTTCGCCACCGAGAACGACGTGGTCACCGAGATAACCGGCCGCGTCGAACACGTCGAACTCTGTGGCCGCGAGGGGTGGGCAGACGTGTTCCTCGTCGCGCCCGCGACGGCGAACACGGTCGGGAAGATGGCCGCCGCCATCGACGACTCTCCCGTCACGACGTGCGCGACGACGGCGCTCGGCGCGGGCGTTCCGCTCGTCGTCGCCCCCGCGATGCACGAACCGATGTACGACCACCCCGGCGTCTTGGAGGCCATAGAGCGCGTCGAGTCGTGGGGCGTCGAGTTCGTCGACCCCCGAATCGAAGAGGGGAAAGCCAAGATTGCAACCGAAGACGCAATCGTCACGGGCGTCACGAAAGCCGTCACGGAACAGACGCTCGCCGGGAAGTCCGTCGTCGTCACCTCCGGGTCGACCACCGAATCTATCGACCCGATTCGGACGCTCTCGAACCGCGCGTCGGGGCGAACCGGTCGCGCCGTCGCTCGCGCGCTCTCGATTCGCGGCGCGGACGTGACGCTCGTCCACGATGGGCCGGACGTCCACTACGCAGACGTCCTCGCCGTCGAGTCCGCCGCAGAGATGCTCGAGGCCGTCGAAGCGGCCGTCGAAGACGCCGACGCACTCGTCTCGGCGGCGGCAATCTCTGACTTCACCGTCGAAGCCGCCGACCAGAAGATTCGGTCGGGCGAGGCGCTCACGCTCGACCTCCACCCCGCACCGAAACTCATCGACACCGTCCGCGAGTCGCGCCCAGACCTCACCATCGTCGGGTTCAAAGCCGAGACCAGCGGCGACGACGAATCGATGGTCACAGAAGCACGACGAATCATGGACCGCGTCGGTCTCGCGTTCGTCGTCGCCAACGACGCGTCGGTCATGGGTGACGACGAGACACGGGCACTCGTCGTCCGCGGCGACGGGACGAGCGAGTTCACCGGGTCGAAAGTCGGACTCGGCGCTCGGGTCGCAGACGAACTGGAAAAAGAACTGTGACGCGAGTCGGAAACTGAAACGGGAGCGACGACGGTCAGTCGTCGGTTTCGCCGTCGCGTTCTCGCATCAGGTCGGTCTGTTCACCCGGCCAGTAGACGCCATCGAGGAACGGCACGCCCATCCGCTGGGCCGCCTGCGAAATCATGTGCGCGCCGGTCGGGGCGGTGAGGAACAAGAACACCACCGTCACGAGTGACATCAGTCCGTCGCCGCCGGGGAGGTAGTACACCGTCCCCGCGAGGGCGATAGACGCCGCACCGAGAGTGGTCGCCTTCGTCGTGGCGTGCATCCGGTTGTAGACGTTGGGGAACCGGAGCAGTCCGATAGTCCCGACGAGGAGGAAGAAACTCCCGACGAGCGTCAGTAGGATGACGAGGGCCGCACGGACGGGACCGACCGTCACGGCGGCCGCGCTCTCGGCGGTCATTCGATGATGTCCCCCTCCGTGACGTACTGAGCCACGGTAATCGTGCTGATGAAGCCGATGATGGCGAGGACGAGACTCACGCCGATGAAGTAGCCCTGTTGGGTCCAGATGGCGTACAGCGCGGCGATGGCGACGACGTTCGTCGCGATGGTGTCGAGTGCGACGACGCGGTCAGGCACCGTCGGCCCGCGGATGACCCGGTAACTCACGAGGAGCGTCAGGCCCGCGGCGAGGATGAGCGCGCCGTAGAGGACGGTCTCCATCGCGCCGAGGTAGGCCGGGTCAGCCATGCTGTTCACCTCCCGTGGTGGCGGTCGCGTGGTCTGTCGTTCCGACGGCCGGCGCTTGCGGTGCCGGGTCGCCAGGTTTCAGTTCTTCGTCGAAGATGACGAGCGCGTAATCTTCCCAGCGGCGGATGGGTTCGAGGATGGCCGCCGGGTCGCTCCCGTCGATACTGTGGACGTACAGTGAGTTCGTTTCGTCGTCGTAATCCATTGTCAACGTCCCCGGAGTGAGGGTGATACTGTTCGCGATGGTCGTGATGGCCATCGGGGTTCGCACGCGAAGCGGGACTTCCACGACGGCCGGGTCTATCGGCATCGACGGTGCGAGCGTCCGCCGCGCGACGTCGACGTTAGCCGTGAGGAGTTCCCACAGGAACGTCAGGAGGTACAGCAGCGCGAACGGCGCGACGCGAGCGCTCCGGGAGACGGAGGTCTCGTCGCTGTAGAAGCGTCGGAAGAAGAACGCGATTCCCATCCCGACGCCGAGTCCGATGACGAACTCTTCTGCGATTCGAATCGGTGTCAGTTCGACACCGCGGACGAACAGCCACAGGATGGCGAGTGCGAGGCCGGTGAGCGGCCAGCGCCGACTCATCAGTGACCACCTCCCGTACCCGCACCCGCTTCCATGCCGACGCCTGGGCCGTGTAAGACGGCCTCGACGTAGGCGTTGGTGTCGAGTGCGGCGTGGGCCGCCGCGTTGGCGGCCTCGAAGACCGCTTCGAAGCCGATACCGAATCCGACTGCGGCGAGCGCCAGCACGACGGCAGCAGTCACCTGTGTGGTGAGTTCGAGTCGTTCGAGTCCGTCGTCACCGCCGTCAGCCATCGGTGGGGTCGCCGAACCGAGCGTCCAGCGTGCGGGGAGCGTCGCGTCGACCATCTCGGTCGTGCGCCCCCAGAACACCTGGTTCCACGCACGCGTGTAGTACGCGATGGTGAGGATTGCGCCGGCGAGTGCGACGGCGAGGGCGAGTGCCGACCCAGTCGCACCGGCGGCGAGTGCCTCTGCGGCCGCCTGGAAGACGAGGAACTTGCCGAAGAAGCCCGAAATCGGCGGGACGCCGATGAGCGTCAGCGCGCCGAGGAAGAACGCGGCGGCGAGGACGGGCGCGCGGTTGGCGAGTCCACCGAGGTCCGAGAGGCGGTCACTGCCGACCACGTCCTGAATCGTCCCGCTCGCGAGGAAGAGCAGACTCTTCGCGAGTCCGTGGTTGAACGCGTAGACGATGGCGGCGGTCACACCGAGAACCGTCACTGCCTCCGACGGGGCCGTCGCGGCCACCGCAAGCGGCAGGACGATGAAGCCGACCTGACTGATAGACGAGTACGCGAGGATGCCGTCTACGTCGTCGCGTCCGACGGCACCGAGACCACCGAAGACGATACTCACTGCGGCCATCGCGAACATCACCGGGCCGAAGAAGCCGAGAACGGAGTCCCCGCTAATGCCGAGGAACGAGAGGTCGAGCGACGCGGCGGCGAAGATGGTGAAGTAGAGGCGGATAATCGCGTAGACGCCCACTTTCTTGACGACGCCTGCGAGCATCGCCGTCACCGGGGCCGGCGCAGCGCGGTAGGCCGCTGGCACCCAGAACTGGAAGGGAGCGAGCCCCGCTTTCAGTGCGAACACCGAGAACAACACCGCCGAGAGGCCGAGCACCGGCAGGAGTGCGATGTTGTACGCCGCCGGGTCAGCGAGACGACGGGCCAGGTCGGCCATGTTGAGCGTCCCCGTAGTACTGTAGAGACCACCGATAGCCACGAGCATCACCGCGCTCCCGATGAGGTTGAGCACGACGTAGTTGAGCGCCGCGCGGGTGTGCTCGCGCCCGGAGTAAAACAGCACGAGGATGTAGCTCGACATGAGCATCACCTCGAACCAGACGAAGAGGTTGAAGATGTCGCCCGTGAGGAACGACCCCGTCACGCCGACCATCATGAAGTGATACAGCGGATGGTAGCTGAGACGCTGGCCGAAGGCGCTGATAGACGCAATCGAGTAGACGAGTGCGACGAGCGATACGAGTCCGGCGAGCGCCAGCATGAACACCGACAGGCCGTCGGCGACGAGCGTGATTCCGAACGGCGCGGCCCAGTCGGACACCTGGTACACCAGGATGTCTGACTCGCTGCCGAGCGGAAGCACGACCGCCTCGAACAACACGGCGACTGCGCCGAGGTAGGCGACGCCACCGAGGAGACTGACCGTTCGCTGGAGTAAGTCGCTCGGGCGCACGAGCAGCGTCAGAATCGCTGTCACGAGAGCCACGAGGAGCGGTGCGATGACGAGCGTGCTCATCTGTTCCCTCCGAGTTCGTACATGTCGATAGTTCCGTGTTCCTCGTACACCCGGTAGGTCAAGACGAGGGCGAGTGCCGTCGTCCCGAATCCGATGACGATGGCGGTGAGCACCAGCGCCTGCACGATTGGGTCGGTCGGCGGTGGACCGCCGCCGCCGTGCCCCGAGAGGATGGGACCGAGTCCGTCGAACCCACCCATGGTGACGAGGTAGACGTTCGCTGACTGACTGATGATGGTGATACCCCAGACGACGCGAACGACGTCGCGCCGGAGGACGAGATACGTCCCGACGCTGAAGAGGACGCCCAAGACGCCTGCGAGGAAGACTTGTGTCATTCGTTACCAACCTCCGCGACGATAGTGAGGAGGCCCCCGACGACGGCGAAGAAGACGCCGAGGTCGAAGGCGAAGGCGCTGGCGACTTCGAGTTCGCCGTAGAGCGGGAGATGCTCCAAGAAGAGCACACCCTGCGTCAGGAACGGGAAGTCGAAGACGAGGGGGACGAGACTCGACCCGACCGCGATAGCGAGGCCGAGTGACGCCATCCAGCGATAGTTCTCGACGAGTCGGTGTCGCTCCGACCCGTCGGGGGAGATGTCGAGAATCTCCCGCTGGATGAAGTCGAGGCCGAAGATGACGTACACCAGCGCGAAGGCGACCGCCGCGAGGACGGCCCCGATGAACCCGCCGCCGGGCAGGTTGTGTCCGCGGAAGAGCAGCGCGATGGCCGTCACCAGGATGATGGGGACGACGATGCGAGCGACGGTCTGTGAGATGACCGTCGTGCGGCCCGATGGACTGGTCATTGGCTCTCACCCTGCCCTCGCATCCGAATCAGTGTCAGGATGGCCAGCGACGCCATCACGACGACCGATATCTCACCCATGGTATCGAATCCCCGGAAGTCGACGAGGATGACGTTGACGATGTTCGACCCACCACCGAAGTCGGTGAACAGCGGTCCGTGTTCCGCGGGGACGCCAGCACGGGCGATGAAGAACTCCTTCAACAGCGGGTTGGGCGACGCGTCCGTCGAGAACAGGACGGTGAGGAACACCGTCGCACCGACGGCCACAGAGAGGACGCCGTCACGGAGCGAGACGAATCGGTCGGGTGCGTCGCCGTAGAACGCCGGCAGGCGGTCCAAGACGAGCAGGAAGATGACCAACACGAGCGTCTCGACGGTGAGTTGCGTCAGCGCGAGGTCAGGTGCGTCTGCCGCGATGTAGAAGATAGCGACCATGAAGCCGACGATAGAGAGCGTCAGCACACCGGCCACGTGCGACGGCGCGATGTCGACGGCGAAGGCGGCGACCAGCGCCACCAAGAGGACGAGCACGATCGGCAGCGAGACGGAGAGCCCGTCGATAGCCGGCATCGACACGCCCGCGGCGGCGTAGCCACCGAGTGCGAGGGCGACGAAGCCAAAGAGCCCCCACGTCGCGTAGGTCCGGAGAAGACCGGTCTGAATCTTCGGCGTGACGACGACGCTGGTGTCCGTCAGGCCTTCGACGAAGTTGTCGTACCACCAGTTCGCACGAACTGGGCCACGAAGTACCGCGTTGATAGCGTCGTGGATGCGGTCGTAGAACGGGAAGGAGATGGCGCCGACGGCGATGGTGACGATACTCATCAGGACGTACGGCGTCAGTTCCGTCGGGAAGTGCACCGAAAAGGAGTGCGCTTCGCCGGGGACGACGCTTCCGTACACGTCGCCGATGAGCGCCTCGATGAAGACGTTCGGTGCGGCCGAGATAGCCAGCACGAGGACACCGAGGATGGCCGGTGGAACGAGCATCGCGACCGGTGGGCGGTGGACGTGTCCCAGTTCGTCGGGTTCGTCACCGAAGAACAGCGAGGCGAACTTGATGGAGTAGAGGAACGTGAAGACGCTCCCGAACACCGCGACGACCGGGAAGAGCCACGCGATGCCGCCCGCGTCTTTCGCGGCGTAGTAGGTCGCTTCGAACAGCAGTTCCTTGGAGTAGAACCCGTTGAACGGCGGGAGGCCTGCCATCGACAGTGACGCGACGACAGCGATTGCGCCAGTGACAGGCAAGTGTTTGCGAAGTCCACCGAGTTTCTCGATTTTTCGGGTGCCTGCTTCGTGGGCGATGATGCCTGCAACGAGGAACAGGGCCGCTTTGAAACTCGCGTGGTTCAGGATGTGGAACGCGCCGGCCTCGGCACCGTAACTGTTGGCGAAGCCGAACGCGCCGATGATGAGTCCGAGGTGCGAGGCAGTCGAGTACGCGAGTAGCTCTTTGATGTCTGTCGCGCTCACTGCGAGGATGGCCGCGACGGTCATGGTCAGCAGACCGAGCACCGCGAAGATGAGCGTCCAGTCTCCGAGAACCGCCGCCTCTTCGGGGAGGAACAGCGGCCGGAAGCGGCCGACGAGGTAGACGCCGGCTTTCACCATCGTCGCAGAGTGGAGGAACGCCGACACCGGCGTCGGTGCCTCCATCGCGTTCGGAAGCCACACGTGGAACGGAACCTGTGCGGACTTCGTCGCCGCCCCGAGTCCGACGAGGGCGAGGACGGGAACGAACAGTGCGGACGCCATCAGAACCTCACGGATGGCGTCTGCGTGTTCGACGAGCAGTGGGATACTGTAGGTCGTCCCCTCGATGGCAGTCGTCTGGCCGGACGCCCACACGAGGAGGACGAATCCGACCAGCATGAACAGCCCACCGGAGACGGTGATGAGCATCGACTTCCGGGCGGCGTACTGCGACGCCTCCTCACTGGTGTAGTGACCGATGAGGATGAACGACGAGAGACTCGTCAGTTCCCAGAAGACGAACAGCGCGACGAGGTCGCCCGCGAGCGCCACGCCGAGCATCGAACCCATGAACGCCAGCAGTGTCGCGTAGTATTTCGCCTGACCCGGCTCGCCGTGCATGTAGCCTCCTGAATAGGTGAGGATAAGCACGCCGACGCCGCTGGCGAGGAAGGCGATGAGTAACGCCAACCCGTCTACGTAGAACGCCAGCGAGATGCCGAGCGAGGGAATCCAGTCGAACGAGACGGTTCCATGCGCCCCCGCGAGGTATTGGTCCGTCACGAGGCCGAGTGTGACCAGCGCGACGGCAGCCGCGAAGTACGCCGTGCGTTCGCCCAACAGCCGATAGACGGCCGGGGTGAACGCCGCGGCGAGAAACGGCAGGAAGACGACTGCGAGGACGACTTCCGGTGTGGGTTGCACGCCGGAAATTGTGGGTAGCGCGGACTTAGGTGTTGTCAAACAAAACGGCAGTGAAGAGGGCGAACGCTCACGGTTCGGTTCTTCTTCGAACATCTTCTCGACTTCAAGATTGTATGCTGAGGGTGAAATTTATATCCTCGGACTACGAGTATACGTACTAGAGCGCGACTCGCGCGTGGGACTTCCTAGGAACAACGGTGTGCCGTAGGTTCGTCCAACAGAGTTCGTGTTCTGTGAACGACGAGTCTCGTCACTCGTGATAGAACGGTGTTCGGTTCTGTGGTAGGAAACACGTTCTCGACGGTTCACCGACGTGGTGGTACGGTGAACGCGCTACACGAGTCCGTCGCTCGTCATCTGAATCCGGCGTGGAGTAACCTCCTCGTAGTACGGGTTCTCTCACCCGACGTGTCAATGTGTCAACTTTCGGTGGTTGCAGTCACCGACGTCCCCGCTCGGCTCTCCACAGTTTCGTGACGGCCCACAAATGCGGGATGCTCTGCACGGGGGCGCAACTAATTTATACGTACATTCGGACTGACTCATCAGTAATGGATGGAAGCGTATCGAGCGGAGAACTACTCGATATTCTCGGAGATACCGAATCGAGAGTCCTTCTCGTTGCCTTATGCCGGAAGTCGCAGTCTGCGAAAGAACTGGGCGAGACGGCTGACCTATCGCTTCCAACCGTGTACCGCCGACTCGACAGATTAGTGGAGTTCGACCTCGTCACTTCGGCGACAGAAGTCCGGGCCGACGGGACTCATTATCGACAGTACGAATGTACGTTCGACGAGACGACCGTCTCGTTGTCCCCCGAAGGATTCCACGTGGAGCTCTCGGTGGACGACGACACGGTCTTGCCTGGACGCACTCCCTCGACCGACGATTAGCGGCGTCACGACGCGTCGACGACGACGCCGACTCCAACCTGACCCGCTTCGCAGCGTCTTCTGAACGCATTCGTCGACGTCGGACCGTTCCAATCTCGAGTCGCGTCACGGAGTGAGAAACGTCAGTGAGCGATACTCTAAATCGGCCAACAGATTTATCTATCTGATTTTTCAGCCACAGAAACTCCGCCTCCACATTTATAATATCGACTGACAATCTCGAATTCATGACTGTTCCAGACGCGCGCTCCGGGCAGGGAGACGCGCAGCGTCAGGGCAGAGGGTGGAAGCATGATAATTGACCCAGCACGGATGGTATCCGTCAACGGACCCGGTCCGAATAGCGACGTCGCGATGGAAGCGATTCGGGAGACGGCAGAGGGGGCCGTCTCACTGGTCGCCGTCTACGGCGCGACGGCGTTCGACCTCTTTCACGTCGGTGAGGCGGTCAGGAAGTCGTTCGGAAGCCGCGACGAACTCGTCGCACAACTGGGTACGCTCGCAGAAGAGACACGAAGGGAGTTCATGGAACGTGGGTTGTTCTCTGGGATGAGCCCGGTCAAAAACAGTGTCGAGTTCCGATTCGAGAAAAGCGAGGACTACGGCATCCTGCAGGTGTACTGCGGCGGCCGTGGCATGCTGCTCTTCGTCGATACCGACGAGCCAGTCGAACCACTCGTTCGCACGGCCTCGAAACTTCTCGGCGGAATGTAACCGAACTCGGGGGGTCGTCCCCGAGAACTGTTCGATTGCCGACTGGCGAGACGGGGAGGTGAGTGTCTCGTCTGTCCACCGAACTGCGTGTGGGTCGCTACCGTCCATCGTGTGTTCGCGTACCCGACGCACCGCGAACCGCCACATTTTATGCCTAACCCAGGGAACGAGCGACATGGACCAGTTGCGTCAGTCCCTTCTCGACGCCCCAATCATCGAAAAAGGCGATTACCAGTACTTCGTCCACCCGATTAGCGACGGTGTCCCGATGCTGAAACCGGGACTCCTCCGCGAAATCGTCATCAAGATCATCCGCAAGGCGGACCTCGAAGACGTCGACAAGATCGTCACCCCGGCCGCGATGGGCATCCACATCTCGACCGCCGTCTCGCTCATGACGGACATCCCGCTCGTCGTCATCCGAAAGCGCGAGTACGGCCTCGACGGTGAGGTTTCGCTCCACCAGCAGACTGGCTACTCCGAGGGCGACATGTTCATCAACGACGTCAACGAGGGCGACCGCGTCCTCGTCCTCGACGACGTGCTCTCGACCGGTGGCACGATGAAAGCCGTCCTCGACGCCCTCGACCACATCGGTGCAGACGTCGTCGACACCGTCGCCATCATCAAGAAGGCCGGCCCGAACGAACTCGACGACTCCGAACACCACGTCAAGACGCTCATCAACGTGACCGTCGAAGACGGCGAAGTCGTCATCGTCGACGAACACGGCGACGACTGAACCTCGACGAACACGGCGACGACTAAACTCGGTCACTCTGCCCGCGTCGGCAACGTGGCACACGAGTCGGACCGACGATTCACACCTCGTGGTGACAAACCACGGTTTTCCACACTTCTTCCGACCTGAACAGTGACGACGGTGGTCTGAGCACCGCGAATAATGTCAACTGTTATATAATCGAAGAATATTTGCATTACTGAATTACATTCCTTTCATGGCATTCGATAACAATGTCCAACTAGACAGACGGTCTCTGTTGCGGACACTCGGGGCTGGTGGCATCGCGGGCATCGCAGGCTGTACCGAGGGAGGAAGCGACGATACGTCGACGACGTCTACAGATGGTGGTGGCGACAGTGATGGAACCGAGTCGACCGAGACGCAGACGACAGACCTCGGTGACACGCTTGTCGGACCCGACGGTGAACAGGTCTCGCTCAGTATGGTGTACAGCACAGGAAGTGAGACGACGAAGACCATCGCGCAGTTCGTCCAACAGGAGTACGGAAAGCTAGGCGTCGGCGTCGAGTTGACAGGCGTTCCGTTCAACACGATGCTGTCGAAGTACGCCCAGAACACGTACACGCCGGACGATGGCGAAGAACGGACCTCGTTCAACGCCGGGCCACGCGACGAGGCGACGAGTCAAGAACAGTGGGACCTGATGCTCGGTATCGGGTTCAACTCGTATCCGCGGACTCCGACCGCGATTCGGCCGTTCTGGACCAGCGAGGAGAAACGACAACAGTCGACGGTCAACTTCTACGGCTACCGGCCGAGCGAAGACATCGCTGGAATGTTGGATACGGCCTCGAAGGAGACCGACGACGCGAGACGACAGGCGATTCTCGCAAACGTCTTCGGAGTGCTCAGTCACGACCAACCGGTCAACTTCTACGAGTTCTCTGTCGACCTCAACGGGTTCCAGAACGATATCCAGGGAATCGACCCCGGTCCGAGTATCGGATACAACTACCAGCAGTACTTCCGTGGTGACTCTGGCGGTTCGCCGTCGGTGACAGGGGCGTACAGTGCCGGTGCCGGGACAGACGCGAAGACGCTCAACCCAATCCGCATCAACGACACGTCCTCGGCCAACCGTCTCGGACTGACGCTCGACGGTGCGTACTCACTCGACAACGAGAACAACGTCGTCCCACTGTGGGTCGAATCTATCGACACCGACGACAAGCAGAACTACGAGTTCACCCTCCGTGACGACCTCCAGTGGGGCGCAGGCTACGGCCAGATGACCGCCGACGACTGGGTGTACTTCATCGAGGAGGTCCACCAAGCCCCCGAAAACTGGGCAGGAGACGTGAACCAGTCCGATTGGTTCCACGGCGAAGACCCTATCCCAGTCGAGAAGACGGGGACGCTGAGTTTCGAGGTGCAACTGCCCGAAGTCGACCCCGCGTTCGTGATGAAACCGGTCATGTGGGGTGCGTACTGTCTGCCGAAAGGCCTCGTCGAACAGTACCGCGACGTGGAAGACGGCGGCAACAAACTCAATCAGTCGAAGGCAATCCAGGAGATAACCTACTCCGGAAACCTCGGCCCGTACACCTTCGAGCGCTGGGACCGCGAATCGGTGTTCGTGGCGAAGCGCAACGAGAACTACTATCTGCGCGACGTGGAGGGGTACGACGGAACGCCGTACTTCGAGGAGTACAAGTATCAGGTGTTCGGCGAGGAGTCGACGCGACTGTCGGCGTTCGAGACGGGCGAGGTCAGCGCGACGGGCATCCCGTCGTCGAAGGCTTCGAAGTTCGAAGAGCTCGAGTCGACGAAAGTCATCCAGACGCCGAACGCGTTCTGTTCGATTCTCGCGTACAACCAGCGTGCCAACGGGTGGGACCAACTACGCACCCGAGAAGTCCGATACGCACTCTCGATGGGCGTGAACAAGACGACCATCGTCGAGAACATCGACCGCGGGTACGCCGAAGTCGCCCACACCCACCAACCCGAGTTCTCCGAGTGGTTCGACGACTCGAAGGTCGAAACGACCGGCGTCGGCGAGAACTACGGCGCGGCGATTGCCAAGCAGATGCTGGCCGACAACCTGTCGAGTGACTACGGATTCGAGTAACTCTGGAGGGCAGCGATGAGTATGCACTGGTACGTCGCTCGCCGCGTCGCGTGGGCCGTCGTGGCGACGTACCTCATCTTGACGATTACCTTCGGCCTCCTCGCCGTCGCACCGGGCGATGGTCAGACAGCCTTCGCCTTCGAGGCCGCAACCGAGGGCGGAGACGTCGACGAGGCCCGTGAGACGTTCGACGAGATAACCGGCCGTGACGAACCGTTGCTCACGCGGTATACGAACTACATGGTGAACATGGCGACGCTCAACTGGGGGTGGTCGTTCACGCGCAACCAGTCCGTCATGGATGCGTTGGCGGCGGCGTACCCCTACTCGCTGATGTACGCCGTCCCGGCCACGTTCATCTCCATCGTCTTCGGCTACGCCATCGGCCTCTACTCGGCGACACACCAGTACACACTGACGGACTATCTCGGGACGTTCACTGCCTTCTTCGGCATCAGCGTCCCGAACTTCTGGTTCGGAATCATGCTCATCTTGGTGTTCGCCGTCGACTTGGGGTGGTTGCCCAGTTACTACCAGACGGGCAGAGGCGTCTGGACGCTGGCGAACGCCAAACAGCTCGTCTTACCCGTCGTCGTCCTCTCGACGGGGGCCATCGCCGGAAACATGCGATACTCGCGGGCCGAGGCACTGGAGTACGTCCACGCCGACTTCGTCAAGACGGCACGAGCGAAAGGAGCGGACGACTGGCGCGTTCTCGTCAGGCACATCTTCAGACCGGCGCTCGTCCCGCTGATGACCATCCTCGTGGCCGACATCCTCGGCCTGCTCTTCGCTGGGGCGTACATCACAGAGGTGGTCTTCCAGATTCCAGGGCTCGGGTTGTTGAGTTACAAAGCGATCATCCAACAGGACACCGCACTCGTCATGGCGACGACGCTCGTCCCGGTGTTTATCGCCATCGTCGGGAATCTCGTCCAGGACATCGCCTACACGGTGTTGGACCCCCGAATCGACTACGGTGACCGCTGATGGCACCCGATACGCAATCCGACACGGGCGCCACCGAACGATTCGAAGACGTCGAGTGGGACGAACTCGGCGGACTCGGCTTCCCCCGCCGAACACAGGCCCTCGTCGTGGCCACAGTGGCCTACGCCGCTGCCGTCGCCTACGACCTGTTCGTGACCGACGACGCGGTTCTCTCGGGGACGAACTGGCTGTTCGTCCTCACGCTGCTCGTCGGCGCGTTCTTCGTCGCGTGGCCACTGGCCGAGAACCGACGGTTGACGGCGTACTACTGGCGACGATTCAAGCGAAATCGGGCGGCCGTTGTGAGCGCCGCCTATCTCGTGGTCGTGTTCGTCGTCGGGACGCTCGGCCCGTTGGTGCTGACCGAACCCGAGTTGAACATCCTCGCGGCGTATCAACCACCGGTGTACCTATCGGTCGACTCGGCCGTTCCCACGACCTGTGTCGGACAGACTGCAGACGGGTTGTGCCACGGAACGTGGCAGTACCCACTCGGGACGACGAGTGACGGAAAGGGAATCGCCAAACTGGTCGTCTTCGGGATGCGCGTGAGCATGCAGGTCGGACTGGTGACGATGCTCATCGTCGTCAGTATCGGAACGGCCGTCGGCACTTCGGCGGCGTACTTCTCTGGACTCGTGGACGAACTGTTGATGCGATACGTCGATATCCAGCAGACGTTCCCGACGTTCTTCTTGTTCCTCATCGTGACCTACCTGTTCAAACCGAGTCTCTTCTTGCTCATCACGATATTCGGCTTCCTCGGGTGGGGCGGTATCGCCAGACTGGTCCGGTCTGAAGCGCTCCAGCGCCGAGAAGAGTCGTACATCCGTGCCGCCGAGAACGCTGGCGCGTCGGACGGGTGGATAATTCGCCGACACCTGATGCCGAACGTGTCGAACACCGTCATCACGGCCGCGACGCTCCTCATCCCGTCGTTCATCCTCTTCGAGGCCACGTTCGCGTTCCTCGGGTTGACCGACCCGGCGACGCCATCGTGGGGGCAGGTCATCGCGTCCGGTCGGGGCGACCTCGACGGCGCGTGGTGGATTGCGACCATCCCCGGTGTGTTCTTGTTCTTCACCGTCTTGGCGTTCAACTTCGTCGGCGACGCGTTGCGAGACGCGCTCGACCCACGGTCGGAGGGAGACGCATGACCGACCCCCTCCTCTCGATTCGTGAGTTGCGGGTCCGGTTCGACACCGACGAAGGCGTCGTTCAGGCAGTCGATGGCGTGTCGTTCGACGTCGAACGCGGCGAGACAGTGTGTGTCGTCGGCGAATCGGGGTCGGGCAAGACTGTCGCCTGTGAGTCCGTCACGAGGCTCATCCCGATGCCGCCCGGTGAGATTGCCGGCGGGGAGATTCTGTTCGACGGAGAGGACCTCACCGAAGCCTCTGAGAAGCGACTCGAATCGATTCGTGGCGGGCGAATCGCACACGTCTTCCAGAACCCACAGAGCGCACTCAACCCCGTCTACCCAATCGGTGCGCAAATCGTCGAAGCGATTCGCCTCCACCGAGACGTCTCGAAACAGGCGGCACGTGACCGCGCAATCGACCTGCTCGACCGCGTCGGAATCCCGGAGGCGACCGCCCGAGTCGACGACTACCCACACGAGTTCTCCGGCGGCATGAAACAGCGTGTCGTCATCGCGATGGCGTTGGCCGCCGACCCGGACCTCCTCGTCGCCGACGAACCCACGACGGCGCTCGACGTGACGATTCAAGCGCAGATTCTCAGACTGCTCCGCGACCTGCAAGCCGAGTTCGGGATGAGCATCGTCTTCGTCACCCACGACCTGGGCGTCGTGGCCGAAATCGCCGACCGCGTCGTGGTCATGTACGCGGGGAGAGTGATGGAGACGGGGTCGGTCCACGACGTGTTCGACCGACCGTCTCATCCGTACACCAAAGCACTCCTCGACTGCCTCCCCGGACAAGGCCAGTCGATGAGACCGATTGGTGGGACGCTCCCCGACCTGAAACAACCGCCTGCTGGCTGTCGGTTCCACCCACGTTGTCCACACGCGACGGCCGACTGCCGGACGGGGACTCACCCTGAACTACTGCCTGTCGGTTCGGGCCACGACGCTGCCTGTGTGTACTACGGACCGGGGTACGACTCGACAGTGATTCGAGGAGAGTCCGTTTCAGAGTCCCGAGCGGCAGATGGTGGAGACGCCGTGGCCGACTCCGATTCTGACCACGATACGACCGGAGGTGATTGCTGATGCCCTCTGACCCACTGCTGTCGGTTCGAGACCTGAAGAAGCACTACCCGATTACACAGGGTGTGCTCAAGAAGGAGGTCGGCCGGGTGAAAGCGGTCGATGGCATCTCGTTCGACGTCACTCCGGGAGAGACACTCGGAATCGTCGGTGAGTCCGGGTGTGGGAAGTCGACGGCCGCGGCGTCGCTTCTGCGGTTAGAAGACCCGACAGGTGGAGCGGTCGTCTTCGACGGCGACGACATCACCGACTACGACGACGCCGGTCTGAAGCGATTCCGTCGGCGGGCGCAGATGATGTTTCAGGACCCGTCGTCGAGTTTCGACCCGCGAATGAGCGTCGGAGAATCGGTCGCAGAGCCGCTGGCCATCCACGGCATGCGGGACCGCCGTCGTCGCCGCCGAATCGTCGAAAACCTCCTGGAGCGCGTCGGCCTGTCGGCGTCCGACTTCGACCGCTATCCACACGAGTTCTCCGGCGGGCAAAAACAGCGCATCGCGCTCGCGCGAGCGCTCGTCCTCAACCCGGACCTCGTCGTCGCAGACGAACCCGTCTCGGCGCTAGACGTGTCCATCCAGGCGGAGATTATCTCGCTGATGCGTGGGTTACAGGCCGAGTTCGGCCTCGCAATCGTGTTCATCAGTCACGACCTCAGTGTCGTCAGAGAGGTGTGCGACCGGGTGGCCGTGATGTATCTGGGCGAAATCGTCGAGATAGCCGAGACAGAGACGCTGTTCGACGACCCACAACACCCCTACACACGAGCGCTCATCTCGTCGATTCCGACGCCAGACCCCGCTCGTCGGGACGAACGCGTCGAACTCTCTGGCGACGTTCCCAGTCCGTCGAATCCACCGTCTGGCTGTCGGTTCCACACCCGCTGTCCGGAGGTCATCCCACCCGAACAGTTCGACCTCGAACAGCGCGAGTGGCGCCACGTCCTCGACCTGCGATTGCGCATCGACAAGGGAATCGACGTCGACGACGTTCGGGCGTTCCTCGTCGCAGAAGACGTCGCAGACGCTCCGGAGGCCGTCCCAGACGCCGCCGTCGAGAGAGAACTTCGACGCGAGTTCGACGTCCCTGACGCGCTCTCGGACCGCGCTGCCGAAGAGACGCTCTCCAGCGGACTTTCGGCCCTCGTCGCTGGCGACCTCGAACAGGCACGGCGTACACTGGACGAAGCGTTCACGACTGTCTGTGAACGCGAGCATCCCGAACTGGAACGGACAGCAAGCGGGTCGGAACCGGCGTGTCACCTCGCTACCGAGAGTGTTGCAATCGACCCACCGGCGAACCACGACTGACCGCACCGAGTGGGCACCGCAGGTTTCGAAACCGTCGAACCCGTCGCCCCCAACCGCGAACCCGTCGCCCTCAACCGAGAACCCACATCGGGTTTCCGCCTCCATGGGGCCTATTTAGGAGGGGTTCGTACACTGCTTCGATGACGTCTGCACTGTTCATCGTTAGCGAAGAGGGCTACTGGGGCGAGGAGTGCATCGAACCGCTCACGACGCTTTCCGACGCCGGTGTCGATATCACCGTCGCCACACCGACGGGCGGCGTTCCGGTCGTCGACGAACGGTCTGTCGACCCGGAGAACGTCGGCGAGGAACTCGCCGAACACGTGATGGACGTTCACGAGAACGACGAGCGCCTCCAGAATCCCGAGAAACTCGCACAGGTAGACGCCCGCGACTTCGACGCCGTCGTCTTCCCCGGCGGCCACGGAACCGAGTGGGACGTCAATCAGGACCGACACGCTCGACAGGCCCTCCTCACCGCCGTCGCCGGCGGCGAAGGCAAGGCACTCGTCGTCTGCCACGCTGTCGGCATCCTCGCGTTCACTCGTGAGGCCGACGGGTCGTTCCTCGTCGATGGCCGGAACGTCACCGGATTCCCCAACGAGTGGGAAGAAGGAATCGTCGACGACGACGACCTGATGCCCGACGGTCGGAAGTTACCCTACTGGGTCGAAGACGAAGTGAAGGCGGCCGGCGGCGTCTGGGACGCCGAACTCGACGCCGACACGAGCGTCACCGTCGATGGCGACCTCGTCACGGCACGTGGGCCGGGGTCGTCTGCCGACGCCGCACAGACGCTCTTGGACGAACTGGACGCGTAACCGAACACGGTCGGGGTCGGTCGACTCGCTACTCGATTTTGAACACTGCTTCTTCGATACCTTCGCTTCGGCACTCGGGACACCGCGAAGGGTAGTTCACCGGGTCGTCGAAGGCGTTGAATCCGCAGTTTCGACACTCAGGTGGGGCGACGAGGAACTGTTCGCCGTCGTCGCTGTGGACCGAGCGAGCGACGTGCTGGAGGTGGCCGTAGACGGACGACGCCGGAACCCCGAGAGTCGTCGAGAGGGCTGATGCGGTTGCCGGGTCGTCGCGGAGGGCGTCGGCAATGCGCTGGCGAGTCGTCGCGGTGGATTCCCGGTCTGACATAGCGTCTGCTTCGAAGTCGAAGGGAAAATCTGTTCCGCCGCTGGGCCACCGAAGTTGTCAGCAAAATCGAGTGTGTGCATAAAGACCTTTCACTGAGTGGTGGGATTTGAGGTACATGAAGGCAGTCGTCCTTGCCGGTGGTTATGCGACCCGTTTGTGGCCCATCACGAAACACCGCCCGAAGATGTTCTTACCGGTCGGTGAACAGACGGTAATCGACACGATATTCGAAGATTTGGAGGCGGACGACCGGGTCTCCGAGGTGTTCGTGAGCACGAACGAACGGTTCGCAGAGACGTTCGAAGAGTACATCGCCGAGTCGCCGTACACCAAGCCGACGCTCTCTGTCGAAGAGACCAGAGCGGAAGACGAGAAGTTCGGTGTCGTCGGTGCACTCGCGGAACTCATCGAGCGCGAAGAGGTAGACGAGGACTTGGTCGTCATCGCTGGTGACAACCTCATCAGTTTCGACGTGGCCGACTTCGTCGACTTCTTCTACGAGAAGGAGTCGCCGTGTCTGGCGGCGTACGACGTCAAAGACATCGAGAAAGCGAAATCCTACGGCCTGGTGGAGCTCGACGGTGACCGCGTCGTCAACTTCCAGGAGAAACCCGACAACCCGAAGAGTACGCTCGTCTCGATTGCGTGTTACGCATTCCCGGCGAGCACCCTCCCGAAGTTCGACGACTATCTCGCTGGCGACAACAACCCAGACGAACCGGGATGGTTCATGCAGTGGCTCCAAGAGAACGGCGACGTGTTCGCCTACTCTTTCGATGGCGCGTGGTTCGACATCGGCACGGCACAGAGCTACCTCGACGCAGTCTCGTGGTATCTCGGTGGCGAAAACGTCGTCCACGAGTCGGCGACGGTGACCAACACCGAACTCGGGAAAAACGTCCACATCATGGCGGGCGCCGTGGTCGAAGACTCCTCACTCGACGAATCGGTGGTCTTCCCGGAGGCGAGTATCAAGAACGCCAGTCTGAAGAACTCCATCGTTGACGAAGAGACCCACATCGAAAATCTCGACCTGTCGAACGCGCTCATCGGTGCGCACTCTCACCTGACGAAAGAGTAGGTTCCAGACGGTACGAACGTCTCACTGACGTTACGAATCGTCTCCAGAAGACATCGCGTTCGGCTTTTTGCGCCAACCCGACCCGGTAGCGTCGGCGTCAGAACTGCTTAGCCGAGAGAGGCGTCCGTGATGCGAAGACTGCCGCGAGTTCCGTCCCACTCGGTCTCGTATTCGAGTTCGATGGGTCGGTCCATGTGCGGGCCGTCGGTGACGAACGTCTCGAACTCGCCGCCCTCTCCGAGGATGTGGACGCCGTACTTCTCGTTGAGTTCCTCGAGTTCGTCGAGTGCGTCGTAATCGAGGGTTCGGCCGAGCCACGACTCGTCGAGGCCGTGGGCGGCGACCTGAATCAGCGTGATTTCGAACCCGGCGTCTATCATCGCCTCACCGAGTTCGCGGGGGTCTTCTTGCCACAAGGGCGCAAAGAGGTCGATTCCGAGGCGGTCGCACATCCCCTGAATGCGGTTCGTCTGGAACTCGCTCTCGATAGCGCCTGCGGTGACGCCCGCGAGGTCGATTTCAGACTGGAGGTCGGAGAGTGCCGCTTCGAGGGGTTCGAGTTCTGCGTCGCCCTGTTCGCCGGAGTCCGTCGCGTCGGTCGCTTCGAGGTCACCGGGGTGGACGTCGACGAGTTCGACACCGATGCTCTCGGCCGCGAGTGCGGTGAGGTCCGTCGCGGGGACGTGGTACATATACGAGTCGTCGCTCGGGTGGACGGTCAGCAGATGGGTGACGTTCAATCCCTCTTCGAGTGCCTGGTAGAGCGCCCACGAAGAGTCCTTGCCGCCAGAGAAGAGACTGACCCACTGGGATGCCATGGGAGCGATAACGGGTTGAAGGAGTTAGGCGCTACGGTGTCGACGCTGGACTCACCGTCGACGAACCGTCGACAGCAACGGTGTCGAAATCGTCGACCTGTACACGTACTGGTGCGGAGATTTCATCTCCTGTTGTGTGGTATTATTCACCATGATAAACCGGGATGAAGACGACCGGCTGTCTGGGCGGGAGCCGACAGACGCCACCGTCCGAAGCTCCGGGTCACCGTACCGGTCGACGTGGGTGTCACGGCTCTTCCCGTCGAGCGACCTGGTCTCAGTCGTCCGCCGTGCAGCGCTCCTGAGCGCCGCCTACTTCCTGGTCGGACTCGTTCTCTCGATTGCGGTCGGTCAGTGGGCGTCGTATCTGTTTTTGAACCGTCCGTTCGACGGGTGGTCGTTCTTGGACGTCAACTTTCTCGGTGTATCGGCGGTGATGGGGAGTGTTGGCATCTTTATCGAACTGACTATCATCGGTCAGTGGTCCGTCGCCTACTCGCACATCTGGGACCGTGTGGAAGCCTGCTTCGCCGCCGACGAACGTGCGCAGTTTCGGCGCATCGTCGACGGATATCTCGACCGAATGTACCGGATTCGGTTCGACCGTGTGGTCGACCTCAAACTGATTTTCGTCGCGTTCGTCGTGTTCGAACCGGTGTTCATCGTGGTCGGAAACGGACTCGACCCGCGCGTCGGATGGGAACTCGTTCTCATCTACCTCAACGTGTGGTTGGTCTTTCTCGGGTTCGTCGCTATCTTCCTCTTTCTCCTCCACCTTCGACTGCTGATTGCGCTTCGCACCTTGAAAATCGCGAATCTCCACACCGCCGCGAGTCAGTTCGAACCCGTTTCCAGTCTCGGTGTCTCCGTCGCAGTCAGCTGGTTTGTCGGTGTGACTACTCTGGTGGTCTACTACTGGCTCGATTCCGGAATTTCACTCTTCGAACCATTCACCTCTCGCGGCGGCCCCGTGACGGCCGAACTCGCGCTCCACCTCTCGTTGACGAGCGTCCTCGTGATAGTCGGCTTGCTCATCTTCGCCGTCCCGGTCTGGGTAATCCACCTCCACATCGTCACCGGAAAGCGCCACCTGGTCGACGCAATCGACCAGCGCCGCGACGAACTCCTCGTCGGGTGGACCGTCGGGACGACGCTGGACCCGTCCGCCGTTGGTGAGATTGGGCTCCTCGAAGACGTTCAGCGGAACGCCGACCGTATCCGGACGTGGCCGTCGTTCGTCTCTGACCTGATTCCCATCGCTGTCTCAGCGTTCGTCCCGATCGCAGAAATCGTCATCCAGGTCCTTTGAGTCTCGATACGAGTCGTCAGAGAATTTCGACAGTGCGTCCAGCGCGTGTCTCGGTGGAGAGTAGTCGCACTCCGTGCGACCCGAGTCCGAAAAAGAGCCGCTCTTCTAAAACGTCGCTCTACATGTAGCCGAGGTCGCGGAGTCGGCCCATCAGGTCTTCTTTGTCTTGTGCGCGACCTTCGCGTTCCTTGCTCGCGGCGAGGTCCTGCACCCACGCAGGCCGGTCGTCAGACTTCGCGGACCCGGACTCGGTACCGAGTGAGCGGAAGCCTTCGAAGTACTTCGGCGAGACGGGGAGGTCGGCGGGTTGGGTTCCCTCCGGAAGGTCGTCGGTGGATTGGGGGACGTACCCAACCGGATAGCCGTCGACGGCGTCGGGGACGATGTAGTTCCAGAACGCACCCCAGACGTCCGCCTCGGTGAACTGGAGGATGGAGTGCACGCGGTCGTGCGGTGGGTACTTCTCTGACTCGTGACGTGGGCTGAAGAACGTCTCGTCGGCGCGGGCGTCCTGTTCGTCCCAGCGGACGCCAGAGAAGATACCGTCGAAGCCGTATTCGGTGATGACGTCGTTGAGCGCGACGGTCTTCAGCAGGTGGTTCCCTTCGAAGGTGTCGGCGTCGAGGACGATACTCTCGTCTTCGTAGCCGAGGCGAGCGAGTTCGTGACGGGTCTCGTCGCTCAGGTCGGCGACAGCAATCTCGTCGCCCGGTTCGGCACCGACGCGGGCGAAATCTTCGTTGCGTGCGACGATGAGGTCGAGGTCCCAGCGGTCGGTCCACTCGTAGACGAACGCTTCGGTCTCGTCGAAGTGCTCGAAGTGGTCGATGAAGACCACCGGCGGCACCTCGACACCCATGTCGGCAGCGACTTCGCGGACGACGTAGAGGACGACAGTCGAGTCTTTCCCACCCGTCCACATGATTGCGGGTCGTTCGTACTGTTCGAGTGCGGTCCGCGTGACGAGTGCTGCTTTCTCGAGTTTGTCCTCGAGCGTCGGGTACGCGTCGGCAGTCTCGTCGCGCCCCGCAGTGTAATCGAGGTCGAGATAGTCTGGGAACGATAGGGCCATGCACCAAACATCGCCGGGAGACGTTATCTATGTTTTCGGACTAACAGGACGGTAGGCACTGCCTACCGACTGTTAACTGCGAAAAAACGAGCATACGAGGTACTCGTCCAAGACGCTGTACCGAGTGATGAGCGAAGCGAATCGCTCGGCAGTTTTTAGTCGAGGTTATTGGGTGAGTGGTTGCGCAAAGCGCAACCCGAACGTCAAAAAACGTCGGCTCTACATGTAGCCGAGGTCACGCAGGCGCTCCATCAGGTCTTCTTTGTCCTGGGCGCGGCCTGCGCGCTCGGTCGTGTTCGCCATGTCCTGGAGCCACGCCGGTTCGTCGGCGGACTTGTCGGTCGAGACTTCGCTGCCGAGACTGCGGAAGCCAGCGAAGTACTTCGGCGAGACGGGGACGTCTTCCTGCGAGACGCCCTCGGGGAGGTCCTCGTCGCTCGTCGGGACGTAGCCGTCTTCGGGGTAGTTCTCGACGGTGTCGGGGACGGCGAAGTACCAGAAGGCGTCCCAGACGGCGCTCTCTTCGAACTGGAGGATGGGTTGGATGCGGTCGTGTGGTGGGTAGATGTCGGGGTTGTGGCGCGGACTGAAGAACGTCTCGTCGGCGCGGGCCTCCTGTTCGTCCCAGCGGACGCCGGAGATGACGCCGTCGATGTCGTGCTTCTCGAGGGTGTCGTTGAGCGCGACGGTCTTCAGCAGGTGGTTGCCCACGTAGGTGTCGAGCAGGAAGGGGAACGTCTCCTCTTCGTACTCGAGGATGTTGCGAATGTGGTGCTGGTTGTGCTCGGAGAGTTCCGAGACGGGGATGTCGTCGCCGGGTTCGAGGCCGTGTTCGTCGACGTAGTTGCCGACGTCCTCGTTGCGTGCCCAGATGACGTCGAGGTCCCACTCGTCGGCCCAGTGCTCGACGAAGTCCATGATTTCGTCGAAGTGCTGGTAGTGGTCGATGAAGACTGCCGGCGGGACTTCGAGGTCGTACTTCTCTGCGACTTCCTTGATGAAGTAGAGCGTGAGCGTCGAGTCTTTCCCACCGGTCCACATGACGGCGGGGTTCTCGTACTGCTCGAGGCCGCGCTTGGTGACCTCGATTGCCTTCTCGATTTTCGCTTCGGTGCTCGGGTAATCTTCCGGCGTCTCACCTTCGCCGTCGGTGTAGTCGACGTCGAGGTACTCTGGGAAGGCTTCCGACATGGTTCGTAATTAGATATAATTAGGCACTGTAAATGCTTTTTGCAACAGGTAGTGGTCGAATCGTGGTACCAATGAACACAGTGGCGACAGGGGCGACCGCTGAACTGTGGCACCAGACGGAGGAAAGGGCGGGTTTAGGAGATGAACTTGTTGTCGCGCCAGTTGACACCGCTGTCGGACGACCCGTTCTGTTGGGGGTTCTCGACGACTTCGACGGACGCAGCACGCACTTCTCCTTCGACGATGCGCGTCGCCTGAAGTTCGTCGCTCTCTTCGGTGATTGCGGTCAGCGTGCCCTTCTCGGAGAGCATCGCGATCTCACGCAGCACGAGGAACATCGGGTACTGGAGGGCCGTGTTCTGGAGCACGGTTTCGAGGTCACCTTTGAAACAGGCGAACTCGACGAGTTCCGAGGGGATTTCCTCTTCTTCTTCGTCTCCCCAGCTCGGTGCACCCGCTCGGGGTGGCTCTTCCTCGTAGACGCGGTTTTCGGTCACGCTCGCCTTCAGCTGGGCCGTCGGGGTGTACTTGCTGAGGCTGTCGTCAGCAGAGACGGCTTTGATGATGAGGGTGTTGTTGCGGCGCGTGATGTCCACGTCCTCAACCTCCGGTGGGAGGGTAGGGTTATTCTCGAAGTAGTCCATTACGTCTTCGAGTGGCAGTTCCAACGTCGAATGGAGTCGATATACGCGGCCTGACATTGTTGGCTTCGGTATCGACGAGTGCCACAGTGCGGTCGCACGCGGTTGGCGATACCTGTGTTGATGTACGAGTCGGAGACTTATATGGGCTCCCCTTCCGGTTAGCCAAGAAATAAATCGAGTAACCGCCGCGCAGTCGGGTGGTTAGTTCTCGCCAGCGAGTGTCGCTTCGAGTTCGCCACGGTTGTCGAGCTCTTCGAGGATGTCGCTCCCACCGACGAACTCACCCTCGACGAACGTCTGCGGAATCGTCTCCCAGCCACTTTTTTCGTCGAGCGCCGCCCGGTAGTGTGGAAGCGCAGGGAGCACGTCGACCGTCTCGAACTCGTCGACGTACTGGGAGATGAGTTCGAGGGCCTTCGCGGAGTAGCCGCACTGCGGCATGAGGCGGTTGCCCTTCATGAACAGGACGATATCGTTGTTCTCGATCGCGTCGTCGACGCGGGACTTGACCTCTTCGGGGTCCATGCTCTCGGGTTGGAAAGTCATAGCCTCACGTTACGCCCCGGTAGACAAAGGAGTTGCGTCGTGGGGTGACTCGGGGAGACGACGCGAACCGGCTGGACGCGTCCCGTTACTTCTCGCCGACGCGCACGACGTTGATGAGCGAGTAGACGGGGACGCCGTCGATTTCGTCGACACCCTGTTTGTCGACGATGACGACGCACGCGAGCGGTTCGCCACCTTCGGCACGAATCGATTCGATCGTCTCACGGAGCGTGGTTCCGCTCGTCACCGTGTCGTCGACGATGAAGCACCGTTGCCCAGAGACGGGTGCGAAGTTGCGGGAGAAGCCGCCACCGAGGTCTTCGATGTCGCCTTCGTCCCACTGGTGTTTCGCGGGGGAGTACGAACCGAGCGAGGTTTCGAGTTCGCGGGAGACGCTCGTGGCAAGTGGGACGCCAGCTTTCTCGATTCCGATGGTCACGTCGGCGCTGTCGTGGGTCTCGGTCAGGAGGTCTGCGAGTGCGCGCCCGATGTACGTGAGGCGTCTGCCGCCGCTTCCGATGGCGTTCCAGTCTACGTGGATGTCGTGTGGGCCGTCGGGTTTCTGTTCGGGTTCGGGTTTCGTGGCGGCACCACTTCGGTCGACCAGCCAACTGGCGGTTTCGCGGGAGACGTTGAGTTCGTCGGCAATTTCCCCTTTCGAGAGACCACGGTCCGCGAGCTCCGCCGCACTGGCGATGAGGTCGTCGACGTTCTTCATACGCTACTGAATTCGATGGCGGTTTTTATAGTGGTGTCGTCGTCGTCGAATGCTTCTTCGAACTCCGAAAGTGGGTAGACGCCGGTGACGAGGTCACGGAGGAACCACCGGGGGAGTTTGGTGAACGTCACCGTCGCCGCCTCGAAATGCTTCACGTGGGAGTTGACGCTCCCGACGAGCGCCTTGTTGTGGAGGACCATCTCGCGGTGGAACGCACCGGCGTCGACTTCGAACGCCCAATCGCTCGGGACGCCCAGCAACGCGGCGACACCGTTCGGAGCGAGGGCCTGAGCCGACTGTATCGCGTGTTTCGGAAAGCCCGTCGCTTCGTAGATGAAGTCCATGTGCTCGTACACGTCTGGAATCTCGCCGACCGGTGTCTCTCTGGAATCGACGTACGTTCCGCCCAGTTTCTCGATGATGTCGATAGTCGGGTCGGGCCGGTCACGCCGGCCGAGACAGTAGAGGTCGTCGTAGGCTTTGTCGTCGGCTTTCAGCATCGCCAGCGTCAGGAGACCGAGACTGCCGTTGCCGAGGACGAGCGCAGAAGACGGGTTCCAGTCGAACGTCGACCGACTCGCGTAGGCCAGTTCGCGGGCTTTCTCGGTGATAGAGATCGGTTCGATGAGGAAGCCGAGGTCTGCCAGCGAGCGTGGAATTCGGACGAGGTACTCCTCTGGACTCGTGAAGAAGTCGGACATGAAGCCGTGTTCGCCGACGATGCCACGTTCGGCGTACATCCCTTCCGGGGCCATATCCGGTTGCCCCTTCTCGAAGTACTCGTTCGTCCCCGACGCTGGGGGGCGTCGAACCGTCGGGACGACGACGTCGCCTTCCTCTAACTCGGTGTCGTTGGGGTCGACGACGACACCGACTGCTTCGTGGCCGAGGACGAGGTGGTCTTCGCCTTCCGGGAACCCGCCGTGCCCGCCGGCGATGACCTCGTGGTCGGTTCCATCGACACCGACACGGAGCGTCCTGACGAGTGCCTCCCCCGACTCAGGCTCCGGTCGTGGTTTGTCGATGACGACCGGTTTGTCTCCCCCTCGCTTGACGACGATTGCTTTCATATCCCCACCAATGCACCACCCCACCAAAAGACTTATTCTATGCTGAGTAAATAATTTATCCACGGTGAGCGTCATGCGTCGTCTGACCAGCCCATGACGAACCGTCACGAACGGACCAGCCTATCCAGCCCATCCGTGTCGACGTTCACCGACCCGTGCCAATGCCGCATGGCGGCCACTCCCGTGCCCGTGGCCTCCGACGCCGGCATTTTCCTGACATCACTCTCTCGGTGAGCGTCGTGACTCGTCGGTGAAGGAGTCCACGAAAACAGCACTGTGACCGACGTGTTCTGGGACTCGATACCGGAAACAGTGACTGCTGGAGTGGCGACCGAAGTTAGTCGATGTCGTCAGGCAACGACTGACGGCCAGACGACCGAAGTTAGTCGATGTCGTCGACGAGTTCGTCCGCCAGACCGACGTACGTCGCGGGGGTCAACGCGAGGAGTTCGTCTCGCGTCGATTCGCTCACGTCGAGGTCCGAAAAGAGGTCGTGGAAGTCTTCGAGCGTCACTTCGCGGCCACGAGTGAGTTCTTTCACACGCTCGTAGGCCTGCGTGTCGCCTTCGCGGCGGAGAATCGTCTGGACGGCCTCACCGATGATGGCCGGCGTGTCGTCCAGTTCTCCGCGCATGACGTGTTCGTTCGGGACGACCTTCCCGAGGCCGGTCTGGGTCTTCTTGTAGCCGATGAGACAGTGGGCGAACGCGGCACCGATGTTGCGCTTGACCGTCGAATCCGAGAGGTCACGCTGGAGGCGCGAGGTGGTGACGTAGTCCGCGAGGAACGTCAGGTCGGCGTTCGCTTTCGAGAGGTTTCCTTCGGAGTTCTCGAAGTCGATGGGGTTGACCTTGTGCGGCATGGTCGAGGACCCGGTCTCACCCTCGACGGTCTCTTGGCCGAGATAGCGGTCCGAGACGTAGAGCCACATGTCGCGGTCCATATCGACGATGACGTTGTTGGCACCACGGAAGGCGTCGAACAGCGCCGCGAGGTCGTCACAGGGGTTGACCTGCGTCGCGAGCGACACGTGTTCGAGGCCGAGCGAGGAGACGAACTCGTGGGAGAAGGCGCGCCAGTCCACGTCGGGGAACGCGGCGACGTGTGCGGCGTAGGTGCCAGACGCCCCGGCGAGTTTGCCGGCGAGGTCGTCGGTGGCCGCCTCCACGCGAGCAAGCGCCCGTCCGAGACGGGAGGCGTAGACGGCCATCTCCTTTCCGAACGTCGTCGGCGTCGCGGGTTGCCCGTGGGTGCGTGCGAGCATCGGCACGTCTCGGTACTCCTGTGCGAGTGCGACGAGTTCGTCACGCATCGCACGGAGTTCGGGGACGAGTACGTCCTCGACGGCACCGACGACCATCAGGCGCTGTGCGAGGTTGTTCACGTCTTCGGAGGTCAGTCCGAAGTGAATCCACGGGTGGATGGAGTCGTCCGTCTCGGTGCGAATGAAGTACTCGACGGCTTTCACGTCGTGGTTCGTCGCGGTGTAGCCTGCTGCGCCTTCGACTTCGAGGCGTTTCACGAGGGCGGCGTCGTCGGCATCGAACTCCTCGTAGAGCGCTCGCAGGTCGGCACGCTCGGCGTCGGAGAGTTCGAGCGGCGTCGCATCGAGGTCCGCGAGTGCGACGAGGTATTCGGCTTCTACCTGCACGCGAGCACGCATGAGTGCGGCCTCACTCACGTGTGGTGCGAGTGGTGCGGTTCGAGAGGCGTAACGCCCGTCGAGCGGTGACACCGCGTACAGCGGGTCGTTCCGGTCGGCGTCGGTCATGACTGAGTCGTCTCGGTGGGATGGGTTAAACGCCGGGGGTTCGCGTCCGTCCGAAAGTCCAAAAATAAGCAAGTGTGTGGATATGTGGTGTGCCCCTCGCCCATCACTCACGCCAGAGTATACAAGAACGAGTATATCTCGGTGGCGAAGACCGCAACCACTTTGAGGCCCGCGGTACGCCCACTCCACATGGTCACCATCGCCGGTCTCGCGAGCAACCGTGGACGAAACCTGCGCAACATCGCCGACCGCTCCCCCGGCGGGGCGGAACTCGGCGTCGTCGTCTCGAATCACGCTGACGCCCCGATTCTCGACTGGGCGTCGGAACACGACATCCCGACAGAAGTCGTCGAACGTGGCGACGACGAGTCGCGCGAGTCGCACGAAGAACGCATCCTCGACGCCCTCTCGGGGTACGAGTTCGACATCGTCTGCCTGGATGGCTACATGCGCGTCCTCACCTCGACGTTCCTCGACGCGACGCCGACGACGCTCAACGTCCACCCGTCGCTCCTCCCCGCATTCCCTGGAATGGACGCCCACGAGCAGGTCCTCGACGCCGGCGTGAAGATGACGGGGTGTACGGTCCACGTCGTCGACGAAGAAGTCGACGCCGGCCCAATCGTCACCCAAGAGGCCGTCCCAGTCTACGAGGGCGACGACGAAGACGACCTGAAATCGCGCGTCCTCTACGACGCCGAGTTCAAGGCCTACCCGCGTGCAGTCCGCTGGTTCGCCGAAGGACGAGTCACCGTCGACGACGACGGCGTCACCATCGACGGCGACGAAGACGCTGGACTCCCCGAGCGTCGCGTCACCTCCGAAGACCGCTACGACACACTTCGATACGGCGAGAACCCACACCAGGACGCCGCCGTCTACGTCGACGAAACCTGTGACGAGGCGTCCGTCGTCGGCGCGGCCCAACTCAACGAGGGTGCGAAGGGTCTGTCGTACAACAACTACAACGACGCAGACGGCGCGCTCAACATCATCAAGGAGTTCGACGAACCCGCGGCCGCGGTCATCAAGCACACGAACCCGGCCGGGTGTGCAACGGCCGACACGCTCGCAGAGGCCTATGCCGACGCGCTCGCGACGGACCCGATGAGCGCCTTCGGCGGTATCGTCGCCCTCAACCGCGAGTGTGACGCCGAGACTGCAGAGTTGATTATCGACTCGTTCAAGGAAGTCGTCGTCGCGCCCGGCTACACCGACGACGCACTCGACGTTCTCACCGAAAAGAAGAACCTCCGCGTGCTGGACGTGGGCGAACTCGGTGAGCGCACCGAGACGTACACCGAGAAGGCGCTCGTCGGTGGCCGACTGGTTCAAGAGCGCGACCTCTGGACACCGACGCTGGACGACCTGGAAATCGTCACCGAGACAGAGCCAACGGACGAGCAGTTAGAGACGATGCTCTTCGCGTGGAAGGTCCTCAAGCACGTGAAGTCCAACGGTATTCTCTTCGCCAAAGGAACCGAGACGGTCGGTGTCGGGATGGGACAGGTCTCCCGCGTCGATGCCGTCGAACTCGCCGCGATGAAGGCCGAAGAACACGCCGAAGGCAAGGACGCCCAAGGTGCCGTCATGGCTTCTGACGCGTTCTTCCCGTTCCCGGACGGTGTCGAGAAGGCGGCGGACGCGGGTATCGAGGCGGTCATCCAGCCCGGCGGGTCGGTCAACGACGACAAGGTCATCGACGCCTGCAACGAGCGCGGGATTGCGATGGTGTTCACTGGACAGCGGTGTTTCCGTCACGATTAGTGACGGAAACTCGTAGCCGGGTGTAACCCGGATACGGTGTTTCAGGCACGACTGAGCGGAGTGAGGGAGAGCCTGGAACTCGTGGCTGAGTGACGGAAGGCAGTGAGGCAAGCGAAGCGGGTCTCACGCGACTTTAGACACGACCGAACGCGGTGAGGAAGCGTCTAAGGGCCGAAACGCGTCTTTTGTGTCTAACGCCCAAACCACACAGTTATCCTCCGCTCGGTCCTCGCCTCCACGCAGAGGTGACGTAACGTCCTGACTCCACCGTTCTCTCAGACTCCGCTGTCGTTCTTCTGGCAGGGACTCGTCCTCGGCTTTTCTATCGCCGCACCGGTCGGCCCAATCGGGATACTGTGCATCCAGCGAACGCTCTCACGGGGACGACGCGCCGGGTTCGTCAGTGGACTCGGCGCCGCCACTGCAGACGGGGTGTACGGCTTGCTCGCTGGCCTCGGCCTCACCGCTATCTCCTCGTTTCTCGTCTCGTTCCAGACCGTGATTCGCGTCGGTGGTGGACTGTTCTTGCTCTATCTTGGGATAAAAACCTTCACCGCACTGCCGGCCACGACGGCGGCCGAAGCGTCCGAAAGTGGCCTGCTCTCTGATTACGCGTCGACGTTCGTCCTCACGCTGACGAACCCAGTCACCATCCTCGCGTTCGTGGGTATCTTCGCCGGTGTGGGTGTGGGGCTTTCCGGGAACTATCTCGACACGGTGACGCTGGTCGGCGGTGTCGTCCTCGGGTCGGCGGCGTGGTGGTTCGTCCTGAGTACGGGCGTGTCGCTGTTTCGAGACCGAGTCACAGAAGACCTACTCCGCCGGGTGAACCAACTCGCGGGGGGTATTCTCGTCGGATTCGGGGTCGCAGTGTTCGCCAGTCTCGTCTGAGGGGGAACAGGAGCGTTCTCACGAACCAAAATCGACGGGATGCTTCAAGTGTCGGCGTGCAGATGGTATGGGTATGTACGAAGACATTCTCATCCCGACCGACGGCAGTGTCGGAACAGGCCGAGCGACCGAACACGCACTCGAACTCGCCGGCCCCGACTCGACGATACACGTCCTCTCGGTCGTCGACCAGCGCGTCTATCTCGCTGCCGGTGGTGACCAACAGGACGCGGTCATCCAGTCACTCCGAGACGACGCCATCGACGCTGTCGAAGAATGTGCCGAAGAGTGCAAAGGCAAGTGCGAGACGACGACGGCCGTCCGTGAGGGCGTCCCCCACCGGGTCATCCTCGAGTACGCCGACGAACACGGTATCGACGTCGTCGTGATGGGAACTCACGGTCGGACCGGACGCGACAAACTCACCTCGCTCGGGAGCGTCACCGAACGCGTCGTCGAGAACGCGAAGCGTCCTGTTCTCGTCGTCCACATCGACGACTAACGCCGCGAGTAGCGTTCCGGAGTGGTGGCCCCGGAGCGTTAGGCCTAAGCCCACCGTGCGGGTTTTCTGCGTATGGAGTACCACGAGGCGGTGAACTTCCTTTTCGACCTCCGGCGATTTCAGGTCAAGCCGGGGACCGAGTCGATTCAGCGGTTACTCTCTCACCTCGGCGACCCCCACGAGGGCGTGTCGTTCGTGCAGGTTGCAGGGTCGAACGGAAAAGGAAGCACCGCCCGGATGCTCGAATCGACGCTCCGCCAAGCGGGTCTGCGCGTCGGTCTCTACACGTCGCCACACTTCGACGACGTTCGCGAACGCATCCGCGTCGATGGGCGCAAGATTCCGAAAGCTGCGCTGTCGGCATTCGTAGACGAAGCGAAACCGTATCTGGTCGAACGCGCTGCCGAGGGCGAACCGCTGACGTTCTTCGAGACGATGACCGCACTCGGCATCTGGTACTTCGCCGAGGCCGACATCGACGTCGCAGTTCTCGAAGTCGGGATGGGCGGCGAACTCGACGCGACGAGCGCCGTCTCTCCCGTCGCGAGCGCCGTCACGAACGTCTCGCTCGAACACACGGCAGTCCTCGGCGACACCATCGAAGAAATCGCCCGGACGAAAGCGGCCGTCGCACCGGAAGATGGCCCCCTCGTAACCGGTGCGACCGGCGAGGCACTAGACGTCATCCGCGACGAAGTCGGCGACGTACTGACCGTCGGCAGTGCCGACACCGACGCAGACGTTCGGACTGCATACGGTGGCCGCGTCAGTCATCAGGAGGCTGCCGTCACCGTAGCCACAGGCGACGACAAACTCGACCTTCGAATCCCACTGTTGGGCGCGTACCAAGCACAAAACGCCGGCATCGCCGTCGCGTTGGCTCGGCAGGTCCTCCCCGACATCTCTGCCGAGGCGATTCGTCGCGGCCTGCGGAACGCCCACTGGCCGGGGCGGTTCGAGGTCATGTCGACCGACCCGATGGTCGTCCTCGACGGCGCGCACAACCCCGACGCCTGCAGGCAGGTCGCGACCGTCCTCGACGAGTTCGACGACGACGACTTACACCTCGTCTACGGCGCGATGCACGACAAAGACCACCACGAGATGGTCGAGGCACTCCCGGACGTCGCGTCGGTCGTCACCTGTCACGCAGACATCTCGCGGGCCGAAGACCCGGAGATACTCTCTGCAGTCTTCGAGAACGCGGGAATCCCCGACGTTCGGACGGGGAGCGCGGTCGCGTCCGCGTTGGCAGACGCTCACGCTCGTGCCGACGCCGACGATTGCGTCCTCGTCGTGGGGTCGCTCTACGTCGTCGCCGAAGCGCGGACGACGTGGACGAGAGCGCTGATTCCGAAGACGAACCGAACGGTTGCAGACGCACAGGCGACGCTCGAACGGGCCAACGTCCCAGTGTCGGATACCGAGAGTGCGAAAAGCGGCGTCCACCGGACGATTCGCACCCGAGTGCAGAAACGGCAAGCACAGACGATTCGGGAGGAACTGCTCGCCATCGGTGGTGAGTGCGCAGTCTCTGGCCACGACTCCGGCGGCGAACTCGTCGATATCGTCATGATGGGGACGGTTGCGCAGTTGGATAAACTGACCTCGTCGCTGGCGGACCGCCCGAACGCGCTTCCGGAACTCGCGACCGAGATTCGAAGCAGTCTCGAACCCGACGCCGACGCAGAGTCACACGGCTACCCCTGGGAAGACGGCACCGCAGTCATGGGGATTCTCAACGTCACGCCGGACAGTTTCCACGACGGCGGCCAGTTCTACGACGTCGACGCCGCCGTCTCACAGGCACAGGCGATGGTCGAAGCAGGTGTCGATATCATCGACGTGGGCGGCGAGAGCACTCGCCCCGGTGCAGAAGAGGTCCCTCTCGACGAGGAGATTCGTCGCGTCACACCGGTCATCGAGGCACTCGCAGACCTCGACACACTCGTCTCGGTCGATACTCGAAAAGCCGCCGTCGCCGAAGCGGCCCTCGACGCCGGTGCCGATATCCTCAACGACGTGACCGGCCTCGAAGACCCGCAGATGCGCTTCCTCGCCGCCGAACGCGACGTGCCGGTCATCGTGATGCACAGCATCGACGCGCCGGTGATTCCGGACAAAGAAATCGACTACGACGACGTGGTCGAAGACGTCGTCGACGAACTCGGAGAACGAATCCTCCTCGCCGAGAAGGCGGGCATCCCGCGTCACAACGTCATCGTCGACCCCGGCCTCGGATTCGGGAAGTCGAAGGCAGAGAACTTCGAACTGCTCGGCCGTGTGGACGAGTTGTCGGCGCTCGGGTGTCCCATCCTCGTCGGCCACTCGCACAAGTCGATGTTCTCGCTGGTCGGCGAGCAGACCGGAGACAACCTCGCGGCGACCATCGCCGGGACGGCCATCGCCGCCGACCGTGGTGCAGATATCGTCCGCGTCCACGACGTCCCCGAAAATGTCGCGGCCGTGAACGTCGCGCTGGCGTCGCGCGACCCGAGTCGGTTCGAAGACTGCGAGTAGTCCGTCGCGTTCCTCCGGAGGTTTTTGACCGAGTGAGTCCTACCTCCGTCCGTGTGTACACTCATCCTCGCGTGGCAGGTGTTCGACGACGCGCCCGTCGTCGTCGCCGCCAACCGCGACGAGCTACTCGATAGGCCCGCCGAGCCGCCACAGCGGTGGGAGAACGGCGATGGTCCTGCAATCGTCGCTCCGCGCGACTCTGAGGCGGGTGGCACGTGGGTCGGCTACAACGACGCCGGCGTCTTCGTCGGCATCACGAACCGCTGGGTCGAAGTCGAAGGCGGCGGCGAGCGCTCTCGGGGGCACCTCGTCCGCGATGCCCTCCGCTACGAGACGGCCGAAGACGCCGCGCGGTTCGTCGAACACTCGGTAGACGAGTACACCTACGACGGGTTCAACCTCGTCATCGCGGACAGGAACGCGGCGATTTTCTTCGAGTGGGACGGCAGCGTGTCGGTGCAGAACCTCGACCCCGGCGTCCACGTCGTCGTCAACGTCGGCACGCACGACTCGTGGTTCGTTCCTGCCACCCATCCAGAGCGAGGCGAACAGCAAGCCGACAACGCCCGACGACTCTGGGAAGCACTCCAACCAGAACCGAGTGAGTCGATGGTGACGTGGCGGAAGCGGGCGGCCGACGCGCTCGGTGACCACGACTTCGGCGTCTGCGTCCACGACCCCGAGGGTCGGTTCGGGACGCGTTCGTCGTCGCTCATCACGCTCGGACCCGAGAACTCGTCGTACGAGTTTGCCGATGGGTCGCCGTGTCAGACCGCCTTCGAACCGGTCGAACGTCAGCATTAAACCACTCGCCCGACGTGTAGATTGTATGAGCGCGAGCGAAGCCGAAGCCGACCTTTCTTCCGACGAGCGCGCGGGACTCGAACTCATCCGCGAGTCGGGCGGCATCCATCAGAGTGACTTCTGGAAAGAACTGGATATCTCCTCCCGCAAGGGAAGCCGTATTGCCGAGGTCCTGGAGTCGCTCGACCTTATCAAGCGGACAGATGCCGTCTACAACGGGCACACCACCTACTACCTCGAACCCGCCGCCCGCGACCTGCAGTTTTCGATGCTCATGGCCGGCGACATGCTCTCGCCGTTCATCGGGGAAGAAGAGATCAACGCGAACAGTAACGCCTTCTCGCAGTGGCTGATGAACCTCGCCTACGAGGAATACTGAACCACCGACGAGACAGCAGACGAATTCGAGGATTTTGTCGAGCGACGTCGAGTGATTGACGTGACTGGAGAGTGGCGACGCTGGGTCCACGCTGTAGTCGCGATGTACGACGAACCCTGCAGTAACGATGTTCGACGCACTCTCTAGTGCCGACAGATACCGTTCGGTAGCGACGCGAAGCCGTCGGTACTGCGACTGTCGTCTCTGAGAAGAAAACGCGAAACCGCGGGATGCGGTCTACTCTTCGTCGTCGTCCGACTCGTCTTCCTCGGTCGCCAGCAGGTCGTTGGCGACGAGGTGTTCTTCGATCTCCTCGTTCGACAGTTCGACGAAGCGCTCGGACTCGGCCGAGACCGTCGCCACGTCGACGCCGTCGGGCGCGATGCCTTCCTCGTTGGTCGAGGCGATGGCTTCGAGCGCCAGTGCGATGCCCTCTTCGAGGGTCAGGTCGTCGCGGTAGTTCTCTTCGAGGTGTTCTTGGTGGTCGCCGCGGTCGGCACCGATTGCGACGGCCTTCCACTCGTAGGGCGTCCCCGAGGGGTCCGTCTCGTAGAGGCGCGGGGTGCCGTTTTCGACGCCGCCGATGAGGAGGGCCACACCGAACGGACGGGCACCGCCGACCTGCGTGTACTGCTGGATGTGGTCGGTGACTTCCTTGGTCAGCGTCTCGATACCGATGGGTTCGCCGTAGCGGAGGCGGTTGACCTGCGACTGGCGACGGGCGAAGTCGATGAGTTGGCGGGCGTCGGCGACGTGGCCGGCGCTCGCGATACCCACGTGGTCGTCCGCCTTGTGAATCTTCTCGACGCTCGTCGGTTCCATCAGTGGCGAGCGAGAGCGTTTGTCCGCCGCGAGGACGACACCCTCGGGTGTTCGCACGCCGATACTCGCGGTGCCGCGCTTGACGGCCTCACGAGCGTATTCGACCTGATAGAGTCGACCATCCGGCGAGAAGATAGTAATCCCGCGGTCGTACGCCTGTTGTTGCGCTTGTCCCTGCATAGAGTATCACTCGAAATCGAGTTGCGTCGCGCCCGTGAACCCGTCCGGCCCGCTGACGTCCAAGAGGGAATTGCGGACGACGGCAGTCCGGGATTCGGTCTCGAACACGACGTCTCTCTCCTCAGAAATTCCGGCCCGGCGGTGTAAATACCTTTCCGAACAGGCACGTACCGTTCCGGAGACGCCGCGCACTCTCACGCCAACCGGGTGGTCGCCGACCGTGTCGATACAGGCGAGTGCTGCACGCGCTTCTTCGACGGAGCCACGGCGGGCGCGGACGATGGTCTCGGCGACGCTATCCTCGAAATCGAACCCGAGGACCGTCAGGTCGGCGTCTGCACTTCCGGCGTCACCGTAGAGATTCTGGGCGGCGTACCACAGTTCTCGCTGGAACGAGCCACGACGAATGGTCGCGTCGGGCCACGTCTCGAGTTCGACGGCGAGATAGCGCCAGCGTGGGCGGAGATGTTTCGGGAGGTGTTTCATCGGTTATTCCTCGGTCGATTGTGCGCGTTCTGCGACTAGTACCCCGACTTGCTCGTGGACCGACTCGACTGCGGTGAGGACGAATCCAGCGTCAGTGAGCGCGTCTGCGAGCACGCCGACGGTCGACGGGTCGTCTACTTCGGGTGAGTAGAACGGTTCGTCGGGGTTCGGTTCGCCGAAGAACATCACGTCACCGAGGACGAATCGCTTCGGTTCGAGGTCGGCGACGACGCGGATTGCCTCGCGTTTCTCCTCGTCCGAGAGGTGGTGCATGGCGAAGTTGGAGACGACGACGTCGATGTGCTCCCCGTCTGGGACGTTCGGGTCGCGGAACCTCCCCACACCGAACTCGATGTTCTCGATACCGACTTCGGCGGCTTTCGTCCGTGCCTGTTCGAGCATGCCCTCGCTGATGTCGCGGCCGATGACGCGCTTGGCGTCCGGTGCGAGTGCGAGCGCGATGGCACCGGTTCCCGTCCCGAGGTCCAAGACGACGTCGTCGGGGGTCGGGTCGGCGTAGTGGACGACGAGGGAGACACACGCGCGGTACTCCTCGCTGTTCTGACTCTCGTCGTACTCGGAGGCGATCTCTGAAAACCGGGCGGCGTGTTCCTCAATCGTCTTCTTCATACCGACCTCGTTTGACGCCCGGAGCAATGAACGACTCGGACGTTCGGCCTCGGTTTCGTTCGGTCAGGCGGTCCCACTCGCGGAGTCCGTCCAGAATCTGCTCTCGGTCGAACCCGACGACGTCCCCGAGTGCGGCCAACTCGCGGGGGGCGCGGAGTTCGAGGTGTGAGCGCGGCCCGCCGGAGACGACGTACGGAACGTCGTAGTATTCGACGAGTTCGCGGAGTTTTCGGAGGTTAGAGAGCGCTTGGACGCGACTGCCGCCCTCGGTTCGGAGGACGGGAGAGAGGTCGAACTCGACGCGGACGCCGTTGTCTCTGGCGGCTTTCGCCAGCACGTGGTTGAAGTTCCCGTTTCCAGCCATCGGACGCGCGAGCACGTCGACGCGAGGTTGTTCGACGGCAAATCGGTTGAGCGCGTTCGTCCCACCGCGGAGGATGAGGAGTTCGCGCTGTGGCCGGTAGTTTCCGACCGACCCGCTGGCGTGTTCTGGGTCCGGGGCGTCTATTTCGACCGCGTCGACGAGGTCGACGTCGAGTTCGTCGCGGAGGCGGTCGAAGTCGGGACGGGCGTCCATCCCACGGACGACGACGCCGTCGTACCCGTATCTCTCGGCGGCGATTGCGACGCGACTAGCCGTACTCTCGCCGTCGGGGTGTGCGTAGACCGCCTCGTACATACGCCGACGATAGGTGGGGTAGAAAAAGGGCGTTGCGTTCCTGGGCGAGTCCAGGGAGGCAGTCGGTTGGAGTGAAGACTCCAATCGGGACCGCTCTGCTCTGTGGCCGTCACCGACGTCGCTCCGTATTCGATACCGACGTCGCTTCGTGGTCGTCACCGACGTGCGAGGAGTGCGACGACCAGGGTGGCGACGACGCCGGTTGTGATACCGAGACCGGGGACGGTCACCCCCGAGAGCGGACCGCTCGCCGTCGTGGTCGTCGTGGAGGTCACCGTCTCTGGTGACGTCGTCGCGGTCGTCTCCGGGTTCGACGGGTCGTAGGTGAGCGTCGAGTTCTCGGGCATGTTCTCTGTCACAAGCCTCCCGTCTAACTCGTGGATGGTGCTCTGGTTGTGCCGTACCACGACGTCGACTGGACCACCGCGTAACGGGGCTAACCCCGAGAGGTCGAAGACGACGGTGAACGACCCATTCTCGTCGACTCTGACTGCTTTCGAGACCAAGAACGGATGTGTGTCACCGACCGACTTCACGCGGACGCCGATGACGGTCCCCTGTTCGAACGGTGTCGTTCCGCGAATCTGCTGGTTTTGCGCGGCGTCGAGAATTATCTCGTCACCCTGATGTTCGATGGTGGTTAGACCATCCGAGGCGACGACAGTCGTCGACGCGACGACGAGGACGAGGAGGAGGGCGATGAGCGAATGTGGAGGGCGCATCGATTACAACGAATCTTCCGCAGAGTATGAACGTTTTGATTGAACGACATTTAGGAGACCAGATGGTCGACGGTCTGGACCAGGGCTTCTGCCGCAGTTCGGACGTCGTCGGTGTGGACGTACTCACGGTCTGCGTGTGCGACAGCACCCTCGTCGTCCGCGAGGACGCCAGGGCCGAAGACGACCACGGGTGCAGGTGAGAAGTACGAGGCTTCGGTGGCGGCGGTAAACGGTCGCACGTCGCCACGGCCACCCACACGCTGTGACGCGTCTGCGAGCGTCGTCACGAGGTCGTGGTCTGGGTCGGTGGCAAACGCTTCGAGGAACGGTGTCGGGCGCTCGGTGAGTTCGAACCCCACGTCGATTCCCTCGGGAACGACCGACTCGAGCGTCTCTAGAAGCGACGAGCGGAAACCGTCTGCCGTCTCCGGCGGGACGCTCCGCCGGTCCACGACGAGCCGACACTCCGCCGGGACTTGATTCGAGTTCTCTCCACCATCGACCATCGTGGGCGTCAACGTCGCCGGACCGAGTTCGGGGTGGGCTGGTCTGTCGTCGTCGAACGACCTGAGCGCGTCGAGAACGGGAGCGAGCGCGTCGATAGCGTTCGAACCTGAGTCGGGCTCTGCGGCGTGAGCGGCGACACCGCCGAGGGTAACCGTCCCTTCGAACCGGCCTTTTGCCGCGGTACACACGTCGAGTCCCGTCGGTTCGCCGACGATGTACAGGTCGCCGTCGACGTCGAGTGCGGCAGCACCCGTCGAGAGCAGTTCTTCGTCGGGCGTGATTGCCAACGTGACTCGCGAATCCGACGCCGGGTCGGCCGAGAAGAACGCCGCGAGAAGTGCGGCGAGCGGGCCTTTCGCGTCACACGACCCACGTCCGTGGATGGTGCCGTCTTCTCGGGAGTACGGGATGTGCGGCGAGACGGTGTCGATGTGCGTATTCAAAACGAGGTGCGTCTCGGGGTCGGACGCACCCTTCGAGGCGACGGTGTTGCCGGCGTCGTCGACGGTCGGGTCGGCACCGTTGGCTTCGAGGGTCTCGACCAGCAGGTCACGCATCGCACCGACGTCTTCGTTCGAGGCCACGGGGACGGCCCGTTCGAGGAACGAGACGGGGTCGAACCCGTCGCCGGTCATCGTTCGCGGAAGACGATGTCGGCCTCGCCGTCGCCTTCGTGGACAGCAGGGCCACCGAGAAGCGCGGAGCCTTCGTCGGGAACCGTGACCGAGAGCGTCCCGCCGGGCGGGGAGACGCGAACGGGGTCGTCACCGGAGACGTGGCCGAGCCGCTTCGCGGCGGCGACGACGGCGACGGCACCCGTTCCGCAGGACTGCGTCTCGCCTTCGACGCCGCGTTCGAAGGTCCGCTGGCGGAACCCACCGTCGCCGTCTGGCGAGGCGAGGGTGACGTTCGTCCCCTCGGGGAACAGCGGTGCGTGTCGAATCGACGGGGCAACCGCTTCGAGGTCGACGTCGTCGACGTCGTCGACGAACGCCACGGCGTGTGGAACGCCCGTGTTGACGGCCGTGATGGTCAGGCCCTCGACCGCTGCTTCGACGAGTTCTTCGTCGCTTTCGAGTGGAACGTCCCGTGGGTCGAACGAGGGGGCGCCCATCTCGACGGTCACGTAGTCGTCGTCGAGTGACGCTCGCCGAGTGCCGGCGGGCGTATCTATCATAATCTCGTCTGAGTCGGTTCGCTCCGCCGCCCACGCCGCCGCGACGCGAGCGCCGTTACCGCACATGGCGGCGACAGACCCGTCCGGTTGGACGAGCGTCATGACGACGCGTGGTGGGTCGTATCGAGATTCGAGTGCGAGAAAGAGGACGCCATCTGCGCCGCGTCGGTTGCTATCGTCGAGTGCGATACCACCCTGTCGGTCGCAGTGCGTTCGTGCGAACGCTGGGCGGTCTGGAACTGGGTCTTCGGCATCGACGACGAAGAAGTCGTTTCCGGTGCCGTGGAACTTTTCGAATGGGACGGTGTTGAGTACGCTCATGATTCTGTGTGTGTGCTTGGTCAGTTGGGAGGGTGTTCAGATGCGGTTCGTTCGAGGGTGACGACGTCGTCTAAAGTCTCGCGGCGACGGGCCACGCGGGGGCCATCGTCGTCGAGGACGACTTCGGGGGGTCGCGGCCGAGAGTTGTAGGTGCTGGCCATCTCGTAGCCGTATGCCCCCGCGTTGCCGATTGCGAGGACGTCGCCGCGCGCTGGTCGGGCGAGTGGTCGGTCTTCTGCGAAGACGTCGCTCGTCTCGCAAACAGGTCCTGCGATGGTGGTCGAAACGGTGTCGGCGTCCGGGCGAGAGAGGTTCGAAATCGCGTGATACGCGTCGTACATCGCCGGTCGGAGCAAGGTCGTCATACCAGCGTCGATGCCGACGACAGTCGTCTCGGGAACCTCCTTGACGGTGTTGACCGCCGAGAGGAGGACGCCCGCGTCGGCGACCACGTAGCGCCCAGGTTCGACAGCGAGTTGGGCGTCGGTGTCGCCGAGGGCGTCGCGGGTCGCGTCGGCGACTGCCGCGAGGTCGAGTGGCGGTTCGTCGTCGTGGTACGGGACGCCGAACCCGCCGCCGACGTCGACGAATTCGAGGCCGCCGATGGCGCGAGCGAGGTCACCCATCCGACGGACGAGTTCGCGGTGTGCCGAGAGGTCGTCGCCCGAGATTCCGCTGCCCGCGTGGGCGTGGACGCCGACGAGTTCGACGTCGTCACGAACGTCCTCGGCAACGCTCGGGACGCGGTCGATGGGGATGCCGAACTTCGCGTGGCCCCCCGTCGTGACCTTCTCGTGGTGGCCCGCGCCGACTCCTGGGTTCGCCCGGAGACAGAGTCGGCCGTCGAACCCACGCTCGGTGAGTCGGCCGACGGTATCCTCGGCGCCGACGGTGACGGTCATCTCGGGATTGTCTTCCCACCGGGAGACGACGTGGTCGAGGTCGGCCGCCGGCGGGTTGACCGCCGTGTAGCGGATGCGGTTGCCAGGGAATCCGGCCGCGAGGGCGCGTTCGACTTCGCCGGCGGAGGCGCACTCGGCGTCGAGACCGGCGTCGAGGACGGTTTCGAGGACTGCCTTACCCGTGTGTGCCTTGACGGCGTAGCTGACGTGTGCCTCGGGGAACGCCTCACGGAGGCGGAGACAGTTCTCGCGGACGCGCTGGAGGTCGGTCACGTACAGCGGCGACCCGAACTCGTCGGCGAGCGACAGGAGTTGCTCGCGGTCCCAGTCAGACAGTCGCCGGACGGCCGGACCTCCGTCGCTCATTCGCGGAGTGCCTCCTCTCGGCGGGTCGCGTCGAGAGTATCGTCTTCGATGTCGAGTGCGACGACGGCGGGTTTGTACGCGCCGCCGGCGAACAGGTCGTGGTCACCGATAGAGGATTCGACGAAGCGAGTGAACGCCCGGCGGTTCGCCGGCAGGTGGCCGTAGTGTATCTCCTCGTCGACGAGGTCGTAGACGGGGATGCGCGGCGTGAGAAGCGTGTTCTCGCCGACGATAGAGTTCTCGCCGACGACGAATCCAGAGGTGACGCGACACCCGGCACCGAGTGCGGCACCGTCTTCGACGACGACCGGTGCGTCTTCGACCGGTTCGAGGACGCCACCGATGAGCGTGTTCGCACCGAGCTTCACGTTCGCGCCGATTTGGGCGCACGACCCGACGGTGTCACAGGAATCGACGAGCGTTCCGTCGTCGACGTACGCACCGATGTTGACGAACGACGGGCTCATCATGATACAGTCAGCGCCGAGGTACGCGCCGCGGCGGATGACGGTGCCATCCGGCGTGTTTCGGGTGCCACGGTCTGCCAGGTCCTCGGTGTCGCGGAGTGGCAGCACGTCGTGATAGCGAACGTCGCCGTACTCTCGGGTGAGCGTCTCCCGCAGACCGAAGTTGAGGAGGATGCCTCGCTTGACCCACTCGTTGGCCTCCCACGAGGTCACCGCAGACCCCGTCTTCTCGGCCGCGCGCACCTCGCCCGCTTCGAGGGCGGTGAGGAACGCGTCCAGTGTGTCGAGTTCGTCTACGCTCGCCGACGCGGCGTCTACGTCGCCGTCGTCGTATCGGTGCCACAGTTCTCGTACGTCGGATTCCAGGCTCATTCGAGTACCTCGGTGAAGTCGTACCACCCGGCGTCGCGGCCCGAGAGCCACGCCGCGGCGTCGAGTGCGCCGGCGGCGAAGACCCCACGCGACCCCGCGCGGTGAGTGAGTGAGAGTGACTCATGATTTCCAGCCAATAATACTTCGTGCTCACCGGCAATATCCCCCGCCCGGCGAGCGTGGACACCGATTTCACCCGCACTTCGGGGTGCTTCGCCCTCGCGGCCGTGTACGCGGGGTGAGTCGCCGCGTGCTTCATCTATGTCGTCTAATAGCGTCAGCGCGGTTCCACTCGGCGCGTCGCGCTTGGCGTTGTGGTGTGTCTCGGTGAGTTCGATGTCGTAGCCGTCGAGTGCCGGAACGGCCTCGCGAACGGCGCGGCGGAGTGCGGCGATACCACGCGAGAAGTTCGACGCGTACAGGACCGGAACCTCGTCGGCGGCGTCGCGGAGCGCGTCGAATCCGCCTTCGCTCAGTCCGGTCGTGCCGGAGACGAAGGCGACGCCCGCTTCGGCGCAGGCGGCCGCGTACTCGACGCAGGACGCAGGACCGGTAAAATCGACGAGAACGTCGGGTTCGTGAGTGGCCAACAGGTCCGGAAGGTCGGCGGCGGCGGCGACGGCGACGCCCTCGACTTCGTCGCCTGCGGAGCGACTCACTGCGAACGCGACTTCCACGTCGTCGCGGTCGGACGCGGCGGCGAGGACTTCCTCGCCCATTCGCCCCGTCGCGCCGGTGACGGCGACTCGGACCGTCACTCGTCGGCCCCTCCGTCGGGAACCGCCGGTTCGGCGGCGAGTTCGTCGAGGAGGCGACGCATCTCTGCGGTGTTCTCTTCGGTGAGACGGGTCAGTGGCGGGCGCAGGTCGGCCGGGCCGTAGCCCCGAATCTCCATCGCTTCCTTGACCGGGATGGGGTTCGTCTCACAGAACAGGTGCCGGCAGAGTGGGCCGAGTTCGTGGTGAAGTTCGCGAGCGCGTTCGTAATCGCCCTGCAGTGCCGAGTGGACCAGCGCGCCCGTGCGTGCCGGTTCGACGTTTGCGACGACGGAGATGGTGCCGACGCCGCCCACGGAGAGCACGGGGAGCGTGAGGCCGTCGTCGCCCGAGAGGACGGCGAACTCCTCGTCTCGTGTGTACTCGACGACCTGCGAAATCTGTCCGAGGTCACCGCTCGCGGCCTTGTAGCCGGCGATGTTCGGGTGTTCGGCGAGGGTTGCGGCCGTCTCCGGCAGGATGTTGCTTCCCGTGCGGCCGGGGACGTTGTAGACGATTTGTGGGACGTCGACTTCGTCGGCAATCGTGCGATAATGTTCGACGAGGCCCGACTGTTCGGGCTTGTTGTAGTACGGCGAGATGAGGAGGAGTGCGTCGGCGCCGGCGTCGGCGGAGCGTCGAGAGAGTTCGAGTGCTTCTCGGGTCGAGTTCGACCCGGACCCGGCGATGACGGGCACGTCTTCGACAGCCTCGACGACTGCTTCGACCACTTCGACGTGTTCGTCGTGGGTCAGCGTCGCGGATTCGCCGGTCGAACCGACCGGGACGAGTCCATCGACGCCTGCCTCTTCGAGGCGGCGGGTGTCGGACTGCAGTTGTTCGAAGTCGATACTTCCGTCCTCGTGGAACGGAGTGGTCATCGCGGGGAAGACGCCGCGAAGGTCAATTGTTGTCATGTGTCGTGGTGTGGTGTTGAGACGGCTGTGGTGGAATGTGGGAATCGGTCGTTCAGACCGGGTGCGCGTCGAATCGGGGGCCGCCCGAGACGGGGTCGCTACTCCCGCAACGAGCGATTATGACGCGCGTTTTTTCGAAAAGAATTCGTCACGCGACGCTGTCGACCGTGTGGCGGTCGTCGCAGGTCGCGTAAAGTCGTTCACACCGGATGCAGGTACTGGGAGCATAATATAACTTGCGCACTCTGCAGGACCTGCCTCTCACCACGAATCGGTGTTTCGAGCGTTTGAGCGTTCCAAATATGCATTTTTGAGTTGTAGCGCTCCAATCTCAGTTTGCGCTATAGCGCTCCAATCTCAGAGTTGGGAACGCTCCCGGACGGTTATTAGCCTGGGGGGTGCAACCGATGGACGAATGACAGAGATTCATCCCGACCAACGCGTCGCCATCTTGGCAGACGCGCAAAACCTCTATCATACCGCACAGAGCCTCTATTCGAGGAATATCGACTACTCGTCGCTGTTAGAGAAAGCGACCGCAGGTCGTGCGCTCACTCGCGCAATCGCCTACGTCATCCGCGCGGATTCGCCCGACGAAGAACGGTTTTTTGATGCACTCGTCGACATCGGTTTTGAGACCAAGATTAAAGATATCAAGACGTTCGGCGACGGGTCGAAGAAAGCCGATTGGGACCTCGGCATGGCGCTGGACGCGGTCAGTCTCGCCAACCACGTCGATACGATAATCATCTGTTCGGGAGACGGCGACTTCGAGCGCCTCTGTTCACACCTTCGACACGAGGGTGTTCGCGTCGAAGTCATGTCTTTCAGAGAATCGACTGCGGACGAACTCGTGGAGGCCGCAGACGCCTTCATCGACCTCTCGGAGCGACAAGAGACCTTCCTCCTGTAGTCACTCGAACTTCGGAATCACCGACTCGCCGTCGATATCGGGGCCCGTCGGTCCCACCTGTTTGGTGTGGCCACCGTCGTGTGCCTCGAAGAACGCGACGGCGTAGGTGTACTGGAACGTCGTCAACAGCATCTGTGCTGCCAGCGATATCGCTGCGATGGCGACGATTTCTGTCGTCGAAAAACCGAGTCCAGACGGGACCGTTCCCGGAGCGACGCCACCGGCGTTCTGGAGGTTCTGAATGTCCTGGAGGTTCTGGAACGTCCGGAAGAAGATGAATCCAGTGACGGGAATCGAGACGAGGAACCCGGCCACGAGTTGGATGACCGAGTAGCCGAGTGCGGGGACGATATTGTTCCGGACGAGTCGGTAGCTCTCACCGAACGATTCGATCGCTCCAGACTCGCCCACGACGACGGCGACGGGGAAAAACTGGATGAAGAAGTTGACCAGGACGAACACCAGAAACAGCAAGAGGAGCGCGACGATTGCGATAACGACGCCACCACCGATAGCGAGGTCACCGCCTCCGCCGCCGGCAACCGCTCCGAGACCGATGCTGAGCACGACGACGGTCGTAACGATGACGAACACGATACCGAACGCGATGACGATGCCGAGTTCGACGATGTTCGCCAAGAGCAAGGGGACGTACTTCTCACGCCCCACGGCGGTCAACGTCGAGAGCGTCGTCCGCGACTCTGCGCTCTCGAGTGCTTCGTCGGCCATCCCGTAGATACCGGCGGCGACGAACGGGGTGACGAAGAACGCGAGCACCTGCAACACCGTGGGAACGAACGGAATCCCTGCCAACTGCGTCCCGAGTTGCGGGAGCGTGATGAGTCCCGCGAGGAGGCCCCCGAGGAACAACACCGGGTTCGACCCGATGCTCTGGAGGGCAGTCTTGAGAGAACTGATAGCTGCCATACACCCAACGTGTCGAAGCGACTATACGTAAAACAGCGGGTCGAAAGCTGCAATCAACAAAACGCGGGTCGGAACTCCGACTACGCCGTGGGCGACGACGCCCGAACGACGGTGGCGAACGCACCGAGTGCGGCAGTGACGGCGAGGAGGGTCGACAGACGGCCGTCGAGGGGCGTCTGTGTGAGGAGGGCGCTACTCGCGAGGAGGAGAACTGTCCCCACCCCCGCGAGTCGAATATCGACTGACATACTCCGACGGCGGTCGTTCCGCTATTTAGGACTTTTTGATTGATTCGCCCGTGTTGTCAGTTCACACGCCCTCGGACGGGACCGCGACCCACTTTAGGTGGCGGGGAGAACTGCCGGGTATGACCGAAGCCGATGGGTCCGACTTGGCGGACCTCCGAGTCGTCGCAGACTACCAGTTCGGGGCCGGCGCGGGTGACGCGTTGTTCCCTGCAGACGCTGCTACCGAGGTCTCTCGTTCTCGAAGTGGTCGCCCGCGACAGGTGTACGTCGAGGGTGAACGCGTCACCTCCTACGGCACCGACGGCCGATTCACACTCGGCGTGGAGGGTGGCCGACGACTTCGCACCGCACTCGACGAGTTGGCGTACACCGTCGTCGTCGGCGACGAATCGGTGCCGTTCGTCCGCGACGGGAAGAACGCATTCGCCAAATTCGTGACCGACGTCGACCCCGCCGTTCGCTCGGGCGACGAGGTGTGTGTCGTCGGTCCCGACGGCGAACTGCTCGGCGTCGGCCGCGCGGAGCTCTCTGCCGACGCGATGCTCGACTTCGAGACGGGCATGGCTGTTCGCGTCCGCGAAGGCGCTGGAAGCGAGGAGTAACTGCAGGAGAGAACGCGAGGGGGGAACGCGAGGCGAGAACGCGACGCTTAGAGATACGGTGCGAGACCGAGTGCGGAGACGAGTGGGACGCCCGCGACGACCGACCCGACGAGATATCCGCTGATTGCGCCGCCATTGAGAAGCGGCAGTCCAGCGTGTGCACGACCTTTCATCACTGCCCACATGAGCGCGGCAAAGCCGACGAACGTTCCAACCATCGCGAGCAGTGCGGGGAGGTTGAGCGCCGGAAGTGCCGCGATGCCGAGCGACGGTGCACTCGAGAAGAACGCCGCCGACGCGACCATCACCGTCGGCATGACAGCGTCACCGAGGCCGATGAAGAACGCGTCGCGGTCGCCGGGGTCTGCGTCGGCGTCGTCTCCGTCTGCGGACTCTGACTCGCCATCGTCAGCGTTCTCGCCGACGTCGTTCGCGTCGCGCGCGAAGTCTTCGTCGAGGAGTGAGTACGACCACGTCGTCGGGATGACGAGGACGACGGGGATTCGGAGGTCCATCACACCCTCTGCGAGGTCGAGCATGTGTTTGGTCTTGTAGACGCTAATCGCGTCGTAGACGGCGAGAATCGACAGGAGGACGAGCGCCGGGAGGAGGCCGAAACTGATGCCGAACAGACCGGCAGCACCTGCACCCATGAGTGCGCCCGCAGTGTCGATGACGTACCACTCGGGGTAGACGAGGAGCGCGAGAGCGACGACGGCCGAGAGGGCGAGAGCGAGCAGCCCGTTGGGGAGCACTGCGGCGAAGACGTACCAGGCCAACACCCCGCTCGTAAAGACGATGATGCCGCGGATGAGTTGGTCGAGGTCGTATTTGAACGCGACGAGCATGAACGCCGTCATCCCGATGATGGCGCCGATGTAGAGGAGACTGTTCGTCGGGTCTGTGGGGTCTTCGACCGTCTGGTAGCCCTGTTCGAAGAACGTCGGGACGAGTGCGAGCGCACCCACCTGTACGACGAGAAAGATGAGGGCGGCGAGGGCGACACCTCGATAGGCGCGGCGTGGCATACTCCTGGGTTCCAACCCGAAGGCTTTGGGGATTGCGCTCTGGCCTCGGTTACGCTCTTGCCTTGCTCACCGAGCGTAGAGTTTGGTGCCGACGAGTCGTGCTGGGTTGTCGTCGTTCGCCGTGATAGCGACGTATGGTCGGTCCACTGGACCGAACACGTCGACGATTCGGCCGACTGTCGAGAGCGACTCGTCTAAGACCATCGTCCCGATGTCGGGTGTGTCGTCGTCGTCGAGGCGAACGATAGCGAGACCCTGCGCCGTCCGTGAGACGGTGCCGATTCGCCGCATCAGTCTCGGAGGATGCCGACGTAGGCGGCGACAGCCTGTACGATGTCGTTCTTCGTGGCGTCGTCTGCGTTGTCCACGAGGATACGACCACGCGTCTCGAACTCTCGCGGATAGCGTTTGTCCCGTTCGATGACCGCGTCGTACCCGACCTGCTGGACTGCTTTCGCAATCTCGTCTACGGTCGGGTCTTCGACTGCGGCCGACTGTGCGACCCGCCGACCTTCGCTGCGCGAGAGAGAGGCGTCGAGGTAGGCAGGGTAGATGACGTTCTCGACCATACTCGTTTCTCTGCCACCCGACGGTAATACGGTTGTGGTCTCTCGGGCCGAGGGTGCTCGAGTTTCGAAATCATGTCGGGAATAATATTATTGTCGTGGTGAATGAGTTGGAGACAAGATGAACGTGCTCGGCTACGTTGGGTTCGTCTCCCTCTTCATCGTCCTTGGAGTCGGCGTGAAATGGTTTGACCCGGCAGCAGTGTCTCAAATCTCTCGGCGAATGGGATTGAGTCGAACGAAGGGGTGGAGTATCGGAATTGTCGCACTTCTGTGGATGTTCCTCCCGGTCCTCGCCGGGGCAGAACTCGGTGACAACGAACTGTGGGTCGCCGGCGCGGCAGTCGCTGGGGCCGGGTTCTACCTCGCGACGATTGCCGCAGGGTCGATCGACGAGCACCGACTACTCCAACGTGTTCCGCACGTCGCACCCGAAGCGGTCAGTTCGGACGGCCCGGACACGCTCGTCGCAACGTCGGGGGTTCCGAAAGTCCCCACCGACGGGAACGAAGACGAGTTCAGGACGCCCTTCACCGGCCACCCCTCCATCCACACCGACTGGATAGTCCAACGCCGTGAACAACTCGGCGTTCGAACGGTGTGGCGAAACGTCGCCGAAGGGGTCCGGAGTGCCGAGTTCACACTCGGTGACGGGGCAGTGAGAGTCACACCGGGACAACACCGAGTATTCACTAGTCGTCACTCGACGACCGCCGTCGAGTTGGACGGAGACATCGACGAGCGAACAGCGTCTTTCCTCCGGGAGCACCCAGAGCTTCCGTCGCCGGGGGTGTCGGACGGACGGCTAAAGGTTACCGAGCAGTACGTCCCCGCCGACGAACCCGTCACCGTCCTCGGGCACGTCGAACAGACCCGAGAGCCAGGGGTCGTCCGTATCGATGGCGCACCCATCGACGCCCTCCTCGGAACACACGCAAACCACTCGGCGTCGCCGGAAGGGGAGGCAGAAGCCATCTTGATTCGAGGCGGTATCGAGAGCGCACGACGCACGATGCACAAGCGCGTCTACTGGCTCGGTACCGTCAGTGTCGGGATGATTCTGGGCGGCCAACTCGCGTCGTTTTGGCTCTCGTCTGCGAGTTTCGGGGCCTTGTTGTGATGCTGTCTCTGTGCGTTCGCACGCCGGAGTGGTGACGGTATCGGATAAAAACGTGCGGACGATTCGAAAAGCGGTCGTCAGTTACAGGCGGCGACCGACGAACGCGGTGAGAGCAAGTGCGACGACTGCGGCGACGGCAGAAAAGCCGGGTGCGCTACTCTCGGTCGTTTGCGGGTCGTCAGCGGTCGCAGTCGCGTCCTGTTCGCCGGCCGTCGTTTCGGGGGTAGCGGTCGTCGTTTCGGAGGTCGTGGTCGTCGTCTCCGTCGTCTCCGACTGGTTCTGGAGTTCCTGATATCGCTCGTACGCGTCGGGGTGGACGGCCTTCAGAATCGTCTCACTCGCGTCGATTGCGCGGGGTGCAGGTTGCTGGAGGTTGTTGGCGTCCACGACGACGACGTTGCCTTCTTCGATGGCAGTCGTGCTGTTGTACGCGGGGCTACTCGGGATGGGAGCGTGAGAGGGGACGACGAGGTACTCGGGGTTCATCTCCACGACGAGCTCTTCGTTTATCTCCCCGAATCCGGTGAAACCAGCCTCAGCAGCTCCGTTTCGAAGGCCACCTGTGGTCATAATCTCGGAGATGAACGTCTCACCACCGGCGGCGTAGCCAAAGAACACGTTGAGTCCGACTGGCCGTTCGACGTCTTCCAGTGCGCGCTCCATGTTCTCGATAGAAGTGCGCATCTCGTCGGCGCGTTCGGTCCCCGCCTCGCAGTTGCCCGTGATGCGACCGATTCGCTCGACTTTGTCCGCGACGGCCTCGAGTGAGTCACCGCTCTCGAAGACGACGACAGTCAGCCCAGCGTCACGGAGTTGTGCGATGCGGTCCTTCTCGACGGTGTACGTCGTGTTCGGAACGAGGACGACGTCGGGTTCGAGGCCGATGACTGCCTCGACGCTGAGGCCCCCCGACCCGGAGACGTTCGCTTTCTCGCTCGCCCCGTCGAGATACTGTGCGAACTGCGAGACGCCGACGACTTCGTCTTTCGCGCCAATCTCCCACATCGTCTGGGCGGCGCTCGGGTTGGTCGTGACGACGCGCTCTGGGTCCTCGGACATGGTCACTTCGGTTCCCGTGGCGTCGGTGACCGTCATCGGGAACGAACACTGTCCATCGTGGTCTGCCGCAACCGGGGCCGGAACGCCGGCGAACACGGTTACGAGTACCAGCAGTACAGCGGCAATTCGTTGATTCACAGTAGTGGCGTCGTCGACAGTTCAATAAATATTTACCTAATGAAAGCGCGCTTGTGTTCGATGAACGTTCGAACACGAGCGGCGACGTGGGCACTCGGTCTCACTGCCCTGTTGGCGCTCGTCGTGGTCGTCAGCGCCGGTATCGGCCACGTCTCGATTCCGCCGCGGACCGTCGCGCTCGTCCTCCTCGACGCGCTTCCGGTCCCCGTCGGCGTCTCTCTGAGTGGCGCAACCGCGCTCCCAATCGTCGGCTCCGTACCCTTGCCATCTGTCGATTTCGTCTCACCGTTCTCGACGTCGGTCCCGCGAACTGCGCAGGTCATCGTCGTCTCCGTCCGCCTCCCTCGCATCGTCCTCGCGGCCCTCGTCGGATTCGCGCTCGCCACTGCGGGCGTCGTCATGCAGGGGTTCTTCCGGAATCCGATGGCCGACCCGTCTATCATCGGCGTCTCGTCGGGTGCGGCGGTCGGTGCCGTCGCGACGATTGCACTCTCGCTTTCGCTTCCGTTCGGCCTGCACGGAGCGGCCTTCGCGTCGGCTATCGTCACCGCGTTCGTCGTCTACATGCTCGGCACGCAAGACGGCCGCACGCCCGTCGCGACGCTCCTTCTGGCGGGTGTCGCGGTCCAGACGTTCCTCGGTGCAGTCATCTCGTTTCTCCTCTTGCAGAGCGGTGAGAGTCTCCGGCAGGTCGTCTTCTGGTTGATGGGCCATCTCTCGGGGGCGACGTGGGACGAAGTCGTGATGCTCACGCTGGTGCTTCCGCTCCCCTTCGCCGTCTTACTCGCACACACTCGCGACCTGAACGTCCTGCTCCTCGGAGAGGAAGACGCCCACGCCCTGGGCATCGAAGTAGAGCGCACGAAGCAACTTCTCCTCGCCACGGCGAGTATCGTCACGGCGGCGGCAGTGGCCGTCTCCGGTGTCATCGGATTCGTCGGTCTCGTCGTTCCCCATATGCTCCGTCTCGTCGTCGGGCCGGACCACCGTCTCCTCTTGCCGACGTCGGCACTGGCGGGCGCGTCGTTCCTCGTTCTCACCGACACCATCGCCCGGTCGGGTGTGGCAGAGATTCCCGTCGGCGTCGTGACCGCGGCACTCGGTGCGCCGTTCTTCCTCTATCTCCTTCGAACTCGGGAGGTGCGTTCGCCGTGAGTAACGACCCAACAGAACACGCTGCAGACCACTCAACAGACCGTTCAGCAGACCATGCTGCGGTAGCAGACGACCCATTCACAGCGTCGAAGCCCGCAATCGAGTTGGACGACGTGTCGGTCTCGCTGGGTGGCCAGACAGTTCTCGACGGAATCTCGGCAGATATCGGCGACGGAACGTTCGTCGGGCTCATCGGCCCGAACGGCGCAGGGAAGACGACACTGCTTCGGATTCTCAACGGGTCGCTCTCACCGAACTCGGGCAGGGTCCACGTCGCCGGCGAAGATATTCACGCGCTGTCTTCGAAAGCGGCGAGTCGCCTCGTCGCGACGGTTCCGCAGACGACGGCCGTCACCTTCGACTTCCCCGTCCGCGAAGTCGTGCGGATGGGTCGGACTCCACACCGCGGACGGTTCGACGGGTGGTCCGAAGACGACGAAGCCGCCGTCGAGGCCGCGATGCGTCGGACGTCTGTCGCTGCCCTCGCAGAGCGGCCAGTAACCGAGATAAGTGGTGGTGAGCGACAGCGAGTCCTCATCGCTCGGGCGCTCGCACAACAGACGCCGACGCTTCTCCTCGACGAACCGACCGCCAGCCTCGACATCAACCACCAGGTTCGAACGCTCGAACTCGTCGACGACCTGGTCGGCGAAGGGACGACTGCGGTGGCCGCGATTCACGACTTGAACCTCGCGGCACACTACTGCGACGCCCTGATTCTCCTCGCGAACGGGCGCATCCTCTCGGCGGGTGACCCAGCGACCGTCCTCTCCGAATCGAACCTCCGAGAGGCGTTCGACGCAGAGGCAGTCGTCTCGAGACATCCGGTAACTGGCTCGGTGTACGTCACTGCACTCCCGTCGTCTGCGTCTGCCGACGCGACCGGTCGAGTTCACGTCGTGGGTGGCGGTGGAACCGCCGCACGGTCTCTGCACGTCCTCTCGGCAGCAGGGTACGCCCTCTCTGCCGGCGCGCTCAACGAAGGTGACACCGACGCCGAAGCGGCGCGACGAGTCGGCGCGGACCTCGTGACGGTTCCGCCGTACGCACCCGTCGACCACGCGGCGCAGTCTGCAGTCGAATCGCGTGTAAAAGCCGCGGACGTGACCGTCGTCGCCGACGTCGAAGTCGGAGAGGGGAACCTCGCAAACCTCGAAGCGGCGGCGGCCGCAGACTACCTCGTCCTCGTCGAAGAACGCCCCTTCTCCGAGCGCAACTACGCAGGCGATGCTGGGCGGGCAGTCTACGAGCAACTTCGCGAACGTGGTCACGTCGTCGAACCCAGTGAGTTACTCTCCGTCGTCGGTGAGTTGGCCTGCGAGGCGGCCGGTGAGTGACTCGTCGGCTACTGATTTTCGGCACACCGACTCGCTCAACTGTGCTCGTCGAAGTCGGCAGGTTAGTGGTTCTCTGAACTTGGCTACAGGCCACATATTCAAGACGTGTGCGTGCGTCTATTAGTTCGATTTCTGAGAGGAACTGCAGATGAAACTCGCACTCATTGGGGTCGGACAGGCCGGTGGAAAGGTCGTCGACGCCCTCATCGACTACGACCGGCGGACGCAAAGTGACTACATCGTAGACGCGGTGGCGGTCAATACGGCCCGCGCGGACCTGATGGGGTTGCGGAACATCCCACAATCCCACCAAATCCTCGTCGGAACGTCACGCGTGAAGGGTCACGGTGTCGGTGCGGACAACGACCTCGGTGCAGAAGTGACCGCAGAGGACGTGGGTGAGGTGCTCTCGGCGGTCGACGACTTGCCGGTCCACGAGATAGACGCGTTTCTCGTCGTCGCGGGACTCGGCGGCGGAACGGGGTCCGGTGGCGCACCCGTCATCGCTCGCGAACTCAAGCACATCTACACCGAACCAGTCTACGGCCTCGGAATCCTCCCCGCACGAGACGAAGGCGGCATCTACACGCTGAACGCCGCGCGGTCCCTCCAAACGTTCGTCGCCGAGGTCGACAACCTCATCCTCTTCGACAACGAGGCGTGGCGTCGAACGGGCGAGTCTCTCGAAGCAGGATACAGCGAAATCAACACTGAACTCGCCCGCCGACTGGGCGTCCTGTTCAGTGCTGGTGAGACAGATGGGTCCAGCGTCGTCGCCGAGTCGGTGGTCGACGCCTCCGAGATAATCAACACTCTCGCCTCCGGAGGTATCTCGACGATTGGCTACGCCCCCGTCGAACTCGACAGACCCAAACGGGGGCTCTTCTCGCGACTCGCGGGGACCCCGTCGGCCACAGACGACGACGGCGAGTCGATGAACCGTATCACGAGTCTCGTTCGACGTGCGGCCCTCGGCCGACTCACACTCCCGTGTGAAATCGCTGGGAGCGAACGCGGACTCGTCGTCGTCGCGGGCCCACCGGACGTGCTCTCCCGACGCGGCATGGAACGCGGCCGAAAGTGGCTCGAAGAGGAGACAGGGACGATGGAGATTCGCGGCGGTGACTACCCTGTCGAGTCGAACTTCGTCGCCGCAGTCGTCCTCCTCTCGGGTGTCTACAACGTTCCACGCGTGAAGGAACTGCAGGCAGTCGCCATCGAGACGCAGCGAGACATGCTCGCCAAGCGAGCGGCCAGCGCGGCGTCACTCGACGAACTCGTCGATTCAGGGGACGACAGACTCGAACCGCTATTCTGAGGACTATCGACCTGTATTCTGCTATTCTGCGGACTATCGACCTGCATTCTGCTATTCTGCGGACTATCGACCTACGTTCTCTCAGTTCGGGACTCGTTCGAAATCACGGGAAGGGTCATAGTCTATGGGTGCGAAGACTCGACCAATGGCCGAGTACCCGCTCAAACAACGGTTCGTGCTCGATACCTCGCTTTTTCTTTCCGAGGAGATTCGCGACGACGACGAGACGTTCGAAGAGGGAGTCGAACGATTGCTCGACACGATCGCCGCGGCGCGCTTAGATTTGAACATCTCCTGTTACATGCCGCCGTCTATCGCGGCCGAACTGGAGCACATCCTTCGGGAACGCGGAGTCTCCGAGGAGCTACTCGGAAAACTCGACACGTGGGTCATCAAGAAACACCCCGACCGCTACGAGGTGTACATCCCCGCAGAGATCGTCTACCGATTCATCGACGAGATGTCTGACCGAGTCAACCGCGGCCTTCGAGTCTCCGAGAAGGCAGTCCGAAAGGCCGAAGAGACCAGACTCCAGTCCGATGGTGCGTCGAAGATGTCTGACGTGGACAAGGTCATCTCCGACCTCAGAGAAGATTACAGAGGCGCACTCAGACAGGGCGTCCTCGACTCGCGTGAGGACTTCGACCTCCTCATCTTGGCGCGTGAACTGAACGCTGGCGTGGTGACAGAGGATACGGGTATCATCAGTTGGGCCGCCGACTTCGGCCTCCGTAACCTCCGTGGCCGGGCGTTCCCGACGCTCCTCGAGGAGTATCTCATGGCGCTTGGTGACCCACACCCACAGAGTCGAAGCAAGTGGTGAGCACAGCAGACGAACAGTCGAGGCGGCCGAAACCGACCGCGCTCTTATCGCATCTCGTCTAAATCGACGAACGAATCTCCGATAGCGGTGACCCACTCCGAGAGGAGTTGCTCTGGCTCGGCGTCTTCGGGGTGAATCGTACACTCTTCTTGCCCATCGGGCCCGGTCACGATACGTGAGGTGAGACGCGGGCGAACGGGGAGATTCGTGTTGCGGTCCGGCGTGTGCGCAGATTCTGTGCCCATCAGCGACCCCCCGGTATGGCGACGGTGAGGCCGCTGTCTTCACCCAACGAGACGGTGACGGAGTCGACGTCGGTCCGGTACTGACTCGTGTGGGTCCCGTTCTTGCGTAGCTGAAGCGTCTCGTCGACGAGGCGGGCGTTCGAGAGATGTTCGAGCTTTCGGTAGGTCGTCGAGAGGGGGACGTCGCACTCTTCGGAGAGTTCCTGAGCGGTCATGGGGGCACTCGACCCCTGGAGGGTTGTCAGTATCCGACGGCACGTCTGATTGGACAGTGCGTCGAGGACCATCTCCGCGTACGACTCCGAAAGGCTCGGTCTCTCGGCGGTGTTCTGTCCAGTCGGTTTGCGCGTGAGGCCGGTCTGCATGCTCATTCGTCGATTCGTTCCCCCCACCCCTCGAACCGTACCCCGCATATGTTGGGCTCTTTATCCCCAAGGTGATGCGCCAGTGAGGTCGGCACGAACGGAGCAGGTCGTAGCTCCCCATGATATAAAGGCCCGGTGTATCGGGGGTGTTTATATCAGGGGATGGGGCGTCTGCCTAGAATTATGACGAGCGCAGCGGGCATCAGAGCAGAGTTGAAGGTGACGGGCGTAGACAACTGCCCCGTCGCGTCTGTATCCACGAACGACAATTCCGGATACGCGCTGTCTCGAAGCATGGACACCACGGACGAGGGGTCCATCACGGAGGAGTTCGTCTTCGACAGCGACGCCGGGGTAACCGAGGAGATGGAACAGCTATTCGACTACGGTGACGGGACAGTCTATCGATTTGCACGCGAAGGTAACATCGGTTGTCCGTGCGAGCGAATCGAGGCGTTCGACTGTCCAGTGGTAGACGTACAGACTCGTGATGGCGCACTGTTCTTGACGTTCCACGCACCGAACGTCGAGACGCTTCGAGACGTCGTCTCGTCGCTCCGCGGGTCGGCAGACACTGTCGACGTGAGCAGACTGCTTCAGTCGTCGTCAGACGAGTCGCGTGACCTCGTGTTGGTCGAGCGTGGCCAACTCACGGACCGTCAGCGCGAAGTACTGGAGAAAGCACACGAGATGGGCTACTTCGACCACCCGCGTCGGGCGAACAAAGGCGAGGTCGCGGCGGAACTCGACATCACGACCTCGACGTTCTCCGAGCACCTCGCGATGGCCCAGAAGAAGCTGATGGGTGCTATCCTTCAAGACTAACGTTAGGCCCCACTGAATTGAGGGTACCCTCCCTCGGGGCGTGCGAACATACAACTAATTGGTGAGTCAACACGATGCGTGAACTCGACGTGACCTGTCCTGAGTGTGGAAATCAGTACCGGGTCAACGAACGGATGTTAGAGACCCTCCAGGAGACTGGATGCGTCATGTGCAAAGCCCCGATGAGCGGGACCAAGACGCTCGCGTGAGAACGTAGCGCAGAGGTGAGTGTTCGGGTTGTACCGAACTGTTGTGTAGCGCGTACTCGTTTTGAGACTATTCGACGACGACGACACCGACCATCCCGAGTGTCTCGTGGGGAACACAGACGTACCGATACTCGCCAGTCTCTTCGAACGTGTGTTCGAAGGTGGTTCCTTCGATGGCGGTGAGTTCGGATTCGAACTCGCCACCGCGATGGAGGACGTTGTGTGTCCCGCCGTTGCCGGTCCACTCCCAGACGACGGTCGTTCCCGGTGAGATTTTCACCGCTGCCGGGCCGAAGGCGAATCCGCCGCCGTTGCCCTCTGCGCCCACCTCGACAGTGACGCTGTCTTCGCCGGTCAGGTCGCGGACTCCGTCGTAGTTTTGGGTCCGTTCGAAGAACCCGCCGAAATCACGCACCTCCGTGTCGGCCCCTCCGGTGTCGCCTCCGGAGTCTTCGTCACTACCACCCGATGCACTGTTACAGCCAGCGAGGAGCGTGATTCCAGTCGTGGCCACGGTCGTCTGCAGAAAAGACCGCCGGGAGAACAATTCGGACATTGGTCACCAGTACTAGGCCATCGAACAAGGCTAATCCTTCGATTCCCACGCGATGAAAACAGCCGAAACGTCCCTATCTATCTGCCGCAAAGGCCTCCGCATATGCCCACGCAGGACGACCCGCGGCGAAAACCGCGAATCGACGGTAGCCGCCAGTGGGAGGTATTTATTCGTGAGAACGACGCCGAACCGATGCGCCACGTCGGGAGCGTCTCTGCTCCATCGGTCGACATCGCGACTGAACAGGCGACGACACTCTTCGGGTTCGCGTCGTCGGCGCTGTGGCTCTGTCCGGCCGACGAAGTCCGTCGAATCGGCGGAAACGACCTCGACACCAAAGGGCGAGGGGAATCGACCGCCGCGGACGCGGAGGTAACCCAAGGATGATATCGATTAGTAAACTGCTGTGTGGGCAAGTCGCCGAAGGCGACGGACTCCGATACGACGACCCCGACGTCTCGGTCGAACAGATTCGCGAAGAGAAACAGAAGCGACCGGTCGTCGTCTGGAACACGACTCGCCGCTGTAACCTCTACTGCGAGCACTGTTATGCGGGTGCTGACCTCGACCCCGCACAGGGCGAACTCTCGACCGAGGAAGCGAAGGGCCTCATCGACGACCTGGCCGCCTACGACGTGCCCGTTCTCCTCTTTTCCGGTGGCGAACCGCTCGTCCGAAACGACATCGTCGAACTCGTCGACTACTGCACCGACCAGGGTGTTCGCGCCGTCCTCTCGACCAACGGGACACTCATCACCGAGGAGAAAGCACAGGCGCTCAAAGACGCCGGCCTCTCGTACGCCGGCGTGTCGGTAGACGGCCTGCGAGAACGCAACGACGAGTTCCGCGGAAAAGACGGCGCGTTCGACGCCGCCATCCGAGGCATCGAAAACAGTCTCTCCGTTGGGCTCAAGACCGGCCTCCGATACACTATCACCGAACACAACGCCCCCGACATGGAAGACGTCGTGGACTTCCTCTACGACGTGGGCATCGACCGCTTCTGTTTCTACCACCTCGACTACGGTGGACGCGGCGGTGAAATCGTCGACGCAGACTTAGACGACGAGGCACAACGCCGCGCCGTCCGGCGGCTGTTCGACATGACCCGCGAGTACCACGAGGAGGGCGAAGAGATAGAGACGCTCCTCGTCGGCAACTACGCAGACTCCGCGTACGTCGTCGAGTACGCCGAAGAAGAACTCGGCCAGGACCACGCCGACGAGATTCACCGATATCTCCGCGTCAACGGCGGCGACCCGACTGGCGAACGCGTCGCCGACGTGGACTACCGCGGCGACGTCCACCTCACGCAGTTCTGGCAGAGTTACAGCCTCGGAAACGTGCGTGACCGGCCGTTCGGCGAGATTTGGGACGACGAGTCGAACCCGCTTCTCGCCCGTCTGCGAGAACGCGAAGAACACCTCACCGGCAAGTGTCAGACCTGCCAGTATCAGGACGTCTGCCGCGGGTCGTCACGGCTTCGCGCGCTCGCTGGCTCTGGTGACCTGTTCGGCCCGGACCCGCAGTGTTACCTCACGCCCGAAGAGCGCGGCGAGACGCCCGAACCAGCAGACTGAGGCGATTCCCCGCGGTTTTTTCTCACTCACATCCTGAGAAGACGGTATGCAAACCAGTCGAGGCGTCCCAAACATCCTCGCCGCCGTGTTCACTGTCGTCGCCCTCGTCGTCCTCGCACTCGGTTTCGCGGGCGTCGTCGGCGTGTACGACGCTCCGTTTCCGTTCGCCATCTACGCCATCATCACCGCTGTGAATCTCGTCCTGGCGTGGATACTGTGGCGACTCACGTGAGTTGGACTCTGTTCGAATCCTCGAATAGTGAGAGTTTGTCGAGGCCGTGCTGAATAGCGGGTGCGAGTCGGTTACATCGGCCTCTTCGTCTGGCGAAGACAGACAGAAAATAGCATCAACCGGGCGACTCTCGAGGACAGCCTACACGTCTACCGAGGCGCCCGTGTGGAGAGTCGTGACAGCACCCGTCTCGTCGAGTGTCGCGACCAGTCGGTCCCCGTCGGCTTCGAGGACCATCTCCAGTTCGAACGGGTCCTCGGAGAGAACCGTTTGGCGTTGGACCAACTCCAGTTCTATCAAGAGCCAGTCGTACCAGGGGTGGTAGTCGTGGTCGTCGAGGAACACGAGCATTCGCGGCTCGGTGAGCAGGAACCGATTGCTCGGAATGTCGATCATCGTTTTACAGACGTCACACACTATGACGTACCGGACCTCGAAGATGGTGTCACACGACTCACAGCGCCGGCCAGGTTCCACGTGGTGGCCCCGACAGACCTGGGGAGTCACGCTCATGGTTCCGGTACAGTCGGGACAGACCCCCTCCACCGCGGACATGAATTGATGTTTTACCATGATATCCAGTGCCCGGTAGAACTCCTCCGGGTCTCGGCTACGAGTGCCGACCGGCGAGAGCGATTCTGTCAGGCTCAGTGCCCCATCGAAGCTGGTGCCGCCGAACGCGCCCTCGCACTCGGTGCATCTGATTGCGAAGTAACCGAGGGTTTGGTCGGTGTTGCACTCGAAGACGGTCTGGCCCCCACAGATTTCGCACGGCTTGTCGTTCGGAACCGCGTCGAACACAACTTCGTCGGTGAACGCCCCGGCGAGGATCGCGCTGACCACGCGCTCGCCCTGACGCCGGAGGACGTAGCCATCCTCGTCGTGGCGGACGAACCGGTTGACCAGTGGCTTGAGGTGGTAGTTGAACTGCGAGCCGTCGCGCATCCCGACGGCCTTTCGCAACTCCGAGAACGTCATCGGGTGCTGCGGAACGTGTTCGTCGGGACGGCGTTGTTTCCAGAGTTCGAACAGGATGGCGAGTCGCGTCTCGTGGCCGAGTAGGGCAAACGCCCTGTCCGGCGGGAATTGGTTTTCCGACTCTTCGTCGGTGGTCATAGTGGCATACTAATAGGAGCCGGTGAAGCATAACAATCATCAACAAATCGAGGTTTTTTCGGTCGATAACGACGGATTTCACGCACGGCTATCGTATTTATCTCGACAATCTCGTACGTGAGACCGTCGTGACGGTGGGACACAAACGGCGGTTGTGAGAGGGGACGTTCTGCTACAGAGAACCTCGGGGCGAGTCACGTCGCTCTGGCACACTCTGAGGGCTTCGACGAAGCCGAAAATCAACCGAACCGTCAGGAACGCATCGAAACGACGAGAAACGCGAGGCTGGTGAGCGCCACCGTCGTCATCCAAACCGCCGCTGACTCCGACCCGACCAGATGCGTGACGAAGAGCGACCCAATCAGATAGCCAAACGGGGCGACGACGATTGGGATACTGACCGCGTCGGCAGGGTCGATACTCGACAATCTTCCACCGAGACGGCCAGTGTCGGCACTCATGTCATTCTGTTATCTGGATTGCCACTTATACCCTGTTCTCACGGACGTGAGTACACTCGACGAAGCCGAAAAGAGACGCGTCGTGGGTAGACGAAGAGTCGCTTACTCTGCGGGCGTCGCGGCCTTCGTCTCTTCGCGTTCGAGTTCTTCGAGGTAGTCGTCGGCGTCGAGGGCGGCCTTCACGCCCATGCCGCCGGCCGTCGCGGCCTGCTGGTAGTGGTAGTCCACCACGTCGCCCGCGGCGAAGATGCCGGGTTCGTCGGTGGCCGTCTGGTTGCCGCCGGACCCGCCTTTGGCGACGATGTAGCCGTCGTCGTCACGCTGGACGGCGGTTCCTTCGAGGTAGTCGGCGTTCGGCGTGTGGCCGATGGCGTAGAACACCGCGCCAACGTCGAAGTCGAACTCCTCCGTCTCGGGGTCGTCGAGTTTGTCCGTCGGGTGGCCTTCGGGGTGGCGGACGAGTGTGACGTGGTCGACGCCTTCTTCGGGCGAGCCGTGGAGTTCGGTCGCTTCCGTGTTGAGCATGAGTTCGATTTCGTCGGCTTCGACCTTCTCCATCAGCCGGTCGACCCAGTAGTCTTCGGCGCGGAACTCTTCGCGGCGGTGGACGAGGTAGACCTTCGAGGCGAACTTGGTGAGGAAGTTGGCCTCTTCGACGGCGGCGTCACCGCCACCGATGACCATAATCTTCTCGTCGCGGAAGAACGCGCCGTCACAGGTGGCACACGTCGAGAGACCGTAGCCCATGAGGTCGTCCTCGCCGGGGATGCCGAGCGTTCGCGCAGAGGCGCCGGAGGCAGAGATGATGGCGTCGGTAGTGTAGACGTCGCCGTTCTTCAGCGTGACCGTGAAGGGTCGCTCTGAGGCGTCGACGGATTCGATGATGCCGTGGCGAATCTCGGTGCCGAAGCGTTCGGCCTGCTGTTTCATGTTGTTGATGAGTTCCGGCCCGGAGATACCCTCGGGGAAGCCAGGATAGTTGTCGACTTCCGTCGTGAGGGTGAGCTGTCCACCCGGTTCGTCCCCTTCGAGGACGAGTGGTTCGTTGTTCGAGCGTGCCGCGTAAATCGCTGCAGAGAGGCCAGAGATACCCGAACCGGCGATGATGAGCTTTCGGTGCTCGACGAAGGAATCCGCGTCTTGTGTCATATCCCGTAGTTCGATATAGCGGTGCCTTAAGGTTGCGCTGTATTGCGAGGAGTACTACAACACCGCCACGGATTCGCATACCACGCAGGGTGTCTCGATTTCACGAGCTCGCACTCGGACTTGGATTCGGAATTGGGTTCGGACCTGAACTCGGCGATGTGGAGCGAAAGACCAGTATCAGTCGCCGTCACACGTCTCTCTATGCCCGCCGACCTCCAGGAGAAGACGAACCGCTACGAATCGATGCTGGCCGACGCACTGGACGAAGCAGTACAGGCGGTCCCCGAGGAGACACCGCTGGGAGACGCCGCTGCCGACTGCCTGGAGATGGCAGAGTCCTATCTCGACGATGGCCGCCACTTCAAGGAGGCCGACGACTGGGTGAACGCGCTGGCGTCGTTTTCGTACGGGTACGGATGGCTCGACGCAGGTGTCCGGATGGGCCTGTTCGACGTCCCGGACGACTCGCATCTGTTCACGATGTAAGCACGTCTGTTTTCGATGTGAGTCTCCGAGTCTGTCGGTGACACGAAGTATATCACCCATCTCATCGTACGTCTGACGTGTCTTCCGCGTCCTCCAAACCGCCCCAACATCGGGTCGGCGACGCCCAGCGAACGCTCGAACAGCGGTTCGCAAACCCATTCCTTCGGTGGCTTTTGCGCTCGCCATTTCACCCGCTGGCGAGTCGATGGTTCGTCCTCCTGTCGTACGTCGGGCCAAAAAGTGGTCGCCGGTATACGTTCCCCGTCGCCTACGCGAGAGATGGGGACGGCGTAGTCGTCGTCACGCCGAAAGCCGACAGCAACTGGTGGAAGAACTTCCGTACCCCGACGACGTGTCGCCTGTGGTACCGCGGTGCGAGACGCGCCGCGGTCGGTGCGGTCGTGACGGGCGAGGGGGCAATCGAACTGCTCGACACGTACGCGTCCACCCATGGCTACGTGGCACGAAGCCTCGGCGTCTCAGACGAACCAGAGGAGTACCGAACGTCGCTCGAAGAGACGGCGAAGACACTCGCAGTCGTTCGGTTCTCGTTCGGATAGAGACGGACAGCCCGACCGATTACTCGAACCGGAACGTCGCGCCGTCGTCACTGTCTTCGACTTCGACGCCGAGGGCGGCCAAGTCGTCCCGAAGGCTGTCTGCCCGGTCCCAGTTGCCTGCCTCGCGTTCTGCTTCGCGCACGTCCAAGACGAGTTGGACGAGGTCTTCGGCGATGGTGACGTCGCCGCCGTCGCCTGCTGCACCGAACGAGAGGCCGAACACCTCGCCACCGATGTCTTCGAACGTCTCGATTGCCTCTCGGAGCGCGCGATAGTCGTACAGGGCTGCGTCTGCGAGGTGTCGGTTGACGGCACTCGCGAGGCCGAGGAGTTCTGCCATCGCCTCGCGGACGTTGAAGTCGTCGTTCATCGCCGCGCGGACGTTCTCGCGGGTCGCCTCGATGGTCTCTCGGAGGTCGGTCGCTTCGACTTTCGTGCGCGAGTCGGGACTGTCACACGCCTCGACAGCGGCCTCGTAGGCGCGTTCGAGTCGGTCCCAGCGCTCTTGGGCCTCCGAGATGGTCTCCTCGGAGTAGGTCTGTTCGGACCCGTAGGCCGTCGAGAGGTAGAACGTCCGGATGACGTCGGCACCGAACTCTGAGAGGGCGTCGCTCACGGTGAAGAAGTTCCCGAGACTGGAACTCATCTTGTCGCCTTCGGTCTGCAGGAGGCCGACGTGGAGCCAGTACCGGGCGAACGTCTGCCCCGTCGCGGCTTCGGACTGGGCGATTTCGTTCTCGTGGTGGGGGAACACCAGGTCACGGCCGCCGACGTGGATGTCGATGGTCTCGCCGAGGTGCGTCATCGACATCGCGGAACACTCGATGTGCCATCCCGGCCGGCCTTCACCCCACGGGGAGTCCCACGTCTCACCGCACGGGTCCGTGATTGGGTCGAGGTGGGATTTGCGATGTTCGGCCGCTTCTTCGGGAGATACTGCACCGGCTTTCCAGAGGGCGAAGTCCGCCGCGTTGCGTTTCTCGGAGCGCTCGTCCGTGTCTGCTTGCGACTGGAGTTCGTCGAGTTTCTGGTTCGAGAGCTTGCCGTAGTCGTCGAACGTCGTCACGTCGAAGTAGACCGAGCCGTTGGACTCGTAGGCGTGTCCACGGTCGACGAGCGTCTGGATGAGGTCGATAATCTCGGGGATGTGTTCGGTGACGCGTGGGTAGACCTCTGCTCGCTTCAGGTTGAGGCCGCGCATGTCGCGGATGACGTCGCTCATGAAGTGTTCTGCGACGGCTGGTTCGTCGTCGCCGAGGTCGTCTTCGCCGATTCGGGCGGCTATCTTCTCGTTCACGTCGGTGAAGTTTTCGACGTGATGGACGTCGTAGCCCTCGTACTCGAGCCACCGATGCATGATGTCCGAGTGCATCCACAGACGGGCGTGACCGAGGTGGGCGTCGTCCGAGACCGTGAGTCCACAGACGTAGAGCAACACGTCGTCGCCGTGCGGCTCGAAGTCTTCGCGTTCTCCTGACAGCGTGTTGGTCACGGACAGCGTCATGCCCTCGGCTACTCGGGGCAGGATTTTCAACCCGTCGGAACCCGCCGATTCGAAAACGAGCGCTCTCGGCGAATCTCTCGACCCACGGGTCGTGACGTGGCGACAGCAGATTCAGGCGTAGGCCGTTTCACTCGCCGATTCGACGACTCGCAAGGCGGCCGCTCCCTGTCGTCTCGGGACGACCACGGCCAAGGCGTCGCCGGCGACACCGGCGGCATCGACGACGATAGATTCCGCGTCGAGTCGGGAGATGACCGTCGCGAGCAGTGCTGGGCCGACTTCACCTTCTGCGATTATCGCAGTGAGTGGACCGCCACCCGAGAGCTCGACGCCGGCGACGGAGAGAATCGGGTCGTCGTCCGACTCCTCGATATCTTCGCCGACGAGGCCGACGCCACTGCGCATCGTGACCATCACGTCGTGCGACACGGCTTCGAGTTCGGGGAGGTCCTCCGCGAACCGTCGGAGCGCTGCTGCAACCGCGTCGTCGTCGCCGAGGTCGAGAGACGCCGCCGCGGCGGCGTAGTTGACGACGCCCGCGCGGAGTGACGCGAGGAGAAACGGTCGTTCACGAACGGCATCGCGTGCGTCGGCGGCGAGAGACATACCCGGTGTGTCGATGGCCGAGCGCAAAAAACCGCCGCCGCGACCGATGGCTGAACGGGTGACGAACGCGAGTTAGCCGAACACGAAGATTCCTTTTCGAGATGCGAAGTTCATAAGACAGTCCCGTCGTAACCCCCGGCTATGCAAGCGCTGGTCATCGTGGCGCACGGGTCGCACCTGAACCCGGATTCGAGCACGCCTACCTACGACCACGCGGACACTATCCGCGAGGTTGGCGCGTTCGACGAGGTCCGAACGGGCTTCTGGAAAGAAGAGCCGTCGATTCGGGAGGTACTCAGGACTGTGGAGGCAGACGAAGTGTACGTCGTCCCACTGTTCATCAGCGAGGGATACTTCACAGAGCAGGTCATCCCCCGAGAACTCCACCTCGATGGCTGGGACGTGGCCGACTGGGACTCCGACGGCCTCTCGGCGTCACACGTCACGCTCACTGCCACCGACGTGCCCGACAAGACGGTCCACTACTGTGGCCCGGTCGGAACCCACGAAGCGATGACCGACGTCATCGTCCGCCGCGCAGAGACCGTCACCGGCGACCCGAACGTCGGTTCGGGGTTCGGTCTCGCCGTCGTCGGACACGGAACCGAGCGCAACGAGAACTCCGCGAAGGCGATCGAGTACCACGCCGACCGCATCCGCGACATGGACCGATTCGACGAGGTGCAGGCGCTCTACATGGACGAAGAACCGGAAGTAGACGACGTGACCGACTACTTCGAATCTGACGACGTCGTCGTCGTCCCACTGTTCGTCGCCGACGGCTTCCACACCCAGGAAGATATCCCCGAGGACATGGGCCTCACCGACGACTACCGCGACGGGTACGAGATTCCGACCGTCGTCGACGGCCACCGCATCTGGTACGCGGGTGCCGTCGGAACCGAGGGCCTCATGGCCGACGTGGTGCTCGAACGCGCCGCCGACGCAGGCGCAGACGTCGGTGACGCGCTCGAAGTCGTCCGTGAACGAACCCGAACGACGGAACTGGCGGGTGAGCAGTGATGAGTCACCACACCGACGCTCTCGTCGCCGCCGTCGAATCGGATGGTGAAGTCGCCCAAGATGGGCTCACCGTCTCACAGCACGACGATGGCTACCGTCTGGAGACGCCCGAGACACGCCACGATGGCCTCTCGGAAGACGAACTGACCGAGGCACTGGCCGACCACGACGACTACGTGACCAACTGGTACTTCTGGACGACCGTCGTCGGCGAGTCGAGTCCCCAGCGGCGAGCGTATCTCCGGTGGGTCGAAGGTGCGGACGACCTGTCAGTCTCCGAACGCTACGAGGCGCTTCGAGACGGGGTTCACCGCGAGTGGGGACAGTTGCTCGTCACCGTCAGCGTCGACGACCACGGCGAACGGTCGTACGACCTCCGCCACGTCGACGACGCCGGCACCGACGCCGAGGAGTTGGACCCGTACCACGAACCACTCGCCGCCCGGCAACTGGCGACCTACGACGAGAAGGGTCGGTATCGGCCGCTGAAGACCGGTGCCAACCTCGCCGGTGGATGGGTCTTCCCCGAACTCGACGCTCGTGACTTGGTAGAAGCAGTCGGGACGTTCTACCCCGCGTCGGTTCCGAACTGGTACCGCGAGCAAAACGGGAGCCTCGACGTCGAACACTGGGAAGACACCATCGGCCGCCAGACCGGGATGTACAGCGTCATCGACACGTGGAATCGCGGAGACGGTCACGAACACGTCGACTGGGTCGCCGAGGCCTGTTGCGACGACTCACAGTGTGTCAAGCGCCGTGAGTGGCAGTACAACGACGAGACGGACCTCGACGTCGATGGCGGAGACGGTGCGTTCCCTTGCCGAGAGCCCTGTTCGCTCGTCATCGCGGCCTCCCGGAAGTGGACGCGCCTCGAGGGTGAAGAGACGAAGACCTACGAGTTCGAGCTCACGCCATCGGAGAAACAGCAGGTCGAAGACATCATCGAAGCAGTCGCGGACGACCGAATCGACGACATCCGCGAGGCGGACGTCTACGAAGGTGCCAACCGCTATCGGACGCGCTTCCTGCGTGCGAAGTTGTTCGACGACGACGGAAACCTCTGCGGCGTTCCGACCGACGACGAATAAGAGACGCTGCGCTTTCAGTTACTGAATCGCCAACGCCAACGCGACGAAGACGCCGGCGACGACGGCGCCCGCGCCGAGCGTGATGGCGATGCTTTCGAACACCGACGCGACGGCGATGGCGAGGACGAGTGCGATACCGGCGAGAACCAGCAGTGGAACTGCCCCGGAATCGACTCCTGGGAGTGCGTCACCGAGTGTCCCCACCAATCCCGGTTCGGGCTCTCGCGTGGCGGGTTTCGAGAGCGTCTCGTCGATATCGACCGGGGGCTTCCCGCCCGTTCCGGGGTTGACTGTCACGTCGACGTACGCCGTCTCTGAGCCGTATCCAGAGACGATTTTTAGTTTCCCAGACACCGGTTTCGACGCCGAGCGGACGGGCAACGTCACCAACTTGGTCTGCCCACCGTCGACGAAGTGGTTTCCTGACGGTAGCGACACCACACGCGAGAGTTCGTCGTCGATGTTGAGGTGAACGTGGACCGCCTGTCCTTCGTTGACGAACTCCACCGCGAAGGTGTCGGTGGTCGTAAACGTCGGACGCACCGAGAGGTCGTGAGGGCGCTCGGCGTTCAACGAAACGGTGAGCGTCGCGTTCGACACGGTTGCACCGTCGAGACGAGAATAGAAAAACGTTCAGGTCCGGTCAGTCGTCTCGCATGTCCGGGGGGAGCAAGTTCGGGATACCGTCCTCGATGGGGTAGACCTCACCGGTGACGGTGCCGATGAGTCGGCCTTCGATGATTTCGTCACCGTCTCGCTCGTCGACTTCCAGCTCGAGTTCGCTCTTGTCGAGGGGGTCACAGAGGATGTCCATCAGGGATTCTTTCATTGTCGTGACGGTGGATTGCGTCAAGTAAAAGCGTACGGGTTCGACGCCGGGTGGTCGCAACGCTTCGGCGCGACGAGTCGAGGACGGCGCAAAAGAGTCCGGGTGACGAACAGCGCCGAACGGTCGGGGCTGATTCGTCGAAGATTCGGCTTACTGGTCGAACGGGTTCGCGAGGTGGACGGTCTGTGCGCGGTCTGGGCCGACACCGACGGCGTAGACGGGGACGTCGAGTTCGTCGGAGAGATACTCGAGGTAGTCCTGGGCGGCGTCTGGGATGGCGTCGTAGCCCTCTTCTGCGACTTCGGTCCAGTCGACTTCCGGCCACGTGTCGAACTCCTTGAGGATGGGTTCACACTCGTCCCAGCGCTCGGTGGTCGCGGGCATGGTGAGTCGCTCGTCGCCCTCGAGTTCGTAGGCGTGACCGACCTTGATTTCGTCGAGGCCGGCGAGCACGTCGAGGTGGTTGACGGCGATTCCGGTGAATCCGCTGACGCGGGCGGCGTGGCGGAGCATCGGCATGTCGAGCCATCCGATACGGCGTGGGCGACCGGTGACGGTTCCGAACTCGCCACCCTTCTCGCGGATGAAGTCTGCGAGTTCTTCGTCGCGTTCGTCGTTCTTCAGTTCGGTCGGCATCGGTCCCTCGCCGACACGAGAGAGATACGCTTTGACGATGCCGACGACTTCACCCTGGCCGACGACGGTCGGTCCGACACCGCTCCCGGTGGCCGCACCGCCAGCAGTCGGGTTGGAGGAGGTCACGTACGGGTAGCTCCCGTGGTCGATGTCGATGAGCGTCCCCTGTGCGCCCTCGAACATCACGTTCTCGCCCGCTTCGCGCCGTTCTGCGAGGAAGTCACCACAGTTGATGGCCATGTCGTCTTCGCGGAGTCGGCGGCCGAACTCGGTGAACTCCTCGACGAGCGCGTCGATGTCGCACTCCTCACCGGCTTCGAGTCCGTAGACGTCCTCGATGAGTGCTTTCTTCTGCGGGACGACGTATTCGAGTCGCTTCCGGAGTATTTCGGGGTCCAGGAGGTCACCGACGCGAATACCGCGACGGCCGGCTTTATCCTCGTAGGTCGGGCCGATACCGCGGCCGGTCGTGCCGACGACGAGGTCTTCGTCGGAGTCTGCCTTCGCTTCCTCTTCGATGTTGTCGAGACGGCGGTGGTACGGCATGATGACGTGCGCGCGCTTCGCCAGACGCACGTCGGGCTCGAGGCCGCGCTCGCGGAGGGCGTCGATTTCGGAGAAGAGCGTCCGCGGGTTGATGACACAGCCGTTGCCGAGCACGCCCACTTTGTCGCGGACGGCCCCACTCGGGACGAGCGATAATTTGTACTCTTCGCCGTCTTCGACGACGGTGTGGCCGGCGTTGTCGCCGCCCTGATATCGGACGACGACGTCAGCGTCGCCGCCCCACAGGTCGACGAGCGCACCTTTGCCCTCGTCGCCGAGTTGCGAACCGACGATGGTAACAGTCATACGTCGGCCGTTCCCCGCGACGCACTAAACACATTACGGTACTGCTCTCGAACAAATACACGTTCGTGTATACTTCACACGAACCAGAGTTCGATTCCGTCACGAACTCGCATCTCCATGCCGATGGATAACACAACCGTTAATTAGTGTCCGTGGGAACGCAATGGTATCGCATCTGGCCGTAGTACGGCCGTGTCATCTTATTATTCGCCACCGAAGAGGGCAAGGCTTAAAGCCTCCCAAGAAGAGTTAACAAATGGCATGATAGACCGACTTGAGAAAGAAGTCGATATGTTGGAGCGCCATCTCCAGGTTCTGAAGATGGTTATCGATAACGAGCCAATCGGCATCGTCAAGATGTCGAACGAAACTGGCTACCCACACCACAAGGTACGGTACTCGCTTCGCGTTCTCGAAGAAGAGAACCTTATCGAGCCCTCCAGCCAAGGCGCAATCAAGACCGAGCGAACCGACGAGTTCGTCGACGAACTCGACGGAAAGCTCGACGAGATTGTCACCAAGCTCGAATCGATGAAGATCGAAGAAGCTGCAGAAATCGAGAGTTAATTCCGTTACGCGCGGTCGTCTAAGTTTCCACGACGAGTCACCTCTGGTACATCTGGCTCCTGCTGGGGACACCCGCGCCGCTGAACACCGACAGGTGTGGCCGCGTCCGGGCCGATAATACGCGGTCACTCGGTATTCGAACCAGACCAACTATGTTACGAGCGACGTCTCTCTCCGAGCAGTCTTCCTCTTCTGTCGCTGAACGTCGTATTTCGCTCGCGACGCGTCGAAAAGCCGACCCGTTCCGTCCGCCGAGTTACAGGTCGGGGACGTTCAGGTGGAACTCGCCACTCCGCGCTTCGACCAGACAGAGATGATAGCCCTGTTTGCGTGAGAGTTTCACGAAGCTCTTGCGCTTCGACCGACTCAAGAGTCCGCCACCGGTCTCTTCGGTGGCCGCTTCGAGCGCCTCTGGTTCGAAGAAACTCTTCGTGACGACGAACGCCGACCCGAGGGTCTCGTTGCCGTCGGCCACGTTCTTCGAGTCGTTGATGAGTTGTTGGACCATCGAATACGTCGCTGGGTCACGGGAGTCGTTCATGTTCGCGACGAACAGCGGGTTGCCCATCTGGTCGCGGAAGATGATGTCGAACCGTCGAGACTCGCTTTCACCCTCGTCGATCGGTATCGAGACGGTTCCGTAGAGTTCGATTCGGTCGACCTCCGGAATCGAGTCGAAGACACCTGCGAGACTCGACCGATTGCCCGTCTGGCCAATCTCGTAGAGGAGGTCGGTGACGGCCCACTTGGCGAATCCGAACTCGGCCGAGTCGTGGAGGAACTCCTCGTATGGCTTGCCGTCGACACCGAGTCCCTCGACGTCGAACGTCGTGTGGTGTTCGAGACGGAGGTTCTCTACGACGTCGTCCTGTTTCGCCTGTCCAGCGTGTGCCTTCTCCAGCGTCGCACCGCTCTTTTTCGCGTAGCGGACGAACAGATTCGTTCCGCGGAGCGCTTCGTCTGCGGGCATCGAGCGGTCGGTCAGCGTGACACCGTTTTCGTCCAGTTCCGCTCGGATATCTTCGAGTTCCGATTCGAGTTCTTCGACTCGACTCTCGAGTTCGTCTGCCCGCTGGCGATATTCGTCGCGTTCGCGTTGGAGCGTGTCTCGCTCGGATACGAGACTGTCACGTTCGGATTTGACCGACGCGAGTTCTTCTCGGAGCGACTGGACTTTGCCGGCAGAGACCGCCGAGGTCGGCTTCGTCGGCTTCGAACTCGTCGAGGGAGAACTCGACGACCCATTCGAGGTGGACGATTTCGACGGGTTCTGAGTGGAGGAACTGCGGGAGCGTTTGGCTCGCTTCGGTCCCTGTTTCCCACGGCGGCCTTTTCCAGGCCGGTCCTTCACCGACTCCCCTTCCGAATCTCGCGGGTCGAGCGACGGAATCGAGCGGGCGTTTCGCCACTCTGCTTCGGCGGAGAAGACGTCGTCACCGTCGTCGTCGTCATCTGCGTCCGACGACGACCCGTTTTTCGAGCCACTGTCGGCCGTCGTCGCACTGGCTGAGGTCGTCGAAGCAGGAGTGTCGTCTGTAGACGATTCGGCCTGCGGGACTTGCGTCGCAGTGTCGGTCGTACTACTCGCCGTTTGCTCCGTGGCCGACGCCCCAGTTGCGTCGGCGTTTGACGTGTCTGCACTCGGCGTCGAACTCGCCGATTCGGCTCCACCGTTCGCCTCGGCACGCTCTATCGTCGGTGACTCGGTGTCGGAGACGGGTTCGTCCTGCTCGTCGGATTCGGCGTCGGCCCCACCGGCCGCGCCACCGACTGCAGCGTCGGTCGTGTCGTCTTCGGCACTCGCGTCGTCACCGTCGTCGCCCGGAATCTCGACGAGGTCGATGTCCACGTCGTACACTTTGTAGATTCCAATCTCGTCGTCGGCGAGTTCGAACGCTTCGTCGCCCGTGACGAGACGACTACTGTTGCCGACGAAGGCGACGCTCATCGATTTCCCACCGTGGTAGACGGTGTAGTAGTCTCCCGAGAGAACGTTCTCTGAGAGTTCCACGTAGCCCGTGAACCCACCGGCAGAGAGTGTGCTGTTGGCGTCGTTCAGCGGTGTATCTTCTGAGTAGTACTGCGCGCGCACGTCGCCGCCGGTCTCCTGCATCGCATAGAGGAGTGGCAACGACGGGTCTGGCGCGCGATAGGCTTCGAACGATTCGTCGTCGAAGTCGGCTATCGTCCCGTCGAAAACCCCGAGGAGACGACCGTTGAGCATGAAGCCCCACGTCATGCCGGCTACGACGGCACCGGAGAAGCCGTCGTCTGCGAGTGACCGGAGGCCACCGTACCCCCGCTCTGCAGGAGCGGAGTCCCACCCAGTCACCGCGTCGATAATCTCGCTATCCATTTGGCGTTAATTCTCGGGAAGTGAATCAAATACTTTCCGGGCGATTCCTGGATTTCTGTCTCCGTCGCCAGCGAGGAACGATGGGCAAAACTGGTGAAACAGGTGATTCTGTCTCGGTCGACGGTTCACCCGATTGCGGACCGACGTCGTTTCCATCTCCGACGTCTCGTCTCGGTCACGCAGTCTGTTCCAGGCGAACGATTATACCAATCCGACGAGACGGGGCGTTCGTGACCAGACACGACGACCCGTTCGTGCGTTATCTCCGGTCGAAGGAGGCGATAGACGACCGCGCGCTCCACCGACCCACGCTCGCGGAGCTTGGAGACCGTCTGGGCAGACGCGCCGATTCGAAACCCGGTGAACCACTTCGTGTCGTCTCGGTCGGGGCGGGGACGGGGGCGATGTGCCGACGACTGCTCTCGTGGGGTGTCTTCGACGGCCACGACGAGATAAAGTACGTCATGGTTGACCGGCGGAAGGGCATGGCAGACGAGGCCGCGGCCGCGTTCGCGAAGTGGGCACGGGCCGCTGGATGGGCGGCCTCACCCACGAAAGATGGGTTTCGAATCGAACGACACGGCCGACAGGTCTCTCTCACCTACATGACGAGCGACCTCTTCGACGCCATGTCGGCGCTTCCGAGGGCAATCGACCTCGCGATCGGACACGCGGTGTTCGACCTGCTCCCGCTCAGACGTGCCGTCTCGACCATCCTCTCTCGAGTCGTCGACGGCGGCTATCTCTACGCACCGATTACCTTCGACGGCCGAACCGCGTTCCGCCCTGCGCACGACGCCGACGACGATGTCGTCGCCGCCTACCACGAAACGATGCGAGACGGCGAGAGCGCGGGGCCGGAAACGGGGTCTGACCTCCTCTCGGTCCTCCCGGAACTCGGCGCACGAGTCATCGGTGCAGGCGGGTCTGACTGGGTCGTCCACCCGGAACACGACGACCACGAGCGCGTCTTCCTCGACCACATCCTCGGATTCTTCGAACAGTCGCTCGGGAAGTCAGACGCTGTCGACGACGAGACGCTCCGAGAGTGGCTTGCGACTCGGCACCGACAGGTAGAGACTGACGAACTGTCCTACGTCGCCCACAATCTCGACATCCTCGCGCAACTCGGTTAGTCTCTCGTCGGCGTGTCTGGTCTGTCCCAGACTCCTGCTTCGAGTCGTCCCGAGACGTAGAGCCAATCTCGCCCGAATCCAACGAGCAACCCGCTCGCAGCGGCGCCAGCGACGAGCGGTATCCACGCGTCGCCAACATTCGGGGCGAGTGCGACCGGAACGACTGCCATCTGGAGGCCGGCGAGGACGCGTCGAGATTCCCGAGGGGGAAGGTCGAACGTCGGCCGCCCGGTTCGCTCGCGCCACCAGAGGCCGGCGACGAAGACGTAGCGTGCGACACCGACCGAGAGATACCACCACGGGAGTTGGCCGAGAACGACTCCTGCGAGCGGTGCGACGAGTAGACCGAAGGCATCGACCGCGGTGTCGAGTCGCTGGCCGAGTCGCGTGGTTCGACCCAATCGTCGTGCGAGGAATCCATCGACAGCGTCCAGTGCCGCGGCGAGCCCGTAGCCTATCGCGGCACCCCACGCCAACCAATCGGTGACGACTCCGAGTGCGGCCACTGCTCCGACGCCCGCGATGCCTGCGACGAGGAGGCCTCGGAACAGCGTCACCCCAGTCGGGAGGCCCAGTGTGTCGTACTCGACGTGGTCACCCACAGCGGCGGTTTCGCCACGCTCGTCTGCGACGTTTTCGGCGGCGTAGATGTAGGTGTAAGCCCAGAGTCCGACGACGACAAGTATCGTCGCGCTCGTCCACGTCACCGCGTCGGTGGACGACACCGACGACGCAGACGCCGTGGTGAGGCCCCATCCCACACTCACCGTGGCGGCGAGGGTGACTGCACCGCCGCCGAGAAGTCGCCCTCGAGTCCGTTCGGTCGCTTCCGAGGACAGCGCTTCAGACATCGCCCACGAGCGCGCGAGTGCCGACGGCCGCGACGGTCGGGAGGACGAACCCGATGGCGACTGTCACCACGAGCAGGATGCCGGTCTCGAAGAACGGGTCGAGCGCCCCTCGCAACCAGAGGCGACCGACGTGGACCGAGAGCGCGATTCCGCCGAAGGTGACTCCCTGTACGACTGCTCGACTGACCGACGTCGCGAGGAGTCCGACGAGGACACCTCCGACGACGAGTCCCGCCCAGTGAGCCGACGCTGCGGCGAGGCCAACTACCGTCGCCACGACCAGCGCGAGTTCGGCACGGCGACCGGTTCGAACCTCAGAGAGGACGCTCATTGCGCCCCTCCGAAGACGATGTCGGGCGACCCACTCGGTCGGTCGAGTGTGAGTGGTTTGTACTCGCCGTCGGCCCACTCGTCCAGTTGACTGTGGTATTCGTCGGACCAGAAGACGCCGCGCTGGCCGCCGGGGACGACCCCGACAGAGTCGTCGTCTGCAGAGAAGTCGACGACCATTCGCCAACTGCTCCCGGCCTGTGTGTCCCCCGACGACCGGAAGTTGAACACGGTGTACGGTGACCCGTCCATCGGCCGTTCTGGATAGTTCAGGAACTCGCGGTCGAACGGGTGGTTCATGTCGAGTCTGTTGAACTCACCGTACGTCTTCCACCCCTCTCGTTCGAGTCGTGCCGCGGTCCGGTTCATCGCGTCCGCGGCGACGTCGTCACGTGTCTCGGTCACGTCCGCAGTCGAGCGGTCGTCGTACCAGCGAGCGTCGGGGCCGAGTCGCTGTAAGACGTAGAGACGCGGATAGTACGACTCGTCTAATCCCTGCGGTTCGAACTCGTCGCTAAACGTCGCGTTGCGGAACTCGTCGACCCAGACCCGGTAGACGAGTGCGGCCCGCGAGTCGGCGCGCATCTGTCCGTCCCATCCGTCGAGTTCGGAGACGAGTTCACGCGCGTCGGGCGACATCTGGGACACTGCGTCGGGTGCAGTCGCGTACGGAGTGAAACTCGTCGCCGCCTCGGAGTGAACGTCACGCTGGACCTGTTTCATCGTCTCCGCAGTGACACCGCCTTCTCGGGCCGCGTCGTCGAGCAAGTCGTAGATGCGTTGCCCTCGGTAGGGGTCGGCGTAGGTCATCGACGTGCCCATGTAGAACGCCGGGTCGTCGATGGTTCGCTGGTTCGCCGTGGCGAGGAGGTCCGGGTTGTCGACGTGCGGAATCGACTCGAACGGGACGAACCCATCCCACGACGACTGTCCGTACGGTTCGTAGCCACGCCACTCACCTTCGCCGGCAGACCCGTTGAAGATGGTGTCGCCGCGGACGACCGCGCCATCGGTCACGCGAAGTGGATAGCGACCGGCGGGGTAGTAGAGCGTGTTCCCCGCGCTGTCGGCGGCGACGAAGTTCTGTGCGGGCACGTCCCAGATTCGGAGCGCGTCGCGTATCTCTCCGACAGATTCGGCGTGGTTGAGTCGGTAGACGCCGAGCGATTCGTTCGTCGCGGAGAAACCGGGCCACGCGACGCCGACTGTCTTCCCACCGCGTTCGATGACCGGGCCGTGAACCGACTTCCTGACGGTGAGTTCGACGTCGTCACCGCCCGCGACTTCGATGAGTTCGGTCTCGGTTTCGAACGACCGAACCTCACCGTCGTAGACGTATCCACCGTCTCGCATCTCGTAGGTGTAGAGGTCGGTGAAGTCGCCGCCGACGTTGGTCACTCCCCACGCGGCGTCGGCAGTCCGCCCGATGACGACCATCGGGATGCCTGGGAACCCGACGCCGCGGACGTCCATCTCGTCGGTCGAGAGGTGCATCTCGTACCAGATGGGTGGGACGGTCAACGAGAGGTGCGGGTCGTTCGCGAGTAGTGGTTTTCCAGAGGCAGTGTGGTCGCCGGAGACGACCCAGTTGTTCGACCCGTAGGTCGGGTCTTTGTCGTACCGGTCGGTCCACTCTGCGAGCGCAGCGAAGTCGCCATCGGCGTTCGCAGTCGACTCTCCCGTCTCTTCGACCACGTCGGTTGGGGAGAACGACTCGGCGTCCGACGCTGCCGACTCACGGATAATCGGGACGTCGTGGTCGAGTTCTGACGGGTAGAGTTCAGACGCGTTCGGGCCGAGCCGAGAGACGGTAGTCGACCGGCGCAGGTCGGCGAACGACCCCGAGAGTTGCCACGAGATGAGTTTCCCGACGAGGAGGGTGTCAGTCGGTGTCCACGCTTCGAACTCCGCGTCGAGGAGGGCGTATTCGGGCGGCAGTGGGGTGGTGTCCGCGTAGTAGTTCACGCCGGCGGTGAAGGCTTCGATGGGCGTGCCGACGTCGGTTCCGCGCACGGACTGCCACGACGCCTCGGCGGCCGATTGGAAGTCGAGACTGCGGTAGAATCGGTCCGATTCGAGCGTCGAGTTGCCGACCATCGCCGAGAGTTTTCCGCCGACGAGTCGCCGCTGGAGGTCCATCTGGAACAGTCGGTCACGGGCCTGCACGTAGCCCACGGCGTAGTACAGTGCCTCCTCGTTTTCGGCCTCGATGTGGGGGACGCCAGCGTCGTCGTACCAGACGCTCGCAGACCCGTACGGACTCTCTACGTTCGTCGCACCCGGCGGGGACACCGTGTCGTAGATGTCTCCCGACAGTGGTGCGGCGAGACCGAGATACGACCCGCCGAGAACCGACGTGGCCACGAGCACCGCGGTACACACGACGGCGATTGCCGCTCGGGTCGTGGTATTCATACACACATTGGCGGCCGGGCCGTGGATAAATATTCCTCAAATGACGATTGTAAACGAACGCTGAGTTCTCCCGTCACCGACTCAGTCGGGTTCGGAGTTCGACGACGGCGAGCACGAAGAGATAGGTCACGACACCTGAGAGGACGACGACCAACACGGCCGTCCCGACGACCGCCACCGCGACGGCGACGGCCACGAGTGTGCTGACGACGGCGACTGCTCGAACCGACCCGCTGTCCCACAGTGTTCGAACCCGAGTACGACGCGACAGGAGTGCCGCTTCGAGTGCGAGCGTCCCGAAGACACCGACGAGGACGGCGTCGAGTGTGAGGGGCGGGTCGAACGCAACCACGCCGATTCCCACCGGTACTCCCACGAGGAGGGTGAGCACGGCGTCTCTCCGTCTGCCCATATCAGCCCTCTGTCGGCAGGTCCCTTTTAGACACCGGGGGTCATAGCGAACGATATGTCTATATCGGGTGACGGCCCCGGCTTGTCGAAAGCGAAATCTCGTCTCGGCCGTTACCTCGCGGGCGCGGCGCTGTTGATGCTCACGTACGCGCTAATCTATCGCTGGGCGGTCGGATTCTTCGCAGGAGTAGACGTCTCTTTCATCCAGGCGGTTCACGTCGTCGTCGAGACGTTCACGACGACCGGGTACGGCGAACAGACCCGGTTCTGGGTCGACTACCCGCCTCTCCTCGCTCTCTCTATCGTGATGCAACTGACGGGCGTGACGACGGTGTTCCTCACGCTCCCGTTGTTCCTCGTTCCACTCGTCGAAGACGCCCTGCGGACTGCCCCACCGGCGAGTTCCAGTCTGACCGACCACGTCATCATCTGTACGTTCACTCCCCGCGGTGACGCACTCGTCGACGAACTCGACGCGATGGATATGGAGTACGTCATCCTCGAATCTGACCGTGACCTCGCAGAGGACCTCTACGCCCAAGGGCACGACGTCGTCCACGGAGACCCTGAATCTGCCGACGCACTGGAGGCCGCAAACGCCTCCGAGGCACTCGCAATCGTCGCCGACGACGACGACGAGACCAACGCGAGTATCATCCTGGCCGCGAAGCAGGCCGCGCCGACCAGTCGCGTGGTCAGTCTCATCGAAGACCCGAGAGTCGCAGAGTACCACCGCTACGCCGGTGCAGACCAAGTCGTCTCACCCCGTCGTCTGCTCGGTGAGAGTCTGGCGGGCAAGGCGACGACGTCTGTCTCTTCGTCACTCGGTGACGCTATCGAGATTGGCGAAGATTTCGAAGTCGCAGAACTGCTGGTCCAGCGCGGAAGTCCGGTCGAAGGGAAGACCATCGAAGAGAGTGGTATCGGTGGTATCACCGGCGTCAACGTCATCGGTGCGTGGTTCAGTGGGGAGTTCGTCTCGCCACCCGGCCCCGACCAAGTCATCGACGAGCACACGATTCTCCTCGTCGTCGGCCGTGAGAAACGGCTCGAAGAACTCCGCGCCCTCACGCTCTCGTCTGCCCGTCGGTTCCGCCGTGGAACAATCATCGTCGCCGGATACGGAGAGGTCGGGTCGACGGCCGCAGAGACACTCGCGAGTTCGGGCGTCCCACACCTCGTCGTGGACAAAGTCGACAAACCTGGCGTAGACGTCGTCGGAGACATCACCGACCCACAGACACTGACTGAAGCGAAGGTGACCGAAGCGCGTGGTGTGCTCCTCGCGCTCGACGACGACACGACGGCGGTGTTCGCGACGCTCGTCTCCGAACGGGTCTCCGAAGAGACCGAGGTCATCGCGCGGGCGAACGAGACAGAGAGCATCGCGAAACTCTACCGCGCCGGTGCGGACTACGTCCTCGCCCTTTCGACCGTCGCCGGGCGCATGCTCGCGTCGACAGTGTTAGACGAGGAGGTCATCGCGCCGCAGTCGCAGATAGAAATCGTCCGGACGCAGGCACCGGGTCTCGTCGGGCAGACACTCGCCGGTGCAGACGTTCGGGCCAAGACGAACTGCACTATCATCGCCGTCGAGCGAGACGGAGACCTCATCACCGAAGCGGGCCCCGACCTCCGTGTCAGACGGGACGACGACCTCATCGTCGCCGGTATCGACGAAGACATCTACCGCTTCAACGAACTGTTCGGGTAAGCGTCGAGGCGACACCGATGGCACTCGAATCGAGAGGAACGCCCGACACGTCCACGGTTCGGCCGAGGTGCTAGCGGGAAGAAACCCATGGCAGTGGACGTCCGCAGACAACCTCTGACAGGACGTGCCGGAACCTGTCGCTCTCTCACTAGCTATATAAAAGAGGACGTTCGCGGTAGGTACTGCGATTACGCGCCGACTTCTGCGCCGACGTAGAGGACGACGACGAGGAAGATCCACACGACGTCGACGAAGTGCCAGTACATCGAGGCCGTACTCACCGAGACGTGACGTTCGGCGGAGTACTGCCCGCGGAGGGCACGGACGAAGACGATGCCGAGAAGCACCGCACCCATGCTCACGTGGAGACCGTGGAGGCCCGTGAGACCGTAGAAGGCCGACCCGAAGACGCCCGTCGTGAGGTCGAACCCTTTGTGCACGATGAACTCGTAGTACTCGTACACCTGCCCGCCGATGAAGATAACACCGAGGAGCAGCGTGAGTGCGAGACCGAGGATGAAGTTCCGACGGTTCTCGTTACGGATGGCGACGTGTGCCCAGTGGAGGGTGAAACTCGACGCGATCAGGATGGCTGTGTTTACCAACACGAGCGACCCGACCAGTGGTGGTAGCTCCTGCGGTGGCCACGCTCCGGCACGTATGTAGAAGTAATACGTGAACAGCGCACCGAACGTCGCGAGTTCGGACCCGAGGAAGGCAATCATGCCCCACCGGAGTTTCGACGCGCTCTTCTGGTTCGCGTCGCGCGACCAGAAGTGACTCACGAAGGCGTGGTACAACCAGCCGTACAGTCCGGCCAGGAAGACGAATATACTGCCGACGAACACGGCGGGACCGAGCATGTCGCCGACGATTTGGTCCTGTCCCATGATGTAGAGACCCGCGCCGACGTAGATGCCTGCGCCCCCGACGGCGGTGACGAACGGCCACCAGCTCGCCTCGCCGAAGCCGCGCGGCCAGTCCTGGACCGCCGGCAGGTGGTGGCCGTGGTCGTCGTGTGCTTCTTCGGTACTCATAGAGGCCCGTTATAGTTGGGTTACTAAAAATCCTCCCAAAATACGCCCGACACTCGATGACGTGGAACCGAGTCAGAAGACGGTCACGCCGGACGACTCGAACGGCGGCCGAGTCGGGAGTCGATACTCGCGCCCGGTGTGGGTGGTGCGCGCTCGAAAGACGCAGAGCAGTTCAGTCGGCGTTCGTCGTCTGCAGGTGGAACGGTTGCCGAGAGATGACCTGTCGCATGTCGGCGAGCGAGTCGGCGCTGGTGTCGTTCATCGCCGCGACGACGGCGAACACTTCCTTGCGCGAAATCTTGACCCCCTCGCCGGTCACCGCGTGTTCTGGGTTCGCGAGTAGTTCCCGGAGCGTGCCGACAGCGAGCAGGAACGGAATCGCCCACGCCGCGAGCGTGTTCCCGTCGCGCAGTGGGACCGTCTCCAGATACGTCTGGGCGTCGTCGACGAACGATTTGGCGTGGGTCGCAGTGCGGTAGACGACGGACGCAGTCTTACTTCGGTGTTCTGGCACGACGACCTCCTCTTGTGAGATTCCTTCTTCTTCCAGCCACTCTGCGGGAAGGTAGACGTTGTTCTCTGCGGTGTAGTCGTCGTGAACGTCTTTCGCGATGTTGACGAGTTGGAGGAGCAGTCCGAACTCCTCGGCCGTGTCGTACAGTCGCGATTTGCGCTCACGGTCGATGTTCTCGCGCGTCACGAGATTCGTGATGAGGTTGCCGACGGTTCCTGCGGCGTAGTAACAGTACTCTTCGAGTTCCTCTCGGGACTGGATGCGGAGACCGCCAGTGTCAGAGTGGCGTTCGACGAACATCGCCATTCCAGAGACGAGTTCTCGCACGGGCGGGGTGACCGCCTCGCGGACGTCGTCTGGGAGTGCGTCGAACGTGCGGACGACGCGTTCGGCGTTCGCGACGACCATCCAGTCGTCGGAGCGCTCCCCTTCCGGAGGGAGGTGCGGTTCGACTGCTGTGACGAACTCGTCGATGTCGGTGTCGTCCTCTGGGTCGAGCGCACCATCGTAGAGTCGTAAGAGGTGTGCCTGTTCGTCAGGCGAAATCGACGACGAGTCTTCAATGGTGTCGGCAACTCGGCAGAGGAGATAGCCAATACAGATGTAGGAAGACATCGGTTCCTCAAGCACATCCACGGTGAGGGCAAAGGTACGCGAGACACCCTGAACTGCGTCGTGACACCAGTCGAGGTCATCGTCGGTTGCCGGTGGCCGGGCATCGGCGTGTCGAGACATTCGGAGTGTTCCGGTATACGGTTGGGGGGATAAAAAGTCTCTTGGGGGCGAGTCCAGTTCCGCTCGCTCAGTCAGTTCTGCCCTCCGTGGGCGTCCCTGACTCCCTCTCGTTCGTCTTCGGTTTCCTCCCCCACCTGAACGCCCCGAGAAACGGATACTCGTCGCACGCTACCCGTGAGAACTCTGTGGCTGTCGTTCGTGACGGCTGCGCGACACTCTCGGCCGTCCCCCTCGCGAGAAAATCGACAACCCATAGGAGAAAATCATAAGCATAGTCGATTAAAGAATTAGCTATGGACTTCACGCTCACTGCAGAGCAGAAGCAAATCAAGGAGATGGTCTCGGAGTTCGTCGACGAGGAGGTCAAGCCTCGTGCGGCCGAAATCGACGAGACTGACGAGTTCCCCGCAGACCTCGTCCGCGAGATGGGCGAACTCGGTCTGATGGGGATGCCCTTCCCGGAGGAGTACGGCGGCGCAGGCCTCGATTATCACACCTACGCTATCGGTATCGAAGAGATTTCGCGGGGGTCCGGTGGTCTCGGCACCATCGTCGCGGCCCACACGAGCCTCGCGGGCAACATGCTCTACGAGTTCGGTAGCGAAGAGCAGAAACAGACCTACCTCACGCCGGTCAACGAAGGCACCGACATCGGTGCGTTTGCCCTCTCAGAACCCGGTGCGGGAAGCGACGTGCCCGCCATGGAGACGACGGCGAAGAAAGACGGTGACGAGTACGTCGTCGACGGCGGCAAACTCTGGATTTCGAACGGGTCTGTCGCCGACACCGTCGTCCTATTCGCCAAGACTGACCCCGACGCGGGTAACAAAGGAATCTCCTCGTTCGTCGTCCGTCCCGAGGAAGACGACGGGTTCATCGTCGAAGGGACGGAGCACAAACTCGGCGACAAGGGATGTCCGACCGCCGAACTCCGGTTCGACGACATGCGCATCCCCGAAGACCGACTCCTCGGCGAGGAGGGTGATGGATTCATTCAGGCACTGAAGACGCTCAACGGCGGGCGCATCTCTATCGCGGCACGGTCGGTTGGTATCGCACGCGCCGCCCTCGACGACGCCGTGAAGTACGCCGGCGAGCGCGAGCAGTTCGACCAGCCAATCGGCGAGTTCCAAGCTATCAAGCACAAACTCGCCGACATGGATACCAAGGTCCAGGCCGCGAAACTCCTCATGCACAAGGCTGCCGACCTGAAGATGAACGACGAGACGTACATCAAAGAGGCCGCACAGGCGAAACTCTACGCCTCTGAAATCTCTCGCGAAGTCGCCAACGAGGGGATACAGATTCACGGTGGCTACGGCTACACCAAGGACTTCCCGGCCGAGCGCTACTACCGCGACGCCAAACTCAACGAGATTTACGAGGGGACCAGCGAGATTCTCCGCAACACCATCGGCGACTGGATACAGAAGTAAGCGTCGTCAGTGGACGAGTTACTCGTCCGCTTCGGCCGTCTTCTTCCCGCGACGTTCCACGCGCTCGGTGAGCCACGCGTAGTACGATTCGACTCGATTTGCCCCCGCGTCGGTGAGTCCGTACACGTCGTAGATTCCTTCTGTTCGTCGTTCGAGGTGACCCGAATCCACGAGTGCGTCGAGCGTCGCGTAGAACGATTGCGGGTCGAGTCGGGTGTCGTAGTACCGCTCTAACTGCGTCTTTAGTTTCTGTCCTCGGAGTTCACCTGCGTCGTAGAGGATGGCGCAGAGGTCACGCCGACGGCCACTCTGAAACCACATACCACTTGGTCGATGGAGAGACACACGTCACTTTCGTTCCATCCTGCGACTCGTATTCTCGCCGTTCGAGCGAACCGGTACTTTAGACACACCCCCGTCCTTACCGGCGGCTATGAGTGAACAGGAGGCCAGCGCCAACGGCATCACCGCACGATACTACGTCACCGAGTCTGAGCGCGTCCTCGAATTCGACCGGGACGGTCGGACCGCCGCCGTGGCGCAAAATATCTCCGGGTACGCGATGCTCAAAGTTCGCCCGACGGTCGATGGCGACGAGTTAGAACGGTACTATGGATTCGATATGGCGCTCGACCACGCCGCAGAACTCCTCGGTGTCTCCCCACGAGACCTCCCCGTTCCGGAAGACGCCGCAGACATGGGAATGTGAACACGACAGTTCTCACGGACGAACCCAGTCGACCTCGGTAGGCGAACTCAGCCAAACCCAGTCGAACCCAATCACCCCCAGTAGAATCTGGGCCCCAAGAAGAGATAGCCGAGCGCCAAGAACAGCAGTCCGAACGCGAATCCCTCACCGAGACTCCCCGAGAGGACGATGGCGAGTCCCTGCACGACGCCCATCACGAGCGCGTCTTGGGCGTGTAAGTCGGGGTACGTCACGTCCGAGAGCATGAGCGCGCCCATGATTGCCGAGAGCACGACGAGCAGCATCGGGTCGACGAACCCAACGAGGACGCCCGCCGAGAGGATGGTCGCCGCGAGCGTCGTCGGCACACCAACTGTCTCGTCGCTCCCGCTGTCGTAGGCCGTATAGAGTGCCAATCGGACGACAGCGGCCGCCACGAACAGCGCCGCGATGGCGACGCCGCCGACGACTCTGAGTTGGTCGAAGCCCCACATCTCGCGGACGACGGAGACGACGAGGAGTGCCGGCGCGACACCGAAAGAGGCGACGTCCGCGAGGGAGTCGAGATACGGACCTGCTTCGGTCCCGCCGTAGCGTCGGGCGACGACACCGTCGAGTCCGTCGGCCATCGCGGCGAGGAGAATCGCCTTGGCGGCGAGGCGGACGTCGATTGCGGTCAACACCGCAGCGACGAACCCGAGCGCCGCATTACCCGCGGTGACCATATCCGCGAGTCCCAACCGGCCGACGAATCGGGGTCTCATACCGTTGCGATTGCGGACCTCCCCTTTGCCTCTTACGTTCCGTCCGTGTCGTCCGGTTCGTCGGGCGAACCATGCGACATTTATCCATCGCCTCCCGAGAGTCGCCTATGCGAGACGATGGGTCTGCAGACGGTCACCAGAGTCGACGTCGATTCCTCGCGGCAGCAGGAACGGCCGTAACGGTCGGCCTCGCGGGGTGTGCAACGTCGTTGGCCTCCGATGGCGACTTCGACGTGGGAATGACCGCCGTCGCTTTCACTCCGCCGACAGTCACCATCGAAGTCGGTGACACTGTCGTGTGGAAGAACACGAGTTCTCGCGGCCACACCGTCACTGCCTACGAGAGCCTCATCCCCGAGGGCGCAGATTTCTTCGCCAGCGGCGGATACGACGACGAACAAACTGCACGAGACGCGTACTCGAACTCACTCGGCGGCCTCATCAACAGTAACGAGACGTACTCGTACACGTTCGACGTTCCGGGCGAGTACGAGTATCTCTGTATCCCGCACGAACAGGCGGGGATGGTCGGGACGGTCGTCGTCGAAGAGTAATCACTGACCGCTTTTGTCGATAGCCACGACGCTCCCGACGTCGCGTCAAAAAAGTCGAAACTGGAAGTCAGACCGCCAGGTGGGCGGACTTACTCTTCGTCGACGTCGACTGCGACGTCTTCTTCGTCGACACTGACTGCTGCTTCTTCCTCGGCCTCGATTTCGGCGGGGCGTGCTTCGAGGGAGAACTTCTTGACTTCGACGCGGCGGAGCGGGTAAATCTGCTTCGCCTCGCCGTAGATGGCCGACGAGAGTCGGCCTTCGGTGACGCTGTCGGTCAGGTCGTCGAAGGTTCGCTCGGTGATGGCCTCGCGGGTGAGGTCGATCATGATGCGGCGAATCTCGTGTTCCTGGCTGCGGTCTGCCTTCTTCGTGGTGAAGGCGACAGGCTGGACCTGAACACGGTAGTCGTCTTTCGTCACGGCGGTGACGTTGGCTTCGACCTTCGAGGCGCCGCGGCGGACGAGGCTACGGAGGTAGTCTCGGGTGAGTTCCTGCTGGATGAACTCGGTGTAGGCAGCGTCGCTGCCGACGTCGTTCACCTTGAAGGTGAGTTTGACGTTGTTTGCGCCCTGGTCGTCGTTGAGTTCGCCAAGGGTCGATTCGACGGTTCGGCCGTAGACCTTCTCGGGTTCGTCGGCGAAGGTTTCGCCGAGTTCCTTACGGTCGAAATTCTCGGGTGCGATGATCTTGTACCATCGCTTTCCGCGCTTCTGCTTAGAGACGGATCGTTCACTCATGGTTAGTGGTTGTGTGCGTTCGTGTTGCTGCGATGACGGTCTCTGCGACCGTCACGTTGACGACGTAATCATCGACCGTAGACTGGAGTCCACCGGTCGAGTCGCGTTCGATTGTGGTGACGAGTTCGTCCCCTTCGACTGCCATGTGCATCGAGTCCGTGTTGTCCGGACCGAGTGCACCTGCGACGATGTCTGGGTCGTCGTGTGTCGTCCGCAGGGTTGCACGCCGAGTCATGCTCATCGGCGCACCTCCCTGACGGCCGTGACGACCGATTTCGGTTCGACCGAGGGGTCGAATCGCAACGTCGCTTCCTCGGGTGACCCTGTCGCGGACGCGTCGCCCAGTTCGGTCGCTGCCGCGGCGAGTTGCTCGTCCAGTCCGGAGGGACCGGTCGAGACGAGTGCCGCGGCACCGGTTCCAACCGCGAGAACGGTCGGTTCCGGCGACCGGAAGTCGCGGGCGAGGCGAGCGACTGTCGCGAGTCGCCCCGGTGACGAGAGGTCACACGAGAGCACATAGAGGCGCTCGTAGCGACCGGTCGTCGCCTCACGGAGTGCCGCGTGTGTCGCTCGTGCGTGGTCGCGCCACGCGTCGAGCGCCGCGTCACGAGCGTCGTGACCAAGCGCCAGTGCGACGGCGACACCGGGCGTCTCCCGAACGGTTGCGTCGAGAACGTCGGCGAATCCACCGACGGTCGCGAACGGTCCGTTCGGAGTCGCGTCCGGGTGAAGGACGCGTTCGACTGCGCTGACTGCCCGCGGTGTCGCTCCATCACCAGTCGCGTCGAGTGCGACGAGAGAAGCCACACGTTTGTGGGCGCCTGCGTCGAGTTCGGCCGGGAGCGACAGTTCAGCGAGTATCGCTTGTGCGCGCTCTTTGTCGGCCGAAAACGATGCGTGGACGAGCGTGGTGTGTGCGAGTCCGTCCGCGAGGTCGGCCGTCGGAACGGCCACTCCGGGACGGGACTCGACACCCACGTCGCGTGCCGCGTCTACGAGGTCGGTGTCGTCCTCCGGTGACACACCGGCGGCGTACTGGCCGGCCAGTGCGACCACCGGGTCGGGGTCGACACCGAGTTCGCGGACTACGGTGACCGCGTCACGTGGGTCGAGTTCGAGGTCGGCATCGGCGTCCGAGAGCCCCACGACGGCCGCGACGTCGTCGTTCGCGGTCGTGTCGGGAGCTTCGGTCGCTCGGATACGGAAGGGGACGTCGAGTGTCTCGAGCGCCCGCCCGATGACGCCCGCGGCAGCGACGGCAGCACCGCTCGTGTGGACGCGGAGACGAACGAACGTCGCCTCGCGAAGCGTCGCGGCGGCGTCGGCAGCGGGTGTCTGTTCGGCGGGGCTCATAGACATCTAGTTACTTCTCGAGGAGTTCGACGGCGACGTCGTAGTTGTACGTGAAGTCGTCGTCGAGTTTGTCTCCACGGTAGTAGGAGACGAGTCGTCGAATCTTCGACTCCGTGTTCTGGAGCGCGCGACGGTTGGACTTGTCCTGTTGGTTCTCCTCCATGTGCTCGCGGAGGCGAACTGCGCGTTCCATCAGGTTACGGAGGTCCTCGGGGAGTTCGGGAGATGCGTCGTTCTCCTCGAGGATGGTGGTGACTTTCTTTCCGGTGGCGAGTTTGACGTCCGGGACCGGGACGCCCTTGACGCCTTCGTCACGCAGGGAGAGCCCGATTTGGCTCGGGTCTTTGCCCTGTTCTGCAAGTTCGACGACGCGTGCTTCGATGTCTTCTGCGTCGACGTCACTCCACTCCGGTGCTTCGTCTGCCACGGGCTTGTCCGAACCGGACGAGCCACGGCGGCGGGTGTGCATTCGTGCCATTGTTGCGGGTTGGAACCGCACTGACCGCAGAAACGAGTACCCCGTAGTCGCATGAGCGACTACTGGGGCACTACCGCAATCCCAAGCCCGCACATGCGGGCACGTCAGATTTGCGGCCGTGCTGGATTCCCATGCGTTGTTCCTTCCGCGCCGGGTTAAACCGTTTCGACTCGCAGTCGAACCGAATCGAAGGGCTTCTAAACGGGTGGCGGCTACCAGTTGATGAGGGCTCGTAGATCAGGGGTAGATCACTCCCTTGGCATGGGAGAGGCCCCGGGTTCAAATCCCGGCGAGTCCACTCACTTCTTCCGTCGCTTCGCTCCGTCAGTCGTTCGTGAACTCGCCGTACTCCCTCTCGCTTTGCTCGCGGGAGTCCCGGCGAGTCCATTTTTGAGCGAGGTACGAGCGAGAAAATGGCGAGCCGAGCGTTTGGCTTGCCAAACGCATGGATTTGAACCGCACGAGCGACCAGCGGGAGCGAGTCAAGTTCAAATCCCGTGAACCCAGTTCACGACCTTCGCAAACCGAAGGTTTGCTCAGTCCCGGCGAGTCCCGACGAGTCCTCTACGTTCTCTCGATATCACCCGACTCGGTGGACTCATAGGGCATTCGCACGGGATTTCATAGGGTGGAACGGCTCGGTGCCACTCATGCGAACACTTCCCGAAGGAATCTCCGTCGGCGACCGTCTCTCACAGGGGGTAATCGAAGAAGCATTTGACACCGAATTCGGATGTCGGATTTCTGGCATCAACCCCCGACGCGATTCGCAGGACTGCCGGGACGTACTGTTGTTCACAAATGATGACGGCCCCTACGACGATTCAGTTACTCGTGGGCGATTCGAGTATATTGGAGAAGGGTTGGAGGCGACCAGAGCGAATCTTCTTCCGGGAACTCCGTTCTCATAGACACAACCAACTCCGATATTCCAATCCATCTCTTTTATAAGCAATCAGGTGTCTGTGGGTGGGTGTACCAAAGGTTCGTTGACCTTCTCGACTATCAAATTCGGGAACAAGGTGGTCGAGAGGTCATCGTGTTCAAGATGGAGCATCAGGAACAGGTAAACACATGAGTTGGCTTGACGCTGTACGCCAAGAACTCAACCAGTATCGAGAACAGCATGACGAGCGAATCGTTACCCTGCACGAATTCTACGACTTCTCCGAGCAACGTCTCGAATCTCGGTTCCCAAACAACAACAATGTCCAGGCCAAAATTCGTCAGCAACTCCAACAACTTCGCGACAAAGACGAAGTAGAATTTCTTGATAAGCCAGGCACATATCGAATCACAATAGGGGACAAAGTCCACCAGGAAAAGAAAGGGTTGGAACGAACGCTGGACTCAGAACCAGAATTAACTGAAGATTTGGGAGGTTTCACCGAAAGTCGGAGACGAGCACGAGACCAAGCCTTCGCAGAACTCGTAAAGGGCGCTTACAGCCAGACGTGCGCATTCTGTGGCAGTAGTCGTGAGACTCCCGTCGGAAACCCTGAAGTCGAAGCTGCCCATATCTACCCGAAGCGTGAAGATGGCGCAGACGACGTGAGGAACGGTATCGCTCTCTGCAAACTCCATCACTGGGCGTTCGACACCGGGTGGCTCGCCCTTTCAGAGGAATGTGAAATACTTGTCAAAGAAGCCCCTAACCGGGACGGATACTACGAGTTCAAACAGTTGGAAGGTGATTCGATGAGACTACCGAACGAAGAACGGATGGCGCCTCATCGGATGTTCCTTGAAGCACACCGCGAACTGAACGGATTCTGAGGCTCGCTTAGCTCCCATCAAGGAACTCACGTTGTGACACTGGCTTGTCTTCGGGACTCTGGACATTGTGATGCTCTCGAAGCACTTCGGGCATCATGTCACTTCTGTTGCTCTCCATATCATAGGACATCCCCTCGCTGAGGTTTCGGGTTGCTGCTCCACGCCGAGATTTGTGGCGACCGGACCGACGAGCACTTCGAAGCACAACGAGAAACGCACAAAATCGAATCGCCAGCGATGCTATACGTGTCTCTGTTCTTATGTTTCGTATGAGCAGTTCGAGAAAACGTCGAGTGTGGCGACTCGTCTCCACCAAAGCGGAAGGAGGGACAGGTCAAGGTCTCGAATCTGCTGCACTCGTCCTCGCGTCGCTAAACGTGCTGGCCGTAATCTTGCAGAGCATAGACGCCGTTTACGGTAGGTTCGAACTGCTGTTCGACGCCTTCGCGTTCGTCTCTGTCGGTCTCTTCACCATCCTGTTCGTCGTCAGATTGTGGGCGGCGGCCACCACGAGGGAGTATCGAGGGTCAGAGGGACGACTTCGGTTCGTTCGTCGTCCATTCGTGTTACTCGACTTGCTCGTCATCGTGGTGTTCTGGCCCACGTTTATCTGGTTACCCGAGACGCTAGGCGGTATTCGCGTACTCTGGTTGGCCCGAATATTCGACCTCCCACGCTTTCGTCGCTCGCGCACCCGGTTCAAACGAATCATCGCTGCTCAACGCGAGGACCTCGCCATCGCCTTCAGCGGGGCTGGAATGCTGGTTCTCATCTCCTCGACGTTGATGTACTTCGCCGAACGTCGTGCCCAACCCGAGGCGTTCGCGTCGATTCCCGACGCACTCTGGTGGGGTATCGTCACGCTCACCACCGTCGGCTACGGCGACGTGGTTCCGATAACGCCACTCGGTCGCATTCTCGGTGCGATTACGACCTTCGGCGGAATCGCATTCTTCGCACTTCCGTCGAGTATCCTTGCAGCAGGATTCTTCGCAGAACGGGAGCGCGAAGTCGACGAACAGGAAGTCCCGGACGGAGTGGAAGTAACGGATGGAGTGGGAACAGAACCGACGAAACCGACCGGTGAGAACTCTCAACAGTCGTGTCCGCATTGTGGGGGGGCACTCGACTCCACAGAAACGGAAACTCGCTAACAGAGATTGGACTCCAACTGATGTTCGAGCCAGAATCTACTGCCTTTGGGACGACGTGTATTCCTTACCGCTGTTCTGAGACAGGTGAGCGTCTGTCAGGTGAGTCGTTCGAGTCGGATTGCAGACTCAGAAGACGGCGGGTCGGGTTACTCGCTGTCGTCAGACAACACGATGTCCTCGGCGGCGAGGTCGGTCACGTGACGGACGATTTCGGGGTCGACCTGCGCAACGTCTTCGCCGTCGTGTAACCGGTCGTTGTGCTTCTGAATCGCGTCGGGGACGTCTGTGAGTGGAATACGCGACGTGGTATCGCACTCCTCGCACACGATTGGAACTCGTAAGACATCGTCGTCGTCACTGGACATACTAAACCGGTTTCTGGCAACAGTAGAAAAACACAATCGGTTCGTCGGTGGACCCGACGCGACTTCGATGGTGGCCGTGCTCTGTCGACCGAGTTGTGTTCTGATACAACCTATCACAATAATCTCGGATTATTGAATTTATATCGCGATATTCAAGATGTTTGTTCAGTTCTCTGCAAATATTTATCACGTTAGTTGACGTATATTTACCGCTATGCCTGTGCGAACGAACGGACAGAGAACGAGCCGGATGGTCCTCGCGGCGCTTGTCCTCGCTCTCGTGGTGGTGACTGCTGGATGTACTGGTGTCGGTGGTGGCCCCGGCGATGGAGCAAACGAAACGACACGCGAAGATGTGACAGAGCCGCCCCAGGTGACCGACGAACCAACCGAAGAACCGACCGAAGAACCAACTGCGACAGACGAGCCAACTGAAGCACCAACCGAGACGGAGGCTCCCGGTGGTGGTGAGGGCGACAATGGTGACACTGGCGGCGACGAGTCGAACAACCAGACGCTGTTACTCCTCGGCGCACTCGCCGTCTTTGCCGTCGGGTTCGTGGCTGCAGGCGTCCTCCGAGGACGCAACAAGGCCGAATCGAAGACGGAACCTGCTGCGGCCACACCCACCGACGAGCCTCGTTCCGATTCCGAGCGCGTAATCTCGCTGTTACACCAGAACAACGGCCGGATGTTCCAAGACGTACTCGAAGAGAAACTCGACTGGTCACCGTCACACGCACGACGCGTCATCGATGGACTCGTTGCGACAGGCGACATCGAACGCAGAGAGACCGATGGTGGGACGCTCATCGTCTTCGCAGACCCGAACCGGTCACCTGACGAGGAGTGATTCGACCAACGGGTTTGGACGACGGTGCCACAGTACAAGCCCGTAGCAGTCCGACGATTCGAAGCCCTTATTTATTCGACCGGGGAATGAGAGAATGCGTTCGAGGGCTCGTAGATCAGGGGTAGATCACTCCCTTGGCATGGGAGAGGCCCCGGGTTCAAATCCCGGCGAGTCCATTTTTGAGCGAGGTACGAGCGAGAAAATGGCGAGCCGAGCGTTTGGCTTGCCAAACGCATGGATTTGAACCGCACGAGCGACCAGCGGGAGCGAGTCAAGTTCAAATCCCGGCGAGTCCACTCACTTCTTCCGTCGCTCCGCTCCGTCAGTTGTTCGTGGACTCGCCGACGTCACGTTCGCTTTGCTCACGTGACTCCCGGCGAGTCCAGCAACTTCTGTCGATACTACCGGCGAACAGTGACCCCAGTATATTCTCCGCGAGCCAATTCGGTATCGAACTCACGTCGCCGAGGGACGGCCGGTAAAGAATGCCGTCATATCACGCACGGTGACCTATGGAGTACCACGAGAAGAATTAGTACGAGGTGATCGATGAGGGAAACACACAGTCGTAGACTGCGACGAACATCGAACACGTCTCGTCCCGTGACGTGATTTCACCTGTGCACCTGTGCACCTGTAGACGGGACACGACATTGGTGGGGTACTGACCGACCTGTGACGGACATCCCATCTGACACAGGTCTGGCACCCAACGACAGCGCGAGTTTGCTCCGTCACCATCGGTCAGATATCCCTGTCCACCAACGGCCACAAACCGCCGCGATATCCCCGGCCTCAGAGGCCGGAACTCCCTTGGGCCTCCGAGGCCCACACTACGCTCGTCGATTCGAACGCGTGAGCAACGGCTTCACCTCCGTTCTCGTGGAACCGACAACCAGTCCGAATTCCTGACGGTCAGACAGCCAATGAGGTTTTGGTCCCGGACGTTGAGAGGGTACGTAATGAGCGGTCGCCCTCGTGTCCCATGGCTATATCGCGTCGTTCGTGACCGGTCGGGACAAGCATCTCCACTCGCAGTCGTACTCCTTCTCGGAATCACCGTTCTCGGTACGACGGCTATCGTCACCCTCGGCGGCGCAGCACTCGACGACACCAAACAGGCGTCGAACGCTGCCCGTGCTGAGCACTCGATGACGCTGTTCGACTCGAAAGTGGCAATCACCGCACTCGGAGACTCGCAGTCGCAGGCAGTCGAACTCAGTGGGTCACAGAGCGGGGAGTACCTCGTCAGAGAGGACTCCACACGAATCGTTATCACGCACAAGGATTTCGACGGGAACGGAACCCCACAGGAACTGTACGACGCAGAACTCGGGAGTGTCGAATACCGAACCGGAGACGTGACTATCGCGTACGAGGGTGGAGGTGTCTGGCGAACACAGGACAACGGCACATCGATGGTGTCTCCGCCGGAGTTCCACTACCGCGATAAGACGCTCACCCTCCCGGTGATTCAGGTGACAGGTGACGGCGGAACGGCACGGAGCCCGACCGTCGATATTCTCGAAAAACAGCAGGCCAACCGAATCTATCCGAAACCATCGGAATACTACGACAACAGCTCCCAAAAGTACGTCAATCCGGTCGAGAACGGGACTGTCGAAGTCACCATTTACAGTCCGCACTACCGCGGGTGGGCCCAGTTCTTCGAGGAACGGACGGAAGGTAACATGTCGCTCGACCACACGAACGAGTCGGTGAGTGTCGAGTTAGAGGCAATCGGTGGCGTCGTCGGCAACTTCAGGATGCCGAACGAAGGTGGGTCAATCGAGGTCAGAGGGATGGCAGATAACCACACTGTCTCCTCGTACACGCTCAATCTGACCGCAGACAACAACTTCCAGAACATGCACTGGTCGATGTACCAAGACGGGTCAGAAGAGGACGTCGAGTTCCACGTCTACGCCGATGGGCAGTGCAAGACAGACGGGAGTTTCGACGGCGACATCGACATGAGTATCTACTACTCCAACCAGTCGGGCACGTATCAGGGGTGGCAAAACTCGAACATCGACCCGGAAGACCCGAGTTCGATGGCACAGGTGGACTGTAGCACCGACCCCGCGACCATCACGCTGAACCTCACACACGACTCGACGAACATGACCTACGGGGATATCACGATGACGGGGAGCGACAACAAGTGGTACTTCGGCCCGGAGATCAAAGAAAACAGCGCGAACACGACGACCAACTTCACCGAACACGACGTGGACAGAGTCGCACGGTACGAGAAGGGAGACAACGAGTCACTCAAACACGTCACGAACCACTACATGTCGCTTCTCTCTCCGAAGTTCAAACTGACCGTGACGGACGGTCCGGGTGGGAGTGAGCGCGTGAACGAACAGGCTTCGAGTGGAAATCTCGATTACGAACAAGCGGACGGTGGCCGATACATCACGTTCCTCCACATCACAGAGAACCGCGTCGAAGTCCGCTTCCGCTGACTGCGTCAGTCGACCAACGACACGTCGACTTGTTTTTCGACGACTCGAACGGAGTCGACATCCGTAATGTCACACGAGACCACTGTGGTGTTCACCATCGAACAGGAGACGCCGTCGTAGGACTCGAGTTCCGACTTCCAGAGTTCGGTTCTCGATTCCGTCGACGTGACGTTGACCGTGACGTCGTAGGTTCCGGTGTCAGACGCGATACCACGATACTTCGGTCCCGAATCGGTCATCTCGGCACGGACGAGATACGTTCCCGACCCACCGACTGCGTTCGCACTCGACGACGAGCGACGGGTAGACACCGCAGAGACGACGACGGAATCGTTCGTCAGGACGAACGCAGGGTGGCGAACGATGGTCATCGCGTCGTCGGTTCCACGGAAGACCGCCCCGAACGCGTAGACGAGTCGTTCGTCGGAAAGCTCTGACGTGTAGACGAGCGGGCGGGTGGTCACGGTGGCGTTGTCGACTACCCCACTTTGTTCCCACTCGACGGTCATCGACACCGGAGTTCCGAACGAGAGCGCCGAGTCAGCCAATTTGATTTCGGTCGCTCTGCTGGGTGCGCCACGAACTGCGATGTCTTCCATGTTGTCGTCGAGGATGTCGAATGCGCGTTCCGCGTTGTTGAGTCGCTCGACGTCACGAGTGTCCTGGAGTCCGCCCATGCCGACGGCCGTGACGACACCAACCGTCGAGAGAACGAGCGCGAACACGAAGATGAACCCGAGTGTATCGCTCACTGCACGTCGGTCAACCATGGGCCACCTCCAGTTTGCCGTCTGCGTCGTCGTACGTGACGGTCACGACGCCGGCGTCGACCGACCCGCTTTCGAGTGGCACGGTCGTCTCGACTGCGATTCGAACGGTCACCTCGGGGTCGACCGACCGAAGGACGAGTTCGCTCGAGGCGGGGTCGACGCTGATTCGGTAGGTCGTGCCGGCGACACGGTTCGGGAGTTCGAGACGCGTACTGACTGTCCTCACCGTTTCGTCCCCGGACGACGACGCCACACGGTCGACCGACTCGATGTTGGCGGCGAGTCGTTGCCCGACGACTTCGAGTTCAGTCTCGGTTACGCGCTCGTGTTCGGTCGAGACGTAGCCGCCTGCGCCAACCATGATTCCCGAGATGAGGATAGTGGTTATCGAGAGCGTCAGAACGAATCCAAGCGTCGTGGAGACTGCACGTTCCGACATCAGAGGTCACCCGGTGTGATTCGAATCTCTTTTTCGACCGTCGTTCCGCTGGACTGGAAGACGAACCGCACGGTGACGTCGTAGAGTGCCGGTTGTTTGACCGGCCACTCTCCGCTCCCGACCGACGCGAAGTCGGCATCGCTGAACAGGTCGTCGAGGTCGTCGTCGTCGTTGGTCGTGTACAACTCGTACGTCCCCGTGGCGTTCTCGGCGTTATCGAACCAGATATCGACCTCTCCATCGGCCTCGTCGTGGACGATTTCGAGTGCGGGACAGTACCGTGTCCCGACGGTCTCGCTGCCGATGTCGACGACGAGTGATTCACCGTCTGTCGGTTCGACGGAACAAGAGAGCGACTCCGTATCGTTTTCGACAGTGACTACGACGTTCGTTCCGTCGGTGTACATCGAGACGGTGGCCTCGTCACCCACCCCATCTTGGTCGTCGACTTCCACGTTGAACGCGTTGGACTCCGTCGTCGAGAGGTTGTCTCGAGAGACGTCGAATCGGATGCCGCGAACACGACCACTGTCGACGACTTCCCACGAGTCGTCTAGCGAGTTGTCTGTGAAGTTTCTCGCCGGGTCGTCCTGGTGGACTCGAATTCCAGTGGTGTTCGTCCCGGTGTACGAGACGTCGATAGTGAACCCGTTTGCCGCCTCCAACGTGCCCGCGGTCTCACTCCAGTTCGCGAGTGAGGACTCGAACCGAGTCCCGATTTCGCTCTCGCTGCCACCGTTGCGGTTCTCTGCGTCCAGCATCGTCTCGCTGGCGGCGACGACGGCACGCTGTTCGGTGACCGCGTCGTCGAGTTGGGTGTCGGTCGTCCGCGTGGCGATGTTCTCGGTGTAGATTGCCGTGTTGAGAATCAACGCGAGACTCACCAGCAAGACGGCGATAGCGAGCGCCGTGACGAGGAAGAGTTGGCCACGGTCGTCGCCGACGAGACGCGAGACGGGGTTTACATCCGCCATACGACCACCTCCACCTTCAGGACGGTCCACACTGGGTCTCCGTCGTGTCGTTCTTCGAGGTAGAACGACGACGCCGAATCGAGGGTCGTGTTCGTCGGGACTGCAACCTGTCCCGCTGGTTCGTGGAGGACGTCGTCGTCCATGAGCGTCACCAGGCGTGACGCCGACGCGGCGTGGTCACTCGGTTTACCCATGTGGACGAGGCCAATTCGGTTCAGTGACTTCCCTTGCTGGTTGGCCTGTACCGTGTAGATGTCCACGTTGAACGCGATACCACGGTCGTTGAACGTGTCGTTGAGCATCTGCCCGAACGCCGTCGGTGGGCCACCGTCCACGTAGTTATCTTCCTGCGACGAACTGATGTTCGACAGCAGCACCGTCCGTTCGAGGGTCCCGTTTTCGGCGGCGGCGTCGAGAAGTCCCTGCGCGACGGACGCTTGCTGGTTTTCGATGTGCTGGCTCGACGTACTCGCCGTCAGCGGTGTGACTGCAGTCACCTGCAGTGCGAACGTGACGCTCGCCAACAGCACAGTCGCGGCGACGAACGCCTCTAACGTGTGGGCTTGTCCACGGGACATCGTTACCAAACCCTCACCAGAAGTTGGTGGAGTTCGCCACCGACGAGGACCGAGCGGCGAGCGGCGACGACCTGTCCGGACGCCGGAACTGGGTCTCCCCGTGTCGCGTCCGACCCATCTGAGAGTGTTGCAACTGTCCCGTCGTGGAGGAGGGTGACGTTCACGTCGTAGTCGCCGCCGACACCAATCGCGTCTCCGATCGGTTCCTTGTCGTACTCACAGTCGCCAGGGGGCGTGTCGTTGTGGAAAAAGCCGTCGACGCACTCCGTCGCGAGGGCGGTCTGTTCGTCCGGTGGTGAGAGTGCGTCACTCGCGAGTCGGTCTGCTGCGCGGTTGGCCACGAGCGGTTGGTCCTGTGCGTCGTCGAACGGTTGGACGATTTGGGGGACGGTTCCGATTACCCACGCGATAGCGAGCAGGAAGATACCGACACCGACGGCGTAGTCGATGGTGGTCTGCGCGCGACTGCGCCCGGAGTCAGTCGTGCGGTCACGACGTCGCATCAGCCAACCACCATCCACACTGCGAGTGCGAGCGTCTGCAGGATGACGACGAACTTGACCCCCGCGAGGAGGTCAGCGTTACGAATGTATCCGCTGATGAATCCAGACAACACTGCCTGGAGGGTGACGCCGTGGAAGAACAGAAGCGACATCAAGTCGGGGTCGAGAGCGCCGCCGAAACTCGGCCCACCGGAGACACCTCCACCGCTTCCCGACGCCTGCGACGAGAGGCCGGCCATCACGTCGAGGAACTGGGTCTTCAGGATGGCCATGACGGCGAGGAGCGTCACGTAGGTCATGAGGATAATCGCCACCTGCATTCGGGTTCGCGCGATACGCTCTCGTTCGATGTCGTCTTGGTTCTCAGAGGACTGCGCTGCCGTCGTCAAAACTTCCGTAATCTGGCTCGACGCTTCCTGTGCTTTCGTGATGAGTTTGACCGTCCGGGCGAGGCGCGGAATGTGGTACTTGTTGTTGAACTCTACGAGCGCTTCTCTGAGGCTCATCCCGTAGTTGACCTTCGCGTACATAACCTCGAACTCGTCTGCGAGTTTGCCCGAGGACGTGTCGGCGACGGTGTCGAACGATTCGAGGAGGGTCTGCCCGGTGTCGTTCGCACTCGAGAGTTTGCGAAGGTTGTCCGAGAGTTTCCCCGTTATCGCGGAGCGGGAGTGAACGTTCCACTCGTGGAACACCGCCAGCGGAATCGTGAGGAGGTAGACGGGGACGTAAAACCAGATGACAGTCCCCCAGATTGGCTGGGAAACCATCCCGTCCCACGACGTCGGAGCAGACCCGCCGATGACTGCGACGGCCAGGATGACCATCGACGCGGGAACCGAGAGTGCAAGCGTGTACAGCGGATGTCGTTTGAAAAAGACGTGGGGTTGTTTGAGGAGTTCTCGCGTCTTGTACGTCCCTTCTCGGGCTTTGATGCGCGAGAACATCGAGAACTCGCCGACGTACGACTCGATGAGTCCCATGTGAACGAGGCCTTCGCGTTGTTGCCCCTCGAGACGGGCGCTTCCGTTGCTCGGAGAGAGATACCCGTCGCCAATTTCGTCCTGTTTGACCGTCGAGATGAGGACGAGGAATCCGACGCCGACCAGCGGGATGAGACCGTAGATGGTGGCGTAGAGGAGTTCCTGCTGTGCCTGTCCGAGCATGCTCATGATGACGAGGATGATGATGAGGAGCAGTGGGAACAGCGAGAGCGTCATGTACATCTCGCCGAACAGTTCCATCGTATCCAGCGTCTGTTCTTGCTCCTGTTTGGCCGTCCGGAGGTGTTTGTCCTTCTTGTCCTTGAGGAACCCCTCCATGTCACCACCGGAGTTGACGATAGAGAGCATGTCGGTGAGGAACTGCGAGAGTTCGGCGGATGGCGTGAGAAGCGCCTGCTGACGGATGGCGTTCCGGTAGTCGGTTCCGAAGTACTCCGTCTCTTGGACGATACTCTGGAACTCTCGTGAGACCTCGCCGTACGTGTCGTCGGCGCGGGCCATCGCCTCCAGAATCTCCAGTTGGTTCAGTCCCCCGACGGACAGCGCGTACATGAACGAGATGGCGTCCGAGAGGAGCATGTTAATCTCGCGCTTTCGGGCCGACGCCTTCGAGTACGGTATCCCGACGAGCGTCCCGAATCCGAGTCCGAATCCGAGCGACCCGAAGACGATGCCTGAAACGGTGACGGCGGCCGGCATCACGAGCGACCGGAGCAGTTCGGCGGTCGATTCGTTCGAGACGGGGATGCCGAGACTTATCGCCTCGGACGAGACGAGTCCGAGTGCGAAGATACCGTAGCCGATAGCCATCCCGAGTATCCACAGCGAGAGACCGACGAGGACGCCCACCGCGAGCGCGCGAGAGAGGTAGAGTTCGACCGTGTTCGGCATCCGTGCCTGTTCGAGTTTCTCTCCGACGTCCGAGACGAACTCACCGTCTTCGTCGAAGAGTATCTGAAACAGCGGATAGAACGCGTCGCCGAGCGTGTCGTTGCTCCGGTCGAGGCCCGCCGTGTTTTCGGAGTCGATGTTGCTCATCTAATCGTCCTCGTCGCTCTCGACGGACTGTGACTCCGTCTTCGTCTCGTCTGGTGTGTCGGTCTCAGCGGCCCGGAACCCACCCCACGACTCGTCGTCGATTTCGTCGCCGTCGTCGTCCTCTTGGGCCGGGTCAGCGTCGGACCCGGATTCGGGTTCGGGTTCACCCGACCCGTCGATACCGAACGCGCCGAAGAAGTCTTCGAGGTCGATGTCGTCGTCGTTCGGGTCTGGGAAGGTCGGGTCGCCCTCTTCGTCGAAGCCGAACTCGTCGAGTTCACCGTCGACGTCGCCGAACTGTGTCTGGCGGTCCGACGAACTTTGCTCGTCGACGTCGGCGTCGAGCAGTGATTCCCACAAGTCTTCGGCGGCCTCTCGCCGGGCCTGCTCGTCAGTTGGAGCGTCGTCACTCGCTTCGAGCGCTGGCGTCTCTTCGTCGCCCTCGAGTTCGGACGGGCCGTCGTCACCTTCGAGTTCGGGGGTTTCGTCACCCGCGTCGAGTTCCGACCGCTCGGTCCCTTCGTCGAGAGCGGGGTCGCTCGTGGACTCCTCGAGCGCGTCGAGTTCGCTCCGTTCGCCGGGGGTCGCTTCGACGTCCGGTTCCTGGTGCGTGTGTGGGATTGCGTCTGCGACGTCGCCGACCTCCTTGTCGCGGTAGTCGGGGAACAGTTCTTCTTCGGCCCGGCGGAGAATCTCCTTGGCGAGTTCTCTGACGTGTTCCGGTGGGTCTGGGCGTGGAACCATCGCCTCGCTCTCGGGGTCGATGTTGATGTGGACCGACTCCATCTCGCGGAGGTCTTCGAGACTCCGTTCGAGTCGGTCGGTCGCCATCAACCCGATGATGGTGTCTTGGTCGTTGATGAACGCCTGGAACGTCGCTGCGACCTGCGTGTACGTGTTGAGTCCACGGTCGATGAGGTACGCGAGGACGACCTGTCGTTTGAATATCTCGTGTTCGAGCGTCTCGTGGTCCCACCCGCGGTCGAACTTGATCTCTTCGAGTGTGTTCGACGAACCCATCTGGAGGAACTCGTCCGTCTCGGCCTGCCACTGGTAGACGTCCTGAACGTTGATTTCGTCGTTCTCGGGGTCGTAGTGGTTGATCTCGGTGAGCGACTTGTTCCGCCGCACTTTGTTGTTCTCGACCCGAGTCGACGTCTGAATCGAGACGAGGTCGAGGGCAGTGAACATCGTCTTCGAGACGTTGATGGGTGCCGTCGTGAAGCGTTTGAGGACTTCGCCCACGGAGTCGGCGTGGAACGTCGTGTACGTGGTGTGGCCGGTGGACATGACCTGGAAGAGCGTCCGCCCTTCTTCCCCACGAATCTCACCCATGACGATGTAGTCGGGACGCTGACGGAGTGCCGCTTCGAGTAAGTCGAACTCGTCGACGTCGCCTTTGTCGTCGTCGGAGAACGACGGACGAGTGACAGACGCAATCCAGTTGCGCTGTGGGAGTTCGACCTCACGCGTGTCCTCGATAGAGACGATTTTGGTGTTCGACGGGATGAACAGCGACACCGCGTTCAGGGACGTCGTCTTCCCGGATGCCGTCCCACCGGCGAAGATGAGGCTCTTGTCGTTCTCGATACAGAGCCACAAGAACGCCATCTCCTCCAACGAGAACGTCGACCAGTTGATGAGGTCGATCGGCGTGAACGGCACGTCCTTGAACTGACGGATGGTGTAGTTCGTCCCGTGGTCGGACACTTCTCGACCGAGTGTGAGTTGCGCACGCGACCCGTCCGGGAGCGTCGCGTCGACCTGTGGTCGCCGCTTCGAGATACCCTTGCCGGAGCGCTGTGCGAGTTTCACGACGAAGTCGTCGAGTTCGTCTTCACCGTGGTAGACGTTCGAGATAATCTGCTCGTAGTCCGAGTGATAGACGAACACCGGCGAGTTGTAGCCGTCACACGAGATGTCCTCCACGTTGATGTCGTGTTTGATTCCGTCGATGCGCTCGTAGCCGATGAAGTCACGTTGGAGGTAGTACTGTAGCTTCTGTACCTGATACTCGTTTAAGTCGGCGTCGTCGTCCGCGAGGACTGCAGGTTCTGGGCGGGCGGCGATTCCGTCGAGACCGCCGAGTGGCGAATCGTTCTGTCGTCTCTTCGACTCACTCCCGATGCCGAGTCGGGAACTGATGCCACCGAAGAGAGAACTACCGCCGTCTGTCGCCGGTGTCGACTTGGAGTCGCTACTGTCATCGAACAACCCACCGAGTCCGAGGCGGTCCAACAGCCCCGGAGCGTCGGGTTCTTCGTCGACGTCGAGATTCTCCGGAGTCGGACCGTCGTAGAGGTCGTATCGCGACAACAGTTCGTACGTCTGTGATTCGATGACCGTCCCGCGGTTGTCTTCTCCGTCTTGGACGACGCTCTCTTCGCTGTATTTGATTGCCGTCCGGAGTTTGCTCGTGAGAAACTCCGTCAGGTCGTCCTCGGCGCGGTTGAGGTGCGGCTCGACGACGTAGTACTTCTTCTCGTTTTCCTTGACGGAGTGGAAGATGACGACGAACGCGTAGGGTTTGTTCACCCAGTAGCGCTCGATCTCGCGGAAGTGTGTCTTCTTCTCCATCGGAACCGCCTTTTCGAGGTCGTAGCGGTTCGCGAGCGTCGTCGTCCCATCAGCACGCGAGAAGAACTCGTCTTCGTCGAAGTCTTCTTGCACGTCGACGGTTCGGGTATCGACGACTTCGTCGAGTTCCTCGGCACGCGCTCCGGCGTGGGCGATGACGTTCTCGATGTGGTCTGGGTCGAATCCGAGGGCCTCCTCGGCGTCGAATCGTTCGATTTCGCCGGATGCGTCGCGAGGGCGGGAGCCATCGGCTTCGTAGTAGTACTCTCGTTTGTAGTGCTCCCACATCCACTCGTCTTTGACGACGGGCGTCGTCTCGGGGTCGCAGAACGCCTCGAACTGTTCGTCGATGTCCGTGGCGTGCGCACCTCGCTTCCCGACGAACTCGGCGACGTCGACTGGATGGAAGTCGAGATACTCCTCTGGGTCGAGCGAGACGCTCTCCCAGTCCGTTCGGTCGGGAGTCGGAACCGGTTGTTCTTCGTCTTTACCCCATCGCGAGCTGCCCGGCGTGTCTGTGCGGGTTCGCGGGTCGAAGCCGTAGAGGGCCTCGATGTCGCCGTCTTCCCCATACTCTTCGAGGAAGTCAGCCCACGAATACTCACCTCTACGGGCGTTTGACGCCTGGTCCGGGGCGACGTCGCCCTCCACCGGTGACTCCGCGTCACCCTCTATCGCCTTTGGCCCGGATCCGTCGGCGTCTTGCCTTGCCATTGTCATCCGGATATTCGGGTTACTGGAAAAGTCTTTTTCCCAGACTATTTACATTATAGGGCGGGTTTAAACGGCGTTTTTATACCTGTTTATATGCTAGTCGAAATTCGACCCTAATCGAGATATCGATAAACCGGCCATTTATCCCGGCGAATGGAAGACTTGGCCGGTGACTGAAAGTTCGAACGTCGAATCACCACGAAGGGCGTGCTTGGATGGGGGCCAATATATTTGTTGACTCCCAAATATGTCTACATCATGGACCCTCTCGTACAAATTATTCTCCAACAAGGGCCGATATCGCAGAACCCAGACCCGAGCGTGTTCGCACGTTTCTTTGGCTCAGCGATATCGGCGGGAATCACGTTCGTCGGGACGCTCGTCGTCGGCGCGCTGTTGCTGGCTATCGTCCCCGACTACACCGAGAAGATTATCGACACCATCGAGGACGAACCCATCCCTTCGTTCCTCTGGGGGCTGGGTATCTTCATCGCGCTCATCGTCGTACTCTTCGTCCTCGTCATCACGCTCATCGGTATCCTCCTCGCCATCCCGATCGGCTTCGTGATGTTCGTCGTCTCGCTCGTCGGCGGGGCCATCGTCTTTATCTACGTGGGTGAGCGCCTCTTGGAGGCCGCGAACGTCGAGACATCTCGCTGGGGCCACCTCGTCGCTGGTGCGTTCGTCGCAACCGTCCTCGCGGCACTCCCACTCATCGGCGGCCTCACGAACTTCATCGTCAACTCCGTCGGTGTCGGCGCTATCGTCTACCACTGGCGAAACGGGTGAACTCCGGTCAGGAGCGATTCGATGCGAATCCCGTTCGTCGGTGAAGACGAGACAACCGCCGGAGGACGCGACGCGAGTCACACCGGATTTCGACTTCACGAACACCCGTGGCTTTCGGTGGGAGCAGTTCTGACGTTCGAGACGCTCGCAATCGTACTCGTCATCCTGGTGTTTACTGTCGCCAACGTTCCAGAGTCTCCGCTGCGGTCGGTTTTACAACCGACCACGTTCCACTTCCTGTTCATTTTTCTCTTTGCGCCGTACGTTCTGCGTCTCCCCAGTGGCCGCCAACCGCTCTCGGCATACCTGGACGAGATTCGACTCACGCGAATCCGACCACTGGGTCGTCTCTTCTTCCTCGGGCTTTCTTGTTCCCTGATTCTCGTGGTGAGTCAAGCGGCCGGCGTGCTCGTCTACCGACTGACACTGGGCGAACCGCTCACGGCCGAGTTCGTACTCGGAGTCGTGGATATTTCGAGTCTCGTTCCTCCCGAGTCGTGGAGTCTGTTGGTCTCGTTGCCCTCCGCGTTAGAAGAAGTGACGTTCCGAGGGGTCCTCCTGTTCACTCTCCTCCAGACGTTCACGAAGCGAAAGGCAGTCGTGGTGTCTGCGGGTGCGTTCGGCTTGATTCACCTTCTCAACATCCCCCTCGGAACCGGCTCCGACGTCGTTTGGGTGCTCGGTCAGGTCGGTTGGTCCTTCCTCATCGGGTTGTTCTACGGGTACGTCGTCCTCCGAACCGACAGCCTTCTCCCGGCGATGCTTGTCCACTACCTCGGGAACGCGTTCGTCGGGTCGATTACCTGGTACGTACAGGCCACGGCGTCGGTCGAAACGCAAGTGCTGTATGGACTCGTGTTTTCGGTCGGCGTGATTCCGGTCGTCGGGATGACGCTGTGGGCCAGGTACGCCACGGCTCGCTGGTTTTCGACTGAACAAGCGACAGTAGTGTCTCCATAGGAGATTGGCCAGGATACGTCTCAGACTGTCGCGGAGGTCGTAGATAGTGGCACAAAACCTGGTTCGAATGTTCGTCGCAGGACGCGCGCGACTGGATTGAGCGAATCCAACGGATTCGAACCTCGGTCGCAACGAGGTGCTCCCTGATTCGAATCCCGTACGATGCGTTATCGGACTCGCTCCGCTCCTCACTGCACGGGCGTGACGGGATTGAGCGAATCCAACGGATTCGCGATGTTCGTCACGTCCGCGAAGGAGCGAAGCGACTGAGCGGGCGTGACGGGACTCCCGCGAGCGGAGCGAGTGGGAGTACGTCGCGAACGCTGACCGAACGAAGTGAGAGAAGCGGGCGTGACGGGACTCGAACCGAACCGAGACTCGCTTCGCTCGCCTCGTAGGGTTACGAATCCCGGAGCCCGTTCGCTCCTCACATACGTTCGTCACAGAACGGGCGTGACGGGATTCGAACCCGCGATCGAGAGGTTAGGAACCTCTCGCCCTGTCCGCTAGGCCACACGCCCTGCGGAGAAATCTCTCAGGACTCGTCAAAAATCGCGTGGTTCGACCCCGGTGGGCCGATAGAAGTGACAGAAAGTGGAGCTGCGATTAGTTCTCCGCCTTGGCCGACGTGGACGTCTCCGTGACGAATTCCTCGTCGTCTTCGTCGCCTTGCATTTCTGAAAGCTCTTCTTCGATCTCGCTGCGTCCACGCTTGAACTCGCCCATTGCCTGCCCGGTAGACCGCGCAAGCTTCGGAATCTTATTCGCGCCGAACAGCAGGACGAGCACGAGGAGGACGATGAGCAGCTCCGGCCCGCCCGGGAGCCCCGGGAACAGGGGGGTGATAGTCTCGAACATCGCTGTTTCTGCGTTACCCAGTCGCAATTATAGGCTTTTTGCCTTCAATGGATTCACGAATCGACGACTGTCGCACGTAGTGGATGTTCGAGAACACGCTGTACAGCCCCCGATACGTCCCGAACTGGACGATGCGGTGAATCGTGAGAGGAGCAGAGAGGGATTTCGAGTAAACAGACTGATATCTTTCGGGAGACGGTGACGTCGCGGGCCAATCGTTCCGATTCCCGTGAAGTAAAGTGTCGCCCACAATATCGAGGGTATATGGTATCTGTTGGAGACGCCGCTCCAGACTTCACCGCACCGAAGACGGACATCGAAGGCGACATCGAGTCGTTCACGCTCTCTGAGAACCTCGACGACGCGCCGGTCGTCCTCGCGTTCTTCCCTGCTGCCTTCACTGGCGTGTGCACCACGGAGATGTGCACCTTCCGCGACCAGATGGCTAACTTCGACGACGTCGGTGCGACGGTCTACGGCATCAGCATCGACACGCCGTTTACGCTCTCTGAGTTCGCCGAGAAGAACGACCTCAACTTCGACCTCATCAGCGACACGAACCGCAACCTCATCGACGCGTTCGACGTCGAGATGGACTTCGCTGACCTCGGCGTCTACAGCGTCGCGAAGCGCTCGGTCTTCGTCGTCGACGCCGACGGCGAAGTCACCTACAAGTGGGTCAGCGACGACCCCGGCGTCGAACCCGACTACGACGCAGTCGAAGCCGCCGCATCCAAGGCACTCGAAGAGCCTTCCGAAGCGGCATAAATCGAGGTCGGTCTGCGACCAGACCGCACTGCCCAGACCTTTTTTCTCGCTGGAACCACCATCTGACGCATGGCAGATTCTGAAGATAGTCTCAACGGTGGCCGAGTCTACGACCCCGACGCGGACCACTCGTTCCCCGACGAGAAACTCAACGAAATACTCCCTGTCCTCCTCGAAGACGAAGAGATACGAACCCTCCTCGAAGCCCAGAACGTCAACGCGGTCACGCGGAAAGGCTACAACGACCACGGACCGAAGCACATCGAAATCGTCCGCAACCGTGCGCTCCGTCTCTACGACCTGCTCAAGCGCGGTGGCTGTGAGTTCAACGGCGCGGCAGACGAAGGACTCGACGAAGCAGACGAAGCAGTCATCGTCGCACTCGCGGCGCAGTTACACGACATCGGGCACATCGTCCACCGCGACGACCACGCCTACTACTCTATCCCACTCGCGTCGGACGTTCTCGACCGGTTCCTCCCGCAGTTCTACGACGTCGCCGACACGGTTCGAATGAAAGCCGAGGTTCTCCACGCGATTCTCACACACCACCGCGAAGAAGACCCGCTCACGCTCGAAGCAGGCGTCATTCGCGTCGCCGACGCCCTCGACATGGAACGTGGCCGGTCACGTATCCCCTACGAGAAAGGTGGGCGAGGAATCAACACGCTCTCCAGTCGGGCGATTCGCAACGTGTCGCTGAAAGAGGGCGACGACAAGGCCGTTCTCGTCGAAATCGAGATGGTGAACGCGGCGGGCGTCTACCAGGTCGACAACCTCCTGAAGGCGAAACTCGACGGGTCGGGTCTCGAAGACCACGTCAAAATCGTCGCTGTCAACACGCGGTCCGAAGACCAACTCGTCGAGCGTATCGAACTCTAACGTCGACAACGAGTGCTCTTCGTCACGAGTCGAGACAGAACAAAAACGAGGTCTGGATAGCCGAACTCAGTCGTTCGACTGGACGAGGCGGTCCATCCCGCCGATGGAGAGTTCGCCACTGAGCGTCCGGTTCGGGTAGGGGATGTCGATTCCCTCCTCGTCGAACCGACGTTTTACTGCCGTCACGTACTCGCCACGCGTCTTGACGAAGTCGGCGCGACTGGGGTCTGCAATCCAGATACGCGACTTGAGCGTGACAGACGAGTCACCCAGTTCGGTCAATCGGACCGACGGGGCGGGGTCGTCCATGATTCCGTCGTGCTTTTCGGCCTCTTCGATGATGATGTCGGTCGCCAGTTCGATGTCGTCGTCGTAGCCGATTCCGAACGGCACCTGCAGACGGAGTTTGTTCTTCGCGACGGGGTTCTTGATGACGCCGTCGGTGAGTTGCGAGTTCGGCACGGTGAGCAGTTCGTTGTCGAACGTCCGAACACGCGTCACGCGGAAGGAAATGTCCTCGACGACACCGGAGTTGCCGTCCCACTCGATCCAGTCGTTGATACGGAACGGTTTGTCGGTGAAGATGAAGATGCCCGCGACGAAGTTCGCGATGACGTCCTGCATCGCGAAACCAATCGCGAGTGTCGCCGCAGCACCGATGGTCGCCAGCGACTGCAGGAAGCTCCCGAGGCCGGCGAATCCGAACCCGACGGCGACGGCGACGAACCCCGTGACGAGCGACACGAGCTTCATCAGCGGTTTCTGGGCGTGTTCGTCAGCACCGCGCTTGTCGAGGATGCGCCCGACTACGGACGACAACACCGCCTTGCCGACGATGTAGACGACGACGAACGCGATGATGAAGCCGAGAACTGTTCCGAGCGTCCCCGCGTATGGGATGTTCTGCTGTGCGAGGATTCGGCCAATCACACCACCGTCACTCTGCAACTGAAGTGGAAGTACGAGTGCGTTCATCGGTGGAACACTGCGGTCTTCCCCCGTGTCTCTATCAGTTCGGCGTTCACTCGCTCTGCGAGGTCTTCGGCCGCTTCGTCGACGGTCGTCCCGCCCAGCGAAGCACGGAGGAACTTCGCTTTGACGAGATTACGTTCGGCCAACTGGTCGTTCAACTCGCCGGCAACTGCCTCGATACCACTTTTGCCTACCCAGACGGTCACGTCGAGGTCGTGGGCTTCCTTTCGTAGGTCCTGCGTGTTCATGCGTGGACTCCACTACGTGCGAAAGGACTTCAACCGTAAGGATTTACCGGCGGGTTGTCGGTGACTCACACGTTTTCCCGGCCGACACCGCCGTCAGTACGGATATCGCTTGGTCTCACCGCAGTCACATCGGACGACGACGTGGCCACCGGCCTGCGTCCGAACGCGGGCGTTGGTGCCCGGAATGAGATACGCATCGCACTTGTCACAGGTAAAGCGGCGGAACTTCTTCGGCAGACCACAGCGATTCCGCTCTGCGACGCGGCGGGCGAGACGGACGTACTCGCGGGCACGTTCGTGGTCACCCTCGGCGGCCGCGTCGTGGGCCAACTGGTGGAGTCGGTCGATACGCTCCTCCGCGATGCTCATGATAGGTGGGGAGAGTGGCCGAGGCATAGGCGTTCCGAACTGTCGGAGAGAACCACGCGACCGGAACGCCGAACAGACCACGCGACTGGGACGACTGGAGAGCCCTCCGACTCGAAAGCCGGTAGGGTCAAATCCCACCCACAAGAACGCACGAACGTGCGCGTCTTGAACTACCTCGAGTTCGCCTCGCAACTCGAACGGAGCGGTATCGGAACCTCCACCGACCAACAGCGGGCGGCCCTCTCTACCACCGACGTGGACGTGATTACCTCGCCGTGGCCGGAGTCCGTCTCGGCGGGCGTGAGCGAACTCCTCGGAGGTGACTGCGTCTTCCGCGACTACGACGTGGCCCACTGCAACCTCATCGGGCCGGGCTCTGTCGCCGTCGCCAGACACGCCAAGCGGAACGATATTCCACTGGTCCTCCACTCACACGTCACTCGCGAGGACTTCGCCGAGAGTTTCCGCGGGTCCAACGCTATCGCACCCGCGCTCGGGAAGTATCTCAAGTGGTTCTACTCGCAGGCAGACGTGGTTCTGTGTCCGTCCAACTACACCAAGCGAATCCTCGAATCGTATCCGGTCGATGCACCGATTCGACCGATTTCGAACGGTGTCGACGCCGAGGCTCTCGAAGGGTTCGAAGAGTTCCGCGACGAGTATCGAGAGGCGTACGACCTCGACGGGATGACGGTGTTCCTCGTCGGCAACGTCTTCGAACGGAAGGGCCTCACCACGTTCTGCAACGTCGCCAAGGCGACCGACTACGACTTCGCGTGGTTCGGACCGTACGACACGGGCCCACACGCGTCGAAGAAGGTCAAATACTGGGTCGAAAACGCTCCGGAGAACGTCACCTTCACCGGGTGGATAGACGACATCCGCGGCGCATACGGCGCAGGAGACGTCTACCTCTTCCCCACGAAGAACGAGAACCAGGGCATCGCCGTCCTCGAAGCGATGGCCTGTGGGAAAGCAGTCGTCCTCCGCGATATCCCCGTCTTCGAGGAGTTCTACACCCACGGCTACGACTGTCTGAAGTGCGAGACGGACGAGGAGTTCGCTCGCGCGCTCGAACTGCTCGAAAACGACCCCGACCTGCGCCAGCGACTCGGTGAGAACGCCCGGAAGACGGCCGCCGAACACAGTCTGGACCGCGTCGGTGACCGACTCGTCGAGACGTACGAAGACGCACTCGCTGGGGAACTCGACGCGTAACTTCGAGACTGCCTCGCATACCAGCGGAAAGTCACAACAGTTTATCCGGTTCGCCTCACAGCACTGGCCATGCAGTCGGTCGCCGCCTTCACCGACACGTATCTGCCGACCGTCAACGGCGTCACGTACACGATTCAGACGTGGCGCGAGCGGTGGCAACGCCGCGGTGGCCGCATGGACGTCGTCTTCCCGAAGGACGACGCCTACTCGCCAGAGGTCGGAGAATACCCAGTCAGGAGCCTTCCGTTCCCGTTCTACGACGGAATGCGCGTCGGTGCACCTCGAGTTCCAAGCGACGTCGACGACGTCGACATCGTCCACGCGCACACGCCTTTCGGCCTCGGACTGGCAGGCCTCCGCCTCGCTCGTCGGCACGAACTCCCGCTCGTCGCAACCTATCACACGCCGACCGGCGAGTACGCAGAGTATCTCAGTTCGGTAGAGGTCATCGAACGCGGCGTCGAACGAACCGCCGAACGATACGAACGGTGGTTCTTCGACCGCGCAGACGCCGTCATCGTCCCCAGCGAGGACGCGAAGCGACGCCTCCGAAACGAAGTCGGCGTCGACACCGAAATCGTCGTCCTCTCGAACGGCATCGACATCGAACAGTTCGCTCCGGTCGACGGCGACGAGTTCCGCGCGCGGTACGAACTCGGTGACGGTCCGCTCGTCGGCTACACGGGACGACACGGCTACGAAAAACACCTCGGCGAACTCGTCCGTGCCGCTGCCGACCTCGACGCGACACTCGTCTTCGGTGGAGACGGCCCCGCGCGTGACGAGTTAGAAGCACTCGCCGCAGACCTCGACGTCGACGCTCGGTTCCTCGGCTTTCTGGACCGAGAGGAACTCCCGGCGTTCTACTCCGCGCTCGACGTGTTCGGCTTCCCAAGTCCGGTCGAGACGCAAGGCCTCGTCGCACTGGAAGCCAACGCCTGCGGGACGCCAGTCGTCGGCGTGAACGACGGAGCCCTCGAAGATACGGTCGTGGATGGCCAGACGGGCTATCACTACGAGTCAGGTGATATCGATGGGTTCCGTCACGGTATCCAGCGAGCACTCGCCGAACGCGACGAACTCAGTGCTCAGTGTCTGGAGCGCCGTGACGAGGTGAGCGTCGAACATTCGGTCGATAGACTCGCGGCGCTCTACGACCGACTCGGGTGACAGAAATAGACCGACTGTGAAACCGCTTCAGTCGCGGTTCTCGAGCGCGTCGGCGATGCGCCGAAGTTCGCGGTTCACGTCGCGGACCTCGTCGCGGAGTTGTCGGACTTCGCGGACGAGTGCTTCGTTGTCGCCGCCACGCTGTTCTTCTTCGCGCTGAGCGCCGGGAGCGCCGCCCATGCCGCCGGGGCCGCCGGCACCGCCGCCCATCATGCCGCTCATCATCTGTGCGAAGGGGTTGCCGCCGCCCATGCCGCCACCCATGCCGCCGGGACCGCCGCCCATCATCTCTTCGGGTGACGGTCGCTCGCCGTTTTCTCGTTCTTCTTCGCGTCGCTTGCGAATCTCTTCGACCCGCTCACGGAACGACTTCTCTTCGCCGTCGTCGGATTCAGATTCGTCGGGTGCCTGCGTCTCGTCTGCGGGTTCTTCGTCAGCCATAGTCGCGGATTAGCCGTCCACCCGGAAAGTGCTGACGGTCTCTGAGAGGACACACCATAGCCTCACCGTGCCCACAGCGAAGAACGAAAGAGACGAGCGCTGAGTGCTTCGCTACGAAAACGCACCCAGACTCGACTGCAGATTCCGGTCGGTCCCACCATCCTCCAGTTCGTAGCCGACGAGCGAGCGCATGTCGACGGCGTAGGTGGTTCCGAGATGGTCGACGACGAGTACACGACCTTTCACGCCGCGGACCGTCCCCGTCGCGATGGTCTCTGCGACTGGGCTATCCGTGAGGCCGAGGCCGTAGTCGAACTCGAACGTGTCGATGGGGTCGAATTCGGAGAGGAGGCGGTTCCACGCCTCGGTGTCCACGTCGCGGCCGAACCCCGAAACTTTCGTCGGCACGCGGACCCGGTCAGTGAGTCGGGTCGCGAGTTCTGCTTCGTACTCGCGGGCGATTCGGCCGTCCGAGAAGGTCCGAACGTGTGCCGCGAGGTCCGCACCCTGCTCACGGAGTCGTGTCTCCAGTCGCCACAGACGGGTGACACCGACTTTGAACGTGTCGGGGGCGAACGCCGCGAGGTAGACGGCGTGGTCTTCGTAGCAGTCCATCTCGTCTTTGAGGCACGTCCCTGTGCACTTCGCACAGACCCACGTGCTCTGGTGGTCGTCGCAGTACGGCGCACGGGTGTTTGGACACGAGATGTGAGTCCCGTCGTGCATGGTCCCGGCGCAGTGCCGGGATTCGAGGCGATAGTCGAGTTCGGTTCCGGGGGCGAGTTCGACCGAGTCGAGGCCGTCGCTCGTCGAAACGTAGAGCGCGGGCGTCCCAGTATCGTAGCCGACGACCTGCACGAATCGTGGTAGGAATCGGTGGTAGAAAGGTGTCTCGTTACCGGGTACGGCTACCCGTGGTCGGCCGTTCGACTGCGCTTCCGACCGACCTCGGTCGCTCTTTCGGGAGCTGGGTCCGTAGTTCGTGGTGACTGACTCTACCGAGACATCGCTGAGTTGGATAGTTGGCCAACAGAATTATGTCAACGTGTCACACTTTCTTGTTCGTCATGGTATATCGTGACCCCAAGACACGACGTGACGTACTGAAAGCGGCGGGCGCGGCCGTCGCGACAACCGGGCTCGCTGGAATGGCGTCGGCAACGCCGGGCACTGTCGAGGTCAACGTCGGCTACAGCGACGACAGCGGCAAGCGCGCGGCGGTGGCCGAGGCGGACCAGGTCGTCCGAGAGTTCAACTTCGACGCGGTGACGGTCCGGGTCAACGAGAACGCGGTCGCAGGCCTGCGCAAGCGCCCCGACGTGCGCTACGTCGAGGTCAACGGAACGATGCACGCACTGGCCCAGCAACTCACCTGGGGCATCGACCGCACAGACTCAGAAGTCGCCCACGCGAACGGCGACACCGGGGCGGGCGCCGACATCGCTATCCTCGACACCGGAATCGACTCGGACCATCCGGACTTGCAGGCGAACCTCGGCGCGGGCAAGGCGTTCGTCAAGTCACGGGGGCCGTACGCGGAGGCGTGGGACGACGACAACGACCACGGCACCCACTGCGCGGGTATCGCCAACGCAGACGACAACAGTCAGGGCGTCAAGGGCGTCTCCACCGAGGCGACGCTGCACGCCGTGAAAGTGCTCGACAAGCGCGGGTCGGGGAGTTTCTCCGACATCGCCGCCGGTATCGAGTACACCGCAGACCAGGGCTGGGACGTGGCGTCCATGAGCCTCGGGGCCTCCTCGGGTTCCCAGACGGTGAAGGACGCCTGCACGTACGCCGACGACCGCGGCGTCTTCCTCGTCGCTGCGGCGGGTAACTCTGGGCCGTGTACGGACTGTGTGGGCTACCCCGCCGCGTACAGCGAGTGCATGGCGGTGTCCTCCTCGGCGAGCGACGACTCGCTGTCAGGGTTCTCTTCGACTGGTCCCGAGGTCGAAATCGTCGCACCCGGAACGGACATCTACTCCACGGTTCCCGGCGGCTACGACACCTTCTCGGGCACGTCGATGGCGACGCCGCACGTCGCCGGTGCCGCCGGACAGTTGATGGCCAACGGCTACACGAACGCCGACGCTCGCTCGCGACTCAAGAGTACAGCAGAGGATATCGGACTCGCGTCGAACGAACAGGGAAGCGGACTGCTCGACACGGCCGCCGCACTCGGCTACGATTCGAGCGACAACTGACTCTCCCAGGTCTCGGTGGCGACCTGTAGTTTCTTTTTCGTGGCCCCCACAGGCGAACGTATGAGTGACCCACTCGTCGCCACGCTGACAGTCGCTCCGATGGCCGAGGACGTGTCGCTGACGCTGATTCTGACGGTCGAGAACACTGGACGAGAGCAACAGGACCTCTCGTTCGCGGACGGCCAACGCGCGGAGTTCGTCGCCGTCGACGACGAGGGGTCGGAGGTGTGGCGCTGGAGCGACGGGCGGATGTTCGCGATGGCGCTCGGGAGGGAGACGCTCGCGCCCGACGAGTCGGTCACCTACGAAGCAGAGTGGTCGTCACCACCCGCCGGCGAGTACGAGGTCACCGGGTCGCTTTCGGCCACCGACGCCGACGCGTCCGCCACGATGACAGTCGTGGTTCCCGAACAGGGGTGAGTGGGAACAACTGAGGGGTGAGTGGGAACAACCGAGCGGTGAGTGGGAACAACTGAGGGGCGACCGGACGGTCGTACCGTCCGGGACTCAGGACAGTTCTTCGTACAGTTCTTCCGTCGCTCGGCGGACGGCGTCGTCGCTCGACCCGTCTGGTTCCCACCCGAGTGCGGAGAGTTTCTCGACGGAGAGGCGCATCTTGGGGACGTCGCCGGTCCATCCGCGGTCACCGCCGGTGTACTCGTAGTCGGGGTCGAGTCCCATCACGTCGGCGACGATGTTCGCGATTGTCGTCACCGACGTCGTCGTCCGCGTGCCGAGGTTGTAGACGTTGTAGTCGCGTTCGGCGTGTTCGACGACGTGGCACATCGCCTCGATGCAGTCTTCGACGTGCAGGTAGGACTTCTCCTGGCGGCCGTTGCCGAGGATTTCGAGCGTCTCTGGGTCTTCGAGCAGTTTCTCGATGAAGTCTGGGATGACGTTGCCGCGCTGTTTCGGCCCGACGATGTTGGCGAAGCGGTACATGTAGACGGTGAAGTCGTAGGAGTGGGCGAACGTCGAGAGGAGCGCCTCGTCTGCGAGTTTGGCAGACCCGTAGATGCTGATGGGTTCGAGTGGTGCGTAATCTTCGGGCGTCGGCCGTGGGGCCTCGCCGTAGATGGTCGAAGACGACGTGAAGGCGATGTTCGTCACGCCCACCTCTTGCATGCGTTCGAGGATGTTGTACGTCATCTCGGTGTTCTCCTCGAACAACTGTCGAGGGTCGTGGTAGTTCGTGTCCGTGTAGGCGGCGAAGTGGAAGACGATGTCGAGGTCTTCGGTCACGACGCCGGCCACGTCGTCTTCGTCCGTCATGTCGGCTTCGACGAACTCGACGCCGTCTGGGACGCGTTCGCGGGTCCCTTTCGACAGGTCGTCCGCGACGACGACGTCGTTGTCGTCCGCGAGATAGGCGGCGATGTGAGAGCCGACGAGACCTGCACCCCCGGTTACGAGGACGCGTTTGTCGGAGAGTTCGAGAGACATATTTCAGATGAGTTTACCTATCGGTAAGTCCGTTTCCCCTCACTTTCGACGACGGTCACTCGGTGGCCGGCCCAGCAGACGTCACGACCACGTGACTCCCGTGAGGTCCTCGCTCATCTTCCACAGTTCACTGGCGAGTCGGTCGTCGGTCGCTATCGGTGCGGGTTCTTTGGGCGCACAGTCGGAGAAGTACTGGCCAGTGACGCCCTCGACGTCGGGTGATGCGGCGAGGTAGACTGACGTCTCAGCACCAGTCGCCGGTGTGTCGATGACGCGGCGGGTGAGCGGTTCCGGAAGGCGTTCGAGCAGACCGACTGCGAGACGGATGGGGATGGACGCGTCGCGCCAGAGTTGACTCGCCGGTACCAATCCGGGGTGACAGCAGTTCGCCGTCGGGCCGTCGAACCGGCGTGCGAGTTCGACGGTAAAGAGGATGTTCGCCAGTTTCGACCGGGCGTAGGCGTCGAGGCCGTCGTAGTCGTCCACTGTCGTCACGTCGAAGGAACCGTCTGCGCGTGGATGAACGCCCGACGAGACGGTGACGACGCGACCATCGTCGGGCAACAGGTCCCGTAGGTCGAGTGTGAGGACGAACGGTGCGAGATGGTTGATTGCGAACGTCCGTTCGACGCCATCGTCTGTCAACCGCCCCTCCGAGAAGTTCGCGGCGGCGTTGTTCACCAGGATATCGAGACGGTCGGTTCGGGCTCGAATCTCGGCAGCGAGGCGGTGAACTGTCTCGACTTCCGAGAGGTCGGCGCGGAAGAAGATGGCGTCCCCTCCGGCGTCGTCGATGGCCGACGCGACTTGTCGGCCAGCGTCTCGGTCGCGACCGTGGACGAAGACAGTCGCGCCGAGTCGGCCCAGTGCGAGTGCCGTCTCGCGACCGATACCCGAGGTGGACCCGGTGACGAGTGCAGTTCGGTCCGACAGGTCGACCCACTCGACGCCGGCGCCAGCCTCCGGGGTGTTACTCATAGTCTGCGGTGGGTCGCCATCGGTAATAAACCTCAGGCGTGTGATGAGACGCGTGAGCGAAGGTGTCGAAGCGGCGCCGACGTTCCGAAAGCACCACTTTCCCCCGTGGTCTTCGGAGAAGCATGCAAGACGAACCCGAAGTCGCCGTCCTTCGGTACGGACACCGACCGGGACGAGACGACCGGATGACCACGCACGTCGGACTCACCGCCCGCGCGCTCGGTGCGGACCGGGTCATCTTCCCCGACAACGCGGGGCAGTCGCTGGAGACCGTCGAAGACATCACCGGCCGGTTCGGTGGACCGTTCACCGTCGAACTCACCGAGGCGCTCAACGGCGTCATCCGCAACTGGGACGGGAAAATCGTCCACCTGACGATGTACGGCGAGCGCGTCCAGGACGTCGAAGCCGACATCCGCGAGGCGCACGCCGACGAACCCATCCTCGTCGTCGTCGGTGGCGAGAAAGTCCCCTTCGAAGTGTACGACGAAGCAGACTGGAACGTCGGCGTGACGAACCAACCGCACTCGGAAGTCGCAGGGCTCGCCGTCTTCTTAGACCGACTGTTCGACGGGCGCGAACTCGACCGTGAATGGAAAGACGCCGAGAATACGGTCGTACCGATGGAGACTGGGAAGAAGGTCGTTCCAGCGGACGAGGAGTGACCGGCACGGGGACGAGGAGTGACCGGCACGGGGACGTGGAGTGACCGGCACGGAAGGACGAAAAGTGAACGTCGTTCCGGAAACTTCCGGGTAGGGAGCGGGAATCGACGCCTCTGCGGGCGGTTCTCCATGTGCGTGAGAGTAATAAGACTTAATGGCGTTCCTGACGCCATTTTCGACAATGGCTTTTGAGGAGTTACTGAACGACCCTGTTATCCAGAAGTACCTCCACGAGTTGGTTGGGCCGACGGGGATGCCAGTCGCAGCGGCACCCCCGGACGGCGAGGTCACCGACGAAGAACTCGCAGAAGAGCTCGGCTTAGAGCTCAACGACGTTCGTCGCGCCCTCTTCATCCTCTACGAGAACGACCTCGCGTCGTATCGTCGCGTCCGCGACGAGGACTCTGGATGGCTCACCTATCTCTGGACGTTCCACTACGAAAACATCCCGGAGAACCTCGAAGAAGAGATGTACCGGCTTCTGGAGGCGCTCGAAGAGCGTCTCGACTACGAACGAAACCACGAGTTCTATCTCTCTGAACCCGCCGGTATCCGCTTCGAGTTCTCCGAAGCGATGGAACTGGGCTTCCAGTGTCCCGAGACCGGCGCACCGCTCGAACCGATGGACAACGCCGACCTCGTCAACGCGATGGAGCACCGAATCGACGAACTCCGAGACGAACTGAACGTCGAAGTGACGGGTACGAACTAATCGATGGTTGTACTCGCAACGAAGTGCTACATCGACGGCGAAGCGCGTGACCGCGCCCTCGACAGCCTCACGTCGCTCGTCGCGAACGACATCGGGAGCCTCGACGTAGACTACGACATCGGTATCCGCGACGACGACTTCATCTCTGTGACCGTCACGGGCGACGACGAAAACGTCGCGCGCAACGTCCTCCGCGAGGAGTGGGGCGAAGTTACCCCGCACCTCTCTGCCGGTGAGACGTACGTCGGAACGCTCGAACACTGGGACGACGACGGGTTCGTCCTCGACGCCGGACAGGAAGTCCGCATTCCGACCGAGGAACTCGGTCTGGGTCGCGGGTCTGCAGTGCAGATTCGTGACCGGTTCGGCCTCGTCCAGCACATGCCGCTTTCGTTCGTCTACGGCGGCGACGACGAGCCATCTCGTCTGGCCGACGAGACGGTCGACATGCTATACGACTGGACACGTGGGAGCGGTCGCGTCAACGTCAACAGCGCCACTCGCGGCGAAGTTCGTGCGACGGTGAACCGCGCCGGCCACGCAAACGACATCGTCACGGTCGAACGACTCGGTCTCCTCGAACAGAGTATCGTCTGCAAAGACCAGACCGACCCGCCGGGGCTCCTCGCCAGCATCGGGTCGTACCTGCCCTCGGAACTCAAGGCAGTCATCGGCCAGTAAGACGATGAACAGGCGACTCCTCGTTGGTATTGTTGGACTCGCCCTCCTCCTCGTCACCGCAGGGTGTCTCGGTGGCACGTCCTCCGTCTCGGACGACCGACTCGACACCGACCCCGCCGAATCGTACCGGTGGGCTGCCGACACGGACGCACACATCACCGTTCAGGAGAACGGCCGGTTCCGTGCCGTCTACGACGTGAACGAGTCTTCTCTCGAACTCTACCGATTCGACGGGTTCGGCAGTCGGACACCTCTGCAGGTGGAATCGCTGCGCTATCGGTACGCCAACGGAACGGTGATTAACGGCTCGGAACTGAAAGCCCGTGGTGGGAGCGTCACCCAGAACAGACGAGTCACGAACGTCACGCTCCCGGCAGACGCGAACAGCGACGGAAAAGTCGCGTTCACCTCGTCGTCGACGCCGAAGCGGTTCTCGCTTCCAGTCTTCGTCGAAGGGTCGTACGAAGTCGTCCTGCCACCGGACCGACGCGTGAACTTCCCGATATTCGGGTCCGTCCGCCCGTCCGGGTACGACACTGAAATCGTCGACGACCAGCTACACATCACGTGGCCCAACGTCTCAGACGGGAGTATCGTCGTGCAGTTCTACCTCCAGCGCGACCTCGGAATCTTCGCCGCCATCGCGGCCATCTCGATACTCGTCGGTGGTGCGGGGATTCTCTACTACCGACGGCAAGTCGAGGAGCTTCAGAGACGGCGCGAAGAGCTCGGCCTCGACGTCGAAGGCGGCGACGGGAAGAACCGATAGGCCCGTTGCCCGCGGGTTTCCGGTGCGGACGCCTTTTTGCCTGTCACGACCCTATCCTGGAATATGCAAGCCGCCGTAGTCACCGTGGGAGACGAACTTCTCGCAGGCGACACAGAGAACACGAACGCGACGTGGTTGTGTAAACAACTGACCGACCGCGGCGTCTCCGTCGAACGAGTGACGACGGTCCCGGACCGCATCGGCGACATCGCCCGCGTCGTCAACGAGTACCACGCGGAGTTCGACAGCGTCGTCGTCACCGGTGGACTCGGACCGACACACGACGACGTGACGATGGACGCCGTCGCCGCGGCGTTCGGCCGCTCGATGGAACGAAACGAGGAGGCTGCCGTCTGGTTAGAGACGAACGGTGGGTACTCGGCGAACGACCTGGTCGAAGGGACGACGGACCTCCCTGCAGGCGCACGGATGCTCCCGAACGACGAAGGCGTCGCTCCCGGTGCAGTCGTCGGGTCGGTCTACGTCCTGCCGGGCGTCCCCCGAGAGATGAAGACGATGTTCGAACGAATCGCAGACGAGTTCGCCGGGGAGGCGACACACGTCAGATACGTCCACACGTCGGACCCCGAGAGTTCACTCATCGAACGCTTCGAGGAGATTCGAGAGAAGTTCGACGTGACCGTCGGCAGTTACCCCGGCGACCACGTCCGTGTGAAACTCTCGGCGGCAGACGAGGCTACCGTCGATGAGGCGGCGGAGTGGCTCGAAAAACGAGTCGAGCGGTACGAGGCGTAGCGAGGCGTAGACCGGTCAGCGCTGGAGGTACCAGAGCCACCCGACGGTCATCAGGATACCCACGATGAGCACGGTCGCGGCCGTCTCAGACATCGGAAGAACCTGCTCGGCTGCTTCTAACGGAATCATAGATGACAATTGCCCCGACCCGTCCTTAAACAATGAGGTTTTGGCGAAACTCAGGAGTCGCTGAATACGTGGTCTCGCGCAGTCGAGTCGAGACGAGGCACTCGTGGGGCCGTCCAAGACCACACGCCGAGAGAGTGCCGTGTGCCACATCCCCATCGCGGTGCTTTTGACGCGGGCGAGGATTCGTTTCGATATGCGAATTGGTGTCGTCGTCAACCCCGTGGCGGGAATGGGTGGTCGCGTCGGGTTGAAAGGAACCGACGGGAAGGTCCAAGAGGCCAGAGAGCGCGGGGCAGAGCCTCGGGCACCGGGCCGTGCCGAACGAGCACTCGCCCAGTTGTACGACGCCGCGCCCGAGACGGAACTCCTCGCGTGGGGTGACCCGATGGGTGCGTCGCTCGCCAGGAGCGTCGGGTTCGACCCCGAGGTTCTCGGAGGACCGAGTGACGAGGAGACCGACGCCACAGACACCATCACCGCCGTCGAAGCCTTCGTCGATGCAGGAGTGGACCTCGTGTTGTTCGTCGGTGGTGACGGAACCGCGGCCGACGTCGCCGAGGCACTCGACGGGAGCGAGGTTCCGATGCTCGGCGTCCCTGCCGGTGTGAAAGTCTACTCGTCTGTGTTCGCCGTCTCGCCCGAAGACGCCGCCGTGATTGCGACCACGTTCGAGCGAACCGAACCCCGAGAGGTCATGGACATCGACGAAGACGACTACCGCGCTGGCGAGATTCATCCAGAACTCCGTGCAGTCGCGCAGGTCCCCGTCGCCGAGGACCTCCAATCGTCGAAACAGACCAGCACCGGAACCGTCGAAGCACTCGCCGCGGGTGTCGCAGACGATATCCGTGCCGAGACGGGCGTCACGTACGTCCTCGGTCCCGGAAGTACCGTCGGCGCGGTCAAAGACGAACTCGGCATCGACGGGTCACCACTCGGTGTCGACGTCTATCGCGACGGCGAACTCCTCGTCCGCGACGCGACGGAAGCCGAGATTCTCGAACAGCTCGGTGAGACGAACGTCATCGTCGTCACGCCGATCGGCGGACAAGGATTCATCTTCGGGCGTGGAAACCCGCAACTCTCCCCCGACGTAATTCGGCGGTGTGACGTCTCCGTCGTCGCCTCACGGTCGAAACTCGACACCATCCCGGTCCTCCGCGTCGATACCGACGACACCGTCCTGGACGAAGAACTCCGTGGGTGGACGAAAGTCCGGGTTGGCCGGGTCGAACGGCGAATGATGCGAATCGAGTGAGCGATTTACCGGCCTCTCTGTCGCGTACAGGGGGCCTTGTTTCGAGAATCACTCTAGTACATGTTATGCTGTGTAAGGAGAGATGAACATCATTGTTCACTAAGGTTGGCATATAGTGGGATTTAAGGTCATTGAAAGGGTGAGAACCACCATGGAGACCCGGAAAGTCCAGCGTCTGGGACCCTCTACGCTGGCGATGACGCTCCCAGCGGAGTGGGCCAAAGAACACAACGTCGACAAGGGCGACGAAGTGTCCATTCGCACAAGTGGAAAAGGAACACTGACCGTCCTCCCCGAGTCAGTGAGCAACGAAGATTCGAAAGCAACGATTCGAGCGGACAACCTCAACGCGGAGGCACTCGAACGGGCAATCGTCGCACAGTACGTGCTCGGGCGGCGTGTCATTCACATAGAAAAGAGCGAAGGCGCGCTCGACTCCGACCACATCAACGCCGTCTACAAGGCCGAGACACAACTCATGGGTCTCGGTGTCATAGAGGAGACCCCCGAACGAATCGCGATTCGCTGTTCGGTCGACGCCGAGGACTTCACCCTCGACAACCTCCTCGAACGACTGGAGAACACGGGCAGTACGATGCGCGGAGAGGCCATCAAGGCGCTCGCACACGGCAACCCCGACCTCGCACAGCGAGCACTCAACCGCGAACGGCAGGCGAACAAGATTTTCGTCCTCCTGCTTCGCCTCATCTTCACCTCGTACCAGAACCCGAACCTCGCACGGGCCGTCGGACTCGACTCAGGGTTCCCCCTCATCGGCTACCGCGCGGTGGCGAAGAACCTCGAACTCACCGCCGACAACGCCGAAGACATCGCCAACATCGTCATGGACGCCGATGGACACACCATCGACGTGGACCAATCGACGATGCGGCGCATCCGTGAGTTCACCGACCACGTGGACGAGATTACGAACACCGCAGTTCGTGCCGTCGTCGAACGCGACTACGACCTCACTATCGAGTGCCGAGAACTCTACCGGGAGATCGGTGACCGCGAGCGCGACATCCTCAACGACCTCCCCGAGATGGAAAACGAGAAACTCCTCCAGATTCGCGAGGTCCTCGTCAGTCTCCAGCAGACGGCACAGTACGCGATGCGGAACGCCGAAATCGCGGCGAACCTGGCGCTCAACGAAGAGTCAGAACACGTCACGCTCGACTGAGAACGCGACTCAGTCGGCGACTATCTCTACTTCCTTTCTCTCGCTTCTGCTTTCGACGCGCTTGGATTCTTTCTCGCCGGTCAGTGGGTTCCGACTGGCGATTCGGCAGTCGAACGCCGGGTGCTCACCCAGATGGCGGATTATCATGTGTCGCCGCGACCCGGTGATGCCGGTCCGCCCGACGTCTTCTGCGGTAAACTCCTCCGGGAGTCGATGGTACAGGCGTCGCAGTTCCTCGAAACTGGTGAACACTTTCGCGTTTCCGGTGGAATCTGCACCGCGCCTGGAGACGACGTAACTCCCGTCCTGCCGGTACTCGCCGGCCGTCCGGAAGAATTCGCGTTTTTCAGTGAGTGCCGAACCAATCGCTTCCTGCAGGTCGGCAGCAGCGTCACGAGACAGTTCACAGGTCTGGCCGCCGATAGTGAGGACGATGGCTTCGTCGTCGCTTTCGACGGTCACAGGGTTCTCATCACGGGAGAAGAACTCGATCAGGAGCGTGGGTACTCCGTGTCATATTCAGTGCTATCGTGGCACGAGGTAAAGAGTTGTCGGCTTGGACAGGATTCACCATCGCCGACGATGTGTGGCCGCTGAACTACAACAACCCGTCGTCTGTGGTCGTCTCGCCACCGTCGTCGGTGGTCGTGGTCGTGTCTGTGGTCGTCTCGCCACCGTCGTCTGTCGTCGTGGTCGTGTCTGTGGTCGTCGGTTCGGAGGTCGTGGTTGGTTCAGCGGTGGTCGTCGTGGTTGCCGTGCCCGCCTCCGTCGTCGTCTCTGATTCGGTCGTCGTTGTGTCCGACTCCGTCGTCTCAGACGACTGGGTGGTCGTCTCCCCGGCCGAGTCGGAACTCGACGACTTGGTGCCGAAGATGTCCGTCTCGAACGTCTTCTCGTAGGTCAGTGGGTCCAGCGGGACGGTGAACGTCGTGCCTCCGGCGTCGAGTTTTGCGTAGAAGTCGATGCGGAGGTCAGTCGTCTGGTTCCGTTCGAGGTGTGAGACCCACCACTCGTCGAGTCTCTCGTTTTCGATATACGTCGTCGCCTCGATGGTCTTCGTCGAGTGGGGCTGGATGACGTATTCGGAGTCGGTCGTCCCTTCGCCGACGTCGACGTCGTTCATCGAGATGTCGTAGCCGAGTTCCGAGACGGCGACGGGGTACGGTTTGGGGTTGTGGACGACGAAGGTGAGTTCCAGTGCCGTCCGGTTCTGGGTCGACGCACCCCACTCTGCGCTCGTCTCGTTGACGTAGAGGACGGGGTCTGAGACGACTGTGGCGTTTGCGTTCACCTCTCTGGTCTCGGTGGAGTTGAACGCAGAGAGCAGGTCGGTGTCGATACTGCGGGTTATCTCCGGCGCGTCGAAGGTCTTCCCGAGTGTCTCGGAGGTGACCGACGCATCGACTGTGAGTGTCGTGTGCTCACCGTGTTGGATGTGTGAGACCCACCACGCCGGGATGCGGTCGTTCGCGAGCGTCGTCTGGAGTGGGATTGCGGTGTCTCCTGTTCCGACAGAGACACCGTCTTTGTCTCCATCTGCCATACCCAGGCCGTTCATGTACACCGCGTAGTCGACGCTGACACCCGAGAGATTCGCCGAAATCGGGTTCGGGTTTTCGACGTCGACCTCAGACTCGATGACTGTCGACGTCTCGTTGACGCTGGCAAACTGGTTGTCTACGCCCTCGACGCTCGGTGCGCCGAGAACGCCCGTGGCGAAGGCACCACCGAGAGCGCCTGCACCCACGAGGAACAAGAGGAGGGCGGTTCGGAGTCGACTGCCGAACAGTAGACTTGTAAGTCCCATCGTCCTGTGGCACAGGCTACTAGTACAAATGTCGAATGGCCTGTGACGACAGTGACACGTGTGCGCATTACACAATTCGGGGCTGGTTCACGCGCCAATGGCGTATCGTGCTCGGGTCACCCCCGATGTGACAGTCTCTCACGGCAACCGCTGTCGAATAAACTAAGTGCGCACCCGAAACATGCTCAGATATGGAAACTGAGACCGTACAATCCGACAAGTCCATCGGCTTTACCGCGTTGTTCGGCGTCCTCACGGTCGTCGGCGGCGGCCTGATGGTTGCGGGACCAGACCAACTGACGCAGGCACTCGGCTTCGCCGTGGCAATCATCGCCGCTTCGCTGGCCGTCTCCGGTGCTCACCTGTTCCAGTAGTCAAGAACACAAGTAACCGTTAAGAGCGCACATTCCCTAGACGGTTCGAGAATGACCGAGTACACCGACGAGGAACAACGCATTATCGCATACCTCCGCGATAGCGTTAGCCGCGGAGAGGGGTACTTCCGGGCAAAGAATATCGCGGAAGCTATCGGTCTCACCGCAAAGCAAGTTGGCTCTCGTCTCCCGCATCTGGCCGAGAAATCAGAAGACGTCGAAATCGAAAAGTGGGGTCGCGCGCGCTCGACGACGTGGCGTGTCACCCTGAGCTAAACCGATTCCGCGGGTTTTTACTACCGAGGTGTGACGTACTCTCATGACCGTCCGCGTGAAACGAACGTTCGAGTTCGACGCTCCCGTCGAAGATGTCTGGGAGTTTATCGCCGACCCAGCAAAGCGAGCGGGAGCGATTAGTGTCGTCGAACGGTTCGACGTCGCTGCAGACGGCCGCCGGGCGACGTGGTATCTCGAACTGCCGATTCCACTCATCCGGTCGACTGCCAAAGTCGAGACCGAAGACGTCGCCGTGGACGAGCCGACACACGTCAAATTCGTCGGCCGGTCACGGGTGATGCGCGTCACGGGCGAGCACACGATCGAACCGGCCGGCGACGGATGCCGACTCGTCAACGAGTTCGTCGTCGATGGTCGACTCCCAGGCGTCGAGACGTTCTTCGAGCGCAACCTCGACCGAGAACTCGACAACCTCGAAGCGGCCCTTCGACGAGAACTCGAACCGACGGCGTAAACCTGTCAGTTAGACTGGTTCGACGCACGGTATGCAGTGTTACGGTGGGTTTATACACCACCACTCCTTAGCGTGAATCGCCGACGCAATAGGCGCTTTTCTCGCCAGACGTCGGCGACTCCACATCCGCCGCACTCGCTGCAACGTATCGGGGTCCGTTGTGGCGCCTAACGACGTGGCCACGTCGTTACCCGCCCCCAAGCCCGGAGGGGGCACTCCCCTCGTCTCACTTCGCCAACTGGTGATACGAGATTCGCGAAGGGCCGCTCCCTTCGCACACTTTCACGCTTCTGAGTCGAGACACTCGTCGTCTGACGAGTTCTGTACCGATGGTTACGACGGGTTTTTCAACGCCGGAGTCTCACCTTTGGACGAAGCAAGAGATTTTCGACGTAGGATACCGAAAATCTCGCGCTTCAATGCTTCAGACGAACAGTGTACCCGGACGCAACGATATACTTCGAGAGCGACACGCACGTCTGGGACCAAGCGTGGCAGTTCGTCGTTTCGACTCAGGATGGGCAGTTCCGAGACGGCAAAAAAGTGGGTCGTGACCGCTCAGTCGAGCGGCTGAACGAGAGAGCTTACTCGTCGTCTTTCGTCTTGATGTCCGCGGAGAGACCCTGTGCCATGCGAATCTCCTTGGAGTTGTTGAGCGTCCACGCGGTGCGCTCGGTGACAGCCTCGATGATTTCGCGGGCCGAGGGGTAGCCGTTACCGGACTTCTTCACACCGCCGAACGGCAGGTGGACCTCTGCACCGATACACGGGAGGTTCCCGTAGGCGAGGCCGACTTCGGCGTTGTCGCGGTAGTAGTTGATCTGGCGGTAGTCCTCGGAGATAACCGCGCCGGCGAGGCCGTAGTCGGTGTCGTTCTGAATCTCGACTGCTTCCTCGATGTCACCGGAGTACTTGAGCAGGGCGACGTGAGGACCGAAGACTTCCTCGTGGGTGCAACGCAGGTCTTCTTTCGCATCGGCTTCGTAGACGAACGGGCCGACCCAGTGACCGTCTTCGTGGCCGTCTGGAATCTCGTCGTCGTCGAGTTCGGTCCGGTCGACGAGGACGTTCACGCCTTCTTTCTTGGCGAGTTCGGCGTAGCTTTTGACCTTCTCTTTGTGGCCTTCCTCGATGAGGGGGCCCATGAAGGTGTCTTCGCGGAGTGGGTCGCCGACGGAGACTTCCTTCGCGAGGGCGACGTAACGCTCTTTGAACTCGTCGTAGACGTCTTCGTGGACGACGAGGCGCTCGGAGGAGACACAGCGCTGGCCGGTCGTCTTGAACGACGACATCACGGCGGAGTGGACGGCGATGTCGAGGTCCGCCTTCTCCGTGATGACGATGTTGTTCTTGCCACCCATCTCACACGCGGAGAGTTTGCCGGGTTGCTGGGCGACCTTGCTCGCGACTTCGTGACCGACCTCTGCGGACCCCGTAAAGAGGACCGTATCGACGCGTTCGTCGTCGACGATGGAGGCACCGGCGTCACCGAAGCCCTGTACCATGTTGAACACGCCGTCCGGGATACCGGCGTCTTCGAACATCTCGGCGATGATTTGGCCACACCACGGCGTCTGTTCGGCGGGTTTCCAGACGACGGTGTTGCCCTCGACGAGTGCGACGGCCATGTGCCAAAACGGGATGGCGACCGGGAAGTTCCACGGCGTGATACAGCCAACGACACCGCGGGGCTTGCGGCGCATGTAGGCGTCTTTCGCAGGGATTTCGGAGGAAATCACGTCGCCCTTGGGGTGACGGGCGTCGCCAGCGGCCCACTCGACCATGTGGTACGCCTCGATGACGTCGGCGCGGCCTTCGGAAATCTCCTTCCCACACTCTTTGGTGACGACCTCTGCGAGTTCCTCGGTGCGGTCACGCAGTTCGTGGTAAATCTCCCACATGTACTCTGCGCGGTCGATGTGCGAGAGTTCGCGCCACTCTTCGTACGCTGCGTCTGCCGCGTCAGCAGCGACGTCGATGTCTTCGGGAGTGCCGCGTCGGAACGTTGCCAGCGTCTCGCCGGTCGCTGGGTTCTCGCTCTCGAACGTCTCCGACCCGGAGCCGTCTGTCCATTCTCCGTTTATATAGTGCTGATAAACATCCTGCGTCATGTGGTGGTAGTTGCGGAACTACCATTAATAACCCAGGCACCTCCCATGGGAGGGTGGACCCACTATATGGAGGCCAGAATCGACACCTTCGCTCGGACAGATTCTATTGACACGTTCGTCGTGTCCATAGACAACGTCTTACATTCGCACATACTACCCGGCACCATGAGCGAGCGCATGGCAGGCCAAGGCACGCGCCTGACGCTCGACCTCTGGCATCCGAACTGTTGGGCAATAGAGGCGACAAGTGACTACTCCGGCGGCATCCTTGCACACGCAATCTACGACGCGCCGACGGCGGGTATCGAACGGACGAATGGTCTCTTCACTGCATACGGTGACTCCATCGAGGAAGTTCAGGAACTTCTCGACGTAATCGCCGACTCGGCGTTGACCGGGGACGTCCTCGAACTGCAGGAGCGTTTCGACACTCGGGGTCGGCAGGCGACCCCTGGGTCGGTGGCCCGAGAGTTCTTCCTCGAATACGACCCCGGAGATATGATCAACCCACATCTGCTCCAGCAGGGGTTCGTCCACAGTGCCCCGACACGGATAGAAGACGGACGAGAGGAGTGGCAGGTCTGGTTCCCCGGCGAACGCGGAGAGATACGAGAGCGGATTCAAGCCGTCATGGACAACAGCGGGGCAGATATCCACGTCGAATCAATCACCTCGGCAGAGAGTGCCGAGCCCGAACGTGAACGTCGACTCGACACGCTCACCGAGAGCCAGCGACAGGCGTTCGAACTGGCCCGCGAGGAAGGATACTACCGCTGGCCGCGCGAGGTTTCGACCCGCGAACTCGCGTCGATGCTCGACATCTCGAAGACGACCCTGCTCGAACACTTACGAAAGGCCGAATCGAAGCTCCTCGACCCACAGTAGACGACTCGAAACGGGAATCCGATTCTGTCGAAATATTTGTGTCTTATAGGTTTCAGCCGGCGTGCTTAATACAGGCCACCGGTCGGTCGTGCAGCGGCTGTTGTCTGCGTTATCGAATTTGAATCAGGACCCCAATCTTATTCCATGATGACCATTGATATTGAGTAGTCTCCACAGGGGGAGTGCTCAATTCAATGGTTTCAGGTGATGACTCAGCTGGTTCAGTAATCTCAGAGATAAATTCAGCTATTTTAAATGTAAAGGAGGGAGATAAGCTGGCTGAATCGGGGAAGCGAAAGCTTGCGGCCGACAGGTATCTTGAGGCGATTACCCAATTGAAGAGTGTACGCCGAAGAAACCAGGCCCAGGTTGACGAGGTTGTTGATGAGTTATTGAGGTGTGCAAATCAACGCGGGCGGATGCTGATTGATGAGCGACCCCTTTCCAACGCTAGAGATATTGACGAGGTTTTCGACGAGACACGTATCAATGAGGGATTTGACACCATAGATTGGCATACGGGGGTGAAAAATGAAGAGGAGCGGATATTTCGAGACGTGCGTAAGCGAATCGTGACGGGCAACCGCTTGCAGAATGCCGGTAAATACGGTGAGGCGATTGAGTGTTATCGTGAAGCGAGAGAAATAACCGACCAACAACTGCCGAGTCACACTAGAAGGCGGCTGGAATCTGAAATTGACATCTATATGCGGAAAGCCCGCCCAAAAAAAAGACAGGCTGCACGACGGCTCAAAAAACTGGACGTCATTACCCGACAGCTCAACCAAGAGTTGCTAGCACGACACGGGTTCGAGCTCCCCTATCGCCGCGCGGCAGCCGACCCACAGACAGTCGACGACCCCGTTGAAGTCGTGTACACGCCACCGCTTAACCCAGACATTGTCAACGCGGCTATCACCTACTACCGCGAACTCGGACCGTTCGAACGCCAACTCACCGCGACAGCCACAGAAACCGATGGGCCCACTCCAGTTACGGATCGACTTGGCGCCATAGTCGAATCAAGACATCCGGACGCCCCCACGAGTCCTGAAGATAGTCGTGATGTGGTCGGTGCTGCGGTCGACATCCTTGAAGCGTACGAGTCCCTTGTTGTCGAGGGCGACGATGATGGCATTGCAGAGCTCGAAAGCCAGCTTGACACTGTTTACTCCGACATGGTCGCCTGTAGGTGTGAAGATACAGAAGCGCTGGCCGTCTACGTTGATGACATCCAAGCATGGGCCAGCAACCGTGCCCGTCGCGCCAACGCGGTCACCGAGTCGATAAAAGAGCTTAACACTGCGATTCGACAGCTCAACCAAGAGTTGCTGGCACGACACGGGTTTGAGCTCCCCTATCGATGCGCTGCGGCCAACACAGAGATGGCCGACGAGCCCGACGAGGTTGTGTACACTCCACCGTTCGACCCGAACCTCGTTGATGCGATTACTACCTACTACCGCGAACTCGGGTCATTCGAACACCAACTCGCCTCAGCAGCCGCAGAAACCGGTGAGCCTACTGTAGTAATGGAGCTGCTCGGCGCCATACTTGAGGCGAGACATCCGGACGTTCCGACGAACCCTGAAGATAATCGGGAACTAGTCGGTGCTGCGGTCGACATCCTTGAAGCGTACGAGTCCCTTGTTGTCGAGGGCGACGATGATGGCATTGCAGAGCTCGAAAGCCAGCTTGACACTGTTTACTCCGACATGGTCGCCTGTAGGTGTGAAGATACAGAAGCGCTGGCCGTCTACGTTGATGACATCCAAGCATGGGCCAGCAACCGTGCCCGTCGCGCCAACGCGGTCACCGAGTCGATAAAAGAGCTTAACACTGCGATTCGACAGCTCAACCAAGAGTTGCTGGCACGACACGGGTTTGAGCTCCCCTATCGATGCGCTGCGGCCAACACAGAGATGGCCGACGAGCCCGACGAGGTTGTGTACACTCCACCGTTCGACCCGAACCTCGTTGATGCGATTACTACCTACTACCGCGAACTCGGGTCATTCGAACACCAACTCGCCTCAGCAGCCGCAGAAACCGGTGAGCCTACTGTAGTAATGGAGCTGCTCGGCGCCATACTTGAGGCGAGACATCCGGACGTTCCGACGAACCCTGAAGATAATCGGGAACTAGTCGGTGCTGCCAGCAATTTCCTCGACGCATACGAATCCCTTGTCGTCAAGGGTGACGATGATGGCGTTGCAGAGCTCGAAAGCCAACTTGACACTGTTTACTCCGACGTGACCGCCGGTGAGTACGAAGCGGATTCGAAGGCGTTGGCCGCTCGATTCAACGACATCCAGTCGTGGATTGACGAGCGTGTCCATCGCATCGATCTTCAGTCGTGGCGTGCCGAAATACGTGAGAAGTGGCCGGCAACCGCTGGGGAGCATCTGCGTTTGGAAGTCGCCGTAGTTGACCAACTCACCGACTCCGACTCCAGTGAACCATCCCTCTCTCAGTTTGAGTCCGGATTGAAGACAGCCGAACAGGTCCTTTCGCTTGCGACCGCGGTTGAGACGGCACAAAAGGAGTACCAAGCAGCAGTTCTGGACGGACTACCCGAAGCCTTTGGCCGATACTTAGGAGCGCGTGATATCAGCGCTACACGCATCAACCAACTAGCAGCAACCCTTGAAGTCGTAGAGACTGCCTGTGACGCACACCGGCGGTATCCTTCTTATCCCTTCGGTCAGGTGGTGGCTCACATTTGTGCAGAACTCGAAACGGGAACATTCGACGATGAGCTCGATGAATTGGTCGAGTTAATTGAGAGTGCGACTAATGTGATTGAGTTCCTTGACCGCGTCGACACAGAGCATCCGAGCATCCAGCCGGATGTGTGGCGAGAGAACATCCATACTGGCCTGAAGAGCGTCTCGCCAGAACTCGTTCGGCCGGTGGCGTCCCTCGTCGACCGTATGGGTGAGAATCTTTGGGAGCGACGCCATCTCTACCTGTTCTCGTGGGAAGAGTTCGAGCAGGTTGTTGCCGCGGCCTTCGAGTCCAAGGGATACGAGACCCGCGTGACGCCATCAACACTCGATGAGGGGGTCGATATTTGGGCATACCATCAGGGAGACCGAATCGCCTTCCAGGTCAAGCAGTTCGACACCAGCAATCGTGTCGGCCGTCCAACGCTACAGAAACTCGCCAGCACTATTGCGAAGGGCGACGCTGACCGAGCAATCGTCGTGACCAGTAGTAATTTCACTCAGACCGCCCAGAAGTATGTAGATGAATTCGGGCGGAAGATGCGACTCGTTGACGGCACAGAGCTCGTTCAGATGCTCACAGAGTCGGATTATCCACCACCACTGACGGAGTAATCCGGGAACAGATAGGACCTGGTTCTATCGACTGGAGGTTGATAGGAACTCCAGCCCAATCCTCAAGAGTTGATTCACTATAATGTCAAAACTGCCTCACCGCTTGGGGCGACTCCGGCCAGGAGAAATTCTATTGGTACAATCTGTTCGGTACAAACGAACCCAAATCGCTGAACGCACCCTCTGTCTGTTGCACGAAAACCATATCACTTTACAAAGAAACGCAACAGAGCCAAAAAAACCGAACTCAGACCCCGACGACCGCTCGAAGAGCAAACAGCGCGTTCTCCTTGCGTTCGCGGACGCGACGGTAGAAGTAGAGGAACCATTTGTCGCCGTAGGGGACGTACTGCCAGACTTCGACGTCGTCGTCGGCGAGTTCACGTTGTGCGTCTTCGCGGACACCCATGAGCATCTGCACCTCGTAAGGCGTCCCGTACTCGTCGTGCAGTTGACGGGCGTACGAGAGCATTTTCGGGTCGTGACTGCCGACGGCGATGCCGTCGTCGAACTCCGCGAACATGTACTCCAGCAGGTCTCGGTAGACGTCGTCGACCTTCGACTTCTTCTTGTACGAGATGGACGAGGGTTCGTTGTACGCGCCTTTGACGAGTCTGACCTTGCCGGGGACCGACGCCAACCGTTCGAGGTCGTCGGGAGTTCGCTTCAGGTTGGCTTGGACGCAGACACCGACGTTTCCGTCGGTCTGCGTGCCGAGGTCACAGACGGCGTCGAGCGTCACGTCGGTCGTCTCGTGGTCTTCCATGTCGACCCAGACGAAGACGCCTTCGTCGTCGGCGGCATCGACGATGCGGTCGAGATTTTCGCGGAAGACACTGTCACCGATGTCGAGTCCGATTTGAGACGGTTTGACCGAGATGCAGGCGTCGAGGTCTGCATCAGCGATGTCGCGGACCAACGAGATGTACGCGTCCGCGTCGGCGTCTGCGCCGCCTCTGTCGCTGTAATGTTCTCCGAGAAGGTTCAGTATCCCCGAGATACCGTCGCGGTTCAACGATTCAGCGTACGAGACCGCACCATCTGCCGTCTCGCCCGCCACGAACTTGTTCGCGATGGGGGGTATCATCGGTCCGGTGTTGTGAGACACCCACCCTAAATGGGAACCCTACCATATAATTCTGAGATTATTGACTCGAAAATATGTTGTGTGTTGCTGGGGGATGCCGAAAACCGGGGGTGTCCCGACCATGGACGGTTACAGGTATATTTACCACAATCCGCGAGACTTCCATGGTATGCCACCACAAGACATCGACCGGAGAACATTGTTGAAGCTGTCGGGTCTGTCGCTCCTCGGAGCGACCGCAGGCTGTCTCGAAGGCGAAGATGGAGAAGAACCAACCACCACCGAATCTAACGGTGGTGGAGGCGGCGGTGGCGGCGGAGAAGAGACGACGACCACCGAGTCCAACGGTGGTGGCGGCGGGGCTTCCTCGTACACGATCGGGATGGTCGACTCGCTCACCGGGTCGCTCGCACCGTACGGCGAGCGCAACACCCGTGGCAAAGACCTCGCGCTCGAAGCCGTCAACGCCGTCGGTATCGGTGACAATGGCGCGACGCTCGACATCTCCGTCGAGGACGACGAGAGTACGAACCAAGGGGGCGTCAACGGTGCGCAGAAACTCGTCAATCAAGACGATGTTCCGCTCCTCATCGGGTCTGTCGGGTCCGGTGTCTCTATCGCCATCCACGACAGCGTCACCAAGGACGCTGGTGTGGTCCAGATTAGCCAGAACAGTACGAGTCCCGAACTCACGACGCGTCCGGAACTGAACCGCATGAGTCCGTCCGGTGCGGCCAAGGGGAAGGCACTCGCAAACCTCGTCTACGACGACGGACACGACAACGTCGCCGTGACCTGGATCAACAACGACTACGGGACCGGTCTCTCCGACGTGTTCGCAGAGACGTTCGAGTCCTCTCTCGGCGGCACCGTCTCGTACAACGAACCACACGACCAGGGCCAATCGTCGTACAGTGGTATCCTCACGGAGATGGCCTCGACGGATGCCTCTGCGTGGATTTTCATCACCTACGCGAACGAGTACACCGTGATGGTCAACGAAGGGTTCGACCAGGGCTACAACACGGCAGTCGACTACTACGGTGCGGAATCGACCATCGCAGACTCCATCATCGAGAACACGCCCGAAGGCGCGATGGACGGCATGAAGGGTATCACCGAGTCTGCACCGCAGGACCAGGAGAACTACCAGAACTTCGTCTCTGAGTTCGAGTCGGCCTACGACGAGACGCCGACCGTCTGGTCTGCATACGCCTACGACGCCGTGACCGTCGCTGCACTCGCCATCGAGGCGGCCGACGACTTCACCGGCGAAGCGCTGGCGAGCGTCGTCCGCGACGTGACCCGTCCGGAGGGCCAGGAAGTGTTCACCTTCGAAGAGGCCGCAGCAGTCCTCAGAGACGGCGGTTCGCCCAGCGACATCAACTATCAGGGTGTCAGTGGTCCTGTCGACTTAGACGAGAACGGTGACCCGCCGGGGTTCTACCAGGTCTACAGCGTCGCGAACCACGAGTACTCCTTCGGCGAGTACATCACCAGCTAATCATGCACGCACGGACCGGGCACCATCCGACGACTGGGCAGGGGGCAAAGCGGTGATTCCGCTCCAGATTAGCCCCTTCCAGTACGTCGTCAACGGGGTGGTGTTCTCGAGCATCATCGTGCTCGCGGCCATCGGCCTGTCGTTAGTCTACAGCATCGCGGACTTCGCGAACTTCGCCCACGGCGACCTGATGACCGTGGGTGCGTTTTCGGCGCTGTTTTCGGTGTCGTTCCTGCAGCCACTGCTCGGAGACGTCGGCGTCTTTGGCCTGCCGCTGTGGTTCTTCCTGGCTCTCGCGTTCGGGATGCTCTCGGCGGCGGTCATCGCGGTCATCACAGACCGGATTATCTACGAACCGGTGAAAGACTCGGGGTCTATCGGACTCCTCATCACGAGTATCGGGGTCGCACTCGTCTACCGTGCCATGGTGTTCCTGTCGTTTGGCTCCGAGTCCGACCGATACGGCGTCACCCGACAGGGGCCGATTCCGTGGGTTCGTGAGACGTTCGGTATCGCCGTCACGCCTCGGAACCTCGTCGTCGTCTTTCTTGCGACGGTGCTCGTGGTCGCACTCCACCTGACGCTGACGCGGACGACGCTCGGACGGAAGATGCGTGCGACCGCAGACAACGCCGACCTCGCACGGGTCAGCGGAATCAGAACCAGCGAGGTCATCCTCGCGATGTGGCTCATCGGTGGGGCACTCGCCGCGGCGGGGGGCGTCTTCCTCGGCCTCGAGGAACTCGTCCGCCCACGGATGGGGTTCGACATCCTCCTCATCGTGTTCGCGGCCGTCATCCTCGGCGGCATCGGGTCCGTCTACGGTGCGATGCTCGGTGGACTCGTCATCGGGATGGTCCACGAACTCGTCCCGTTGTTCAACCAGTGGGGAATCCTGCCGGTCGGGTCACGCTACGCCGCCGCAGTCGCGTTCGTCATCATGGTTGTAATCTTGCTCATCAGACCGAGCGGAATCGTAGGTGAGAGCGGATGAGCGTCACCTCGTGGGTGAACGAGACGGTCGTACGCGACCCGACAGAGCGACGCATCTTCACCATCCTGGGCATCGTCACCGCACTGCTGGTCGTCGGTGTCCTCACCGGCGTCATCGGAATTCGGTTCCTGTTGTTCCAGGTGTCGCTCGTCGGCATGTACGCGTTGCTCTCGCTCGGACTGAACGTCCAGTGGGGCTACGCCGGCCTCATCAACTTCTCAGTCGCCGCGTTCTGGGGACTGGGGGCGTACAGTGCCGCGCTTCTAACAGCGCCCAACTCGCCGCTCGGACTCGACTTGCACCCAGCATTCGGGTTCCTCGCGGCCATCGTCGTGAGCGCACTCGTCGCGATACTCATCGGTATCCCGACGCTCCGCCTGCGCGAAGATTACCTCGCTATCGCCAGTCTCGGACTGGCAGAGGTCATCCGTGTCATCATCCTGAACGAACGCCAGTGGACCGCCGGTTCGAGCGGTATCAGCGGCATTCCGTCGCTCCTCGAGTGGTTACCACTGACCAGCGCCGCGACGACGGCGAGCGTCGTCGTCGTTCTCGGCATCGTCGTCTTCCTGTTCCTCCGGCGCGTCCACCGGTCGCCGTGGGGACGCGTCTTGCGGACCATCCGGTCCGACGAGGACCTCGCGAAGGCGCTCGGGAAAAACACCTACCAGTTCAAGATGCAGGCGTTCGTCGTCGGCAGCGTCATCATGGGGATTGCGGGCGCGTTCTACGCGCACTTGAACCTCTACATCGACCCGTCGGACCTCGTCCCCCTGACGACGTTCTACATCTGGATCGCCGTCATCCTCGGCGGCACCGGGTCGAACCGAGGTGCAGTCGTCGGTGCGGCCGTCGTCATCGCCATCCGCGAGGGGACTCGCTTCCTCAACGACGTGCCGGCAATCAACACGCTCGGCCTCGACCTCGCACCGCTTCGACTCCTGTTCGTCGGCATCCTCATCATCCTCATCATGCGCTTCCGGCAGGACGGACTCCTTCCACCGAAGGACGAACTCATCTGGCCGGCCGCGAAGGACAAGACCACGGCTGCCGGCGGTGGGGGCAGTGGCGGTCCCAACGCACAAGCAGAGGGAGGTGACGACTGATGGACGGTGACGTCTACGAGGGTGCGAACCTCGGCAAAGACGACGCCGTGTTGAAGACGTCCGGCCTGGAGAAGGCGTTCGGTGGCCTCGTCGCCACCGACGACGTCTCCTTCGAAGTCGAACGCGGAACCATCACGGGGATGATTGGCCCGAACGGCGCTGGCAAGTCCACGCTGTTCAACCTCGTCTCCGGGTTCTACGAGAACGACGCCGGCCGAGTGATGGTCAACGGTGAGGACGTGACCGACCTCGAACCGTACGAACGCGCCCGCAAGGGCCTCGTGCGGACCTTCCAGACGCCTCGGCGACTCGAAGGGATGAGCGTCCGCGAGGCGATGCTCGTCGGCCCCGGCCCACAGGCCGGAGAGTCCATCTTCTCGCTGTTCTTCTCTGCGGACGAAGTCACGCGAGAAGAACGGGCGAACATCAAACAGGCGAGAGAACTCCTCGAACGATTCGAGATTGCACACCTCATCGACCAACCGTCGACCGAACTCTCGGGCGGGCAGTTGAAACTCGTCGAGTTGGCGCGCGCCTTCACGACGAATCCAGACATCTTGCTCCTCGACGAACCAGTCGCCGGGGTCAACCCGACGCTGGCGAACGACATCAAGCGGTTCATCCGCGAACTCAACGAGGAGGGCCAGACCTTCCTCATCATCGAACACGACATGCCGTTTATCATGGACTTAGCCGACCCCATCATCGTCCTCGACCAGGGGAAGGTGCTCATGGAAGGCACGCCGGAGGAGGTTCAAACCGACGAACGCGTCATCGAGGCCTACCTCGGAGGTGCCGGTCCATGAGCGACCGAGCACTCGACGTGGAAGGCGTCGACAGCGGGTACGGCGAGGTGCAGGTCCTCCGTGACCTCTCGTTGCACCTCGACGACGACGAAATCGTCTGCATCATCGGCCCGAACGGTGCCGGCAAGTCCACCGTCCTCAAGACCGTCTTCGGTCTCCTCAAACCGTGGACCGGAACGGTCGAACTCGGCGGACGCGACATCGCCGGCGAAGAACCCGAGGACCTCGTCCGCATCGGCATGGGATACGTCCCACAGGTCGACAACGTGTTCTCGTCGCTCACTATCGACGAGAACCTCAAGATGGGCGGTGTCGCCCGAAAAGAGGGGCTTCAAGACCGAATCGACGAACTGTACGACCAGTTCCCCATCCTCGACGAAAAGCGGAATGCGAAGGCGAAGACGCTCTCTGGCGGTCAACGACAGGTGCTCGCGTTCGCTCGCGCACTGGTCATGGACCCCGAGGTGCTTCTCATCGACGAACCGTCGGCAGGTCTCGCACCGAACATCGTTCAGTCGGTGTTCAAAGACGTCCAGAAGGTAAACGAACTCGGCACGGCCGTGTTGATGGTCGAACAGAACGCCCGCGAGGGCCTCGCCATCTCCGACCGTGGCTACGTCTTAGACCAAGGAACCGTCGCCTACGAAGGTGACGCCGACAGTCTCCTCGACGACCCAGAAGTCTCGCGTCTCTACATGGGTGGCGCAGACTACGAAGGCGTCGAAGGAGAGTAAGCCGAACCGCCGTCAGGTTCGTTCTCTTTCGGCGTTTATGTTCGCCGATTATCGTCGTCGATTATTTTCGCCGTATATATTCGGCGTTCCCTCTCGTTCCTTGCACTTCGGACACGAATTGGAACTCGCCGAAGGACCTGTTTTTTGAAATTCATTTCAATCTAGACGACAACCAAAGAAATTAATAATTCTGGTATGATACTCTTTCTCGAATAGAGATAAAACACGGTTATTTCACGGCTCTGATGGACACACTTCACGAACGACTTTCGAGAGTAACGCCTGCTGTAGTCCCTGTCGTCTTCGGTATCTTCGCATTTTCGCAAAGCATCGAACACGCCCACGGTGGTGAACCACTCATGGGGTTACTGCTGAGTGTCTTCCCGCTGTTGTCGATTGGTGTCGGGTTCGTCTTTGCTGGCCGGTTCGTCCACCGGTCGTCGCTCTCGACGCGGATGGTGTGGAAGTTCGACGCGTGGCTAATTGCAGGTGCGCTCGTCGGTGGGGCGATAGCCTCACTCTTTTTGGTCTACCAGGATACACACGGTGGGACGCTCATCCACGCGAATTACATCGTCGTCAACTCGGTTGCGGGTGGTGCTGCCATCGCCTCACTTCTCGGGTACACGACGCTCATGCGAACGGTGAAAGCGAGGGAACTCGCGACGACGACGGACATTCTCGACGCGGTTCGAGAGCTCAACAGGCAAATCGCGACGATAGACGACCGTGAGACACTCGAACAAGCCGTCTGTGAGACTCTCGCCGCTGCTGACCCGTACGTCTTCGCGTGGATTGGCACGGTCGAAGAAAACGAAATCGTCCCCACCGCGTCTGCTGGCGTCGACGACGGCTATCTCGACAGTATCACGATAACCGTCTCGGGCGGTGACACCTCCGAGGGGCCGACGGGGACGGCCGCACGCACACACGAATCCGCAGTCATGCAAAACGTCCAGGAAGACACCTCGTTCGGCCCGTGGCGGGACGCAGCGAGCGAGCGAGGCTACCAGTCGAGTATCGCGGTTCCACTCGCCGTTCAGGGGACGCTCTACGGTGTTCTCTCCATCTACGCCGACCGGCCAGACGCATTCGGTGGTCGTGAACGCGCCGTCCTCGAGGAGGTGGGTGTGACGCTGGCGAACTCGATTGCGGCGAGTGAGACTCGTCATCGTGAGTCGAAACTGCTGAACAGTATGGACGACGTGGTGTTGGTCTACGCAGTCGATACCGGACGGATACTCGACGCGAACCAGACCACGTTCGACCGACTCGGAGTCGAGGCGACGGCACTCGTCGGGCGGCGTCTCGACTCGTTCGTCGAAGCAGTCGAAGCCGACGACTGGTTCCGTGAGAACGCCCCCACCGAACAGTCAGTGTTCGAATCGTCGTTCTGCACTGACGACGGCGAGACGGTCCCAGTCGAAGTGAGCGCCGTCCCGATTCGGTACGAAGGAGAACGGGCGATGCTCGCACTCGCACGCGACATCACGACTCGCCGAAAGCAGTTCCGGTCGCTTCGGACCTACATGGAAGCGATAGAACACGCCGGACACGCAATCTACATCACCGACGCCGATGGTGTCGTCGAGTACGTCAACCCGGCGTTCGAAGAACAGACCGGATACGACGGTTCGGACATCATCGGTGAGACACCGGCAGTGCTGAATTCGGGCCACTACAGCGACGAGTTCTACACGGAGCTCTGGGAGACGATTGCGGGCGGCGACAAGTGGCACTACGAGGGGATGATAGACCTGCGGAAAGACGGGACGGAGTTCTACATCGACCAGACGATTGCCCCGATCGTCATCGACGACGAGGTGGTGCAGTACGTCGCTATCCACCGTGACATCACTGCACTCAAGGAGAACGAAAAACGCCTCGAAGAGCGGAACGAACAGTTAGAACTGCTCAATCAAATCGTCCGCCACGACATTCGAAACGACATGCAAATCGTCCTCGGAATGAGTCAACTCCTGGAAGAACGAGTCGACGACGAAGACTGCCGCGACATGTTAGACTCCATCACGGAGAAATCTGACCACGTCGTCGAGCTCACCCAAACCGTCGGTGAACTCATGACGGCGCTTCTGGGAGACGAACCCGATGGGTCGTCAGCCATCTCGGTCAAGAACTTTCTCGAAGCCGAAGTCGAGGCACTCGCACACGGATACCCCGACGCAGACGTCCGCATCGAGGGAGAGATTCCATCCACCCGTGTGTGTGCGAACGAGATGCTCGAATCCGTCTTCAGGAACGTGTTGAACAACGCCGTCCAACACAACCGGTCGGACGACCCCGAAGTCGTCGTGCAGGTGGACGAAGACGAAGACCACCTGGTCGTCCACATCGAAGACAACGGCCCAGGAATCCCGGAGATACAGCGTAGCGAAGTCTTCGGAAAAGGAGAACGAGGTCTCGAAAGCAGCGGGACCGGACTTGGACTCTATCTCGTCCAATCGCTCGTCGAACATTACGGGGGGAACGTGGACGTCCGCCCGAACGACCCGACCGGTTCTATCTTCGAGATTCGACTCCGGAAGGGGCCGTGTTCGACCGAAGAAGCCGTCTGAGGGTTACACCGCGTGTTTTTCTATCTCGCCTTTGAGCGCAGCAGCGTCGAAATCGTGGTCTGGCCGGATGTTGACGAAGTCGAGGAAGTCGACCGCCTCCAAGAGTTCGTCGGGTTCGTACGACGTCACTGCAGCAGCGACCGCCTCTTTTGCACCCGCGAGCGGTTCGAGTGCCGCCAACGCACACGCGAGGTCGTACGAGCGAGCGTCGTGCATCCCCTCGTCGTTGACGTTGGTCGCGTCGATGAAGTAGATGCCATCGTCGCGGACGAGGACGTTCTCTGCTCGTAAGTCGCCGTGAGCGAGATGGTTGTCGTGCATCTTGTGGAGGGCGGCAAAGAGGTCGGGCGCGAGTGAGCGAACTTCCTCACGCGGTGCGGAGTCGAGTGTGTGGAAGTCCGGGAGGTACTCCAAGACGAGGACGCCGAGACCTTCGACTTCGAAGGCTTCGACGGGAGCAGGAGCGTTCAGTCCGATTTCGCGAAGATGTTTCGTCGCCTCCAGTTCGTGTTCTGCCATCTGCAGTGGCGTCCCGAAGTGTTCGAAGAATCCCTCGGTCCCACTGGAGAACGCCCCGATATTTCGCCCGGTCGTAAAGAGTGCGTGGACGAGTGAGTTCTGCCGAGAGATGACTTTCACGAACCACTGGTCGTCGACGACCATCGGAGTAGAGAGCCAGTTGTCTGCTTCGAGAAAGCGAATGTGGAGTGTCTCACGGTCGTATCGCCGCACGAGTTCACGGACGACTGCCTCGAGACGAGGCCACTCGACACGGCCGCGGACAAGCCGGCGGAGGTCCATGACCCACCGTATGTCGAGGGATGGCTTAACGTCGTGGGCTCAGTTGCCGTCGTGTCGAACGGTCAACACCGGGACGGGTGAACTTCGGACGACTCGTTCGGCCACACTCCCGATGAGATACCGGTCGAGGCCGCTTCGACCGTGGGTCCCCATCACCACGAGGTCGATATCGTCGCGGTCTGCGAACTCGAGAATCTCGCTTTCGGGCGTCCCCTCTGCGACCGTCGTCTCGATATCTATGCCGGCGTCGTGTGCTTTGTCCGCGACTCGCTTTAGTGCCTCCTCCCCACTGTCGTAGAGGGCCTCACGAACCCGAGTGGCCGAGACTGCAGGTGCGGCGTGCCCGACCTCCCGAACGTCAGCGACGTAGAGTGCGTGGATGGTCGCGTCGTGGCGTTCGGCCTGGTCGAGGGCGTGACGCAGTGCAGCGTCTGCACACTCGCTCCCGTCCGTCGGAAAGAGGATGTGTGAGTACATACGAGAGACTCTGTTTCGTCCGATGAAAGAAGTCGGTGGACGTTCCCATAGAGTGGGAGTCGAGATTCTTCACGGTCGTTCGATTGGTTTATGTCTCGGACGGCGATAGTTGCTCTCATGGATTTCGACGTTCCGGCCGAACACCGGATGATTCGCGACTCCGTCCGAGAGTTCTGTGAGGAGGAGATTGCCCCCATCGCGCAGGACATCGAGGACGAACACCGCTTCCCGGCGGAGATTTTCGACCAGTTGGCCGAACTGGACGTGATGGGTGTCCCCATCTCCGAGGAGTACGGCGGCCTCGGCGGCGACCAGTTGATGTACTCGCTGGTGGTCGAAGAACTCGGTCGCGTCTCGGGTGGAATCGGCCTCTCGTATGCGGCCCACGTCAGTCTCGCGTCGAAACCGCTCGAACTGTTCGGCACCGACGCACAGAAAGAACGCTGGCTGACGCCCCTCGCGTCGGGCGAGCACATGGGTGCGTGGGCGCTCACCGAACCGGGTTCTGGCAGTGACGCCAGCGACATGGACACCATCGCCGAGAAAGACGGCGACGGCTACGTCATCAACGGGACGAAGCAGTTCATCACGAACGCGAACGTCGCTGGCTCCGTCCTGGTCAAAGCGGTCACCGACCCCGGCGAGGGATACGACGGCATCTCGACGTTCATCGTCGACCCGAAGAACGACGACGGGTTCGAAGTGACGACGGTGTGGGACAAACTGGGACTGAACTGCTCGCCGACGTGCGAACTCTCTTTCGACGACGTGTGGGTGCCAGAAGACCGCCTCCTCGGCCAAGAAGGCGAAGGCTGGAAACAGACGATGAAGACGCTCGACGGCGGCCGAATCTCGATTGCCGCGCTGTCGGTCGGACTCGCACAGGGTGCGTACGACCACGCGAAAGAGTACGCCGGACAGCGCGAACAGTTCGGACAACCGATTTCGAAGTTCGACGCCATCCGCGACAAACTCGTCTCGATGTACCGCAAGACCGAACGCGCCCGTCTCCTCACGCACAAGGCGGCGACGATGTACGACAAGGGCGAACGAGTCAGCACGGAGTCCGCACTGGCCAAACTCGACGCCTCAGAGGCCGCACGCGAAGTCGCCGAAGACGCCGTACAGGTGCTCGGTGGATACGGCTACACGACGGACTTCGCACCCCAGCGGTTCTACCGCGACGCCAAACTCATGGAGATTGGCGAAGGCACGAGCGAGATTCAGCATCTCGTCATCGGCCGACAACTCGGACTCTAAGCGGTCGGCCCGGTCGGATTCTTCTTCGTCAGCCCTCGGAGTGACGTGGTGACCGTCCGCTCCGACTGAGTTTCAGAAGCCTAACAGAAGGGGTTGATGTCACTAGAGAATATATTACATAGCTGAGATGAGTGTCGAACTCGAGGACTTGGAGTTCTTGATTCGGTCGAACCAGCGCGTGGCAGTACTGCAACGTCTCGCAGTTTCTCCCTGTGTGCGACACGATTTACACTCGGAACTGGGGATTCCACAGTCGACCCTCGGGCGGATTCTCGGCGACTTCCAAGAACGGGTCTGGATTCGCCGTGACGCGGACGTGTACGAACTCACGCTCCTCGGGGAGATACTCGTCACAGAGCTTTCGTCTATGTTGGACGCGATGGGAGTGGTCCATCAACTAACAGACATCATCGACCTTCTCCCGGTTGCGGAGATGGAGTTCGACCATCGGTGTTTGAAGGAAGCCAGTATCACGACGGCGACTGCCGATGGGGTAACGGTCGTGATTCATCGGATGGTCAGGATGGTACAATCGGCCGATACGCTGCGACTCATCACACACGTTGGATACGACACGGCCCTCGAAGACCACAGGAGAGCAGTCGTCGAGCGAAACCAGGACCTCGAAGTCGTACTCACGCGTGCGGCGCTCGACGAGTTTCTTTCGGACCCGGCCCAGTCGCGGCTCCTCCTCGAAATCCTCGAGTCTGGACGTGCGGACATCTACTCGTTCGATGGAGCCTTCCCCTACGTCATGGGAATCGGCGACGAGCACCACGTCGGTATCGGTGCCGTCGACGAACGTGGAATCCCAGTTGGGTTCGTCCAAACCGACGACAAATCGGTGCGCAGGTGGGTGAGAGACACCATCGACCGGTATCGAACGGAGGCAACTGTAGTCTCGGTCTCCCTGGTCGAAAACAGCCTGCCATAGCCCGTCTGCCGAGAGAACCTTACGTGGTGAAATCCTGCCACGAGTTGGAACTGTACCAGTGGGTATCATGATGGTTCGATGGGGCGTAAGGGAGACCATGGCAATCCGAACGCAACCCCAGGAGACGTACACGCTACCGATGACGACCGACGAGATGAGGGCAGATTACGCGCTGGTGATTCGCCAGGCGTCCCGTAACGCACTCGCTCGACGAACCGAGTAACTCTGTTTTCGACGTGGTGCCGGCTACTTCCGATAGCCGACAGCCACCGTTCAGTCGTCGTCGTCCATCGACGCGAGACGGACGAGATAGGAGAAACTTCGGAGGTGGTCTTCTTCCGTCGGCGCGTCTTCGAACTCCGACGGTGCAGAAAAGGAGACGATACGCTCGTGAATCGTGTCACGTGCCTCGTCGCCAACCCACCCGATGTCGCGGTAGTACGAGACCATGATGAGGGCACCGCGACCACCGAGACGTTCGACGAGGTGGACACACCAGTCGAGGAGGACCCGTTCCGCTCGTGGGTTCCGTGGTATCGATTCGAGATACGCGTCTCCGTCGGACGTGAGCATCGCCGTCGTCTCGACGAGTCGCTCGTAGACCGTCTCGCGCCACGACTGATTCACTGGTTCGTCGACCCAATCGAACGACCCGTCGCTCCTCGCGTCGGCGGCGTGGCGGAGTCTCGAAAGGTCGTGGTGTTCCGGACCGACTGGCATCTACTGGTTTGTCTGTATCCTTCGGAATTAAGCGTTCTGGCGGATGTGTACCGGGTGACAAGTGTACGGTGATACCACCGAACGAAACGTGTTCTCGGGTACGGTGATACCACCGAACGAAACGTGTTCTCGGAGTGGTTCGCTCTCGAGTGTTCTCGGAGTGGTTCGACCTCCACACCCACACGGAGTTTTCGACTTCGAGACAGGCAACCGCTGCAGTCGAATCCGCCGACAGATTCCACTCGTCCCCGACATCAGTATCAAATTAGATACTCAAAACGAACGTCTTAAGGGACAGAGTCGAGACACGAGTACTATCGACCCGATGTGACATTCATCGGAGATAATCGGACGGAGGAGAGTTACACATGCGCACCAGGCCCCATCTATGACCGCCCCCGACCAGTTGCCGTACGTTTACGCGCTGTTTACCGCTGGCATCCTCTCGGGTATCGTCGCTATCGTCGTTCTGGGGCGGTTCCGACTCTACTCTCGCCGCGTTCGGTTACCATTCGCGTTACTCTCGTTATCTGCGGCCATCTGGGCGACTGCATACGGATTTTCTCTGCTCGCGACGACTGCTAGTACAGAACTGTTCTACTCGCGCCTCGCGTGGGTCGGCGCGGTTTCGCTCCCCAGTATTTGGCTCGTCTTCTCGCTCGTCTACGCCGGTGAGGACCAGCACGTCACCCGCCAGGCGCTCTCGTTGCTCACTGTCGAACCGGCCGTCGCGATTGCACTCGGACTGACGAATCAGTATCACGGTCTCTTCGTCCCGGCGACGGTGCTCCAAACCGGTATCTCAGAGAGTCTCGCGGCCGGCGGAACTCCGCTATTTAGCCTTCACATCGTCTACACGGGTGGCATCTCTATCGCGGGGTTGAGCGTCCTCGCAAAGGCCACACTCAACAGCAGTGGGGTCCACAGGCAACAAGCAGCACTGCTCACCATCATGGGTGGTATTCCGAGTGTGTCGTTCGCGATGACGGTGTTTTTCCAACCGGTGATTCCCGTCGACCCGACACCCGTCTCGTTTGCACTCAGTTCGACGGTCGTCCTGTGGGCACTGGTGAGATACCGACTGTTCGATATTACACCCGTCGCCCGCGACGCGATTCTCTCAGAGATGCGGGACGCAGTCGTCGTCTTAGACAGTTACGACCGGGTCGTCGAGACGAACGAGGCGGCCGCAGACCTCCTCGAATACCCTCCCGGCGAGTGTATCGGTCAACCAGTCCTGGACGTCGTTCGGCAGACGGCTAGCGTCCGAACGGTACTCGAAGAGCGTGACCGTATCGAGACCATCCTCGAAGACGGTGACTCTCGGCGGTACTTCGAGATTCGGTGCAGTCCCATCGCCGAGCAGACGAAAAACCGCGCGAAACTCCTCGTCTTCCACGACGTGACCGAACGGCGACAGACTGAAGAGGAGTTCCGTGCACTCATCGAGAACTCGAGGGACATCATCACGGTACTCGACGAAGCGGGAGTCCGCAAGTACACGAGTCCGTCGATGGAAGACGTACTCGGGTTTACCCAGGAGGAACTCGTCGAACAACCGGCCTTGGACCTCGTCCACCCAGACGATAGAGAGCGAGTCCAACGCCGGCTATCAGAAGTCGTCGATGGCGACGACCCGGTTCGAACCGAGTGTCGAGTTCGACACACGAATGGGTCGTGGCGGTGGTTCGAGACAGTCGGTGTCAACCTCCTCGACGACCCAGCTATCGAAGGCCTCGTGTTGAACTCTCGTGACGTGACCAATCGCTATCGGTACGAACAGCGGCTTCGGGTCCTCAACCGTGTGCTCCGTCACGACCTCCGAAACGACATGAACGTCATCCTCGGCCACGCAGACTTGCTTCTCGACGAGCGCATCCCGGCGGAGGCGAAAGACCACGCGACGACGATCAAACGAAAAGCTCACTCGCTCGTCGAACTGGGAGAACAGACACGGCAAATCGATACGACGCTCGACCGCCAGTCGAGCGACCTCTCCCCGGTCGAACTCGTCGAGCGAATCGACGCCCAACTCGACGATATCGAGTCGAACTATCCCCGAGCGATTATCAGTCGAGACCTCCCAGACGAACAGTGGGTCTACGCCGACGACTTAGTCGAGTCGGCGCTCAAGAATCTCCTCGAGAACGCGCTCGAACACAACGACCGAATCCTCCCCGAAGTCTGCGTCACGATAGACGAGACTCCGGTTTCGACCGACTTCGTCGAAGTTCGTATCTCCGACAACGGACCGGGAATTCCCGACGCAGAACTCGCCGTCCTCGAATCGGGAACGGAGACACCGCTGCAACACATCAGTGGGCTCGGTCTCTGGTTGGTCCACTGGATAATCGACCGGTCGAACGGGCGACTCCACTTCACCGAAAACGAACCCAGAGGGACGACCGCGACCGTCAGACTCAAAGAGTACGAACAGTCGCTGTCCAGCGGTCGACAAGCGCCCGCTGAGACCCAGACAGACTAGTCGCTGATTGCGTCTGCGTAGCTGACGGATTGCTCCTGCGTAGCTGACGGATTGCTCCTGCGTAGCTGACGGATTGCTCCTGCGTGATTGACTGCCTGCTCCTGCGTGACTGACGACTACCGAGAGACTGCAGAACAAAAACAGGACGCCGCGACCGCCGTTCAGTCGGTGGCCGTGAGACGCGTCGCGATTCGATACGCCCCTTCGGCGGCCGCCACGGCGGGTCGGTTCGAGGTGACTGCTGTGACGTCTCGGTCGAGTTCGTCTCCGAGTCGTGCGGCTAACTCGTCGACCAATCCAGGGATACACGCCATCCCGCCGGTGACGACGAGCGGTCGTGTGAGTGCGAGTTGGTACGTCTTCATCTCTCTGTTCGCTAACTGCGAGAAGAACTCAGTGGTCAGTGCTTCGACGACGTCGTCGAGGTATGCGTCGAGCGGGCCCATCACACCGTGTTCGACGGTAAACTCGTGTTCGTGTCCGCTTCGTCGTTCGACCGTCTCGGAGAACGGTTCGTACGAGTCGAAGTCGGCGTGCGTCTCTTTGTACGCACGGGCAGTGTCTCGGTCCAGCGTCACCGACCCGTCAGTCTCGTCCGCTACGGCATCGACGATGGCCTCGTCGACGTCGACACCCGTCACTGCAGACGTCGAAAACGGCGTGTGTCGGTCGCCGTGTCGGTACGCGCAGGCTTCGAGTTTCGTCGCGCCGAGGTTGACAGCGACGAATATCTGGTCGATGGCTTCGAGCCTGTCCCCGAGCGCAGGAATCGCCCCACAGAGGGATTCAGGATAGCCACGGATGAGCGTCTCCCCGATGGAACTCTGTTCGACGACGGTGTTGAGGTTGGCGAGACCACATTCGTCGTCTACAGATGGAATCGCGTAGACGACGGCGCTGTCTTCTGGCAGGTCGTGTTCCGCACAGAGTTCCTCGAAGAATCGCTCCGTCTGTTCAGCACGGCGTGCGTCCCTGGGAACGCCAGAACGGAGGAGCGTGCCCGTGTTGTCCGAGTACTGCTGAACGGCCACCTCACCGGTTCTGGTGTGGTCGTCGGACTCCGCGCTGGCTGACGTCGCGAGACGGGTGAGTGTGTGGGCTGTCTCTCGCTGGCCATCTTCGTCACGGTAGACGACGACGGTGCGGTTGCTCCCGAGTTTGACGCCGATTGGCGTCGGCTCACTGTGAGCGTCAGCCGCGTCTAAATCGGCGGCAGTGTCTGTCATTCGTTACCACCCGTACTGCGAGTCGATGCGGTGAGTCATGTGTGTCTGAGCGTCGTTGAGTGGAGGAGAGACCGATGTTAGGATACGTCGTCGCGCGTCACACCATAGAGGAGAGTCGGGCGACGTAGACGAGACTCAGGAGGTGGTCGTCCACGTCGATCTCTGTGGGGTCTTCGACGTCTGCAGAGAAGCCGAGTAAGTAGTCTCGAAGCGTCTCTTCGACGTCTGCGGTGACCCATCCGACCGTCTTGTAATACTGGAGCGCGTCCATCGCCCGTTTGAACCCGCCCTTGAGGACGAGAAACTCCAACCAGTCGAAGACGACGCGTTCGGCGCCGTATTTGTCGGGCAGCGAGCGAAGATACGGTTTCTCGACTGCGTCGTCCTCGTCACGAGACTGGTGGACGAGCAGGTGCTCGAGTTGACTCGAACGAAGGGCTTCCGACGCTGGTTGTGAACTCCGGTCGAACAGCGGGTTGTTGAAGCGGAACGGACTCCGGTCGTCGAGACGGGAGTCTCCGTTCCGTCGCTGTTTCGGCGTGTCGCGAGCGATGCGTCGAATTTCGTCTGGGTCGTAATCGTCCGGGTCCAAATACATTGGTCTCCTCGTTTCGGGACGGCACGACTCTCCCTAGTCCCCCGACTTGGGTTGGTAGCGCAGAACGCTATCGAGATGTCACACGCGAATATCGTACCGTTTCGATGAGAACACTCGAAGGAGATACCATAAATCTACCCGAGCTATTATCAAATATGATACTGCCGGTTGAAAAGGCGATGCTCCGCAGTCGAAACTCGATAGAGAACGTGGTCCGTCAGAGGGTTTGGTCGCCAGCGTTGGCGCTGCGTACACGGAGGTCTCCGGACCGAGAGTCGAGCTCTAAGGACCGGCCGTGGTCGCCGCCGACGTCCGCGGCGACGACGTCGATTTCGAGTCGGTCGAGCGTCTTCCGTGCGGAGTCGACGTTTCGCTCACCGATACTCATCCCTCCGTTGGTCGACGTGAAGTCGAACATGTTGCTGCCGCCGGCTAACTTCGCGACGACCCGATCTGGGTCGGCACCACTCGCTTGCATCTCTGCAAGCAACGATTCGATGCCCGTGTCGGCGAACTTCGCTGGCTTTCCACCCTCGTTTGCCTCCGGAAGCATCGCGTGGGCGAGTCCGGAGACGTTCGTGACCGGGTCGTAGAGTGCGACGCCGATACAGGAACCCAATCCACTCGTCGTCAGGGTGTTCCCGTCGGTATCGACGGCAAACTCGGCGATTCCGACTTTGATTCGACCTGACGTCGAAGTGGGTGTGTCCGTGGTGTAGACTTGCATGACGTGGGTTGTTTCGAGACTGGATTAGGCTGCGGGGGCCAACTGTTCGAGTGCCTTCCGCAACTCCGCTTCGTCCGGAAGTGCGTAGATATCGCACGTGAACTCGTCGTCGTCTGTCCGGATGGTCGAGTCGATGAGGAACGCGTACTCTTGAGACTGTGCGAGGTCAGTCGCGAGTGGGTCGACGATAGCGGACCCGATGTCGTGGACGTGTTTCGGCGGCGATATCTCGATGGTCGTTTCGAGCGCGTTCGCCCACCCGTCGAGGAATCCCGAGGTGACGATGTTGCCAATCTCCTGGATTGCACTCTGCCGCATCGCCTCGTCGTCTTCCATGCCAGGAAGGAGTGAACTCGCGATGTTCTCGGCAGAGGGTTCGTCGAAGAGAATGGCGATGTACCCGCTCGGTGTGCCCATAAACTCCAAGACGACACCTCGACGGACGGCGTCGGTCAGTGACATCGGGACGCCCTCTATCGGGACGAAACTCAGACGACTCACTTCGACATCTGTCTCGATGCCCGTCATCGCGGAGATGTCGTCGGACGCCTGTGCCGCACCGTCACTAATCATCTCGGAGAACGCCGCAAAGGACTCCACGGGGAGCGCTCCGTCGTCGCCGCTAGCTTCGACGATCGTCTGGATGGACTCGGGCGACGGAATCATATAGAGGTCGAATCCGATTGCGTCGTCTGCCGCTTCGAGCTGATTCCTGAACACGAGGATTCGCTCGGTTTCGTCTTCGTGTTCGAAGCCATCTGGGTCGACGTCCTCGAGCGGTCCGTCACCGCCTTCGGCGACGTAGGTCGGCGTCGTGATGTCGATGGAGGTGTCGAGGTAATCCGCCCACCCGTCGATGAACCCGCCGAGCATGATGTTCGCGACTTCTTTGAGGCTACTCGCTGCGAGCTCACCATCTGCGTCGGTCGCGTCGATTCCCGGCATCAGTGACTCGACCAATCGCTCTGCAGATTCGGGTGAGAACGCCAACACGGTCCGGCCGTCTAACCCACCGTTGAACCCGATGTTGACGCTCACCAAGTCGCGTTCGGAGAACTCGCTTTCGACGTCTGCTTTCGTTCCGAGTTCGACTTTCGTGACGTTGACGTACGTGTCGATACCGACGAGCGTCGTCAACGACCCAGCCGCCTTCTCAGCACCTGAGTGGGCGAGTCGACTGAACGTGCGAAGCGACCGTACGTCGAGATTCATGCCTCTGCCTGAATGACGTCTGCGATAGCCTGGAGAACGTTGGGCTTCTGGAAGGGCTTCGTAATGTACCCGTCAGCGCCAGCCTCGACTGCTTCGCGCATCTTCTCTTCTTGTCCCACCGACGTACACATGATGACCGACGCGCCGGGGTCTTCGGTCTTGATTTCGGACGTCGCTTCGATGCCGTTTCGAATCGGCATGACGACGTCCATCGTGACGACGTCTGGGTCGAGTTCTCGGTAGAGTTCGACCGCCTCGACACCGTTTTCGGCTTCGCCGACGACTTCGTGTTCACCCTCTAAGAGTTGTTTGAGGAGGTTCCGCATGAACGCAGAGTCGTCCACGACCAGTACCTTGCTTGCCATGCCTCGAATTTTTCGAAAATCAGACCATAAACCCTTCCACCCCATTATCAAGCCTGATACGGGCTCTCCGGAGTGAACTGCCCTCCTGACAATTGCGTGAGGACTACTTCTGCCGGCGTGGGGGGAACGACGCGCCAGACTCGTCGACTGCGTCTAGCAGTTGCCCGATAGAGTCGTCCCGGTCGAGACCATGGGCAGCAGCCAATGCCGCGACAGCACGACCCGGATAGGTGACCTGAACTTCCGAGGCCAGAAGCAAGATACCGAGTACTTCGTCGACGGGCGTCTCTCCACTCCCGACGGCGTCCGCGTACCACGTGACGAGCGAGTGAAAGACTTCGGTCACGTCGTTCGAGACAGATTCGTGCTTCTCGACGCTTCCGTCGACGAGTGCCGTCGCGACCAGTGCGTGGTCCGCTTGAATCGCCCCGACGCGTTCGGCAAGGAGTCGGCGAGCGATAAGTGCCCGTTTTCGGGGGTCACGAGGAAGGACGACCTCCGGTCTATCGTCCTGTTGGTCCGGTCCTATGTCGTCGTCGTTGGCGTCGTCCGCTCCGTCGCTGGTGCGGTTCTCGACCGACTCCTCGCCACCGTCATCAGGCTCGTCGATTTTGGGTCGCGGCGGAGTGTTTCCAGTCGTGATAACGTATCTCCCGGAGTCGATTCGAGCGACACGCTCGTCGTGACTGATGTCGAGGTCGTCGGTGTCGATGACGCCCCGTTCTCGCGGTCGATTACTTGGACGCTCGTCGTCGTCGTCCATCGGCGGATGGTCGGAGTGTCCACATATAATTCCATCGTCAGCACGGGGAACCGAAATTGTGTATTCAATACTACAATTGAGAATGTGCCAACTCGGCAACCAACATATTAACAAGCCGTGCGTCCCGATTCAACTCCATCTATGGAGTCTGACAGGACACTCTCAGCACTGGGAAACGAATACAATCCCGATATCCTCCGTGCCGCAGATGAACCACACTCGGCACAGGAGTTCAGCGAGATGTTGGATATCCCAATCGCAACCTGTTACCGCCGAATTGAGGAACTGACGGCAGCCGGACTTCTCGAACTCCACGACCGAGTTCTCTCTGACGAACACCGCAGGACGAACGTCTATCGCCGAGAGGTGGACGAGATCGTCGTTCGGTTCGACCGAGACGATTACACGGTGAGCGTGACCGAACGCCCCGAAGTCAAGAACAAACTCGACGACGTCTGGCGAAAGATCGCACAAGACTGACGCTCCTCGACTCCGTTTTCTCCTCTTGTCGTCTCTCGTAGCTACCCCTATAATTTTTGAACTGTTTACTATGCCATGCGCGTGTAGGCACGCAAAGAATTATCCAGTAATCCGCTACCGTAACCTGATATCAGTCTTGATAATGAGGTCCGTACCGTTATGTACGTCCTGCTCAAGTCAACGGTCGAAGGTCTCTGCTCGCTAGGGTAGAGCCCCCACGACAACCCATGTTCGATAACATTACTGAAGACCGGGGTCAGGTCGGTATCGGGACCCTCATCGTCTTCATCGCGATGGTTTTGGTCGCCGCAATCGCGGCGGGTGTCCTCGTGAACACGGCAGGCTTCTTGCAAGCCACAGCACAGGACGCAGGACAGGAAAGTGTAAACAAGGTCACGAACCGACTCGACGTCGTCAGTGTCCACGGGATGGTCAACGAAAGCGGGAACGGTCTCGCGGTCGACAGCATCAACCTCACCGTCCGGCTCGCAGCAGGTTCCGGTAGTGTCTCGTTAGAAGATACGTCCATCAAGTACCTGAGCGACGAGACGGCAGAGAACCTCGTCTACGACAACGCAACTACGGATGCAACCGGTTCGACCCTTGGGAATGTTACCAAGTACGCAGGCGATCTGACCAACAACGACGATGGCCTCAACAGCACCGAGTTCACCGCGCGTAAACTCGACGACGGCGGCGACACCTCGTTCCCCGTTCTGAACAACCAGGCAGACCGCTACGAGATTATCATCAACGCGTCGGTGGTCGAGGAGAACGGTGAAGGCATCTCGACCGGCGAATCGGTGAAGCTCGAAATCACGAGCCGTTCTGGCGGTTCGACGCAGGTCATCCTGACGATGCCCCAGCAACTCGCAGGTAAGCAGGACGACAACCCTGTGGCCCTCTAAGGAGTGATACAAATGTTCGAAATATTCAACGAAGAAGACCGCGGTCAGGTCGGTATCGGGACCCTCATCGTCTTCATCGCGATGGTCCTCGTCGCTGCGATTGCGGCGGGTGTCCTCGTGAACACCGCAGGATTCCTGCAGGCGACGGCTGAAGACGCTGGACAAGAAAGTGTGAACAAAGTGACGAACCGTGTGGAGGTTCTCAACACCCACGGGACCGTCGGTAGTGACTCAAACATCGCGAATCTCACGATGACCGTCCGTCTCGCCGCTGGGTCAGACGCAGTCGACATGAACGAGACGTCGATCAAGTACCTCAGTAGCGAGAAGGTTACCACACTGACAAATAACAGTAGTACGGGCAATTACGCGAGTGCGACGGAGTTCAACCTCACTGAGGTCACCGACGACGACAACTCGTTCGGCGTCCTCAACAGCATGAACGACCGGTACGAAGTGGAGATAAACGCCTCTGCCATCGAAGGTGATGGTACTAGCAGCGCTGGCCTCGACACTGGCGACAAGCTCACCCTCGAGATCACCTCACGGACTGGCGGCACGACGCAAGTCATCCTGACGATGCCCCAGCAACTCGCGGGTAAAGAGGAAGGCGAACCCGTCGAGCTGTAACCTCGGCACCTACCAATTTTCACCTTATCTCACCTCGTGCAGAGCGGCAGCACTACGGTTTTTGTACGACTCACTTCCCTCGACGCCGTTCAGTGTCGTGGCCCGACTCGAATCACCAGAAGATACTGCGTCGAGTCGTCCAAAGGGGTGTGAGAACGACGCGACTTCCACGTCGAAGCAAAGCGAAAACGAAGACTGCGTTACTCTGTCTCTTCGCCGAACCACGGCGGCGACTCACCGACCATCGAGAAGCCCGCCGCTTGCTCGTAGATTTTGATACCTCCCTGTTCGATCTCCAGTGGGAACATAGAGTTCTTGATGCTCTGTTTGCGCATCTTGGCGACCCAGATGTACCGGTTGCTCGTCGCGCCGGCGGGACTCTGGATGAGGTAGATGTTCCCGTCTGTGAGGAAGTTCTCGAGGCCGATGTCCGTCTCGGGGAAGATCGCGGACTGTTCTGTCGTCAACAAGGACGTGAGGCCACTGTCTTTCAGGATGTCGATGAACTTCAGGAGGTACTGTCGTTGTTCCTTCTCGTCGTCGAAGAAGAGCTGGAACATCGTCAGCGAGTCGAGGACCAACCGGTCGTAGTTCGTATCCTGCAGGTCGTCGAGGATGCGGTCGAGGGTCGAAGAGAAGTCACCGTCGCGGAGGAGTGTCCGCTTGTCGTAGACTTTGATCTTCCCGGATTCGACGTACTCGTGCCAGCGGTCGAACCCGATGGATTCGGCCGCCTCCCGAATGTCGTCTTCTGCCTCCTCGAACGTGAGATACAATCCGCCTTCGTCGAACTGGTCGACGCCGTTGTAGAGGTACTGCAACCCGAGGATACTCTTTCCGGTACCTGGGTTGCCGCTGATGAGCACTGCGGCGTCCTTCACGATACCGCCGTTCAGGATGGAATCGAGTCCTTCGACACCGGTCTTGACTAGTTCTGTCATAATTTGATTGCGACGAGTGTTGACTGTCGAACGCTCATCGGTTCTCCCGCCGGATAATTCTTCTTACCGACGCTACGCCACCGTCAGCCTGTTAGCGGAATCGAACAATGTAAAATTCTCACACGGCCGAATATCGTGTCTGATAACGGGACGGGAACTTTCTTGTATCGACTAGAGTACCATGCACTAATGTTACCTGCTCGCCCGGGTCTGTTGGACCTCCCCGGCCGTTCCAACGACCAGGCGGGTGACAGGCAGTCGCTCGACGTGACCATCGCCCGTGCAGTACGGAGGTGCTCACCCCGAGCATGATGGAGTGGACGAACGACACTGAGACGGCCGACGCCGGGGACGAAGCTGACACGGAAAACCAACATATGTCATCAGACGATGGACTTGGATTCGAGGAGGGAGTGGACGATCTCTCCGACGAGTTTGGTGACTTCGGCGACGACCTCGACGACGGATTCGACGACGACTTCGGCGGATTCGACGACGGTAACAACGAGGAAATCGCAGAGCTCGAGGACCGCGTAGGTGAACTCGAGAACGAAGTGAGCGCCATCTCGTCGGGGATGAACACCGTCCGAGAAGAGAACAAACAGATCGGCGGAACCGTCGAAGAACTCGAAGATACGATTCGGAAGCTACTCGACATCTACGAGATGGTCACCAGGGGTATCAACCCGTTCGTCGACGACGCCCGCGAGATGGGCGGCCTCGACGGCGGTGGCTCTTTCGGCCTCTTCGAAGCAGAAGCAGAGGACGAAGAGCACCTCGACCCCGAAGTCGCCAACGCCGACGCAGAGACGTTCTTCGACGACGACTTCGGCGAACTGGACGCCGAATCCGGCGAAAAGGAAGCCGAACTCGCCGCCGAAGACGAACTCGTAGAGGCGGAGCGTGAGAGTCCGGCCGAGGGGCTGGACGACGGACTCGGCGAACCGGCCGAAGAACCCGCCGACGAACCGGCCGACGAACCCGACACCGGAAGCGCGGGCGGCGCGAGCTTCGACGACCTCAAAAAGGAGTACGAGGAGTCCGGCGGCTGGGACGACGAAGACAGTGCCGACGAGGATGTGGTGGACGAACCACTCGACGGAGTCGACTCCGACGAACTCCTCGACGACGCTGCGGACGAGGACGTCGCTACCGACGACCCCGACGTGGTCGCAGGAGACGAGGCGGAAGAACTCGACGAACTGCGATCCGATATCTCCGCGTCTGACGACGAATCCGACGACATCGAACAGACGCTCGACGAGTTAGAAGCGGAGTACGCCTCCGCGAAGATGGCGAAAGACGAACTCGGTGCCGAAGACGTCGAGCCCGTCGAATCGACTCAGACCATCGAGGAGCCAGCCGAGGCGACCGACGAATCGACCGCCTACGTCACCGACGTCGAAGACTCCGACGCCTACCTCGCACAGTTGCCCGCCAGCTACGTCTCCGAAGTGCTCGTCCTCGAATGGGTCGAACATCTCGTCGCCGTCGGTGGCGCACTCGGTGCCTCGCGGGCGCTCCGGCAGTACCGCGAACAGGGCTGGATATCGCGCCACGTCCAGAACGAACTGAACGCTCACGTTGGGCAGGTTGCTGCGTCGATAGACGACGAAGACGACACCGAACTTCGCATCGACGACCACCAGACGAGTCTCGCATACGTCTGTCGACTTGCCGAGGACGCTCCCGAGAGACGACTGTTCGAAGAGCTCGTCGCCTACGGAGGGGAGTTCGATGGGCTTCGGTGTTAGTGGTTCGACAGCCATCATCTTCCTGGGCGTCCTCATCGCGACGGGGACACTCTACACAGCGACATCTAACGCCACAGAGAACGTGTTCGAGGCGCAAGACGACAGCTCTGAACTGGCTCTCGAACGAAAGAACACCGACATCTCGGTCACCAATGCGACGTACTACTCGGGGAACACGACGCTCGTCGTGAACGTCACGAACACCGGTGCGCAGACGTTGGCAGTCGACGAGACGACCGTGCTCGTGGACAACGTCTACGCCGCACCGGAGACGACGACTGTCGAAGGCAGTCAGGCGACGAACCTGTGGCACTCCGGTGGGAACCTCACCATCGAAGTGAGCAACGAGACACAACCAGACCGTGTCAAAGTCGTCACTGGAACCGGCGTCGCCGCCACGGAGGTCGTGAGCTAGATGGCAGACATCTCCGTTCCGAGTCTCATCTTGTTCATCGCCAGCATCGTCGTCGCGGCGGGCGTCTCCGGTGTCCTCATCGACACGGTTACCGGAATCAGCAACTCCGTCGACCAACGCGGCGGCGACGTGAGCACGGAGATTCGAACCGATATCGAAGTCATCAGCGACGCCGACGCGAGTGTCTACAACGAGACGAGCGACACGCTGACGGTGTACGTGAAAAACACCGGGCTCAGGACCCTCCCAGCGACGAGTGGAGGGTTCGACATCATCGTCGATGCACAGTACCAGACTGACGTGACCACGAGCGTCGTCGACGGCGCAGAGTGGCGCCCGAGTAACGTCGTCAGACTGGAGATAACCAACCTCGACCTCACGTCACCGGACGACCACCGACTGAAAGTGGTCGTCGACGGCGACGAAGAGGTGTTCGAATTCTACGTATCATGAGCAGTCAATACTCTCTCGGATTATCGGGACACGACCGTCTCGAAAAGGAACTGGGTGGTGGAATGCCGAAGGGCGCGATCGTCCTGATCGAAGGCGACTACGGTGCTGGAAAGAGTGTGCTATCGCAGCGGTTCAGCTACGGCTTCTGTCAAGAAGACACCGTCACGACACTCGTCTCGACGGAGTTGGGCGTCCGTGGCTTCCTCGACCAGATGCACTCGCTGTCGTACGACGTCGTCAAGCACCTGCTGAACGAGGAAATCCTGTTCTTACAGGCCGAAATCGACAGCAGTGGGGCGCTCTCTGGTGGGCAACAAGAGCGCAAGCAACTGCTTCGACGACTGATGGACGCCGAGACGCTCTGGGACGCAGACGTCATCATCATCGACACGTTCGACGCCATCCTCCGTAACGACCCGCAGTTCGAAGCGCTGGTCCGGCAGAACGAAGAGCGACAGGCCGCACTCGAAATCATCTCCTTCTTCAGGGAGTTGACGACGAAAGGTAAGACCATCATCCTCACCGTCGACCCGTCGTCGGTCGACGAGGGCTCTATCGGCCCGTTCCGTTCTATCGCCGACGTCTACTTCGAACTCGAGATGGTCGAGGTCGGGAACGACGTCCGCCGAAACATCTTCGTAAAGCGGTTCGCGGGGATGGGCCAGCAGGTCGGTGACCGCGTCGGCTTTTCGGTCCGGTCGGGAATCGGCCTCGTCATCGAGTCGAGGAGCGTGGCATAGATGGCGACCGAACACGGCTCTGCCAGACTCTCGGACGACCTCAAACGCCTCGCCATGAAGTGGCCCCACCTTCGGGACCACCTCAAGCGATTCCGGCAGATTACCGGTGAGTTCCCGATGCTCGTCGACGAACCCGGCGACTACGAGTCGCGTCGTCCGAACATCCTCTACCACCTCGGTGGCCCCGTGTTCTGCCAAATCTACGGTAACTTCGGTGAGACGACGAAGTACTACGTCATCGAACCGGAGATGGACGACGACGAACTCGAGGTGTTCGCGCGAGTCAAAGACAAACTGCTCGAACGCAGTGTCTCGAAACCGGCACCAGAAGAGAGCACCGACTACGAAGAACGCATCCAAGAGCTCCTCGAAGAAATCGTCCGCGTCGAGGGCGAAGAACACGGACCGCTCGAGACCGTGGCGAAACATCTCGACGTCGTCGGAATCGAAGTTCCGCAGGTGACCTACGACAAAATCGAGTACCGTCTCATCCGCGACATCGTGGGGCTCGGACCGCTCGAACCCATCATGCGCGACCCGGAGAACGAGGACATTCACGTCATCGGTCCCCGCCAGGTCGACGTCGACCACGGGACCTTCGGACTGCTCGAGACGAGCGTCGAGTTCGACGACAACGAGCAGTTCGACAACTGGCTTCGCAACATGGGCGAGCGCATCGGTGACCCCGTCTCAGACGCACACCCCATCGTCGACTCGACGCTCCCCGACGGGTCGCGTATCAACATCATCTACTCCGACGACGTCTCGCTGAAGGGGTCGTCACTCACGATTCGCCAGGGTGACGACGTGCCCCTCTCTATCCTCCAGATTACGAAGTGGGGGACGCTCTCGCCAGAACTCGCGGCGTACCTCTGGATCGCACTGGAGAACGAACGGACGGTGTTCGTGGTCGGTGAGACGGCGTCCGGGAAGACGACGACGCTCAACGCGATTCTCTCTTTCATCCCGCAGGACTCGAAGATTTACACTGCAGAAGACACCGCAGAGGTGCTCCCCCCACACGACACCTGGCAGCAACTCCTCACGCGTGAGGGCCGCGGGTCAGACTCCGAAGTCGACATGTTCGACCTCGTCGCCGCAGCACTGCGTTCTCGCCCCGACTACATCATCGTCGGAGAGGTCCGTGGTGAGGAAGGTCGGATGGCGTTCCAGGCGGCCCAGACGGGCCACCCGGTCATGCTCACGTTCCACGCGTCCGACATCGTTTCTATGATTCAGCGTTTCACCGGTGACCCCATCAACGTCCCCGAGACGTTCATGTCGAACTGTGACATCGCGCTGTTCCAAAACCGCGTGAAACGTGGCAACGACATCCTCCGTCGCGTCACGAGTGTCCAGGAGATAGAAGGCTACTCCAAAGAGATGGGTGGTGTCGTCACCCGCGAAGTGTTCTACTGGGACCCCGTCAACGACGACATCGTCTTCCAGGGGATGAACAACTCGTTCATCATGGAGCAGAAAGTCGCGACCCTGCTCGGGTACGACGACACCCGGAAGATATACGACGACATCAAGTTCCGCGCAGAGCTCATCCGCCGGGCGATTCAAGAGAACGTCCTCGGCTACCACGAAGTGAACGAACTCATCGAGGACTACTACCGCGACGGCACCGAGGGACTGCCGTTCGACATGGCGAGGGTGTAAGCAGATGGCAGGGGAGACGAGTACGTCGGTGCAAGCGGTTCAGGTCCGAGACTTCCTCGGCGACGTCATCGAGTCGTACGAGAAGATGCCGATGGCGCTCTCGCGGTATCTCCTGTTGGTCCTCGGGCCAGCCATCGTGTTCTTCCTCCTCACGGTCGCCGGCACGGTTGCACTTCCCCTCCCGGTACTGGTTCGAATTCCGATTTTCCTCCTCGGTTCGTTGCTCCTCGGGGGTGCAGTGCTCTACCCACGCCTCCTCGTCGAGCAGACGCGACGCGGCCTCGAAAACCAGATTCACCTCCTCATCACGCACATGACGGTCCTCTCGACGACGAACATCGACCGCGTCGCCGTCTTCCGAACGCTCGCGCGTGAAGAAGAGTACGGGGAGTTGGCGACCGAGATGAACCGTATCGTCCAGTTGGTCGATACGTGGAACCAGTCGCTCGACGACGCGTGTGTCCGACGTGCGCGAGAAGTACCGTCGAAACCGTTGTCGGACTTTCTCGACCGCCTCGCGTACGCAATCAACGCCGGGCAGAGTATCGACGACTTCCTGCTCGGTGAACAGAACGCGATGATTCAGAAGTACATCACCGTCTACGAGAGCGCCCTCGGGAACCTCGAGGTCATGAAAGACCTCTACCTCTCGATGATTCTGTCGATGACGTTCGCTATCATCAACGCCATCGTCCTCCCGATTCTCACCGGGACGGACGCGACGATGACCATCGGCGCGGTCATCGTGCTGTTCGTCTTCGTCCAGATGGGTTTCTACTTCGTCATCCGGACGATGTCTCCGTACGACCCGCTGTGGTACCACCAGCGTGAGTACCGCACGAAGGCCGACCGGCAGATAGACATCACACTCTACGGCGCTGTCGGCCTCTCTATCGCCATGGTGTTCGTCCTCGCGATGGGGACGTTCAACCTGACCATCATCGGGGAGGTCGTCCGCCCCATCATGGCCGACCTTCCGATTCCACTCCTCATCTCGACGCCGCTTACCCCCCTCGCCGTTCCCGGTATCGTCGCCAGACGGCACGAAAAGCGAATCGGCGAGCGCGACGAGGAGTACCCTGGGTTCATCCGCGCGCTGGGTGCGTCCGAGACGGCAAAACAGAGTACGACGACTGCCGTCTTGGAGACGCTTCGGAAGAAAGACTTCGGCTACCTCTCTCGCGAGATTGGTCGACTGCACACGCGACTTCGGATGCGCCTCGACCCCGACCGGTCGTGGTTCTTCTTCACCGCCGAGTCGAACTCCTACCTCATCCAGAAGTTCAGTGAGATGTACAACGCTGGCCGGGCGATGGGTGGGAAGCCGAAACAGTTGGGTGAACTCATCAGTCGGAACATGAACGAGATTATCAAACTCCGCCGGCAGCGCAAGCAGTCGACGGTTACGCTCATCGGCGTCCTCTACGGGATTACGGCGTCGGCGTCGTTCGCGTTCTTCATCGGCCTCGAAGTCGTCGAGATTCTCGCGTCCTTTTCGACGCAGATGAACCTCGATAGCCTCCAGTTCGGGACGCTCATCTACGCGGGGGTCTACGACGTGCCGTTCATCGAGTACATGCTCACGCTCATCATCCTGTTCAACGCCCTCCTCTCGTCGCTGATGATTCGGATGGTCGACGGCGGCCACAAGGCGAACGCCTACCTCCACTTCGTGGCACTCGTCTGGGTCGGGTCGCTCATGGCCGTCGCGACGTCGTCGCTCGCAGGAGCACTGATAAACATATGACGAACGAACAGCCACCAACGTCGGAGTCAGGTGAGTCGGACGACCAGATGGTCGAAAACGCACGGTCCCGAACGCCGGAGGGTGGTGACGTCGCCAACAGCAAGATTCTGCAAGCCTACAGAAGACAGAAGTCCGAACCGGCGGACAACCGTGAGAAGAAAGAGCGGGAGCACTCGAAAAAGCGGACCCAAAAACGGACCCCGAACGGTGAGTCCATCGTCGTCGATTTCGTCGCGAGTTTCGTCGCCGGGGGCAACGCGTCGTTCGAACCCGTCAAGGGCCGCGTGTTGATGAGTCAGCGACGACTCATCCTCGCCACGTCGAGTTCCAAGACCGACATCCCAATCACCTCCATCTTCGACATCGCCGTCGGTCAGGTCCCGCCCGAAGTCGAGGAGTTCTTCGACTACACGGTGATGGTCGGCTACATCATCGGGAACCAGCGCCGGACGACCGTCGTCGGTGGGGACCGCGAGACCATCGAGAAGTTCACACTGTTGTTGTTCCGTGCCGTCCTCAACGGTTCGCGCGCGATGGTCACACACCCCGCCCGAATCGGTGGTCGCGTCCTCGACACGCCGCGCAGACCGACCGGCCTCCACCTCGACTACGAAGCAGTCACGTTCCCCGACGACGACGGCCCGCTCACCGAGAACGGCGACCCGTTCCACATCGACCTAGCGAGCGTCATCTTCTTCGAAGTCCTCGAACGAACCGTCGAAGACGAGAAACGACTCGTCCTCTCGGTCCAACACGTCAAACAGGGACAGACGGTGACGACCGAGATATCGCTCAAATCCCGGCGGAAGATGAACATCCTCGGCCGCTACCTCCGTCTCGTCTACCACTGGATAAAGTCCAACGTGCGCGACGTAGACGTCACAGAACAGGGTCTCGAAGTGCTGGTCGGACTCTACTCTGCGGGCGAGATGGCCGCAGAGGTGGACTTCAGCGAACTCCTCGGCGTCGAACAGGCGGTTCTCGACGACGCACTGGAGACGCTCCACGACGAAGACCTCATCGGCGACGACACGCTTCCGACGTCGCTGACGCCACAGGGGCGGTTCGTCGTGAACGAAGAGATCGAAGACGTCAACGTCTGAACGCGCTGGAACTGCTCACTCGTCGTGGTGGTGTTTTTCTACCGAGTAGCGGAGTTCGACGATTCCCGAGCGGAACGTCTGCGTGTCGAGGTGCTGTAATCGACGTGTCTCGTCGGTCGCAGTAAACAGCGGAATGCCGCTCCCGAGGAGAACGGGGATGAGTGAGAGGCGAAGGTCGTCGACGTGACCCGTTCGCAGGAACTCTCGGGCGAGTTGTGCACCGCCGACCAACCAGCAGTGGTCGTACTGCTCTTCGAGTTCGGTCGCCACGGAATCGACGTCTCCGGCGACGAACTCGACCGTGTCTGTCGCCTGCGGCAGTTCTCTGTGGGTGAAGACGTACGTCGGGAGGTCTCCGTACGGCCACTCGCCGAATCCGAGTATCTGTTCGTACGTCGTCGCCCCCATCACGAGGCACTCGACCGAGTCGAAGAACTCCTCGTAGGCTTCGACGATGTCGTCGTTCTCCGTGTCCTCTTCGAACTCGTCGAGCCACCCGACACCGCCATCGTCGTCGGCGATGTAGCCGTCGACACTCGTCGCGATGTAGAGGGTGACGTTGCTCTCAGTCATCGTTGGAGGTCACGTTGCTCTCAGTCATAGCACTACGTGTGCTCGTCCGGGTAATAACACCCACCGAGAGACGGCGGATGGTGGCGACAGGACAGACCGAAGATTACTGCTCGTTGATGGCGTCGGAGGCGATGTTTCGGCCACGGGCGTTGAGTTGCACTTCGTGGCGAATGCGGACCTCCTCGACGACTCTGTGGTCGATGAGGCGTTCGAAGAGTTCCTCGACTTCGTCGACGTCGAGGCCGAGGAAATCGGGGATGTCGAACGGTGCGACCCCAGAGTAGAGTGCAGTGAGAACCTGTTTGTCCGTCTCGCTCAACTCGATGGAGGTCTCTGCGAGCTCTTCGCCTTCGCGCAACAGCGAGTAGAGGAACGTAATCGCTCGCTCCGACCCCGAGATATACGTCTGGAGGCTCGTCCCCTCGTCGTCGGAGTGTTCGACTTCGATGACGTTCCGGACGTCGTCGACGACCTTTCGCTCGCCAGTTTTGATGGCGCCGATGTCGTCGAGTCGAATCTCGACGAACTTGCCACCGACCGTCGCCATACTGACAGACTCCTCTTCGACTTTCAGTCGGGAGTTCTCCCACTCGGTGTTCTGGACGACACCGCCCGCGACTGCCGGGTGGCGAGCGAGGAACTGCTCGGAGTTGAGGAGCGCACCGAAGAAGTCCATCTCGAACTCGTCGTAATCGACTGGTGCGAGGAGGACGACCCCAGACGGGATGTGGATACTGAAGTAGTCGGAGACGGTGGCGATTCGCTGGTTGACGTCGAATCGACCACCGAGTTTCTCGATGTCCGGGAGTTGTATCGTTCGCTTTCCGCCCGTCCCGGCGAGGATGAGTCGCTTGTTCGAGAGGAGAATCCGGCCACTCGTCCAATCGACGTCGAGTATCTCCCGGCCGTTTTTGACAACCTGGAGGAATCGCCCACGGGTGTCTCCAAGTTTGTGTTCACCGGGCTTCATCGTTCACCTCTGTGCGGCGGCGTCGCTCGCGCTGTAGATTCGAAGCCGTTTCTCTACCGGGTCGAACTGGTCTCGACACTCCGGAGGAATCGTCTCTGTCATCCCAATCGTGAGGTAGCCTCCAGTTTCGAGTGCCGACCCGAGCGTCTCGAACACCGCTCGCTTCGACTCGGCGTTGATGTAGATAAACAGGTTCCGACAGACGACCAAGTCGAACGTCCCCGGCGGGTCTTCGCGAATCAGGTCGCGGCGTTTGAACCGAACCATGTCGGTGAGCTTGTCTTTGACCTGGAAGACGTCGCCGTCGCGGTCGATGTAGCGCTCCCAGTCACCGATGGGTTCGAGTTGTTCGGCCAAATCGTTCGTCTCCGACGCGTGGTACTCGCCGCGACGGGCAGCGCGGAGAATCTCGCGTTTGATGTCGGTGCCGACGATTTCGATACGCCGTTCGTCCACTTGGTCGTCGTCGTGGGCGAGCATCGCGAGTGAGTAGGCTTCCCGTCCGTCGGAACACGCGGCGCTCCACACCGTGATTGGGTCGCGTCTGCCCCCTCGCGAACTCAAGTCACGGAGGACGTCTCGGAGCGCCTCCCAGACGTCTGGGTTTCGGAAGAAACTCGTCACGTTGACCGAGAGAGCGTCGAGAAGCGCTTGCTGTTCTTCTTCGTCGTCGCGTAACAGCTCCTCGTAGGCCTCGTATTCGTCGACGCGGCGTCGTCGCATCCGAGCGGAGATACGCCGGTCGAGGTAGGCGTCGTTGTACGAACTCGTCTGGAACGCCAGCGAGTCTTCGATGTACGTCAACAGGTGGGCGAACGCTGGGTCGGTAGTGTCTGACGAGGCCATCAGTCTGCGGCCTCCTCTGTGGTTTCGGGGAGCGTGCTCGGGTCGAACTCTCGAATCGCCTGTTTGCCGTCGCTGGGCATCTCCAGCGTGGACACGTCGAGGATGGGGATGACGTTTCCATCGCCGATGACGGCGGTTCCGGAGAGTCCACCGACACCCGACAGCGGTCCCTGAAGCGGCGTCACGACGACCTCTTCCTGTTTCGTCACGCCGTCGCAGTGGAGCGCGACCTGTCTGTCGTCGGGTCGGATACGGACGACCATTCCGTCGTCGGGTTCTGGCGAGTCGATTTCGAGTGCCTCGCGGAGACGGATGAGTGGGAAGATGGTGTCTTCGTGGACGATGACTTCCGCACCGTTGACCGACTGAACGCGGTCACGGCGGCTAATCTCGTCGATGTACTTGATGGGGACGCCGAACTCCCGGTGGTCGACCTGCACGAACAGGACTTTGATGATGGCGACGGAGACGGGGAGGCGAATCTTGACTTTGCTCCCCTGGCCCGGTTCGCTCTCGACCGAAACGGCCCCGTCGAGCGATTCGACGGTGGTCTTGACGACGTCCATCCCGACACCGCGACCCGACACGTCGGTAATCTCGTCGTTGGTCGAGAGGCCGGGGTGGAAGATGTAGTCGAATATCTCCGAGTCGGGAATCTTGTTCACCTCTTCGCGAGTTTCGACGCCTTCTGCGACGACTTTGTCGCGGACGGCGTCGGCGTCGATGCCGCCCCCGTCGTCTTCGACGGTCACGATGACCGTGTCGTGTTGGCGACGAGCGGAGAGTTTGATAGTCCCCGTTCGCGATTTGCCGTTCGACTCGCGCACGTCGGGGTCTTCGATGCCGTGGTCGACGGCGTTCCGAAGGACGTGCATCAACGGGTCGGATATCTCGTCGAGGATGGTCCGGTCGAGTTCGATGTCTGCGCCTTCCACCTTGAACGAGACGCGCTTGTCCTGTTCGCGTGCGAGGTCACGGACGAGGCGCGGGAACTTGTCGAACACCTTCTTCAGCGGGATGAGTCGCATGTCCATGACGGTGTTCTGGAGGTTACTCGAGATTTTGTCCAGTTCGTCGAGCGTGTCGAGTGCGGTGTTCTGTTCTTCGTCGATGGCGTTCCGGAGTTTGATTCGACTCGTCACGAGTTGTTCGACGAGTTCGTGGAGTTCGTCGAGTTGGTCGACGTCCACGCGAACAGACTTGACGGCCGAAATCGACCGTGCGTCCTTCTGTTCGTCGTCCTCCGAGTCGGTGGCGTTGGCGTCTGTCGGTTCGGCGGTATCAGACTCTGTCGGTCCGGCGGTATCGGACTCTGTCGGTTCGGCGGTATCAGACTCTGTCGGTTCGGCGGCATCGGACTCTGTCGGTCCGGCGGTATCGGACTCTGTCAGTCCGGCGGTATCGGACTCTGTCAGTCCGGCGGTATCGACGGCGTCTGCCAGTTCAGCGACATCGGACGCTGCCAGTACGGAGTCGACTACTTCGTCGGCGTCTCTCGGTTCCGGAGTCGCTTGCTCGAACCCGTCGGCGTCGGTTGCGGGTGGGTCGTCAGCAGTCGTCTCGGCTGGTTCCGCGTCGGGCCCGTCCGAAGACGCGCCGTCTGTGTCGGGTCCCTCCGAAGAGTCCACTGATTCGTCGGCCGACGCCCCACCGGTGAGTACGTCGGTCACGTCGGTCGCTTCGACCGACTCGACTTTCCAGAGGTCGCTCAGTTTCATCGTGACGGCGTTCTCACCGAGGTTGCTGACGAACAGGTCGAATCCATTTTCGAACTCGCCTGCTTCGATGGCGTCGCGTGTCGGACTCGCACCCACGACGTCGACGTGGTCGGGGATGCTACTGAGGAAGATGCCCGCGTCGACGCCTTTCATCTGCCCGGCGTTCAGTTCGACGTGGGCGTGTGTGAGTACGGTCGCGTCGATGGCGTCGACGTCGACGGTTTCGGCGGCGAGCGAGGCGACGTCGATATCGTCGCGGTCGGAGTCGTCAGACGCCGCCGGATTCGAGTTTCCCGCGTCACTCTCGGGTTCGACGGCGGCGCGGAGTTCTTCGACTGTCTCTGTCGGGTCGGTCGTCGATTCGCCGTTCTCTTCGATGTCGTGGAGGATGTCCACGATGAGGTCCATCCCGTCGAAGACGAGGTCCATCCGCTCTGCGGTGACGTCGAGCCGTTCGTGTCGAATCTCGTCGAGCAGGTCTTCGACGGCGTGGGCCACCGTCGCGGCGTTGTCGAAGCCCATCGCACCGAAGTTCCCCTTCAGGGTGTGTGCCTGTCGGAAGATATCGTCGATGGCGTCTGTGTCCTCTGGATTCGACTCCAGGGACAACAGCGAGTTGTTCAACTGGGTGATGCTCTCTTCGCTCTCGGTGATGAACGCTTGGTAGAGTTCTTCGTCCATAGTCAGGTAGTGATACCGCGGAGTGTTTCGTCGGTGATGCGCCCGTCGGGTGCGATGGTATCGACACACCCTGCCTCGATGGCACGCTTCGGCATCCCGAAGATTGCTGATGTCTCTTCGTCCTGTGCGACGGTGTGGCCGCCCGCCCGTTCGATTCGCGTCATTCCCTCGACGCCGTCACGACCCATCCCGGTCAACAACACACCCGCGAGGGGCGCGTCGACCACTTCGGCGGCCGACGCCATCGTGAGGTCGATAGCCGGCTTGACGCCGTGTAGCGGGTCGTCGTCGGAGAGTTCGAGTCGGAGTCTGCCGGCGCGGTCGGCGGTGACGAGGAGGTGTGACCCGCCCGGTGCGACGCGAATCTGCCCAGGGCCGATTCGCTCGCCGTCTTCTGCCTCGCGAACGTCGTACTCACATCTGCCGTCGAGACGTGCGGCGAATCGGTTCGTGAATCCTTTCGGCATGTGCTGGACGACGAGTACACGAAGCCCAGCGTCCGCAGGAAGCCCCGCGAGAACGCGCTCGACGACGTTCGGGCCGCCCGTCGAGGCCCCGACGATAATCGTCGACCCTTCGGGAGGGAGTTGTTTGGACGTCGAGGACGACGAGGACGACGAGGACACCGACGTCGTCGAGTCGGTCTTCCTTTGCCGGCCAGTGTCGGCCTTTGGCGGCCGGGACCGACGCTGTGTCGCGCTGAGGTCCACCGCTGCGGCGGACTGCACTTTCTCGACGAGTTCGCGTTTCACGCGTGGCATCTCGGAGGTGACTTCGCCACCCGGTTTGGTTACGAAGTCCACTGCCCCTCTGTCGAGTGCGTCGAACGTGACGTCTGCGTCCTCCTCGGCGTGTGCCGAGAGCATGAGGACGGGCGTCGGACACTCGTCCATGATACGTTCGACCGCGTCGAGACCGTTCATCTCGGGCATCTCGATGTCCATCGTCACCACGTCGGGACGGTGTTCATCGACCACCGAAATCGCCTCACGACCGTTGCTTGCGTCGGCGACGACTTCCACGTCTGCGTCTTCGAGGAGTTTTCGAATCAGCATCCGCATGAACCGTGAGTCGTCGACGACGACAGCACGTGTCGGTCCCCCGACGGCGGACGAACTCATCGGCCCCACCCACAGGGGCGACTTGGGGAGAGAGTTAGCAACAGCGTGGCCGAAGCTCGTTCGGCTACCTGCCAAGGGTTCCTCGGTGGCGTCGAACGCGCCGCCTGCCGATGGCTCGTTGGAGTCGTTAGCGTGCCGTTTCGTTGACCGCTCATCTACCTCCGAGGTTCGGAAATTGGGTATATAAACGCTTGGCGGGAGGAATCAGGCGTGATAATCGGGTACGTAGCTTTATGGACCGAATCGCTGCACTCTGAGGTAGACAGGCGGTGGTGTTCCCCCGCCGGATTTTACCATGCGACAGGATGCAATCACAACCGAGGTGGCAGAGGACGACGCCGAGGCGGACTCCGTAGAAGAGGTCCAAGTCCTCGAGTTCCAACTTGGTCCGGAGACCTACTGCGTCGATATCGAGTACGTGAGCGAAATCGTCGACAAAGGTCAACTCACGGGCGTGCCGAACGCTCCCGACTACGTCGAAGGCGTGATGGACCTACGCGGTCGGACGACGTCCATCATCAACCCCAAGTCGCTGTTCAGCATCGACGACGAGGGCGACTCCAAGCGCATCGTCATCTTCGACCCCAACAAGTTCGAAGACGAAGCGGCGACTGGCTGGCTCGTCGACGAAGTGTATCAGGTCGTCCGTGTCTCGATGAACGACGTCGAAGACCCGCCGTTAGAGAAAGACGACTCCATCGAGGGCGTCATCAAACGCGACGGCGACCTCGTGGTCTGGATCTCTCCAGTCCACGCTATCGAGTAACTACTCGGTCGACGCTAACCGGCCCCGCACGACGTTTTCACCCGACGACCACACGACGACGAGCGCCGCCACCACGATTACTCCGGCGAGTCCAAACGCCGAGACGTAGCCGAGTTCGGTCGCGACGACACCGCCGAGTGCAGAGCCGACACCACCGCCGATACTCGCCAGTGCCGTGTACGCACCGAGTGCTTCGCCGCGGATGAGGTCCGGTGCGAGTCGGGTGACCAGCCCGGTAGCAGTCACGGCGATGACCGCCCACGTGACACCGATGACGAGGAACGTCGCACCGAGAACGACGAGACTCGTCTGGCCAGCGAGATACGTCCCAGCGACGGCGACGAGTGGGAACGCGAAGCCACGTGTCGCCAACGCTCCGACCTGTAATCGTCGTGAATCGTACGTCGCCGCCAACGCACCGACGCGGGCGTAACTCAGTGCGGACCCGAGACTCGACAGGACGAAGAGGACGAACACCTCGTCGGCGGTCCGTCCCACAGAGACGAGGTACGCCGGCAGCGGGCCGAAAAAGACCGAAAAGCCGACGAAGAACAGCGTCGCCGCGGCGAGATAGTTGAGCAAGACGGGAGTCGCCCGTGCTCGCAAGTCGGCGACGTCCAGTTCTCGCAGTGCCCAGTACATTCGAGATGGTCCGTAGGGGACCGCCCGTACCGATCGACCGATGAGCCCGCTTTGTCGGCGGATTCCCGCCGAGAGCCGTGCGAACCGCCGACTGGAGACGGTGGGTCGGTCGGGATACCACACGCGAACGACAATCGCACCAAGGGCGGCGACGCCCCCCGACGCGACGAGGAACCACCGTTGCACGGCGAGTGCGTCGAGTGCGAAGACGCGAGGTGCGAGCGCAGACCAGAGTGCACCGACGACGAGCCCACCGAGCCATCCGTAGCCCTGATAGTGGTTGAGGACGCCGAATCGTCGGTCCCACTGGTCTGGTGTGACGCCCTCGACGACGATGAGATTCAACACCGGTGCGGCGGCGGCGACGACGAACCACAAGAGTGTGTTCGCAGCAAGTACAGCCATCGGTGAGTTCACACTCGCGACGACGAGGAGGGAACCAGCTGTCGAGGCAAGTGCGACGAGGACGAATGGACGGCGCCGATTCGCTCGCGCGGCGAGTCGGCCCCAGATAATCGCACCGGGTGCACCGGCGAACGCGGCGGTTGCTGCGATGAGACCGACGAACAGCGCGTTGGCACCTAACTCGATTGCGTAGAGCGGAACGACGAGCGAGGACGCCCCGACTGCTGCGTATCCGAGGGCCCATCCGACGAGCCACCTGTCGCGTCTCGCCGGGGGTGACGATGGGAGTCTGCTCACGAGAGACGAGTCAGACCGGTGTGACAAAATCGTTACCCCACCGACACTTGCGAATTAGTAGGACATATATACTACCAATGGAATGCTGGAACAACCATGCTCGGCAGAGAGCCACCATATACGGGGGGATGGTCGTGACGGACGACTCATCACCCTCTTCATTCGTGCAGTACGGTATCGACGACAAACCACCCCTTCCAACCGCTCTCCTTCTCGGCGCCCAACACTATCTCACGATGGTGGGCGCAAACATCGCCGTTCCTCTCATCCTCGCTGGAGTGTTGGGTATGCCCGGCGACGTCGTTCCGCGATTCGTCGGGACGTTCTTCGTCGTCTCCGGTATCGCGACGCTGATGCAGACGACGTTCGGGAACCGCTACCCCATCGTTCAGGGTGCACCGTTCTCGATGCTCGCACCGGCAATCGCCGTCATCGGCGTCGTGCAAGCGACCGACCCCGTCGGGCCCGCGTGGCAGACGGCGCTGCTCCAACTGCAAGGTGCAATCATCGTCGCGGCGGCCGTCGAAGTGCTCGTCGGCTACTTCGGACTGCTCGGACGCGTCCGGAAGTTCATCTCGCCAGTCGTCATCGCCCCGACGATTGCACTCATCGGTCTGTCGCTGTTCAGCGTCCCACAAGTCACGTCGGCCACCAACAACTGGTGGCTCCTCGGCCTGACGCTCGCACTCATCGTCCTGTTCTCGCAGTACCTCGACACCGCTCACCCGGCGTTCAAACTGTTCCCGGTGCTCCTCGGCGTCATCGTCTCGTACGTCATCGCGGCGGTTCTCTCGGTCACGGGCGTCATCGCCGCCGGCGCACCCGGATTCGTGAACCTGCAGTCCGTCGCCAGCGCGCCGGCGTTCATGCCCATCTACCCCTTCCAGTGGGGCTTCGCGGGCGGCGCGGGCACGATGGAAGTCGCACTCCCCGTCGTGGGCACAGTCGCATTCGGTATCCCGCAGTTCACCACCTCGTTCATCATCGGCATGCTCGCTGGCGTCGCCGCCTCGATGGTCGAATCCTTCGGTGACTACCACGCCGTCGCGCGTCTGTCGGGCGTCGGTGCACCGTCGAAGCGTCGCATCAACCACGGCATCGGCATGGAAGGCCTGATGAACATCTTCTCGGCCACCATGGGCGGAAGCGGTTCGACCTCCTACTCCGAGAACATCGGCGCAATCGGCCTCACGGGCGTGGCCTCTCGCTACGTCGTGCAGGTCGGTGCCGCACTGATGCTCGTCATGGGCTTCGTCGGCTACTTCGGTCAGCTTATCGCGACGATTCCCGGCCCCATCGTCGGTGGGCTCTACATCGCCATGTTCGGCCAAATCGTCGCCGTCGGCCTGTCGAACCTGAAGTACGTGGACCTCGACTCCTCGCGGAACATCTTCATCATCGGCGTCGCCATGTTCGCCGGCCTCGCGATTCCGGCGTACATGGGTAACGTCGGCAGTGCCGAAGCGTTCCGTCAGGGAATGAGTCAGGTCGCCATCGTCGGCGAGGTTCTCGGCACGCAACTCGTCGCAGACACCATCTTCGTCATCGGTTCGACGGGGATGGCCGTCGGCGGGCTGTTCGCGTTCTTCTTCGACAACACCATCGAGGGCACTCGCGTCGAACGCGGCCTCGAAGAGTGGGAAGACACCGTCGAAGAAGACGGCGAGTTTACGTCGATGTTCGACCGCCTCCGCGACGATTCGACCACGGCGGACTAATCGACGACGCCGTCTTCCGAACGACGACTCGCAACACTCGGTTTCGACCACCCGATTTCGGTTCCGTCCACTCGTTTTTTCAGACGACTCGACTGTTTCGACTGAACCTGGTTTCTCCCTCCTCCACCTCACCTCACCTCACCTCACCTCACCTCACCTTACCCTACCCCCTCTCCTGCTAACGACCTCGATTTCGCGGAGAGGTATGCGCAAACCGGGGTACTGAGTAGACCAGTAGCCGAACGACCGACGGAGTTAAACACGTTTAGGGTGACCAAAAACTAGGGACAATCCGAGTCGCAACTGACCCACTCGTTTTAGGCCGGCCTAAAAATCGAAGCACTTTTATTGGTTTAGGCGAGCCTAAAACCTGATGACGTACTCTCGACGGACTCTCTTGAAGACGACCGGGCTGGCAATCGCAACCGCCGGCCTCGCGGGTTGTAATGCGCCTACTGGTCAATCGGCGGAGGCGGAAGCCTCCACGTCGGAGGCGGCGTCGGGGAGCGTCGATGCTTCGACGGCCGTCGCAGCAGAGTGGAACGCGATGCGTGCGCGACTGCACGACACTGTCGCACTCGCCGCTGCAGGGCGACTCGGGACTGCTGGCCGTGTCGCAGAAGACGTCTTCGAACGGTTCGAACAGTCGTCTGGCGAGTGGAGCGTCCACGAGCAACTGGAAGCGACGAACGAACAGAACTACGAATCGTTCGAGGAGAACCTCGGCGGCGCGGCACACGCATTCTCCGACGGACAGTCTGGCGAGGGAACTGACCTCGCGATGGAGGCGGCGAACAACCTCCTCGCGGCCCAGCGCGGACGGACCGACCCGGCAATCGTCGACGCGTTCGGTCTCTTCACGTTCGCCGCCCGCGCCCGCGACGTCGAGATGCTCGCCGCCGCTGGAGAAGTCGATGCCGCAGCAGAACTCGCACACAGCGTCTACGAATCGTTCGAAGAAGCACCCGAACACGAAGTCATCGAAGAAGCGTCTCACGAACTCTACGAGACGTTCGAAGCGGGTATCGAAGGCGCAGCAGAGGCGACGGACGCGGAGACGATTCGACAGTCGTCCCGCACTGCCGCAACTGCGATGGTCGACGCGAGTTTCGAAGTGGCCCCGGAGGCCGCCGCAGGTGCGGCCCACTTCGCGCTCATGCAGGCCGTCGGGTTCGACGCCGAGGTCCTCACCGGCCTCGGTGGTCCCGGTGACGAGTACGCACACGCTTCCACACTCACTCTTTACCGCGCTCGCACTGCCGACGTCGCGTGGCTAGTCCAACAGGAGCAGACCGACTACGCCGCGACGCTCGCCGGCGACATCTACGCGCACTTCGAAGGCGCACGCGCTCACGAAGCCCTCGAAGAAGCCGACCACGACGCCTACGAAGGCTTCGAGGGAGGTCTCGAATCGTTGAAAGAGGCCGCTCAGTCCGGTGACCTCGCGGCGTCCGAAGAAGCGCTCGCTACCGTCGACGAGAACCTCCTCACAGGCGTCTCTGCGCTCGCAGGCGGCGAATCCGCGGCCATCCTCGAAGCCTCGTTCTTCCGCGCCCGACTCGGCGACGCCCGAGAACTCGTTGCTGTCGGCGAGACCGACCGCGCGAAAGCCATCGCCGAACGCCTCTTCGAACGGTTCGAGGAGAACGAAGCGAACCTCCACGAGGCCATCGAACACGAGTCCGAAGACCTCTATCACCGGTTCGAGGAGGAACACCTCGCCGGCCTGGCCGACGCCGCGGAGGCAGACGACGCCGAAACCGCCGCAACACACGCCGAAGGCGCGATGGACGCCCTCTTCGAGTTCGAGACTGCCGTCGGTACGACTGCTGAGGTCTCTGCGGCCGAAGCGGCGTTCTTCGGTGCCCGTGGATTCGACGCCGCCGCTCTCGCACAGGTTGGTGCGAACGCCCGTGCAGGAACCGTCGTCGAGTCAGCCTATGGATTCTTCGAGGAAGGTGCAGGTGGGTATCACGAATCCCTCGAACACGCCGACCACGACCTCTACGAGTCGTTCGAAGGTGCGCTCGAAGGAATCGGGTCGGCCGCCGAATCGGACGGTGACGCCTACGGAGCGGCGAAGACCTACAACCAGAAGACGGTCGACTCGATGTACGCCGTCGTCTCGACGGCCGCCGCGGACGCCGGCCTGTCGGGTGTCGCTTCAGACCGCATGAGCACCGTCTTCGAGACGTTCGAGGACGCTGAAGTCCACGAGCTGGTGGAAGAAGCGGACCACGACACCTACGAACGGTTCGAGGAGGCGCTGTCGTCCTACATCGAGGCGCTCGACGAGGGCGAAGACGTCGATTCTGCTGCGAACGCCTACGCGGCCGCGACGACTCGTGCGCAGTTCGCCGTCGCCGGTGCTATCGACGAGGCACCGGTCGACCACTCGGCACACGACCACGGTCACGGTGACGCTGAATCGTCTTACACGGGCGGCCCGAACGTCGTCGAAGGAGTCCCAGAAGACGCCGACCACGTGGTGAAGATGAAAGCCGTCTCGTTCGAACCGGCCGAACTCACCGTGAGCGTCGGTGATACGGTCGTCTTCGAACACGCTGAGGGCGAAGCCCACACGGTAACCGCCGACGCCGACGAAACCCCCGAAGGCGCGGCCTACTGGGCATCCGGTGGGTTCGAGTCCCAAGAGGCGGCCGAAGACGGGTGGACAGAACTGAACGGTGCCGTCCAGTCCGGCCAGTCCTACGTCCACACGTTCGAGACTGCGGGAGAACACGCGTACTTCTGCGTCCCGCACGAGGTTGGAGGAATGACCGGCGTCGTCGTCGTCGAGGAGTAGTCGACTAGCCAGCACTCACACCCGCAGGAATACCCGCTGGGCGAGGCGGCGGTGGTCAGTCGTCACCCACCCGAAGTTGTCCGAGCGCGACGAAGACGAGATACCCCACGAGACCGGCGGCGAAGAGAAGCACCGGGATGACGAAGGGACCGAACGTCTGGATGAGCGTGTCCAGCGGTCCGAGTTGAAGCATACCAGAACGTAGGCCTCTCGAGGGTTAACGTTCCCGCCAGTCACTCGTCGTCTAGCAACTCGTCGTAGTCGCTGTCTTCGGCGTCGTCTTCGTCGAAACCGTCGTCTTCTCGAGTGCGGGTCGTTCCACCGTTCGACAGTTCCTTCATCACGGAACGGGTCGCCGAAGCCGGTTCGGCCGTGTGGACGTGAACGTCGCGCTGTGGGTAGGGAATCCCGATGTCCGCCTCGTTCAATCGTTTGTATATCTCTCGGTTGAGCTTGTGTGTCGCTTTCCCGCGCTTGAGTGGACTGTTGACCCAGCAGACGAGTTCGTATTCGAGTGCGTCGGCGCCGAATGTGCGGAACCGTGCGCGGGGACGCGGCGTGTCGAGGACGAGTGGCTCGTCGAGAGCCAACTCGACGAGAATATCTTCGAACTGGTCGATATCGGTTCCGTACGCCACGCCGATAGGCACTTTCATCCGGCGACGGCGGTCCGGCGCGGACTCGTTGATTATCTTCGCGGCGTTGAGCACGGAGTTCGGAACGGTGACGAGGAGTTCGTCGCGGGTGAGGAGCGTCGTCGAGCGAATCCCGACTTTGACGACCGTCCCCGCTTCACCGGAGTCGAGGACGACGTAGTCGCCTATCTTGTACGTGTCGTCGAAGTAGAGTGCGATTCCACCGAAGAAGTTGGCGACGGTGTCTTTCGCGGCGAACCCCACGGCGATGCCAGCGATACCCGCGCCGGCGAACAGTGGTGTGATTTCGATGCCCCAGATGTACAACAGCGCACCGATAGTCCCGATAGAGACGACGAGGGTCCAGATGTTCGAAAACACCGGCGCGAAGTCGAACCGACTCCCTTTGTCCTTGACCGACTCGACGAGACGGTTGACGAGGCGGTTCAGCGCCCACGCCCAGACGACGATACCGACGGAGATGGAGGGAAGGCCGAAGAACCGGTCGAGCACTGCGTCGTCGACGACGAGCGCTGTCGCGACCGACGGGGTCTGAGCGAACAGATAGATACCGGCCAGCGAGACGGTGACGACGATTGGCCACCGGATTTCTTGGATGACGATGTTGTCGAGGGCAGTCTCTGTCCGCCTCGTGTACTGCAACAAGAGGCGTATGACGACGGCCTCCATCACGAACGCCCCGCCGACAGAGATGAGCAACACGAGGAGCGTCGCCTCCACTGCCGACAGTCCCGAGAGAAGTTCAGAGAAGTGCTGGCTCATGGAGTGCACGTCGCGGCCAGCGCGGTTAACCATTGTTCCGGCTTGGTGACACTCTGTCTGCGCGGACAGACGCCGGGGCGAGTGGCTATCTGACAGAGACGGGGCGAGAGACTACCTGACAGAGACGAGGCGAAAAGACGGAGCGAAACATTATGTACGATACCGCCACCACAACGAGTGAATGTATCGAACCGGTCACTGGGGCGTCTCGCTCCTCGTGTTCGCCCCGTTCGGGTTCGCCCTCCTGCAAGCGGGCTATCCCGAACTCACGTTCGTCGCTGGAGCGGTGATGTGCTGGTTGGCGATGCTTCCGGACTACGACATGCGCGTCCCCGGTCTCTCTCACCGCGGGCCGACGCACACACTCCTGTTCGCGGTGCTCGTCGGCGGCGTCGGCGGTGGCGGAGCATACCTGCTCGCGAGCAACGCTGGCCAGACAGACTCCACGGCAGTGATGGTCGGTGCGTTCGGGTTCGCCGTTGGGACGCTCACCATCGTCGCACACCTGCTCGGGGACGTTCTCACGCCCGCCGGGATCCGCCCGCTGTGGCCCGTCTCCTCACGGAAGTTCACGCTCTCGCTGTGGACCGCCGACAACACCATCGCCAACCACGGCCTGTTCGCACTGGGCCTCTTCGCGGTCGCGGCGGCGACGTATCTCTCGGTGCTGGTCTGATTCGACCGTACTCGGACGGGCGTATCAGTTCTCGAATCTGAGGAATCGTTAAGGTCCGTCCGAGAGTCCACCGACGCATGGACGACGACGCAATGACTCGATTCCCGGTTCCCGACCTCGACGAACTGCCCGACGACCTCCGCGAGCGAATCGAATCGGAGACCGAACGCGCGGGCTTTACGCCCAACGTCTTCGCCGGATTCGCGTACAAACCCTCGCACTGGCGTGCCTTCTTCGACTACCACGATGCCCTCGTCGAAGACACCGACTTGGAGCGCCACGAAGTCGAGATGATAATCGTCGCTGTCTCGGGCGTCAACCACTGCTACTACTGCAACGTCGCCCACGGCGCACTCCTCCGCATCTACGCCAAAGACCCGCTCTTGGCCGACCAACTCGTCGCCAACTACCGGTCTGCGGATATCTCCGAGAAACACAAGACGATGCTCGACGTGGCGGTCAAACTCACCGAGCGACCCGTGGAAGTTGGAGACGACGACCTCCAGCGCCTCCGAGACGTAGGGTTCTCCGAGGAAGCAGTGTGGGACATCGGTGCCGTCACCGCCTTCTTCAACCTGAGCAATCGCATGGCGATGTTCGCGGATATGCGACCCAACGAAGAGTTCCACACACTGGGTCGAGAGCGACGCGACGACTGAGCGCGCGCACAGCGTTTTCACCACTCGCCCTGTGGGGTATGTTGTCAACTGGCGGAACCCTTATGGCCTCCACAGACGACTTGTGACACGCAATGGCGAAAGGCAAGGTTGCATTCTTCAAGTCCTCCGGCGGATACGGATTCATCGAAACCGAAGACCACGACGACGACGTGTTCTTCCACATGGAAGATATCGGTGGTCCCGACCTCGAAGAGGGTCAGGAGATCGAATTCGACATCGAACAGGCCGACAAAGGTCCCCGAGCGGTCAACGTAAAACGACTCTAAGTCTGCGACGTTCCGACCCGAGAGACGAGACCGAAAACAGAGTTTTCCATTTTCACACGGTGAGCGACTGCACCGGGACGTTCAGAGCGTGCCGTCTCGACCCATCTGCCGAAGTTCGGCCGCACGCGCCTCGATTTTCTCCCACTCGTCGTCGTCTTTCCTGTCGACGTGTGAGTACATGAGCCCCATCCGACCCGTCCCTCGAAGCACTGCCTCGTGTCGCTTCAAGAAGTCCCAGTAGAGCGCGTTGAACGGACACGCGTTCTCACCAGTCGTCTTCGAGACGGCGTAGGGACACGACGCGCAGTAGTCAGACATCCTGTTCACGTAGTTTCCGGACGAAGCGTAGGGTTTCGACGAGAGCACGTCGGTGGCGAACGACCCCATACCCACGACGTTCGGCGTCGTTACCCAGTGATACGCGTCCACGAACCCGAGGTGGAACCATCGGTTGAGCGCCTGTGGGTCGACGCCGTAGACGAGTGCGAAGTTCGAAAGCACCATCAGGCGTTCGATGTGGTGGGCGTAGCCGTGGTCGTAGACGTGGCCCACCGCTTCCGAGAGACAGCGCATCTCCGTTTCGCCGGTCCAATACGCCGCTGGAAGCGATGCTGTCTGGTCGAGTTGGTTCGCCTCCGCCAACTCGGGCATCGACCGCCGGTACACGTGTCGCATGAACTCGCGCCAGCCGACGACTTGCCGGACGAAGCCTTCGACGCTGTTGAGCGGTGCCTTCCCGTCTCTGTACGCAGTCTCGACGGCGGTGACGACCTCGTGGGGAGTGAGCAAGCCGAGGTTGATGGCGGCCGACAGCAGTGAGTGACAGAGCGCCCACTCGCCGCCGACCATCGCATCCTGGTACGGACCGAAGTCGGCGAGTCGGTTCTCGACGAAGTGGTCGAGGGCCCGTCTGGCCTCGTCACGGGTCACCGGCCAGACGAACTCGTCGGCAGAGCCCCACGCATCGGGATACCGTTCTTGGACGAATTCGACGACCTCCTCGGTTACGTCGTCAGGGAGGAACCGCGGCGCAGAGGGCGGTGTCCAATCGCCGGGTGGTGTCTCCCGGTTCTGGTCGTCGTAGTTCCACTCACCGCCGGCCGGGTCGTCGCCGTCCATCAGGATACCCGTCTCCCGGCGGACGTGTCGGTACCAGTGTTCTTGCCGATAGGACTCCGTGTCGCCCGCCCAGGCGTCGAACTCGGCAGGTGTCGTGAGAAACAGGTCGTTTTCGACGAGCGTGAGCGACCCGCCACGGGATTCGACGAGGTGTCGAAATCGTTCGCCTGCACCGTGACTCGGCGGGTCCATCACGACGAGGTCTGCACCGGGTACAGCGTCGTAGAATCGGTCCAGGCCGGCGGCGAACGTCTCGGCTTGGATGTACGTCACCTCGTAGCCCCGCTCTCGAAGTTCGTCTCTGAAGTGGCGCATCGCGGAGAACACCAGCACCAGTTTCTGCGGGTGATACGGCAGTCGCTCACCGAAGTTGTGCGCCTCTATCATGAGCACGTGGTCCTCGTGCTGGAGTGGCGTCGTCTCCGGGTTGAGTTGGTCACCGAGGACCCAGACGGTCATCTGCGTTCGCCCGGTTGCGGGTCGACGTGTGCAGGGGCCATAAGGTTCGAAATCGGTCGGTCGTCGAGCCATTCGACGAGGTGGACGAGTTGGTCTGTGGCCGCCTCGAACAGTTTCGCGCCCGCTTCGGGAGTCGCGTCGGTCTGGTCACCGAAGACGCCGTTCTCCGAGTTCTCGATTGCGTCGTAGAACGTTCGTGCCCCGTGTTCGCGGAGGTGGTCGCTGGAGAGGTCGACGACGCCGCCATCCCGAGCGTCCGTCAATCGGTCGTCTCTGACGAGGTCACGTGCGATGTGCATTATCATCGCCGTCTCCTTCGGTCCGCCGTGTGGACCTGGGTGGTCGAACAGTTCTCTGACGAGGTCCGGAATCGACTCGTCCCACATCCACTCGATGGCGTACATCGTCCCGTCGTCGCGGAGTCGCCGACCGACCTCTCGGAGGTGCTGGACGTTGCCGCCGTGGGCGTTGACGAACACGACGCGGTCGATGCCGTGGTACGCGAGATTTCGCGTCATCGACTCGACGTAGTCGCGGAACTGCGGGGCGTCTACCCACATCGTCCCGTGGAACTGGCGGTGATGTGGACTCACGCCGACGTTCACTGTCGGGGTACAGAGATGGCCGGTTCGCTCGGTCGCGGCGCGTGCCAACGACTCGGCGATGAGGTGGTCGGTGGCGAGCGGAAGGTGTGGCCCGTGTTGTTCTGTCGAACCGAGTGGAACGACGGCCAGCGACGATTCTGCGACGTACTCACCGAGTTCCGGCCACGTCTGGTCCGCGATGTACATGCAGGTCACGAGGGGGCGACACGTAAAGAAAGTAAACCGTCTGACGAGAGCCGAGAGGAGTTACTTCTCTTGGGAGCGCAGTTCGATACGGCGAATCTTCCCCGACGACGTCTTCGGCAGTTCGTCGACGAACTCGATTTCGCGCGGGTACTTGTACGGTGCCGTCTCCTGTTTCATGAAGTCCTGTAACTCGTCGACGAGTTCGTCAGAACCCTCGTAGCCGTCGACGAGGACGACGAACGCCTTGACGATGCTGCCACGTTCGTCGTGCGGACTGGCGACGGCGGCGGCCTCTGCGACCGCGTCGTGCGAGACGAGTGCGTCTTCGACTTCGAACGGGCCGATGCGGTAGCCAGACGAGATGATGATGTCGTCGGCGCGGCCTTCGAAGAAGAAGTAGCCGTCTTCGTCTCGGGAGGCGAGGTCACCCGTGCGGTAGTAGTCGCCGGAGAACGTCTTCTCGTCGAGGTGCGGCTTGTTGTAGTAGCCGTCGAAGATACCCGGACAACCGACGGGGATGGCGATTTCTCCGATTTCGCCGTCGGCGACTTCGTTCTCGTCTTCGTCGATGATGGTGGTGCCGAGACCCGGTGTTGGCTTGCCCATGCTGCCAGGCTTCACGTCGATTCCGGGGTAGTTCGTGAGGAGCGCCACCGTCTCGGTCTGGCCGTAGCCGTCGCGGGGGATGACGTCGAACGCTTCGCGGAACGCTTCGATGGGTTCGCGGTTGAGCGGTTCGCCGGCAGAGAGCACTTCCTTCAGCGCGAGGTCGTACGAGCCGAGGTCACGCTGTGCGAACATCCGGTACTGCGTCGGGACCGCACAGAGGCGAGTGACGCCTTCTTCTTCCATGATTTCGAGGAAGGTGTCGGGTTCGAAGTCGCCGCGGTAGACGAACTGTGTCGCACCCGTGGTCAGGCCGACGCCGACGGGACTCCAGAACCACTTCGCCCATCCGGTTCCGGTCGTCGCCCAGAGGAGTTCGTCCGACAGGTCGTCGTCGGCCGTGACGCCCCACCAGTAGGGTGCGTTGATGAGTTCGAAGCAGCGCATCCAGCGGTGGCGGTGGCGAACTGGTTTGGGTTGGCCGGTCGTCCCGGAGGTGTAGTTGATAGACATCGGGTCTTCGGCCTTCAGTTCGGGGCCGTCGTGTTCACCCGACTCCCCGTCGACGAGTTCGGAAAATTGGGTCCAGCCGTCGGCCTCACCACCGACGACGACGAAGTTCTCGAGCGGGGTGTCGTCGCGGACGTCGTCGACCATATCGACGAGCGACTGGTGGACGACGGCCGTCGTCGCCGCACAGTCGTTGGCGCGGAACTCGATATCTTTCGGCTTGAGCATCGACGAACTCGGGACCAGCAGTGCGCCGCGCTTGAGCGCACCCAGTTGGACGGCGAAGACGTCGGGGTGTCGCGGGAGAAGATGAATGACGCGGTCACCCTTGTCGACGCCCATCGATTCGAGCGCGTTCGCGAATCGGTTCATGTCCTGTCGGAGGTCGTCGTAGGTCCGTTCGTCCCGTCCACCCTCGTCGTCGCGGAACTTCAGCGCGACGCGGTCACCGAACGAGTCTGCGTGCGATTCGATAACTGCGGGGATGTTGTACTCCTCGGGAATATCCCACTCGAACGATTCCAATTCAGCCTCGTAATCGACTTCCATGACTCGACAGACAAAGTAGACTGTAATAATAGTTCGTCCGCGTTTGTACGGAGTGTCTGACCGCTGTCAGGCCATCGGAGAGCCTTCTTGCGGTCCTTCGTCGGGAGCGGCCATGCTCTCGTCGCCTTCGTCAGCGGATTCACCGCGCAGGGCCAGCGCGAACGCGCCGAGCCCCACGAGGAGGACGACGAAGTCGATGACGCCGCCGAGTGGGACGAAGTCCAAGAGCGCTAGGATGAACAGGCCACCGAACAGCGCCACCCAGCGGTTTTCGTAGTCCGCGAGCGACAGTAACCACGTCCCGAGGACGAGCGCACCGTAGATGCTCGCTACCCAGAGCACCAGGAGGAATCCAACGCCGCCAGCGAACGACAGCGGGATGCCGATGATGGTCAGGAGCAAGACGAGCAAGACGATTGGGATGGCGAAGACGAGGAGCAGTCCGACGCCACCACTCCGAACGGCTTTCTTCGTCCCGAGACCCGTCACGCGACGAGCGAAGTTGGGGGCGACGAGGACGATGATTGCGCCGACTACGAAGTTGGCGAGGAGCCAGTAGACCGTGAACACCCATGCGGGGATTACCGGGCCTTCGAACTGGCTAACTGGGACGCCAAAGACGGGCGGGCCGACGATGTTGAGGTCGTCGACTTGCGTCGCACCGCCAGCGATGGTTGCGGCAGAGTCGATAGTCGTCGACGCTGCGTCGTACTCCATCGCACCGCCGACTTGGGCGGTGGGGCCGACGATGAGCGTCTCTGCTCCGACTCTCACGTCACCGACGACGGCTCCGTCGAGTCTGACTTCCCCACCTGCGGCCTCCATCGTCCCGCCGATAGTGGCGGTGTCGCGGACGAGGATGGCACCTGCGGCGAGGTTCACGTCACCACCGACGGTCCCGCCGATAGTCACGCTCCCTGCGACGCCTTCGAGCATTCCAGTCACCTCGCCGGTTTCCGTCACGACGACGCTACCTGCTGCAACGGATACGTCGCCGTCGACCGTCCCGGCGATGATGACCGAGCCACCGGTCGCTTCTAAATCACCGGTGTAGGTCTCGCCTTCACCGATGACGATAGCACCGCCAGTCGGCGGGGCTTGTTGTGCAGTCACCACGCCCGCGACAGACCCAATTACGAGGACTGTGAGGACGATGGCGACGAGTTTGGTTCTACTGAACATCGGAATCACCGAGGCTTTGCCTCAAATTTATGATACAACTCGTGAGAGCATAAACAGGCATAGTAGGTCTCTAACAGGGAGAATCGGCCAGATTACGGGAACGTACCGATTCAGAGAACACCGAACCTTCCGGTTCGTTCACCTTTTTGCCTCCTCCCAGTGTGGGCTTCGCCATGGAGTATACGACACTTGGTGACACGGGGATGGAAGTCTCGCGTATCTGCCTCGGGTGCATGAGTTTCGGCACGTCAGGCTGGCGCGAGTGGGTCTTAGACGAAGACGCAGGACTCGAACTGGTGGACCGCGCCATCGACCTCGGTATCAACTTCTTCGACACGGCGAACATGTACTCAGACGGCGAGTCCGAACGCGTCCTCGGGAAGGCACTGGAGGGACGCCGAGACGAGATGGTCGTCGCCTCGAAAGTCTACTTCCAGATGGACGACGACGACCCGAACTCGGGTGGCCTCTCGCGGAAGGCAATCGAGCAGGAACTCGACAACTCACTCGGCCGTCTCGGGATGGACACGCTCGACTTGCTGCAGATTCACCGCTGGGATTACGACACACCCATCGAGACGACGATGCGCGCCCTCGACGACGCGATTCGACGGGGGAAGACCCGATACGTCGGCGGGTCGTCGATGTGGGCCCACCAGTTCGCCGACGCACAGCACACTGCGGATTCGCTCGGTCTCGACCGCTTTGCGACCATGCAGAACCACTACAACCTGCTCTACCGCGAGGAGGAACGCGAGATGCTCCCGCTCTGTGACGAACAGAACGTCGGCGTCATCCCGTGGTCGCCGCTCGCCCGTGGCTATCTCACTCGCCCACACGAGGAGTTCGACGCGACGAAACGTGGCGAGACCGACCAACTCGCCATGGGCCACCCCTACTTCGAGGGCGGCGGGCGAGAAGTAAACGAGCGCGTGCAAGAACTGGCCGACGAGAAGGGCGTGAAGATGGCCCAAATCGCACTCTCGTGGGTGCTGCACAAAGACTGGGTCGACGCACCAATCGTCGGAACGACGAGCATCGAACACCTCGAAGACGCCGTCGAAGCCCTCGATATCAAACTCTCGGACTCCGATATCGACTACCTCGAAGAGCCCTACGAACCAGTCCGCGTCTCCGGTCACGAATAGGGGAACACACTTTACGCCCGATAGAGAGATTCGACCGTGCACTCCCGACTCGTCACCGTCGCCCGAGACGACCCCGAACGGGCGGTCCTCGGATTCGAGTTGGTCCTCGCGGCGGCGACGTTGCTCGGCGTCGCGTTGACACTCGTCTCACCGCTCGTCGAATCGCGGTCGCTCGTAGATGTCGGCCTTCCGATTGCGATGGTCTCGATTTCGGTTCTGACCGTCACGTCGTTGCTGGCGGGGTCGCGACGAATCGTCCGTCTCGTCACCGGGCGCGGCGGCCTGAGTATCGAGTCGTTCTGGCGGATGCTCGAAGTGATGTTCGCCTTCTTCGTCGCTGGTATCGTCGCGCTCGCGATACACCTCGGACAGTACGCACAGGACGTTCCGAACCCACGAGGTGGCGGTGGCGTGACGGTCGGCCTCTTTCTCGCGTTCGTCCTCGCGGGCGTCGGCCTCGCGGTCATCGTCTGTCTTCGGGGGATGTGGCGGGTCGTCGACGCCGAACTTCAGTCTGCACTCAGTGGTGTCTGAGTCTCACGTGACGAGTCGAGACGTTTGACCGCCCGGAGCGCGACGAGTGCGATTGCAACCTCTGCGAATCCGACGACGAGGAACGACGGTAGGTAGCCAACCACGTCGGCGACGACGCCACCGACGATGAATCCAGTGAGAAAGCCGAGACTTCCGAACACGTTGAACCCGCCGAGTGCGGCACCCCGTTCTCCAGCAGGTGCGAGGTCGGTCACGAGCGCCATCGTCGCCGGGGCAACCAGCGCACCGAACACGCCGACGACGACCATCAATCCTGCCGCGAGTTCGAGCGTCGGTGCGAGGCCGACGGCGACGATAGCGATTCCGTAGCTTATCGACCCGACGACGACGGGGGTGAACCGCCCGATTCTGTCAGAGAGCGACCCGAACGGGTACTGGAGGACTGCGAAAGGGACGAAAAAGAGTGCGAGCACTGCGCCCGCGGTGGCAGCATCGACACCGAACGTCTCACGGAAGTAGAAGACGCCGACGAGCGCGAAGAAGCCGGCAGTCATCCGGTCGATAAAGCCGAAGGCGTAGGGGATTCCGAACACCGGTCGCGCGACCAGCTTTCGGAGCACCGTCGAGATACTCACGCGAACCGTGTCGGGCGCTCTGTCTGGGACTGTAGCAACGAGGATAGCGACGCCGACGAGGACGGCCCCAGCAGCGTAGAGTGGTGCGAGTGGGTCGAGCGTCGAGAGTCGGCCACCAACGACAGACCCGATGGCGGCACCGAGTCCGATGGCGATTCCCGCCGCACCCATGTTTCGGCCGTTCCCACCCGCGAGGTCGGCGAGCATCGTAATCGACAGCGAGAACGCACCGATGGTCATCGCGCCACCGAACAGTCGGACCACGAGCGCGACACCAAACGACGTGGTGAGAGTCGGAAGCACGGCGAGTACCAGATAGCTCGCTGCGCCGCCGAGTGCGCCGAGGACGATGAGCGAGGTCCGCCTGCCGAGTGCGTCCGACGCGGCACCCCACACGCTGGCGAAGGCGACGAAGGCGGCGAACTCCGCGACGAGGAACAGCATCCCCGCTGCGATGTCGCCACTGCCGCCGAGTGCCGAGACGAGGTCAGCGACGCCTGGGTAGAGTAACACCTGCGAGATGAGGACGCCCCAGACGGCGAGGGCGAGCGTCACTCGCTCACGACGTGTCGCATCCATATACAGGACGTAGAAACTCGGTCGAAATAGCACTATCTCTGTGGGGTCGCCAGACTCGAGAACACCCGGCGAGTGTGGAGCGTCCGGTAACGGGGCGTTAGGCCTCTCGAAGGGCAGTCAAGTCGTCGATGAGCGTCTGTTCGTCCGGTTGGTTGCCACGATAGGTTCGCTCGACGTAGCCGTCGCCGTTGACGAGCATCACGAGGCCGAGGTGGGTGAACATGTAGTTCCCCTCCTCGTTCGGTTCGTTCTTCTGGAAGAAGACGCCGAACTGGTCTTCGACCACGGATTTCGCTTCGGCCTCGTCTTCGGTTCGAAGGAAGTGCCAGTTGCCGGCGTCCATATCGACGTTCATCTGGTCTGCTTCCTTCTCGAAGGCCGCCGCGTCGTCGCGGGCGGGGTCGAACGTGATGGGGTAGAACGACACGTCGTCTGCGTAGCCTTCGGTGATGGAGTGAATCTGCACCTCACGGAGGGCACTGATGAGGACCGGACAGACGGTCATACAGTTCGTAAAGAAGAACGTGTGGAAGTGTGGCTCGTCGATATCGCGGACCGCAACCTCGGTGCCGTAGAGCGGGTCGGTGAGCGTCACGTCGGGGACTTGCTGTCCCCAGGCAGGGTACGGGAGGTCCTCACTCGAAACGTCGTTTTCGCGGTCTGGTTTGGAGAGCGAGACGTTTGGATTACCGCCGCCGAGACACCCTGCGAGACCGACTGCCGCGCCCGAACCGACAGCGCGGAGATAGGTTCGTCGCTTCATCATCGACTCTATCAGTTACAAGGTAAAATGCCGTTTGGTGTGCGCTCAGTGCGTCCAGCCGTTCGATTTCGGTTCGAGAGGTGAACCACTCTCACGGCACGAACATCAGAACGGACTTGCCGCAGAAGTCCTAACTCGAGGTATGTTCGACGGGTCTCCGTCCCGCCGGGAGTTTCTGAAAGCCGCCGTCGCGACGGGCGGAGCAGCGGCGCTCTCGGCCTGCCTCGACAGCGCACCAGACGAACCCGTACCGGCCGGAACCGACGACTTCGACTCGCTTCCGGCGAGTCAGCACGCGTGGAACGACGCCTGCCAGACCGACGAGTACGGGAACGTCGAACTGCCTCGCCATCAGGTGCTTCTCTACGTCGAGTTGACCCGCGAGGGGCCACCGACGGAGTCCGACCGCTCGACCGTCGAAACCGCGTTCCGCGTCCTCGACAGGGCGTACGAGCGAAGTCACGAGGGACTGCTCTGGTCGATTGGGTACTCTCCGCGCTACTTCCAGCGGTTCGACGACCCGCTTCCGGACTCCATCGACCTGCCCGAACCGCGAGCACTCTCACCGTTCGAGACGCCCGATTTCGACCGACAGGACGCACTCGTCCACCTCGCGTCGGACCGAGCGGACGTCGTGCTCGAAGCCGAACAGGCACTCTTCGGTGAGAGAGACGAAGCGAACGGCGTCGAAGTCGATTCCGACCTTTCGGGCGTGTTCACGGTCGATTCACGGCGAACTGGATTCGTCGGTGCTGGCCTTCCAGCGGAGCACCAATCGGATATCAACGGTATCCCGGACGGGAATCCAGTTCCAGAAGAATCACCACTGTTCATGGGGTTCAAAGCCGGGTTCGCCAAGAACCAGGCGACCGAGGAGTACGTCACTATCGACGACGGGCCGTTCGCCGGCGCGACCACGAAACACGTCGCTACCATCCGCCAGCGACTCGCCGACTGGTACGAAGAAGAAGACCAGTACCACCGCATCATGAAGTTGTTCTCGCCGGGACACGCCGAACAGGGATTGGTCGAAGGCATCGGTGAGAATCTCGGTGACGACAGCGGCATCGACGCGATGGTCGACCGAATCCGAGACGACGCCGAGCAGTTTGGACACGTCGGCCACGCACAGAAGGCGGCCCGTGCCAACCGCGACGAAGATGGAAACGTCAAACTCCTTCGACGGCACTTCGAATCGGCCGACGACGGCATCGCTAGCCTGCACTTCCCGTCGCTCCAGCGCGGAATCTCGGAGTTCGAAGCGGTCCGCGAGGCGATGAACGGCACCGACTTGACCGACATCCCGACCATCCGCCAGCGGGTGAGCAACGGGATTCTGGAGTATCTCTTCGTCAAACACCGCGGTAACTTCCTCGTCCCACCGCGTCGGATTCGAGCGTTGCCGACGCCGACCGGTGAGGTACCGATTCTGGACGAGTAACGGGAGAAATCGAGACTTCCGAGTTCAGACGTACCCAATGAACGACAGCGCCAGCCAAATCTGCCAGAATCCGGCGAGAATCATCACGACGGCGGCGACTTTCTGCACCGACCCGACGTAGCCTGACAGCGACCGGATTCGGTCACCACCGAGGGCGGCAAGCACCGTCACGAGCGCGAGTGGAAGGGCCGCCGCGGCGGCGTACGCACCGAGTGAGACAGCGGCCTGTGCCGCCGGGAGTGCTAACGACTGCGCGACGACGCCGAGGAAGATTGGAACGACGCACCCTGCAGCAGCGAGGCCGTACACTGCGCCGAAGATACCGAACCCAGTCACCGAAGACCGATATTCGGGGAGGACGACGTGCAGACTCGGTGCTCGCCCAGAGAACATGAGGAGGCCGAAGACGACGAGTGCAGCGCCGACGATTGGTTCGAGGAGAGTGAGTTGCGAGGCGATTCGCCCGCCGACGAGTGCGAGGGCGAGACCGGTAGCCGCGAGGACGACGAGTGCGGCGAGAGAGGCGACACTGCCACGGGTGACTGCCCCTCCGAGGTCGGCCTCGTCACGGGAGAGATAGTACCCGACGTAACCCGGAAGGAGTGGGTACGCGCAGGGTGCGAAGAACGTGGCGACGCCTGCGCTGATAGCGAACGCCAGTGTTCCGGCGAAGGCAGGGTCGAGGCCGAGCATCAGCGAACGGCCTCGATGGCCTCACGAAGGTTCGCTTCGCTCGCGAGTCCGCGATGGGTCCACGTCACTTCTCCATCGGCGTCGAAGACGACGAGATAGGGGAGCCCGCCCGCCCGGACTGCACGCATCAAACTGCTCTCTGGGTCGTGGCCGACGGTCCAGTTTCCATCGTGTTCTGTCCACCAGCCACGGATGTCGTCCATCGTGAGGCCGCCACCGAGTCGCTCGTTCGTCACGGAGACGAAGGCGACGTCGGCACCGAACTCCTCGTGGAGGGTCCGGAGCGACTCCATCTGCGCGACACAGGGGGCGCACCACGTCGCAAAGAGGTCGAGGACGGTCGGCGTCCCCTCGACCGGGATGTGCGTCTCGCCCGCAGACGACCCCTGTGCGTCGAGCGTCTCGACGACGAGCGGGAGGTCGCCCGTATCGGACGATTCAGTAGACTGCTCGGTCGTGTCAGTGGTCGTGACGTCGCTGTTGGACCCCGACGTATCGCTCCCGAGACAGCCAGCGAGGCCGGTTATGCCTGCGCCTGCGAGAACACCGAGTGCGTCGCGCCTATTCACTACTCACCACCTCACAGGCCGCCGGAGAGTGCCGCGTCGGTTTCATACGTATGGATAGGAGAATCTCGACCTATAGAAGCGCTGGTGTCGTGCGCCGAACGTGCGCGAGAGATGGTTTACGAGTCGAATCCGGTTCACCGGACGTTTTCGATGGTGGATTCGAGGGCGTCCCACGTCGGGTTGACCTGGTTGCCGTTTACGAGGATGGTCGGCGTGCCACGGAACCCGCGTTCGTCCGCCGCGTTCGTCCGTTCTGCTTCGAGGAGTGGCCGGAAGCGGTCCCGAGAGGCGGCAGCAGCGATGGAACAGCCGTCGAGTCCAGCGTCGTCTGCGAGTCTTTGCAGTGTCGAGAGTCTCTCGTCTGTGTCACCGCGACGGAACGTAGACTGGTTCTCGTAGAGCGTCTTCGAGAACTGGAAGAACGTCTCGTCGTCTGCTTCGTCCTGTACCTGCCGTGCGGCAGACGCCCCCCGCCAGGACCACCACTCGTCGACCGGGAGCGGGAAGTCGTGGTGTCGATAGCGGACGATTCCTTCGTCGACGTACTCGGTTTGGAGTTTCGGGAGGACTTCGAGGCTGAACGTCGCACAGTGGGGGCACGCGAAGTCTTCCCACCCATCGACGACGACAGTGGCGTCTTCGGGGCCAATCGCCGGGGACGGGAGGGAATCGACTGGTTCACGTTCGGGGACATTACAGCCGAGGTCTTCGACGGTACCGTCGCTGCCGCCGTCAGAACCGCCGAGACAACCTGCGGTTCCGAGCGTCAACGCACCTACTGTGGAGGCGAGATACGCGCGTCGAGTCTGTCGCATACGTTGACGGAGGGATGTGTCGTACTTAGACTCACCGGGGACCGGTGGATAGGTTTCCGTCCCACGCAGAACAATACGACTTAAGAGGCGCGGTGCGTCCTCTGAAGCGTGCCAACCGTCCACTACCGCGGCCGTGAGATATACTGTGAGCGAGGAGCGGTCCTCCGTGACGTGCTCCGAGCGGCCGGTGAGTCTCCTCACAACGGACACTCGACGTGGTTCAACTGTCGCGGTGGCGGGTCGTGTGGAACCTGCGCTGTCTGGGTCGAAGGGCCGGTAACCTACCGGACGAGAAAAGAACGGGTGCGTCTGCGATTACCGCCGCACGACCCGGATTCGAAGCTCCGATTGGCGTGTCAGACGCTCGTGTTGGGCGACCTCACCGTGAAGAAGTATCCGGGGTTTTGGGGCCAACACGTCGGCGAAGAACCAGCGGACTGAGTCGGTACACGACGGCACCGCCGGTAGGCATGGAGACGTACTTTGAGCTACCCGTCTACGACGTAGACAGGCTCTGAGTCACTCGTCTGCAACGTAGACAGGCTCTGAGTTACTCGTCTGCAACGTAGACAGACTCTGAGTTACTCGTCTGCAACGTAGACAGACTCTGAGTTACTCGTCTGCAACGTAGACAGACTCTGAGTTACTCGTCTGCAACGTAGACAGACTCTGAGTTACTCGTCTGCAACGTAGACAGACTCTGAGTTACTCGTCTGCGACGGAGTCGAACCACGCGAAAAGGTCCGCTCGGTCACGAGTGTCGTCGGGGATGTCGTCGACAGAGAACCACCGCGCTGCGGACACTTCACCGTCCGGGTCGTCGGCGACGGGAGTCGAATCGTCGTCAGCGTGAGCCTGGTAAATCGGCATGACTCCCCACGTCCGGTGGCCGTCGCACCGAAGTTCGACCTTGGTCGCCATCGCGAGACCGTCGTACGTCGCGGTGATTCCTGCTTCCTCGTCGAGTTCTCTGCGGGCGGCATCCCGAAAGGTCTCGCCTTCGTCGACACCGCCGCCGGGCAAGACCCACAGGTCGACGCCTTCGTGCCGAACGAGGAGGATTTCGTCGTCGTCGCGGCGGACGACGGTGTGCGCGCCGTACGGCGTCCCGGTCGATTTCACGCGCGACGCCAACGTTCTGAACCGCTCCCGAGAGACGTGTCGGGTGTGGACCGGTTCGAGGAAGTCAGTGTGCGTCCGCTGAAGGCGGTGATACGTCTGTTCGGCCCGCTGTCGTGCCTGGTCAGCAAGAAACCACAAGTTATCGACCGTCATCGAATTCCGTCGGCCGGTCGGTTTGCACGCGGACGCCTCGGCATAGTGGGAGTTAGACGCACCGCCACTAATCGGCTTCGACACTGCGTCGGGACGGTACTGGTTCACAAGCCTCTACGCGCAGGTATCGGTCAGTGATTTCGGCGTCGCGGCCAACCATCGCCCTTTTATTCGGCCGCGCGGAACCTGTGGCTATGAGCTTCGAGAAAGACGACAAAGTCGTCCTGCACGACCAGCACAGTGAGTTCGACGGCGAGACCGGAACGGTCACGCAGGTCATCGAGAGCATGTTCGGTGAACCGACCTACACCATCAGCTTCGACGAAGGCCAGGAAGTCGGCATCGCCGAAGACCAGCTCGAAGCTGTCGAAGAAGACGAAGAGTAACTCGACGACACCGCCGCCTCCGAGAAGACCCTCACAATGCCACGCGTTCCGTTTCACTACATCGACCTTCGAACGTTCTGTTACGAGACAGAAGACGAAAAGCGGGTCGAGGAGGCGCTTCGGACCTTCCTCCCCGACGACTTCGAGGTAGACCGAATAGAGAGTACCGGCCACCACGGCGACCGCATCGTCGTCTTCTCGGCGCGTGCCGAGCGCGCCGACGACGTTCGGCACATCCTCTCGAAGATTCGGGAACTCCCCGACTTCGAGGGCCTCCTCGACGAACTCGACGACCGAGTCACCGATAACACCGAGTTCTTCTTGCGACTCGACAAACAGGCGGCGTTCAAAGGCGAAGCGCGTCGTGGTGGCGGAATCACGCTTCGGGCGAAGGTCGAAGCCTATCCTGCGAAGAAAGAGGCGGCCGTGAAGAACGCCCGAGAAGCACTTCTTGGCGACGAGTAAGCAGCGTCGACCCGGACGCCAGCGTTACTCGTCTTTCCACTTGATAGAACAGCCCTGAGAGGGATACTCCTCGAGTGGAATCTCCTCACCAGCGAGGAGTGCGTCGACTACCTCGCGCATCTCGTAGGCCGACACGTCGTCGTCGGGACTCATCGCGTCGTCGATGCGAGAGTGGAACACGAGTTCGAACCCGTCGCCAGTGTTCTCGAAGAGGAACGGGTCCGGCGTACAGACTGCACCGTACTCCGCCGCGACTTCTTGCGACTCGTCGTACAGATACGCCGTGTACTGGATGGTCCCATCGGAGACGAGTTCTTTCATCCGGTCGAACGAGTCGTCGGGATAGGACTCGGCGTCGTTCGGGTTGATGCCGACGACGGCCAGGTCGTCGTACGACGCCGCGAGATAGTTCAGTTCGTCGAACTTCGCCTTCGCGTACGGACAGTGGTTACACGTGAACACGACGAGAAGGGCGTCGTACTCCGCGAACGACTCCAGTGAGTAGGTTTCGCCGTCGGTTCCCGGAAGCTCGAAATCGGGGGCTTCGTCACCAGTTTCGAGTTCAGAGTCGGATTCGAGTAGTACCATGCGTCGGTGTTGGCCCGCGAGAGACAAAAGCCGTTGGCCCGCGGAATCCATTCGCCATCCGCCGCGGCACGCGACGGGAGTTATTCGACAGAGACGAGGAAGACGGCGAGCACTGCAAACCCGATACCGGCTACCTTTCGAACCGTGACCGGCTCCCCGAGTGCGACGATGCCGACGAGCGACGAGATAGCCAGAAACATCCCGAAGATTGGTGCGACGATAGAGACGGGGCCGAGTGCCAACGCTCGGTAGTACGAGAGGATACCGACTGCCAGACAGACGCCGGCGAAGAGGACGTACGGGAGTTTCGAACTGACGACAGAGTCAGAGACGCTCTGTCCAGAGACGAGGATGACCCCGAGTGTCGCAACGACGAGAATACTGTTTGCGATGAGCGCGGCCACGTCACTCGGAATCTTCCCCTGCCCGGTCGTCGCGATCTTCATCAACGGTGCGACGAGGGAGTATGCACCGAGCGCGACGACGGCCCACGAGATATAGTTCACAGATAGGTCACCATTCCAGTACCCGGTACGTACTGTGTATAGGGTTACGGTTCGATACCGCGAGCGGCCGCGTATTGGACGCACGCATTCAAATACGCTGTTTACCAAATTGTATATCCAAACAATCTGTCTCGGGACATATCTTTATCAAGTATTGCCGCATATAGATAGACATGTCCCAGGAAGTATCCCCCTCGGTCATCGCACACACGTGGGACGACCCGACCCGGTGTCCGTTTTGCCTCGCCGAGTTAGCGAGTGAAGGTGCTGGCTTCATCGACCACATCGACGAGAGTCCAATCTGTCGGCAAGGCTTCGGCATGTGGCGTGACGCCGTTGCCGACGACGTTGGCGGCGAGTGGTCTGGCTGAGTCTGACCTCCACGTCCGACGACTGATTTTTCAAAAAGAGACGTACTCACTCGGGAGTAACGCCGAGTTGCGCCAGCATCTCCACGCCGTCCGTGGTGTTCCACTCTTCGACGACGAGGCCACCGTCGAACCGCATCTCCACGAGGCCCCACATATCGATTTTCCGGTGTGTCGCCGGGATGTCTCCGACAGTTGCCCGCATCGTTCCATCGTGGGTTCCAGTCATGTGGTATCGCCCGAAGACGAACTCGTCTTTCGCCGTCACGTCGAACAGTTCGACGTGGAAGTCGGAGAACGCGTCGTGAGGCATTCGCGCCCAGTCTTTGACTGCCTGCGTTCCGACGGTCTCTTCGATGGCGTTCGCGTGGATTTCGACGAGTGGGTCGTACTCTTCGTCGACGATTTCGTAGTTCCGCTTGTTCCACAGTTCGTCTGCAATTCGGATGCACGAGTCTCTATTCTGTCGTTCTTGGTCAGTCGTTGCGGCCATCTTTCTCACCACTGAGACGTAGGCGGGACGATGGCTTAGTTATCGATTCTTGCAGTCAAGAACGTCCCCGACGAATTGAACACCCGCTCGTCGACCGGTTACGTGAATCACGAGACCCACGACGCGAGCACCGAAAAAGAGTCGCTCACTCGGGTGCGAGTCCGAGCTGGTGCATCAGCGTCATCTGGTCAGTCGCGTTCCACTCTTCCACACAGAGCCCTCCTTCGTAGCGGGCTTCGACGAGGCCCCACATGTCCATCTTTCGGTGGGTTGGTGGCACGTCACCTTGCGGGCTCTCGAGCGGCCCGTCGTGGGTCCCGGTCATACGATACCGTGCGAAGACGCGGTCGTCGACTGCCTGAACGTCGAACAGTTCCACGTGGAAGTCAGAGAACGCTTCGTGGTACCGTTGGACGAACTCTTTTACTGCTTTCGTCCCGACGATATCTGGGTCGGAGAACGTGTGCATCTCGACGAGTGGGTCGTACTCCTCGTCGACGAGTTCGTACTCTCTCTTGTTCCACAGTCTCTCTGCGATTCGAATCGCTGCCTCTCGGTTCTGTTGTTCTCTTTCGGTTATTGTCGCCATCTCGACCACCACTAGAGAGAACGGGAGAGAGCGGCTTAGTTATGTTTTATTTTTGTCAAGAATGTCGGTGGAGGAGATAAGTAGCCACGGGATAGCAGTCAGTGACTATCACGGTGTGGGGGTGCACAAACACACGGGGAAACGTCGGCGGGGTATTCCTGGACAATCTCACTGTGCTCGGTCGCCGGTTCACCGTCAGTCCCCTGCCGTCGCCTTCGGGTTCCGTGCCGACCCATCGACTCGCGCGAGAAGCCACTGCGTGAGTCCGAGCGAGACGACGCCGAGGATGGCGACGACACCGAACGCCACCTGAACGCTCGCGAGGTCGATGAGCGCACCGAACGCAGGTGGGGCGATGGCACCGCCGAGTGAGATACCGATGGTGACGACGGCGAAGTTCTTTCCGAGGTCACTCCGTTCAGAGAGACGGTCTGCGAGCGTCGAGCGTGCCGGTCGAGAGACGCTGATGGTCCCACTGAACGGGAGCACCAAGACGAGCAGTGCGAGCGGGAGCGACCCACTGGCAAGAAGCGTGGCAACACCGGCGAGCGCCGCGTATCCACCGAGTGCGACGTCTCCGGGGCCGATTCGGTCGGTGAGCGACCCTCCGAGGAGGATGGTTCCGGCACCCGTCACGAGCATGCCCGAAACGAGGAGGTTGGCTGTTCCCGGCGTGAGACCGTAGCCATTGGTGAGTAGTTGTGGGGTGTACGTTCTGATGCACCACGCCGCGGCCGACGTGAGAAACGAGAGAACTGCGAGGCCCATCAACCCGGACGCGCGGACGAGTTCGAGAGCACCGCGGCGGATGCCTGTGAGCGATGGTCGAGTCGTCGGCCGGTCTGATTCTTTTGGTTTGGCGATTGCCGACGGGAATCCACGAGCGGTCGGGAGTGCGACGACTGCGAACCCCGCCCCGAGAACGGCGACGATACCGACGACCCAACGCCAGTCGAGGCCAAGCACCCCGAGTCCGGCGGCGATGGCGTACGGGACGGCAAACCCGAGCGACCCACCGAGCGCGTGCAGTGAGTAGGCGCGGCCGCGGTTCGTCTCCGAAGACGCCGTCGCGAGGAGTGGATAGTGTGCAGGATGGTGGCCTGCGATTCCGACGCCGAGAAGCGCCTGAGAGGCAAGAAGCCAGTAGTACGAGGGGGCCACGGCCGTCGCGGCGATTCCGAGCGTCCCGACGACGAGCGAGATAGTGAGGACGGCCGTCCGACTCCTCGTATCCGAGAGGTAGCCAAATGGGAGTTGCAGGAGCGTCACGACGGCCCCCTGAACGCCGATAGCCAGACCGACTGCAGCGATGCTCACGTCGAACTCTGCGGCGACTGCGCCGATGACTGGCGCGAGCGCGACCAGGTATGCGTGATTGACGACGTGGGACCCGGCGACCAGGCCCACGACCCGACGTTCCTGCGTCTCCGTCACGACTGAGTACTCTGAGTCAACCGTGAAAAGCACGCCGTCCGCGGCGAGTCACACCGTCTCGGTGCCAGCACTCGACAGTTACCGCCGGCCGCGACGTTCCCCACCGAGGCGCGCTCCCAGCCACAGCGTCGCGAACGAGTCGAAGAAGTCGTCGCCGGTGTTCACGAGTTCTCGCTCGACATCGAGGATGCGACATCGGTCGTCGATAGCGTCGAGGTGGTTCCGGAGTCGCTCGTCGTACCGCCTTGCGGCGGTCCCTCCGAAGTACGTCCGTCGAGTCGCGTCGGACTCGGGGTCTTCGAAGATGGCGTCTCCCGTCGTCGACGGCCCGAGTTCTTCGGGTGTCAACACCTGGGCGACGAGGACGTCGTTGCGAGCGAGCGCACCGAGTCCGTCGGCAATCTCGTCGGGGTCGAACAGCAAGTCGCTGATGACCAAGACGAGCGACCGCGAGTGAATCGTGTCGGCGTACGATTCGAGTGCCGCTTTGAAGTCACCGTCACCGGACGGTGTCGTCTCGTTGAGGTAGTCTACGAGTCGGAGGACCTCTCCCTGTGTCGAGGTGTCGATGTCGATTCGAGTCGTCTCCTCGTCGACGAGTGAGAATTTGAAGTCGTTGTGGTCTTCGGCGGTCAGGTGACAAAAGCCCAGTCCGAGTTTGGCACCGTACTCGAATTTGTTCTGTTCGTCTGCGCCGAAGTCCATCGACGCCGTCGCGTCGAGGAGGACGTGGACTGTCAGGTTTCGCTCTGCTTCGAACCGCTTGATGAACAGTTCTTCCGTCCGGGCGAAGACGCGCCAGTCGATGAGTCTCGGGTCGTCGCCGGGGACGTATCGCCGGTAGTCACTGAAGGTGAGTCCCTCACCCACGTCTTGGGACTGTTGGTCGCCTTCGACCGGAGCGTTCGACGCACGCTTCAACGAGGTGTCGAACCGGTCGAGTTCGTCGAGAAACTCGGGGTCTATCATTCGAGGAGTCGTGCGACGACGTCGTCGGGTGTGAGTCCCTCTCGTTCCGCCCGGAAGTCGAGGATGATGCGGTGGCGAATGACCGGGGCGGCCATCTCGGTCACGTCTTCCCACGAGACGTGTGTGCGACCGTGGACGAACGCGCGCGCCTTCGCTGCGAGGACGAGCGCCATGCTCGCTCGGGGACTGGCACCGAACTCGATGGCTTCGTCTTCGCGCGTCCGACGGACCAGTTCGATGACGCCGTCGCGGATGTCGTCTGCGATGGGGACTTGCCGGACGAGTTGCTGTGCCGCCAACAGGTGTTCGTGAGAGAGGACACGCTCGACGTCCGGGACTTTCTCGCCTTCGGCGTACTTCTTGACGATGGTCCGTTCGTCTTCGAACGACGGGTAGTCCACGACGATTTTCATCAGGAAGCGGTCGGTCTGTGCCTCCGGAAGCGGGTACGTGCCACCCTGGTCGATTGGGTTCTGCGTCGCGAGGACGAAGAACGGTTTCGGAAGCGTGTAGGTTTGCCCGGCGGCAGTGACCTGCTTTTCTTGCATCGCTTCGAGAAGCGCCGACTGGGTCTTCGGCGTCGCCCGATTGATTTCGTCCGCGAGGACGACGTTCGCGAAGATTGGCCCGCGTTCGAAGACGAACTCACGGCCGTCGGTCGTCTCACGGATAATCTCGGTCCCGGTGATGTCGGATGGCATCAAGTCGGGCGTGTTCTGAATGCGTGAAAACTGCAGGTCGGTCGCTGCCGCGAGGGTGCGAACGAGTGTCGTCTTCCCGAGACCAGGGTTCGATTCGAGGAGTGCGTTTCCGTCACAGAGAACACAGACGAGGAGTCGTTCGACCACGTCGTCCTGTCCGATGATGCGTTTTCCGACCTCGTCTCGAACTGCCGAGACGCTCTCTTGGAGGTCTTCGATACGCAGGTCAGAGAGGTCGAACTCTTCTGATTCGGGGTCGGTCGATAGCATCGAGTCGGCGTCGTCTCCGGGGTTCCAGGTGTGTTTATCAGTCATCGTCTTGGTCACGTATCTTGAGCGTGTAGTCACGAATCAGTTCGGCCTCTTCGAGGGTCTCGTCGGCGAGGTAACCGGCGCGTTGGCTTTCGACGCCTGGGTCGCCGGCGAACCCACTGGAGTCGTAGGCGTCGGCGGACGAACTCGGTTCGTCACCACCGCCCGAAACCCCCGAGAGTGTCGCGTTCAACTCCTCTGACCCGGCGGTAACGTCCTCTGGGTCGCCGAGGATTGCGCTCCCGTTTTGCAGTTCCGTCATCTGGTCTGAATCGTCGAAATCGGCGTTCCCGTTCGACCCGTTTCCGTTGAGAACGTCGATTTGGAGGTCTGTAATCGCGACCTGTATGCTCGCGACAGAGAGCAACAGCGCGAGAAACAGCGTCACGAAGACGCGCCGTGTCGGGAGCAACTCCACGGACGACGTCGACTTCAATCGCGCGAGAACGTCGTCGTAGAGCGCGACCGCCATCTTCGAGGTGCGGTCGGCCTCGACTGCGTCGCGTGCGGTTCGAAGCGCTTCGGCCACAGACGGGTTCACACGCTCGAACTGGTCGATTGGCGACTCCTCCATGCGGAGTGAGTATTCGACGACAGCGACGACGATACCGACCACGAGTGCAACCGGAATTGCCACGTGAAACGTTCCGACGGCATCCACGCCAGGGAGGCGAGAGAGGGGAATCATTTCGGGGAACGGCAAGTCGACGATTCGCAACGCCACGTTCAGCAAAAGCGTCACGACTGCACCGTCTACGACGCTGGGCACGAGTGCTGCTTTCTGGACTTCGCGCCGAACCTCGGTGACGGCAGCGGCCATCTCGCCGTGACGCTCGTCCTCAGTCGCTGTACGGACGGTATCGGCGCTTCTGGGGGAGGTGGTGTTAGATGCCATCACATGCGGGGGGTTTGTCGCCTTCGATTGCCGAACACGCTGCTCGAAGGTCGGATTCGAGTCTGTTTACGTCGCGTCTGAGGTCATCGACTTCGTCTTCCAGCGTGTTGATATCGGTTTCGAGGTTATTGATCTGTACTTCGAGGTCGGAGTTCACGTCGTCGAGTTCCTCGTTTATCGCTTCGAGGTCTTCCAGTTCTTCTTCGAGACGTGCCTGTATCAACGCCCGGTCGTTGAGGTCGGCGACGAGGGCGTCGATGCGACTCCGAGATTGGCGGAGTTGCGTCTCCGTCTCGACGAGTCTGGTCCGAGTATCCGCCAGCTCTGTCTGGGTGGCCTCAAGTCTCGCCTCGGTCGCTTCGAGGTCCGCAGAGACCTGTGAGACGTCACCCTGTGTTCGTTCGAGTGTGGTGTTCAGTTCGGACAGTTCGGTGTTGGCCGACGACAGTTCCTGTCTGGTCTGGGAAAGGTCGGACTCCAGCGCCTCGTTTTGCTCGCGCAACTGCTCGTTCTGGTCGTCGAGCGAGTCGACGGAGTACTGGTAGAACATCGTCGCACCGACGGTTCCAGCGGTGAGGAGGACGACGATGGCGACGAGACCGATATTCAGGGACCGACCGAGGGAACTCATATCAAACCACCTTCACTTTGAGTTCGTCCCCGATACACTTGAACTCGCCGGAGAACCACCTCTCCGAAGTAGACGAGGAAGGCACCGAGGACGAAATACATCCCCCACTCGTCTCGAACTGGCTTCACACCAGATGCATTGTCGCGTGCAGACGTGGCTATTTCGGCGGCATCGTTCGGACCGTACAGACGCCCACCGGTGTCTGAGACGGCCGCCTCGAGGTCTGTCGAGGTTCCGAAGCCACCGTATTCGGTTGGGTAGTTAACCGCGAACGAGGTGTCGAGAACGTCACTGTACCCCTGTTCTGTCGGTACGACCGTCGCTTCGTAGACGCCGGGTCCGACCGCAGAGAACGAGAGGTTGTCCGTCTCGGCAGGCCGACTCTCGCCGCGGTAGACGACGGTCACAGGCGACCCGACACGAGTGTCGCGTACGTCGGTCACCCCCGACGCTTTTCGTTCGGGGTCACCGATGACGTAGTTCGTCGATTTCGTCAGTAGCAACGAGTCAGGACGGACGAGGAGGCCATCGAGCGACCCGTCGCCGCCGTAGGACGTAATCGTCGCCACCCGCCCAAGCCCATAGCGCCACGTGGCGACCGCAGGCGTCCCATCGTCTGCCGCGACGAGGAAGTTCGCGCCGCGCCTGATGGCGACGTCGTTGACGTTTCCGGGGTTGGAGGTCAACTCGACGCCGGCGGTGACGAAGTCGTTCTGGTTGACGATGGTCAGGCCGTCGCCAGCGTACTGGCGGTTCGCCCCGCCGAAGAGAATCCGCAGGCGATTGGTCTCGTCCGCCCGGAGGTAGTTCCCGCCGGACGCGCGGGCGATTGCGCGAAGCGTCTCTTCGTTCGGGTTGGGGCCGGTCCCAATCGTGATGACGCGAACACCATTGCGACCGAGTTGGTTCGCAACAGAGGCCGCGTCTTCGAACCGGTCGTGCCCGTCGCTGATGAGGATGACCGTCCCTTGGCGGTCCCCGAGTTGCTGTGCCGCACCTCTGAGTCCAACGGCGATGTCGGTCGCCCCACCGGATTCGAGTCGGCGAATGAGGTCGGCGGTCGACTCGCGGTTCGGACCGACTGCCCGGAGTGGCGCGACCTCGTATGCGAGGTAGTTGAACCCGACGATGCCCACCTGGTTTTCGTCACCGAGTTGGTCGAGGGCGTCGAGGGCGACGCTCTTTTGGACGCGCATCCCGCTTTCGGCGCTCCCGGAGACGTCGATAGCGAAGACGAGATTCGTCGTCTGTGACGCACCTTCCCCGGTCGTGACGGGGAGCATCGAGGCGAGACTCGACCCGTCGTAATCTCCGTTTTCGAACGAGTTTCGACCACCGACGACGAGCAGGCCACCGCCGTCGATGACGAACCGCTGGAGTGCGTCGACGTTTCCAACGTCGTCTACGTCCATATCCTGAAGGACGACGGCGTGATACCGCGAGAGGTCGGTTGGAACGCGGTCTGCGGTGTCGACGTCGTACAACTCCGAAAGATACGCCCGGAACGGGTAGGTCCCACGTGAGACGTACAGGACTTTCGGTGGGTCGACGACGCGGACCGTCTTGTGGAAGACGTTGTTCCGGTCGAACTCGTCGTCGGTGTCGATACGGGCCGTGATTCGGTGGACACCGGTCTCTTCGAACGTCTTGGTGAACTCGACTCTCCCTGGCGACTGGAACGTCTCCCGAGAGACCTCTTCGCCGTCGATTTCGAGAACCATCTCGACCGTCGTCGACCCGTCTCGAGAGACGCCATCGACCTGTGCGAGGAACGCGTTTTCGACGCCTGCACTCGTCTTCGCCGGGCCGCTGATAGAGACGTACTGTTCGGTATCCGTCGCCGTCGGTGGAACGGCGCTCACCGTCGCGTTCAGGTCGCGGGCTAACGTGGCCGCAGAGGTGAGCGACCGCCCCCGTGTCACCTGCCCATCGGAGACGATGACGACCGTCCCGTCGGGCCGTAAGTTCGCCGCGAGTGCCTCTCCGAGTGCAGACTCGTCGCCTCGGGCGACGGTGGAGACGACCACCGGAACTCCTTCGTCTTCGATGTCGCTCGCGAGTCTCGACGCGACGGACGACGAGACGGCCATGCTGTCAGAGTCGTCGACGAGGAGTGTCACCCGTGGGTCGCCGTCTGTCTGTCGCGTCATTATCGTGTACGGCCCCGCAGCGGCGACGACCAACAGGAGGACGACGAACAGCCGCGACGCGAGCAAGAGCCGCCGCGACCGGGTTCCTGCAGTTCCCGTCGCACCACGGAAGATAATCGTCCACAGGAGGATGGCGGCCGCCGGAGCGACGAGGAGGAACACTGGTCGCGCCAGACCGACGGTGACGTCGCCAAATTCGGTCGTCCACACGAGTGGTGTCATCAGAGGTCACCTCGTCGCCGCAGGTAGCCGAGTTCCACGAACGTGATACCGAGTGCGACGAGGACTGCCCACTCGGTCAACGAATCGGGCACGAGTCGTTCTTCGACCCGCGTGGGGAACTCTGCCGGTACGTTCTCGCCGGACAACGGTGGGGCGACGACGTCGGATTCGGACTCGCTGAGGAGTGACGCGGCGTACCGCTGGCCGTCGACGACGTAGAATCCGGTGTCGGCGAGACGAACTTCCGGACCGGATACACTCCCAGTGGGAGTCTCGACAGTCTGGTTGGGACCGACCGAGAGTGAGTCACCTGTCTCTCGGTTCAGTTCGGCGAGCGTCGAGCGCCCGGCGAGATAGAAGACGGTTCGCTTCCAGAACACCGGGTACTGGTAGTTGTATTTGAACGCCGACTGCTCTTCGATGTAGCCGTAGTAGACGAGTCGGCCCTGCTCACGCTCTGAAATGGCGAGGAGCGACGTCCCATCGTTCAGTGTCACGAGCGACGTTCCGTCTTCGAGGTCACCGACGACGTACTCGGTCGGTGGGGGGAACGTTATCCCGCGGGTGATGTCGTGGTCTTCTATCGACCGAACCGTCGGCGTGGTATCGATTCGCTCTTGGGAGACGAGGAGGAGCGACCCGTACTCTGGCCCGTCTTCTTGGGCCTGAATCGCCACGCCACCGCCGTCTTGGAGAAGGTCGGTTCCGGCATCGAGATTACTCGCGAGCAGGCGGTCTGGATTGACGTTACTGTAGACGATGACGTCGTACGTATCGGGGATGGTCGTCGGAGGGTTGTCCACCGTCAGCGACACCTCGGGGATGACCGACAACGCCGACGTGAGGAACCGGTTCTCGTCGTTCGTCAAGACCAGTACGTCTATCGATTCGTCTTCTGGTGCGGCGACGTATAGCGTATCGTCGGTCGGGAATGCGTCTTCGGTCGTCAACGAGACGCGCCCCCCACCTGGAGGCACTGGCAACGTCGCCGTCGCCACGTCTCCTGGGCCAAGTTGGAGTACTCGAGTGCTCCCGACCAGTTGGACCCGCCGTGTCGCTGTGGTGTCGCCGTAGTTTTTCACGGTGACAGTGACGTTCGTTCCGGAGAAACTGCGGTCGACGATGCCGACGTTACCAGTACCACCACCGGCGAACTGCTGGAGTTCGACGATGAGCCCTCTCGCGCGGGCTTCACGAACTGCGTCTGCCCACGGTGAATCGTCCGCGAAGTCACTGAGGACGACGATGCGTGCGTTCTCTCCTGCGATGGCTGTAGCCGTCGTCACTGCCGCACGGAGGTCGCCGGGCGTCGCAGTCAGGCGGAGTCTTTCGAGGGCCAGTTGCGCGTCTGTACTACTCCCGCGTGTGAGGACGACGTCGGCACTCGCGCCGGCGGCGACGACCGACGTGGTGTCGGTCACTTCGCCACGTGCAGCAGTCAATGCGCTGTCAAATCGCGTTCCACCGTTGTCGCGGACACCCATGCTCGCGCTGGTATCGACGACTAACACGGTCTCACTGACCGTCTCAGACTCCGGGACGAGGACGTATGGCGTCGCGAGCGACCCGACGAGAGCGACGATTGCGAGCAGTTGGATGAAGAGGAGAAAACTGCGGAGGAGTCGGTCGAAGAGCGGGTTCGACGCGTTTCGTCCGGCAGTCTCTATGAGGAACTGATACGTGGGAAGCGTCCGGCGGGCCGGTTCTGGGCGCAACAGATAGAGGATGATGAGTGGGACTACACCCAGGAGGCCCAGGAGGCCGAGGGAAGACAAGAAGAACTCTTCGAGGACCATGCTGAACTGTTGTCGCCTACGAGTATGGATGTTTCTCTGATTGACATTTTCACGTGATAGTCAGTGGTTCTGTCTCGAACACCGCCAATAAAATTACTTTCGAGCATATTCTTGTCAACCACGAATACGACAATGCATAACAATACACTTGAATCATAATACGTCAATATTTTATGCTCCAAAGTTATCTTTCCGGATACGATGGGAACTGATAGATACACGCCACGGTCGTTCGAGGACCTCTCTCCGGAACAGCGCCCGAGTTTCGTCGAGGCGCTCGTTCCGGTCGTCGGACTCGTCGCGTTCCTCGGTATCGGGTCGGCACTGTTGAAACTCGACCCACACATTCCGCTCATCTGGAGTATCGCGCTCGTCGGACTCCTCGGTCGCTACGTCTGGGGCTACACGTGGGGTGACCTCTACGACGGTATCGAACGGAGTCTGTCGATGGGACTGCAGGCACTTCTCATCCTGTTTATCATCTACGGCGTCGTCGCGACGTGGGTCTCTGCAGGGACGATTCCGACGTTGATGTACTTCGGACTCGACCTACTCACGCCCGAGATTTTCCTCCCGGCGACGGCTCTCCTCGTCGGCGTCACCACGTTCGCAATCGGGTCGTCGTGGACTGCCGTCGGGACACTCGGTGTCGCCTTCATCGGTATCGGGTCTGGCCTCGGTGTCCCGGCACCGATGACCGCTGGTGCCATCCTCACGGGTGCGTACGCCGGTGACAAGCAATCACCGCTCTCGGACACGACGAACCTCGCCGCAGCGGTGACGAACACCGACCTCTACGACCACATCCGCGCGATGCGCAACAGTACACTCGTCGCCTTCGGTCTCTCGCTCGTCGGGTTCGTCGTCCTGAGCCTCGGGTTCTCTGGCGCGATTCCCGCCGGTCAAATCTCCGAGATTCAGACCGCACTCGCTTCGACGTACAACATCACGCTGCTGGCGTTCCTCCCGCTTGCGGTCACGTTCGGCCTCGCCGCCGCTGGCTATCCCGCACTCAACGTCCTCCTCGCAGGCGCCTTCGCAGGTGCCCTCACGAGCATCCTCGTCCAGGGTGCGTCGTTCGTTACCGCGTGGCAGGTGTTCATGCGCGGGACGAGTCCGGAGACCGGGTCAGAACTCGTCAACAGTCTGCTCGCCGCCGGTGGCGTCTCTGGGTCCGCGTGGACCATCGCCATCGTCGTCGCGGCGCTGACGCTCGGCGGCCTGCTCGAACAGACGGGCGTCCTCGCCGTCCTCGCACACCGACTCGAACGGGGTGTCGAGAGTACCGGGTCGCTCGTCGCCGCGACGGGAGTCTCGGCAATCCTGACCAACGCACTCACCGCACAGCAGTACATGAGCATCGTCGTTCCGGGCATGACGCTCCGGAACACCTACGACGAGTTCGGTCTCGACAGTTCCGACCTCTCGTCGGCTATCGAGTCGGCAGGGACGCCGACTGGCGCACTCTTCCCGTGGCACGCCGGCGGCGCGTACATGTCCGGCGTCCTCGGTGTGGCGACGCTCTCGTACGCACCATACTACCTGTTCGGCTACCTCTCGCCACTCGTCTTGTTCGTCTTCGTCCTCGCTGGCGTTGGATTCGCTGGGAACGCGACGGACGCGGGCGGTTCGTCGGCGAGTCCGGCAGACGACTGACCCGGCGACACCGTTTCTTAGACGAGGTTTCGTCGCGTCACGGGACGACCGAGTTCTTCATATCCGACCGAATAGTCGCGAGGACGCCGACACCACCGAACAGTCCGAGCACCGTCGGGGCGAACGTCCCTGGGTCGGTCCAGTCGAACGACCGGTAGGCAGAAAAGAGATAGTTGTGCCCGTCCCGTTCGATTCCTTCGTCGGGTATCGAACTCCCGTCTTGCATCACGACGCCACCCGTCTCCATGGCCTCGTCGACGACGCGTCGGTTCGCAGGGTCGAGTTCGTCGTACTTCATCGTGAGCACGTCTCGCGGGAACTCGGCTACTTCCCGTTCGTACGTGTAGTGGTAGTCGTAATCGACGTGGACGACGAACAGCGCGATACCGGTGAGTACGAGCGACCCGAACAGGAAGAACGCGACGAACTGTTTCCACGACGTCATTTCAAAAGCCTGCACCGGGGACGTACAATACTGTTTTGAACGTCCGATACGAGTGGAGTGAACCGGTCTCTTCGTGGACACCACCCCAAAATAGTTCGGCGAAAATTATCAAAAGAGAGTCTCGCCCCGAAAACTACTATTAGTGGACTCTCGGGAGTGGATAGTAACAGCGTCACTATCGACCCATGGACAGTACTCGTGAACGGGAGATGCACTTCGCCCAAGCCCAGGAGATTGCAAACGTGGGGAGTTGGCATCTCGACCTTGCAGAGGGCGAACTCGACTGGTCGGACGAGTGTTACCGGATTTTCGGCATCCCGCGGGGTGAGACCGTCACGTACGAACAGTTCCTGTCGCTCGTTCACCCCGAAGACCGCGAGTACGTCGAAACAGAGTGGGCTGCCGCACTCGACGGAAACCCGTACGACATCGAACACAGAATCGTGGTGGACGGTGAGACGAGATGGGTCCGCGAGAAGGCCGAACTCGAATTCGACGAAGACGGCACGCCGCTTTCGGGTATCGGCGTCGTCAACGACGTCACCGAGAACAAACTCCGAGAGCGGAAAATCCGTGAGCAAAAACGCCGGTATCACTCGCTGTTCGAGAGTATCCAGGACGCGATACTCGTCGTGGACGACGACCAGCGAATCGTCAACTGTAACTCGGCGTTCACCGACCTCTTTGGCTACGAGTTAGCTGAGATAACGGGCACCTCCGTCGACCACATCTACGCCGACGAGATGGAGTTCGACTTCGTCGATTACGCCCTCGACGGTGCCGGTGACGATACCGACGCGTCCACCACGGTACAACTCAAAAAGAAATCTGGACAGGAGTTCCCCGCTGCCGCGACCATCTTCGAACGCATCGACGAAGACGGCGAGTCCAACGGGGTCGTGGGGCTGATTCGAGACATCTCCGACCGAGAAGATAGACTCACGCAGATGAAGGTCATCGACCGAGTTTTGCGGCACAATCTGCGCAACGATTTGAACGTGATACAGGGGTTCGCAGAGACAGCCGAGGGAGAACCCAACGGATTCGAAGCGGGGAAGATACTCCAGACGAGTCAGAAACTGCTCCAGACGGCCTCCAAGTGGAGGGAAATCACGTCGTTTCTCTCGTCACCACCGAAGAAGAAACACCTCGACGTCGTCTCAGTCGTCGAGTCTGTGGTGTCGAGAGCGGAACGGCGACATCCCGAGGCGCAGATTACCGCCGAGTGCCCGCCGAGTTGTCGTGCCGTCTCGACGCGAGCGCTCCACACCGCCCTCGAGGAACTCGTCGACAATGCGGTCGTTCACTCGTCTCGTGAGAGCGTCTCGGTAGCCGTGCGGGTCGAACTCGACGAAACGACTGCCTCGATTCAGGTGGTCGACGACGGCGACCCGATTCCAGAGATGGAGCGACGGGTCCTCTCGTGGGAAGAAGAGATAGAACCACTCTACCACGGGAGTGGGTTGGGGCTGTGGCTCGTCAATCTCATCGTCCGACAGTCGGACGGCGTCCTCTCGTTCGACGAGAACGACCCATCTGGAAACGTCGTGACCATCCAACTCCCACGATTCTAAACTATCCGACAGCCACGATTCTGGCTATCTGGCCGCGCGGTTCCGACTATCTGGCCGCGCGGTTCTGACTATCTGGCCGCACAATTCAGACTACTCCAGTGTCGTTCGAAGCGCGCGAACTTCGTCGAGGACGGCGGTCCACTGTTCGACGGTCCCAGGGAGTGTCTCGTCTCCGAGTCGGCGGTCGATTACGCTCCGAACCTCCCGCGGGTCGTTCACGTCCTCGAACTGAATCCCACCGCCACCGGCCGCTTCGACGGAGACAGTTCCGTAGTCGAACATCGACCCCGTGAGTCCCTGTGAGAACGTGCTGTTCTGCACGCGGTCTAACGAGACGCGTTGGACGGTCCGCGAGAGGATGCCCGTCTTTCGGTAGAGTGCCCTGTCGGTCACGGCGAATCGCGTGTTGGTGACACGAGCGTACGCCAGGAGAGGGATGGCTACTCCGACGAGGCCAACCACTCCGACGAGGGGTTGGTCCACTGCGAACGCGACGGCGACAGCGCCGGCGAGGACGACCACCCCAACGACGACAGCAGGGAGAATCGTCTGGATACGTGGTCGTCCCTCCCAGACGACGACTTCGTCGACCCCGCGTGCCATCCAGTCGTCGATACTCATCGGTCGTCGGTCACCGACGTGTCGAAGTCGAAGTCGGCCTCGTCGGTCTGACGTGTCGTCCCGTCCGACTGTGCGCCCACCGTCTCTGCGGTGTCGTCCCCGCTCGTGCTCACCCGTGACTCGGTACCGCCTTCGACTGCCGCTCGAATCGCGCGGAGTTCGGCGAGGATGTCGTCGAGGACGGCCGCCTTGCCGTCGGATTCTGTGGCTCGTCCGCTGCGTTGCTTGATTCGTTCGTTGACGAGCGACTGCAACGTCTGTGGGTCCGCCACGCTATCGAAACTCATCTCGATACCGCTGCCACCGGCAGTGCTGATGTTCACAGACCCGTATCCGAACTGGGCTCCGAGGAACGTCTGACTGTAGGACGTGTCCTGTACCTTGTCGAACTCGATTCGCTGGACGTTCCGCGAGAGGACGCCCGTCTTCTTGTAGAGGGCGTCTGAGGTGACGACGTAGTTCGTATTCTTGAACGAGAGATAGCCCGCGACGAGGAGTGGAATCCCGACGACGAACAGCGACAGCGGGATGCCGATGACGAGGACGGGAACCAGACTGTAGGGATGTGGCGTGTCGGCCCAGCGCACCTCTTCGTCGGTGTCGAGTGTGAGCCAATCGAAATCGGCAACGTCGATTTCAGTATCCATGTCCGTCACCACTCTGGCCGTGTTGTAATAGTTTTCCGACAGAGGGAAGGCCGCAGTTTCCAGGACAGAACAGCGGTCGGTCCGGTACGTGAGCAGTGGTTCACCTCACTGACAACACCTCCCGGTTGAGCAAACCATTTCAATGATGCCCGCAACCCATCTCTCATGGACAAGCAGTCACTGCTCGACTTGCTGCGTCGCGACGCTCGAGAGAGTGTAGACGACATGGCCCGACAACTGGGCGCAGATGCCGATGCAGTGGCAGCAGCGCTCGAAGAACTGGAAGACGACGGGGTCGTCCGCGGCTATCAAGCGGTCGTCGACTGGAACAAAGTCGACGAGGAAGTCGTCCGCGCACAGGTCGAAGTCGACGTCGAACTCGACCGTGATACCGGATACGACCAGATTGCCCGCCGCATCGCGCGGTTTCCGGAGGTCGGAACCCTTCGACTCGTCTCCGGAGATTACGACTTTTTCATCGAAGTCGAAGGCGACTCGATGCAGGGAATCTCGAAGTTCATCTCCGAGCGTATCGCCCCACTCCCCGAAGTCACGAAGACAGTCACCCACTTCGTGATGGACTCGTACAAGGAGGAGGGTATCGAACTCGGTGACGGTGACGACGACGACCGTCTCTCTGTGTCGCCATGACCATCGGAGACCACGTCGCCGACCGCGTCGAACAGGTTCCACCATCCGGTATTCGGCGCTTCTTCGAACTCGCCGAAGAGATGGACGACGTCATCTCACTCGGCGTCGGCGAACCCGACTTCTCTGCGCCGTGGGCGGCCCGGACCGCTGCTATCGACTCGCTCGAACGCGGAAAGACCTCGTACACGTCGAACCGTGGGATGCGCGAACTCCGCGAGGCCATCTCCGAGCGCGTCACACGCTACGGCCAGGAGTACGACCCCGACAGCGAGATTCTCGTCACGACGGGTGCCAGTGAGGCCGTCGACCTCGCGTTCCGCGCGTTCGTCGAAGATGGCGACGTCGTTGCGATTCCACAACCGTCGTACATCTCGTACACGCCGGGGGCTCTCTTCGCCGGTGGAGACCCACTTCCGGTTCCGACGTCCGCCGAAGACGAGTTCAAACTCACGCCCGAAGCGCTGGAAGCGGCCGGTGCCGACGAGGCGGACGTCCTCGTACTCTGTTATCCGAACAACCCGACGGGTGCGGTGATGACCGAAGACGAACTCGCTGCCGTCGCGGAGTTCGTCGAGGAACACGACCTCGTCGTCTTCTCAGACGAGATATACGCCGACCTTCGGTACGAAGATTCACACGCGTCTATCGTGACGCATCCGGGAATGCGCGAGCGAACCGTCGTGTTCAACGGGTTTTCGAAGGCGTACGCCATGACTGGACTGCGTCTTGGCTACGCGATGGGGCCACCGGAGGCTATCGACGCGATGAACAAGATTCACCAGTACGGGATGCTCTCCGCCCCGACGACGGCACAGTACGCGGCGATCGAAGCGTTGCGGTCGTGTGACGACGAAGTCGAAGAGATGCGTCGTGAGTACGACCGGCGACGACGGTTCGTCATCTCTCGATTCAGAGAGATGGGGATGGACTGCTTCGAGGCGAAAGGTGCGTTCTACGTCTTCCCCGAGGTTCCAGACGGCGACGACGAGGCGTTCGCCGAAGGCCTGCTGGAAGCACAGAACGTCGCACTGGTGCCGGGGAGCGTCTTCGGAGAGGGTGGCGAGGGTCACCTCCGTGTCTCGTACGCGACGAGTATGCGAGAACTCCGCGAAGCGATGGACCGAATCGAAGCGTACGTAAACGGGTAATCGACACCCGATTCCGTCCGTCACTCCTGTCATTCTCTGCTGATATCCCCGTCATTCCTGTCTTTCACTGCTGATACTGTCCGTCACTTCTATCTTTCACTGCTGGTACTGTCCGACACTCCTGTCTTTCACTGTGCGAAGTATTCACACTCGACGGGCACGAATATCTCAGTATGTACGGCGATATTCTGCTTCCAGTCGATGGCAGTTCGGCAGGTGAACAGGCGCTTTCGCACGCGTTCGGCCTCGCAGAACGGTACGACTCGACGGTGCACGTGCTGTTCGTCGCAGACGACACGCGTGACAGCGTCAGCGTCATGGGCGGGACGATACTCGAAACGCTCGAAGAGGAAGGCAACCGCCACGTCGGCGATATCGTCGCCCGCGCCGAAGAACGCGGTGTCGAGGCAGTCGGAGACGTGATTCGGGGTGTCCCGTACGAAGCAATTGTCGACTACGCTACCGACAACGACATCGACGTCATCGTGATGGCGACGCATGGTCGGACCGGCGTCGAGCGCGTTCTCCTCGGGAGTGTCACAGAGCGCGTCGTGCGCACCGCGTCGGTGCCGGTACTGACGATTCATGCCGAGTAGTGAGCACTCAAACGGACGAATTCACCACCGAGAGGGCGTTTCCGCCTCGAACAGAGAAAACCATGACAAACTGTGACATATTATACACACCCAACACGCAAAGTATTATTAAATATGGTTTCGTCCATGGAGACGAATGGTTTCGAGAGGAGATACGGACACCTCCGCCGCTGAGAATACGTCCTCGTTCCAGCTTCGGCTGGACGACCTCAAGCGACGCGGAAGTGCACTCCTCGTCGTCGGTTCGGTTCCGAGAGAGCTCTACTCTCGAGCGTCGAAACAGATGCTCGGTGCCCCGGCAGAGCCACGTCGACGACTCGCCGTGCTGAACGAATCTGCTTCCGTCGACACTCGACTCCACCCCTCGATTAATCGCTCCCCAGAGTGGACGCGCGTGATTCGGTATACGACGCTCGAACGAAGTGCGGCCGCTGTGGCGTCCGGAGGGGCCCCGATACAGTCGGCGTACGAACGCCGCGTCAACGGGGGGGTCGGGCGACTCGGTGCCGAGATTGCAGAAGATATCGACGAGTACGACAGGCTGGCCGACGGCCTTTCTCCTGCCGAACTTCGCGTGGCGTTCGATACGCTCCCAGCGCTCCTCGAGAACTACGAGACAGAGGAAGTGTTCCGCTTCCTGCACGTGATGACTTCCCACGTCCGTGCACAGAAAGGGATGATTCACGTCTGGTCGCCCGGTGACAGAGACGACGAGATAAACAGGATGCTCACCCCGTTGTTCGATGCCATCGTCGAGTTAGACGTCGATGGACCCAGTGCCCGACAGCGCTGGCACCTCCGAGACATCGACGTCTCGTCCGGTTGGTTCCCCTTGGAAGACTGAATTTCAGTTGACCAATACGTTTTTTACCTCTAATCGTGTCACGTACACACAATGGATCAGTCCGGGCAGAGCGCACCGTCTCCCGAGTCCTCTACACTCGAAGTCGGGTTTTCACTCCCGTCAGATGGAACTGGCTTGGTCGTCCGTGACAACGTCGAACGTCACCAGTTTCTCTTGCAGACCCCGTCGCCGGTCGAACCCGGACCGGCGCACGACCAACGTTTTGCGTTCCCGACCGACGCCGCGGTTCGAATCGTGACCGACGAAATCGGAGTTGCTGCGAACACGTTCGTCGGCGTCCGGGACGAAACTGGCTCGATGCTCGCGCAAATTGCCCAGCAGGGTGCAGAGCGATTCGACACGGGAACGTACAGTATAGAGCTGTTTGGACCGGTTAAAACGTATCTCGAAGTCGAGGGACCATTCGAAGTCGATGCACAGCCGCTCCAAACCGTCCTCTCGTTCGACGAGACGCAGACGGTGTTCGTCGGTGCACGGTCGTCTCACGAGAGTCCTGCGACGACAGTGACCACGACTGAAGACCCACTCGACGTGATGCGTGCCGTCTCCGTGTTCAGTTCGGCACTCAAGACGACGAGTGTCGAGCGGTCGTATCCGACACTCCGCGGTCACCCCCCGCTCCTCGAACTCGGCGACGAACTCCACATTCCGGAGGGCCTCAACGTCCCCGATACGGGTGTCCGTATCGAACTCCCGCCGACGCTCCGCCACATCTTCGTGGCGACACCGCTGGCGTACTATCTCGGTGCGACGCTCGTCCCTGCAGAGTCTCCGAGACTCGTCACCGAAGGTGGGTTCGTCCACGAGTTCGACGGCCCACACGGGTTCGAAGAGAGCGTCGCTCGCGCCCTCAAGCGAACCTTCTTCCTCGATTGCGTCGTTCGAACCGAGGGCATCTACGATGTCGACCTTCACGAGCGACAGACTGTCGAGTCACGGACCAGCATCGACGCCCCGGCGCTGTACGACGCCACCCTCAGCGAGCAACTGGACGCGTACTTCGACGTGCCGTACGAGCATATCGCCGACATCATCCCCGAGTGGAAGTTGACGACGCACGTCGCACCACAGTCGGATAACATCGAACTCCTGCCGTTCGTGACGAACGACCTCGCCGTCGTGCGGACGCCGTCGGGGACCGAGATACCACATTCGGAAGTACAGGCCAGCGTCGTCGACAACTTCCTCCGGGACGACATCGTCCGGAGTGCGGGCGCGACGTCACCGAACGAGACGTACGTCCGGCCACGGTCGACGGATTCGGTCGAGCATGCGTGGATTAGTGACGGCACGCCGGTCGGCGCGAGTAAGACGACGCCCACTGCCTACCGCAACCGACTCAAGCGCGAACCAACGACGGGCGACATCGCCATCACCGTCGTCTGTAACGACCCACGGATGCTCGAAGAGAGCGACATCGTCGACGACGTCTACGGGTCACGGAACGGACTCTCGTTCGAGGTGGATGCACACTACAACCTCAGTCGAGCGGAACTCCGCGAGATACTCGCGGAACCGACCGACTTCCTCCACTACATCGGCCACATCGACGACGAAGGATTCCAGTGTCGTGATGGAAAAGTCGACGCAGAGACGCTCGACCACGTCGGCACTGGTGCGTTCTTCCTCAACGCGTGCCAATCGTACGACCAGGGTCTCGCACTCGTCGAAGCCGGTGGCATCAGCGGCATCGTCACGCTCAGTGAGGTCATCAACAGTAAGGCTGTGAGCGCTGGAAGAACGATTGCACGCTACCTCAATCGCGGGTTCCCCCTGCAGACGTCGCTGCACCTCGTCCGAGAGTATAGCGACGTTGGCCACGAATACGCCGTCGTCGGGGATGGGAGCCTCTCGGTCGTACAGGCCGAAAGTGGCTTCGCGATACTCTGCAAAGTAGACCGGGTCGATTCTGATACGTACGACCTGACCTACAGGACGTATCCGACGTCCCGCTGTGGACCTGGCTCGTTGGTCAGCCCTGCATTCCCCGGTCAACAAAAATATCATCTCGGCTCTCAGCAGGTCACGGAGACTGGCTTCTCTGAGGCAGAACTCAAGGATTTCCTCTTGTTAGAACAGATTCCGGTCGTCTACGACGATACAGTCTACTGGAACGACGAATTTCTCTCGTGATTACGGACCGTAGATGTAGGTCGAATTTCCGGCAGCGACACTTCCTGCTTGCGAGAGCAGGAGAGTGAGGGTGAACAGGACGCCCATCATACGGGGGTTCTGACGAAGGTACGAAACCATCGCGTTGGATTCTTCGGACATGTGCACTTGGTTCGAGGAGCGACTGCAAGATATAAATTTTCGTGTAACTCTGTCATGAAATAAACTTAATTAACAGAGATGCAGCTGTAAGAAATTCGAACTGTACTGTATAGAGGCTCCTCGAGAGAGAATTCAGCTAGTAGACGCGAAAACAGCGTTCCCGGAGCGAAAACAGCTTGGTCAGGATTCGTCGGCTTCGGTGGTGTCACCGATGTCGCGGTAGACTGCAGAGAGCCCCTTACTCTCGTCGAGTTGACCCAGTGTGTCGTCGAGTTCACCTCGCAGTTCGGAAAGCTTCTCGGTGAGCGCCTGGTACTCCTCGTTGTCTTCGAGTGTCGCTTCGTCTTTTTCGGACTCGAGGAGCGCCTTCTTCGAGGCGAGCGAGAACAGGTCTTGAATTCCCACGTCGTAGGCGTTTCGCAAGATGAGATTAGAGACTGTATCGGTCAGCGCTTCGCGAGAAACGGGCTTGACGAGATAATCGTCGAAGCCCATGGCGATGATGTCGAAGTCCGGTTCGACAGCAGTCACCATCGCAACACGGCAGTCGAAGCCGCGGTTTCGAATCTCGGTGAGCGCCTCGTCGCCCGAGAGGTCGGGCATCCGACGGTCGAGGAGAACAACGTCAACCTCGTCGTCGAGCTCGTCGAGTGCCTCTCGGCCGCCGTAGGCGACACGAACGCGATAGTCATCCCTAAGCCAGGTTGCGTACAGATCGGCGAGGTCGGGCTCATCTTCGACGATGAGAACTAGGGGCTGTTCTGCACTCATTGGTAGTGTGGTGGTGTTCCGGGAACACTCACGAAACTGAATGTCGTGTGGTGGTATATCAAAATACCTCTTGTTGAGTGTGCCCGGCTCCCGCCTTACATCAGATATGAGAAGGCGGTGTTGTTATACATTCCGGCAAAGCGGAATGTTTTGGTCCGGTGATTACTTACGAAATCGACTCGATGGTGATTCGGTTCGCTTCTATCTCCTCCAACAACGCACCCCATCCGCCGATAGTGAGCGTCTCGCCTTCTGATTCGACTGTTAAGCACACCTGTCCGGCGAGTTCGGAAAACGACAGCGTGTCCTTCGGCGCGGAGACGGCAGTGTAGTGAATGTCTGTCAACTCGCCGACAACCTCTACCGGTTCGCGGTTGTCTGTCTCGACACCATCGACGTGCGTGATGACGCGTTTTCCGTCCTGGAGAAGTGGCTCTACATCCTGAACGAAGTGCCGAATGTCGGTGTAGGCGATGGGTGGTTCGGTAGTTTGTGCGGAGTAGACGACGTCCCAGACCTCCCACAGTGCGGTCTGGAAGTACCAGTGGAAGACGTACGTGAGCGTGTAGTCGTCGACGAGGACGCCGTACTGGTTCACCGAGTCGGCGTGTGGAGCGAAACACGCGCCGGTTCGGTCGATAATCGCCACGAACGGCGTCGGAAGCGTGCGGTGTCTAACCTCTGATGCAGCACCCCGAAACTGTGCCTCGTCGACGTCCGTTATCTCCTCTTCGTGTTCCGGGTGGAGTGAGACTTTTATCAGTGCCCCGTTCTCGTACGCCTCCATGAGGGACGGGCGAAGGGCTTCGAACTGCTCGGGGGTCGCCGAGAGTTGGACCTCACTCTTCGCGTCTCGAATCAGTTCTTTCGTGCGGTTGAACACCGTCTCGAACCGTTTTACGATACTCAACATGTGACGGTCGACCGCCGGTTCCTCCCACCGTGACTCGATTTCACCTGCCGCTTCGTCGAGTTGGGCGGCCCGGCTTTTGAGCGCCTCCATCACGGATTTCGGGTCGCACGCCCGTGCGTGAAGATTGTCCTGTTCGTACGTCTCTATGTAGCCTTTCGATTCGAGGTCCCGAAGCACGTCGTAGATTCGTGCTGTCGGGACGGCACACGCGTCGGCCAGTTCAGTTGCACTCGCAGCACCCAACTGGAGGAGGGCTACATACGCCTCAGACTGGTATTGAGATAACCCTGCGTTCCGAAGTGCAGTGCGGAGCTCCGCAGTATCCATCGCTTAATAGACTCACAACATACGTCCCTATTAATTATCCCTATATTCTCGAGTCTGTAGAAGCCCTCTCGAACGGGTACGAACGTGAGAGATTCGTCTGTGAGTGGAGAACTGCGTTCGACGGTCGAAAAAGCGAACGGGCGTTCCGAGGTTACTCGCTCGGGCTGTAGTTCGGCGCTTCGTCGGTAATCATCACGTCGTGGGGGTGACCTTCGGTCTGGCCGGCCGACGAGACGCGGACGAACTTGGCGCGCTCTTTGACTTCCGGAATCGTCTCTGCGCCGACGTAGCCCATCCCGGACTGCATCCCGCCGACGAGTTGGTGGAGTTCGGACGCGAGCGACCCTTTGTACGGCGTCGCAGCCTCGACACCTTCGGGAACGTACTCTTCGTCTTCGTCGTCGTCTTTGAGGTAGCGGTCGGCACCGCCGGAGCGCATTGCACCGACGGACCCCATGCCGCGGTACTGCTTGTACTTCTTGCCGTTCATCGTGATGACACGGCCGGGCGCTTCGTCGGTACCTGCGAAGAACGACCCGAGCATGACGGCGTCTGCGCCGGCAGCGATGGCCTTGATGGCGTCACCGGAGTAGCGGATGCCACCGTCGGCGATGACGGGGATGTCGTATTCGGATGCGACGTCTGCGACTTCGGCGACGGCGGAAATCTGCGGCATACCGGACCCGGAGACGACGCGAGTCGTACAGATGGAGCCGGGACCGATACCGACCTTGATGCCGTCTGCGAAGTCGACGAGCTCTTCTGCGGCCTCGCGCGTGCCGACGTTTCCGACGACGACGTCGGCTTCGACGGTCTCCTTGATTTCGCGGGCGGTGTCGATGACGTTGAGGTTGTGCGCGTGGGCGCAGTCGATGAAGATGACGTCGGCACCGGCCTCGTCGGCCTTCTGGGCACGGTCTCGGTCGAACGGACCGACTGCGACACCACAGACGAGGCGGCCGTCTTCGTCGCGGGCGGCGTTCTCGTGTTCACGACGCTGGAGGATGCCCTGCATCGTCACGAGACCGACGAGGTGGTTGTCCTCGTCGACGATTGGAACGCGCTCGATCTTGTGGTCGTACATGAGCTCGAGGGCTTCACGGGCGCTCACGTCGCGCGTGGCCGTGATGACCTCGTCCGTCATCGCTTCGCTGACCTCGTCGGACTCACCGACTTCGAGGTACGGGCGGATGTCGGTGCCAGAGATGATTCCGAGGACGATGTCGTCGTCGTCGACGACGGGGGCACCGGAGACACCGGCACGCTCCATCATCTCGTCGACGTCGCTGATGGTCTGGCCTGGTTTGGCCGTCACCACGTCTTCGCGCCGGATGACGAGTTCGTCGGCACGCTTGACGCGTTCTATCTCGTGGACCATCATCTCTGCGTCCATGTTGCGGTGGAGGACGCCGAGGCCACCTTCACGGGCCATCCCGATTGCCATCCCACTCTCGGTGACGGTGTCCATCGCCGCAGAGAGAATCGGGATGTTGAGTTGGACATTCTTCGAGACGCGCGTCGAAACGTTTGCGTCGTCGGGTTCGACACGACTCTCCATCGGTCGGAGCAGTACGTCGTCGAACGTGAGGGATTCGGGTACCCGAAGCTTCTCAGAGAAAGGTTCTCGGTCAGGAACGTCGTTCGCCATATCAAGCGTGGTTCCGGGGACGACAAAAGGGTTGCGAGATAGCACGGGCGTGTTGATGTATCGCAAACACACTGGCGAGATATACATAGTTGTGGATAGGTATGCGCAGTGTAGTGAATCGCCGACTGTGTGTCTCTGTTACTATCTAGCAGGGCGCAAGACCCTCGTGAATAATCACCATATTCACGAACTTGTACTATAGTATCGTAGCTGAAAAGAGGGAATAATCTACGAATTGTAGCTCCTTTTTAAGTTGGGTCCACTGATACTCGTGTCCCATGCGGTCGTATCCCACACAACGTTTAATACTCCTGTCCTAAATCTATCGTGTATGGACTCCACGTGTCCCGCTGCATCGCGTATTGCCGGTCAACTGACCACCGACTCCGGCATTCTCTTTACACAGATGTGGCTGACATTTAAACGGGAGTTCAATATCGGACCAAAAGGACCCACTGTGCGACACCTTCGTTCGCCACTGTCTGAATTGCGTCCATATCGCCGCTTGGGCCATGGTGAAGGCCAGTAACATCGAATGAGTGTCTCACGTCATCCAGTCGCCCTTCGTCTCGAGCAACAGGTCGGTGGTGCCACCCGCTTGTTGGCGACGGTTATGGGTCTGCCCCTCGTCGATGGTATCTTCCCCGCGCTCATCATCGCAGGAGCGTTGACTACTGCGGCGGGCGACCCATCTATCACGGGCATCCTCCAGACCGGACTGCTCATCTTCGGTGGCTCTGCGACTGTCGCAGTCATCCTCGCAGAGATGGACGGCACGCGCCGCGAGCAACTCACGTCCATCCTCCTGCTGGGTGCACTCCTCATTCCAGTGGCCGTCGCAGAGGCCGCTGTCGCAGAGACCATCGAGACGCTCCTGAACTTCGAAGTGTTCCACCGCTTCGCTGGACTCGTCATCCTCGCCATCGCGGCGAAGACGGCGTCCTCGAAGGTCGGTGAGTATCTCCCCTCGCCGAGCGTCATCATCGGTCTCGGCCTCGTGGCGAGTTTCGACCCCTCGGGCGCAGAACTCATCGTCAACCCCGACATGACGCGACTCCTCAGTGCCGGTGCGGCGGCCGGAACCGGCGTCGCCTTCGCTGGGTCCGTCGCGCTGTTCGCGCCTCGCCTGCGCGGGTCGGTCGACATCGACCTGTTCCGCTTCGGGAGTTCTGTCGCCCTCGGCATGCTCGCACTCGACGTGCTGGGCCTCATGCCGACGAAGGCCCCTGTCGCCCTCGGCGTCCTCGGCGTCACGGCGCTGTTCGCGTTCGACCCCGCTGGAGCGAACGAGGACGACGTCGAGTTCGACGACCTGACCGTCACCGACGGTCCCGAACCCGGTGATTCGATGGCCTCCGGGGCCGTCGCGGACGGCGGCGACGACATCACGAACGAGGACGCTGTCGATTCGGCTGTCGACGACCACGACGTCGGCGACGACGACTACGACTCCCCACAGGAGACGGGCGACGACGCCTCGGAACCGGGCTACGGCTACCCCGGTGAAGACGGTTCCCGCGCCCCGTGGCTGTAATCGTCGGCTGAACTTTTCTCGCTCTGTGACGAAGTTCGTCACATGCGTGCTACCTTCGACGTTCGTACCGAGCGCCGTCTCCAGGTACTCGACGTGACTGACCACGTCGCAGCGGTGCTTCCCGACGACTACGACGGCGTGTGTACCGTCTTCTCTCGACACACGACGACCGGCGTCTGCGTCAACGAAGCCGAATCACGACTCCTCGACGATATCGAATCGATGCTCACACAGTCCGTCTCGGACGATGGCTGGCGACACGACGAGTTGGATGGGAACGCGGATTCACATCTCCGCGCACTCCTCGTCGGCAACGGTATCTCGATTCCGGTGGTCGGCGGCGAGTTGGACCTCGGTCGCTGGCAGTCGGTCCTCCTCGTCGAATGCGATGGGCCGCGGACGCGAACCGTGACCGTGGCGACGACGTAGTTCGGTCGCCGCGTTCGGTCTGTCGCTGACGCAGGGCTTACGTTACTCGGGGAGGTTCGTCCGAGTATGAGCAACCGCGTCGTGCAAGGTCGGATGGTGACGCCCGAGACGCTCGCCGAACTCGTCGAGGGAGAACGCCCACTCGAAGCCGAGGCGATAACAGACGCCGACTTCGACTGTCCCGAGTGTGGAGAAAACGTCATTCAGGTCGGCTACATGCCGAGTGTGACCGAGTTCGTCACCGCCTACAAGTGCCAAGAGTGCGACTGGGCGGACGACGACCGGGACGAGTAGAATCGAAACCCCTTTAAGAAAAATCGCCATACGAGAGAGTGCAGATAGAACGAATCGGGGCTGTGGCCAAGCCCGGCATGGCGACTGACTCCAGAGGCTTGGCGCCCGGGACGACACTCCAGCTGATATACTGAGCGGCCGACTGATCATCGGTCGTGTTGACGACCCTCTGGAGTTCCGAGGTGCCCACCGGAGATATCAGTCGATCGGGGGTTCAAATCCCTCCGGCCCCATTTTCTCTCAGAACTCACCCACATAGCGAGCGCTCCGTCGCTCGCGGACGGCGTGAGTCTGTGTAAAGTTGCCAACGGAGGATTTGAACCAGGGAGCGTCAGCGACCGAGGTTCAAATCCCTCCGGCCCCCGCGAATATCAGAGGCCAGCATCGACCACGACGGCGAGGAGCACGCCCCGAACGGCGGCGGTGTCGATATAGACTCACCGAAACTACCGGTGCAGCGAATCCTCGACGAGACGAGACTGCAGTACGAACTCGAAAAAGGTGAGATGTGGCGGTGCTCGAAGTGCAACTTCGGGACATACAACAAGTGTGTGATGGCTCGTCACTTCGTCAATGACGGCGTAGACGAACCGGAGAGTGCAGACCACGTGCTTCGCGGAGCAGACTACGACGTCACGAACAGAGGTTCCGTTCGGCTACGATGACCACACCGAGTCACTGAATTCGGTCGTCAGACTTCCTTCAGCGGGGTAACTTCGACGGAACCATCTGCTCCGGCAGTGACCTTATTCCCACAATAGTCGAAGGAGACGTGGCCGGTTCCATTCCGAAACAGGGCGTCCAGTGCATCAGGATCGACGGCGTCGGTGAGGGGTGCAGGAAGGTTGAGTGGGTCAAGACGTTGGGCATCTGCGACCGCTTCGACAACGGCAATACTGAGCGGAACCTTTTCCGCGGGCATACCAGATAATTGGGCTTTGATTTGCATAAATATTACTAATACTGGTATTTATTGCGGTTATATTGGCTTTTGAGTTGACAAACTGCCAAATTATTAATTTTGTCTGGTGTCGGCCTGTCTTTGGACACCCGCCGTGTGGAAATTGCAATTCTGCCCAGTAGTTCTGCTCATTTCACACCATCCTACGACTAACTTGCCAATATATCAGTTACATCGCTGTCGTAATTGGCCGATGGATACGTCCCGTCGTCCTGGTCCGATTTCGAGGAACACGGTTCTCGGACTCTATTTGGTGTGAAACTCACACCGGCCGAGAGACGTTCGACAGTTCGGACGAATTATTCTTCGTCCGTCTCGAACTCGAACTTGGCCCACGGTCGGACGTAGTGATTCGTAATAATCTCCGAAGAGACAATTTCGAGACCGAGCCTGGAGAGTTCGTTCGTAATTTCGGTCAGGTCGCGGGTGTCGATCGCCACGACCTCGACGTAGATGTTCTGCATGCTCGTCAGCATCTCCCGGACGTCCACGACGCCATGACACTCGATGGCGCTCTGGGCGAGTTCGTCTCGCTCCTCCGCAGGTGCGGTAGAGACGAACATCACGTGGAGCGGGTAGTTCGCCCGCTCGTAGTCGATTTTCGGGAAGTAGCCCTGGATGATTTCAGACTCCTCCAGCGCCTTGATACGGTTCCTGACGGTGCTGGCCGAGACGTTGACCTCCTCTGCAATCTCGGCAATCGCGACGTTGCGAGCGTCACGCTGCAGGACGAACAGGATTCCCCGGTCAATCTTGTCTAAGGAAACGTCGCTCATACACTTCAGGAGGGCGACTGATGACATAATTCCGCCCCCAGCGAGACCGTTCCAGCGAACACGAGCGTCGATGGTGTTGAGACGTCGTCACGACCGACACCACTTCCTCGAGCGCCACCGATAGCAGCAGAATCGCGGGCCTGCCCACGAACGGACTCAAAATTTGGGTAATCGGTCGAGGAACGCCTTCTTTCGTTCGTACGTCGTGAGATACACTCGCTCGAAGATAACGAGCGTCCCAATCAATCCCACGGCGGCAGCGACGCCGACCCAGACGAAATCTGCGAACCACTGTGCGTGAGCAGTTCCGACCTTCAGGTGGCTATACTCACCAGTCGTGAAGATGTCTTCCGGAACGGGGCCACTGAAGAGGACGTACGCAGAGTTGGGGAGCAACGCTGGCAGAAAGAGTGGGAAGACGAAGTTGAGCATCGGCCACCCGAAACCGAACCCAGTTGCGACCGCGAAGTAGACGCACATCACGAACGTCGCAGCGATGCGTGCGTGTCGACGTGCTGCTATCGCTTCGTTCGCGGTTCCGGCCGCGATGTCCACGTTTCCGAGTAGAACGAACGTCAGTGCATACGCTCCGACCCAGATAGAGAGGCCACAGACGGGGACGAGGAGGTTTTGCCACAGTGGACGCCGAAATGGGATGAGTATGGTGCGGGCTCTCGGATTCCCATCGTCCGCAGGTTCGTCCATCTTCTCAGACATTATCGACACCTCTCTAATAGCGATCTCACGGTGAACGTCTGCGACACCGATGTTTGCACTGCGATTCTCGTCGAGTCCCTCTAGAAGACGAACGTCTCACCGCCAGTAAACCAGCAATGCAACTAACAACACCACCATCAGCGGTACGACCGAAACCACTGCTTCGAGCGGACCCAGTAGAAGTAGAACCGCGGCCATCCCCACGAACTCCAGTGCCACGAGAACGCTGATGATTTCGAATGGTTGCGCCATCGTCCGAAATCACTCCGTACGAAGGCGCTCACTCCGTGAGCTAATCAAATTGATGACCATCCGACAACTCTACCCGGCGTACAGAACCCTCGGTCCACCCAACTCAGAGCACGACTTCGCTCTCCGGAAGCAACTCTTGTTCCGTCTGGACCGCTTCGAGGCCCGCTTCGACGAGCGTCGGTTTCTCGACTGGTTCGTCGAAGCGGCCAGGGTCTGGTTCGACGCGTTCGAGCATCGACGTGAAGACCGGTCCTTTTCGGCCGCCAGCGGAGACGATGCCGCCGAATTTGTGTTCTTCGAACGACATCTCGTCGGGCGCCGGAAACTCCTCGCGGATAATCTGGGCCGTCTGTCGGACGTACGCTGCTGCCTGCTTCTGTGAGTACAGACTCTCGCTGTAGTACGTGTCGGCGTGGTCCGCTTCGAGTTCTTCCGACATGTGTTCGGGCGACTCGTACCAGACCGATTCTGTCGTGGTGTACCCACTCGCAAACCGGACGTTGACGGTGAAACTATCGGGGTATCGAAGGATGAGAGGGAAGAACAGCATCTCCGAGATGGTGGTCCGCTGTTGGATTCGCCAGAGAGCCTCCAGATAGTACGACGTGAGCGCACCGATTCGGTCGTCTCGCTCGCCATCGTGGTACGCCATCGCCACCTCGGTGTAGTCGTCGCCCGTGAGGTGGCGAAGACGGCGTTCGAAACTCTCGGCGAGGCGCTCTTGTTCCGCTTCGTAGGCGGCCAGTAGCGGGACGTCTGGGTCAGCGAGCATCTCTGCCCGTTGCTCCCGAGCGTCTGCTACGTTCATCATGTTTTCGTGGAAGACACGCTCGTCGTCTGGGGTGGGCAACGGTGTTCTGACTGCGGTTTGGTACAGAACGCTCGCGTCTCCGTTGAACTGTTCTCGGTCACCGCTCATACGGAACAGTCTGTGAATCAAGTATATAGCAACACAGGGTCTCAGGAGTAGGTTGCTGGAAATGACGTGAGTCAGAGACTACCATAAAGCCCCTTCAGACGAGTAACAGTCAGAATCGTCACCGAGTTCCCTGATACTGGTACTGATAGGTGACTGCTGCGGTGCGTGTGTCACACCTATCGAATGGTAACCGTTCTCGCACACTGAGAAACACAGGAGTCGATAGCACAGGCTGAGGCGTACCTACTCTGTGGTGACGAACAATGCGACCTAAAGAGGAAGATCTCATCGACGACGCCAGGGAGTCAGAATTGGTTTCAGCCTGTCGGACGGCCATCGGAGACCAACTCCGGTCGATTACGTACTTCACGAAAGACAGATACGAGCAGATATATCTCCGGTCTGACCTCGAAGCGGACGCAGACCTCGCTGGGTTCGTCGATTACGAGTCGTGGGGGTTCGACGCGCACACCGCCTACTCCGGGTCCGAACTCGGAAACTACCGTTTCACGATTCGCGTCTTCGACAACGGGTTCCTCGTGCGAGTGACGACGCCGGACAAAGGAGTGTTCCTGACGACAGACGGACTCACGATGCACGATTTCAACGAAGTCGCGACGGCACTCCGGAGTCTGCTGGCGAACTAACACCAATCCACCGCTGTTGCCTTTGGAGACCTCCACTGGGGTCCCTCACCGGAAACCATCGTATCCCGTTCAAAAATGACCGACTGTGGGGTGTTTAGCTATTGTTGCACGAGTACTGGACGTACATCGCCCAGCTCTTGCCGCCGAATTCAGTTCCCTTGGCCCACGCCGTCTCTTCGCGGTACTCACAGGGAACGGGGAACGTTCCGACAACGACCTGTCCGATGATGTACTGGTTGTTCCCAGGAACGAATATCACCGCGAGGTAGTCACCACATCCGGGGACGAATCCTTCGCCGTTGGCCTGTGTGTCCGCGAGAATCTCGTTGACGCGGTTCTGGTTCCACGAGCCAAGTCCGGCCCCACTGACTTCGTCATCGACGAGCGTCCAGATAGCTCGTTGAACGTCGCCATAGGTGTACGTGCCATAGCCACCAGCCGATGTCGTTCCGACCCAGCCCTGATTGATGATGTAGTTGACCAGGTCGAGGTTCTGTGGGTTCTCTATGAGACCCGCTGGGAGCGATTCGTAGCTGGAGTACACCTGTGCTGTATAGGTCGCACCAGGCGATATCGTTCGGTCGGTATCGACACAGAAACTGTCGTAGAGTCCGTTGACGACCGTTCCCCCGCTGACGGTGAGGTTGAAGTAGCTGTCACCTCCTGGGAAGGCGACGCTAATCGTCGCTGACGATGGAAGTTGTTGTGCGAAGTAGTCCAGCGTGTCGACTGTCTCCACCACTGCGTGAACCGCGACGACGACTGTGCCGTCGTTCGAAGGCACCGGGAGCGAATCCCCGACAGTCGTCACACAGTCGTGTTTCTCGTTGTGGTCGAAGTGCCCAACAATCGGGTTTCCGCTGCCAGTGGTTGGAACCCCGTCGACGGTATCGGCCACGTGGACGTGGGTTTCGGTGAGACACCACCATCCGGTCGTCTCGATGGCGAAACTCAGGTTCGAACCGTCGCACGAGAGTTTCACTGAGCCGACGTTGGTACCGACTCCGTCTCCCCCGCCTGCGATGAGGTCGAAGCTGGTCTCGTTGTTCGCTACTGCAGTCCCTGCCGCACTCGTCCCAACGACGGCAAAGAGTGTTGCCGACGCCGCCCCGCGAAGGAGACTTCTGCGGGTTACGTTCCTGTTGAGTGATTTCTGTTTCATGCTCTCTCCCGCCCACCATACGATAGGCATATACCAATGGTTTGCAATCAGAATATAATTATTGTTTTATTGTCACGTTGCGGAATTTCTCAGTAACTTAATTATTACTTGTGTACACTATCGACAGCTAACTGGTTTCAAATGGCCTTTGTCGGGAGGTCAGACGAGGAGGCCAATTATGATAGGTTTCGAGAACGTTCGTTGTAAGACAATATTTCCGACAAGATATCTGCGCCACGATGTCCGAAGCACGAACGGTGTCGTCCACGCCATCGGACGGTGGAGACGACAGGTCCAACTCGAACTCGGGCCTGGACCCCGGACCCGGACCCAGACCTGGACTCGGACCGTCAGTGGGTCGTTTCGCACCCTCTTGGACAACAACTTTCTCCCGACGCGCCGACAACGCTACCTATGGAACTCGTCTCTGTTGCTGCACTCTCCGAGAACTTCGTCATCGGCCGTGACGGTGAGATTCCGTGGCCCAGCATCCCCGAAGACAAAGAGCAGTATCGCGGCCGAATCGCGAACGACCCGGTAATCATGGGTCGCCAGACGTTCGACTCGATGCGAGACGACCTGCCGGGGAGTTCCCAAATCGTCCTGAGTCGAAGCCAACAGACGTTCGACGTGGACACAGCACACTACGCACGGACTGTCGAGGACGCCATCGATATCGCAGAATCACTCGGTGCCGAGACGGCGTACGTCATCGGCGGTGGCGCTATCTACGACCTGTTTCAACCACACCTCGACCGGATGGTGCTGAGTAGAGTCCCTGGCAAGTACGAAGGGGACACGTTCTATCCCGTGTGGGAGACAGACGAGTGGCAACTCGAATCTGAGACGCCGTACGAGCGGTTCACACTGCAAGAGTGGGTCCGAAGAACAGACACTTGAGACGAGAGAAGACGAGAAGACACCTGAGACGAGAGAAGACGGGACAACAGAGACGGGACGAGACGGGAGAGTCCGAGAAGGAGTCAGTCCACACACGTCACGAGAAAGTCGCGGACGGTCTTTCCCATCTCGTCCCACGTCCCGTGTTCGGTGTATCGGTCCCGTGCGGCCAGCGAGTACGAGACGAGTCGCGTTCGATTCCGGCACAACGGCGCAATCACGTCGGTAATCGCCGAGACGTCCGTCGGGTCGACCAGAAAGCCATCCCGGCGGTGTGTCACGAGTTCGCTTGCACCGCCTTCGGTAGAGACGAGCGCGGGTAATCCGAACCCCATCGCTTCGAGCGCGGCGATACCGAACCCCTCGTAGTGCGATGGGAGTGCAAAGAGATGCGACTCACGGAGCGTCGCCACGAGGTCGGCATCCGGGAGTCGCCCCGTGAACGACACTCGCTGGGCAACTCCCAGGTCGTCTGCGAGCGTACGGAGTGAGTGCTCGTAGGCAGAATCGACCGCGTTTCCGACGATAGTCAGTCGCCAGTCGCCACTGACGCGGGCGAGCGCGCGAAGCAACCCATCGACGTTCTTTCTCGGTTCGAGGTTGCCGACAGAGACGACACGGAGTGGCCCGTCGTCGGCACGAGAGCGTATTTCGTCGTCGCTCAGTGGGGCGCCAAACGAAGAAAAGCGGTCACCTGCAGGATAGGCGACGACGCTCGGTTCGGGGTCGGTCACCGTTGCGACCGTCTCCCGCGTCGTCTCGCTGTTGAAGACGAAGGCATCGACCGAGTGGAGATACTGCGTCTCGATTGCCTGTTTGACGTGCCGTCTCCACGACGTGTGGGTCTCTCGCGAGTGGAGATGGTGGACGAGCGAGACGACCGGCGTCTCGTCGTCGAGTCGTGGGTTGACCCCTGCGAGCGACGGATGACACAACTCGTCTTCGACGAGAACGTCGACGTCGAGGTCGCTGAGGCGACGGTGCGCAGTAACGTTGTCTCGTAATCGCTGTCGATACGGCCGTTCAGGGAGTGAGACGACAGTCACCTCGTCGCCCGCGGCCCGGAGCGTGCGAACGAGTTCGAGGTCGTAGCGATAGCCACCGGACCGTCCGTCGAGTGGTCCGTAGACGACGAATCCAACCCGCACGTCAGAGCGCCATCTCGTACGTGGCGCTGGCAACGTCGTCTTCCCAAACGCGAACCGAGATGTGCTCGGGGTTCTCGAGGGTTGCTGCTTCGACGAATCTGACACACACCTCGTGTGCGAGTCGTTCGACGCTCGGATTCTTCCCTTGGAACTCGATGAGGTCGTTCATCGTCTTGTCTCGGTAGCGACTCAGCGTCGCGTCCAACGCGGCTTTCACGTCGTCGATATCGACGAGATAGCCGTACTGGTCGAGTTCCGGTCCGGAGAGTTCTATCTCGACTGTGAACGCGTGCGAGTGAATTTCCCCCTCCGGTCCAGGATTCGGGACGGTCAGAAAGTGCTGGGCTATCATCTCTCTGCGGACCGAAAGACGGTACATAACCTGTCAACAGTCCGCATACGTAAAGAGGATTTGGACGGCTTCGTCCGGTTCGTCTTCGAGTAGCTGGTAGGCGCGCGAGGCGTGCTCGACTGGAAGTCGGTGGGTGACGAGTGAATCGAGCGGGAGGTCGGCCAGATGGTCCCACGCCAGCGAGAAGCGTCTGTCGGCGTCCCATCGGCCTCGGAGGTCGGGTGCGATAGTGCTCACCTGACTGCTTTCGATGCTGATTCGAGAGCGATGGAACTGGCCGCCGAGGTCAAGTGTCGCGGGTTTCGTCCCGTACCACGACCCCACGAGAACGCGCCCAGCGTATCGCGTCACGTCGAGTGCGTCGTCGAGTGCGTCTGGGTTGCCAGAGAGTTCGAGAGTGAGGTCAGCACCGTCTGCAGGGGTGTCGAGTGAGTCGGGATGGACTGCCGTCGTCGCGCCGAGTTCGAGCGCGAGGTCGCGCCGTTCGGCAACGCAGTCGGCGACAGTGAGACTCCCGAGTGGGAACTGACTGAGAAGCGCCGTCGTCACGAGGCCGACGACACCCTGTCCGAAGACCACGACGTGTTCGCCGATACGCGGGTTGCCGTCCATCACGAAGTTGAGCGCCGTCTCCATCGTCGGCAACAAGGCGGCCCGAGCGTCGCCGACGTCGTCTGGAATCGGATAGAGGTCGGTCGGTCTGGCGACGAACTGACTCTCGTGTGGGTTGAAACCAAAGACGCGACGGCCACGCCACGAAGCATCGACGGATTCACCGATGGCTTCGACCTCACCGACTGCCGCGTATCCGTACCGAAGCGGGAAGGAGAGGTCTCCGTCGAGCGCGGCGATAGAGACGTCCGAAGGGAGGTCGGTCGGCGCTTCGCCGCGGTAGACGAGTCGCTCGGTTCCGGAACTCACGGCCGAAGTTTGCGTCCGCACGCGAACCTCCTGGGGTCCAGGTTCGGGAACCTCGCAGTCACGGACTTCGACGGCTTCCGGACCGACGAAGTAGACTGCGCGACCCTCCATCGGTTAGTCGTGTGCGGTCTCGATAGAAGCGTCTGCGAACTCGACAGTCGTCCCGAAGTCACGGCAGTCTTCGAGGGCGTGTTTGGCGGCGAAGCCTGCTTCGTGAGCGTTGCTCGCCGTGCCGACGCCGACTTTGAGTTCGACGTCCGCCTCGGCCTCGACGTGGTCGATAGCCGCGTTGTACTGGTCTTCGGAGAGGTCAGGGGTGACTGCGATGATGTTGTCGCCGCCGACGAAGAACGAGAGCGCACCGTGCTCGCGCCGGAGGTAGCGCATGAGCGAGGCGTAGCCCTGTTCGATGTGGATGAACGTGTCGAACTCGTTGAGGCGGTCGGTGTACTTGCCGGTGGCGTCGTTCACGTCGAAGTGTGCAATCTGGAGGTCGGTGGCAGAGCGGTCTGCGTCCGCGATGGGTTCACCCGAGAGGACCTCACGGCGGTCCCCGTCTTGCGCACTGCCTGCTCGTTGGATACCGTCAGTCGCACGTTCGAGCGCGACTGCAGGATTTCGGTCCGCTCCGATACCGAGACTGAGCGTCACCGGGTAGCGATTGCCGATAGATTCCTGGAGCAGTTCGTGGTCAGCGCGGTCCAGTCCGTTAGTGACCGCAACCATGTTGTCGAAACGAGTGAAGAAAACATATCCGTCACGAGAACCGACAAACTGGGCCAGGTCAGCGAACAACCGCGACTGAAGCGTCTGGAGGTCCATCTCCCGTCGTGGGTCCGGTGTGACCGTCCACGGCCCGTAGTTGTCGATCTGGACGAGCGTCAACTGCGTATTCGTCACAGTAAGAGGGTAGGGCGAAGCACATATCGTTCTTTGGTTCTGGGACGGTTCGGCCGGAACTCACCGAAGGCGTCGTGAGTGCGTTACGTAGGCGTCTTTCGGAGATATCGACTCGCGAGCACGTCGAGGATGGCCCACATCACGACCCAGACGATGATGGTCGCGAGAATAATCGTCGTCGTCGACAACAACGGCACAACCACGACCACCGTCGCGACCATCGAGTACGTCAAAAAGAGTGCGACCATCGCCGTCACTAATCCGTACACTCCCATCGCGCTATTTCCAGTCGCAGGACCCCGTAACCACCCGACCAGTCGTTTCGAAGAGACGCCCATACAGTGAGGTACGACACCGTGCCACATAATTGTTCTCCGGGGCGAACGTTCAACACCTGTGGTGCCCTACCACGGACGATGGAGTACCGAGGTGTCGTCCTCGACGTCGATGGGACAGTCGTCCGGGGAGACGTAGCTATTCCTGGTGCGCTCGATGGCCTCGCGGCTATCGACGCCGCCGGACTCGACCGTCTGTTCGTCTCTAACAACCCGACGAAAGCGCCACCTGCCTACGAGTCACGGTTACGCACCGCTGGTATCGAGGCGACGGCCGACGAAATCGTCACGTCCGGCACGACGACCACCGTCTACCTCGCTGAACACCACCCCGGCGCTCGGACGTTCTGTATCGGTGAGTCCGGAATACACGACCAACTTCGAGAGGCAGGTCTGGAACTCGTCACCCCAGACGACGAACCCGAGGTGGTCGTCGTCGGTATCGACCGCGAGTTCGACTTCGACGACTTGCGCGACGCCTACGTCGCCCTCCGAGATGGTGCGAGATTCTACGGAACCGACCCGGACATCATCATTCCTACCGCAGACGGTGATATTCCAGGGTCTGGTGCGATAATTCACGCTGTCGCTGGCGTCGCCGGACGCGACCCTGACGAAGTGTTCGGGAAGCCCTCGACAGTCGCACAACGGGTCGTCCTCGACAGACTCGGTTTGCCGCCAGAAGACGTGTTGGTCGTCGGAGATAGACTCGACACCGACATCGCGTTCGGACTCGACGCTGGGATGGGAACTGCAGTCGTCAAAACCGGCGTCACCGACGACGCAACGCTGTCGAACACTGCGTTCGAACCCGACTACGTCCTCGACGGACTCGGCGATATCGAGCGGTTGCTCTCGGAGTGACGTGCGTAGACGATAGACGAAGCAAGACGGACGAAGTAGGCCAGACGAAGCAGGACGGACAGACGAGGGGCTCGCCCGCCTCTCGGCGCGCGGGCATCGTCGACCCCTGCACAATCATTATAGTATTCAGGTGATAAGTACTTCGTGGGGTGAACTCCCATGCCCGGAAAGAAAATTTTGCTCCTCGCTGGCGATTTCGTCGAGGACTACGAGGTGATGGTACCGTTCCAAGCGCTCCAGATGGTGGGACACGAGGTCCACGCGGTGTGCCCAGAGAAAGACGCAGGAGACCGGTGTAAGACCGCTGTCCACGACTTCCGCGGCGACCAGACGTATCTGGAGACCCGCGGTCACGACTTCGCGCTGAACGCGACGTTCGCGGATGTCGACCCCGCCGAGTACGACGCACTCGTCGTCCCTGGTGGCCGTGCACCGGAGTATCTCCGCGGATACGACGACGTTCTCGACACGGTTCGGCACTTCTTCGACGAGAAGAAACCTGTCGCCGCTATCTGCCACGGCCCGCAGATTCTCGCCGCCGCAGGCGTCCTCGATGGCTACGAGATGACGTCTTACCCAGCAGTCCAACCCGAAGTCGAACGCGCCGGATGCACGTGGGTGGACGAAGTGACCGTCGATGGAAATCTCGTCACCGGACAGGCCTGGCCAGACCACCCAGAGTGGTTGGCGGCGTTCCTCGACGTTCTCGGCACCGAAATCAGCCACGGACCGGCCGCAGCGGCCGCAGACGACTGAATCGACAGCTCACACGTGATGTAACCACGTGTGAGAATGTCTGACAAAGATTTTTAACACCGGAAACGTAGAGTCTTCCATGGAAGAACCGAACAGCCCGTATTTCCGCGAACAAGTCGACACTGTCGCTGAATCAGACCCGCAAGAGGGCGAGGTCGTAATCGTGGAGGGGAAGGCCATGAGCCTTCGAACATATCGACAGCGCCACCACTAATCCAGCGGCGCACCGGGCTATCGAGTTCACGGTCCGCACCGTCACCGCGGTTTTTCAGAAATTGTGCGGTGAGAGCGCTCAGAACGCGCCGCCAACGACAGTAACGTCTGCTTGCAGTCCATCACGAATCGCGTCGTGGACGTGGCAGATGTCTTCGGCGAGCGCCGTAATCTCCGCGAACTCCTCGTCAGAGAGCGCTCTCTCGACGTAGACGTCGAAGCTAATCTCCACGAGGTCGTCGGCGTCGTCGAGGACGGCGTCGGCGTCGATTTGAATCTTGCCAAGGTCGTCGAATCCAGTCTTCTGTCCACCGACGCGGAACGCGGGGAGGAAACATGAAGCGTACGTCGCGACGAGGGTCGCGTTGGGGTTCGGACCCGCCTCGTCGAGGGCGTCGATTGCGAGATTGAAATCGCCGACCTGGCTCGTACTGGCGAAGCCTTCGTCACTGACAGTCGAAGTTTGAATATCGGTCATCCACCGGTGATCAGGAATGGTCGAGCCTAAGGATTGTTCGATAGGACTCGTCTGTGCACGACCGGGAAGAAAATAAGACGGGATGCAGCGACCGTCGCTCCTTATTCGAGTGTGAACGACTCGTCGCCGTCGAGGACGTGGACCTCGGCGTGACTGCCAGCGGCTTTCACTTCGTGTTCGAAGTCGCGGATGTCGATTTCGATGGCGGGGAACGTGTTGTAGTGCATCGGGAAGACGTGGTCGACGTCCAACCAATCGGCGGCGATGGCGGCCTGCCACGGCCCCATCGTGTAGTGGTCGCCGACCGGGAGCGCCGCCGCGTCGGGTTCGAGATACGGGCCGGTAATCTCACGCATGTCCGTCATCAAGCCCGTGTCGCCAGCGTGGTAGAACGTCGTCGTGTCTTCGTCGGACTCGTGAGTCGGCATCTTGTCGCTAATCACGTATCCACCCGGCACACCGGCCTCGAACTCGTAGCTCGTGTTGATACCGTTGGTGTGGTCTGCTCGGACCATCGTGACGAAGGCGTCACCGAGTTCGACGGTCCCGCCGATGTTCATGCCGAGCGTCTCGTCGACACCCATCTCGGCTTCGACGTACCCGACGAGTTCGGGAGTTCCGACGACGGTCGCACCGTCGAACGCGCCCGCGTCCGCGATGTGGTCCGCGTGACCGTGCGTGAGGAGGACGTAATCCGGCGTCTCGACGTCGCTCGGTTCGAGAGACGTGATGGGGTTGTCGAAGAACGGGTCGATGAGGAGTGAGGTGTCTCCGACTGTGACGTACCACGTCGAGTGACCGTGCCAAGTGAGTTCCATAGCGTTCGAACGTTACACGTGAAATACACAAAAAGCTATTCGAGCAGAACGGTCTGGCCGCATCTTCGCGGGCGTCGAGGCCTTCGCTCTCGGGACGCACTCGGGGCGCACTCGGGACGCACTCGGGGCGCACTCGGGACGCACTCGGGGCGCACTCGGTACGCTGGATGGTGCGGGCGTCGCACGGGGCGTCACAACTCGTCCCGACCCGAGATTCGGGGGATTACTTTTCAGTCTACGAACAGATATGCCGAGTGATGTCCCCGAACGACCAGGCCCTCCAGCAACTCGACGAACGACCCGACACGCCAGAAACGCGAGAGAAGGGTCTCGATGGGTGGCTCGACGCTATCATCTACTACGGTCTGGGCCAGCACATGTTACTCGCGCTGCCGACGCTCTGGATTGCGTTTCAAACCGTCTCCATCCCCGTCGCGGTGACGACGAGCGCCATCGTCTCGCTCACCGTGGCGTCGGTCACTATCGGTGCGTTTCGGATGGGCGTCCTCTCTACTGGCCACCCGTGGCACCGAATCGAAGATAACGAACTCGGCCTCGGCCCCGACGGAGGGTACGGCTTTCTCGTTCGGCGTGCAGCGTATCTGAACACGACACTGGGACTTGCCACGTTCGCCGGTGCCATCGCCGACGCCAGCGGTTGGGGACTCGTGGGCGCGGTTCTCGTCGGCGGCGGGTTCTCGTTCGGTGCGCTGTACGTGTTGCCGAATCTCCGCGCTGCCAACTCGAAACAGTCGGTTCCCGTCCGGGTCATCTACTATGCGGTCTCTCTCTCAGTTGTCGCTTCCACCGGACAGGTGCTGGAACTCTCTGTGGGTGCACCGAGTGCGGCGCTCGCCTTCGCCGTCGTCTGTCTCTTCACCGTCTTCGACGTCGGGGCCGACCTGCGGAAACCGATGGATGGGATGTAAAGACCTATCACGAACGGCACAGACTCGTCGTCCATGCACCACGTTCGATTCCGTGACCCCGCAGGGGCAGTCCGACGAGGCGAGTGGCACGGCGATTCGGTCTCTTTCGGTGGGGAGACGTACGACCTCGGCGAAGTCGATGTCCTTCCGCCGTGCGACCCGACGAAAATCGTCTGTATCGGTCGCAACTACGCCAAGCACGCCGAAGAGCGGGACGAAGAAGTTCCAGACCGGCCACTGCTGTTTCTCAAACCGCCGAACGCCGTCGCCAGCCACGGCGACACGGTGACGCTTCCCGCTGGGAAGGAGAACATCGAACACGAGGCAGAACTGGCCGTCGTCATCGACGAGCAGTGTCGGAACGTCGCGCCCGAAGACGCAGAAGACGTCGTCGCGGGGTACACAATCATGAACGACGTGTCGAACCGCGACGACCAGGACCGCGAGACGAACTGGGTTCGTGGCAAGGCGTTCGACGGTGCGGCACCCCTCGGCCCCGTCCTCGCCGACCCCGAACACCTCCCCGACGACGCTAGCATCTCGCTCCGCGTGAACGGCGAGACGAGACAGGACTCCAGCATCGAACATCTCATCTTCTCCATCCCGGAACTCGTCGCCGAGATTACGACGTACCTGACGCTCGAAGCAGGTGACGTCATCTCGACGGGCACGCCCGAAGGCGTCGGCCCACTCGAAGACGGCGACCACGTCGAAGTCGAAATCGAAGGTGTCGGCGTCCTCGAACACGACGTCCGTCAGGACTGACGACGCGACAGCATCGGGGGTTTCGCTTTCTCCCTCGTCTCTCGATACCACGACGAGTCCGACGGCAATCAGAGGACAAGCCATAAGTTTAGGCTGGCCTAATCTCGAACCAATGCGACTGACGCGACGGGACGCGATTGCGGTACTCGCTGGACTCGGAATCGTCGGGGGCGGCGCAGTCGCCATCGACCGATTCGACCCACCGACCGCAGAGAGCGACGACGGCGACAGAGACGACATTCCGCAGGCGGTCGTGGTTTCGACGATGGTCGCCGCGGGGGAAGTCGTCTACCCGAGCGAGACAGAGGGTATCAGAGAGTTCGTCGAGGCGTACGTTCTCGGGCGTACGAGAGACGAAGAACGTGGTGCACAGCTGCGAGCGGCGGCCGCAGAACTCGATGCCGTCGCGAGAGACTGGCACGGGGAACCGTTTTCCGACCTCCCGAGAGACGAACGCGACTCGCTCCTCCGTGAACTCGGAGCAGACACTGCCGACCCAGTCGCAGACGGCACGCTCTCCGAGCGGATTCGGTTCCACGTCGTGAACGAACTGCTCTACGCGTTCTACGCCTCGCCGACCGGTGGCCGACTCGTCGGAATCGAGAACCCAATCGGCTACCCTGGTGGGACCGAGAGTTACCAGCGAGCGACGACAGCGGAGACAGAGGATGGATGATGTCGACGAGTAACCACGCCCAGACCGACCGAACGCCCGTCTCTGACGCCGACGTGTGTATCGTCGGTGCCGGCCCTGCTGGTGCCATCGTCGCCCAGCGACTCGCAGCGTCAGGTGCGTCGGTCGTCGTCCTGGAAGCGGGACCGCGATTCGACGGTGACAGGCGCGAGCAACTGGAGCGACACGTTCGCCCCGGCCTCGGCACCCCCTGGGAGATGGGCGGCCCACGAGACGAGTTCACGTCGTCCGGTGAGTCGTTCTACCCGCTGAACGCCGGACGTGTGAAAGGCGTCGGCGGAACCACACTCCACTGGCAAGGGATGGTCATGCGCCTCCACGAACGTGATTTCGAACTCGACTCACGACACGGCGTCGGTGCAGACTGGCCCATCTCGTACACCGACCTCAAGCCCTACTACGCCGCCGCAGAACGCGAGTTGGGTGTCGCCGGTGCGGTAGACAACCCGTATGCCCCACCGCGTGACGAAGCCTATCCACTCCCGGCGTTCCCACCGTCCTACTCTGACTCACTGTTTGCCGAGGCCTGTGAGCGACTCGAAATCGACATGCACTCCGTGCCGAGCGCCCGCAACTCGGAACCCTTCGACGGACGGTCACCGTGTGTCGGATACGGGACGTGCAAACCGGTCTGCCCCTCTGGTGCGAAGTACACCGCCGAATCACACGTCGAGAAGGCGGAGTCTGCCGGCGCGCGCGTCGTCGACCACGCGCGGGTACGACGCCTCGAACACGACGAGTCGGGAACCTCCGTCGTCGCCGCGGTCTACACCACGCCAGACGGTGAGACACACCGGCAGACCGCAGACGAGTACGTCCTCGCTTGTGGTGGTGTCGAGAACGTCCGCCTCCTCTTGCTCTCTGCGTCCGACCAGTACCCCGATGGACTGGCGAACTCGTCTGGCGTCGTCGGCCAGTACTTCATGGAACACCTGTTCGCCGGCATGGGTGGCCGACTCGACAGGCCGACCAGACAGAATCACGTCGGATTCAACACGAGCGAGACACACCAGTTTTACGACGACAGTGAACCCGTCAACGGACTCAAACTGGAGTTTCTCAACTACGCCGGTCCGTCACCCGTCGTCGACGCCTTGCACGCGGAGACGTGGGGCGACGAGTTGCGAACGCAGTTAGCAGACGCGTACGGGACCCACATCGCGATGGGGGCGCTCGTCGAGCAACTGCCACGTGCGGACAACTACGTGACCCTCGACACGGAGACGACAGACGATTTGGGCGACCCAGTCCCCGAAGTCCACTGGTCCGTCGACGACCAGACGAGGGCCGCACTCGCCCGCGCGAACGAGATTCAAGCGTCGGTGATGGACGAACTCGGCGTCGACGTGGAGTGGACTGTCGGACCAGACAACACCGGCCCAGCGTTTCACCACATGGGGACGACACGGATGGGGACAGACCCAGAGACGAGTGTCGTCGACGGCGAGTGTCGGTCACACGACCTGCAGAATCTCTGGATTGCCGGGTCGAGCGTCTTCCCAACCGGCGGTGCGATGAACCCGACACTCACTATCGCTGCGCTCTCACTCCGTCTCGCCGAGTCGATACAGGGTCGGATGCCGTAACTGAAACCGATTTCAACGTCGTGAGAATGACGTCACTGTAATTTACGTATTGCACGATAACCTGGATTCGATGCTGAGACGGCAGTACCTCCGAGCGATTGGCGCGGCTAGCGCAATCGGCGTTGCAGGTTGTCTCGGCGGCAACGCCCGGAGGCAAGACGGGGGTGCAACGCTCGGTTCGACGAGCGGTGACGCTGCGGCCGAGTCGGGCACGGCCAATGGTGGGAAGTCAGCAGACCTGACGCTCGCGACTGCGACGACTGCTTACGACACGGGATTGCTCGACGTGCTCCACGAGGGGTTCGCAGACAAATACGGAGTGCGCGTCAAGACACTCGTCCAGGGGACCGGTGCCGCCCTCCGAACCGCCGCCGACGGCGACGCTGACGTGGTCATCACGCACGCACGGAGTGCAGAAGACGAGTTCATCCGTGCCGGTCACGGTATCAACCGCCGTGACCTGATGCACAACGACTTCCTCGTCGTCGGCCCCGAAGACGACCCGGCCGGTCTCGAGACAGTCGGCAACGACCCCCGTGCGGCGTTCGAAGCCATCGCAGCGACAGAGTCGCTGTTCATCTCTCGTGGTGACGAGTCGGGAACGCACATCAGAGAGAAACTGCTGTGGGAACAGTGCGACGCGAACCCGTCGGGGCGGTGGTATCAGGCGACTGGTGACGGGATGGGCGACACGCTCAGACAGACGAGTCGTCGCAGTGCGTACACCCTCGTCGACCGGGGGACCTACTACGTGATGTCGAATTCGACGTCGCTCCGCAGTTTCGTCGAAGGGCCTCTCGGTGGGGGTCCGGACGTCCTCCGGAACGACTACGCCGTCATCCCGACGAACCCCGCCAAACACGACGTGAACTACGCGCTGGCGATGGCGTACGTCGGCTATCTCACCGGCCGTGAAGGGCAAGAACTCATCCGCAACTTCGGTGAGACGACGCTCTTCGTCCCCGACGCACTCGACGACGAACCGCCGTTCGACCAGTACCGACCGAAATCTGGCGACGAGTGAGCGCTGTGGTTCGGAGTGGGCCTCCGACCCAGAGTACGCACCCTTAAGAACCGCCACACGCATTTTTCGACCATGCAACCACGGGACCTCTCCGCGCACGCTCCCTACGTACCCGGCCGCGGGACAGAGGAGGTCGCCCGCGAACTCGGGATGGACCCCGAGGACCTGACGAAACTCTCCTCGAACGAGAATCCACACGGCGCGAGTCCGAAGGCCGTCGCGGCCATCGAAGCGGCCGCGCCGACGGTGAGCGTCTACCCGAAGACGGCACACACCGACCTGACTGAGAAACTCGCAGCCAAGTGGGACCTCGAAGCCGAACAGGTGTGGGTCTCACCCGGCGCCGACGGGTCTATCGACTATCTGACCCGCGCGATGCTCGAACCCGGTGACGACGTCCTCGAACCGTCACCCGGATTCTCGTACTACTCGATGAGCGCCCGCTACCACCACGGCGACGCCGTCCAGTACGACGTGTCGAAGGCCGACGACTTCGAACAGACTGCCGACGCCGTCCTCGACGCGTACGACGGCGAGCGCATGGTCTACCTCACGACGCCACACAATCCGTCGGGGTCTGTCCTCCCACGAGCAGAACTCGTCGGACTCGCCGAAGCTGTCGAAGACCACACGCTTCTGGTCGTCGACGAAGCCTACGGCGAGTTTTCCGACGAACCGTCGGCTATCGACCTGCTCTCGGAGTACGACAACGTCGCCGTCTTGCGCACCTTCTCGAAGGCCTACGGCCTCGCCGGCCTCCGAATCGGGTACGCCTGTGTTCCCGAGGAGTGGGCCGACGCCTACGCCCGCGTGAACACACCGTTCGCCGCGAGCGAAGTCGCCTGTCGTGCCGCGCTCGCCGCACTGGACGACGAAGACCACGTCCAGAAGACGGTCGAATCCGCACGGTGGTCGCGCGACTACTTCCGGGACGAACTCGACGTGCCGACGTGGGAGAGCGACGGCAACTTCGTCCTCGCGGAAGTCGGTGACGCGACTGCGGTCTCCGAGGCCGCACAGCGAGAGGGCGTCATCGTCCGCGACTGCGGGAGTTTCGGCCTCCCCGAGTGCATCCGCGTCTCCTGCGGCACCGAAGAACAGACGAAACGCGCCGTCGACGTCTTGAACCGAATCGTCTCGGAGGTGCCGACGGCGTGAAACTCGTCGTCACCGGAACCCCCGGAACCGGGAAGACGACGGCGACGGACCTCGTCGCCGACGAACTCGACCAACCCGTCGTCCACCTGAACCAACTCGTGAAGGACGACGGTCTCTGGACCGAACGCGACGAGGACCGCGACACGCTCGTCGTCGACCTCGACGCCGTCCGTGACCGACTCGGCGACTGGGACGGACTCGTCGAGAGTCACCTCGCCCATCACCTCGACGCCGACCGTGTCGTGGTCCTTCGCTGTCGCCCGGACGTCCTCGAAGACCGCCTCCTCGAACGTGGTGAGTCCGAGGCGAAAGCACGCGAGAACCGCGAGTCCGAAGCCCTCGACGTCGTTCTCGGCGAGGCAGTCGAATTCCACGGCGAAGACGCCGTCTACGAGATAGACACGACCGACCGCGACCCACAGGCCGTCGCCGACGACATCGTCGCCGTCGCGAACGGTGAGCGCGAACCGTCGGCAGGAACCGTCGACTTCATCGAGTATCTATGACGCTGGACCAATACCGCGACACGGCAGACAAACTGCTCGCACCGTTCGTCTCGGCGGCCGACACCGCTGGACTGTCACCCAACGGGGTGAGCGTCATCGCCTTCGGCTTTGCTGTCGCTGCGGGCGTCGCGTTCGGCATCGCAGACCCACTGTGGTACGGCCTCGGCGCACTGTTCGTCTTCCTCAACGGCTGGTTGGACCTCGTCGATGGCGCACTCGCCCGCAAGCAAGGCGTCTCGTCGAAGGCCGGCGACATGCTCGACCACGTGCTCGACCGCTACGCCGACATCGTCGTCCTCGTCGGCCTCGCCGCCGGAATCGACTCGTTCGCACTCGGTCTCGCTGCCGTCACGGGCGTCCTCATGACCTCGTACCTCGGCACGCAGATTCAGGCAGTCGGACTGGGACGTGCCTACGGCGGACTCGTCGGACGCGCCGACAGACTCGCACTCATCGGTATCGTCGGCTTCGCGTCGGCCTTCTACACTGGCACCATCGGCGGGTTCACGCTCGTCGGGTGGCTGTTGGTGTTCTTCGCCATCATCGGCCACTTCACCGCACTCCAGCGATTCTGGGGTGCCTGGAGCGACCTGACGTAGCGACCACGACTCACCTGCAGTTTCTTCGGTCTCTCGTCAAACTCGCGGTAACCGACTGACAGTGGCGCATTCGTCCCGTAGACGCGTGGCCGGTGGCGTGCCTTTTATACGCGGCGGGGCGGTACGTGAGTGTATGCCTCAGTGCGAGATGTGTGGCTCCAACCAAGCCTCTCTGAAGACTGTGAAAGTCGAAGGCGCAGAACTGCAACTGTGTGACAACTGCGCCCAGTTCGGCACGGAGGTCCGCACCGAGTCGACTTCCAGTGCGAGCTCGAAGTACTCTACCTCCTCGTCGAGTGGGAAGGCCAAACGCTCGTCTGGGTCGTCTTCGTCTTCGTCCTCGTCGTCGAAGACGCGCCGACGCCGCGACATGTTCGACGACATGGACGAGATTGCCACCGACTACGACTCCCGTATCCGTCAGGCTCGCGAGTCACGTGGAATGAGTCAAGAAGAACTCGCCAAGTCGCTCAACGAGAAGGCGAGTCTCATCCGCAAGCTCGAGCGTGGCGACATCATGCCGCCGGACACCGTCCGGAAGAAACTCGAACGCAAACTCGACATCTCGCTCGTCGAAGGCGAGAGCGACGACGACTCCGAGTGGTCTGGCGGCGGCAGCACGACGACGACGCTGGGCGACGTGGTCAAGCGCAAAGACTGACGCCCGACGCTCTCCGACCCGACGAATTTTCTCCACGACGGTCGTCCCGGTTATTCACCCACGAGACGCAGTCTCGTGTCACTCCCGATGTCGAAAACCAATTTATTAGTCCGGGCGGACGCGACGTCTACTGTGTTCATCCTAGTCAACCTCAAGGCGTACCCGTGCGACCCCATCGAAGTAGCCACCGCCGCGCGTGACGTCGCCGAGGAGTCCGGCGTCCGCATCGCCGTGTCGCCACAGGCGGCCGACATCTCGCGTGTCGCTGCAACCGGCGTCGAGACGTGGGCCCAACACGTCGACCCGAACGACTACGGCAGTCACACCGGCAGCACGCTCGCCGAAGCAGTTGCAGAGGCAGGCGCAGTCGGGACGCTCATCAACCACTCCGAAAAGCGCATGAAACTGGCAGACATCGACGGGTCGGTCCAGGCCGCAGAACGCGCCGGACTGGAGACCTGTGTCTGTGCGAACAACCCCGCACAGATTGGCGCAGTCTCCGCGCTCGGTCCTGACTCGGTCGCTGTCGAACCGCCGGAACTCATCGGCGGCGACGTCTCCGTCGCGACTGCCGACCCCGGTATCGTCACCGACGCCGTCGATTCGGCGGCCAACGTCGACGAAGACGTCGACGTCTACTGCGGTGCCGGTATCTCCACCGGTGACGACGTCGTCACTGCCGAAGAACTCGGTGCGAGCGGTATCCTCCTCGCGTCCGGAGTCGCCAAGGCCGACGACCCGCGTGCGGCCCTCGAAGACCTCGTCTCGGGCCTGTAAGAACGACGGCTACCCGCGGTTCGCAGTTCGATTTTTTGAAGCCAGTCACGAAATAGCAGTCAGCAGGCAGTCACGAAACAGCGGTTGCGAGGCGGTTACTCGTCGTCTTCGTCGACGAACGACTGCTCTATCGCTTGGACCGTCTCTCGCAGTTCGTCTGCGTCCAACAGATCCGCGTACTCGTCGCTGACGAGGTCGGGAAGCGCGTACTCGTACTGGCCGCGACCGGCGTGGCGGATGAATCCGGCCCGACGGAGCGACCGATTGCGACCGTACGCGAGATGTTGGTCTCCCGTCTCTCCCGCCGCGACGTGGGCCGAAAGCGGGTCAGAGATGCCGTATTCGCGGTAGTGGGCGAGCATTCCGTGGTGGACCGCTCCGAGTGCGTTGACGATTGCGGTCATCCTGTCGACCACGTCGCGTCTGTTCTCGGCACCGGGCGCTGGTTGCAAGTCTGCGGGTTCGAAGTCGCCCATGTCGACTGCGTTTTCCCACGCGTTCTCGTCCCCGTCTTCCGGGACGTCTCCACCCTCTGGAAGGAGTCCGTGAGTCGGCCACGGCGGGCCGTCGGGTGCTTCGAGCGGTGGGCGTGGGTGTTTCCGCACACTCGGGTGTGCGTCGTCGTCGGTACCGTCGCTGAGGTCGGTGTCCGCGACTGCGCGTGCCACGTCGTCGGGTGTTGCACCCTGTTGGACCACGTCCGGTGTCGTCTCGTCGTCGCCCGTTCTCTCGCCCACGTCCCCGCTCACCGCCCCGTCACCGTCCGATTCGCCGTACTCGCCCAGTGCGGCCTGTTTTTCTTCGGGGCGGTTGAGATTCCGGCCTTGCCCACCACGGTAGGGGGCTTCGGCTTTCTGGAACATCGCCTGGGCGAACTGGTCGGCCATCCGAGAGAGGTCGCGGGCCTCTTCGAGTTCGCGTTCGAGTTGCCGAATCTTGGCTTCCTTCTTTTCGACTTCCTGTCTCAGGTCGGCGATTTCGCTCTCGCGGCGCTCTTTTTCGTCGGATATCTCCTTCAAGTCGGAGACGAGGTCGCCGTCGACCGATTTCAGGTCGGGGCGCTCGAAGTCGTCGAGGCCGGGCGTCGCTCCCGCGTCGAACGTCTGCTTTTTGTGGAACTGCACGCGACGGATTGATTCGGACCAATCGGTGACGAGAAAGCCCTCGCCGTTGCCCATATCTTCGATTGCGTCGGCGTACTCCGACCCCAGAATCCGCCCGACGACTTTCGTGTCGTTCCGCCACGTGAGGCGGTGCCAGACCAGCCAATCGCACTGGGTGATGAAGTCTTTCTTGACGTCGGCCGGGCGCTGTGAGATGCCGACGACGCCGAGGCCGTGTTTCCGCCCGCGCTTGCCGATTTTGATGAGCATCTTGCCCGCTTCGTCCATCCCACCTTTCTCGGGGATGTACTCGTGGCACTCCTCGATGAGCATGAGAAACGGTTTCTTCAGCCTCTTTTCTTTCGCAAATAAGTGCTTTGCCACCTCGGTCACTAACTCGTCGGCAGCCGAGTCGTCGAGATAGCCCGACACGTCGAGGATAATCGGGACGTTCTGTTCGAGTGCGAGCGTGGCGAGTCGTTCGGCGTGTTCGGGACTGACCTGAATGTCACACTCGTGGTCTGCGCCCGCGTGGAGCAGTTCGAACTCCTGTTTGAGGCCGTAGTACTCGCCGTCGGTATCGACGATGAGTACCGGGAAGTTCGACGACAGCAGGTTCTCTATCATCACCGACGCCGTGTTCGACTTCCCGGACCCGGACTTGCCAGTAATGAACCCGCGTCCGGTGAGAATATCGACGACCGGTAGGTCGACAGTCGTCCCCGGATCTTCGTTGCCAACTCCCCCTGGTCCGTCACTGATTTCGGCAACCGAGATGGTTTCCGTGTCCGAATCCGTCATCCGTTCTGGACGACTGCGTCGGGGGACATAGTTCCTCCCCTCTCTTCGACGTTCGTCGGCGCAACTCAGTCGAACTCGACGAGCGACGACTGCCCCAGGCGCTTCTCGTCGTTCGACGCGGACTGCTCTGCGTTCGACGCGGACTGTTCTGTGTTCGACCCAGACTGCTCGGCTTCGGTCGCTGTGTCGTCACGACCAGTCGACGCGTCGGCGGTCGACTCCCACCCGTCCAGACGCGACTGGTCTGCTGCCGAAAACGAGAGATTTGAGACTCGTACACCGAGTTTACGGACTCGCTCGTCTGCGAACTCTGCGTCGAGTAGTTCCAGTGCGACCGACTCGACGAGGTCGGGGTCGTCGACAGGACCGGGAAGTGACCGGGCACGAGTGTTGATGTCGAACGGCGGCACGACCACTTTGATGCCGATAGTCCGATACATCGCCCCGCGCGACTGCGCACGGTCGGCCACGTCTGCCGCGAGTGCGCGGACGACTTCACGTTTCGCGTCCATCTCTGCGGTCGGGTCGGTCAACGCCGACTCTCTGGAGAGACTCTTGGGCCGCCCCGTCGGCGTGACCGCTCGGTCGTCGATTCCGCGTGCTCGGTCGTGAAGTTCGCGGCCACGAGACCCGAAGTTGGATTCGAGCGTGGTCGGGTCCGCCGCCGCGAGGTCACCTGCCGTGTCGATGTCGAGAGACGCCAACTCGCGGGCCGTGACGGGGCCGACACCGTGAATCTCTTCGACAGCTATCGGTGCGAGAAACGACTGAACTTCGCCAGGTCTGACGACGACGAGGCCGTTCGGTTTGTCGAAGTCCGAGGCGATTTTCGCGGTGGACATGTTCGGTGCGACGCCGATAGACGCCGTGACACCCACCTCGCGGGCGATTCGCTGTTTCACGTACCGAGCGTAGCCTTCTGCGAGCGTCCGGTCGCCAGACGGCGCGAAGTCCCACGCGGTTCGGTCGGTCACGTCGAGATACGCCTCGTCGATACTCACCTCACGAACGACGTCGGCGCAGTCGTGGAGAATCTCTTTGACCTCGCTCGCGATGGATTTGTAGAAGTCGATATCGACGGTACGATAGTGCCCGGTTCCAGCAGGGTCCTCGTCGGGGGCGACGTCTGCACGCCGGGGCAGTTTTTCCAACGCCGTCGATATCGGTTGGGCACTTCCGACACCGAACTCTCGTGCTTCGTAACTCGCGGTTGCGACGGCGCCGTGGCCTTCGCCGGGTTCGTAGCCCATCCCGACGACGACGGGTTCGCCCACGAGTTCGGGTTCGCGGAGTCGCTCACAGGAGGCGTAGAAACAGTCCATGTCCACGTGGAGGACGATTCTGTCGGGTTCGTCGTCCGTCTCAGTCCCTGGGAGCGTCTCCTCCGCCATCAGGTGAGGGTAGACGGGCGACGTACCTGAACCTTCAGGTACCACGGTGAAAGTGGACGCGAAACCAGCGTGGGACAGCGTTCGCTACTTCAGTCGTTCCTGCAAGAACGACGGGTGGGCGGCCTCGACGCCGTCGATAGAGAGAATCTTGTCAGAGATGACGTCACCCAGCGAGTCGCCGTCGACAGCGCGGACCTCGGCCATCAGCATGTGGTCACCAGACGAGGTGTAGAGCGATTCGACGTCGCCGAGGTCCTTGAGGGCACGTGTGACCTCCACGTAGCGTTCACTGGCGCATTCGATGCCGACCATCGCAATCGACTGTCCAGCGAGTTTCTTCGGGTCGATGTCTGCAGAGTAGCCGATGATGACGCCGTCGTCTTCGAGTTTGCTGATGTACTTTCGAACCGTCGGCTTCGACACGCCCGCCCGGTCTGCAATCTCGGCGTACGACGCTTTCGCGTCTTCTTCCAAGACTGCGAGGATGCGTCCCTCCGTGGACGTGGTTTCCATGCCCGCTTGTTTTTGTACGGGAGAAAAATATCTTGCGAATCCGCAAACGCATATCCTCCACGTCGAACTGGTCTGTGACCGACCGTTCGACGCGGCGACAGTGTGCGTTATTTGTGCTTGTCGAGGAACTTGTCGTAGGACCGTTCCCACTCGTAGGAGTCGTCGAAGTACCGCTCAGCGAGCGGTTCTTCGGGCATCTCGCCGATGCGCTGTTTCTCCTGCTGGTAGGACGGACGGGACTCGTCGACGTAGTACCGGCCGGTGAGGACGGTACCCTCGTGAAGTGCGTTCTCCGTCTCGAACATCATCTCGGACGCCTCGGCGCGACTCGTCTTGTCGAACTCGTAGTCGTCGGAGTCGTTGATGTCGATGTACGGGACGTACTGACGTGCGTCCTTGTTCCACGTCGGGCACTGCGTCAGGAAGTCGACGTGGGAGAAGCCGTCGTGCTGGATGGCTTCGACGATGATGTCTTTCGCCTGGTTCGGGTTGACCGCGGCCGTCCGCGCGACGTACGACGCACCCGCGTTCAGCGAGAGCGAGAGCGGACGAAGCGGCGTCTTGGCCGAGCCGTGGGGCTGGGTCTTCGACTTGTGACCCATCGGCGACGTCGGGGACGTCTGCCCCTTCGTCAGGCCGAAGATCTCGTTGTTGAACACGATGTAGGTGATGTCGTGGTTCTCACGAGCGGTGTGCATGAAGTGGTTGCCACCGATACCGTAGCCGTCACCGTCACCACCGGCGGCGATGACGGTCAGGCCGGGGTTGGCGAGCTTTGCGGCGCGGGCGATGGGGAGCGAACGACCGTGGATGGTGTGGAAGCCGTAGGCGTCGAAGTAGCTGTTGAGCTTCCCGGAACAGCCGATACCGGTCGTGACCATCATCTCGTCGGGCGAGAGGCCGAGTTCGGCCGCCGCACCCTTCAGAGCCTTGAGCACACCGAAGTCACCACAGCCAGGACACCACGTCGGCTGGGGTTCGAGTCCGGGCGTGAACTCGTTTTGGTCTTTCTCCGTTTCCTCACCGATTGCGCTGAATGCACTCATGATTTATTCACCCACCTTGGGGACGAACTTCGTACGGTTGTCTGGGAGCTCCTCGCCTTCGAGGAGCGCCGTCTCGAAGCCCTCGACGATGTCGGCGGGCTCGAACGGGTTGCCGTTGTACTTGAGGAGGCTCGACATCGTGTCGCCGTAGCCACCGAGTTCCTTCTGGACGAGGCCACGGAACTGCGCCGAGGCCGTCATCTCGACGACGAGCGCTTCGTCGACGCTCTCGAGGAACGATTTGACCTGCTCTTTCGGGAACGGCATCAGTTCGGAGACACCGAGGACCTTCACCGAGTGACCGTTCTCGTTGAGGATGTCGGCCGCCTCTTCGACGGTACCCTGCTGGCTACCGAAGGTGATGAGGCCGAGTTCGGCGTCTTCCGGACCATAGACCGTGTTGAACTCGTTGTCGTCGTCGAGTTCCGCACGGATGGAGTCGACTTTCTGCATGCGGCGGTTCATCTGCGTGACGCGGTTCTCGGGGGACTCCGAGATGTGACCGGTCGGCTCGTGTTCGTTACCGGACGCGAGGTAGCGACCGCCCTTCTGGCCGGGCAGCGAGCGCGGCGAGACACCGTTTTCGGTGTCGTGGCGGAAGCGTTCGAAGGTCCCTGCGTCGCTGTGAGGTGCGTCCACGAGTTCTTCTTCCGTCAGGACGGAACCGAGGTCCGCGTTCGGCTCTTCGTCGAAGACCGATGCCGGGACGTTCGTGAGTTCGCCACCGAGCTTCTGGTCGTAGAGGACGATAGACGGAATCTGGTAGTCGTAGGCGAGCTTGAACGCCTTGCGCGTCTGGTAGTACGCCTCTGCGGCGGTCGCAGGCGCGAAGACGACGCGGTGGGAGTCACCCTGCGAGGTGTACAGGACGTGCTCCATGTCGGACTGTTCGGGCTTCGTCGGCATACCCGTCGATGGGCCGGCGCGCATGGCCTCGACGAGGACGAGTGGCGTCTCGGTGATCTCTGCGAGACCGAGTGGCTCGGACATGAGCGAGAACCCACCACCAGACGAACCGGACATCGCCTTGACACCGGCGTGGGACGCACCCATCGCCAGTGCGGCGGCAGCGATTTCGTCTTCCACCTGCTCGGAGATGCCTCCGAGTTCGGGGAGGTTCTGCGACATGATGACGAACACTTCCGTCCACGGGGTCATCGGGTACCCGGAGATGAAGCGACAGCCTTCGTCGATGGCACCGTACGCGATGGCGTCGGAGCCAGAGATGAGAACCTGGTCTTCGTCGTGTTCTCCTTCAGGAACCGAGATGTCGGGAGCGGCGATGTCGAACTCCTCTTGGACCATCTCGTAGGCGTCGTCGAAGACGGTGAGGTTCGGTTCCAGAATCTTCTCCGGCATCGCGTCCGACATCAGGCTCTTGATGACGTCGGGTTCGATGTCTGCGATGGCACAGGTGACAGCAACACCGGCGGTGTTGCGCATGACCTCGCGGCCGTGTTCACGGGCGATTTCGCGGAGGTTTATGTCGAAGACGTGCCAGTCGTTCTCCTCGACACGCTCGTCGAAGTTCTCGATTTCGTCTGCGTCGAGCAGACCGGAGTCGTAGACGATGACACCGCCTTCGTTGAGTTCGTCGAGGTTCTCGGAGAGTGGCTTGATCTCCTCGTTGCCGTAGTATGCACCCTCACTCGGGTTCCGAGCGAAGGAGTCACCGAGGGCGAGGAGGAAGTTGTATCCGTCACCGCGCGACTTTACTGGGTCAGCACTTACGCGGACTTCCGTGTACGTGTGACCACCGCGGATGCGCGACGGGTAGTGTCGATGCGTGAAAACGTGTAGCCCCGCTCGCATCAGGGCTTTGGCGAAGTTCTGGCTGGTCGAGGCGATACCGTCACCGGAACCCCCTGCGATGCGCCAGATAAGTTCGTGGTCAGTCATAATTTGAGCTCACGGCCCCGCTGGGGCGCTATTTGAAAAATTGAGTGGGTTTGATTAAAGACTTTGCTATGGATTGACAAGGAAAGATAATGAAGGAATTAATATTGTTATATTACCCCACTGCAACCGCGAACAAAGTGGACGAACGGAGAGTCACTCTCGGTTCGTTCCGGAGTGATAACTCTATTTCGAGTACTTTACTCGTTTTGTGGACTCGAGGGGTGGTATTGTGTGTCGTACTCACCGACCGCACCGTCGAGGCGGTCGGCGTTGATGTGCCCCCCGAGCAGCATGAAGTCGAGGATAGTCAAGTAGAGCATCGCTTCGACGACTGGCACACCACGTGGGGGGAGCACTGGGTCGTGTCTGCCGACGACCTGTATCTCCTTTTCCTCGCCCGTCTCCCAGTCGACAGTCCGCTGTTTCTTCGGAATCGACGTCGGTGCGTGGAGCGTCATCTCGCCGTAGATTGGTTGGCCAGTGGTGATGCCACCCTGAATGCCGCCGTGTTTGTTGCCGACTGGTCGCGGGTCACCCTCCTCGTCGAACTCCCAGTTCTCGTTGCGGTCCGACCCGGTCCACTCGCGGGCCTCTCGCCCGAGACCGAACTCGAAGGCGGTCGCCGCCGGGACGGCCATCATCGCCTGTCCGAGTCGTGCCGAAAAGGAATCGAACCGAGGCGCACCGAGACCACGAGGGACGCCCTGTGCCTCGAAGTAGATGGACCCGCCGATGGAATCGCCTTCCTTCTGATACTGTTCGATTGCCTCCTGCATCTTCTCGGCCGTCTCGGGGTGGGCACACCGAACGTCGTTTTCCTCGCTGTGTTCGAGTATCTCGTCGAACGAGACCGGTGGCGCTTCGATGTCGCCAATCTGGTTGACGTGGGCTTTCACCTCGATATCGTACTCACTCTGTTCGAGCACCTGCTTGGCGACGGCCCCGGCCGCGACCCAGTTCACCGTCTCGCGCGCGGACGACCGCCCACCGCCACCCCAGTTGCGCGTCCCGAACTTCGCGGAGTAGGTGAAGTCGCCGTGTGACGGACGGGGCGCGGTCACGTAGGGTTCGTACTTCCCGGAGCGAGCGTCCTTGTTCTGGACGACCATCCCGATGGGCGTTCCCGTCGTGTAGCCGTCTTGGGTCCCGGAGTTGACGACGACGGCGTCGGGTTCGCCGCGACTCGTCGTAATCATCGACTGGCCCGGTTTTCGTCGGTCGAGTTCGTGCTGGATATCTTCGACGGAGAGTTCGACACCGGCGGGGCACCCGGATATCGTGGCACCCATGGCGTCGCCGTGGCTCTCGCCGTAGGTGGTCACCCGAAAGAGGCGACCGAATTCGTTGCCGTTCATTACCGGACCCTCGGGTGTCCGCCCATTTAGTGTTTGTAGATAGGTGCAATCGTGGGCGGTTGTGAAGGAGGACACTCTACCTTTGTCGAAATCGGCCGTGTCTGGTAGTTTGCAGGGCCGTGCTGAATAGCGGGCGCAAGTCTTGCACGCCGCTGTCCTCACGAAGCGAGCGAAGAGAAATGGTCGAGGCAGTCAGCCTGAGCAGTTGCGTGGAATCCACGACGGAGTGGAAATTAACAGATATATCCGACAATCTCGTATTCCTATGTAACATGCAGTTCTGTGACGAGTGTGGTTCGATGATGCACACGGAGGGCGACACGTGGGTGTGTCGCTCCTGTGAGAACGAAGAGCGACGGGACTCGAAAGCGGAAGCGGCGATGACGCTCCAGGATGGACAGCAAGACGACGGGGCACCCGCCGTGGCCGACGCGACTCAGGGCCCCACCGAGACGATGCAAGAGCCCTGTCCCGCAGAGGACTGCGACAGCGACCGGGCACACTACCAGATGATGCCGAAGCCGGGCGGCTCCTACGAGGTTCGGCTGTTCACCTGCGTCGAGTGTGGCCACAAGTGGCGCGACTCCTGACTCCTCCGTAACCCAGACCACTCAGTTCGCAGAGCCACCGAGCAGTTAACTCATTCAATTAATAGGTAGCGCGGCCGCCCCTTCTTCACCGGGCGACCGCTGAGAGCGGGCAGTGGAGCGTCGGGGGGCGCTCACGTGCCACGTATCAGGGCGACGTTACTCGGGACGTCGTGCACGACTCGTTCGGTGACTGTTCCGAAGGGTATTCGTGACCCCTCGGTCCGCCCCGAGAGACCGACGCAGACGGTGTCGTACTCACTGGTCGCTTCGACGACCGCCCGACCGATATCGTCGGCGACGACGACCCGGACCTCGTACTCGTCGGGGTCGAGTCCTGCCGCCTCGGCGGCGTCAGTGACGACCGCTCGCCCCCGTTCTTCGGCGTCCGAGTCACCTTTCCCTCGGGGGGACTGGACGTTCAGCAGGGTCGGGACGGTCCCGTCGACGGTCGCGAATTCGACCGCCTGGTGTGCGACGACCGGCGCATTGTGGCCAGGGGCGATGAGTGCCACCGGCGTCCCGATGGTCTCGTTTCTGAGGTTCACGAGTGAGACGTCACAGCTCGCGTGCCGAACCACCGGGTCGACCGTTGCGCCGAAGACGTGGCCGTCGCGTTCGAGCGACCCATCCCAGCCGAGGATGGCCTCGTCGGCGTCCTCCTCTTCGAGCACGTCGAGTATCGCCTCGCCGACGTCGGGAGCGACGACCGTTCTGGTCCGGAGGGTGACGTCCATCTCGGCCGCGATGTCGTGGGCGCTCTCGAGAAGTTCGCGCTGATGCTCGAAGCGGTCGGCCTCGACGTTCTGCAGCGGCGAGGGGTGTGCGACCGGCGTGACGTTGACCGCGACGAGTTCGGGCGTCCCCCGGTCCTCGTTGGCGTGTGCGCTGGCCGCGGCCAGACGGAGGAGGCCGCGCTGTGTCGCCGGGTTCGCCACCGGAACGACCACGCGGAACGGCTCGGCGGGTTTCCCCCGAATCGCCTCGCTGAGAAGTCCTTCGCTCACGACGCGGCCCCGTGTGTAGGTCGCGTACCAGACGACCCCGAAGGCGACGATGCCCGACCCGATGAACACGACGACAGTCGCCATCTGCGAGACGACGAGGAGCGACAGCACCACTCCCAGTATCGGGACGGCCGGGTAGAGCGGTCGTGGGAGCGCAAACGAGGGGTCGTAGCCGTCCGGGTCGGCCCGCCGGAAGACGATGAGCGAGACGTGGACGAGCGAGTAGGCGACGAGGAAACTGAAGCTTGCTGCCTCTGCAAGCAGCGCGATGATAGTCTCGACTTCGAGGCCGACGAGAATCAACAGTGCCGTCACGCCGCCAGTAGCCGCGATGGCTCGATGGGGGGTGTAGAACCGGGGGTGGCTCACGTTGAACCAGTCGGTCACGACCCCGTCTCTGCCCATGGCGTAGATGACCCGCGAGGCTGCGAGTATCGAGGAGTTCGAGCTCGATATCGCCGCGATGATGGCGGCGAAGACGATTGCGACGACCCCTGCTGGACCGAGGTAGGTGACGGCCACGTCCGAAACCGGAATTGGTGAGTCACCGAGCGACTCGAAGGGAATCACGCCAGTGCTGACGAGCATGACGAGGACGTAGAGGATGGTCACCAGCACCACCGAGAGAATCATCGACAGCGGGATGATTCGACTGGGATTCTTAATCTCGCCGGCGACGGTGGCGATGATTTCGAAGCCGAGGAACGAGATGAAGACGATACCGGTCGTGGCGATGACACCACCAGGACCGAAGGGGGCGAACGGTTCGAGGTTCCCAGGGTCGATGAAGAACACGCCGACCGCGACGAAGACGAGGATGATGGCAGTCTCGACTCCGATGGTGACGTTCTGGAAGGCGCTCGACTCCTCGGTGCCGTAGTAGTTGACCCCGAGGAGGAGGACGAGCCCGACGAGTCCGAGGGCGACGATGAAGACCCGTCCGTCGATGAACGGAATCGGTTCGACGAGATACTGCCCGAAGCCAATCATGTAGAACGCGCTCGCGAACATCAGCCCCGTCCACATCCCCCAGCCGACGACGGCCCCAAAGAGTCCGCCGAGCGCGCGGTTGACGTAGTGATAGCTCCCGCCAGCGATGGGCATCCCGGTCGCTAGCTCGGAAAGCGAGAGTGCCGCGAGCAGCGCGACGAAGCCAGCGATGGCGTAGGAGACCGAACTCGCGGGGCCAGCAGTTTCAGCGGCGATACCTGGGAGGATGAATATTCCCGCACCGATCATCGTCCCCCCGCCGAGCGTCATCGCCTCGACGAATCCGAGCGTCCGCTCGAGTTCGTTCCCCTCGACGCTCATCTGTCTCTCCTCCATCTCGTGGCGTGTGGGTTCACTCGACGTCCCTCACGATGAGCGACGGGACCTCGAGCGCGTCGACGATGGCCGAGAGGACGTCCCCGATGATGCGCTCGCGGAGCGAGGGTTCGGTCTCGCCGAGGACGACGAGGTCGTACGATGCTCCAAGTTCGACGATGTCGGTCTGTGGGTCACCGCCCTTCGAGAGCTGCCAGTCGACCCTGTCGCGTTCGACTCCGTACTCGACGAGGCGGTCGACGGCCCCCATGAGGAGTAATTCTCCCTGGGTCGGGTCGGCGTCCTCTGGGACCGAGTGGAACAGGGTGGCTGTCTCGTCGCCCGCGAGCAGCAGGTCGGCGACGACTGTAAGGATTCGGTCGAGGTTCACGTCCCCGCGAAGCGGGACGAGGACGCGGCCGACGACCGTCGAACGACCAGCCGTCAGCACCGCGTCGCAGTCGTACTCGTCCGCGATGCGGTCGATGGTGGCCTCACGGTCGTGCGTGAAGACGAGCACCTCGGCGGGATTCCCGTGCTCGTCGGCGACTGCGTCCAGCCGGTCGGTAGCCTCGGGACCGTACTGGTCTCTGAGCAGTGCCGGTTCGGCCTGGTCAGGTACCGGAAAGTACCCGAGTAAAACCACCTCGACGGTGCCGAGATGGTCGAGGACGTCGAGGGGTGGCTGGTCCGTCCCCGAGACATCGACCGGGACGAGAATCTTCAGCTCGTCGATACGTGTCATGATGTCACAAACATTCTTTCCCAGCCCGCTTAATCCTTCGCGGGGTTTGCAGGCGTCTTCGAACACCGGAGCCGACCACGTTTCGGTGAGCGGCGGTCCGTACTGTCGGACGGTAGACACCGGTCCTCGTCGAGGGGCTGTCCCCGTGCTCCTGCTCTCTCATCACTGAAACGAACGAACGCAGCTGGGTTGCTGCATCCACCCGCTGTCTGTGTCACGTCACAGCGGTTACGTTATGGGCAGTTCGGCAGAACCGACTATCCGACGTCGTGAATCCGAACCCTTCGAAGGCGACGTTCGCCGCGCGGAGGTTCATAAGTGAAGCCGGCGAAGAGTACCTATGGAATCGACTGCCGACGGCGGACTCCGCGGCCGACTCGAAGCGACGTTCTGGGAGCGCCACGCGAACCCGTGGAGCGCTGGGACGCGCATTCTCGTCTATCCGGTGTTCATGTACGCCATCTACAAGCGCGACGCGAAACTCTTCGCCGCCACGCTGGCGTTCATCGCCGTCAACCCCGTCCTCTTCCCGCGCCCCGAGCGCACGGACAACTATCTCAGCCGAATCGTCCTCGCCGAACGCGAGTGGCTAGACGAGGGAGAGGGGACGATGGGACTCGACTACCCGAACGTCCTGAACGTCCTCAACGTCCCCGTCACGTTCTACGCCTTCGCGTCTGCGATTCGACGCAATCCAGTCGGAACGGCAGTTGGCACGCTCGGTGTGATGGTAATCAAACTCTGGTGGACGGACGCCATCATCAGAAAGACCGGTGTGACCGGCGAGGGTCCCGAGAGACTCACCACCGCCGAATCATCACTCGCGGAGTGAGTCGAGCGTCGCCGTCGCGAAGGGAATCAGCATCTCGTCGGGGTGGAGTCCACCGTGCATGCCGACGAACCGGAGACTCCCCGGTTCTTCGTCGCCGTACCAGACGCCGAGAGATTCGTGGACCACCACGAGGTCACCGAGTCGGCGCTCGAACGTCTCGGAGGGGTTCGCGCCGAACAGGTTGGTGTCGAGCACCTCCTGTTTCCGAACGACTCGTGCCTCCAGTTCCGACGTGAGCGTCTCGTAGACGGCGTCGACGCGGTCGGATTGGAGGTGTAGATGGACGTTTCGTGGACTCCCAGAGAACCGAATCGGCGTCCCGTCGGTGAGCGTTCGCAGGTCCGAAACGACGTCGAACGGCGGTCTCGAGAGGTCGACGTTTCGCTCGGGGTCGGTGTCGACGAGGCCGTGGTCCGCGGTGATGCAGACGAGGGTCTCTCCGTCGTCGTCCACCGTGGCCTCCGCGAGCGTCGCGATAGCCTCCGAGATTCGGTCGAACGTCTCGGCCGCCGTCTCGCGGTAGTCGTCGGAGTCGACGCCCTCGGCGTGCGCGATGGCGTCGGTCTGTGGGAGGTACGCGAAGATGTACGATGGGTCCGACGCTTCCTCGGCGGCCTCGGCGAACGCGTCGGGGAACGTCGAGAGGTCTTCGGGGTCGTACTCGTGTGGCACCGTCGCTTCGTTGGGGAAGGGCGTCACCTGATGCACTTCGATACCCGCGTCGGCCAGTCTGGGATAGATGCTCTCCGCGTCGGCGACGTCTTCGAAGTCGAGTCGCTCCGGTCGCGTTCCGTCTTTCCGGAGGAACGGCAGCGCCTCGAACTGCTCGTCTGCCGTCGGTTCGTAGACGTTCCACCCGACGACGCCGTGTTCGGACGGGAGTGTCGCCGAGTGATAGGTGTTCAACGCACTGGCCGTCTCCGACGGAAACACGGAGGTGAGCGGCGTTACTCGCCCGGCGCGTTCGAACCGACGCAAGAAAGAGATTCGCTCGCGCTCGCCGTCCCACTGCGCGAGACCGAACCCATCGACGAGGAAGACGACGACGCGAGAGATATCGTCGTACTCGTCGGTTGCCGCGGCGGGAAGACGCGGCCCGACGTCGGCACCGAGTAGGTCGGCAACCGTCCCCGGAATCCGGGCGAAACACCAGTCCTCGTAGGCCGGGAGGAGATAGTCACCGTCCAGTTGGCGCTCACGCAGTGCCGAGACGTCGGGTCGCTGCATGGCACAGTCGCCGGACGGCGTCGGGAAAAAGATTGTGTCGTCAGTCGTCTGTGACGTTCTGGGGTTCAGGCTTCGGTCACGTCGACGCCGAGGTCACGCATCGTCTCGAAGAAGTTCGGGAACGACACGTCGACGTGCTCGGCCCCAGAGATGGTCGTCTCGCCGTCCGCGACGAGACCGGCGACGGCGAGCGACATCACGATGCGGTGGTCGCCGCGGCCGTCGACGTCGGCACCGACGAGGTCGGTGTCGCCGCCGTGGATGGTCAGACGGTCCTGTTGTTCGGTGACGTTCCCGCCCATCTTGGCGAGTTCTTCGGCCATCGCGGTCACGCGGTCGGTCTCCTTGTAGCGGACGTGTTCGCAGTTCTCGATGACCGTGTCGCCGTCGGCGATTGCACCGAGTGTCGCAATCGTCGGGAGGAGGTCTGGCGTGTCGCCCACGTCGACGGTGGTTCCCGAGAGGTCGGCCACCGAGACGGTCAGTTCTCCGGCGTCTTCGTCCCACTCGACTTCTGCACCCATGTCACGGACGATATCGACGATGGCTTTGTCACCCTGTGCAGACGGACGCGCACCTTCGACGACGACCGATTCGCCGTCTGCACCGGCGACGGCACCCGCCGCGAGGAGATACGATATCGACGAGAAGTCGCCGGGGACGCTGTACTCACCACCGACGGGGCGGTACGACTGACCACCGGGGACGGAGAATCCGGTGTCTGTCTGCACCGCTTCGACGCCGAAGTCGTCGAGAACTTCCAGGGTGATATCGACGTACGGTGCCGACTTGAGTTCGGTCGTGAGGTCGACGTCGATACCTTCGTCGGTGACCGCGCCAGCCATCAAGAGCGCCGTGATGTACTGCGAGGAGACGTCACCGGGTATCTCGACGGTCCCGCCGGACAGTCCATCACCGACGATGAGTGGTGCCTGGCCGTTCCGACGTGTACTCTCAGCACGTCCATCGAGGTCGAACACGGCGTCGAGAAGTGGTCCCTGTGGACGCGACCGGAGCGACTCGTCACCGGTGAGGATAGTCAGGTTCTCACCGAGCGCGGCACAGCCAGTGACGAGACGCATCGTCGTCCCGGAGTTGGCGCAGTCGACGACGTCGTCGGGCGTCCCCGGACGGCCGTCGAACCCCTCGACGTCGATAGTCTGTCCGTCGCGGACTACCGACCCACCGAACGCCCGAACCGCTCGCATGGTCGCTTCGGTGTCGGCGCTGACGAGGGCGTCGCGAACGACTGCTTCGTCACTGTATCCTGCCGCGAGGATGGCCCTGTGTGTGTAACTCTTCGACGGCGGCGCTCGGGTTCTCCCCCGAACCCGAGACTGCGAGATGTGTACGTCCATATGCGGGCGTCGTCGTGACGTGGTATCAGCGTACCGGACACGGCGACGTTCTCCCACTCGTCGAAGTGCCAAATCGGGCGACGAGAGCGTTCCCGACTCGCTGGAACGACGTGTATTTCTATGCCCTCTCGTGACGAAGGACGAGTATGCTCGTCAAGGAACTCGCCCAGACGGACGTCGTCACAGTCGACGTCGAAGATTCGTTGGTAGACGTCGCCCGGACCATGCGAACAGAACGCGTCGGAAGCGTCGTCGTCGTCGACGCGAAAGGCGTCGTCGCCGGCGTCGTGACAGACCGCGACATCGTGGTCTACGGCGTCGCCGGCGACCGAGACGTCGGTGACCTCGTCGCCAACGACATCTTCTCGACCAACGTGTTCAGCGTCGCTCCCGACGCCGGAATCGCCGAGGTCGTCGACAAGATGCACGAAGAAGGCGTTCGCCGCGTCCCGGTCGTCTCGGACGACGGCCTCGTCGGTATCGTCACACTGGACGACCTGTTGTGCCACCTCTCGGGGCAACTCGAAGAACTGGCCGACGTCGTCCGCGGTGAATTCCCGCGCTGACTCCGTCTTCCGAGTGAAACAGGGGCCTGTCAGCCGACCGAAAACCACCATCCTCGGCCGCGACGCGAGGGCTTTACTACCGGTCGGCCGAATCGCGGAGTATGGAACCCGACTTCTCACCATTGGCCGAACTCCTCGGTGACGACTTCGACGGCTATCTCATCTCCGCCGACGGCAGTGACTCCAACCAGTTGTATCTCTCCGGATTCGACGCGCCGGACCCGTACACGACGCTCTACACACCCGAAGGGACGCACCTCCTCGTCTCCACACTCGAATACGGGCGTGCGAAAAAAGAGAGTCGCGCAGACACCGTCTCGCGTCTCTCCGATTACGACTACCGGGAGAAGTTCGCCGAGTACGGACCACTCGTCGGGAAGGCGAAGGTCGTCGCGGCGTTCTTGGCCGACCACGACGTGACGTCGCTCGCCGTTCCTGCTGACTTCCCGCTCGGTACTGCCGACGCCCTTCGCAACGAGGACATCTCTGTCGAAGCGGAGACGGACGACGTACTGACGACGATTCGCGCCGTCAAGAGCGACGAAGAAGTCGAGTACATCCACGACGCCCAAGACGCCAACGAAGCGTCGATGGCGGCCGCAGAACGACTCATCCGCGCTGCCGACGTGGACGACGACGGAATGCTCGTCTACGAGGGCGAACCCCTGACCAGCGAGCGCGTGAAAGAAGAAATCGAAGTGACGCTGCTTCGTCACGGTTGTGCCTTAGACGAGACGATCGTCGCCGGCGGGGCCGACGCCGCCGACCCGCACAACCGCGGGAGTGGCCCACTCTACGCGAACGAGGCCATCATCGTCGACATCTTCCCGCGCGACAAGGCGACGAAGTACAACGGCGACATGACGCGAACCTTCGTCAAGGGCGAACCGACCGACGAGGTTCGCGAGTGGTTCGACCTGACCGAAGAAGCGTTCCACGCCGCACTCGACGCCGTCGAACCGGGCGCGACGGGCGAAGACGTCCACAACGCCGTCTGCGACGTGTACGAAGCGGCCGGCGAGAACACGCTTCGGGCCGACCAGTCTGCCGAGACAGGATTCATCCACAGCACGGGCCACGGCGTGGGCCTCGACGTGCACGAACTCCCTCGTGTGAGCCTGAACGGCGAAGAACTGAAACCGGGACACGTAATCACCATCGAACCCGGCCTCTACGACCCAGACGTCGGTGGCGTCCGAATCGAAGACATGGTCGTCGTCACCGAAGATGGCTACGAGAACCTCACCGACTATCGGGTCGAACTCGTCGTCGAATAGAAATCTGACCCGGCAGAACCCATCGTCGAATAGAAACCTGAATCGGCAGAACCCGTCGAAATTCGGCGCCTAACTGTCGAGTGCGCTGTCGCCCGTGGAGGGTCCGACACTCGTCGCGTCGGTCCACCCCGAGTTGGCCTCGCGCCACTGTTTCAGGAGATTCTCCAGTGCGTCGGCGGTCTCGGGCGTGGGAACACCCGCGGCCTGTCGGACGACCTGCCCATCTTCGATGAGAAGCGCGTAGATGTTTCCCTCACCGAGGAGGCCGAGGCGTCGTTGAAGTGCCGTCTTGTCTACGCGTGCGACGAGCGCGTTGTCGTGTGGCCGACTCCTGGCCGCACTCGGTGTCAGTCCACCGCCGGCGAGCGGTGGCATCATCCCGCTTCGGCCACCCAACACGAGCAGTTCGTAGTATCCGAAGTGGTCGTACGTCTCTGTCAGCTCTTTTGCGAACCCTCGCCAGGACCCGACGAGTGACTGCTGTCGTCGGTCGAAACTGATGAGCAACAGTGTCTGTTCACCCTCGAGGTCGTCTGGAAGAACGACCTTCCGGCCGTTCGTATCTCGGGACGGGAGGCGAGGGAACTCCATGGGCTAGGCGAACCTCCAGTAGTATTTAACTCTAATTGCCGATTCAGTAAAATATCGCGGGGAGAAGCATGTTTCCGGAGCGTTGGGGGCGCGGAAACCCATTGCGCATTTTCTCGCGTTCAACTACATAAACGTCTGGCCCCGAGTCTCAGACCCGATAACGGGGTGTACTAGCGCTCGTAGTCGGGGTCGAACAGTTGGGCAGACATCGGACCGGGGTCGGTCCCCTCGACGACGGCGTACGACGAGAGGTCCTCGATGCCCGCCTCGGCGAGAATCTCCTCGTCGTAGTAGGTGTTCCCCGTACACTCTGTGGGGTCACGAGAGAACAGTTCGGTGAGTGCGTCACACATAATCTGTGGAGTGCGCCAATCTTCGGGCCTCCCCATGCCGAAGTGGCGGGTCGCCTCCGATTCGATAGCGGCCACCGGCCAGAGTGCGTTCACGGCGATGTCGTCGGTGGCGAGTTCTTGCGCGAGCGACTCGGCGATGAAGGTCATCCCGTACTTCGAGAGGGCGTACGCGACCTTTCCTGGTGCCGGTCGGGCCGGCATCGGAGGAGAGAAGGTGACGACGTGTGCGTGGTCGCTCTCGCGGAGGTGCGGGAGCGCGGCGTGCGTCGTCGCGTACGACCCGCGGGCGTTGACGTCCATGAGCAGGTCGAACCGTTTCGGTGGGGTGTTCTCGAAGTTCGCGATGTGGATTGCACCGGCGTTGTTGACGACGAAGTCGATACCGCCGAAAGTGTCGACGGTCTCGTCGATGGCCGCCTGAATCGTCTCGTCGTCGCGGACGTCGAGTTGACACCAGATGGAGTTGCCACCTCGCTCGCGAATCTCCTCGGTCGTCTCCACGATGGTTCCGGGCAGCGTGTCTTTCTCCTCTACGGTCTTGCCCGTCGAGACGACGTTCGCACCGCGGTCAGCCAAATCGAGTGCGATTTGCTTCCCGATACCCCGACTCGTTCCAGTGATGAAGGCAGTGCGTCCTTCGAAATCGACGTCGTCGATTGCCATAGAATCACATTGTCAAAGGGTCACTTGATGGTTCGTACACTGGGGTTCCGTTCACCGGTGTTTGACCGGGAGCAGGTTCACTCGCTGTGTGACACCGACTCGTCGAGCGGTCCGCCGCACATCACGACGCAGTGGCGGACTCGCCGCCACCGATTCTCTTTTGGGTGCCCCGCTACCACTCCGAACCGATGAAACTGCTCGTCGTCGGCGCTGGTGCGATGGGTCGCTGGTTCGGTCGGACGGTCGACGCCGACCTCGCGTTCGCAGACGCGACCCCCGAGAAAGCGGTCGCTGCGGCCGACGAACTCGGTGGTCGCGCAGTCCCTCTGGACGGTGACGAGCAGTTCGACGTGGTCTGTCTCGCAGTGCCGATGGGTCTCACCGAGACGGCGGTCGAAGCACACGCCCACCGCGCCGCGCGAGGAATGTGCGACGTGACGGGGTCGATGGAAGGGCCCGTGACCGCGATGCGCGACCAACTCCCCGACCGAGAACGACTCAGTCTCCACCCGCTTTTCGCGCCGAAGAACGCGCCGGGGAACGTCGCGGCCTTCGTAGACGAACCAGGGCCACTCGGTGAGGCCATCCTCGACGAACTGTCGAGCGCCGGCAACAACGTCTTCGAGACCACGCCAGAGGAACACGACACGGCGATGGAGACGGTCCAGGCCGCCGCACACGCCGCAATCCTCTCGTTCGGACTCGCGGCCGACGACGTCCGCGACGAGTTCGCCACGCCGATTTCTGCTGCACTCGACGAACTCGTGTCGTCGGTCTCGTCTGGTAATCCTCGGGTCTACGCAGACATCCAGGCCTCGTTCGGAGAGGGAACCGACCGGGTTGCAGACGCCGCTCGTGACCTCGCGGTGGCCGACAGCGAGACCTTCACCGAGCTCTATCGGCGCGTCGCGCAGGCGGACGACGAAACCGACAACCACGAACCTGCCGAGTGACGAGTATGGGTACGCCCGCCGATGAGTCCCGAACAACGTGACCACGCAACTGGTCACCTCGACCCCCGACGAAAGCGCCCACCAGAACCCTCCACAGTATCCCGACGATGATAGATAGAGACGCCGTCCGCGACAACGCGAAGTACCTCAGAAACGTTCGCCCGATAGACCCCGACGAGATTGCAGAGTACATCGAGGGCCAACCACATCCCGCAGTCGTCAAACAGACGCTCCGCGAGGAAGCCTACGACCTCGGACTGTTCGAGCAGGACGACGGAACGTTCGTCCCGGCGAACGAGGACCTGGTGACACCCCCCGGATGGTCGCCGGAGGCGTTCCCCGACGACTACTCGTTCGCCGTCGAAGACCTGCTCATCCGACGCTACGGAGCAAACTGGCACGTCGGTGACGCGGGTGACAGACTCCGCCAGCGCGTCCGCCAGTTGAAAGAAGACTACTACCGTGGCAACCCCGTCGAGTACGACGACGACGCCGCACTCGGCTACGCCCTCTACCACCTCCCAGATTACTACGCGGCGATTGGGTACGTTCTCGACGATTTAGCCGAGGGAAGCACTCTCTCGCGTCGGCTTCGCGTCCTCGACGTTGGCGCGGGAACGGGTGGGCCTGCACTCGGCCTCCACGACTACCTCCCCGACGACTCGCTCGTCGAGTATCACGCGGTCGAACCGAGCGCGTCTGCCGACGTGCTCGAACACGTACTCGGTGAGACGCGGCGGAACTTTCGGACCACGATTCACCGCGAGACTGCGGAGGCGTTCGACCCCGACGGCGAGTACGACGTCGTCCTCTTCGCGAGCGTCCTGAGCGAACTCGACGACCCCGTCGCAGTCGTCGAGAAATATCTCGACGTTCTCGCAGACGACGGGAGCATCGTCGCCGTCGCACCCGCGGACCGAAACACGAGTATCGGTCTCCGTGAGGTCGAACGCGAGGTCACCCCTGTCGATGGCGACGTGACCATCTACTCACCCACACTCCGCCTCTGGGACGGCTATGCGCCGGCCGACCGTGGGTGGTCGTTCGACGTCAGACCGGACCTCGACGTGCCGGGATTCCAGCGCCGACTCGACGAAGGACGGGACTCCGACGAAGACGAAGGGACGTTCGTCAACGTCGACGTCCAGTACTCCTACAGCATCCTCCGAACCGACGGCAAGCGTCGGGTCGATATTCGCGCGAACGCGGCCCGGTTCGCCAAGATGGCCGAGATGGAGCGACACGTCACGAACCGCATCGACCTGATGGCGGTGAAACTGAGTCACGACCTCTCCGAAGGAAAGAATCAGGTGTTCAAAATCGGCGACGGGAGCGAAGCAGTCGACCACTACGCCGTCCGGACGAAATCGACGGTGTTGAACGCCGACCTCTCGGACGCGGCGTACGGGGACGTCTTGGTCTTCGAGAACGTCCTCGCCCTCTGGAACGACGACGAAGAAGCGTACAACCTCGTCGTCGACGACCAGACCATCGTCGATATGGTCGCGTAATCTTCCGACTCCCCGGCGACACCGAACCGACGGGTGGATTTTTGCGCATTCCCTCCGCAGTCGCTACCATGAGCGAACGTTCTATCCTCCTCACGAACGACGACGGCATCGAGAGCGTCGGATTCCGCGCACTCTACGACGCCCTCTCGGTGTTCGCAGACGTGACGGCCGTCGCGCCCGCCACAGACCAGAGCGCCGTCGGTCGAAAGATGTCGACCGACGCCGTGGTCACCGAACACGAACTCGGGTACGCACTGAACGGGACGCCCGCAGACTGTACGGTCGCCGGCCTCGAAGCCCTCTGTCCCGACGTGGATATGGTCGTCTCGGGCATCAACAAAGGGGCGAACATCGGTGCGTACGTCCTCGGTCGGTCTGGCACCGTCAGCGCCGCCGTCGAGGCCGCCTTCTTCGACGTCCCCGCTATCGCGCTCTCGATGTACGTCCCGCCCGGTGGCGACGTTCCGTGGCACCAGAAAGCCACCGACCCGCGAGACTACCGCGAGGCGACACACGCCGCGTCCTATCTCGTCGAACACGCCGAAGCTGCCGGTGTCTTCGAGCAGTGTGACTATCTGAACGTCAACGCGCCGATGCCCACCGAAGACGGCGAACCCGCCGACATGGAAGTGACGTACCCCTCGGAACTGTACGACATGACCGCGACCTACGACGACGGGAGCGTCCGACTGCACGACAGAGTCTGGGAACGAATGGCGACCGGCGACATCCCCGACCCCGAGGGGACGGACCGACGCGCCGTGGTCGAAGGAAAGGTGTCGGTCTCACCGCTCACCGCGCCACACACGACACACCACCACGAAGCGCTCGACGCGCTGGCCGAGACGTATCTCTGAACCGGGTCAGGCGGTCACACCGCTCGACTATCGGCCAGGATTTTATATACGATAGCGACACCACCTGCGAGTAGCGCGAGCACACCAGCGAGAACCGAGAGAAGGCCGAAGACGAACGCGATACCCCCCGCGGTGAGTCCCACCCCCGCGACAGTGAGGAGCACCCATCCACTGAAGACGACGCCGTAGAGGGCAAGCATACTATCTTCGGTGGCATAGCGGAGCGCCTCGCGAGCAGAAAGGTCACTCATGCGAGTCGTGACACACCACCGTCACATTCGTGTTTCGGTTCCCTGACCGTCTACCGGGGCGGGTTCGCACCAGTCCGTGGACACGTGGCCGCCAATCGGAGATTGCAATGCTATCATACGTCGTACTAACGCTATCTCCTCAGAGTTCGTAGGACAACATGGGGTGAGACAAGTGGTAGCAATTGGCACGGGAACGAACGTCGAGATACTCGAGAGTGCGTACGAAGCGTACAACCGAGGAGATATCGACGCCGTACTGTCGGTGTTTTCCGAAGACATCGAGTGGATTGAACCGGACGGTGCTCCGAGTCCAGGGTCGCACATCGGCCCGGACGCAGTCTTGAACGACATCTTCATGGAGACGATGGCGACGTTCGAGGACCTCTCAGTTGAGCCCGAACGGTTCATCGACGGCGGGGATACCGTCGTCGGTGTCGGGCGGTTCCGCGGGAAAGACAGAGAATCGGGCAACCGATTCGACGTCTCGTTCGCACACATCTGTGACATGAAAGACGGCAAGATAACGAAGTGCGTCAACAGCACAGATACGGCGGCGATGCTCCGCGTGTTCGAAGCGTAGGTCACGAGCATATTGGCGCGGCCACGAACCGTGGTTGCGTTCGTTTTTTCGGCCGGGACAGTGTGTGGGAAGGATGTCTCTTGGCGGTTCACGAAGCCAATACTGATGTCGACTTGTTCAGACAACTATCACATGACAGAAGCAGACGCCATCGAGGCAGTCGACGAACCGGGGACCGTCGCCTCGCTCGCATCGGATTTCCGTTCGCTCGGTATCGACGCGGGCGACACCCTCCTCGTCCACTCGTCTCTCAGTTCGCTCGGCTGGGTCGCGGGCGGTCCGCAAGCAGTCGTCGACGCCCTTCAGGAGGTCCTCACCCCGGAGGGAACGCTCGTCATGCCGACCCACAGCGGACAGTTCACCGACCCCGAAGGGTGGGAGAATCCACCGGTTCCCGACGACTGGATTCAACCGATTCGTGACGAGATGCCGCCGTTCCGACCAGAGGTGACGCCCACACGTGGGATGGGAGCGATAGCTGAATGCTTCCGAACCTATCCTGACGTCCTCCGGAGCGAACACCCGTCACTCTCGTTCGCCGCGTGGGGCGCAGGGGCCGACGAAGTCGTCGGGGGACACGAACTGGACTACGGACTCGGAGAGAACTCCCCACTCGCCCGTGTCTACGACAGAGACGGTGATGTGTTACTCCTCGGCGTCGGCCACGACAGAAACACCTCACTTCACCTCGCGGAGTATCGCGCCGACGTCGAGAAAGAACACACCCACTCGGCCGCACCGCTGCTCCGAGACGGCGAGCGAGTCGTGGTCGAGTACGAAGATATCGAAATCGACTCCGACGACTTCGACGCACTCGGTGCCGATTTCGAATCCGAGGTCGGACTCACCGAAGGGACAGTCGGTGCAGCGACTGCCACGTACGGCAGCCAACCCGAACTGGTCGAGTTTGCGGTCGAGTGGTTCGAATCACATCGCTGAGTGGCCGTGTCCTGTCGAAACACGGTGGTGACTCTGGGCCCACAGCTTCGAAAGACGAGTAGAAGTCGTACACTGGCCGCTCGGGTGAACTGGTGTCTGAAAAAATGACGGGTCGGAGTTAGCTCAGCAGTGTCGCGTCGAGCGTGATTTCGGGGCCGGCCAGCGCTTTCGAAACTGGGCAGGTTTCCTTCGCTTGCTGAGCGATTTCTTCGAAGGTCTCCTCGTCGATGTCGGGGATGTCGGCTTCCAGCGTCAGGTCGATTTTCGGAATCTCGAAGCCACCACCATCCGCAGGGCGGAGGTGAACGTCCGCTTCGGTGTGGAGTTGGGTCGCTGTGTAGCCCTCACCTTCGAGGAGCGCTGTCAGTTGCATGCAGAAACACCCAGAGTGCGCCGCGCCGATGAGTTCTTCAGGATTCGTTCCGGGTTCTTCTTCGAACCGAGTCGGGAACGACAGCGTCCCTTCGACTAACCCGCTCTCGGTCGTGAAGTCGCCACTCCCGTCTTTTCCACCTTGCCACGTCGTTTCAGCTTGTCTAATGGGCATTCCACACGTAGTATCGGGTTCCACCAGTAAGGAAATATCGGCGGTTGATACGTGGGCACGAGTCGGTCGTCTCGATGCCGGTAGCTGGGTCAGAACGCGCAAAAAACAGCCGTAGTATGGCGAATCGTTTCGGGATTAGAACGTCTCCTCCCACGGCTCGAACACTTCCGGTAGTTCGTCGTTACCGGGGGCTTCCGCCGCTTTTTCGGGAACGATGGGGCAGAGCACTACGACACCTGGTTTGGTGATGGTGACGAGCCCAGCGTCTTGTGCTCCGAGAATATCCTCGACGTCGTCGAAGAGTGCCTCTGGGTAGTGGCTCGAGGCGTACTCGGAAGCGAGTATATCGCTGACCGTCACTCCCGGTGCCGTCTGGACTAGGTTGACGTTCCAGTGGGGTGAGTAGCCGCGTTCACCGGGGACGAACTCGACGACTTGTGCCTGGAACTTCCGGTCTCCTCCGATGAGGTAGATGTCGTTTTCGCCGCGTTCTGTAACGCCTTCTTCGATACCGTGGTTGATGTAGTAGATTTCTTCTCCTTCGTACCAACCGTTCGCTGTCTGGACCGCTGCTGCGCTTCCAGTTGCAGTGACTCCGAGCGCGAGCGCACCTGCAACGAGTCCCGTCGTCCGCAAGAACCTGCGGCGAGTCGGGCTGTTGTGTTGTTTTTCGGTGGTCATTTTCAGTTACCTACCCAATCAACGAGTCGGACAGCGTCCGTTCTGTCACCCGTTGACTGGACTGAAAAGAGGCCAAGAAAGACAATAGGTATTTGCCAACTTCTTGGTCAGTTCTGCATAGAGTCCGTTTTAATTGTCACCCGAAACTGTACCAATTTCACCAGTCTCGACCGAAATCCAGACGTTCTGCATCGCCTGTAGAAATTCCGGGCGATTCGACAGAACGAGTCAGAACGACTCCGTGAGGACCCCGAAAGCGAGCGTAAACCACACCGATACCGAGAGGGAACCGAGAGTGAGAGCGTGAGAGACCGCAGAAACCGCTCCGGTCGTCGGGAAGTATTATCGTACAGATGAACGTATCAATCATCATGGCTTCTCGAAGTCGGTCGACCACTTGGCGAGCAGTCGCTGTGTTTTTACTACTGACGTTCGGGTGGTCGTGGGTATTCTGGGTACCACGAGCGCTCGTCTCCGAGGGATACATCGAGAGTTTTCCACTCCTCCCAGAACTCGGTGCATTCGGACCGACGATTGCTGCGTTCGTTCTCGTCGTCTACGCTGACGGTCTTCAGGGTGCCAAACGACTCGCTGGCCGAGCACTCCAACTCGACTATCCGAAGCGGTGGGTGGGCGTCGCGCTTCTGTTCGCACCCGTCGTCGTGTTCGCGTCGCTCGCCGTCGCGGTCGCCACCGACACCACCCCGTCGTTTCCGTGGGCCGGAAACCTGCTCGTGCTTCCCATCGCGTTCGTGTTCATCTTGCTTCTCGGCGGCCCGATTCAGGAGGAGTTTGGCTGGCGAGGCTACCTCCTCGACGCGCTGCAAGAACGCTTCGGCGCAGTCGTAAGCGGCGTCATCATCGGACTCACCTGGGCCATCTGGCACGTTCCGCTGTTCTACATCCCCAGCGAGACGATTTACTACCAAAACCCGTTCCTCGGATTCGCCGTCTCGATTACGCTCTTTTCGGTCCTGTTGACGTGGGTGTACAACAACACGAACCGAAGCCTTCTCCCTGCACTGCTGTTTCACGCGTCGTTCAACTGGTCGCAGGCGATGTTCCCCATCCTCGACTCCGACCCCGCGAGTCTCACGTTCGTGGCGCTTCTCGCAGTGAGTACGATTGCCGTCGCCGTCTACTGGGGACGAGAGCGGTTGGTACGGGGTGGCGACGATATATCGCCGAGTTAGGTTCGACACCGTCTCCTGCCTCACCGTTTCCCGTCGCACCTCCTGCCGCACCGTCTCCTGTCGTTGTCACTCGATTGCTTGGACGAACGTGACCTGTTTTTCTTCGAAGTCAGTGTCTTCGTAGAACCGGCGTGCGTCGTGGTTTTCCCACTCACAGGAGACTTTGAGGTGGTCACACCCGTCCTCGCGGGCGAGTTCTTTCACCGCCGCGACGACTGCTCCACCGTAGCCTTGGTTCCGATAGTCCTCCACGATGAACAGGTTCACGATCGACTTGTAGCGCTCGTACTCTCTCGACGGATGTTCGCCGTCTCGGAGCGTGACGAACCCGATGGACTCGTCCGCTTCTTCGACGAGGTAGTCAGCGATGTCGTCGCTGTCGAAGTGGGTCTCGAAGCCCGCTTTGGGAACGTCGTCGACGCCGTCGTACACGAGTTCGTTGAACTCCGAATACCGTTCCGTCTCGGACGCGAGGTCGTACCAGTACTCGACGAGGACACCGATGTCGTCTTCGGTTGCTTCGGTGAGCATCATGTGGTGAACGTCGTCTGTCACCAGTCGCATCTATGACTTCTATCTTTGCTCGGTAACGAGAGTTACAGTTTGAACTGTTTCCACGACTGACGAACGGTTCCCAAGAACCACACCGACAGTATGATTTATATAATATATCTTGATATTTACACTAACATGGCTAGTGTCAGGTGTGAGACGTGTGGGAAACGGTTCTCTGCGAAGACGAATTTTGAATACCACAAGAAGTACGCGAACTGTGGAGACGAGGATACCCAACCGCCCGCCCGCGACGAGAGGAGAGAACGACGGGGGCAGTCGAGAGAGGTCACCGCACGGGCGACAGGAACAATTCACTCGTTCGAAGAAGACAGGGGGTTCGGGTTCGTGGCGACGGCCGATGTCGACACCGAGAGTACGGCAGAGACGACTGACACCGTCGATGTATTCGTGCACATTTCAGACGTGGACACCGACACGCTACAGACGGGTGACCGGTTGGAGTTCAGCGTTGTCGAGACGGAGAACGGTTTCAGATGTAAAGACGCGACGGTCATCAAGCGTTCGGGAACTCAAGAGGCGTCGCCCGAGAAGAAACACGACACTGCCACACGACTCGGATTTGGACGCCAGAAAGACGACACTGCGTATCGTGCTGGGTCGAGGGGGAAGTCGAACGACCGCATCGAGAGTTTCAAAGACGACCGAAAGTACAGGTAACCGCGTGGCGGCGTCTCCGCCGAGATTTACACAGAGGTCGAATCAAACCGGTTCCGAGATCCAGAACGCTAAAACCAGTCGATAGACGAGCGGAATTGCTCAACACACCTATATGACAATCCGACGAATAGTAACGAACGATGGCGAACGAGGAAGCCATCGCGCGTTACCGAAAAAATCGGCAAGACGAAATCGATAGTGCGACAGTCTATCGCGCGATGGCAGAGGCGGAATCTCACCCCCAACTCACCGAAGTCTACCGGCGGTTAGCCGAGACAGAGACGCGACACGCCGACTTTTGGGCGGAGAAACTCGAAGAGGCTGGGGTGACCGTATCGACTCCTAAGCCGACCATCCGAGCGAGGACGCTGGCGTGGTTGGCGCGACGCTTCGGCCCCGGAATCGTGCTCTCGACGATGAGAACAGGGGAAGTCGCAGGTGGTCGAGAGTACACGGCACAGCCCGAAGCGAAGGGGACCGGTCTGTCCGCAGACGAACGGTCGCACGACCGACTGTTAGCGACCATCGCGGAGGTACCGGGACGAGGAGTCGAAGGTGGCGTGCTGGCCCGCCTAGAGGGACGCCATCGCGCGACGAGCGGAAACGCCCTCCGTGCGGCGGTGCTCGGGGCGAACGATGGACTCGTCTCGAACCTCAGTCTCGTGATGGGTGTCGCGGGGGCCGCTCTCGAATCGGGGGCCATTCTGATTACGGGACTCGCCGGCCTCATCGCAGGTGCGGGGTCGATGGCGATGGGCGAGTGGCTCTCGGTCCAAAGCTCTCGGGAACTCTACCAGCGCCAGATTGACATCGAGGCGGAGGAACTCGCCGAAATCCCCGAAGAGGAGGAGCGGGAGTTAGCGCTCATCTACGAGGCGAAAGGTCTCTCGACGGAGCAGGCGGAATCGTTGGCTGCACAACTCGTCAGTGACGAGGAAACCGCCCTCGATACACTCGCTCGTGAGGAACTCGGCATCGACACGGAGGAACTTGGCGGGTCGGCATGGGAAGCCGCCGGAGCGTCGTTCGTCCTCTTCGCGCTCGGTGCAATCGTCCCTGTCCTCCCGTTCTTCCTCCTCACCGGCTTCACAGCGATTGGAGCGAGTTTGATACTGAGTGCCCTCGCACTCTTCGTAATCGGCGCTGGAATCACGCTGTTGACGGGGCGGAGTGTCCTGTACTCGGGGTTCAGACAGGTCGGAATCGGACTCGCCGCCGCGATACTCACCTACGGCATTGGGACGCTCATTGGGGTGACTCTGGTCGGATGAGTTCGACTTCGTTTCGCTCGTTGTGAATTTACTCGAACTCGTTCCTGTGCAAGACGAACAAGAGAAACAAATCGTCCTGAAGGGGGTCAAACTCCGACGAAGGGATGACACCGTTCGACGCGTTCCACGCGGCGACACGCGACGCCAGACATGGACGTACGCTCGTCAGAGAAAGACTACGAGGACATCGGCGCGTCGAGAATTCCGCTGGAACCGACTGACGAGGAGTGAGTCTGGCCCTCAAGTTATCACCGAGCCACATTGTACATCAACGCCACAACCACGAGTCCGACGAAGAGGCCTGAAAAGAAGAACCCCGCCACGGCACTCTCGGCGTGCAGTAGGTAGTCAATGCCGCTGTACGACGTGAAGTCCTGCCCAATCATCGGCCAGAACCAGAGGAAGGCCCACACCGGGATACCGACGATGATGCCTAACTGTTGGAGGGTCCGAAGAAGGTCGGGTTGGTCTCTCGTCACCGAGTCGCTCATCTCTGACGAACGATATCGTGACAGTGTGATAACAGCTTTGGCAGAATCACCGATTCTGCCGTTGCTCCGCCTTGTTTAAGATGGTGAAATCTAGCATACTGGTGAACGAACGGACTCAGTCGTCGTCAGCAGTATAGGCCCCACCGCGACGTTTGATTCGAGCGACGACTATTCGCTGGTCGTTCTGACGAAACGTCACAGCCAGTCGAAACTCGCCGACGCGAACTTTCTTGTGTGGGCTGTTCTGGAGCGGTTCGCCGTAATCCGGCGGGTCACGCCACGGTGAATCGACTATCTCGTCGAGTTTGTCGAGAATCCGGTCTTGTTCGTGCGCATCGAGCGCGGCGAGGCCGTCTTGTGCGTTCGGTGTGAGTTCTCACGTCCAGTCGCCGTCACTCATCGCCGTCCGTGCCGAATTTCTCTCGTGCGTCTTGGGCGCTCATCGTTCGCCCTTCGCGGATGTCTTCTTCGGCTTTGAGGAGCGCGACGAGTTCGTCGCGGTCGAACGTCGGGAATTCGGTTGCGTCCCGCAACGTGTAGCGAATGAACTCGCTCCGACTATTGAAGCCGCGTCCCTGCCACGTGTCGTCTATCTCGTCGAGAAACGACTGGGTGACTTTGAAGTTCACCGTGACGATTTCATCGTCGCCACCGTTGGTGTTCGTAGTTGCTTCAGACATACGCATGTGTTACGTGCGTCTTACCAAAGCGGTTTCGCCGTCTGCATCCGTAGAAATCCAAATTAGGTTTGACAGGGCCATTTAGGCAGGTAATTTATCACATTCAGATGACATTCTACAGAGCGTGTTCGTGATGACGACGGTTACGACCTATCTGTTTGGCGAAAGTCGAATTGTGGGTCTTCGTGTTATCCTTCTGTCTCTCAGCGTCGCACTGTTCGTATTTTTGCTGCAGACGCTCATCCCATTTGTTGAGTTCTCTCAACCGCCTGCGTCGTACCTGTTTTTTGTTGGGGTGCTGCTTTTGGCAGCAATCAACGCATCACGAAATAACGGTCCCGTGGTGAGTGTACTGGTTGCGTGGGTACTAACCGGTGCGGCAGTTGCAGGGGGTAGTTTCGCAGGCTTCCACACTGAACCAACGGTTTGGGAACGCTACGTAGTCGGACCAGCGATTATCGGGCTTGGATTCGGTGGACCAGTAGGCGTTGTCGGGTATGTACTCGGTCTCGTGAGTCGTGTGGTACGACAGAAGACAAGCGGTGCCCAGTGGCCGACTCGATAGAAGTTGGTCTGACCTATTGAGAAGCAGCCGGAAGAACGCGGCACCCAAACCGGGTTCAAGACGCCGATTTACACCTGTTTAGTGCTATCTAGACTGTCTTTGCTCGGCCTTGTTTATCTCGATGAGCAACCGGAAAATCGCCTTCACCAAATTGGAATCCACTTCGAAGTGGTCGGCGTTCTCGCCGGCGCGTTCCATCACACGTTCTTCTTGGGATTCGTCGGTCGTCGGCAGGTCGTGTTCGGCTTTGACCTGCGCGACGGTGTCGGCGACGTAGGTTCTGCGAGCGATGAGTTCGACGATTTCGCGGTCGATATCTTCGATTTCTTCGCGAAGTTCGTCGAGCGTCATGTCCTGTATCCATTCGGCGTCGTCTGTCGTGTCGTCTGTCATAGGATTCGTGCTCCGTCAGTTCGGGTGGTGGTCAGTCGTGTCTCGCCGTCGCGGGCGTCCCATCGCTCCTGGACCTGTTCGAGGCCGTCACGGTCACCCACTGCGACGACGCTCGGGCCGGTCCCAGAGAGGGAGACACCGTCTGCGAGAGGCATCGCTTCGACGGCGGGGTCGGTCGGAAAGTCCAGCGCGGCCGAGAACGCGAGGCCGTTGACCGTCATCGCCTCTGCGTACCGGCCTTCGAGCGCGAGTTCTGCGACGAGATTTGCCATCGAGGCGACGTCCTCACAGCGAGAGACGTCGGCATCGGCACTGAAGGCTTGCTCCGGCGGTGTCCACACGAGGACGTCCCAGTCTGGTTCGTCGCGGGCGACGAGTTCGTCTTCGGTGTTGTCGGTGACGACGACGCCTCCGAGCATGGACGCCGATGCGTCGTCGAACGCACCGGTGACGGTGACGCCGACCTCTCGGGCCGCCCGAACGCCGAGGCGACAGGCGTCGATGCGGGTGATGTCGTCGTCCGGACCGCGGCCGACCGACGCACCGACTGCGTCGAGTGTGGCGAGCACTGTCGCGTTCGCGGCGGCGCTCGAACTCTTGAGACCGGCGGCCATCGGCACGTCGCTCTCGGTTTCGACGGTGCCGCCCTCGCCGTCGCCGTACTGCTCGACGACGAGTTCGACACAGCGTTCTACGAGGCGCGTGTCGGCGTCGGGTGCCTCCGCGATGGTCCCGCGAACGTCGTCCGAGTCGTCTAATTCGACCGTCGCGGTGGTCTCTGCGTCGATGGCGAACGCGGAGCCAGTCCCCGTCGCGAGGGCGTTCAGGATGGTTCCTGCTCCGAGGGCGGCGGCTCGGCCGTGCATACCTGTACGGAAACGAGGGGAGGCAAAGAAGTAGCGGTCGGTGCCATATCATCCGCTGCCGAATCAGTTGGCGAGCGTGCCGGTTCGATGCACGGTATCGCTGCGTATTCGATACGCGGTATCGCGTCGTTTTTCACCGTTCCGGAGTAATCGCGTGGTATGAGCGCCCGAAACGATATCGCCCCGAGTACCCTCGGCATCGAACTCCACGACTACGGCGTCGAAGTGGAGTATATCGACAATCGGACGACGGTCTACCGAGGTGTCCCCGAGGCGATTACGGGCACGCTGCAGACGAGTCCCGGCAAAGAGGTCCACGTACTCGTCACCGACCCGACGGAGACGGAGGGTGTGATGATGTACGTCAACGACCTGAAGACGCACGACGGCGTCCTCGAGTCCAGCGGTGTCGGCCGCGTCATCCTCGCAGAGGGTGAAGAAGAAGAACTGTTTCCTGGTGTCGTCGCACGCCGCCTGCCCGGCCACAATTTCGAGATAGAGGCCGACCCGGACGTGGCCCGTGGCCGCGTGTTCGTCTTCGTCGAAGACGACTGGAGCGAACAGTCCTACGAGTTCGTCTCCGAGTGATGCTCCGGAAGCGATGGGAACCCCTGGAAAAGCGGACGATTGGGAAGGCACCGGAAGCCTACGGCTACTACGAACTCGGTGACGCCGATGGGAATCTGGTCGGACGGGGCGTGGGCGTCCTCCGCGACGAGTTGAAAGAGGTACTCGCCTACGGCGACGGCGAGCGTGTTCGCTGGGAGCGAGCAACGTCGCTCGACCACGCCGAACGAATCGCCGCGGAACACGACCCCGAGTAGTCAGCGTCCGACGCTGGCGGTGCGACCGTCTCTTACTGGAGGTACGATGGGCTATCGGTATCGCAGTTATCCTCGTGGGCCTGGGCGTCTGCTCTGACGTCGAACAGCATCCCACACTCCTCACACTGGAACCACGTCTCTCCGTCTTTCTGTGTCGTGGTCACCATGTATATGGCTATCACACGAGTCCGGAAAACGGTTACTCCGGGCGAACGCTCAAGAACTGAGACACCCAAGCAACTGTCATGACCGAAGACGGGGTGACACTCGTGGTCCGTGCCGCCGAAAAGCGCGACGCGGGGCGCGGCATCGCCCGCCTCCCCGAAGCAGCACGGCGAGAACTCAGTGTATTGAGTGGTGAGACCGTCGTCATCGAGGGGACTCGTGAGACGGTGGCGAAGATGTGGCCCGCCCGCCCCGGTGCTGACGCCGGCGAGATTCTCGTCGACGCCGACACGCGAGCGAACGCGGGCGTCAAAATCGGTGACACCGTCCACGTCCAGAAGATAGACGTCGACGACGCGAAGTCGGTGACGCTCGCTGGCCCCAGCGCGTTCGAACGAACCAGTGTGAGTCGAGAGACGATAGAAGACGTCGTGAAATCGGAGATTCGGAATCGCCCCCTTCGGGCCGGTGACCGTGTCCGCGTCGAGCGACTCGGTGGTTCACTCCTCGTCGTGAGCGAGACACGACCGGGTGGGGTCGTCCGCGTCACCGACGCGACGAACGTCACGGTGACCGCAACGGAGTCGAAGGGTGCGAGCGAGGCAGTCCGAGACGCGGTCAAGAGCATGACGGGGACCGACGACGGGGACGGAGGTCGAGGACGCGCGACGGGCGTCACCTACGAAGATATCGGTGGCCTCGACGACGAACTCGACCTGGTTCGGGAGATGATAGAACTCCCACTGTCGGAACCCGAAGTGTTCGCCCACCTCGGTATCGAACCGCCGAAAGGCGTGCTCCTCCACGGCCCGCCGGGCACCGGGAAGACGCTCATCGCGAAAGCCGTCGCCAACGAAGTCGACGCGACGTTCATCACGATTTCGGGGCCAGAAGTCCTCTCGAAGTACAAAGGCGAGTCAGAAGAGAAACTCCGTGAGGTGTTCAAAGAGGCGCGCGAGCAGTCTCCGAGCATCGTATTCTTCGACGAGATAGATTCGATTGCGGCCAAGCGTGACGACGGCGGCGACGTCGAGAGTCGTATCGTCGGCCAACTACTCTCTCTCATGGACGGCCTGGACGCTCGTGGCGACGTCGTCGTCATCGGGGCGACGAATCGCGTCGATAGCCTCGACCCGGCGCTCCGTCGCGGTGGGCGGTTCGACCGCGAGATAGAGATTGGCGTCCCGAACGTCGGTGGCCGTCGGGAGATTCTCGACGTCCACACCCGTCAGATGCCACTCGCAGACGACGTGGACATCGACCGACTCGCCTCGCGGACACACGGGTTCGTCGGTGCAGACCTCGAGTCGCTCGCGAAGGAAGCGGCCATGACCGCACTTCGACGCTCTCGGCGCACCGGCGATGGGGTTCCGGTCAGAGACCTGACGGTGACGCGCGCCGACTTCGAGACGGCGATGGCGGTAGTCGAACCCTCGGCGATGCGCGAGTACGTCGCCGAACAACCGACCAAGGGGTTCGAAGCAGTCGGCGGCCTCGACGACGTGAAACGGACGCTCGAGCGTGCCGTCACGTGGCCGTTGACCTACGCACCACTCTTCGAAGCGGCGGCGACAGACCCACCGACTGGACTGCTCCTCTACGGCCCACCGGGAACCGGGAAGACGCTTCTCGCGCGTGCTATCGCGGCCGAAAGCGAGGTCAACTTCATCCACGTCGCCGGCCCAGAACTCCTCGATAGATACGTCGGTGAGTCCGAGAAATCCGTCCGAGAGGTGTTCGACCGGGCCCGACAGGCCGCGCCGAGCATCCTCTTTTTCGACGAAATCGACGCTATCGCGACGAACCGCGACAGTATGGGGTCGGACTCTGGCGTGACAGAACGCGTCGTCTCGCAACTCCTGACCGAGATGGACAACGCCGCCGACAATCCGAACCTCGTCGTCCTCGCGGCGACGAACCGGCGAGACGCCCTCGACCCTGCGCTCCTTCGTCCCGGTCGACTGGAGACGCACGTCGAGGTGCCCGCCCCCGACATCGAGGCGCGTCGCGCCATCCTCGACGTTCACGTCCGGAACAAACCACTCAGTTCCGACGTCGACCTCACCGACGTCGCTGCGCATATGGACGGGTACTCCGGCGCAGACGTCGCCGCAGTCTGCCGCGAGGCGGCGCTTCGAGCCATTCAGGACGTCGCCAGCGCCTACGAGGGTACAGCGGCTAACGACCACGCCGACGAGATTCGCATCACACGGGAACACTTCGACGCGGCACTGGAGTCGGTTCGGCCGAGTCTCTCCTGACAGTCGAGATTATCTTCTTTCACGACCTATCACGAGTCATGTTCACATGCAACAGTGGTGTGTCGTGAACGCGGCGTGGCGACGGAAGGTCCAACGAGAGGTAGACGCACTCACGGGAGGACCGCTCTCTGCCGGGTGGTGGTTCACGAAAGCAGGACTCCGGGTCGTATTTGCAGAGGTCATCTTCATGTTCCTCGTGATTATGAACAACGATGCAGACGCGATTATGGCGGTCAACGCCGGTGAGGCGTCGGTCCTCTCGATTTTCGCCCTCGTCTTGACGACGCCCGACTACCTCGTCATCGCGGCAATCGTCTTCCTCGTCGCGTTCTTGCTTCCGTTCCTTCCGAGGCGGAACGAGGCGACGAACCGGTGGGAGTAGACTGCCTAGGGAGTCCGATATACACTAGTCGAGTCGCTCCAAATCGCCGTGGAGTTCGCGATTCATCACGTCCGCGACGAAGAGTCGGATGCGCTTGTGCAGTTCGTCTTCGGTGTCGTAGGTTTCGACTCTGAGGTCCCATCGCGCTCGTGCCGCCCGAATCATCTCGCTCGTGACCGTCGCCTCGTGGACGAAGACGATTCGGTCGCCGTGGCTCTCCGAGAGGCGTTCGAGGATGGACCCAGCCTCTTCGCCGACGCCGAAGTTGTGGCCGAGAAACGGGAGGACGAACACGGTCGCGTTGCTCGCCTGCGCGAAGGCGATACTCTGCGTCGCGGCGTCGACGTCGTCGGTGTCGATGTCGATATCGACGGCGAGAAACGCGTTCACACCTGGGTCGGCGCGCAACGACCCTTGCAGGCGACGCAGGAGGGCGAGTGCGCCATCGACGTCGTCTCGCGCCGAGAACAACTTCCGAATCGGGCCGGGGAGGTCCGCGACGTCGATGTCTGCGAGTTCTTCCTCCGAGAGGACGTAGTTCAGGTTGAACGACTTGTAGGGCCCCATCACGTAGACGAGAAAGCGGTCGTAGGTGGTCCGGCCGAGGGCGTCTCGGATGTCGTCCCGTGTGATGGTATCGCGCATGTACCGTCGTACTGACCGAATCAATATATAAAAAACGGCCTTTTCAGGGAAGTTTGACTCGAGAATCGTTAAGTCGGTACGGGACATCTCACTAGACGAGATGGCGACGAACTCTCCGGCCGACGCGAAGGGACTGCCAGAAGACCCTGCCGAGTTGCTGCCGCCGACGAGCGTCCTCACGCTGGACGAGTATCTCGACATGCAGGCGGCTATCGGTGACCGAACCCGGTTTACCCTGCTTTACCGACTGGTCCACTTCGGGGAGCGAAGTCCGAAAGAACTGGAAGACGCCCTCGATATCCGGGCGAACAACCTCCACTACCACCTCCGAAAACTGGTCGACACCGGACTGGTCGAGAAACGAAAGCGAACCCACGCGGACGGCGATGGATTGTTCTCCTACTACCGCGCGACGTCACTCGGCGCAGATATCCTCGAATACGGTGTCGAGGAACTCATTCGGCGTGAACGCGACTACCGCGACGCGTACACGTCGGCGTAGACGCCGCAGTTCGTTCGGTTCCTTCACCGGTCGTCACGTCACCTGCCGGATGCGCCGCCTATTTGGTAGTTGGTCACACACCGAAACCCGATGTCAAATCTCCTCCCAGAGGAAGCACAAGAAAAGCTGATTTCGGTGTGTCGTGCCGCCGCCGGAGACAGTCTTCGGTCGCTCACGTACTTCAACCGATTCGACTACCTGCAGGTCTACCTGCGCGACGACTTAGAACAGGAGGCCGACCTGAACTCCTTCATCGGAAACGAGTGGCACGACTTCAAGATGACACAGGACGCCTATCGTGGGTCCGAGCTCGGCGACTACGAGTACACCATTCGCGTGTTCGAAAACGGCTACCTCGTCCGCATCACGCTCGAAGACATCGGGGTCTTCGTCACGACAGACGGCATCACGATGCAGGATTTCGAGGCGCTCAAAACCGCCGTGACGACGATTCTCGACGAGTGGGCGATAGCGGAGTAATCAGTCCCAGAACCGATTCCAGTCCCCGAACGAGTCCGAATCAGTCCCAGAACGACTGCGTCCGGGCGTACTCGCGTTCCCGTTCGAGGATGTCGCGGTAGAAGTCGTCTTCGTCTTCTCGAAGTTTGTTGATGATACGCGCCGCGTTGTGCGGGCCGACGCCACGGGCAGCGAGCGCGATAACCGCCTTCTTGCCGTGTGCCTGGACGAGACTCGCAGAGCGATACGCTCGCTTCGTCAGGCGTTCTTGTTCGTCGTCTTTTTCCGTCGCTCGGACTGCTTTGACCGTCTCTTCGTCCCACGGGTTGAGCGCCGCAATACGGGTCGCGCCGCACTGCGGACACTCCTGTGGGTCGCGCACGCGCTTGACTTTCGTCTTCCGCGTCCATTCCTTGCAGTGCAGACAGAACAGCAGGACACGGTCGTTTTGAATCCGGTCACGTATCGTCTCGATGACGCTCGCGTCGGCGTTTTCGGGGACGAGCAGGTCGGTCCCAGACCCGCGCCCGCCCGTGCCGATTGGCGTCGGTTCGCGGGCGACGACGAGTTCGACGTCGCCGGCGTGGAGTCGCCGAAGCAGTTCGACCGTCTCTTCGACTTCGAGGTCGGTGTGGAACACCTCCCTGACCGCTTCGTCGTAGACGGGTGTGTCTTCGAGCGCCGCGAGGAGTCTGTCGCCGCCGAACCGACCGCGGCCCTGATACCGCTTGAGCGCCCCGAACTTCGCGGCGACCTGTGCGAGCGTGAATTTGAGTGAGTCCGAGCGCTTGAGCGCGAGTTCGAGGAGCGCTTCGACGTGTTCGGGGTCGGTTTCGCGGAGAACCTCGGCGAACGTCGTCGGCGACACCTTCCCCGGAACGTCGAACTCGACGCGATAGGGGTCGACTTCCATCCCGACCGACGACCCGGTTCGCTGGCCGATGAGCGCCGACAGAAGTCGTCCGAGCGTCTCGTTGACCCGGTGGCCGTAACAGGAGTTCAGCGTCACCTTCCGGGGTGAGCCTTCGATGACGAGACGGTCTGCGGTCGGAATCGGTGCGCCGGTTTCGACCTGTCGTTCGAGAGGGCCGAGTGCCGTCGAGACCGTCGCCGAGTCTGTCGGATATCGCATTGCGATGTCGCGGGCGACGCTCTCTCTGTCGGCACCCGATTCGAACTGTGGTGCTGCAACGTCCCGGAGTTCACCGACTTCGCCCGCGACGGGTGCTGGGACCGGAATCTCCGACCCGACCCACGACGGAACTTCGCCGCCGGGGTCTTCGATTGGTGAGACGTTTACTCGTGCTTCCTCGTCGTCCACGTCGTTGACGCGCCACATCTCCCCGCGCTGGATGAACGTCGCACCCGGAGACGCGAAGTTGAGGACGAACTTCTCGTCGAGCGTCCCGATTTGCCGACGTGAGGACATGTCGTGGACGTCGTAGGTCTCCTCGTCGGGAATCATCGAGAGGTTGGCGTAGAAGTACTGCCACGTCCCGCTGGACTTCTCCAAGAGGTCTTTGTCCTCTTCGACCCAGAGCAGGCGATTCTGCGAGAGTTCGCGGACGACGGCGCGGAAATCGTCTTCTGAGACGTCGCGGAACGGATACGCCCGAGTGACGATTTCGTAGGCGCGTCGGGCAGAGACGTCGCCGTAATCCATGACGATGCCGACGATTTGGTTGGCGACGGTGTCGAGACTCCCGTGGTGGACACGGGCGGGTTCGACTTCACCCGACTCCGCCCTTCGGGCGATGGCGAGGGCTTCTAAGGTGTCGTCGGGGTGGTCGGTGACGATGGTCCCTCGGGAGACGACGCCCAGTCTGTGGCCTGCCCGCCCGACTCGCTGGAGGAGTCGGGAGACTTCGCGCGGACTGTTGTACTGGACGACGTGGTCCACCCGGCCTACGTCGATGCCGAGTTCCATCGAGGACGTACAGATGAGGGCGTCCAACTCACCGGCTTTGAACCGGTCTTCGACGTCGATGCGGACGTCTTTCGAGAGCGACCCGTGGTGGACTTCGATGGAGTCACCCAGTTTCTTGAACCGAGACCCGAGCGCTTCGGCAGTCTGTCGGGTGTTGACGAAGACGAGCACCGACTCGTGTGTGCGAACGATGTCGCGTATCGTCCGGACGTGGCTCGCTATCTCGGGGTCGGTTGCGAGTTTGCCGGCCAGTCGCTCGTCTTCGTTCGTCACCTCTGGACGGACCACCTCGAACTCGACGCGATTGTCCACGTCCACCTCGATGATTTCGAACTCCCGGTCACCCGTCAAGAACTTCCCAACCTCGGTGGGGGACCCGACAGTCGCCGAGAGACCGATTCGCTGGAACGGCCCCGCGAGTTCGTGGAGGCGCTCTAACCCGATAGTCAACTGGGCCCCGCGCTTGGCCGACGCGAGTTCGTGAACCTCGTCGACGACGACGTGGTGGACGTCCGAGAGCGCCTTTCGCAACTTCTTGCCCGTGAGCATCGCCTGCAACGTCTCGGGCGTCGTCACCAGCACGTCCGGCGGGTCGTTCGCCTGCTTCTGGCGCTGGTACTGCGTGGTGTCGCCGTGGCGAACGTCGATGTCGATATCGAGGATGTCGCCCCACCAGTCGAGACGCTCGCGCATGTCGCGGTTCAACGCCCGAAGCGGAGTGATGTAGAGCGCCGAGATTCCGAATCTGTCTTCGGCCTCGCTGATAGCCGAGAAGACCGGCAACATCGCCGTCTCCGTCTTCCCAGTTCCCGTCGGCGCGATGATGAGGCCGTTCTTCCCGTCGGCAAGTGGGGGAATCGCCCGGCGCTGTGGCTCTGTCGGTGTCGAAAATCCACGCTCAGAGAGCGCCTCACGGACGGGCGACGAGAGCGTCGCAAACGCGTCCATTCCGGCGGCGGCCTCGCCGTCTGGCATCTGCCCGAGGTTACGGTTCGAGGCTATTGAGCACACCGCTCGGAGCGGTGGTGGCCAGAGCGTTCATGTCGTTCAAAAATCAACTTCGTGCTGTGTCCCCGACCCGCGCGTTCTGGCTCTCGTTCGCAGTCTACGGTCTCGCGGCGACAGTCTCGGTCGGCCTCGATATCGCGAGCGGAACCGCCGGCATCGGCACTGTCGCCGCACTCTTTGGCATTCTCGTCGTCGGCTATGCTTCGATGACCGCACTTCGACATCCCGACCGTGTGAACATCCCGACAGACTGGGGGCCGCTCGTCTACCTCGTCGCCGCGGGCGTAGCAGTGTTTCTCGCCAGCGTGGCACTACAGGTGTACACGGTGGTCCTGTGAGTCCGGAACGGACGTTCTGGCTGTCACAGGCAGGGTTTCTGGTGGGAAATATCTTCATCGCACTCGGCATCGGAACCCGCGAACTCGCCCTGTGGGAACTCGTCTTCGTGGGTGGGCTCGTCGTCGCCAGCGGTGTCTTCGTCGTCTACGCCGTACACGAGCGAGAGCGAGGGGTTCCAGACTATTTCCGTGAGTGGTCGGGGTGGCAGCGGCTGGCGCAGCTAGGCGCTGTCGCAGTGTTCGTTCTCGGCGTCCTCGTCCTCGCGTACTCCTAGCTGAGTCGGGTTCCCCCATCACACTCGCTGGTAGTCTCCCAACCGCGTTCCGTCTAACAGGTAGGCTTCGCCATCTGCGAGTCCGTCTGGTAAGAACGGCGAGAGAAATCCCTGTCCGGGGACGTTGACCCACGTCCCGCCGGAGGTGTCGTTGAACGCCGGAAACAACACGAGTTCCGGGTCGTGCCACTCCAGTTCGGAGCCGTCCACGTCGAAGTGGTCGGCGAACACGTCCGGAACGAGCGACCCGCGAAGCCAGACGCGCTCTTTTCGCGCCCCACCGACTTCGTCTTCGAGTCTGACCGCTGGGTGTTCGTGGGCCGAGCAGACGACGTCGGCGGCGAGGACCTCCCGAGAGGGCCACGTGTGGCCGTGACAGAAGCCAACTTCACCGAGTCTGACGCCATCGCGGCCGGTCACCTCGACGGAGTCTCCAAAGAAGTCGGCGAGCCCGCCGTCGTGATTGCCGGGGACGAGCGTCATCTCTGCCCGGTCGGTGACTGCGTCGACGAGGTCTGTCAACTCCGCTGCTTCCTCGCCTCTCGGGTCGCCGATGCGGTGTCCTAAATCACCGAGGACGACGAGTCGGTCTGCGTCGGTTCGGTCGAGAAGCGAGAGCAATCGCTCGCGGCGGACTGCGGCGTTCGACGGGAGTTCGACACCGCGTTCGTACCGCAATCCCGCCTCGATGCCGGCGTGATAGTCTGCGACGACGAGCGAGCGCTCCGGGAACCCACGGCGTGTCGTCCGCGCGACTGCAGCGGGTTCACCGGGAATCGGTTCGACGAGCGGACTGGACACGGCCTCAGATGGCCTTCAGCACGTCGTCCTGTGGTTCGTAGCAGCGACCACCGAGGAGTGCGTCCTGGATGGCGTCTTCGACTGCGCCGACGTCAGCGCCGTACTCGTCGACGACGGCCGCGACCACGTCGTCGTGTGCGGCACCGTCTCCATCGTCGAGACCTTCCATCGCCTCGACGACCACCGATTCGAGGTCGATGTCTTCGGCAGGCGTGTCGCCGCCCGTCGAGTCGGTGTCGGTGTCGGTGTCGTCGGTCACTTCTTCCGGTTCGGGTTCGTCGGCGACGGGCGCCTCGTCTGCGACCGTCTCGGCGTCCGAGTCGGCCACGTCTTCGTCAACCTGTTCGGAGACTTCGTCCACGTCGGGCACGTCGATGTCTGCCTCGCCGGCGGGGTCCACCTCGGACCCGCTCGTGAACTCGGTGCCGAACTCGGACTCGATTTCGGCGCGTTCCTCCTCGTCCATCTCGTACATTGCCGACGGGTCGGTGGATTCGTCCTCGGAGTCGGCCGTCGAGGTAGTAGCGTCGGATGCGTCGGCCGCTCCCTCGGCGTTCACCTCGTCTTCGATATCTGGGAGGTCGTCGTCGAAGTCACCCAGGTCGTCGAGTTCGTCGTCGAACGACGAGGTCTCGTCAGCGCCGTCGTCGTCGAAGTCACCGAGTGTTCCGGGTGTGTCCGATTCCACGGGTTCCGAGTCGTCGTCTGCGGCGGCGGGTTCGTCGGAGAACGTCGGTTCGGGTTCAGATTGTGGTTCGGGTTCAGACTCCGCCTGTGTCGTCTCCACGTCTGTGGTCGATGGTTCGGTGGATTCGTCCGGTTCGGCGGGGGTTTCCGTCTCGGGAGCGGGTTCGCTCTCGGTCGCTCCGACCGTCGTCGCTTCGGCGGCGACGGGTTCGGAGTCAGCAGGCTCTGTCGAATCCGCAGTGGCGTTCGACTCCGCGTCAGCAGTCTCGGATACGACTTCGTCGGCCGGTTCGGGTTGGTCGGACTCGACCGATTCCTCGGCGTCTGCTTCCGCTTCAGCGGACGTTGCCTCTGCCGGACGCTCCTCTGCGGCCGGTTCGACGTCGACGCTGTCGGCAGGTCGCAGGTCGAGTTCTGGGAGCGCGCCGAGCGTCGCGTCGCCTTCGTCGTCCGGAGCAACCGTGAGGTTCTCCACTTGGTCGCGTTCGCCAGCGACGAGTTCGAGCGCCTGCACGGAGAGCGCCCGCACTGCTTCGAGGTAGGAACGAGTGGTTCCGTAGTGGTCGATGGCGCGCGGGATGCCCGCGGCGAGCGTCGATTCGACACCTCGGGCTTCGAGGTGGCGGCGCAGTTCGTCACCGCGCTGGGGCATCGAGAGCGCCTCGTCGAACACGGCGATACGGTGGAGCGTCGCTTCGGCGGTGGTGACCAGCCAACGGTCACGCACGTCGGCGTCGATAGTGTTGACGCTCTCGGGGCGAATCGACGTGTAGACGACGTCGGAGTCGTCCGGTTTGTACGTCCGCGCCTTTCCGGCCAGGGCGACGAACGCCGGCGGCGTCGCCTGGTCGAGGAACGCCATCGGTTCGGGTTGGTACTGCCCGGCGTAGGTGATGAACGCACCAGTCGGGTCGGCGATTCGGCCGCGGAGTACCTCGTCGTTCACGTGTTCGACTTCGGTGAGCGCACCGGCGACGAACGTCCGGTTGAGACGTGCGCCCGTCGGGGTGACGACGTAGTTCGGTGCGCGTTCTTCGTCGCTCTCGGAGTACGACAGCGACGCGTCGTCGAACTCGGCAGCGAAGACGCGGTAGGCGACTTCACGCGTGCCGACGACCGGTGAGGAACTCATGCGCCCACCTCCGTGAGGAGGGCCTTCGCACGGTCGGCCGGGTCGTCGTCGGTCTCTTCGAACTCGGCTGCTTCGAGGTTCGCACCGTACTCGTCTACCGAGAGATTACCGCGAACGCGGTACTCACGGCCGACGAGTTTCGACGCGATTTCGTCGGCGACGACTTCCTTGTCCATCGCCTCACGGGCGGCGGCCATCGCGTCTTCCATCGTCCCGCCGTAGACTTTCGTCGTCAGGTCGTGGTCGAGGATAGCCGTCAGCGTGCCGGTGCCGTCGTCGAGAATTGCTTTCACGCGCATGTCGTCTTCGCCGTCGACCTCGCCGTGTTGTCGGCACTGGCCGTTCTGGACGACGCGCCCACAGTCGGGGCAGCGTTCGATGAGGCCCGACCCGTCGCGGACTTCGAGGACGTTTCCGAGCACTTCCACGTCGAACATACCACCGGCATCGACGGCCTCACCAATCTTGAGGCGAGGAGCGGAGTCGGTCACGGCGACCGATTCGTCGAGTACCTCCAGCGTCGTGAACTCGGAGAGGTTCACCTGCGGGACGCCACGGAACTCGCGGACGTACACGTCCGTGAGGCGGACGCTCGCACCTTCTTCGATATCCGGGCGAGGTGCCCAGTCAGTGAAGGGCAGTCGTCCGGTCTCGTCTGCGAGGACGCCCGAGAGAATCGTCGTGTCACCGTTGCGGCCGCTGATGGTTCGAGACTCGACTTCGAGGACGCGAGCCTCGATACTGCGGCCACGGTCACCGGCCTGGAGGTCGATGAGGTCGGATTCGCCGCCGATTCGGTCGTCGTACGGTGTCTCGACCGTCTCTGACTCCACGCCGACGGTCGATGCCGCGCCGATGTTGAGTTCGGGTTTGCCGTCCCACTCGCGGACGCCGGCGTTTCCTATCGTCACCGAGTCGCCGGGTTCGAGACCGAAGTCCTGCCACGCCGTATAGGAGATGACGCCGGACTCGTCTGCGAGTTCACCTTCGCGAATCGTCTGTTCGTCGCCCTGGTAGACGATAGAGCGCGTACCCACGGTGAGGACGCGGACGGTCACCGAGACGTTGCCGTCGTTCGGGCCGATGTCACCGATACGCTTCGACGATGGCGGTGCGTCGCTTCCCGACGAGCCCCCGCCGTGTTTTCGGCGGACGCTCTGTTTGGCTTCGTCCAGTGGGACGCTGTACTGCAAGAGGTTCTGCAGGTCGGATTTGACCTCCTCTTTGTCAACACCGAGAGCGGAGGCAAGCTCCTCGGCATGTGGTTCGAGATCCATCGATGCGCACTTCGGCCCCTTCGGATAAAAAGGGTTGCTGGGGCCGGAGGTGGAGTGCGTTCGTCGGTCGGGTTCCGTGGGCGAATCACTAAGTGTCCGCGTATCAGTTGAAGGGGTATGACGAACGACGACACTCCCGAGTCGGACGAAGACGTCTCCTTTTCGGTGACTATCGAAGACGGGTGGACGACGATTCTGATGGAAGGCGACAAAGACACCGCAGTCGTCGTCCGCTCGGAGTCCGGCGAGCGAATCTATCTCCCACCGGAAGGGTTCGAAGACACCCCGAGCGACAGTGCGTACCAGCGTTCGGATAGCCCATATCAGTCGTCGTACGACTCACCGTACCAGTCGGTTCAGAACGACGACTCACCGTATCAATCTGCGCGCGGGACGATGCCCCGCGAAGGGATGGTTCCGACGAGAGACGGCTACCGAATCCGACATCCGGAACCGGTGACCGACCTCCGTCTCCTCCGATAAGCGCGCTCAGTCTGCTGTTTCGTCTGTTTTCTCGTCGAGAATCTGGTGGTAGTATTCGACCGTCTCGTCGACGACGCGGTCCCACGTGTACGGTTCGTACTCGGGTTCGCCTTCGAGTGAGAGGCCGTACTCGATGCCGTCGGCGATCGACCGCGAGTCCGGTTCGACTTCGATGACGCAGTCTTCGGGAAGGACCTCCGCCGCCCCGCTTTCGGTGGCGACGACGCGAGTGCCAACCGAGAGCGCCTCGACGATGGTGATTCCGAACGGTTCCGACAGCGACGGCGAGACGAAGAGGTCTGCTGCCGCGTAGTAGTCACCGAGTTCCTCTTCGGGGATGTAGCCCGCCCACTCGATTCGGTCTTCGACGCCGAGGAGTTCTGCGAACCGCTTGAGTTGGTCGGTGAGGTGGCCCGACCCACCCATCACGAGCGTCACGTCGTCACGGTCGAGTTTCTCCAACGCGTAGACGAGGTGTGAGATGCCTTTCTGGTCGGTGTGGCGGCCGACGAAAAAGAGCATCTTCCCGTCGATTTCGAGTTCGTCTTTCAGGTCACGGCCCGTCGTCTCGACTTCGGTGAAGCCGTTGTAGATGACGTGACAGTCGCCGCCGTACTCCTCTTTGACCTTTCCAGCGAGGAGGTTGCTCACCGCGAGCAGGTGGTCACACCGTTCGGCGATGCGGCGTTCGGTCTCGACTTCGCGCTGTGGCGGGTCGATGTTGCGGTCCGAAGACAGCGAGTGGAACGTCGTCACCCACTCGACGTCTGCGTTGTTCGACTTCGCGCGCGAACCGGGTCCGTAGCCGAACCAGTCGTGGGTGTGGACGATGTCGGCCTCGGCAGCGCGCTCGGCGAACTTCGTGCCCAGTCGGCCGATTCGCGTGATGATGTCACCTTCGCCGGTCGGGACACCGACGATTCCCTCACGGTCGGGAGCGTATTCGGCGGGGAGGACAAGTTCGATTTCGACGTCGTCTCGGTCTTCGAGTCGCTCGAACATCTCGCCGACGTGTGTGTCGAGTCCACCGCTGACGTTCGGCGGGAACCCCCAACCCAGCATGAGGACTTTTGGAGTCATTGATGCCACAATCTACCACACAACCCTATTTAATTCCTGTCTGATAGACATCGGGGTGACACGTCACCGAAAGGCGTTTTCTCCCCCCTGCCGACCGACGAGTATGCACGTCCACGTCAACGCCGCCACGAGTGTCGACGGAAAGCTCTCGTCGCGTCGCCGCGAGCAGGTGAAGATTAGCGGTGACGAGGATTTCGCCCGCGTGGACGAGGTTCGCGCCGCGTCCGACGCCGTTCTGGTCGGCGTCGGAACGGTCCTCGCCGACGACCCGCACTTGACGCTCGACGACGCCGAACTCGTCTCAAAACGAGAGTCGCGCGGCAAATCGTCGCACCCCGCGCGAGTCGTCGCCGACTCTCGAGCGCGCACGCCGACAGACGCACGAATCCTCGACGACGAAGCGACGACGTACGTACTCGTCTCGGAGGCCGCACCGGCAGACCGGCGGGGCGCGCTCGAAACGGCAGGGGCAGAAGTGGTCGTCGCTGGCGACGAGCGCGTCTCGCTCCCGGCGGCGTTCGAATCGCTCGAATCACACGGCGTCGAACGACTGATGGTCGAAGGCGGTGGCGAGATTATCTTCTCACTGTTCGACGCTGGCCTCGTCGACGAACTGACGCTGTACGTCGGGTCGATGGTCATCGGCGGGCGAGACGCACCGACGCTCGCCGACGGTGACGGATTCGTCTCGGCGTTCCCTCGTCTCTCGCTCCAGGCTGTCGAGCGTGTGGACGACGGCGTGCTTCTGACGTACGAGTGCTGAGGCGGGCGTTTTCGGTGTCCACGTCGCCTCTTTTTGCGGTCGTGCAACGTCGCGCAAACAGGCGCAATGGGTAAGGGCCTCGCGCCGATACAAGAGGGCATGAGCACACCCGAAGCGACCAACGCACCCATCCACGTCGAGAGCGCGGCCCACCTCGACGAACTCATCGCAGAGAACGATATCGTCCTCGTCGACTACCACGCCGAGTGGTGTGGGCCGTGCAAGATGCTCGAACCCACCGTCGCGGAGATTGCCGAGGAGACCGACGCCGTCGTGGCGAAAGTCGATATCGACGAACTGCAGGACCTCGCCCGCGAGAAACAGATTCGAAGCGTCCCGACACTCCAGTTCTTCGCGAACGGTGAGAAAGCCCACCAGGTCATCGGTGTCCAGAGCAAAGACGACCTCGTCGACGTCATCGAGCAACTCGCGTAATCTGTATTCTTTTTTGCCTCCGAAACACCGTGAGCGGTGCGCTCGTCACGCCTCGAGCGCAGTTTCACCGTCACCTGCGAAGCGGAATAGGGCAGATTGGTTCTGTCGAAGTCCTCTGCGTAGGACAGATTGGTTCTGTCGGACTCTTCTTTGGTCGGTGTGGCGTGATACGGACAGAGGACGAGTTCAGCATGGCCTCGAAGAACTAGTCGTCGATCGAGAGGCCAATCGAGTTGCCACACCAGAGTTTCTCACGGGTCCATTTTCTATCGGGGGACAGTCCCAAATTTGAAATAACGACTGTCTGAGTACGACTATCTACCAACTGGGTACTTTTCTAAAAGGTGAGGGAATTCCCTACCACCATGGAGAATTTCCCACCTCACGTCCCAAACCGGGTGGGCATCTCGGTTAGGCAAGACGCCGGCGTTTTCTGTCAGAGGCACCCCGGCGTCTAGAACGTAATGATGTACTAATACAAAAATCAGAGAGTTCACTACGAGCGTAACAACAGGACGTGTGACCGACTCGCGCTCTGTATTCAACACGGCCTCGACAAAATATCAGAATGTGAATACAAAAACAAGATTGATACGAAAGGAGATAACAGAGAGTCCGAGTGACCGACGCTCAGAACGGCGCGTCGGAGACGTCGGGTTCGAATCCCGCGCCCGGTTCGTCGTCGTAGTACCCTCCGGTCGAGGCGTGGACGGCGTCGATTTCTTCGAACTCCATCACCATCCGCGACTTGAGTGCCTGAATCGTCATCGGCGAGATTCCACACCCGGAACACGCGCCGGTGAGGGAAATCCACACTTCGCCCGTCTCTTCGTCGATGGCTTCGATGCCGGCGCTCCCGCCGTGCATCTGAATCTGGGGGAAGTTCCGACGCATGAACAACTCGATGCGTTCTTCGAGTGACTTCTCCGATGCTTGCGAACTCATACCGAATCGTGGGGGTTGGGCCAGCATAACGGTTTCTTCGGTGTGTGAACCGGGCGATTTCGACAGACGACACGGCGAGACCCGACGCGGCGAGGGCTTTTTACCACGGAGAGAGTATCGGAACCTATGATTTCACTCGACGAAGCAGTCACTGCCCGCCTGGAATCTCACGGCGCGCGTTTCGAGGTACTCATCGACCCCGACGCGGCGCTTGCTATCAAACGAGGCGAGTTCGACGGCGACTTAGAAGACGTCATCGCCGCCGAAGACGTGTTCGAAGACGCCTCTCGTGGTGACCGGCCGGCCGAAACCGACCTCGAAAAGGTGTTCGGAACGACCGACCCGATGCAGATTATCCCCGAAGTCGTGAAGAAAGGGGAGATTCAGATTACGGCCGACCAGCGCCGGGAGATGCAAGAACAGAAGCGGAAGTCGCTCATCAACCGCATCGCCCGCAACGCGGTCAACCCGCAGATGAACGACTCGCCACACCCGCCCGAGCGTATCGAGCGAGCGCTCGAAGAAGCAGGGTTCAAAATCGACCCGATGGAGCCCGTCGAGTCGCAAGTCGACGACGCCCTCGAAGCACTTCGACCCGTGCTGCCCATCAAGTTCGCCGAAGTCACCATCGCCGTCCAGTTACCCGCCGAATACGCCGGCAGCGGACAGGCACAGATTCGGAGTTACGGCGACCTCGAACGCGAAGAGTGGCAAAACGACGGGTCGTGGGTCGGCGTCATCACCTTCCCGGCAGGGATGCAGAACGACTTCTACGACAAGGTGAACAACATCACCAGCGGGACGGCCGAGACGCGAATCGTCAAAGACGAAGACGACCTCTGAAAGTCGCTAATCGACGGTTTTCGAACGAACTGTTCTGTCGGCGACGCGACGCCGTCGTTACCCTTTCTTGAAGCCGACGAGGAAGCCACCGGAGAACCCGGCGGAGATAGAGAGCGTCGAGAGAATCGACGAAATCCAATCCGGTGGTGCACCAGTCGCAGCGTTCTCCGTCGCCTTGACGAGGCCACCGGTGAGTCGCTCCCAATCGACAGAGAGGATACCACGCGATTCGAGGAACTTGAAGACGGCGAGTTCGAGGCCGACGATGACGGCGATGAGCTTCGCCACCTTCTTGGCGGCGAATCCGATGATTCCACCGATGACGGCCCCACTACCGAACTCGAGGCCGAGTTGTTGTGGGTCGAGACTGAGTTGCAAGGGGTCCATACGGCGAACATCCTGCGCGTTCGTATAAGTCATTTGTGGGGGACAGTCACCGACGGCGAGACGTTCCACCTGTCGCTGGGCAATATACAAGACACAGAGTGTGTACTACTCTAGCATGGACGTGGAGGTGGCGGGTGACACGCTCGATGCACGAGCACCACCGAGCGGGGCTTAAGTGTCTCCGGCGGTTAGTACAGTCTGACACAGTGCAGGCAACGTACTACACAATCGAGGTGAAACGATGACCCGCGTCGTCGTCGCGAAGCGTGTCGACCGCGGAGACGCCGAACTCACCGAGATAACCGACCTCGCCCGAGCGGCGGGGTACGAAGTCGTCGGCAGCCTCTCGCAGACCCGCGAAGAGGACGCAGCCTACCACTTCGGTGAAGGGAAGGTAGACGAGCTAGCGGCGCTCGTCGCCCGCGAAGACGCACGAGCCGTCATCTTCGACAACCGACTGGGCCCGTACCAGACGTACAACATCGCCCAGAAACTCCCGACCGACGTCGAAGTTATCGACCGCTTCACGCTCATCCTCGAGATATTCGGACAGCGGGCCAACACCCGCAAAGCGCAGTTACAAGTCGAACTCGCGGAGTTACGCTACGAACTCCCGCGCGCCGAGGCGAAAGCGTCGCTGGCGAAACGCGACGAACGCCCCGGTTTCATGGGTCTCGGCGAGTACGACGAGAGTCGCGAACGCGACATCAAAGCGCAGATTTCGCGCATCAAGAACGAACTCGACTCCATCGCCGAGAAAGAAGAGACGCGGCGCGAACAGCGCCGCGAATCCGGGTTCGACCTCGTTGCACTCGCTGGCTATACGAACGCCGGGAAGTCCACGCTGATGCAGCGACTCGCGGCCGACCTCGAAGTCGGCCAGAACGACGACTTGCACCCGGACCTCGACCCGACTGCCGAGTCGCAGGACAAGTTGTTCACGACGCTCGGGACGACCACGCGGCGTGCCGAGACGGGCAAACACGACGTCCTTCTCACCGACACTGTCGGGTTCGTCTCCGACCTCCCACACTGGCTGGTCGAGTCGTTCAAGTCCACGCTCGACTCCGTCTATCGGGCAGACCTCGTGTTACTCGTCGTCGACGCCTCCGAACCAGTCGAGGAGATGCGCGAGAAACTCATCACGAGTCACGACACGCTCTACGAGCGCAACGAAGCGCCCATCGTCACCGTGTTCAACAAGGTGGACAAGGTAGGCGACGAGGAACTCGCGGAGAAGCGCGCCGCACTCTCGGCACTCGCGCCGAACCCAGTCGCGGTGTCGGGGCTCACCGGCGAGAACATCTCCGAGTTGACCGAGCGCGTCGAGCAAGAACTGCCCGCGTGGGAGCGCGAGCGACTCTTGCTCCCGATGACGGACGACACGATGAGTCTCGTCTCGTGGCTCTACGACCACACCCACGTCGAAACCGAGGAGTACGAGGGCGAACAGGTCCACCTCGAGTTCGAGGCCCGACCGGAAATCGTCGAGAAAGCACGGGCGAAGGCGGCGAAGTTGTCGGTGACGCCCGACTCGACCTAACTGAGATTCTCGCGGACGACGTCCAGTTTTCCTCTCGATACAACTGACGGACTACACCGACAGCGACAGCGACGCGTCCCGGTCGAGCACGCGGTAGCCCTGTGCTGTGAGCATCTCGGCACGGTAGCGTTCTGCCACGAACCACTGTGGGAGGCGTCGAAGTCCAAATTTGCGACTCGATTCCCAGTCGATATCTGCGAGTGTTCTGGACGCGCCCTCGTGAATCGAGACCGAATACGTTCCCCACGGATTCCCGTCCGCCGTCACGTCCAGTTCGAGGTCTGCACTCGAATCGCTCTCAGAGGCCGTGACCGACCGAACCGTCGTTTCCATCCGCACCGACCGGAGTCCAAACAGATACGAGAAGTCGTACACTGCTCCGTCTACCTCCGATTGGACGCTGTCAGCGACTCCCCACTGGAACGCCAGCAGTGGTGGGGTCGCACTCTCGAAGTCGGCGAGGACCGACCGTGGTTCTGCGGTGGACGCGAGTCGGGCAGTGCCACTGGTTCGAAAGAGTGGAATCCGAAGCAAAACGACGACGGCGAGCGCAACGAGGAGGCCGACGAGGAGTGGTGCAAAGAGAATCGCCGCGGCGACGACACCGACGGAGAGAAGGGCAACGGCACCGCTAATCGACCGTTCGAGTCGGTGATATCGACGTGCCACGGCAGTGGCTTCTGGGGGCGCATCACCGGCGGAGGCTGAAGAGGGCATACTGTTGGTCTACGAGACAATGGGCCGACACTTAGTGGTGGGTGACTTCCGCCACACAGGAGAAGTCGACAGCGCCTGTCGGTTATTCGAGGGTCTCTTTTTCTTTCGACACCACTTCGACGTCCGTAATCTTCGTTCCGGGATACTGGCCGTCGTCGTCTTTCTCTGCGGCTTTCACCATATCCCAGACCACGTTGAGACCGGTGGTCACGCCTTCGAGTGCTTCCATCTCGCACCCAGTCTTTCCGGTGGTTCCGACGGTGACGGTGAGTGTGACCGTCTCGTCTCCGACGTCGAACTCGGTGTCGACGTTCGTGATAGGAATCTGGTGGCACATCGGAATCGTCTCCCAGGTGTGTTTGACCGCCTGAACCGCGCCGATTCGCGCAGTCGCCAACACGTCACCTTTCCCGATTTGGTCGTCACGGATGGCGCGAATCGTCGATTCACTGAGGTGAATCGTTCCGCGCGCGATGGCCCGGCGCTGGGTGTCAGGCTTTGCTCCTACGTCCACCATCTGGACGTTCCCGCGCTCGTCTACGTGTGTCAGTTCGCGTTCGGTGCCGCTGTTCGATTCGGTGCTGTTCGTCTCGTCTCGTGGTGTGTCGTCAGTCATCTATCTCACTCCGAAGGCCCGCAGGCAGTCGTTCGAGGAGGTCCGTCGCGACGAGGCCGTTTCCGAACTCGCCGGCCGCAACGTCACCTGCTCGACCGTTTGCGTACGCGGCGACTGCCGCCGCGTCGAGTGGGGGGAGGACGCACGCGAGCGCACCGGTCGCACCAGCGAGGACGTCGCCGGTCCCACCGACGGTCATCCCAGGGTTGCCGGTTCGGTTGACTCGAACCTCGTCGCCGTCCGAAATCACGTCGTAGGCCCCTTTCACGAGGAGTGTGTGCCCGAGTTCCGCGGCGAACTCGCCGACGAGTTCGCGCCGCGTCTCCCAGTCGGTGTCCGTCTGCCCACCCATCTTCACTAACTCTCCTTGGTGCGGTGTACAAATCAGCGTCGCCTCGGTGTCCACGTCGGGGACGACCTGCAACGCGTCGGCGTCGACGACGGCAGTTCCGTCGTACGATTCGAGGAACTCACGAACCGCCTCCAGTGAGTCGTCGGCGTCGCCCAGACCGGGGCCGAAGACGACGACGTCGCGCTCTGCGGCGAGTTCGAGGAGGTCCGAGACGTGGCCGGGTTCGAGGTGGTCGCCGTCGAACCCGCTGACGATGAGGTTCTCCGAGTAGCCCTGTACTTCGCGTGCGACGTGGTCGGGGCAGGCGACACGAGCGAGGTCAGCACCGGCGCGGAGCGCGGCCTGTGCGGCCAGCGCGGGTGCACCAGTGTACGGACCGCCACCGACGACGAGGACGTCGCCGTGGTCGCCTTTGTGGCTCTGGGCGTGGCGGCGGAGCGCGAGCAAGTCACCGGGGCCGGTGAACGACTCGGCCGCTGCTGGAATCCCGATGTCGGCGACGGTGACCGCGGCGTCGAGTGCGTCGAGACCGGGTTTGTCGTCGTGGAAGGTGACGACGTGGTCCGCGTCGACGGCGACGCCAGCGGTCTCACCGGTGTCCGCGTCCACGCCAGAGGGGACATCCACGGCGAGGACTGTCGCCGACGAGTCGTTGATGGCGCGGGCGGCAGTCGCCTCGGGTTCCCGAAGTGCGCCAGTGACGCCGGTTCCGAGCATCGCATCGACGACGACGTCTGGGTCGCCGAGGTCGAACGCCGTCGAATCGATGACCGTCCGGTGTGGGATGTCGCAGGCGACGAGTGCGTCCCAGTTCTCGCGGGCGATGTCGGTCGAGATGGTCTCCGGGCGGCCAAGCAAGTGGACAGTCACGTCGTACTCGGTCAGGAACCGGGCGGCCACGAGCGCGTCGCCACCGTTGTTCCCGCGTCCGGCGACGATTGCGACCGACCCACCGGGTTCTGCGAGGTCACGACAGACGCGAGCGACGGCGTTTCCGGAAGACTCCATGAGTTGCTTCCGCGGGACGCCGAGTGACTCGGCGTTGACGTCCACCGCGGCCATACGTCGACTCGTAATCATGTGGAGTCGTTCGCCCGGCCCTGCGTTAACATGTGTGGTCGTGACCGACCGCTTCAGACTCGTGGTCGTGACCGACCGCTTCAGACTCGTGGTCGTGACCGACTCGCCTGACACTCCCGGTCGCTTCCGCAACGTTTGACTCTCGCCACCGGGAACGTGAGAGCAGTGACCCGTCGCCTCTTCGGTACTCTCTGCGGACTCGTCTTCCTCGTCAACTTCGGCCGCGTCGCCTTTCCCCCGCTCGTCGAGACCCTCCAGGTGCAGTTCGGCGTCGGCCCGGCGACTATCGGCGTCGTGACGAGTCTCGTCTGGTTGGGGACCGCACTCCCCCGTATTCCGGTTGGCTATCTCCTCACGCGCGTCCCCAGAGACCGAGTCGTCCTCGGCGCAGGGACGGTGCTCGTCGTCGCCGCGGCGTTCACCGCGAGCGCGACGTCGATTCTGACGCTCCAAATCGGTGCGTTCGGCCTCGGACTCGCCTCGGGTGCGTACTTCGTCTCCGCCGTCCCGTTGGTTGGCGAACTCTTCCCCGAACGCGTCGGCCGCATGGTCGGTATCCACGGGGCCGCCAGTCAGGTCGCCGCCGTCGTCGCTGCGCCCATCGTCGTCGTCATCCTCTCGTCGTTCTCGTGGCGCGAGACGTTCTGGGCGCTCTCGGTCGCTGCCGCCGTCGTCACCGTCCTCCTCTACGCCGTCTCCCGAGACGGGAGTACGGAGACCGGCACTGGGGCGGACCGTAACTTCTCGGCCGCACTCGGCCACTGGAAACTCATCCTCACGGGAATCCTCCTCATCGCACCTGCAGGGTTCATCTGGCAGGGCCTGTTCAACTTCCTCGTCTCGTACATGACGCAGGCGAAGGGGCTCTCCCCAGCGGCGGCGAGTACGATGCTCACCATCGTCTTCGCGGCGGGCGTCCCCGCCTTCTCGCTTTCGGGGCGACTCGCCGACAAGTTCCCGCACGTCCCCTACATCCTCGCACTCCTCGTCGCGTTCACGGCGTCGCTGTTTACCCTGACGTTCGTCCACGGCTTTCTCGCCGTCGCCGTCGTCGTCGCCGTCTTGGGCTACGTCATCCACAGTCTGTTTCCGGCACTGGATACGTTCATGCTCTCGTCGCTCCCGAGCGAGGCACGAGGAAGTTCGTACGCGGTCTTCAGCGGCGCGGCGCTCCTCTTGGAAGCCAACGGCAGCGGTGCTGTCGGGTTCCTGACCGAAGCGAACGTCGGATTCGAACTGGTCTTTCGGACGCTCTCGGTGAGTCTGCTCGTGGTCGTCGCGGTGCTCGCCGTCCTCTACGCCGTCGGGCGACTACCGGGGCTCTCGACTGGTGACGAAGCCACGGTCTAATCTCCCGAAACGGTTTACTTACTTCACTGATTTGTCCGTACCATGTCAGGGTTGCTTCCGTCAGAAGGAAACGTGGACACGGGTGGAGAGGCGTCTCCCCGCGTTCACTGGCTGGAAGACGAGGAGACGGAGCAACTCATCGCGTGTCTCTCCTGTGATACCGCCCGCGATATCCTCTCGTGCCTCCACGACTCGCCCGCGACGGCGACGGAACTCGCCGAGTTGGTCGACACGTCGATTCAGAACGTCCGACACCACCTCGGCAACCTCGTCGACGCAGACTTGGTCCGCATCGCCGGCACACGATACTCCGAGAAAGGACGCGAGATGAAGGTGTACGCGCCGACCGACGGGCCACTCGTCGTCTGCGTCGGCGGCGACGAACGCGACAGGGAAGGCGTCGCTGACGCGATTTCGTCGTTCCTCGAGTGAGTCGCACCGGGGTCTCGTCTGCGGCGCATCTGGACTCGTCTGCGATGCATCCAGTCTCGTCTGCAGCGCACCGGGTTCCATCTGCGGCGCATCCGGTTCCATCTGCGATGCAGCCAGTCCCGACCGTTCTGACGCACGTTTCTGTGGCGAACGTTCAAATACCAACACGCGGCCAGTCACCGACACCCCTATGGCCGTCGCAAGTGGACCACAGAGCGTGACCTGGCAGGAGGTGTTCGGACACCCGGAGGCGTATCCGGAACAAGCCGACGGAATCGAGACTGCGATAGAGACCGCCCGCGACGACGGATTCGCCGTCGTCGAAGGTGCGTGCGGGACTGGCAAGACGATGCTCGCGCTCACTGCCGGCATCGAACTCGTCCGCGACCCGGACTCCGACTACGAACGCGTGTTCGTGTTGACGAGCGTCAAGCAGCAACTTCGGCAGTTCGAAGCCGACCTCCGCACCATCAACGAGAACCTTCCCGACGAGTGGAATCCAATCTCCGGACTCACGCTCGTCGGCAAAGCCGACGTCTGTCCGTACAGCAGAGAGCGCTGCGGCGGCATCGACGAGTCGAGCGTCTACGACCGCTGTGAGGGCCTCCGGGACCGAACTCGTGGGCTCGTCGGCGACGGCGGGCGGACGAGCGCCGAAGCGCTGGCCAAAGACGCCCGCGAACAACAGACGGGCCTCCTCGACACTGGGGCGACGACCACCGGCCCGTCGTATCTCGAAACGGCGGACGAACCGACGCCCTACCCGAAGTCGATGCCGGAGTACGAAGACGTGGAGTACTGCCCCTTCTACGCCAACTTCCTCGCAGACCTGCCGGACGACGGCGACCCAATCGAGGCAGTTCCGTTCGACTTCTCTGACGAGGGTCTCATCACCCCCGAGGACCTCGTCTCGCTCGCCGCCGGTGCAGGGTCGTGTCCGCACTCCGTGATGGGAGCGTTGCTCCCTCACCTCGAAGTCGTCGTCGGCAACTACTACCACGCGTTCGACCCCACGACGGTCGGCACGTTCACCGGTGCACTCGTCGACGACTCGACGTTCGTCATCTGCGACGAAGCGCACATGCTCGAACCGCGCGTCCGTGACCTCGTCTCCGTCGGCGTCGGTGACCGCACCCTCCGCGACGCCGAAAGCGAGTTCACGCGCGTCATCCAACCAGTCGAGTTCGACGACGCCGGCAAATCTACCGAGGACGCCGACCTCGTCCGCGGTGAGTTACAGGAGGCGGACGTGACCCTCCGCGAACTCAAAGAGACGCGCGATTTCGTCCGTGACCTCCGCGAGGAACTCGACCGGCGCGTGACGGCACACCTCGACACCGAATACGTCGGTTGGCGGGCGGACCTGACCGAACTCACGGACGAGGAGATTCCGCTTCGCGACCCCGAAGAACCCACCGTCGACGAACTGACAGAGTGGGCCGAGTCGGCCGGATACGACGAGGGCACGTGGGTCCGCGCCGAAGCGACCGGGTCGGCCGTCGCCCGCATCCTCGACTCGGTCGAAGACGACGACAAACGTCGGGCCGCACCTGCGGCAGGCCGAGCGCTGGCGACGTGGGCCTACGCCGACCACGAGAAACACTTCCGCGAAATCGACCTCGAACGCACGTGGGACGAGATGGAACCACTCGAGTCGTGGCGGCGTGCCTACAACGCCCGCATCTCGGTTCACAACTGTGTCCCCGGCGAGGCAATCGCCGAGCGACTGGGTGACTTCGGCGGCGGCGTCCTGATGAGTGCGACGCTCGAACCGATCGACGTGTTCCGACGCGTCACCGGCCTCGACGCCCTCGCAGAGGAGGGGCGGCCAGTTGCCGAACGGACCTTCGGCCTCGGGTTCCCCGAGTCGAATCGCGCGAGTTTCGCCGTCGACGTCCCGAAGTTCACCCACAGCAACCGCGGCCAACCTGGCGAGGAAAACGAGACGCGCCTCGCCTACACCGACGCCGCCGCAGAGGTGTGCACCCGGTCGCCTGGGAACGTCCTCGTCGGGATGCCCAACTACGCCGAAGCCGAGTGGATGGCGAGCGTCCTCGAAGACCGCGTCGACAAACCGGTGCTCCTCGACGAGTCGTCTGGTGACGGTGCGACAGAAGACCTCAAGCGAGACTTCTTCGGCGGAACAGGGAAAGTGCTCGTCACGAGTCTGCGCGGCACACTCACCGAGGGCGTCGATTACAGCGGTGACAAACTCTCGGCCGCCGTCGTCTGTGGCGTCCCCCTCATCAACACGTCGTCGCCGCGGACGCGCGCGGTGAAGACGGCGTACGACAAGGAGTTCGGAGACGGATTCGAGACAGCCTTGACGGTACCAGCAGTCAGAAAGGCGCGACAGGCAATCGGGCGGGTCATCCGCGGCACCGACGAAGTCGGCGTTCGCGTCTTCGTGGACGCACGCTACGCGCGTGACTCGTGGAACGGCGTCCGCGAGTACTTCCCCGAACAGGAACGCGAGGAGTTCCGCCCCGTCAGTTCCGACATGCTCGGGTTCGGTCTCGACCAGTTCTGGTCGTCCGTGGAGTAACTCGGCGCTCGATTATCGTTCGTCGTCCCAGTCTGCGCGGCAATCGTCGTTACAGAAGTGTCGGTACTGAACGGCACCGTCGCCGTCCACCCACGTGACGACGTGATGCGTCGGTACGTTCACGATTGCCTCGCCACACGTTGCACACTGTGGCGCGTCGTCAGGGTCTACGTTCTCTCCCAAGTCAGACGTCGGGTCAACCATCGACACGCAGATGGCGCGTGAGGGCACTTCAAGTCGTCTCCGCCGGCAGATGTCGCCCGGTGACAGACTGTCGCTGATTCAGTGTCGACCACAGTCTTCAGCGACCACAGCCTCCGGCCACCACAGTCTCCGGCCACCACAGTCTTCAGCCATCGCCTGTGTCAATAATTACCACACTTAGTGAAGGTTATGTAATCACCGTCTCCTCTGTACACCTGACGGCGAATGTCCGAAGTGCCCGCGTCCCAGGATTCGGTTGCAGGGTCTGTTGACCGCCCAGGTACGGATTCGACTGGTGAGTGTCTCCTTCATAGCATCGTCGTAACGTACCGAGGGAGTTCCGACCAAGTCACCGTCTATCCGCGGCGTGACAGTTGCTGTGACCAGATGGAGGCGTGGTTGACCGCCGACGTCGAGGCCTTCGTCTCGCTCGACGAGATGCGATAGTCGTCCCGACCGGCGGTCACCACGCATCGCCATCTATGCTCGCTCACCCGGCGAATTCAGCGTCGGAGAGTGTCTTTTGTACCGCTTCTTCGCCGACTGCGGCCGCCAGTGCTTCGAAGCCAGCGCGCTCTGCTCTGTCACGGGCGTTGGCCACCAACCGCGAGACGATGAACTCGGGCGTGGACTTGCCGACGGTTCCGAACCGGGGTTGGTAATCGACCCGGAGGTCCAGTTCGTCGGTCAGTCCCTCTGCGAAGATGCCGTCGATACGCGCTTCTGGCGGTAACGGACTCAGTTCGTCCGCGAGGTGTGTGACGTAGACGCCGAACGCGTCGCGTTCGACAGTGAGATTCACCAACCCATTGAGCAAGTCGGCCGCGCGTCCGGGTTCCGTGATGGCTTCGAACTCGTCGACGAGCATGAGCGTCCGGCCGTCGTCCGAGAGCGGCGGCACGATGGATTTGAGCGTCGATTCGAGGACGCCCGCGTTGAAACTCGCGTGCCGACGGTGGAAGACGAGCGAGTCGAAGCGGCCGACGACTGCGGATTCAGCGGGGACCGGAAGTCCCATCGACGCGAGGATAGCGACCTGCGAGAGCGTCTCCAACAGCGTCGTCTTCCCACCGCTGTTCGCCCCAGTCAGGACCGCGACTCGGTCGCCAGACGGCGGAACCGGACCGGACGAACACGAGAGGTCGTGGTCGCCGACGGCGTAGGAGACGGGTTTCGGGTCGTCGAGAAAGAGGTTCCGCGCACCGCAGACCGAGAGCCCCGTCTCCGCGACGGTCGGTTTCGTGAGGTCGTATTCGACGGCGAACCGTGCGAGCGACAACGACAGCGCGACTTCGTCGACGGCTTCGACGGCGAGGTCAACGTCGTCGCGTGCGGCCCAGATTCGGTCACGAAGTTCCTCTGCGACCGTTGCCTCTCGTTTTTCGACGTCGGCTTCGAGTTCGGTCACGAGCGCGCGAAGTGACGTACTCACGAAGTCAGTCGCGTCGCGTGCGTCGTCTGCTGCGGCGGACTCGACTTCGCCGCGTGTGAGGTCAGTCTCGTGTGCGACGTACTCGACGAACGCAGCGCGGAAGTCGTCTAGCGAGCGGACGCCACGTTGCTGAATCGTCTCGAGGACGTCGAACGCACTGGATTCGAGTTCTTCGACCGTTTCGAGACGGGTGCGCATCCGGTCGAGTCGTTCGTCCGCACCGGGTTCGACCGACCCGTCTTGAGCGACGTAGCCGAGCGCCCCGAGTGCGTCTTCGAGCGCCGCTGGGTCTGCGTCGTCGAGTGCGTCGAACGTCTCGCCTCGGAGGCCAGCGTCGCGGAGTTCGAGTGCGGCACGGACTGCGGCCCGTTCGGTCTCGCCTGCCTCGTCGTAGGCATCGAAGGCCGCTTCGACCGCCTCGCGTGCCGCCGCAGAGAGTCTGTCCCACGCCTCGCTGGCGGCGAGGACGCGTTCGAGTCGGTCCCGGCGGTCGTCTACGGTCGGCAACGGCGTCAACACGCGGATTCGGTCTGCGGCGTGTTCCGTCAGTGCGCAGTCGCTGGCGAGCGTCAACAGGTCGTCGTAGACGTCGCGTGCGTCGCGGGTCGCGAGTGCCTCGATGCCGCTGTTGCCGTCGGCACGTCGAAGGATACGGACCGCGCGTCCTCGTGTGACGCCCGCGGCGACGAGCGCTCGCACGTCGGCCGACTCGATGGCGGCAACCGCGCCCTCCCTGCCGAGTGCCGACTCCAGTCGGGCCGACGTCTTCGGGCCGACCCCCCAGTAATCTTCGAGTCGCATACCGGGCCGTCTCACTGGTGTGTCTTATGTCCTCTCGTCACCCGGTGGCACCGCTCACGAATCGGGTAGCTCCCAGAGGGGCAAAATTAGTGAGAGCGAAGGCGTTGGTCGGTGTCTGTCGTTCCAACCTCGCCTCCCGGTCCGAGGAGGTGCTGGCCGGGAATCGTGCTGGTCTCGCGACCGAGGTCGCGGGCGGCACAGATGGCGAGTATCGTCGCGAGCGTCCTGACGGCGACTTCGTGGTCGTCGCGGCAGGACCGAAGTGCCATCGGGCCGATTTCGAGTTGGTGGTACGGTTCGAGGTCCTCGCGCGTCGCGATACCAGATTCGAGGAAGTCCCCGGCGATCTCCACCAGCAGTGTGTGCAAGTGAATTAGCTCGTTCTTTCTCATGTGTTGCACATATGTGTTTATCTGCCGTAAAGTGCGCGGTAAGTCATGTTTTCGGTCTTGTATCTGGCTCACCTAGAAATGAATGTAGTAGGTTCGGACATGAACGAAAGCCTGCTGGTTGGACGCTCTACCGACGGCTGTGGCTCGTCGGTCAGTTACGCAAAGGGAGTTGGGTTTGGGCAGGGACACGTTCCCGAGAGCGGAGTGAGGGGGGGTCGGGTTCGGTTCCGCTGTGCGGGAACGTGCGGGCACGACGAGTGACCTGGGTGGGGTCACTGTGGCCACCTACGTAGAAGGAAGCGTTCCTACTAATTCACCTCCCTATTCAGTTAGGGCCGGTGTCGACACACCGGGAAACGCCCAAGTCGATGGGGGTCTGACTCGAGGTACATGCACCCACAGCGGCGCACTGGTCGGGGGGCTCCCACGGATGACTGGTGACGCGCAGACGCCGGCCGACGAGTCGTCGGCCACCGACCGAGAACTCGAAGAGCGCCTCGCTATCCTCGCCACGTTCAACGAGGTCATCTCCGACGTTAGCGAGACCATCGTCGCTGCAACGGAACGTGCGGACGTCGAACAGCACGTCTGTGAACGCCTCGTCCAAACCGAGACGCTTCGGTTCGTCTGGATAGGGGTGGTCGAGGAGACGACAGGCGAGATTCGCCCCACTGCGTGGGCCGGCACCGAAGACGGCTATCTCGACGAAGGAGACGCGTCAGTCGCTGGGCCACACGCCGATGGCGACGGTCCGATTGGGCGCGCACTGCGGTCAGGAACGGTCCAGACGACACACAGCATCGCCGACGAAGCAGATTTCGGGGCGCTTCGAGACGCCGCACTCGAACGAGGATACCACTCAGCGGCGTCTGTCCCACTCGACTTCGGTGACGAACGATACGGCGTCCTCACGATGTACGCCGGACACGAAGGTGCGTTCACCGCCGAGTTGGTCGAACCTATCCAAAACCTCGGCCACACCGTCGCTCACGGCATCGACTCACACGTCAGACGCGAACGAGAGCGCGAACTCGAACGGCGAGAGGCGGCCTTCTCCCGAATCGTCGACGATATCGAAGAGTACGCCATCTTCCGTCTGGACGCCGACGGCCACGTCGAAAGTTGGAACCGTGGGGCCGAAGCCATCAAGGGGTACACGACTGGCGAAATCCTCGGCGAGCACGTTCGAACCTTCTACACGGACGAAGACCGGGAGCGCGGACTCCCCGAACGACTCCTCGAAGCGGCCCGACGCGATGGCCGTGCCGAAGACGAAGGGTGGCGCGTCCGCGCCGATGGGACGCAGTTCTGGGCCTCGGTCGCGATTACCGCGCTCGTCGACGACGGCGACGTCGTCGGGTTCGCGAAGGTGACTCGCGACATGACGGAGCGAAAACAGCGAGAACGCCAGTTGGACGCCGTCTTCAACAGTACGTTCCAGTACATGGGACTTCTCGACCCCGACGGGACAGTTCTCCGGGTCAACGACGCCGCACTGGAAGTCGCCGACGCCGGCCGAGACGCCGTCGTTGGACGTCCCGCTTGGGAGACACCGTGGTGGCGCGGCGACGACGAACGTGTCTCCGACCTGAAAGCGGCACTCTCGCGGGCCGCCAGCGGTGAGTTCGTCCAGTACGAAGTCGAAGTCGACACCGGACCCGACCGACCAGACGCGGTTATCGACTTCTCTCTCACGCCGGTTTTCGACGGCGACGACGTCGTCTTACTCGTCCCAGAAGGCCACGACATCACCGACCGGAAGGAACGCGAACGGCAACTGCGACGCGAGCGAGAGCGACTGGAGTTCGTCAATCGCGTCATCAGACACAATCTCCTGAACGGCCTCAACGTCGTCGGCGCGCGCGCCGACATCGTCGGCGACTTCGTCGGACCGGACGGTGAACCACACCTGGAGACGGTTCGAAACCGAGTCGACGAGATGACCGAACTCGTCGGCACGATGCGGACGTTCATGAAGGTCATCGTCGAGCGTGATTCCCACGAACTCTACGAACGGTCGATTCACGAGGCAATCGACGCCGGACTGTCCGCCGTCGACGTGGACGCGACGGGTGCAGCAGATGCGAATATCTCCATCGGTAGCGTTCCCCGAATCCCCGTGCTGGCGGACGAGTTGCTCGACGAAGTGGTCGAACAACTCCTGAAGAACGCGATTCAACACAACGACAATCCGACTCCCGAGGTTCACGTCGACGTCGCGGTCAGTGACGAGCGCGTCGAACTCCGCGTCTCGGACGACGGTCCGGGCATTCCTGACGAAGAGAAACAGTCACTGCTCGAACAGCGAATCGAAGACCTCTCGGACCCCGGAAATGGATTCGGTCTGTTCCTCGTCCGCGAAATCGTCGAGGGGTACGGAGGCGAGCTTCGAATCGAAGACAACGAACCGACCGGGGCGTCGTTCGTCGCGACGTTCCAGCGGGCGTGACACGGGAGCTGTCGTCGGTGCACCGAGTGTGAGACAGCCGCCAGATGCGTCGAGTTCACGCCAGTTCACACCTATCAGAGTGTCTTTCACGACGTTCCAACCAGAGTAAATTCCACCTTCCCCGATGGGCAGATATATATCTGTCCGATGATACAGTGTGTTCGATACGATGGTCACCAATAGCTCGGCAGACGGGCACCCGACTCACCGGGTTGCCGAGCAGACTGTCCTCGTGGTCGACGACGACGAGGACCTCGCTGACACCTGTAGATACTGGCTCGACGGTGAGCGGTTTACCGTCGAGACGGCCTATGGAGGCCAGGAGGCGTTGGACCGTCTCGACGAGAGCGTCGACGTGGTCCTGCTCGACCGGCGGATGCCGAGCGTCTCCGGCGACGACGTCCTCGACGAGATTCGCTCCCGCGGCATCGACTGCCGCGTGGCGATGATGACCGCCGTCGAACCAGACACGGATATCGTCGAGATGGCGTTCGATACGTACCTCGTGAAACCGGTCACCAAGACCGACGTCAAAGAGACCGTCGAGGAACTCCTCTTTCGGTCTGGATTCGACTCCGAAGTACGCGAGTACTTCGCCCTCGAATCGACGGAGAAAGCCCTCGAAAGCAGGGAAATCGACGAACTCCGCAAACCGGAAGCACTCGACGAACTGCGTCATCGACTCGAAGCGGTCAGAACCGAACACGAGGCGGCGATTCAGTACCGCGAGGAGCAACTCGAGCGCTTGAACCGCGTCAACGGACTCGTGCGAGAGATCGACCGCGCTCTCATCGACGCTCGAACGCGCGACGATATCGAACAGACAGTCTGTGACGCCGTCGCAGAGGCCCACGAAGCGGCCTTCGTTCTCCGTCGAACTGCTGCCGGTGTACTTCGGTGTACCGCACAGGCCGGCCTCGATTGCGAACCGTCCGAAGTCGACCACAGTTTCGTCGACAGCGTGTTCGACCCGAACGACCCCGACGACGCGTACGTCTTCGACGACCTCTCCGCCGAGCATCGAACTGCGGTGTTCGATGGAAACGCAGACGCCTTCGAGACCGTCTCGGGACTGTGCGTCCCGATTTCGTACCAAGGCACAGTGTACGGTGCGCTCACCGTCTACGACGAGACGGCGGCGTTCGACGAAGAGTCAGCGTCGCTGTTTGCTGACCTCGGAGCGACGGTCGGAAACGGCATCAACGCCGCCGAGAGTAAACGACTCCTCAACGGTGACAGCGTCGTCGAACTCGAATTCCGACTCGGAGCGGATTCGGACGCACTCGCGACGCTCACTGCAGACGCTGGTTGTGACCTCTCGCTCGACGGCGTGGCACAGGTAGACGACGGGGTGACCTGTTTCGTCACCGTCGGCGGTGCAACTGGAAGCGACGTGGTCGAGTCGGCCGTCACGTACGACCACATCTCCAAAGTGCGCGTCGTCACCGAGGGAACCGACGAATCGGTGTTAGAGGTACGCCTCGACGGCGCGTCGGTCCTCCTCACCGCCGTCGACCACGGAGCGAGTATCGAAGCGCTCGAACTCTCGAACGGGAGTGGAAGCCTCGCGGTCCACGTCGCTGCCGACGCCGACCACGGGGCACTCGTCGAAGCGATTTCGGGAGCGGCACCGAACGTCTCCGTCGTCGCCAAGCGGGAAGTCGAACAACCCGCGCAATCGACGGAGTCCTTCCGGACCGAACTCGACGGGAAGCTGACCGAGCGCCAGAAGGCCGTCTTGGAGACGTCGCTCGTCTCGGGCTACTTCGAGTGGCCACGCGGGAGCACTGCCGAAGAAGTGGCCGACTCACTCGGTATCTCTCCGCCGACGCTCCACGAACACCTCCGTGCCGCAGAGCGAAAGCTCATCGAGACGTATTTCGAGGAACTGAACGCTGTGCCGAGCGACGACTGAGAGACTGCGCTATTCGGCAGTCACTTCGTGAGCGTCGTCGGCGAAGCGAGCGACCGCATCGAAGATATCTGATTTCGTGACCGGTTTGGTGAGGACGTCGTCAGCGGGGAGTTCCGACAGTTCGTCACTCGGCGTCGCGGTCAACATGACGACTGCTGGTGTGTTGGGCTTCGAGTCGCGTCGCAACTCGTGGAGGACTGTCTCACCGGGGAGCCCTGGTAAGTTTTGGTCGAGAAAGACGACATCGACGTCCTCATCGAACGACTGGAGGGCCTCTCGCCCGGAGTACGCCACTCTGACCTCACAGCGCCGCTCGAGCCACAGCGCGAGGCTGTCAGCGAGTTCGACTTCGTCGTCGACGAGGAGGACGGTCGGCGTGTCGGTGGATGGGACGTGTGTCATCTATCGAATCAGGTGGAGGGCTGACGAGTCGTCTCTTGGCCGTGCGTCGGCGTAGATTCGACCGTGGTTGACGGGTCATTCACGCGTCGTTCATACGTTGAGCGCGCCGGTCGCCGCACCGAGAGCACTGTGTCACACGGTACGGTTCGCGTGAGAACTCTCGGTTCTCGCGCTTTCTGCTCTCGGTCTTGATCTCGATGGAGACCTGATGTGGGGTGCGGGAGTCGCACGTTGGACACTCTTCTACGAACTCGTTGTGGCGGGGACTGCTTTTACTCTTCGACATGTGGGGTCGCAAAAGAAACTAGGGGCTGGTCGGGGTTGAACGCAGAGCCTAATCAGTTAGGGCGACGAGGTGACGTACTGAACGTCGGGCCATCGTCGGGCGAAACCGCTCACTCGGCAGTGAGAATTTTGTCGTCGTACTTGTCGCGGAACTCTTGGATGAGCGTGCCCATCTGGGCGTACCAGTCGTTGAGCATCCGCTGCATGTCGTCTGCGACTTCGTTGGGGTCGGTGGGCAGATAGACGTGGTAGTAGCCACCGTGTTCGTAGTTGACCTGTTCTTTCTGAATGAGCCCTGCTTGGAGTAGCCGCTGGATGGAACGGTACGCAGTCGAGCGCTCGCGTTCGACGGCCTCAGCAACTTCGTCAACGGTCATGGGGTCCTCAGTTTCGACGAGGACCTCGAAGCACCGTCGGTCGAGCTGCTTGAGTCCGTGGAGACACTCGAGGAGTCCCTCGCACTGCATGTCGGATTGCAGGTATTCGACCATCGAGGTAGCCATTATCGTAAGCGGGTACGTAGTCAGCACTCAAAAGGGTTTGTATGCTTCGTACAACACCGAACCGAAAAAACGAGAACAGAGGGCTGTGTTCGAGGGGCGATTCTGGGGTTAGTCGGCGGTGGGTGTTGTACCGGTCGTGCCTGCCCGCATCGATTTGAGGGCACTGTAGACGACAGCACCGGCGACCATCAGCGCAGACCCGAGGATGAGTGCGAGGCTGACGTAGTCGAGAACACCCATACCGAGGTAGTTCCCGGCCTGGCGGACTGCCACGGCGAGCGCACCGAGCAGGAGCATCAGACCGAAGTAAATCTTGATTTCGTCTTCGTCGACGATGGAGGTCGCCGCAGAGCCGACGCGGGCACCGAGTGCAGAGCCAGCGAGGAGCGGAGCGACGATAGAGAGGTCGACACCCCCGGATTGGGCGTAGAGGAACGACCCGATACCGCCCGAGAACATAATCTCGAAGAGGTCAGTCCCGACGGCGATGGGCACCGGCACACCGATCAGGTAGAACAGCGCCGGCATGCGGATGAAGCCGCCCCCGACACCGAGGAAGCCCGAGAGGAGGCCCGTCGCGAACGCGACGGCGAGAATCATCCAGAGCGAGACCTGAATGCCGCCACGGAGGGTCAGCATCGGTGGGAGCGAGTAGCTCTGAATCTTCTTGGCTATCTCTGGAATGTCGTCGGCGTCGATTTCGGCGTCTTCGTCGACGTCGTGGCTCACACCGCCACCGCTGTCACCCTTGAGTGCTTCGTAGGTGACGAACGCGCCGATTCCGCCGAGGAGCAGCACGTACGTGATGCTGATGATGTTGCCGGCGAGACCCAGTTCTTCGAGATAGAGGACGATTTCCTTCCCGACTTCGAGGCCGACGGTCGTCCCGATAATCATCGAGACACCGAGTTTGTAGTCGACCTGACCGAGGTCACGGTGCTTCAGCGTCGCGATGACGGACGTCCCGAAGACGAACGCGAGCCCGGACCCGACTGCCACGCGCGACGGATATCCCATGACCAACAGTGCGGGCGTGACGAGGAACGACCCACCCATCCCGAAGAACCCGAAGAGGATACCGATGAGAAGGCCGAAACCGGCGAACATCACGAGCATCGTGGCCGGGATTCCGAATAGTTCGAACATACTATTCACCACCGAGGAGTTTCATCACTGCAGGTCCGAGAACGCTCTCGAGAACGCCGTAACCAACGTACAGCACCATCGCTTCGACGAAGACGAGGCCGACGAGGGCGGCCGCCTGCGAGGTACCACCTAGCGTTTCGATTCCGAACATCTTACCTGCACCCCGCGGGGCGCGAAACTGATATTGTACGAATCATGCTTTCCTGTACACTGCTGGCTAACCGGAGAGAGGATATAACGCTTTTGGGAACAATGTACAATACCACATCCTCATTGGATATCCATAAGTTATGAATTGGACATAGAAATACCGCCAAACTGTGGCTCAATTTGTACCACGAGGTGTTACGAACAGATATGGCCGCTATCTATGACAAAACAGAATTTTATGAAATGTACAATACAGTATTTGTTCGACAGTGTCGTCGTCGCTGCCACGAACGAGGGTGTCGGGGGTGCGTGAGCTTTCGGATGCCCTTCGGTTATCCGAACACCAGGCGCGACCGGCGGCAGACTGGACCGGGCCGTGGTTCGAGATAGTACGGAGGGTCGAACAGAGAGCAGTGCGCAGACGCGAGAAGCTCCGAAGAAAGTGGGTCAGAGAGGAGACAGACGGCGGTCGACAGAGACGGGCGCGCCGTCGAATAGAACGGTGGTGAGAGTGAGAGTAAGGGTGAGGGTGAGAGTGAGAGTAAGGGTGAGGGTGAGAGTGAGAGTGAGAGCGAGAGTGAGAGTGAGAGCGAGAGTCGTCAGTCGGCCGAGGTTCCGCGGGTGGCACTCTCGGTCCGCCGAGCGCGCCACAGCCCTTGGAGATATGCGCCGAGGAACATCCCACCGATAGCGACGAGGATGGGATAGTTACCGACACCGAGGCTGGCGTACGCCGCTCCAGGGCAGATACCCGAGATGCCCCAGCCAGCACCGAAGATGACGCCACCGGTGACGACGTTCTTGTCGAACGACTTCAGGCGGCGACCGTAGTCGATTCCGGTGAGCGGAGCGCGACGGCCGGTCGCCTCCGCGAGTGCGAAGACGGTTCCAGTGACGACTGCGGCACCGCCCATGACGAAGACGAGGCCGAAGTCGTCGAACTGGAGGAAGTCGAGGACGACTTCCGGTCGGGCCATATTGCTCAGTCCGAGACCGAACCCGAATATCAGACCACCCACGATGATGGTCAGGAGGAATCCGAGTCCGCGTTCGCCGTCACTCATGGCGACACCCCCAGCGCCTGCAGGAGTTGTGCGACGCCGATGGCGACGAGCATGAACGTGGCGACGTTGACGAACGAGGTTCGCGAGCGAGAGCCGACGCCGCAAACCCCGTGACCGGACGTACAGCCTTTACCGACGCGGGTACCGATTCCGACGAGGACGCCACCGACCGCGAAGCGCCACGGTTGGACCTCGGAGACCCACCATTCGCCCCCACCGAGTGTGAGGGTGTAGATGGCGGCACCGGCGACGATACTCAGTGTGAAGACGACGCGCCAGTTGCGCGACGCGACGTACTTCGCCTTGTTGAATCGCGGGAGGTCGGAGACGTACGAGAGCGTCGTCTCGAGGAACGTACTCGCACCCGCGATGATTCCCGTGCCGAGATAGATGATGGCGGTCCCGAGTCCGATGAGGAGCCCACCGAGCGCGTAGTGCGCGACCCCGTTCGGGAAGAGGCTATCGACGAGGAGCGGCGTCAGTCCAGACATTTAGTTCGTCAGTGCTTCGTTGCTGGCCGCGCAGTTGTTCGGGCCAAGTTCGAGTTCGAACGCGCGGTCGTCGTCCGACTCTTGCACACCGAGGTTGGTCTCGATGATGTCGATGTAGTTGGCTGGGCGAGGCGGCATGTCCGAGAGGATGAACTCGACGAACTCGTCTTTGGGCATGGAGAGAGCACCCATGGTGTCCTTGAGTTCCCCGAGCGTGGCCGTGTAAGTGCCGTCTTCGGCGGGGATTGCCGCATCACTGAAGTGCGCAGAGGCGACGATGAAGTGGTCGTCGTGGTTCAGGACGCGCTCTTGCAGCGAGTCGTAGAGCATGCCGGCGGCGTCCGGAGCACCCTCGTCACCATCTTCGAGGTCGGGGCGGGCGACCGATTCGATGAACAGACCGTCACCCGTAAAGAGCACGTTGTCGACCTTGTAGGTCGTCATGCCGGTGGTGTGGCCGGGCGTGTGGATTGCTTCGAGGTCGGTGTCGCCGATGGTGAGCGTCTCGCCGTGGGCGAGGGTGTCGACCTCGGTGTCGTAGTCGACGCCACGGTCGAGGGCCGCTTCGGGGATGACGCCAGTGAGGCCTTCGTCTTCGACCAGCGTGCGAACGCCGCTGATGTGGTCGGCGTGGATGTGCGTGTCGATGGCGTACTTCAGTTCGGCACCCATCGCCTTCGCGTCCTGCACGTACACGTCCGAGAAGTACCGGAGTGGGTCGACGACGGCCGCCTCGTCGCCGTCGACGACGAGGTAGCCGAGACACCCACTGGATGGACGCTGGTACTGTGCGACGACAGCGTCGCCTTCGGTGTCGAGTTCGGTGTACTCGTAGATGCTGGCCCAGCCGTTCATGCCACGTTCGAGAGCAACAGCGTCGTAGCCTTCGTCGATGAGCACTCCAGCGACGTATTCGGAAGAAGAGCCCTTCGCACAGAGGACGACGAACTCTTCGTCTTCGGGGAGGTCCGCGAAGACGTCGTCGTTCAGGTCTTCGTCGAGGAACTCGAAGTAGGGGATGTTGACGTGAGAGACGTTTTCTCCCTCGATGCGCCACTCCTCGAACTCGGAGGACATGCGGTTGTCGAGGATAGTCAGCGATTCACCGTCGTCGATGCGCTCTTTGAGCGTCTCGGGTTCGATGAGGGGAACTTCGACGTCCAGTTCGGGAAGATCTGGTTCAGTCATGTATGCATCCCCCACTATTAGATGGCCCAACTTAAGCGTTTGCATAGTCGTTCAGATTCTCTGCAATACTAAATCGGTCGACAGAGGCCACTGAGTAGTTCGATTACGCACGAGCGAGCGCAGCGTATGAACCTAACCCACGCAACACATCGAGAAACGACAGTGCAGCGGAGCACGAGTCTGATATTGCGCAGTCTGCCCAAGAACCGACACACTTTTAGGAAACACCCTGATATTGTGGGTTACACCCAACACAGGTGAACTCGATACATGACTGAGTACGAAGCAAACGAAACCCTCGACGTGAAAGGACTGTCCTGCCCAATGCCCGTCGTCAAGACCCGCAGCGCGGTCGACGACCTCTCGTCCGGAGAGATTCTGGAGGTCGTCTCCACAGACTCCGGTAGTATGAGTGACCTGAAGGGCTGGGCAGACAGCACCGACGGTGTCGACATGCTCGACCAAGACGAGTCCGAGGAAGACGGCCAGGCACTCTTCCTCCACTACATCCAGAAGGAATGAGCTCAGACGCTGACGCGCCCGTCGAAACGACGACCGCCTCTGTCGAAGACCTCCAGGCCCAGATTCAGGCCTTAGAAGAGGAAGTCTCTGACCTCCGAGAGGCGACCGACGACGGCGGGCAGAAGTCGATGACCATCATCGCGACGAAAGGCACGCTCGACATGGCGTACCCACCGCTCATCCTCGCCAGCACGGCAGCTGCCTTCGGCTGGGACGTCGTGGTCTTCCACACGTTCTGGGGGCTCGACATCCTCCACGAGAAGAAGTCGAAGAACCTCAAACTCAGTGCCGTTGGCAACCCCAGCATGCCGATGCCGAACGCCGTCGCCGCGCTTCCGTTCATGGACAGCGTCGCGACGAACATGATGGAGAAGAAGATAGAAGACAACGGCACTGCGACCATCGAAGAACTCATCGAGACGTCTCTCGACATGGGCGTAGACCTGCAGGCGTGTCAGATGACCATCGAACTGATGGGATACGACGAAGACGAGTTCTACGACGGTGTCACTACCGGCGTGGGCGCGGCGACGGCCATCCAGCACATGGCCGACGCAGACGTCCAACTCATGATCTGACCGCGACTACTCCCTCCCTCGGGACAACCAACCCACCACCATCACCACCACCACCATCACCACCGTCTTCTGACGTTGCTGGTGGGCGTCTCCTCCCTCCGCCCGCCTAGACGTTCCACCCACTTCCAAAGGAGCGGAACCGGTCTAAATCGTGCCCGAACAGCACGTCACCACCGGTCCGACGCTCCAACTCCTTTACTTTCTGCAGGCTATCGAACCAGTGTCTGTCACTCCAGAGTAACCCCGGTCCGAGTGGAATCTCGTCCGCGTAGTTCCCTTCGACGTAACACTCGTCACCGGCGATGAGTACGTCGCCTTCGGGCGTCTCGATGTGAGCACCCATCACGCCGGGCGTGTGGCCCGGAAGGTGGTAGAGACGGAAGCCATCGAACAGCGTGTGTTCGTCACCGTGGACGATACGCCAGTTCAAGTCGTGGTCGAAGTCCGACGCAAGGTAGGCTATCGACCCCTTCGTCGTCTTCGCGGAGTAGTAGGCGAACTTCAGTTCCTCTTCGTGGACGTAGATGGGAACGTCCGAACCAGCGAACGCCTCGAGTCCACCGGCGTGGTCGAGGTGGAGGTGGCTCATCACCACCCCGTCGATGTCGGACAACGAGTAGCCGACTGCGTCGAGGTCTGCTTCGAGTGTGTGCTCTGCGGCGTCGACGTGCGAGAACGCGTCGTACAGCGGCGCAGGCCAGTAGCCGTCTCCCGCCTTCGGATTCGAACCGGTGTCCCAGAGGAGCGTCTGGTCCGGACCGTCGACGACGGCGTTCCAGACGACGAACTCGGCGGTCTCGTGGTCGGGATTCGGATTCGACGCGCTCCCCATCGAATAGCCGTCGAGGACGTACCCCATATCTGCGTAGACGCGACCGCGGTCGACCAAGTGGACGCTACTGTCACTCATACCCACGATTAGGATGGCACAGAGATAACGCTTCAGGCAGATAACGTGTTAGCACACGTCTCTGTCGGCCGCTGAAACGCCGAAAGACGCGTGTTTGGTTGCTTACTGGCCCGGTTGGACTTCTTCGTACGGTTGGACGATGACGAAGCCATCGTTCCCCGAGAACTGAAGTTGGTAGGTCTCGCCCGACGAGCGTCCGAGAAGGCTCTTGATGTTCACGTCACGCTTCGTCGACGGCGACGCGTTGCCGCTCCACGCGACAGTCGCGTTCGGGTCCGTGCTGACGGGGGTCTCCAGTACGATTGGTTCGCCGTGCGTCGTGATTGCGACGTGGCCCGGCCCTTCGAGGAAGACGTTGAACAACCCGCCTGTCGACGCACCGGCGATGCTCTTGAGCATCTTGATGTCCCAGTCGATGCTGTCTTCGAACGCGAGGACGTCGTTTCCGTTGACGCTTATCTCTTCACCAGCGTCGAGTTCGAGAATCTGGACTTCTTTCCCTTGGTCGGCGAGATAGAGGTTGCCCGTTCCGGACGCCTGCATCATCACCTGGCCTTCGCCGGTGGCTTTCTTCTTCAACATCCCCGTCAGACCGCCGGCGGACTTCCGTTCGAACGAGATGTCTCCCGTATAGCTGACCATCGTTCCGGCTTTGGCCATGACGTCGCCGTCGAGCGAGATATCGAGGAGTTTCGAGTTCTCCAGTTCGAATGCTTTGCCACCCTCTTTCGGTGCGTGCGAGTTGACGAATTCTTCGAGTTGCATGATAGTCACGAAGTCGCGAGTAACGACCCTGCGTAGACGACAGTCAGTCCGTCGTAAAACTCTATCCGCCGAAGTGTGGTCGAACTAACCGTTAGAGGCTTCCCTGTCGGTAGACGAGATTCCGCTGAATCTCGTTCGCTCCCTCGTAGATGACGGGGATACGGACGTCGCGGTAGACGCGCGATATCTTGTACTCGTTGAGGACAGAGCGTCCGCCGTGGAGTTGCATACCTCGTTCGGCGACGTCGACTGCCATCTCGGTCGATTTCGTCTTGGTGGCCGCGGCCCAAAAGCCAGCGTCGTCGTTGTTCGCGACTTTTTCGGCCGCGCGCCAGTTGAGCGCCCGCGCCGCTTCGAACTCCATGCGCATGTCTGCGAGGATGTGTTGGACTGCCTGGAACTCAGAGACGGTCCGGCCGAACGCCTCTCGGTCGTGGACGAACGTCCAGGCTTCTTCGATGGCAGCGGCGGCGAGGCCGATGCCGTGGCCGCCGACGACGATACGGCCGTGGTTGAAGAAGTCCGCGAGCATGTAGAACCCGCCGCCTTCGGTGCCGATGAGGTTCTCTTCGGGAACCTCACAGTCGTCGAAGACGATGTGTCCCTGTTTCGACGCGCGCATGCCCATCTTCTCGGGGATGTGTTCGGCGTCGTACCCAGGCGTGTCCGTCGGGACGATGAACATCGAGTAGTTCGAGTAGCGGTCGCCCGAGTCGCCGGTCTTGGCGTAGACGGTGAGCCAATCGGCTTCGACGGCGTTGCCGACCCAGTACTTCTCGCCGTTGAGGACGTAGCCGTCGTCGGTCTTCTCGGCCGTCGTCTCCATCCCAGCCATGTCGGACCCAGTCTGTGGTTCGGAGACGGCGAGTCCCGAAATCTGGTCGTTCTCCGCGATGGGGCGAAGCCACGTCTGCTTCTGTTCTTCGGACCCGTAGTGTTGCAGAATCTCACAGCCGAACGACGCGAGTTGGAGCGTCAGCGCGATGCCGGCGTCGACGCGGTAGAACTCTTCGGAGATGGCGAGAATCTGTTGGAGGTCGAACCCTCTGCCACCGTACTCCTCGCTGATGTCCTGTGCGACCAATCCAGCGTCCATCCCCGCTTGGAGGACGTCGTGAGGGTACTCACCTGACTCGTAGTAGGCCTCGGCGACGGGGGCGATGTGTTCTTCAGCGAACTCGCGTGCCTCACGCTTGACCGCGCGGGCGTGCTCGGGCACGATTGATTCGTCGAGAAGTTCCATACGTCGTTGTGGGCTTGAACACCCAAAATAATGTGGGAACCAGTACAAACTTCAAACGTGTTTGTCGATTATTACCGCACAGGCTTCCACACAGGACGGGATTAGCGCACAGACTACCACACAGGACGGTTCACGCGGGCAGCGCGTGCCGAAGAAAAGTGGCGTGGTCCGGGGTCAGTTCTCCGCTGGTGCGTCTTCGTCGGGCGTCTTCCCTTCGATGAGTGAGGCGTCGTCGTACTCCTCGCGAAGGACCTTCTTGTCGAACTTCCCGGTCGCAGTCTTCGGCACCTCCTCGATGAAGACGACTTCGTCGGGCGTCCACCACTTAGGGAACTCCGAGCGGACGAGGTCGACGACTCCGCTCTTGAGTTCGTCTTGGTCAACTCCTTTCTTCGGGACGATGAACGCGACGGGGCGCTCCTGCCAGCGCTCGTGTGGGACACCGACGACTGTCGCTTCCGCCACACCGTCGTGGGCCATGATGGTGTTTTCGAGTTCGACCGACGAAATCCACTCACCACCGGATTTGATGACGTCTTTCGCCCGGTCGACGATTTTGACGTAGCCGTCTTCGTCGACGGTCACCACGTCGCCCGTCTTCAGCCAGTTGCCCTCGAAGTCTGTCTCGTTCGCGTCGGGGCGCTGGAAGTACTCCGTCGTGACCCACGGACCGCGGACCCACAGTTCTCCGAAGTCCTCGCCGTTCCACGGGACTTCGTCCCCATCGTCGCCGACGACGCGCATCTCCAGACCGGTGACGAGGAGGCCTTGCATACCGCGTTTGTCGTACTGTTCGTCCGTCGAGAGTTCGTCTTCCATCCCCGGTTTGAGGTGTGCGACGGTTCCCACCGGCGACATCTCGGTCATTCCCCACGCGTGGACGACTTCCACGTCGTACTCTTCGTCGAATCGGCGGATGACGGACTTCGGCGCGGCCGCACCGCCGATGACGATGCGTTCGAGCGACGACATGTCGGCGTCGTTCTCGTCGAGATATTCGAGGAGGCCAAGCCAGACGGTCGGCACTCCTGCGGTCATCGTCACGCCTTCGTCTTCGATGAGTTTCGCGAGGTCTGCAGGCGTCGGAGAGGGGCCGGGGTAGACGTGTTTCGCGCCGGCGGCAGTCGCCGAGAACGGCAGTCCCCACGCGTTGACGTGGAACATCGGGACGACGGGCATGATGACGTCGTCCGCGCCGATGTCGAGACCCGCTTGCGGGAGGGTCGCCATCGTGTGTGCCCAGAGCATCTGCTGGGAGTACTCGACACCTTTCGGCTTGCCGGTGGTTCCCGAGGTGTAACACATCCCCGCCGGTTGGTCTTCCGGGAGGTCCGGCCAGTCGTACTCGTCGGGATACTCCGCGATGAACGACTCGTAATCGGTGACCGGTTCGAGGTCGACGTCGGGGACCTCCGACGCCATCACGACGAACTGGTCGACCGAGGCGAACGACGTTTCGTCGTACGCGCTGGCGAGTTTCGGGGCGAGCGACGGGTCGACGAAGATGATGCGGTCTTCCGCGTTTTCGACGATGTACTGGATGTGGTGGTCGGGGAGGAGTGGGTTGATGGTGTGCAGTTGCGCACCCATCGACGGCACGCCGAAGTACGTCTCGAAGTGTCGGCCGTGGTTCCAACAGAAGGTCGCCACTCGGTCACCGTCACCGATACCTGCGTCTTCGAGTGCGCCCGCGAGTTGCGCGACGCGGCCTTCGTACTCGGCATACGTGTACCGTTTGATGCCCTCTGCCGTTCGGGAGACGATTTCACGGTCCGGGAAGAGTTTGCCTGCACGCCACAAAAACGGTCGAAGTGTCTGATTGGTAGCGCCTACCATAGCAACCAGTCGGTGGCAAAACCTAATGATTGTTTGGACGGGTACCGGCAAGACGCAGGCTACTGATTTTCGAAAAACGCTTCGAGAGGTTCACGCGTCGTCGGGGCTGTCTCCGTCGGGGTCGACGTCCGCATCTTGTTCTTCGACTGGTGGTTCGCCGAATTCGAATTCGTCGTCCAATTCGTCAGCGTCGTCTCGAGCGTCTTCAGTTGTCGCTTCGTCCGGTTCACCATCGGACGCAAGGTTCTCGGCACCCTCGTCGTCCGGGCGTTCTTCGGTGTCGTCTGCCGGTCCGTCGTCACCGATTTCGGCCACCTCGTCGGTTGTCTCGCCCGTTCCTTCTACGGGCGTCGAGTCCGGCAGTTCGTCTCCCTCGGTGTCGCTGTCGGTGTCTTCCTCGACGTTGCTCTTGGTGTCTTCCTCGACGTTGCTCTTGGTGTCTTCCTCGACGTTGCTCTTGGTGTCTTCCTCGACGTCACTCTTGGTGTCTTCCTCGACGTCGCTCTTGGTGTCTCCTTCGTCGTCGCTGTCGGTGTCCCCCTCAGCGTCGCTGTCGCCATCGTGTTCGTCGTCGCTCTCGGCGTCGTCGACGACGGGGGGTTCGTCAGGTGGGGTCCCGTCGCTGTCGGAGTCGACTGCTGTCTGTGTTGGTTCCGCTTCCGTGACCGGTAACGCGGCCTCCAACTGTTCGCGAACCGCTTCTCGGTCGATCGTTCCCGAGACCGTTCGGGGGAGTTCGTCTGCCGGTTCGACGAGTCGTGGTATCTTGAACCCGGCAAGTCGCTCACGACAGAACGCGTCGAGAGAAGACCGGTCGAGTCTGAGGTCCGGGTCACTCAAGACGACGAGCGCGCTCACGCGCTCACCCCACTCTGGGTCGGGGATGCCCAGGACCACCGCGTCTTCGATGGCAGGATACTGACGAAGCACCTCGACGACCTCGCCTGGGTCGACGTTTTCGCCACCGGTGACGATACGGTCGTCCGTGCGATTGAGGACGTACAAGAGCCCATCGTCGTCGCGGTAACCGATATCGCCAGTTCGGAGACCGGCGTCGGTGAACGCGTCGGCCGTCGCCTCGCGATTACTGTAGTACCCAGGAGAGACTGTCAACCCGGAGACGACGATTTCGCCGGCGCTTCCGGGTTCGACGGGCGTGCCGTCGTCGTCCACGATATCCAGGCCAGTGAAGAACAGCGGTCGGCCGACCGTTCCGACAGACGAAAACGCCTCTCGAGGCCTCGCTGTCGCAATCTGGGAGGCCGTCTCGGTCATCCCGTAGGTCGGGTAGACCGGGACAGAGTAGTTCCGACAGCGTTCGATGAGTTCCTCGGATGCGGGCGCACCACCGAGGAGGACGACCCGAAGTGAGTCCGACAGCGTCCCACGGCTATCGAGCATTCGTTTGAGCATCGTCGGAACGAGCGAGACGCCCGTCACGTCGTACTTCCCGATGTCGTCGGCCGCCCCACCGGCGTCGAACCCCTCACGAAGGACGATAGTCGAACCGTAGAGTGGACTGCGGAGAATCGGCCCGATACCACCCATATGGTGCAACGAGAGGGTGACCAACCATCTGTCGCCCTGTGAGAGTCCGAGTCTGAACGAGGACGCGACGGCGTTCGCCAAGACGTTCCCCATCGTGAGTCGAACGGCCTTCGGTGTCCCCGTCGTCCCCGACGTGAACAGGAGTAACATCGTATCTGAGAGGTCCCACTGAACCGGCGTGATCGCCTTCGGTGCGATAGACGAGAGGTTGATGACACCTTCCCATCGGGGTTCGTCCACGGAGACGACGGGGATGTCCGTCGTGGCTTCGACGGCCGTCGATTCTGTGGACTCCCCGCAGACGAGTGCCGTCACGTCTGCGAGTTCGAGATTTCGACCGAGTTCGCTCGGTGTGAGTCGTTCGCTACACGGGACGAGCGTCACGCCGAGACGACTCGCAGCGTGGACGAGACGAACGTACTCGATGGCGGGTTCGAGTACGACGCCGAGATGGTCGCCCGGTCTGAGACCGAGTGCAGCGAGTTGGCCGGCAGTCTCCGAGACGAGCGTGTCGAGTTCACGGAAGGTCATCGAATCGCCCGTCGGTGCGTGGATGAGCGCACGCTGGTCGGGCGTGGTCGCAACCCGGTGCGAGAGCCAGTCTCGCATCGTTCCCGAGAGCGCGTTCGTCGCCGTCGTGGCCTCGTCCGCCGTATCACTGTCGCTCGTCGTGACCTCGTCCGCCGTGTCGCCATTCATCGCCGTAGCGTCCTCGTCCGCCGTACTGCCGTCACTCGTCGTATCACCGTGGTTCGTCACCGTGACCTCGTCGCCCGCCGTGTTGCCGTCGTCGTCTGTCGAATGTTCGGTCATCGAACACCTCTTGCTGGTAAGTGACCTGCCGACGCGAGGTCGAGAGTCGAACCGGGCTGTCTCGACTGTGGAGGGCGGCAGCAGACACTAATGGGAGACAAACTCCACGAGTACGCCACCGGTCGATTTCGGGTGAAGGAACGCGACGTCGTGACCCCACGCACCCGGACGCGGTTTCTCGTCGATGAGGTCGACACCTGCGTCGTGGGCCGTCTCCAGTGCGCCCTCGATGTCGTCGGTCTCGAGCGCGATGTGGTGGATGCCTGGGCCGTTCTTCTCGAGGTACCGACTGATAGCACCGCCTTCGTGGGGTTCGAGTAGTTCGAAGTATCCGTCTTCGAGTTCGAGGAACACGACGGTCATCCCGTCGAACGTCTCCTCGTGGGCCACCGGCGCGTCGAACAACTCTTCGAACAACGCGGCCAATCCGGCGGCGTCCGACGTGGCAATTCCGATGTGATCGAAGTGCATGACAACACCTCTCTGGGCACAACGGATAAACCCAGTCGATTCGTCTATCCTGTCATGATAGTAACTACAACCGAGACAGTCGCAGGTCGTGAGATAACAGAATCACTCGGTACGGTCAGAGGGAATACGGTTCGCGCGCGAAACGTCGGTCGAGACATCACGCAGGGACTCCGTAACGTCGTCGGCGGAGAGCTCAAGTCGTACACCGGTCTCTTGGCCGACTCCCGCGACGAAGCGACAGCACGGATGATAGAAGACGCCGAGTCGATGGGTGCAGACGCCGTCGTCAGCGTTCGGTACGTAACTGCCGAGGTTGCACAGGGTGCCGCCGAAATCCTCGCCTACGGAACCGCCGTCAAACTCGCAGAGACGTCGGAGTCGACCCCAACAGGGGAGTAAGTCCCGTCGGTCCGTGAGCGACACGACGCCCCGAGTATCCGACGCAGTGGTTCGACTGGCAACCGCCCGCGAAACAGTCACTGTGTTCGTCGTCCTCCTCCTCGCCTGGGGTGCGGGGTTTGCTGGCGTCCTTCCAAAGGAAGTGTGGGTCGTCGACTTCCCAGCACTCGCAGTGGCGATGCTCGTCGATACGTTCGCGTTCAACGAGTTCAGTATCCGAGGCGGTTCGGTGTTCTATCCCGCACTCGCAGTGGGGATGTACCTCGAGGCGATAGTCGTCGGTGGCGCAATTCGGTGGGTTCGTCAGCACGAACTGTTCGGCTTACGACGTGATTCGGCCGGGTGAACGTATAAAATTAGTTACTCGTTGTCACGCCGCGTGTGACCACCCCTCACGCCATTCCGGGGTCGTGTTCACCGAACTCTTCGCGGAGGACGCCGCAGACCTCGCCGACAGTCGCGTACGCCTTGACCGCCTCGACGATGGGTGGGATGAGGTTCTCGTCGGAGTTTGCGGCCGCACGAACGTCTTCGAGCGCATTCTCGACGGCCTCTGCGTCGCGGTCGTCTTTGACTGCCTCGAGTGATTCGACCTGTTTCTGTTCTTCTTCCTCGGTGACTTCTTGGACTTCGACGGTCGGTTCTTCGTCCACCTGATACTCGTTGACGCCGACGATGATTCGCTCGCCTTCTTCGACTTCACGCTGGCGTTCGTAGGCGACGTCCTGAATCTCGCGTTGGACCCACTGGTTCTTGATGGCGTCGAGCATCCCACCGCGTTCGTCTACTTCGTCGAGAATCTCGAACGCTTCGTCTTCGATTTCGTCGGTCAGCGCTTCGACGTAGTAACTGCCGGCGAGTGGGTCGATGGTGTCCGCTGCACCGGACTCGTGTGCGAGAATCTGCTGCGTCCGAAGCGCCGTCCGGACCGACTTCTCTGTCGGCAGCGACAGCGCCTCGTCTTTGCCGTTGGTGTGGAGCGACTGCGTGCCGCCGAGGACGGCCGCGAGTGCCTGATAGGCGACGCGGACGACGTTGTTTTCGACCTGTTGGGCAGTGAGCGTCGAGCCACCGGTCTGGGTGTGGAACTTCAACTGCATCGACTTGGGGTTCTCCGCCCCGAAGCGGTCTTCCATAATCTTCGCCCACATACGACGGGCGGCGCGGAACTTCGCCACCTCTTCGAGGACGTTGTTGTGGGCGTTGAAGAAGAACGACAGTTGGGGTGCGAAGTCGTCCACGTCGAGGCCGGCGTCGACTGCGGCCTGCACGTACTGGATGCCGTCGCCGAGGGTGAACGCAATCTCCTGTGCGGCGGTCGAACCTGCCTCGCGGATGTGGTATCCAGATATCGAGATGGTGTTGAACTTCGGCGTCTCCTGTGCACAGAACTCGAAGATGTCCGTGATAAGTCGCATCGACGGTTCTGGTGGGTAGATGTAGAGGTTGCGTGCGACGTACTCTTTCAGAATGTCGTTTTGAATCGTCCCACGGAGTTCGTCTCGAGGGACTCCCTGTTTGTCGCCGAGTGCGACGTACATCGCCAGCAGCACCGACGCGGGCGCGTTGATTGTCATCGACGTCGAGACCTCGCCGAGGTCGATTCCATCGAACACCGTCTCCATATCGTGGAGGCTGTCGATGGCGACGCCTGACTTCCCGACTTCACCGGCGGCCATCATCGCGTCGGAATCGTACCCCATCTGTGTCGGCAAGTCGAACGCCAACGAGAGGCCAGACGAGCCGTTGTCGATGAGATAGCGGAAGCGTTCGTTCGTCTCTGCGGCCGTGCCGAACCCGGCGTACTGCCGCATCGTCCACAGCCGTCCGCGGTGCATCGTCGGGTAGACGCCGCGCGTATACGGTTTCTCGCCTGGGAAGCCGATATCTTCCTCGTAGTCGGTGTCGACGTCGGCCGGTGTGTACAGTCGTTCGACGACGTTGCCTCCGGTGTCGGTCGTGAACTCGTCCGCTCGTTCCCCGAACCGTTCGAGTGTCGGCGAGAGCGTCTCTTCCTCCCACTCAGCTTTCGCCTCCCGAATCTGGTCGAGGTCCTCGGGGTCAAACATGGTCAAAGATGAGAGACCACTCAACTTAAGAGTAGGCGGGATTCAGTCGGGCGGTAACGTTTGCCACCCACGCGGGTCGGCGCGTCGGGTGCTTCGTCAGCTAGCTCGTCGCCCTGCCGTCTCGACCGCGCTCTCGTCGCCGGTTTTTATCGCTCATGCACTCCCTCTGTCTGTATGGACATCCTGACCGAAGAGACACAGCGGTTTCTCGCCGCGACGGCACCCGACCACGACGAGATTCAATCCGAGATGGCGTCGTACGCCGCCGAACACGGCTTTCCTATCATCGGACCGGAGGCCGGCGGCGTCCTGCGCTTTCTGGCGAAACTGGCGAACGCAGACCGGCTCTTCGAATTCGGGTCCGGATTCGGCTACTCCGCGACGTGGTTCGCGAAGGGGATGGCAGACGACGGCGAGTTGTTCTTGACCGAACACGACCCCGACGAACTCGACATGGCGCGTGAGTTCCTCGACCGCGCGGGACTGGCCGACCGGACGACGTTCCTCGAAGGCGACGCGCTCGAACTCGTCGAATCGGTCGACGGCGAGTTCGACCTCGTCCTCTTCGACCACCAGAAACACCGGTACGCCGAGGCGTTCGAAATCGTGCGCGACCGGGTCGAAGTCGGCGGTATCGTCGTCGCCGACAACGTGATGCGCGGCCCCATCGACTTCGGGGCACTCGTCGAATGGGGCGAAGAGACGCCGGCAGCACTCGACGGAACGAACGCGGACACCCGCGGAATCGCGGCCTACCTCGACGCAGTCCGTGCCGACCCGCGCTACGAGACCATCGTTCTCCCCGTGGGGAACGGAATCGCCGTCAGTTCTCGCGTCGAGTGAGGATACTCACACCATCGGGACGGTCGGTTCGGTGGACACGTCGCCAGCGACGTTCGCCACGCTTTTGAGAACCCACCCCGACCCTTCGGGTATGTTTGGAGGCGGCGGGATGAACCCGCGCAAGATGAAGCAGATGATGAAGCAGATGGGTATCGACGTCACCGAGCTCGACGCCGAGGAAGTCGTCATCAAGACGGCCGACGAGGAACTCGTCTTCTCGGACGCGCAGGTCACGCGCATGGACGCGCAGGGCCAGGAGACCTACCAAATCGTCGGCGAACCCGAGACGCGTGAACTCGGCGCTGGAGACGACGAGGAAGACGCGGACGCCGACGACGGTGCAATTCCGGAGTCCGACATCGAAATCGTCGCACAGCGCGCCGGTGCCTCGAAGGACGAGGCCCGCGAAGCGCTGGAGGCCGAAGACGGCGACCTCGCCGCGGCCATCGCACGACTGGAGTGATACTCCTCGTCCACGGCGACCGAGAGTATCTCCGCGCACCCGGCGAGGAGTTACACACCGACCTCGGGATGCTGACGGTCCCTGCGGACGTCGAAGCAGGCCAGACGCTCGAAACCCACATCGGCGAGGAGTTCCTCGTCCGCGAACCCCGCGGGCCGGACCTCTTCAACCACTTCGAGCGAACTGGTGCGCCGATGATGCCGCGCGACATCGGTCTCATCGTCGGTCACACCGGCATCGCCGCAGGCGAACACGTCCTCGACGCCGGAACCGGAACGGGCGTCCTCTCGGCGTATCTCGGCCGAATGGGCGTCGACGTGACGACGTTCGAGCGAAACGCCGACTTCGCCGACGTCGCCCGCGAGAACATGCGTCTCGCAGGTGTCGAAGACCACGTCGACGTTCGGACCGGTGACATCACCGACGAACTCGACGACCTCGACGACGGCAGTTTCGACGTGCTCACGCTCGATACAGAGAACGCACCGGAAGTCGTCCGCGAGGCACCCGACCTCCTCGTGACGGGCGGCTACGTCGCCGTCTACTCCCCGTTCGTCGAAGGGACCCGAGCGACGGTCGAAGCAGCACGCGAGGCCGGTCTCTCAGACGTCGAGACGTTCGAGACGATTCAGCGCCACATGGACTTCGGTGAGCGCGGGTCGCGTCCCTCGACCGCAGGCGTCGGCCACACGGGCTATCTCGTCTTCGCCCGCAACGAGTAACCGAAAGACCGTCGGTTCACGACGTGTCCGCCGTGTCGGTGCGCGAGAGAGACGCCTCACTCCATGCGCCGAATCACGCGGAACAACTCTTCTCTGAAGCGCTCTGGGTCGAGTGCGTCGCGTAGTGCTTCGGCCGTCGCTCCATCTCTGTCGATGACTTCTTTTGGATACGCGCCGCCCAGTAGCAGATACTCCCCATCGTGGGGGGTGATAGAGAGATACGCGTCTGCGGCGAGTCGAACGCCAGCGAACGTCACCTTCGTATCGTAGTGGATGACTTCGGCTTCACCGTCGGGGACTGCGAGCGAGCGACGCCAGTTTTCGTGGATGTCGGAAAAGCCACGCTCGGTAAGTTGGTCTTTGAATCCAGAGGCAGCGCCGTTCACGACGAGTCGAGTGAGCGACTTCGACGGCGGGGTTCGCGGTCGGATTTCCAGACGGGTCGCGAAGAGAAACCTCCACGGGCCATCGGCGTCGGTGGGGACACGCTCTCGGATGGTTGCGTCCTCGTAGACCACGGTCCGTGCGACGACGTGGATGAAACCGAGTTCGAACGGACGGTCGACAGACTCGTCGACGCGGACCCACCCGTCGAGGGAGGGGAGTGTCGGTGGGGGCGGCACGTCGGCCATACCCCTTAGTACGGACGCAAAACGGAAAAAGGCGAACTGCTCAGTGGTCGTCTTCGCGCCACTTGTGGTCGCACTCGACACACGTGAAAAAGCGCGTCTCGGACTCGTCAGCGGAGCGAATCTGCTTCATCTCGTAGCGTGCCACGTCGTGGCCACAACTCGGGCAGATTGCTTTCGTCGTCGGGCCAATCTCACCGGCGTCCACGTCGGACATGTCGACGACTTCGCTCGACTGTTGGCCTTCCGTGGTGACCATCGTCTTTTCTTTCTCGCTGTCGCGGTCTTTCTCGTGACCGTTCGAACAGACCCAGACACCGTCCTGCGGTGTCATGAGGGACCCGCATTCGTCGCAGAACTCCATGATAGTACGTCCTACCGCTTGAGGCACTTAAGCGTCCGGATTACGTCGTCTCGAAAGAAGGAGTCGGCACGTCGGAGCGAGACCGGCTCAGGCGTCGCCGTCGGACTGTCCCGGTTCCCCGAGCGCTTCGATGGGGAGTGCGTTGTTTAGTTCGTAGAACAGGTCCCGAGAATCGACGAACTCGTCGGTGAAGCACGTGCGGATTACGTCACCAAGGTCGGCGTTACCATCTGCAAACAGAAGTGTCACACCGTCGAACGCGTCGGCCGCGTCTCGTCGCGTCGTCGGGTAGGAGATGTCTTGGAGGATGGGTTCGACACGACTCAACTTGATTGAATCCTGCATGATTATTCATTACACATACAGCTACTTAGCAGTTGTAGGACACGTGCTAACACAACCTCCGCCGTTTGCCGACAACAGTACTCGTAGCCGAGCAACTCCCACTGGAGGGCCCGGTGTGTCGGTGGTTACTCGAACTCGGGGTCGCGCTTGTCGATGAACGCGTCCATCCCCTCTTTTTGGTCGTGCGTTCCGAACAGACCGCTCCAGACGCGCGCTTCGAAGTCGAGTGCTGCGTCGCGGGGTGCGTCGTGCGACATGTTGATTGCGGCCTTGGCCGCGGCGAGGGCGTGCCGTGGTTTGGCGGCGAGGTCCGCGGCGAGTTCTTCGACGTGGGAGTCGAGTTGGTCGTGAGCGACCACCTCACCGACGATACCGTACTCGTGGGCGTCGCTCGCATCGACGCGCTCGCCGAAGAAGATGAGACGACGCGCGAGTTCGTCTCCCACGAGGGCAGGGAGTCGGATGCTGCCACCCCATCCGGGCATGATTCCGAGGTCGATTTCGGTCTGTCCGAGGAGCGCGCGCTCGGAGGCGACGCGAAGGTCACACGCGAGTGCGAACTCCATCCCACCACCGAACGCGTAGCCGTTGATGGCCGCGATGGTCGGTGCCGGGAACTCTTCAAGGCGGGAGGCGATTCGGTGGCCCTGCTCGGCGTACTTCTGTGCGTCGGGCGTTCCGATGTCTTTCATGTAACTGATGTCGGCACCGGCGATGAACGACTTGTCACCCGCACCGGTGAGGACGAGCACTCGCGCACCCTCTGCTTCGGCCTCGTCGAGCGCCTCTTCGAGCGCGTCCAGTGTGTCTGTGTTGAGTGCGTTCATCCGGTCAGGTCGGTCGATAGTGATAGTCGCGATGTCGCCGTCCCAGTCGAGTCGGAGTGTCTCCCAGCTCATGGCTGAGCCGACGAGTGGTGAAGGGATAATAATTAACGATTGCCCTGTTTTGCTGAGGATTCCAGAACAACGTTATACGTCCCCCGTCGAATCACCCGCATATGACGCTCTCCGACGAGGCGAAAGAACGACTCGCCGACATCGTCCGCCTCCAACCGACGAAGAACAAAGAGTTGCAGAACCGATGGGAACTCGAAAGCGGCAGTGAGGTCCACCAGTATCTCGAATCTGAACTGAAAGACTACTACTACCGCGACGACAACAGTCTCATCCGCGCGACGGCCGAAGCGGCGGAACTCGTCGGTGTCGAACCCGGCGTCGAAAGCGACGGCGAAGAAGAGTCGGTTCCGAGTGTCATCCGCGTCCCCGACCTCGAAGCCCGTGTCTTCGAAGTCGTCGCAGGACCGGACGACCGTTCCGAGAGCGTCGTGAGCGTCCTCAACAAACTCCGCGAGTCGTTCGACATCGACCCGGACGTCGACGACGTTCGACGCGCACTCCAGAGTCTCCGTCGGAAAGGTGTCGTCGAAGTCGTCTACCGGACGGTGCCGACGTTCAAACTCGCGGTCGGACGCGACGAAGTGGACGTCGAAGTGGTCTAACGACGTCGCAGAACACTCAGTCGTCGTGCGTTCTCCTCTTCTCGAACACCCGTTTTCGGGCCCGCTCTCGACGTGATTCGAGTATCTGCCGCAGTCCCTTTCCTGGCCCGCCCTCGATAGGCCATCCGTTCGTCCGCCATATGGGCGGTTCGGGTTCGAAGTCGGTACACGAGTGTGCACACTCGCGTTGACTCTGATAACACTCCTTGGCCGCACACCGAGGGACGAGTGCCATTCCTCGCCGACTCAGTTCGAAGTGCCGACAGTCTGGGCGCATCGTATCGAGATACGCCCGCCACCCGCGGTCGTAAGCGCGCTCTGCGAGGACGAGTCGCTGCCGGGCGTCCGCGGGGTCAGGCGTGAGTTTGCTCGGGTGCCAGAGAACGTCGGCAGCGTCGCCATCGACCGCGAGGATGCCGACTTCCATCGGCAGGTCTTCGAGCAAGGCAGGTTCGACTCGTCTCCCGGTCGCTTCCGTCGCGACCCACACCTCGTCTGCGAGCGCCCGCGACACGTCGTGTTCTAACTGGTCTGCGAGTGCGCGGGCGGCGCTGGCGTCTAAGTTCGGTTTGTTCTCGATGGCGACGATTCGCTCGACCCAGTCGGGGTACGGCGCCACCTGTTTGTACTCGACGCGATTTCGTGACCCGCGGCGTTTCTCGACGACCCCACGGCCTGCTGCACGGTGGACTGCGGGCACGACGTGTCGCCACGGAAAGTCCGGTTCTGGAATCGCGTCTCGATACCACTGCCACTCCGCGGGAGCGTGGCGGACGACGCGCAAGAGGTCAGAGTCGAACCCGTCGGCCGAGAGGGCGTGTCGCGCGGCGAACGCGTCGGGGTCGACTTCGATTACGACGGTGTCCCACCGACGGTTCCGCGTGCCGAGTTGTCGAGCGACTATCGCGGGGCGCGGGCCGTCTGGATGCCACGCGCGTTCTGCCCAGCGACAGACGCGAAGCTCGAAGGCAAACTCCGGGTCGCGGTCGGTGGTGTCGCTCACGAGCGGGAATCAGTGTGTGGGACCGAAGACGTTTCGGTCCCGGAGACACGTCTCGGACGGCGCGAGTCGCGTCGCTCGCGACTGTCCTGAACGACCGAGTCGCGGCGGGCGACTGCCGTTACTTCAGGTACTTGTGCTGGCCTTCGTTCGTCGCCGCGAGTTCGTCGAGGAACTCGTGGGCACGCTCGAAGATTTCGCGCGGACCATCCTGCGTGATGGTGTTGATTGCCTGCTCGTAGTCGCGCCACTGGAGGTCACGGTGCTCCGTCGAGAGCTCCGCGGACGCCTCGAACGAGCGTGCGATGAACAGGTGAACCGTCTTGTGAATAGTCGTACCGTTCGCTTCGAAGACGTAGCTGTAGTCTTCGCGGAAGCCGTCGATGAGACGGAAATCTTCGATTCCCGCCTCCTCTTTGACCTCCCTGATTGCCGTTTGCTGGAGCTCCTCGTCCCCTTCGACCCCGCCTTTCGGGAACTCCCAGTCCCCAGGACGGCTCTTCAGGAGTAAATACTCCCTCCGGCCGCGGGTGTCGCGGAAGAGGATGGCGCCAGCGCTGACCGCTTCGACTGCCATTACCCGAAATAAATGTTCCACCCTTTAAGAGGGTATCGGAGAATGCACCACGTTGGCACAGTCGTTCGTGCAGATTCCGTGTGTGGCCTCACCCCGCTCGTCGCCTGCTGACGTGTCTCACCGTCACGATGCGCCGACTCTCCGAGTCTGTGTAGATGCGCTTTTACCGTCGGAGCAACCAAGAGACAGGTAGTACCCAGCTATGACCTTCGTCACAAAACTCACCTTTCAAAGCGGTGACAAGGCTGTTCTCGATAGAGTCGTCGGCAACCTGAAACAGTTCGTCGAGCGGAAAGGTGCCGAATGTCGCGGCCCCCACGCCGACCAGCCGAAACGCACGAGCGTCCCGCAGTATCGCTCGCTCCAACCGGGCGACGAGTTCTCGTCGTGGAACTACACCGTCTACACGCGCCGGCTCGAAATTCACGGCGCAGACCACATCGCCCGCGAAGTTGGACACAAAGATTTCCCGGACAGCGTCCACGTCGAGATAGAAGTCGAACAGAAGAAACCACTCGGACATCGTCGAAACTGACGACCTGTTTTTCGACACCCGACACCACGTCGCCGACGTAGGTTCTGGCGCGACGACGCCGTTTTCTCGTTTTCCGTTCCGGTTCGTTCGAAAAAGAGGTACGTTTCGTTCGCGTTAGACGTCCGTCCCGAGGACGTCGACGACTTCGCCGGTCCCTTCGTAGGTGGCGTCGTCGAACGACGTCACTCTCACTCGAACCTTCGTCTCGATTTCGAGTCCCTCGGCGTCGTCGATGCGGAGCACCGAGTCACCGATGCGGACGGAGTAGCCGTCGTCGTCGCGGTGGGTCACGTACGCCGTAATCTCTTCGCCCGCTTCGAACGTGGGCGTCGCGGTTCGGAACGTCCAGCCTGCGAGGAGTTTGTCGAGTCGGCTCATACGCGACTCACCTCCTCACTCGTGCGGTCAGAGACGTACTCGCGGCCGTAGCCAGTCCACGCGGCGAAGAGGAACACACCCACGAGGAACCAGCCGTGGAAGACGTACGGCCAGACGCTCGCCGGGTTGACGACCATCTGCTGGGTGAACCACGGTGTGGCCTCGCCGCCGACGAGTCCCTGCATGGCACCGAGGCCGGCGAGCAGGCCACCGCCCCACGGGAAGATGTAGCCGAGCGCCGAGGTGTTGGCGTCGAGGATGTTGGCGCGGCGGTAGCCGTTGATGTTGAAGCGCTTGCCGAGCGTGGCGATGTAGGGCGCGATTGCGATTTCTGCTGCCGTGTTGATGGTGACCGTCGCGTTGACGAGCGCCGTCCCGAGGACCATCGTGGTCTCTGCGCGGCGAACCGTCGTCGCGATGCGGTCGATGAGGAGTTCCTGAATCGCGTCGAACCCACCACCGGCGCGCATGATTTCGGCACCGGCGACGAGCAGGAGCGTCAGCACGATGAGCGGGAAGAAGCCCGCCGCACCGGAGTAGATGCTTCCGCCGACGCCGACCTGCGCAGCAGGCACCGTCTCGACGAACGCGCCGACGACCGGCAGGGACGCGACTGCCTGCGTCAGTCCGTTCACTGGCGCACTGAACAGGAGCATGCTTCCCACCGAGACGTCCACGAGACCCGCCGCGCCGAGGGCGACGTTGAACAGCGCCGCCGCGAACAGGCCCCACGAGATGGCTTCGATGATGTGGCGGCCGCGAATCGCGAGGACGATGACCAACGCGATGTCGAGCAGGTGGACGAGTCCCCACGCGGAGACACTCGCGTCTACCTGTCCAGTCACGTCCGCGTGCGGCATGCCACTCCAGACGCCGGGGATACCGAATCCGGCGACGAGGTAGGCCGCGATTGCGAGCGCCGCCGCGACGACGGCGTACTTCACACGGGACGCGACGACGCCACCGATGTCGGCGTCCTGCGTCACCGCAGAGACGATGGTCGTGTCACTCACGGGGGCGAGGTTGTCACCGAAGACAGCGCCCGAGAGGATTGCGCCAAACAACAGTACAGGATTCGCACCGAGGAGTAGCCCCGCAGGGAACACGAGGCTCGTGAAGGCAATTGCAGTGCCGTAACCAGTGCCGATGCCCGTCGCGAGGAGCGCGGCCAAGAGGAACGTCACGGCCGGGAACAGCCCCGGACCGACGTTCAGGATGGTCGCCGCCCACACGAGGCCATCGACGAAACCGCCGACTTGGATGGTTTCAGCGAACATGCCCGCCCAAAGCCAGGCGACGACGGCCGTCGCGGCCACACGTCGGGTCATGCCTGCAAAGATAACGTCCGCATAGTCCTTCCAGTCTCCCCGGACGAACAGCATTCCCACGATGAGTCCTGTCAGCATCCCCGCGACGAGGCCGGTCGTATCGCCTATGCCGAGGATACCGCTCTGGAAAATCGCCCACGCGATGAACAGGGCGATAGGGAGCGCACTGACGAGTCTCCCCCCGCGGAAACTGAGCTCTATGTCCGGTTCTTCTGGCATCGTCTGTGTCACTTTCGGTCGAGAATAAAAGATACACGAATTGCCTCCAACGATTTCTCCAAAATTCGAGTTTACTCCTTCGCTGTCACGAGCGTTTATCAGCGGCGATGGAGAATTTCGAGCATGAGTCGACAGGCACCTTTCGAGGACCTCGTTTCGTTCCGACGCGACCTCCACCGACACCCAGAACCCGCCTGGCGCGAGTTCTACACCACCGCCCGAATCGTAGACGAACTGGAGACGCGCGACCTCGACGCCCTCTACGTCGGCCCCGAGATACTCGCAGCAGACGAACGGATGGCCGTCCCCGACGACGACTCACTCGACGAGTGGTACGAGCGGGCACGCGCGGCAGGCGCGCGAGAAGACATCCTCGAACGCCTCGCCGGCGGGTTCACCGGTGCAGCGGCCGTCCTCGAACGCGGAGACGGCCCCACCATCGGCTTGCGCGTCGACATCGACGCACTCCCAATCACGGAATCTGGTGAAGACGACCACGTGCCTGCGTCGGAGGGGTTCCGTTCCGAGAACGAGGGGTTCATGCACGCCTGCGGACACGACGCCCACGCGACTATCGGGCTCGGTGTGCTCGACGCCGTCGCCGCATCCGACTTCGAAGGGACGTTCAAGCTGTTCTTCCAACCGAGCGAAGAGATGATCGCCGGCGGAAACGCCGTCGCGAAAGGCGGCCTCCTCGACGACGTTGACTACCTCCTCGCACTCCACGTCGGCCTCGACCACCCGACGGGCGAAATCGTCTGCGGGGTCGATGGCTTCCTCGCAGTCTCGCACTTCCGCGCGGAGTTCACTGGCGCACCGGCCCACGCAGGTGCGAAGCCAGAAGAAGGGAACAACGCCAACCTCGCCGCGGCGACGGCCACCCAGAACCTCTACGGTATCTCTCGGCACTCCGACGGTGCGACCCGCGTCAACGTCGGTGTGATGGGTGGCGGCACGGCCACGAACATCGTCGCCGAAGAGTCGTTCATCGAAGGCGAAGTTCGCGGGGAGACGACCGAACTCATGGAGTACATGGAAGAACGCGCCCACACGGTCATCGAGTCGGCCGCCACGATGCACGACTGTACGGTCGATATCTCGGTCGAAGGTAAAGCACCGAGCGCCCGAAGTGACGACGCACTCAAAACCATCGTCGGCGACGTCAGCGCGGGTGTCGAGGGCGTCGAGTCGATTCTCGAAAGCGACGACCTGGGCGGGAGCGAAGACGCTACCTACCTCATGCAGCACGTTCAAGACCACGGCGGTCTCGCCGCGTACGTCGGCGTCGGCACCGACCACCCTGGCGGCCATCACACCCGAACGTTCGACGTAGACGAAGAGACCATCCGCATCGCCATCGACGTCATCGCTGGAAGTATCGACCGTATCGCCGGAGAACAGCCCTGAGTCGGCAGGTTTGTAGAGTTGATGTGGAGTTGACAACAATCTGAGCTGGTGGGAAACCGCCAGCGCTTATTTGTCCCCCCCGTGCATAGCCGCCAGCGATGGGGCCGCTCCGAAGTGAATCGACAGAGGACGTTGGCCTCCGACCGACCCTCGCCGTGCTCGTGGTCGTCGTCGGAGTCGCCAGTATCCAGTTCCTCGTCTTTCCCAGCACTTCGGACGCCTCGTGGGGGCGCTTCGTCTTCGAACTCTTGCTCGTCCCGGTTCTACTCGTCGGGTCGATTGCCCTCGCCAGTATTCGCGAGTACCAACGTGTCTGGCGCCCACTCTACGCCGGGTCGGTTCTCGTCTGCGTCTACGCCACGACCGACGCGCTCGACGAAGTCGTCGCCCAACCCGAACTGTTCTCACTCGTCTTCGAAGACGGTGTGCTGTTGGCCGGAGCGCTCGCACTCACGGTCGGCGCCGTTCGATGGAACGCCCAGCGCGACGCTCACGAAGCGAAACTCGAGCGACAAAACGAGCGACTCGACCAGTTCGCGTCCGTCGTCAGCCACGACCTGCGCAACCCCCTGAACGTCGCTCAGATGCGTCTCGAACTCGCGCGTGAGGGACACGGCTACGAACATCTCTCGACGGTCGCCGACGCGCACGACCGGATGGAGGCGCTCATACAAGACGTGCTGGAACTCGCTCGAACCGGCGAGGCGGTGGGTGAGACCGAACCGGTCGGACTCGCGAGCGTCGCCGCGGACGCCGTGGCCAACACCGACCTCGACGCCGCTGGCCTCACCGTCGAGTCGGACACGACACTCGTCGCCGACCCCGAGCGACTCACGGCGGTCTTCGAGAACCTCTTTCGGAATTCAGTCGAGCACGCCTCTGCCTCGACCAGCGGGCGCTCGGCGGCAGACTCCGGCGTGGGCAGCGCGTCGAACGGGCCAGCCACACCGACCGCCGACGGAGGCGGTCCGGTAGACGACGACTCACCGTCCGACATCGCTGTCGAACACAGTACGTCGGGCGTCCACGTTCGTGTCGGCCCACTCGACGACGGCTTCTTCGTCGAAGACGACGGTCCCGGCATTCCGCCGGAAGAACAAGAACGGGTCTTCGAATCCGGCTACACGACCGACCCCGACGGGACCGGCCTCGGCCTCGCAATCGTCTCGGGCGTCGCCGACGCCCACGGCTGGTCAGTCACTGCGACGAGCGGAGAGTCAGGAGGGGTTCGGTTCGAGTTCCGAGACGTCGCGCGTCCCGACGAGGTCAGTACTTCGGATCCGCGCCCGTGAGTTCGTAGATGTCTTCCATGATGCGGTCCCGCTCGTCTTGCCAGCCGGCGAGGGCACTCGGCCGACTCGGATAGCGCTCGTAGTGGGTCAGCAGTTCGTCGGCGAGTTGCTTCACTCGGTAGAAGTTCAGAATCTGTCGCCAGTGACCGAAGCTCGAAGCGGCGGTCTGGACGAGGAGGAGCGGACCGAACGAGGTCGTCCCGGAGTAGAGCGCTTCGGCGAGCTTCTCGCCCGGCAGCGAGGCGATGAGACCCATCAGGTCGTCGACGTCGACGGCCGTCGAGAGGATGTTGTACACGTCGAGGCTGGCGTAGCGGCCACCGAAGTGGTCCATGACGCGCTGGTTGTACCGCCAGAGTATCTCTTCGCTCACGTCGCCTTCTTCGAGGGCGATGACTGCCTGTTCGCCAGCGTACGAACCAGCGTAGGCCGCACCGGCGATACCGCCGCCCGTCGTCGGGTTGACGTGTGCTGCGGCGTCACCGACGGCCATGTAGCCGGGTGCGGTCGCAGAGTCGTACGGTCGGCGCGTCGGGAGCGCGGCACCGAGTTTGTCGATGACTTCTGCGCCCTCGAACTCCTCGCGGTTGCGCAGGTCCTTCTTCAGGTCGTCGACGAGCTTCATCGGTTCTTCGGTCATCTGGAAGCCGAGCCCGGCGTTGATGATGGTGTCCGTCCGGGGGAAGTACCAGACGTAGCCTGCCGCGATATCGGCCGGCTTGAACACGAGTGCGTCGGACCACTCGACGGGTTCCTGCACTTCGACGACTTCGCGGTACGCAGAGGAGAAATGAGAGTACGAGACGTTGGTGTCGAACGTAGACCCGGAGAAGTCCACCTTGTCCTGCAGGAGCGACAGCGACCCTGCGCCGTCGATGACGATGGTCGCGTCGAACTGGACGTCCTCGCCCTTGCGCTTGCCAGTGATGCCCGTGACGGTGCCGTCGTCGTCCTGAAGCACGTCCTGGACGACGGTGTCGTAGTAGAACTCGACGCCCGCTTCGTCTGCGCCCTCGATGATGAGGCGGCCGTACTCCCAGCGGTCGATGACGGCGAGCTCGCCGGGGACGGGGATGTCGAGGACGGTGTCTTCTTGCGGAATCTCGAACCGACCGTGGTCGACTTCGGTGTTCGTGAAGGCGGGTTCTATCTTCGACTTCGGAATCGCTTCTGGGAAGTCGTTCGCGCCTTTCAGGGCGTCACCGCAGGCGATGTGGCCTGCGTCTTCCTCGTTCTTTCGCTCGACGATGGCTACGTCGTAGCCATCTCGTGCGATAGTCGCGGCGGCGTAGCACCCAGAGGTACCTGCGCCGACGACCACCACATCATACTCGTGTGCGGACATGGTATCACCTGCATATCGTGGGCTGAAAACTCTTTACTCCCGCATCGGTTGTTCGTGCGTCAATCGGTAGACAGGTACGCCCGACGAGAACGAGCTCAGACGGGAGACTCAGGGAGTGAGGTGGGTGTTTTCGGGAGAGTAGTGCGTCGAGCGGAAACGCAGAAGAGCGAAAATCGGGCCCGGATTACCGGAGGCCCAAATTATCGGCGGGCCGGATTACCGGAGGCCCAAATTATCGGCGGGCCGGATTACCGGAGGCCCAAACTATCGGTTGTCGTCACCCGTGTCGTAGTGCTCGCCTGCCGCCGCCGGGATACGGGTGCGGCCGACGAACGCGAGGACGATGATGACCATCACGAACGGGATGATACGGATGAGCTGTCGCGGCAGTCCGATACCCTGCAGTTGTAAGACGGTCTGCATCGCGTCGAGTCCGGCGAACAGGAGCGTCGAGAAGAACGCGCCGACCGGGTTGTAGTTGCCGAAGAGGTACGCCACGATGGCGATGAACCCTTTCCCGTTGACCATCGTCGGCCCGTTGCCAGTGAACTGGCCGAGGTCGAGCGACAGTGCCGCGCCGCCCATCCCAGCGAGGACGCCCGATAGGAGGACGGCCGCATAACGGATGCGCGAGACGTTGACACCGGCGGTGTCGAGTGCCTTGGGGTTCTCACCGCTGGCACGAACCCAGCGACCGAACGTCGTCCGGTTGAGGACGTACCACGAGAGGCCGACGGCGAGGAACATCAGATAGACCGTCGGCGAGGCGTCGAACAACGCGCCGAAGAACGGGATGTCCGACAGCACCGGGATGGTGATGGTGCCGGGCGTGTCGACGCTCGGGGAGTTCGGGCGACCGTAGATGACTTGGGAGGCGAACGGTGCGAGACCGAGCGCGATAAGCCAGACGGCGAGGCCAGCGATAATCTGGTCCGCGCGGAACTCGATGACGACGACGGCGAACAGCAGTGCGAGAAGCACGCTGGCGACGACGCCGCCGGCGAAGCCAACCCAGACACCACCGGTGATGTCGGTGACGTAGATGGCGGTGAACGCCGAGATGATGAGCAGGCCTTCCAGACCGATGTTGATGACACCGGACTTCTCCGCGAAGATACCGCCGAGTGCCGCGAGGGCGATGGGAACCGACAGTCGAAGCGCCGAAGAGAGCGTCCCTTCGCTCGTCAGGATGTCGGTGAGCGTTCCTGCAATCGATTCGGGGAAGATGAGGCCGAACAGGAAGATGGCGAGGAGGCCACCGACTGCGACGGCGACAGCGGGTGCTCGCGAGGAGAACCCGCCGAGGTCTCTTCCAAACAGTGTCGTGGTGTTTTCTTCACTCATTCGTCTTCACCTCCGGAGACGCCGCCGTCGGACGGACCGTCCGACGAGGCCCGCGAATCGGCGATTCGCTCACCGCCGTCGGTGGCGACGGCCCGAGATTTGTCTTCCTCCGGCAGGAGACGCCGGCCGATGAGGCGGAAGAACTCCGGCATCGCCACGAAGAGGATGATGAGTCCACGCAGGACACCGACGAGTTGTGGCGGCACGTCGGTCGCGAACTGGACGACCGTCGTTCCGCTCTTCAGCACACCGAACAGGAGTGCGGCGAATCCGACACCGAGCGGGTTGTTGCCCGCAAGGATGGAGACGGTAATCCCGTCGAACCCGTAGGCTGGCACACCTGCCTGGAACTTGCCGATGACCATCGTCACGTAGAGCGCGCCCGCGACACCGCCGAGGGCACCCGAGAGGGCGAAACTCGACACGATGGTCTTGGCGGCGTCGACGCCACCGTACTCGGCCGCTTCGGGTTGAATCCCACTCGTCCGGACGTCGTACCCGAACGAGGTGTGTTCGAGGACGTAGTACAGCGCGAACAGCATGACGACACCGAACAGCAGGGCGTACAGCGAGAAGTCCTGCCGACTCCCGAACAGCACTGCAGGGAACTGCGCGTAATCGGGCAGCGGGACGGTCTGATTCGCCGGACTGTTGGGGTCTTTGAACACGTCGCTGACGAGATACAGCGTCACCCCGCCGGCGATGAAGTTGAGCATGATGGTCGTGATGACCTCGTTTGCCTCCGCGTACGCCTTCAGGAGACCCGGAATCATGCCGTAGAGTCCACCGAAGACGGCACCAACGAGGATGCCGAACGGGACCAACACGAGGGTTCCGACCGTCCCCGAGAGGAACGGCGACGCCCAGAGGGTGCCGAGCGCGGCGGCGAGTCCACCGACGATCATCTGTCCCTGCGTCCCGATGTTGAAGATACCCGCGCGGAACGCCATCGCGACCGACAGGCCCGTGAATATCAGGAGCGTCGTCTCGCGCATCGCGATGGAGAACTGCCCGTCAGGTGACCAGCCACCACGGAATGGGTCGCCGAGTGCACCCAAGAACAAGCGGTCGAACACCAACACCGGGTCGTAACAGAATCCGACGTTGAAGTAGTAGACCGCAGATTGGGCAGAACACGTCGTCATCCGACCAGCGACGAGGATGAGCACCGTCCCCACGGCGATTGCGAGGACCAGCGACGCGAGACTGATGAGGATTCGTTCGGTCGCCGATGCGTCGACGAGGCGAGCGAGGACGTCCCGTGCCCGGTCACCGGCGCTCATCGGTTCTCACCGCCCGTGGCAACGCCGTCGACGTCCGGGGTCGGTGCGTCGTCGTGCTCGTCGGGGTGTTGTCCGGCCATCAGGAGGCCGAGTTCTTCTTCTGTCGTGTCTGTCGGGTCTACCACGTCGATGATGTCTCCTTCGTACATGACGCCGAGTCTATCCGAGAGTCCCTGCACCTCGTCTAACTTCGAGGAGATGAGGAGAATCGCGACGCCGCGACTGCGAAGTTCGAGGAGTTGCTCGTGGATGAACTCGATAGACCCGACGTCGACACCGCGAGTCGGGTGTGCGGCGACGACCAACGACGGGTCGCGTTCGAACTCGCGGCCGACGATGAACTTCTGTTGGTTCCCGCCGGAGAGCGATTCGGAGATGGCCTCCGGGTTCGGCGGTCGAACGTCGTACTTCTCGATGATGTCTTCGGCGTGCCCTCGCGTGGACTCCCAGTCGATTCGGCCGTTCGATTCGAATTCGGGGCTGTGTTGACTGCCGAGGATGGCGTTCTCGACGAGGTCGAAATCCATCACGAGGCCGCGCTCTTGGCGGTCCTCGGGGATGTACGCCATCCCGCTTTCGATGCGTTCGCGGCGTGGGCGCTTCGTCACGTCTTCGCCGTCGAAGACGATACTGCCGCGCTTCAGTTTGCGAAGTCCGGTGACCGCTTCGATGAGTTGTGACTGTCCGTTGCCGTCGACGCCGGCGATACCAAAGACTTCGCCGGCTTTCACGTCGAACGATACGTCGTTGACCGCGCGAACGCCTCTGTCGTCGTCGACAGCGAGGTCAGACACCGACAGCACGGTTTCGCCCGTCTCTGTCGGCGGCTTTTCGATGTCGAGGAGGACCTCACGGCCGACCATCAGGTTGGCGAGGTCCTCACGAGTCGTCTCCTCGGCCGCCACCGTTCCGACGTTCTTCCCGTCTCGGAGGACGGTGATGTCGTCGGCGGCGCGCATCGCTTCTCCGAGCTTGTGCGAGATGAAGATAATCGTCTTGCCTTGCTCGGTCAGTTCTTCGAAAACGTCGAACAGTTCCTCGACTTCCTGCGGCGTCAGCACCGCCGTCGGTTCGTCGAGGATGAGTATATCGGCACCACGATAGAGTGCCTTCAAAATCTCGACTCGTTGTTGTTCGCCCACAGAGATATCCTCGACCCTGGCGTCCGGGTCGACGTCGAACCCATACTTCTCCGAGAGTTCGACGACAGCCTCACGGGCAGCGTCTCTGTCGACGGCGAGATTGCCCCATTTCGTTGGTTCGTTCCCGAGCGTGATGTTCTCCGTGACGGTCATCGGGTCGACCAGCATGAAGTGCTGGTGAATCATCCCGACGCCGGCGTCGATCGCATCCCGCGGTGATTCGAACGTTCGTTCCTCGTCGTCGATGACGACACGGCCCTCGGTTGGGTGGTAGAGGCCATAGAGGACGTTCATCAACGTCGTCTTTCCGGCCCCGTTCTCTCCGAGGAGTGCGTGTACAGTCCCGCGCTCGACGGAGAGGTCCACGTCGTCGTTAGCGATGACGCCGGGGAACCGTTTGGTAATTCCGTCGAGATGGACGGCTGTGGCCATATGTGTGAATTCCTGTGGTTCGTTGATAAGCGGATAGGTTCGGCTTTACGCCGGTTCTCAGACGTTTGACGGATTATCCCGCCTCGGACGTGTGACGGCTCCGTCGACGCTTAGACGTGTGACGGCTCCGTCGAAGCGTGGACAGCTGCAGGTCCGTCGACGCTTAGACGTGTGACGGCTCCGTCGAAGCGTGGACAGCTGCAGGTCCGTCGACGCTTAGACGTCCGACGGGTCCGTCGGGACTTCGACGTCGCCCGCGACGATAGCCTCGCGAGAGGCCGCGACTTCGTCTTTGACGGAGGTCGGAATCTCGGAACTGAGGCTGTCGCCGTAGACGATGTCGACACCGTTCTGTTCGAGACCCAGCGTGACGATGCCGCCGCCCTGGAACTCTTCGTCGACGACCGACTCGATGGAGTTGTAGACGGCCGTGTTGACGCGCTTGACCATGCTGGCGAGGATGACGTCCGCGTACGAGGACTTCGTCACCGACTGGTCGCGGTCGACACCGATGGCGAACTTGCCCTGTTCCTGTGCGGCCTGGAAGACACCCGTGCCGGTGTTACCCGAAGCGTGGTAGACGATGTCGGCACCGTTGTTGTACATCGCGAGTGCGGCTTCCTTCCCTGCGGCGGGGTCGTTGAAGCTTCCCGTGTAGTTCGTGAGGACTTCGACGTCTCCGTTCGCGGCCTTCGCACCGGCCTTGAATCCTGCTTCGAACTTCTTGATGAGGCTCCCCTCGACGCCACCGACGAATCCGAGCGTTGCGGAGTCGGAGGACGTCGAACCTGCGCCTGCGGAGAACTCCTCTGTCGTCAGCAGACCGGCCATCTGGCCGACGAGGTACGAGCCCTCGTGTTCTGCGAACACGTAGTTGGCGACGTTCGGCGCGTCGACGACGCTGTCGACGAGCATGAAGTTCTGTTCGGGGTACGCTTCCGACGTCTCGGTCAGAGCGTCGGTCTGCAGGAAGCCGATACAGCAGACGAGGTCGTAGTTCGGGTTCGTAGACTGTGCGAACTGCTGCTGGAACGTCTTGAACTGCGAGACTTCGTCAGGCTGGGCCTCGTCGAACGAGATGCCGAGGTCCTCTTCGGCCTGAATGGCACCCTGCTGAGCCTGGTCGTTGAACGACCCGTCACCGAGGCCACCAGTCGCGTAGACCATCCCGACGTTGGTCGTGTCCTCGGACGACTCAGTCGTCGTCTCTTCTGCGGCCGTCGTCGTCTCTTCGCCACCGTCCCCGCCCGAGGCCTCGGTGGTCGTGGTTTCTTCGCTCTCACCGGGGCCGCCCGTACAGCCAGCGAGTCCTGTGAGTCCTGCGAGTCCGGTTACCTTGACAAAAGAACGTCTGTCCATATCTGTGAACACCTACTGAGAGAAGGGAGTCGAAAATCGGTTAAAGGTGTCGTTTCGCCGTCTACGGGGTGAAATCCTCGCAAATCTTCAGGAACTTGCAAATAGTTTACGTTCCTGACCTATCGATTAGGCTCGAGAAATCTCGGCTTCGACGACGCCTCTGACAGACTCCACGAGAGCGTCGACGTCGTCTGCTTCCGCGTAGATTCGAACGTACGGTTCGGTCCCCGACGGGCGCACGAGCGTCCACGACGCGTCCGGAAATTCGAGACGGACGCCGTACTCGGTATCGACCGATTCGGGATTCAGTTCCTCGGGGAGTGACTCTTCGAGTGCAGTCATCGCGCCAGCTTTCTTCTCGTCTGGACAGGAGACGCTGACCTTGCGGTACGGTCGTTCGGCCACCGGTTCGCGGAGGCCGTCGAGGCTCGACTCGGCGACGAGGCGGGTGATGAGTGCCGCCGAGGCGATTCCGTCTATCCACCCGCCGAGCGACGGGTGGATGTGTTTCCACGGTTCGGCCGCAAAGACCACGTCGCCACCGGCGTCGCGAGCACTGGCGATTCCTTCGTGGAGTGCACCGAGTCGGACGCGTTCGACGCGCCCGCCAGCCTCACGAACGCGTTCGTCGATGCGGCCCGAGGCGTTCGGCGTCGTGACGACCACGGGGTCGTCGACGTCGCTCGTGCGGACGTAATGTTCTCCGACGATGGCGATGACCGTGTCTTCGTGGACGACTTCACCCTCTCCGTCGACGATGACGATTCGGTCGGCGTCGCCGTCGTGCCCGATTCCGAAGTCGAAGTCGCCGTCGGCGACGAACGCGCGGAGGTCTTCTAGCGACTCGGGCGTCGGTTTCGACTCGCGACCAGGGAAGTGGCCGTCGACCTGCGCGTTCAGCGTGACGACGTGGGCACCGAGGTCACGGAGCACCTGCGGCGTGCCGAGTGCAGACATCCCGTTTCCACAATCGACGGCGACGCTGAGTCCGTCCGGGGCGGACCCGTGACCGCGGGCGAACTCGAGGATTGCCGAACGGTAGTCGTGGAGTGCGCCCGCCGTTCCAGACGCTCCCCAGTGGTCCCACGCGACGGGTGGTGAGTCGGCTTCGACGCGTGCTTCGATATCCTGTTCGAGCGTGCGGTCGTACTCCTGCCCATCGACGAACATCTTGATGCCGTTGTCCGTCGGCGGGTTGTGTGACGCAGTGAGCATGACGCCGCGGCGACCCTGCGAGGCGAACGCCAACGCCGGGGTCGGGACGACGCCGATACGAGTCACGTCCGCGCCCGCAGAGAGCAGTCCTGCTTCCATGGCGGCCGCGAGACCTGGGCCGCTGGTTCGTCCGTCTCGACCGACGACGAACTCGGCCGCGGTGCCCGATTCGAGTGCGGCGAGCCCGGCGGCGCGGCCGACACGAAGCGCGAGTTCCGGCGTGACGCGCTCGGTCACACTGCCGCGAATACCGGCGGTGCCGAAGAGTTCCATAGTCCTGCGTCGTCCGGGCGACACTTAGATGCTGACGATTCGTGGGATGCGTGCCACATCGAACCACGATTGGTCGGTGTCGCGTCCGAACTACGATTGGTCGGCGTCACGGCCGAACTACGATTTGGCGTCGTCGCGGCTGAACCGCGCCCCAGTCGGACCGAGACGACGGCAGACCGAGAGACAGCACGCCTTTGCCATCGGAGGTCGTATCGTCTCGTATGAGCGAGAGTACGCGTACTCGTGCGCACGTCTACGTCACTGGCCACGTCCAAGGCGTGTACTACCGAGCGACGACCCGCGATACCGCCCGTGACCTCGGTGTCGATGGCTGGGTGAAGAACCTCTCCGACGGCCGCGTCGAGGCAGTCTTCGAGGGACCACGCGACGACGTCGAGTCGATGGTGAGGTGGTGCCACGACGGGAGTCCGATGGCGAGCGTCCGAGACGTCGACGTGACGTACGAAGAACCGGATGGAGTCACCGGGTTCCGAATCGAACGGTAGGTTACGTCAGAAAGACGGCCAAATCTTTCAAGGGACGAACGTCCGGAAGAGGACACATGAGCTTTCGGAACGACACGCGCGGAATCGGCGTGGCAAAACTCTTTTTCACTATCGTCACAGGCGTCGGTCTCGGTCTCGCGATGGGAACCTCGTTCCTCATCGTCCGCGGTCCATTCCTCGGCGGGCCGACACTCGACCCGTTTCCGATGATGGGTGCGCTCGCGATGTTCATCGTCGGTATCATCGTCGTCTCGTGGGGGACGACGCGAATGTTCGGCGTCGGAACGGGGGCGTGATTCGGCACCGACTTGGATGCGTGATTTGGCACCGACATGGGTGTGTGATTCGACGCCGAAAGCGATAGACGAGACGGTGTGAGAGTCGGAGTCGGAGTCGGAATCGATGTACGGACGAGGTGGGGTCGTATTCGAAGACGGCACGAATGGGGGTGGACCCGTTTTTTGATATAAATGTACGCACGAGCGTCCGCTTCAGTTTGCCCACCCGGTTTCAGTTTGCCCGCCTGGTTTCAGTTTGTCCACCCAGCTTCAGTTTGTCCACCCGGCCTCAGTTTGCCCACCCGGTTTCGGTTTGCCCACCCGGCCACAGTTTGCCACCCTCGTACGGTCAGTCGGCGGTGGCCACGCCCCCCGTGTCGTGGTCGGGTTTGCCGAGCGGAACCACCGGGTCGTTGCCACTGAGTCTGTCCCAGAGGGCGAGCGCCGACGGCAAGACCAGAATCGACGCGAGGAACGAGTAGACGATACTCGCGGCGGTGAGGAGACCGAACTGCCCGAGGATGGAGAGCACTGCGAGGACGAGGACGCCCAATCCGAAGACGGTGGTGAGCATACTGCCGGCGAGTGCGCCGCCCGTCCCGCGGACCGTCCGGTCGAGTGCCGTCTCCAGGTCGTGGTCGACACGCTCGTCGATGAACCGGTGGACGATGTGAACCGAGTAGTCGACACCGAGACCGATGGTCAACGCGAGGACGGTCGCGGTAAACGCGTTGAACGAGATGCCCGAGAGGCGCATCGTCCCGGCGACGAACGTGACCGCGATGAGGATGGGGACGAGATTCGCGAGCGCCAGCGACGGGCGTCCTTCGGTCCACCAGTAGACGAAGATGAGGAAGGCCCCGGTTCCGAGCATCGAGAGGACGAGACTCTGAATCGCCGAGTCGAGGATGAGGTCGGAGATGGCGTCGAAGACGACGATTGCACCGGTCGCCGTGCCTTCAGTTCGGAAGCGGTCTGCCATCTCTTGGGTGTCTGCGACGACAGCGTCGTCGTCAGCGTCTGCCTTCACGCGGTAATCGACCCGTGCGGTCTCGTAGTTGGCAGAGATGTACTGGAGTCCCCGCTCGGCCGAGTCGGTCAGCACGAGGGCGTCGTACACTTCGACGAGGTTCCGGTCGGGTATCCCATCACCGTCTCGGTCGTTTCGTGCGACGACTCTCGCGAACTCCTCGTTTCCACTCGCCTCGTCTCGAATCACGGTGAGGATACTCGTCGAGTCGGCGCGGCGGTCCACCGAGATGAACGTCTCCGGTGGGTCCTGTGCGACTCGGTCGAGTTCTTGGAGGAAGCTGTCGTCTGTCGCTCGCCCTTCGAGATACACCGTGACCACCCCACTTTGTGACGAGGAAAAGCGCTCTTCGAGGAACTCGATGTCGGCGACGACGCTGTACTCACCAGGTGCGAACGGTTCGGGGAGGACCGTCAGATACGCGGGTGCTTCGGCCGGCGGCAAGAAATCTTCTTGTCCGAACTCGGTATCGACACCCGTCGCGTACCACATCGCACTCCCCGAGAGGACGAGGGCGATGACGATGACGACTGCCGGGGCACGCAGTGCGGGGACGACGCCGATTCGGAGGACCGCCCCGAGCGAACTTCCCTCGCGACCGAGGGGCGACTGACTGAACGTCGGGATTGGGTAGCGCTCGCGGAGTCTGTCGACTTCGACTTTCGCGGCGGGGAGGAAGACACCGAAGACGAAGAACGTGAAGACGATGCCGATGGCGGCGACGACACCGAAGTCACGAATCGGCGTGAGGTCACTCACGAGGTTCGAGAGGAATCCGATGACCGTCGTCCCGGTGACGATAAAGAACGCGACGAGGAGTTGGTCGGTCGCCTTCCGCATCGCGTCGTCGACGCCGTAGCCATCCGCACGGTCCTCCCGGTAGCGGTTGACCGCGTGAATCCCGAAGTCGATACCGACCGCGAGCAAGAGCGGTGGGACCGCAATCATCACCTGATTGAACGGGATGTTCGCGAGGCCGAGGAACCCGAACGTCCAGACGAGCGCCATCACGAGCGCCGACGTCCCCAACAGTAAGTCCACGAGGTCGCGGTACGCGACGACGAGGAACACCACGATGAACAAGACGGCGGCAGGGACGACGATGAGCAGCGAGTCGGTGATGACCGTCCCGAACTCGTCTGCGATGATACCCGACCCGAAGACGGAGATGTCGCCGCCGACAGTGGCGACGATGCGGACTGCCTTCTGCTGGATTGGGCTCAGCGGACTGTCACCGCCCTGCCCGGCACCCTCCTCCTCGGCGAGTGGAATCGAGTGGGTAACGACGCCAATCGTCGCAGTCGCACTCGGTTCAGTCGGGTTGAAGTCGTCTGCGAGGAGGCCGACGAATCTCGGGTTGTCGGCGTTCTCGCGAACCGCTTTCGCGACTTCGCCATCAGTCGCCAGTTCGAGTGCGCGTATCTGTTGGTCCAGTGCGTCTGCGTCCGGGTCGAGTGTCTGTGCGACGATGGTCGCTGCGCTCGCAGTCTGAACGACTCGCAAGTCCGCACGGTCAGACAGTCGTTTCTGGGCTTCGAGCATCCGCAAGAGTTCGCCTCTCGTCAGGACGTTCGGCGCACGCTGGATGAGTTGCGTACTGCCAGTCCCCTCTTGGAATCGCGGGGAGAACTCCTCGGAGATACGTGTGAACGCCTCTTCTGCGGGGACTTCTTCTGCGAACTGTTGGGTCCCTGACTCCGTCGAGACAGCGCTCAGTCCCGCGCCGAAGACGACGGTGATGACCAGAAAGGTGAGGATGACCCGTCGGGAGTGGTTGACGATTTTGTCGTCTGCCCAGTCGATGAACCACTGGGGGTCGAGTCGGGCCACGACTCAGCGCCGTCCGCGACGGCGGGCGACGAGGAACCCGGCCCCACCGAGTGCAGCGGCGAGCACTGCTGCTCCGATGATGGGAAGCGAGAGGCCGAACGGGAGCGACCCGCCGTCTTCGACCGCTTCGACGCGAACGGGAACGCGGTACGCGTCGGAGATGGTGGTCTCACCGGCGTCGTTCTCGTATCGGAAGTCGAGTTCGACCGGGTAGGATTTCTCCAGCGCGTTCCGACTTGCCGCCACGTCGAAGACGAGTTCTGCAGACTCACCAGGCGCGAGTTCGTCGACGAAGGCCTCCGAATCACTCGACGAGAGCGGGTCTTCGAGATATATCTTGGCCGAGATGTCGCGGAGCGTCTCTGCTCGGTCGTTGACGATGATGAGACGGAGTTGCCCGGACTGTCCGGGTTCGAGCGTCCCTTCGTCGACGGTGACGCTGAACTCGGGTGAGGACGACGCGACGGTCACCCGGAGGTCGAGTTCGTCGCTCGTCCTGCGTTCGCCCTCGGCGTCTCGGTAGGTGACTGTCGCAGTGTACTGTCGCGGCCCGGCGTCGGCGCTATCGGATATCTGAACGTCGAACGAAAACGGTGCGCTCGCACCGGGTCCGAGGTCACCCACAGCGTACTCCGTCTCGGTTGCCGTCGCGCTCCCTTCGGGAAGCGACAGTTGGACGACTACGTTGCGAACTCGTTCGCTGCCGTCGTTCACGACTTCGCCGACGATGGTTCCGTCGTCACCGACGCGAAGCGTGCTCTCGACGTTTCGGAGGGAGAACGACTGTTCTGAGACTGGGAGGAACCCCGCGGCGAGCGGCGAGTACTGGAGGCGTTTGCCGTCGGGGTCTTCGTAGACGATATCCACGGCGAGGACGTAACCGCGAATCGAGCCATTCGCGTCGAGCGAGGTGTCGTAGACGAACGTCCGGTTCTCACCGGCAGGCCACTCGGTGGTGAACTGTGTCGCCGTCTGCGTCCCGTCGAAGGTGACATCTGGAGACTGTGCGGTTACGGCGACGACGGTGTTTCTCGCGTCGAGTTCACCGACGTTCCGAATGGTGAGGGCGACCGCGCCCTGTCCGCCGACCGGAACGGACGAGTCTGACCCGACGACGGCGAACCGAACGCGTTCTTCGACGCGGACGGGCACGTCGAGGTCGTACGTTCGGCGTTGTGCGTCGTCGAACTCGTACGTGACTTTGAGTCGAAGGTCGTACTCCCCGGCGGCGATATTCTCTGGGGCTTCGACGCGGAACTCGACCTCACGAGTGTCGCTGTCGTTCATCGTCCCGACGTACACCTCACCGGTCCTGACGACGAATGGAGTGTTTCGTGACTCGAGTTCGACCCGAACGTTATCTGCGGTCTTCGACACGTCTTCGGGGTCTACCGGGTCGTTCCTGAACCCGACGCGTAACGACGTCTCGACACCCGGTTCGACGACTGGGTTGACGACGTACGCTCGGAACACAGGAACCTTGTTCGGTTCTCGGTCTTCTTGGCCCACGGCTACGGGGACCGAAGCGAGGACGAGCAGTACAGCAAACAGGATTGCGAAGTGGCTCTTCATTGTATTCTCCCAGACGAGTAACGGGCCCGTTCTGGGACCGCGGGTCTCAATGGAGGGTGTGGTCGGGGAAACCCAACTAGTCCCTGATACGTTCCGCGCGGAGAAATAGCGGTATGGTCCTTTCGCTAGACTGTCAGCAATGGCTGATAGTTAGTTGTGAACGCAGTCGGAAGCTACCGTTCTCGGACGTACTGGCGCAACGGTCGTCGCCGGGGGCAGTGGCGACGAACCCGTGTAGGCAGCGGGAGGCGCGACCGACTGGAGAGATGGCACAGAATCGGGATGGGCAGGGCACTGTGTTACCGTTTCCGCGGGCACGCCAGTTCGTAAGTGGTTGTATGGGCATAAAAGCCTTCTCTTAGTTAAATCTTGTAAAATATATTGGGCTATATATTACCAGTTGCCAATTATTTCTCGATATTGTGCCGATACTCCAATATTGACGATGGGAAATCACCCACGTGGCGTGGGACGTGAATTGCCATCTGAAGGCCCACCGCGTCTGTCGGTGGTCGTTCCGGGATAGTTTCGAGAGGGAACCGTGCCGCCGCCGTGAGAGCGAGTGCGTCCACGATATCGTCACGACTGAGGTCACGGCGCAACGTCCGGTCCAGTGTCTCGCGGTAGACTGCCGCCGGGTCGTCGTCGGGAAACACGTCCTGAAGGAGTTCGAGGCGACGACGGCGGCCGTCAGACGTCGATTTCGGTTCGACGAGTGGTTGCCCAGCGAACGCCGCGAACGCGAGTTCGGGGTGAGATTCGTGGACTAGTTCCCGAGCGCGAGGGGTCGCCCTGAGGAGCGAATCGACCGCTCGAATCTTCGGGACGATGTTCCACGCCTGTATCGAGAGGCCGTAGCCAGTCGCGTCACGGTTGGCGGCACTCGCGCGTTCGTGTGTGGTCGCGTCGAGGACGCCTCTGGCGGGAGCGAAAAACACAGTGGAAGCCCGTGAACCGAGACGTCGCCGCGCTTCGGCGTCACACACGCGTCGGGACGACGACGGAAGTCCAATCGGGATATCGACCAAGACACGTGTCGCGTCGCGTTCGACGACGTCGTTCCAAATCGCTTCGAAGTCAGAGACGACACGGACAGTGAGACCGTCGGCTGAATGGCATGCATAGACCCAGCCAGACGGGCAACCATCCACGCCGACGACTATCGGAGTGACCGGCACTGCGGCCTCCTACGAGGGGCAATGCGAAGTATTAGTCGTCCGCGTCGAGGACCGTTGCACCGGTTACTTCTAAACAGGTTTCGGTGAGGTTTTCGAGATTCCTGTCGAACGATTTGTCGACAGAGACGAGGAGGTCGGTGTCGTCTTCCAACGGAATGAGGACGACGAGTGCCTTCTCGAGGCCGAAGACGATGAACTCGGGGGCGCCTGCAGGCAGGTTGTCGAGTGATTCGGCCATCGAATCTTGGTTTACGAGCGTCGAGACGATGGTCTTCATCGTATCTTCGTCGTACTGGTTCAGTACCTCCTGCGAAGAGAACCTGACCCGCACTTCGTCTGGTTCACACCACGCGATGGCACGAAGCATCTCCCCGTGTTTCGATTCGAGTTCTTCGATTAGCTCGGGTGCAGGGAACTCGTCCGAATCGACGACGGAGAGTTCGACTCGGTTGTCTAACGCGACACGTTCGTAGGCCAGTTCCCCGAGGTCAGTCAGGCCGTACAACCGGCCTTTCTGTTGAGAGTCGGGAACCAACAACTCGACGATACCTTGTTCTCGGAGTTCGGAAAGTGCACGAGACACGTGCGGCTGAGCGAGGTCAGTCTCGACGGCGATACGCGAGGGGAGACCGGACCCATTTTTCGATAAATACTCACAGACAGTGAGGCGGTATCGAGAACTTGCGATGTAGCCTGCAGAGTCCCATGTCTCAGTCATGGCTCTCAGACCTAACAGCGGTTTTCATCATTATTGACACGTCCCATTTGTATATCAGTCCGGAGGGGGGTATATCTTTCGTGCGATTTAGGAGATTTTACCACATACATACCGGAAATGGGCTAGATTTTATTGAACTCTCAATTATCGAAGAATGGTTCGGGTTCGTGGCGACATCTACGTGACAGAAAATCCGGTTTCAGTCGGTGATGGCTCGGTGTCGTTGGTGTTACCGGGTACCTCCGTAGCCACCCGGTGACACCTATGTCAGCGAACATATATGTTGATTCACTCCCGTACCAGATAACGCAATGTTAGCAACATCCGCCGAGACTGAAGCGCACACGACGACGACGGTGATGGAGGTGTCGAGATGAGCGTCTCACTCCAGTTTGCCGCTCCGGGAACCGACGTCGCGTTCCTCGTCGCGCGCGCCCTCTTCGGCGCAGTCGTCGCGTTCATGGGACTGAACCACTTCCTGAACGTCGACCAGATGACCGGATACGCCGAGATGAAAGGCCTACCTGCGCCACGCTTTGGTGTCGTCTTCTCCGGTGGGATGCTCGTCTTCGGTGGACTCGGCATCGCCGCGGGCGTCTTCCCGACAGTCGCCGCTGGCGCAGTTGCGCTGTTCCTCCTCGTGAGTACGCCACTGTTCCACAACTTCTGGGCCGTCCCGGAAGACCAACAGCAATCCGAGATGACGGACTTCCTCAAGAACACGGTTATGCTCGGTGGGGCGCTCGTCTTCCTCGCGCTCAGCGCAGTCTCGTGGCCCTACGCCGTCGGAATCGGTCTGTTCTAGCCGGGCGTTCGACGAGCGACCACTCGACCACAGATTCATCGTCTCACACACTCCCTCTTACGACATGACTCAACGGACACGCGACCCGACCAACCAGGCGAGAGCGACCGAACAGTACCGACTCGTCACCACCCCGGAGGCGCACTGATGGACGGCGAACCGACAGCGTTCGGGTCGGCGTATCGGTTGCTCTCGGGGGCAGTCGTCCCACGGCCGATTGCGTGGGTGAGTACCCGCGGCGCGGTGGCCGACAACCTCGCACCGTACAGTTTCTTCACCGTCGCCAGCATCGACCCACCGATACTCGTCTTCGCACCTGTCGGACACGGACCGTCGCTGAAAGATACGCCACGGAACGTCATCGAACACGGTGAGTTCGTCGTCAACGTGGTCACGAGCGACGTCGTCGAGGCGATGAATCAGACCGCGGCCACGGTTCCGCCCGACGTCGACGAGTTCGACCACGCGGACATCGAGAAGGCAGAAGCCGTCCGTGTCGACGCGCCGCGCGTCGCCGACGCGAAAGTCGCCTTCGAGTGTACGCTCTACGATAGTATGGAAGTCGGGTCCTCGACGCTCGTCCTCGGTGAAGTCGTCTACGCCCACGTCGATGACGACGTGTTGACCGACGGCAAACTCGACACGACGAAACTCGACGCCGTCGGGCGTCTCGCCGGAAGCGAGTACACCCACACCCGCGACCGATTCGAGCTGATTCGTCCGGAGTAGCGCGAAGATTTATTTCGGGGTCTTCTCTCTGTTCGACCAATGAGTGACGTGTCGTTGTCGAGTGTGCTTTCGTTTCTCGATGCTGACGAGGTGGCGACTGTTCTCCGCCAGGTCCACGCCAAAAACGGTGAGCGTACCAAACGGAGCGAGCGAGACGGCCGAACGTTTCTGTTCGTCGCAGAACGCGGGGAAACGCAACCGTCCGAAGTCGTCTGGGTCGACGTCGACGCCACGTTCGACGAGCGGACAGTCGAAGTGTTCGCAGAGCGGTGTGAGTCACAGGGCGTCGCCGGGACACTCCAGACCACCGGCGACGAGGACCAGGCCAGAGAGACGCTGGCGTTCGCGTTTGCGACCGAAGACCAACTCGAAGAACCCGAAGACGAAGACGAAGAGCCACGTCTGCTCGTCGACCCCAAAGACGTCGACGTGCCCATCACACTGACGACGTTAGACGACCTCGTCGAGGCGACCGAATCAGCAGAGTTGGCGTCGGACGTCGTCGACGAGTACCACGAACCACACCAACCTGAGTTCGAAGAAGTTCTCGACGAGATAGACGCCGAAGAAGCGGCGGCCGAAGCGAACGAAGCGGCCAGTCAGGAGTCAGGGAGCGTCGGTCTGTTGGCTCTCTTGCTCGTTCTCGCCGTACTCGCCGTCGTTGTCTTTCTGTTCGGTCCGTTCTGAGCGTCGGTCACGCGACGTTGCGAGTCGCTCGATTCGACGAAGTGCGACCTCACAGACCACCGCGTACGGAGCGGCGACGACCGGAATCTCGAACGACACCGCACAGCGGTCGACGCCGATTGGCGTGACACTGTGTCCTGTCGCCGGAACGCCAGCGACGCGCCACGTCCACCGATGGTCGACACACGTCTCGACGGTGAAGGGAACCCACACGCCAGCGACGCGGACCTCCCCAGTGCTTCCGTCCTCGATTCGGCCATCGACGCCACGTACTGCCGAGACGCTCGGCCCCCACTCCGGCCAGTCGCTGACGGACACCAACACGTCCCAGGCGACAGCGGCCGGCACCGAGATAGCTCGAGAGACGACGAGTCGCCTGCCGTCGGGCGTTCGTTCGACGCGAGTTCGTGTCGAATGCCCGTCGTGTTTCATGTTCCTAGTATGGTAATAAGTCGTAATATAATATTGGCGAAACCCTTTTATCTGGACCGTGGTAGGGAGTAGCAAGGCAAACATGAAGCACACAACAAGCCATTCGAAATCGACGATGCGAGATGTCAGCCACACACCCCCGATGGGAGAGAGCGTCACGAACGTCTGGGAACGTGGCAACGAGTTAGAGACGGACGAGGAGTAACGACGATAGGCACACAGCAAACCATCCTCGAACATCACCGCCCTGTTTGGGCACGTCTTCGGTAATTTGCGCTCACAATTCGCGCTCTGCATCTGACGTCGGCGGTTCGTCGCCGGCCACTCTCGATTTTCCAGCCACCAGTTCCGATACCTATCGGGACGTTTAATTCCCAGTCTGACGGCCTTTCGAACATGAAGGCCACCGCCAAGGCCCACCCGATTCAGGGCCTCGTCAAGTATCACGGGATGCGAGACACGGAGCGCAGGATGCCGTACCACGACAGTATCAGCGTCTGCACCGCACCGAGTCACACGAAGACGACGGTCGAGTTCCTCCCCGACGCCGACGAGGACGTCTACGTCATCGGCGGCGAGGAAGTCGACGGACGCGGCGCAGAGCGCATCCGCGCCGTCGTCGACGAGGTCCGTGACCTCGCTGGCTTCGACCACCGCGTTCGTCTGGAGAGTGAGAACTCCTTCCCGTCGAACATCGGATTCGGGTCGTCGGCGTCAGGATTCGCCGCCGCGGCGACGGCACTCTCCGAGGCGGCCGGCCTCGACCTGACGCACCCCGAAATCTCGACCATCGCCCGCCTCGGGTCGGCCTCCGCCGCCCGTGCCGTCACCGGTGCTGTCTCGATTCTCTACTCGGGGATGAACGACACCGACTGCCGTTCCGAGCGCATCGAGACGGACCTCGAAGACGACCTGCGCATCGTCGCCGCGCACGTCCCCGCGTACAAGGAGACCGAACAGGCCCACGCCGAGGCCGAGGACAGTCACATGTTCCAGGCCCGGATGGCCCACATCCACGCGCAAATCGACGACATGCGTGATGCGCTGTACGACGCTGACTTCGACGCCGCGTTCGAACTCGCCGAACACGACTCGCTGTCGCTCGCAGCAACCACGATGACCGGCCCTGCTGGGTGGGTCTACTGGCAACCGCGCACTATCGCCGTGTTCAACGCCGTCCGCCAACTCCGCAAAGAAGCGGACATTCCGGTCTACTTCTCGACGGACACCGGCGCGAGCGTCTACGTCAACACGACGGCCGAACACGTCGACCGTGTCGAAGAAGCAGTCGCCGACTGCGGTGTCGAGACCGACGTCTGGTCGGTCGGTGGCCCCGCCGAAGTTCTCGACGAGTCCGAAGCGCTGTTCTAACTGCGACCGAGGCGCGTCGGCACCGACGGTCTGACGCCGTCACACCTTCCGACGCCGTCATCCTCTTTTCTCTCGCGCCCGACATGAGAGACATGCGTGTCCTGGTACTCGGTGCCGGGTACGCGGGCCTCACACTCGCCCGTGAACTCGAACGCCGCCTCCCCGCAGACGCCGACCTGACCGTGGTGAACGACTCGTCGTTCCACCTCGTCCAACACGAAGTCCACCGCGCGATTCGGCGTCCATCTGTCGCAGACCCGATTCAAGTCCCCCTCGACGAGGCGTTGACCCGCGCCGAGGTTATCGTCGAGCGCGTGACGAACGTCGATGCGGAGGCCCGCCGTGTCCACCTCGCGGATGGGAGCACACTCGACTACGACTACTGTGCCGTCTGTCTCGGTGCAGAGACCAACTACTACGGCATGCCCGGCCTCGAAGCGCACGCACTCCCGCTCAAGCGCCTCGAACACGCCGAAGCCATCCGCGCGAAGTTCTTCGACGACTGTGACGACGGCGGCACAGTCGTCGTCGGCGGTGCCGGCCTCTCGGGCATTCAGGTTGCCGGCGAACTCGCGGCGCTCCGGGACGAAGAAGCCGCGCACACAGATATCGTCCTCATCGAACAGTTAGATACCGTCGCGCCAGCGTTCGCCGAGGAGTTCCAGCGAGCAGTCCGAGACGAACTGCTGGATAGAGGTATCGACGTTCGGACCGAGACGACAGTTCAGTCCGTCACGCCCTCGACCGTCGAGACCGACACCGGCGACATCGACTACGACATGCTCGTCTGGACTGGTGGGATAACGGGCGATGGGGCGATGGGAGACGAACGCCCCACCGTCAGAGCGGACCTGCGACTCGACGAGCGAACGTTCGTCCTCGGCGACGCCGCGCGGGCCGTCGACGCAGACGGAGAACCCATCCCTGCGAGTGCGTCCGCCGCCATCCGTGAGGCGTCGGTCGTCGCCGCCAACATCGCCGCACAGGTCGCATACGAACAGAGTGGCGACCCCGGCGCGTTCCCACCGCGTCCGAAACCGTACCGGTTCGAAGTCCCAGGATGGATCGTCTCGGTCGGTGACGGGGCCGTCGCACAGGTCGGCCCGAGCATCTTCCGCGGGAGCGCCGCGAAAGCGATGAAAGCGACAGTCGGTGCTGGCCACCTCACGTCTGTCGGGGCCGTCTCTCGAGCGGTGGCGCTCGTCGAAGAGGAACTGAACTCCTGACGACAGGCGTCGCTATCTGCGGACGCTCCTCACGTCGGCAACGACACCGGTTCGAACGGACGAAGACCGAAGTACGTCACGAGTATCGCACCGAGACTCACGACCACGAGAGCGAGTTGCACGAGGGTTCCGACGACCGGAACCACGCCGAGAAGTTCGAGTGCGATAGCGACGACGACCACGCCAACCGCCGCGGAGACGTCCGGCCGGTCGATGGGTAGTCGGCGGCCAACGAGGTATCCGTAGACGAGATGGCCGTATGCGACGGTCAGCGCCCCCACACCGACCCCGAGGATGCTCACCGGAATGAGGATAATCGTCATCGCCATGAACACGACGAGCGCGAGCGTCGTCGCAGTGACGAGGAGTCCGACGACACCGCTGACCACCGGGTGACCGGTAATCGCACGTCCGACGGTGTCGAAGGCGAACTCGAACCGCCGGACGAGGAGTCCCGCGGCGACAGCGAGGACGACCGTCTGGAGGACCACGAACACCGCTCCTCTCCCTGGGGACGACGACTGCGCCGCGAGCGTCTCGGCAGTCGTGAGCGATTCGAGTGTGGCACCGTCGTCGATATCGAGTGACCCAGCGATGTACTGCGTGTCGCCGGTGACGACAGCAGTCGGTCCGAGTGTGAGGTTGCCACTGAGTTGAGTCACATCGCCGTCGACCGTTCCCTGTACGTCGGCAGTGCCACCGATGACGTACACCGACCCGGACACCGAAGCGTTGGCCGGGATGGTCGATTCACCACCACCGACGACGTAGACGTCGGGGATCTCGGTGACGGTGTGCGTGCCGTCGGTGACGATTTCCATCGATTCGACCGCACCACCCTGGACTCCGACGAGGAGGAACACGACGACCAAGAGTGGAATCAGTTCAATTGGGTTCGCCATTGCGCCCCTCCCACAGCGTGTGCATCCGTCCGAGATACGTTCCGACGACGAGGCCGACGAACAACAGCAGTGCGAGCGCGTTCACGAGGTTCAGATGGTCGAGAAGTGTCACCGACGTACTCTGGAAGTACAACGCGAGTGCGGTACTCAGGAACGTCGAGAGGAACCCAGCGAGACCGATGCCGATAGCCGAGTGGGTGCCAATCGTGTCTGGCGTCGAGAGGTCGGGCCAGAGGGCGAAGTTGAGTGTCGTATAGAAACTGACTGCAACTGCGTAGAACGCAGGATTCAGCGGCGAACTCGGTCCAGTGGTGAGCGACGGAAACCACATCGCGACGCGGATGTCGAACGTGTACAACAGGTGAGTAAACGAGAACAGACCGAACGCCGCGAGAAAGAGGACTCGCCGGTCGAACGACGTATAGAGGACGCCGGCCATCACCGCGCCGACGACGTGGACGACACCCAAAGTCAGGTGCATCGAGAAGTCGGGCGATTGCCACGACGTGAGCACCAACGACGGTGTATCGAGGATTCTGAGAAAGCCGAGACTGTCGACGAAGAACACCCCGAACATCAAGACAAGTGGGGCGACAAACGCCGCCTCGCGAACCGAAACCGGCCCGGAGTGGCAGAATCGGCCGACTCCGAACTGCTCGTGGTGGCGTGAGAGTCGGCCGACGAACGCGGGTGGTCTGAAGACGAGGACGCCGAGCAGGACGACTCCTGGAAGCATCGCGGCGACGACGACCCTGCTGAACGACTCGACCTGCCAGTTCAACGGGTAGACGTTCGCCAAGAAGTACGTCAGGGCTGTCGCCGCCGCTGCAACAGCACCGCGGTCACGAACCGCGACGAAGTCGATAGTCAAGGCGAACGTCGCAGGGAATCCGACGCCCATCGAGACCGACGCGAGGATAATCCACGCTCCGAACTGCGGGGCGGTCCGGACGAACGGTGCTGCAGCGGTCAGGAGAACCTGCGCGACGACGACGCCGAGGAGAATTCGCAGTTTTGCGTCCAACGACGACGACCATCCGCGTCGGTCCATCGAGACGCCGAACGCGATTGCGGTCGCGAGCGTCACGAGTGCGAGTGTCGCCATCCATCCAGAGACTGCGGCCTCGGACAGCCCAACGAGACGGGTTCCGAGGTCCAACAGGCCGAGTTGGACGAACGTGACGTTGTAGTAATACCCACCGGTGAGAAGTGCGACGAAGAAGGCGTAGCCGAACACGACCTGCCAGTCACCTCGTCGAACGGCGGATACGAGATTCATCGACTGGACGTTCGGTCGCTCAACTGATAAAAATAGGAGCCGGTGTGTTGCGCTTTCGGCGGGTTGACGAACGCCGTCCCCGCTTCGATTACACTGGACCGAGTCCTCGTTCTCGTCGCTGAATCTCCACCGCAACTTCGTTCGTCCGGAAGAACGGCAGCGTCGACGGCGGGTCGTACTGCATGAGGAAGGCGTCGCCGACGACCGAGACGCCGTTGTCAGCGAGTGTCTGAAGTAACGAATCGGTCTCTTTCTGAGTTCGTCGGTCGGTCGCGTACCACGAAAACTGCCGGACTGCGAGTGTCCGCGCGGACTGTTCGACCAGTTCGACGTCGGGGTTGGTGGGTCGCGGTGCAGTGTCGTACTCGTACGACGACGGGAGGTAGAACGACAGCTGTACGCCGCGGTCGGTGCGGTCGGTCGCGACAGGTGCAGTCATCGGAATCGACTCGCCTGCCGATTCAGTCGTCACCGGTGCGGTCATCGAAACCTTCTCGCGGGACTGATTCGCGCCCGAGATATACTGGAAGAGTCGTCGAAACGCCACGCCGGTGTTCTGTGCCGTCGTCTCGACGCTCACCGTCGTCGGATACTGCCGAATCTCGACGCCGTCGAGCGTCTCGACCACGGTGTACGGAACGGTCTCTGTCCCAGGTTCGCTCGAACGGAACGCCCGCGACAGTGCAGTGGCAGCGAGTGCGACACCGAGGCCAGCGATGGCGAATTTCGTGCGGCGCTTCATGCAGATGATACGTCAGCGAACGATAAGACGAGTTCGGCAAAACGGAGAGAAGGTAGTGCCGCCGTGGCCAGACCGGGGCGTTCAGTCGCGGCGGCCGAGTACGGCGAGTGCGCCAACCACACCGAGCAGTGCGAGAATCGGTGCGGGACCGAGCGGCATCTCGGTCGATGTGGTGGTCGTTTCGTCGGCGGGTTGGTCGGTGTCCGAGTCGGTCGATTCGAACGTGACTGAGAGGTCGTCGAGAGATTCGCTGGTGTTCCAGGCCACCACCGTCGCCGTCTTCACGGCGGGGTTTGGTGTGGCGGATTCGAGTTCGTAGCCGTCCGGGCCGCGGACGACGAACGGCCGTTCTGGGTCGAACCCGTCGTCGAACGGTTCTGCGAGGACGACCTGTCCGTCGCGGTGTGTGGCGACGTTCGTCCACGTCGCCGACAGTTCGACGATACCGGTCGAGTCCGTCTCGACGAACTGTGCAGTCGGGTCACGGATGACCATCTGTCTGCTCGTCTCGTTCGAGGCGCGTGCCGCGAGCGGTTCGAGTCGGTTCGCGTACGATTGGGCGAACGTGGAGGCGTTCGCTTCCAGACGCTCGAATCCGGTTCGGTCTGCCTCCTCCGACAGGTTGTACGTGAGTCGAAGCGTGACGCGAGCAGACCCGTCAGACGAGAGGTCGACGACGAACGCCGACGTCTCGTTTCCGACTGCCGTTTCCGACTGTCCGAGAGGCGAATCGGCCGACGCGGGTGTACTACTCTCGGAGGTACCGGACATGGCTCCAACAGACCCAGTCAGTGCGGCAACGACGACCAGTGCAGTGATTGCTGCGCTGGCAAGTCGTGTTCGACGTTCCCCTCCCATCACTCGTCGCACCCTCGATGGCTGTAGACGAGCAGTTCAGTTCGGTCACTCACTGTCAGGCGTGTCCGTTTCTTCGTCGGGTTCGTCGGTTTCGACGTCGTCTTCTTCTTCGTCGGGTTCGTCGGTTTCGACGTCGTCTTCATCATCCTCTTCGTCGTCCTCTTCGTCTTCTTCATCCCCGTCTTCTATCTCGTCTTCTTCGTCTTCTCCATCTTCTTTGTCGTCACTATCCTCCTCGTCTTCTTCGTCTTCTTCGTCTTCTTCGTCCTCTTCGTCCTCTTCGTCCTCTTCGTCCTCTTTGTCGTCAGTATCCTCTTCTTCTTCGTCCTCCTCGTCCTCTTCGTCGTCAGTATCCTCCTCGTCTTCCTCATCCTCCTCGCCAGGTGCTTCTATCTCTGATTCGAGCCGGAAGACCGTCCCGGAGGAGCCATCGACGCGCACTTCTGCGTCACCGGTGGAGTTCGTCCCCGTGAGTTCGAACTCGAACTCGTAGTATCCCGAGTCGGTGTGTTTGTCGCTCTCGACGAGAGACCACGACCCGGTCGAAGGCGTGCCGAGTTCGGACCGAGCGCTGTCGAGTGCGGACGATTGGTCGACGGTGAAGTTGTTGTCGTCGTCGCGCTCCCGTTCGATTTCACGCGACTCCTCGCCGTCTTCGCTCTCGACTTTGATGGAAAGTCCGTCCTCAGATTCGATTTCGATTTCACCTTCGCTGAGCCCTGTGAATCGCTGGAGGAGGGCTTTCGCACCGGTCCCCGTGACAGATTCGAGAGAGTTGTTTATCGTCTCGAGTTCGGATTCGTCGAATCCGGCAGTCTGGAGACTCGTGTTAGAGACGTTGTCCGAGCGTGCTTCGAGGCGTGAGACAGAATCCGAGAGGTGTTCACTGCGTGCGTTGAGCGTCGCGATTCGCTGGGCGTACGTCGACCGACTAATCTCGCCGGATTCGTACGCTTCGGTAGCCTCTTCGTACTCCTCGCGGATGTCTTCGGCACGCTCTGCGAGTTCCTCTGCACGCTCGCTAATCGCCTCGGCCCGGTCGTCGTCTTCGCTGGCTTCGAATCGGACTTCGAACGCACTTTCTTCGACTTCCGTCCGGACTTCGCTGTCCGTCTGCGAGACGATAGTCGTCAGTTGCTGTCCGACCGTCACCGCGACTGTGCCGTTCGACGCATTCGAGTCCTCAGTGGACTCGTTTGTCGTCGTGTTCGACGTCGTGTCGGTCGTCGTATTCGACGTCGTGTCGGTCGTCGTGTTGTTGGCTGCGAACCAGCCGGCGTCCGCACCGACCGCGGCGGGTTCGACGGTCGTATCGTGTGGTGTACTCGCTGCCACGGCTGACGGTGCGACAACACCGACGAGCATGGCACTGACGAGCAGCACCGAGAGTAGTTTTCGGAGCATCGTTGCCAGACACACTCGGTGGAACTGTCATAAACCGGGAGAACCGTGGCGGTGTTTCTCAGTGTGTTCCGGGCCGTTTCAGACCGTTGCAAACCGTTGCAGTCGCCGATTTTTGCGGATACATCCAATCACCACGACCGTCAGCACTGCTGACTGGGTCGTGAGGGAGGAGCTCTCAGAACCGAGAAACGGTCCACGTCATTTATCTAGGTGTCGGGGGTACCCGCAACCAGCGAGATGGCCCAGTCGTACGCGCAGTTCGTGGTCGCCCTCATATTGGTTCTGAGCCTCGTCGGCGGGAGCCTCGCACTCTCAGAGCCAGTTCGGGCACAGACGCAACCAGATGTCGATACGACGGTCCTCCGAATCGAAGTTCACGAAAACACCACGGCGACGTGGGAGTTACAGATTCGAACGCGCTTGCGAACGAGCGACGACGAGGCCGAATATCGCGCGTTTCAACGACAGTTCGAAAACGACACCGACGCCTATCTCGGACCATTTTCAGACCGTCTCAACGGGACCGTCGACGCGGCAGGCCAAGCGACGGGCCGTGAGATGAACGCCACAGGGTTCGAGGCTTCGACGAGTCTCCAATCGGTTCCGCGGCAGTGGGGCGTGGTCACCTACCGATTCCGCTGGACCAACTTCGCAGTCGAACGAGACGGGCGTCTCGTCGTCGGCGACGTCTTCGAGAGCGGCCTGTTCATCGCGGAGAACGACTCACTCGAACTGGTCGCCCCTGCTGGCTACCGAGTCGCGTCTGCATCTCCCAGCACAGTCGAGGAAAGCGAGAACGTCCTCACGTGGGACGGCCCCGAATCGTTCGCTGACGGGGAGCCGAGTGTGACCTTCGAACCCAAACCGGTCGAAGAGCCGAGTGTGAAGACGACGCCGTCGTCGACCGACTCGGGAATCGAGTCCGTTGCTGGCCCATTGGGTATCGTGTTTCTCGTCGCCCTCGTGGCGGCCGGTGCATGGTGGCAACAGTCGAGCGGACCCGTCGAGAGCGACGACTCATCCGATGGCCATCACCCCGGTGACGGAGAGAGCGCGGACGAGTCGGCGAACCCCGACCCCGGAGCGACGCGACCGGCGAACACACCAAGAAATAGCAGTAAACCGCACGACGAGACGGAGGACGGAGACGAGAGCACGACAGTCGGTACAGGGACGATCGTCACCGACGAGGACCGTGTACGGACCCTCCTTCGAGAGGCCGGCGGCCGAGTTCGACAAAAAGACGTGGTGGCGGAACTCGACTGGTCGAAGTCGAAGGTGTCGCGCGTCCTCTCACGGATGGAAGACGACGGAACGGTCGAGAAACTTCGATTGGGTCGGGAGAACGTCGTCGAACTCGTCTCGGAGACGGACGACGATGACGACGGCGAGACCGGCGCTTGAAGCAGCGCTGTTCGAGTGACGCCGCTCCCGTAACACGCCGATTTCGGGGCAGAGAGCACCGAACGACGAGTACACTTTAAAACTGTGTTTAGTTTTAACTAGTTCTCCGTTGTTCCGAGTGTGACAAACATTATTGGGCGCGTTTGTGTCTATCAATCATGGACTTCAAACTCACCGAGGAACAGCGAGCCATCCGAGACGAGGTTCGCCGGTTTGCGGAGAACGAAATCGCCCCCGTCGCCAACGAGTACGACGTCGAAGAGAAGTACCCCTACGAAGTCGTCCAGAAGGCGGCCGACATGGGCCTGACCGGGGCACACTTCCCAATCGAATACGGCGGTGTCGGCTACTCATCGCTCGAAAACGCCATCGTCACCGAGGAACTGTTCGCAGTAGACCCCGGTATCGGCCTCTGTATCACGAGTGCCGGATTTGGCGCTGAAGCCATCATCAACTTCGGGACCGAAGAACAGAAAGAACGCTACCTCCCGCCAATCGTCGAAGGCGAGTCCGTCATGGGTGCCGCCATCAGTGAACCCCAGGCCGGTTCCGACGTCACCTCCGTGAAGACCCGCGCCGAGAAAGACGGTGACGAGTGGGTCCTCAACGGGAACAAGATGTGGATTACGAACGGGAGCGTCGGCGACTACTTCGTCGTCATGTGCCAGACCGACCCCGACGTGGACGACCGCTACTCCGGGTTCTCTCAGATTATCGTCGAATCCGACCGAGACGGCTTCGAGGCAGACAAGATTACGGGCAAGATGGGTATCCGCGCCAGCGACACCGCCGAACTCATCCTCGACGACGTTCGCGTCCCCGAGGAGAACCTCGTCGGCACTCGCGGCATGGGCTTCCTCCAGCTCATGCAGTTCTTCGACGAGACGCGGACCGCCGTCGCCGCACAGGGTGTCGGTATCGCGAAAGGTGCCAGCGAACAGGCACTCGAATACGCGAAAGAACGCGAGCAGTTCGGTCGCTCCATCAGCGACTTCCAGGCGATTCAGCACAAACTCGCCGAGATGCACACCAAGACCGAAGCGGCCCGCCAACTGACGTACAAGTCCGCCTGGAGTGTGGACAACGACGAAGGGCAACTGACCGCGCTCGCGTCGATGGCAAAGGAGTTCGCCTCCGACGTCGCGACCGACGTCGCCGACGAAGCCGTCCAGATTCACGGTGGAGCCGGGTTCGTCAACGACCACGCCGTCGAGCGTCTCTACCGTGACTCGAAGATTACCCAAATCTACGAGGGAACGACGGAGATTCAAAAGACCATCATCGCTCGCGAACTGCTCGGCAAGGGCTTCTAAAGCCTCCTCACGGGGCAGTTCGAGACGTACTGTTATACGAGTTGGACGTCAATTATATCACATGAGTGCACGCGATAGCGACGCATCCGAGTTCACGTGTGACCTGTGTGACGACCACTTCGACACAGAAGAAGAACTGAAAGACCACGTCTGGGAGTACCACGAGTTAGACGGCGACGTGACGACGTAGGCAGCAGAAGCGACCGCCTCGTGACGGTTCACGGTTTCTGGGGACGAACGTTTTATTCGCGTCTGTCCTAGTTCCGGAGTGGCAACCTTCGACGCGATTCTGTTCGACCTCGACGGGACGCTCATCCAGAACGACCAGACCGGCGAAGACATCTACGCTGGGGCGTTTTCGACTGCCAGTATCGACCGGTTCGGAGACCCTGCCGACCTCTGGAGCGTGCTCGACGAACCACCGTCACCCACCGACCCTGAAACACAACTCGCCTCGGGATTCGAGCGCGTCGCCGCGCAGTACGGCCGGAGCGTGGACGCACACGCACTGGCCCACGGATTCATGGAGACGGTCGACCACACCGCAGTCTCGTTCCTTCCGGGCGCAGTTGCGGCCCTCGAAACCGCGCAAGCACATGCACACGTCGGACTCGTCACCAACGGACCGGAGCACCGACAGGCCGTCAAACTCGACGCACTCGACATCGGAGACGCGTTCGACGTCGTCGTCTTCGCCGGCGATATGCCACGACGGAAACCACATCCCGACCCCTTCGACCGGGCGCTCACTCGTCTCGAAGCAGACGCCACCAACAGTGTCCACGTCGGAAACTCACTCGAGTTCGACGTCGTCGGGGCACAGCGGGCGGGACTCGACGCGGCGTGGTGTCCGGGCGACGTCGAACGCGACTTCGACGACGAAGCGTACTCGCCAGAGTACGTCCTCTCGTCGCTCCACGAGTTCGGCGACATCCTCGGCGATATCCTCGACGCTCCGTGAGTCGTTTCACGGCGTTCGGCACGACGTTCCGACGTGTCTTTCTTTCTCTCGCACCTACTGACGCCAAATGGACTACGTTGCGGCCGTGTTGACACGGGAGTTCCCCAACCGGCACGTCGCCTCGGTGACGCCGGCACGCAAGGGGAACCACAAACACACCGTGATAGTCGAGTTCGTCGATGGCCACGCCGTCGTCGTCCAACTCGCGACCGACGCCGACGCACTCCACCTCGAAACCGCGCTCGCACGAGCGGTCGGTGACCGGACGACCATTCCAGTCCCGACCGTCGTCACCACGGGGACGATAGCCGACAGAGGCTACGCAGTCGTCGAGCGTGCAGCGGGGAGCGAACTCCACGAGCAGTTCGTCGAACTCGACGACGCAACCCAGCGGGAGATTGCCCACACGTTCGGTCGAGGACTCGCAGAACTCCACGGCGCGTTCACGCTCGAAGGGTACGGCGCAGTGACCGCGAACCCAGTCGGCACTCGCGTCGAGTTTCGCGCCGACGAAACGCGAGACTGGCCACGATGGTTTTCGTCGTACGTCCACGACGGTATCGACGCACTTCCGGCAGCGTTCGACTCGCTTCGAGACTCGCTCGTAGCGGCCGTCGAAGACGCGACATTCCCCGAGAACCCCCTCTCGACGCTGTACCCGTGGGACCTCAGACCTGGAAATGCGCTGGTCGACGACGGCAGTGTCTCTGCGGTGTTGGACTGGGGACAGCCGCTTGCCGCCGTACCAGGTCTCGGTGTGGCAAAGGTCGAACACCTCGTCGCAGACTGGTACGTCTCCGACGGAACACTACTCCGTCAGGCGTTCCGCGATGGCTACGAAACCGTCCGTCCATATCCGCCGGTCGAACCGATACACCGAATTGCTGCGGTCGTTCGGTCTGCAGTCGATTCGAACGGCGAGGTGACTCGGCCTGGATACCCAGAACGAACGGGCACTCGCGCCGTGTCGTTCCATCGACAGCGACTCGAGTCCCTGTTGTAACCCACTGAACCGGCGACAACACGGTTCGGGTTCGGGGTTCGATTCACGGCGGTTCTACTCACCGACGACAGAATGTGTTGCGATACGAACTACTAATTTGGAGCGCGTGGTACGAAGGACCATGGTACGAGATGATGGCAAGCGAAATTTCGTCCTCGTGGAGGACGACGGTGAAGAGACGAGCGTCTTCAGTGGCACGTATCCGCGGCAAGCAGCGCTGAAAGCCGCCCGACGACTCCACCCGGCACCGAGCCGAGACGAAGTCGACGGCCACGCGACCCTCAAACTCCGCGAGCGAGGTACCGACAAGATTCACGTCTACGAAGGGTGGGCCTGGACCGAAGAGAAAACCGACGACGACCCCGAGTGGATGGACGACTACGTCACGCGTTCGAACGTCTCCAAGCAGGGTATCGAACACCGAGACGAGTAGCGACACGACGTCCGTGTGGTTCCGCGGTACGGGGTCACCGTCGTGCGTGCCCGACGTCGGTACAGACGAGTATTTTTCCGGCGCCAGTACATATATTAGAATACTAGTAAATTCATTGAAGAATGGGGACGAGTCGACGGACTACGAAGTGCACACACACGTTTCAGGTTCCAGAGTACGACGAGGTCGACGTCGACAGGAACAAAGCAAGGGCAAGTTGGCTCCTTGGGCCAGACGACATCGGTGTCGAGGACGGTGTGTGGACCTGTCCGCACGAGACTGTCGACGAGAAAGACAAGTGCGTGTTTCACCTCTCACCCAGCGACCGCCCTGCCGGTGTCGACATCACACAGGCGTTTCTCGATGCAGTCGAACAGGCCAATCGACTAGAGACTCCCGACGAGCGACGGCGACACCGGCAGTTCATCGACGCCACGTTCGACGAGTTCGATCTTCGTGCGACGACCGTCGGTGGGACACAACGAGGCTACATCGATTGTCGCCACGCGAGGTTCGGGCGTGTCGATTGCGAGCATGCCGAATTCGAACAACGAATCCGGTTTTCGAGTGCAACGTTCGGAGAGCAGTTTGATACAGAACGCGAGAGCAACGACGACTCGTCTCGGGAAGTGATATTCCGTCGGACAATCTTTCGATACAGTGTCGGGTTCAGTGGCGCAACGTTCGGTACCCCCGTGAACTTTACAGGAGCACGGTTCCGCGATTGGGCTGGATTTCGGTGGGCGACGTTCCACGACGATGCGAACTTCGAGTGGACGACGTTTCAAGACATGATCTCTGCTCGTGACGTGCACTTCAGAGACCGGGCCAAGTTTCGAGCGGTCTCGTTCGACGGGTGGGGGCAGTTCAACAACGCCGTCTTCGAAGGGCCGACGATTTTCGACCTCTCGAACTTCGGTGACGACGCCGATTTCGTGAACGCCCAGTTCCACGACGACACGACGTTCGCCGAGACCGAGTTCAGCCGTCAGTTCAATCTCAGCGACGCTGTCATCACAGCGCCGTTCTCACTCACCGAAGGGAGGGTCGATCGGTCGATTGTCCTCTCAGGTGCCACACTACGTGGGACGGTCCGACTGGATAACTGTTCGGTTTCGCAGCATGTTGAGGCGGAACGAGTACGAATCGAATCACCACTCTTCTTCGATGGTGCCCAGATTTCGACGCTCGTCGTAGAGCCTGCTGCGACGAGCGACCGAACCGACCCAGCGTACCTCAGTCTCGTGAGAAGTACGGTCACTGATGGCGTTCTTCGACAGCCACCGACAGGAACAATCGTCTACGACCTCGCGTTCGCAACTGTTGGTGACGTCGTATTCTCGGGGACACCCGACGGGTCGCTCTTCGAGTACATTCGGTTTTTCCGGACCCGGTTCGACGGATTCGACTTCAGTGCGAGTGACGACCTCGATTTAGCCTCGGCAGGATACGTCATTCACACACTCTCAGACGACGCAGCGGCAGTCGTTCCGCAGATATCGAGACGGGACCCGTCGATAGACGACCTCTGGACGACCTATCTTTATGCAAAGACCGGTGCTGAACGAGCAGGTGACAACACCGCCGCGGGTTTGTTCTTCTATCGAGAGATGGTCAATCGAAGACGGGCACACTTCGACAGGGCACTGAACAACGACGGTCGCTCCATCACCAACCGAATCATCGACGTGACAAAATGGGGGCGGAGTTGCGTTCTCGGGGGGCTCACGGGATACGGTGAGAAACCCGACCGTGTGATATATGCTTCAATCGGAGTCATCGCAGCGTTCACACCCTTGTACGCACTCACGCTGACTCCACGGACAGGCGAATCTCCGGCGTCAGTGTGGGAAATCCTCACACTCAGTCTCCAGAGTTACGTCACGTTCTTACTCGGACAACCGCCTGGTGATCTGACGCTAATCGGAGAAGTCCTCAGTGCATTCGAGGGGTTTATCGGTGCCTTCCTCGTTGCGCTGTTCGTTTTCACACTTACGCGCCGTATACACCGCTGAGTCTCCCCGGTGTCTTCGACGTTCGAAGGCCGGTCGTCGGTCGGTGGTGTCAGTGAGATATCGTCGACGTGGGTCGTCCGGTGGGAGTAATCGTGCTCTCGTGGGCACCCATATCGTGAAAAATCGAGTGTCGAGACCTGTATCGACACAGGCCACGCGATTGTGGTCTGTCGAAGACGGGTTAGTGACCGTCGCAGACTCAGACGGTCTTCATCGCGCCACGGATGTCGTCGCTCGACATGCCGACACCGTGGACATTTTGTACGTGTTCTTTGACGTACCGAATCATCTCGTCTTCGCTCTCGGAGCGAATCTCGAAGTCACAGTCGTAGCCCGCGTCTCGGCAGACGATTTCTTTTACCATTGTTGTGGACCTCCATGGAGACAAACAGACGCCGGGATAATAGTTAGAGACGTAGTTAGCCGGTCGGCAGAACGGAGCTACCTGGTAAATTCTATTTTAACAGAAACTGTCGTGACGGACGTGACCGTCTCGATGTTCGACCTGTCGATTCCCGAGTCTTTCAGTCGTCGTGGGACCGGTCGTGAAGTTTTCGGGCCTCTTCGAACGTCGTCGTGACCCACTCTCCTTCCTCGTGGAGTTTGATTTGGACCATCCCCTCCGGAATGTCGACGTCGACCGTCTTCGAGTGGGACTCGACGAGGTGTTCGGCAAACTGCGCCAATGCGGCATCCTCTGAAGGGGCAATCGATCGCCACGAACAACCGGGATGCGAACAACGCTTCATCTCTACTCTCGGCTTCACTGGAGGGTATAAGAGACTTCCCCTCACGAGAACTGCAACAAAATCTGGTTCTTTCTGTGACGAGTGTGACCCGACGGCGCGGCCACCCTCGGTGATTACGTTCTCGTGAACGTGGCTGTTCGCCCGTTTCGACTGCTTAACAAAGTCTGTCCCTGCCTTCGAATACGTGTCCCACGTCGATATCGACACCAGTCGGCAGTCTGCGGGGAGGAAGGCCAATGGAGAGTTACGAACCCGACGACAGAAATCGATTGAACGAACAGAAGATTGCAGAACTCCGTGGTAACCTCCGCGCGCTTCACGACTACCTCCGAGAACAAGCAGGGCGTAACGTCCCGCAGGAAGCGTACTCCATCGATGGGCGGACGTTCAACTTCGAAGCACCACTGTCGCTTTCCTTACCGGTCGGCTGTTATATCGAGATTCAGACGGACGCGGGTGTCGAGTATCTCGGCCAGGTTATCACGAAGGACGTCGTCGAGCGCGAAGGTGCAGAACTGGGTGTCGAGTTCGACCTCGACCAAGAAGAACTGTTCCCCGAGGGAATCGGTCTGTCAGGCGTCACAGACCGCCTTCGGGTGTCACTCTTGGTCGGCAGTGGTGTCGTCCTCAGAAAGGTGGGTGCAGACGAGATGACTGCAACGTCAGACGCCGATACGTTTCAAAACGCATCGTTCACTCGGGCCGACGCCGACGTGGTGAGTCGCTACCTCGCAGGGGCTGGGAATCGAGCGAAACTGCCGATTGGACAGGCGTTGTACGTCGATGGCGACGCAACCGTCCGACTCGATGCAGGCGGGTTCAATCGACATAGCTTCCTCTGTGGACAATCTGGCTCTGGAAAGACGTTCTCTCTCGGTATCGTCCTCGAACAGTTACTGCTCGAGACCGACCTTCGAATCATCGTCATCGACCCGAACTCTGACTTCGTCAGTCTCGACCAACTGCGCCCACGAGACGAGGTGAACCGCTTCCGTTCTGACGCGCTTTCACCTGCAGCGTACGAGCAGGTGGCCGAGCGCTATGCAGACGCGACGACAGCGTTGCGTGTCTTCCGTCCCCAGACGGTTGCCACTGCCGACGACGACGTTCTTCGAGTTCGCTTCGGCGACCTCAGTCGGCCCGAACAGGCCACCGTGCTTCGGCTCGACCCACTCGAAGACTCGGCGGAGTTCAATACGTTCTGGCACATTCTCGACGAACTCGGACAACAGGAGTATTCGTGGGACGAAGTTCGAGAGGCAGTCGCCCACAACTTCACCGAAGAGGCCCGCCAACTCGGCCTCCGAATCGAAAATTTGGGGTTGGCCGACTGGGATGTGTGGTGTTCGCCGGGAGAGCAGTCGCTCATCGACACCGTGGCGAACACCGATTGGCGCTGTCTCGTCGTCGATATCGGGACGATTGGGTCACAGGCCGAACAGATGGTCGTCGTCAACTCCGTCTTGACGCATCTGTGGCGCGAACGGAGTCGACGCCGCCCCACACTCGTCGTCGTCGACGAGGCACACAACATCTGTCCCCAGAACCCAGCCGACGACTTGCAAGCGATTTCGACCGAGACTGCAGTTCGCATCGCAGCAGAGGGCCGAAAGTTCGGACTCTACCTGCTGTTGTCCACCCAACGCCCCGCCAAGATTCACGAGAACGTCCTCTCGCAGTGTGAAAACCTCCTGTTGATGCGGATGAACTCCAGTTCAGACCTCTCTCACCTCGCGAATATCTTCTCGCACGTGCCTGCGAGTCTGCTCTCCGAGTCGAGCAAGTTCGGTCTCGGAGAGACGGTGTTGGGTGGTCGATTCGTGCAGAATCCGACGTTTGCGAAGTTCGAAGGCCGGTTGTCGGTCGAGGGAGGGAGCGATATTCCGTCGACGTGGGCGAAGCGACGTGAGTGAGGCCGCAGCGGCGGAAAACGGCTCGTAAGTTCGTCGCTATCGTATAATGGTTCAGCCAAATCTCTACGGGCCGAGAACCGTCGTCCGTACTTACAGTTATTCTCTGGACATCTGCATCTATGCTCTGTAATCAGTGTCAGCAAACGCCCGAAGGTGGGTGTACGGTCCGCGGCGTCTGTGGGAAGGACGAAGACCTCAACGGGTTACAGGAACTCATCTTGTACGGCCTCAAAGGGATCTCGGCGTACGCGACAGAAGCGCGTGAGATGGGGTACGTCGACGAGCAGGTGGACGCGACGGTCCACCGAGCACTGTACTCGACGCTCACGAACGTCAACTTCGACGTCGAAGACCATCTGGACGTCGCACTGGAGGTTGGCGAAGCGACGGTTCGCGTGATGGAACTTCTGGACGAAGCACACATCGACGAACTGGGTGTCCCCGAACCTGTCGAAGTCCCACAGAACCGCGTCGAGGGACAGAGCATCCTCGTCACGGGCCACGACCTGCACGCGCTCAAGCGACTTCTCGAACAGAGTGAAGGCGAGGGTGTGAACGTCTACACTCACTCGGAGATGCTCCCCGCCCACGGCTATCCCGAACTCAACTCCTACGACCACCTGAAGGGGAACGTCGGCGGCGCGTGGCACGACCAGCGGACCTTACTCGAAGAGTTCCCCGGCGTCTTCGTCGGTACCTCGAACTGTGTCCAACCGACTCGAGACAGTTACCACGACCGGGTCTTCACGACGAACGTCGCTGGATTGGAAGGCGTTCCGACCATCGACGATGGTGACTTCACGCCGGTCATCGAGAAAGCCAAGCAGACGGAACCTGCGTTCTGGCACTCGAACGAAACGCTCTCGACTGGCTTCCACCACCAGACCGTCCTCGACATCGCCCCGAAAATCGTCGAGGCCGTCGAAAACGGCGATATTCGGCACTTCTTCGTCATCGCTGGGTGTGACGCCCCGACGCCCGGCCGTGACTACTTCCGCGAGCTCGCGCAGTCGGTTCCCGAAGACTGCGTCATCATGACCACCTCGTGTGGTAAGTTCCGCTTCAACGACATCGACTACGGAACGGTCCCCGGCACCGACATCCCGCGGTACATCGACCTCGGTCAGTGTAACAACTCCATCTCGACGGTGAAGATTGCGACTGCACTCGCGGAGGCGTTCGACTGCGGCGTCAACGACTTACCGCTCTCGATCGTCCTCTCGTGGTTCGAACAGAAGGCCGTCGCCATCCTGCTGGGACTGTTCTCGCTCGGCGTCGAAGACATCTATCTCGGACCGACGATGCCCGAGTTCCTGACGCCGGCGCTCGCGGACGTCATCAGCGAGGAGTTCGGCCTTCGGGCGACCGGTGACCCGCAGAGTGACTTGCAGCAGATGTTGGCCGAGTAGGCTCACCGCCGACTACTCACCACCCTTCCAGCCGTCTTTATTCGCCTTCCGCACCTATCTCTCCCACGATGACGGCCGAGAGCGAAACCCAACACAGGGGGGCTGTTGGTGAGTTGGTCGAGAGCGTGTTCTGGAGTCCACACGCCAACCCGCGGAGTGTTTGGGCGTTCGTCGCAACGTATCCCATCCTCATCGCGGCCATCTACCGCCGAAGCAAACCGCTTGCTGTGGCGACGCTCCTCTCGATAGTGCTGAATCTCGTTGGCGTCTCACCACCAGAGAGTGACGACGCGTGGGCGACGCGCGTCGTCCTCGGTGAGCAGGTGTGGTTCGACCGAGGGGTGTTGTCGGAGAAAGGAACCTTCGGACTCACGGCCGTCGGTGGGGTGGTCAACCTGTATACGATTCGAGCGGCCGTGAAACGCCAGCGAGTCCGAACAGTGGTCGGAATGGGTGTGTCGATGGCGTTCATGTTCGTGTTCTTCGACCGAATGGTCGAGTTGTACGATACGTATGGCAGTGGGGAATTTGAGGGCTCGACGGGAGTGGAACTCGAGTGAGAGGTCGTGACTAGTTCTCCAAACAGCTACTGTTTATACACGTGACACGTCTCCTCAGATAGTATGAACAGGTGGAAGCGAGGGGCTGTCGTCGTGTTCGTCGTTTTCGTCGTTCTCAGCGGCGGTGTCGTGCTCTACTTTTCGCTGCCGTATCACGGAACGTCGTCGTCAGTCCAAGAAGTCGTAGACGACCCACAGGTGTCCGTCGAGAAGACAGACGGCGTGCACGTCCTCGCTCCGGCGAATGCCGACTCGACTGTTGGACTCGTGTTCTATCCGGGTGGTCGTGTCGCTCCGGACGCCTACTACAGTACCTTCGCACCGGTGGTCAAACAGGCGAACGTCACGGTGTTCATCCCGCAGATGCCACTCAACACTGCCCTCCTCGACACTGATGCTGCTGCAAAGATTCAGCGTCAGAACCCCGCGATTCAGACGTGGTTCGTCGGCGGGCACTCGCTCGGTGGTGTCGCCGCCTGCCAGTACGCCAGTTCACACGAGGTCGAGGGCCTCCTCCTGTTCGCGTCCTACTGCAACGTGGACCTGAGTGAGGAGTCGGTTGCTGTGCTGAGCGTCACCGGGAGTGCAGATACGGTTCTCGACTGGGAAAACTACCAGGCCGCGACGACGAAGGTTCCGCCGACTGCGACGTTCCACGAGATTCAGGGGATGAACCACACGCAGTTCGGTTCGTATCGTGGGCAACGTGGGGATTCGCCTGCTTCGATTTCTTATGGCGAAGCGCATCGTAGGGTTGCAGAGGTTGTTGTGGAGTGGTTGGGTGGAGAAATGGGAGTGGTGTGATTCGGGAGGTGGACTATCTGTTCGAAATCACCCGGTAAGTCCCACGTCCACGGCCCTGCATCGTCCGAATCGTACTCCAACGTAGGCTCAAGATTCACCAGCGAGCCACCGAACAACTCGCCGCTCGACGTGTCGCCATCAGCGTGTCAGTCGCGGTCGAACGCCACCTCATCTTGCGCCGTCATGCAGAGCAAACGCATCGAGAATATGCTAGCCCGACCGCGATTTTCACGTTCCTTTATATACTATTTCGACAGTAGATTTCACCGACTGTTCAGCATATTGGTGGTTCTTCCTGAACACCCCCTTCATTCGGGCGCGCGTTTCGTGCGCGACGCGCGAATTCGCGCACGAATTGGGGGGCCCAAAATACCAGGATGAATATATTGAAAATATTTAATTTTCTGAATTTGCGGTAGAGGCGTTCTATCGGGGGAATACGCTGTTTTAATCAAAACCCCGACTTCGATTGAGATGCGACATGAAGCAGAAACCAGTATCCAAAGACGGCCGGGAAATCCTCGACGTGAAGACCATCGACAAATCAGACAATTGGTGGATGGGCGTCGTCCGAGACCTGTACCTCGAGACAGGTGAGATACGCGTCCGACTCGAGAGAGAAGCCTGGGACAGCAACCAGGGAGCGTGGAGGAACGTGCACGTGTGGAGAGTCCGTCCAGAGTTTTGGAACGCCGAGGTCGACGCTGTCAGTCGAGTCCAGAAGGGTCTCGGGGAGTCACCACCGTGGACGCCGGTCGACGAGACGATCGACGTTCTCGAGTACGTAAAGGTGCGGAAGGACGAACATCGGTGGGTCGCCGCAGTCGAGGCAAAGAGTCACAACTGGTGGAACTCCAAAACTCGGTTGTATCACTGGGACCCCGACGATGGGACCCGGAAACAGAGCTGGACCGTCGGTAAAAACTGGTACAAAGCCAAGCGAGCCGCGAGTGTGATGCTGTCGAAGTAGAGCGGTCACGTGCTGTGCTCGCGTCTATCTGGACCTAGCGAGCACTGCAGGATTTGAACCTCGGTCGCTTTTTCCAGTCGCTCCCTGATTCAAATCCTTCGCGCGACATCTTTCGCTCCTCACGAAGTTCGTCGCAGAAAGATGGGCGCTGCAGGATTTGAACCCACGGCAACTTGGTCCGAAGCCAAGCACTCTGTCCAGACTGAGCTAAGCGCCCTACATTCCTTCGTGCGCCGCGGTCATGTTTAAATGAATTGATTCGCGACGGCCGACTCCGCGCGATTTATACGGAGTGTCCGAACACTACCCGGTATGGCTCTCGGAGTGCGGGCGCGCGGATTCGTCGGACTCACCAGACCGGGGAATGCAATCGCGGCCGGCGTCCTCACGTTCACGGGTGCGTTCGTCGCTGGTGCGACGTTCGGCGACACGCTCGCCGTCGTCGCGGCGGTCCTCGCCACAGTGTTCGCGACGGGTGCGGGGAACGCTATCAACGACTATTTCGACCGCGAAATCGACCGTATCAACCGACCCGACCGCCCCATTCCGAGTGGTGCGGTCACCGCCTCGGAGGCGAAGTGGTTCAGCGTCGCCCTCTTCGGCGGCGCTGTCGTGTCGGCACTCGCGTTACCACTCGTCGCCATCGCCATCGCCGTGGTCAACCTCGTCGCACTCCTCGCGTACACGGAGTTCTTCAAGGGACTCCCCGGCGTGGGCAACGTCGTCGTCGCCGCACTCACGGGGTCGACGTTCCTCTTCGGCGGAGCTGCAATCGGAGAACCACTCGGCGCGCTCGTGCTGTGTGTCCTCGCCGCGTTGGCGACGCTCACCCGTGAAATCGTCAAAGACGTCGAAGACATCGCTGGCGACAGAGAGGAGGGACTTCGAACCCTCCCCATCGTCGTCGGTGAACGACCGTCGCTGTGGCTCGGCGTCGCCGTCCTCGTCGTCGCCGTCGCCGCGAGTGCCGTCCCGTTCGTCAGCGGTGAGTTCGGCCTCGTGTATCTCGGGTTGGTCGTCCCCGCCGACGGGGTGATGCTCGTGGCGTCGGCCCAGTCGTTCGAGAATCCTGGGACCGCACAGCGGAGACTCAAACAGGGGATGTTCTTGGCCGCGTTCGCGTTCATCGTCGGCCGTGCAACGTCGCTCACCATCGCCTTCTGACGTCTCTCGCGCTCGCTACTGGCCCGTTCGGAATCGAGAGTAGGGGAAGTTTCCACCCACCAATCAAAAAGAATATTACCGGCACACCGAATGGTCGTACTATCTGATGACCCCCGGCGAGCGGAAGCGTCATGCGATAGTACTCCTCGGAGTCGATGCCACTGACCTGAGGTACTCGTATGTATGAACTTGGCGGCGACCTCGACACCGAGGTCGAACCGGGGACGAACCTCCTTATCAGCGGACCGCCACTGACCGGAAAGCGCTCGCTGGCACTCGATATTCTCGCCGCGGGGAGCGAGCGCGGCGAAGGTGCGATCGTCGTCACGACCAAAGACGGTGCAGACCGCATCCTCAAAGACATCAACAAACGCATCGAAATCGAAGACAACCCAGTCTCTGTCGTCGACTGCGTCACCAGGCAACAGGGAGTCGGCGACGTTCGGGACGACGACCGAATCAAATACACCTCGTCACCGGTCGATATGACTGGCATCGGAATCAAACTCTCCGAGGTTCTCCAGGAGTACTACCAGGACCGAGGCTTAGAGCAGAACCGCATCATGCTCCACTCGCTTTCGACGCTCCTGATGTACGCCGACCTCCAGACGGTGTTTCGGTTCCTCCACGTCTTCACCGGGCGTATCCAGAGCGTCGGTGGACTCGGACTGTTCACCATCGACGCCGACGCCCACGACGACCGGACGATGAACACCATCAAACAGTTGTTCGACGGCATCATCACCACCTCCGAAGACGCCGCCCCCAGCGTCAGACTCGCCAGCGACTGACGAACGAACCCCGACGGCCGACGTCTTCGAACGGCGACTGTCGATTCCGACTCAGCCACGGCGACTGCGCTGACCACGCACGCTCGGCCGAGATTTTTATCCACAACTCTCGTTCGTGTCGGTATGCCCATCACGAGTCCCGACGGACTGCGAGCCATGCTCGACTACCAAACCATCGCCGTCGTCGGGTGTTCTGCGACGCCAGGAAAGGCTGCCCACGAGATTCCGGCGTACATGCAACGTCACGGCTATCGAGTCGTGCCCGTCAACCCGTTCCACGACGAGGTACTCGGTGAGAAGGCGTACGACTCACTCGCAGACGTAGACGAAGCTGTCGACCTCGTCAACGTGTTCCGGCCGTCGGCAGAGGCAGGTGCCGTCGTCGATGCCGCAATCGACCGTGCGGCCGACCATGGCGACGTCAAAGCGGTCTGGCTCCAACTCGGGATTCGTGACGACGAAGCGGCAGCGCGTGCCGAAGAGGCCGGTCTCGACTACGTCCAGGACAAGTGTTACAAGGTCGAACACGCCAGATTCGTCGCCTGACTGGGGCCGCTCGAGAACGAGTCGAACAGACTGAGTACGCTATCCTTCCCACGACTCGAAGTCGCCGTAGACGCCTTTCGAGAGATACCGCTCAGAAGAGTCGGGGAAGACAGTCACGACCGAGTCGTACGGGAGGTCGAGTTCGCCCGCGGCCGCGCGTTCTGCGACGTCGAGCGCCGCGAGTGCGTTCGCCGCAGAACTGGACGCGACGAGGTGGCCCTCTTCTGCGGCGAGTCGCTGCATCTCGGCGTGCGTCTCGTGGTCGCCGATTTGGACGATTTCGTTCACTACGTCGGGGTCGAACAACTCGTTCGTCGCGGGGTCGTGGGTGCCGATGCCCTCCGTCTTGTACGCTCCTTCTTCGACGTCCCGGCCGTGGAGTCGTGCGTAGAGCGACCCCACCGGTTCGACGGCCGTCACGAACGTATCGGGGTGTCTCTCACGGCCGTAGCGGGCCAGTCCCATGAGGGTTCCTGCCGTCCCACACCCAGCGACGAGCGCACCAACCTCGTCGTCGAGCGCGTCGTACACTTCGGGGGCCGTCGTCTCGTAGTGTGCCTCGGGGTTGAGCGGGTTCGAGAACTGCTGGGGGACGACGGCGTCGTCGAGTTCGTCCGCGAGTTGGTGGGCACGGTCGATGGCACCACCCATGCCGTCTTCGGTGGGCGTGTTGACCACGTCGGCGCCGAGCGCTCGCATGAGCGTCTGTTTCTCGACGCTGAATCGCTCGGGGACGACGAACACCGCGCGAATACCGAGTTGATTCGCCGCCACCGCGAAGCCGATACCGGTGTTTCCGGCGGTCGGTTCGACGACGGTCCCACCCTCGGGGAGGTCGCCAGACGCCAGCATCTGTTCGAGCATGTACTTCCCGATGCGGTCTTTGACGCTCGCGCCGGGGTTGAACGACTCGAGTTTGGCGTAGACCGGAACCTCGTCAGGAGATGCGTGAATCCGAACCAGCGGGGTCTCGCCCACGGTATCGACCACCGAGTCGAGGGGTTCGCGGTGCGTGGTCATACCCAGGCAAATGTTGCGCCGGTTACTGAACGTTATCATCCCGCCGCGGGGTGCAAAGAAAGAATCCCGTTATTTGTCGGGTGCCGAATCGTCGGCTACGGCGTCTGAATCGTCGGCAGTGGTCTCGTCGGCACCGGCCGTGCTCGAGTCGGCTTCTGTTTCGGCCTCGGCGATGTGGACGTTCGCGATAGTCGCGTCGATGTCGATGCCCTGTTCTTCCGCGAGAGCTTCGAGAATCGCGCGCTGTTCGGCGTTTTCGGCTTCGAGTTTGTCCACTCGTTGCTTGGTCTCGTCGACCGTCTCGCGAACTTCGACGATTTGCCCGCGGAGTTCGTTGAGCTTCTTGTAGACGTCTTCGGCCATCTCTGCGACTTTCTGGAGCTTCTTCGCAGTGCCTCCGATTCCCATGTGTCGCCCGTCGAACTCAGCACTTGTACGCCTTCCGGTGCCGAACCGGGGTCGTCAGTCGAGTTCGTTCGGGTCGACACCGTCGACGACGAGTCGGAGACCGACCAGCGAGACGAGACCGACGACACAGAGACCGACGACTGCCAGACGAGCGTCGAGTCCGGCGGTTCCGAGCGCCAACCTCGCCGCCGTGTTCGTTGGATTGAGCGGGAGCAACGACGTCCCTGCGAAGACGAGGAGGACGCCAATCGAGTAGAGTAACTGGGCGATGCGGCGGTCCGGTGCCGTAATCGAGACTGTCGCACCGAGCGAGACGACCACCGCTGCGAGGCCGGCGACCATGCCGAACAACCACGCGACGTTCTCGATACCGGTGCCGTTGAGTCTGAGGAGATACATCCACGCGATAGCCTGAATCGGGGCGAGGCCACCTGCGGCGAGCACCTTGCCGTCGACGACGGCAGAGAAACTCACTGGCGCGACGCGGAGGAGTTCGAGCGTCCCCCGAGCGACTTCCTCGGTCAGCGAGTCCACGACTAGCGACCCGGCGATGAAGACGGGGAGGAACAACAGCAGTGGGACGAGCACCGTGTAGGTGAAACTGAAGTAGGGACTCGCCTCTGTCGCCGGTGGAAGCGGCAGTGGGTTCGTCGTCAGTGACGCACTTCGCTGAGCGCGTTCGGTGCGTTCCAGCGCACGAAGGGCGTCGCGCAGTCGGACGACCACCGCCGTCGTCTCCACGCCCGAGTCTGGAGCGACCGCGACGAGGTGTATCCGACCTTCGGAACCTGTCGATGCCTCGACGACCGCGTCTACCTGGCGCTCCTCGAAGGCCGTCATCGCCGCGTCTGTCGATGGGTACGTCCGACCGGCCAGCCCTGATTCGCCGTCGATTGCCGTGAGCAGGTCGGTGACCGCTTCGTCGCCACCGGTGACTGCCACGTCGACCTGATAACTCGCTGCACCTGGGTCGTACAGCGAGACGAGGCCGACGACGAGGAACGACGAGAAGGCCGCGACGAACAGTTGGATGGCCAACGCCAGCACGATGGTCTTCTCCTTTCGGAGAGACCCGAGTTCGCGCCGCGCGATGGCGAGTCGTGGATTACCCAAGGGCGTTCACCACCTGCATGTTGTAGACGACGTGAATGCCGATTGCACCCACGAGTGCGAGCCCGTAGGCCGATTTGCCCTGCCTCGCACCGAGTGCAGTCACGCTGGCCGTCACGGCGTGGAGCACGAGTGGCGCGACGAGCAGTCCTGCGGCGGTGGCGATACCGATTCCAGAGGGTGCGAACGCCGCCTGTCCAAGCGTGAGCGACGGGAGTCCGACGAGTTGGACGATAGCGGTGAACTTCTCGCCGAGGAAGAAGCCAAGTCCGGAGAGGCCGCCGAGGAGGAGCGACACGCGAACGGTCCGGGCGAATCGCGCCTTCTCGAAGGCGGCGTAGATGTGCATGCTCTTGGCGAGTTCTTCGACGATTGCGACGGCGACGAGGACGAGCGGAACCGTCACGTCCACGGGGAGGACGAACAGGACGGCGATTGCGAGCAGTTCCGCGATGAAGACGAACGGAATCGACAGCGCAGAGAGCGTCGCAATCGACCGTGGTCGGGAGATACGACTGTCCAGCGCGTCGAGGAACTTCAGCGGGACCGACCGCTGGGTGAACATATCCTCTTCGCGGTAGACACCGGTTCCGAGGAGGAACAACACGAGTGCCGCGACGAGGATGGGGCCGACCGAGAAGGCGAAGTCGCCGAGTGGGATTGCGTCGCCACCCAAGTCGCGAACGACGAGCGTCAACGGCGAGATGAGCGCGATGGGCGTCACGTTCGTGAAGATAGCCGGGACGAAGGTGTACGTCGTCAAGAAGACGGAGACGGTGACCGTGACGAAGGTGAGTTCCTTGAACGAGCGCGCGAACATCGCGCCGACGAACGTCGACGAGAGGAACAGCAACCCGATGGGGATGACGGCCGCAACGGAGACGGGACCGCCGCCGATAGCTGCCGCGATGACGACGGTGATGCCGACCATTCCAGCGAGGTACGGGAGGGTCTTTCCGGCGACGATGTCGCCCGGTGCGATGGGTGCGACGAGCAAGAGTTCGCCGCGGCGGTTCACGCGTTCGTTGAGGATGCTCGACCCGTACGCCTGAATCACGAAGTTCATCGGGACGAGGAAGGCAAAGGCGAGGACGAGCGACGCGAAGGGAAACGGCGGACTGATACTCGCGGGCGACCCGCTGGTGTCGCCGCCGAAGATGCCCGCCATGCCGCCGAGCGACGACGCGCCGAGACTGCTGTCGTCGGCGGACGCGACCGCGGTCGAGTCAGCTCCAGACCCAACTGACCCGTCTCCATCGCTCGCTCCGGACGACGAGTCTGTTCCAACTGTCCCTGTCGTGCCCGACGAGTCTCCGGACCCGCCGACAGCGTCCGACCCGCCGCCGACACCCGTCCCGTCACCAGACCCACCGTCGACTCTGCTACCGGGTGGGACTAACGCGCCGCGTTCGCGATACTGGAGGTCGACGACGACTGGAAACGCCGCAGATTGGTTCGGTTCGCGCGCCATCTGGCGTTCGTTGTACGACTGGACCGCCTCGCGGAACGCCTGATACGCCGCCCTACTCGTCTGTGTCTCTTTGACCGAGACGTGTGTGTTGCTCACGACGATTTCGACGTTCGGGTCCGAGAGTGGGCGTGGTTCGAGGACCGACGACTGCTCGACTGCGTCGTAGTACGCGCTGTCCGAATCGATTCCGACCCGGTAGAGGTCCTGGTCGATAGCGACGCCGCTTCCGACGGCACCCGCGGCGATAGCGACGGCGACGAGTGCCCCAATCAGTCCGAGTGCGATGGTCTTGCGGTCGACGGTGCCGGCCGAGCGCGACACCTCCCACTGAGCGATGCGGGCGATTGCACGGAGGTGTGCGGCGAGACGCGTGCGGAGGCCACTGACTCGACCACCGGCCGAATCGTTCGCTGTCGAACCGTTCGCTGTCGAATCGTTCGCTGTCGAACCGTTCGCTGTCGAATCCTGTCTCTGCGATGGACGGTCGGTCACGACCGACCGCGACCCCCTTCTGCGGCGCTCGTCGTCGGTGACTCACGAGCGAGACGGAGGAAGATATCTTCGAGCGACGCCTCGTCGGTTCGGATATCGGCCACGCGCCCGCCGGCGGATTCGGCCGCCTCCCGAATCTCCTCGACCGTCGCCATGTCGGCTACTTCCGCGACGAATCGGTCACCCTCGGGTTCTGTCGCTGGGAAGCCGTCGGTCGCCGAGAGTTCGACCGTCGTGTAGACGTGATACGTCGTCTCGCCGTGTTCTGCGCGAATCTCGGGGACCGTCCCACGGGCGATTATCTCGCCGCGATTGAGGATGACGACGCGGTCACAGACCGATTCGACGTGGAACAGGTTGTGGGCGCTGAAGACGACGGTCTTGCCTTCGTCGCGGAGCTCACGGACGAACTCGAGGACGACGTTCGTCGTCAGGGGGTCGAGTCCACTCGCGGGTTCGTCGTAGATGAGCAAATCGGGGTCGTTGACGAGTGACCGGGCGATTGCCACCTTGCGCTTCATACCCTTCGACATGTCGCCGATGCGTCTGTCGCGGTATTCGAGGTCCAACCTGTCGAGGACTTCGTCGGTTCGCTCGTCGGCGACGTCGCGTGGGACGTCGTAGAGGTCTGCGAAGAATCGGAGATACGACCGGGGTGTCATATCTTCGTAGAGCGGTGACTCCTCGGGGAGGAAGCCGAGTTTCCGGCGCATCGCAGGGTCTTCGGGGTCGAATCCGAGGACCTCCGCCGTGCCGGAGGTGGGTTCGACGAGTCCGGCGAGCATCTTCAGCGTCGTCGTCTTGCCCGCGCCGTTGGGGCCGACGATGCCGAACACCTCGCCAGACTCGACCGAGAAGTCACTGCCCACGACGGCGGGGAAGTCGCCGTAGGTCTTCCGCAGGTTCTCGACCGTTATCATTGCCAGACCTTCACGCGGGATTGGATAAAAGGGTTCGCGCAGGATTTCAGAACTGATAGAGTTCCTCTCTGCAGGACAACAGTTTCGTGCTCCGGTTGCAAATGGGGAGATATGCCCGCAGACGACTACCTTACGCCGACGTTCGTCCTCTTCGTCGGGGGATTCGTCGCCGCAATCTTCTTCTTCGGTGCGATTCTGGCGTACGTCGCCAGCGGTGGCGTGGAGGCGGTATCTGGGTTGGCGCTGGGGTTAGCAGGGATTGGTGGGGTGTTCCTGGTCGTCGGCGTCGTGGGTGCAGTGGTGATGAAATTGCGGGACGGCAACTGAGCAGAAGACACTTACGCGGTTCCTGTCAGCGATTCGTATGGACGGACTCGGACGCCGACGGTTCCTCGGCGCGCTCGGCGGGATGGCGATGCTCGGAGGAACCGCCGGGTGTCTCGGACGCGGTTCGATACTCGGGTCTGACGAGACAGAACCGGAGTGGCCGTCAGTGCCGTCGCCCCAAAACATCCCCGACGACGCCACGACCGAACGGACGTACGTCATCGGACGACGCGGCGTCGATAACGTGTTCTTTGGAAAACCAATCGGAGTCGTCATCGCCAACGCGACTGCATCGAAAGTCGAAGCAGAAATTCTCATCGAGCGGTACGGCGCATATCGGTGGACGCCAAAGCTCGAAAGTCGCCACGAACTCAAGCCGAGTTCAAAAATCAGATTCCTCCTTTGTGACCCCGCGAAATACCGGATTCGGCTCTCGACGCCAGACCACGAAGCCGAAAAGCAGATACCAAAATCAGATTTCGACTGCAACGACAAGGTGTACAGCCTCGTCGTGACCGACGACGGGATAGACCAATCGTCTATCTCGACGACGATGGGATGTGGCCCCTTCTAATCGACCCGAACGCCGATTCTCGGCGGTTCAGTCGTACTCGTAGAAGCCTTTTCCAGTCTTCTTGCCGAGGTCACCGGCGGCGACTTTGCGCTTGAGTAGGTACGCCGGTTTGTACCGGTCGCCGAGTTCCTCGAAGAGCGTCTCGGACGCGTCCAGACAGATGTCGAGACCGATGTGGTCGGCGAGGGTGAGCGGTCCCATCGGGACGTTCGTGCCGAGCGTCATCCCGCGGTCGATGTCTTCCTTGGAGGCGACGCCCTCGTCGTAGGCGCGGATACCCTCGTTCAGCCACGGCATGAGGATGCGGTTGGTGACGAATCCGGGCTTGTCGTCGGACTCCCACGTCTCCTTGCCGAGGTCTTCGGAGAACTCGTGAGCGAACTCGACGACTGCCGGGTCGGTCTTCTCGCCGCGGACGACTTCGACGCCCTTCATGATGGGAACCGGGTTCATGAAGTGGAGGCCGACGACCTGTTCGGGGCGGTCTGTCGCGGAGGCGATAGTCGTAATCGAGAGCGTACTCGTGTTCGTGCCGAGAATGACGTCGTCGGGGAGGGTTTCGTCGAGGTCCGCGAAGATAGACTGTTTGATGTCCATGTTCTCGACCGCGGCTTCGACCACGAAATCACACGCCGCGAGGTCGTCGAAGTCGGTCGTGCCAGTGATGCGGTCTTTGGCCGCCTCGGCTTCCGATTCGCTCAGTCGCTCTTTCGAGACGAACCGCGAGAGACTGTCGTCGATGGCCGAGAGGCCGCGTTCGACGTACTCAGTCTCCAAATCGCGCATGACGACGTCGTACCCCGACATCGCCGCAACCTGTGCGATTCCGTTGCCCATCGTCCCTGCGCCGACGACGCCGACCGTCTCGATATCGTTCATTCCACGCATGCGCTGGACTCCGCAAGGTGGCAAGGTAAAACTTGCCGACCCGTCCAGAATAATGACAAATTCGTGACTTTCACGGAAACAGTCAAGTTACGTCCCAGAATGGTGTCAACCAACGGTGACTGGCGAGAACGATACGGGCACACATGATGCGGACGGTGAAGAGGCGCACCCAACGGGCACTGACGAAGCGAACGCAACCCCACTAACTGACGAAGAGAACGCAACTCCCCTAACCGACGACGAGAACGCAACCCCACTGACCGACACCGACGACGAGGACGGAAACCACCCATCGGACACTGACGAAGCGATAGAGCACCTGCTCAAGCCCCATTCAGAGTCCGAAACGGACCCCGTCCCGGAAGAACTCCAGGATTTGAAGTTCGTCGGGCCGGCGACCGAAGAACTTCTGGAATCGTCGGATATCGACGTCGAGTCCATCGTCGATGGAGACGTATGCTACCGCGACCTCGTCGAAGCAGGGGTCAACCCAGGCGTCGCAGCCAAGATTCGGCGGTGGCACTCGTTGGCGTGGTCGTTCAACTCCGGGGACGACTTGGACCGACGGTCCACACAAGTACGCGGACTCGGCGACGACGAACGCGCGTGGGTCGCAGCGAGCTCCGGGACGTGGAAGGAAGACGAAGACGACACCGCGTCGGGAGATTGGTCTCCGAGCGGCGCGTCGTCGGAGACGACCACCGCGGACGACGGACCGACGAGAGACGGTGACTGGACGCCCAGTGGGGAGCCGACGGGTTCGAACAGCGACCGTACCCACAACGTGACGCAGGGTGGTGACTGGACACCGAGCAACAGCGGCACGACTGCTGACGGGTCGGGAGACGCGGTCGCCGCCGAAGCGGCGTGGCGCGAACGGTCGAAACCGACGCCACTCACGACACTCGACGGTATCGACGAAGACGACGCCGAACTCCTCGCCGAAGCGGGCGTTCGGTCGGTACGCCGCCTCGCGACGTCGGACCCCGAACACGTCGCGGACGCACTCGAAGCCGACGAGGAGACCATCCGCGAGTGGAAAGCACAGGCACTCGACGCCGTCAAGTAACTCGCCGACTCGACCAGTCGCCATCTGAACTTTTACTATCTGAGTAGTAATACACAATCGTTCAGTACTCCTCCGAAATTTGGATTTCTGGGCCCTCAAATGCCCAAACTCGATATCAGGGCCGAACCACATATAGACACAGATTTTATATATTTGGTTACCCCAATTTGAACCAGATAATGTCTGGTGCCGATACCATCGCCGCCCGTTCGCAGGCGGGCCCCACGTCTTCGAAAACGCCCGGTTCCCGTCTCGTCGGGACCGCGGCGCGCGCGCCGAGTCTGTACTCCGAGAGGTACCTGTAATGGCGACGAAAGACATCAACACCGCAGATTCCGCGAGCGACACGAGAACCATCGACGAGATCGTCGACGTCATCGCGACCACCGCGCCGGAGATTCGAACTGGACTCCCTGGCCGCCGTGTCGCCTCGGAGGTACAGAACCCCAGCGGAGAGACGCAGATGGCTGCCGACGTCTTCGCCGACGACTTACTCTGTGAGCGAATCGGCGCACTCGACGGCGTTGGCGAATACGCGAGCGAAGAGCGACCCGAGTCGATAGACGTCGGTACGGGGTCGCTGTCGGTCGCCGTCGACCCACTCGACGGGTCGTCCAACCTGAAACCCAACAACACCATGGGGACCATCTTCGCCGTCTACGACGCGCCGCTTCCTGCGAACGGCCGCGACATCGTCGCCGCTGGCTACGTCCTCTTCGGTCCCGTGATGACGATGATTATCGCCCGTGGTGGCACCGTCGACGAGTACGTCATCTACGACGACGCGACGTACGAACTCATTCGCGAAGACATCTCGGTACCCGACGAAGGCAGTGTCTACGGTTTCGGTGGCCGCGTCCCCAACTGGACCGAGGAGTTCGAAGCGTTCGCCCGTGAAATCGAGCAGGACGCCTCTCGGAAACTCCGCTACGGCGGGTCGATGATTGGCGACGTGAATCAGATTCTCACGTACGGCGGCATCTTCAGCTATCCCGCTCTCGAATCGGCACCCGAGGGCAAACTCCGTGTCCAGTTCGAAGGCTACCCCATCGGCTACGTCCTCGAAACTGCTGGTGGCGCGTCCTCGGACGGCGAGAAGTCGCTCCTCGACGTGGATAAACCAGACCTCCACGCACGCACGCCACTCCACATCGGCAACACGAACCTCATCGCGAAACTCGAATCCGCGCTGGACTGAATCGCACTGGGCTACTGACCGAGTTCGTTTTCGACGGCGTCGACGAGTTCTGTAGCCGTCGGTTTCGCCGCCTCGGCGAGCGTGCACGCGGCGACGTAGTGGGCGTACGCCTGTGTCGCAAACTTGGTGGTTCGGGCCCCAGTTCCCCGCGCTTCGTTGGCGACGTTCTCGAGGTCCCGGTCACCGTCGATGGCTTTGAACTGTGCCTGTCGAAGACAGGTTTGCTCGAGTGGACCATCGACCTCCGAACTCGCCTGCTGGAGTGCCTTGATAGCCGCACGCCGAGACGAGACGAGCGCCTCGGTCGACTCTGGAACCGATACCGTGTCAGTGTCGAGTATCTCCCGTGCGGTGAGTCGTTGTCGCCGCCATCGGAGGTTCGAGAGTGCCGTTGCCGGACGGTCCGCGCCGAGCGCCTCCCGAACGTCTCGCGGTGGCCTGACGGACAGTTCGGCGAGCACCTCGCGGACGACCCATGGGTCGTCGTCCGGAACCGGCGTCACCGACTCGATGTCCGCCTCGGTCGTTTCGAGGAGACTCCGCGCCGCGGCGGCCATCGGGTCTCGAAGCGAGGGCGTTCCCTCGAAGACCTGTCCACGCTGTCCGTCGACGACGGCGTTCGCGTCCGCGAGTGCCGCACGGGCGTGTGCGGTTTCACCCGCAGCAGCGGCGAACAGTCGAGCGCGTTTCTCGTCGTCGTCGGTGCTGTCGACACCGTCCAGTGCCCGGTCGACCGATTCGAGCGAGGACGTCGCTTCGAGCAGAATGTTCTCAGTCTCGCCGGCGACGTAGATGCCGACCGAAATCGTCGTCGCCCGATACTCGACGGCAGTCCACGAACGGGCGAGCACACGGCCCAGGTCTGCGTGCTGTTCTCGAAGGGCGTCAGTCTCGGTTCGTTCCACGGCGACATCGAGCCATCCGTGACCGTTTCCGAACGTACTTCGTGCCTCTCGGAGCCTCCGCATCGCGTCGGTGAACTGCTGTTGGGTGCTCTCAGAGATGGCTTTCCGACCCCACTTCAAGTGGTTCGACGCTCGCTCGACAGAGGGGTCGTCCGGTGAGACGTCGTCCGGGAGCGAGGACAGACGCTCGGCGAGTGCCGACGCGCTTCGTCCCGCGGTGTCACGTGCGCTCCCGAGGTAGCCGACGGGGAGCGGAAGGCCACCCGGTGGGATTCGTGATATCGGGTCTTCGAGCACCGTTTCGAGCGCTGTCGCGTCGTACTTCAGGCGGCCGAGACAGCCGGCGCCACCGGCGAAGGCGGCGGCACCCGTCGCGTGGAGGAACGAACGTCGAGAGGGAGACCAGGGAGGGGACATGCCCGGAGTGTTTCCTCAGGTGACACATGCCTGTTTCGGACAGGTGGCAAATCGTGCATGGAAAACCATTTTGAATTCGGCATCGCATGCCTGAGTATGAAGGTCAGAATCGGTGACGGCGCGACTGGCGAAGAAGCCGAAGCCATCGCGAGTGCGCTGGCACGGCACCTCGCGACCGACGTAGACGTCTTCGTCGGTGACGGCGAGGAGGCCGTCGCGAACGCCGAACCGCCTGCGGATACCTTCCCGCTCGACGACGATTTAGAACCGACCGAGCGCGAAGAAAAACTCCGCGAGGAGATCGCCGACATCCTCGGTGGAGGTCCGGAGAAGTACAAAGACCGACTCCCCGACGCGGGCAAACTGTTCGTCCGCGACCGTCTGGACCTCTGGTTCCCCGATGGATTGAAATTCGAAGACGGGAAGTTCGCCAACTTCGACTCGTGGCACGAGAACTCACCCGAAGTCGACGAAGCGGACCCGAACTCCCGTCTCCCTGGTGACGGTCTGCTCACCGGTGCTGCCGAGTTCGAAGGCCGAGACCTCCACTTCATGGCCAACGACTTCACCGTGAAGGCAGGGTCGATGGCCCGGCGTGGTGTCGAGAAGTTCCTCCGGATGCAACAGCGTGCGCTCAAGACCGGAAAACCGGTGTTGTATCTGATGGACTCCTCCGGTGGGCGCATCGACCAACAGTCTGGGTTCTTCGCGAACAGGGAGGGAATCGGGAAGTACTACTACAACCACTCGATGTTGAGTGGATACGTCCCGCAAATCTGTGTGCTCTACGGGCCGTGTATCGCCGGTGCGGCGTACACGCCAGTCTTCGCCGACTTCACCATCATGGTCGAAGGCATGTCCGCGATGGCCATCGCCTCGCCACGGATGGTGAGGATGGTCACCGGTGAGGAGATTTCGATGCAGGACCTCGGCGGGGCGCAGATGCACGCACAGGAGTCGGGGAGCGCCGACCTCGTCGCCCGCGACGAAGAACACGCCCGAGAACTCGTCGCACAACTCATCACGTATCTCCCGAACAAGGCGGGCGAGAAACCACCCCGGTCGGAACCGAAACCACCGCGATATTCGCCCGACGGTATCGACGAACTCATCCCCGAATCGCCGAACCGCCCGTACGACGTCCACGACCTGATAGAGCGCGTCGTCGACGCCGAGTCGATGTTCGAACTCAAACCCGACTACGGGAAGGAGATAGTCACCACGTTCGCCAAAATCGACGGTCGACCGGTCGGCATCGTCGCCAACCAACCCACCGAGCGTTCGGGCGCAATCTTCCCCGACGCCGCAGAGAAGGCCGCCGAGTTCATCTGGACCTGTGACGCCTACGAGATTCCGTTGCTCTACCTCTGTGACACGCCGGGATTCATGGCCGGGTCACAGGTGGAAAAAGACGCCATCTTGGAGAAGGGAAAGAAGTTCATCTACGCCACGTCGTCTGCGACGGTGCCCAAGCAGACGGTCATCGTTCGCAAAGCATACGGCGCAGGTATCTACGCGATGGGTGGCCCCGCGTACGACCCCGACAGCGTCATCGCACTCCCCTCTGGCGAAATCGGCATCATGGGACCGGAAGCCGCTATCAACGCCGTCTACGCGAACAAACTCGCCGCCATCGACGACCCCGAAGAGCGCAAGCAACGCGAAGACGAACTCCGCGAGGAGTACCGCGAAGATATCGACGTCCACCGGATGGCGAGCGAAGTCGTCATCGACGAAATCGTCCCGCCGTCGAAGCTCCGCGACGAACTCACGAATCGCTTCGAGTTCTACGCCTCCGTGGAGAAGTCGCTGCCGGACAAGAAACACGGCACCGTTCTGTAATAATACGGCACCGTTCTGTATTCGGTACCGTCGGTGTCGCGACGGAGTCAATCGAGTCGGACGATTTCGGAGTCGGCGGTGAGTTTCAGTTCACCCTTGCGTCTGGACACGTAGTTCTGGAGGGATTCGAACCGGTAGGTCTCCCCTCTCTCGACTTCGTCGGCGAGAGAGTGAATCCACGTGACGAGAGTCGTCTCGTAGGACCCGCAATCGACACCAAGTTTGGTGGGCGTATCCCCGTGGCCCGGCGAGACGTACTGGACGACCGCTTCTACACTCTGAACGGAGGCATCTACGACGTCGACTCCCTGGTCGAACGAATAGACGTACCGTGAGATAGCATCCGACCGAGTGACGATGTTGAGCGTCTCTTCGGTCCGGGTCATCGCGACGTAGAAGAGTCTGCGTTCTTCTTCGTAGTGGTCGAGTGTCTCGTCGATGGCTGGTCGGAGCCCTTCGTTCGTCCGTGGTTCCATCGGAATCCCATTTTCTCTATCGTCGACAGCGTGGGCGAGGATGACACACGGTGCTTCGGTCCCTTTCGACCTGTGAACCGTCTGGAACGTCACGGAAGCACCGTCGTCAGCGGACCCGGTAAACGGTATCCCCCGAGCGTTGAAGTGGGACTCTATCGTCGGGTTCGGCCCGTAGTTGGTTCGCGTGAGGACCATCACGTCGCCGTAGTCGAGCCCGTCATCGACGGCATCTTCGACCATATCTGCGACGTACGACCCGATTCGGTCGTCGTAGGGACCGGACAGTCGATGGAGCACAGGTGGGTCTCCGTCGTCGGCGTGCGCGTCGACCTGTTTGGTCGTCGCTTCGTCACTGTCGAGCATCACCGACGCACTGGCTCGGACCACGCTTGGGGGACACCGATAGTTGGTTTCGAGTGTGGTCCGCGAACTCTCTTCGAAGCGTGACTCGAACTCACGGAAGAACGCGGGCTTCGACCCACGGAACCCGTAGATGCTCTGCCAGTCGTCACCAACCGCAAACAGGTGTGTCTCGGGGCCAAGCAGTGCCTGGATAAAGTCGAGCTGCCGTTCAGAGACGTCCTGAAACTCGTCGACGAGTACGTGCTCGAAGCGCGTCTCGTATCTGCCCGGAAACTCCCGGACGAGCTCTGTCGCGCGTTCTATCGTGTGGTCGTGGTCGATTGGATGGTCACGACTCGCTCCGACCGCCAGATACACTTCGAGAAGTGCAGCGGCGGCGTGTGCCGCGTGGTGTTCTTCGATATCCGCCTTATCTGTTCTCTCGCGCAACTCTGCTGGAGAACGGCCGAAACTTCGAGCCTCCTTGAACATCTCCCGAATGTAGCCGTCAGAATCGCCGAGCGCCGAACGGAATTTGTCGAACTCTCGCATCCACTCTGGAGCGGTGTCTCGATGCGCGTCCGCTTCGAAAACGGCGTCGAGGAAGTTCTCCGTGCCGTCTTTGAGCCGACCTCGCTCTATCGTGTCGAACGTCGACCGAGAGATGATATCACGGGCGAACGAGTGAATCGTCATGATGTTGAGGCGCTCGGAGTCGATTCCACCGATTGCGTCGGTGACTCGCGTCCGCATCTCTTCGGCAGCATCGCCACCGAAGGTGATGGCGAGGATGTCGTCCAGTTGCGTCCCCGTCCGGTAGAGATACCGGATACGACGAGTGAGCGTGAGCGTCTTCCCGGTCCCCGCACTCGCGTCGACGAGATTGTGCGGTTCGTTTCGGACGACTGCGAGCGTCTGCTTGTCGTCGAGTGGCCCGTGTTCTGTGGTGAAGACGTCGGGGTACGTCTCGACTTCGTGGTCGACGAACCGTGACTCGTACTCGTCGAGTACGAGTTCTCTGTCGTCGATGTGTGAGTCGAGGTCGAGGTACCGGAGGTGTGCTGGCTCTGGAACGGGGCCAGATGCTGATTCGAGCACCTCACCGACCGCTTCGACCGCGTCCCGAGCCGCAGACAACTCGTCGCGGAGGTGTCTCTCGACGCGTGCTTCGAGGTACCGGTCGTGGTCTTCGTACGGTTCGAAGGCGTCTTCGAACGTGTCCACCGCGGATTGTGCAGCATCGAGTCGGTTCCGAAGGTCGTCTGTCGTCCGCACGTAAGCGAGGGCGTCGTCGAACTGTTTCGAAAACTTCCCCACCGTCTGATACTCCGGGGCGGTGAGATACCGGTCGTGTTTCGCACGGATTTCCGTGAGGGCAGCGAGGTCGTGGGAAATCTTTTGAATTTCGTCGACCGAGAGGTCGATTTCCGGCCACGACCGACTCGCACGGGCCGCCGTCAGTGAGGACAGTTTTGGTTGGTGTTCATCGTAGAATGCGTCCCTGAGCGGGACGAACTCGGTTCGGACTTCGTCTCGCTTCCGTTTCACCGAGGCTTTCTTTTCGAGGTAGTCGAATTCCAGAATACGCTCCGCAGCGAGCGCGAGCGGTTTCGGAAGATGGTCGACGATTCGTTCGAGCGTGTTTCGGTTCTGCTTCAGTTCGGAAAATCTGGGGTAGGTGTCGATTCCACGCCGTTTTGTATCACCTCGCACACCGGTCGTTCGAGCACGAACCGAGTCGTCGTCGGTGATTTTCACGTACTCGTCCCAGACATCAGACGGCGTTGGGTCAGTCCCGAGAGATTCTCTTGCCATCCGTCGCCACTGGTCGAAGCTGTTCATGTGTTCTCGAAACTTCGAGAGCGCGGCGTCTGCACCTTGTGAGTCGTGTTTCTGTCCTCGGACCACGAACGCACAATGTGGGCACGAGAGTGCGTCCACCGTCGTTCCACCGTCCGTCACGAGACGTTGGTCGACCTCAGACGCAGTGGCGTGTCGTTCGACCAGTTCGAGACGACAGGACGGACACGCCCGATGCGAGAAATCTGCCGACCCGTCTTGGAAGTACTGACAGACCCACAAGACACCGTCTTGTTCTATCGCGCCCTCGACGACGACACGGGGGTCGACGAGTCCGATGTGCACGCCGAGCTGCCGAGCGTTATCGGTGAACGCGTCCCACAACGTCTCGTCTTCCTCAGCGACCCACCAAGCGAACCCGGCAATCGAACCAGTAGAGAGTACGATAAGCGCGATGTTCGCCACCCACCCGAGCGAGGAGAGATAATCGAAATTCGCAACAGTCCCAACGAGAATCCACCACAGACCGACCGTTGCGACGAGAGACCATTCCAATCGTCGGTGTGTGTTCGACATCTACTGTCACTCTATTGTTGACTAGATTAAGACAGATATTCACGGCAAATTTTACACCAGAAATGCGACAATTAAATCGCTGCCGGCTCGAAGGTTAATACTCCGTTTTTCCGGCAGATAACGTCTCGATAACTGACCTAAGCAGTCGATACTGACGACGGTAGGGCCCGACTTGGTATATGTCGCACGTCGTTGCGCAGATAATGAGCCACGGGTCCCCGCCGGTCGAAACACCGAAAGCACTCCTTTCTCACGTCGTCAGTGACGACAACATCCTCTGGGTCGTGACGATGCTGGCATTGGTTCTCGACGTGTTGACGACCCTCTACGGACTCGGACGAGGGTTGGCTGAACTGAACCCCGTCGTACTCGCGCTCATCCCGAGTTTTGGCCCCGTCGGAGCGCTCCTGATTCTGAAACTGGTCGTGCTCGCCGTCGCTCTCGTCGCGTGGACGGTGCTGCCGAACCGCTACCGAGCAGCGATACCGATTGGTGTCGCCGTTCCGTGGGGCGTCGCCGGACTGATGAACACGCAACTCATCCTCATCACGCTGTTCGGGTAGAGCGGCGGAGCGAACTGACCACGACGGCCCATGCCAGTCCAGCGAGGCCGATGTCGCGGACGAGAACGTCTCCAAAGAGGCCCCCTTCGAGCACGAACACGACACAGAGATACAGAACCGTCGCTGTGAGCGAGACGCCAGCGACGGCGCTCGCGAAGGCAGTGTATCTGTCTGTGAGAATCGCCATTCCGAATCCGATTTCGAGAACACCGTTGACGAGCATGAACGTGAGTGGTGTGACGACGAGCAGTGGTGCAAGCCACTCGACGACGTAGACAGTCCACGCGAGTGGGTCCAGAAGTTTGTGGACTCCTGCCGTGAGTACCATCAGGCCGAGGCTGACCCGTGCGATAGTGGATGGATGGGGGGCACTCGTGGCGACCGCAGAGAGGCGGTCTGACAAGCCATCGAACTCCATGAGTTGGCTACTGACGCGAGACCCAAAGAGATGTACGGAGGCGAGACGGTGGTCAGTGAGGCGACTCGAGCCGACGACTCACTCCGTCTCGACGTGTTCTTTCTTCAGGGAGAGGGCCGTTCGCTCGAACTCACAGACCAGGTCGTCGTGCTGATTGAACACTTCGACTTTCATCGTCACGATACCGCGTTCGCCGTCAGAGGTCTCGCGTTTGTCGAGAACGGTCGACTGTACGCGAAGGGTGTCGCCGTGGAACACCGGGTTCGGGTGCGACACGTCGTCGTAACTGAGGTTGGCGACTATCGTGCCGTCCGTCGTGTCTGGGACGGAGATGCCGACGGCGAGACTCATCGTGTAGAGTCCGTTGACCAAGCGCTCTCCGAACTGGGTGTCCGCGGCGAACTCCGCGTCGAGGTGGAGCGGTTGCTGGTTCATCGTCATATCGCAGAACTGCTGGTTGTCGGACTCGGAGATTGTTCGACGCTTTTCGTGTTCGATGGTCTGGCCGACTTCGAACTCTTCGTAGTAGAGACCGGTCATGTTCGTGGGTGTGTAAGACCATGATAAAGCCGTGACGGTCGGTGGAGGCCACGTATAACGCCGTGACAGTCAGTGGAGGCCGCGTATAACGCCGTGACTGTCGGGGGAGGCCACGTATAACGCCGTGACTGTCGGGGGAGGCCACGTGGCGTGACAACTATTGCCCCGAGCGTAAGGGAATAATAACCGTTATAATTATCCACCGTCCAAAATCGCGAATACACCCGTTGGCCGCCGTAAGTCGGCGTCCAGTGGCCGTGTGCGACAAAACCGGGCCGACCGGCATCGCCGGTGAAACGCCGGTACGAATGCACTATGGCACCCGCAGCATCACCCACAGCAAAAGACGACGAATCGGCCGAAGAGACAGCACTCGAAACAGCCCGACGGCAACTCAAGCGCGCGGCGGCACATCTCGACGTCGACCCTGGAGTAATCGAACGGCTCAATCACCCCAATCAGGTCCACCGTGTCTCCGTCCCGCTGGAGCGCGACGACGGGACGACCGAAGTCTACACTGGGTACCGTGCCCAGCACGACAGCGTTCGTGGTCCATACAAGGGCGGCCTTCGGTTCCACCCGGACGTGACCGAAGACGAGTGTATCGGACTCTCCATGTGGATGACGTGGAAGTGCGCCGTGATGGACATCCCATTCGGCGGTGGCAAGGGCGGTATCGTCGTCAACCCCAAGGACCTCTCGCTCGACGAAAAGGAGCGACTCACCCGGCGGTTCGCAGAAGAACTCCGTCCGTTCATCGGCCCAACCAAGGACATCCCAGCGCCCGACATGGGCACCGACGCCCAGACGATGGCGTGGTTCATGGACGCCTACTCGATGCAGGAAGGCCAGACGCAGGCCGGTGTCGTCACGGGCAAGCCACCAGTCGTCGGTGGAAGCAAGGGTCGTGACACGGCCCCCGGTCGCTCGGTCGCAATCGTCGCACGCGAAGCAATCGATTACCTCGGATGGGATATCGAGGATACGACCGTCGCCGTTCAAGGGTTCGGTTCAGTCGGCGCTCCGGCCGCACGACTCCTCGACGACTACGGTGCGACGGTCGTCGCCGTCTCCGACGTGAACGGCGCAATCTACGACCCCGAGGGCCTCGACACCCACGACGTGCCGACTCACGAGGAAGAACCGGAAGCCGTGATGAAGTACGACGCACCGCAGAAGATTTCGAACGAGGAACTCCTCGAACTCGACGTCGACGTGCTCATCCCCGCGGCAATCGGGAACGTGCTGACCGCAGGGAACGCCGACGACGTGCAGGCGGAACTTATCGTCGAAGGTGCAAACGGTCCGACCACCTCGGCCGCCAGTGAGATTTTCGAAGAACGTGGCATCCAGGTCGTCCCCGACATCCTCGCCAACGCCGGCGGTGTCACCGTCTCGTACTTCGAGTGGTTGCAGGACCTCAACCACCGCTCGTGGTCGCTCGAACGCGTCCACGACGAACTGGAGACCGAGATGCTCCGTGCGTGGGACGCCGTCCGCGAGCAAGTCGAGGCGCAAGACGTCACGTGGCGCGACGCCGCCTACATGGTCGCACTCGAGCGCGTCTCTGCCGCTCACGAACACCGCGGACTCTGGCCCTAACTGCGAGACTGCCCGCTGCCATCGCACGCTGATTTTCCCGCGGACACGACAGCAGATTCATCACGATTCGATTCGACCTCTCACGCAGGTATGCCACGACGGAGCGTCCTGTTCTCACCCGGTGATAGACCCTCGTTGATGCGAAAAGCCCCCGCTGCCGGTGCCGACGTGCTCGTCTTCGACCTCGAAGACGCAGTCGCTCCGGAGCGAAAGACAGAGGCACGAGAGGCCGTCGTCGAGGTGCTCTCAGACCCTGATTACGACCCCGACGCAGAAGTCGCGGTTCGCGTGAATCCGGGTGACGCGGGTCTCGACGACGTGGAGGCGATTTGTGTCGACCATCCACCCGACGCACTCGTGGTTCCCAAGGCGACGAGTGCCGACGACGTGACCCGCGTCGCAGACGCCGCGCGTGCGGTCGGTGCCGACTGTCCAATCATCGCCATCGTCGAGAACGCCGCCGGCGTCCTCGCCGCGCCGGAGGTTGCTGCGGCCGACGCGACGACGGCACTCATCTTCGGTGCGGAAGACTTCGCGGCCGACGTGGGTGCGACACGGACGGACGAGGGGACAGAGGTACTCTACGCCCGCGAGCGAGTCGTCGTCGCGGCCGCGGCAGCAGGTATCGACGCGATAGACACGCTCCACGTGGACTACCGCGACGACGACGGCCTGCGCGACGACGCCCGGTTCAGCCGCCAACTCGGATACGACGGAAAGCTAGCTATCCACCCGACACAGGTTCCGATCATCAACGATGCGTTCTCTCCTGACCCCGAAGACGTTGCGTGGGCGAAGAAGGTGCTTCGGGCCCGAGACGAAGCAGACGCTGAGGGCCGAGGCGTCTTCGGCGTGGACGGTGAGATGATAGACGCTCCGCTCGTCAAGCAAGCCGAGAACATCCTCGACCGAGCAGACGAGTCGTACTAATTTTAACATCCACCACACAGTTCAAAGAACTAAATAACGAACGTTGTATACATTGGAACCTTATACCACAGGGTATGCATACCATCATTATAGTATGGTAAAAATTCCGCTACGCTTAAACGGATGCCACGTTGGTATTAAGGCATGGCACAAGAGGCGAATCCATTCGAGAGTTTACAGGAACAAATCGACGACGCGGCAGCATACCTCGACGTGCGCGACGACGTCATCGAACGTCTGAAAAATCCCGAACGAGTCCTCGAAACCAACCTGTCCGTCGAGATGGACGACGGCAGTATCGAACTCTTCCGAGCCTACCGGTCCCAGTTCAACGGTGACCGAGGGCCGTACAAAGGCGGAATTCGCTATCACCCAGGCGTCACACGCGACGAAGTGAAGGCGCTTTCGGGGTGGATGGTCTACAAATGCGCTGTCGTCGACATCCCGTACGGCGGCGGCAAGGGTGGAATCGTCATCGACCCCAAGAACTACAGCGAGGGCGAACTCGAACGCGTCTCCCGGTCGTTCGCCAAGGAACTTCGTCCGTTCATCGGCGTCGACCGCGACATCCCCGCGCCCGACGTGAACACCGGGCAGCGCGAGATGAACTGGATCAAAGACACCTACGAGACCCTCGAAAACACCACGGCCCCCGGCGTCATCACGGGCAAGGCGCTGGACAACGGTGGCAGCGAGGGCCGCGTCGAAGCGACGGGTCGCTCGACGATGCTCACCGCCCGTGAGGCGTTCAAATACCTCGACCGCGACATCGAAGGCGCGACCGTCGCCGTACAGGGCTACGGGAACGCTGGTTCTGTCGCCGCCAAACTCATCGAGGACCTCGGTGCCAACATCGTCGCTGTCTCCGACTCCTCCGGTGGTATCTACAACTCCGACGGCCTCGACGCCCGCGACGTCAAGGCGTTCAAGAACGAGACTGGGTCTGTGTCGGGATACGAGGGCACCGAGTCCCTGACGAACGACGAACTGCTCACGCTCGACGTAGACCTGCTCGTCCCCGCAGCACTCGAAAACGCCATCGACGGTGACCTCGCGAAGGACGTGCAGGCCGACATCATCGCAGAGGCGGCTAACGGTCCGCTCACACCCCGTGCCGACGACGTACTCACCGAGCGCGGTGTCCACGTCTTCCCCGACATCCTCGCCAACGCCGGCGGTGTCACCGTCTCGTACTTCGAGTGGGTCCAGAACCGCCAGCGCTTCTACTGGACCGAAGAGCGCGTCAACGACGAACTCGAACGCGTCATCGTCAACGCCTTCGACACCCTCGTCGACGCCTACGAGAAACACGACCTGCCGAACTTCCGCACCGCCGCCTACGTCGTCGCCATCCAGCGCGTCGTCAACGCCTACGACCAGAGCGGTAACTGGCCCTGAACTCGGCCACGTAACCGTCTGAGCGTCCTGTCGCGCCTCGTGACGCTCGAAACTTTTTGCCTCGGTCGAGAATACTGTACACAGGAGTGTATATCACACACGCCGACCGATGCCGGGAGATTCAAGTCGGTGTGGGTCTCTCACTTCATCGATGCGTCAGGACCACCTCATCTCCGCGGCAGACCTCTCGCGGGAGGATATCGAGGCGGTGCTCGACCACGCGGCTGAAATCGATGCGAATCCGGCGGCGTTCCGGCAACGACACGCCGGGAAAGTTCTTGGGCTCTGTTTCTTCGAACCGAGCACACGAACACGGATGAGCTTCGACACCGCGATGAAACGCCTCGGCGGCCAGACGGTCGATATGGGACCGGTCGAGTCGTCGTCGGTCAAGAAAGGTGAGACGCTCGCCGACACCGTGCGTGTGGTCGAAGGCTACGCCGATAGCCTCGTCCTTCGCCACCCGAGCGAGGGTGCCGCTCAGATGGCGTCCGAGTTCGTCGACGTGCCGCTCATCAACGCGGGCGACGGCGCGGGTCAGCACCCGAGTCAGACCCTCCTCGACCTCTACACCATCCGGGAGAACGCCGGCCTCGACGACCTCACCATCGGTATCATGGGCGACCTGAAGTACGGCAGAACCGTCCACTCGCTGGCCGAAGCGCTCACGAACTTCGACGCGCGTCAGCACTTCGTCAGCCCCGAAAGCCTCCGCTTGCCACGAAACGTCCGATACGACCTCCACGCGTCGGGGTCGCAAGTCAAAGAACACACCGAACTGGACGAGGTTCTCCCCCAACTCGACGTCCTCTACGTGACGCGCATCCAGCGCGAGCGCTTCCCGGACGAGAACGAGTACCGAAAGGTGGCCGGGGAGTACCAAATCGACATGGAGACGCTCGAAGCGGCGTCCGACGACCTCACCATCATGCACCCGCTTCCACGCGTCGACGAAATCTCGTCCGACATCGACGAGACGGACCACGCGAAGTACTTCGAACAGGCACACAACGGCATTCCCGTCCGAATGGCACTGTTGGACATCCTCCTCTCACAAGACCGATGACAGAGAACCACGAACTCCGCGTCTCGAAGATTCAAAACGGTACCGTCATCGACCACGTCGCCGGCGGGCAGGCACTCAACGTCCTCGCCCTCCTCGGCATCGACGGCACGAGGGGAGAGACGGTCTCTGTCGGGATGAACGTCCCATCGGACCGTCTCGGCCGCAAAGACATCGTCAAGGTCGAAGGACGCGAACTGAGCCAGTCCGAAGTGGACGTCCTCTCGCTCATCGCGCCGGCGGCGAGCATCAACATCGTCCGCGATTACGAAGTCGTCGAGAAGAGTCGCGTCGTCCGCCCGGAGACCGTCTCCGGAATCATCTCGTGTCCGAACACGAACTGTATCTCGAACGCCGACGAACCCATCAAAGCTCGATTCACCGTCCTCTCCGACGGTGTCCGGTGTGATTACTGCGACACCATCGTCCGCGAAGACGAAGTCGCAGCCAACCTCGACGTCAGCTAACTCTCCTCTGTCGGTGTCTGCTGGACACCCGTTTCGGACGACGTTCCACTGCGCCAACAGTTCATGTCGTAATCACTTAGTGGGCCGCAGTCGTACACAGTAGTATGTCCAAGAAAGCGAAACTCGTACTCGTTCTGGCAGTCGTTGCACTCCTGTACACCGTCTTCTCCGGTGACGGAGAGTCGGTCGAAGTCGAAATCGAAGAGTAACCGCCGTCGCCACCCGGTTCCCGATTCTTTGCGTCACGCTCCACGCCGACTGACGAGTGTCGTCTCGCCGGCCAGCGACAGGAGCGAACGACTTACCCGACGGCCACCCGAACGGGGAGACATGTACGGGGTCGTCACGCGCAACGAAGACGAAATCGACTGGCCCGAATTCGACCGCGGATTCTACGAAGTCAAAGACGTAACCGGCCGGGCGGCCGAACCGCTCTCGAACGCCGTCAACATGATATCCTGTTTCGGCGACAACGCCGCCGCGAACGAGAGTCCCGAACTCGTCCCCGTCGACGCCGACGGCAACCTCGCCACGCGCGACCGGACGTACTTCGACTGGGCGTACATCTGCCCGACCAACGAGAAGTACCGCGCTGGCCTCCTCGAAATCGTCGAGGACGCCGCCGCCGCGAACGGCGACGTCCGACTCGACGACGTGGGATTCCCCCGCGACGAATACTGCCACTGTGACCGCTGTACGCGACTGTTCGGCGAGTGGGCAGACGAACACGAGAGAGACCCAGAAGACGACGAGGCGTGGTTCGAGTGGCGCACAGAGGTCATCACCGACTTCGTCGCCGACGCGGCAGACCGAATCCCCGGCCGGCTCTATCTCACCCTCTACCCCGACCCCTATCCCGGCCATCTCCACCGACGCGCCGGGCTCGACGTCGAGGCGCTCTCCGACTACGTCGACGAGTTCGTCGTCCCCCTCTACGACCTCGACTACGGAACGACCTACTGGCTCGAGACCATCGCGAGAGGGTTCGTCTCGCTGCTCGACCCGTACGATGTGGATTTCTCTATCGAACTGTACGCCGTCGACGTCGACGTAGACAACCTCGTCCACGCTATCGAAGTCGCCGACGAGTACGCCACGGACGTGTTGTTCGGCTACGACGCGAGCAACGCCGCCGCGACACTCCGCCGGATGACCGCAGACGGAAAAGAAGGCAAGACCTTCCGACCAGAAGACGCGACGCGCTGAGCCGACAGCTCTCTCTTCAAATGGTGCCGGAGAGGAAGCCGATGACCACGATTCCGAGGAGGAAGATGAGCGTCGCAACCGCAAACAGGGCGAACATGAGTCGCCGTTGTCCACTCGTCGATTGTGCCATGTGAACACCTCAGTGCTGAGGCTATTTATCTGAGTCGGCAGACCAGCCGGTGAAAATGGTGAGAGAACGGGCTACGGAACGACGTACCCACCGTCGACGACCATCGGGTGGCCGGTGACGAACGAGGCGTCGTCGGAACAGAGGTAGACGACGGCACTCGCTATCTCTTCGGGTTTCCCGAGACGGCCGATAGGTTCGTCCTTCAGCAGTGCCGCTTTGGCTTCCTCGTTACCCGCGGTGAAGCGCTCTACCATCGGCGTCTCGATGACACCGGGGAGCACGGCGTTGACCCGAATATTGTCGGTTGCCACCTCGAGGGCGGCAGACCGAGTGAGACCGATGACGCCGTGTTTCGCCGCGTAGTAGTGCGAGAGATTCGGGGCACCAGTCATGCCCGCGACAGAGGCCGTGTTGACGATTGCGCCACCACCGCGGTCCAAGAGGCGCGGAATCTCGTATTTCATGCTGAGGAACACGCCAGTGAGGTTGATGTCGATGACTCGCTGGAAGTCTTCGAGGTCCATCTCCGCGATGGACCCGACTTCCCCTTCGATACCTGCGTTGTTGTGCGCGAAGTCGAGGCCACCGTACGTGTTCACCGTCTCGTCGACGAGTCGTGCGACGTCGGACTCCTTCGAGACGTCTGCCTGGATGAACACGGCTTCGCCACCGTCGTTCTCTATCTCACTGACGACCTGATTGCCAGCGTCTACCTGAACGTCTGAGACGACTACGTTTGCACCCTCTTCTCCGAAACGGAGTGCTGTTGCGCGACCGATACCTGATGCACCACCCGTGACGAGGGCGGTTTTTCCTTGGATACCTTTCATACTACCACCGCGACCACGACTCCCTACCTGCAGGTAGTCGGTGTCTGCCTCTGTGAATTAGTCACACAGGAGAATAATCGCTTTTCAGGTGCTGGAGACAGTCACCGTCGGCAGAACGACGCTGCGGAAACTCGGTCAGTCGAGGTCTTCGAGTGGTGCGGCGTTGCCGAAGTACGGGTCCGGTCCGTCGCCGGGTGCGGCCCACTCGACGGCGTTGTCGAGGACGGTCTGAATCTCGGCTTGCTCGTAGATGGGGTAGGTCTCGTGGCCCGGTCGGAAGTAGAAGATGCGACCCGTTCCGCGTGTGTAGCAACACCCACTTCTGAACACTTCGCCGCCTTCGAACCACGAGAGGAAGACGAGTTCGTCCGGTGCGGGGACGTCGAAGCGCTCGCCGTACATCTCGGCGTGCGGTATCTCGAACGACTCTGGAACGCCGTCGGTGATGGGATGGCTCGGTTCGACCGTCCAGATGCGTTCTTTCTCGCCCACTTCGCGCCACTTCAGTGAGCACGTGGTGCCCATCAGCCGCTTGAACGGCTTGGAGTAGTGACCCGAGTGGAGGACGAGCAGTCCCATGCCGTCGTGGACCGCTTCGACGACGCGTTCGACGACCTCGTCGGAGACCTCGTCGTGGGCTTTGTGACCCCACCAGACGAGGACGTCTGTCTCGTCGAGAACTGACTGGGAGAGCCCGTGTTCGGGTTCGTCCAGTGTCGCAGTACCCACGTCGTGGCCGCGCTCTCGGAGGGCGTCGGCGACGACGGTGTGGATGCCGTCCGGGTAGACTGCAGCGACGTCGTCGCTGTCTCGCTCGTGTCGAAACTCGTTCCAGACGGTGACGGTGACCATACACCGCTGTCGGTGGGGGGTGACAAGTATGCACCGACGACGGCCGAATACGACCTCACCGACGCCGACTCCATCGACACCGCTACTGCCGCGGCTACTGCCCTTCGAACTCCGGTTCGCGGCGCTCCATGAACGATTCGACGCCTTCTGTGTGGTCGTCCGTCTCGAAGATGACCGCCTGGGCCGCCGCCTCGTGTTCGATGGTCGCCTCTATCGAGTCGCCGGGACGACGGAGGAGTCGCTTCGACGCAGTGAGCGCTTTCGTCGGTCCGCCAGCGATACGCTCGGTCAACGAATCGAGTTCGTCTTCGAACTCCTCGTCGGTGGCGACGCGGTTCACGACACCCAGTTCGAGTGCTCGCTCTGGACCGAGGAGTTCGCCAGTGTAGACGAGTTCCATCGCCACGTTCCGACCGACGAGCCGTGGGAGCAGATACGAAAGCCCCGAGTCGACGGCGAGGCCGACGCGACGGAATCCGAAGCCGACGTGGGCCTCTTCGTGGAGCAGTTGGAGGTCACAGGCGATAGCGAGTGCGCCGCCTGCACCGACCGCCGCGCCATCGATAGCCGCAATCGTCGGGAGGTCACACTCGTAGACGCGACGGATGCAGTCTGCCGTGTCGTGGACGACGTGGTCCACAGCGTCGGGAAGCGACAACGCACCGGCCTGTAACTCCAACATCGCGTTGACGTCGCCGCCGGCGCAGAACGCGCCGTCGTTGCCACGGAAGACGACACACCGCGTCTCCTCTGGGAGCGACGAAAGTGCCTCTCGAACACCGGCGGTCACCTCCATCGTGAGCGCGTTTCGAACTTCGGGTGCGTCGAGCGTCACCGTCGCCACACCTGCTTCGATATCGAGTTGTACCGCGTCGGAGTCGAGTTCGACCTCGGCCATTTTCCTCGCAGACGTGCAGAACCGTGTTAAACGTTTGGACCGTGGAGAGTTGAACCGAGGACAGTGACGCGGTTTTCGGTGAGGAAGTCGGACCCACTCTCGAGTTCAGTGGAAGAGTGCAGAGACGTCGATACCGAGGCCAGGACCACAGGGGACGTGCATCACGCCGTCTCGAACAGGTGCTGGGTCGGCCGCGACGTCGGTGTCGAGGAACGCCGCGGTTGCAAGGCCGTGCGCACGTTCGCCGGGAAGTGCGGCGGCGACGTGGAGTGCACCGAGTCGGGCGACGACGGCGTCGATTGTCGTCGTGACCACGACATCGACACCGGCGGAACGCGCGCGGTTCGCGACCGAGAGCGTCCGGTCTGGGCCGCCGAGTGCCATCGGTTTGCAAACGAGAACGTCCGCCGCGTTCGACGCAATCGCCCGACTGGGCGTGACGACAGAGAGCGACTCGTCGAGTGCAATCGGCGTATCGTGCAGACGACGAAGCGCGGCGTGTCCATCGAGTTGGGTTGCCGGAAGCGGTTGTTCGAGATATTCGAGGTCGAGCGCTGCGACGGCGTCGAGGAACCGGTCGGCAGTCCACCGGTCCCACGCGCCGTTCGCGTCGGCCCGAATCGAGACGGACGGACCGACGGCGTCGCGGACCGCACTGAGTCGCGTTGCGTCCGTCTCTGGGTCGCGTGCGCCGACCTTCACTTTTAGACAGTCGAATCCTGCCGAGACGGCATCTCTTGCGGCGTTTACGGTGGTTTCGACGTCGGCGTCACCGAGCGTCGCGTTCACCGGAAGCGAGGTGTGTGACTCGGTGGCTAGGGAGGTTGCGAGCGACCGGTCATCACTGCGAGCACGGGCGTCGGCAACTGCGAGGGAGACGGCGTGTCTGGCCGCAGGCGTGTTGTCGAGTGACCCGTCGTCGAGTGCCTCTACCGGGTTCGTCACCGTTTCGAGGGCCTCGCGGCACGCCGCGAGCGACTCGGTCCACCCCGGAAGCGGCGTCGCTTCCCCGAGGCCGGTCACACCATCGACTTCGACAGCGACGAGAACTCCGTCTCGCCGGTCGATGTCGCCCTTCGCAGTCCCGAGTGGGCGTCGTAACGCGACGGAGAACTCGCGGAGGCGCATCACGCGAAGACCAGACCGACCGAAAAGAGGACGGCGTAGAGGGCGAGCAACTTCCCGGTGTCTTCTAACGCCGGATTGAGTTTCTCACCTTTCGTCTCCGTCACGACGGTGCGAGCGATTCGCGCCGCGATCGGCATCGAGAGCACGGGCAAGAGGACGAACCACTCGAAGTCGAACTGCGTCCACAGGACGACCGGAACGACGTAGGCCAACACGAGCATCGCGACGTACTCACCACGAGCGAACCCGTAGCCGAATCTGACGGCGAGCGTCCGCTTGCCAGTCGTCGCGTCTTCTTCCTTGTCGCGGACGTTGTTCACGACGAGGATGTTCGTCGAGATAGCCGCGATCGGGAGACTGGCGAGGATTGCAACGAGTGGGACCGTTCCCGGCGGGATACCCATCGAGAGCGGGTCTGCGAGGATGCTCGCCGCTTGCACGTAGTACGTCCCGACGACGGCGACAAGTCCGAAGAAGACGAAGACGAACAGGTCGCCGAGGCCGTGGTAGCCGAGTGGGTACGGCCCGCCCGTGTAGGCGATGCCCGATGCGACAGAGAGGAGACCGATGACGAGGATGGGGACGCCGCCGACGTAGACGAGATAGGTTCCGAGGACGATGGCGATGGCGAACGTGAGATACATCGCTCGCTTCACCGTCGCCGCCGGGATGAGGCCGCCTGCAGTGACGCGGGTGAATCCTTCGCGTGCCTCGGTGTCGGCACCCTGGACCGCGTCGTAGTAGTCGTTCGCGAAGTTGGTCCCAATCTGAATCAAGAGCGCTCCGACGAGTGCCGCGAGTGCCGGAAGTGGGGCGAAGACGCCTTCGTGGACCGCGAGTGCGGTTCCGACGAAGACCGGCGCAGCGGCGGCGGGGAGCGTCTGCGGCCGAGACGCCATCACCCACGCCTGCCTGCGAGAGATATCCTGGGTACTCATTGCGTTTTACTCAGGGACCGGGGAGGGTCAAATTTTGCATTCCACGGCGTGGTTCGATGGTCCCCTCCAGAGGCAAACAGCTATGTAATTGACAACTGAACGTCAGATATGGCCCTCCTCGAATCGGCTACGTTCGCGCTCGGCGTCGCGTCGGCGTCGGTCATCATCGGGACGCTTCTCGTCACCATCTTCAGTTCGTCGTGGCGTTTCTGGCCACCAGGAGAGTTGACGTGGAAGTACCACCTCCACTGGGTTTGTGTTGGCTCGTTCAACGTCTCTCTCGTCGGGACAGCGGTCTTCGAATGGGGAACGTGGGTTCTTCCGGCTCCGACAAAGTTCGTCGTTGGTGGTGTCCTCGCCGTCGTCGGTGTCGTGGTTTTCACCACCAGCGAGAACTCCTTCGAGCGTCACGAGACGATGGGTCTCGCCGGCGACTTGCACACGTCTGGTCTCTACGCCCGTTCCCGAAATCCACAGTACGTCGGGATGATAGTCGGTATCGTCGGGTTCGCCGTCGTCGTCGACTCGCTCTTGGTGACGATACTGGCGCTGCTGCACGTCTCGTGGGTGCTTCTTCTGCCGTTTGCGGAGGAACCGTGGTTACAGGACGAGTTCGGTGAGGAGTATCGGCGGTACAAACAGCAGGTCCCACGGTTCGTGGGTGTGCAGACGTTCAGGTCGGAGTGAACCGCGCTGTCGAACCCATCACTCAGTGAGAACCCTCCGAAGGAGTGCGGAATACGACGCCCGTCTCGGCCACGAAATCGTCGGTGTGGGTGGTTCTATGCGTCTCCTCGAGAGTCCGCTGTGACGTAGACCCCGGTGATATCCGTTTCTTCGACAGTCAGTGTCACTTCGTCGTCCTCCTCGGCCGACTGGTCACTCACAACAGTTACAGCCTCGATTGGACTTCGGCGGATAAACGCCCAGACGAGGTCCAGTATCGAGGGGTGTCCACCTTTCCGGAGTACCAGGACGTAGCGCGACTCGGCTAACTCTTGGAGTTCGGGCGCTAGTTCGTGTTCGTCCAGTTCGTCTGGCGGGATGACGTGCAGAACGTCGCCCTGAATCGTCTCGACCATACTCCCAAAACGAGGGCTCACAGAAAGAAGGGAGTGCTCTCGAACGAACGCAGAGAACGTTCAGAGTCCCCTCGAAGGTTTACGGTTCTGTCCCGCACGGCGCGAACACAGTCGTTCGAGAGAACTGCGTTCTCTCGTGATGCCAAAAATCTCTATTTTTGAGCACGAGCGAGTGGCGGCCTTTTTGCCTCCAGGTTGTCGGAGGGGTTCGAGGCCGCTCGAAACAGGTGAGTTAGTAGTGCCAGGGGTAATCCCTGAACGCCGGTTCGCGTTTCTCTAAGAACGCGTCGCGGCCTTCTTGGGCTTCCTCGGTCATGTACGCCAGTCGCGTCGCCTCGCCTGCAAACACCTGCTGGCCGACCATGCCGTCGTCGGTCATGTTGAAGGCGTACTTGAGCATCCGCATCGCCGTCGGCGACTTCTTCGTCATCTCGTCGGCCCACTCCAGCGCGACGTCTTCTAACTCCTCGTGGGGAATCGCTTCGTTCGCCATGCCCATGTCCACCGCTTCCTCGGCGGAGTAGGTCTTGCCCATGAAGAACACCTCGCGAGCCTTCTTCTGGCCGACCTGTTTGGCGAGGTACGCCGACCCGAACCCACCGTCGAACGAGGCCACGTCGGGGTCGGTCTGGAGGAACTTCGCGTGTTCCTCCGAGGCGAGCGTCATGTCACAGACGACGTGGAGCGAGTGCCCACCGCCGACGGCCCATCCGGGGACGACGGCGACGACGGGTTTGGGCATGAACCGAATGAGGCGCTGGACTTCGAGGATGTGCAATCGGCCGGCTTTCGCCTCGCGGACGAGTGGGTCGTCGGAGACGTCCGCTTCGTCGTCGTCGCGGTACTCGTAGCCAGAGCCACCGCGAACCGACTGGTCGCCGCCGGAACAGAACGCCCAGCCACCGTCTTTCTCGGACGGGCCGTTGCCGGTCAAGAGAATACAGCCAACGTCGGCCTGTTTTCGGGCGTGGTCGAGCGCGGCGTAGAGTTCGTCGACCGTCCCCGGACGGAAGGCGTTGCGAACTTCTGGGCGGTCGAAGGCGATGCGGACCGCCGGGACGTCGACGGCGCGGTGATAGGTGATGTCGTCGAACTCGTCGGACCCCTCGACCGGTTCCCAACGGTCGGGGTCGAAAATCTCCGAGACCATACCGAGAGGCGGCGCGGGCGGCGCAAAAAGATTCGCTTGCGCGGCCGACACCCCGTCGACCAACCGAACGTATACTATCTCTGCTGGCGATGCACTGGTGACATGTCCACGCTGTCGGTCCTCCTCGTCCGGTTCGCCCACGTCGGCGGGATGGCTGTCCTCCTGGGTGGCGCGCTCTTCGTCTGGAACGCGCTTCGAACGGCCGGTGTCGGCTACGACAGTATTCGACTCGCGGTCCACTACGAGTGGGTGTTTTGGGGGGCGATGGTGGTGATGCTCGTCACCGGTGTCGGAAACGCGGGCGAACTCGGCGCACCGGGTCCGACGACTCGCTGGGGAACGATTCTGACGGTGAAGCTCGCCGTCGTCGCGGTGTTCGTCGTCGGGTCGTTCGTTCGGACGTTCGTCGTCCTCACCGCGCGCCAGAGTGCCGCTGGCGACATCGACGAAGCCAGGTTGAGTCAGTTTTACACCGCGACCTGGGTCGGGTTAGGTCTCATCGTCGCGCTCGCAGAGGTGCTCGCACATGGCTAGCACGAACACGCTCGAAATGTGGGCGGTTGCGACGTTCAACGTCGTCGTGTTCGGTGTTCTGGGAGTCATCGCGGTACACGTGAGTGGGGAGTTGGCCGGCCTCCTGCGCGGCCTCAGTACACTCGAAGGCGTGCTGGTGTTCACCTATCTGTGGGCACTGACGTTCGCTGCGACCCGGTGGGCGCTGGAGCCAGGTGGTCTCGAGCGAATCCAGATTGGGGAGTTCTCGTCGCTTCTCGTTCGTGGCGCACTCGCTGGGGCACTCATCGGTGCCGGGTTCTTGATAGGCGTCGTGTTGGTGGAAGTCGCCGTTCGGTTCGTCTTCGAACCGGTGTCACTCCCAGGAGTACAGGTGGGTTCGTTCGTCTTCATCGTCAGCGCTGGCGGTGGCATCGCCGCGCTCGTTGGAGGTGTCGTCGGCGTCGTGTTCGTCCTCTTCGACGTCTTTCTCTACCGCCTTTCGATGTACGTCGGCTCACGGACGTCGGCCTGAGTTCGGAGTAAGTCTGAGAAGAGTACCGAGAACTGCGGGTGAGAGTCCGGTGAGGAGCGCCGTCGAACCGTCGAGTGACTCGTCGGGGAAGTCAGTCGGTCAACTGGTCGACGACCCGCTCTCGAACCTCGTCGCGGACGCGGTGCGAGGACGCCGCGTCGGTGCGGACTTCGATGACGTCGGTTCCGTCGGAGGCGACTGAGTCGGCGTAGGCGTCGCGGAACTCGTCCATCTCGACGGAACTGAACGAGAGGTCGTAGAGGCCTTCGGTTGCAGAGAAATCGAGGCCGTGTGGCGTCTTGAACTGCTCCGTGAACGGTGGTTCGTACTCCTCGATGGGGAGCATGTGGAAGATACCGCCGCCGTCGTTGTTCACGAGGACGATGGTCGCATCGACGCCGAGTCGGCCGAGTGCGAGGAGACCGTTCATGTCGTGATAGTACGCGAGGTCACCGGTCAGGAGCGTCAGGTGGTCGGTCGACGCCGACCCGGCACCGAGGGCCGACGAGACGATTCCGTCGATACCCGACGCGCCACGGTTTCCGAGGACAGTGCGAGACTTCGCCGATGGACGGCCGAATCGGTCGAGTTCGCGGACGGGCATCGAGTTCGAGACGAAGAGCGTCGAGGGTTCGGGTGCGAGGTCTGCCACGTCTGCGGCAAGTCGCCCCTCGAACGCGTCCGTCTCGGCGTCGACGGCGTCCCAGTGTGCGTCCTCTGCGTCCGTCCACAACTGGTTCCATTCGGCGTCCGGCCGGTTGCGAACGAGTTGCGAGAGCCGCCACGCGAGGACGGACGGTTCGGCCTCGACGAGGTCTGTCGCGGTGAACTCCGCTTCTCGCCACTCACCCGATGGGTCGACGACGTACTGTCGGGCGTCGGTTCGTGCGAGATACTTCCGGAGTGGTTTGGAGGTCGGAGACGCACCGATGCGTACGACCACGTCTGGGTCTGGCCAGTCGTCGGTGATTCGTTCGTCGAGATAGCCGTCGTAGCCCCCGAGGACGGTCGTCGTTCGGGTGTGTCCCCCGAATCGTAGCCCAGAGAGCGGGTCGGCGACGATTGGGAAGCCAGTCGCGTGTGCGAACGCCGCGATGGCTTCGGTGTTGAATCCCGGTGGGTCGGCAGGCCCGGCGACGATGAGTCCACGGCCGACAGAGAGTTCGTCTGCGAGGTTGCGCAGGTGGTCTTCGGGGAGTTCGGGGACACCGTCTGTCGTTCGAACGTATGGTGTGTTCCCGTCGCGGCCGTCGCGTGCCTCCGGGTCGATGTCGGCGGGAACGTCGCCTTCGACGTAGGTCGGTTCGAGCGGTTTGCGGAACGGGAAGTTGAGGTGGACTGGACCGGCGTCGACGCCCGTTGCTTCCGAAACGGCACGGGCCGCAGTCGTGCGGAGACTCCGAAGTTTCCGGTCTGTCGCCTCCGGTTCGGGCATATCTTTGTACCAGCGGACGGCGCTCCCGTAGAGTTTCTCTTGGTCTATCGTCTGATTCGCCCCGCTGTCACGGATTTCAGGCGGTCGGTCGGCGGTGAGGACGAGCATCGGTACGCGCCCCTGTGAGGCCTCGATAACCGCGGGGTGGAAGTTCGCCGCCGCCGTTCCCGAGGTGCAGACGATTGGCGTCACTTTCCCGGTCCGCCGGGCACGACCGAGGGCGAAGTAGGCCATCGACCGCTCGTCGAGGTGCGAAAACGTCTCGACGTCGTCGTGACGGTCGAACGCCTCGGTCAGCGGAGTCGAGCGACTGCCGGGTGCGATACACACTGCGTTGATGCCGCTACGTGCCAGTTCGTCGACGAAGGTTCGTGCCCAGAGGGTGTTGCGATTCGGGTGTGTCATCTCGTATTGTCTCGGGTCGTCGTGATAGTGGAATCCTCAGTGAGCGGTTCTCGTGGGAGACGCGTCGGTCAGTCGTCGCGTTCGAGTTCGTCGAGGATAGGACGGTACTTCAGTTGCACTTCGTCCCACTCGGCGTCTGGGTCGGAGTCGGCGACGAGTCCGACGCCCGCAAACAGCGTCGCCATCGTGCCTTCGACGGTTGCAGAGCGAATGGCGACCGCAAAGCTACCGTCCCCATCGGCGTCGAACCACCCGACTGGGGCGGCGTACCACCCGCGGTCGAACGGTTCGGTGTCGCGGATGACGTCGAGGGCTGCTTTCGGTGGCAGACCACCGACGGCCGGCGTCGGATGTAACGCCTCGACGAGCGAGAGGACGTGTTCGTCGTGTTCGAGCGTGGCGTCGATTGGGGTCCAGAGATGTTGGACAGTGGCGAGTTTCCGGACGCCTCTGTCACCGACGCGAATCTCGGCCGAAAGTGGGTCGAGTTGCTCGCGAATCGTCTCCGCGACGAGTTCGTGTTCGTGGTTGTCTTTCTCGCTCGCGAGGAGCTCCTCGGCCAACCACTCGTCTTCGTCGTCGGTGTCGCCCCGACCGGTCGTTCCGGCGAGTGCGCCAGTCGAGACTTCTCTGCCGCGGAGTGAGACGAGTCGTTCGGGCGTCGCACCGAGGAAACTCGCCCCCATCGCGGGTTCGACGAGGAAGCGGTGGCAGTCGGGATAGGTCTCTCCGAGTCGAGCGAGCAGGTCCGGGACCGACGCTGGTTGGTCGAGTTCGACCTCTAGCGCCTGTGCGAGAACGACTTTTCGTAACTCACCGGAGCGAATCCGCGAGACGGCCGTCTCGACGCTCTCTCGCCACGCGTCTATCGAGGTCGTTCGGTGCCGTTTCGAGACACCGGGCGGCCCTTCGGGTGGGGCTTCCTCGAAATTCTGAAGCATCTCCCGGACTGCATCGAGTCGGTCTTCGACGGTTTCGGGGGTGGTGTCAACCGCGGTGACGGTCACCCATGCTTCGTCGTCGTCGAAGACGAGTTGTACTTCCGGGACGACGAAGCGTGCCGCCGGAAAGTCGGCCCACGGGCCGCGACCGGTCGCGTCCTCGTGGAAGGCGAATCCGCCGAAGAATCGCGGACGGGCGACGGTCGGTCCCTCGACGTCCGCAGTTTCGAGGAGTGCAGACGCCGATTCGCGGACCTCTCGAAGTCGGCCAGGTCCGTCAGCCTCGACAGTCACGGCCGCGCCGCCACCGACGACAGTTGGTTCGTCGGGCGCGGTCCACAGCGTTCGTGGGCGTCGTACCGCCGCGAGGGACGCTGTAACCGGCGGTGAAGGCAGTCGGACCGACCTACTGACGAGGTGCGTGGCGACCTCGTCTGTCCGCAACGGTTCCATCGGACGACGTTCAGGACCGGGGACGCTTGAAACTCTCCCTTCTGTTCCGGCGGGTGGTGGTGTCGGTCGGCGGTCCAAAAGTGACGATTCTGCCCACCAGTCCGCATGTCTGGCCGTCGAAACGGAGAACCACCCCATGACAATTGTTAACTTTAGACATGAACTATGGGTGGTGACTACCCGACGCGACACCGTGGTCGGGAGAGTTGAGTCGGGTGTCGGGGGAGTGACGATGGCTACGCACACGAAAAGAAACATGGAGACACCGGCCAACTCACACGAGCGTGACACGGTGGCGGTGTTCGAGCGAGCGCAGGACGCGCTGTTCGACGCAGTTGGACTCGACGTCCGTTCGCAGTTCGTCGAGCTCGAGAGCCCACGCGGACGGATACACGTGTTGGAAATCGGCCCACCGAGTGAAGACCCCCCACTGGTATTCGTCCACGGGACGGCCGAGTTCGGTGCATTTCTCGCCCCGCTGATGGGAGAGTTCGATGGCGTTCGGATGCTCACGTTCGACCGGCCTGGGTACGGCCTCAGCGACGGATTCGTCTACACAGAATCGACCGTTCGGCGGACACTAGTCGACGTTCTCGAAGGTGTCCTCGACGCGATGGACGTAGAGCGCGCCGACCTCGTCGGCCACTCTATGGGAGGCCACGCGAGTCTCCTGTTCGCGCGTTCTCACCCTGAGAGAGTCCGCGGACTATTCCTCGTTGGAGGTGTCCCAGCATTTCCGGGGACTCACCCACCGCTGCCGTTCAGGTTGCTGTCCGTTCCCGTACTCAACGACGTCATCAGACGAGTCCAGAAGTCGGGTGAGGCAGGCGTCTACGACATCGCATCCATATTCGGAGAAGGAGCCGTCATTCGGAAGCATCCGGCGTTCGTTCGGGCTATCGCCGCCCACGAGGCAGACCCCAAGTCGGCACTGGCGGGACGGAGCGAGTTCGGCGCACTCATCTCGGCATGGGGGTGGCGCTCGTCGGTTCGCTTCAACGACGTGGAGTTGCGTTCGGTCTCCCAACCAACGACGATTGTCTGGGGTGCCCACGACCCACTGGGCAGTCCTGGCGAGGTTCGACGAGGTGTCGAGTTGATTCCAGACGTTCGGTTCGAAACCGTCGATGCAGGCCACATCCCATATCTCGCTCACCCCGAACGATGCGCAGCATTCATCCGAGAAGGGCGTGGCGAGAGCGGTGATTCAGGCAACTAACTCTAACTGTACCGCTCTTCGTTCCACGGGTTGGCCGTGTTCGAGTAGCCACGCTTCTCCCAGTACCCACGTTCGGGTTCTGTGAGGAACTCGACGCCAGTGACCCACTTCGCACCTTTGTACGCGTACTTGTGCGGTGTGACGACGCGGAGAGGGCCACCGTGGTCTGCCGGGAGGTCCTCGTCATCGTAGCCCCAGACGAACATCACTTCGTCGCGCATGCACGCGTCGAGCGGGAGGTTCGTCGTGTAGCCATCCAACGCGTGGAACATCACGTGGACGGCCTCATCGGTAACCCCCGCTTCTTCCGCGAGCGCCGGGAACGTCACACCTTCGAACTCGCAGTCGAACTTGCTCCACCCGGTGACACAGTGGAAGTCCTGTCGTTGCGTCTCAGACGGCAGGTCACGGAACTCGTCGAACGAGAGGTCGAGTTGGTTCTCGACGGCACCCCATACCTCGAACGACCACGTCTCGGGGTCCCACGACGGGGTGCCGCTCTTCGAGAGTACAGGAAATCGTTGTGTCTCACGCTGTCCCGGCGGGAGGCGGTCGCCACCAAACTCCTCGTAGAGATGCGTCACGTCCTTGGTCATAGTCGAACCTTCGACCCGACGTACCTATCTGTAACGACTCCGGACCACCCCGATACTGGATTCGACAACATCGCACACCGGAACCGAAACGGAAGTTCACATATCGTGAGGTGAAGTTCGATATTTACGATTGGTGCCCCGGTAGAGTTATATACAGCCCTTCCAAAGCGTCGGACGTTCAGATGCCAAAAGTAGAGATTACCGTCCCAGAACACCTCGAGATGCAGATCATCCAGCTCGTCGAAAAAGGAGAGTTCGTCAACCGCGACGAGGCAATCGAGGACTTGCTTTCGACCGGGATTCGCGCGTACAAGACGAGCGGCCCCATGTCCGACGAGGACCGTGCGTTCGAAGACGACGGGATGATGGGTCACGAAGACGAGTACGTCTTCTGACCGAATGACAGAATTACCCAATAACTCTTAAAACATCATCGCGCCTAACGCACTCTCATGCACAAGGATGAACTGCTGGAGCTGCACGAACAGATGGTTATCATCAAAGACCACTTCTCGTCTCGAGAACACGTAGACTCCTCGCTCTTCGAACCCTACGAAGAACTTGGCGTCGACCCCTCCCACGTCCACAAATCCAAGAGTGAACACAAGCACGCCGTCTTCGTCCTCGGCAACGCACTCGCCACCGCGATGAGTGAAGACGAGTTCTCCAGCGCCGGTCGCGTCGGCAAGCGGATGGAAGAACTGGCCGAAGACGCAGAAGGCAAAATCTGACCGCGAGCCCTCCTCGCACGTCCGACAGCGTGACCTTCCGGTTCGGTACACCGGGTGCCGCCCGCTAGCACGCAGCAGGCAGTTCTCCACGGGTTTCTTTATCACCCGTTCGCACGACAAAGGTAGCCAATGCTAGAGATTCCCGGCTGGATTCCGTTCCACCGGCTTGCAGTCGTTTTCGCCCTCGTCGTCGCTCTCGTGGCGCTCTCTCTCGCCGACCGACCGGGGCGTGTCCTGGCCACGCTCCGGCGCCGGTTTCTCTTCGGGCTTCCACTCGGAACGCTCGTCAGCGCCGGTGGCATCCTCTTCGTCTATCTGTTCGTCCAAGGTGGCTTCTCGTCGTGGTATCGCCCACTCGTCATCCCGTTTCGAGCGTGGTCGTACTTCTATCCGCTCGGGATGGCCACCGCGGCGTTCACCCACTCGAGTTCGGGCCACCTCGTCGGGAACCTCGTCGGAACCCTGACGCTGGCCCCAATCGCCGAGTACGCGTGGAGTCACTACCCGACGCGCCGCGGGTCGACGTCGTTCGGGTCGTTCCGGGAGAACCCGTACGCTCGTGCCCTCGTTATCTTCCCCGCGGGCGTCTTCATCGTCGGCCTGTTTACCTCGCTGTTCGCCCTCGGGCCGGTCATCGGGTTCTCTGGTGTCGTCTTCGCGTTCGCCGGGTTCGCCCTCGTTACGCGCCCCTTGACGACGGTTCTCGCGTTCGTCTCCGGACGCGTCCTCAGTCTCTTCTACAACGCGCTCCAGACGCCCGAAGTGGTCGCCACTGCACGGCCAGTCTTCTCGACGCCGTGGTGGGCACAAATCGCCATTCAGGGCCACGCTATCGGGCTTCTCGTCGGCATCATCCTCGGGGTCGTGGTCGTCCACCACCGAGAGACTGACAGACCCAGTGCGCTTCGGTCGTTCACCGGCGTCCTCCTCTTTGCCGTCAGCGAGTCGTTGTGGGCAGTCTACTGGTTCCGAGGGAGCGACACGTTCGTCCTCTTTCAGGCCATCGGATTCGCGCTCGTCGTCGCGCTCGCACTCGTCGTCGCACTCACTGTCTCCGCGTCGGACAGACCACTCCGTGACCGCGCGCCGACAGGGTCACTACTCTCGACTCGTCGGTGGCAGGTCGGTGTCGCCGTCTTGCTCGTCGTCACTGCCGCATTGACCGGACCGGCGATTCCGTACAATCTGTTCACCGCAGCAGACGAAGACCTGCCCGGCGAGAGCGTCACGGTCAGAGATTACGACGTGACCTACGCCGAAGACGTGCCGAACGGCCTCACCGCCGCGTTCGAAATCGAACTGTTCGGTGAATCGACGACGACGAACACGTCGGGTGTCATCGTCAAGAGCGAACGACGAGGCATCTGGACGACTGCCGTCTCGACTGGGCGACTAGCCTTCGCTGGCGAGTCGACGGTCCGAGTCGGTGGTTTCGGGTGGCAAGAACAGGTCACAGCAGTACGCGACGGGTTCGTCGTCACAGGGGCGGGAACGGCCGCGTATCGCGTCTTCCTCGTATCCAACGGCACGTCGTCGCTCGCCTATACGACCGACCCGGTTCGTGCCGAACCGGTCGTCGCCGGGCGAAACATCTCGGTCGTTCCGACGGAGACGGGATACGACATCGCTGTCTCGTCGGACAACAGGACCGTCAGAGGACCGATGCCGACACAGAACGTGTCCACGACGCTCGCCGGAGTCCAGTTCGTCCGAGAAGGCGAGTTCGTCTTTGCGGAGTACGAGAAGACGAGAGTTCGTGTCGCGAGAGAAGAGACGTATCAATAACGACTGCGTGCGAGGCGCAGTGGGACTGTGGCAGAGTTCTCGCCGAATCGTCACCACTCGATTCTGAATACTTCCGCGTCGAGTTCCTTTCTGTCGGCCTCGTGGAAGTCGAACTGGCGTTCGAGGTCGAACGTCGCCCTGAAGGCGTCGGTCAACTCTCCACCCTCGTCGGCGACGAACGCCTCGACGAACTCCTTGCTACCCTCGTTGTGGACAGAGTACGACACGTCTGCGACGTCGGCGACCGACTCGAGGAACGCTCGGTCCGCGTGTTCGTTCCCCCGCTGAGCACCGAACGGGGGGTTCATCAGGACCGTGACAGGGGAGTCGTCGTCGAGGCACAGTGGAAGTCGAGTCGCGTCGCCCCGGACCCAGTGGATGGGTGCACTGGCACCGACGCGCCGGGCGTTGGCTGTTGCTGTCTGCAACGCCTCTGGGTCGAGTTCGACGCCGACGACGCGAGCAGGAGACCGGAGTGCAGCACCGAGCGCGAGCATTCCGGTCCCGGTTCCGAAGTCGAGAACGGTCCTGTTCTCGATGTCGCCCCTGAGGTCTGCGAGGTGGACGATGTGCGCGGCGAGGTCTGGCGGGGTCGGATACTGTTCGAGGCCGACTTTCGGATTCTCGAACCCGGCGACCACCGCCAACTGCGTCTCCAGCGCGGCTTTGGTAGCCATCAGGCGTCGATGCGGCCGCGAGCCTCAAAAGCAACACCCTCGCGGTGGGCGCGCTCTTCGAGGGCCGCGAGTGTCGATTCGACGTCGTCGGGACGGCAGCACTCGACGACGTCGACGGTGATTCGGCCGACTCCGAGGAACGACGCGGCGCGCACGTACTCGCGGAGCCGGTCGGACTCCGACTGGACGGCCAGCGGGTCGTCTTCGCAGAAATCCGCCTCGGCGACGAGTTCGGCGGGGAGGTAGCCTGCGTCTGCGAGTCCACCCTTCAGGCCACGCAGGTGTTCGGGGGCAGTCGACTCCAGACTCGACGCCTCGAGGACGATGGGAGTCAAATCGGTGGTTCGACACGATTCGATGGCGGTTTCGACCGGAGAAGATTCGAGTGTGCTCATGTTGCCCACACATTTCCTTTGGTTATACATATAACTTTGTGAATGCGTGATGGTAATATTACGGAATTAGAGACAGTCACGCATCCACCATAATCTGGCCTCTCGATGGCCCTAGAGACTAATTACGGACGATACCGTAGTGTGTTTGGGGGTCACACGCTTTAGCCCCCTCCCCCTGACGGCGAAGTGGAGTCGCACGCGTCCTGCCGTCGGTTCCGATTTGTTCGTGGCTACCGTCCGTCTTCAGCGATGGGGCCGTCCGTCTCCGGCCGGTGGTGTCGACCGTCTCCAACTGATTCGACTACTCGTACGTGTACGACAGAACCACGTCACCTGCGGCGTTTCGGACCGTCACCGTGTCGCCGCCGTTGTTCCAGACGGCAGACGACCGACCCCAGTAGACCTCGTCGGCAGCGTCAGTTCCTGACCCCGTGTAGAGCGTGAGTTTCGCACCGGCCGCGAGTTCCGTCCCCTCGGAGAACGTGTACGTGGCACCGACTGCGTCGGAGACGGTCCACCCCGAGAGGTCGATTGCGTCGTCTCCGCCGTTGTGGAGCGTCACGTACTCCTCGTCGAGGTTGTCGTTGTCGTTGCCCGGTGCGTCGGCGACGACAGAGACAGAGAGACCGTCGGCCGTCGGGTCCGACCCGCCTGCCGCCGACCCTTCTGTCGCACACGACCAGAGACCGACACCGCGCTCGCGTGCGTCCCGTTCTGCTCGCTCGTAGCGCTCTCGTTCTTCGAACGAACTCTCGTAGAACCGCGCGTGTCCCTCGGTGAGAAGGTCGTAGTTGAACTCGGTTCCATCGACGACGACGTACGCGAGTAGTCGGCCGTAGTAGCCACGTTCTCCCGCCTTCTCGTCGTACCGGAGTTCGACGGTCTTCCCTTCGAGTCTCGACTTCGCGAAGTCGCTCGCGTCGTATCCTGCCTCACGGAGACACGTCTTGCCCGCCTCGGTGTCGGGGACACCCTCGAACTCGTCGGGGGTGTTCTCTCCGTACACTTCGGGCGTATCGACGCCGAGCAATCGGACCGTCTCGCGCGCGCCGTCTGGCATGACGACTTTCACTGTGTCGCCATCGACGACTTCGACGACTTCGACGGTGACGTCGCCACTTGCACTGCCGCCTGTCGGAGTCGACGTCGGTGTGGCAGTAGGTGACATAGTGGGCGTCGTCGTATCTGACGCCACGTCACCACTCCCGAGACACCCCGCGAAGACGATGAGAAATACGATGACGAGTGTCGTGGTAGCACCTCTGACCATTCGATTAACCGTTAGTCAAGGAACCGTATAAGTAGGAGAGTCTGACACACCGGAAGTTGTGGAATCGAAATCGCTAGACCGCGGCCTTTGTCAAAAAATGGACAAAAAGGTTTAAATTCACTCTCCACCAGAAACCTTTTAATGGAACGTCCGAGCCGGCAGCGTCAACGAGAGGAGGCATCGGCACAAGAGGACGAGCGACTCAACTGCCCGGAGTGTGGGTCCGACCAGATCGTCACAGACGCAGACCAGGGGGAGCTGGTGTGTGACGACTGTGGTCTCGTCCTAGACGAGCGACAAATCGACCGCGGACCAGAGTGGCGTGCGTTCAACCACTCGGAACGGCAGTCGAAGTCGCGCGTCGGTGCACCCATCACAGAAACGATGCACGACCGTGGACTGACGACGACCATCGACTGGAAGGACAAAGACGCCTACGGTCGGTCGCTGTCGTCCGAAAAACGCTCGCAGATGCACCGTCTTCGTAAGTGGCAAGAACGCATTCGAACGAAGGACGCCGGCGAGCGCAACCTCCAGTTCGCGCTCAGCGAAATCGACCGTATGGCGTCCGCACTCGGTGTCCCACGCTCCGTCCGCGAAGTCGCCTCCGTCATCTATCGTCGCGCACTCAACGAAGACCTGATTCGCGGACGGTCTATCGAGGGCGTCGCCACATCCGCCCTCTATGCCGCCTGCCGGCAGGAAGGTATCCCGCGCTCGCTCGACGAAGTTGCTGAAGTTTCTCGCGTCCCACAGAAGGAGATTGGTCGTACGTACCGCTACATCTCCCAGGAACTCGGTCTCGAACTCAAACCCGTAGACCCCAAGCAGTTCGTTCCCCGTTTCGCCTCCGCACTCGACCTCTCCGAAGAGGTACAGGCGAAAGCAACCGAGATTATCGACGTCTCTGCCGAACAGGGCCTGCTCTCGGGCAAGTCCCCGACGGGATTCGCCGCCGCCGCAATCTACGCGGCGTCGTTGCTCTGTAACGAGAAGAAGACCCAGCGAGAAGTCGCAGACGTCGCGCAGGTGACCGAGGTCACCATCCGGAACCGCTACCAAGAGCAGATAGAAGCGATGGGCTTCCGCTAAGCCCCGAGTTCGCGCTTACTTTTTCACGAAGACGACGATTGGCCGCCCCCAGAGAGCGGTATCGAACTCGTGTGCGACGTATCCGTCGAGCACCGGTGCCAACGTCGCGCGTTCGTCGGCGGGAGCGACGACGACCGGTGGGACGTCAGCAGACTGCCGAAGCTCCGTTGGCGACGTGGCAGACGTCGTCTCTGCACCGACTCGGTGGACGTACCACGCCATCGGCAATCGTTCTCCCCACTGTTCTGGAACTGGTGGGTAGTCTGCGACGCCGTCGGCGACGTACATCGAACTCCCGTAGTAGAGCACGTCTGCAGCTTCGTCGTCGGTCGGTCCAACCCACACAGAGAGGTTGTCGCGGAACGACGTGAACTCGTGTGACGGTTGTGCGTAGTGTGCGAGGCGAGTGTCCCGGTCACTCGGGTCGTAGACCTCTCCCGTCGCGACTGCACCGGTCTGTGCGACGAGCGCGAGAAGCACGAGCGCGACTGCAGCAATCCGTGGGACGTCGCCGGCGTCGAGCGCGCGTCGTCCCCATCGAGCGACGCCCGCAAGTCCGACAGCGGCGGGAATCGTGAGTGGAACGACGGCGTAGACTCCAAGCCACGGTGCAGAGACTTCCGCCAGCATCGGGACGAACACCACAGACGCGCCGGCCCAGTACGTCGCCGCCGAGACGACGGTTCGCGGTCCGCCTGACGTGTATCGGTCGACGACGAAGGCGGCGACGCCGAGGAGCGTCACCGGGAGGGCCGCGAACACGAGTACCTCGAGGAACTCACCGAAGTACGGGAGAAACTCGTGCGTTCCGTCGGGATAGCGATGCTCGACACGGACACCGAGGAACCGACGGACGGAATCGAACAGCGCGACGTCTATCGCGCCGAGAATCGTCCCCGGTGAGTAGAGGCCAGCGTCGTCGGTGACGCCCGCTCGCGGCGCGAAGGTGAAGATGTAGACGCCGACGAAGACGAGAACTGCTCGCGCCGCGGGAGTCGCCTTGCCACGGGCCCGAGCAGCGAACTCGCCGAGTCGTGCGCTGGCGGGGAGAGACGACTGGACGAGTGCGGCGTGGTCGAAGACGAGGAGCCCAGCGATTGCCAGACAGCCGAGGGCGACGATACCGAGGCCGGACGAGGCGATTGCGAGTGCGACTGTCCCTGCGAGGCCGTAGGCGTATCGCCGTCCCTCGCCGTCGAACAACCGAAGTGCGAATCCAAAGGCGGCGAGTGTGAATCCGATGGCGAGGACGTCACCCCGTGCGAACCGGCCGTAGTAGACGAGAATCGGACTCGCCGCGAGGATGGCGGCGAGCGCGACGGTTTCGTCGTCGTCGAGGTGGGACCGAAAGAGGAGTGCGACGAACGGGAGCACAGCACCGACGACTGCGACGGGGAGTCGAAGCGCGAAATCAGACGCTCCGAAGAGCGACAGCGAGGTACGCGTGAGGATGTAGACGAGTGGGCCGCCGGCGACTGGTCGGTAGGTCAGGTAGCCTGTTTCGAGATAGCGAAGGCTCCAGTACCCGACGCGGGCCTCGTCCCAGTGGACGGGTCGCGACCCGAGTCCGACGAGTCGGACGACGAGCGCGACGAGCGCGAGCGCACCCACGGCGAGGGCCACCCGGTCGAAGCGCGACTCGACGCGAGAGGGAATCATGAGCAGACGTGACGCGCCGTACGAAAGAAAGGTTACGACTCGCAGTCCAGAGGTGAACTGTTACGACTCGCAGTCCAGAGGCGAACTCCACGAACGAGGCTTCGAAAGCGTCATCCGCACCGACCGGCAGCACAGGAATATGGCGCTCATCGACTCCCTCCCCCCACGACCACTGAAGCCACAGGAACTCACCTCCCTGAATCGCTCCGAGGCGTTCGAACTCGTCGTCGCCGTCGAGAACGACGGCCCAGCACGCGGCGTCCTCTTTGCCACCGACGCGTGGGTCAAAGGCGTCGCCTACGACGACACGTCGGGATGGTCACTCGTCGAGACAGTCGAAATCACAGACGAACAGCCTCGAATCGACGGTCTGCAGGTGTGTGAAACTGCGGTTCTCTCCTTCCAAGACGACGAGAACGAGGCCTAGAATTAACCCCGTTCCGAACTAAGTGTAATCCGTCATGTACAGCGAAATCCTCGTGCCGACCGACGGGAGCAAAGCCGCCGAACGAGCCATCGACCACGCGCTCGACATCGCCAAAACCTACGGCGCACGAGTTCACGCGCTGTACGTCGTCGATACGAGCATCTACACGTCGCTCGACGCCGGTGCAGACGTCGTCATCGATGCACTCGAACGCGAGGGAGACGTCGCCACCCGGCACGTCCGTGAGGCCGCCGAGGCGGCGGGCGTCGAAATCGACTCGGAAGTCGTCACCGGGACTGCGTATCGTTCGATTCACGACTACATCGACTCCCACGACGTCGACCTCGTCGTCATGGGGACCCACGGCCGCACGGGACTGAGCCACTACCTGCTCGGGAGCGTGACCGAACGTGTCGTCCGAACCTGCCCAGTTCCGGTACTCACCGTACGGATGAGCGACGAAGAAGCAGAGTTGGCCGACGAGGAAGCCGACACAGAGTTTACCGACGAAACCGGCGAGATGGAGTAATTCGTCCTCTTTGCCCCGACATATTTGGGTCGAATGCGACTGTTTGATAAACAGTTTTGGTGTGGTCGCTCATACGCCGGGTTATGACCGAGTACACCGTCGAGTTCGTCGGCACGGGTGAGGCCATCGAGGTTTCTGACAAGCAGACCATCCTCAAAGCCTGCATCGAGGAAGGTATCGCACAAGAGTACTCCTGCCGTGTTGGCATGTGTCTCGCCTGTTCTGCGGAGATTCTCGAAGGAGAGGTCACCCAACCTGCGGCCCGTGGACTGACCGAAGAAGAAGCCGAACGGTACGCGCTTACCTGCATGGCGCGCCCGCAGAGCGACCTGAAACTCGAACGCGGCATCTACCCACCGAGCATCGAGGACGACGTCGCCGCCGCCGCTGACGCTGCCGCAGACGACTGACGACGGACTCTGACGCGGAGGCCCGCGTCACTTCGTTCTCTCTCCGAAAACTGACGAGCGACTGCGCTATGCACTCGTTTTCGTCGCCGCGCAGTTGTTGGGACCTAACTCCACCTCGAACGCTTCGTCTGCGTCGAGCAGTTCGGTGCCGAGATTCGTGGCGATGATGCGCTCGTAGTTCGCCGGCCGTGGCGGCATATCGGAGAGGACGTACTCGACGAACTCGTCGGCACCCATCGAAAACGCGCCGAGGCGGTGACGGAGGCGTTCCAACGTATCCACGTAGACGCCGTCGTCGCCGGCGAGGGTCAAGTCGCTGTAGTGCCCAGGGGCGACGCGTGTCTCGCCGTCGAAGGCAGCGTAGCGCTCGACGAGCGTCACGTAGAGTCGCCGTGCCGCGGCAGGTGCGCCGTCGTCGCCTTCTTCGAGGTCCGGGCGGGCGACGCTCTCGAGAAAGAGGCCGTCGCCGACGAACAGGAGGTCACCCAATCGGTAGGCAGTCATCTCGGTGGTGTGTCCCGGTGAGTGAACGGCGCGGAGTTCGGTATCGCCGACAGAGACGCTGTCACCGTCTTCGAGGAGTCGAACGTCGAACGAGAGGCCGCGGTCCGCCGCACCGGCCGGGAGGGCAACTATCGCACCCGTTCGTTCGGCCACGGCGCGGACGCCGCTGACGTGGTCGGCGTGGACGTGCGTGTCGAGCGCGGCCACGATTTCGGCACCGTGGTCGTTCGCGTCGTCGACGTAACGGTCTGCAAACGCTCGCAACGGGTCGACGACGACGGCTTCCCCACCGGAGACGACCATGTAGCCGAGACAGCCACTGGATGGCCGGTCGTACTGAACGACCGTCGCGTCCGCGTGGTCGATACGTGACGCTCGATAGACGCGTGCCCAGCCGTCCATCCCGGATTCGAGGTTCTCGGCAGCGACACCGGCGTCCGACAAGAGGTCGGCGACGTGGTCGCTCGCTCGGCCTTCTGCACACACGGCCACGACCGGGCCTGCGCTCTCGCGGAACTGGTCTGCGAGTTCTGCGACCGTTCCGAGAATCTCGGCCTGCGTGAACTTGATAGCTGGAATCTGTGTCGCAGTGACGTTCCGCCCCTCGACGTGCCACTCGTCGAACTCGTCGCGGTTGCGCACGTCGAGTATCGTCGTCGGCGCTCCTCGTCTGAGGCGGGCCGCGAGTTCTTCGGGAGTCATCCCCGTCCATAGGACCTCTCACCGCAAGAGCGCTCCGCAGGACCGAGCAACGGCGAGTATTGAGGACGACAGTGAGTGTGGGGGGCAACGGTGAGTGTTGAGGACGACAGTGAGTGTGGGGGCAATGGTGAGTGTGGGGGGCAACAGTGAGTGTGGAGAGCCAACAGTGGTGAGTAGACCCGACCGCTGGGCTACTCCAGCGTCCCACCGTCGTTACTGAGTCGAGAGTGTGGGGGGCCGTCGAACGACTCGTCAGCACTGATGTCGAGAGGCGGTCTGTCGGCGCCGCCGGGGACGTCTGCGGGAGAAGACTCCGATGCGGTGTCGTCTGAACTGAGTCTGTGTGCCGCTTCTCGGATGGTGAGTACCTGCTCTGTCTGTGACCGGTTGGCGTCGGCTACCTCACCAATCTGCTCGGAAACCTCGTTGGCCAAGTCGTTCGCTCGGTCGACCATCTCGGCGATTTGTTCTGCACTCACTGCCTGGTCGTCTGTCGCTTTCGCGACTTCGCTCACACCCGCAGTCGTCTGTTCGACGGCCGCCGAGATGTCCGTCAGGCTTCGCATCACCTCTTCTCCACGGTCGATACCGTCGTGGAGGCGGTCGGTCGTCTGCGAGAGACTCTCGATAGTACCCTGCGCCTCTGTTTGGATGTTGTCGACGGTCTCTTCGACTTCTGTTGCGCGGGCCTGCGACTCTTCAGCGAGGTTCTTCACCTCGTTCGCGACGACGGCGAACCCGTCGCCTGCGTCGCCAGCACGGGCCGCCTCGATGGAGGCGTTGAGAGCCAACAGGTTCGTCTGTTCTGCGATGTCGTTGATGGCGTCGAGAACCTCGTCGATTTCCGTTATCTGGTCGTGGAGGCCCTGCACGTCCGCCGACGCCGTCTCTGCTGCTTGACTCACGTCCTGCATCACGTCGATGGCTTCGTCGGCCGCGTCCTCTCCTTCGGCCGCACGGTGGGCGGCGTCGGCACTCGTCCGTTCGACTTCCTCGGCCGTCGCTGCAACCTCTTCGACCGTCGCGCTCATGTTCGAGACTTCGTCCGCAACTGTCGCCATGTCGCTCGCTTGGAACTCCGCGATGTCCTCGATGTCGGTCGTTCGGTCGGTGACCTCCTCGGAGGTTTCCAACAGCGTTTCGATGGGCGCACTGACGTCTGCTTCGACCTCTGCGGCGAGTTCTTTCCGCCGTTCTGCAGCGGTCCGAACCTCCTCGCTGTAGGAGTCGATGTACGTCTCCATCGCCACTTGCTGGTCCAACGAGAGGAGTTTCAACACCGGGAGGAGCCGTTCGACGAGCGTGTCTACGGCCGCCTCGACTGCGTCGGTGTCGCCAGTGTCGTCCCCACCGACGAGTCCCGAGAGCAGCCCGCTATTCCCGCCTGTCGAACCGCAGAACTCGTCTTTTACCTCGCCGGCGATGGCCTCGGTCAGACCCTCGTAATAGACGGTGTACGCACCGAGGTAGTACTTCGGACCGAGGTCTATCATATCGTGTATCTTCCCGATTCGCGCACGATGTGCGAAGTACTCGGTGTCGTACTCACCACGACCAAGTTCACGCAGGTAGGCCGCCTGGTCTGTCTTCAGCATCTCGACGGTCTTCGTGGAACGGTCGAAGAACGATGCCGCGTCAGCGTGTGATTCGAGGTGTCGATAGAACTCCGCTGCGAACTCGTCGGCAACGTCGTCGAAGACCGACCCAGTCTCGCGAAGTCGACGTTCGTCTGCGGCCGAGAGTCGAACGAACGATTTTCGCTGTTCGATCTCTGCCTCGTCGATATCCAACCGCGAGAGAAGATGATTTCCGTCGACGCGTGCCCGCGCGTCGGCCGTCACTCGGTCAGGGACCTCGGTCATACCGAACGCTCTCTCGCACCCGTATTTCAACCCTCACCGCCGAGTATCACGACTGATACCTGTATTTTGTGGGGTGTTTTATTCACCACCGGACGGTGGGGTTCCGGAGGGAAGGGTTCTCACCGTGGTAACGTTCAGGAAGACGGCGCACGAACAGACGGCCATGAACGCTGAATCGTTTCGTGAGACTGTCGAGACGGCGAAACAGACACAGTTGAAACGTCTCGGCTCCTCGAAACTGCTCCTCGCGTTGACCGAAGCGGACCTCTCCAAATCGGCCGTCCTGCGGGCCGCCGCCTACTCCGAGCACGCGGCCTGTGAGACGTTTCGGGTGTGGGCCGCCGACGAGACGAACGGGCGTGCAAGCGCGGCGTTCGAGAAGACCGCACGGCAAGAAGACGAACACCTCCAGCGTGTCCTCGATGCCGCTGAAGAAGACATCGACCTTCCAGACGGAGCGGGACCGATGCACGCCTATCTGCGCGGCCGAGACGACACTATCGAACGTATCGCCGCAGGGATGGTCGGACGTGGACTCGTCTCGATTCGGACGCACACGCAGGTTATCGGGTTCTTCGTCAACGAGGCAGACAGAGCAAACGCAGACCTGTTCCGCGAGTTGAAAGCAGAGACCGTCGAGACGCTTTCGACAGGCCTCGAACTCCTCGACGAACTGTGCGAAGACGACGGCGATTGGGAACGCGCACGGATGGTCGCAGAGTACGTCGTGCAGGTCGCCTACGACGACTACGCAGATGGCCTCGCAGAACTCGGCGTCGACCCAAAACCACTCTGTTGAGTTCGGCCGTGGAACGACAGTCCGGTCACAGCGTCTCGGGCCACGGTCCCAACGTATTCGTTCTCTCCGGTGGAAGCCTCTGATATGACGACAGCGGGGGACGGTCGAGTTGCAGCGCTCTATACGGCCCCGTCGAAGGGAGAACCGATGGTCGCCCACGAGGAGGTGTCGCTCAGAGACGGCGGTATCGACGGCGACCGATACTACCGAGGCACCGGGTACTACTCGGCTACCGACGGGTGTCAGGTGACGCTCGTCGATGGCGACGTCTTGGACGCCGCCCGTCGCGAGTTCGGAATCGACCTCTCGGACGGCCGCCACCGACGAAACGTCGTCGTCCGCGGTATCGACCCGACGGACCTCCTCGACGCGACGTTCGAACTCGGGGGTGCGACGCTCCGCGGGACGAGACGCAGACCACCCTGTGCGTATCTCGGCCAACTCGTCGACGACGAGGCCGTCGTCGAAGCACTCCGCGAGCAACGCGGTGGAATCTGTGCGCAGGTCGTCGACCCAGGGACCGTTCGCATCGGAGACACCCTTCGAGTCACCGAAGCACACCCACGAGATATCGGGCGACAGATAGCCGCCCGACTCGGCGGGGAGAACACAGACGCAACTCACGGCACAGAATGACGGCGCACGACACAGACGCAACTCACAGCACAGAATGACGGTACTCGAAGCAGAATGACGGCAACCGGTCAGCACTCCGACGACGTAGTCGAACGCGCACGGTCGGGTCTCCGAGAGGCGTTCGGAGACGGTCCACACGAACACGTTGACCCGGTGGTCGCGCTCGCACCCGGACGAGTGAACCTCGTCGGTGGCCACACGGATTACAACGACGGCCTCTGTCTCCCGAAAGCCATCGACCGACACGTCGCAGTGGCCGCCGAACCACGTGAAGACGACCGAATTCGCGTCTACGCGACCGATTTCGACGAGACGGCGACGTTCGCGCCGGGAGACGGCCCAACCGGATGGGCGGCCTACGTCGCCGCCGTGGTCGGCGTCCTCCGAGAAGACCGAGCGATACCGGGTGCGAACCTCGCCATCGCGTCGAACGTCCCGTCTGGAGCAGGTCTCTCGTCGTCTGCGGCCATCGAACTCGCAGTAGGGAAGGCGATGGTCGAACTGTCCGGAACAGTGCTGTCCAAGACAGACCTCGCACTCGCGTGCTGGCGGGCCGAACGAGAGGGCGTCGGCGTCGAGTGCGGTATCCTCGACCAGTTCGCTGTCGGCCTCTGTAAACCCGACACGGCGCTGTTCTTAGACTGCCGGACACGAGCGTTCGAACACGTTCCCATCGCCGGCGACGTGGGGATTCTCGTCGTCGATACGGGCGTCTCGCACGAACTGGCCGACTCGGGGTACAACGACAGAGTCCGCGAGTGTGAGGCGGCCGTGACCGCCCTTCGGAGCGCGACGGAGACCGAGATTCGTTCCCTCCGCGACGTCGAGGAGGACGTGCTCGAAACCCACGCCGACGCACTCGACGACGTTCACTACAGACGAGCGAGACACGTCGTGACCGAGAACGAACGCGTCGTAAGTGGTCGTGACGCCCTCGTCGCTGGCGAGTTCGACCGCGTCGGAGCGGCGATGCTCGCCAGTCACGAGAGTCTTCGAGACGACTACGAGGTGAGTTGCGCAGAACTCGATGCGGCCGTCGAACTCGCGGCGGAAACGCCGGGGGTGTACGGTGCGCGAATGACTGGTGGCGGATTCGGCGGGAGCGTCGTCGCACTCGTCGCTGGTGACGCGCTCGAACGAGCAGAACAGTCTATCCGTGCCGAAGTCTCCGGCCAGGTTGGCCCGAACGCACAGGTCTTCGCCTGCCGGCCGAGCGAGGGCGTTCGAATCGTCACCCCAGAGTGAATCGTGGCTCTGCGTCTCGGCCGTCCACTCGCCTCACTCGGGGAAGATACTGTGCGGGAGGTACGCCGTGACCGTCCAGTTGGGCGCGTCCACGACTTCGCTTATCTTGAGGTCCACGGCGGCCGAACAGAGGATGTAGGCCTCGCCTGCAGTCAGACCGTGTTCGGTCTCGAGGTGCGAAATCATGTGCCGGATGGCCTTCTTGGTCGCTTCCATCAGGTCGTCCGCGATGCCGGTCGTGCCGTACATCGGTTCGTCCGACCCGGTCGGTGTGAACGGACCTCGCGTCTCGAATTCGGGTTGCTCGATGGACTTGTCCTTCAACACGTCGAACCGCGCGGTGACGAACATCGGTGATTCGATGCCCGTCACGCACACCTCGCCGTCACCCTGTGCCGCGTGGCAGTCGGCAGTCGAAAACAACGCGCCTTCGACTTCGATGGGGAGGTAGAGCGTCGAGCCTTTCGTGAGGTGCTTGATGTCGAAGTTGCCGCCGGTGTCACGCGGTGGAAGCGTGTTGTGTGCGCCGGGAGCGGCGGGGGCGACGCCGGCGATTCCGGGGAACATGTCCAGCGGAACCTCGATGCCGTCGACGAAGTGTGCCACCTCGTCGTCTAACTCCCAGATGTGGAGACCTGCTTCTTCGAACTCCTCCGGGAGGAGTCCGAGTCCCATCTCACCGGGCATATACCCGGTGTAGCCCCACCCTTTGTGTTCGAAGTCGAGGAACTCCACCGCGAGTACGTCTCCCGGTTCGGCACCCTCGATTGCCACGGGGCCTGTGAGCGGGTGGACTGGGTCGAAACTCGCGTTCGCGAGGTCTTCGGCGGTCGAATCCGGCGTAATCTGTCTGTCCAGGGCGTCACGACACTCGAATCGGACGACGTCGCCGGGTTGGACGGTCACGAGCGGGTCGAGACTGTTGTCCCACTTGTTGTGGATGTTCTCGTCGTCGTCGCTCAGTTCGTAGTCGACTGTGTAGTCTGCAGACATGCGCTAGCAATTAACGTGGCGAAATGACAAAAACTAGCTAGGCGGGTCGAAGTCGGCGAGGATGGTGGCTCAGAAGAACGTCGGTTCGGGGTGGCGAGTTCGCTTACGCTTCGTCGAACAACGCGGAACAAAGTTCCGCTGGCTTGCCGAAGCGTACGCTTCGGCAAACAACGCAGCACTCCGTGCTGCTGACTCGACTTCGCTTCGCTCAGTCGAAGAGGGTTTCTCCGTCGACCATGTGCTCCTCGACGGCGTCCATGTCGAGCGTCAGGCCGAGACCTGGCTTTTCTGGAATCTCGATGTAGCCGTCTTCGATGACGTCCTCTTCGACCAGGTCCTCCCACCAGCCGAGTTCGTAGGAGTGGTACTCGACTGCCAGCGAGTTCGGGATAGCCGCGCCGACGTGCGCGGAGGCCATCGTCGCGATGGGCGACGAGACGTTGTGCATGGCGACCGGGATGTAGTACTGGTTGGCCACGTCCGCAATCTTCCGGGTCTCGCGCATGCCACCGACCTTCGGCATGTCGGGTGCGACGATGTCGACGGCCTGGTTCTGGATGAGGCGACGAAGTTCGGTCACGCGGTAGCGGTTCTCACCGACCGTGATGGGGGTGAGCGTGGACTTCGTGACTTCCTCTTGGACTTCGAGGTTCTCCGGCGGGACGGGGTCTTCGAGCCACCAGACGTCGTAGTCCTCGATGGCGGCGGCGAGACGTTTCGCACTGCCACCCGAGAACGTCCAGTGGCAGTCGAAGGCGACGTCGGCGCGGTCTTTGACGCGCTCGGTGACTGCTTCGACGATTTCGGCCTTGTGGCGAATCTCACCGGGACGGAGGTGACGGTTCGCGCGGTCCTTCTCGAATCCAGACGGGACGTCGAGGTCGAACTTCAGGGCGTCGTAGCCGAGTTCTTCGACGACACGCTCTGCTTCGTCGGCGCAGGCCTGTGGGTCGGCCTCTTCTTCGGTGTGGCAGTCACAGTAGACGCGAACCTTGTCGCGGTACTTGCCGCCGAGCAACTGGTAGGCAGGAACGTCGAGAATCTTGCCCGCGAGGTCGTGAAGGGCAATCTCGATACCGGAGATGGCGGTGACGGTGACGCCCTCGACGGAGCCTTCGCCGGACATCTTCTGGACGAGGTGCTCGTAGAGACGGTCGATGTCGAGCGGGTTCTCGCCGATGACGAACGGCTTCATGCGCTCGATGAGTTCGGGGACGCCAGCGCCCCAATAGGCCTCACCGGTGCCGACGATGCCCGCGTCGGTGTAGATTCGGACGAGTGTCCACGGGAAGTTCCCGTCGACCATCGTCGTCTGCACGTCCGTAATCTCCACGTCTCGGCCGCCGCCGCGCTTGGCGGTCACGCCCATCGTCTCCGCGGAGAGCTCTCGCATCGTATACTCCGCGTTTGGGTCGTGAAGGTCCGCGTAGTTCTTTCCCATAATACGTTGTTTACTCAGACGTCAGTAAAGTTTTACCGAACTCGGCATGGTGCCATCACTCAGGGTACGGAGCCCGGCGAGGAACGTCTCGACTCAGACCGACGTCGGGGAGTCCATCGAGTCGGCGAACGTCGTCCGGACGAGCGTCTCGAGTTCCGCTGGGAGTTCGAGTTCGTCGAGTTCGCCTTCCGGGTCGAGCGACGGGTCGATTTCGATACCTCGTCGGCGGAGTGCAAGCGCCCGCCAGAGGTACGCGAGTCTGAGGAGTCGACGTGCGTTCACTTCGTCTTCCGCGTCTGTGACGCTAAACGAAACCCACGCAGAGTCCGGAAGGACGTGGTGCGGACTGGCGAGGCCGGCTTCGAGAAGGTTGTCACGGACGCCCTTGGTAATCGCCAAATCGAGGATGCCCACGTCGTGGACGTGTCCAATCTCCTTGTCGGCGACGAGGAATTCGGTCCCCCCAAAGCGGTGTGGCACAGTCTCGACGCCGGCCCACCCACTGACGTGTTCGACGATTCGGTCGATAGAAATAGTCATACGCTCTCTTAGTCTGCCAAGCGGATAAGCGAGACAGGTAGACGGGAGAGTTGGGGGCCGGGTAGACGGGAACACGAAGAACAGTTAGACGGGCGGACTGGGCGCAGGCGGGGCGTCCTCTTGTTCCGACTCGAACTTCGCCACCATCCGTGACTCCAGAATGGCGTTTATCGGGACCACGAGGAACCACGTGAAGATGGCGAGCGACGTGCTGAAAAACGCGACGAGAATCGAGAGGAGAAACACCAGCGGTGAGGAGAGCAGCCGGGCCGCCTGTAGGAGGACGATGTTCGACGTGAGTCCATCTTCGAGGATATCGGTACGCAACGCGTGGAACCACAGCAACGTGAGCGTCAACCCCGTGAGCGCCAAGACGCCTGCGTAGAACATGACGCCGAACTGCGTTGGGTAGGTGCTGAACAGATTCGTCCCGTACGGAACGAACGCCACTAGAAGTAAGAACAGGAGGTTGTACCCGATGACACGCTTGTCGTGCTCCTCGACGTGGATGAAGATGCGACGGTGGAGCACCCAGTAGTAGCCGATGACGAGGAAACTCAGCACGTACGAGAAGAACTCGTGTCGCTGCTCGAAGACCAACTCCACGAGCACGGAGGTGGGAGCCCCCGGTCGAATCTCTGGGACGGTTATCTCCAGAACCAGCAGCGTTATCGCGATCGCGATGACGCCGTCAGTCAGCGCCAGTAACCGGTCTGTCTCTTGTGACTCGCGCCGAATGGAACTCGCCATATGCAGTATAACATGGTATCACTAGACAATCACGTTTTGCTTCCTCGACGTCTCGTCGCCGAGAGTACTGTGGTGCCACCGTGGCCGAATGGCAAATTTACTGACAGATGGGTCACTTCGTTCACGTCCGAAAGACAGTCTGACTGCCGTGAAAGTTACTGTACGCCGGACTCTCAGATGTACCGAATATTCTCCGATTAACACTGGTTAGGCGCTCGATTTTCCGAATACAGTGAGACAGTCTCGAGATACTGTCAGTTAGCCGTCTTGACGGGGCGGGACTGTTTCGAGCGTGAAGATGGTGTACCGGTAGACGATTCGTAACGAAACCGACGGAAATCAAATATGAACCGTGAACATGTCCTGGATACATACGGTCGTGTCGTCGGCCAGCGCAGTCCACGTCGGTTCCAATCTATCAGGTGACGCGGAACTAGATGGAGCGGACCGATGAATCAGAAACAACTCGGCGCAGCACTCGTCGTCGCCGTCGTCGTCGCCTTCGCGTTTCTCTCAGGTGGAGTGAACGGCCCGAACCCAACAACACAGGACGAAGCCGATGCGACGCTCGACACCGGTGACGCCGATTCGACGGGTGACCTCGGCGACGCCGAGACTACCGAAAACGCGCCTGCAGTGGACGAGGCTGACGGGTCGGACGCGGATACCGACGCTTCGGACCCAGACGAGACTGACACAGACAGTCCGAGCGGAACGGTCGAAGCAGTCGACGAGAGTGATTCCTCCGCGACCGATTCGAGTTCCACTTCGAAGACGTCCAGTAAATCGTCGTCGAGCACATCGACCGACCGTTCGTCTTCTTCCGACGACTCGACGTCCTCGACTGCGTCGTCGTCTACGACGACCGAATCACCACCAACGACCGAGTCGTCGTCGACTGACGACTCTCAGGAATCGGACACTGACGACGACGGTTCGACCGGGAGTGGGTCCGGGAAGACGTGTACGGTGTGAGGCCACACTCACTCGAACTCAATCGACGAGGAGGTTGAGCGCGTAGACTGCCCGGAGTACCGACGCCGCGTCTCCACGGTCGAACACCAGGTCGTCGGTCTCACGGACGTGTTCGAGGACGCCGGGCGACGAGTGGTCCGGCGCAGCGGCGATTCCGCCGTCGTTCTCGGCGGCCCACTCCATCACGTCGAGGTCGGATTTCGAGTCACCCATCACCAAGACGAACGGGTCGTCGACTGCGAGAACGTCGAGAGCCGCCTCGACGCCTGCAGCCTTGTTCAAGTCCACCGCCGAGAGCTCTGCGGCGTCGGCGTGGTAGTACGCGACTGTGACGCGGTCTAACGTCTCGGCGACGTCTTCCGGAATCGTCGTCTCCGGGTCGGGACGTTCGTCTCTGTCGGCGAGCACCCCTTCGATTTCTGGGTCGGTTGCAGCGAAGTACGCGCGCGTCCAAACCGGTCCAGCAGGGTCGTCTGTGACTGCCGCACCGAGAAGGTCCAACAGGTAGACCAGCGAGTCGTCGATGACTGTCTCGGCGTCGTCGCTTCCGGTTTCGAAGTTGGGTTTGAGTGTGACGTTGAACTCGTTGCCTTGTAGGTGAACACACCCGCGGAGCCCGTCCGGCAGGTCACGAATCACACGGCTTCGAACCGACTCGAACACCGATTGCACCGAGTCGTCGAGTCGCTCGTAGAGGAGGCGTTTGGTGTTCGACCCGTGCCCCGGCGTGAACACGCCGGTCCCGGCCTCGTACACGATGCTCACGTCGCCGGAGTGGACGAGTTCGTTCCCGAGCCCCTGGATAGCGAACCCCTTGACGTTCTCGAGCGTCTGGCCCGTACAGATGACGATTGGAACGCCCGTCTCGTGGAACTCGGTGAGGAGGTGCAGCACCTCTCTGGGAATCTCGTTGTCTGTTCGGCCTGCAGACCGGAGGGTCTCGTCTACGTCGAGAACGAGGGCGTTGACGCTCCGCCCGTACTTCGTATACAGGTCGAGCGCAGTGAACGCCTGGTCTCTCGTCGCACGAGCAGCGAGTTCGGCGTATCGGTCACCGTTCGGAAACCCGCGTCGAATACGGCTCTTTCGCTCGGTCAGTTCGTCGTTGACCTCCTGCCAGTGTGACAGCGCGACTGCAGAGTCGAGCGGGGGCAAGAGGTCCACGAAGTCCTGGGCTTCTCTGACCGAATCAGCGTCGAAGTTCCCGTACAGTCGGTACAGGAGGTCGTACCGCTCCATGAGAGTTGGTCGTCACGCAACTGCATTAAATCAGTGTCAGACCGAGTCGCTTCTCGTCGGGGATTCCTCTCCGCGAAACCCCGCAACTCTGATACCAACTGGGAGACGACGTGTCCACATGGCACACTGGACCGACAGTATCGTCGGCGACCGGATGGCGGTAGACCGCGAGTTCAACGACCACGTGATGAACTCCCGCTTTTCGAGTCAAGAGTGGGGTCTCATCATGACGGCCACGGAGTTCGAAATCGAGAACGCCGACGACGCCGACTCGGCGCGTATCGTCGTGAACACCGAAAAGGTGCCGCAGATTATCCCCGAACTCGACAACATCCGAAAGCAGATGGGTGCGATGGGCGGCGGACAAGAGTCGTCGTCGGGCGGCGGCATCGTCGACTCTATCAAGGGCGCACTGGGCCTCGGCGACGACGGAAAACAAGGCCAACAGGAGAAACTCGAAGACGCAGAGCGACTCACACAGGCGTACGCGGACGCACTGCAGAAACACCTCGAAGAGAAAGGAAAGTGGGAACAGGTCAGAATCGCCTATCAGGAGTAACCGGTCGCGACAGAAACCCGACCCAGTGACGGCGTCACTTATCGACCGGGTTGCAGTAGCGTCTCAGTCCGCCGTATCGACTCAGTACTCGTCGCCAGCGTGGAACATCGTTCGTTCACTCGCCTGGTAGATGTTGATGAGTTCGTTGATGAGTTCGTCGTACTCTTCGTCTTCTTCGCGGAGGTTGTCGAGTCGCTCGATGGTGGAATCGTCGAGGTGTACTTGTGGCATACGTACATACACGCTGTCTGATACCATAAGCGACTGGGGAGAGTGGGGCCAAACGACCGCACTGAAAGAACGCAGAGAACACGGTTCGAAAGAGAACGAGCGGGTTGCGGCGGCCGGTTGCCACCGTTCGAGACGAGTGACGCTTACTTGAAGAGGGTCTGGCCGGCGCTCCCGGAGACTTCCGTCAGGCCAGCGTGAACGTCGGCGATACGCGCACGGATGTCACGTCCGACGACACGTGGGTCGAACACCGACTTGTTCGGCGACCACTCAGTTTCGTTGAAGAACGTGTCACGAGCGTCCTCGACGCCTTCCGGCGGGACGATTGCTTCGGGAGTCTCACGGTAGAGGTCGTAGGCGGTGCGCGTGTACTCGTACTGGTAGCGAGTGTCTTTGTTGACCTTACAGATGCCGTGTTTGAGCATCTCCTGGAGCTGGTCCGGTTGGACGCCGGACGACCCGTGGAGGACGAGTGGCGTGTCGAGTCCGTGGTCCTTGAGCGCCTGCCGGATGTCGTGGGCCAGGTCCGGACGGAGTTCGAGGTCCTTCCCTTTGGCGACGCCGTGTTGCGTGCCGACAGAGATTGCGAGCAGGTCTGCACCCGTCTTGTCGACGAACTCGACGGCCTGTTCGGGGTCGGTGTAGAACGCCTCTTCGGCCTCGATTTCGTCTTCGACACCCTTGATTTGGCCGAGTTCGGCCTCGATGAGGATATCCGACCCTGCGGCCTCGACCATCTCGACGACCTCACGACTCGTCGCGACGTTCTCGTCGAACGGTTCGTGAGAGGCGTCGATCATGATAGACGACGGGATGTCGAGTTCTATCTGCTTCTCGATGAACTCGAGGTCCGTCTGGTGGTCCATGTTGAGGAAGACACCGATGTCGTACCGCTCGGCGATGATGTCGATGTAGTTCCCCATCGCCTTCAGTCCCGCAACTGGGTCGCCGTCGCCAGCGAACTTACAGGCACCACCGCTGAGTTGTAACAGGAGGTCCGAGTCCATCCGGTCTGCACCCTCCATCAGACCCATCATCACGTTCGGTTCCGCGACGTTACTCGCGATGAGTCCGAATCCTTGGTCGAGCGCCTCGTCGTACACAGTGGCGAGTTCCTCCCCGCCGTAGAACGGCATTATTCGTTCACCTCGGTTTCGGCAACGAACGCGAGACTAATAATCTATGGGAAACGGGTTTCGATTTTGCACGTTCTCGTTCGTTCATTTTCGAGTTAATTTTCAGCGAGCGCGAGACGCGTCGCTCAGAACCGTGAGAAAGACGGGGAGACAAAGCGGCGAGAGTTAGGAGAACAGCTTCTTCAGGCGTGCGAACAGGCCCTTTTCGGGGTCGCCACCGCGGCGAACCGGTTCCTCAGATTCCGGTTCGGACCCGGCGTCGGCCGACTCGTCGGCGGCGGTGTCGGCGGCGCTCCCGTCGTCGCCGAACGAGACGGACCCGGTCTTCCCTGCTTCCGCGAGTTCGACCGCTTGCTCGATGATTGCTTCGGCGTTGTTGACGCCGTCTTTGACGGTGCCCTTGACGACGAGTTTCCCGTCGAACCGGTCGCGACTGACCGACGTGTCCGAGGTGATGATGACCGCGTCGGCTTCCGCGATAGCCCCAGACGACAGTTCGTCTTGGGTCCCCATCGCGCCTTGGACCTCGACGTCGATGTCGTGGCCGAGGCGCTCACCGGCCTGCAGGAGGTTCTCCGCCGCCATCTGGCTGTGTGCGATACCCGTCGGACAGGATGTGACTGCGACTAATTTCATTGGTCTGTGGTTAGGAGGTTAGTGACTTCATCTTTGGTGTCAGCCGCGAGAACCTTCGCGGCGAGCGCTTCTGCCTCCGCTGTGTCCGTCTCCGTGACGGCCTCTTTCACGTGCGGGACCGTGACTGCGCTCATGCTCAACTCGTCTAATCCGAGGCCGACGAGGAGTTCGGTGAGGTCCGGGTCGCCCGCCATTTCACCACACATGCCGACCCAGCAGTCGTGGCCTTCGGTGGCCGAGACGGTCGCGTCGATGGCGTGCAGGACCGCAGGTTGGTGATAGTCGCCAAGTTCAGAGACGCGTTCGTTGCCGCGTTCGGCGGCCATCACGTACTGCGCGAGGTCGTTCGTCCCGATACTGAAGAAGTCGACGTGCGGTGCGAATCGGTCGGCCATGAACGCCGCCGCGGGCGTCTCTATCATGATGCCGAACTCTGGCATCTCGTGGGCGAGACCCTCCTCGGCGAGGTCCGACGCGACGGATTCGAATCGCTCGCGTGCCTCGTGGAGTTCGTCCAGCGTCGTCACGAGCGGAAGCATCACCGAGAGGCGCGTCCCGTCGGTGCTTCCCGCTGCCCGTAACAGCGCGCGAATCTGCGTCTCGAAGAGCGACGCGTCCGGACCGAGCGACCGCCGAATCCCACGCTCACCGAGGAACGGGTTCTCCTCTTCGGGCAAGTCGAGGTAGGGAACCGGCTTGTCGCCGCCGATGTCGAGGGTTCGGACGACGACGCGGCCGTGTTCGAACGACTCCAGTGCTTCGACGTACGCCTCGAACTGTTCGTCTTCGTCTGGTGGGGATTCACGGTCTAAGAAGAGAAACTCACTTCGGAACAGGCCGATTCCGTCGCCCCCGCGGTCGACTGCGGGTCCGAGGTCGGCGAGCGTTCCGACGTTGGCCGCGACTTCGATGCCGACGCCGTCGGCCGTCTCCACGGGACCGCTCCGAACGTGAACCTCCGCCTCGGCAGCGGCGTCCGCTTTCGTGTCGTCGTCGGGGTCGACGACGAGGTCACCCGCGTCGCCGTCGACGACGACTTCTGTCCCGTCTTCTACTGACTCCAGTTCCTCGCCGACGCCGACGATGGCGGGCAGGGCGAGCGACCGGGCGAAGATGGCTGCGTGAGACGTTCTGCCGCCGGTTACGGTGACGAAGCCTGCGACGCGCTTCGGGTCGAGTTGCGCCGTGTCACTCGGCGTGAGACGCTCGGCGACGACGACGCTGCCTTTCGGGAGCGACGAGAGGTCGACGCGTTCGCCGTCCGAGAGGACGCGGACGAGTCGGTCACGGACGTCACGCAGGTCGTCTGCGCGTTCTCCCATGCGTCCGCCCATGCTCTCGAACTGCTCGACGAACCCAGTGAACGTCTCTTGGACGGCGTGTGCTGCCGGCAACCCACCTTCGATGGCGTCGGTGACGCCGTCGGTAATCTGTGGGTCGTTGAGGAACTGCACGTGCGCGTCGAACACGGCGGCCTCTTCTTCACCGACGCGTTCGGCGGTTCGTGCGCGTTCCGTCTGCAACTCGTCTTCGGCGACGCTCCGCGCCTCGTCGAAGCGTGCGAGTTCTGCGTCGGCATCGACGTCCTCGGGGGCGGGCGGTTCTGGAAGGTCGGCGTCCGGACGGTACCAGACGACCTTTCCGACCCCGGAGAGCGGTGTCACGCCGATACCAGTGAGGGTTCGTTCGGCCATGGTCAGTGTTCGGCTTCAGGCGTCGAAAGGATATCTTCGAGTGCGTCGAGGACTGCCTCTGCATCGTCGCCGTCGGCGACGAGGCGCACGTCTTCGCCGGCGGAGACGCCCAGTCCAGTCACGGCGAGCATACTCGCAGCGGGTGCCAGGTCGTCGGAGTCCGCGCGGCCGAGTTGCACGTCCGCGTCGTACTCGTTGGCCGTCTCGACGAACTTCGAGGCCGGTCGTGCGTGAAGGCCGTCTTCGGGGACGACGGTGACGATTCGCTCCATCAGGCCACCACCTCGCTGAGGATGTCCTGAACCGTCTCCTTGCTCTCTGCTTCGAGGAGGTTCTCCCGAACGTCTTCGTGCATGAGCGACCGAGAGAGTGCGCTCAGAATCTGGAGGTGGTCTTCGCCACCCTCGGCGGGGACGAGAATCATGAACAACAGGCGTGCCGGCTTGTCGTCCATGGCGTCGAAGTCGATTCCCTCGGTGGAACGAGCGAATGCGACAGTCGGCTTGGTGACTGCGTCCGTCTTCGCGTGCGGGATGCCGATGCCGAAGCCGACGCCGGTGGTCGCCTCTTCTTCTCGTTCGAGGAGTGCCTCGAGCGCCACCTCGCGGTCCTCGACACGCCCTGCGTCGACTGCCAGGTCGAGCAGGAATTCGATGGCTCCATCCTTGGTCGCCGGGGGCTCTTCGAGTGAAATCAGTTCGGCCGGTGTGATTGTGCTGATGTCTGTTACGTCCATGGTACTTCGTTCGGGTATGGAAAGATTGGTCAGGTGTCGTGGTCAGTCGTCGCTGCTCTGTGCCGAGCCCGCCGTGACTTCGAATTCAGGCTTGATGCCCGTCGCGATGGCTGCCGTCACGAGGGAGCCAAGCAGGATACAACCGATGAACGCGAACGGCTGGTTCGACAGCGGGACGACGAAGATGCCGCCGTGGGGAGCAGGCATCGTCACGCCGAGTGCCATCGAGGCCGCACCCGCGACTGCACTGCCAGCCACGACGCTGGGGATGATGCGTGCGGGGTCTGCTGCTGCGTAGGGAATCGCACCCTCAGTGATGAACGAGAAGCCGAGGAGAACGCCGCTCTTAGCGTTCTCGTACATCTCTTCTGCGTACTTCTGCGGTGCGATGAAGTTCGAGATCGCGAGGCCGATTGGCGGGACCATCCCGGCGATCATCACGGCGGCCATCGGGGCAGTGACGCCCTCGGAGATGAGGCCGACCGAGAAGACGTACGCCACCTTGTTGATGGGGCCGCCCATGTCTGACGCCATCATCGCGCCGAGGATGGCACCGAGAACGATTGCCTGACCGCCGCCTTGCATGTTGCTCAGGAAGTTCGTGAGGCCCGCGTTTGCGATGGAGATCGGGACGCCCAGCACGAACAGCATAATCGGCGTCAGGACCGCAGTGGTCGCTACCGGGATGAGGAGCACCGGCATCATCGGTGCGATGAACTCCGGCACGTTGCGCTGTTTGAACCAGCGAGCGACGATACCGGCGAGGAACCCGGCCACGATTGCGCCGAGATAGCCGGCACCGGCCGACCCACCCTGGAGACCGATGACGTCACCGGCCGCCTGCAGGACGTTTCCTTGCTGGATGATGTACGCGAGGATGAACCCCGGTGCCAGGCCCGGACGGTCCGCGATTGCGTACGCGATGTACGCACCGAGAACCGGGACCATGAGCGTGAGTCCCGCCACACCGATTTGGGCGAGGAACCACCCTGCCGTGCCAGTACTACTGAACACGTCTTGTACGTTGTTCGAAAGCGAGGCTACCGCGTAGCCCAGCGCCAGGAAGATTCCGCCGATAGTCACGAACGGAATCATGAACGATACCCCTGTCATGAGGTCCTCCTTCACCGACGTGAGGTAGGACCGAACTGCCTCTTCTGCATCGTTTGCCATAGTGTTGCCACCCCGTTATCGTTTCTACGCATATATCTTCAAAAACCCTTTCGGATATGATTTTTTCTGAACGTTTTAATCCTTAACAAACATCTGTTTGAAGTGTCAGCGAGTCCGGACAGTCGTCACGTCGACGCGTGTCTCGTTCGTGAGCACGTCTTCGAGGTGGGGAACCCGAGTTCCGGCGACACCGACGACACGTGCAGCAGTGAGAATCCCCATTCGAAGTGCGTCAGAATCGCTCAGCCCGTGTTCGAGTGCCGCGAGGAACCCGGACAGAATCGCGTCACCGGCACCGACGGTATCGACGACGTCGACGTCGAGTGCCGGCGCAGACAGGATTTCGTCTTCGGTCACGAGGACGGCACCGTCGCCCCCGAGGGAGGCGAGCACGTATTCGAACTGTCCGTCACGGAGTGCTTCTGCCGCAGCAATCGCGTCTTCGTTCGTCTCGACGGTTCGCCCAGTCGCTTCGGCGAGTTCCGACCGGTTGGGTTTACAGACGAAGTAGTCAGCGTCGAGTTCCGCGAGGTACTTCCCGCCCATGTCGACTGCCGTTCGCCAGTCGCCGGCCCGCGCGAGTCTATCGACCGATTCGAGCGCCATCCCACGGGGGAGACTGCCGCCGACGAGGAGGGTGTCGGGTTCGTTCGCCTGCGCCGCCTCGACGAGTTCGTCCACGTCAGATGCGGTGATATGCGGGCCGTTGTGGTTGAGTTTGTACTCGCCGTCGTCGGCGAGAACGGTCGTGTTCAGTCGCGTGTTGTCGTCGATGTTCACGAAGTCGCTGGCGACGCCGTCCGCTTCGAGTCGGTCACGCACGAACTTGCCGAAGTGGCCGCCGATGAATCCAGAGGCCGTGGCGTCGACGCCGAGCGCCGAGACGTACTTGGCGACGTTGATACCTTTCCCGCCGGCGGTGAACACCGCGTCGTCGGTTCGGTGGACGACGCCGGGTTGGAGTGGTTCGTCGAAGTGAATCGTGTGGTCTACTGCAGGGTTTGGTGTAACAGTGAAAATCATCGTGCAACTCCGTCGACGACGTCGACGCCAGCGCTCTCGATCTCTTCGCGCGTCGCTGGGTCGAGTTCGTCGTCAGTAATGAACAGGTCGATGTCTTCGAGCGATGCGAATTTGACGAAACTCCGGCGGCCAAGTTTCGACGCATCGGCGACGAGGATGACTTTCGAGGACTTCTTTACCATCAGTTCCTTCATGCGAGCCTCGTCTTCGTTGGGCGTGGTGAGTCCCGACTCGACGTCGAGGGCGTTCGTCCCCAAAAAGAGCACGTCGAAGTTCGTCCGCTCCATGAACGACTCGGCAGTCGGCCCGACGAGCGCTCGCGTGCGTCGTCGGAGCGTTCCGCCGGTGAGTTTTACCTCGTTGTCTTCGTCGTTGAGCTCGATAGCGAGCCGCGGTGAGTTGGTGACCGCGAGAACCGACCCATCGTTCGGTACTTTTCGGGCGACTTCCATCGTCGTCGTGCCGGCGTCGAAGAAGACGACCTGCCCCTCTGCGAGTTCTTCGATGGCGCGTTCCGCGATTGCGCGTTTTGCTTCGAGATTCTGTACTTCTCTTTGCCCGTAGGTCTGCTCGCGCCCGACGGAGGTCACGGGGACGGCCCCGCCGTGCGACCGTTCGATGAGCCCACGGTCTTCGAGCTCGCGTAAATCACGTCGTATCGTCGCCTTCGAGTATCCGAGGTTCTCCGAGAGGTCCTCGACCGAGCGACCATCGGACTCAGAGACGAGTTCGACGATGCGGCGTTTTCGCTCTGCTGGTAACATCAGTGGCGGTTCCTCGTTGGGTGGAAGATAGGGGGGCACGCGGTGTTAATTGTTTATGTTGGATTCCGAGCGAATCTGCTCGAAAGTGGAGCCGACCACGCAAGAACAAAAACCCGAGTCTCGACGCTACACGAGGCGCTGCCCTGCGAGAGAAAAGTGGAAGTCGCTGTTAGAGGCGGTCGAGGATGGCCGCAGTGACGTCTTCCGTGGAAGCGTCGCCACCGAGGTCGGGGGTTCGCGGCCCGTCTTCGAGGACGCCCTCGACGGCCGCCCGAACCTGTTCGGCCTCGTCACCGTAGTCGAGGTAGTCGAGTAACATCGCGGCCGAGAGGATGGTCGCCGCCGGGTTGGCGATGCCTTCGCCTGCGATGTCGGGTGCAGAGCCGTGGACCGGTTCGAACAGGGCGGTGTCCGGCCCGATGTTGGCCGACGGGAGCAGTCCGAGGCCGCCGACGAGACCGGCAGCGAGGTCGGACAACACGTCGCCCGCGAGGTTCGGACAGACGATGGTGTCGAACTGCGTGGGGTCGAGACAGACGTGTGTCGCGAAGGCGTCCATGAGGACTTCCTCCGCCTCGACGCCGCGTTCGTCAGCGACGGAGACGACGGCGTCTCGGAATCGACCGTCCGTCTCGCGCATCACGTTCGCCTTGTGGGCGACGTGGAACTGGCCACCCTCGCCGCCGACGAAGTCACAGGCGTACTCCGCGAGTCGCTCGGACGCCGACGTCGTCACGACGCGGGTGAGCGTCGAGAGGTCGTCAGAGAGGCGGTCTTCGTGGCCCGAGTAGACGCACTCGGTGTTCTCCCGAAGGAAGACGAGGTCCGTCTCGGGGCGCAGCGCGTCGACGCCGGGGTATGCTTTCGCCGGGCGGACGTTGACGAACGAATCGACGGCCGTTCGAAGCGGCAGGATGACGTCGGCGGCCGTCTCGCCTGCCGCACCGAACAGGGTCGCGTCAGACTCAGCCACGAGGTCGTAGGTCTCCTGTGGGAGTGCTTCGCCCGTCGCTTCTTTCACGTGGTCCCCAGCGGTGGCTTCCACGAACTCGAAGTCGCCGACTGCGTCGAGGACGTCGACGGCGGCGGGAATGACCTCGCTTCCGATGCCATCACCGGGGATGACGACGATTTCCTCAGTCATCGACGTAGGGCAAGGATGCGGCTTTCTCGGCGACTGCGTCGGCGTTCGACTTCATGAGCGCCGTCGTGTCCCAGACGCCCTCGGTGAGCGCCTTTCGCTGTGCGTCGTCTACCGTCGCTTCGACCGTCTTGTCACCGTAGGTGACCGTCTCGGCTTCCACGTCGACGTCGATGTCGCCGTCGGGGTTCTCGTCGACCCACTCTTGGAGTTCCACGATGGTCTCGTGGTCGGCGGTGACCGTCGGGATACCCAGTGCGAGACAGTTGCCCGCGAAGATTTCTGCGAAGGACTCACCGATGATGGCGTCGATGCCCCAGCGCATGAGCGCCTGCGGCGCGTGTTCGCGCGAAGAGCCACAGCCGAAGTTGGCGTTGACGACCATGACCGACGCGTCCTGGAACTGCGGTTCGTTCATCGGGTGGTCTTTGGTGTCGTCGTTCTCGTCGTATCGCTGGTCGAAGAACGCGAACTCACCGAGGCCGTCGAAGGTGACGACCTTCATGAACCGGGCCGGAATTATCTGGTCCGTGTCGATGTCGTTGCCGCGGATGGGAACGCCCGACCCGGAGACGTACTCTACTTCTGGAATCTCGTCGGTCATGCCGTGGTCACCTCCTTCAGTTCGCGCACGTCAGTTACCTCCCCAGTGATAGCCGCCGCGGCTACCATTCGGGGGTTCATCAGGACGGTGCGGCCGTCTTTCGACCCCTGCCGACCGATGAAGTTTCGGTTCGAAGAAGACGCCGACGCTTCGTCGCCCTCCAGTTGGTCTTCGTTCATGCCGAGACACATCGAACACCCTGCTTCTCGCCACTCGAAGCCCGCGTCTTTGAACACCTCGTCGAGGCCTTCTGCCTCTGCGGCGGCCTTGACGCGCTGACTGCCGGGGACGACCATCGCGCGGACGCTGTCCGCGACTTGGCGACCCTTCACGACGTCTGCAGCACGGCGCAGGTCGGGCATTCGGGCGTTGGTACACGACCCGAGGAAGGCGACGTCGATCTCGTAGCCTTCCATCGTCTCGCCGGGTTCGACGCCCATGTGTTCTTGCGACATCCGGGCGGTGTCCTGCTTTTCTTCGGGCAGGTCTTCTGGTTCCGGGATGGGTTGGGTGATTCCGACGCCCTGTCCAGGCGTGGTTCCCCACGTGACGACAGGTTCGAGTTCCGACCCGTCGATGGTGACGACGTCGTCGTACTCGGCGTCGTCGTCCGAACGGATGGACTCCCAGTACGGCTTGAGTTCGTCGAACTTCTCGGGGTTCTCCTGGAAGTAGTCGGTCTGTTTCAGCCACTCGTAGGTGGTCTCGTCGGGGTTGATGTACCCTGCACGAGCACCGCCTTCGATGGACATGTTACAGATGCTCATCCGACCTTCCATGTCGAGGTTCTCGATGGCTTCGCCGGCGTACTCGTAGACGTAGCCGACGCCGCCTTCCGTTCCGAGCCGACGGATGATTTCGAGGATGACGTCTTTCGCTTCGACGCCCGGTCCGAGTTCGCCCGTGACCTCGATTTTGCGAACCTTCTTCTTCTCCATCGCGACGGTCTGGGTCGCCAGCACGTCGCGAATCTGACTCGTTCCGATACCGAACGCGAGCGCACCGAACGCGCCGTGAGTCGAGGTGTGACTGTCACCGCAGACGATGGTCGTGCCAGGTTGGGTGAGTCCCTGCTCTGGCCCGATGACGTGGACGATACCCTGGTCGCCGGACGTCGGGTCAGAGAAGTTGATTCCCGAGTCGCGGACGTTCTGTTCGAGTTCGGCCATCATCTCCTCGGCGGCGTCGTCGCGGAACGGCCGCGACTGGTCCGACGTGGGGACGATGTGGTCGACGGTTGCGTGCGTTCGCTCTGGGTAGGCGACTTCCAAATCGCGTTCCTGCAGCATACCGAACGCCTGCGGACTCGTCACCTCGTGGATGAGGTGCAGGCCACAGAACAACTGCGTCTGACCGGTCGGGAGTTCGGAGACGGTGTGTTCTTCCCACACCTTGTCGTAGAGGGTGCCCTTACTCATCTACGTCACCAGCGGTTGGCTTCCCGTCTTTGCCTCGTTTCCAGACCTCGTTTGCCCCGGTTTTGTTTCGGGGAGTGTGGTCGACGTCGTCCATCGTCTCGGACCCGCCCGTCATCTCGGGCGACTCCGCAGTTTCGCCACTCCCGTCTGCGACGGCCGGGCCGCGTTCGTAGACCGTCGTGAACGTCTCGCCCGTGTTCGGGTTGGTGTGGCTGATGTCTCGCATTCGTGTCTCGTCTCGTGTCTCGTCTCGTGTCATTGTGCGTTGTGTGGGTCAGTCGTCTGCGGGTGCTTCGGCTTTCTCTGTGTCGTCTTCGTCGTCGGCCCACGCGAACAGCTCGCGGAGACGGCCGCCGACTTCCTCGATGTCGTGGTTCTCTTCGGCTTCCTTGAGTTGGGAGTACGACGGGCGACCCGCCTGGTTCTCCAGAATCCACTCACGAGCGAAGGTTCCGTCTTGGACCTCCTCGAGGACTTCTTCCATGCGCTCGCGACTGTGTTCGTCGACGATGCGGTCACCGCGCGTCAGGCCGCCGAACTCCGCAGTGTCGGAGACGGAGTGCCACATGCCGCCGAGTCCGTCTTCGTACATCAGGTCGACGATGAGTTTCAGTTCGTTCAGGCACTCGAAGTAGGCCATCTCCGGGGAGTAGCCCGCGTCGACGAGCGTCTCGTAGCCCTGCTTGACGAGGGAGGTGACACCGCCACAGAGGACGGCCTGCTCACCGAACAGGTCGGTCTCGGTCTCCTCGCGGAACGAGGTCTGGATGACACCCGCGCGGGTACAGCCGATTCCGTGGGCGTAGGCGAGTGCCTCCTCTTTGGCGTCGCCGGTCGTGTCCTGGTAGACGGCGATGAGGCCTGGCGTCCCCTCTCCGCTCTCGTAGTTCCGGCGGACGAGGTGGCCCGGCGACTTCGGCGCGACGAGCGTCACGTCGACGTCTTCCGGGGGTCGAATCTGGTTGTAGTGGATGTTGAACCCGTGGGCGAACTGGAGGGTGTTACCAGGTTCGAGTTCGTCACGAATCTCTTCGAACACTGCCGGTTGGACGGTGTCGGGGACGAGGACGGAGACGATGTCTGCTTCTGCGGCGGCCTCGACGGGCGTCGCGACGCGGAGTCCATCTTCTCGGGCGGCCGCTCGCGACGAGGAGTCTGCGCGGAGACCGACGACCACGTCGACCCCGCTGTCGGCGAGGTTCTGTGCGTGGGCGTGGCCCTGACTGCCGTAGCCGAGGATGGCGACGGTCTTGTCGTCGATTTGGGAGCGGTCAGCGTCGTCGTCGTAGTATACAGTCGTGGTGAATTCGGTCATTGGGTATTGGTCGTTGGTTTCGTCGGTTCGCCGGAGGTTCCGGGTTCCTCTCCGGGGACTGTCTTCTTCGCACCGTGTGCGAGGGCGGTCTGGCCGGTTCGGGCGATTTCGATGATGCCGAAACGGCGGAACGCGTCCACGGCGTCGTCTATCTTGCGCTCGTCACCGGTGAGTTGGACCGTGATGGTCTCCGGCCCGGCGTCGAGCGTCTTCCCGTCGTACATCTCCGTGATGGCGTGAACCTTGTCGGGTTCTTCACCACCGACTTTCAACAAGACGAGTTCCGTGCGAACGGCGTCGTCGTCGAGTTCGCCGATGGAGATGACGGGCTTGAGCTTCGCAATCTGCTTTTCTATCTGGTCGATACCGGGGTCCGGTTCCTCGACGACCATCGTGATACGCGAGTGGCCGTCGACGGTGGTCGGACCGACGGTGAGGCTCTCGATGTTGAACTGGCGCCGTGCGGCGAGGCCGGCGATTCGCGAGAGGACACCGGGTTCGTCCTCCACGATGGCCGAAAACACCGTGCGGCGTCGTTCGGGTTCTGACTCCACTTCGGGGTCGATGCGAATCCCTTGCGAGTTGCGGCGGCCTTCTGGATGGGGTCGTTCGTCGGGGGCCGGTCCTTGCAGTCCCTTCTGTTGGTCACTCATAATTGGTCCTCCGAGAGTGCGAATTTGCCGTTCGGTGCGCCCGACGAGACCATCGGGTAGACGTTCTCTGCCGGGTCGACGTGGAAGTCGATGACCGACGGGCCGTCGTATGCCAGTGCTTCTTCGATGGCGTCGGGAACCTCCTCGTAGGAGTCGACGGTCCACCCGCGAGCGCCGAACGCTTCAGCGAGTTTGTCGAACTGTGGGCACCACTCGTAGCCGGCGGCCATGCGACGCCCTTCGAAGAAGGCGTCCTGCCACTGGCGGACCATCCCGATGTACTGGTTGTTCAGGATAGCGATGGTGATGTCGAGGTTCTCACGGACGGCGACCGACAGTTCCTGAATCGTCATCAAGAACGAGGCGTCGCCGTCCACACAGACGACCGTCTCGTCGTCGTCGGCAGCGAGTCGTGCACCGATGGCGGCAGGCAGGCCGTATCCCATCGTGCCGAGTCCGTGCGACGAAACCCAGCGACGGGGTTCGCGGAACGTCCAGTACTGGGCGGCCCACATCTGGTGTTGGCCGACGCCGCTCGTGACGATGGTCTCGTCGGGCGTCGCTTCGTCCAGCGCCTCGACGACGAACTGCGGTTTCAGCGGTTCGTTGTCGGGTGCCGCGTAATCCATCGGGTACTCGTCTTTCCACGTCAGGCACTGTTCGCGCCACTCGGGTGCTTCCGGACTGTGTTCCATCGCGGCGTCGATCGCCTCGAGGGCACGGCCGGCGTCGCCGACGACCGGGTAGTCAGCGTGGATGTTCTTCGAGATTTCCGCCGGGTCGATGTCGATGTGAACGACTTCTGCTTCGGGGGCGAACGTATCGATACCGCCGGTCAAGCGGTCGTCGAAACGCGTCCCGACCGCGATGAGGCAGTCGGTGTGCGTGATGGCCATGTTGGCGTAGCCAGTACCGTGCATCCCTGCCCACGAGAGGCAGAGTTCGTCGTCTTCCGGCATCGTACCGATTCCGGGCATGGTCGTGACGACCGGAATCTGGTGCTCGGTCGCGAACTGCCGGGCGACCGCTGTCGCGTTTGCTTTGACGACGCCACCGCCGAACAGGAGCACGGGTTTCTCCGCGCGCTCGATTGCGCGTGCGGCCGCTTCGACCTCCGCTTCGTCGGGGTCGAGGCGAGGCCGACACGTCTCCGGTGGCTTGGCCTCACCGGGTTCGCGGTCGGTCTCGCTGAGCGACGTGTCCTTCGGCAGGTCGACCAGCGTCGGGCCAGGTCGGCCCGTACCGGCCAGCGCGAAGGCTTCACCGACGGTGTCACCGACGGTGTCTGGAGAGGACGCGAAATAGTTGTGCTTCGTGATGGGGGCAGTGACGCCCGTCGTGTCCGTCTCCTGGAACGCGTCAGAGCCGACCATGTCCGAAGGGACCTGACCGGTCAACGCGAGCATCGCGTCGGAGTCCATGTTGGCGTCGGCGATGCCAGTCACGAGGTTCGTCGCGCCGGGCCCGGACGTGGCGAGACAGACGCCAGGGTCACCGCGAACGACGCCATAGGCGTCTGCGGCGTGTGCTGCGCCCTGTTCGTGTGCCATCGTCACGTGACGGATGTCGGAGTGATACAGGGCGTCGTAGATGGGCATGATTGCCCCTCCCTGCACGCCGAACGCCGTTTCGACGCCAGCGTTCTCGAGGGCGCGGACGACTGCCGTCGCGCCCGAGGTCACTTCCGTCTTCGTGGATTCGTCGTCCGACGACGTGTCCGGTTCAGTCGAGGCGGCGGTGCGTTCGCTCATGGCTGCCCTCCGTGCGGATGTGTTGTCGGTCGATGTCGATACGTGTGCTGTCGGTCGTTGATGTGGAACTGGTGCTCCATGGTTGGGGACTGCTGAAGTGTCTGAAAACGGTTCGAACCCGAGGACTGAGAGATGGAGTGTGAGGGGGCTATGCCCCTACAATAATGAGCGACCGAACAGCAGCGACGGTGCCTTCGCTTACCGCTGCGTGCGGTGAAGCGGGTGCCAGCTGTGCGCCGTGCTGATTCATCGTATGGCACACGTACTCCCGGTGTATAATAACTGTTTCGCGACGGGCAACGATTGCTCGCCGACCGAGAGCGGGTGCCGGGCGGTCGCCCAGTAGGGCCACAGCCCAGCGCCATCAGGCGCGGACCTCCTCCCTCTCGTCCTCGTGGGTGACGCCGACCTCGCGGGCGAACGCCTCGAGCGTCGAGTCGTTGACGCGCTCTTTCTCCGCGCCGTAATCCTTGACGCGTCGGGTGACTTCGCGGACCTCGGCGTCCGTCGGTTCGTACCCGATGTCGGTGAGGCGCTTGCGAACCGAGTGCGTCCCCGTGTGCTTGCCGAGTACGAACTCGCGGGTTGCCCCGACCATCTCGGGGGTCATGACGCCCGGTTCGAACGTGTCGGCGTTCTCGATGACACCGGCGGCGTGGATTCCGCTCTCGTGGGAGAAGGCGTTCTGCCCGACGACCGGCTTGTTCGCCGGAATCGGGATGTCGGAGGCCTTCTCGACGATGCGGGCCAGCTCGGTGATTCGAGTGGTATCGATGCCGGTGTCGACGCCGTAGATGGATTCAGCGGCCATGACGACCTCCTCGTAGGCGGCGTTCCCAGCACGTTCTCCGATGCCGTTGACCGACACCTGCGCCTGTGCGGCGCCTGCTTCGAATCCGGCCATCGCGTTCGCCGACGCCAGTCCGAAGTCGTCGTGCGCGTGCACGTCGATTCGAGCGTCGGTGTGTTCGCGGACCATCCGGACCATCCGGGCGAAGCGAGTCGGCGTCGCCACACCACACGTGTCGGGGAGGTTGATCCAGTCGACGCCGGCCTCGGAGACCGCTTCGACGACTTCGATCAGGAACTCCTCGTCCGTTCGGGTGGCGTCCATCGGAGAGAACATTACTTCGACGCCCGCGTCGCGGACGCGTTCGACACTGCGGACAGCACGCTCGACGGCCTCTTCGCGAGAGGCGTGCATCGAGTCGGCCAGTTGGACGTCGCTGGTGCTGACGAACGTGTGCACCATGTCCACGCCGGAATCCAGCGCGGCTTCGATATCCTTGTCGACGACGCGGGCCAGTCCGCACGTCGTCGAGTTGTCCGCCGAAGCAGCGATATCAGCGACTGCCTCGAACTCCGCATCAGAGTTCACGGGGAACCCTGCCTCGATGACGTGGGTGCCCATGTCGTCGAGGGTGGCGGCTATGTCGCGCTTTTCCTCGTAGCTGAACGAGGTTCGCGGTGACTGTTCGCCGTCGCGGAGTGTCGTGTCGAAGATTCGTACGTCTTCGATTTCAGATTGTTGGGCTAATGTGCCCTGGAAGAACTCGACCCGCCGGGGAACCCGACGAATCCTCCGTGTCGTTGTGAGACATGTGTCAGTTCGGTGTGGCAACTAGTATAAAAATGTTTCTCACAGACAGTATCACGGTCGTTCACCTGCGATTGTGTGTGAGTGCCACTCGCGACTAATCGCACGACATAAATGGCCTAATACTGTATCATGTCATATAGTGACTTGATACACTCGGTCAGTGTTCGGATAATTAGTTCGATTAATTTACTCACTGTTGTTTAGAAACAATAATTCGACCTGCTCTCGCGCACCCTCGATTGGACGAATGTGGAGTGGGTCGTGAGGCAGCACGTGTCACAAAGCCCGGTGTCTGACCGGTTGTTTGGTCCGTAAACTGGTCCACGTTCAGTCTCCTCGAGACAGCAGCACCCACAACGGGTGACCGAACCCTTTTCTCGTCCCTCGACAACCGACCGGGTATGGGCGATTTCAACCTCAACTTGCAGACTGCCGAAGAACACCTGGACGAGGACGACCCGGAAGGTGACGTGGTCCTCGGCGTCCTCGACGGGTCCACCCCACCGGAAGAGTGGGTCCAGACCGTCGCTCGCGGAAACACCCTGATGCTGGCTATCGACGGTGACCTGAACAAACTCGCGTCCGGGTTCGCGCGCGACGTGAAAGATATGGGTGGCCAGTTGATGCACTTCCGTAAGTTCCTCGTCGTCACCCCACCAGGCGTCGATATCAACACCGACAACCTCTAAGCGCCCACTACTCGAGGCGTCCGCACGACACTGGAGACGTCGTCTGTCGCGCTCTCTCCCTCTCGTCTATTGTCTCTACCCCTCCCTCTCACCTGTTGTCTCTACCCCTCCCTCTCGCGCCAGTTCTCGTGTTCGCCTCCACCTCTTCTGTTATCCCACTCGTCGCCGGTAGTTCTCTCACCCACCGTCGCTGCCGCCACGACCGAGGAGACGAAACCGGGTGTATCGGCCGGCGGGAGAGGGCTTATGCACAGTCCGCCCTACGTTACTATCATGCCAATGAAAGGTAGCGGACGCGCTCACCTCCGCGAAGTCGACCGATGGGACCACGGTGCCGGCTGGCTTGCGTATCCCGACGAAGCCATGCAACGCGCCAGCCACGCCGTCGAAGTCGACGGCGACGTCTGGGTGTTCGACCCCGTCGATGCCGACGGATTAGACGAGTTCCTCGACGAACTCGGCGACGTCGTCGGGGTCGTCGTCGGCCTGGACCGACACAAACGCGATGCGGCCGCTATCGCAACTCGCCACGACGTTCCGGTCTACGTCGCCTCGTGGATGACAGGCGTCGCTGACGAACTCGACGCACCTGTCGAGCGGTTCGGAACGCAACTCGCAGACTCCGGATTTCGAACGTTCAGAGTCGTAGACCGAGCGGTCCCGCCGTGGCAGGAAGTGGGTTTCTACCACGACGAGACGAGAACGCTCATCCTCCCCGAAGCGGTCGGAACGGTCGACTACTACTGCGCCGCGAGCGAACGACTCGGCGTCCATCCGATGCTCCGACCGTTCCCGCCGCGTCGCGTCCTCTCGCAGTTCGACCCCGAACGTCTCCTCGTCGGGCACGGTGCGGGCGTCATGGAGAACGCGGGTGACGAACTCAGAACGGCGCTTTCGAACGCCCGAAAGAACCTCCCGAGTGCGTACGTCTCGGCGTTCAAGTCGATGGTCTCCGACTGATGACCGACGAGAGACGACTCTCTGCAGATGGAGGAGGGGTGGCCAACGAAGACGAAGCAGTCCAATCGGCGGTGGCAGAGTCGGGGAGTCACCCAGAGCACCGCCAGATTCACGTGACCCGTGGTCTCGTGGACGTGCTCCTCGACATGGCAGAAGACGCCGAGCCGTCGGCGATGAACCTCGTCCTCGCGCCGACTCCCGCGGGCGAGTTCGAGGCGGACCTCGGACTCGACGCGGAGACGCCAGTTCTCACACACTTCTACATGGCCGAAGCGGGCGGGTCTGTCAGTGCCATCTTCGGCATCGACCTCGGGACACCAGCAGGTCGAGGACGTGCGCGATTCATCACCCACCCGCAAGGACCGTTCGAACTCACCGAACGAGACGACTTGGCCGCAGTCGTCCTCCTCGCCGTCCCACCGTGGGAAGAACGAACGCTCGGCGCGTTCGACCGCGCGGGCAGAAAGCTCGACCTCGTCGTCGTCGACGCCGAGCCACCCGAAGAAGAGCTCTGAAAACGACCCGCCAATCACCTCGGCGTGTGTCTCGGTCGTTATTTTAGATAGCCGAGGTCGCGCAGGTTGTCTGCGATTTCTTGAAACTCTGCGTCCGAGAGTTCGCCACCAGAACGTTCGTGCTGGATGACGATACTCCGAAGAAGGAATCTGACGAGGTCGCTCGTACTGGAGAACGTGGTTCCCTCGATGGTATCTTCGACACGCGCTGCCAGTTCCTTCGGGATAGAAACTGTCGTGTACTCCGTCATGGCTGGGAACTGGCGCTCGTCGGGGTTAATCCCAACGGTGCCTGTCGAGTTCGTCTCGCTGACAAGAGGAGCGAGTGGTCGCTGTAGCGCGAGAGAATAGACGGGGATTTTTCACTTCCCACCACGCAACTAGTATTCGATGGCTGCGAAACCGCCGCAGAACAATACGTCAGAGCCGGATGCTATCGAGTTCGGCATCGCCGCACTGTCTGACGATGTCGACGCCGCCGACATCGACTACCCGGCAGACGGGCGGACGATTGCGCAGGCGCTCGAACACGTCGACGTCCCCATCGACGCCGCGGGGAACACGGTCACGATAGACGAAGCGCTCGAAGCGACGTCGAAAGACCACTTCGAATCACGCCGAGAACTGCTCGAATCACTCCACCCCGTCTTCGAGGAGTTCCGCGCGAACGCGTCGAAAAGCATCTTCGCCCGTCTTCGGTCGCTCGTACCCTTCTAGGGGTCGTCGGACCGCCACACCACGACGGTTGGGCTCACTGTCACCTCGACTCGCTTCGTTGCCACCTCGGACCGCTTCGTTGCCACCTCGGACCGCTTCGTTGCCACCTCGACTCGCTTACTCCAGTTCTTGAATGCGTTTCATCTGGTCGCGGTGCAACGAGAGGATGAGGTCCGAGAGGACGCCGAACATCAGCAGTTGCACGCCGAAGAGGATGCCCGCCGCCGAGACGACGGCGATGACCTCGTGTGAGATCGACCGGACGACCCACTCGTATGCGACGTAGACGGCCAGACCCAGTCCCGTCGCCGTCGACGCGAGGCCGACGCTCCCGAAGTAGAACAGTGGGTTGTTGGTCTTCGCCCGGCGATAGAGTTCGAGGAAGATGATACCGCCGTCGCGAATCGGGTGCAGGTTCGTGTCCGACCCGTCGGGGCGTGGGTAGTACGTCGTCGGGACGACGGTGGTCTTGATGTTGTGTTTCGAACACTCGACGGCCATCTCCGTCTCGATTCCGAACCCGTCGGACGTGAGCGTCATCTCCATGAACGAGTCGCGCGTGAACGCCCGATACCCACTGAGGATGTCTTTGAGGTCTTCTCCGTGGATGCGCGCGAAGGCTCGGTTGATGATTCTGTTCCCGATCTGGTTCAGTTTCGTCATCGCTCCCTCGCGCATGTCGGCGAATCGGTCACCGATGACGTGTTCGTAGCCGTCGTCGAGCGGTGCGAGCATCTTCTCCGCGTCGGTCGGTTCGTACGTTCCGTCTCCGTCGAGCATCAGGATGTACTCCGTCTCGATGTGTTCCTCGATGGCTTCTCTGACGGCCTGGCCTTTCCCTGAGCCAGACTGGACGACGACGTGGGCACCGGCCTCTTCGGCGAGTTCCTGTGTCCCGTCTGTGGAGCCGCCGTCGATGACGAGGATATTGTCGAATCCTTCGTCTCGGTAGTCAGAAACGACGTCGGCGATTGTCGCAGCCTCGTCGTAGGTGGGGACGAGGATGCAGACGGAGTCGGGGGTGGGCATTATCTGCGAGAGAGTCTCCCAGTTTTGAAAAACGTTGTCTCTCTATTTTTGCGAGGTGAGTCCGGCACGAGTGGAACTCGGTGACAGAACGTATAACAACCGACCGTGAATAGAAAAAGTCGGATGAAGCGTGGTCAGACATCGATCGTTCACTTTGCTGGACAAATCGTCCTCTCAGTCTCTGGGTTTGCAGTCAATTTATACGTCGCACGAACGCTCGGGTCTGAGGTTCTCGGCCAGTACGCACTCGTCGTCTCAGTCATCGCGTGGCTCACCATCGGTTCTGACCTCGGACTCCACCAGTCGGTGAAAAAGCGGCTAAGCGAGTCCGACGACCGACAGGGTGTTTTGAACGCCGCTGGCTTGGCGCAGTTCGGGCTCCTATTCGTAATCGGGAGTCTCGTCTATCTGCTTCGAGGACGAGTCGACCAGTACATCGGTGCACCTGTGGGTGAGTTCGTCGTCGCGATGCTCGCAGTAAACGTTATTTTCCAATTTCTCCAGTTTGTTCTCGTTGGGCAACATAAAGTCCACATCTCCGGACTCATGCCCGCAGTCTGGTGGGGTGGAAGAGCAATATTCCAGATTGGTTTAATCGTCCTTGGGTATGCGCTGTTCGGTCTCATCTGGGGGTACATTATCTCCGGCCTTATTGGAATTGTAGTCTCTCTGTACTTCATCTCATATCGCCCAACGATACCCTCACGCGACGATTTCCGTCAACTCACCTCGTTCGCCAAATACTCGTGGATTGGCCCGCTGAAAGGCCGTTCGTGGCTTTCGATGGACACGATAATTCTTGGCTTCTTTATCTCGAAGAGCCTGATTGGGGTGTACGAGATAGCGTGGAACATCGCGGCGTTATTCGCGATATTTGGTGTGTCGATTAGTACAGCACACTTCCCTGAAATCAGTTCACTCGCAGCCGATGAAGAGACAGAGAAGGTTCGTGAGGCGATTTCTAACTCGCTTGCGTACGCTGGCCTCTTTTTGATACCCGGTTTTGTCGGCAGCGCCCTCGTTGGAGAGCAAATTCTTTCGATTTACGGTGGTGAGTTTGCTATCGGCGCTCAGATACTCCTTATCCTCGTCTTCGCCCAACTCATCTATTCGTATGAGCAACAGTTCTCGAATGCCCTCGATGCGATGGACCACCCGGAATCGACGTTTCGGATAAATATTATTTTCATCGGACTCAATCTCGTGCTGAATATACTGCTCGTGTATCTCTATGGGTGGTACGGTGCTGCTGTCGCGACGACTATCTCGGCTGGAGTGAGTGTCCTCTACTCGTACACCGAGGTCAGTCGATACGTCACAGTCAAGATCCCATACCGCGAGATTGGAAAACAAGTGGTCGCTGCAGGCCTGATGGGTGCCTTGGTCGTGGCTGGAAAATCCCTGTTTGGGGCAAGTCTCGGGGTCGTAATCGTTCTCGTCGGTGTCGGTGCTGGGGCGTACTTTGGAACTCTGTTCGGTATCTCTCGGCAATTCCGCAAGACAGTCCGAGACAACCTCCCGGCAACGTTCACGTAATTTCGACAGCAACGAAATCGGCAACCGGTCACTTCTTACTGCTCGACTGAGCACCGACGGGTATGCAACTGTCGGTTAGAGAGTGGTTCAGTGAAATGCGAGAACGAGTCAGCGACATGGGGTTACGCGGGCTGCTCTACATTCCATTCACTATCTATCTCTCACTGTGGTACGGGTTAACATCTCGGTGCGAGCCCGGCCAGAACGTCTTCGACGAGGAGTGGGATTTGCTCATCGTTCTTGACGCGTGTCGTGTAGATACGTTACGCGAGGTAATGGACGAATACGAGTTCATTGAGGAAGTCGACACACGATGGTCTGTTGGAACCCAATCAGCCGAATGGATGGCGAAGACATTCACGAAAACGTACAGTGACGAAATTAACAAAACAACGTATATATCCGGAAATCCATTTTCAGATAAGGTAATCGTTCAGGGTAGGTATCCACCAGCGAACAATACGATACCGTTTGATGTCTCCAGTTGGAATGTAGTTGGAAGAGATGATTTCTATGAGTTAGATCTCTCGTGGAAAAGAAGAGATGACACATACAAAGTTGTTCTTCCTGACACGTTGACAAACAGAGTTATCAAAGCTGGACGGGAGCGAGATCAGGACAGGATTATCGTCCACTACATGCAACCTCATCTACCATACATCGGGGGAGCTATCAAAGAGGACCGCCCCGCCACCGAAACAGAGGCTAAAGGCTACGAGTTGATGGAACGTGGCGATGTTAACCGTGAAGACGTTTATCCAGTCTATCGTGAGACGCTCAGATATGTCCTCGACGAGGTAGAAGAACTCTTAGACAACGTCGATGCTGAAAGGGTTGCAATCACGGCAGACCACGGTGAGGCCTTCGGGGAGATGGCTCAGTACGGTCATCCGGAGGGTCTGCCCTTCCCCATCGTAAAACGTGTTCCATGGGTTGAAACGAGTGCTCAGGACCTCAACACTCGAGACCCAGACGTAACTCGGGAACGTACGATAGATAGTAATCTAGAAGATCACCTTCGAGACTTAGGATATGCACAATAGAACCGCAAGCTCTAGTTAGTCCTACTGGGATGGTTGGATTTACAATATCTATCTCTCAATGTTACAACTGGGGCTTCTATGGACTCAAGGAATAATAGACACTAGATTCACGACGAAACCGAACTATTCGTACAACCTCACGCATTATTACAGTCTCATTCATTAGGCGTTGTGTGCGAAATTACCCCGATAAATCAACAACAGATCTGGAACGGCAGTGAGCACGCTCTCTCGCTCTTCGTTAAGCTCGAAGATTAGTCCAAGGGAATCACCGATGATGACGAGAGCTTGTTGAATCTTCCGCCTCAGTCGTTGATGATGACGACTGCGGTTGTCTCTAATTCCATTGGAACCAATGCTTAGGGTGAGTTAAGACCTTAATTTTAGCAGAAAATTGGGAGCGTATGCAGTTGCCTTAATTACGTCGAACGAAATCTCATCGAAGAGTGACATCACACACTCCCAAATGCGAGTTACCCATGTCCATAACCCTTGGGTGGTCGGTCACGCGAGTGTCCGCAAATAGGTCATGCAGTTCGCGTGGTGTTATTCGATTTTCAGAACCCTAATAAGGGTTCAATGGGTTAAAAAATCCGGTTGAATAGGTCATCAAATAGATAGGGTTACACGAACTTCTTTCAACTCTTTGGTAAGCGACAAACGTACTCGCTATGCGGCCAAAGTCGTTCGAAGACATACATAAACAGAGAAACATGTCCAATTGCCAAAATTGCAGGAAGGATTTTATCGAATGATTTTCCAGATGTCGTCGGCGGGTACACGCTTGTTCTCTTATTTCCGACAAACCAATCCCGATATTCATCGCGTAACCTCAGGGAAGCAAACTCAACATGTTCAAAATACTTGTTACAGACTTGCCTAGCTCGAGTTGGGCCAACTGGCCACTCGTGATTTATGTAATAGGATGCCTCGTCTTCCGATAGCAAGGCAGCCCAACGCTCAGATTTGGGCACCAAGGAGATCCACCACGGTGTTTCATGGGGGCTGTTGACAGCGTACCGGTTTGGAAATGCCAACCATAGACACCCATTAGGTTTCAAGACACGAGCAATCTCTGAAATGAAATCTTCTTCATTTTTCACGTGTTCCAAGACTTGATCACAATAAACCGCATCGAACGTATTGTCAGCAAATGGTAAATTAGTACCATCTCCTCGAATATACGACAGTTCATCAGATCTATCCTCGGCAAATACCAAGTCAACAGCGGCAACATCTGCATCGATTTCCGCAGTTTTTCGTCCGTCTTTAGTCCCGAGGTCCAACACCAAGTCTGTCGAAGAGGTAGCTTCGTCTAGGTCAAGAAACAACATATTGTTGCATTGTGATGGTTATTCACATATAAATGTCCCTGTCAAGTTATCAATATTGGGACTTTTTATTTTGGAATACAGTAGCTTCATATTTCAATGACCGATTTATAGTTGTATTCTGATGGCCATCAGTTTATCCCACACATTCATTACTCGTATAAAACCATTTCTCGATTGAATATTTGATAGAAAATCATTTATAGGGCCAGGATTGGTATACATTGAGTATCGATGTCGCTTGTTGAGAAGTTTTTGCTTGGACTGCGCAATCCAACTCTTGTTATGGACCGAATTAACAGGGAGTTTGCTTCAAAAATCCTTTCAAAAACTCGAAAGGGAGCCAAGGTGTTTGAAGAAGATTGGGACTTTCTGATAATATTGGACGCAGCTAGGTACGACTGTATTAGAGAATACGATTTTGGACAAGCAGATGTTGAATCAAGGATATCGGGCGGTTCAAATTCTATTGAGTTTATAGAATACAATGCCAACGACCGGCCTCTTGATGATGTTGTGTGGGTGACCGCTAACCCTTGGGTGTCGAATTATGACGATCGAATCTATAAAGTGGTGAATGTGTGGGATTTCGGTTGGAATGAAGATTTAAATACGGTATTGCCTGAGACAATTGTTGAAGCAACCATGGAGGCTGTGCGTGAGTATCCAAACAAGCGAGTCGTCGCTCACTTCATGCAGCCTCACTACCCATTTATCGGTGTAACTGGCCAAAACCAACTCCCAAAGCACCGCTCCTTTACAGGGGGGGACAAAATCGAATCTAATATTGACGTGGATATCTGGACACAATTGCAAAATGGGGAGGTAGATGAGGAAACAGTGAGGAAAGCGTACATAGAGAACTTTGACGAGGTCGTCCCAAAGGCGAAAAAACTAGCTGAGAGTCTTCCTGGAAAAGCAGTAATCACAGCAGACCATGGAAACGAATTTGGAACTCGTTCGTTCCCATTCCCACTTCCGATCTACGGACACCCCGCCCAACAAAGAACATACGGACTGATTGAGGTGCCGTGGATTGTATATTCAAGTGATCAAAGGCGGACGATCAAAAGTGGAGAGATAACACAAGAGGACATTGACACCGACGTGAGTGAGCGATTAAATCATCTTGGGTATATCGATGAGTGACAGTAGATTACGTAGTCTCTTTCGACAAATTTTGAAGATACTTCATTACCCCTTTTTCTTCGTGTTTTTTATGAGCAAATACATTGGTAAAGTACGTGGGATTTATGAGTATCAGAGAAAATGCTCAGTTGCACCAACAGCTCGTGTTGATCCTCCTGAGTTAATGGATGTTGGAGATGGAACTAGAATATTTGGCAGCACTGTGTTCAAACCGAGAGGCAGTGGTATCAAAATCGGTAAAAATTGTACGGTTCACGAATTCGGATTTTTATCAGGAGAGATTACAATTGGAGATGGTACGAGAATAGCTCAAAAAGTGAGCATGCACTCGCACAACCACGGGACTCGTCCTGAACGAATGATCAAAGACCAACCACTCGTTGAAGGTTCAATACAGATTGGCATTGATGTTTGGATCGGATGTGGTGTTACAATTTTGAAAGATGTGAATATTGGTGATGGCGCCATTATTGCAGCGGGGGCCGTTGTGACTGATGACGTGGACCCTATGTCGATCGTCGCTGGTGTGCCGGCAAAGCCAATCGGAATACGAGAATAATTGCCAAACTGGACATGTACAAATCTTAATGAATTTTTGCTAGTTCAGCATCCAACTAAAGATAACAAAAGCAAATGGCCATGCAGAATCATAATTTAAACCGGGACAGCCGAGAAATGAGAAATGAATAACATCAGTTAGCGAGTGGTATAGGTGGTGAGATATCCGGCTACGAATCGGTCAGCTCAGGTAGGTTAGAGATAAGAGGGAGTATAGGATTAGAACCACCCGAAAGTCTGCTGATAGGGAGCCAATCGGAAGACCATACAATGGCTACAGACTTTAGAATAGTGTAGGGCTGGAACAGGGGGTTCGAAACCATCATTGACAACAGATTACGTTCAGATTATTGTAGAGCGGGGAATTTAAGATATCTCCCATTCGACTCGGGCATAACATGCAGATATTGATAACGGGGGGAGCTGGCTTCATCGGGAGTCAGATTGCTGAACGATTTATTGGAGGTGGACACGATGTTATCACGTTAGATAATTTCGACCCATACTATAGTACTTCCCTGAAAGAATACAACGTAGAATTATGCAGAGAAGTATCAAGAGAGACCGATGGCAGTTTCAAACTTGTCAAGGGCGACATTAGAGACGAAGACCTCGTAAACGACCTCGTAGAAGATGTCGACATAGTTTTTCACAAAGCTGCACAAGCGGGCGTCCGAAAGAGTGTAGAAAACCCACAAAAACCGAATGACGTGAACGTAGGTGGTACCCTGAATGTACTTAATGCCGCTAGAAAAAACGAGGTTGAACGGGTGGTTGTAGCGAGTTCTTCTTCTATCTACGGGGTTTCACAATACCTTCCGTTTGACGAGTCTCACCCAGCGAGACCTGTTAGCCCCTATGGTGTATCTAAACTCGCAACTGAACAATACTCTCGGGTATTCTATGAAGTGTACGGACTGCCAACTGTGTCGCTTCGCTACTTTACTGTGTATGGACCGCGAATGAGGCCGAACATGGCAATATCGAATTTTGTATCACGTTGCATGAATGGAAAGTCTCCTATTATCTTCGGTGATGGATCACAGACGAGGGATTTCACATACATCTCAGATGCTGTCAATGTGAATGAAAAACTACTAACCGACAGCTCTGCAGATGGACAAATCCTCAATGTGGGTAGTAACCATAATATTAGTATTCAAGAACTTGCGGAGACGGTAGTGAACGAGATAAACCCAGGTATTGAGATTGAATATGCGAGCAGGTTTGAGGGCGATGCAGAGCACACTCACGCAGATGTGACAAAATTGAAGGATGTTCTCGGCTATGAACCATCGGTCAGTATCCGACACGGAGTAAAAGAGTTCATTGATTGGTACAAATCCGAAAGAGAATGGTACGAACCACTGATATACGACGGTTCGTGAAACACACACCAAACCACACATCAACAATATGAAAATCTGCATTTTATCCCCAAAGATACACAATTTCTTGTCCACAGGCTTTGAGTCAGGAGCAGGTGGGGCAGAAAGGCAACAGTACCTGATTGCAAAAATGCTCCGTGAACGAGGCCACGAGGTTGCATTAGTGACACGGAATTTTAACGATGGGGAGCGAAAAACAACCATCGATGGGTTCGAGGTTTGGAAAACAATCCCCGACGTTCGAGGTGTTTCTGGAGCACCTAAAAAAACAGCCGCTGTCTGGAAAACAATATACGAATGTGAACCAGATTCAGTCTTCGTCCGTGGAAACGATTTCCTCTGCGTTCTTGCGTCAACATTTTGTAGACTATTCAATTACACTTTCGTCTACTCGGTGTCGAATGACGCAGATATCGAACCACAACATCTTGAACGGTTTTCTCCACTGTACCGTACAATATTCGTTGAGTCGATCCGATCAGCCGACAACGTGATCGCGCAGACACCACATCAACGGTCAGTTCTCAACGACGAACATGGTATCGAATCAACTATTATAACGAATGGATACTCACTGTCACCTGATTCCGAAATCGTTCCTGCAGAAGAACGTGAATATGTCTTGTGGGTAGGAAGACTAGACAAGAAGCAGAAACGACCGATGCGATTCATCGAGTTAAGCAAAGCAATCCCGAATGAGTCATTCGTTCTCATTGGCCCACCAGATGACGATGACCCAGAGTATGCCAAAGAGATAGAAAAAATGGCTCAACAAGTCGAGAACTTAGACTTCGAGGGGTTTGTTAAACCTGGAGAAATTGATCAGTATTTCAAGCGAGCTAAGGCACTAGTCAATACTTCTGATTTTGAGGGACTTCCTAATACATTTCTCGAAGCATGGCGCTTTGGGACACCAGTGATTTCGCTCAAATATGCGTTTGATGGGAGAATCGAGGAACACAATCTTGGTCGGCACTCGGGTTCGATGAAGAGGCTCAAAGAAGATGTAAAAGAAATCGCTGGCGATGTTGACACACGTGAGAAGATGTGTCGTGATACACGACGGTACATACAACAGAATCACACATTAGAGTCTGTCGTAGATGCCTATGAAAAAGCGTTTACTGGTGATAGAAATTGAAATGGGGACTGATTTTGCGTGTGCGCTCAATTTTGGTTGAGCAAACAGGCAAGTTCGGGACACTAGTTCCTCTCAAGCCTGTACAACGTTCAGACTCGTGAGTTCATTCTAAAATCATTGTAGATATGAAACTGTTGGTGGGGAATCTTCACCATCTCCCGAGGTATTTCTGTTATCTCCCGAACCAAATGTCGTTTGATGAGCCAAATCGCAGGTTACCAGCTACAGAAATGTACAATAATTTAAAGTAAGATATATACACACAACAGATTAACGCTGAAATATGCAAGCAGTAGTTCTCGCCGCTGGCAAAGGCACTCGCCTTCGCCCCCTTACCGAAGACAAGCCAAAAGGGATGGTCGAAGTCGCCGGAAAACCCATCCTCACGCACTGTTTCGACCAACTTGTCGACCTCGGTGCCGACAAACTCGTCGTCGTAGTCGGTTACAAAAAAGAAGTCATCATTCAGCACTACGACGACGAGTATCGTGGCGTTCCCATCACGTACACCCACCAGCGTGAACAGAAGGGCCTCGCCCACGCCCTCCTCACAGTCGAAGACCACATCGACGAGGACTTCATGCTGATGCTCGGTGACAACATCTTCAACGCGAACCTCGGTGACGTCGTCAAACGACAACGGGAGGACCGCGCTGATGCTGCTTTCCTCGTCGAAGAGGTCGAGTGGGACAACGCCTCTCGCTACGGGGTCTGCGTGACGAACGATTACGGCGAGATCACCGAAGTCATAGAGAAACCCGAAGAACCTCCGTCGAATCTAGTGATGACCGGGTTCTACACGTTCACCCCTGCAATCTTCCACGCGTGTCACCTCGTCCAGCCATCGAACCGGAATGAGTACGAGATCAGCGAGGCAATCGACCTACTCATCCGCTCTGGGCGCACCATAGACGCCATCCGCATCGACGGATGGCGGATGGATATCGGGTATCCGGAGGACAGAGACGAGGCAGAAAAACGGCTGAAACAACTAGCCGAATAAAACTGAAAGGAACTACTGCTGAACTAGAGACGTAAAGAGGTCCAGCAGAACCCGACTCTGCTTCCGGATGTCGAACGACTCGACGACTTTTTCGCGGCCCATTTTCCCGAACTCACGACGTCTTTCGTCGTCAGCCAGTAAATCGTCGATCGCTGTCGCGAGTGTTGCAGCGTCACGAGGAGGGACAACTAATCCGTTGACTTCGTCGGACACGAGTTCAGTTATCCCAGACACGTTCGTCGTCACGACGGGTCGTTGCATTGCCATCGCCTCCATCAACACCACTGGGATCCCATCCCGGTCACCATCAGAGGCAATCACACAAGGTAAGACGAAGATACCACAAGAAGAGAGTTCATCAAGTAGACGCTCGTCGCTGACTGATCCTAAAAACATCACGTTGTCTTCGATTTCTAGTTCGGAGCAGAGTTGTCGAAGTTCGGTCTCCAATTCTCCCGAACCGATGAGGTGATACGTGATTTCGGGGTGGTTATCGACGAGTTCAGAAATAGCACGGAGTGAGTACTCGATTCCCTTCTTTTCTACAAACCGGCACACAGAGAGAATGGTCGTTGCTTCACCAGCATCCACTGACCCAGAAAATTTGTCAGGACGAATCCCTGTGTGAATTACGTGTACAGGTGTATCGGTGTGGAACGTCTCTTCGATGTAATCCTGGTTATATTCAGAAATAGTAACCACTGCAGTGGCCTGGTTCAACAACGAAGTGGTCCCGTCAATGTTGATGTCGCGAAAGAGTCCGAACGCATGGGCTGTTACAGTAAATGGGATTGAAACGAGGTCCGATACTGCAGCAGCAGCGTGTTTCGGCCAATCTAGGAAGTGTGAGTGGATCAGATCGGGAGTCGTATCGAGAGATGAGACGACTTGAAGTGTTCTCAAGAACAGATAGCGAATCGCCAGCCGACGAGTTATGGCACGTGCACCGTCTCCAAAACGTGCTGCAGGGAGGCGGGGCAGGTAGGTTGCAAGTGAGACAATATCCCTGGCAGAAGGGTAAGAGATGTAGTGAATATCGATGTCCAACTCCTCGAACTCGTCGTGGATTATGTCCGTTTCAGCATCCTTGAGCGAAACCACAGTAACCCGATGGCCGAGCCTCTGCAACTCTCGAATTTCGTTCAACACGAATGTCTCGGATATCTTCGGAAACTGATTGAGGTAGTATAGAATATGCATCGGTGACTCTTCCGAACCTGGGTTTTGATGTGGCGTGTTTATAGACATTGTCGAGTGTCAGCGGTTCGTCTTCTCCACCAGATTCGGCGTCAACAACCCGTAGACGTATCCGAACCCGACCGCCGCAGTAAAGACGAAGATGGCAATCAACTGTTGAACCTTCGCCATCGACGGGTCTTTGACGAGGTTCTTGAGTCGGTCGACGACGTAGACGAGCATCAAGTCACGCAGATAGTCGTTCTTGTCGCCCGACGCCTCGGGGTACAGGAGGTCCATCACACGCTTCGAGTAGCCCTGCCAGAACGACCGGAAGACGAGCCAGTCGAACTCTGTCCGGTACTCGAACAGTTTGTGGTTCACGCGGGCCTCTTTGTTGTAGATGACGCGCTTGCCGGTGTTGTTGTAGATTCGGATACAGACCGGGGCCTCGTGAGCTTGGACGTGTTTGTCACCTTTTCGACCGGTGTTCGTGTCGTAGCCACCGGCTTCGAGGAAGACGTCGCGCTTGAAGGAGATGTTCGAACCGTAGGTGTTCCGGACCTCATCCATGTGCTCACCGAATCCGCGTTCGTCGCAGCCGACGAGCCAGTAGAATTCCTCGGGGAAGAAGTCGGGTTTGCGGGCGACCCAGTCGGGGACGACGTGACCGCCGACAGCGACGGCTTCGGGGTTCTCCTCGTAGGTCTGGACGAGTTTCGCTATCCAGTCCGGTTCGGCAGTCGCGTCGTCGTCTATCATCGCGACGACGTCACCGGAGGCGAGTTCGGCACCTTTCGTTCGGCTGTAGGAGATACCGCGGTTCTCGTCGTTGATGTGGAGCACGACGTCGTCGATATCACCGAAGTCGTCTTCGACGCGAGCGAACACCTCCTCGTTTCCATCGACGACGATGACGACTTCGAGGGGTTCGTAGGTCTGTTCGAGGACGCTCTCGACAGTCTCGGAGAACGACCCGTACCGTTCCATCGAGTACGTACAGACCACGACGGAGACTTTCATGAGTCGGAGTTACCGACGAGTGTCGAATAAGCATTGTCTTTCAACCGAGCCAACCGTTTCCCTCGAAATACCCTATCACAAGGCTTATGAACAGCTTAACAGTTGTTTGGCACAATGAGCGACGAGCAACAAGAGCATTCGCCCTCCGTAGCGGATCTCGCTCGCGACTGGTATCACATACCGGTCCTCTCGACTATCGTCCTCGTCATGCTGTGGATACGCCTCCGCAGTTACGACGCGTTCATTCGAGATGGGTCGGTGTTCTTCTCAGGAAACGACGCCTGGTATCACCTCCGCCAGGTGGAATACACCGTCCGGAACTGGCCGACTACGATGCCGTTCGACCCGTGGACCGAGTTCCCATTCGGTCGAACAGCAGGCCAGTTCGGGACGATTTACGACCAAATCGTCGCGACTGCAGCACTCGTCGTCGGACTCGGGAGTCCGTCGGCCGACCTCGTCGCAAAGACGCTCTTGGTCGCTCCCGCCGTCTTCGGGGCACTAATCGCCATCCCGACGTACCTCATCGGAAAGCGTCTCGGTGGCCGTCTCGGTGGCCTCTTCGGCGCAGTCATCTTGATGCTCCTCCCCGGAACGTTCCTCCGGCGTGGGCTCGTCGGATTCGCAGACCACAACATCGCAGAACCGTTCTTCATGGGCTTCGCCGTCCTCGCAATCATGGTCGCCCTCACGGTTGCCGACCGAGAGAAACCCGTCTGGGAACTCGTCGAAGCCCGTGATTTCGACGCACTCCGCGAGCCACTGATGTGGTCCGCGCTCGCCGGTGTCGCGACGGCCATCTACATGTGGTCGTGGCCACCGGGCATCCTCCTGGTCGGTATCTTCGGCCTCTTCTTGGTCTTGAAGATGGTCTCCGACTACGCTCGTGGACGGTCACCCGAGCACGCCGCATTCGTCGGTGCTGTCTCGATGGTGGTCACGGGTGTGCTGATGTTCGTCCCGCTCGAAGAGATGACGTTCGGTGTGACCGACTTCGGCTTCCTGCAACCGCTGTTCTCCTTCGGCGTCGGACTGGGTGCGGTGTTCCTCGCCGCACTCGCTCGCTGGTGGGAGTCGAACGACGTCGACGACCGATACTACCCAGCAGCAGTCGGCGGCATCATGCTCGTCGGTCTGGTGTTGTTCTCGCTCGTCCTCCCGAACGTCTTCGGTTCGATTGCACGCAACTTCCTCCGGACGGTCGGGTTCAGCGCCGGTGCAGCGACCCGTACCATCGGTGAGGCACAACCGTTCCTCGCAGCGAACATTCTCCAAGCGAGCGGTCTGACGGCGGTCGACCGCATCATGTCCGAGTACGGGTTCACGTTCTTCACGGGTGTCGTGGCGGCAATCTGGTTCGTCGCCAAGCCACTCGTCCGTGATGGCGACACTCGAAAACTCGGGTACGTCGCCGGGAGCATCGCCCTCATCGGCGTCCTCTTCCTCATTCCAGCCCTTCCGGCAGGAATCGGCGCAGTACTCGGACTCGAATCCTCGCTCGTCAGTCTCGGTATCGTCACTGCCCTCATCGTGGGTGCAGTGATGCAAGCAGACTACGAGAGTGAACACCTGTTCATCCTCGTCTGGGCGGCCATCATGACGTCTGCCGCCTTCACGCAGGTTCGTTTCAACTACTACCTCGCAGTGGTCGTCGCGGTGATGAACGCGTACCTCCTCCGTGAGGCACTCGGCATCGACTTCATCGGCCTCGCCAACGTCGACCGACTCGACGACGTCTCGTACGGGCAGGTCGCGGCAGTAGCCTTCGCCGTCCTCCTCATCCTCACGCCAGTCCTCATCGTTCCGATTCAACTCGGTAACGGTGGCACGTCTCAGACGGCCATGCAGGCGTCTCAAACTGGGCCAGGCACCGTCACCCAGTGGGACGAAACGCTCGGATGGATGCAGACTAACACTCCCGAAGAAGGTGAGTTCGGCGGTGCGTCGAACCAGATGGAGTACTACGGGACGTACAAGTACGCAGACGACTTCGACTATCCAGACGGTTCCTACGGCGTGATGTCGTGGTGGGACTACGGTCACTGGATTACGGTCCTCGGTGAACGCATCCCGAACGCCAACCCGTTCCAGGGTGGCGCGGCGGAGGCGGCGAACTACCTCCTCGCACCTGACGAACAGCAGGCCAAAGACGTCCTCACCTCCATGGGTGACGACGGCGAAGGCGACGACACTCGCTACGTCATGGTCGACTGGCAGATGGTCTCGACCGAGTCGAAGTTCGGCGCACCGACGGTCTGGTACGACGAGTCCAACGTCTCCACGACGGACTTCTACGACCGGATGTACCGGCTTCAAGAACAGAACGGCCAGGAACGAGTCGCCTCCGCGACGAACGTCAACGACCAGCGCTACTACGAGAGCCTGATGGTGCGTCTCTACAAGTTCCACGGGAGTGCTCGTGACCCATCGCCAGTCGTCGTCGACTGGGACGAACGCACGTCCACCGACGGTGAGGTGACGTTCAAGGTGACGCCGGCAGACGGCCAGCCTATCAAGACGTTCGACAACATGAGCGCCGCCGAGGAGTACGTCGAAACCGACGGAAGCTCGCAGATCGGTGGCGTCGGCACGTTCCCCGAAGAGCGCGTCGAGGCGCTCGACCACTACCGCCTCGTGAAGTCGTCGAACAGTTCGGCACTTCGCTCCAGTTCCTACCAGAACTCGCTCATCCGCGCGGGCAACACCTACGGCATCCAACCACAGGTCCTCCTCGGCAACAACCCAGCGTGGGTCAAGACGTTCGAGCGAGTCCCCGGTGCGACGGTCGAAGGCAGTGGTGCCCCGGCTAACTCGAACGTGACTGCACGTGTCGAGATGCGTGATCTGACGACGAACACGACGTTCACCTACGTCCAGCACGTCCAGACGAACGAAGACGGAGAGTTCACGATGACGCTGCCGTACTCGACGACCGGCTACGACGACTACGGTCCCGAAAACGGCTACACCAACGTGAGCGTCCGTGCGACGGGCGACTACACGTTCACTGGCCCGACGTCGTTCGAAGGGAACAGCACCATCGTCACCTACCAAGCACAGAACGTCAGCGTCGACGAGGGCCTCGTCAACGGTGCTGAAGCTGGCACTGTCGACGTCACGCTCGAACGCAGTGAGCAGGAACTGACGTTCACTGAGCAGTCGTCCGACGACTCGGCTTCGAACGAATCGAACTACGTCGACTCTACTGCGGTTTCGACTGCCGTCGCCGCGTAACGCGGACACGCAGTTTCACGGTACTTTCTTTTGGCCACTACCGACGAAGTGGCCACGCTCTCTCCATAGTGGCTCTCTCCATAGTGGCTCTCTCCATAGTGACGAGGGCTGCGATGCGCAGAGCTGAGTAGAGTCGTCTATTTCGGAACCCAGCAGTCGTCGTCGAAAACGTTCGAAGAAAGTGGCGTTCAGAACGGCCGGGGATTCAGGGGGCCGGTTCGGAGTCGGGTGCGTTCAGACGAATGGTTCGGAGTCGGGGCCGTTCAGACGAGTGACTCGTAGTCGAGACCGTCGCGGCGTGTCACGATGCGACGACCGTCGATGACGACTCGCTCACGCATCTCGTCGAACTCGTCGTCGAGTGCGGCGAACTCGTCCCAGTCAGTGGCGACGAGCGCAGCGTCAGCGTCTTCGAGAGCGGCGGCGGCCGTCGACGTGTACTCGATATCGGGGAACTTCTCGCGCATGTTGTCGGTGGCGACAGGGTCGTAGCCGACGACGGTCGCACCGGCGTCGAGAAGTGCGTCGATGAGTGGGATTGCACGCGATTCGCGGATGTCGTCGGTCCCTGGCTTGAACGACAGGCCGAGGACGGCGACTCGCTTCCCGGCGGGGTCGAATCGGTCTTCGAGCAGGTCGAGCATCCGAAGTGGTTGCTGGTCGTTGACGTCGACGGCGGCCTGCAAGAGACGCGGTTCGTATCCACGAGAGCGAGCGGCGGCGATGATAGCGGCCGTATCTTTCGGGAAGCACGACCCACCCCATCCGAGGCCAGCAGCGAGGAACGACGACCCGATGCGCGAGTCGAGGCCGATGGCTTCGAGGACTTCGTACGAATCGACACCGAACTCTTTGCAGATGTTCGCGAGGTCGTTTGCGAGGCTAATCTTCGACGCGAGGAAGGCGTTGTTGGCGTACTTTATCATCTCGGCTTCTCGGATGCCCGTCCGAACGACTGCGGGGTCGTCGGCCCGCTCGACGAGTGGTGCAAAAATCTCGTCCAGCAGGTCGAACGCCCGGTCGGTGTTGGCGCCGAGGACGATTTTGTCGGGGTCGAGGAAATCTTCGACTGCAGTTCCCTCGCGCAGGAACTCGGGGTTCATCCCGACGTCGAACTCCTCGCCGACGGTCTTGCCGGACGCCTCTTCGATTCGCGGAGCGATGACTTCCTCGGTCGTCGTCGGTGTGACGGTACTCTTGGTGACGACGAGGTGGTATCCGTCCTTCTTCGAGAGGGTCTCACCGAGTGCGTCTGCCGCCGCCTGCATCGCTCTGAGGTCGATGCTTCCATCCTCGTTCGAAGGTGTCGGCAGGGCGAGGAACGTCGCGTCGGTGTCGAGAATCTCGTCGTAGTCGGTCGTCGCTCGCAGTCGGTCACCGGCGTACCGTTCGACGAGTTCGTCGAGTCCGGGTTCGTGAATCGGTGCCGCTCCGGCGTTGAGCGATTCGACGATATCCTCGTCGATATCGACGTTCACTACGTCGTGGCCGAGGTCAGCGAAACACGCCGCGAGCGTCGTTCCGACGTACCCACTGCCGACGATGCTGAGTTCCATGAGAAACAGTGTGACCGTCCGTCGGTTTGATTCTTTCCGAGTTCGTGTCGCGGGTCACGACTGCCGAGTTCGGGGACAGGGCAAGCGTGGGGACGAGACGAGTTCGCCTCACGTAACGGTGGACTGATATGGATGCCAGCAAAGATTCGGACAACCAAATGTCGACACAAACGGACGACCGTCCGGCCCTCTACTCTTGGCTCGTACTCTATCTGAAAGGTGTCTGCATGGGCGCCGCAGACGCTGTCCCAGGCGTCTCTGGCGGGACGATCGCACTCGTAACGGGAATCTACGAACGACTCATCAGTGCGGTCACTGCAATCAATCCCGAACGTATCGAGCGGGTCCTCCGCGGGCTCTTCCCGAACGGTCGGCGCGACGCAGTCGCCGCATTACGGGAAATCGACATCGGGTTCCTCGTCGTCCTCGGTGCCGGCATCGCCACGGCAATCATCACCATCACGCGCGTGCTCACCGTCGCTATCGATAGCTATCCAGTCCCGACGTTCGGGTTCTTCTTCGGTCTCATCGCGGCGTCTGCAGTCGTGCTCTACTCGCAGGTGTCACTCGACACGCCACGCGAAATCGCTGCTGCAGTCGCCGGGTTCACCGTCGCATTCGTCGCGTCGGGAACCGTCGGAACCGCACTCGGGAACTCCCTGTCGGTGACCGTCGTCGCGGGGGCAATCGCCGTGAGTGCAATGATTCTCCCCGGTATCTCTGGGTCGCTTCTGTTGTTACTTCTCGGGCAGTACGAGTACATGACGTCCACGCTCAGCGAGTTCGTCGACAGACTCATCGACGTTGCAACTGGCGGGCCAGCGTCCGCACTCGTCGAACCGGGAACCATCGTCGTGGCCTTCATCACCGGCGCACTCGTCGGCCTGTTCACGATTGCACACGTGGTCAGATGGGCACTCGAACATTACCGGCGGCCGACGCTCGCGTTTCTCGTGAGTCTCATCGTCGGCGCACTCCGCGCACCCGTGGTGAAGACGACCGAGAAACTGGCCGAGTTAGGACAGACGTGGTCGCTCGAACTCTTTGGCCTCTTCGCGCTCACGGCGGTCGGTGGCGCGATACTCGTTCTGTTGGTCGACCGCTACACGGCAGTCATCGAATCGTAAACGGACGATTCCGACCGTTCGAATGGAACAGACAGGTTACTCACGCGGAACAGCGATGTTCCGAACCGACCCGCTGCAATCTGGACACGCTGCTAGGTGCGTCTCGCTGACCGTCCGCGTTCCGCAGGAACGACACTCGAAGTAGCCTTCCGAGGCACTGTAGCCATCGATTACCGAGTTGTGTATTACCATGACAACAGATAGCATAGTCCAAAATATAACGTTTTTCCTGATACGGGCTAAACTATTCTAGGAAATTAATACGATTCGAGGTCCGACGAACTGTTACTTCAGTAGATAACGAACGATGATTTAGAATGTAAATTTCAGTTCGGTTAGCGGCGGGCGACGACGACGAACGTCTCGTGACGTGTCTCACCGTGTGTGATGGTGAATCCGACCGATTCGAAGGCGTCGATGGCGTCTGCGAGTCCGAACCGTTCGGTCGTCGGCGGCCCAGAAGCACCCTCGCCAGTCGTGGACCAATCGACCACGACCACGGTCCCTCCCGGTCGAACGACGCGTGCGAGTTCAGCCATCGCATCGTCGCTCTCGAACTCGTGGTACGTCATAGTCGAGAAGGCGGCGTCGAGGTCGTCGTCTTCGAACGGGAGTGCCGCCACGTTCGCGGTGACAAACTCGACGTTCTCGGGAGCTCCCTTCTCACGGTAGAAATCGTGCATCTCCTCTTGGAGGTCTACTGCGTAGAGTGTCTGGACGTACGGTGCGACGTCGTCGGTGAAGAATCCAGTGCCACTTCCGAGGTCGGCGACCACGTCACCCGACCCAGGGCCGAGGTGTGAGAGGAGTTCCTCCCGTGAGACGAAGCGGTATCTCGCGGGGTCATCGAGTTTCGCTGCGGCGTCGACGTCGAAGGTGTGAAAGCCCATACGTACAGTCGAGTCGGCGGCCGGTAAGTAGCATCGGTTCGGTGTGGTTGTGTAGAGACCTCACCAGATGGTGGTGAATATGCCGACTGCGATGGGCTTTTGCGTACCGACAATCACTCACACACATATGGAACCCCAACTTCGACGGCCGACGCGCCGCGCCTGTGAGCGCTGTGGTCGAGTGGAACGCTGGGACGCCGACGCGGCGACGTGGCGAGTTGCGACGGAAGACGGCGAAAAGCAGATTGGAAGTCCGTTTTGTATCCACGAGTGGGATATCAACGGTCGGTTCGCCCCGTTCGAAGAGATGGTCTGAGACACGTCCACCATCCAACTTCGATGTGACGACCGACTCGTCTGCTTACGACTCTGACAGTGACTCTAGCACCGACAGCGTCCCGTCCATATACGACTTCTCTAACACGTCGTCTGCTGCCTCTTTCGCGACGTCGTCGGCGTTGGCGACGGCGTACGACTGACCGACGACGCGGAACGTCGATGCGTCGTTCTCACTGTCGCCGATAGCGACGAAGTCCGTTGGGTCGTACGCCATCGTCTCACAGACGAGTTCGAGGCCGGCCCCCTTTTCGACCCCGTGCGACTTGACGTGGTACGCGAATCCAGTGTCGATGACTTCGAGGTCGTACGACGCAGCAACCTCCCGGAGGAGTTCTTCGTCCGCGTCGAGACTGACGGCGATTTCGGTCTCACGCCAGCGGTTGACGGTGTCGGCGGCGTCCCATCCGAGGTCCCCACCACGTGAGACGAACTCGTCGGCAGCAGCCTGTGCGGCGTCTCTGTCGCCTGCGTAGGACACCTCTCCACCGACGAGGACGACACCACCGTTCTCGGCGATGACCGTCTGTTCGAGGCCGAGATAATGACACAGTGAGACTGGATACGGGAACGCCTTCCCGGTCGCGAGTACGACGGGTGCTTCCCACGACGGGAGGTACTCGAAAGCTCGTGGGTCGAGTCGTCCCTGTGCGTCGGTAAGCGTCCCGTCGATATCGAGGACAAGCGGCGGAACCATACCGGCGCTAAGGACACCGGGGAGATAGAGTCAGCGGTCGGCGCCGTCGAGACCGCGGAAGGTCAGTGTCGAGAAGTTGGGGAGTGGCCGCGTGGCAGGTCGCCCCGGTCCGTCTGCGGACGCTTCGACTGGAACGCGGCGGACGACCCCGAGGTCAGAGAGTTCGTAGACGAGACGCCGGATAGTCGTCTCCGACAGGGAGACCGAAGGCGTCGCCGCGATTCCTTCTGTCGCTTCAGAGACTGACACCGCCTCTCCCTCGTCGAGCGAGACGAAGGCACGAAGCACGTCGTGGTGGCTCTCTGGGAGGGCGAACACTCGACCGAGCGAACACCCGTCGTCGGGGACTGCGTCGATGCCGGCGGTGACGTACTCCGTGCCGAGTCGGTCTGCACCATCGGCCGCAACCAGTGTCGCCGCGCCGTACAGTGCCGAGAGCGCGTCGTGTGCATCACCTTCGGCCCACGCTGCCACTTCGCTCGTCGCGTTGTGAGTGAGCGCGTTTCGCGCGATGGCGTCGGTCGCGCGCTCGACGAGGATGTCGACCAGGTCGTGACGCTCGTACGGCGCAACAGCGACTGACTCGACGCTATCGCTGAACCCTTCGATAGGTGTTCGCCCGACCGTGAGAACCGAGACGTGAGGCGACACGTCGTCGAGAAGTTCCATGGCGGTCGAAGCCGAGTACGTCTCCGGTTCGCCGACGTGGTCGACGGCGACGACTGCTCGCTCGTCGTGAGAGAGACGGTGTCGCAGGCGCTCTCGAAGTGCCTCGTTGCCGACACCCTGCTTGGGAACTGGCTCGTCTGTGAGCGCGTCGAGCGTCGCGTGAAGGAGTGTAAACTCGGTCGGGGCACTGCGAGCGTCGACGTACGCGAACGAGGTGTTCGGCGAACCGGCAGTGCGAGTCGTCGTGTAGATAACCGACTGTTGTGAGGGAATCGCGCGCGCCAGGTGGTCGAAGAGTGTGGTCACGACTGCAGATTTACCCACTCCTTTCGGGCCGTGGATATGCGCGTGTGGAGGCAACGCGCCATCGAAAACGGGGTCGAGAACGTCGAGGATACGTTCGAGTGTTGGTCCTCGTCCTGTCGGTTCGTCCGGGTGGACGGTGGGGTTCAGCACACTCAGGTCGCGCACGACACGGCGAGTCTCTCCGCGCCGACGGCGTCGTGTGATTCTGTCTTCGAGTCGCATGACGTCTGGTCTGTCGGTTCAGCGGTACCCCGACCACAGATAAAAATTGGGTCGTCTTCGACCCCACACACGTGACGCGTGCGAACACACGTCACAAAATGTGAGGCTCCCAACAGGTCAATATCACCAGTTTGGCGCTGGAGACCGGGGGCGATTCCGGAACCAGCAGTAACTAATTCGAACGATGATTTAAGATTTCTGGACGTATTTATAGACCACGAATATTGGGCCTGCAACGCAAATAATCGGGGTGTGACCGGTGGTAAATTCTGGAAAACTGCTCGATTTTCTGAAACGTCCCGATAACGAGAACAGTGAAGATAAAATAAAGTGCTGGCAAACGTAGTTCACGAAAGACGGATGACTAAATCGCCGAGCGTCCTCGTCATTGGCGGGGGGTCGACCGGGACAGGTATCGCACGGGACCTTGCGATGCGTGGCCTGGACGTGACCCTCGTCGAGAAGGGGAATCTCACACACGGGACGACGGGGCGGATGCACGGTCTTCTCCACAGCGGTGGTCGGTACGCGGTGTCCGACCAACCGTCTGCGAAAGAGTGCATCGTAGAAAACCGCGTCCTCAGACGAATCGCGGGCCATTGCGTCGAGATGACGGGCGGACTGTTCGTCCAGCGCCCGGAAGACTCCGACGAGTACTTCGAACAGAAACTAGAGGGGTGCCGCGAGTGTGGTATCCCCGCCGAAGTTCTGTCGGCCGAGGAGGCCCGCGAAGTAGAACCGTACCTCGCGAAAGACATCAAGCGAGCCATCAAGGTTCCGGACGGAGCTATCGACCCATTCCGTCTCTGTGTCGCCAACGCGGCGAGTGCCATCGAACACGGGGCACGAATCGAGACACACTCCGAAGTCACCGACGTACTCATCGAAGACGGCGAAGTCGTCGGCGTCGAAGTGACACACAAATCCGGGTCGGGGCCGTACGTCCACGGGCAACCCGGTGAAGTCGAAGAGATTCGCGCCGACTACGTCGTCAACGCGACTGGCGCGTGGGCGGGCCAAGTCGGCGACCTCGCCGGCGTCGACGTCGAGGTCCGTCCCTCGAAGGGCGTCATGACCATCATGAACACCCGGCAGGTCGATACGGTCGTCAACCGCTGCCGACCGAAGGGCGATGCCGACATCATCGTTCCGCACGAGACGACGTGTATCCTCGGCACGACGGACGAAGAAGTCGAAGACCCAGAAGACTACCCCGAAGAGGGGTGGGAAGTCGACCTGATGATAGACACGCTCTCGGAACTCGTTCCGATGCTGAAAGACGCACGGACGATTCGTTCGTTCTGGGGCGTTCGACCGCTCTACGAACCGCCGGGAACGGGGACGGAAGACCCGACGGACATTACCCGCGAGTTCTTCCTCCTCGACCACGACCAGCGTGACGACCTCCCCGGCATGACGAGCATCGTCGGCGGGAAACTCACGACCTACCGGATGATGGCCGAGAAGATTTCGGACCACGTCTGCGAGAAACTCGACGTCGAAGCCGAGTGCCGCACCGCAGACGAACCGCTTCCGGGGAGTGAGGACTTCACCGTCCTCCGCGACTACATGGACGACTTCAACCTCCGGTCGCCAATCGGCCGTCGGTCGGTCCAGCGACTCGGGTCGCGCGCCGACGACGTGCTGAACAGCATGGAACCGAATCCCGTCGTCTGTGAGTGCGAAGCCGTCACTCGCGCCGAGATTCACGACGCACTGGAGTCGGCGGGGACAGACCTCAACTCGGTCCGAATCCAGACGCGTGCCTCGATGGGGAACTGTCAGGGCGCGATGTGCTGTCACCGGATGGCGAACGAACTCGCCCCCGAGTACGACGAACCGACGGTTCGGGCCTCGCTCGACGACCTGTATCAGGAGCGCTGGAAGGGCGAACGCCACGCCATGTGGGGCGAACAACTCTCACAATCTGCACTCAAACACATGCTACACGCCACGACGATGAACCGCGACGAAGACCCGGCGTCGGCAGATGGAGACATCGACTTCGCGGCGTTCGATGGCGGAGCAGTCACTGACGGCGGTCGTACGGGGGGTTCCAATGGCGATAACTGACGACGTACTCGTCATCGGCGGCGGTATCGCGGCCTGCACCGCGGCGTTGTCTGCCGCAGAGACCGGCGCACGTGTACGCTTGCTCGCCCACAAGAAGAGTACGCTCCGACAGGCCAGTGGCCTCGTCGACGTACTCGGGTACGCCGGTGGCGACGGTCCCTTCGCGGACCCGTTCGCTGGCCTCGACTCGCTCCCGGACGGCCACCCGTACTCGGTAGTCGGTGAAGACGGCATCCGCGAAGGACTCCGCATCTTCGACGAGGCGGTTGGCGACGCGTACGAAGGCAGCCACACGGATTCGAACGCGCTCGTCGCGACACACGGGGGGACGGTGAAACCGACCGCTCGCTATCCCGAGTCGGTCGCGCCAGGCCTCGCGAGTGCGTCTGGAGACATGCTACTCGTCGGGTTCGAAGGACTCACCGACTTCGACGCACCAGTCGCTGCCGACCATCTGACGGCCGGAGGTGTCCCCTTCGACGTGCGCGGAACGACTATCTCGTTCCCCAAGTCGTTCCGGTCTGACGCGAAGGTCACGCGCTTCGCGAAGGCTCTCGACCGAGACGAAGACGTCGCAGGAGGAACCGTACGTTCTGTTCTTGCCGACACCGTCGCCGCCGAGTTAGACGGTGCGGACCGCGTCGGGTTCCCGGCCATGCTCGGCGACGACCACGACGAGGCAGTCCGCGACGAACTCGCAGACCGTCTCGGTGTCCAAGTCTTCGAAGTTCCGACGGGGCCGCCGAGTCTCCTCGGTCTCAAACTCGAAGACATGCTGTTCGAGGCTCTCGACGAGGCGGGCGTCCGCATCTCGTCGGGGAACCCCGCAGTCGACTTCGAAGCGAACGATGGTCGAATCGAGACCGTTCTGGTCGACCAGAAGAGTCGGTTGACGCCGTACGAGGCGGACCAAATCGTCCTCGCGACGGGTGGCCTCGTCGGCAAAGGACTCGACTCGAACCGCGAACACGTCACCGAACCGGTGTTCGGGTGTCACGTCCCACACCCCGCAGACCGTTACGAGTGGTCCGACTCCGACGCGTTCGGCGACCACGCGTTCGCCCGCTTCGGTGTCGTCGTCGACGACCAGTTGCGCCCGACCACCGAAGACAGTGAATCACAGTTCGAAAACCTGCGTGCGGCGGGCGGCGTCGTCGGCGGTGCCGACGTTGCACGCGAAAAATCCGCGAGTGGTGTCTCGCTGGCGACGGGTGCCGTCGCCGGCCGGCTCGCGGGCGAGGAGGCATCCCAATGAGCGACGCAGAATCACCGACGAATCCGTCACTGACTCCGGACGCACAGACTGAGGAATTCGAGGCCGTCGACGTGTTCGCCGAGAGCACCGACATGGACCTCCGTCCCGGTGCGGACAACTGTTACAAGTGCACTGCCTGTGACATCTCCTGTCCAGTCGCGGAAGTCGACGACGAGTTCCCCGGCCCCAAGTTCCAGGGGCCAGAGCAGTGGCGCCTCAAGCGGAAAGAAGACGCCGCAGTCGACGACTCCATCATGTCGTGTTCGAACTGTATGCGCTGTGACGACGCCTGTCCGTCTGGCGTTCCGCTCAGCCAGATGCACAACACGGCCCGCGGCGAGTACGTCGACGAAGTGATGGAGAAGTTCTCGCGGGAGTACATCCGCAATCGTATCCTCGCGAACTACGGGACGCTGGCCCAACTGGGCAGTATGTTCCCGCGCCTGACGAACGCCGTCATGGGCAACTCGCTCGTCCAGAAAGTCAACGAGAAGGTCCTCGGAATCACCGCCGAACGCGACTTCCCCGAGTTCGCAACGCAGACGTTCCGCGAATGGTGGCAAGAACGCGGCGGCCCACAGGTCCGCTCCGAAGACAAGCGCGTCGCCTACTTCCACGGGTGTTACTCCAACTACAACACGCCCGAAGTCGGGAAGGCGATGGTCCGCGTCTTCGAGTCGTTCGGCTACGAAGTCGTCGTCCCCAAACAGCGCTGTTCTGGGACGCCGATGTTCGCCAACGGCATGTTAGACGACGCGAAGCGCGCCGCCGGCATCAACGTCGAGAACTTCGCTGGCCTCATCCCCGAGGGCTACGACATCATCGCGTCGTGTACCTCGTGTTCGATGTCGCTCCGACAGGAGTATCCCGAACTGTTCGACATCGACGGTATCCGCGACCTGTCGGAACACACCTACGACGCGCTCGAGTATCTCCGCATCCACGAAGACATCGAGAGTGAGGTTCGTGAGGCGTCCGTCTCCGACCAGTCGTTCGCCTACCACGCCCCGTGTCACGGTCGTAACCAAGGTCTCGACCGACAGGCAGTGGAACTGTTCCGCGAACTCGATGGCGTCGAAATCGAGGACGTGGGCGACTCCTGTTCGGGTATCTCTGGGACGTACGGGTGGAAAGAAGAGAAGTACGACAAGTCGATGCAGATTGGCGCAGATATGTTCGACCACATGGAACACGCCGCGGGCAACGTCGGCATGACCGAGTGTCCCACCTGTTCGATGCAGATGGAACACGGCACCGGATACGACGTCAAACACCCACTGCAACTCCTCGAAGAAGCGCTGGTCTAATCGCGCCGGACCTTCTACCGCGGCGCTCCGTCAGTTCTACCGCGGTCCCCCGTCAGTTCCACCTCGTGGGTCACCAGTGTTCGATTCGCACCTTCGAGATGTCGGTCACCCTCGGTTCGTGCCCGTGAACCCGACTCAAGAAACCCCGCAAAATCAATGCAGAGGGTTGACACGCGAATAGGACCATAACGAGCGCCAGTACGAAATAATTCTCCAGATATTGGCCGGTTAGAACACTATCGGGACAAATGACTATCGCCGGTGGGTACTCAGGAGTAAAGAAACTTTTATCATATAATTTGTACATGTTCAATGTGGTCGGACTCTCACGCAGAGAGTTCGAATCGAGGTTGGTTAGCAATGTCAGGAGAAACTTACGTCGGTGCCATCGACCAGGGTACCACAGGAACGCGGTTCATGGTGTTCGACCACGACGGGAAAGTGGTCGCGAACGCATACGAAAAGCACGAACAGATCTACCCCGAACCAGGTTGGGTCGAACACGACGCCAACGAGATCTGGGAGAACACGAAGGAGGTAATCGGCGAGGCACTCGAGAGCGCGAATCTCGAGGCCGAGCAACTCGAAGCAATCGGTATCACGAACCAGCGTGAGACGACCGTCGTCTGGGACCGCGAGACGGGGCAACCGATTCACAACGCAATCGTCTGGCAGGACCGCCGGACGACCGACCGAATCGAGACGCTCGAAGAAGAGGGCAAGAAAGACGACGTCCAGCAGAAGACGGGCCTCGAACCCGACGCGTACTTCTCTGCGACGAAGGCAGAGTGGCTTCTCGACAACTCTGACCCCATCAAACTGCAGCGCGCTCGTCCCGCAGACGTTCGCGAGCGTGCCGAAGAAGGTGAACTTGCCTTCGGTACCATCGACACGTGGCTCATCTACAAGCTGACGGGCAACCACATCACTGACGTCACGAACGCCTCCCGGACCATGTTGTTCAACATCCACGACATGGACTGGGACGACGAACTCCTCGAGGAGTTCAACGTCCCACGGGAGATGGTTCCGGAAGTCCGTCCGTCGTCCGACGACGACTACTACGGAACGACCGACGCAAGCGGCTTCATGGGCGCCGAAATCCCCGTCGCGGGTGCGCTCGGTGACCAGCAAGCAGCACTGTTCGGTCAGACCTGTTTCGACGCAGGTGACGCCAAGAACACCTACGGTACCGGGTCGTTCATGCTGATGAACACCGGCGAAGAGGCCGTCATGTCGGAACACGGTCTCCTCACGACCGTCGGGTTCCAGCGCTCCGGTGAGCCTGTCCAGTACGCACTCGAAGGCTCCATCTTCATCACGGGCGCCGCAATCGAGTGGCTCGAAGACATGACGCTCATCGAGGACGCTGCAGAGTCCGAGAAACTCGCTCGCTCCGTCGACTCGACGGACGGCGTCTACTTCGTCCCGGCGTTCGCCGGCCTCGGTGCCCCGCACTGGGACCAGCGTGCTCGCGGGACTATCGTCGGCATGACGCGCGGCACTCGTCGCGAACACATCGTCCGCGCGACGCTCGAATCCATCGCGTTCCAGACGCGCGACGTCGCCGAAGCGATGGTCGAAGACAGCGACATCGACCTCTCGAGCCTCCGTGTCGACGGTGGTGCAGTCAAGAACAACTTCCTCTGTCAGCTCCAGTCGAACATCCTCGACACCGAAATCGTCCGTCCAGAAGTCGACGAGACGACCGCACTCGGTGCTGCCTACGCTGCCGGCCTCGCCGTCGGGTACTGGGAGACGCTGGACGAACTTCGCGCGAACTGGCAGGTCGACCGCGAGTTCAACCCGTCGAACCCACAGAACGTCGAGCACCGCTACGGTCGCTGGAAGGAAGCAGTCGAGCGCTCCCTCGACTGGGCACGCGATAGCGAGGAGTAATCGATGGCACTTCAAGACCTCTGGGCCATCGAGATGATCATCGCCGCCTTCGCTGGCGGCGCATTCGGCGCAGCAATCGGTGCACTGCCCGTCTTCATCTTCACCGGCTTCGCAGTCATCGCCGGTGAAGTGGCGTCGTACGTCGACGCAGACGCGGGTGCAATCACCGGTGCCGTCGCGTTCGGTGTTCCGTTCTCCCCGGCAATCAGTTTCGCCGGCGGTGCAGCGGCGGCCGCCTACGCGGCCAACCGTGGTTACATCGACAGCGGCTTCGACTACCACAAAGCCAAGGACATCGGCTTCGCACTCGGTTCGAAACCCGACGTGCTCGCAGTCGGTGGTGTCTTCGGTATCATCGGTTACTGGCTGACCGTCCTCTCGGGGTCGTTCAGCATGCCGTACGACCACATCGCGATGGGTGTGACGCTCTCGGCGCTCCTCCACCGCGCTGTCTTCGGCTACGACATCATCGGGAAGGTCCGCGGCGACGGCTACTTCGACATGACGCCGTTCGAGCGCGGTGAGACTCGCGGCGGTGCCGTCGCAGACGGCGGCGAGAGTGGACGCCTGAGCGTCGAGCCGTGGCTTCCGAACATGTACAAGTGGCAGGAAGTGGGCGCTATCGGCGTCGTGATGGGAATCGTCGCGGCGTACATCGCACTCGTCACCGGGAGTCCGTTCCTCGCGTTCGGTATCTCGGCGGCCAGTCTGCTGTTCCTCAACCTCGGCGTCGAGCGCGTCCCCGTGACGCACCACATGGCGCTGCCCGGTTCGACGGCGGCGCTCGCGTGGACGTCTGGGGCCGCAGAACTCGGTATCGTCGCACTCGTCATCGGCGGTGTGTTCGGCGGTATCTGCGCGCTCTTCGGTGAGGCGTTCCAGCGTGTCTTCTACTCGCACGGCGACACCCACTGGGACCCACCGGCGGCCGCGATCGTCTTCGGGACGTTCCTCATCGCGGTTCTCGCGATCGTGGGAATCTTCCCGAGTTCGTCGTGGGTCGCCACGCTCGGAATGTAACGCACGGCACGAACACACAGCTACCTTCCATTTTTTGGCGCGATGTTCCGCAACCACCAGTGATAACGCATCGGCGTCGGTACCAACAGCTATGGAACGAATCGTCACTGTCGTCCCGAAAGCCGGTCTGCACGCACGCCCAGCATCGCGGTTCGTCGAGACTGCCAACTCGTTCGACGCCGACGTCCAACTCGGCCGCGCCGAAGACGACGGACTCGTCTCCGCTGCCAGTATGCTCGCAGTAACTGGGCTCAACGTCTCTCACGGTGAAGACGTGCGTCTCGTTGCAGACGGCGACGACGCCGAATCCGCGCTCGACGCGCTCGAAGAAGTGCTCTCGACGCCCGAGTCAGACGACGAAGAGTGAAGAATCAGACGAGAGCGCCGAGTCAGTTCAGTTTTCGGTACTCTCGTGCCTCTTCGGCGCGGTCGACGACGGACTGAATCGTCGCTTTCTTGCTCGTCGTCTCCACCGCGGCGTTGAGTGTTCCTTCGAGAATCGGTGCGTCGGCAATCGCCGCGTTCACGTCGGCCGCCATCTCGATCGCGAGTTCTGTGTTCATCACGGCGCTCCCCAAGTCGACGAGTACGACGACACCGTCGCCGTCGTCTGCCTCCTCGAGACCCGCACGGATGCGGTCGGGTGACGTGCCGATACCGTCTTCGTCTCCACCGGCGGGGACGATTCGAGCATTCCCACCGCCCATCTGTGCGGCGACCTCTGCGATTCCCTCGGCCGCGCTCGCGCTGTGCGAGACGACGACGAGTCCGATCATTCGTCCCTCCGAACGGCGTTGTCTGCACGTGCGTCACGGACGACGTCGCCATCGAGATACTCCTCGGCAGTCGCTAGCAGTTCTTCCATGATGAACAGCGTACTCGTCGCGCCAGGGTCTTGATGACCGACAGAGCGCCAGTCGAGGAAGGATGCTCGGCCCTTCAGCGCCTTGATTGGCGTGGTGAACGCGACACCTCGTTCGGCGGCGTCGACGGCTTTCGCGAGCGCCTCCAGTGGTGGGAGGTCGTCCTGTTCGACAGATTTCTTGTAGGTGTGGACTGCCGGCACGAGCGCGTCGACCATCGTCTTCGACCCGACCTGCGCACCACCGCGGTCTTTCACCTTGTCCAGATACGCCTCGGCAAACGCCACCGAGCTTTCGGTGGTGATGCCGCCTTCGAGTTCCTGGCTGGCGAACATAATCGACCCGCCGTAGAGTGGACCGGACGCGCCGCCAACGTTCGAGATGAGCGTCGTCCCGATGTTCTTGACGACTTCGTGGGGTTCCATCTCGGAGAAGTCGTCGCGCTTTTCGGCCGCTTTCGAAAAGCCGCGTTGCATGTTCGACCCGTGGTCAGCGTCGCCAATTGCGGAGTCGAGGTCGGTGAGATACGATTTTTCGTCGGTGAGTCGCGTCGAAACGTTGTCGAGCGCCTCCAACACCGCTTCACGTTGTGTATCAACGTCGGCCATGTCGCTTCATTCGTACCCCGGTCGTTAATCCCTTGCCCCGCTTCCAGGTCCGCGAAAAATCAGGAAAAAGTCCGTCTCGACCGTGCGCTCGTCGTCGGACTACTCTTCAGTGACCGTGAGCGCCGGCGTCTTCGCCGGTGCGGCGAGGAGTTCTTTGAGTTCGTCGTCGACGCGGAGGACGGAGACCGAACATCCCATCATATCGAGCGAGGTCATGTAGTCGCCGACCCACGCGTCCCAGGTCTCGATACCGCGTTCGTCGAGCATCGACTGGAGTTTGCGGTTGACGATGTAGAGTTCCGACAGCGGGGTTCCACCCATGCCGTTGACCATCGTGACGACTTCTTCGCCCTCGTCGAGGTCGAGGTCGTCGAGGACGTTTTCGGTCAGATGTTCGGTTATCTCGTCGGCACTCATGATGTCGGCGCGTTCGGTCCCCGGTTCGCCGTGGATACCGATGCCGAGTTCGATTTCGTCGTCGCCGAGGTCGAACGTGGGTTCGCCTTTCTCGGGCGTGATACACGAGGTGAGAGCCATCCCCATCGTTCGGACGTTGTCGATGACGTTCTCTGCGACCGCTTTGACCTCTCCGAGGTCCGCGCCCTGGGCCGCCTTCGCGCCGGCACACTTGTGGACGAAAATCGTGCCTGCGACACCGCGGCGACCCGAGGTGTACAGGGAGTCTTCGACCGCGACGTCGTCGTTGACGACGACTTGCTCGACTTCGACATCCTCCATCCCCGCCATCTCCGCGGCGGTGTCGAAGTTCATCACGTCGCCTTCGTAGTTCTTGACGACACAGAGGACGCCCGCGCCCGAGTCGGTCGCCTGAATCATCTCGTTCAGTTGGTCGGCGGTCGGCGAGGTGAACACTTCTCCTGCTGCGGCACCGTCGAGCATCCCCTCACCGAGATATCCCGCGTGTGTGGGTTCGTGGCCGGACCCACCGCCGGAGACGATTGCGACTTTCCCATCGACCGGCGCGTCGCCGCGGACGAGGACGTTCGTCCCATCGAGTCGGCGCAGTTCGGGGTGCGCCGCTACCATTCCATCGAGCATCTCGTCTACGACCGCTCCGGGTTCGTTGATGAGTTTCTTCATGGTCCACATTATCTATTGGACGATTCGACCAAAAGTGTTCGTCAAGCTGAAGGCTCATCGAGCCAAGATGTGTGGGAAAATTGGATGGTTAGGACGGGTTCGGTGTGTGCTTAGTCGAGTCGCGTGACCGCGATGGTCACCGACACGTCTTCGACGTCCCACTCTTCGACGGTATCTCCGTCGGCAGTTCCGAGTTCGAACTCGCGCGCGCGAACTTCCGACGCGATGAGGTCGGCGTTCTCCTCGACGAATCCGGTGACGCGGTCGTCTTCGACGACGACGCCCACGTCGATTTCTTCTTCGACGTCGAGGTCGAGTTGCTTGCGCATCTCCTGGATGCGGCGGATGACGTCGCGGGCGTAGCCCTCGGACTCGATGTCGTCGGTGAGCGCGGTGTCCACGTAGACGGTGCCACCTTCGAAGTCGGCACCGACGACGTTCTCCGGCGGCTCTTTGACGTACGAGACCATCTCGTCGGTGAGTTCGTACGTCTCACCGTCGACGTCGACGCCTGCTTCCACGTCGGCGCGGGTGAGACCTTCGACGGCCTCCATAATCTTCTGCGCCTCGGCCCCGAACTCCGGCCCGATGACGCTCATCTGCGGTTCGGCCGTCTCGACGAGTTCGTCGAACACCTCGCACACCTCCACCGAGCGCGTGTTCACACGCTCAGAGAGGAGGTCAGAGAGGGCTTCGACGGCTTCAGCGACGTCTTCGTCGTCAGACTCGACGACGATGCGCGAGACGGGCCAGCGGAGTTTGCGGCCACCCAGTTGGCGCGCGTGGGCCGCCGCCTCTTCGACGTCGCGAAGGACCGCCATGTTGGTTTCGAGCGTCTCGTCGCGCAGGTCCTCGTCGACCTCGGGGTACGAGAGCATGTGGACCGTCGTCTCGCCGCCGTCGAGACGCTGGTACATGCGCTCGGCCATGTACGGTGCGTACGGAGCGATGAGTTGGATGGACTCAGCGAGTACCGTCGAGAGCGTCGCGTACGCGCCGAGTTTGGAGTCGGACTCCTCTTCGTCCCACATGCGCTCGCGGATTGCCTTCACGTAGAAGCGCGAGACGTCCTGCGTGATGAAGTCGAGAAGCGTGTTGAGCGCCGTGTGGACCTGGTAGTCGTCCCACGCCTCGTGCATCTCGGCTTTGACGGTCTGGAGACGTGAGAGCACCCACTGGTCGACGACGGTGAGTTCACCCTCCGAGAGGTCTGCTTCGGCCGGGTCGTAGCCGTCGAGGTCCATGTACGGCAGTGGGAAGCGGAAGACGTTCCAGAAGATGTTGAGCGTCGACTGCATGTCGGCGAGGCCCTCCCACTCGAACGAGAGGTCCACACCCTGCTGGTCGTGCGAGAGGAGGTAGGCGCGAAGCGGGTCGCGGCCGGCGCGGTCGATTGCCTCCTCGGGGGTGACGATGTTGCCGACGGACTTCGACATCTTGCGACCGTTCTTGTCGTTGGCGAACCCGTGCATGATGACCTCCTTGTACGGTGACTCGCCGGTCGCGGCGGTTCCCATGCCGAGTTGCGACCAGAACCAGCCGCGCGTCTGGTCGTGCGCCTCGATGATGAGGTCGGCGGGCCACAGTTCCTCGTAGTCTTCCGTCTCACTCGGGAAGTTGAGCGTACCCCACGTGGCGACCGAGGAGTCGATCCACACGTCGAACACGTCGGGGACGCGCTCGTAGGTCACACCGTCTTCGGTGATGGTGAGCGGGTCCACGGATGGTCGGTGGAGGTCCACCGTCTCGGCGTCGATATCCTGGTCGACGCGCTCTGCGAGTTCCTCGCGCGTGCCGACGACTATCATCTCTTTTGCGCCCTCGGCGTCGGGGTCTTGCGGGACCCAGATAGGCAGTGGGATACCCCAGTAGCGCTGCCGGGAGATGTTCCAGTCGGGGGCGTCGCTCACGAAGTCGCGGAAGCGGTTGTCGCGGGCCCACTGTGGGTGCCACTCGGACTCCTCGATGTTGTCCAGCAGTTGGTCTTTCACGTCGGTAATCGTGATGAACCACTGGTCGGTGGCGAGGAAGATGATGTCCGTGTCACAGCGCCAACAGTGACCGTAGCGGTGGTCGTGCTCGCCGGCGTGGAGCAGGTGGCCGCGCTCGTCGAGGTCCTCGATGACCATCGGGTTGGCGTCGCGGACGAACGTGCCCGCGTAGTCGCCGCCCTGTTCGGTGAACTCGCCTTTGTCGTCGACGGGGACGAACACGTCGAGGCCGAGTTCCTGGCCGCGGGCGAAGTCTTCTTGACCGTGACCAGGTGCGGAGTGGACGAGACCCGTCCGGTCTGCTTCGACGTAGTCGGCGGTGTAGACTTCTCCAGCGCCTTCGAAGTCGGCGTATTCGCCGAGCACGTCGGCGAGCGGGTGGTCGTACTCCCAGCCGACCATCTCTTCGCCGGTGAGTTCGTCGAGGACTTCGTAGTCCTCGTAGCGACCCTTCTTCAGGACGCCCTCGACACATGGTTCGGCGATGTAGAGCACTTCACTCTCGCCGTCTTTCTCTGCGCGGACGGCTTGATAGGTCATCTCCTCGGCGACGGCGACGAAGGTGTTCGCCGGGATGGTCCACGGCGTCGTCGTCCAGATGACGAGGTTGCCCTCGCGACCCGTCAGCGGGAACTTGACGTAGATAGACGGCGACGTGATTTCGTCGTACTCGACTTCGTTCGCAGCGATGGCGGTCTGACAGCGCGGACAGTAGTTGACGCTGCGTTTGCCCTGTTCGAGCAAGCCGTTGTCGGCGACGTTCGAGAACGCCCACCACGCGGCCTCCATGTACTCCGGAGACAGCGTCTCGTAGGGGTCGTCCCAGTCCATCCACGTACCGATAGACTGGAAGTCCTCGTCCATCGCCTCGCGGTTGCGGACGGCGAACTCCTTGCACTTCTGGATGAACTGCTCCATGCCGAACTCCTCGATGTCGCGCTTGGAGGTGAAGCCGAGTTCCTCTTCGACTTTGACCTCGATGGGGAGGCCGTGCATGTCGTAGCCGGGACGGTCGGTGACCTGGTGCCCCGTCATGCGCTTGTGCCGGATGACCGCGTCCTTCAGCGTCTTGTTCCACGCCGTGCCCAGGTGCATCTGGCCGGACGTGTACGGCGGGCCGTCGACGAAGAAGAACGACGGGTCGTCGGCGTGTGCCTCCTTCGTCGCCTCGTACGCGTCGTTCTCGTCCCAGTACTCGCTGACGACGGACTCGACGTCCGACGGCGTGTACTGGTCTGCGATATCTTCCATACCCCGTCCTTCTCGTGGATATATATCAAAACGGCGGGTCTCGTCCGCGTCCGCGGGTCGGCCTTCCGTGTCACGTTCTGGCATGCCAGGACCTCCGGTTCGGAGTGGTGTGGCGGACCCGCCGCTGTCGGAACAGGGGTGTTCGTGTTCGATACGCCTGTCGGGTGGGGAATGTGTGTCGTTTCATACGATGTACTGCGGGCGCTCAGCGTCGATTCGGGACAGAACAGGGTGAGGAGAGGTGCGAGGCTAGTGCCCCGCAATAATGGACGACTGGGCGACAGAGAGGGGCGACTGGCGGGCCTCAGATAGGATGGCCGCAGTCGTCACGTGGCGTCGCATCGTAGTCGAAAACAGTGTCGCATCGGCATTAACGCTTACTCCGACAGTCGAAGTACGATGACGCTCAATCCCACGTCACCCACAGCAAGACACCGAGCGCGACCGATTGGAGGACGTGGATGCCCATCAACACCTGCCACGCGACGTCGGGCATCTCGGTGGCGAACCAGACCGAGAGCGTCGGGTCGACGAGGTAGTAGTAGAGTGCAAAGAGACTCTGTGCGAAGAGGAAGAAGCCGAAGACGACCAGTCCGAGTGCGTGCTTCGACCGGAACGTGACGAGGTTCCGTCCCCAGATTCCGAGGAGGACGACGAGGAAGACGGCACTGAGTCCGACAGAGAGACGGGCGATATCGACCCAGATGCTCATCGCAGTCGCTCCACTCGCTTCGACACGTCACTCGTCGTCTGTATGCTCATTCGTTTACCTGCGCGATTATTCGTTCGATAGTGTCCCAGTGTTGTCTCGTCTGCCCGGACGGGAGGTAGACCGCACCGTATCCAGTTCCGCTGTGTTCGACCAACCCGTTCTGGACGAGAACGTCGAGGTGATGCCGAACCGTCTTGTAGTCGAGTCGTAACTCCTCTGCGAGTCTGTTGGCGTTTCGTGGACGGTCGGCAAGCTCACGGAGGATTCTGATACGGTTTGCACCACCGCGCGTGCCGGTCAGTACGTACCAGAGGATTCCCTCCATCTCACCGTACTACGCGAGAGACGGACCTAAGCACATCGGCCAGTTGAGATGTTTAGGCGGTGAGAGGGCCGGAGGGTGCCGGAGAGCCCGAGGGTGCCGTTGGGATTAGTTGTCCGCGACGATTTGGAGGTCGAACCCCTCGTCCGTGGGTTCGTCGTCCGTCGTCAGGTAGCCCTGAGCGATGGCAGTGTACGCACGGCCACCTTCGGGTGCCACGTCGAACTCGGCCACGACGTCGCCGTCGTTCATGTCAGTCGCGCCGCGGATTTCGAGCGTGTACTCACCGGCGGGGACTTCGACCGTCGCCGTGTCACCGAAGGCCGCCCCATCGACGATGGCATCGCCGGTCGACTTGACGGTCACATCGACTGCAGGCGCGTCGGGAGACGCGTGGAAGACGCGGATACGGGACGTGTCGTCAGCGGGTGCCGAACGGTCGTCCTCGAGAATCGTGACGGTGAAGGGGTTCTCCGCGCCCGATTCGAGTTCACCGATTGCGGCGACGGTGTACGCGCCCGAGTCGAGCTCGAGATCCTCGTCGAAGACCACGGTGTCGGGGTCTCCGGCCGCCTGTATCGACACTTGATACGTTCCTGCGACCAACGAGAGGTAGTCGCTCACCGCTCCGAAGGGGACGTCCGTGAGGACGGCCGCCCCGTCGACGAGCACGTCGACGTTGGGTGCGTCGGGCGAGAGGTGCGCTGCGCGCACGAAGACGTCTAACAGACCGCCGCCGCCCGTGCCAGCGTCGACCACGGCGATTGGACGGAAGGCTTTGTCCATGGCGTCGTCGGGTGGTGAGAGGTATCCCGCGGCGAAGACAGTGTACACCGTTTCACCGGCGAGTTGGAGGTCGAACTCGGCGACTGCGTCGCCGTCGTTCGTCTCGGTGTCGCCTCTGACCTGTAACGTGTAGGTGTCGGCGGGTACCTCGACGGTTCCCGACTGGGTGAATTCGACGCCATCGAAGAGCGTCTGGTCGCCTGCGGTGATGTCCACTGCAGGGGCGTCGGGAGAGGCGTGGACGACGCGGACTCGCGCCACGTCGGCGTCTGGAATCGACACGTCGTCTTCGAGGACGAGCGGTTGGAACGTCTCTTCGCCGAGTTCACCGACTGCGGCGACTGTGTACGTCGCCTCGGCGACTTCGACGTCGCCTTCGAACGCGACGGTCGACTCGTCGCCTGCAGCGGTAATCTTCACCGAGTGAGGGCCGACGGCAACCGAGAGGTAGTCACTCACTGCACCGAACGGGACGTCGGTGAGTGCTACGGCCCCATCGACGTAGACGTCGACGTTGGGAGCGTCGGGTGAGAGGTGGGCCACACGGACCATCGCCATCTCCGACTCGGGAGTTGGCGTCGAGGTGGTCGTGTCCATCCCGGTGTCGGTCTGGGTCTCGTTTCCAGCCCCACCACCACCGGAGCTGTCTCCACCTGTGCAACCTGCTAATCCACCAATGATGGCGACACCACCGATTCCACGGAGTACCTGACGGCGCTTTATGTTCGTCATATCGACGAGCAGGGTGTTCGTCAGTGCCTATTTGAGGGTTTTCCCAAATCTCACCCAGAGGTCGCCAGCTGTCTCCCAAGTGTCTCCAGAGTGTCACCCAGAGACACCGGTTTTGTTCAGGAGACGAGGGCTGGAGAGAACTCTCGCGCAGTGGCAGTCTTTCGCTGGTCGAACGCCGGCCGTTCGGACACCCGTCTTCAGTCGAACTCCGGCAGGTCGTCGGGTGCTTCGTACGACGACTCCCAGTCGATGTACTCGTCTTTGAGCACGTCGCACACCACCTGGCCGAGTTCGGTGAGGCCCGCATTTATCGACGACACCTGTCCCCACGAGGTCAGTTTGGGGTGTAACTGCCGTTCCTTCCAGTCTTCGGGGATGCCCGGTGCGTGATAGCCCACTCTGTCGGCGAAGTCGTCCCAGAAGAAATCGAAGTACGTCAGCAAGTCGAGTTCGAGGACAACCTGCCACTGCTCGTCGGTGACGGGCGTCTCTTGGGCCCACGCTTCGAACGCCTCGGTCCACGCTCCCGCTTCGAGGAACTCCTCGAGTTCGGTTCGCTTGAAGTCGGCGTCGACTGCCACCTGTGCGTCTTCGTACTGGTTTGGGTCGACCTTCGGAAGCGACGGCGGGTCGGGGACTGAAACGTCGAGCATACGAGAGAGTGTGTCGTCTTCCCGGATAAGGGTTAGCCGGTGGATTGCGGTTCAGTCTCCCTGCCGTTACTGCTCCATCCGCTCGATGACGGACTCTAACTGGTCGGCGCGGGCCTCGACGGCCTCCTCGCGGAGTGCTTCTTCTTCGGCAGTCGGGCAGTCGAGACGGGGAACGGGCGTCGGTGTTCCCTCCTCGTCGAGCGCGACGAACGTCAGGAACGAGGTGGTCGTCTTGCGTACTTCGTCGGTCTTCGGGTTCTCCGCGTGGACGTCGACTTTCACGTCGATGCTCGTTCGTCCGACGTTGAAGACGTACGCCTCCATGACCGCAACCTCGCCCAGGTCGATAGCGCTGATGAAATCGACGTGGTCCATCGACGCGGTGACGCACTGTCGGTTCGAAAACCGCATCGCTGCAATCGCACCGCAGATGTCCATCCAGTGGAGGACGGCCCCACCGAGGGCGCGGCCGAGGTTGTTGGTGTCGTTGGGAAGGAGCAGTTCGGTCATCTCGGTGCGCGACTCCGCGAGCGTGGCGGTGGATTCGCTCATGCGAGAGGCGTCGAACCGAAGGGGCTTGAAATCGTAGGACCCGACCCGAAGTGAACTACTCGTCGGCGTCCACGTCGAACGCTTCGGGAGATTGGCCCGCAACGTCGAGTACGCCATCGGAGACGAGGATGGGGCAGTCGACACGAATCGCGAGCGAGATGGCGTCACTCGGGCGAGCGTCGAAGACGAACGTCTGGGCCTCACCGTCGGTGTATCGTTCGGCGTCGACCTTCGCGTAGAACGTTCCGTTGGAGATGTCGTCGATACGGATGCTGTCGATTGCACCGCCGAACTCGGTGACCATCTCCACGAGTAAATCGTGCGTCAGCGGACGCTCGAACTTCTCGCCAGAGAGGCCGAGCTGAATCGCTTGGGCCTGGTCCGACGTGATAACTATCGGAAGGAGTTCGTCACGTGCTTCGAGGATGACTGCGGGGACGTTCGACCCGTCCTCACCGACACCGACCCCGATACCACGGACCACGGCACGGTGTTTCATGCTACACTGTAGTTTCGCTGAGTACGAATAGTTACCCCAACGACTAGTAACGAACGAGAACCGCTCTGAGGGAGACCACTCAGCGACGGGACAGTTGGATAACTGCGATGGCGAGGAGGATGACGAGTCCACCCGCGAAGAACGCGAGACCGGGCGGGATTCCCTGTGCGACTGCCGGGGCCGCTTCGGCGGCCATCGACACCGCTTCGGCCTCCGCGCCGCCGGAGTCTGCGACGGGTGCGCCCGCGCCCGTACCGCCGAATCCGCGCGTCGCGAACCACTGGACCAACGCGGCGAGGAGTCCAAGGACGGCGACCCCACCGAGCAGACTACTCAAGATGCTCGCGACACCCGAACGAGTTTCTTCGGTTGCGGCGACGACGACGAGTGGTCTGTCGGAGGGGGCGTACACTTTCATCTCCCGGCCCTTCTCTGAGTAGACGGTGTCGATGACTTCGACGAGACCCGCGTCTTCGAGTTTTCTGAGGTGGTACTGGACGTTCTGGAGGGACGTCTCGACTCGGTCGGCCAGTTCCGCGGCGTTCGTCGGTTGCTCGTGGAGTTCGGCGAGAACGAGCCGCGCAGTCGTAGACGACAGCGCCGACAGGAGGTCGGACGCCTCGTCGTCACCGAGGCCGATGACCCGCGGCGAGGATTCGTCTGCGGAGGAGGTGTCGGGGGCGGAGGGCAGCAAACCTGCCATATACAAGCGATACTACACCGAAGGATACAAACTTGTTGTCCGTACCGTCACTCGGGGAGCGGGCGACTCACGTCACTCGCCTGCGCCGACGACCAACACACGGAGGTCGTTGACGTTGGTTCCGGTCGGTCCCGTCTCGACGAGCGCGTCAGCGTCCGCGAGAGCGGGCAGTGCGTCGTTCGACGCGAGCGCCGTGTGGGCGTCTCGCTGGTCGACCGACGACGAATCCACGATGGCACCTGCGACGTCCGTGCCGCCGTCGAGTCCGTCGCTGTCGATGCTCGCGAGGACCACGTCTTCGGGGAGTTCTGGACAGGCCGCGAGACAGAACTCGAGGTTCGGGCCGCCTGAGCCGTCGCCTCTGACGGTGACCGTACACTCACCACCAGAGAGAATCACCGAAGGCGACGATACGGGGTTTCCAGTCGCGAGAACCTCCTCTGCGACGGCGACGTGTGTCTTCGCCGCTTCGCGCGCCTCGCCGCGAACGCGCGAGGAGAGGATAATCGAGTCGTACCCTCGCTCGTCGGCCACGTCACGGGCGGCGTCGAGCGCGGTGAACGTATCGGCGAGGACGTGGTTGTCCACACGTTCGAACACGTCGTCACCGGGCTTGGGCGTCTCTGAGACCTCGCCTGCGGACCCGCGTGCGAGACGCGTTCTGACAGACTTCGGTACGTCGAGGTCGAATCGGTCCACGACGTCGAGTGCGTCGTCGTAGTACGTCTCGTCTGGTGCGGTCGGTCCAGAGGCGATGACGCCGAGGTCGTTGCCGACGACGTCCGAGAGGACGAGACCGACCACCGTCGCTGGCGACGCGAGTCGGGCGAGGCCACCACCCTTGAGCGTCGAGAGATGTTTTCTGACCGCGTTGAGTTCGTGAATCTCCGCACCGCTTTCGAGTAACTCGTCTGTGGTCTGCCGAAGGTCCGAAAGCGAGATGCCGTCGGCCGGTGCGGGAAGAATCGCGCTCGCGCCGCCGGTGATGGCAGCGAGGACGAGCGTCCGTTCGTCGAGGTTCGAGACGAGTTCGACGATGCGTCGGGTACTCTCGACACCGCGTTCCGAGGGGACGGGGTGGTCGCCGGGGAGGCGCTCGACGTGGGTGCCCTCACCAGGGTTCGGTGTGACGACGACGCCAGCGTCGATTCGGTCACCGAGGATTGCTTCGAGGGCGTCAGCGACACCGTCACCGGCTTTTCCACCACCGACGACGAGGATTCGGTCGTACGCCGTGAGGTCGTAGGTCGCACCCGCAACAGAGAGGAGGTCCCCGTCGAGCGAGAGTGACTCGTAGACGACGCGTTCGGGGAGAACCGCCTCGACGCCTGCTTGGAGACAGTCTACTGCCATCTCGTGAGCAGCGGTGGGTGTGTGCGCATCGAAATCCTGCATAGTTCGTGGGAGATGCCGACACGGATAAAAACCGTGGGCCGGTAAACCCGGCGATGAACGATTCGTCGCCCGGCGAGGGTCACGTCCACGTCGTCGGGACGGCCCACGTCTCGGCCGACAGCGTACGAGAGGTCGAAGAGACCGTCAAATCCGAACGCCCAGACGTTGTCGCGGTCGAACTCGACGAGGGTCGATACCGACAACTGAAAGGCGGCACCCCCGACGACATCGAAGCGCGCGACCTGCTTCGCGGGAACACCGTCTTCCAGTTTATCGCCTACTGGATGCTCTCGTACGTCCAGTCGAGACTCGGAGAGCAGTTCGACGTAAAGCCCGGTGCGGACATGCTCGCCGCCGTCGAGACGGCAGAAGAAGAAGGTCTCGACGTCGCACTCGTCGACCGTGACATCCAGACGACCATCCAGCGCTTCTGGCGTCGGATGGGGACACTCGAGAAGTTGCGCATGGTCGGTGACCTCGCGTTCGGTGTCGCCGACGCGCGCGGCGTCGGTGCCATCGCTGGAATCGCAGTCGGTGTCTTCCTCGGCCCGCTCGTCGGCCTCTACGGCGACGTGGTCGGTATCTCCGACGTCTTCTTGACTCGTGTTTCGACCGGTGCAATCGTCGGGGCTGCCGCCGCGTACCTCCTGTACACGATTGCGTCGTTCTCGCTCGATGGTGACGACGCACTCGTCGCGGGGTTGGGCGGAGGCGCTGCTATCGGTCTCGTCGGTGGCTTCGGACTCGGATACGGAACCGGCCTCGTCACGTCAGTTCTCGGCGGACTGGGGACGGCTATCGTCGGGAGTCTCGTCGTCGGAATCCTCGCCGGCGCGACCGTTGGCGTCGCCGTGGGGTCCGTCCTCAACGCAGTCGGCCTGTTTTCGCCTCCAGAAGGGACTGACGTCGAAGAGTTCGACATGGCCGACCTGACCGACGGCGACGTCGTGACCGCGATGATGGAAGAGTTCCGCCGGTTCAGTCCCGGTGGTGCAGAGGCACTCATCGACGAGCGCGACGCCTACATCGCTCACCAACTGGTCGCACTTCGACAGACCGGGCAGTCGGTCGTCGCCGTCGTCGGCGCGGGCCACAAAGCCGGTATCGAGAACTATCTCGAACACCCCGAGACGCTCCCGCCCATGGAGTCACTCGTCGGTGTCGCAGAGAAAGATGGCTTCCCGTGGGGGAAACTCGTCGGGTTCGGCATCACCGCAGTGTTCGTCGGTTTCTTCGTCCTCTTGGCGATGGCAGGCGTCGGAAACGAACGACTGCTGACCATCTTCGCCGCGTGGTTCCTCATCAACGGTGTCTTCGCGGCCGGTCTCGCGAAAGTCGCCGGCGCTCGGTGGACGTCCGCCCTCGTCGGTGGTCTCGTCGCGTGGATGACCTCTATCAACCCGCTTCTCGCGCCGGGGTGGTTCACCGGATACGTCGAGCTCCGACACACGCCGGTCAACGTCGGTGACATCGGGAAACTCAACAAGATTCTCTCCGACGAGGAGACGCCAATCGCCGAGCTCGTCGGCCAACTGTTCGACGTGCCGTTGTTCAAACTCATCATGGTCGTGGCGATGACGAACATCGGGAGCATCATCGCGAGTTTCCTCTTCGTCACGTACGTCCTCCCGGTCATCGCGGCAGACCTCGGCGGTGTCACCGGCGTCACGAACCTGATGCTCGAAGGCGCGACGAACAGCGCCGACCTCATCTGGAGGACGCTCACGTGAACATCTCCTTTTCCTCACGTGAGCTTCGTGACCTCGGCGTCGCCTGGCTCGCTCTCGGTGTGGCGTTTGCCATCTTCTTCGCCGGTGGCGGCCAGCGCGCTCTCGCGTCGCTCGCAAACGGGACGTTCGTCCTCGCACTCGTCGTGAGCCTTCTCACGGCGGGTGTCGGCTTCCTCCTCCACGAAGTCGCACACAAAGTCGTCGCAGTTCGGTTCGGACAGATCGCGGAGTTTCGCGCCGACTACGGGATGCTCGGTGTCGCCATCATGAGTGCTCTCGTCGGGTTCATCTTCGCCGCCCCCGGCGCAGTGTACCACCGAGGGATGCTCACGGACCGTGAACACGGTCTCATCGCACTCGCTGGGCCAGTAACGAACCTGCTTCTCCTCGTCGCGTTCGCGCCGCTGTTCGTCGCAGGCGTCGTCCTCGGGTCGGGCGTCCTCGAACTCATCGGTGCCCGCGGACTCGTCATCAACGCGTTCCTCGCGGCGTTCAACATGTTGCCGTTCGCCTCGCTCGACGGCCGAACGGTCAAAGCGTGGAGTACACCGGTCTTCGCCGGTGTGCTCGTGCTCTCGATTCTTCTGACGGCTGGGTTGCTCCTCTTCGTCGGGTTCTGAGCGTCTCGGTGGGCCGTCTCGGCCACACCGTCTCACGGATTCTCACACCGCACGTGAGGAACTCCGATAGAACTTGAGTCGACGAGAGATGGAGTTGGGACTGGAACTGGAGCTGGGACGAAGATGCCGTGAGAGAATCGACTGATACTGGTACTGTGATGAGACCGAATCGACGCACAGAGCGTCAGTGGGGGGACCGTGACGAAGCCGGTTCGGGCAGGGTGGGGCAGGTACGTGGGAGTTGCAGTCAGTCCTGGCCGTGACCACGGCCGAGGACCAGAGCAGTCGCGTGCAAGGCCAACAGTCCGACGAACAGGGGCAGGTTCGAAGCGGTCAGACCGTTAGCGAGCATGGGAAGGTACGCGAGAGGGAGGGCAACCGCCGACCAGAAGGCGACGGTTTCGAGCGGTTCGAACGCGAACCGACCGACTGCCGACGCGAGGTCGTTTGCGATCGAATCGGGGGTGGAGGGGATTCCGGACATCGTCACTCATCTGTACTACTGGGACCATCATATAACGGGCCGAGCGTTACGGTGAATTCGCTTGCTTTTCCAACTCTTTACCGGGGCAAAAAACCGGGTTAGGACCTCTTTGAAACCTTTTATAAACGGCTTAGAACGCACTAGACCATTCATAGACGGTTCTTAGACTTTTTACCCAAATATGTCAACAATCATCTACTACTGCCGATTTTGCGGTGGGAAGTCGGGTCGACGACACCGGTTTGGGGCGCGGTGTGAACACGGCGGCACTAGTTCGACATCGCGACAAGCGTCGAGACAGTGGGCTCACCGTCGAACGACCGAAAACCTGCAAGTATGCGAGAACGTGTGTCATCTGGACCCTGTGATTTTATATTTCGGCCTATCTCGTACACGAACATGACGAAAGACGACTCCGAGGGAATGACCTACGCCGACGCCGGTGTCGATATCGAGGCGAGTGAGGCCGCAACCGCAGCGCTCGTCGCACAGGTCGGTGGCGGGTCGGGCGATTACGCCGGTCTCCTCGACATCGGTGACCGGTATCTCGGACTCGCGACCGACGGCGTCGGAACGAAACTCCTCGTCGCGGAGGCGCTCTCCGACTACTCGACGGTCGGTATCGACTGTATCGCGATGAACGCAAACGACCTCGTCGCCGCGGGTGTGCGCCCGGTCGCGTTCGTAGACTACCTCGCAGTCGACGCGCCGGACGAAACCTTCGCCGAACAGGTTGGACAGGGACTCGCGGCGGGTGCCGAGGAAGCAGACATCGAACTCGTCGGCGGTGAAACCGCCGTCATGCCCGAGGTCATCAACGGACTCGACCTCGCCGGAACCTGTGCTGGACTCGCGAAGAAAGACGCAATCTTCCCCGGCGAGGCAGAACCGGGAGACGTGCTCGTCGGATTCCCCTCGTCGGGTATCCACTCGAACGGACTGACACTCGCCCGGAAGGCCGCGACGTCCGACGGCGACTACGACGACGAGTGGGAGGGCGAAGAGTACGAGACAGTCGGGCAGGCCCTCCTCGAACCGACGCGAATCTACACCTACCTCCTCGACGACCTCCGCGCTGCAGAGACCAACGCGGCGGCCCACGTGACAGGTGGCGGGTGGACCAACCTCGAACGGATGGGTGAGTTCCGCTACGTCGTCGACGACGCGTTCGACCCGCAGGCAGTCTTCGAGTTCATCCAGGAACGTGGCGGCGTCTCCGACGAGGAGATGCACAAGACGTTCAACATGGGCACCGGGTTCGTCGCCGCCGTCCCCGAGGAGAACGCCGAGGCACTCGTCGACGCGACCGACGGCCGCATCGTCGGCCACGTCGAATCCGGAGCGGGCGTTTCGATTCGCGGCCTCGAACTGTAACGAAACGAACCATTCATCACGGCCGTTCTTCGTAGTCGTACTGTGACACGACGACCACCGACGCCCGATGGACTACCCGTCTTCGGGCACACCATCGGGTTCGCGGCCGACCCGTTCGGGTTCGTTGCCGACCTCTTGGCAGACCACGGCGTCGACGACGCCGTCGGTCTCGACGTACTGGGGATGGACGAGTTGTACGTTCTCGCACACCCGGACCACTTCGAACGAGCGCTGGTCAGCGACCGAGACGCCATGAGAAAGGGAGACGAGTTTTCGGCGGCCTTTGGCGACGCGGTCACTGCCGCCGAAGGAGAGGAGTGGCGAAACCAACGAACAGCGCTCGACCCATTCTTCCGCTGGGACCGAGTCGACACGTACGCGACCGAAATCAGCGAACAAGTCGAGCGGCGTCTGGGTGAGTGGCCAGACTCCGGAACGGTCTCACTCGAATCTCAGATGAAAGACCTCACACTCGACGTCATCTTCGCGACGATTCTCGGGCGCGAACTCGAACTCGGTGGCGACGACCGAGTACGGAGTGCCGCCGACGGCCTCAACGGACGGTTCGCCCCGGCGTCGTGGGTGCTTCCGGAGTGGGTTCCGACGCCGAATCGACGACGATTCGAACGGGCCGACGACCTTCTTCGCGAAACGGTTAGAGACCTCGTCGAAACAGCGAACGAAGGGAGTCTCGCGTCCAGACTCGCCGACGCGTTAGGGAGCGAGTACCCACAGACCGTCGAATCGATGGAGAACCAACTCATCGGGATGATATTTGCCGGCCACGAGACGACAGCGCTGGCGCTCACCTACACGTTGTATCTGTTGGCGACGCACCCAGAGATATGCGAGACAGCCACCGCCGAGGTCGACGACGTGGTCGACGGTGGTCCGGTGACTGCTGAAGAACTCGACCGACTCTCGACACTCGAACGAGTACTCAAAGAGTCACTTCGACTGTACCCACCCGTCCACACGATTCCTCGTGAAACGGCCGAACCATTCTCGGCCGGGGCGCGAACGATTCCCCCAGGGACAGACGTCCATCTGTCGATTATCCACGTCCATCGCGACGAGCGTTGGTACGACGACCCGCTCACGTTCCGACCAGCGCGCTGGGCCGAAGACAGTGACCGGCCCACCTACGCGTACATCCCCTTTGGTGCAGGACCACGGAGTTGTCTGGGACGGTCGTTCGCGCTCACCGAAGCAAAAATCGTTCTCGCGACGGTCCTCCGGGAGTTCGAACTCGAGTGGGGTAGTGACGAGCCACTCGAAATCACACCCGAGATGACGACCCAACCGGACGGAGCGACTCCCCTCGTCGTCCGCCGTCGATAGCGCAGTCTGGCGTCGTTAGATGTGTGCAGCGATGTCCGCTTCCGTGATGATACCGACCGTCTCGCCGCCTTCGACGACGAGAATCGCGGAGTTGTGGTCGAGGTAGACGCCAACTTCGTCGAGCGTCGTCTCCGGTTCGACCGTCGTGATACTCTCGGACATCACTTCGTTGACGGGGCGCTCTGCGACGTTGTCTTCCTGAACGTGCCGGATGTCTGCGTTCGAGATAATGCCGAGTGGCCGGCCGTTTTCGATGACTGGCAACTGCGAGAAGCCCGCGTCGAGCATCATGTCGCGCGCTTCGAGGACGGAGTTGTCGGGAGCGACGCTCCGAACGTTCGTGTTCATGATGTCTTCTGCGCGGACGATGCGGCCCTCTGCTTCGTCGAGTGCTTCGACGATGCGTCGGAGCGTCGAGAGACGCGGGTCTACGTCTCCACCCTCGATGCGGGCGATGAGTGGTTGGGAGACACCAGCCATATCTGCCAGTTTACTTTGCGTCAGTTCCAGTGATTTGCGCCGTTCTCGGAGGTCCTGCGGCGTGGGGAGTTCCATGCCGAAGGATAACCCAGGGTTATGAAAAAAGGTTCTGGTCGTTCAGGCGTCTTCGTCGGATTCGAACTCCCTGATGTCGATGACGTCGAGTGGGACGTCACGGAGTGCGCCGCCGACTTCGCTCTTTGCGATGCGCGAGGCGTGTTTCTCGCCGTCTGCGTTGAAAATCTTGATTTCGAGGAGCAGTCCGACGAGTGCCGTGTTGGCCGCGATGAACGCGGAGTCGAACGGTTCGCCACAGGCCGGACACGGCGTTGCGCCGACTTCGACTTCGACGTACTCTTTGTCTTTTTCGTTGAGTCGCTTGCCGGCCTCGCTGACGGCGACGCCAATGGCGTCGTCGATGTCCTCGACGTCCCGTACTAACCAGGCCGCCTCCATCGCGACGAGATAGTTGCTCATACAGTCGTTACGTGCCGGTGGGGTTTCGTGTCTTGTGGTTCGCGCGGGCCAGTGGTAGAGAGTTACACCCGTGGTCGTTCTCTCGTGTTCGCAGACGGGTCGATTTCTGCCACCGTCACCCGACAGTGACACTCCAGAAATCGAGCGCGAGCGCGCACCTCCTGCGCATGCAACCCATATTATCCACATAACTTATGGGAATTGTCCAGAGTCATCACGCACTACCCACGTGGAGTAGTCGTACGTATTGGACATTGTACAAGTCCAGTTGAATTGGCAGACGGCGTCGGGGCGGTATTTCACCCAGGTGGGAAAGTTTATAACCAGGCATCGCTCGACACCCAACTGAGGACAACGGTAATGATCCACCGCTTGAAGAAGAACGTCCTGCTAGCCGCCTACCAGCTGTCAGTGGCAACTGGCATCGCTATGTTGCCGATTGCACTCGCTGCCCGCCGGATGGGCGTGACCCTCCCAATCCACCGTCTCATCGAGACGACCGGAAACGCATACGAACGCGCTGCGACCCGCTAACCTGGGTCATACGCCACTTTTTGACGGACTCGCCCTCCCGGAGCGACTGCGCCGATGACGGGCGTCAGACACCGCAACACCGGCAATGGACAGGTGAAGGGTTGCATTTATCAGCGCCGAAGTGCAATCGCAGATAATGCGTACCCCGACTCACGACGAGTTCTCTGGCCGTCTCGACTCGCTCACCGGCGACCACTCGAACGTGTTCGGCCCCGAACTCGGCGAGTTCCCACACGCCGAGCGACGCGCCGAATCACTCGGTGACAAAGAGACGAAGACCGGAACCACGACGGTCGGTATCAAAACCGACGAAGGCGTCGTCCTCGCGACCGACATGCGCGCAAGCATGGGCTACATGGTCTCTTCGAAGGACGTCCAGAAGGTCGAAGAGATTCACCCGACGGGTGCACTGACCATCGCCGGGTCCGTCTCGGCGGCCCAGTCGCTCATCAGTTCCCTGCGCGCGGAAGTTCGCCTCTACGAGGCCCGCCGCGGCGAAGACATGAGCATGAAGGCCCTCTCGACGCTCGTGGGCAACTTCCTCCGCTCGGGCGGTTTCTACATCGTCCAGCCCATCCTCGGCGGCGTCGACGAAGAAGGCGGCCACATCTACAGCATCGACCCCGCAGGCTCCGTCCTCGAAGAGGAGTACACCGTCACTGGCTCCGGCAGTCAGTACGCCCTCGGTGTCCTCGAGCGTGAGTACAAAGACGGCCTGACGGTCGACGAAGCAAAGCAGGTCGCGACGAACGCCATCCGCGCGGCAGTCGAGCGTGACCTCGCGTCGGGTAACGGTATCAACCTCGCCGTCGTCACCGAAGACGGCGTCGACATCCAGCGCCACCAGAACTTCGAAGGCCTCGAATAAGGCACCTCTCGGTTTCTCTCCGCTTTCTGTGACCGGTACCTGCAGGACTCCTTCAGAGTCCAGTTTATGCTCTCCGACCACGAACCCCGTTCGTGCTTGGATTGAGATTCTTCGCTTGCGTCCGGTGCGACACCGTCTACGCGCACCCCGAGACCCAGACACAGTGCGACAGTTGCGACTCCGGAACACTCGAAGAGATTACGCACACGATGTACGACGACGCGTACTTCGCACCCGTCGAGTAGCCGAAACGTGTGAGGGGTGGGTCTCTCCGCCGCCTCAGAACCAGTCTGCGAACTCGCCTTCGAGGAGCGTCTCTGACTGCTGTTCGACGTATTCACGCTGCATCTGTTGGAGTGCCGTCTCGAAGTCAGCACCAGCATCGAGGGCCTCCCGAACCCGTTCGCGCTTCCAGTCGGCGGGGGTCACACCGGTCTCGACGCGCTGCCGGAGGGGTTCGAGGTAGTAGTTCGCCTCTTGTTCGGTACAGCCAGCGACTCGCAGACCGTCACGGGCGTGGACGAGGAGGTCTTCGTAGAGTTCCGCACCCGACACCTCGTCGCCGTCGATATCGACCCACGCGATGTCGCCGTGGGGGCCCTCGCGCATCGCCGTGTAGAAGTTCTCGTTCGCAGTGGACCAGTCGAGGTCGATGACTGGGTGGTCCTGCCGCGGGAGTCGTTCCATCAGACCCGCGAAGGCCGCTTGGAACGCGACGGAGTCGCGGACGGTCGGTTGGCCGGCGATTGGGCGGAACTCGATTCGTGCGTTGGCAGACGACCGACTCGCGCCGTCGAAGACCGGACGGACCCACCGCCAGTAGGTGCCGTGTTTCCGGCGAAGCGTGGCGAACTGGTCGTCGAATCGGTCACCGCGTCCGACAGACATCGGCACCATCGTCGAGTCGGTGACGACGCGTTCGACGGCGTCTTCGACCGTGTCGAGGTCCTCGGGGAACGTCACCTTCTCGTGGTCACCGGAGTTGAGGACCGACTCGAAGACGGCGATTCGGTGTTCGTCCCACCCGTCGTCGAGTATCTCCGTCGGCGTCGCGTCGTCGTCGTAGAGGTCCGCCGGGAAGAACGGCGAGTTGACGCCGAGCGCGAGGAGTGGCCCGGCGACACGGAGGGCGTAGTTGAAGAAGTGTGGGAGGTCTTCGGCCTGCGGCACCTGGTAGTGCGGTTGAATCGACGTGATGAGTGCCTCGGGCATCACCGTGTCCGCTTCGAGAGAGACGTGTGGGGCCTCGAGAGTAAACGACGGTGGCGCAGTCGGCCCGTTCGCCATCGCGTGATAGCGAACGGAGTCGCTCATGTTCGTCGCGAGGCGGACGCCGTCGTCTCTGATGGAGTCTGTGAGATACTCACCGGCCGTCTCGCCTGCCGGAGGAATCGTCCACATCCCGTCCGAGACGAGGCGTATCCCCTCGGCGGCGGCACAATCGAGCGCCGCTTCGAGACGGGCGCGAACCTCGGATTCCTGTGCGCGGAGCCCGTGCGGGTTCAACGGTTGCGGACTCGTCGTCATCTCGGCGTTGTGGAGACCCAACTCCTTCTCGAATCCCATGAGTCCGAGCATCCGACGGGGCACCCGCATGAGCGCGTGGACGTCGTCTTCGCTCGCGGACCACCGGCCGTCCGAGACGGCGTAGAACTCGTACTCCAGTCCGACGATAGACTGGTGGTTGTCGAAGGTACCCTCACGCAGTTCGCGCTTGAGTACCTCGGCGTCGGCTTTCGCCTGTGCTTCGAACTCGGCCGCGTCGACCGCGAGCACGTCTTCGACGCGCTCTGCGAGGTCGTCGCTCATACACGCCGTTCGAGCGTCGAGACCCTTGAACGTCCCGGCAGAGCGGCCGTTCGACAGCGAATCACACCCCCGACGACTGTCGAACCGCTTTTGCCTCGGGCGGGGAAATGCACGCTCGATGCAGTTCGACGAGTTCGCCGCCCGCGCCGCCGAGATAGAATCAGAGAGCGCCGACCTCGCCGTCGTCTCGCTCCTCGCGGCCCTGTTTCGCGACTCGGGCGACGACCTCTCGACGGTCGCTCGATTCGTCCAAGGACGTGTCTTCCCGGCGTGGGACTCGACCACGCTCGACATCGGCCCTCGCCTCTGCCACGAGGCGATTGCCCGTGCCGCTGGGACGAACGTCTCTGCCGCCGACGTCGAAGACCGACTCGCAGACCTCGGAGAAATCGGGGCCGTCGCCGAGAGTTACGATTTCGGCGGCCAGCGAGGGCTCGCTGCCTTCGGAAACGGCGGCCAAGACGGCCTGACGGTCACCGAAGTCGATTCGGAACTTCGGTCGGTCGCCGCCGCTTCCGGGTCGGGGAGCGAAGAGACGAAGCTCAAGACGCTCTACGGCCTGTTCAACCGAACCGACCCCGAGGAAGCGAGATTCCTCGCGCGACTCGTCCTCTCAGAGATGCGCATCGGCGTCGGCGAAGGGAGCGTCCGTGACGCAATCGCAGAAGCGTTCCTCGTGTCACCCGAAGACGCGGCCGCAATCCGCGACGACGACGTCGACTCCAAAACCGAAGCGGCGGCCCGTGAACGCCGTGACGACGCGATTGCAAGCGTCGCTCGCGCCCTGCAGGTCTCGAACGACTACGGGATGGTCGCAGCAGTCACCCGCGACGAGGGTGAGTCGGGTCTCGACGAGGTCCGACTCGAAGTCGGCCGACCGGTTCAAGCCATGCTCGCACAGGCAGGCACCGCCGCCGACGCGCTCGACGAGTGGGGCACTGCGGCGGTCGAGACGAAGTTCGACGGTGCTCGTGTCCAAGTCCATCACGACGAATCGGGCGACGTGTCGCTCTTTTCGCGCAATATGGAGGACGTGACGGGTGCGCTTCCCGAAGTCGTCGAGTTCGTCGAAGAGACAGTCGCGGTGCCAGTCATTCTGGACGGCGAAGTCGTCGCGATGGACGACGACGGTGAACCACTCCCGTTCCAGGAGATTCTCAGGCGATTCCGCCGAAAACACGACGTGGGTCGGATGCGCGAGGAAGTTCGCGTCGAGCTTCGGGCGTTCGACTGTCTCCACGCCGATGGCGACGACCTGTTGACCGAACCCCTCACCACGCGCCACGACCGACTGTCGTCTCTCCTCGGTCAGGACTCAGACGCCGTCTCCGACGTACTCCTCTCCGACGACGCCGACGAAATCGCCGCATACGAGGCCGATGTCCTCGACGCTGGCCACGAGGGAATCATGCTGAAAAACCCAGTTGCGCCGTACTCACCCGGCGACCGCGGAAAGAACTGGCTGAAACGCAAACCGGACGTCGAGACCCTCGACCTCGTCGTCACCGGCGCGGAGTGGGGCGAAGGCCGGCGAGCGAAGTTCCTCGGCACGTTCCTGCTTTCGGCCCGTGTCGAAGACCAGTCCGGAAGCGACGGGTTCGAGACCATCGGCAAAGTTGCCACGGGAATCACCGACGACCAACTCGTCGAACTCACCGACCTGCTCGAACCCGAAATCGAGCGCGAATCCGGCCAAGAGGTCGACGTTCGGCCCTCGGTGGTCTTCGAAGTTGGCTACGAGGAGATTCAGCAGTCGCCGACCTACTCTTCGGGGTACGCACTTCGGTTCCCACGGTTCGTCTCGGTCCGCGAAGACAAGACTGCCGAGACGGCCGACACGCTCGAACGCGTGGAGCGATTGGCTGCGTCACAGTAGGTAGACGGGTCGTCCACTGCTGGACGTAACGAGCAACTATGGCTCGCAGTAGTCGCGTTTTTCATCCGGTAGGCCCACCTGTCGACTATGAGCATCAAACACGACGGACTCTCGGTCTCGTGGCTCGGCTACGCGACGGTTCGCATCGAGTCACCCGACGGCTTCGTCGTCTACTTCGACCCCGGACGGTACGGCGTCCTCGACGACTACTACGCCCGCGACGGCGACCTGATTTTGGTCACCCACGACCACCACTACGACTCGGACGCAATCGAGCAGGTGGCCGACCAGGACGCCACCGTCGTCGCGTTCGAGGGTGTCGACGCCGCGAACATCGACCGAGACGTAACACCGGTCGAAGACCTCCCGTACGAGACGGTTCGCGTCGGTGAGGAGGACTTCCTGACGGTCGGTGAGGCGGACGTGTGGACGCTCCCTGCGTTCAACGAGCCTGACGGACCGCACGTTCGAGAGAACGGTGAACCCCACCACCCGCGCGGCCTGGGGTGTGCCTACCACATCTCCATCGGTGACCGGACAGTCTTCTGGCCCGGCGATTCGGACGCACTGGAAGGCTTCGAACACCTCGAAGTGTCGCTGTTCCTCGCCAACATCGGCGGGACCGTCGTGATGGACCGCCACGAGGCCGCCGAGTTGGCCGAGACGCTGGACCCCGACCTCGTGCTCCCGATTCACTACGACACGATTCCCCTCCTCGAAGCAGACGAGGACGCGTTCGTCGTCGACGTCGCACGGCGCGGTATCCCAGTCGTCATCGACGACCCAACCCAGGTCTGAGGCCACGACGCCGGTCTCGACGCTCCGGTTTCTCTCCGCAGAAGCTGTAAACAGACAGAACGGTTTTGCCACACCGAACCGTCTATCGAGACATGGACCTCGACTACGGCATGCTCGGTGGCAACCGACCCTACTACCGGTTCGGTGACACCGACGGTGACCCGCTATTGGTCGTTCCCGGCCTCTCCGACGCCTTCCAACGTGGTGCCCCCAAACGAAGTACGGCGATGATGCTCACGGGACTCTTCCCCGAGTTCGCCGACAGAGACGTCTGGGTCGTCGGCCGCCGCCGCCACATCCCCGTCGGTTCTTCGACTCGTGACATGGCCGCTGGGTACGCGACAGTTATCGACGAGCAAGAGCTGTGGCCCGTAGACGTCGTCGGCGTGTCGATGGGTGGCCTCATCGCCCAGTATCTCGCCGCCGACTATGCAGACTACGTCGGGTCCGTCGCCATCGTCTCCGCAGGGTCTCGACTCGGGGGACACGGAGAGAACGTCATCAAACAGTGGCGAAACTGGGCGGGGAAAGGAAAGTGGACCGACGTACTCGCAGACACCGTCCGCGAGGCAGCGACTGGCGCCGGCCAGACAGTCGTTCCCCCTCTCGTCGAATTCGCAGGACGGTTCACCGATTTACGGCCGGCAGTTCCCGCTGACGTCGTCGTCTCTTGTACGGCGTGTCTCGAACACGACAGTCGAGACGTTCTGGGCGACATCTCTACACCGACGCTCGTCGCCGCAGGCGACGCAGACCGACTGTTCCCCGAACCCAGACTCCGCGAACTGAAAGACGGCATCGACGACTCGACGCTAGCGCTGTTCAGGGGCGTCGGCCACGACCTGATGACCGAAGAAACGAAACCACTCAACGGTATCGTCAGACGCTACCTCGAGGGGTTCCGCGGCGACGGTCTCTACCCGTAAGCCGAAAAAGCAGGCCGTTCCAGTAAGCCGAAAAAGCAGGCCGTTCCCGTTAGATGACGCCCATCTCGTCGAGGCGCGTCGGGAGGTACTCGTCGGTCACGAAGTCCAGTCCACGGGCCGCGAGCGCCTGCTGTTCTGCCTTCTTCCCGATGTCGAGTTGGAGTTCGATCTGTTCTTCCCAGTAGTCGGTCATGAAGCGCGGGTCTTCGAGTTCCGACTGGAGGGCGTTGATGTCCGAATCCGCGAGTGGGTCGGTCGGCAGGTCGTAATCGACGATGTCCTGGGGTTGGATACCGACGAATCGGGCCTCGGGCGTGGCGAGGTACTCCGAGAGGTGGGCAGATTTGATAGACCCGTACGCGACAGAGCCAAAGATGCGGTAGGACCACGGGTCACCGTCTGTGAAGACCACGACGGGCAGGTCGAGTTCGTCGTGGAGTCGCTTGGTGATACGACGGGTCGCACGGGCAGGTTGGCCCTTCAAGTGGACGATGAGTGCGTTGTAGTCCTCGTCGAATCCGTTTTCGATGAGGCGGTCACGCATACCACCGGTCTCGACACACATCACGAAGTCGATGTCGTGTTCGAGGAACTCGATGGTGTCCGGGTTGTTCGGAATCTGGTAGCCACCTTCGCCGACGTCGCCCTGGCAGTGAATCTCGCGTTCGCCACGGCGGGTCTGCTCGCGAATCTTCAACGGACCCATGAGCGTCGCACCCGACTCTTCGGGCCGCATGTGGAGGTCCTCGCGAGTGACGTTCGAGACGATTTCGAGGTCCTCTACCAACTGGTTCGACTCGTCTTGGTCCGAGAAGTGGGCTTCCTGGGCGTCCCACGACTCAGAGAGGTAGTAGAGTTCACGAAGGGTGGACGAGCGGTCTTCGTCGAGTTGGCGGGCGAGGAACTCGATGGTGTACGTGGCTTTCAGCAGTTTCCGCGCGCCGCGGACACTGTTTGCCGACCGCGTCGAGGTTCGGTCGCCGTAGACCCAGACGTGAGAGTCTTCGTCGTATTCGATGTTGCTCTTCGTCCGCGTCGGCAGTTTCATCTCGGGAATCTCTCCCCGGTCGAACTGGTCGTAGAACTCCGCTGCGAGGTCGATAAGCCGTTCGCGGGCGATCTCCTCGGATGTCTTCGAATCGGATGCCATTATGCGTTCACCGTGAGTTTCTCTGCTTCGACGCCGTCGACGTTGATGTCGAACGACGCGTCCTCTGCAATCGTGTACGTGAGCGTCACCGTGTCGCCGGGCGACACCTCGGGGTTCCACTTGACGAACCACTCGCCGTCTAAGTCGACCACGGTCGCGTCACCGTTGAGGCCCTGCGGTTCGGCCGTCACGATATCCGTGATGTCGGGCGACTCGATGGTGCTGGAGTAGTTTTTCACCGTCAGCGTCACCGTGTCGTCGTCGACGTCGCGGTCGACACTGACGTTGTTCATGATACGAGCGAGCGCACCTTCGATGTTGGGTTCGTCGCGGCCCGTAACCTCCGAGAGTTTCGTCGCCATCTGCGGGAGGATGCGGCCGAGGACGTCCTGTTTCTTGCGGCGCTTCTGGAGCGACCGGCGCTTCGAGAGGTAGGATTTGAGTTCGCGGGCCGCCTCACGAATCGCGAGTTCGACTTCGTCTTGAATCGCCGGAACGTCGGCGAGTGCGTCTTTCGACTCGCTCGTGAAGGGGACGTTCGTCGAAGCCACGTGGACCATGAGGACGGCGGGGCCGTTCGGCATCCCGCTTCCGCCCGGTTGGTCGAGGCCGTAGTTCCGCCAGCCAATGTCCTTGACGACGTGTGTGATGGTACACGCACCCTGCTGGTAGACCAGTGGGACGCGATTGGCGAATCGGAGCAGGTCGATACTTCCCTCGGCTTTGAGTTCGCCACCGTAGGCGATGCCCGCTTCGACGATGAAGGGGTCGCCGCCGTGGACTTCGGCGTCGCGGGTGGCCGCGGCGAAGAAGTCGGCGTCGAACTCCTTTTTCAGGCCTTCCTCGACGAGTTCTGCGGTGATGGGCGACAGACAATCTGTCGGCGGTGCGAGGATGTCCGCCTCGCGCATGCCTTCGAGGAGGTCGCGTGCGATGTCGCGGTCACCTGCGATTTCCCGGACTTTCGGCACGTCGTCGGGGACGGTTCGCATCCGCGACCACAGCGCGTCGATAATCTTCTCTTGTGCCGTCTCGCCGTAGGTCTCGTCTTCGCGTTCTTTGGTCCGCTCGGCCGCCCAGACGACGAACTCCGTGACGTCGTCGTGGGATGTGCGGTCTTTCGGTCCTGTGGTCTCGGCGAACTGTGTCGCGATAGACCGGGAGATAGAGACTTTGCCGGCGTCGCTCTTCTTCGTCGTCGTCACGTCGTCGACGATGGCGTAGATATCGCTCTCACGGTCTTCCGTGAGGACGGGCCAGACTGCCTCGACGACGTTCTCCTGGACGGTGTCTCCGAAGGAGGTGTCCGTCTCTTCACCGACCGATTCGGCCACGTTGCCGACTATCTGTTCGAGTTCGCTGTGGGCGATTCTGTCCTTGCCCGTGACGATATCGACGAGTTCCTCGGCGAACGCCGCGGTCGGTCCTTTGCCCTTGTTGGCGACGGCGTCTTCGACGACGGCAACGAGTTCCTCGGCCTCGTGGGACGCGGGCGTCTTCCACGTCATCTCGCGGCCGAAGTGCCGGTCGCGGAACGAGTCGATAATCTTCGAGGACGTCTTCGCGCCGACGCGGGTGAACTCCTCTTGGAGGAATCCGGAGACCGAGTACGACTCCGTCGCGCTGAGCATCTTCAGGAGCGTCCCGAGTTCCACACCGTGTGGGTGCGGGCGAATCTCGCTCGTCTGTTGGGGGAGTTGGTCGGTCGCCCGCTCGAACTTCATCGGTTCGTCGAGGCCGGGTTCCCGGAGTTCGAAGCGCGCGTGCGGGTTCACGACTGCCGTATGGAGGATATAGTCGTGAAGTTGCTGGCGAGCACGCATGTTCGCCTCCATCTCCAACTCGATTCGCGTGCCGTGGGGGCGGTCCCACGACGTCGTCTTCGACGTGCGAATCTCGGGTTCGTTCTTGTCCGTGTCGATGACGAGTTCGAAGTACTCGGCGTCCGCAGAGCCTTGGGTCCGACTCGTAATCTTCGCCGGTTTTCCGCTGGTCAGTTGTGAGTAGAGAACTGCTGCAGAGATACCGATACCCTGCTGACCACGGGACTGTTCGCGTGCGTGGAACCGAGAACCGTAGAGGAGTTTCCCGAACACTTTGGGCACCTGTTCTTTCGTGATGCCCGGCCCGTTGTCTTCGATGACGAGGCGATAGTAGTCGCGCACCTCGCTGATTTCAACGTAGATATCGGGTTGGATACCCGCTTCTTCCGTTGCGTCGAGTGCGTTGTCCACTGCCTCTTTGACGGCAGTGACCAACCCACGGGCTCCGCTGTCGAAGCCCAGCATGTGCTTGTTCTTTTCGAAGAACTCGGCGATGGAGATCTCTCGCTGGCCCTTTGCCAACTCCTCTGCGATCCCCTCGTCTTCGCCGAGCGTCGACTGGAACGACGTCATTTCCTGTGCCGCATCTACCAATTCCCGCGTTAAGTACTCTCCGGCAACGGAGTGAAAGTGAACGTGGCCGGATGCAGTGCGTCTCGATTCGGTCCACGCAGAGGGCGAATCGGACGGAGTCGAGGCGTCAGATGACACTCAAAGCGACATTCCTGTAAGTAGTTTGCGCCCGCGCGTGCGAGGCTTTAAGGGACGGGCTATCCTAGGCCAGTTCAGATGTCACAGGATAACGAGTACGGGGCCGGGCAGATTCAGGTCCTCGAAGGGCTCGAAGCCGTTCGGAAGCGTCCGGCGATGTACATCGGGTCCACCGATTCTCGCGGACTCCATCACCTCGTCTACGAAGTCGTCGATAACTCCATCGACGAAGCACTCGCGGGGTATTGCGACGCTATCGAAGTGACCCTTCACGAAGACGGGTCAGTGAGCGTCTCGGACAACGGCCGTGGTATCCCGGTGGATACACACGAACAGTACGACCGACCTGCCCTGGAAGTCATCATGACTATCCTCCACGCTGGCGGGAAGTTCGACAACAAATCGTACCAGGTCTCTGGGGGTCTCCACGGCGTCGGTGTCTCCGTCGTCAACGCGCTCTCGAAGGAACTGGAAGTCGAGGTCAAGCGCGACGGCGCACTCTGGCGACACCGTTTCGAACTCGGGGAACCGCTTCCCGACGAGTTCACACGCGTCCGAGACCTCGAACCGGGCGAAGATACCGGGACAGTCATCCGATTCTGGCCCGACGGCGATATCTTCGAGACGGACGAGTTCGAATTCAAGACGCTCGAAAACCGTCTGCGCGAACTCGCCTTCCTCAACTCTGGTGTCGAAATCACGCTCACCGACGAGCGCACCGAGCAGTCGAGTACGTTCCTCTTCGAGGGTGGTATTCGCGAGTTCGTCGAGTATCTAGACGAGACGAAGACGTCACTCCACGACGACGTCATCTACTACGAAGACGAGTCGGATGGCATCGCCGTCGAAATCGCCATGCAGGCGACCGACGAACTGCAAGGGTCTGTCCACGCGTTCGCCAACAACATCAACACGCGCGAAGGCGGGACGCACCTCACCGGGTTCAAGACGGCACTGACCCGTGTCGTCAACGATTACGCCAACTCCGAGGGCATGCTCTCGGACCTCGACGGCGAGAACCTCCGCGGCGAAGACGTTCGAGAGGGCCTCACTGCCGTCATCTCCATCAAACACCCCGACCCGCAGTTCGAGGGGCAGACGAAGACGAAACTCGGCAACTCCGAAGTTCGCGGTATCGTCGAGAGCGTCACCCACGAGAAACTCGGCACCTACTTCGAGGAGAATCCGAACGTCGCACAGGCCATCATCTCGAAAGCAGTCGAGGCCGCACGCGCTCGGAAAGCAGCGAAGCAGGCAGAAGAACTCACCCGACGCAAATCTGCGCTCGAATCCACTGCGCTCCCCGGCAAACTCGCAGACTGCCAGACGCGCGACCCAGCGGAATCCGAGTTGTTCGTCGTCGAGGGTGACTCCGCAGGCGGGTCGGCCAAACAGGGCCGTGACCGCAAGTTCCAGGCGATTCTCCCACTGCGCGGGAAGATTCTGAACGTCGAGAAACACCGTCTCGACCGCATCCTCCAGAACAACGAAGTTCGCGCGCTCATCACCGCCATCGGTGCCGGCATCGGTGACGAGTTCGACATCGAAGACGCGCGGTACAACCGCATCATCCTGATGACCGACGCTGACGTCGACGGAGCACACATTCGGACGTTGCTCCTCACTCTGCTCTACCGGCACATGCGCCCACTCATCGAAGCAGGCTACGTCTACGCGGCCCAACCGCCGCTCTACCGCGTCCGCTACCGTGGCAACACCTACGACGCGATGAACGAAGAAGAGCGAGACCGCATCATCGAAGAGAAATGTAACGGCAACCCCACGCAGGTCCAGCGGTTCAAAGGGCTCGGTGAGATGAACCCCGACCAACTGTGGGAGACGACGATGAAGCCCGAGAACCGCGTCCTCAAGCGCATCACTATCGAGGACGCCGCGGCGGCCGACCGAATGTTTAACATCCTGATGGGCGACGCCGTCGAACCACGAAAAGAGTTCATCAAGGAACACGCGACCGAAGCCGAGTGGGTAGACATCTAATATGAGTTCTGACGCACCTGATTCCTTCGAACCCGGCGCGGGCATCGCGGCGGAGATTAGAAACGCTCGCATCGAAGACGAGATGGAGCAGTCGTACATCGACTACGCGATGTCGGTCATCGCGGGTCGTGCGCTCCCGGACGTTCGCGACGGCCTAAAACCCGTCCACCGGCGCATCCTCTATGCGATGCACCAAGCGGGCGTCACCTCCAACTCCTCACACCGAAAGTCCTCGTCCATCGTGGGCGAGACGATGGGTGACTACCACCCACACGGCGACTCTGCAATCTACGACACGCTCGCACGCATGGCGCAGGATTTCTCCATGCGCTATCCCCTCGTCGACGGCCAGGGGAACTTCGGGTCTGTCGACGGCGACCCGCCGGCCGCCATGCGGTACACGGAAGCGCGGATGTCCTCTATCGCCGAGGAACTCCTCGCCGATATCGACAAAGACACCGTCGACTTCCAGTCGAACTACGACGACCGCAAACAGGAACCGACGGTCCTCCCGTCGTCGTTCCCGAACCTGCTCGTCAACGGGTCGTCCGGTATCGCCGTCGGGATGTCGACGAACATCCCGCCACACAATCTCGGTGAAGTCATCGACGCGACCGTCGAACTCATCGAAGACCCCGACGCCACCGTCGCCGACCTGATGGAACACGTCAAGGGTCCAGACTTCCCGACTGGTGCCAACATCGTCGGCCGCAACGCGGTTCACAAGGCGTACAAGACGGGTCGCGGACGCGTCCGTGTCCGCGCCGACTACACCGTCGAAGAAGAGGAAGGCCGCATCATCATCAACGAACTCCCGTATCAGGAGAACAAGGCCCGCCTCATCGAGCGCATCGCCGACGACGTCAACGCCGGTAAAATCGAGGGTATCCGCGACATCCGCGACGAATCCGACCGAGACGGCATCCGCGTCGTCATCGAACTCAAGCGCGGCGCGATTGCAGAAGTCGTCAAGAACCAACTGCTCGATAACCACCTCGAATCCACGTTCGGCGTCATCAACCTCGCCCTCGTGGACGGCCAACCGCGAGTCCTCACGCTGAAGGAGACGCTCCAGCACTACCTCGACCACCGCCGTGACGTGGTGCGCCGGCGCTCCGAGTACGAACTCGCCGAGGCCGAAGACCGAGCACACATCCTCGAAGGCCGCCTGAAAGCGCTCGACAACATCGACGACGTCGTCGAGACGATTCGGAACTCTGAGAGTCGTGACGACGCGAAGGCCGCCCTCCGCGGCGAGGTCGTCGTCGAAGTCGACGGCGAACCGCTGCCCACCTTCGACTTCTCCGAAGACCAGGCCAACCACATCGTCTCGATGCAACTCGGTTCGCTCACCTCGATGGAGGCGGCCGAAATCGAAGACGAGTACGAGGACGTCCAGGCGACCATCGAACGCCTCGAAACTATCCTCGGCGACGCGGAGGAACTCGACGCAGTCATCGAGTCCGAACTCCTCGACATCAAAGACGAGTACGCCGACGACCGGCGGACGTCGTTCGTCGCCAACACTGGCGAAGTCACGCGTGCGGACCTCATCCCCGAAGAGGACGTCGTCGTCGTCGTCAGCGAAGACGACTACATCAAGCGCATGCCCGTCTCGCGCTTCCGCGCCCAGCACCGCGGTGGAAAGGGCATCATCGGGACTGACCTGAAAGAAGGCGATAGAGTGTCGTCGGTGTTCGTCACGAACACCCACGACGACCTGTTGTGTTTCACCAACCACGGACAGGTCTACCAACTCAAAGCCTACCAGGTGCCGGAGATGTCTCGGACTGCCCGCGGGAAGTCCGCGGTCAACCTGCTCGACTTCGACGACGGTGAAGAGATTACCGCCGTCGTCAACTGCGACGACATAGAGGAGGTCGACGGCTACCTGACGATGGTGACCCGCAGTGGGTACATCAAGCGCACCAACATCGACGAGTTCCAGAACATCCTCTCGACGGGTATCATCGCCACCAAACTCGACGACGGCGACGAACTCGCCGACGTGGAAGTCACCCACGGTGGCCACGACCTGGTCATCGGCACCGAACAGGGGATGTCTATCCGCTTCGACGAAGACGAAGTCAGGGCGATGGGTCGCTCGGCCCGCGGTGTTCGCGGCATCAAACTCACGGGCGACGACAGAGTCGCCGGTGTCGCCGCAATCGACGAAGAACACCACAGTTGGATTCTGACCGTCACCGAAAACGGCTACGGTAAGCGCACGGACCTCGACAGGTACCGCCCGCAGTCGCGTAACGGAAAGGGCCTCATCGACATCAAGACGAACGAACGAAACGGCCCCGTCTGTGCCATCAACACCGTCGGCGAAGGCGACCACCTCGTCGTCATGTCCGACGACGGCCAAATCGTCCGCACCCCCGTCGAAGATATCTCGACGGTCGGGCGCAACACGATGGGCGTCATCGTCATGGACCTCGACGCGGGCGACACCGTCGCCTCCGTCGACGTGATTCCGCCGACGATGACGACCGAAGACGAAGAACTCGAAGACGAAGTGGCGTCAGACGCCGACGAACTGGACGAACTGGCGGAGACGAACGACTCCGGCGACGCGGCCGACGCAGACGACTCAGACGGCCCAGCCGAGGAATAACGACTCTTCCGACGCTGTACGCTGTTTTCTTGCAAAAATGAAACGGACGGCCCTAAATCGATTCGAGGGGTTCTACAGAGCTTACTCGTCGACGTGTGACGGTTCGTTCGTCAGGTCGTACGTGTAGTGTCTCGGTTTGCGGTCTTCGAGCCAATCACGGAGTGGTTCGACCCGTGGGCGATACGTGAACGTCCGTCCGAGTTCCGACAGGGGGATGAACGCCGCGTCCTCGATTTCGTCGTCCGGGTCGCTCGGCGTCGGCGTCGCCTCCGGACTGACGGCAGTCGCGTGATAGAATCGCTGCAGGTAGATACGTCTGTCAGGGCCGCGAATCTCACTCGTGAACGCGAGTGACTGAATGTCGACGTCGATTCCGGTCTCTTCTGCTGCCTCGCGGGCGGCCGTCTCGTAGAAGAACTCCCCAGGTTCGGACCCACCTTTCGGGAGTCCCCAACGGTCTTTCTCGTAGACGGCGAGGATGCCGTCGTCACGTATGACGACGACACCGGCGGCCAAGTCGTGCGGGGCCGGGGCGTCTCTCGGGGCAGCCATCAGAGGATACGCTTCCCGAAAGCGCTGGCGGCGAGTTCGGTCGCGAGCGCTGCAGTCTCGTTGTGCTGGTCGAGGATGGGGTTGACCTCCACGAGTTCCATCGAGCGCATCGCGCCCGATTCGGCGACGAGTTCCATCGCGGCGTGCGCCTCACGATAAGTTGCGCCACCGCGGACAGGGGTCCCCACACCGGGTGCTTCTCTGGGGTCCAACCAGTCGAGGTCGAGGCTGACGTGGATGCCGTCGGTTCCGCTCGTCGCCACGTCGAGTGCCTCCTGCGTTATCTCGGTGATGCCGTGTTCGTCGATGTCGGACATCGTGTAGGCAGTGACGTCGCTGGCGTGAATCGCCGCCGTCTCGTTTACGTCGACGTCGCGGAGGCCGACGATAGCGACGTTTTCTTCTCTCAGACCCGCGGCGTTCGCCCACTCGACACCCTCGAAGTCACCGATACCGAGTGCTGCGGCGAGGGGCATCCCGTGAACGTTTCCAGACGGCGACGTACCGGGCGTGTTGAAGTCGCCGTGGGCGTCGAACCAGACGACGCCGATGTCGGCGTCTCGGGCGCTCCCGACCATCGACCCGATGGCGATAGAGTGGTCGCCACCGAGCGCGAGCGGTGTCGCTCCTTCAGCAATCGTCGACGAGACGGCGTCAGCGAGCGCCGTACAGACTTCTTCGACCTCGTGGATATGCTTCGCGTTGTCCGCACCGGCGTCGGCGTCGCGGGTCGCGTGGTGTGGGACGCGCAGGTCGCCTGCGTCTTCCGGCCTGACACCAGCATCCTCGAGTTGTGACGTGAGTCCCGCATATCGAATCGCAGACGGGCCCATATCCACGCCACGTCGATTCGCACCGTAGTCCGTCGGTGCGCCGAGAATTCGAACGTTCCGTTCCATGGTGAATCCACTCAGTCGGGGTGTTTAGTGGCATCGGAATACTCAGCATCGTGGACTATTTCGTCGAAACTACCGGCGACAAAGAACAGCGACTCCGCCGTCCGAACCAGCGGTTAGTCGGAGCGGTACGGTTCGCAGACGCGTTCGACGCCCTCTTCGAACGTAATCTCGGGTTCCCATCCGGTCGCCTCACGAATCTTGGTACAGTCGGCCATCGTGTCGTGGACGTACACCTCCAGTGGGTTCTCGATATACTTCGGTTCCACGTCGGTTCCGAGCACTTCGTTTATCATCCCGACCATCTCGTTGAACGAGTAGCTCTCGCCCGTCCCGAGGTTGTAGATACCGTTCAGTCGGTTGTCGGCAGCGAGTTCGATGCCACGGACGATGTCGTCTACGTGCGTGAAGTCGCGGGTCTGGGACCCGTCCCCGAAGAGTTCGGGGCGCTCGCCGTTGGCTATCTTGTCGGCGAACTGTGCGACGGTGTTCGCGTACTCGCCTTTGTGTTCTTCCGCGCCGCCGAAGCCCTGATAGACGGAGAAAAAGCGCAGGCCGGCGAGTTGCATGTCGTAGTGGTGGTGGAAGTACTCAGCGTAGCGTTCACGGGCGAGTTTCGACGCCTCGTACCCGGTTCGTGCCTCGACTGGCATCTCCTCGGGCGAGGGTTCGGTTCGCGACCCGTAAATCGAAGACGTGGAGGCGTAGACGACAGTGTCACACCCGTCGTCTCGGGCCTGTTCAACCGTGTTGACGAAGCCTTCGACGTTGACGCGAGCGCCGAGCGTCGGGTCGTCTTCGTGCATCGAGTACGACGACAGCGCTGCGAGGTGGAACACGACGTCGACACCCTCGGTTGGCAGGTCGTCGTCGAGGACGCTCACGTCGTGGAACTCGACTGATTCGTCGAGGTTTTCGGGTGTGCCCAGATACAGGTCGTCGATTGCGACGACCTCGTTGTCTGCGGCGAGAGTGTTCGCGAGATTGGACCCGATGAATCCAGCGCCGCCAGTGACAAGGACTCGTTTCCCGTTCATAATCGACTGGACTCTGCTAAGCCCTAAAGTGTTGTCGACACGGGATGTTCGACGGTCAGTCTCGCGATACATTCCTGAATAGGTGTTCGTTACACCGATGGCGAACGGAAGATTCGACCTATCATCCATCGGATTTAAGGACGTATGTAGCGAACCACTCTCCATGTCATCAATCGAACTGACTTCGAGTCAGAAAACTATCCTCACTGCACTCATCAACCTCTACCGAGAATCTGAAGACGCGGTGAAGGGCGAAGACATCGCGGAGGAGGTCAACCGGAACCCCGGAACGATTCGCAACCAGATGCAGAGCCTGAAAGCACTGCAACTGGTCGAAGGTGTACCCGGTCCGAAAGGTGGCTACAAGCCGACGGCGAACGCGTACGAGGCACTCGACGTCGAGAAGATGGACGAGCCTGCGTCGGTTCCGCTGTTCCACAACGACGACCGAGTCGAAGGCGTCAACGTCGACGAAATCGACCTGTCGAGCGTCCACCACCCCGAACTCTGCCGCGCCGAGATTCACGTCCAGGGCTCGGTTCGTGACTTCCACGAGGGAGACAAGATTCGCGTCGGTCCGACGCCGCTGTCGCGACTCGTCATCGACGGAACGCTCGACGGCAAGGACGACACGAGCAACATCCTCATCCTCCGCATCGACGATATGGAAGCGCCGGTTGGCGAAGCGTCGCACTAACCGAGTCGACGTCTATTTTCTTTTCTCTGAACGCCATTTTCGAGTCGTACAGCGACACAGCGCTGCGGCCGGTAGAGAGGTTCGAGCGCTGCAAACGCGGCCGAAAACCGGATGAAAGAGAGAAATCGCAAGACAGTGCTGTTCCCCGGTGACGGTTCCGAGGACAGTCGGTCGTAGTAGTCGTCTACAGGTCGTTCCAAGCCGAGGCCGCGCGGCCCACACCAGTCACGTCGGCAATCCAGTTCGCAGCGATGCCCTTCTTCAGCATCTTCGCGAGCGGACCACCGAAGACGTTGACCGGGAACTCGCCGACGACGGGGAACTTGACGTTGTGGGCGACGGCGTCTTCACCGATAGAGATGACCGTCCCTTTGTCGGTGAACGACCAGCGCTCGAGCGGTTGGCCGTCGATGGCACGCGCGACGTTCGCGCCGGCGACGTCTGCGGCGTCCCAAGCGGCCTGCGCCGTCGGCGGCGCGACGTTGTCGGGGCCCTGCTCGACGAGTGCACAGTCACCGACTGCGAAGACGCGTTCGTCGCTCGTCTGGAAGTCCTCTTCAGCGAAGAAGCGGTGGGAGCGCTCGTCCTGTTCGAGTTCGAGGTCGCTCGCTTCGGGTTGTCCGGTGATACCGCCGGTCCAGACGAGCACGTCGTAGGCGAGTTCCTCCGGTGCTTCGTCTTCGCCACCACCGATGAAGACAGTCTCCTCGTCGACTTTCGAGATGAAGTCGCCAGTCAGGATGTCGATATCGAGCTCTTCGAGTCGGCGGCGGAGCGCACCCTGCAGTTCGGGGTCGTTGCCAGGGAAGATTTCGTCCATCCCCTCGACGAGTTTGATGTCGATGGGTGCGCGGTTCAGGTCGCGGTACTCCGCGACTTCGGCGGCCGACTGGATGCCGGAGAGACCGGCACCACCGATGACGACCTGTGCGGGGTCGTCGCGGGAGGCGTCTGTTGCGGCCTGCTTGATGTCCTGGTGAATCTCGCGGGCGTCGTCGAGACCTTTCAGTTGGTGTGCGAACTCTTCGAGTCCGTCGATACCGAAGAACGCCGTCGAAGACCCTATCGCGACGAGCAGGTAATCGTAGTCGACCGTGTCGCCCCCTTCGAGTTCGACGACACGTTCGTCGACGTCGACGTCGGTCGCTCGACCCTTGACGAACGTCGTCGAAGCCGATTTGACGTCGTCGATGGGAATCGCGATGCTCGATTCGACACTCGGGTCACGAATACATCGGTGGACTTCGTGGAGGACGAGGTGGTAATCGTTCTCTGCGACCCACGTCAGTTCTGCGTCGTGGCCGAGTTCCTTTTCGAGGCGTTTTACTGCGCCGGCCCCAGCGTAACCCGAGCCAAGGACGACGACCTGCGTGCTCATGTCGTCGTCTCTGCAGTCATCGGATAAAGGGGCTTTGAAACCGTCTCCTGATACCTGTCTATTTTGGGTCTATACGTGCCGTAGCGTCGAAATTCGGGTTCGACGGTTGTCGGATTACTCGATGCTCAGTCCGGCGTGCCAGTGGTCGACACCGGCCTCCTGTTTGACCGCGTCCATCTTCGCGAGGAGGTGGACTGCGAGACTCGCGACTTCGGCCGCACGAGATTCCCCTTCGGTTCGGAACTCACCAGTGACACGGTTCGCGTAGACCGAACAGACAGCACCGGCGCGGAGACCGTAGATGTTGGCGATGGTCAAGAGTGCCGACGCCTCCATCTCGATGTTTTTGACGTTCGCGTTCTGGAGTTCTTCGACGAGTGACTCGGAGCCTGCAGCGCGGAACTCTTCGAATCCGGGGCGACCCTGGCCGGCGTAGAAGGAGTCTGCACTCATCGTGAGACCGACGTGGTAGTCGTACCCGAGTCGTTCGGCCGCGGCGACGAGCGCAGAGACCACTTCCTGGTCGGCAACCGCGGGGTAATCCTCGCGGACGTACTCTTTGGACGTGCCTTCCTGTCGGACTGCACCCGACGTGATGACGAGGTCGCCGACGTCCATCTCTGGTTGGATGGCACCGCACGACCCGACGCGGATAAACGTATCGACGCCGACGCGTGCGAGTTCCTCGACAGCGATTGCCGCCGACGGACTACCGATACCCGTAGAGGTGACTGAAATCGGTGTGTCGTCGTACGTACCGGTCGCAGTTCGGTACTCGCGGTGGTACGCTTTCTCCTCGTGGTCGTCCCACAGCGCGGTTACCTTGTCGACGCGCTCGGGATTCCCAGGGAGCAAAACCGCGTTCGCGAGGTCCTCGGGTGCGACTTCGAGATGGTACTGGACCTCGGCGTTCGGGTCCTCACTGTCGTTCATACGACTACTCCCAGGGGAACAAGGGAAATTCTTGCGTTCTTCGAAATCGATGTCGTCGTTTCAAACGGTCTCGTTCGCCACGCCCCGCCACGACGGGTCGTCACGGAGGTCGCTGTCGCGGAAGGGTGGCGGTAACTCAGCGCGGTCGTTTGCGCCGAGGAGATATCCGACCCCGGCACCGACGTACCAATCGACCAACGACGGGCCGAGTCGAGTATCGACGAGAATCGTTCCGCCGGTGTACCACTCGTACGCCGGGTCGTCGTCCACCGACTCACCAGTTCGCCGCCAGCGTACGCCTGACGGACCCTCCCGGAACGTCACGACACGCACGACGACCTGTGCGCGAGACCGATTCGACACGCGAGTGAGTTCGACAGCCTCGGGTGTGAACCCGTCTGCGCCCGACTCGTAGTACCGAAGGGTGTGGTCGAGTTCAGCGTCGTACGCCTCGCGCTCGGCGTCGGAGACGTTCGAGAGGTCGACGTAGACAGAGAGCGTCTCGTCACGGAACGGAACCGCACGCGTCGACGCGTTCGCGACGGGCAGGCGAGTCGTCTCGAGGTGTGTCCCCATCACTGGATGTGACTCGGCATCGTCGTGTGTGTACCCGAGGAGATGGCCAAACTCGTGGGTGAGTACGGAGACAGTCGTCGCGTCGTCGTATCCGTCTGCGACGACAACTGAGACGGGCGCGTCGACTGAACTCGCGGCGTCCAAGAGCGGTGCACACCCGACGGCGTCGGGGCCGTCGTACGCCCCGCACGACTCGATAGAGTCGACGACCGAGACGCGAACGTCCGGGTCGGAGGCGTTCGGAACGACGACGAACGCCGGGTTGTACGCGGGGGGAGTCACGTCCTCGGAGTCGCCTGACGCACCCTCGGAGTCTCCCGAGGCGTTCGACCGCCAGTACTCGATTGCCGACGTGACGAGTGGTGCGTACGTTCGGTTATCGTCCAGTGCGTCGATTGCGACGACGAGTGGCGTGTGATTCCACGGATTACGTGCAGGGCGAAAATCGACATCCGACGACGGAGGCGAGACTGCCGAGGCGTTCGACGTGGGGTGACCGCGGACGACGTCGGCCGGCGAATCGGGTGCGGTGCCCTCTGCAACCGGTGGGGCCGGAGAGAACCCCGCACACCCAGAGAGGACGACCAGCACTGCGAGCGCCAGTGAATGGAGACGCGTGTCGGCAGGTGACGGCACGTTACTCGTCGCGGGAGCGCTTTTCTGCCGCCGCTTCGAGCGTGTCCAGCGAGATGGTGTTCGGCAAGAGTTCTCCGAGCGTGTACTCGGCCACGTCGTCGCCACCGAGGTCACAGACGATTTCGAGGTCCTCGTCTGCGAACTCTGCAATCGTCTGTCGGCACATCCCACACGGAGTGACGCCGTCACGAGCACCCGACGTGACGACGAGTCGGTCGAACTCGGTGTGACCGTTCTTTACTGCCTCCGCGATAGCGACTTCTTCGGCGTGGAGGCTATTCGAGTAGTTGGCGTTCTCGATGTTGCACCCGACGTAGACTGTGCCATCGGCCGTTCTGAGAGCGGCACCGACGGTGTACTCGGAGTACGGAACGTAGGCGTTGTCGAGTGCCTCACGGGCACGTTCGACGAGAGGTTCGGGCATCGTGTGGCGAAAGTTCGTGTGAGGTTGCTTAGTTCGTTCGTCTCCCGACGTCGCACAGACACGTCGGATACGTCGGGTATCGAGAGACGGGTCGTCTCGTCGTAGTCTCTCTGTCTCGTCGTAGTCCACCCGTCACGCCCCGTAAACGACTATACTATCCGGTCCGTAGCGGCCGGCGTGAACGAACGGTTTGGCGGCCGAGACATCCTCTTGCTCGTCGGCGCGAGCGTGGTGATTATCTCGGGGATTCTCGGCGTATTCATCGGAGAGAACGGTGGCCAAGTGGTCACCGAAATAACGCTGTTCGGGACCCTCACGCTGCCGACGTCGCCCGTCGCGTTCAGCCTCTACGGGATGGTCGTGTCGGCAGTCGTCCTCGCGGTGCTGTTCGGTCTCGTCGAGTTCGCGTCTCGACTCGAAGACGCCTGAACGTTCGCCGCGAACACACCCGAAACTTCGCCGAGCGAAAGGCGGACCGTTTTTGCTCGTCGGGTCCCCAGAGACGACCATGGACGCGCCCTCGTCGACCTCCACGTCGTCTTCGACCGGTGAACCATCGCCTGGACCGCTCCCGGAAGAAGAGGGTGGAAAAAATCGGAGACGGGCCGCATTGGCGACTGCACCGTTTCTCGCACTCGGACTCGCCGACGTGGTTCTCATCTTGATGCAGGGACTCGAACCACTCTGGGGGTTCGCTATCCTCCCGCCGATTCTCTTCTGTAGCGTGCTGACGTGGATCGTCTTCAGCACGGACTTCCTCGAAGGCCGAACCTAACTTGGTCAGAATAGACCGAACCGACCCTGTCTAAAAAAGACCGGACCAGGCCGAGGCCGACTTACCGCCGAAGGTTCGTCGAGTATTTCGTCGGTGTCTCTTCGTCGTAGCCGAAGTCTTCGGCCGTGAGTTCGGGTTCGGCCTCGCCTTCTGTCGGTGCCGGGGTCGCCTGCTTGAACCGTTCTCGGAGTCGGTCCGGCATGGAGAAGTCGTCGTTGTCGAGTCGGACCGCAATCGCGTCGGAGTCACTCGATTTGACCTGTTCGAATCGGGCCTCGACCCGTTCGGGGAGGTCGGACGCATCGACGGGGTCGAATCCGAACTGGACGCAGTATCTGTAGGCGGACGAAAAGCCGAAGACGGTGTCGTATCCTTCGGCAGTCGCTCGGTCGACGAGTCGCTCGACGACGTGGGCACCGACACCCTGTCCACGCCAGCGCTCGGGAACGCCAACACAGGTAATCTCGCAGAACGACTCGTCACCTTTGTGGACCCGGATTCGACCGAACCCCGCCTTCTCGTTCGTCTCCTCGTCCAGTGCGATGACGTAGTCGCGGGAGCGGAACGCAGCGTCGTCGAGTGCGAGGTCCTCGAGTGCATCGAGCAACCAGGCCTCGTCTCGGTTCTTGGCATCCCGGACGTACATACCGAGGTATACCGCTCCCGCCGATAAAAACACCCCGGCCAGGTAGGCCGATTCGGTGCCGTGGGGTCTTCCCACATCATCGAACGGTAAAGATTCATGGTCTTCGTTACGGTACGACGACGCATGGACGTACCCGATACCGACACGGTGGTGCACGACCCCGACCCGGCGTTCGTCGCGGACGCCAACGTCACGCGTTTCATGCGGGAGTACGACATCGATGATTACGACGAACTCATCGAACGAACCACGACTGAGCTTCCGGGAATCGGCGAATCGGGCGTCGAGTGGTTCTGGGACGAACTCGTCGACTATCTCGATATCGACTTCTACGAAGACTACGACGAGGTTCGAGACGACACCGACGGCCCCCAGTTCTCCGACTGGTATCCGGGTGGCGAAATCAACGTCGCACACAACGTACTGGACCGCCACGCGGCAGTCGACTCGCCCAACCGAAATCGCGTCGCCTGTATCTGGGAGGGCGAAGACGGTGAGGTCGTCCAGCGGACCTACCACGACCTGTATCGCGAAGCCAACCGCGTCGCCAACGTCCTCGAATCTTACGGGATAGAGACCGGTGACACCGTCGGCCTCTACATGCCGATGGTTCCCGAAGTCATCTCGATTCTCTACGGCTGTTTCAAAGTCGGTGCGATCGCCGTCCCCATCTTCTCTGGGTTCGGCGTAGACGCGACTGCAACCCGTCTCGAAGACCCAGAGTGTTCGGTCCTCTTTACGGCCGACGGCTTCTACCGTCGCGGGTCGGAGGTCCGACTGAAAGAGACTGCCGACGAGGCTATCGAAGAAGCAGGATGTGTCGAACACACCGTCGTCTACCGACGATTCGGAGACGGCGACGAAGACAGTGAAGACGCCACCGACGTCCCGTGGACAGACGGCCGCGACGAGTGGTGGGCAGACACCGTCGACGAAGCAGAAAGCGAGTACGAGACGAAACACCTCCCCTCGGACGCCGAGTCCATGCTCCTGTACTCGTCGGGAACGACGGGGAAGCCGAAAGGAATCGTGCACACCCACGCGGGTGTGCAGATGCAGACAGCGAAAGAGATTCACTTCGGGTTCGACCAGAAACCCGCCGACCGCTTCTTTTGGGTCTCGGACATCGGCTGGATGATGGGCCCGTGGACGCTCATCGGGAATCACACGTTCGCCGGCACCATCTTCATGTACGAAGGCGCGCCAGACTACCCCGAGCCCGACCGGTTCTGGGACATGATAGAGCGCCACCGCATCACCACCTTCGGTATCTCTCCCACCGCGATTCGTGCCCTGCGAAAGTACGGCGACGACTACGTCGAGAGACACGACCTCTCGAGTCTGCGCTTGCTGGGCTCTACCGGCGAACCGTGGGACCCCGAGTCGTGGATGTGGTTCTACGAGAACGTCGGCGGCGGCGAAGCCCCGATTATCAACATCTCCGGCGGGACCGAAATCTGCGGCTGTTTCCTCATGCCGATGCCGACCCAACCCCTCAAGCCGTGTTCACTCGGTGGCCCTGGCCTCGGGATGGATATCGATATCGTGGATTCGTCGGGCGAGTCGGTTGCCGACACCAACGAACGTGGCTTCCTCGTCGCTCGCGACTCCTGTCCGTCGATGACAAAGAGCCTCTGGGAGGGCGACGAACGCTACCTCGACACCTACTGGTCGTCGTGGGAGAACCTCTGGGACCACGGCGACTGGGCCCAGAAAGACGAAGACGGCTTCTGGTTCTTACATGGCCGTGCCGACGACGCCCTCAACGTGGCCGGTCGAAAAGTCGGTCCCGCGGAAGTCGAAGGCGCGCTCATCGAACACGCCGCCGTGAATCAGGCCGCCGCCGTCGGCGTCCCCGACGACACCACGGGCACTGCCGTCGTCGCGTACGTCGTCCTGGAAGACGATTTCGAAGCGAGCGACGACCTACGCGAGGAACTCCGGGGTGTCGTCGGCGACGAACTCGGCAAGCCGTTCCGTCCCCGCGAGATTCTCTTCGTGGACGAGTTCCCGAAGACCCAATCTGGAAAGATTATCCGCCGGGCCATCTCGGCCATCTACGCTGGCGAGGACCTCGGAGATATGAGCAGTATCGAGAACCCCGAAGCCTTAGAGAAGATAGAAAACGCGTCGTAAAACCCCGACACAGTGCTCAGTCGGACCGGGCTTGTTCCCACTCCCGTCGAAGCAAGCCGAACCGAAGGACATCGACGTACGCCCCATCGACGAACCGATGTTCTCTGAGTCGGCCTTCTTCTTCGAACCCGAGTCGTTCGAGAAGTCGACGTGACCCCTCGTTGAACTCGAACACGATTGCGGTGAGTCCGTGGCAATCGACCGCGTTGAAGACGTACTCGACGAGACTACCCACTGCCTCGGTCCCGTAGCCCTGTCCGTGATACGCTGGGAGAAACCAGTAGACGAGTTCAGGCCGAGCAGGTTTGAGACTCTTCACGGCGACGATGCCGATTCGTTCGCCCTCGGCTTCGACGACGAACGAGAGGTTGTCGGAACCTTCGACGTACTCCTCGATGAACTCGGTCGTCTCGTGTTCGTTTCTCGGTTCGGAACCCAGCGGGATTCGAATCGCTGGGTCCGTCATCGAGCGCTGGAGGAGGTCGGTATCGTCGCGCTCGACGGGGCGCAGCGACACACGCTCGCCTTCGACGACAGTCGTGTCCTTCATAAGTCACGAATCGACGGACAGCGGCAAGTAACCCGACGGTCGGCCGTTCGGAAACGCGGCGGTCAGTTCGGTCAGTCCGAACGACTCGCGTCCCACTCTCGGCGCAGCAAGCCGAACTGGACGACGTCCACGTACGACCCGTCGACGAACGCCGCTTCTCGCTGTCGACCTTCCTTCGTGAATCCGAGTCGTTCGAGGACGCCGCGTGAGGCGTCGTTGAACTCGAACGTGAGAGCCTGGAGGCCGTGGCATTCGACGGTTCGGAAGAAGTAATCGACGAGAAAGCCCGCGGCTTCAGTTCCATACCCCTGTCCGTGGTACTCGGGGATGAACCAATAGACGAGGTTAGGCCGACCGTAGTCGTGTATCTCGACCATCACGAATCCGATTGCTTCGTCGTCGGCCTCGACGATGAAACAGATGTTGTCGCTGTCTTCGACGGTCTTCTCGATGAACTCGGTGGCTTGGTTCAGATTCTGTGGCTTGGGTGCGCCGAGTGGAATGCGAATCTCGGGGTCAGTCGTCGACCGTTGGAGGAAGGCTGCGTCGTCTCGTTCGACGGGACGGAGCGAGACACGGTCACCGTCGACCACGGTTGTGCCAGTCATAGCGAATCCGATTGCAGACGCAGGTAAGTACTTTCTCTGTCAGCGGTCCGGTGCGGCGTCGGCGGGCGAAATTGAGCGCGGTTCAGGCACAGTGTCACCGACCCCGACTGCCCCGGCTATCGGTGCGTCACCGTCGGGAACGCGAATCGTTCCACCAGCGAGCAGTGGGGCGAGAATCCCGGCGACGACGGTCCCAGGGTGAGCGAGCGACGACCGAACCACGACGGTGTCGTCGGCGTCGAGGTCGGACGCATCGACGACTCGTTTCGCCGAGTCGAGGAGGTCGCCGTGGGTGTACTCACGACCATCCGCGACGAGTGCGACGTCCTCCGGTTCGACGACTTCGGGGTGGACTGCAGGGTTCTCACTCCACACCTCTTTCTCCCAGTGCGTCGTCGTCGGTGAACTCGGTGGGCCGTTGTAGACGGCGAGTTTGTGCCCCGGTGGAAGGTCGAACTCCTCTTCGCGGGCGACGTCGACGAGCACGGCCCGTGCCTCGACGGTGGGGTCGAAGACGGTGATTGCTCCGAGGTGAGACGCCCCCACGAAGGTCAGTATCGGTTCGGGGAGTGCGACCGGTTCGATGGCGACGCGTGCCCCCTTCCGAACACCGAGATAGCGGAGGACGTTCCCCGCCTTGTACGACGTTGTGATGAAGTCGTAGTACGTGTAGGTCCGGCCGGGGCCATCGACCTGTAGGGCGAGGCGGTCGCTTCGCCGGTCGCGGGCCATGAGGTCACCGATAACGTCCATACGAGGCCGTACGGAGGCGGGGTGAAAAAAGCCGCCGAGGCAGTCGTCGTATTCGGCGTTCAGACCGAATCGAGCCCAACCACTGCATCCCGACGCTCAGGGCGCGCCGGCGACGACCAAGAGACTCTCGGTGTCCCCGTTTCGGAGTTGCCGAGTGTCGGTCGGTGAGATTCGAATGGCGTCGCCGGGTTCGAGCGGTATCCGCTCGCCTTCGACCACGAGCGTCGCGTCACCGGAGACGAGGTAGTATATCTCTTCGTGGCGCTCTTCGGCGTGATCGTGTCGTTTCCCGGTCCAGTTCGGTTCGCACTCGACGACGGTGAAGCCGAGTTGTTCGCACTCCAGCGAGTCGCGCATGAAGTGTAGTCCACCCCCGAGTTCGTCCACGTCACGGTAGTTGACCTTGGTGTACGACATCGACTAGAAATCGGGCGCGAGCACCCTGAACGTGGCGGCGAGAGATGAGCCTCTGTTGAAGTCTTCGGGGAGTGACAGAAATAGCGTGCTGAATAGAGAGGCTGTAATCAGCACGAAGGCTCCGTTCGAGTCCCCGTGAAACGGACCATAACTCTATGGCCTATCACTTGTGCAGGTGTTACACACCCCCTGCCTCACTAACAGACGATAACCTCGCCCTTCGTTGGGTCTTCAAGATCCGCATCAGCGGTGTTCTCAGCATCATGATCGGCAGTTACGCGCACTTGCATATCGTCAACATAGTATCTCGCGACCCAGGGTGCGAGATGACCAATGGGTCCGGTTTCTCGTTGTACTTTGACCGCAGCGTATGACTCGTTGTCTCGGAGATAGTAGAAACCGTCCTTGTCTGATTCCATCTCCGCGAACCCGTTTTTCAGTCGGTCGTACTCTTCTTCGGTGAGGTATGACGAAGCCGGGTCGTGGGTATACTCACTCATGCTGAGTGCCTGGTCAATGGCCTCCTGTAATGGTTTTAGCTCGAACTGCTCAGCTGTCACGGATTCAGTCGGTACGCCCTCTGGGATATCGTGGGAAAGAGTAACTACGACCGTTGAATCCTCGAATTTGACACCGATGTAGCAAACGTCGCCCCGAAGATAATAGATGTCGTCCGGGCCCGACTCCATGTCCTCGAATGCTGCCCGCACGGTGTCGAATTCACTCTGAGAGAGATGGGCAGCAACCCGGCCCTCGCACCGCTCATCAGCCAGCCGAACCCATGCTGTCTCGATTGTCTCTTGTAGTCGGTCGATAGCGGAGAACGGGGCAGTGTCGGCAGACTTGACGGTCACATTTTCAGGCACCGTCTCGCGGATAGAGACGATAGCTTTGTTGTCTCCCATGTCTATCGAACCGTTCCCGTGGATATCGACCACGAACCCCTTGTCGTAGGTGGTGACAGAATTCACCGAGAGACGTACCGTGGTGAACTCTGGGGAGCGACTCTGGTCGAGGTATCGTTGCTTTTCAATCCCTCTGAGATATGCGCCGACGTCGTCTTCATTGAGCGTGTTCTCGCTTGGGAGGTCAACCCCTGGATTGGCTGGCTCACAGGGTTCGGGAGGAGGAGGTGATTCGGTCAAGAGTCCGACGCCGAGACAGCCGGTGAGCGGTGTACAGAAGGCCAACCCGGTCGTCAACAAGAGATTCCGTCGGTTCACGTTCTACGTCCGTAGACAGACGTGTATATGTCTTCTCCACTCCCAGACAGTTCTCGAAGTCAGAACTGTCTGCAAACTCAGGCACACACGAGTTGCAGAGCGCCTCTGTCGAACGGATTCGACTATTCGCGCCAGTCCATCTCAACCACTCTGGACGAACTGGTCACCAACAAACTCTCGTTTTTCGCCCCTCTCTCCTCCAAAAACCATATCTAGACTCTCCGTAAATCATTTGACACGAATGTCCCCATCATCCCTCCGTACTCGAACTCACCCTGCAGCATGGCGATTCGCGATACTCGGCGCACTCATTTCGCTGCCCATCACCGTCGGTGTGAACTTGCTGCCGAATTCGGAGGCGACTATTGGCGGGGGTATCATGATAATCGGCGCGTTCGTGGCGGGAGCAATCGCTGCGACTCGTTCGACGGATTCGGGTGCTGCCGGACTCCGTGCCGGCCTCGTTGCTGCTGTCGTCGGAGTGCTCGCGTCTATCGTGCCAGTAAGTGCGACGGCAGCATGGCCATTGTCGAGAGCGGTGTTCTTCGTGTTCGTCAGTGGACTGGTACTGTGCATCGCCCCCATCTTTGGTCTGGTGTTCGGTCGAGTTGGTGGGTGGATGGCGAACACCGTTGCCTCACGATAGAGACTCGATGCACACGAACCGTAGAAACACCACGACGGACTGGTAGACGCCCAAAGTCGGTCGAGCAGAACTGCTCTCTGATAACTGGTGAGAGAACCGTAACAGACGAGGAATCGAGCTTACAGCGAGTTCTTCAGTTTCTGGAAGAGACCTTCTTTGACCTCTTCGCCACCTGCTTCTGCGAACTTCTTGAGCGCCTCACGCTGTTCTTTGTTGAGGTCTTCGGGCGTGACGACGTGGACTTCGACGTGCAGGTCGCCCGACCCACGGCCATCGAGGTGGGGCATCCCTGCACCGGAGACGGTGAACGTCGACCCACTTTGGGTGCCTGCGGGCACTTTCAGTTCTTCGTCGCCATCGAGGGTCGGCACCTCCACAGTCGACCCGAAGACGGCCTGCGGGAAGGAGATGGGGTGGGTGTAGTGAAGGTCGTCACCCTCACGGACGAACTCGTCGTGGTCTCGAACCGAGACTTCGACGAACAGGTCGCCGTTCGGACCACCGTTCTCACCGGGTTCACCCTCGCCGCGGTAACGGAGTCGCTGTCCGTCGCGGAATCCGGCGGGGATGGAGATAGTCACGTCACGCGTGCGCCGGACGCGCCCGCTTCCGCGACACTCTGAACAGTCTTCGCTGTAGGTTTCGCCGTCGCCACCACAGGCCCGACAGGTCGTCGCCTGCTGGACGCGGCCGAACGGCGTCTGCTGGACGGTGGTCTGTTGGCCAGACCCACCACACTCTGAACAGGTGTTGACGTCGGCGTCGTCGGGGTGACCCGCTCCGTCACACTCCGGGCACACCTCACGCCGGCGAATCGTCACGTCGCGTTCGACACCGTGGTAGGCGTCTTCGAGGTCGATACTGATGCGCTGGGCGACGTCACGTCCTTGCTGTGGCCGGTTACGCTGTTGTCCACGCCCGCCGTTGAACAGATTGTTGAACAGGTCCTCGAAGCCACCACCACCGCCCATCCCGCCGAACGGGTTGCCGCCACCGCCGAACGGGTTGCCGCGACTCTGACCGCCGCCACCGGCACCGTGTTTCTGTGCCTGTTTGAAGCGGTCGTGGCCGACCTGGTCGTACATCTGGCGCTTCTCGTCGTCTGTGAGGACCTCTTTGGCCTTCTGTATCTTTTTGAACTTCTCTTGGGCGTCGTCCTCATCAGAGACGTCGGGATGGTACTTCGCGGCCTTCTTGCGGTACGCGTTCTTGATCTCGTCTTTCGAGGCGTCCCGCGAGACCCCGAGCACGTCGTAGAAGTCCTCGCTCATCGGTTAGTGCCTTGTAATCCGTCGAGGTATTTGAAAAGTGCGCCTCTAGTATTTGCGACGCTACGAGGGTGTAGACGTACGAAAAATCAAAAATTCGGCCGACTGCGCCGGGAGGCCCGATGAACTGCAGTCAGACGCCGTGGTTATTGGTCGTCTTCGTCGTCGAAGTCGGCGTCGGCGTCGACGAAGTCTTCGGGGTCGATGTCCTCAGCATTGGGGCCGCCGGCACCGCCGGGGCCGCCGGCCTGCGCCTGGGCCTGTTGCTGGTACATGCGCTTGCCGATCTCCTGCAGTTCCTTCGAGAGGTGTTCGGTGACGTCTTCGAGTTCCTCGGTGGACGCTTCGGGGTCTTCGAGGGTCGCTTCGACGTCCTCGATGGCCGCCTCGATGTCCGCGCGGAGTTCGTCGTCGACGTTCTCTTCGTTCTCCTCGAGGAGGGTCTCGGCCCGCTGGACTGCGCCTTCGGCCTCGTTGCGGGCCTCGACGGCGCGGCGGCGTTCTTTGTCCTCTTCGGCGTGCTGTTCGGCCTCCTGCTGCATCCGGTCGATTTCGTCGTCGGAGAGACCAGCACCGCCTTCGATGGTGATGGACTCGGCGTTACCGGAGCCTTTGTCCTCTGCAGAGACGTTGACGATACCGTTTTCGTCGATGTTGAATCCGACTTCGATCTGTGGGGTGCCGGCCGGTGCCGGTGGGATACCCGACAGCGTGAACTCGCCGAGGAGTTCGTTGTCTGCGGCCATCTCGCGCTCACCCTGGAAGACGCGGACCTGAACCGTCGTCTGGTTGTCGGCCGCGGTGGTGAAAATCTTCGACTCCTCGGTCGGGATGGTCGTGTTCTTCTCGATGAGGCGTTCGAACAGGCCACCTTTGACCTCGATACCGAGCGACAGCGGCGTCACGTCGAGGAGGACGATGTCGTCGACTTCGCCGCCGAGGACGCCACCCTGAATCGCCGCACCGAGTGCGACTGCTTCGTCGGGGTTGACGGATTTCTTGGGTTCGGACCCGAGCATCTCGCCGACCTTGTCGATGACCTGCGGCATGCGGGTCGACCCACCGACGAGGATGACTTCGTCGATGTCGTCTTTCGTGTACTCGGCGTCTTCGAGCGCCTGCTCCGTAGGTTCGACCGTGCGCTCGATGAGGTCCTTCGTGAGCGACTCGAACTTCGCTCGAGTGAGGTCGTATTCGAGGTGGACCGGGCCGGAATCCGTCGCCGTGATGAACGGGAGGTTGATGGTCGTCTCCTTGCGCGAGGAGAGCTCTATCTTGGCGTCTTCGGCCGCGTCCTTGAGGCGCTGGAGGGCCTGACGATCCTCACGGAGGTCGATGTTGTGGTCGTTCTTGAACTCCTGTGCGAGCCAGTCGATGATGGCTTCGTCCCAGTCGTCCCCACCGAGGTCGTTGTCCCCGTTCGTCGCGACGACTTCGTAGACGCCGCCTCCGAGGTCGAGGACGGAGACGTCGAACGTTCCGCCACCGAGGTCGTAGACGAGGACCGTCTGGTTCGACTCGTCGTCGAGACCGTACGCCATCGACGCGGCCGTCGGTTCGTTGACGATGCGCTCGACGTCGAGGCCGGCGATTTCGCCGGCGTCTTTCGTCGCCTGACGCTGTTTGTCGTTGAAGTACGCAGGGACCGTGATGACCGCTTTCTTGAGTTCGTCGCCGAGGTAGTCTTCGGCGTCGCGTTTGATCTTCTGGAGAATCATCGCCGAAATCTGCTCGGGCGTGTACTCCTCACCCTCGATGTCGACGGTGTAGCCGTCTTCACCCATGTGGCGCTTGATAGAACGAATGGTGCGCTCAGGGTTCTGGATAGCCTGGTTCTTCGCCGGCTTTCCAACGAGGCGCTCACCATCGTCGGTGAACGCGACGACGGAGGGCGTCGTTCGGTCGCCTTCTGCGTTCACGATAATCTCCGGGTCCCCACCTTCCATCACCGCGAACGCGCTGTTCGTGGTACCAAGGTCGATACCCAGAATCTTATTGCTCGCCATCTTGCACTCAAATACCGTCCTTTGGTGGTTAAAGGTTACTAGATACTACGACACACACAGTGTATACACGTCGCCGCAGTCTTGCGATTTTGAGTTGGCACTCCGAATCAGGTCGGACGATTTATGTAGAACCGCCCACTGCGTCCTCTGACCGCGATTCGACTCGGCGGAAAATTCGGTGAGGCCCGTTCTACGGACGTCTACAAATCGATTACGGCCGTTCAGCCACAGAGAGAGGAGTCGCGTCTACCGAGCGAAACGAATCGGCGCCGTCTTCGAGGGCCACACTGACCTTCGTAAACGTGTGTTCTCGTGCCTCGCTGGCGAAGAACTCGTGGCCACCGTCGTAGGGGACCAGATTATCGGCCGGCGTTCGCTCGCCGATAGACGGGACGTCGACGACTCGGTCTGTCGGTGAGAAGAACACCACGTCGGACGTCCGAAACGGCGGTAGCGAATCCTGTGCGCCCCGAATCGCGCGGAGGAACGCAGGCGAGACGGTGTCCGGTGTGTCACGCATCTCCTCGGCAAGTTTCAGCGCTCCGAGGTCCGTCCGAGCGATGCCAGTCGGAACGAACGGCTTTCTCGTCGGGACTCGCTCGAGCAGTGGATAGACGAACCGGTCGATTCCATCGAGTGCCATTCCCCACCACGGACTCAAAAAGACGTTGCGCACAGCCAAGTCGAGGTGCGACGCGACGAGGCCACCCGTGCTGTGACTGAGTACGAGGTCGATATCTCGGTCCACCGCGTACGCTCTGACCGGCGCAACGTACTGGTCTTCGAACTCCCACCCGTTCGTCGGCAGTTCGACGGCGTGGACTCGGTAGCCGTCGTACGTGAGTCGGTCGATGAGCCATTCGACGCTTCGGTGAGTGGGTTTGTTCCCCCACCCGAGAACGAACAGCAAGCCGTCGTCGAGTGGGTCACCGTGTTGGGTGACACGGACTGTCGGACGGCGTCGACCGGGGCGAAGTCGCATGTACGACCTGACGACGGGTGAGAAGAAAAGTCCTCCCCGGATTCGACCGGTTCAGCCGTCGAGAAGACTCAGTTGGCAGGTCGTGGGGACTCGCCAGTGCCGAACTACTCGTCTTTACTGACGGTGACCTGTGCGGCGCGGATGACCTTGTCGGCCATCTCGTAGCCCGGTTGGAACACGCTCGCGATGGTGTCGACCGGTTGGTCGCTGTCGACGCGCATCATCACTTCGTGACGGTTCGGGTCGACGTCGGTTCCCGGTTCGGGGTCGATGACGGCGACGTTCTCGTCTTCGAGGATTCGGTCGAACTCCTTGAGCGTCGATTCGAGGCCATCGCGGATGTCGGCGTCCTCGTCTTGGTCTAGTGCGCGGAGCAGGTTGTCGCGGACCGTGACGACGCGTTCGACGAAGTCCTCTGTCGCGCGGTCTTTGATCTGGTCTTGGCGCTTCTTCGCTCGCTTCTTGTAGTTCTGGAAGTCGGCCTGCGTCCGCTTGAGTCTGCTTTCGAGTTCTGAGACCGTCGCTTCGGTCTCCTCGCGTTCGGCTTCGAGTTCCGACACGCGCGCTTCGAGTGCCGCAACCTCGTCGGCGAGTTCGTCGTCGTACTCGGCGACGCGGTCGGATACCGCGTCCGACTCGTCGTCGGTGCTGTCATCAGAGGCATCGGATACCGATTCGCCGTTCTCGGCGTCGCGGTCGACTACCTCCGCGTCCTCGAACTCCGACGCATCGGCTTCGGAAGCCGTCTCGGAGTCGCCTTCTGCAGTTGCTTCCGTGACCGACTCGGCAGGGTCGTCGCTCATGAGCGGGAAAAGTGGCTGATATGGCTTAAGAGTGTAGACTGCGCCCCGGCCGAAAGGTTCTCACTGTTGGGGTGTATTCGCCGGTTCGTTTTCGGTCGGAGGTGGGTCTAACTTCCCACCACGCATTTCGTTCTGACTCCCCACCACGCATTTCGTTCTGACTCCCCACCACGCATTCCGTTCTGACTCCCCACCACGCATTCCGTTCTGACTCCCCACCACGCATTCCGTTCTGACTCCCCACCACGCATTCCGTTCTGACTCCCCACCACGCGTTACTGGTACATCCCGAGTGGCCGTGCTTGCGAACTCTCTTCGTCGGCCTGTTGCATCTGCTTGGCCAGATTCTCTTTCGCCTGTCGAATCTCGGCCGCGCTGTCGACCAGGTCGTCGACCGGAACCTCGATACCCGTCAGGGGTTCGATTCCTTGTTTGATGATGATTCGAGCCGCCTCGGGGTCGGGGAACTGCGGGTCCGACTCGACGATGAGTCCGAACGCCGGTGTTCCACGCTGAACCGAATAGTTCAGCATCGCGCCAGTCGGCCCCGAGATGAGTCCCGTCTCCGTCGGGAGGCCGATACCCGCCTCTTCCAACCGGTCCAAGACACCGTCGCTCCCGACACCGTAGAGCGCCGGCACCCCGTCGGACTTCTGTCGTGCGATACCAGAGAGGTAAATCGGCGTCACGTCGAGGTCTGCAATCCACGAGTCGAGACACGTCGCGAGTTCGGTCGCCGACTCGGGGCGAATCGGGATGTCACTCTGAAGCACGAGTAAGTCGTGTTCGGCGTCGGCGTAGAGTCGGACGGGCGGATGGAGCGTCGGTGACCCCTCCATGTACACTGCAACTTTGGGAACACCCCCACAGTAGACGTCACCGTAGTGCGTCATATCGAACACCTCGACGAGGTGGTCGGCCGCGATTTTTCCAACGAGTCCCACACCGGGGAGTCCCTCGACGAGCGTCGGAGAGTCCAACTGGTCGGTGAGTTCGTCAGCGAAGACGCGTATTTGTGCCATATGTCAACGTGGGTGCCCGCGTGTGGTAAATCCGACGGGGGTGTGTACCGCAAAAGCCGACCGCTGAACCCCGTGGCACCCCCGAAGACGAGCGGGTTTAGGACTCGTCGGTGAGACGGCCGACCGTGTCGGCGATTTCGGTAACCTGTTCGGCCTGTCGCTGGTTCGCTTCCGAGACGGTCGCGACTTCTTCGCGTATCTCCGAGGCACGCATCGCGACTTCGTCCATCATACTCGTAATCTCGGTCATCGACGTCGCCTGTTCGTCCGTCGCGTCCGACACCTCGCGAATCCCCGCCGCAGTGTCCTCGACAGCGGCGACGATTTCACCGAGGTTCTCCATCGCAGACTCGACTTCGTCGATGCCCTCGTCGAGTCTGACGGTGGTCTGTTCGATGTTCTTGGCCGTCTCGTCTGTGTCGTCTTGAATCCGCCTGATGACCGACTCTATCTCGCCGACTTGCGCTTTCGACTCTTCTGCGAGCGACTTGACCTCCTCGGCGACGACGGCGAACCCGTCGCCCGCGTCACCTGCCCGTGCGGCCTCGATGGAGGCGTTGAGTGCCAGCAGGTTGGTCTGGTCGGCGATGCCGGTGATTATCTCGACCACTTCGTCGATTTCGTCGACACGAGTTCTGAGTTGGTCCACGTCGTCTGCGACGCCTTCTGCGGAGTCGCTGACTTCAGCCATCGCACCGAGTGCCTCGCCTGCGGCCTCCTGACCGTGACGAGCGAGCGACTCGGCGCGTCCACTCGTCTCTTCGACTTCGGTCGCCGTCGCCGCAATCTCTTCGACCGTCGCACTCATCGACGACACTTCGTCGGCGACCGACCGCGTACTTTCGGACTGTATCGACGCAGAGTCCCGAATCGTCGCTGCCCGTGTAGTGACTTTCTCGGCGTCCTCGGAGAGTTCGTCGACGGTCTCTCTGACCTCTTTGGTGACGTGTTCACGCCGCTCGAGTTCGTCTTCTATCTGACTGCTGTACGAGTGGATGTAGGTGTCCATCGCGACCTGTTGGTCGAGCGTGACGAGTTTGAGGACGGACATGAAGTTCTCGTACACTTCGTCGAGCGCCTCCTCGGGAGAGAGCCCATCCGAATCTGTCTCGACTGCGCCGTCGGTCGCGGCTTTCGCTCCAGAGAGTCGTTCACGAAGTGAGGGTTTCGTCGTCTCGACGGCCGGTTCGGTGCTGGCAAGCCGCGATTTTGCGTCCTCGACGATTGCTCCGAACAGTCCCTCGTAGTACACCGAGTACGCGCCGAGGTAGATTTTCGGCCCGAGTTCCAGCATGTCGTGAATCTTCCCGATACGTGCCCGTCTTTCGAAGTAGTCGCACCCGTACGAACCGTTCGTCAGGTCGTCGAGGTAGGCGTGCTGGGACCCCTTCAGCGCCTCGACCGACTTCGTCGAGCGCCCCAGAATCGACTCCGTCTCGTCGTCTCGCAGAATGTTGTCGTAGAACTCTTCGACGAGTGGTTCGGCCACGTCGTCGAACGTGTCAGAGAGCGCATCGAGACGTCTTGCGTCGGCCTCGGTAAACCGCGTGAACCTCTTTCGCCACTCGACTTCGTCGTCGTCGATTCCGATTTCGGCACAGAGTGCCCCACCATCGACCGTGCTCCGCTTTTCGCTCGTAATCAACACTCCATCAGCTCCCCCAGTCTGATTTACGTTCATTGTGCTCAACTGTGCAGTTATCAGCCAATACAGCTCATAAAAGTGAGCCCCAAATTATACGTTTTGAGAAGGGGGGCCTGAATACTGGGGACAATACTGTCAGATGGGCGTCCGCCGAGATACTTCGTGTTTCTCACACGAGAGCCCCGGCCACTCCGAAACCGACAAACGCACCCACACGGAATCGAGTGGTATGAACCCGCTCCAGCGGTACGCGCCACTCGTGGACGACGAGGAGGCATTCTTGGAGGCCTGCGAGCGGCCTCTTCCGTCTGTCGTCCGGGTCAACACCATCAAGGCCACAGTGGAGCGTGCCCGCGAGGCACTCGACGACGAGGGCGTCAGCTACGAACCGACCGACTGGCACCCCGGTATCCTGAAACTCGAAGACAGTACTGCAGGAACGAACTGGCCGTACTTCCACGGTTGGCTCCACGGACAAGAAGAAGTCTCTGCACTCCCGGCAATCGCACTCGACCCGCAACCTGGCGAGCGTGTCTGGGACACCTGCGCCGCACCGGGGTCGAAGACGACCCAGATAGCCGCCATGATGAACGACGAGGGCGTCCTCGTCGGCAACGACAACAATCTCGGCCGACTCTCGGCACTCCGTCACAACGCCGAACGACTCGGTGTGACGAATCTCGTCGTGACGAATCAGGACGCACGAAACTTCTCGATGAAACCGTTCGGCGAGCAGACGCCGGACGAACCGGGCGCATTCTCGCAGTTCGACCGCGTCCTCGTCGACGCACCGTGTTCCTGTGAGGGCACGTGTCGAAAGAACCCTGACGTCCTCGACGAGTGGACGATGAACCACGTCCAGAGCGTCGCCGGCATCCAGAAAGGCATCCTCCGCCGCGCCGTCCAGGTGACGAAACCCGGTGGCACCGTCGTCTACTCTACGTGCACGTTCGCGCCCGAAGAGAACGAAGCGGTCCTCGACTTCGTCCTCGAACGGGAAGACTGCGAAGTCGTCGAGTGGGACGTGCCTGCTGGCTTCGAAACGTCTCCCGGCGTCACCGAGTGGGAAGACGAAGAGTACGACCCCTCGGTCACCAAGGCCCGACGTGTCTACCCACATCAGAACGACACGGGCGGCTTTTTCACCGCGAAACTGGAGGTCCAAGGATGAGAGACGAAACCGCCGAAGACGAAAACTGGGGCCAACAGTTCGACCGCCTCCCAGAGACGCCCGACGACAGAGTCGTCGAAGGGCGTCCGTCTCGCGAAGAAGTCGTCGACTGGTGGGAAGAGCGGTTCGGACTCGACCCCGAGACGTTCGACCACTACACGTTCTGGGAGAAAGGCGCGGGGAAGATTTGGGCGTTCCCCGCCGAGATGGTCGACCCGATTCAGGTCGAAGGGCTCGGGATGCGTATCCTCCGAACGCGACAGCGACACTGGAAGCCTTCGACCAACGCAGTCCAGCGATTCTGCCGGGACGCGACGAAGAACGTCATCGAACTCGGTCCGGGCGAAGCCAAAGCCTTCGTCGCCGGCCACGACCAGCAACTCGACCGCTGGGAGGGCGATTGGGGCTATCTCGTCGCCGCCCACGAACTCGCCGGCGAACTCGAACCGCTCGGTGTGGGCCTGTATCTCCACGGGGAACTCCGCTCGACGGTCCCGAAGGGCCGGCAAGAAGACCTCTCGAAACTCGACTGACCGTTAGTCTTCGTCCTTTTTCCGAACCGTTCCCCCGGTCAGCCCTTCCCACTCGACGCGGTATCCGAGACGTGAGAGAACAGCACTCGCGTCGCCGAGTCCCCGTGTATCGAGGACCGACTCCACGTCCGAGAGCGACATCCCTGCTTCGACCGCTTCCGCGACCGAATCGAGGACTCGTTGGCGAACGAGTGTCCGGCCGACGCGTTCGTGCTCTGGGAACGCCACGTCGTCGAGGACGGACTCGCTCACGCCGAGGTCGGTAGCTAACTGTTCGAGTGAGAGTGCGTCGTCGTCGGGGCGCAGTTCGTCGGGGAGGGCGTCGGCAGACGCCGACGTCAACTCGACTTCGTACTCCCGAAGCACGTCTACTACGTCCTTTACACGCACGGACCCGGTGTACGGAATCGCCCGGTGGTCGCGGGCCTCGATGTCCTCGCTGACGCCGAGTGACGAATCGACGGCGACGAGCATCTCGACGTCCGCCACGTCGTCCAGTTGCCCAAGTTTCTTCTCGACGTAGTCGGGCGTCCAAAAGCCCATTATCTCGAAGAACACCCGAAAGTCGCCGAACTCGTAGTCGAAGGCGAAGTCGGGAATCATCACGCTCGTCCCCGTCTCCAGCGGTTCTGGTTCCCGGACCAACTCCCAGTCGAGGTCGAGACCGCGGAACCGGGCGGCGAAGTCGGCTTCGACGTCGCTGTCGAATCCGGGTTCGGCCATCGGTTCGACGCCCGGAACCGACACGTCGTCGCTCGTCAGGTGCATCTCGCGTTCACGCCCCCTGTCGTCGATGGTCGCCGTGAGTCGCCACTCGTCGGCGGCAGCGACAGACCGCAGGAGACGGGCGAAGGCGGTTCCGTATCGTCGCGTCCGTCGAAACAGTGCGTCCGGTCCAGTGACGACGACTTCGCGGCCAGCGTCGGTCTTCCGAATCTCGTACATCAGTCGCAGTCGCTTGACTGCCGAGACGAGCGCCTTCGGGTCCGAACTCCGAACGCGGACGTCTGTGGCGTCGAAAAGAGCCGTCTGAGCCAACGAGAGGTTATATTGCACGAGCAACTCGTCGGGCGTCCATCGCGGGTCGAAGTCGGCCAGAACCTGTTCGACGTCGCGGTCGGCCGTCAGCGACGCGTCCACCGCGTCGGCGGTCACTCCGAGCGCCGACGCTGCACGGTCGAGTGCCTCCGCACGTTCTTCGGATGTCGCAACGCCGCCGCCATCCATCGCCGCCTCGAACGCCGCACGACGTGCCCGGACCGGCGGAACCGCCGCCCGTGTCTCGAACACCGCTTCGCGGTCGAGTAGTGACGCGAACCCGCGGACGAGTTTGAAGTCGTCGGCCTCGGATTCGAGCGCGGTGAGTGCCTCGTCGAGCGCGTCCCGAGAGTCACCGACGTGGCGCTGGAAGACGCCGAGCGTCTTCGCTGCGAGCGGGCGATTCTGTCGGCCGGCGAACTGCGGGTGGTAACCACCACCTGCCCGCGAGACGCGAAGGAGGTCCTTCGTCAGCACTATCGACACGAGGAGTGGACCGCACAAAAGCACCTCGGGCAGGCGGTCAGAGAGGCGAGTGGCCGTGCGACCGAACGACGGTGGCCGTGCGACCGAACGCCGAGCGCACCGACGGACGACAAGGTTCATGGCCCCCGCGACGGACCGCACAGTATGGAGCGACGACGCCTCCTCGGATTGGTCGCAGTCGGCCTCTCGTCGGGGTGTCTGAGTGGCCTCCCCACCGCGACGGGGCCTCGAAATCCACCCGAGGCACCGGCCGGGGAACCGCGACAGACACCGGAGATTCCACCGGTCCGAATCGCCACGTTCGACTTCGAATCGACCGACGATGGTCGCCTTCGAGTCTTCGGTGACGTCGTCAACGACGCCGGGTCGGAGCGTACCGTGACGGTCAGAGTTCGAGTGACCGTCGATGGAGACGAGTCGATTCGAGACACCGACGTGACAGTCCCGTCGGGCGAGACAGCGTCCTTCGGTGTCGTGTTCCCACTGGAGTACGACACGTTCGCCAGTGGCGGCGAACTCGACGTGACGATACTCTGAATCTCACCGTCTTCGGGCCGCGACCCGTTCTTCTGCCGTCTCGACGCTCACGAGTTCGTAGAGCAGCGCCGTCGAACCGTCGGCGTTCGGTCGCAGGATTCGGCCGAGTCGCTGGGTGAACTCACGTTCTGACCCCGACCCAGACAAGAGAATTCCGACGTTCGCGTCCGGGACGTCCACCCCTTCGTCGAGGACGTTCGCCGCGACGACGGTGTCGTACGTGCCGTTTCGGAACCGGTCGAGAATCTCTCTGCGTTCTTTCGTTCCCGTCTCGTTGGTAATCGGCGGCACGAGGAACCGACGTGAGATTCGGTAGACGAGGTCCGTCGAGGCGGTGAAGATGATGATTCTGTCGTCGCGGTGGCGGGCGAGGAGTCGGGCGAGTTTGTCCACCTTCGCGTCGGAGTTCAACATCACGTCGCGGGCGCGTTGCTTGGCCAGCAAGGCCTCCCGCGCCCGCGGGTCGTTCCCCGAACGCATCACGAGTTTCTGGTAGTCGCTCCCCGACTGCATCGACAGCCCCGAGCGCTTCAGATAGTTCACGAACGTCGATTGCGCGTCGTCGTACGTCTCTCGCTCCTCGTCGGTGAGTTCGACTTCGATGCGCCGGACTTCGTAGTCTGCGAGGTGGCTGCCCGCCAGGTCGTCTACGTCGAGTTCGTACACGCGCGGGCCGACGAGTTCGGCGACCTGTTCGTGTGCGCCGTCCGGTCGTTCGAACGTCGCCGTCAGGCCGAGTCGAGCGGGTGCCGTGAGGAATCGCGGGATGTCCTGGTAGCCCTGTCCGCCGAGGTGGTGAACTTCGTCGAAGACGACGAGTCCGAAGTCGCCACCGACGTCGTCGGCGCGGAGATACGCTGAATCGTACGTCGAAACCGTGATGGCTTCCTGTTTCTGTTCGCCGCCGCCGAACCGGCCCACTGGCACGTCGAACTCGGTCTCTAACTCCCTAATCCACTGGTCCTGTAAGTCGATGGTTGGGACGACGACGAGCGTCGGCACCGAGTGGGCCACCATCGCGCCGACGGCGAGGACGGTCTTTCCCGCGCCCGTCGGGAGTTCGACGACGCCGCGACTGTCGGCGTCGAGCCACGCGTCGAGGGCCGCCTGTTGGTACTCCCGAAGGTCGTAGGTGGTCGAAAGCGAGAGGTCCGTCTCGGTTGCGCCCGCGACGCGGTCGTCGAAGTCGATTCCGGCCGCGTCGAGGGCGGCACGAATCGCGACGTACTGCATCGCGGGCGCGCGATAGCCGCCGCTTCGTGGGTCGGATTCGACGTCTGACAGCCCGTCGAGTGCAGCAGCAGCGTCGGCGTCGTCGGTCTGCACGTGGACGGTTCCGTCCTCGAAGCGGAGGGTAGTCACTACTGCCGCGTTGGCGAGGGGAGGTGATAAATCGACGGCTGCGAGGGGATGTCGTTCGTCCCCCGAACGAGTGCCGAAGGTTCAAATCAGATGGCGGAGCAACGGACGTGTATGAGCGACGAACTGGACGACGCGGTGGCACAGTTCCTGAGCGACTACAACAGCGCGGTGAAAGAGTACGAGAAGGGCTACGTCGACGCCGACGCGACGCTGTCGGTCATCGACTCGCACGTCGAGGAGTTGCGAGAGGCGCGGGAGTAGGCGACTAACACGGGTTAAAACCACAGTGAGTCTGAACCACACCACTGGCGTTCCATTCGGATGTCGCCACTGTCGGTAATCTCGATGACGACCTCCGGTTCGTCAGCGCCGTAGTTTCCACGTTCGCAATCGGGGATGAACGTGAACTCCTCGGACGACCCATCCTGTGCGAGTTCGACCTGGACGATGTACGGGCGAGCAGGTGCGCGTGTGAAAACCTTCGCCCACGGGACGTGTTCCTCACCATCGTCCCGCGCGTCCAACTGCGTCGTGTCGGTGAAGACCGTTCCCTCGCTCAACTCCGTCGCGTCTCGTCGGACGAGACGGGTGGAGACAGTGTGCGGTTCGTCGTCGTAGTTCCGTAGTCTGAGATAGAGCATCGGGCGGGAGGACTGATACAGGTGATTGCCACCGTATGCGAGCATCCCGAGCCCGGCAACTGCGCCTGCGAGGACCTGTCGTCTGGAAGGCACGAGAAAACGTCGCGTGGCGAAGAATAAATGTCTACTCCCCAATAAGACCGCGAATCCGCTCGACGTACTCGGCGAACACGGGGTCGGTTCGCTCTCGTGGGCGGTCGATATCGACGCTGACGATTTCGCGGACACGACCGGGATTCGCGGCCATGACGACCACGCGGTCTGCGAGCGTCACCGCCTCCTCCACGTCGTGGGTGACGAAGAGGACGGTCTTGTCCGTCTCCGCCCAGATGTCGAGGAGTTCGCCGTGGAGCATGTCGCGGGTCTGGGCGTCGACTGCGCCGAACGGTTCGTCCATGAGGAGGAGTTCGGGGTCGACGGCGAGGGCGCGAGCGATGCCGACGCGCTGTTTCATCCCGCCGGAGAGTTCCTTCGGGTAGGCGTCGGCGAATCCGTCGAGGCCGACGAGGCGGAGCATCTCGTCCACGCGGGCCGAGCGCGTCGGTTCTTCGACGCCCTGTTCTTCGAGGCCGAACGCGACGTTCTCGGAGACGGTTCGCCACGGGAACAGACCGTACTCCTGGAACACCATGCCCCGGTCGGTTCCGGGGCCGGTGACGGGTTCGCCGTCGAGTGTGACGCCGCCGGCAGTCGCCTCTTCGAGGCCGGCGATGACGCGAAAGAGCGTCGTCTTTCCACACCCCGACGGGCCGACGATACAGACGAACTCTCCCTCTTCGACGGCGAAGTTCACGTCAGAGAGCGCTCTGACGGTCCGACTGTCCGATTCGTACACTTTGTCGAGCGATTCGACGGCGACGGTCGTCTCGGATTGGTGTTTTTGGCTCATGCTCTCCACTCCAGTGCCCGTCGTTCGACCCGGCGGAAGAGGCCGTCACTCACGAGGAAGACGAGACTGATGACGAGCATGTAGGCGACGGAGACGTCCATCGCGAGGTTCTGCGCCGTGTTGAGAATCTCGTAGCCGACGCCGACGCCGACGATGAGTTCGGCCGCGACGACAATCATCCAACACTGGCCGATGCTCGTCCGAATCCCAGTCATAATCGAGGGGCTGGCGGCCGGGACGACCACCTTCCGAATCATGGTCAGGTCGTCGTCGACGCCGAGGGTCGCCGCGACTTCTTTGAGGTCTGCGGAGACGCCTTCGACGCCGCCGTAGGCGCTGTAGAAGTTTATCCAGAACGACCCGATGGCGACGATGAACGTCGCACCCTTGTGGTTGACGCCGAGCCAGATGACGGCGAAGCCAATCCACGCCAGCGGGGGAATCGGTCGCAAGATGCGCGTGACGGGCGTGAAGACGCTATCGACGCGGTCGTTCCACCCCATCGCGATGCCTGCGGAGATACCGAGCGTCGTCCCGACGAGGAGGCCCGGAACGTAGTGATAGAGGCTCTGGACGAGTTTGGCGAGGAGGCGCGTCGCGGGGAGTTCGATACCTGTGAGTGGAATCGCCAGCGTCGCCGGGGCAGTGAGTTCCGTGACGAACGCCGCGAACACTTCGACCGGCGACGGAAGGAGATACGTCGGTTGGAACAGCGCGGCGACGTACCAGATGGTGAGGAAGCCAGCGAACCCTGCGAAGGCTAGCCCAGTCTGCTCCGAGGAGAACTGGGCGAGACGGTCGAGCAGTCGCGCTCGCTCGTCGGTCTCCGAGAACGCCACGTTCGCGTTGACTTCGTCGTTGCTCATAGTTCGTCGTAGACGCCGTAGTCGAACAGTTCGTCGACGGTCAACTGTGCCTCCGTCTTGCCGAGCGTCTGGGCGTACTCTGCGAAGATTTTCGCCCCGCCTTCGATGTCGTGCGGGTTCGTGATGAAGTCCGAAGCACGCGAGTCGAGCGCTTCCGTAGCCGTCCCGACCGGCAGCGCGCTCTCACCGATGACCGTACTCGCGTGTTCGGCCGCTTTCTGCGGGTTGTCGGCGACGAACTGCGTGGCCTTCTGGTGCAGGCGGACGAACTCGGACGCAATCTCACGGTTCTCCTCGCGGAGTCGGTCGTGCATGAGCGTCACCGCGGCCGGTTGGCCGGGCATGAAGTCGCCCGCCCACGCGATAGATTGGAAAGGTGCGTCGTTGGCGTCGACAACGGTCGGGACGGGTTCCATGATGCTCGTCCCGTCTATCTTGTTCGACAGAAGCGCCTGCTGGACCGCCGCCGCGCCGCCGAGTCCTTTGATGTTCACGTCTTCTTCTGGGTCGAGTCCGAGCGTGTTCTGGACCCAGTAGCGAAGCAGGATGTCCGGAACCGACCCCGGCGGGAAGGTGCCGAAGGTGAACTTGCGGCCCTTCTGTTCTTCGAACTTCGTGAACGCTTCCTTGCCGTGTTCGGCGTACAGCGCGGCGAACTCGTCGTTCGCGAGAATCTTCATCGCGTTCTTGATGTTCGCCGCCGTAATCTTCGCGGGAATCCCCTTGTCGACGACAATCATCGCCGGAACGATACCGAACATCATCACGTCGAAGTCACCCTTCGCGGAGGCCTGCACGATGCTCGGCCCGTCGGAGAACTTCTTGCCCGACACGGGAACAGAAAGTTCGTCGAACATGCCCTCTTCTTGCATCACGAAGTACTGCATGTCGGGATAGATGGGCATGTAGGCGACGTTGAGTTCGTCGAGGCTACTCCCACCCGACCCTCCGAGACAGCCTGCAAACCCAGCGGTTGCCGCGAGTCCGGTGGTCTGCAGGAATCTTCTACGAGTTGTCGAAGTCGGTCGTGGTGCCTCAGTCATTACACCCCTGTACTTACTACACCCTTATTCGGGCGACGCACGCGGTAATGATAGACGCGTCGTGGGTCACCGAGAGAACCACCGCAGACACCACACGAACCGCTCCAAACCCTTGGAAACAGAGAATTCGACGAATGTACCTCTCACAGATACCGGAGTTTGTTACCGGAGAGTGGTGTCGAAATCGTCGTCAGCGTGACGATTTGGGGCGAGTGTGCGTGGGAAGAACTATCCCGAATGCCGACGCCGGATAGGGTATGACACACTTCTCCGACCGAGTGGAGCAGATATCTATCAGTGGCATTCGCAAGGTGTTCGAGGCGGCGGGCGAAGACGCCATCAACCTCGGACTGGGGCAACCGGATTTCCCCGCACCTGACCACGCTCGTCAGGCGGCCATCGAGGCTATCGAGTCGGGCGAAGCAGACGGCTACACCGAGAACAAGGGTCTGCAGAGTCTCCGCGAAGCAATCGCGGCGAAGCACCGTCGCGACCAGGGAATCGACCTCGACCCCGACGACGTCATCGCCACCGCCGGCGGGAGCGAAGCCCTCCACATCGCCATCGAGGCCCACGTGAACCAGGGCGACGAAGTCATCATCCCCGACCCCGGATTCGTCTCGTACGACGCGCTGACGAAACTCGCCGGTGGCAAACCCGTCCCCGTCCCCCTCCGTGACGACCTGACGCTCGACCCCGACGACGTCGAAGCGGCCATCACCGAAGACACCGCGGCGTTCGTCGTGAACAGTCCCGGCAACCCGACTGGTGCCGTCTCCCCACCGGAAGACATCGAGGCCTTCGCCCGCATCGCGGACGAACACGACGTGCTCTGTATCTCCGACGAAGTCTACGAGTACACGGTCTTCGACGGTGAACACCGGTCACCGATAGAGTTCGCGGAGACGGACAACGTCGTCGTCGTCAACTCGGCGTCGAAGCTCTTTTCCATGACTGGCTGGCGTCTCGGATGGGTCTACGGGTCGTCACGGCGGGTCGAACGAATGGTTCGTGTCCACCAGTACGTCCAGGCGTGTGCCTCTGCGCCGGCACAGTTCGCCGCCGAAGCAGCACTGACCGGTCCCCAAGACCGTATCGACGAGATGACCGAGACGTTCCGCGAACGCCGTGACCTCGTCGTGGATGGCCTCGAAGACATCGGCTTGCGTGTCCCGACGCCGAAGGGTGCGTTCTACGCCATGCCCGAAGTTCCCGAGGGCTTCGTCGACGAGTGTATCGACCGAGGCGTCATCATCGTCCCCGGCGACGCGTTCGGGGAGAACGGCGCGGGGTACGCTCGACTCTCGTACGCGACGGACACCGACTCGCTGCGTGAAGCTATCGACATCATGCGCGAGGCGTACGACGCGGTCGTGTGAGAGAAAACCACGAGACTGCCCGCTGATTCGAAGCCCGAACTACGACAACGAACCACATTTCGTTCGTTTTATTTGTTCGATAGTGAGTGAAAACCGTTAAATTCCTGAATCCGTGATAAAACGATTGTCATGCCCGCAGAGACGTACGGAGTAATCAGTCTGCTCCCAGCGCTCTTCGCCATCGTGTTGACGCTGGTGAGTCGGCAAGTACTCCTGTCACTGTTTACCGGAATTTGGATCGGTGCGACCATCTTGGTTGGGTGGAACCCAGTCGGTGGGGTTGCACACTCACTCCAGTTGGTCATAGACAACGTCACGGCGTCGTTCAACAGCAAACTCCTGCTGTTTACGTTCCTCTCGGGGGCGATGCTGGGGATGATTTTCCTCTCGGGTGGAATGAACGCGCTCGCACAGCGCATCATCGCCCGCATCAAGACCCGAAAGCAGGCGGAACTCGGGACGGGCGTCCTCGGGATGCTCATCTTCGTCGACTCCTACGCGAGTACGATGATTACGGGGTCGGTGATGCGACCGATTACCGACAAGTTCGACATCAGTCGTGAGAAACTCGCGTACATCCTCGACTCCACTACGTCGCCGGTGGTGAGCGTCGCCGTCGTCTCGACGTGGGTCGGTTTCGAAGTCGGCCTCATCAAAGAACAGTTCACGGCGCTCGGCATCGACCAGAGCGCGTTCGTCGTGTTCCTCCAGAGCATCCCCTTCCGCTTCTACAGTCTGCTGGCGGTGGTGCTCGTGTTCATCCTCATCGGCATGGGGTGGAACTTCGGTCCGATGAAGCGTGCCGAACGTCGCGCCAAAGAAGAAGGGAAAGTTCTCGGCGACGACGCCGACCCGCTCATCGAGACGCGTGAAGAAGACATCGTCACGCCGGACCACGTCGATTCGCGCTGGTGGTACTTCGCCGCGCCAATCGTCGCCCTCGTCTTCGTGACTGGGTTCGGTCTGCTCTACTCCGGTGGGTGGCCGACGAAGGCACCCGTCGAAGCACTCAAAGGTGCCGCGACGGCAGACTCCATCCTCTGGGGCGTCTTCTCGGCGTGTGCGCTGTTGCTCGCCATCCTCGTGGGGCACGCCCGCGTCGAACTCGAAGCCATCAGCGACTCCATCTTCGAGGGGTTCAAGATGGTCATGTTCCCCGTCGCCGTCCTCTCGTTGGCGTGGACCATCGGTTCGGTCAGTGAGGCACTCGGCGTCGGTCCCTACGTCGTCAGCGTCGCAGAAGGCGTCATCACGCCGGAACTCCTCCCGGCAATCGTCTTCCTCGCGGCGGCAATCATCTCCTTTTCCATCGGCACCTCGTGGGGGACGATGGGAATCATGTTCCCCGTCGCAGTGCCCCTCGCGTTCAACCTCGGCGCACCCCTGCCGGGTGCAATCGGGGCCATCCTCACCGGGTCGCTCTTCGGTGACCACTGCTCGCCTATCAGCGACACGACGGTGCTGTCGTCGATGTTCGCCGGTGCAGACCACGTCGACCACGTGAACACGCAGATTCCGTACGCCGTCTTGGCCGGTACCATCGCGACGGGTCTGTTTCTCGCGAGTGGATACGGCGTCGGTGCGATTCCGCTCCTCGCGGCAGGCGTCGTCGTCCTCTTCGGCGTCGCGTACTACCTCTCAGAACACGCTGACACGACTGTTCCGACCGCGTTCGGAACGTCGTCCGACGACTAAACGCTCGGCCCACGACGGGCCGGCCCTTCTATTTAGAGCGAGTGTCGACAGGACCGGTCAGTCGTCGGTCTCTTCGCAGTCGTCGGGTGATTGCAACGACAGTACCTCACCGAGAGAGAAATCCTGCGACCAACACCGTCGCGTAGGCCAAGAGTAAGAGTCCGCCAAAGAGTCCGGCAGCGGCGAGGCTCATATTCGGGTAGACGACCGAAAACAACGCCGTCGAAACCGCGTCGACAAGCATTCCTGGGACGACGAGAAGGACAGCGCCCTCACGTCGTTCTACTCCGTCGAGGCCGCGCCAGCGGAACACGGCAACAGCAAGTCCCCACATCAAGGGGATAGTCAGTACGAAGATGGCAGCGACGACCACCGGGTTCGACGGGTCCAACACCAGATGTCCCACGATACGAAAGACCAGGCCCGCAACGAGCGCGATAGCGAGACCGATTCCGAGAAGAACGCGCGTCTCCGACGTAGAGAGTCGTGACCGCACGAAGACCTGTGAGCCAGTTGCCATACACAGTCGTACGCAGACAACAGGTATCAGCGTTCGCGCTCTGACGGGAAGACCCTCGAACCGGATTACTGCGGGAGGCGGACGACGAGCGCCTCGTCTTCGACGTCGACCACCGTGTCGAACGGAGACGACCGTTCGACCATCTTCTCACGACACCACGTCGCCACCGCTGGAAATGCCTCGTGAACGGCGAATTCTGCGATTTCGGTCGGGACCATCCGAAGCTTCTGGACGACTCCCGTCTCGGTCACTTCGACTTCGAAGAGAAAGCTCCGGTCGTTTCGCAACACCGAATCGACTGCGTAGTCGTCGACGAAGTCGCCCGTGTCGTAGAGGATGAGCGAGTCGTCGAACAGTTCGACGCCCTGGAACGCGTGTGCGCTGTGGCCGTGGACGATATCGGCACCGTGTTCGACCAGCCATCGTGCGAACTGCTGGAACGATGGTGGTGGGTACTCACGCATGTTCGGCCCCCAGTGCGACGAGACGACGAGAAGGTCCGGGTCGCCCGCTCGAGCACGTGCGAGTGCGTCACCGACGCGTTCGAGACACGCTTCGTCGTTCGGGTCGATTTCGACGTAGGCCGTGCCCGGTTCGTCGGCGGCGGCGGCGAACTCCGGCGTGTTGTCGGTGAAGGCGACGAACGCGATATCGAGTCCAGCGACGCGAACGTGACTCGGTTGCCACGCGTCGGCCTCGGTTCGACCGGCACCGCCGTACGGAATACCTCCCGATTCGAGGGCCACGAACGTATCTTCCAGGGCGTCTTCACCGAAGTCGAGGACGTGATTGTTGGCGAGCGCCGTCCACGTGACGCCAACGTCCTGCAATGCTGGAATCGCCCACGCTGGGTCGGCACGGAAGTGGAAGGGGTGGTGTGTGAGGGTCCACGGTCGCCCCCGCGTCGAGAGACAGCATTCGAGATTGATGAAGAGACCATCGAGCTCCGAGAGCAACTCTCGCATCGACCCCCACACGGCGTGCGGTGGACGGTGTTCTTGCCGCTGGTTCACGAGTCTCCCCAACATCACGTCTCCCGTGAACCCGAGTGTGACCGTCTCAGACATCCTCCCACCACCATGCGTGAGGTACCCTGTGTCGCACCATACCCCTGTGTCCAACCAAACCCCTGTGTCGCACCATACTGAGAGAACGTGCGCGAGCACCGTCAACACTTGTCACAGATTTTGAAACGTTTGCGTCAGGAGGCGGCGCAAACGACGTCGGTGCACAGGACACTCAGCGTGGTGAAATTGGGGTCGATAGATATTGCGCTCACAGAGCCAATTCTGTATAGCAATATATGGTGTATGGGTGGCGAGGCCGACACACTGCTACTCGGTAGAACACCACACGAAAACGGAGAGAAAGACAGCGCTCTGCCAGTTATTTGGCCGTCGAGACGATTTTGATGACGTCGCCTTCACTGAGTTCGTGGTCTTCTGCGATTCGGCGTTTCGACTTCGCGTCGACCGCGTGGAGGTAGCCGTCACCGATGTCGGAGTGGACTGCGTACGCGAGGTCACGTGGCGTCGACCCCCGTGGGAGCAAGAAGGCGTCCGGCAGGACGTTCCCCGTCCCGTCGGTCCACTTCGACTCGTTTTGGACCGGGTAGACCGTGATGTGGTCGAGGACGTCGTAGACCGCCGTGTCGATGGCGTTCTGGATACCGGTCCCGCCGTGTTCGGCCATCAAGTCACCAATTCGTTCGAGTCCCTTCTGTTGGGCGCCGCTGACGTCACCGACGAGTTCGAAGTCGTCGTCACCGGGATGGTAGTCGACGATGCCGGCCTCTCGTGCCCGGCGGAGCGCGAGTTCTCCGTCTGCGGTGGCCGCGATGACGGGCTTTCCAGTTGCAGCGAGTCGTTCGAGGTTCTCCTCGGGTGCGATGTCGACCTTGTTGGCGACGAGGATGATGGGTTTCGTCCGCTGGCGAATCGCTCTCGCGAGGACGAGACGGTCTTCGTCGGTCCACTCGCGAGGATTCGGGGAGTACTCGAGTTCTCGGAGGACGGCCTGGATGTCGTACTCGCTCGCGCCGACACCAGTCAACAGGTCTGCGAGGGCGTCGTCGAGGTCGAAATCTGGCGAGCGAGATTTCCGGACGACGGTCTCCCAATTCCGTTCGACGATACCCGCCAACCACTGTTCGAGTTCTTCTTCGATGAAATCGACTTCTTCGACGGGGTCGAACGTCCCGACTTCGACGGGTTCGCCTTCTGCGTTCGTGCCGCCGGAGGCATCGACCACGTTGACGATGACGTCCGCGTTCGTGAGTTCGTCGAGGAACTGGTTACCGAGGCCGCGGCCCTCGTGCGCACCGGGGACGAGGCCGGCAACGTCGACGAGTTCGACAGAGACGTACCGAATACCGTCTTCGCAGTTCCCACAACGTTCGTCGCGGTCGAGACAGGGACACCGTGTCCGCGCGTGCGTGACACCGCGGTTGGCGTCGATAGTCGTGAACGGATAGTTTGCAACGTCTACCTCCGCGAGCGTCGAGGCAGTGTAGAACGTCGACTTGCCGGCGTTCGGTTTACCGGCGAGTGCGAGTGAGAGCATGCGTGGACGAACGTCGCGGAGGCGGAAAAACGCTCCCCGTGAGACGAGAAAAAAAAATCGGAGACGGGCGGGAAGTCGCTAGGAGATTCGCTTGAGTGCTGCGCGCCCGGCGACGACCGCACCACCGCCGAAGAGGGCGAACAGCCCACCGAAGACGATGACGTACGGTGCAGCGTACGCGAACGCGACGACCATCGCTCGAAGCGTGACGAACACGCCGTTGACCGATTCAGAGAACGCTTCGAGGACGGGCGTGTCGTACCACTGCGCTGGGCCCGGTGGTCGCTCTGAGAGTGAGATTCGAACCGTCGAGAGCGCAGCACGGTCTTCGAGCGACTCTTGTCTCGCTTCGAGTCGTTCGATTTCAGTCTGTACTTCGGTGAGGCGTCGTTCGACCGCGAGCACGTCTTGGGTCGTGTTCGCGTCCTCGTAGAGTTCACGGAGGCGGTCACGCTGGGCACGGAGGTTGCTGAGTCGGGCCTCGATATCGACCAGTTGGTCGGTGACGTCTTCGGAGCTCGTATCGACGTGTTCGACCTCACCGAGCGTCTTCGCGTCGGCGACGAACGCCGAGAAGTTCTCGGAGGGGACGCGGACGACGAGTTCGCCAGCGCGGTAGGTGCCGCCACTCTGCCGAACGACGCGCTCGTTCGAGTCACTCACGTAGCCACCGTAGGACTCCGCCAGCGCTTCGGCGTCGTCGCGTGAGGTGTTGAACTGCTCGACGGTGAGGCTGAGCCGGCCGTTTTTGATGATGGCGCGCTGTTGCACTTGCGGCAACTCGTCGCCACCACTGCCAGCCTGTTCGACTTCTTCACCGCCCGTCACGTCAGCAGACATGCTGACACTCTCTCCGCCGCCGTCAGCGCCGCCCATATTGGCGCCGCCAGTACATCCTGCGAGAACCACGAGGAGGGCAACCGCGAAAAGTCTCAGTCGATTGTCCATACACGACAGTCACCAGCAGATGGCCTAAACGTTGGGTAGACTCAAACAGCGACTGTTCTTATCCAACTCATTCGGCGTCGCGGCCGAAGTTGTCGCGGTGGATACGCATCTCACCGCGGGCGCGCATCGTCCCGTCGACGAGAGCCCCCTGTTCGAGCAAGAGGTCCTTACAGGAGACGTCGCCGAGGACGCGTGCACCTTCTTCGATGACGACTTCGCCGTTTCGAGTGGTCACGTCGCCGTGGATTCGAGTGCCCGACCCGACGACGATGTCGTTGCGGGCGCGGAGGCTCCCGAAGACGTTGTTGTCCTCGCCGAGGTCGATAGACCGGGCGCGGATGTTTCCGTGGATGCGACACGACGACCCGATATCTGCGGGCGTCGAGACACGCCACGCGTCGTCGGAGACCGTGGCGTTTCGGGGGATGATGAGTGGGTCGTTCGGCGACTCGCCCTGTAACGTCTCGGCGAGTTCGTCGGCCGCTTCGTCTTCCCCCAGTCTGAGCAGTTGCGAGAGGACGATGAAGTAGAAGACGAGCGTCGGGACCGGGTTGCGGATGACGATCCATCCGTTGGCCTCGAATCCCTCCTCGATGTCGACGTCGTCACCGATATCGAGGTCGCCAGAGACCATGAGTCGCCCCGCGATGTGAACGCGTTCTCCCAGATACGCGTCTTCACCGACGAGGACGTTTCCAGCGACGTCGTCCAGCAAGTCCAATCGGCAGTCGCCTTCTGCCTCGATATCGCCGCCGAAGGTGACGCGTTCGCCGGCCAAGACGTTCCGGCCGCGAACACCGAACTCGATGGTGCTTTGGCCACCGACGACGACGTCGCCGTCGGTTACGAGGTCGTGTTCCTCGACGGTCGTCTCGTCAGGGATTTCGAGCGCTTCGAGCGGGTCCGTACCCAGTGACACACCCGGACCCAACACGCCGGCCATAATAAACGACCCGCAAGACACACGTCTGACGCGCCTGCGTCAGTCGGTTTCGCCGGTGACAACGTGCGTTTAAATACGTGCAGGGAGGAAGGACGGATATGACGATTCTCTCCTTCGACGACGATGGTGTCGACGTGGTCTACGAAGGCACGGAGTTCCGACTCGAAAAGGAACTCATCGAAGAGGCTATCGGTAAATCCTACCCCGACGTGACCGACCACGAGGTGCTGAAAATCGTCGAAAAGCAACCCTCGCTCACTGGCGAACCGCGTCGCGTGCGCGACATCCTCAACTCGGCGTAACCAATCTCGCCGAATCCCAACTCGGCGTAACCAATCTCGCTGAACCGTCCGGCGTACTCGCCCACGCCGTCCCTGCTTTTTCATAGACGTACTCCTCGTCGGGCGTCGCGACGGCCACCACGGCAACGAACCTACTGGCCGTAAATCTCCGTCTCCGGGTTGAAGTCAGCCCACGCGAACCAGAACATCGGCGAGCGGTCGTTGGCACGATTCAGGACCGTTCCTTCGTGGGGACCGTCGAGTGCGCGTCCAGTGACGATATCCCAGCGAGACCCGTCCGCGGAGAGAACCTCCCCATCACGCTCGAATTCGAGCACCGACCCATCGACTCGGCGGACGTACGCGGCGAGCGTTCCGTCCATCGTCGCCGCGACGACGACTGGAAGGCTTCCGACGTCGTCGTTGACGACGCCTGCTTTCGACACCGGGTCGAGTGGATACGCGCGCGCGACACCATCGGCCGTGATGCCGATGACGGACGTCTTGGGGTGCATGCGCTCGTCGACTTCGTCGTTGAATCCGATGCCGATAGAGCTGGACTGTTGATAGCTCGTGTAGGGATTCACGGCATACTGGCGGGTCTGCCGGCCGCGAATCGTTCCCGAAACAGGAGGTGGGACGAGCACTTCGGTGTCTGGATGCGACGCCTTCCACTCACCCCACGTCGAGATAGTCGCCGGGAGAAGTGACAGTGTGTCGCCGGTCAGTTCACCCCGAATCGCTGTGGCGAGTACCTGACTCCACAGCGAGTTCGTCCGGTCGTCGTACATCACGAGGTCAGACATCCAGAGGAGTCCCGAGACGCCGAAGTAGGTCGGTTCGCCCTGGACGAGTCGGTCCGCGACGACGGCGCTCCCACAGAGTGGGCAGTAGGTGACGACGACGGGGCGGCCGTCGAAGGTGTCGTTGACGATTTCGTGCCAGTTCAGGATGGCCAGTGGGTAGGCCCGCGCGATACCGTCGAGTTCGACGCCGACCACCTCGAAGGAGTCTTGGAGTTCGACGTTCACTTCGTCGAATCCCGACCAATCGTCCGAGTAGACAGGGGCCGTGATAGCCGGGATGGCGTCTTTCGGTGCCCCTCTTCGGAGTTCGTCTTCGGGGATTGGGAGGTCGAATGGGCCGGCAGTAGTCCGCGCCGGTTCGTCTGTGGTACGGCCGGTGGTAGTCTCGTCGGTATCTGTCGAGTCAGCGTCGCCTGCGATAGGTGGGTCGTCTCCGAGACACCCTGCGAGTGCGGACGTTACACCGAGCGCGGCGAGGAAACGACGACGGTTCATACTCTCAGTTCGTTCGACCGATGTATGAACGACGTGCGGTCTGGTGTCGATTCGCACGACCGGCAGAGCCAGTGAGTCGGTAGTTCGAACAGAGAACGGTCAGTTCAGAGTCTGAGTCGCTCTTCGAGACAGACTTTCACGATGGATTTCGCGATGGCCGCGCCGCCGGCGAACGGGTCGAGTTTGGTCTCACCGGCGCGTTCGCGATACGGAATCGGAACTTCGGCAATCTTGTAGCCTCGCATCGCGGGGCGAATGAGGAGTTCTGCCGAGAGACCCGTGTTCTCAGTCCAGTCGATGTCGTGGAGGAGGTCACGGCGGTACGCTCGCATTCCGGTCGTCGTGTCGTGAACCGTCGCACCCATGAGGAAACTAGCGATACGAGCGAACGCGACGTTTCCGAGACGGTTGAGCCGGGGCATCGTCTCGGCACCCTTGGAGATTCGGTCGCCAGAGACCACGTCGTAGCCGTCGTTGATGAGGTCCAGGAACTTCGGGAGATACTCCATCGGATAGGTGTCGTCACAGTCCGTCGTGACGACGACGGGTCGGTCTGGAGCGAGAACTGCCGCCTCGACCGCGACGCCGTAGCCCTGTGGTTCTTGTTCGACGACGCGCGCACCCATCTTTCGGGCTATCTCTGGGGTCCGGTCGTCAGAGCCATCGACGCAGACGACTTCCGCTCGTCCATCGGTGATTCGGTCGATGTCAGCCAAGACGGAGCCGATGGCCTGTTCTTCGTTGTACGTCCCCATCACCACGGCGACGTCGTCGAAGGTGTACGTACTCATTACGCGAGATTATCGCTACCCCGACTTGAGTTTTTAGGTTTGCCAAAAACAGCTGGTATCAGCTCAGGCCGCGCGTGTCGGGTTGGTCTTCGAGTTGTTTCGTCTGGTCGATGAGGAACTCCATGAGACGGGTCGCAGACTGCTCGACGTCTTCGAGTTTGTCGTCAGATTGGCCGCTGACACGAACAGACAGTTCGTAGAGACTGAGTTCGACGTGCGGGACCGTCTCGTCGCCGTTCCCGTTCTGTTCGTGCATCCCGCCATCTGCTGCGTGTTCTGCCTCGGCATTGGTCACTTCCTCGGCATCTACGGGGTCGTCGCCTCCGTCGACATCTTCCGTCGCGCCGGCGTCCTCAGCGTCGGGGTTATCAGTCACGTGCGGCGGGAAACGCCCGGAGAGCAAAAAGGCGGTGTTTCGGTCTTCGTCCGTTCGCGCAAGCACCCAGGCGAACCGAGTTCCACGCGGTTTCGAGTATACTACCGAATCGAGTGTTTCAGGCGAACGTCGTCTCGAGACCGTCGCACGCTCGCTCGTGGAGACGGCCAGTAACAGTCTCCATCAGCCGTTCGAGATTGACCGTGTCTTCTCGGTTGTACGAGACGAGCGTGTCGAGTGCTGCGTCGTCACCGCGTTCGTACTCACGCCAGAGTCGAACCGCGTCGCGGCCCGAGATATCTGGCCGGTCGCGGTCGATGCCGACGTCTTTCTCGATCTGTTTCAGACCGCCGGTCAGGTCGAGCGTCCGGCACGGGTACATCAGGTCCACGTGTGGAACGTCGATGTCGACGTCGAACGAGGTTTCGAGGAACGGCACGTCGAACCGCGCGCCGTTGAACGTGGCGATGAGTTTGGCATCGACGAACTGCTCGGTGAGCGCGTCGGCAGTCAAGGTGTCTCCCTGAACGAGTGTCGTCGTCTCGCCGTCTCGATAGAAGGAGACGGTGGTGACATCGTCGCGTTCGGCCGACAACCCGGTCGTCTCGATGTCGAAATAGCACGTCTCGTCACGGAAGTTCTCGTAGAGACGCCAGCGCTCGCCGGACGGGAACGAGTCGTCGAAGAACCGAGCGTTGCCGTCGTCGAGGTGTTCTGCCGCCTCTGCGATGTACGACTCGATTCGGTCTGCCGTCTTACTCCCGACGAGAGATGCGTCGAACTCGTCCCAGTGTGTGACCCCTGATTTCCAGAGGTTTCGTTCCGTCCGTTCGCCCACCCCACGGACGGGAATGAAACTGTTCTCGATTCGCATATCGTATCGGGGGAGTGGCGACACCCTAAAAGCGTCGCCGATACGCCGCGGGGATTTTACCCACACCACACGTATTTTTGACCCATGTGTGGTCGTTATTCGCTATTTACGCCTCCTGAGGACCTCCAGAAGCGGTTCGGCGCAGAGCCGACTCGTCCACTAGAGGCACGGTACAACTGTGCGCCGGGACAGGAACTCCCCGTCGTCACGAACGAGTCTCCCGACGAGTTTCGGTTCCTGAAGTGGGGTCTCGTCCCCTCGTGGGCAGACAGCGCCAGCGTCGGGAACGACCGCATCAACGCACGCGCGGAGACGGTCGACGAGAAGCGTAGTTTCGCCGCCGCCTATGAGTCGCGTCGGTGTCTCGTCCCTGCCGACGGATTCTACGAGTGGACGAAGACGTCCAGTGGGTCGAAACAACCGTATCGGGTCGCCTTCGAAGACGACCGACCGTTTGCGATGGCCGGCCTCTGGGAGCGGTGGAAACCCCAGACGAAACAGACTGGACTCGGTGAGTTCGGGGCGAGTGGCCCCTCTCGCGAGCAGGAACCACTGGAGACATTCACCATCATCACGACCGAACCGAACGACCTCATCTCGAAGCTTCACAATCGGATGGCCGTCGTCCTCGCACCCGACGAGGAGGAGACGTGGCTTCACGGCGACCCCGACGAGGTGAAAACGCTACTCGACCCGTATCCAGACGACGGATTGACCGCCTATCCGGTCTCGACGCGGGTGAACAGTCCGGCGAACGACACCCCCGAGTTGATAGCGCGCGTCGAAGTGTGAAATCGGTGTGGTGACCATCCAAGCGGGTGATTTTCAGGGAAGGTGGTCCCAGAGCAAGTTCACAATCGTGGTCACAGGACTGTCTGCTGCCGCGATGAAGCAGTCGAACGTGCTTGGAATCGTGACAATTGGATGTTACTTGGGGTAGCACTCGGTTATTGCGATTGGATATAGCGATATACAATATACAAGTTTGGAGTCGGACAGTTCAAATCGATACTCACACGAGCTCATCAGTCTGAAATAAGCACTTCAGCCCATCGAAGCGACAAGCTGGCAGTTTGGGGACTGAACCTCGACGAGACGTCGCTTTGGACTGGAGTACGTCCGGGGAGGTCCACCACGAACCGAAGGGAGTGACTACGAAGATAGTAGATCGGGAGACCACAGCTCGACGCCTGACTCCGGGGGTTGACCCCTGGAGGATTGCCGAGCAGGTTCGACTCTACTTCGAACGAAGACACGTGTCGAGTTCTCCGACTGGCGAGGTCGGAGTGTCAACCTGAACACCACGATTCGTACGCTGCTGTCGTCACGGCGGCGGTACGCCTCATTTGGCACCCAACCACAGAAGACGGAGAGAAACGCCTCAGTGGCCGTCTAAGCGACTTCGTGTTGGTGCGTAGTTTCTCTTCGTCGACCCTCGTCGAAGGCCAAAGAGACCGCGTACTGGAGTGTGCCTCGGTACTCGACACCCGACCTCTGTCTCGAACTGTTGTACTCATCTCGGAGCCATGTTTTTCGGAAACAGGGGGTGTCGGACTTGTACTGTCTAAACAACAGCCAACCGCTAAACGCCATCTCTCGAACCACAAAATATCGAATCAAATCTCTGTGAATACAACAGTGTTTTTCGCTAGTTTATTTTGACTTGAAGAAGTCGAAAGATATCCGATATAAATCAGGATGTGTTTGATTGAAATAATGGTGTCTCTGGACTACCTTGAATCCAAGATAACCGAAGCTTGAATCAGCAGTTGATTGTGGCAATTTAAATTTCGAGGTTTGGGCGGACTACATCGACAGCTCTGAGCCATCGTTCGAGGAGCGACATCAGCCAACATATAATATTTCAGAATGTTTTATAGTGGAATAACGAAACCCGTGGAAAGGCATCCTTCCACACCAACTCCAAGGGTAAACGCAGTGAAGATTGATGTCCATTTTCCGAGATGGTTTCCAAAATTGAGATCGATTCCGAAAGATTCTGACGCTCTCGAGAAAACACAATGAGGTGGCCCCCGTAGATCGGCTCGAGACACCCGAAATCGAGAGATACGAGCGGATTTACTTATCAGGAATACTGCTATCAAATAGTCGATTTTAGGGATGTAGAAATCAGGATAAGCCGGAATTTAGGCCAGAAATCCAATAGTAGAATTTCAGATAAAGTCCCTTATTCGTGATAGTGCCGGTAGATTGAATATCGGCCACCGAGTCGAACCGTCCATGAGCGACGACGGCGACCGGGCGACAGTTCTCACCTACGTTCCGGCCCACCAGAAGGAGGTTTGGAAGGACCACGCCGCCCGGCTCGACATGAGTCAGAGCGAATTTGTCAGAACCATGGTACAGGCTGGCCGAGCAAGTTTCGACGTTCCAGTGAGGGGCGATGAAGCGGCCACGACCCCTGGGGTCGACGGGGGGAAAACAGGGTTCCAAAACGGAAGTTCAAATCAGCAAGAAGTTATCGAAAATAACGACGAGCTCTCTATCCGAATTTTCGACGCACTCGAGGCCGAATCTCATCTCTCGTGGGACGAACTCGTGTCGGCACTGACAGACGACATCGAAGACCGCCTCGAATCGACCCTCCAAGAGCTCCAGTCGTCGGGGCGAGTCGTGTACAGTGGACGCCATGGTGGCTACACCCTCGCGGAGGACGATGGCCGCTGAACGACCGGCCGACGTCGACGACCCAGTCGGGTATTTCCTTCAGGATATGACCTATCACGGGAAGACCGACCGAACCCGAACTGCGTACGAACGTGTCCTCCGCGAATTCGAAGCGTTTCTCGGAGACCCGTCTCGGAACCCCACTGGAACTGCAAAGTCGCCGGACGAAGCCAGCCATCGCGACTGTATGGCGTGGATACACACGCTCAGAAACCGTGCTGTCGCGTCCAGCACCATCGCCACGTACGCCTCCTATCTCCACCGATTCTACGCCTACATGTCGCAAGTCGGGGTCTTCGACTCGAATCCGATGAGTCTCGTGATGGAAGAGATGGACGAAAAGATCGACACGAATCCCGCCCGGAGAGAGGTTTCGGTCCCACAGATGCGGGGGTTCGTCCACGAGATACGCCATCCACTGGAGCACGCACTCGTCGTGACGCTGCTCAAGACCGGGATGCGTGTCGGTGAACTGTGTAACCTCGACCTGCGGGACGTCTCGCTCTCCGTCGAGACACCGTTAGACGGTGTATCGACCCGTGCCGCACTCGACGGCCGTGGTCCATCGATATACGTCTCGTCGGAACCGAGTGTTGGAACGGTCTCGAACGGCGAAGAACGAACCGCGTCTAACAAGCGAAAACGCTCGACAGTCGTCCCTGTCGACGACGAGTTAGAGACCGTACTCCTCCGTTGGCTTGCGATTCGGCCGGATACAGACGCTGCTGCCGAACCGCTCTTCGTCGGGACCGCTTCAGGATGGGGGACGCGGTTGACACCCGACGCAGTCCACCACATCGTCACCTCGCATGCTGCCGATGCCGGGTGGTACCGCAGGGGTGGAGACCGAGAAGAGAACGTCACCCCCCACTACTTCAGGCACTTCTTCACCACACATCTCCGGGACCGGACCGGAGACCGAGGCATCGTCAAATACCTCCGTGGTGACGTCGCTGGCGACATCATCGACACGTACACCCACAATTGGGGCGATAGAGTGCGTGAAACGTACGAATCCAATATTTATTCACTCCTCTGAGTAGTGAATCGAGTGTCTGGAGTGCGACGTATAAATCGTATGTCGCTATATCCAATCGGTGGGGGTCAGAGAACTTCGATGGTCGGAAACGGTCCCTCGGAAGAGAACTGTGGAATTGACACAGAGAGTCGTTTGACCCTTAGATGCCTCTTTACCGCCCGAGATGAGACCGTCGTCTCGCTGGACAGTGATGGTGGAATACAGTCGACGGCGCTCTCGACGCTGATGCACTGCGGCGAAACGTAGTCGAAACGGGCCGGTCAGACCCGGAGTTCAGTCTCGAGGTCCGGCGACTCGATAGCGTCTTTGACTGTCTCGGCGGCGTCAGTCGCCTCGGCGACGTTCTCCATCAACACCGTCTCGCTCGGGAAGAGATGTTCACCGAGGACGAGGCCGTGTTCGCGGGCGGTCGAACCAGTCATCGTGAGGTAGACACCGAGGCCAGTCTCCGCGATTGCGGCCTCCTCTTCGGGGCCTTCGTCGGGGTACGCGAACGTCACGTCGTCGAGACATCGGGTTCCGAGCACTGCTTCGACCAGTCGCTCGTATCGGGGCGAGATACAGAGGTCACCCGCGTAGTCGGCGACGAAGTCACGGTCGAGGTCCGAACCGGGTGGCAGAATCTCGGGGTCTGCCATGAGCGTGTGGTAGACGGTGTCTCCGAGACCCGAGACGACGCGAACGTCGGTGTCCATCGGGTCGATACGGGCGTTCACGTCGTCGATGCTGCCGAGTCCGTCGGGTTCGAGTGTGACTACCTCTTCGAGCACGAGGTCTGCGCTGTCGAATCCGAGGCCGAACTCGTGAGTTCGGAGCGCACGGAACGGTTCTTCGCGCCCGACGAGATGGATGTTCACGCCGTCGATTTCGAACGCGACGCTGTCGAAGACGATGCGCCGTGGCATTCCCTCTCGATCGTCACGCAAGAGCGTGTACTCTGGCGACGTGTCGTCCGCGAGGTCGCTGTAATCTGCGAGTCGCTCGTACACGTCTCGTTCCGGATGGGTATGGCCTTTCGTGACGGACTTCTCGAATCTGAGCGTCGAGGTGATTTCGTCTGCCACCTCGGCGATGCTGTCGGTCGTGGCGAACCGTTCGAGCACTGCTTCGAGGGGGCGGCCCTTCCGCGGAACGGCGACGCGCACCGTCTCTGTCATCATCGGAACGTCGTGGTGGCCCGCTAAACAGGTTGCGCTTCGGGAAAACGTAACTGTGAGAGAGTAAACCGAAGAGAAATCGTGCGACTACTCGGCGTCGTCGGCGTCGTCTGACCCGCCACCGAATCCGCTGCCGAACGCGCCTGCGAGTCGCTCGCGGAACTCTTCGACTTCGTCGACTGCCTCGTTCAGTTCGTCGACGTCTGCTCGAATCGCTGCAACCTCGTCTTCGACGTCAGAGAGGCTCTCGATACGCTCTTGGACGTCGGAGAGTCTCGAATCGAGCGAGTCTCGCGCCTCGACGATGTCGCCGTCGAGCGACGCGATATCTTCTCGAATCTCGCCGATTTCGGCGTCGAGTTGCGAGGCGGTCTGGTGTGCGTCTTCGGTATCGCTTTCGACGCTGTCGAGCCGGTCGACCGTCTCGTCGAGGCGACCCGTGAGTTGGTCGAGGTTCTCGTGAAGCGCACCGAGTTCTTCGGCCCGTTCGCTGAGCGTCTCTTCGACCGAATCGAGGCGGTTCGAACCGGCGTCGATGTTGCGCGTGGCTGCGTCGATGTCGTGCTGGTGGTCGTCCAGTCGACCGTCGTGGTCGTCGAGGCGGCCGTCGTGAGCGTCCAGCCAACCGTCGTGGTCGTCGAGGCGGCCGTCGTGGTCGTCCAGATGGCTGTCGTGGTCGTCCACTCGTTCGCTGACGGTGGCGACCTTCGACTCGACGGTTTCGCTCCGGCCGTCGACTTCTGCGAGCGTCTCTTCGGCCGCGTCGAGACGCGATGCCGTGTCGTCGACCGATTCGACAGCCTCGTCGACCATCGTGTCGAGCGCCTCGATATCTTCGCGGAAGTCGGCCATCTCGTCACGGAACTCCCTGACGAGTTCCTCACCCGTGCCCTCTTCGTCGATGAACTCAGCGAGTGCGTCGGAGTACGCCGTGAGGTCTTCGACCTGTGATTGGAGGCGCTGGATGCGAACGTCGGTGCTCCGGCGGGCCTCGACTTCGACGGCCTCACGGACGACGGCGAGGTCATCGTCGTCTGCCTCGCCTTCACGAATCTCCGTGGCGAGTGCAGCGACGAGTCCACCCGTGGCCTCGACAGCGACGGTGGTGTCGGCGTCGGTCTGTGTGTCGTCGGTTTCACCATCGTCGAGTTCGGCTTCACCGACGTCCGGGACGTCGGCTTCCGTGTCGTCGTCCGATTCGACGGTTTCGGCGACGGCAGTCTGTGAGTCGTCGGAGTCGGTCTCTACTTCTGCTTCGCCAGACGATTCTATGGCTGCCTCGTCGTCGCGCTCGACTTCCGAAACAGGTTCTTCTTCCTGCGTGGACACTCCAGCGGTCGTTTCGGTATCGACCGCCGAGTCGTCGGCGACGTCGGCCTCGGCGTCCGCGTCCGCGTCGTCTTCTACGTCCACCTCGTCTTCCACGTCCGCGTCCATCTCGTCTTCCGCGTCCACATCCGCGTCGTCTTCGTCGGTGAGAATCTCCGCGTCAGACGGGAGTTCCTCGACGTCTTCTCCAGCAGCGCCGAGTACGACGGCGTCGTCGTCTTCGACGTCTGTGTCGGCAGATTCGGCGTCGGCGTCTGTATCCGCGACGGTTGGTTCTGCGGCATCGTCTGTCGAGTCGGCCGCGTCCGCGTCCGCGTCGTCTTCGCCGATAGATTCGAAGGCGGCCGCCAGGTCTTCGTCAGATGGCTCGTCACCGAAATCAGACTCGTCGATGGCGTCTCGGTCAGCCTCGTCTTGAATCGGGTCGCGCTTCCCGGAGAGGACGTCGCGGACGAGTTGGCTTCGGTCCTCGCCGAGGATGTCGTCGATGTCGTCCGGGTCGATACCGCCATCGACCGGGATTCGTTCGAGCGTCGGTTCTTCGAGGAAGTCCGACCGCTCGTGACCGTCGCTCAGACGGATTCCGTAGACTGTGACGAGTTCTTCGTCGGCTTCGAGCGTCCGTTCGTACTCGACGCGGTGGTCCTTGTACGCGGTCCAGTTCTCGCTGTCGTAGTCTGGGTGGAAACCGACGCTCTCCATCGAGAACGTCTCGGGAATTCGGTCGATGATTCGGATGCGCGTGGAGTCGTCACGATTCGAGGAGATGACGAACTTGATTGCCGGGACAGGGAACTCGTCCGCGGCGAATGTCTTTTCGACTGTGACCTCACCATCGGAAACAGAGAGTACCTCTTCGGGCTCGTGGCTCATAGCCCGCACTTCCCCCACATGCATTATAAAACAACCGGGGAGATACACCCGACCTCGACGCGGGCTATCGATTCGACAGTATCCGATTCGTGAGTGTTTGCAACTATGAGAGGTTTCGCAGGACCTGTGTCTACAGGTCGACCCGGTCGCCAATCTCGACGAGTTCGAGGGACCGCGGTGCGGCGAAGCTCTTTGCGTGGTGGTGGAGAACTTTCGGGTCCGAGGTCATACCCTTCCACATGTCCCAGTGCGACGGGAGCAGGCGGTCGAGGTCGAGGTCGCTCGCGGCCTCGATAATCTGGTTTTCGTCGTTGTACCACTTCGTCCGGACGGGTTCGCCCGTCTGCTTGTCGGCGATGTTTCCGACGGTCCCGAACGCGAGGACACCCAGGTCGATGTCGTATCGCTCGCCGATATCGGTGAACTCCGCGGCCGGTTTGGTGTCGCCGCCGTGGAAGAACGTCCCCGACTCGTGTTCGAAGACGTACGAGACGGGGTGCGTCGCGTCGGGGTCGTGCGCAGGTTCGACGTGGACGGTGAACTCCCCGATTTCGATGGTGTCACCCTCGGAGACCTCTTCGAACTGGTCTTCGGAGAGGTCGTAGTCGTCGAACCACGCCTCGTCGTCGTACGCGACGGAGAGCGAGTCGTCGGGGGCGACGAACGTCGCGCCCGTGTTTTCGAGGATGGGTGCCTGACTCGGGCCGTGGACGTGGTCGGTGTGTTCGTGCGTAGCGAGGACTGCGTCGGCCTCGGTTACGTCTTCCGGGTCGAACGGAATCGGAATCATCCGAACAGTCCGCGGTGGAGAGCCAATTCCGACGTACGGGTCGATGAACACCGTCGTCCCCGCACTCCCTTTCAGTACGAACCCGTTGCAACCGAGATACCAGATGGCGACCGTCTCGGGGTCGGCCGCTTCGACCGCCCGAGGAAGCCAGTCGCTCCAATCACTGCGCGTCATATCCACGTCTCCATCCGCTGGGGGACTAAGCGTTGCGCTCTCGACATGCCAAGCCAGGGCCTGCACACCGAGCGTCCACGAAGAGTCCGAGATACATACGTCTCGATAGTGTTCGAACCAGTATTTGGAATATAAGGTCATCCCCCCGAGAAGATATTTACAACTGCGTCACGTTACACCATAACATGCTAAAATCACACAAGAAGACGGCAGATTTCTCGTCTATGGCCCAGACGATGCGTGCATGCAGTTCCTGGGAACCGGTCTCACCGGTCGAAAACAACGTACCGCAGGTTGACTGGTTCTGACACGTTCGTCTCTCAGTTCCTCATCTCTCAGTTCCTCATCTCTCAGTTCCTCATCTCTCAGTTCTACCGTAGGCGGTCGAACTGTCCCCTGATTTTTATGCACTCCGGACGGGTGGTCGTCTACATGTCGAAACAGAAACGAGACGCTGGACGTCAGCACGGCCACGACGGAGAACTGCGTCCATGCGAGTGAGCGTCGTCGGAGGGAGTGTCGCTCCCGAACCGGTCGAAACACTCGCCGAAGAGGTCGGCAGATTGCTCGCACAGCGAGGCCACACCGTCGTCTGCGGCGGACTCGGTGGCGTCATGGAAGCAGCGTGCCGCGGCGCGAAAGACGCCGGCGGGGCGACCATCGGAATCCTCCCCAGTGAAGACCGAAGCGATGCGAACGACTACGTCGACACCTGCATCGCGACCGGACTCGGACACGCGAGAAACACCCTCGTCGTACTGAACGGCGACGCCGTCGTCGCCATCGACGGGTCAGGCGGCACGCTCTCGGAAATCGGCTTCGGCAACGTGTTCGACCGCCCAGTGGCCGGTATCAGAACCCACTCGGTTGGCTCGATAGAAGGCTTCCGCTCGTGTGCGACGCCGGAAGAGGCCGTCCAGTTCATCGAACGAGAAACGTAAAATCGGTGTGCGAAACAGGAAGTCAGTCGAGTTCTCGTTCGACGCAGTCGCGGAGGACGTCGTCGACGACGGTTTCTCGGAACTCGTCCCAATCTGTCGTCTTCGACCAGAGATGTGCCGAATCGGTCGGTTCGAGTGCGTCGCGACCTGTCTCGCGCTCACGGATTCGGACGTATCCATCGGCGAGCAGTGCTTCGACGGCGACGTCGAGGCGTGGACGGAGCGCGTTCGAGAGTCGTTTCTCGAAGGCGTCTGCCTGGCCTCCGTTGCGAGCGATGTCGACACAGAACGCCTCGAACGAAGTCCACGATTCTTCGTCGCGAGCGCCGGCGACGATGCCATGATGTTCCGCACGCTCGCGGAGGTGCGCGGTGACTGCTCTTCGGGTTCGGGGGCGTGACCGCGGCGGCCCGGTCGTCAAGACGTGAAGGGCGATTGCTTCGAGGTCACCGAGTGGCGAGAGTGAGTGGCCATCGACCGAGAGCGGTGTCTCTCCTCGAGCGACACCAGCGTCGCGGAAGTCGTCGAGACGGTCAGCGGCGGTCGCAGTCCCCTCTGTGAGTTCACCCATCGCCTCGGAGACAGGCCGGTAGGCCTCCGAGAGTTTCGTCCGAGCGTCCAGATACGCGTCGAGTTGTTCTTCGAACCGGTCTATCGTCTCGAACAGAACAATCGTCGCGTCGTCTTCGAACTTCCCGAATCGGGCGTCACAACTCTCGCGGAAGCGGGCGAGTAACTCTCGCGGGTCGTCTTCGACCGGAGAGAGAAGTGCAGTTTCGGCGTCGAGCCACGAATCGAGCGCGTCGAGCACCACGTTCGGGTCGCGCGTGTCCGATGGGTCGGGGGTGGGTTGGTCACTCTCGACGAAGTCTGCGAGTTGTTCGCGTGCGCGACCGACGTAAGCCGACATCGAGTCGAGCGTGGAGTCGTCTTTCGACCGAGTGGTGTAAGAGGGTCGCCGGCGCGACCCACGAGAGTCGCCGCTCGCCTCGGCGAGTGCGTTTCGAAGGTCCGAGAGGGCGATTCGAAGCGGGCGAGCGACGGCCGTGGCGGCCGGACCGTCCGCGACGTGAGCGAACTCGTCGAGCGCCGTGGTCGTCGTCTCGACGTTCGAGACGACTGCTCGGAGGGCAGACACGGCGGCCAAGTCGAGTCGTTCGTCCGCCGGAACGGTGAAGAGTGTAATCGCGTCGTCGTCGGTCACGCCGGTGTCGACGAGTGCAGTGCGGGCCGCGTAGAACGCGGCGGCAACCTGTGGCGGTGCACTGGTGAGATTCACCACGACGTCGCCGTCGGCGACAGACGACCGCAAGAGGTCGGTCGTCGCGGCGTACAACTCCACGAAGGGCGCGTCGAACGGGAGTCTGACTTCGTCGAGCGGGCTGTCGAACTGGGGACCGAGCGTCTCAGAGATAGTCCGGGCGACGCGTGCGCGCGCTCGCATCGGACCTGCGGCACAATCGTCCGGGTCGCGACCCTGCTCGGGGTCGGCTTCGTCACGGACCAGACGGACCCGGTCAGCGCCGAAGTCGCCGGTTTCGAGCGGGGTGACGACCCGCTGGACGTCGAGTCCGAGGACGGAGAGGTGGGTCGTCGGCATCTTTCTGACTCATTCGCCACCGCTACCCTGAATGTTGTGGTGAGTCGTGACTATCTGTTGTCAGGAAGTGGTGCGGGGGTCAGGACCACGACCGATAGAGGTCTCGTCCGACGACGCCCAAGCCGACAGTCTCGACGACGAACAGGATGAGACCACCGACGAGGGGAACGACCGAGAAGGCTGCAGTGACGAGCGCACCAATCACCAGTGAGAGACTGAGGGGAGGTCTGCTGTTCGAGAGCAGACGGGCGACGGTGGACCCGAGGAAGACAGTTGCAACCGCGCTTCCGGCGGCGGAGAGCGCGACGAACAGCAGGATTCCAGGGATGGCGACGACGAGTCCGATGATGGTAATCGCGAGGACGATGATTGCGATGAGACCACCGATACCGATTCCGAGGCCCCAGATGAACGACCCACCGGGGTCGTCCCGTATCTCGCCGAGGGCGTTACGGGTGTACGCCGGTAGCACGGCGATGAGGATACCGCCGACGACGAGATTGACGACGAAACTCATGCTAGCGCGGATGGCCGGAGAGGCCTGCGCCACAGATTCGGAGGGCTGTGCAGACGCGACACCTGCGAGTACGAGTAGGCTGAGGAGTCCGAAACCCGCGGTGAGGGATTTTCGAGAGGGGACCATACTACGCCGTGACACTACGAGTTCAAAGGATCTTTGGCTGACAAGTTTGTGGGGAGAGGAGAGACGGGATGAGAGTGAGATGAGGGGGAGCAGAGAGGAAATAGAGGGATGAGAGTGAGATGAGGGGGAGCAGAGAGGAAATAGAGGGATGAGAGGAGAGCAAAGACAGGATGAGAGGAGAGCAGAAACGAAGTCGAAAATCAGTTCGGACGACCGCGGCGTTACGGCGACGGGCGAGCGTCGCCCTGTCGCCTTACCACGTGCCGTGGAAGGTGTCGAACTTGAGGGAGTCGAGCGGTTCGTCACCGACCGCGATACGGTACTCCTGGGGCGTGAGCATCGGTTTGTGGAACCGCGGGCCGTCGTCGGTCGTGATGCGCGGGCACCCCGTGTTGACGAACGCGTCCATCGCGAAGTTTCTGAGCCTATCTGGCGTCACTTCGTCCATGGTGATGAGGTAGGCGTTCGGGTTGTCTTCGAGAATCTTCTCGGCGATCTCCATCCGACCCTGTCCAATCTTCGTACAGAAGATGACGCCCCACTTCTCGGCGTCCATCGCCTTGTGGACCGAGGCGTAGCGCTGTTTCATGAACTTCCGCGTGTCCGCGAGGGTGACGACGTTGTTGACGGGGTCGGCGATGACGACGTTCTTGTCGGGGTGTTCCATCGCGAGACCGAGTGGGTGGAACTTCCCGCCACCGACGTAGAGCACGTCGTCGGCCGGGATGTCTGCGGAGGCGTAGTTGCATCCGAGCACCTGCCCTTCGTAGGTGAGTCGGTCGTCGCCCTTGCGGGTCTGGACGGTGTAGCCACGCTCTTCGAGCCAATCACACATGTCGTCGAAGCGGTTCATGTGCTGGGCGGTGGTGACGAGGCCGACTTCGTCGCCCTGAATCTCGTCTAAGGCCTCTTCCATGATGGGGAAGGGGTCCACGTTGGAGAACAGGGGGACGTAGATAATCTTGTCAGACTCCTTCATCGGAGAGTGGCCGAAGTGGACGAACACGTCGGTTCGGCGCATGAGATAGGTGTCGAGGTCACACGCGCCGTAACATGGCTGGCCCGAGAGCAGGAACGTCACGTCGTCGTCACAGAGTTGTCGGAGGTCGTCTGCGACGGCCGGGCCACGGCGCTTGAGGCCTTCGGGGAACTGCAGGCCGACGCGCTTGGCGTCGCGTTCTTCGATGGCGTCGATGATTCGCTCGAGTTCGTAGTCCCACTCCCGGTCGTGTTTGAGTGACATCCCGGTGTTCCGGAGGTCTCCCTCCGAGGAGGCGTCCTGACTCATTGGACCACCCTTACCGATGAAGAGGTATAACGGCGGCGCTTCCCTACGAATGGGCGTCACACACCCGCATACGACCAGTTCGTCTCCCGAGCACACTGTGAACGAACCGGTCAATCGGGATACCTCGCTGTGGTGTGCGCCGGTGGAACCAGACCGCAATGCGGCTTATTAGCTGGCTGTCGTATGTGATGTATGTCCAGCGACAGCAAGCGGCACGACGAACACTCTCACGAAGGTCACACGCACGAAGAGCACGTCCACGAGGCCGGCGACCACGAACTAACCGAGTGTCCGGCCTGTGGGGCCCCAATCCGTGGGGCCGACGACATGAAGCGTGGCGAGACCATCCCCGAGATAACCACCATGGAAAAACGGCATGTCATGGTTGGACGGCGGACGAACGACCTCTGGATGTGCAAAGGATGCGGTGCGACACTCGGCGTCCGACGACGACGCGACTAGGACCCGATTATCCTCTGACCCGGTTCCCAGTTATCCTCTGACCCGGTTACCCTGCCGTCACTCGGGGATTCAAGAACTCCGGCGGCCTAGCGGCGGCCATGACAGAGATTCCGCTCGAACACGTCCACGTCGAGCCATCTGAACCGGTCGGTGGGCCGGCCCCCGCCGTCGTCTTGCTTCACGGCCGTGGGTCGAACGAACAGGACTTACTCCAACTCTCACGGGAGTTCCCGGACCACCTCCACGTCGTCAGCCTCCGCGCACCCGACAGACTACAGGGCGGCTACACGTGGTACGAACTCGACCTGTCGGCCGGCGGATTACACGAGAGTCAACCCCACACCGAACAGTACGAGCGCTCGCGCGAACTCGTCCGTGAGTCCATCGCCGCGGCGATTACCGAGTACGGCCTCGACCCAGGTCGAATCGGCCTCCTCGGCTTCAGTCAAGGTGCGATTACGAGTCTCTCGTTGCTCATAGAGAACCCCGACGACTACGCGTGGGTCGTCGCCCTCCACGGCTATCTCGCCGAGACGCACGCGACACTCGAACCCGATGGAATCGCGGACAAGCCAGTCTTCGTCGCCGCCGGGTCGATGGACCAAATCATCCCGTCGTTCCGGGCGGAACGTGCCGCAGAGCGACTCGAAGAACTCGGTGCGGACGTGACTGCACAGGTGTACGACGCACCCCACGGTGTCTCTCCCGGCGAGTTGGCAGACGTCGTCTCGTTCGTCGAAACACACGCCTGACCACACGAGTACGTCCCCCTTCGGCAGGTTGAAAGTGCTCGGCCCCTAACGCGCGGCTATGAGCACGCAGACGACGCGGCTCGAAGAACTCGGCCGTGAACTGGGCGAAGCCATCGCCGACCACCCCAAGTACGAACAGTACGAAGAGGCGAAGGCGGCGGTGGAAGCCGACGACGAGGCACAAGAGCTCATCGCCGAGTTCAACCAACTGCGCGAGGAGTTCAACGTCTCCCGACAACTGGGCGAGGCGACGCAAGAAGGCCTCCAGAAGGTACAGGCCGCACAGGACGAACTCCACTCCCTGCCCGTGATGGAAGAGTATCTCCTCGCACAAGCCGAGATGGTCGGCGAGTTGGAGAAAGTCAACGAAGCCATCTCCGAACCGCTCGCCGTCGATTTCGGTGGCGAGGCCGGCGGTTGTTGTAACGACTAACCCGGACGCGGTTGTTGTAACGACTAATCCGGACGTTGTTGTTTCGGACGCTGCTGTTTTCTCTGAATTCGGCTGTCGCCGTAGCTTCAAATACGAACACGGGACCAGCCCGTGCTATGTTGGCAATCGCGGGCGGCAAAGGCGGCACCGGAAAGACGACGACGACACTCGGCCTGTCACGGGCGTTCGACGAGGAGATTCTCGCAGTCGACGCAGACCGGGACATGCCGAACCTCCACTCGATGGCCGGAGTCGAACGAACTGACGATGAAACACTCGAACCGCGACGACACCCTGACGACCCGACGGTATCGGTTCTCTCGCCGCCACCTGGGATAGACGACGACGCCTTCGAGCGATGGCTTCGAACTGTCGCAGACGACAACCGACACGCAGTCGTCGACTGTCCCGCCGGGGCAGGCCCCGACGCAGCGACACCGCTCCGAGTCGCCGATGCAGTCGTCGTCGTCACCCAGTTGTGCGCACCTGCCCTGCGCGACGCTGCGAAGACGGCGGCGATGGCTCGCGCGCTCGGGACGCCAGTCGTTGGAACTGTGGTCTCTCGCGCTCGCCTCGCACCGGGTGCGGTCGAAGAACTCGTCGGCGCACCGGTCCTCGGGACGGTTCCCGACGAAGCATCACCCGTCCTCGCCCAGCCACCAGTTCGTGCCGCATACAGTAGAATTTCCGACACGATCGGCCTGAAGACATAATATGGTTGACTCTCATAGTAGTGTGTATGTCTCGGCTGGCGACAGGAATCGACGTGCTCGACCGTCAACTCGGCGGTGGCATCCCCGCAGGGAGCGTCGTCCTCCTCGCGGCGGACCCTGCAAGCCAGTCAGAGCTCTTCTTGAACGAACTGACGAGGACGCGCGGGACGCTGTGGATTACGACGCTCCGGTCGGAAGTCGCCGTCAGCGACGCACTGGAACGCTGTCCAAATCCAACGGGGAATCCGACCATTCGCGACGTCGGCGGAGACGCGCCGCTCGACACGGCGAACAAACTCGTCCGCGACTTACCCGAAGGCGCGAACCTCATCATCGACGTGGTGGACATCCTCGAACGAAACGAGGTGCCACGCTATCGGAAGTTCCTCAACGGCCTCCAGACGCACATGGTCAACACGCGCGGGCTCACCGTCCTCCACGGTCTCAAGGGCGAGTCGGTCCCGCAGAACCGCGACTTGACCGAACACATGGCCGACATCGTGTTCGACCTCTCGACGAAGATCGAGACGTCGGAGATAGAGAACCGACTGGCCGTTCCGAAGTTCCGCGGTGGGCAGGCACTCAGCGAGACCATCAAACTCAGACTCGCCGACCAGGTGACAGTCGACACCAGTCGCGACATCGCCTAATCCCGAACGTCACATCGTCTAATCCCGAGCGCCTTTAGAACGCGAAGAAGCCGAACGTGCCGAGTGTGACGGCCGCGACGAGTGCCATCCACGCGCGAGTCGAGAGCGCTGCGCCGCGAGTGAAGACGAAGGCGAAGTACGGCACGAGTGGTGAGAGCCGATAGACGAACGACACCTCGACACCGGCACCGTATTCGAGCGCCAGCGTCAGACCGACGGTACAGAGTCCAGCGACGAGTGCGACGTACAGGTCCGAACGGTCACGGAGGTCCATCGCCGCCGCAGCGTCTGACGAAGCCATAGCTACCTGGCGGTCGGAAGGCGAGAATCAAGAAGCCGCCGGTTCACGAAGTCGAGAAGCGGCGGAGTGACTCGCTTACTCTTCGGTCTCTTCGGCGTCGAGTTCCGCGGCGAGTTCTTCGGCGTCGATGTCGACGTCTTCGATTGCCTCTTCGATGTCAGCGCCGCCTGCGCCGCCCATCATGCCGCCGAGGCCGCCCATGCCGCCCATGCCGCCCTCGATGGTCTCCTGGACGATGACGCGGTCGATGTCGAGACGCTGCATGATGTCCTGCGCAATCTGCTGCTTGGAGAACATCCACTGCTGGTTCATCGTCATCTGCTGCGTCGCTTCGATGTACAGCGTGTCCTTCTCGACGGTGACGGTCTCCGTCTCGGGTTCTGCGTCTTCGTCGTCGTCGTCAGACTCGACGACCTGCTCTTCTTCGACTTCGTCCGTCTGGACCCACACCTCGGGGGCCTGCTGGAGGTACATGCCGAGGAGGCCAGCGGCCTGCTCTTCACGGTCGTCGACGATGTCGAGGACTTCGTACTCGTATTCGAGGTCCTCGCCCGCGAGCGGGTGGTTGAAGTTGACGCGTGCGCGGCCACCGATGATGGTCTCGAGACGGCCCTGTTCGCCGTCGATCTGGACCTGTGCACCGGGGTAGCGGTCGTCTTCGTCGATCTTGTTGGCGCTGACCGTGCGCACCTCGTCGTCGTCGTACTCGCCGAACGCGTCGGCGGCCGGAATCTCGACGGTTCCTTCGTCGCCGACTTCGGCGCCCATCAGGGCGTCGTCGACTTCGGGGAAGACGTGACCGGCACCGACGATGACGACGCGAGGCTCGAATTCGTAGCCCTCGACGTCGATTTCGGCCTCTTCGGCCACTTCCTTACTCGTGGTGTCGACGACGTCGCCGTCATCGACCGTTCGAACTGTGTATGCGAGGCGGACGAAGTCGCCGTCCTGAATACCAGACTCGACCTCTTCATCGACCTGCTCGGCCTCCGCCTGCGGTTCGTCGCTCATACACCCTACGTGATTCGTGTGACCCTTAAGAATCACGTTTCCCGCCGCAGACCGGGTCACGCATCCAGATGCGTCGAATCGGGTGGAGGAAGGCCCAGAAGTGCCGAAGAGACCCGATACCACACCGCTCACAGAGACGAGACCGAACCGGGAAGGCGAGACCAAACCGGGAGGTGGCCCGGAGAGACCACCCTTTTGTCGATGTCACACCTCGCCGCGAGTATGTACGAAGTCGAGGTCAAGGTCCGCGCCGACCACGAAGTCGTCCGCGAACGTCTCGAAGCAGAAGGGGCGACGCAAGTCAATCGCGTCACGCAAGTCGACACCTACTACGACGCACCGCACAAAGATTTCGCAGCGACCGACGAGGCGCTCCGGCTCCGGCACGAGTCACGATACGAATCGGGAACCGTCGTCGCCGAAGAGACCAACGTCACCTACAAAGGGCCACTCGTGGACGAGTCGTCGAAGACACGCCGTGAGTACGAAACCGGTGTCGACGACGGCGAGACGATGGGCGAAATCTTCACTGCCGTCGGCTTCGACCCCGCGGCGACGGTGGAAAAACAGCGCGAGCGGTTCGTGCTCGACGAACACACCATCTCACTCGACGCCGTCTCCGGCCTCGGCGAGTTCGTCGAAGTCGAAATCGAAGTCGAATCCGGTGTGGACGAGGCCCGCGAGGGAGTGTTTTCCGTCCTCGAGACACTCGGTCTCGACCCAGACGACCAGATTCGGACGTCCTACCTCGGGATGTTACTCGGTGCCCCCGAGGAGTGACACCGGGTCGTTTCGGCCAAAGATGTTTGTCAGTAATATACAATCGGAGCAAGGTTTCCGCAAGTTATAGAACGGCCCACTGGGTACGTCTGGATAATGACTGATCGGAACATCCGCCTCGAATCCGCCGAGAAGCGAGCGGTCGAGGACCAAGAGGTCGAAATCGTCGAACGGAAAGGAATCGGTCACCCCGACTCTATCTGTGACGGCATCGCAGAGAGTGTCTCCCGCGCACTCTCGAATCTCTATCTCGAGCGCGTCGGGAAGGTGCTCCACTACAACACCGACGAGACGCAACTCGTCGCTGGCACTGCCGCACCCGCGTTCGGCGGTGGCGAAGTCATCGAACCCATCTATCTGCTCATCGTCGGCCGTGCGACCAAGGAGTACGACGACCAGAAACTCCCCGTCGATGCGACGGCCCTGCGCGCCGCCCGTGACTACCTGAAGGAGAACCTCCCCGAACTCGACGTCGGCACCGACGTCATCGTCGACGTGAAACTGGGTGAAGGCTCCGGCGACCTCCAAGACGTGTTCGGCGAAGAGACCCAAGAGGTCCCGATGGCCAACGACACCAGTTTCGGCGTCGGCCACGCACCCCTCACCGAAACCGAGCAAATCGTCCTCGAGACGGAACGCGCACTCAACGGCGCACGCTACGGAAGCGACCACCCCGAACTCGGACAGGACATCAAGATTATGGGCAAGCGCGAGGGCGACGTCATCGACGTCACCGTCGCCGCCGCGATGGTCGACGCCTACATCGACGATATGGACGACTACATCGCCGCCGTCGACGACGTCCGCGCCTACGTCACCGAACTCGCCAGCGAGTACACCGACCGCGAGGTCAACGTCGAAGTCAACACCGCCGACGACTACGAAGAAGGCTCTATCTACCTCACGACGACTGGCACGTCCGCCGAGCAAGGTGACGACGGGTCTGTCGGCCGTGGTAACCGCGCAAACGGCCTCATCACGCCGAACCGCCCCATGAGTATGGAGGCGACGTCCGGCAAGAACCCCGTCAACCACATCGGGAAGATTTACAACCTGCTTTCGACCCACATCGCCGAGACTGTCGTCGCCGAAGTCGACGGCATCCGCGACCTGCAGGTTCGACTGCTCTCGCAGATTGGCCGCCCCATCGACGAACCGCACGTCGCTGACGCGAAAGTCATCACCGACGACGGCGTCACCGTCACCGACATCGAAGACGAAGTCGTCGCAATCATCGACCGCGAACTCGCGGACGTGACCGACATCACCCGGCGCACTATCGAAGGCGAACTCTCGACGTTCTGAGCAGGAACGCGAACCCCTGTTCTGTTCGTTTTTCTTCTCTCACCGAGTGCTACCACTCGAAACGAGACGCTGAAGGCGACCCACAGAGAACGCATCGTGTGAACGAGACGGCGCACGTCGTCCTCGTCGGATACGGCGAGGTGGGAACCAAGAGTTCGAGCGTTCGGGCGAAGATGGAGGGCCGCCTACAGGAGAACGTGCAGGCAGTCCTCGACGACCGGTCGCTCTCAGGCCGCGTCGAACGGGAGTGGTCGCGGATTATCGTCCGCGACCCGACAGCCCCCGAAGCGGTCGCCGCAGCGTGCGCCGAAGTCCCCGGTGTCGTCTGGGCCCGACCGAGCGTCGTCTGCGACCCGGAACTCGACGACATCGTCGCGGTCTGTCGAGAGTTGGCGGCAGACCACCCCGATGGTGCGAGTTTCGCCATCGACGAAGACCGAGTCGGGCCGAAAGACGCCCACGACTTCTCGGGGCGAGATATCGCACGCGAGGCAGGAACTGCCGTCGTTGATGCCACCGGCGCACCCGTCGATTTGGACGACCCAGAGCGGACGTACCGAGTCGAGTGTCGTGAGGAGGCGGCGTACATCTCGGTTCGACGGTTCGACGGACCGGGAGGCCTGCCACTGGGCACCCAAGGGAAGGCAGTGTCGCTCGTCTCGGGTGGTATCGACTCGCCCGTCGCGACGTGGGAGATGCTGCGCCGAGGCTGTGAAATCGTCCCCGTCTACGTCGATTTGGGGGAGTTTGGTGGTGCAGACCACCGTGCCCGCGCACTCGAGACGGTCCGAACCATCGCCCGGAGAGCCCCGAACTTCGACATGCGTGTCCACGTCGTTCCGGGCGACGACGTGGTCCAGCGACTGATGGACACCGTCGAAGATACGCGGATGCTCTCGCTTCGACGAGTGATGCTCGCGATTGCGGCCGAAATCGCGAACGACGAACACGCCCACTCCATCGTGACTGGCGAATCGCTGGGCCAGAAGTCGAGTCAGACCGGCGAGAACATCGCGGTGACAGAGGCCGCCGTCGACTACCCCGTCCATCGACCACTGTTCACCCGCGACAAGACAGATATCGTCGCAGCGGCGCGAGAACTCGGGACCTACACCGACTCGACGCTCCCGGTCGGGTGTGAACGAGTCGCCCCCTCGTTCCCCGAGACGAACGCCTCGCTGTCCGCCGTCGAAGCGGCCGAACCCGACGACTTGTTCGAACTCGTGGTCGCTGCGGCACAGAACCGTCAACTCGTGTCCGTACGAGACGACTGAACGCGGACCCCGCCGCGACGCGACTGCTGTGTGCTACCGACTCGTTCGAGAACTGGTGGCACGAGAAGTGTTCAAATGGCCACCACAGTCGTGGATTAGAGACTATACTAATTGATTCCGCATGTACAATTGTACAAAATTAGATTTATCTACGTCGAGCCCGACAGATTTTCTATGTCGCGAACCTCGCGTCCCAGTCGCAGTTATCCCGACCCCGAGTGGAGCGTCGTCCACCGGGCAGCACGGCGCAACTGGGCCGACAGTGTCGAGCGGTGTGCAGCGTGTCGCGGCCGCGTCGACATGCAGGATGACCACTACCAGGTGGTTCTCGACCGCGAAATCGACACTCCCGGAAAGCTCTCTTTCGAGCGCCAGCGCTTCGTCTTCTGTGACGAAGCCTGTGCCGACGAGTGGACTGCCCACGCGTAAGTACCGGAACCGCTTTACCGAACCCGTCCCGTCCATCTCGACGTGACGCAGGTCTGTATCGTCGGGTCCGAAGGGAGCCACCTCCAGTACGAGTTGTTGTCGAGAGACACCGCCCGTGCGGCGCTTTCGACGTACGACATCACGGAACCGTTCGAAAACTCGTTAGCCGTCGATACCGTGAGTATCGGTGCGGCAGTCTCGCTCCTGAACGACCTCAACTGGTATCTCGTTCGTTTCGCAGCGTTCTCTCTCGTCCTCGAACCGTCTATCTCCGAAGACGAATGGCTCTCTCGTGCGCTCGCTCGACAGGTGCGCGACGGTGACGTTCGGCCGGAAGAGACGGGTGACAACCTGGCAATCTACGGCATCGAAGATGGGCGACTCGTCGAACCGATGTACGTCACTCGGGTCGATGGAGCGGTCCCCTCGTACGACCTCAGAGACGTCGACGAGACGGTCGTCGTCCGAGTGGCAGAAGACGAATTCGGCGGCTAACACGCCGGGCAAGAAACACCGAGGTGGTTAGTCGAACATCCCGGTCGACATGTAGCGCTCGCCAGAGTCCCAGAAGACAGTGACGACGAGTGGGTTCTCATCCTCGTTCGCTTCGGGGTCTGCGAGACGCTCGGCGACGCGCTTCGCCGCGAGGAGTGACGCGCCAGAGGACTGGCCGACGAGGATACCCTCCTCGCGGGCGAGGCGACGACACTCGGCGGTCGCATCCTCGAATTCGACCACTTCGACGTCGTCGAGGAGGTCGGTGTCGAGGTTCGGACTGACGAACCCAGGGCCCATACCCTGGAACTGGTTGTCGCCCATCTCTCCGTCCGAGAGGACGGCGCTGGCGGCAGGTTCGACGCCGACGACGTCCATCGACGGGAACTCCTCTTTCAGTCGGCGGCCGTTTCCGGAGATAGTGCCGCCAGTGCCGATACCAGCGACGAACGCGTCGATTTCTCTGTCGCCAATCTGGTCGAGAATCTCCTCTGCAGTCGTCCGGTAGTGTGCGTTGGGGTTCGCAGGGTTCTCGAACTGGCGGAGTTGGTACATCCCTTCTTCTTCGAGTTCGTCGGCCCGGTCTTTGGCGTCGGAGATGTCGCCGTCGACGAGTTCGATAGTCGCGCCGTAGGCACGCATTATCTGGCGACGCTCCGGGGACATCGACGACGACATGACGATAGTCAGGTCGTAGCCTTTCGCCGCCGCAACCACGGAGAGTCCGATTCCCGTGTTCCCAGACGTCGGTTCGACGAGTGCGTCACCGGGTTCGATGTCGCCGGCCTCCTCTGCCGCCTCGACCATGGCGAGTGCCGGCCGGTCTTTGGCCGACCCACCGGGGTTCTTGGACTCTATCTTCGCCGCAATCGTCGACCCCTCGGGGGAGTCGACACGGACCAGCGGCGACCCGATAGTATCGAGGATACTGTCGTCCATCGCCCCGGAGTACTCAGTGCGTGCGTAAACGACTGGCGGAGTCGGTGGAATCGGCCACTGTTTCGTGTGGTGCCACGTCCACCCTCGTCCACGGGTGGCAGTGGCCTGTTGGCTGGTGGCGAGCACCGCCGGGAGCGCACTGGTTAAATCGGTCCAGACGGTACAGCGTCGCATGGCCGAAGCTGGAACGCTCGAAACGATGCAACCGAACCCCGCGTGGGACGCCGCGTCCTACGAGGACGCCGTCGCGACGCTCGGCGCGGACGACTACACGTTCAAAGTCTGGGGCGGCGACTGGTGTGGCGACTGCCGAAGCCAACTCCCCGACTTCGCCGCGGCCCTCGACGCCGCCGGCGTCTCTGCGGAGAACATCGAACACTACCCGGTCGAGAAGGCCGACGACGGGTCGAAGGTTGGACCCCTCTTCGACGAGTACGACGTCGAACTCATCCCGACCGTCGTCGTCGAGAAAGACGGTGAAGAACTGGCGAGGTTCGTCGAAGAAGAAGCAGTACCGATTGCCGTCTTCCTCGCCGACCAACTCTAACTGACCCCGACGAGTTCTTCTCGACAGTGTCGATGTGTTGATAGAACACGGCCGAGTACGCCGACTCGATGCGACGAAGACAGGTCCTCGCGTCTCTCGGTGTTGCAGCACTGGCTGGGTGCACTGCCCCCGCATTTGGCGGCCCACGAGAGACCGACCCCCTCCCCGGCGAAGACGACGACAGCGCGTGGGCCCAACAGGGCCCGACACCTGCGAATCAGCGCCGTGTACCCTCCGTCTCGGTGACCGACCCAACCGAGACGTGGCGAATCGAAAACGACGGCCCAGTTTCGACACCTGCGGTCGTCGGTGACACCGTCTATCTCGCCGCCGGCGTCAGTGCTGACGGCGACCGATTCTACGACGGGGCACTACTCGCGTTCGACCGAGAGACGGGCGACGAGCGCTGGCGAACCGTCTTCGATGGCCCCGGAGGTGGCTACGCAGGCTGTCCACCGGTCGTCTATCGTGGGTCGGTCTACGTTGGCGACGCAGGACGACACAGCCTCTACGCCGTCGATGCTCGGAGTGGAACGGTCCGGTGGCACGCCGACCTCCGCGGGTCGGTGAACCGCCCCGTGGTCGCCACAGACGGCGTCATCTGCCTCACTCGGCAGGAGGAAGTCGTCGCCTTCGACACGGCAGGTGAAGAACTGTGGCGCTACAGTAAGGAGGGCCACTCCTTCCTCTCGACCCCGACTATCGTGAATGGGACAGTCTACGTCGGCTCTATCTTCTTCGCGGAGGGAGACGACGAATCGGCAGACGACGAATCGTCACTCGTCGTCGCCCTCGACGTGCAGACCGGCGGTGTGGAGTGGGAAGTCGCCCGAGGCGAGAACTTCGGAACCGTCAGTGCCGCCGGAGAGACGCTCTACCTCGCTGGGTCGCACACCGTCCAAGCCATCGACGCAGCCGACGGCAGTCGCCGCTGGCGACAACCGACCGGAGAAGTCCGAGTCAGGCGACTCGCCCTCGACGACGAGCGCGTCTTCGGCACTGGTGGCCGACAAACAGTCGCGTTCGACCGTGAGACCGGCGACGTACGCTGGCGCTTCGAGGCCGATAGCTACCTTCGGACACACCCGACAGCGACGGCGAACGCGGTCGTCGCCTCGACGGGCAATCCACAGAGTGGCGACCCAGCAGTCGCCTACGCGCTCGACCCATCGACCGGTGACCCAGTGTGGTCTGTCGAACTCTCCGGGAAGATGGGCTATGCGGCCGCGGCTAGCGACGGAACGGTGTATCTCCCGTCGTATCAGACCGACGAAGAAGGCGTCGTCGTGGGTATCGAATCGACTGAAGAAAGCGAGTGAACGAGCGCAGTCTGCGCCTTCAGTTCGAGCGAGCGCTTAGCCTTCAGTTCTGGCGGCTTAGGCGTCTTCGCCCGCCGTGAACCACGCCAGCGCCTCGTCTAACTCGTGGGTCGGCGCGGAGCAGGTGAAGTTCTCACAGGCGTAGACGGTCGGTTCACCGTCGGTGGCCTCACGGGCGGCCCAGATTGGCGGCGCTTCGTCGAGGCCGAGTTCGTCCAGCCACGAGTCGAGTTCGTCGTCGGTTCCGGGGCGACGCGAGACGACGAGCCCTGGGAAGTACCGAGACGAGAGCGTCTCACGCCACTCGGCGGGGACGTCGTCGGCCGCGATGGTGAGTTCGGGGACGCCGCTGGCGGCTTTCTCGGCAGCGAGCGCGAGTGAGATGTGTTCGAGGGGACCGCCACGGATGCGGTTGGCGTAACTCTCGAGGACGGCGTCGGCCGCCTCCCCGAATCCGGCGTCGGGAGCGAAGTGTTCGAGGTCCAAGAACAGCGACGTGGCGACGCCGAGACTCGACGGCGTCGATTGGTCTGTCGCTTCTTGCGGGCGCGTCACGAGCGCTTCGCCACTCTCTGGCGTGAAGTAGAGCGTTCCGGCGTCGTCGTCGTAGAACTCGCGGAGCATCGTCCGCGAGAGGTCGAGCGCGAACGCGAGTGGGTCGAGGTCACCGGTCGCCTGATAGAGGTCGAACGCGCCGCGGGCGAGGAAGGCGTAATCTTCGAGATAGCCGTCGCCTTTCACCTCGCCGTTCATCACGCGGCGTGCGAGCGTCTGAGAGTCCTCGTTCCAGAGAGTCTCGCGCACGAAGTCGAGGGCGCGACGAGCGTCGTCTGCGAGGGCGTCGTCGTCGAGTGCGACAGCACCCTGTGCGAACGCCGAAATCATCAGGCCGTTCCACCCGGCGAGAATCTTCTCGTCGCGGGCGGGGCGCTCTCGCCCCTCACGGGCCGCAAAGAGCGCCTTGCGGACTTTCGCGAGACGTTCTTCGACGTCGGACTCCGAGAGGTCGTACTCGTCTGCGAGTTCCTCGATAGTCGCAGAGACGTTCAGCACGGTCGTCTTGTGTTCGAAGTTGCCGCCGGGCGTGACGCCGTAGCGGTCACAGAACAGGTCTGCTTCGAGTTCTGGAACGAGACTTCGCACGTCTTCTGGCGTCCAAACGTAGAACGTCCCTTCTTCGCCGCCGGACTGGGCGTCGAGCGTCGAGTAAAAACCGCCGTCGTCGTCGGTGAGTTCGCGGCGGACGAACTCGAACGTCTCGCGTGCGACGGTGGCGTACTCGTCGGTTCCGGTCAGGCGGTAGGCATCGAGGAGACGTGGTGCGAGTCCGGCCTGGTCGTACAACATCTTCTCGAAGTGCGGGACGGTCCACTCGCGGTCGACGCAGTAGCGGTGGAAACCGCCGCCGAGGTGGTCTCGCAACCCACCGTTCGCCATCGCGTCGAGTGCTTCTCGTGCCACTTTCAACGCCTCGGTACGGCCGGTGAGCGCGTACCCACGGAGCAGTGCGTCGACGCGGCCGGGTTGTGGGAACTTCGGGCCACCGCTGCCGAATCCGCCGTGGTCGCGGTCGGCAGCGCGGAGGGCCGCCTGAACCATCGTGTCGAGAATCTCCGACCCAGGTGTCTCACCGGGTTGGTCAGGCGTCTCCTCCAACTGGTCGGAGATTGCGCGAGTCCACTGGTCGGCGCGGTTTTCTATCTCGTCGCGGTCTGTCTGCCACGACTCTGCAAAGCTCTCGACGATGTCTCGGAACCCTGGCGCGCCACGGCGTGGTTCCGGTGGGAAGTACGTGCCGACGAAGAACGGCTTGCCCTGTGGGGTGAGCCAAACAGAGAGGGGCCAGCCACCGCCACCAGTGACGAGTTGGCAGATAGTCTGATAGATACGGTCGAGGTCGGGGCGTTCTTCGCGGTCGACCTTCACGGGGACGAACTGTTCGTTGAGGACCGCCGCGATGTCGGGGTCCGAAAAGCTCTCGTCGGCCATGACGTGACACCAGTGACACGCCGAGTAGCCGATGGACAGAAAGATGGGTTTGTCTTCCTCGCGGGCCGCTTCGAGGGCCGTCTCGTCCCACGGTTGCCAGTTGACCGGGTTGTCCGCGTGTTGGCGGAGGTACGGGCTTTGCTCCTCGTCGAGTCGGTTGCGTCCCACCGGGTCGGTCATAGTTCGAGTACGGCACTCCGAGAACTAAAGCGGCGTGGAGACGGCTAACTGGACCACCGTCAGCGGGTCGGCGCTGGGGCGGGACGACGCACCAAACTCTGTGCACAATCGTGCTCATTTACCCATGATTGAAGGACAATCTTTACACTCTCGTGTGCAGGGTATGCGAGTATGAGCGAGACCGTCCTTCTCGTCGGTGGCGGCGGCCGCGAGCACGCGATTGCCCGTGCGCTGGCCCCCGACTGCGACCTGTACGCCTGTGCAAGCAACCGAAACCCTGGTATCGCCGAACTGGCCGAGGGATTCGAGACAATCTCGGAGACGGCGGCAGACGACATCGTCGCGTACGCTGAATCCGTCGGTGCGACGCTCGCAATCGTCGGTCCCGAGTCAGGGTTGGCGGCGGGCGTCTCAGACGCACTCGACGCGGCGGGAATCTACACGTTCGGTCCGCAAGAGGCAGAGGCCCGCATCGAGACGGACAAGGCGTTCCAGCGGCAGTTCATGCGCGAGAACGAGATTCCGGGCAACCCGGACTTCGCTACGTTCGACGACGTGGAGGCGGCGTGCGACTACATCGACGAGTACGACGGTGACCTCGCAGTCAAGCCTGCCGGCCTGACCGGTGGCAAGGGCGTGAAAGTCATCGGCGACCAGGTCGACAAGGAGGGTGCCAAAGCGTACCTCCGTGACTCCGACTACGAGCGCGTCGTCCTCGAAGAACGACTCGTCGGCGAGGAGTTCACCATTCAGGCGTTCGTCGCCAACAGCGAGTTCCGCGTCAGTCCGGCCGTCCAGGACCACAAGCGCGCCTACGAAGGCGACGAAGGACCGAACACCGGCGGGATGGGCAGTTACACCGACGTGACGCAGTCACTCCCGTTCATGACCGACGGCGACTACGAAGCGGCCGTCGAAGTCATCGATGCGGTGGTCGACGCCATGCCCGACTACAAAGGTATCCTCTACGGCCAGTTCATGCTCACGAGCGAGGGGCCGAAAGTCATCGAGTTCAACGCCCGGTTCGGTGACCCAGAGGCGATGAACACGCTACCTGTCCTCGAAACACCGTTTATCGACGTTCTCGTGGCCGCTCGCGAGGGCGAATCGCTCCCCGAACTCGAGTTCGCCGAGAAAGCGACGGTCTGTAAGTACGCCGTCCCGGAAGGCTACCCAACCGACCCGAAAGCCGGCGCGAAAATCACGGTGGACGTGGACGAAGGCAGTGACGCACTCTTGTTCTACGCCAGCGTCGACGCCCGCGAAGACGGTCTCTACACGACCACCTCTCGGTCGTTCGCCGTCGTCGGCCACGCCGAGAGCATCGCGCAGGCCGAACAGATAGCCGAAAGCGCCCTCGTCGACGCCGGTGATGGATTCCACATCCGTCACGACATCGGCACCGAAGCGCTCGTCCAGCGTCGTATCGACCACATGAACGAGATTCGCGGCGAGTAATTCGGCCGGAATCGACGTTCGATTTTTCCTGCCCCACGGCGTGGGCGCTTTTACCCTCCCCGTCTAATCGACTGCCGTGACCGACGACTCCACCCGCCGACACGAGCGCATCGAACACCATCCGACACCGGGGCCCCTCAACTCGCTACAGTACTGGACGGACGCCAAACCGGTCTGGCGCGTGATGCTCAACTACTTGTTCGTCCTCGTCGCCCGCGTCGCCCCGTCGCTCCGCGTTCGAAACTGGGCACTCAGGCGTATCGGTGTGACCGTCGGAACCGGCGTCTCGTGGGGGTTGGAGGCGACACCGGACGTGTTCTGGCCCGAACTCGTCACCGTCGAAGACCACGCGATAATCGGCTACGACTCGGTCATCCTCTGTCACGAGTTCCTCCAAGACGAGTACCGAACCGGCGAAGTCGTCGTCGGAAAACGAGCGATGATTGGGGCGAAGGCGACCATCCTCCCCGGCGTTCGAATCGGTGAGGGTGCACAAGTGGCAGCGAACTCGCTCGTCACCCGTGACGTCCCGCCAGGAACGACCGTGGCAGGCGTGCCGGCACGGCCGATGTCGGAGTCAGAGTCCGAATAGAAGACGAACGCTGGTGTGACCGTCGGTCAGTTGAGTGCGGGCCTGTCTTCTTCGAGACAGATACAGAAGACTGCGCCTTCGTCGTCGTCTTCGACCCAGAGGTCACCGTTGTACGACGATATCACGTTGTCCGCGAAGAAGAGACTGATGCCCGTTCCGTGGTGGAGTTGGTCGTACTCTTCGCGGCCGAAGATGAGGTCTCGCTGTTCTTCAGGGACGCCAGGACCGTTGTCAGCGACGCGAATGTAGACGTCGCCATCCGCTCGTTCGAGGGAAACTTCGACCTGTGGCGTCTCCTTGTCGTTGTGTGTGACGGCGTTTTCGAGGAGACACTCGATTGCCTCACCGAGCAAGTCGTCTGCGATGACTTCCACCTTCGGGAAGCTCTCGAATTCGAACTCCGCACTCGGGAACTCGATGGTCGCATCGACGATTTTCTTCTGCAAGATGACGTCGAGGCGAACGGGGCGATTGGACCGGTCGTGAGAGCGTTCGAGGAGGTCACGAAGGTCACGCGCTCGTTCGGACTTGTGGACGATATCGAGTACTTTGTCCTGCACCAGTTGGAGTTCTTCGAGTGCTCGTTCGTCGTCGATTCTGCTCGCGACCTGCTGTGTGTACCCGTAGACGACGTTGAGTTCGTTCCGAAGGTCGTGCCGAAGGAGTCTGCTGAGCACTTCCGAGACGTTCTCGTACTGACGCTGTTTCGTGGTGTCGAGGAAGAACGCGAGGAATCCCTGTACGTCGCCCTCGATGACGATCGGGGTCGCAAAGCCGTTTCCGTAGACGACTCTGTCGTCTGTTCGGCGCACCATGAACTCGCCCGACCACGTCTCTTCGTCGAGCATGTGTTCGATGATTTCGTAGTACGACTCTTCGTTGCCTGCGATGAGACCCACCGGTTCTCCGATTATCTCGTCGTACTCGTACCCCAGAAAGTCGAGGCCGGCGTCGTTGATGTCGCGGAACGCGAAGTTCGTGTCCGCGATGAGCATGGGGATGTCCGCGCTTCGAAACGCTTCACGATACACACCAGTATCTACCATGCTGTTCTTGCGATAGAATTACCCCACCACTACTTATTATCCGTGGTCATTCGACTGCCAGATTATCCGTCGTCCCGCAGTTCGAAGATGCGTTGGTAGTAGCGGCCGACGATATCGGTCGTCAACGAGAGGTCACGTTCTGGGTCGTTTCGGCACCAGTTGTCGTGGGCGTCGACACCGGCGAGGAAGTACTCCGAGAGGTCGTCGATGTCGGTGGCAGTCGCGGCTGGAATCATACGAGCGAGTTTGATTCGATGGGCACGGCGCGCGATGGTCCGCCAGCCGTCGCGGCGTTGTCCGTGGAGTCGCCAAAACCGAGCGTGGAGGACCGCGTATTCAGTGTCGATACCGAGTTGGGTACAGACGCGCTCGAGGAGTATCCGGACGTCTTCCCACCGTGGGTCGTCGTTGATCGACATCCCAGGTACCGCCTCAGCAACGTCCACGAACACACCCTCCGGGACTGGTCCCGAGAGGCACTCGTAGAACGCTGCGCGATTTTCTATTTCGTCTTGGAGAAACAGTGCGCGCATGAACAGCTCTCCGGCTTGTTTCGCGTCGGCAGCGGGGACGTCTGGAAAGTCGATTTGAAACGACTCTGACATTTTCTCCGTTGCGCGCCTGGCTGCAATCTGTGCCGCATCGAAATCGCACGCGATGAGATGCGTCTCCCGTAAATCCTGATAGTGGAACCCCCGAAGAAGCGTCTCGGCGGCCTCACTGGCCCGTGGAGTGGGTGCCGGAATATCGAGTGGTGGGAGGTTTTTCTTCATCGCATGCAGTGAATCCGATATAAGAGAATCTCTGGTCCTCTTCTAAACTGTTATGGCGTCATATTGATAAGAGGCCCCAACGGCGTCGTGCGTGCGTCTGACGGCAGTCGCTGTCTTAAAGAGATAGACGCTATCGTTAGCGAATTCGTCCGACGCCCTCGTCGAAGACTCGTGCGTTCGGAAGGATATACTCCCGGTCTTCTGACTCGACGTAGGTGACGAACATGTCGAACTCCTGAACTACGCCGTGTATCTCACCGACGACGATTTCGTCGCCGATGCTATACGGTTGAATGAACAGGAGGTACGTCCCCGCAGCGCCGGACTTGAGCAGGTCGTGAAATGCGACGGCACTGAGGACGATGAGGCCGAACAGGTACGCGCCGAGGAGGACGATGAGTGCCGCGATAGCGACACCAACCTGTGAGAGCGCGATGAGTGACGCGAGGAAGAACACGGTGTACTTCGCCAGCGACGGGAGGATGTTCACCTGTGGGAGTTTCACGCCACGGAACCGCTCGGCGACGAGGAGTTCGATTTTGTCACCGACGACGATGCCCACGATGAGAACCAAGATGGCGATGAACAGTTGTGGGAGGATGGCGAGGACGAGGCCCCAGAACTGGTCGACGTAGTTGACGCCGACGAACGAGAGGGCGGCGACGAGCGCGATTCCCAAGACGAAGTATCGCGTCAACCACGACAGAATCTCGATCGTCGATGTGTCGAAGTCGCGTGCGGCGCGCTCGAAGGCCGTCCCCTCGATCGCGTCGGGGACGCCAGCCCTGATGAGCAGTCGCTGGACGAGCGACCCGGCGACGTACGCGAGCACCAACCCGAGGGCGAGGATGGCGAGGACACCGAGAAACCGTACTCCGGCAGTCTGGACGATTCGTTCGACGATGCTACCGATTGACTGGAGAGGTAGGGGCTGGACGGACCCCACCATCTTAGTAGTCCTCCGGGTCGATTTCGAGAATCATCTTCCCGCCCTTGAACGCCCGGACGAGACCGTCAGACTCCGAGAGGACGATGGCCGTCGCGTTGGTGTCGCGGGTGATAGCACCGCCGGCCATGTGCCGCGCGCCGAGTCCCTTCGGGATGTCGACGCCCTCGGCGGAGGGTTCGAGATAGCGGTACGCAGAGACGATTTTCCCCGAGTCGGAGATGACGAACGCGCCGTCGAGTCGGGAGAACTCCTTGAGCATCACGTTGACGATGGGGTCGCCGACGTAGACGTGCGACTTCTCGAACGGGTTGTACGAGAGCGGACGGGACTTGTTCATCACCTTGCCAGCGTCGCCGACGATGAACAGCGCCCCGACTGGTTCGCCTTTCTGCCCCTTCTTGCCCAGTTCGATGGCGACCTCGAACACGTCACGGATGACACCGGGGTCCGCCCGCGAGTTGGCGAAGAGGTCGTAGATGCCAGACCGCATGTTCTCTTCGACACGAACCCTGACGACCGTGTCTGGATCGCCGCCGAAGATGCCCACGTTGCAGGCGATGGTGTCACCTGCCTCGACGATACTCTGTTCCATCGCACCCTCGACACCGAACCGAATCCGGTCTTTGACGTTCTGGAACTGCAGCGGGAGTTCCACGAACGTCTCCGCGTCGACCGTGTTCTCGGGAGCGATGACGACTGTCGGGACCTCGGCCTCTTCGAACCGCTCGTAGTGCGAGTGGCTCGGGGTGAAGAGGAACAGCCCATCGACATCCATCACGATGTCGCCTAATAACTCAGATAACGCCGCCATTGGTGGACACACACACCGGGTGAGAAAAAGGGTTGTGTCGTGTCTGACGTGTGGCGTGCGATTCTCGGTTGTGAGTCGAGCGAATTCCCTGATAGATTCGGGTGGTTATTCGTTGTGAAAATAGCGATTGGGGAGAGACGGGTGTTTGGGTGACGCGGGACAGGGTTCGAACCGGACCGAGACTCGCGTTGCTCGTCTCGTAGGGTTCGGAACCCTTTGTTGCGATTTTCGCCCTCACTGTCGCTCACTACGTTCGCGTCCGTTCGGACAGAAAATGCGCGGGACAGGGTTCGAACCTGCGAAGGTCTACACCACAGCGTCCTAAGCGCTGCGCCTTTGGCCACTTGGCTACCCGCGCGCACTTCCACCTTACCACAAACCACCTATCAAGTTGTCGTTCGCCGCGGAGGTTATGTTCTCCCGTCTACAACGCCGACTATGTACAGCGCCCGAGACCAACGAGACAACGAGAAGTGGTTGGCCCGCATCGACGCCGCCGCCGACAGTCTCGAACTCGGTAGCGAGGCACGCTCGTACGCCTCGGATATGTTCCTCACGCAACTCCCCGACGAAGACCGCTCGAAGAAGGCGGTGGCCGCGGCGAGTCTCTACGCCGGCGCGCTCATCGCGGGTGAAGAACGCTCTCAGTCTGCCGTCGCGGACGCGATGGACGTCTCACGACTCAGTATTCAACAACGCTGGAAGGACCTGCTCACCGAGGCCGGCTTTCGGCCACCGAGTTGGTAGTCAGTCAGCGTTGGTGCTGTCGAACTGCGCGTCAGTCGGTGGTCTCGACGGTCGAGGTGCCGCGACGAGTGAACAGTGCGTAGGTGACGGCGATGACGATGATGCCAGCGAGGACCCCCGTAGGGATGCCGACGAACAGTGAGAAGGCAATCCATCTCGCGGCCAGTTCGGTGACGGCGATGCCGACGAGGAGGGCGGCGGCGAGTCCGACTGCGAAGCTCGCGAACAGCGGGTGACGCATACGAGAGGCTACGCACCGAGGGTCAGAAAGTTATTCGTTAGCGTCAGGTGGCGTCCGGCCGCGGCCCTCACGGTCGGGGGTGAGATTTCCGTGTCGGTCGATTTCGCCACTCACGATTCGAGTCGAAGAGATTCGGTCGCCGTCTTCTGCCGGGACGTGTTCGACGACCTCGATTTCGAGGGGTTTCAACCCGCGTTCTTCTCGAATCTGGTTGACCTTGTTGCCGCCAGTTTTCGTCTCGGGGGAGACGATGAGGATGTCGAATCCCGGTTCGGTCGCGATACCGGTCGGTTCTTCGAGGACGCGAATCTCGAACTCGCGGCCGTTCGCCTCCGCCAGTGGCCGAAGCTCTGCTTCGAGGTCGGCCTTTCGTTGCTCGAACGGACGGACGTATCGGTCGACGTGACGCGTTTTCGGTGCGAGTTCGTCACTCGTGAGTCCAACCGTGACGTCGCCCAATTCGAAGGCGCGCTCGAACAGCGCGATATGTCCATCGTGGACAGGGTCGAACGTCCCGCCCAACGCGACGTGCATACTCTCGCCGTAGTTGCCCCGCGACTTAAGCGGGTCGGGTTACACGAGTGCCGAGCGTCTCTCGCGTGCAACAGAGAGACGGCCGAGCAGTCACTCTTCGCGAACAGTAATCGTGACGGGGTCGGTCTCCTCGGAGCCATCGGTGCCGAGTCGGCGGTCCAGATTGAACACCGCATTCAACTGCGACTGCACCTGGGTCGTGACGCCCTTGACGAGTTCGCTCGGTGCGATGGCGACGTACTCGTAGGGGTTGTTCCCCGCGCCCGAACTCTTTCGCTTACGTCGGTCGACAGTCTCGTCGTCGGCGAGTTCTGCGAGCGCCTCTCGGACTGTGCTGGGATACAGCCCCGTCCCGTTTGCGACTTCCTCACTCGTCGAGTACGGATTCTGTCGAAGGAAGACGTAGATTCGCGCTCGTGTCTCGGTCTCGAGAACCCACGCGAGTAAGTCTATCAACCCGTCGTCGAACTCCGAGACGGCGCAGTCTGCTGCGGTCTGAGATTCGTGTTCGTCCGTCGATTCGACTTGGCCCTCAGTGCTCTCGTTCGCAGACATCTGTGTTACGGGAAAGGTCAAAACACAGTTGCTAAAAAAGGTTTCTCGTCACATCTGTGAGCGGGTCTGCGTCACGGAGACGAACGAGGGCGCACAGACGAACGAGGGAGCACACTACTCGAGAGTCAAGAACACTACTCGAGCGTCAAGTACTCACACAACTCGTCGAGACCCGACTCCTCGTGGATACGGCGTTGGATGTCAGTGCCGGACTCGGCGTCGAACAGCGACCGGAGGCCATCGACGCCGAGGCGGTCTGACTCGGCTTCGACGAACGATTCGAGGTCGACCACGCCGTCGACGTCCGGTACGATAAAGCTCGCATCTCGGCCGTGGCGCGTCGCCCGCCACTTGTTCTCGTCGAGTATCTCTCGGCGGATATCGTGGCCGGATTCACCCGACTCGTAGCGGTCTGCGAGGTCCAAGACGAGCGCGTGGACGTACTCGACGAAATCGACGACGCGGTCTGGGTCGGTCTGGGCGTCTGGCGTTCGAATTTCGACGGTTCCGTGGCCCGTGTGCGGGCGAACGTCGAACCAGAGTTCGCCTCGGTCGTCTATCGACCCGTACTCGACCATCCGGTGTTCGAACTGGAGGAAGTCCTCGAAATCGTCGAACGCGGTCGGCATCCCGGTGTTGGGGAGGTTCTCGAAAATCTTGGCCCGTGCCGAGGCAAGTCCCGTGTCGAACCCGTTCCAGAACGGCGAGTTGGCCGAGAGCGCGAGTAACGGTCCGACGTACCACCGAAGTTGGTTGGCTATCCAAACAGCCTTGTCCGGGTCGTCGATGCCTACGTGGATGTGCAGGCCAGCAGTGGTGTTCCGGTGCTGAGGATACTGAATCCGGTCGAGTTGTGCCTGGTACCGAGGCTTCGTCGCGTGGTCGAGTTCACGCCACTTCGCCGCAGGGTGGAGGCCTGCTGCGGCGATACGATATCCGTGGTCCGACGCGTGTTCGACGAGTGTCTCGCGAACCGACGTGACCGCGTCGGCCACGTCTGCGGGGGCTTCGAGACGCGGCGTCTGTGTCTCGATAGTGAACTTGAACAACTCGTGGTCGAGTCGCCCAGAGAGTGGTTCCGGAGGTTCCGGTCCGTAGACCAATTCGTCGATTCCCGAGGTTGGGCGGCCATCGGCATCGACGATATAGAATTCCTCTTCGATGCCGAGTGTACCCATCCGATCGAAGGCGTCCGCCGACCCTAGTTCCATCGCAACCGCGTTGGTGGTCCCTAATTAAAAACGTCGTGGACGGCGGCGAACGCGTCGCACAACTCCTGTCGAGAAACCACAACGAAAGTGGGTCGATTCGTCACTTCGGACGAGCGACGATACCGAGGTGGTCGGCGTGGAATCGGTCTAATCGGGCGGTCTCGAGGATTTCGTACGCCGGTTCGAGTTCGTCGAGAACGTCGTCGAACACGTCGTCGGGGTCGGCAGTCACGTCTTCGCTCCGTGCCTTGACGGCCATCAGGAGGCGGCCGTCGTCGGCCAAGAACTGGCGGTTTCGGACGGCGACGGTCGCCTGTCCGCGCGTCGCGACGTCCATCACGAGACAATCGACGTCGGATTCGACGACGTGCGCGTACGATTCAGGGTCGCGCGCGTCCTTCAGCAGCGGAAAGAGATTGTCTCGGGCTTCCGCCACGCCGACGAGGTCACGAACCGGTCGCGGCGCGAACTCGACGGCGTAGGTTGGGCCAGCGAAATCGGCGACGTGAGAGACGGTCGTTCCCGAGGCGGCACCGAGATAGAGGACCGTCTCACCGCCGACGAGGCCGGTGTCCATCCCGAGTTCGAGCATTCCACCGAGTTTCGACCGGGTCGCGTCCCACGCGCGCCACCCATCGGCGTCTGTGGGTTCGCCGTAGACCGGCGTCCCCTGCGTCGAGAGTCGCTCGCGGCCGTCGAAGCTCCGACGTTCGACGCCTGCGGGCAGGTCGTCGCTCATTCGTCTCCCTCCTCGGCGCGGGCACGAATCGTCGCCATCCGCTCGGCGAGTTCGGTGTGGATTTCGGGGCGGTAGTCACCCGAGTAGTAGTCGATACGGGCGGCGATAGAGAGCTTCCCAGCGAACGCGCGAGCGGCCGACCCGCGGTCCTGTCGACGCGTGCCGCGAACGTACTCGTGGGTGAAGATGACGCCGTGTTTCGGCGAGGGTGCACGGCCCTTCAAGTGGGCGAACAGCGCGTCTTCGGCACCGAGAACTTGCACAGTCCCACTCGGCGACTTGGCAAGTTTGTCGAGGCCGCCAGCGAGCGAGATGAGGCGGGCAGTGAGAACGGGACCGGCCATCTCAGAGAGGTTGGGCGCGATAGTGGGCGCGCGTTCTTCGATGAACGTCTGCAGGTCGTCGCGTTCGTCGAGGAGGTCGACAGCGCGAGTCGCGTACGAGACGACACGTTCTTCGGCCGCAGTCGTCGGGTCGCGAGCGGCGATGTCTCGGACGCCGTCGAGGCCACGTGGAACGTCCTCGTAGAGCGTGCCAGCCCATTCGACGACGCGCTCGGCGAGTTCGTTCGCCGTTCGTTCGGCGTCGTCCATCGCGCGGACGGCGTGGGCGAGTTGCTTGTCGTCGGCGCGTTCGCGTTCGGAGACTGCGTCGCGGGCGGCGGTGAGCGTCGCCGCTCTGAGTTTCTCGTAGTAGTCGTCCTCGTCGGCGGCGAATCCGTCTTCGACGGCCGTCGTCGGCCAATCCGCAGGGGCGTCCGCCCGGCCCTCGCGGATACGGTGGGCCCCGGAAGAAGGGTCGTCTGGGTTCGCGCCGGCGAACCATGCGTCTGTCATGGTGGCGGGTTGCGCCGCATTCAGGTAAAAGGGCACGGACCTGGAGTCGTCTGAAACGTGTACAAGTGCCGTGGTAAAGTTTAACACACACACAGTCCTACCACATGGCGATGGAGAGGCCATCGTACGTCTGTCGTGAGTGCGAGACCACTGTGAGCGCAGCGTCGTACCGTGCGACGTGTCCAGAGTGTAGCGGCGAGCTTCGGCCCGCGTCGGTGAGTGGCCGTCGTCGCGCCGGCGGTTGAACGAGACACACGGGTCCTCGGACCCGACTGTCGTCCGTTCGATTGCAGTCACGACCGACGACCTGGTATCTGCACTGGAGGCGAACCGTCGGGCAAACAGAGACGTCGTCATCCGCGTGACGCCCCCATTTTACCCACGAGAACGCGCGCGGATTCACCTCACTGGCGGAGAGGCGTCTGATTACGCCGACCCGTCACCGATTCACTTCGACCCCGAGGCGTTCCTCGAAGCGACGGCCCCGGCGTATCCCGAAGTCGACGAGACGCGCCCCGACCCCTACGAACTGGAGGCCCACCACGAGCGACACAAGACGGCCGTAGCCGAGTGGCGGCGTTCGGTCCGGTCGCACCTCCGAGACCGTATCGAACTCCCGACGAGCGACGTCGCTCACGACGTCGACGTGAAATATCTCGGCTGACAGTCGGGGTTCGGCAGAGCGAACCACTTTTTCGGTGGCACTGCCACGGTGCGTACATGAGTGCCGACGAGTACCGCCGTGGGAGGAAGGTCGAGCGCGAACGGCAACAGAAAGACCGCCGGGCACGCGGCCGGTACCGGGGTGTGTTACCCGCCATCTACGCCATCGGGTTCGTCAGCTTCACCGTCGTCTCGCTCTTCATCGGCCCCGAACCAGCGTTCGCCGTCTACCTCGTCACACATCTGTTCTACGCGGGCCTCATCCGTGCGGACATCAAGTCGCTGCAGAGTCAGGGAATCGACTGGGGGTTCTCGCGCCACCTCTGGTTCGGCGCGGCGTTCGCGCTCCCCTTCGTCGCGCCGGCGTACTACCTCTACAGCGGGCGCGTCCTCCGCCGCGAGAACGAATCTCGTGGAGTTTCAGACTGACACAGGCCGCCGAACTTATAGCCGGAGAACGGGAATCCAGACTATGGTCTCCAAACGTGTGTTCGCCGCACTCGCGCTCACCGCACTCGTTCTCACGAGTGGGTGTCTCGGCGTGCTCACCGGCGAAGAGTCGCTCAGGTTCGAATCTGAACCCGCCACGACCGACGCGACCGTCGCGTCGAACGCAGGGTACGAGACGAACGGAACACAGACGTTCGAAGTAAACCGGACGTTCAACGTCGCGGGTCAGGAACCGCGGGTCGTCGCCAGCAACCACATCACGACCTACGAAAAGAAGATTGACCTCGGCTTCTTCGAGGCAAAACTGGGCGTGTTCAGCGTCATCTCGACGCCCGCGGTGGACGTCGCTGGCGAGACGCTGAACCCTATCGGCGACTACTCCAACGACCAGTTGGTTGGACTCGTCGAGAGTCAGTACCGCGGGCTCACCGACGTGGAACGAGTGAGTTCACGGAACGTCCAGGTTCTCGGAGAGCCAGCCAACGTGACGAAGTATAGCGCCAAAGCGACGTTCGCCAACGATAGACAGGTCGACGTGTACGTCCACGTGACCAAAGTCCGTCACGACGAGGACTTCATCGTCGCCATCGGCGTCTACCCACAGCAACTCGGTGGGGAAGAAGACAACGTCCTCGAGATGATGCGGTCTATCGAGCACCCGTCCGAAGCGTAATCACACGCCCCTCTGTTGCGTAATCACACGCGCCCCTCTTCCGCACTCATTTCTGCGAGTCAGCGTGTCACTGGGCGAGACTTTTTCTCGCCAGCACGGGTCCGTCATGCTATGAATCGCGTGCGAACTGCTGGAATCGCCACGACGGGAGTCGCCGTCGTCGCCTACGGCGTGGGGACGCTCATCGCGTATCCCGGCCGTGCGTTCTCCCTGACGGCCCTCATGGTCGGCATTACGCTCTGGGCGGTCGGAGGCGTCACATGATTTCGGCGCTCGTCTACGACGACGGCGGAGTGACAAACTACGACGACGCCCACCTGTCGGACGCACGAGACGCCGCCGGAACGACGTGGGTCCGCGCGACCGACGAGTCGGAGTTCGACCGGGTCGCCGACGCGTTCGGCATCCACCCGCTCACGGTCGAAGACGTGCGAACCGACGCTCGCCCCAAAACCGAGATGTACGACGATTACACGTTCGTCATCGTCCGCGTAGCGACGCTCAGAGTGGGCGAACAGGTGTTCGAAGAGGAGGTTCAGACGAGGCCGGTCGGCCTCTGCTTCGGTGACGATTGGCTCGTCACGCTGACGCGCCGCGACCTATTGTCTGTAAATCGCGTGTGGGACGCCGTCGAGTCCGAAGAGGCGCGACTCCTCCGGTTCGGCCCAGACTTCGTCGCTTACCGCGTCATCGACCGCATCGTCGACGACTACTTCCAGTTGTTAGACGAGATTGGCGAGGAGATAGAGACCATCGAAGACATCATCTTCGAGGGACCGGACCCGGCCGTCCTCGAAGGGTTGAACGCTGTCAGGCGCGACCTGCTCTCGTTCCGGAAGACGGTGTGGCCGACTCGTGAGGCCGCAGGAGTCCTCTCTCGTGGCGACCCAGACCACGTCCGCGAGACGACAGAGAAGTACTACCGGAACGTCTACGACCAACTCGTCGAACTCGTCGACCTCACCGAGACGTACCGAGACCTCGCGCGCGGTGCCCGCGACATCTACCTGAACACACTCTCACAATCCACCAACGAGGTGATGAAGACACTCACCGTCGTCGCAACCATCATCCTGCCGTTGACACTCGTCGTCGGTGTCTACGGCATGAACTTCGACCCCGCCGCCTCAGCGTTCAACATGCCCGAACTGGGTTGGGAGTACGGATACGTGGCGACGATGCTGGGGATGGCTCTCGTCTCGGGAATCTTACTCGTTTACTTTCGGCGAGAGAACTGGTTGTAACTGGACGAAAGAGATATACTACCTGATTAATCACGACCGAGTTCGATATGTGGCCTGTCGCGCGGGACAAAAGGCCACTATCATGCGATTAGGGGACATACCATCGACAAAAGATTTAAGTAGTTTTCGGCCTTACTACGGGTAAGGCACGTCCCTGCCGGATTATTCTTTCGTCTTCTTTACTCACTACCGGCCGACATGGGGTCGAGCCCTTCCCATAATGAGCGACACCACCACCACCCGAACGTACGAAACCGACGCGAAGGCCCGAGACCTCAAGTCACGAGAGACCGAGCACAAAGAGCGACAGCGAGACGAAGACCAGGTCTGTCCCGAATGTAGCGGCCAACTCATCCACGACGACGACCACGGCGAGACCGTCTGCGGTGAGTGTGGTCTCGTGGTCGAAGACACCGTCGTCGACCGTGGCCCCGAGTGGCGCGCGTTCGACGCCGCCGAGCGAGACAGCAAGTCTCGTGTCGGCGCACCGACGACCAAGATGATGCACGACAAGGGGCTGTCGACCAACATCGGTTGGCAGAACAAAGACGCCTACGGCAAGTCCCTGTCGCCGCGACAGCGTGAGCAGATGCAACGCCTCCGCACGTGGAACGAGCGCTTCCGCACCCGTGACTCCAAAGAGCGCAACCTCAAGCAGGCACTCGGCGAAATCGACCGCATGGCTTCGGCTCTCGGCCTCCCGGAGAACGTCCGTGAGACGGCGTCGGTCATCTACCGCCGCGCACTCAACGACGACCTGCTCCCCGGCCGCTCCATCGAGGGCGTCGCGACCGCGTCCCTCTACGCCGCCGCGCGCATGGCCGGAACGCCACGCTCGCTCGACGAACTGGAGAAGGTTTCCCGCGTCGACAAGATGGAACTGACTCGGACGTACCGCTACATCGTCCGCGAGTTGAAACTCGAAATCAAGCCTGCAGACCCCGAGCAGTACGTCCCACGGTTCGCCAGCGAACTTGGACTCTCGGACGAAGCAGAGCGGCAGGCGCGACACCTCCTCCGCGGGGCGAAAGAGACGGGTGTCCACTCCGGTAAGTCGCCGGTCGGCCTCGCCGCCGCCGCCGTCTACGCCGCCGCGCTCCTCACCAACGAGAAGGTGACCCAAAGCGAGGTGTCGGCGGTCGCAGACATCTCTGAAGTCACCATCCGCAACCGGTACAAAGAGCTCCTGGAAGTACAGGACGGAAACCTGTTCGCCTAATCGTTCTCGGTGGGCTTGGTGGCCCATACTTTTTCTGAAATGTGCCAGCTCGTAACAAGATTTATCCGGCTTCCCGGAGCATATCTTGGTATGGTCGAAGCGTTCGTCCGGCTCTTATGCCCCGAATGTGGAAAAGACTGGGAGACAAATCCGACGTCACTCCCGGCTCACAGAGACAATTTCTCGTGTCAGTCCTGTGGGGCGACACGGCGTACTGCCGAGTTTATGCGGACAGAGCGCGACCTCCAGACGCTCAAGCAGTTCGATTAACAGAACTGCGAAAATCGGGGGTCGTCGTCAGAGGTCAGGAATCGCCGAGAGCGCACCGCACGCCTCACACTTCATCACCGTCGCACCCTGTTCGGTGACGAACTTCGTGTCCGGCGACTCACACTCACTACAGCGGACGAACTCGTCGACGTACTCGTCGAGCGCCTCGGCGACTCGCCGCTGTTTGAACTCGCCAGTGAACCGGATACGACCCTTGTCGTCGATTTGGGCACTCGTCCCCAACTCCGACTGGAGGAACTTCTGGAGGTGGTCGGCGTCGCACGCGAGTCGGTCGTACGTCTCGGCGAAGTTCTCGTAGACCGTCGCGTTACCCTCTTGGCGAACGACCGGGTCGGGAACGCTGAATCGGTCGCTACCCTCGTTCACGTCGGGAGCCTCCGAGAGCGCACGGTCCAGTTGTTCGTCGTAGTCCATACACCACCCTACCAGTGGCACCGGGTAAAATACTCACGACCCCTGGGAACTGCGCGCGGTACATATTGGTATAAAGCACTCTGTATTTTTCGCCCCATATCGAGATATGAACCCCCAAAACACCAAACGAATTGAAAACGCACAAACACAAATCCCGCCCGAGACACCGATAATCGGCCGTTTAAGAGAGTCGGATGCTAACGTGACTCAAGATAATACTATATCCCTCCGGTATCAAGCGTGGTTTGCTCATGAAGAAGCAGGAACTCATCCACCTGCACGGCCTGCTCGCAGAGGTACACACACAGATTGAAGCGTGGGAAGACGACGAAATCGAGCTCACCGAGTACAATACTCTCGGCGTTCGACCGACGTCAATCCACAAATCTAAGACGGACCACAAAGCAGCCGTGTTTAAACTGGCGAAAGGAATCACAGGAGCTATGCGCGACGCCGAACCGGAACCGGTGGCCGCGCAAGCCGACTGAACCGACGAACAAGAGAAACGCGTTCTCCTCCACGAAGCAACGAGACACGAGCGACAGCGTCGTCTCACAACTACACCACCACACACCAACCGCGAGCGTCACCGCTCGCCAGCAGGCAGAACGAACGGTCACACTGCACGGAACGAAAACTCTCTGCGCGGAGCGAAAACTCTCGGTCGGTTAGCGGTCTTCGACCAGGTCGTCGAACTCTGGGATGAGTTCCTCGTCGTCGGCCGCTTCGTCACCCTCGCCGTCTGCGTTCGCCGAGTCGTCTTCGAGTACCTCGACAGAGAGCACCTTCAGCGGGATATTTTCGAGGCGTTGTCCAATCTCTTTCCGTGCGATTCGTGACGCGTGTTCTTCTTGTTCGACGTTGAACACGGTCATCTCCAGTTCGAGCGCGACGAGTGCTTCGTCTGCGGCGATGAACGCTGGAGGGAGTGACTCACCGCTCGGAGTGGTACGGGAACCCATGTTGATTTCGACGTATTTGAGGTCCGGGTTGAGCATCTCACCCGTCTTGGAGATGGCGATACGAATCGCCTCGTCTTCGGTCTCCACGTCGTACACTGGGACCGCGGCCTCGACGACGACTCTGCAGTCCATCATACCCCTAAACTTGTGTCGCGAGAGGTATCAACCTTCTTGCCACTCTCTTACACACATCGACTCTACGACCTTACACGGGGGTGACCTTCCGGGAAGCACTCACTACCCTTCCGGGAAGCACTCACTACCCTTCCGGGAAGCACTCACTACCCTTCCGGGAAGCACTCACTCGCCGCCAGACCGGAGGTAGTGGAAGACGTACGTCTGTGTGTACCCCGCGTATCCGCCGCCGAGTCTGTCGCGAATCGCCCGCGACGTCTCCGTGTAGTTTCCGCGGTCACAGTCGGGGTAGTGGTCCTCGATCGCGCTCCGAATCCACGTATCGAGCGGCACGGCTTCGAGGTAGCCGAGCGAGAACAACAGCACGCAGTCAGCGACTTTGTCGCCGACGCCGACGAACGTCGTCATGTAGTCGCGTGCGTCCTCGTAGTCGCGCCCGAGTGCTTCCGAGGGCGTCGCCTCGCCCGTCGCGACCATCTCGGCAGTCCGCTGGACGTAGGGCGCACGGTAGCCCAAACTGAGGTCACGGAGTTCGGCCTCGGTGGTCGCCGCGAGACGCTCGGCCGTCGGATACGCGTAGACGGTGTCGCCGTCGAACTCGACTGCCTCGCCGTACGTCTCGCGGAGGCGTGCTTGCATACCGAAGATTCGAGAGACGCGCATCTGCGCCGAGCAGATGAACGAGACGAGACAGCCAAACGGTGGGTCGCGGACGATTCGCATCCCTGGATAGGCCTCGTAGGCCCGGCGGACGAGTGGTTCGTCAGGCATCGCATCGACGATTTCGTCCAGGTCGTCGTCGAGGCGCAAGAGGTGCGTCAGAATCGGGACGGCGTCGACGTTCGACTCCCACTGGAGGGTTCCATCAGTCTGGCGCGCTCGGACGACGGCCGTCTCGTCTGAGACTCCGTCGAGCGGAGGAACGACCGTCTGATACCACGCGTCACCACCGTAGGCCGCGTCGCGTTCGTACATTCGACCATCCGGCCGGTCCCACAGATACGACTGACCGCTCTCTAAGGTGGACTGGAGGTCGAACGCGCCGTCTATGTCCGCGAGGTCGATGACACCCGTCTCCATCGGTTCCACGTTGGCCCAGGGGGATTTGCGGGTTTCGATGCCGACGGGGCAGTCGTCGGCAACAGCCGACTCGACCGAGAGTTAGCGATTGCGCCCGACCGGGAAACCGACGCGGTCAGGGTGCTCGTCGAGGCGTGCCAAGATACCCTCGTACAGGTGATTCCGAGCGTTCTGTGCCCCTCTCGGCGGGACGAGGACGCGAAGCGTGAGGACGACCCACGACTCAGATTGCGAGATGTTGACCGTAGGGCTCTTCGGGACGTCCAAATCCAGCGGTGACTCGTCGAGTCGGTGCCTGTATCGTTGTATCGCTGCACGCGTCTCGTTGCCAAACGCTTCTTCGGCCACGTCGAGCATGATGTCACGGACGAACGGGATATCCGTCTCGTAGGAGACCTGGACGGGGACCTCGGTCCAGATACGGTCGAACAACGCGCCGTGGTTGACGACTTCCGACGAGAGGACGAGCGAGTTCGGGACGGTGACCGTTCGCCCAGTCGGCTGGTTCGACGTGAGTTGGCCACCCGTCTCCCAGAGCGTCGTGACGAGGAAGTCCACTTCGGCGACGTCGCCGGAGACGTTGGCGATGGTGACGCGGTCGCCGACGGCGTAGGGCCGCTTGATGACGACGTAGACCCAACCGATGAGCGAGAGAATCGGTTGTTGCAGGGCGAAGGTGATGGCGAAGCCGATGACACCGAAGGAGACGAGCACACCGAGCCATTGGTCGGTGAACGCGCCGAGGACGCCGACGAGGGCGACGATGCCGATAGTGAGTCTGAGGACGTTTCGGAGATCGTGCGCTCGGCGTCTATCGGAGATTCGAGCGACGAAGACGGACATCAGGAGGCGGTAGAATCCGTACGTGACCAACACGACGGCGAGTGCCGACAACCCTTTCGCCAGAAGCACGTCGGCGTCGGGAACCGCGATGTTTGACAGTGGCGTCGTCGTTCGAATCAGGCCGGCGAGAACCGCGGCGAGTAGTCCGGCGACGAAGGAACCGAGGCCGAGACGTCGAGACATACCGATTCCGTGGAGTGGACGACGCAAAAAGGTGTAGTCGAGTGACGGATTCCCAAATGGGGCGTGGTCTGCTCAACGACGGGAGCGACTGCTCAACGACGGGGGCGGCAGCTCAACGACGGGAAGACGGCTCAGCGCCGGCGCAAGCGACCCAGTACCAGTCCGAGAGCGACTCCGAGTGCGAAGATGCCCGCGAGTCGGCGTTCGGTCCCGAACTTGACGAATCTCGTCTCGTCGGCGGTCACTTCGACGACGCCAATCGGTGTCGCTCTCACGCCGCCACCACCACCGAATCCTTCGCCGCCCTCCTCGCCAGTCTCGTCGGTTCCCGTCCCGCCACCCATCCCCATGCCGTACGTGATGCTCGCGGCCGGAATGACCGTCTTCTCACCCACGGTGACGGGGTCGCCGTAGACCGTCTTCGTGTCGGTCCCGAGTATCGATTCGAGTGGTGAGAGCAGTCGTCGCCCGGTCACTTCGACGTCGATTTCGTGCGCACCGCCGTGTGTCGCGTTCTCGTCTATGTCCATGTGAGAACGTACGCTTCCAAACGAGATAACCTCAGATGTGCCGCGTCGAGCGTCGAGAACTGTATTTTCGGGGGCGCGGACAGAACGTCCCAGCGTCGAGGGCAGAACGTCTCAGCCTCGCGGACAGAACTCAGTTTCTGATGTGGAGGTCCGTCAGTTCTGCGAGTCGACCGGCGACGTCAGAGTCGAGTCCGTCGGTCGTGATGCGCCACTCCCAGTTTCCGGTCTGTGTTCCGGGCGTGTTGAATCGGGCGTGGGAGTCGAGGCCGAGGATGTCCTGCATCGTGCTGAACGCGAGGACGGCCGGCGAGTTCCAGACGGCGTCGATGATAGACCAGTGAATCTCCGACCCGTCAGCACCGATGTTGTAGTGGAGGCAGTCGCGCGTGTGGTCGTCCAGCGACCGGTAGTAGCCGACGAACGTGTCGGTGTCGTGGGTCGAGGTGTAGGCGACCGAGTTCTCGGGGTAGTGCATCGGTTGGTACATGTCGCCTTCTCGGCACCAGTCGGCGTACTGCGGGACGCGCATGCCGGGGAAGGCGAATCGGTCGCGGAGGTCCACGAGCGAGGGGTCGAGGAAGCCGAGGTCTTCGACGATGAAGGGCAGGTCGCCCAGTTCGCGTTCGACCGTCTCGAAGAAGTCGTGACCCGGTGCGTCTCGCCACTCACCGTCGGCAGGGTCGTCTGAGGTGGCGTCGATGGCCCAGTACTCGTCGAAACCTTTGAAGTGGTCGATGCGAGTGACGTCCACGAGGTCGAACAGGCGACGAAGACGGTCTAACCACCAGCCATAGCCGTTTTGCTGGAGTGTCTCCCAGTCGTACAGCGGGTTGCCCCAGCGCTGCCCGGAGTCGTTCGGGTTCGGCGGGACGCCGGCGACGACGGCCGGTTCGTGTGACTCCGTGAGGTCGAACGCCTCGGGGGCGGCCCACACGTCGGCGCTGTCGAGAGCGACGTAAATCGGGAGGTCACCGACGAGAGTGATGCCTTTCTCGTCGGCGTAGTCGGCGAGTTCGTGCCACTGTTGGTCGAAACAGAACTGGACGAACTCGCGGTAGCGAATCTCATCCGCGTGTTCTTCGCGGGCGCGGGCGAGCGCATCTTCGTCGCGCGTCTTCAGCTCCTCGGGCCAGTCTATCCACGCGCCTTCGAACTCGTCTTTCAACGACGCGAAGAGGGCGTAATCTTCCAGCCATCCCGCTTCGCGCTCGCAGAAGGCGTCGAACGCGGCGCGGTCCTCGTCGGTCGCGTCGGCCTCGAACCGGTCGAACGCGGTCCGAAGACGCGAGCGCTTGTAGTTGCCGACGCGTTCGTATTCGACGGTGTGGTCGTCGAACTCCGGCACAGGTTCGAGGTCGTCTTCGGTCAGCCATCCGCGTTCGACGAGGTCCGTGAGGTCGACGAACAGCGGGTTGCCGGCGAACGACGACGACGACTGGTACGGAGAGTTAGCCATCACGGGCGAGGTCGGTCCGAGCGGACAGAACTGCCACATCGACTGGTCGGCGTCGGCGAGGAAGTCGACGAATTCGCGAGCACCATCACCGAGGTCACCGATGCCGTGAGAGCCAGGGAGCGACGTGATATGCATGAAGACGCCACTCTGTCGAGAAAGTCGCATACCCCTGCATCTGCATGCAACCCAATTGGTACTTTGGGTCTGAGCAGTGATTATCAGCGTTGATACTATTACACGTAGATATTTCAATCGAATTGACTAATCGAGGCATATGTCTCGTTCGTTGGGCAGTTCGCTCGGTGGCCTCAAACTCAAAATCGGGGCTGGAGTCGGTGCTATTGGCGTCGCCGGCGGGTCTGTCGCCGTCTTCTCGTACGTCCAGACGGGGAGTACGCTCCTGTTGGGAGTGACGCTCGTCGCCACCATCGTGACGATGACAGTCATCGGTGCGGCGGCGCTGACGGTGTTTCGCGAGGTCGACGAGTTATCACAGAAGATGGTCGCTATCGAGCGTGGCAACCTCGACGTCGACCTCACGACGGAGCGAAACGACGAAATCGGGGCGTTGTACGAGTCGTTCGCACGGATGCGAGACTCCCTTCGGCGCTCACTCGACGAGGGAGACCGTCACCGAAAGCAGGCCGAGAACTCGAACGACCGCCTCGAACGCGTCGCGTCGTCGTACGGCGAGACGATGCAGGCGTGTGCCGCAGGCGACCTGACCCGGCGCGTCGATACCGACGTCGAAAGCGACGCCATGCGACGCGTCGGTGAGTCGCTCAACGAGATGCTCGATTCGCTCGAACCGACGATAGCGAGCGTGAAAGGGTTTGCCGCGACGGTCTCCGACGAGAGTGACGCCGTCGCCGGGCGTTCCGAGACTGTCGAGCGCCGAAGTCGAACGGTCAACGAAGAGGTGACGACCATGGCCTCGGACGCCGTCAGACAGACCGAACACCTCGACGACATCGCCGATGCAGTCACAGAACTGTCGACGGCCATCGAGCAGGTGAGAGAAGCCACCGCCGTCGCCACGGAGACGTCCGCCGAAGTCGCCAGTCGGAGCGAACACGGGCGCGAGGCCGCGACAGACGGACTCGACACGTTCGACGACATCCGCGACCAGACCGAACGCGCGCTCCGTGCAGTCTCGCAGTTACAAGCGCACGTCGAAGAGATGGACGAAGTCGCGACGACGATCGGAGCGGTCGCGACCCAGACACGACTCCTCGCACTCAACGCAAACATCGAAGCGGCGCACGCCAACAGCGGCGAGGCCGCAGGGTTCGCCGTCGTCGCAGAGGAGGTCAAATCGCTGGCCGACGAAGCGCACGAGAGCGCCGAAGAGATACACGAACTCGTCGGCACCGTCGGAGCCCAGACGATGCAGTCCGTCGAAGCGATAGAAGAACTCGACCACCTCGTCGCTGCGGGCGGCGAGACGGTCGAAGCGGCCCTCGGAACGCTCGACGACATCGCGGCCCACGCCGAGACGATGGACGACGAGGTGCGGGCGATTCGCGACGCCGCTGACGGTCAAGCCGCCGCAGTCACCGACGTGGACGAGCGGACAGAGAAGATTCGCCGCATCGCGGACGAGACGCGGACGCACGCCGTCGAAGCGTCAGCCATGGCCGACGAGCAGACAGAACTCGCAACTACCGTGACGGCAGAAGCGAATTCGCTCGTGGACGAAGCGATGGAGTTGGAGACACTCGTCGACGAACTGGAGACCACCGAGACCGCAGCTATCCAACGCGAAACGGCGTCGGGCCGGCGCATCGGTGAATCGACACCCGAAGCGCGCAACTAATCGCGTCGATTGCCGCCAATTCGTGCGTTTCGAATGTTAGCAATTTGCACGATTTCGGCCTCCTCGAGGCGTCTTTCGTGCCTGTCTCAACAACACTTATTCCCCCCCGTCGATTTCGTGCGCGTATGAGTGATATCGCTGTTACCCTCCCAGACGGGTCCGAACTCTCCGTCGAGGAGGGTGCGACGGTGCGAGACGCCGCGTTCGCAATCGGCCCCGGTCTCGGAAAGGACACCGTTGCCGGCGTCGTCGATGGCGAACTCGTAGACAAAGAGACGCCGCTCGAAGACGGCGCGGAACTCGTCATCGTCACCGACCAGTCCGACGAATATCTCGACGTACTCCGCCACTCGGCGGCCCACGTCTTCGCACAGGCACTCCAACGTCTCCACCCCGAAGCCAAACTCACCATCGGCCCGTGGACGGACGACGGATTCTACTACGACGTGACGAACGTCGAACTCGAACAGGAGGAACTCGACGCCATCGAAGACGAGATGCGCGACATCATCGAGGAGGACCTCGACATCGAACGCGTCCTCGTCGACCGTGAGGAGGCACTCGAAAAGTACGCCGACAACCCCTACAAGCGCGACATCCTCGAGACCGAGGCGGCCGACGACGACGAACTTTCCTTCTACCAGCAAGGCGAGTTCGAGGACCTCTGTAAGGGTCCGCACGTCGAGTCGACGGGCGACATCGGCGCGGTCAAACTGCTGAACATCTCGGCTGCCTACTGGCGCGGTGACGAGGAGAACGACACGCTGACGCGCGTCTACGGGACGGCCTTCGAGTCCGAATCCGACCTCGAAGACTACCTCGACATGCGCGAAGAGGCCAAAGAGCGCGACCACCGCAAACTCGGCCAGGAACTGGACCTCTTCGCTATCGACGAGACGACGGGGCCGGGCCTGCCGCTCTACATGCCGAACGGCAAGCGCATCCTCGACGAACTCGCGGACTACGCGCGCCAACTCAACCTCGACGCCGGATACGACCCCGTCGAGACGCCGCACCTCTTCCGGACGGAACTGTGGAAGAAGTCGGGCCACTACGAGAACTACGTCGACGACATGTTCCTCCTCGACGTCAACGACGAGGAGTACGGTCTGAAGCCGATGAACTGCCCCGGTCACGCGACCATCTTCGACCAGAAGTCCTGGTCGTACCGTGACCTGCCGGTTCGCTACTTCGAAGACGGCAAGGTGTATCGGAAAGAACAGCGCGGCGAACTCTCGGGTCTCTCGCGTGTCTGGTCGTTCACCATCGACGACGGCCACCTGTTCGTCCGCCCCGACCAGATAGAAGACGAGATCAACCTCATCATCGAGAACATCCTGACCGTCTTCGAGACGTTCGGGCTGGACGCAGAAGTCGCGCTCGCGACGCGTCCCGAGAAATCCGTCGGCAGCGACGAAATCTGGGAGCAGGCCGAGACGCAACTCCGTGCCGTCCTCGACGACAGCGGCATCGACTACGGCATCGAAGCGGGTGACGGTGCGTTCTACGGGCCGAAAATCGACTTCGCGTTCAAGGACGCGCTCGGCCGCAAGTGGGACGGCCCGACGGTCCAACTCGACTTCAACATGCCCGACCGCTTCGACCTGACCTACACGGGCGAAGACAACGAGGACCACCAACCGGTGATGATTCACCGCGCGCTCTACGGCAGTTACGAGCGCTTCTTCATGGTCCTCATCGAGCACTTCAACGGCAAGTTCCCGTTCTGGCTCGCCCCCGAGCAGGTCCGTATCCTGCCTATCTCGGACGACCAGATTGGCTACGCGAAGAAGTTGCAGTACGAACTCGGCGACTTCCGTGTCGAAATCGAAGACCGCTCGTGGACGCTCGGTCGGAAGATTCGCGAGGCACAGACCGACCGCGTCCCCTACATGGTCATCGTCGGCGGCGACGAAGAAGAAGCAGGCACCATCTCGGTGCGTGACCGCAAAGAGCGCGAAGCCAAAGACGTGAGCGTCGAGGAGTTCCGCGACCACCTCGAGAGCGAATACGCCGAAAAGCGTCCGGAACCCGACTTCCTCGACGAGTAACGACCCATCCGCGAAGGGGTCTCGTCACTCGTTTTCGACTGTTTCTCAGACCGAGACTGTCCTCGCTCGTTCGTCTCGTGCCGCCCTGTCGAGTTCTCGTGCGACCGTCTGTTGGAACTCGTCGCGGCGGATTAGATTCGCCATCACACCGAAGTGCCCACACTCCCACTCGGTACGGTTGGGTCGGGGAATCTCCCACTCTTCGAAGAGTGCGCGTGCCGTCTGCGACGGTGCCAAATCGTCGTGTGAACCGATGAACGTGAACACCCGTGCAGGGTCGAGACACGGCGTCTTCGGCGGGTTCAACAGCGGTGCGAACTCGTGGAGGAGTTTTCCAGTCCAGCCAGCGGCGTCGAGAGCCTTGTCGATACCGAGGAGTGGGGTGAGCGACCCCGAAAGGAGCGTCTGGTCGATTGCACCGGGTGCCCCAACGGGGAACAAGAGGTCCGGACGCATCGATTCTGGCCAGTCACCACACCGGCCTCCGACGTGGAGCGCAATCGTGCCGCCGAGGCTGACACCACCGACGCCGACGACGGGTGCACCTTCGGTTCTGGCCCAGTCGACGAGGACGCCCGTTTCGAGCGCCGCGGCGGAGTACAGGGTGAACAATCCGACTGGCGCGCGTGCGATGTAGGGTTCGCCGCTGTAGTGACCGAGGGGTTCGCGCCGTCCGTGCCACGGTGCGTCGGGGAGGATGACCCGGTAGCCCTCGGGTGCGAGCGTCCGCGCGAGGTACTCTTCTTCGGGCCAGTAGACGAGTTGGTCGTCGAACATCCCCCACCCGGAGTGGAAGATGATAGTCGGCAGGTCGCCGTCCACGTCGGCCGGTTCGTACACTCGGGCGGTGGCGTCGTCGCTGATGTGCGGCGATGGCGACGTGAAACGGAGCAAGAACTCGACGGTTCCCGGTCCGCGAACGGTCGCAGAGCGTTCGATACGGGGGAACTCCTCGCTGGCCTTCGACTCGGTAAAGCCGTAGAGGCGCTCGGGTTCGGCGAGTTCGTGGTGCCAGCGCGAGCGTGCATCGTCGGGGTCGGGCGTCTCGAATTTCACCGATGGCACGAAATGTTCTTTCGCCAGAAAGCCGAAGATGTCGGTTGGTTTCGCGCGACGCTGTGCGATTTCTCGTCGGTCGCGTTCTATCTCGACGCGTTCGTCCGGGAGCGACTCGTATCCACCCCAGAAGACGCTGTTCCACCGTTCCATCGTCTCGTCGTACTCTTCGCGGACGGTCGCGTACTGGGCGAGGGCGCGTTCGATTCTGTCGTGGAGGTGCGGGGCGGGCGGTGCGTCGACTTCTCGGAGGAACGCTTCGGGGCCTTCACCGAGTGCGACGTCGGCAGCAGCACGGGCGCGGACGACGGCGAACTCGCGGGGAAGCGACCGGGTCTTGAGTACCTCGACCGGCCGAGAACTGAGGAGTCGGCCGACGGGGGACGTCAGTAGTCGATGGAGGGACGGAGTCTCGAGGTGGTCCATAGTTTGTGATACGGTTGACACCATATTGACCTTAGCCCGAGCGTCAGTGGATGCGAAATGGGCGAGATGGGACTAATAAATCACGTACTGCTATACAAAATAGGGTGTCTGGGTTTCGGGTTTCTCGCAGTCCATCTCGCGTGCCTCCACGTCTGCATCGGGAACCCCCAGAGGAGAGTAACCGACACCTGTAATGGCCGCTTAGTCAGCCAGACCAGCGACGAGCGTCGATATCTCCTCGGCAACGTCGTCTGGAACCGGCGTGAGTGGCGGTCGAACCTCGGCCGACTCGATGACGCCGCGGTGTTCGAGACCGACTTTCGCAACTGTCGCGAATCCGTACTCCATACAGTAGCCGAACAGGCCGGGGAACGCGTCTTGTTCGAGTTCGAGGGCGGATTCGGTCTCGCCTGCGAACGCCTCGTCACGAATCTCGGCGAACACCTCGGGAACGACGTTCGAGAGCGCGTTGATACCGCCGTCGCTGCCGGCGTGGACACCCGAGACATAGTGCTGGTCGTAGCCTTCGAGGAGCGTAAACTGGTCGTCGGTCACTCGGAGGAGTTCGAGGAAGTAGTCGAAGTCGCCGCTAGAGTCCTTGAGACCGACGACGGCGTCGTTCTCAGAGAGTTCGGCGACCGTCTCCGGTGCGATTGGTTGGCCGGTGCAGGCGGGGATGTTGTACAAGACGAGCGGAAGTGGACTCGATTCGGCTATCATCTCGAAAAATCGTAGGTCGCCCGCCGGTGTGGGAGCGGTGTGGAAGTACGGTTGCGTGAGGAGCACCGCGTCAGCGCCGACGGAGGCGGCGAACTCGATTCGGTCGGTCACGGTGGAGCTGTCCGTTCCTGCGACACCGGCGACGACGGGGACACGGCCATCGGCAGCATCGACGGTCGTCTCGACGACCGTTCGGAACTCCGCCCGTGAAAGACTCGCGAACTCGCCCGTCGTGCCGCAGGGGACGACACCGTCGATGTCGCGGTCGACGAGCCAGTGGACGAGGGCTGTGAGACTGGTTTCGTCGACGGTTCCGTCTTCGAACGGTGTGACGAGTGGACAGAGTACGCCACTAAACGTGGGTTCAGACATGTGGTCTCCCCCTCACACCGTGGGGTTTTTGACCTTTCTCTGGTGGCCGTCGAGAGTCGTCTCTCGGTGGGGTCCCTACGTTTCGTGCTCGCTCCACCCACCGCTGTCGACGACCGCGAAGAGTTTGCGCCAGTTTTCGTCGGCTTCACTCTCGGGCAGTTGGTCACGCAGTTGCTGCAGGTCCGAGGGTGGGACGAGGGTCCCTACGAGGTCCACGATGACCTGGGCGTGGTACGCTGCTTTCGGTGGGTCTTCACCCTCGATATCGCTGACTCGCGAGACGAACTCCGACCAATCGAAGCGCTGACCGTGTTCGTGGACGGCACCGGTCAGGTACCACTTGATCTCTATCGGGAGCGACGCAGCGAGGTCTTCGGCCGACCCCTCCGGGATGCGCTCGCCGAGCGTCATCAGTGTCGCGCGAATCGCACGGACGGTCTCCCCCGTTCCGGGGAGTTCGAGTCTGTGTTGTATCTCTCCGGTGAACTCGTCGAAATCCATCGTCCTTCAAATGTTGTACGGTTGCCACGAACGTAAATCGAACAGGTTGGCGCACGCAGAGGTGAACGGTTATATACGAAGACGAGGCCAGAGCCGACACGCGAACGAGGTTCCCCTGCTCACCACTGTGTTAGCGCGCCAGTTCCGTGGGACCACACGAGGACGCCGAGGAACGCGAAAACACCAGTGAGAGCAGACGCGCCGCCGACGTAGAACACCCACTCCATACCGAATTCGACCATGAGGAACCCGCCCAGAAGTGGGGCGACGACGCTACCCGGTCGCCAGAGAAGTTCGCGAATGCCGAAGCTGCTGGCGACGCCTTCGCCGCCGGTTCCTTCGTCTGCGAAGAGTGCCATACTCGCGGGTTCGCGGAGACTGTCGGCGACACCGAGCAGTGCTGCGAGGCCGACGAGTGGGAGGAATGCCGGCGAAAGCGGGCCGAGAATCGGGAAGGCGGCCGGGAGAGCGAGTGCCCCACCAATCGCCGGCGAGAAGGGAACAGCGAGAGCGACGAGACCGTAGAGACCGCCGCCGACGAAGACGAATCGTGCGCGTCCGTACCGGTCAGAGATACGGCCGGTGTACGGTTGACAGAGCATATTGGTGAACTTCTCCGCGACGACGGTGGCAGCGACGGCGGTGACGCCGTAGGCGAGGCCACCCGACGCCGCAGAGACACCGGCGTAAATCGGAACCCACGTCCGAACGAGCGTGACGGCGACGGCGTACTGCACGCGGAACGTCGCCATCGTCAGGATGCGTTCGTTGAGCGCGAGGTTCGTGAAGGGAAAACCGTGGACGGTCGTCTCGTCCGGCGGGAGGAACACCCAGATGGCGGCGACGGCGATGGTCAACAGAACCGTGATGACGACGAAAACCGGTGTGAACCCGAACGCGTCGTAGAGGAATCCGGCACTGAGACTCCCCAGGATAGACGCCGCGAATCGGGCCGCGTTCGCCTTCCCGATGTGATTTGCACGCGTGCCATCGCGGGCGAGTTCGCCGACGAGTGCGAGTGACATCAGGCCCGCACCGGTCACCGCGATGCCCTGTGCTGCACGGGCGACGACGAACGAGAGGCTCGAATCGACGAGCGGGAACAGCGCGTAGACGACCGCACCGAGACCGACGGTCCCCGCGAGAACGAGGCGTTTGTCGTATCTGTCACCGGCCCACGCCAGCGGAACGACGGCGACGGTCTGTGCGAGCGTGAATCCGGTCGTGTACATCCCGATGACGAACCCCTTCGAGAGCGTGAGGCCGCCGAGTACGAGCCCACCGATGGCGAGTTCTGGCAACACCACTGCCGTCGGATTCAGGTCGTTGATGTACTTCGGGAGGAGGGTCACGAGGGTGATGAATCCAAATCCACCGGCGAATCGGGTGAGATAGAGGGCCCAAAACCTGAGGCGGGTGCGGTCCATGGGTGGAATCCGGGTAACCGCCGAAAAGAAGTTCCGAAACGCCTGTCCGAGTGTGTCACTCGGCGAACTGGCTGTCAGAAGCGACGTCGAGAAGCGACGTCGACACCGGTGGTGTCTGTGAGCGACCGCTGAACTTCTCGAATCATGTGAGTACCCATTGATAGTAGGGATTCGATTTTTGGTCTATTCGAACGATGCGTTAACATGGAACAGTACGGCAGCAACCCGCTGGTTGAGGGTGCCGAAACACGGTTGGTCAGAATCGAGCGAGCAATGAACGACCACGGCGCGATGATGGTACGCGTCGTCGGGAGTGGTGAACTCAGAACGGTGGTGGAGTACGCTTCGCCACAACTCCGGGCGCGACTCGAACAGGCACGCGCGGGGATGGAGATGCCCCTGCAGATGGCACACTCACCGGGACGCGGAAACTCGTGGGTCGCCTTCGAGTAATCAGGGGCCGAGCAGCATTTTTGCACCCGTGGCGACGAACAAAAAGAGGACGACGAGCACTGCGCCTCCGACGACGTCGGCGCCGAAGAGGACACCAAAATCGGGGGTTATCGACGCGACGAACCGGTCCAGTTTGAAGTGGTCGCCGACGCCCATGGCGAGTCCAGCGACCATCGCCACGAGGAGCGTGATACCGACGAGGACGAGTTCGGTTCGGTCGCTCTGGTTCATGGTGTATCGCTCTCTGTGAGTGGGGATAAGTCGTCCGGCGATGCGGGGCTACTCGCTCACCACGTACCTGAGACGAAGAGACCCACGGGTCGTCGAGTAGGTTCGGGAAGGAAGGAAGTGGGCCGGACGCGATTTGAACTCCACTCTCTCCGCTCACGACGTTCGCTCCGCTCCCTAGTTCAAATCGCGCAGTCGTAGCACAAACGAGTGGAGCACTCGTCACTGACCGAGTAATCTTGGGAAGGAAGGTAGTGGGCCGGACGCGATTTGAACACGCGACCGTCTGATTAAGAGTCAGACGCTCTGCCTAACTGAGCTACCGGCCCTTGCAATCTCCCGTAACCCGTGGTAGGTAAAATGACTTTCCTTTCTGTACGACGACGGCAGGGACGCACACACCCACTGAGAGGTAACAAACGGGTGGTGTTAAGTGTCGTCCGGGCTGAGTAGCGGGCAACAATGAGTGCAGGGGTCAGTGTCTCTTCGATGTCCACGTATGCGATTCTCGGCTGCGGGAGCGTCGGGCACGCTGTGGCCGAAGAACTGACGGATGAAGGAAAAGATGTCCTCATCCTCGACAAGGACGAAAGCCGCGTCGAAGCCCTGCGCGACCAGGATTTGAACGCGCAGGCGACCAACATCGCCGAACCAGAACTCGCGGACGTCGTCGCAGACCGGGACGTCATCCTCATCCTCTCGTCTGACGTGGAAGCGAACAAAGCGGCAGTCTCGACCATCCGTGACCGAGGTGACGACCAGTTCATCGTCGTCCGCGCGTCGGACCCCGTCTCCGAAGACGAACTGACGACGCTCGGCGCAGACGTGGTCATCAACCCCTCGGAGGTCATCGCGGACTCCGCACTCCGGAGCGTCGAGTCGGGCGAACTGGAGTACAAAGCCCGGCAACTGGCCGACATTCTCCGTGAGACCGACCACGGGATGGCCATCCTGACGCACGACAACCCCGACCCGGACTCGCTCGCGTCGGCGATCGCACTGCAGGCAATCGCCCGAGAGTACGACATCGAGGCCGACATCCTCTACTCGGGCGACATGGGCCACCAGGAGAACCGCGCGTTCGTCAACATCCTCGGCATCGAACTCACCCCGCGGTCGGACGCGAAACCGCTCGAAGAGTACGGGGCGGTGGCGCTCGTCGACCACATGAAGTCCGGGATGCCCGACCTCGGCGCGGCCGAAATCACGGTCTTCATCGACCACTTCGAACCCGACGAAGGAATCGACGCCCGATTCACCGACGTACGACCGAACGTCTCCTCTACGTCGACCATCCTCACGAAGTACATCCAGGAGTTCGACCTCAGCCCCTCGAAGGCCGTCGCGACGGCGCTCCTGTACGGCATCCGCGCCGAGACGCTCGACTTCAAGCGCGATACGACCCCTGCGGACCTGACCGCCGCCGCGTATCTCTATCCGTTTGCCGACCACGACACACTGGAGAAAGTCGAGTCGCCGTCGATGTCGCCCGAGACGCTCGACGTGCTGGCCGAAGCAATCCAGAACCGGGAGGTACAGGGCTCGCACCTCGTCTCGAACGCCGGATTCATCCGTGACCGCGACGCGCTCACGCAGGCGGCCCAACACCTGCTGAACCTCGAAGGCATCACCACGACGGCCGTCTTCGGTATCGCGGACGACACCATCTACCTCGCCGCGCGGTCGAAGGACATCCGCATGAACATCGGGAAGATTCTGAGTGACGCCTTCACCGGAATCGGCGAGGCAGGCGGCCACTCTACACAGGGCTCTGTCGAGATTCCGCTCGGTATCTTCACGGGTATCGAGTCGAACGACGACAACCGTGACACGCTCTTACAACTGACCGAAGAAGCAGTAAAGCGCAAGCTCTTCCGTGCGATGGGTGTGGAGGGCAGCGAGAGCGGAAACGGGAGTTAATCGACCGTCTCTGTACGAAACGGCCGACGAACCTCAGGCGAGGAGTGACTCTTCGTCTTCTTCTGGATTCTTCAGTCGCTCGATGACGTCGTTGATGAGGATGACGTCACCGACCGCGCGGACCCATCGATACGGGATGAGCACGCCCTTTCCAGGTTCGATTTGGTTTCGGAACAGTTCGTTGTTCAGCGCCGTCAGTGCGAGGCCAGTCACCGTCTCGTGGTCTAAGTCGAGGCGGACGTCTTCGACCTCACCGACGAACACACCGTTGTTCGAGTAGACCTCACGGCCTACGAGCGTCGTTATCTCTTCGGGCGTCCCGTCCATATCCGCCAAATTGGGATGCCGGGTCTTAATAGTTCGTAGCGTTCGGCACCGACCGCAGACACGCGGCAGACAGACGTCGGACACCGACTGTAAAAATCGACGAAATCGCTCCGACCTGGTGGTGGACTACCGACCCGGCGCGATGAGTTCGACCGGATGCTGCGTCGGCCGCCGGAGGAGCGAATCGAGCTGTTCGAGACACGACGTGCCGCTCGCGACGACGGTTCTGTCGTGCGTTTCGTCGGTCTGGAACTGGCGTTTGAGGTCCGACCCCACGTCCATGCTCAGTTCGTAATACTCCGACTTGTAGCCGAACGACCCCGCCATCCCGCAACACTCGACGTCAGAGGTCGCGACGTCGTATCCGAGTTCGGCGAGGACGGCCTCGGTGTGGCCTTCGAGGCCGAGGGTTCGCTGTTGGCAGTGACTGTGGTAGGCGACCTTCTCGCTTTGTGTCTGTGCGAGCGCGTCCGCGTCGGCCCCGTTTTCGAGGAGGCCGTAGACGTACTCCATCACCTCGAAACTCTGCTCCGAGAGTCGCTCGAACGACTTCTCCGAGAGGAACTTCTCGTACTCGGAGTCGAACATCGCGAGGTCAGACGGTTCGATGACGACGATGTCTCGACCCTCGTCGATGTACTCCGCAAGCCCGGCGTACACGTCGTGGGCGTGGTCTTCGGCGGTGGCAATCATGCCCTGCGACAGCGGTGCGCGACCAGACGAGCGAACGTCGGGAACGACGACGTCGACGCCGAGTGCTTCGAGTGCTCGGACGGCGGCCTTGCCGCGTTCGACCTGCACGTGATTCGTGTACACGTCGGGATAGAGGACGGCGGTTCGCGTCGGGTTCTGGACGCGGGAGTCGCGCGCGTCGAACCAATCTTTCAGCGTCTCGCGCTGGAACGCGGGGAGTTCACGTCGGGCGTCGATACCGAGCGTTCGCTCCATGAGGTTCCGCGAGACGGACGACTGGGCAACCCAGTTAGAGACGGGTGCGAAGGCGCTTCCGACCTTGGCGGCCGTCTCGAAGTTGCCGAAGAAGCGCTTTTGGAGACTGACACCACCGGGTTCTTCGTCGGGAGTGAGGCCCTCGACGAGCCAATCGACTTCGGATACCTCGCCGTGGTTGACTCTGTCGCGGACGACGGTGTTTATCCACGGGATGTCGATGTTCACCGGACAGGCGGTGGTACACCGACTGCAGCCGGTACAGAGGTCGTTGAACTCGGCGGCCGAGTCGAGGCCTTCGACGCCCGCTTCCCACCCGGTGCCGATGCCGCCTGAGTAGGTTTCTCCACCGAAGGCGTGGCCGCCGACGTGCTGGAAGTTGGCGCAGACGTTCGAACACGCCGAACACCGGATGCAGTAGAGCGTCTCGCGCAACTGGTCGTCGTCGCGCATGGCCAACCGACCGTTGTCGATGAGGACGAGGTGGAACTCACGGTCGGTCTCGCCTTCGGTAATCGGCGTGTCCGGGTCGGAGAAGTCGACCGTTGGCGACTCCACCGGCGGCGTCAGAAGCGAGATGTACGAGGTGATGTTCTGCCCCGTGCCCGACTTTCCGATGAGTTCGATGAAGGGTTGGAGGTCTTCGACAGACGGGATGACCTTCTCGACACCGGCGACGGCGACGTGCGTGTCCGGAACGACGGCCGTCTTCCGGGCGTTCCCTTCGGACGTGACGAGCGCCATCGTCCCGGTGTCGGCGGTGATGAAGTTCGCGCCGGTCATGCCCACGTCCGCGCCTTCGATGAGTTCGCCGAGGTGCTCGCGCGCGAACATGGTGAGTTCTTCTGCCGTCTCCAGCGGTTCCTCCGGTTCGAACGTCTCGTTGAACAGGTCGGCGATGGCCTCACGCGACTTGTGGATGGCGGGGGCGACGATGTGCGAGGGCGCTTCGTCGGCGACCTGCAACACCCACTCACCGAGGTCCGTCTCTACGACGTCGATGTCTGCCGACTGGAGTTCGTCGTTGACCTCGATTTCTTCGGAGGTCATCGACTTCGACTTCACGACGCGCTCGGCGTCGTTGTCTTCGCACACCTCGCGGACGTAGCGATTGGCGTCCGCCGCGTCCTCGGCGATGTACATCGTCCCGCCGTTCGCCTCGATGGTCTCTCGGAGTTGGTCGAGGAGGTCTGGCAGGCGCTCGATGGCGTCTTCTTTGATGGCCCGTGCGTCGGCCTTCAGTCCCTCGTAGTCGTCGAGCGACTGGACCGCCTCGTACCGCCCCTCGTTGAATCCGCGGGTACTCGTGTTGACGGCGTCGCCTTCCGTCTCTATCAACTGCCGAATCTTCGCGGCTTTCGCTTCTCGTGACTTACTCATCGAGAATCACCACGTGAACGTCTTTGGGACCGTGTGCACCCTTCACCAGTGCACCCATGTCTGCGGTGGCGCTCGGGCCGGTGGCGATGATTGCGGAGTCGTGCCCACTCCGGAACTCCTCGCCCACCCACTCGAACGCGTCGGCCATATCCGAGACGATGTCGGATTCGCGGAGGACCGCGACGTGCAAATCACCGAACAGACTCACAGGCTCCGTGCCGTCGGGTGTGCCCTGCACGACGACGCTCCCATAGTCTGCAATCGCGATGCCGACGCCCGTGACACCCGCTTTCGCCGCGCGAAGGTCTGCAGGAGTCGGGTCGGTGTTTACCCACGACGGCAGTTCGACGCCGTCGTAGGGCAGTTCGACGCCGACGGTCGGGTCTGCACAGACCTCACGGAGGACGGCAGAAAGTTCCGACGGCGACGTGTGTGTCCAGCCCACTTCGAGTCGTTCGAGAGAGTCCTCGAACGTTGCAACCGTGCCGGTTGACATAACACGAAATTTCTCGTTACAGCTAATCGTTCTTCGGGTTCAAACATCAAAACACAGCGTGCCGGTGGCGAGGTCGAGGGTAGCGTACTGGTGGCGAGGTGGAGGGTAGCGTACTGATGGCGAGGTCGAAGGCAGACTACCGGTATCGAGGTCGAGGGCTTACGAGAACCATCCGGTCGCTTCGTCGGCGTCGGCGACGGTGCCTGCGGCGTCGCGCTTGCCGGCCGCGGATTTCCCGACGGTGTACCCCTGGACGAGCAGGTACGCCGCCCAGAGTGCGTACCCGCCGACGCCGCTTCCGAGGATGGACGGTGCTGTCTCGAAGGCGCTCAGTCCGAGTCTCGACAGCGTCGTGCCGATGAGAAGGACACTGAAGTAGCCGTAGAACCCCGTCGCCCACCACATCGCAACGACACGCCCCCAACCGGGTTGGATGTGTTCGGGGAGTCGCGTCGTGTTCATCACGAGGACGAGCGCGGTGTAAGGCCACATCATGACGCCCGACATCGCCGCACCCACGACGAGGAAGAAGAACGGTTCGCGCCCCTCGAACGGCGAGGTGAAGACCAGGATGATGACGACGCCCCAGAGGCAAAACGCGGTGAGCAGTCGCCAGAAAAGCTTCGGGAGGTCCCATCCAGCCTCGCGGCCGTAGGCTTCGTAGAGTGCGTCCGCGCTGTTGCGGACGAACGATTCGACGATGGCGTACTCGGTGGTGAACAGTGCGACGAAGAGGATAGCGAAGACGAGGAACGACCCAACGGGGCCGAGAACCGGGACGACGTTTCCAAGCCACATCTGAATCGCGTCTGTCGTCGTCCCCGGTGCGTACCGGATGGCGACGCTCATCAGCGCGGGGGCGACGACGAGTAGTCCGACGACGAACGTCAGGAAGTGTTCGAGTTGGACGACCCGCCACCACCCGCGCCACCGGCGGAGGTTCGTCACCGTCGGACGGAACGTGAACCCGTCGCGCTCGATCGGTTCGGGGTCGTCACCGCGAAGCGGGTTCTTCACCCGGCCCTGGTAGTTGCCCATCCCGTAGCCTTTCTCTCGCATCCACAGACTCTGTGAGAGGTTGAGGTAGCCACCCGCACCGGCGAAGGCGAGCCCACCGAGGAAGACGGCGATATCGATTCCCTCCGGGAGTTCACCCACTGCCTGTGCAGCGTCGGGGACGTTGGCGAACTCGACCCACGACCCGGTGACGGCGACGAGCATCAGTGTCGCCCCGATGGCGACGAACAAGAGGCCGATTTGGAACACTTCGACGGCGTTGTACATGACCGACGACGTCTGATACGAGAGCCAGATGGCGGCCATCAAGCCGACGGCGATGAGTTTCCACGTCGCGATAGAGAAACCGAAGACGCCAACCGACCCGCTCAACCCGAGGGCCGTCGTGCCCACCTGTGCGGCACCGGCGGCCCACCCAGGCCATCCGAGACTGACCAGGCCGCCGACGAGGAACGCCCACGGCCAATATGTTCCCACGCGCGCGAAGGCGCGGAAGATGCTCTCACCCGTCGCGAGCGTCCAGCGCTGCAGTTCCGTGTTGATGACGAACTGCGTGAAGACGCCGATGATGAACGCCCAGAAGACCATCCACCCGAACTGCGCGGTCAAGACGGGCCAAAAGAGCGTCTCACCACTGCCGAGAGAGGCACCGAGCATAATCGCAGATGGACCCACGACGTGCCCGACGCGAGGGACACGCGGGAGGTCGGTGAGGCGGAACGACCCGCCAGTTCCCTGTTCTGGATACTCCTCCGTCTCGGGAGACTCGGTCAAGTCGTCGTATCGAAGCGGGAGATACCACGTGCCGCGATACTGCTTCCCTTCGACTTCCGAGGCGTAGACGTCGTCACCACCGGAGAATCCCGGTGATTGGTCGTCGTCGTGTCTGTCGTCTGGGGGGGCAGTCGATTCGCCCGGTGAGGAGTCGGAGATGTCCGCGTCGACTCGGCTATCGCTCATTGGGAGCCACACTCCGAAATGAGTCCGTCATCCGGGGAATCGGTTGACATCAGACCGTTGGCCGAGAATCTGGACTGACGCGCCATAAATTCGTAGGGTGCCGACGCTCCCTTCGACTGGCGCTCACCCACCGAGGAAGTGCCAGATGTGTCCACGTTCTTCTGGCGGGTCGACCCCTGGAAGTTGTTTCAGTGCCGGTTGAATCGCGTTCCACCACCCCTCTGGCGATTCGAACCCAGCGGGATAGTCGTAGTAGACGTCGCGGAGGAAGTTCGCCTTCTTCGCCTCTGGGTGGTCGGTCAGATATTCGTACGCGGCAGAGAGTGCTTCGCGTCGCGCGTCCAGCATCGGGCCGCTTCCCGGCAGGTCTGCCTGTTCGATGGCGGCCGAGATTGCAGGTGGGTGGTCCGAACCTGCCTCTTCGGTGGCAGTCCCGGCGTCACCCGTCGTCTCGGCTGTCGAACTGTCGCCGACGGCGCTCGAAGAAGCAGTCGCCGCGTGCGCGTCGCCGGTCAGCGGAACCCACCAGACACGACTACGAGCGCCGACTTTTCTGGTCGCGAGCTCACCGCCTTCTTCGAGTTCGTTCAGTTTGTTGTGTGCAGTCCGGCGGGAACAGTCGAGAGCCTCCATCACGTCGGTCGCAGTGAGTGGACGAGCGGCGTCTTCGCGGGCGCGGAACACCGCCAGAACGTCGTCCAACTCGATGCGTCCCACGTACTGTCCGTGTTCGTTTCGGGAACGCGCGCGAGACTCCTCCTCCATGGTTCGACCTCTGCACACGAGGGTAAAAGCCTTTGCACACATGTGCAACTCCAGTTCACAGGAGTACACTGGCCAATTCACACGAATATACTGGGTGCTCAGCCGACTGATTCACGAAATACTATCGAATTCGAAAACGTCAGCGAGAGCGACTGAAGGGGCTAAATTCTCGTTTCAGCCCTCAATATACAGGATTGCAGTCGTGTGCACTGGCTCGTCGAAGGCAAGTTCGACGAGGCAACGAAACTGTCACGAATAGAAACCAACGATAGATATTTATCACAAAAGATGTGATGGTCGTTCCACGATGCACCGCATCAGGCACGAATCTGGAACGGAAATGGCTGGAACGAACTGCGGGGGTGAACAGCATGGTTAGTGCGACCGACGCACTCATCGCGCTGTTGCCACTGCTGACAATCGCGTATCTCATGGTCGGTCGGTATTGGCCCGCGACACGGGCGATGCCGGTTGCGTGGATCGTCGCGATTGGCGCTGGTATCGTCGGCTGGGGCATGACGCCGACGTGGATTGCGGCCGCGACGATTAACGGGTTCATCACGGCAGCGAACATCCTGTACATCGTCTTCGGTGCAATCCTGCTTCTGTACACGCTCAAGCAGACGGGCGCGTTCGACTCGATCAACAACGGGTTCGCGTCCATCAGTGAGGACCGCCGCGTGCAGGTCGTCCTGCTCGTCTTCCTCATGGGCTCGTTCATCGAGGCCGCTGCCGGCTTCGGGACGCCCGCAGCTATCGTCGGTCCGCTTCTCGTCGGACTCGGCTTCCCGCCGCTTGCCGCCGTCGTGGTCGCCCTCACGGGGAACCTCATGGCGATTACGTTCGGTGCAGTCGGGACGCCACTCATCATCGGGATGATCGACATCTTCGAGGGTGTCGAATCGATTAGCACCACAGTACTCGGTGCCGGAGGCTACGAGTCTATCGCGGCGTGGGTCAGCCAAATCGCCGTCTTCGCGGCGATGAGCCACGTCATCGTCGGCATCATCCTCCCGTTCATCGGCGTCGCCATGATGACGCGCTTCTTCGGTGAGGAGCGCTCGATCAAGCCGGCGCTCGAAGTACTTCCCCTCACGCTGTTCGCGTGGGCGTCGTTCTCGGTTCCGTACTTCCTCACGGCGTACTTCCTCGGACCAGAGTTCCCAGGGCTGCTCGGGTCGATGGTCGGCCTCGCCGTGACGGTCAGCGCGCTCAAGGCTGGCTTCTTCCACCCGGACGAAGAGTGGGACTTCGGTCCCGAATCCGCATGGCCCGACCACTGGGTCGGTGACATCGAACCCGGCGAGTCGACGAGCGGCAACGCCACCGTCGCCGCCGACGGTGGGTCGGTGCAGTCCAGCATGCCCGCATCTGCCGGGCAGATGTCGCTGCTGAAAGCGTGGACGCCGTACGCGCTCGTCGCGCTCCTGCTCGTCGTCACGCGCGTCGTCGACCCCGTCAAGGCCTTCATCACCATGGACCTGTTCACCGTCGGATGGAGCAACATCCTCGGGACGGGACTCGGAAACGACTTCGCGTTCCTCTACCTGCCCGGTGCGGTGTTCATCGCCGTCCACCTGGTGACGATTCCGGTCCACGGAATGGACAGCAAGGATATCAAAGCGTCGTGGAGCGAGACCATAGAGAAGGTCGGACCTGCAGTCGTCGCACTGCTGTTCGCCGTCGCGACGGTCCAGATTATGCTCCAGTCCGGCGCGGCGACGGGCGACGACAGTATGCTCATCGTCCTCTCGGAGGGCATGGCAGGCATCGCTGGTAGTGCGTACCCGTTCTTCGCCGCGTACGTGGGCGCGTTCGGCGCGTTCCTCGCAGGGTCGAACACCGTCTCCGACATCCTCTTCGGCACCTTCCAGTACGGTGTCGCTGACCAGATTGGCACGCCCAAGACGGTCATGCTCGGCGCACAGGCAGTCGGTGGCGCTATCGGGAACCTCATCGCCGTCCACAACGTCGTCGCTGCGCTCGCAGTCGTCGGCCTCGTCGGCGAGGAGGGTCGAGTCATCCGTCTCGAACTCATCCCGCTGGTCTACTACGGAACGTTCACTGGCATCCTCACGCTGCTGTTCAGCTACGTGCTGTTCCCCGGCGTGTTCTAACCGGTGGACGTTTCCACGATGCACCGTTCGCAAACCAAAGACACACCCATCCGAGGGTGTCTTTATTGTTTCAGACACATCGACTTACTAGAGAGCTAATCAATGGCATCCAACACGCACGAAGCGGCCGCAGACCCCTCGCTCGAGGGCAACTACGACTACGTCAACGACGAGGTAGAACGGCCGGGGATGGTCGAAGACCTCGAATCCATCGTCGAGGGCGACGTGCGATTCGACACCTATTCGAGAACGCTGTACGCCACAGACGCTTCGGCGTACGAGAAGATGCCCATCGGCGTCGTCATGCCGAAGTCGACGGCAGACGTGGCGGCGGTGATGGAGTACTGCGCGGAACGAGAGATACCCGTTCTCCCGCGCGGCGGCGGAACGAGTCTCGCCGGACAGACGGTCAACGAGGCGGTCGTTCTCGACTTCGTCCGTCACATGGGCGGTGTCTCCGACATCGACCCCGACGCGCGGACGGCGAGTGCAGAAGTCGGGGTTCGACTCGGTGAACTGAACGAGGAGTTGGCTCCCCACGGCCTGAAGTTCGCCCCCGACCCGGCGTGGGGTGACCGCTCCGCGCTCGGTGGTGCTATCGGGAACAACTCGACCGGTGCGCACTCCCTGAAGTACGGGAAGACTGACTACTACATCGAAGAACTCGAAGTCGTCCTCGCAGACGGGACGGTGACGACGTTCGGTGAGATGAGCGTCGACGAACTCCGCGAGGCGGCCGACCCAGACGGGTCGCTCGAAGCCCAAATCTACGCGCAGGTCGTCTCGGTTCTCGACGACGAGGCAGACGAGATTTCGGAGCGATATCCGGACCTCAAACGCAACGTCTCGGGATACAACCTCGACATGCTCGTCGACGAGATGCGCGGCGAGCGACGGACGCCCGACGACACCGGCATCGACGACGAGTGGGAAGCAGGGCGCGTCAATCTCGCCCGCCTCATCGCAGGGAGCGAGGGAACGCTCGCCATCGCCACGGAGGCGACCATCTCACTCGAGACGATTCCGGAGACCAAATCTGTCGCGTTGCTCACCTACGACGACGTCATCGACGCAATGCGCGACGTTGCGCCCATCCTCGAACACGAACCCGCGGCCGTCGAGGTCATGGACGACGTGCTCTTGGACCTCGCCCGCGACACGGCCGAGTTCACAGACGTCGTCGGGATGCTCCCCGAGGGAACGGACTCGACACTCCTCGTCGAGTTCTACGCAGACTCCGACGAGGAAGGAAAACAAAAGGTAGCGAATCTCGTCGCAGACCGACTTCCCGACACCACCGAAACCGAGTTCGAACCGGACGGCGGGGCCGACTCAGTGACGGCAAACGACTACGTCGCGACCGACTTCATGGAGGCTCACGACGCAGACACCCGCGCGAAGTTCTGGAAGATGCGCAAGTCGGGACTCCCGATTCTGCTCTCGCGGACGACCGACGAGAAGCACATCGCGTACATCGAAGACACCGCCATCCCGGCGGAGAACCTTCCGGCGTACGTCTCTGACTTCCAGGACATCCTCGACGACCACGACACCTTCGCGTCCTACTACGCCCACGCGGGCCCAGGCGTGCTCCACATCCGCCCGCTCATCAACACGAAGACAGTCGAAGGCGTCGAGACCTTCGAAGCCATCGCCGACGAAGTGACCGACCTCGTCGTGAAGTACGGTGGGTCGGTCTCCGGCGAACACGGCGACGGGCGCGCCCGAACGCAGTGGAATCGCAAACTGTACGGTGACCACCTTTGGAACGTCTTCCGCGACCTGAAGACGGCGTTCGACCCCAACTGGATACTCAATCCGGGGAACATCTGTGGCGACTACGATATGACCGAGAACCTCCGGTTCTCGCCCGACTACGACCTCGACGCCGGATTCGACCCCACACTCAACTGGGACAACGACAACGGCTTCGAAGGCATGGTCGAACTCTGCCACGGCTGTGCTGGCTGTCGAGGCCAGCAATCCACCGTCGGCGGCGTCATGTGTCCGACCTTCCGTGCCGCCGAAGAAGAGATTCAGGCGACGCGTGGTCGTGCCAACATGCTCCGTCAGGCGATGAGCGGTGGCCTTCCCGAAGACGAGATGTTCACCGACGAGTTCGCGCACGAGGTGCTGGACCTTTGTGTCGGGTGTAAGGGCTGTTCGAAAGACTGCCCGAGCGGCGTCGACATGGCGAAGATGAAAGCCGAGGTGGTCCACGAGTACCACCAGCGCAACGGGTCGAGTCTCCGCGACAAGATTTTCGCCAACATCGACTCGCTGTCCGCACTCGGGTCGACGTTCGCACCGCTGGCGAACACCGCGACGAAGATTCCCGGTGCGCGAACGGTGATGGAAAAGACCATCGGCATCGCCAAGGAGCGCTCGCTGCCGAAGTTCCACTCGACGAGTTTCGTCGACTGGTTCGAGTCGCGCGGTGCGACACAGGTCGCAGAGCAACAAGCCGAACGCAAAGTGCTGTTGTTCCCAGACACCTACACGAACTACAACCACCCCGAAGTCGGGAAAGCCGCCGTCGAGGCGCTCGAAGCGGCGAACGTCCACGTCCGCGTCCCCGACGGTGTCGCCGGGTCCGGCCGACCGCCGCACTCGAAGGGCTTCCTCGACAAGGCACGTGACGACGCACGGCAGAACGTCGACGTCCTCGCCCCGTTCGTCGAAGACGGGTGGGACGTCGTCCTCTGTGAACCCTCTGACGCCGTGATGTTCCAGTCGGACTACCTCGACTTGCTCTCCGGCGACGACGTCGAGGCAGTCGCCGCCAACTCCTACGGCATCATGGAGTTCTTCGACACGTTCCGACTGGACGAGTCTCTCTCGTTCCTCCCGCAGAACGACTACCTGACGTACCACGGCCACTGTCACCAGAAGTCCACGAAGAAAGACCACCACGCGGTGGGCGTCCTCCGCCGTGCGGGTTACGACGTCGACCCACTGGACTCGACGTGTTGTGGGATGTCCGGGTCGTTCGGCTACGAAGAAGAACACTACTCCATGTCGATGGCGATTGGCGACATCCTCTCGGACCAGGTCGCAGAGAGTCCGGGCGACGTCGTCGTCGCACCGGGTGCGTCGTGCCGGTCCCAACTCGAAGACATGGGTGTCGACGAAGAACCGCCGCATCCGGTCGAGATGCTCGCCCGCGCTCTCGAAGCGTAGGCGGCCATCCACACGTGGGCGGTCATCCACACGTGGGCGGCCATCCATAACCACCTCCTCTCGAACGGAGGTCCCGTTCGGTACTCGAAGCTATCACCGTTCGGTCATCTGACGGCGCCCCCGTTTTTTCTTCAGAAAATTACGACAAACGTGAGGACTGGACAGTCTTCAACGTGTGATTATTAACCCGGATTTCCACCGGAATCCCCGAGACGTATCGGAATAATAGGATGTTTTTGCTGAATAACTCGTTCGTTACAAAGCGGGTCGCCGTCGTCGTGTATTCCGTAATGTCAGTGTTGTCAACAGTTATTCGACTTGGGTCACGTCGACGCATCGCCATCTTCGTCGCGTTGATGGTCGTCGGTTCGATGGTCCTCTTCGTCGGCCCGGCAGCGGCGCACAATCCAGCGTGTAAGATTCCAGGGCAGGGGAACGGCGAAGACGAGTACGCCTCACCGCACTACCCATACCGTCCAGACGCGGACAGTCCTGCATCACAGACCGCGTTCGACCACAACCCGAACCTCCGAGACCCGGTTAGAGAAAAGAGCTTCCACCCCGACCACGCCAACTCGATTCACAACGAAATCGACGAGGGGAACCTGAAAGCACCCCGTAACAGTGGCGAGAACTGCCACCCAAACGCCGAAAATTAACCCTCGATACTCGTCTCGATTTTTGTGCGTCGTCCCGTCGTTAGAGACTGTCCAGTACGGTGCCGAACGCGTCCAGTGCCGCACGAGAACGTGCACTCCGACCGACAGAGCCGACTCGCTCACGACACGCACCACTACAGAAAAATAGGTTTCGAGAGCTGCTACACGTCGAGAAGTTCCTTTTCACGGCCAGCGGATTCCACTCGCTCCTTGATGCCGCGGAGCATTCCGCGTGTCATCACGAACGACACCGGGTCGAGTACTAGCTGACTCGCGACCCGTGCAACCGGGTTGTCGGGTAACCGAATCCGCGAGCGAACGACGAGTCGAGTTTCCGTCTCGGAGACCGGGTCGAGGACGAACGACCAGACCCACCACGGCGGTTGGTTGGGGGTTTTGAGCACGAGTGCGCGCTCGGCGCTGATTGCCGCGACTTCGAGGTGATTGTCGGGGCCGAGTCGAACCGTGTCACCGATGGAGATGTCCTGATACTCGTCGATGATTTCGTCGGCGTTGTGGATGTCGAGACCAACGAGGTTCTCTGCCCACTCGTAACTGTAGAATCCCCCACGGCCTTGACCGAGTTGTCGAAGCCACGGCCAGATGTCCTCCGGTGGGGCGTCGATGCTGATGACCATCGTCGATTCACCGTCGGGTTCTGGAAGCAAGGCGTCGCCGGCCATCGGTCGCCTGACTTCTGTAGGCGTCGCCCCCCAGTTCAGCATTCGGGGCCGGATGACCGTCCAGTAGGTGACCACGGCGAAGACAGCAGCGAGGAGTCGTCGAGCACGGCGTCTGCCGGTCTGTCTCCGAGATATTTCGGGGACCGATTCGTCGATTTGTCGTTCCGCTGTAGAGACTGATACGTCACTCATCGCACCGTGTATCGATGGGTTGTATCCACATAGCAACGCACGTAGATTCTCGTCTCCTGAGACCTCTTCCCTCCGTCTTACAATATTCGTGACTGTCGTGGAACCGAAGCGTTCGTGTCACGAACTCGGTCAGAGCGGTTCAGTTCACCAAGTCGTCCAGCACGTTTCCGAACGCGTCCAGTGCGGCGTCCATCTCGTCGGGAGTGCCGCCGAGTGCGATTCTGAACGACTCGGGGTCGTCGAAGAACCGACCAGGAACGACGAGGACACCTGCCTCCCACGCTGCGTCGACGACTTCGTCGCCGTCGAGTTCGTCGTGTGAGAGGAACGCGAACGTCCCGCCGGAGTGGATTCGGCCGGAGAGCGTCGGTCGGTCTGCGACGAACGACGCCAACCGGTCGTGGTTCTTCGAGAGTTGGTCGCGGGCCGCGGTCGCTATCTTCTCGCCGTTGTGGAGCGCGCGGCGTGCGAGTTTCCGACTCGGGTCGGCAACAGATGGGTTGTACATCGACACCGACCGGGCCCGCTCGACGAGTTCGGGCCCGGCAATCATCCACCCGATTCGGAGCCCTCCGAGGCCGTGGAACTTCGTGAGCGACCCGGTAGTGACGACGTTCGGGAGACCCGCAGCGGAGACACCGCCGAACGGCCCATCCTGCGCCGGCGCCACGTACGGGGCGTACACCTCGTCGACGAGGAGGTGGCCGCCGGAATCGGCCGCGACACGTGCCATCTCCGCGAGTTCGACACGGGAGGCGAGGCGGCCAGATGGGTTGTGTCGGTTCGTGACGATAGCGTAGGCGAACGACTCCGACGCTGCGGCAGGGATTCGCCGTGGTTCGATGTCGTAGTCGTACTCCGGCGGCCGAACGTATCGGTCGACGCGAGCACCCAGCGCCTCAGGAACGGCACTGAGCGGTTCGTACCCCGGTTTCTCGACGAGCACTTGCGGTCTGTTCGTGCGCTGTTCGTCGTCAGCCTGGTCGTCTTCGGCCTCCTCGAGGTCGTGGGCAGCACGGTCCAGTAACGCACAGGCCGCGAGGTAGTTCGCGCTCGACGCGCCGGCCGTGACGAGGACCCTCGACTCGGGGACGTCGTACCGAATCGCGAGTTGCTGTTCGAGCGTCTCGGTCTCGTCTTCGGGGTCAGGAAGGCCTTCGAGGACGGTCGGAACGACACCGCCGTCGTCGGACGTCACTCTGAGGTCGCTCGTTGCGAGGTCGTACGTCGCTTCGTCGACACGCCTGCGAATCCACTCCAGATAGGGAATCGGGGGAAACGTCGCGGTCATTGCCACCACTTCGACCCGACCCTCGTAAGTCGTTGGGGTCGGCCCGTAACCGCTGGACGACGAAGCAAGAGTGGACGGTGAGAGTTACTCGTCGGCGGCGGCGTCAGCGTCGGTTTCGGCCGCGGTGTCGGTGTCGGTTTCGGCGTCGGTCGAGAGTGGGAGGGAGTCCGACTCGTTCCACCAGCGGTCGAGTTGGTCGTGTGCCCACGCCACCGCGTCGGGCGAGTCGCTGGAAACGACACCGGCGAGACGGCCCGCGTCGTAGAGTGCGAGGACCGCGACAGACCGCCGGGGAAGTTCGAAGACGAAAAGCGAGTACGGAAGCGTATCGGTCGTTCGTAGCGTGAACGAGTCGGTCCCCAGGAGTTCGGCGAGTTGTGGACGACGCGTGCCGATGAGTCGTCCGACGACGTCCGCTGTTGCGACGAGAGAGACGGAAACGTCGTCTTCGACGACACGCTGGTAGTACAACTCGACCTGTGCTTCTGCGGACTCTCGGACACACCCGCGAATCGACGTCGCACCCTCGATAAACGAGCGCAGTTGGTCGAGTGGTCGCTCGTCGTCAGGGGACGCAGCGACGACGGCACTGCCGCCCCTGACCATCACTGGGTCGACCGCTATCTCTGATGGCAACGACTCGAGTGCACCAGCGACCGACCCGATTTCGTCTAACTCTTCGACGAGAGTCGTGTACGTCTCCAGCGCCAACCGACCGGACAGCGTCAACGTTGCGACGCTATCTGCGACCTCGACGAACTCGGCACGTTCGAGTTCGTGAAGACCACGGTCGATTGTCGACCGGGATACCGACAGGTCGGCCGATAGGTCGGCCGGTGATTTGCCCTCCCCAGAGAGCGCAACGAGTATCTCTGCCCTCGACCTGAGTACGTCGAACACGTCACTGTGGTCGGGCGCAACCATGTCAACATCCATGAACGTCGAGGTATTTAAATTGGTTCAGAATCGGCAGTCTGTGTATAAGTGATAAAAACATTTATATACTAGTGTTCAACTCGTGAAGAGATTAGTCGAGAGATGAGGTAAAGTCACTTCGTCGTGTATAGTATCACGCCGGGGTGCCTCTGACAACCGGCTACACTGCCAAACCGGGGTGCCCGGTCCGGTTTGGGCAGTCGAAAGGGGACTGGACTTCCCCTTTCAAATTTTCCGACGAAACACCGATTCGACGAGCGACGCCGCTGTCTCGACGTCGTCGAACCGAGCGAGATGTGCTTCGCAGTCGCAGTCTGACGACCCAAATCCAGAGAGAGCGGCCGCATCGAGCGCAGACGCGACGGAGCACTCCACGTCGTGGTCGGTGGCACAGACGACGCGAGCGAGTTCGACGTCGGTATGCCCGCCGAGATAATCGACGTGCCAGTGCCGGGCGTCGTGGTCCCCAGAAGCGACGCGGCGATGTCTGAGCACTCGTCGGAGTCCACCTGGTCCGAACGCACTCCCCACGTAGACGTATCCGCCGGCGTCGAGTTCGCACTCGCCGAGCGCACCGACTTCGATGGTCGTTTCGGGGACGCGAAAGACGAGCGCGTACGTCCCTCGGGGCGAACGTGTGTCCAGTTCGACCGGGTCGTCGTCAGTGCCGAGGTCACCAGGTGCGAGCGAGTAAACGGTCACAGGAGTCTGTTCGAGGGAGCCCTACGAAAGTGCGGCGGGCCGCGGTTCGGCGTGTCGTGCGAGTTCGTCGAAGACGTCGAGGGCGTCGGGGTGCATCGGATACCGACTGTGTACGTCGTCCGGGTCCCTCCCTCGTCGACTCGCGACGCCGACGACGCGGGCGATCGTCTCGTAGTTGTCGCGGACGAGACTGCCGACGAGAGTTGGCATGCCTGCCCTCGTGGACAGTTCCTTCGCTGCTGCTCGGCCGGCGTACACGCGGTTTTCGCGCCGGTCTGCGAGAACCATCGCGAAGGGGACGTCTTCGAACTGGGCGGCTAAGAACGCCTGTGCGGCGTCGTCGTACCAGGAGATGGCCTCCACGTCGTCGAGTTGTTTCAGCGCAGTCGCAGCGAGAGAGCAGTATGGGCACTCACCGTCGTAGATGAGGACGGCGTCTACGTCCATGTCAGTCCGTCGGCACTCGACGAAGAAAAACTGCGCGGCGAGACCAGACCAACTCTCTGACGGCAGATTACAGACCTCGAAGCGACAACACCGTCCCCCGTGACAGTTGTAGGTGCTCCCAAACGAGCCAGTCTCGTGGACATCGGCGACGACGCTGACGGCACACTCCGTCGGGGGCGTGTCGTCGGGGCTGAACCAGAGGTCGAGATGGACGTTGTCACGGCCGCCATCACCGAGGTCGGAGAACTCGACGATAGGCGTGCCGTCGGCCATCCGGGAGAACGTCGTCGTCGAACCGAAAACGTCGCCTTCGAGGCCGAGTGCGACGGGTGTCGGGTGCTCGGAGTCGTCTGAGAGAGCGGTGGCAGAGACAGACATCGATTCCACTCGTGTCCCGTCGCGGTGCGACAGCGTGAACCGGAGCGGTGTCTGCCCGGTGGCGACGCCCCCGTGGGTTCGGAACGTCGCGGTGGCAACACGGTCGGCTTGCGGGCCGAAGTGGAGGTGTGTCTCGAAGTCGTCCGAGTCGACGACCGGTGTGAGAACGGTCTGAGAAAGCTGCGACGTACACCCTGCGACCGACCCGACGCCGGCGAGTGCGGCGCACTGGAGGAAGTTTCGCCGGTTCATGAGAACGTGATAGCTGTCTGAAGGGATATGCGTGCGTGAGACACAAACTGTCGTGTGTGAAACGGCGTCGCACGGCGGTTTTCGACAAGCTATCGGTCGTCTGAACCGTCTCGTCGCGGACCAATAGATATTTTTGGCCCGCCTAAAATCATACAGGCGATGGAACCGGACATCTGTGTCGTCGTACCGACCATCCGTGAGTACGAGTGTATGCGTTCGTACTTCCACAACGCCCGCGAACACGGGTTCGACCTCGACCGTCTGTTCGTCCTCCTCGTGACGGAGGACTTCTGCGACACCGAGGGGATGGAAGCCATGCTCGACGACGAAGGCGTCGCTGGCGCTGTCTTCGACGAGTCGGCACGCGACGAGTGGTACGCTGAAAACGAAATCGAAGAGTTCTCGCATCTCGTTCCGGCGGCGAGCCACGCCCAGACGAGTTTCGGCCTGCTCTACATGTGGGCCCACCCCGAGTACGACTACGGCGTCTTCATCGACGACGATACGCTCCCACACGACGAGTGGGACTTCTTCGGCCGACACGTGGAGAATCTCCACCGCGAGGACGAAGTCGAGTCGGTGTCGAGCGACGAGCAGTGGGTCAACGTCCTCTACCAGAACGTCGACGAACACGGACTCTACCCCCGTGGCTACCCCTACTCGGCGATGGACGAGACGGTCGAAACCGACATCCGAGACCTCCGCGACGTGGTCGCCTCACAGGGACTGTGGACGAACGTCCCCGACCTCGACGCCGTCCGTATCCTGATGGACGGTGACCTCGAAGGCCAAGCACAGACGCGAACCGACTTCGACGACTTCGACGGTGATTTCGTCGCCGAACCGGGACAGTATCTCACCGTCTGTTCGATGAACCTCGCGTTCAAACGCGAAGTCATCCCGGCGTTCTACCAGTTACCGATGGACGACAACGAGTGGGAAGTCGGTCGATTCGACGACATCTGGTCGGGTGTCTTCCTCAAACGCGCCGCCGACGTACTCGGCAAAGACATCCTGACTGGCTACCCACTCTGCGAACACAACAAGGCCGCACGGCCGACCTTCGACGACCTGAACAACGAGGTTCCGGGCCTCGAACTCAACGAACACCTCTGGGAAATCGTCGACGAGGTCGGTGGCGACGCAGACACCTACGCAGGCGTGTTCGAAGCGATGGCGGACGCACTCGCCGACGGCGACTGGTCTGACTACCGAAACGGCGACTTCTTCAACTACGTCGGGGAGCACATGCAAGCGTGGCTAGAGTGCTTAGACCAACTGACTGCACCACGTGCCGCGGTTCCTGCTGACGACTGAGGCGCTCTGGACACTCCATTCTCGGGATTCGGAACCAACCGGTAGATATAAATGATTTAGGGCAGCCTAAATCTATGTATGGAAGACTACGACCGGGAGCCTCGCGGCCACGGTCGTCGCCGGTTCATCGCGGCGGCGGCGGCAGTCGGTCTCGGGTCGCTCGCCGGCTGTACCGGACTCGGCGGAGAAGACGAGACAGAGACGGATTCTACTGGTGACGAATCGGTCAGTCAGATTGGTTCTGGGCGGTCACCGTTCGGCGACCGCGACATAACCGGCGGCGTCTCGATTTCGGAGATGCCGGACCTCTCGGGTGAGCTCACACTCTACTCCGGGCGCGGCGAAGCGCTCGTCGGAGAACTCATCACGTTCTTCGAAGAGTACTACGACGACTTCACCGTCCGACCGCGGTACAACTCGGCGACCGAACTCGTCAATCAGATTCTGACCGAAGGCGAAAACAGCCCCGCAGACGTGTTTTTCTCCGTCAACGCGGGGTCTCTCGGCGCACTGAAAGACGAAGGCCGGACACAGGACCTCCCCACCGACGTCCTCGACCTCGTCCGCGACGAGTTCCACGACCCCGATGGACAGTGGACCGGGACCTCTGGCCGTGCTCGGACCGTCCCGTTCAACACCGACCAGTTCGCGGATTCCGACATCCCAGACGACATCATGGCCTTCCCCGAGACGGAAGCGTTCCGTGACAACATCGGCTGGGCACCGACGTACTCGTCGTTCCAAGCGTTCATCACCGCGATGCGCGTCCTCGAAGGCGACGACGCCACGAAAGAGTGGCTCCAAGGCATGCAAGACCTCGGCGTCACCGAGTACAACGACGAGTTCCTCGTCTCACAGGCCGTCGCAGACGGTGAAGTCGGTGCTGGCTTCGCGAACCACTACTACATCCAGCGCATCCTCGCGGGCCGCACCGACGCCCCCCTCGGAACCGCCTTCACCTCGGGCGACGCTGGCTCTATCTTCAACGTCGCCGGCGCACTCGTCCTCGACACCGCAGACGACGCGGACCTCGGAGCGAACTTCGTCCGCCACCTGCTCTCTGCGGAAGCACAGGACTACTTCGCGCGGACGACGTTCGAGTATCCGCTCGTCTCGGGAGTCGACCCAATCGGCGAACTCCCCAGCATCGACGAGCTCAACCCCCCAGAAGGGCTGGACTTGACCCAGCTATCCGACCTGGAGGGAACCGTGCGACTCTTGCGTGAGGTGGGCGTGCTTTAGGGTGAATCACTGATGGCCACAGAACAGCAGACGAAGACCGGCGATGGCGAAGAGCAGCAACCGCTCGGCTTGACCGTTGCGAGCGCCGCTGTCGCCGCTGCCGTCGTTATCCCGCTTCTGTGGCTCGTCAAGACTGCCCTCGACGTCGGATTCGTCGAAGCACTCGAACTCGTCACTCGGCCGACGACGGTCGAAGTACTCCTGAACAGTACGGTCCTCGTCGTCCTCGTGACCACCGCGTGTATCGCCCTCGGCGTTCCGCTGGCGTACATCACGGTCCGAACCGACCTCCCGTTCAAACGCTTTTGGACCATCGTCATCGCCCTGCCACTCGTCATCCCAAGTTACATCGGCGCGTTCGCGTTCGTCTCGGCGTTCGGGCCACGCGGCGTCTTTCAGCGCCTCCTCGCACCCTTCGGTGTCGAGTCGCTTCCGGAAATATACGGGCTTCCCGGAGCCGTTTTGGTGTTGACGCTCTACACGTACCCGTACGTGTTCATCACCACCCGTGCCGCGCTGAAGTCGATGGATACCACGCTCATCGACGCCGCGCGGACACTGAACCACACCCGCTGGGAGGCGTTCAAGCGGGTGACCATCCCCCAGATTCGGCCAGCAGTCGCCGCGGGCGGACTGCTCGCCGCGCTCTACGCGCTCTCTGACTTCGGGACGCCCGCCATCATGAAGTTCGACGCGTTCACTCGCGTCATCTACGTGGAGTTCGGGTCGTTCGGCCGGGACACCGCGACGCTCCTCTCGCTTCAACTCGTCGCCGTGACGCTCCTCATCCTCACACTCGAATCGCAGATTCGGGGTGAAGAACGCACCACCACCGGTGGCCGGTCGGGGAACGTGATGGAACTGGGTCGCTGGAAGTACCCCGCGATTGGGTTCGCGGCCCTCGTCGCCGCCGTCGCACTAGTCGTCCCGCTGGGTATCCTGCTCACGTGGTTCGCACAGGGCGTCGCCGAGACGAGCCAATCACTCGCGTTCCAACCCGAGTACGCGTTCAACTCCGTCCTCGTCGCGGCGGCGACCGCCGGCGCGGCGACCGTCGCCGGACTCCCCGTCGCCTACCTCGCCGCACGCCACCCGTCGCGGATGAGTTCGGTGTTCGAGCGGGCGACGTACGTCGGGTATGCGGTTCCGGGTGTCGTCCTCGGCCTCGCGCTCGTCTTCTTCGGCAGTTCGTACGCGACGCCCATCTACCAGACGCTCTATCTCCTCGTCTTCGCCTACGTTATCAGGTTCCTCCCACAGGCAGTCGGGTCGCTCCGCGCGTCGTTCTTGCGCGTCGACCCGGCGCTTCCGGAAGCGGCACGAACGCTCGGAGAGACGCCATCGGGGGCGTTCCGGCACGTGACGCTCCCCCTCGTCGCGCCCGGCCTCTTCGGCGGCGCGGCGCTCGTCTTCCTGACCACGATGAAGGAACTGCCGGCGACGCTTCTGCTGCGTCCTGCCGGGTTCAAAACACTCGTGACGCACATCTGGACCGCGTACGCGGCAGGATACTTCGGGCAGGCCGCAGTGCCCGCACTCATCCTGTTGTTCGTCTCGGGGCTCTCGATGCTCGTCATCATCACGCAAGAGGGATACGATGTCAAATAGTACACTTTCAACCGCCGAACGCTCGCCAGAAAACCAACCCACGAACGCAGAGACCGACTCTGTCCTCGAACTCGACGGCGTCTCCAAAGCCTACGGCGCAGAGACGGTCATCGACGACCTGTCGATTAGCGTCGAAGACGGGGAGATTCTCACCCTCCTCGGGCCGTCTGGGTGTGGCAAGACCACGACACTCCGCCTCATCGCCGGTCTCGACCATCCGGACGGCGGCGAGGTTCGACTGAACGGAAGCGTCGTCTCGAGCAGTGAGGCGTTCGTCGCGCCCGAGGAGCGTGGCGTGGGCGTCGTCTTCCAGGAGTTCGCACTGTTCCCGCACCTCACTGCCGCAGAGAACATCGCCTTCGGACTGAAGGAGTTAGACGACGCCGAACGCGACGCTCGTGTCCGAGAACTGCTGGACCTCGTCGGCCTCGAAACACAAGGTGCGAGTTACCCGGACGAACTCTCCGGAGGCCAGCAACAGCGGGTCGCCCTCGCCCGTTCGCTCGCGCCCGAACCGTCGATTCTGCTCCTCGACGAACCCTTCTCGAACCTCGACGTCGACCTTCGCGTCAAGATGCGCGAGGAAGTTCGCCGCATCCTCAAGGAGGCGGGTGTGACGGCTATCTCGGTCACCCACGACCAAGAAGAAGCCATGTCCATCTCCGACCGCGTCGCCGTGATGAACGACGGCGACCTCGAACAGATCGGCGAACCCGAACAGGTCTTCCAGCACCCCGAATCGCGGTTCGTCGCTGGGTTCCTCGGCTACGCAGGCTTCCTCCCCGGTCGCATCTCGGGCGACCGCATCGAGACGGAACTCGGGTCGGTCGAACGCGACCAGTTGCACGGACTCGCCCCCGAGTACGACGAGACGGACATCGACATCCTCGTCCGCCCCGACGACGTCTCTGCCCACGCCTGCGACGGTCCGGGCCACGGCGAAGTCGTCGGCAAGCGGTATCTCGGCCCGACGATTCTCTACGAAGTCGAACTGGACGGCGGGGACAACCTGCTGTGTATGCACAACCACGACGAGACGGTCCCGACCGACGGCCGCGTCGAAGTGACGCTCGACGCCGGCCACGAACTCGCGTGGTTCCCCCGTGAACAGCGCCCCGAGACTGGCCTCTACTCAGACTGAGGATGGGGCGACGCGGGCCGCGACTCTCCGACATCGACCTCGATTTCGACTTCTCCGGTAGTTTCGACCTACTGGATTCACTCGACTTCGACCGCCAGCGAAACCGCCGACGAGCGGTCGCACTCGCCGTCTCACTGCTCGTCGGACTCGTGGTGACGTGGTTCGCGGTCGACCTCTTTCCGTACCACTCCGTCAACGACGACGAAGGCGTCTATCTCACACAGGCCGCGATGCTTCTGGAAGGGAAACTGTTCCTCTACCCCGGCGCGCTCGCAGAGGCGGTCAGGCCGTGGTTCTTCGTCGTCGAAGAGACGGCGAGCGCTCCGGGCGGCGTCCAGATGTACTCGAAGTACTCCCCCGTCGTCCCCGCACTGTTCGCCCTTGGACTCGCCGTGGGCCTCCCGAATCTCGTCTTGGGCGCCGTCGCCGCCGCGAACGCAGGCCTCGTCTACACACTCACCGCAGACGTCTTCGACCGCCAGACCGGCGCGATTGCGGCGGGGTTGCTCGGCGTCTCACCCCTGTTCCTCCTCACGTCTGCGACCTTTCTCGCGTACGCTCCCGCGACGATGCTCAACCTCGCGTTCGCCGTCTGTTACGTCCGTGCAGCACGCCGTGATTCGTCGGGATACGCCGTCGTCGCGGGCACGCTCGTCGGTATCGCGTTCTTCGCCCGGCCCTACACGGCCGTGTTGTTCGCGCTTCCGTTCATCGCCCACTCGCTGTGGGCGCTCACCAGTGCGTGGCGGGCCGGGACGGGTTGGGCCGTCTTCCGCCGGTACGTCGCAATCGCACTCCCCGGACTCGCCTTCGTCGGCCTGACCCTCGCGTACAACGCCGTCGTCACCGGCGACCTGCTCACGTTCCCGTACATCGCCTTCGCCCCGCGAGACGGCATCGGATTCGGCCGCCGAGCGATACTCGGCTACGACATCGTCTTCACGCCCGCGATAGGTCTGGAGACGACGCTCGTCGCACTCGAGTTACTCTTGACTCGCTGGGGACCGATGGGGTGGGTCGGAACCGTGGCCGCCGCTGTCGGCCTCGGACTCACGGCCCAGCGGTGGTGGCGCTTCCAGACTGGTCGAAGTCTCAGAGGCACCGATAGACGGCGACATCACGGCCTCGGCGGACGCGACCGGGAGTTCGCCGAACTCTCCGACGACGCGCTGGCGACCATCCTCGTCGGTATCTTCGTCTCCGTATTCGCCGGCAACGCCTACTTCTGGGGGACGCACAACGGCCTCCGAAACGGCCTCATCGACCTCCTCGGGCCGTTCTACCACTTCGACGCACTCGTTCCACTCGTCGCCTTCGGGGCGGCCGGTATCGTCGGGTTCACTCGCCTGTTACGGCGACTCGCCCACCGCCGCTTCCCTGCCTCCGAGGCCCGTGGTGTCGTCTTCTCGGTCGTGCTCGTCTCTGCGCTCGTCGCCGGTGGAGTCACCCTCGACGCCGCCGCCACTCCCTACGACGAAAACCGCCTTCGGACCGACAATCTGGCGGCGACGTACGAACCACTCGTCGAAACCGGGTTCGAAGACCCGCCGCTCACCGTGTCGATTCCGGGTGGGAAAGACAATACGTCGAAGGCGCTCGTGTTCCACCCCGACCCCTACGGCGACTGGTCTGCACATCCGTTCCAGACCCTCCGCAACGACCCCGGATTCGACGGACCGGTCGTCTACGCCATCGACGACGGCGCCGAACAGGATTTCACCGTCCTCGACGCGACGAACCGGACACCGTATCGGTTCACCTACAGAGGTTCGTGGTCCGGCGCGGTGGAACCGGTCGACTCGGAACTGACACGGTTGGACGTGCTCTCGGGTGACCGAGTCGACGCGACGACGACACTCGGCCGGCCGGCCGGGAGTAACACGGTGTCCGTCCGACTCGAAACCGAGTCCGGATACGCTCGGTACGACGTGCCGATTGGCGACGGCCTGACGGTCGACTGGTCGATTTCGTCGGGCGGTGTGTCCGTGACGAACTATCCACTGGCCGCCGGGCCAGAGCGCCTGTCGATTCCACCTGGTGCGAGCGAGGTCGACCTCCTCGTCACTTACGTTGGCGACTTCGGTGAGACCGTGACGTACCGGCAGACCGTCTCTGTCGAGCGAACTGGTGACGAGGTTCGCGTCATCTGGCCACCCGAGACGCGTGTCTGCCGACTGACGACCGACTGCGGAACCGAAGGCGAGTGGGTCGGTCCCGATGGGGCGTATCTGCCGGGAGTGAAAGTGGAGACGAACGCCACGGGAGTAGAGACGAACGCGATGGAAGTGAAGACGAACGTCACAGCGGCGAACTGAACGGATATCCCGAACAGAGGAGCGGTTCGAAACAGTACTGAAAAACTGAATATCCGCTTCAGGATACCGTTAAACCCCGATTTCTCACCATCTACTAACTAGTAAGGTACATAACTTAATTCCAAAAGCGACATCTAACTGTTCGAACATGACGTTTAACCCAGACCGGCGGCAAGCACTGAAGACGATTGGTGGCGCAGGACTGTTGCTCGCAGGTGGCGCAGGTATCGCAAGTGCCGCACCACCACGTGATGGAACCACTATCGTCGACATCGCGATTGGGTCGAACCCAGACGAGTTCAACACGCTGGTAGCCGCAGTCGTCGAGGCCGGACTCGTCGACGCGCTCAGCGGAAACCGCCAGCTGACCGTCTTCGCACCGACAGACGAGGCATTCGCCGCACTGGGTGTGACCCCGGACAACGTCGGTGACATCGACTTCGAAGCGGCAGTCGGTGCGTCGCTGGCCGAGATTCTCCTCTACCACGTCGTCCCCGGCCGGCGCAAGGCCCAGTCCGTCCTACCGGTGTCGAAACTGCCCACGCTAAACGGTGCGAAAATCGATGTCGACGGGGCCGAACTGAACGACGGACAGGCGGGCATCATCGGCACCGACATCATGGCGTCGAACGGCGTGATTCACGTCCTCGACGGCGTGTTGCTGCCCTAGCCACGACTGTTCCTCCACAATATTCGATTTTTTTCGCCAGTAGACGCGAGAGACACGGCTGAGTAACGAGTGACTATCACGCGCCGAGTAACGAGTGGCTACCGAGTGTCGATGGCGTATGAAACCGGTGGGGAGTGACCCGACTCTCGGGCCAATACACAGAGATTTCGTGAGCGAACGCGTCCACAGCGTCGTGTGAGTACCATCACCCGTGCGCGAATCGTTGGCCTCCTCGTCGCCATCGTCGTCGCCGAGTTGTCGTTTCTCGTCGTCCCATCAGGTCCCGTCTACTCGATTCCGGTTCTGGTCGGAGCGGTGGCACTCGGGTTGTGGGTCGGGCGACTGCTGGACGGACAAGGGTGAGACGTGGCTCACGAGTCTCGGGGTGAGACGAGTAGCCAGCGAAGCGTGGGACAGAGTTACTGCCTGACTACGTCGGCAATCACGCCAACACTGCCGACCAACACGAGGCCGAGTGAGGCTAATCTGACCACTGCTTCGAATTCACTCTGGGCGCGGAGCGACGAGTGGGCGGCCATCGCCGGGCCACCGGGTAGTTGTCCACTGGTGGAAACCCATCCAATCACTCCCAGAACGAGGAGCGTCCACGCGACGGTTCTCCTCGTCTTCGGCTGAACCATGTCGTCACCTCACGAGACGCTATGATACGTGTTTTGGCGGAGTTGTATCTGGTCTGAAAAGATGGTGTCCGAGTCCGGAGGGTGAAACACAGCCGCGATTTTAAATACCAGAACGGGGCCACACCCACCTAGGACAGCCGACCGAGAGAACAGCGGAGAGACGGGAAAACGGCGAATCGGCGATGCAGCAGCGAACGACGCCAGTTCGCGTCGCCAGACGAGAGCGTCGCCGTCGTCGGGCGAGTTACGAAGAGGCAGTCTCGGCGACTGCGTCGTACACGGCGTCGATTGCCGCGCCGAAGTCGGTCTTTCCGTCGCCTTCGACCCAGCGGTACGTCACCGTACCCGTCGAATCGAGGACGAAGATGCTCCGTTTGGCGACTTCGAAGAGGCCGTACATATCGGGGAGGACGACGCCGTAGTCGTGGATAACCTCGTGTCGCCAGTCCGAGAGCAGCGGGAAGTTGAGTCCTTCCTGCTGGATGAAGATGTTCAGTGCAGGTGGGAGGTCCACACTGAGGCCGTAGACCTGCGCGTCGAGGGCGTCGAAGCGGTGCATCGAATCGCGGAACGTACACATCTCGGTCGTACACCCGCTGGTGAACGCCGCCGGGATGAACGCCAAGACGAGAGGACCGTCGCCGAGCGCCTCACTGAGTGTGAACGAACTAATGTCGTTGTACACCTCGCCGCCCGCGATGGGGACTGTGAAATCTGGTGCGGTGTCACCAACTGAGAGCATAGAGACGTGATACGGGCCGACGTGAGTAAACCGTTCGCCCCGTGAGGTTCGTCGAACCACGAGCCGAACATAGCGAGAAAAAGGCAGACAGGGTAGGCTGAGTGCCTACAAGGTGAAACGAGTGCCTACGGTTCGCGTCGCCAGACGATAGCGTCGCCGTTGCCGAGTTCGACGTCGGTCGATTCTGCGACACCGGGTGCGACGAGCGCTGGTTCCCACCCGTCGGTCGGGATGTCGGGAGCGTTCTCGTCTTCGGCGGCGTCGGCGGCGAGATACGCGGGCGAGACACCGACTGGGACGCCCTCCATGTTGGCGGCGAACAGGAGTTGTTCCTCAGAGTCCGGGGACGTGCGGAACCCGTAGTAGAGGACCGTCCCGTCGGTCGGGTGTCGGTAGGTGAAGTAGTCGACGTCCTCGTCTAAGTCCGCGAGCAACCACGGGCGGTCGTGCCTGAACTCGCGGGTTTCGAGGCGGTAGGCCGACCGTTCGTCGTCCTGCGCGTCGTGCCAGTGACTCAGATTGGCGAACTCGTGGATGTCGCGCATCCACGCGTAGCCGTAGGCTTCGAGGTCCGCGGCCGACAGGTCCTCGCCCAGCGGTTGCTCCATCGCCGAGAGCATGTCCGCCATCACGTCGAGGTCGTAGTCTGTCGCGCCGACCGCCGACGAGAGGGCGTTCATGAACGTCAGGAGTTCCTCGCGTGACTCGAAGCCGAGGTCTTTGACGCGGGGGAAGAACCGGTCGTCTTCGAAGTCTTCGTCGCGCACCTGCCAGTAGAGGAACTTCGACTCGTCGGAGACGACTTTGACGTTCCACGTCGGGTCGGTGTCCCGGATGAAGCCCCACGGGGCGCGCATGTTGGCGTGGACGAAGTCCATCGGGACGCCCGGCAGGAAGCAGTGGAACAGCATCGACGACGCGGCGTTGTCGTACGCTTCGTCGAGCGTCTCTGGGTAGTCGTCGCCGAGGTAGGGGTTGACCGGCGACTGATTGAACTCCACCGTCGGGTCGATCTGTGTCCCGCGGCGGACGGTGTCGTGGTTGGCGACGCCGGTCAACCAGTTGCCGCCGAACTCGCCGACTTCGCGGACGCGCCACCACTTCGTCGCCCAGAAGGTGAGCAACGCGGGCGTGTTGTGCGCGAAGGTGATGGGCGACCACTGGAACGAGTGTGGGTGCTGTTCGATGAGCGCCCGGTACGACGACGCGAGTTCCCAGTCTTCGCGTGGCCACGGGCGTCCGTCTTCGTAGACCATCCACGGGCGGTACTCCGTCCCGGCGACTTCCTGCGTGACGCGGTCCATCTCGGCGAGGAAGTCGTCGTCGTGGTACATCTCTCCCGAACCCTCGTCGTACGAGGTGAAGTCCTGTGCACCATCGACGCGGATGCCGTCGGCACCGAAGTCCATCTTGCGACGCTGCATCTCGAGGAAGATGGCGCGTGCAGTGGGTTCGGTGTAGTCGAGGTGCTTGCCGTACATCCCTGGGCCGAGAATGTAGCGGTCGTCGAGGAGTTCGGCACCCCGGTCGTCGGCGTGACCGAGTGCCACGTCGAAGACGACTTTGATGGGTCGCGGCAGGTCGTGGCAGGCGGCGATGAAGTCCACGAGTTCGTCGGGGCGGCCGGTTTCGAGGATGGCCGGATTCGGCGCGGAGAAGGCGCTGACGACGATGTCGTAGCCCCAGTTAATCATCTCTGGGCGAGCGACTTCGACAGTCAGGCTCTCTCCGGTGTCGGATTCGACCGACCAGAAGTCGTGTTCGTCTTCGTTTTCGGTCAGCGGTTCGACCGGCATCACCTGAATGCCGTCGTAGCCGGCGAACGCGCGTTGCCACGGTTCGAGTTCCTCGCCAGCACGCTGTGTTGCGGCGATATCTTCGTACACCTCGGCGAGGCCGGCGAGCGACCCGCGCTCGGTTGCGGTGCCGGGGTGAATCTCCAGCATGCTCGTCGCGGGGTCGATACGTGGGAGGCCGTCGTCTTCGGTCGTGGAGACGGGTTCCTCGTCGGTGCCGAGCGCTTGGAAGTAGTCGCGGTCGGCGCGCGTCTCGTCGAGGACGCCGACGTCGTACACCTCTGCTGGCGCGAACGCACCGAACGGGACGGAGTACGAGACGGGGTCCTGAATCGTGTGTTCCGTGCCATCGGCGTCCTCGTAGACGAGTTGGTAGAGCGACCCGAGCGTGTCTCGCGTTCCCGCGCGGACGCCTTCGACGACTGCCCAGTGATACTCACCGACGCGCTCCATCGGGATTCGGTCGCGCTGGAACGTGACCGCTCGATGGTCGGTGTCACTGGGGTCGACGTCCGTCGGCGGGGTCAGTATCTCGAGTTCGACTGCGTCTTCGGGTGTGCCGGATTCGACGAGTTCGGGCGTCCAGAACCCGAATTCGACGGCGCCGTCTCGGTTGTCAGTTACGTGCGCACCGACTCGTTCCGAGAGCTCTTTTGCGGCCTCGAAGTCGTCGTCGTGGTTCGCAACGACCGTCTCGTGCCACGAGACGAGGTCGTCGGTTCGGTCGGTCAGCAGCGTCGGGGTGCCATCGGTCGTGCTCATCGTGAGTGGTCAAACAGTTGGTAGCGGGTGGTCGAACAGTTGGTAACGGGTGGTCGGACAGTTGGTAGCGGGTGCCCAACGGCGCTTACGCGAGGGGACAGATTGCGACGTCGTCGACGCGGATGCCACCCTCGGCGGCGACGGAGTCGCCGGTGACGACGTTGGTCGCCTCGACGTCGAGGTCACCGACGTCCACGGTCACGGGGTCGTCGCCGAAGTTCAGCGCACAGAGATACGACCCGTCGTCGTGGTCGCGGACGAACGCGACGACGCGGTCGGAGTCTACCTCGTAGTCGACGCGGCGGAACGACCCGTCGTACCCGAGTGCAGGCGTCTCGTCTCGAACTTCGATGAGGCGTTCGTAGTGGTCGCGGATGTCCTCGCGGGCGTGCTTCCACGCGAGTGCGTCGCGTCGGCCGCGCTGGCCAATCTCTTGGCCACCGTAGACCATCGGCACGCCGGGGAGCGTAAAGAGCGCACCTGCGGCGGCCATCGCTTCGGACTCGCCACACTCGACGATGTAGCGCGTCTCGTCGTGGTTCTCGAGGTAGAGCATGAACGCCGCGTGGTCGGGGAACCCGACTTCTGCGCGCTGGTCGATGGCGTCGAGGATGCGTTCGGCCGGTTCGTCGCCGCGGCCGACCTGTCGGAGCGTGAAGTACAGCGTCGTGTCGAAGTGCATGTCGAACATGCCCTCGTGGAAGTCCGCGATGTACGGGATGGTCTCGTCCAGAAGGAGGAACTCGGGGTCTTTCGACTTGACGCGGTCACGAATCTCCTGCCAGAACGTGTCGGGGACGGCCCACGCCATGTCACAGCGGAACCCGTCGACGACTTCGGCCCACATGTCGACGGCGTCGAGGAGGTAGCGTCGAACGTCGAGATTTCGGTGGTCGAAGTTGGCGATGAATTCCCAGTCGAAGTAGGTGCCCGGTTCGCCGCTGTCTTGCCATTCGTACCAGTCGTAGTACTCCGAGTCGGGGTTCTTGTAGGCGTCTTCGAAATACGGGTGTTCGCGCGCGGAGTGGTTGAGAACCAGGTCGAACAACACCTTCATCCCGTGGTCGTGGGCCGCCTCGACGAACTGTTCGTAGTCCTCGCGGGTGCCGAGGTCTTCGGCAATCGAGTAGAAGTCCACGATGTTGTAGCCGTGTGGCGCGTGGTCGTTCTGGAGGACGGGGGTCAACCAGAGACAGTCGACGCCGAGCGATTCGAGGTAGTCGAGTCGTTTTTCGAGTGCTTCGAACGTGTTTTCGGCCTCGTCGTCGTCCGAGGCGTAGCCGCGGACGTAAATCTCGTAGAGCGTCACCTCCTGTGCCCACTTCGGCGGGTCGTTGGGACGGGAGACAGACGCGGACTGCGGGCCCGAGCCATCGGCCTGACTCACCGGTTCGGTTTCGGCCTCTGCGAGGCCACCGTCGGTCATCGCGTCGCGTTCGACGGAGACGGTGTCGGGGACGCTGTACGTCTCGTCGAGGGAGACGGCGTGGACGCGCAGTCGGTCACCGATAGCCGAGAGGGGAACACGGAGTTCCCAGCCATCGGTCTCGACGGCCGACTCGTCGACGTCGTCTCTGTCGTCGACGACGAACTCGACGACCAGGTCGTCGCGGTCGGTGTCGCTGTTCGGGTTGGGTTGTGGGTCCGCGCGAACGACGACGACGTCGTCTTCGATGGCCGCGTCGAGGCGGATGCGTGGCCGACCGCCATCTCCTGCCTGTGCCTCGCCAGCGCCGCTTCCCGACCCGGACGCGCCGCCGCTGAACTGGGTCGGTCGAGCAGAACCGCTCTGACCACTGTAGCCGCTGTATCCGCTCATCCCGCTGGAACCGCTTCGAACGGAACCTGCGGGGAGGTACGTTCCGGGGAACACCCGAACGGTCAGCGTGTGCGTTCCGTCGGGTGCGTCGAGTTCGAGAACGTACGTTCCGGCGGCGTCTGGGTCGAACTGAACGACTGCGTCGTCCTTCGGAAGTTCGAGAGTGCTTCGTTCGGGTGCGCTTCGGACGTGCCAACTGTAGGTTGCGTCGGGTTCGGGGTCGCGAGGGGCGAGTTGTACCGACTCACCGACAGCCATGAACTGCGGTGGTCCTGGGTGATGCATATGTACACAGAATGTACCGGGTGACTTTGTATTTACTCCCGTGAGAATACTTGTTTAGTCGACAGACGTCTCCTTCCCCGCCTCTGCAAAGGGCACGAAAGTTTACTAAGAATAGAGGTAAAAAGAGGGGTGAGCGGCCAATACTTATGGTTCGGGGCCAACGTCTACCTCTATGCGACTTCGGACCGCGTTAAACGAATTCAAGCGTGCCCGAGGTGAGCGTTTCCCAGAGGAACGTCAAACCTCGGACGGCGCGTTCTCGGGCCATGGGGACCGACTTGTCTACGTCGGCCTCGATGGTTCACTCCGCGACTACTCATCTTCGCTCTCCGGTCTCTATGGAATCGACCGCTCACGGTTCGGTATCGAGACAGACGGTGAGACACACTGGTTCGACGAGTTCGAATCAGTCCGGCAACACTACTACCGGGAGACGAGTCTCGTCGAGACCGAGTACGACGCCGGTGAGTACACCGTCCACCAGTACGACCTCACGCTCGGCCGCGCGCACGTGACACACGTCGAACTCCGTGGGGCGATTCCGACGGACGCCCACCTGACTGCGTTCCTCACGCTCGCACCAGAAGGCAGAGAGACACAGGTCGGCCGCCTCATCCACGAGGCGGGTGGGCCGAACGGAACGCAAGCCGTCGAAGTGTTCCACAGAGACGAACACGACTACGTCACCGCGTCGACAGGCCTCGACGACGTTCGCGGGCAGATTCCCGAGCGATTCGACGAGATGCTCTCGGACGACGTGTTCGACTTCCCACGAGAGGCAGTCCTCAAGAGTTACGAAGACACACACCTGTCCGGCGACGTCGTCGTCAGCGCTCCGCTCGAACAGAGCGGACGGGCCGCGCGAACGACGCTCGTTACCCAACTGTCGGACCACAGCGAAGTAAACCGTGAGGACGCACTCACCGACCTCCAGCACTGCGCACTCCAGCACGCGACGGCCGACGAACTACGCGCGTCAGCACGCGAGCGAGCAGAAGTGTTCGTCCCCGAAGGAACGCCACGCGAGCGAATCGTCCGGTCTGACCTCCGGGCACTGTCGCTTCTGACCGCTCCCAGTGGAGCACGCATCGCTGGCCCCGAGTTCGACCCCTTCTACGCGCACTCGGGCGGGTACGGATACACGTGGTTCCGTGACGACGCAGAAGTTTCGCAGGCGCTCGCTCACGCAGACGACGCCTTCGGTCTCGACCTCTCTGACCGTCTCGCGTCGAGTGCGGCGTTCTACTGCAACACACAACTCGATGACGGAACGTGGCCACACCGCGTGTGGGCCGTCGATGGCAGTATCGCGCCCGGTTGGGCACACGGCCGTGTCGAAGGTGCGGGCGACAGAGAGTATCAGGCCGACCAAACAGCGGCCGTCCTGAGTTATCTCGCGTCGCTCCTCACAGAACGGCGTGGCGAACTCGACGACGCACTCGTCGGGGAGATTCGCTCGACCATCGCGGCCGGCATCTCCGGTCTCGACAGCAGTCTCGAAGACGACGGCCTCCCCACCGTCTGTCAGAACGCGTGGGAGAACATGGAAGGCCGCTTCACGCACACCGCCGCGACGTTCCTGCAAGCGTACGCGACCGTCGCCACCGCCCCACTCAACGAAGAGTTGTGCGACCACGCCCACGAGCAGGCGACTGCCGTCTACGAAGGCCTCGACGAACTGTGGTCCAAAGAACGCGAAATGTACGGACTTCGTCTAGACAAAGACGGAGACGTCGACGAACGCCTCGACTCGGCGACGTTCGCGCTCGTGGATGCGATGGACGCCTACGCCGACATCGAAGAGATCGACGACGAGACGGCCACCCGCCTCGTCAAACACATGGCGGCGACGCTGAAGGGACTCTACCGGAACCCCCGCGGCGACGTCGCCGGATTGGTACGGTTCGAAGACGACTACTGGCGTACCGGCGGCCAAGACGGCGAGAAAGTCTGGTCCGTCGCCACGGCGTGGGGTGCGAACGCCGCCGCCAAGTTCGGTGTCTTCTGCGACCGAATCGGCAAAGATGGGCGCCGATTCGTCGAGCGCGCGACGAACCTCTACGAACTGCTGCAACCGGACGGCCCGCTTTCGACCGACGCAGGCTATCTCGCCGAGCAAGTGTTCGACGACGGGACGTTCGACAGCGCGACACCGCTTGGGTGGCCGCACGCCATCCGGATGGAGACCACTGCCATCCTCGCGGAGATGGACGCGCTTCCTGCACCGAAACCCGCGCCGACCGGCCCCGAGAACCGACCACGGTGGACGACCGGCGAGAAGTACGGTATCGGAACCGTCGCCGACCACGGGACTGAAGACCCCTCGCGCCTCTGGTACACGCTGACCGAAGGCGCGCTCACGGAAGTTCGCTTCCCGCGGGTCGACCTGATGAACCTCCGGACACTCGACTTCCTCGTCGTCGACACCGACCCGAACGCCGAGTACACGGCGCGAACGCACAACGAGACGCGACGTGACGACCACGCCGACACGGTCGAACGACGCGCCGAAATCGTCGAAGAAGACGCACTCATCTTCCGGCACGTCATCACCGAGACGGGCGACGGCCGGGGTCACGAGTGGGAACTCACCGTCGAGTACAGTATCGACCCCGAACACGACGCGATGCTCGCAGACGTTCAGTTCGAAGCATTCGACGACAGCGAGTACGAACTGTACACCGTCGCGGACACCGCCCTCGCCAACACCGGGACGAAAGACCGAGGGATTCGCCTCGGTCAACTCGGGAGCTATCACCTCGTCGCCCGTGACGCGGGCGCGTTCGACGCCGGAGACGGCCGCGAGACGCTCCTCATCAACGAAGAGGGCGAAGAGTACAGCGTCGCCATCGCGCTGACGACTGCCGGGCGATTCGAGTGGGCGACGGTGGGCGTCGCCGGGTCGAGATATCTCGCCGAGTTCTTCTCGAAGGGCGAACTTCCGGCCCCACAAGAACGCGTCGACGACGAAAACGTCGTCCTCGTCGGTCGAATCGGAACCGGTGCCGACCTCTCGGAGACGTTGGCACTCGGCTTTGCAGAACACGCCGACACCGCTGCCGCACTCGGTGAGGCCGCCGGTGCGCTCACCCGAGGCTACGAGACGGTTCGCAACGCCTACGCCGAGACGTGGGACGACTTCCTCGCGGACAAAGACCTCCCGGCGTCCGTCGCGTCGAACCAAGACCTCACCGCCCAGTACAAGACGTGTCTGATGAGTCTCCGAGCAGTCGAAGACAAGACGTTCCTCGGCGCGGGTATCGCGTCGCCGTCCGTCCCGTGGGGGGAAGTCGTCCCCGCAGAGGAGTCGAAAGGGTACGGCTACAACTTCGTCTGGTCGCGTGACCTCTATCAGGTCTTCACCGTCTTCGAAGCAGTGGGCGACATCGAGACGTCCATCGACGCGCTGGAGTACATCTACACGAACCAGCAGGACGACCGCGGCTTCATCCCGCAGAACACCTACCTCAACGGACGAACCCGCTGGGGCGGCGAACAGATGGACAACATCTCGTTCCCACAGGTGATGGCCTACATGCTCAACGAACACGGCGTCACCTTCGACGACGTTGGATACGACTACGTCAACGTCCAGCGCTCTGCCAACTACGTCGCCCGGAACGGCCCGCCGACGGCACAAGAGCGGTGGGAAGAAGAGGCCGGCTATTCGCCGTCGTCTATCGCGGCCGAAATCGCCGGACTCGCCTGTGCCGCGGCTATCGCACTCGACGAAGGTCACGACGCAGACGCACTCGTCTGGCTCGCACTGTCTGACGACTGGACAGCGCGCGTCGACGACTGGACGGCGACACGAACCGGAACCGACCGGCACGAGAACACGCCGTACTACGTCCGCATCACCCGAGACGGTGACCCGGACGCGGGACACCTCCGGACGTTGGCGAACAACGGACCGACCCTGGACGAACGCGAGGTCATCGACGCCGGGTTCCTCGAACTGACTCGTCTCGGTATCAAACCGGCCGACGACGAAGTGATTCGGAACTCGTTGAAGGAAGTCGACGAGACGATTCGCGTCGATACGCCGCACGGCCCGGCGTTCTACCGGTACAACGGTGACGGCTACGGTGAACGCGAGCGCAACGAAGAGGGTGCACCGTGGTCCATCGACGCCAAAGGGAAAGGTCGTCTCTGGCCCATCTTCACCGGCGAGCGCGGCGAGTACGAACTCGTCGCAGGCACGGAAGACGGAGAACTCGCGCCGGCGAACCTCCTTCGGACGATGGCGGCGTTCGCCAACTCCGGCCGGATGCTAGCCGAACAGGTGTGGGACCGCGAACACTCGACGGCCTTCAACTGGGAGTTCGGCGAAGGGACCGGCAGTGCGACGCCCTTGGCGTGGTCGATGGCGCAGTTCGTCCGCCTCGCACACGGCGTCGACGCCGGCGAACCCGTCGAGACGCCAGCGTTCGTGCGTGACCGCTACGTCGAGCGTGACCGGCCATCTGGCCCGAGTCTGCGCGTCAGCACGCGCTTCAAAGGCGACAAACTCGTCGTCTCCGGACAGACCGATGCTGCTGTCGTCGCGGTGAAAACGCCCGGCGAGACGACGCTCGTCGAACCCAAGAAGGAGACGTTCGAAGTCGAAGTCGCAATCGAGTACGGAGAGAATCAGGTGACCGTCGCCGCCGCGACGCACACCGACCTGAAAAAGGCAGGAACGACCGTCTCGCGGTTCACGCTCTAAGCGTCGAACCGCTCGGGTCCGGGATACTCACCTCTGCACGCGGCGAACTCGTCACCAGAACGCCGGCAGGTCGTGCGAGACGGATGCCCGACACCTCGACCGCTTTTTCTATTGGTCGATAACGTCAGACATGGACAGACGGGCGTTTCTCGCCCTCGCAGTGACCGCAGGAGTGTCGCTTGCGGGGTGCGGAATAAGCGCCGTGAGAGACAGTCGACCACCGCAGGGAGACAGTCGACCACCGCAGGACGACGACCCAGTACGTCATATTTCGCGGTCGATTTTACTCCCAGTCTCGGAGTCTGACCTCCGCCAATCAGTTGCGAGAGACGCCATCCCTGCGATTACGTCGCCAGCGTTCGCCCCGAACTGGGACGACGTCGAAATCGAACTCGATGGCGGAACGTACCGCCCGCAACTCGGCCACGACGACCTGGTCGTGGGCGTCGAACTCGACGGCGACGCCCGCGCGTACCCCCTTCGGATACTGAGTTGGCACGAAGTCGTCAACGACCGATTCGGTGACCGACCGGTGCTCGTCACGTACTGCCCGCTCTGTCAGAGTGGGATGGTCGCAACTCGTCGCGTCGACGGTCGCGAGGCGAACTTCGGCGTCTCAGGCTATCTGTGGAACGACAATCTCGTCATGTACGACACGGCGACAGAGAGCCTCTGGAGTCAACTTCTCGCGACGGCGATTCGAGGACCAGCGACCGAAACGCGGTTGGAACTTCTCCCAGCGACGGTGACGACGTGGGGCGAGTGGCGTGACGCCGTCCCGGAGACGACGGTGTTGCTTCCCCCGCCAGTTTCTGATACCGTCGTCGGAGAGGTCCGGTTCAACTACGGATTCGACCTCTACGACCAGTGGGCGAGAGTGTGGGACGCGTACCCCGACATGGCACCGGGAAGTGCCGACGGCGACACCCGCCTCTCGAATCGTGAGTTAGTCGTCGGCGTCCGCGACGGGAACACCGCACGCGCGTACGCAGAGACTCGTGTTCGATGGGCAGGCGTCGTCATCGATACCGTCGGGAGCGTCCCCGTCGTCGTCACGACTGCACCGGGGTACTCACTGGTCGCGTACGACCGACGAATCGACGGAACGACGTACCGGTTCGCGCGTGACGGCGACGAGTTAGTCGGTGGTGGGTCACGGTGGAACGTCCAGACGGGAGTCGCACTCGACGGCCCGCACGAAGACGCACGACTCAGCCGAGCAAACGAGTACTCACCGATGCTGTGGTTCGCGTGGCTCGCGTTCAACCCCGAAACCGACGTCTGGAACGCCTGAGTGGGCAGTCGCCTCTGGGAACTGACCGACCGACTCTGTTCGTAGTTCGGGCCGACCAACTCTGTTCGTGGTTCGAGACGTTCAGCAAAACGTGCAAAATTATTAAGGTGTTCCCTCGGGTAGCATTTTCCGCCGCGACAGTTGTCGTGGCAACCGACGACAATCGGTCGCATCCGACAGCCAACCCGAATTCCAGTGCGGCCGAGTGTTGCCCTTGCACGCCCGCGCGGTTCGTGCCATCCAAATTTCCGCGCGGGTTCATCACACGCTGAGCGACGGCCTCTCTGCCCACTTCGCCGTCGCTCTTCGCTTACTTCGCCACTATTCTCCGTTTACTTCGCCACCGTTCTTTCCAGTGAGTCCGTCTCCGGCAGACCTCAAGTTTCGCCAATACGTCTATTCCGTCGGGCGACTAATGATGGTGTATGCCGGTCTACCAGCGTCGAACCCGCGTCGCTGCCCCGCTGGAACGAGTCTGGGAGTTCCACTCTGATATCTCGGGGCTAGAAGCGCTCACACCGGAGTGGATGAACCTCGAAATCGTCGCCGTTCGAACTCCCGAGGGCACAGACGACGCAGCCGGACTCGTCGCCGGGACGGAAATCGAGATGTCGATGCGACCCTTCGGCGTCGGCCCACGCCAACAGTGGGTTTCGCGTATTCTCGACCGACAAGAGGGTGAGACGACTGCGTGGTTCCGCGACGACATGGTCGGCGGGCCGTTCCGCAAATGGGTCCACACACACCGCTTCGCCGCCGACGGTGAGGAGACGATTATCGAAGACCGCGTCGAGTACGAGTTGCCATTCGGGCCGCTCGGAGACGCCGCTGGACTGTTCGGAGGAGTCGGATTCGAACCGATGTTCCGCGAGCGCCACAAGCGGACGAAAGCGGCGGTCGAAGACAGGTAAACTGCGGTTTCGGTGCGTCAGTCGTCGCTGAACGAGAATCGAGGCTCGACCTCCGAGCGGACGGTTCCGAAGTCGAACTCGAACCGAGCGCCACCGAGGTCAGGTTCGGGGGCAGTCGCAGAGACGTCCCAGCCATGGGCTTCGACGATGCTCTCGACGATAGAGAGCCCAAACCCAGTTCCGGACTCGGAGGTGGTGTGGCCGTGTTCGAACACGACCTCGCGTTCGTTACTGGGGATTCCGGGGCCGTCGTCTGCGACGTAGAACCCGGTCGGTGTCGGTCCCACGCGGACCGTGGTGACAGAAGACGACGCCGACGCCTCGTCTGTCGAACCGTGCTCCACCGCATCACCAGTCGAAGGCTGGTTGCTCGTCGAACACGGTTCGACGGCGTCGTCAGGCCTTGCCTGACTGCCTGTCGAACCGTGTTCGACAGCGTTCCGAAACAGGTTCTCGAAGGCTTGTTGAAGTCGCCCCTCGTCTGCCGGTGTCCGCCCGAGGTCGTCTTCGATGACGAGGACAGCGTCGTCACCGGTATCGACTGCCTTCCACGCCCGGTTTACGACGCGCTCGAGGCTGACAGAGTCCGTCTCTCCGAGTTTCCGCCCCTGTCTGGCGAGTGTGAGAACGTCGTTGAGAAGCGTGTCCATACGGGTGATACCGTCGAGTGCCCTGTCGAGGTGGACCACGTTTTCTTCGTCGATAGCGAGTTCGACGAACCCCTTCGCGACGTTGAGGGGGTTCCGAAGGTCGTGTGAGACGACCGAGGCGAACTCTTCGAGGCGGTCGTTCTGCCGGCGGAGTTCTCGTTCTCGGCGTTGCCTCGCCAGCGTGTGCGTGATGTTGTTCCCGACCGACCGGAGCAAATCGACTTCCGTGTCGGTCCACGACCGACCGTCGTCGACCACGTCGAAGACGGCGAAGCCGACGAGCGACCACTTCGAGACCATCGGGACGACGACGAACCCACCGGTCTCGGCAGTCGTGAGTAGTTGTTTCGTGTTCGACGCCTCCGGTGGGAGGTCAGAGACACTGTGCAAGCACGCGTTCTCGAAGCGGTGTAAGCGCTCGACCAACCAGCGAGCGTCTTCGAGCGAGATACGGTCTGGATGGTCGGTGTGGGAGCCATCCTGCCAGTCGTGCATTCGAGCCGCGACGTTCGTCTCGTCGTCGTAGAGGTAGACCGAACACCGGTCGAGGTCGGCGACCTCACCGACCGTCTGAAGCGTCCACTCGATTTTCGTGCCGAGTTCGTCCGCTTCGGCCCCCATGAGCGACGTCGACGTGTCCAAGACTGCGTCCTTGAGGCGCGTCTCGTAGTAGATTCTGTCACGACTTCGTCGGCGCTCTGTGACGTCCTGAAGCGTTCCGATGACGCCTACTTCGTTGTCTTCCGAGGGTCGCGCCGCGAGATGCCCCTCACAGAGTAAGTCGTCGTATGGGTAGTTCGGACCGGGCGAGAGAGCGACCTCGAACCGTTCCGTGTCGGGGCCGTCGGAACCGGCGACAGTCTCGAACGCCTCGGTGATTTCGTCGGCGGAATCGTCGACGATGTCGGTGAACCGCTTGCCGAGGATGTCCGAGCGAGCGTATCCAGTGAGGTCGCAGAAGACGCCGTCGACCGAGGAGAACCGCGCATCGCTGTCGAGCGAGTAGACGCCGCTATCGAGCACTTCGATGGCCGTGCCGTATCGTTCGGAGGCAGCTTTCGCACGGTACTGAGAGACGGCGTTGATTACTCGGTTCGCGAGCACGGTGTACTGGTCGGTGCCAGTGTCTTTCTGCATATAGTCGGTCGCGCCGACCTGGAAGGCGTCGCGGGCCACGTCTTCGGAGCCCTTGCCAGTGAACAGAATAAACGGGAGGTCGGGGTGTTCGGAGCGAACCGCTCGGAGAAACGCTAACCCATCGAGACCGGGCATGTCGTAGTCCGAGACGATACAGTCGATTCGCTCTTGGCGGAGTCGCTCGAGCGCGTCAGTTCCAGAGTTCGACGTCGTCACCGAGAGGTCTACGTCGCCCGCTTCGCGTTCGAGGAATATCGAGACGAGGTCGGTGAGACTCGGTTCGTCGTCGACGTGGAGGACACGTACGTCTACACCCTGGCCGTCGTCCATACAGTGTACCACTCAGTCACGTCCTTGAGCGTTGTGTCGCGGTTATCAGCTCCGATAACAGACGAGAGTGACCGGCCCCAAATACTGAGGTAAGGACAGGGAGAAGTCAGATTTCAATGTGGGCTACAGTACGAGAAACCGGGGTGTTCGGTCACGATGCGGTGACGTAGATTCCAGCGAGAACCACAGCACCGCCGAGGATAGTCGGGAGTGTGGGAATCTCACCGAGGAGAAACAGTGCGAGGATGGTGCTTCCGACCGGTTCTCCGAGAAGCGACACGGAAACCACGCTCGATTCGATGTGTGCGAGCGCCCAGTTGATGACCGTGTGGCCGAAGATACCGGGGCCGATAGCCATCCCGAAGAACAAGAGCCATTCGCGAGTGGGATAGCCCGAAAGTGGGTCGCCTCGACCGACGGCGACGACGAGGAGAACGACCGCACAGACGCTGTACACGACGACGACGTAGGGAACGAGTGCGACTCGACTCCGGACGCTCCGACCGGTGAGAACGTACGCGGCGGCCGTCACCGCACCGACGACGGCCAGCGCATTCCCGAACAGTGGTCTGGGCGCACCGCTCGCGGTGAGCAGGTCGGACAGCGACATCACCACCATCCCCACGAGCGCGACACCGATGCCGATGGTCGTCCTGCGACTCACGCGCTCGTCGAGGAAGGCCCACGCACCGATGGCGACGAACAGCGGTTGCGCCTGCACGAGTGTGACGCTGGCAGCGACCGTGGTGTGATTCAAACTCTCGAACCACGACGCGAAGTGTGCGGCGAGTGCGACCCCCGCACCGCTCGCCGCCACGAGGTCACGTCGGGAGATGCTGGCCAAAGCATCTCGGTGACGGACGACCGCCACCGGAGCGAGGAGGCCAACGGTGAACAAGACGCGATAGAACGCCTTCACGAGACTCGGTGCGCTACTCCAGCGGACGAGAATCGCGCTCGTACTGACGGCCAGAATCGCGACGCCGAGACCCGTAAACGGCGAGATAGGGGCGTCGTGTGTAGACGCGGTCACACACCGCACGATGGAGGGTGGACGCTTACCGCTTGCGAATTGCTTTAGCCGTGGGCAATTCGTGGGTCGGTAATGACCGACCGACTCGGGACTGCACTCGTCGTTCTCTCGGCACTCGGGTTCGGCACGCTCGGTATCTTCGGAAAACTCGCTACTTCGGCAGGGCTGTCGATTCCGACGGTGTTGACGTTTCGGTTCCTGCTGGCGACGGTACTCGTCTGGGTGTGGCTCGGTGCGCGTGGAAAACTCCGCCTGCTCTCTGGGCGTGCCCTCGTCGTCGGCCTCGGACTCGGCTGCTTCGGCTACGCGACGATGAGCCTCCTCTACTTCGTCGGGTTGGAGTACCTGACGGCCGGCCTCACCGGTATCGTCCTCTACACCTACCCGGTGTTCGTCGTGGCGCTCGCCGTCGCCGTTCTCGACGAACCCGTCACGCGACGGACCATCTCGGCACTCGTCGTCGCACTCGCCGGTGTCGTCCTCATCACGGGTGCAGAGCCAGCGGGCGTCGACCCACGGGGCGTCCTCATCGTTCTCCTCGCCGCCATCGTCTATGCGACGTACATCGTCGTGAGTCGGAAGACGCTCTCGACGGTCGATTCACAGACGCTCACCGCGCACGTCCTCCCGGCGGCGACTGTCTCGTTCCTCGCCTTCGGAAGCGCGACCGGACAACTCTCGATTCCGACGACCGGAGAGTCCTGGCTCGTCATCGGAGGAATCGCCGTCGTCGCGACCGTCGTCCCGATACTCGCCTTCTTCGCCGGGTTGTCACGTATCGGTGCGAGTCGAACGAGCGTCGTCAGCACCATCGAACCCGCGGGCACGTTGGCTCTGGGTGCAATCGTTCTCGGCGAACCCGTGACGGTCGTGACGCTCGCCGGCGGTGCGTTGGTCGTCATCGGGGTCTTGCTCGTCGAGTCCTAGACGCACCGCTCTGGCCGATTACTCGGCGTCGTCCGGCGTGTCGAAGTCGTGGAAGTGTTCTCCCTTCTCTTTCGTCAGGATGTTGAGCGCCGCGGCGGCCCCGTCACCCGCCGAGATGATGGCTTGCCACTCTTCGGCGCGGACCATCGCCCCCGTAGCGTACAGGTTCTCGACGCTCGTCTCCATCGTCACGTCTACCTCGACGACGTCTTCGCCCGTGAACGAACACCCGATTCCTTCTGCAAGGTCACGCTTCGCACCTGTCGCGAGGACGACGTACTCCGCCTCGTGTTCCTCACCATCGGCAGTAACGACGAAACCATCGCCGGAGTGCACCACTTTGGTCACCTCCGCGTCGTGGAGTGTCGCGCCGAACCCTTCGACCTGTTCGCGGGCGTCTTCGAGGAACTTGGTTCCGTCTTTCGACTCGATGCCGAGGTAGTTGAACAGGTGCGCACTGTGGAGCCACGTCTTGTCCGTGTCGAACAACCGGACGTCCAACCCGTTCTTCGCCGTGAACAGGGCTGCTGAGAGTCCTGCGGGACCACCACCGACCACGATTACTCGTGCCATGGTATAACATGACGTTCTGGAGCGAAGTGAGAGTTTGGGCCTGTCGCGGGCGAGTGCACACCGGCCTCCCTCGTGGTTACCGTTTTCGCGCCCGAATCAGTGCTTTCGGGTTGGCGAACGAGACGACAGCGTCGCCGTCGAACTCGACTTCGAACAGGTCGGTTGCCGCCGGCGATGCCTCCCGAAAGCGACGTTCGAGTTCTGCTTCGTCGTCGGGTGAGACGCCAGTTCGGTCGGTCCAGTCGTCGAAGTCGAGCGTGAGTTTCGCCGTCTCGACTGCTTCGACGGCCAACCCTTCGTCTTCGAACCACTGTCGCCACTGCGAGACCGGATAGAGTTCGACGTGCGTCGGGTCGCGGAGGCGTTCGATACCGTCGAGGAACGTCGCGAGCGCCTGGTCTTCGGGTGCGACGTTATCTTCGAACGCGAAGACACCGCCGGGTTCGAGAACGCGAGCAACCTCCGCGACGAAGGCTTCCGGGTCGGGGAAGTGGTGTGCCGCGATGCGACAGGAGACGGCGTCGAACGTCTGCGCTCCGAACGGGAGTCGCTCGGCGTCCGCGACGACACCGACGACAGGATACTCACGGACCGCAGTGGCGACCATCTCGGGGGCCGCGTCGCTGGCGACGACGTCGGGAACGCCCATCTCGGCGATTGCACCCGCTGTGTGACCCCCGCCGGTTGCGACGTCGAGTGCTCGAGTCGCGTCTCGACACCACGCAGCGAGCGTCCGTCTGTCCGCTCCGAGTCGGTGGACGTCGCTCTCGAAATACGACTCGGCGGCCGCGCCGAAGTGGCTCGCAGTCCGACGTTTCTCGTCGCTCATACCCGGCAGTTCGTCCGAAAGCGTCAAAAGTGAGGGTTACGCGGCGTCGACGTAGTCGGGTCGTTCAGCGTACGGAATCGGGTCGCGCTCGCCGAGGTTCTGGAACGCCTGCAAACGGAACGCACAGGAGTCACAGGTCCCGCAGGCCGGTTCTTCGGCGCGGTAACACGACCACGTGTGTTCGAACGGGACGTCGAGGTCGAGGCCGCGTCGGGCGATGTCGGTCTTGGAGTCGTGGACGAACGGGACGTCGAGCGAGATGTGCGTGTCGGGTTTCGTGCCGACGTCGACCATCGCCTCGAACGCCTCGAAGAACTCTGGCCGGCAGTCGGGGTACCCCGAGTAATCTTCGGAGTGAGCGCCGACGAAGACGGCCTCACACTCGTTGGCTTCGGCGTACGAGACGGCCATCGACAGCAGGTTGGCGTTTCGGAACGGGACGTACGAGGTTGGGATCTCGTCTGCGTCCATGTCGGCGTCCTCGACGTCTATCGAGTCGTCCGTCAGCGACGAAGCACCGATTTGTTTCAGGTGACTCGTCTCGATGTGGAGGAAGTCACGGGCGTCGAGTTCGTCGGCGAGTGCACGGGCGCAGTCGTACTCTTTCGACTCCGTCTTCTGGCCGTAGGACGTGTGGAGCGCGTAAATCTCGTAGCCACGCTCCTTGGCTTCGAAGGCAGTCGTCGCACTGTCCATGCCGCCGGAGAGAAGGACGACGGCGCGTTTCTCGTCGTGAGTTGTGTCGTCTGTCATAGTAGTGAGTTTCAGGAGTAAATGTGGGAGCAATCAGGTCTCGGGCGCGTCGTTCCACAGGTCGACGTGTAGGCGAGGCGTGTATCGGTAGCCAAACTCGGCGGCGAGTTCGGCAACGGCCGTTCGCGTGTGCGCCAGCGCGGCTTGGGTCTGTCCCTCGGGCATCAGGAGTACGTCGCTATCTCGAATCTCTCGTTTCGCGACGCCTCGGACGTCTTCGACGAGTGATTCGATTTCGGCCATGTCGTCGCGGCCGGTGACGACGAACTTGAGTTGGAAGTCCTCGGCGTGTTCGACCAGCGAGGCCAGCGAATCGAGGTCGATACGGGCCGACTCGTGACGCTCCGTCCAGACGCTAGTGTCGGTGTCTGTCGGTGCGTTTTCGGCCGTCGGTGTCGACGAGGCAAGTTTCGGACTAATGCTCGCCAAGTCGACTGGTGCGTCGGTTTCGAGCGTCCCGTTCGTCTCGACGGTCAGGTGGTAGTCGTCGGCCAGTTCCGACAGGAGCGTTGCCGTCTCGCCGTGAATCAGCGGTTCGCCACCGGTGACGACGACGTGCGTCGGAGCGAGCGTCTCCACTTCTGCGACGATTTCGTCGAGGGCCATCCACGCGTGTGTCGGGTCCCACGAGGTGTGATACGAGTCGCAGAACCAACACCGGAGGTTGCACCCACTCGTCCGAACGAACGTACTCGGGACGCCGGCGAGTTTTCCCTCGCCCTGAAGCGACGCGAACAGTTCGTTGATAGGCAGGCGCTGGCCGTCGGCGTCGGTGTCGGGTCGCGAAACCGAATCTGAGACGGGCATCAGTAGCCAGCGCAGAGTTCCGCGGTTTCGCGCACTTCGACCGAAACCTCCGAGACGTTGTCTGGAAGCGCCGCTTCCAGTTTCTCTTCGAGAACGACAGCCATCACTTCGGCCGTCGGCGGCGCGTCGAGGACGATGGTTCCGTCGGCGTCGCCCGACTGTTCGAACGCTTCGACCAGGGGGTCACCCGATTCGAGGAGGAAACGGTGGTCCCACTCGTCGATGACGTCGGTGACCGCACCTTTGTCTACGACCCATCCCTCGTCGGTCAGTTCTCCGACCACGCGGACGGCGATTTCGTAGTTGTGGCCGTGGGGACGACTACACTTCCCATCGTGGTGGAGGAGTCGGTGTCCGGTGCTGATACGAATCGGCCGGTCGCGACCGATGTAGAGGACGCGTTCCCCTGCTCGAGTTTGCAGGTCGACCGCATCGCCGACAGATGGACGCTCTTTGAGTGCTCCCTGGGGCATACTCTGAGATTACTGGCAGACTACTTAATTCCGCGGACTCGACATTGTCGTCCGATTCTTGGGTTACGTCGCGTCGGATTGTCGAGAATACCGGGTCAACGCGGAGAAATAGGGTGCTCAGAGAGACGGGATGCTCAGAGAGACGGAGTCACGTCGCCCGGATCATTGGGGCGAGTTAGGATTGATTCGCTATCGCTTCACGCCACGAGTCCGGGACGCGTGTGGGAGTGCCCGACTCGTCCATCGCAACCTGGATGGTCTTTCCCGTCGCAACCACCTCGCCCTCGTAGGAGAGTTCGTAGAACAGCGGGAAGCTCTTTCCACCAGGTTCGCCTGCCTCGATTTCGATTTCGACAGTTCCGACTCCCTCGATGGGTGCCCGGTAGTCGAGTTCGAGGTGTGCGACGACGATGTCGAGTTCTGAGACGGGAACGTCGAGGACTCTCTCGAAGTACTCGACGCGTGCCTGTTCGCAGTAGGTCGCGTAGACGGCGTTGTTCACGTGGCCAAAGGCGTCGTGGTCGCGGAATCGGATGGCTATCTCGGCGACGACAGTCATTGGCGTTCGGGAGACGGGCGAAGGATATAGCACCGGCGGTTCGACGGTGGGTGATGGTTGTTCGAGGGTGGACGATAGTGGTTCGAGGGTGGACGATAGTGGTTCGAGGGTGGATGATAGTGGTTCGGCGACGAAGGCCGGCAGTTCGGCGATAGAAAGTAGCGACTCTGCGATGAAGGGAGCGCTCTCGATTCAGTCGTCGGAAATGGAGTCAGGAAACAGAGACGAACGGGTTGGGCTCGGGTCCGCCGTGTCTGAAAGCGGTTAGTTAGCAGTCGTCAGAGAGTGGTTGGCAGTGGGGGACCGACGGCCGTGGGAGCGGCGGCCGTGGAGACCGACGACTTTCCAGACGTTCGAGCGTGAGCCAGCACGGACCATCTCGACAGGGATTCGAGACCCAACGGGAAGCGACGCCAGCGTGTCCCGAATCTGTTCGGTCTCGTACTCGACGAGGTGGCGCGTCTCGTTCGTCTCGTGGAGTTCGACGGTCATCGTCCTGTGGTCGTTCATTTCTGTTCGTACCGTCACTAACTCCGGTGTCAAAGAGAGGGTAGTCATACGTGCGATTACGCACGCATCTGTGATAAGCAGTTGTAATACTGATATGTTCTGGTATGATTACTCCAGTCAGTGTTGGAGCGTGAGTCCGTTCTGGCCTGCAGGCTTCGACTCGGCTTCGAGTTTTGCGGATGACAGAGATACGTGCCCGTGAGAGCGTCACGCTCCGGTAACATACCAGTACCACAGTTATTCGCCGAGTAAGATTCTTCAGACACCACTAATTGTCAAAAACTCAATTATAACAATGCGGTTGCGGCCGCATTCTACACGAATGGGTTCTGAACGCTCGACACAGAATCGTGGATTGTCACGCCGAGATGTCCTTCGCAGGGGGGCAGTTGCGACTGCACTTGCTGGTCTGGGACTGTCAGGTGTTGCTGGGAGTGCGGCCGCAGGAGGAGATGGCGGTGGTGGGGTGCCGAGCGACGCGATTCCAATCGATGGCCCGACTGAGATTACCGAGCCAGGGTACTACGTGCTTACGAAGGATATCGTCGTGAACAATCCGATGACCGTCATCGTCGTCAAAGAGGGGGTACCCGATGTCACCATCGACGGCCACGGCCACACCATCAAAGGACCTGGGAAAAACGTTTACCAGAGCACCGGTATCAGAGCTGGTCTCTACCTCAGTGATGACACACTCAACTGCACGGTCAAGAATCTCATCGTGACGGGATTCGAAACCGGTATCGAATACAGCGACAACAGAAACGGGACGATATCTCACGTGAAGATTACTCACTGTGAGGCAGCGTTGCGGCTCTACAGTGTCACTGACCTCACCATCGCAGACAACGTCATCGCGAAGAACGACATCGTGTTCTTCCAAGACGAAGGTGCGAGACGGACTCGAGTCCTGCGGAATCGAATCACCAGAAACGAGGGCATCGCTGGTTTCGAGTTCGCCCCCGACCTCCTGTTCAAGGACAACCGCTTCGACTACAACGGCAGCCGACTGGGATTATTCTTCTGTCAGGATGCCACAGTCGTGGATAATCTCTTCTATCAAAACGGGGGTGGCCTGTTCATCTTCGAAACATTAGGTAACGTCGTTCGAAAGAACCGGTTCATCGAAAACGAGAGATACGGAGTCGCTGTCGACGGGATTTCGACAGAGATTGTCATCGAAGAAAACGACATCTTACGAAATGGGGGAGATGGAATCAATTTCGAGTTCCGTGTTGATCGCTCTACCATCTCCAAAAACCGCATCATCGGAAACGGCGAGGACGGTGTGTTCCTCCTCGATGCCGACGAGAACCAAATCGTCGGGAACCTCATCCGACAGAACGGCGGCGATGGAATCGAACTCCAAGGCCGAGAGGTTTCAGGAGTCGAGAGCGGGGGCTCAGACAACAACGTCATCCGCGAGAACGTCATCCGCGAGAACGGCGACTTGCCCATCAGAATCGACGACCTATCGACTGGCAACGTCGTCGAAGACAACCAAATCGGCGACGACGCACCGAACGTCTGCAGACTTCCAGAGGAGTAGCTAGCCTCCTGAGACGGAACCTGCTACGTATATCCACTCCCGCGTCCACTGTTAACACGGTGGAGTGGATGGCATACCTACACGTGAAATCGACTGTCGACGACTACGACGCGTGGAAATCCTCGTTCGACGAGTATCACACGCTTCGTGCTGAACACGGCGGGAAGGGATACCAACTGTTTCAATCAGCCGACAACCCGAACGAAATCGTGGTGGTCATCGAGTTCGACTCGGTGGAAAACGCACGCGGGTGGACCGACTATCTGAAACGCCAGGGAGAACTGACTGGACCGAAGATGCCCGATGCAGAGCTGTCGTACCTCGAACTGGCCGAGCAGAAACAGCTCTCGGCCGTCTGAGTCGCCGGCGACGATTTTTGAAGGAAGTTCCGTGAGAAGTCCGCTCTCCCCACACTCGTGAGTGAAACGAGCGAGTGCTCGTGGCGAGCATCGCGAGCCTCCGATTTGAACTCACTCGCAACTCAGAGAGTTGCTCGCTGCTCAAATCGTGTCGAGGTGGACGTCTCACTGCTCACGTTGTTCGCAGGAGAAGTCCGCTCTCCCCGATTTGAACGGGGGACAAGCCGATCTACAGTCGGCTGCTCTGCCAGGCTGAGCTAAGAGCGGGTAAGAGAGTCTGAATCTACGATTAGACTTAAGAATTCTCATTCCACGCGGATAACTGCACGACAGAACGTCGATATTCGAGAGTCTTCCCCACCGCGATTACTCAGTTTGGCCCGCGTCGACGTCGTGGTCCGAGTCATCGTGGTCCGAGTCGTCGTGGTCCGAGTCATCGTGGTCCGAGTCGTCACCGACCGGTTCGCTGGCCTCCCCACCGAGTCCGTCGTCGTGGGCGGACTCACCAGAGTTCGATTCACGAACGCGAATGCCCTTCCCCGCGAGGTGCTGCATCTGACGCTGGGCGAAGTCTTCCTCGCTGGTGCCGCGAGTCGCCAGCACGTAGACGAGTGCGCTCCCGGCCGGTCGCATAGTTCGCCCGGCGCGCTGGGACCCCTGTCGGCGTGACCCGCCGAGACCGGACGCGACGATAGCGAGTTCGGCGTTCGGCAGGTCGATGCCCTCGTCACCGATGCGGGAGATGACGAGCGTCTGCAGGTCACCGTCGCGGAACGCCTCGAAGTACGCCTCGCGGCGGTGATGGCGCGTCTCCCCGCTGACGAACGGAACGTCGAGTGCCGTCGCGATCTCTTCTCCTTGGTCGAGATAATCGACGAAGACGAGCGTCTTCGAGTCGGGGTGGCGAGCGCGGAGTCGACGTATCTCGAAGACCTTCGCGGGGTTCATCGCGGCGAGCATGTGGCGTTCTCGGCCGTCGCTAGAGGCCCACTCGTTTCTGGCCATGTCGTCTTCCCATCCGACGTAGCGAATCTCGACTTCCGGCTCTTGGACGTAGCCTGCGTCGAAGAGTTTCCCCCAGTCGGTGCCGATGGGCGGGCCGATGAGAGTGAATATCTCGGCTTCTTTGTCGTCTTCGCGGATTGGCGTCGCAGAGAGGCCGAGTCGGTGTTTGGACTGCAGGTCGGCACTGCGCTGGAAGACACGACTGGGAATGTGGTGTGCCTCGTCGTAGATGATGAGTCCCCAACGACGCGAATCGAATAGGGAGCGGTGGCGGTCCATCCCTGCGGTCTGGTAGGTCGCGATGGTGACCGGGCGGATTTCTTTGCTTCCGCCGTGGTACTCCCCGATTTGGTCAGGGTCGAAGTCGGTGTGGGTGAGGAGTTCTTCGCGCCACTGTCGAGCGAGTTCGCGACTCGGGACGAGAATCAACGTCTCGCCACCGACTGCAGCGAGCGCGCCGATACCGGCGATAGTCTTTCCTGCACCGGGCGGACCGACGAGGACGCCGGAGTGCTGGTCGAGGAAGCGGTCGACCCAGTCTCGTTGGTACTCACGGAGTTCGACGTGGAGCGAGACGTCGAGCGCGTCGCCTTCCTCGAGGTCGCGGTCGTCTTCGACTGGGTAGCCTGCGTCGTAGAGAATTCGTTTGATGGCCGCGACGTTCTCGTCTCTGACCCACGCTTCGGTATCTGAAATCGGTGCGTAAATTTGGTCTTCGTCGAGTTTCTGGAGGGCGACGTTGCCCATGAGGCTCTCAGTCGCCGCTTGGAGGACGGTGTATCCCTCTTCGTGGGTGTACAGGCGGAACTGGTGGGCACGCTTCCACTGGTCTTCGATCCACGCTTCGAGGTGCGGCGACCGCTCGGGAACCACTGAGCGGAGCATGGCGATGAGGTTACCGACATCGTCGAAGGGGGCCTGCCACACGTCTTCCTGTCGAATTCGGTAGAGATATCCCCGACCTCTGCCCTCGCGGTCACCCGTCGTGTCCACGAGATGGGCGAACTGCGAGAGTCGCGCGCGTGTGTACTGTGTGGGGTTGTCGACGACGAGTTCGCGTCGCTTCGGGAACAAGACCACGCGCTCGCGAGACGCGAGTTTTCCCCACTCGGTCGGGTACCACACGAGCGGGTCGGTCTCGACGTTCACTCTCTCGACTCGACCGGCATCGACGAGTGCGTCCAATCCGTCCATCGCGTCCGCTTGCGACACCTCGAGTCGACGGGCGACTTGCTGTGCCGTCACGACTGGTCGCCCTTCTGCTTCGAGTGCGTCGTAGAACGACGCGAGTGAAACACCGTCGGCCTGCTGTTCGGTGTCGTTCGGAACCTCGGCGTCGGTCACGTCGCTGAGTCGGTCGAGCACGTCGTGGTCGGGACTGCCGCCAGCACCGACGGGAGTGACGGTGTCGGCGTTCGCGGCGAGGTCGTCGGCACTCGCACCAGAGTCGTCGGAACTTTCGTTACTATCTGCGCTCGTGTCCGACCCCTCGGAACTCGCGTCCGACCCGTCCTGCTCGGTTGGATGGACAGTCGGTTCCTCGTCCTCGGCAGTCATCAACTCGGGTACGAACGCGACGGGGAAACGGCTTGCGACACGAGAGCGGAAGAACTGAGCGAGATTGCTGTGAGACGTTCACACCGAATGGAACACACTTCCGCCGATTACCGCGGGGTTCTCGACTGGGCAGGGACCATCCGTTCGAAGACTGACCGCAGATTCTCGTCGACGGTGATGAAGTCGGGGAACTCTTCGAGCGTCCGAATCCCGTCGAGATAGACGTACTCGACGGGTTCCGGTGGAATCTCCTCGAACACCTGGACCGGACCGTGGTCCGCGAGGCCGATAAACGGTCGGCCGTCACGGTCGGTCTGTGGAGTCAGTCGGTGTTCGAGATAGAGTCTGGCCATCGCGAGAGCACTTGCGAGTGGAACCTGTCCAGGCGTGAGTTGCCACTTGACCTCCTGTCGTTTGTACTGGACAGTGGTGACGTACCCGTCGTCGAACCGGAAGCAGTCGATGAGTTCCTCCCCACACGACCACCGAGTCTCGATTCGACGTGACCATTCGAGTGACCACGCCTGACCACCATCTGTCTTGCTGAGGGCCTCGCGAAGGCGCGCCCACGCCCGGCCGAGTGCACGCATGACAGTGAGTTCGCACTGTAGGGTAATTGCATTGACGCCACGAGAACGGCACTATCAGTCACGACTGAGAATCACGATTCTACGTCAGTTGGTTCCACACCACGTTTCCGGTGAATCGACTCGAGAGGATGTCGGGTATCCGTTCGGCCCGAAAGCAATCGTTCGGGCGATTTCGGTACGGTTCACCACACCTCGCTTCCGGTGAAACGCGAGAGTGACGGGAGAGGGGCAGAGACACCACGTTTCCGATGAATCGCCCGTTCACCGTGAGTCGAGACGTCGTGTGTCGGACCGGCCGCGGGTGAAGAACGTTATAGCGCTGACAGACACCGGGTTTCCGGTGAAACCGCCGAAGGGGACTGGGAAGATATCGGGAATCGGCTGTGCGCGGTCGGGAACAGACACACCGGGTTTCCGGTGAATGGACGAGCGGGCAACTCGGGGCCGAAGACGACCGAAATCAGCGGTTGTCCAGCGTGAACGCTTGCTGGGAGATGGTCTTCTCACGTCGAATCGCACCACTTATATGCTGCACACCGGGTTTCCGGTGAAATCGTCTCTTACAGACCACCAGCGTAGGGATTCTCGTAAGGTGTGTCGGTCCTCGGAAGACACCACGTTTCCGGTGGGTGTTGTCGTCTCTCAATCGCTTCTGTGTGTGCGACGATGGGCGGAGTCACGTTCCTCAGCACAGGCTGTTTTGGAGAGAGTCTAGAAACTATTAAATAGTTTATTTGTGTAAAAGTCCATTGATACACTCGCAGACAGATAATTACTCGACTCTCGAGTAATGCTCGAATCGAAGCAGGGACGCGATTTTGGGGTTGTCTGTGTACCTCCGAGGGCAGTTGGCTACACGAGGGTGAGGGCGGTTGACCACACGAGGGTAGTTGACTAGGGTTCGAAGTACCCAGTTCTTCCGGCCGATGCTACTCTCGTCTCGTGACGTCTGTACGCACTGCGGCAACGCCGAACTGCGACTTACTGAGTCGTCTGAAACTGTTCATCAGTTACGTCTGACTCGTCTCGGCTGTCGTCGAGACGTCTCTGTGCTGTGGCCGGTCTCCCTGTACTGTGGCCGGTCTCCAGAACAGTGGGTAGGTTCGCCCGAATTCGTCTTTTCCTCGAGTAACGTGGGCCCCCTCCAAGCAGTGATGATATTTCAAACCCCTCACCACACCATGTTTCCGGTGAACCCAAACCTCGGTTTCGTGTGGACGGGAAACGGAGGTTCGTCACCGTTCACCGGAAATGTGGTGTGTGTGTCCTGCGACAAATGGTAAGTCCTTTCACCGGAAACGTGGTGTGTTGCGAACATGCCTAACGCCAGCGACGACCTCTTCACCAGGGAGGACCCCATCTTCGCCAACAAGGAGTTGTTAGAGATTAACCATCTCCCTGGAGAGGGTCGCATCGTCGGTCGCGACGACGAGATTTCGAACCTCGCGACGGCGGTGAATCCTGCGATTTTCGGACAGAGTCCGAGTAACGTGTTGATATACGGAAAGACGGGTACTGGGAAGTCGCTCTGTGCGAAGTACGTCTCTCAACGACTGGTCGATACTGCCGAAGAAGAGGGGGTGAAAGCGACGTTCGCCTACGTCGATTGTGCACAGGACACCACCGAGACGCAGGCGGTCCAGACGATTGCCGACAGCGTCAACGACCCCGCCGTAACGGGTATCAAAGTCCCCGACAAGGGGCTCTCGACGTCGACGTACTACAAGCGTCTCTGGCGTATCCTCGATTCACTCTACGACGTCGTCCTCATCATCCTCGACGAGATCGACAAACTGAGCGACGACGACATCCTCATGCAACTGTCGCGGGCGGGCGAGGCTGGAAAGATTTCGGGGTGCAAACTCGGCGTCATCGGCATCAGTAACAAGATTCAGTACAAAGACCGGATGGACGAACGCGTCAAATCCAGCCTCTGTGAGCGTGAGTTCGTCTTCCCACCGTACGACGCCAACCAACTTCGCGACATCATGGACGCACGCAGTGACGCGTTCCGAAACGGCGTCTTGGACCCGTCGACGATACCTCGCGCTGCAGCACTCGCCGCCCGCGAACACGGAGACGCTCGCAAGGCTATCGACATCCTCCGTTACGCCGGTGAGATTGCACAGTCGATGGGTGCCAACACCGTCAAAGAGAACTTCGTCACGCAGGCGCGCCAGCGCGCGGAGACCGACCGATTCCGTGAACTCATCCGAGGTTCGACTCCTCACTCACGGTACGTTCTGCAGGCTCTCGCGATTCTCTCGCTGTCGAACCAGCAACAAGACGGCTTCCGAACGAGTCGAGTGTACGAAGTCTACGAGAACATCTGCCGACAGCAGGGCTCCGATAGTCTCTCACTCCGGCGCGTCCGTGACCTGCTGAAAGAACACGCGTTTCTCGACATCATCGAGCAGTCCAAACACAGCGGCGGCAGTGCCGAGGGGAGTTACACCAAACACCAACTTCTCGAAGACCCGGACGTGGTGAAAGACGTCCTCACCGAAGGCGCGGACGTCTGAAGGGGCAGGGGCATCCACCACCCGGTCTCCGTGGAGAGCCGAATCGCCAATGGAGACTTCTGCGACGCGGCACTTACTTCTCAGACGAGCGCCACCTTATATTTTATTGCAAGAGGATGTGATTGGAAATATCACGTGTGACCGGGGGTGTCACAGTCGATGAGTCGTGTCTTCGTCTCCCTCGCTACGTTGCTAACTCGTCGTACTCTACGGGAGACGCCTTCGCACGAAGTGACTCGTACAGCCCTTCGACCCAGGTCACGACTTCGGGAGTGTCGCCGTCGACGAGAGCGACGACGTTCCCATAGTCGTCGTGTGAGGCCACCGCTCCGTGGCCATCTACGAGAAGGAGGCCAAACTCGATTTCTTCGTCTACGACCTGGAGGGAGAACTGGTCGAGTTCTTTCCCGAGCTCGTAGGCATCGGGATACTCTGCGATCGACCGTTCGAGCACATCCCGGTCGATGATGAGTTCCATCTCCGTCTGCGGCCCAATTACTTGCTCTGCTGCCTCGTTGAAGATACGGCTCACGATAGGTGAGACACCACGGAACTGGTCTACTGGTTCGTCACCAAGGACTGTAAGGTAGCGATTGATGGGCGCGTGAGGGTCGTTGTCGACGGCGGTGGTGACGTTCAACTGCTGGAAGACGTCGGGTGGCAATTCGTTGGAGATACCACCGACGTTCGTCAGAAATTCGCTCATCTGGTCTGCACATTCGACGGTGTCGATGAGACTGTCGTACCGCTCGAAGACCATCTCCCCACCAGGAGTGAGACGGTACAACCCGTCGGACTTCTGGACCCACCCGCGCTCACGAAACCCTGCGAGTGTCCGCTGTGCGGTTTCACGGGCACAGTTGCACGCTTTCGCGAGGTTCGTCGGACGTCGTGGCCCGTTTGCTAGTGCTCGTAGTATCGAGACTCTGCTCTGTGACCCGACGAGAAACGCCACGTCCTCCCGCGCACTCATACTGAGCCATTTGGTTGTTGGACTTTTTACACTTTTGGACCTGTGGCTCACCGGAGCGTGGTCAGAAGAAAGTGAGTTCGTCCGAGCGCGTTACCCAAGAAGGCCGAGTGCGTCGATTCGCTCGACGATCTCTTCGACGGCCGTCTCTGCGTCGTCGGTTTGCTTGCCGCCCGTGATGACGATCTTCCCGGAACCGAACAGCAGGATGACGACTTTCGGTTCGTCCATGCGGTAGACGAGGCCGGGGAACTGTTCGGGTTCGTACTCGACGTCCTCGAGACCGAGGCCGATAGCGAGTGCGTTCAGGTTCAGGTTGTGGCCCAGGTCTGCGCTGGAGACGATGTTCTGAACTGTGATTTCGGGCTCTTCGTCGACAGGGATGCTCAGATCCCGGAGCTTGTCGAAGATGATACCCAGTGCTTCGTGCACGTCGTCGATGCTCTTTGCACCGGTACACACGATTTTCCCAGAGCGGAAGATAAGCGCCGCTGCTTTCGGTTCCTGCGTCCGGTAGACGAGGCCTGGGAAGTTGTCTGGGTTGAAATCAGCACCGGGAAGGTCGTCGGCAAGGGCTTCGAGGTCGAGCTCTTGACCGATCCCGGTCGATGCGACTACGTTCTGAATCTCGATGGAGTCTGCCGGCCCACTCATTGCTCGCTTTTTAATCATACCTCCTTCCTTATAAATCGACCCGTTATAAACCGACTTCAACTGAGTCCGTTCCGTCTCTCTATCGCACGCGCGCGAAACTAATACTTGTTTTCACTCGACGCAGAATTGATTTCACTTGGCCCACCAAGCTGATGTCAGAACTGTGCGCGTGTGAAGTTATCACTCCCCTCGTGTCTATTTTTCTCACAGAGCCACTAAATCAACGGCGTTAAATGCAACCGTGCCATTCGAAGTAATGTGAAGAAGCGCACGGGGGCACTCCCCCCGAAGGCTTCGTCCGAACGCCACCCGACCCAAGGTCGTCTGGCGCACTCCGGGATGACACACCTTCCCGGTGCGCCGATGATACGACGGCCTTAAGTGGTCCAAGGCATTTCGGAAGAATGCGAAAGACACAACGCGATTTCGGGGCGTTTCAACGCGTCCCGATTCACGGGTTGGGTCGAGCGCGGTTCGACGGGTTTATACCCTCGAACCACCTCGATTCAAATCCGAAGGAAATGAGGATTCCGCCCCTGCGGTACGCCGCAAGACGGTATCTGATGTTAGCCCTAGTAGTTCGGTGACATCCGAACGGATGTCCCCGAACTCGGACCTTTGAACGGTGATTTGACAGCAATACGCTGCCATTCACCCGCCAACACCCCGCGACCAGGTTTAAATGGTCGCGACCCATTCCGGTTGATCCTGCCGGAGGTCATTGCTATTGGGGTCCGATTTAGCCATGCTAGTTGTACGAGCTTAGACTCGTTGCGGAAAGCTCAGTAACACGTGGTCAAACTACCCTACGGAGAACGATAACCTCGGGAAACTGAGGCTAATAGTTCATAGGGGAGTCACGCTGGAATGCCGACTCTCCCAAACGCTCAGGCGCCGTAGGATGTGGCTGCGGCCGATTAGGTAGACGGTGGGGTAACGGCCCACCGTGCCGATAATCGGTACGGGTTGTGAGAGCAAGAGCCCGGAGACGGAATCTGAGACAAGATTCCGGGCCCTACGGGGCGCAGCAGGCGCGAAACCTTTACACTGCACGCAAGTGCGATAAGGGGACCCCAAGTGCGAGGGCATATAGTCCTCGCTTTTCCCGACTGTAAGGCGGTCGGGGAATAAGAGCTGGGCAAGACCGGTGCCAGCCGCCGCGGTAATACCGGCAGCTCAAGTGATGACCGATATTATTGGGCCTAAAGCGTCCGTAGCCGGCCACGAAGGTCCATCGGGAAATCCGCCAGCTTAACTGGCGGGCGTCCGGTGGAAACCACGTGGCTTGGGACCGGAAGGCTCGAGGGGTACGTCCGGGGTAGGAGTGAAATCCCGTAATCCTGGACGGACCACCGATGGCGAAAGCACCTCGAGAAGACGGATCCGACGGTGAGGGACGAAAGCTAGGGTCTCGAACCGGATTAGATACCCGGGTAGTCCTAGCTGTAAACGATGCTCGCTAGGTGTGGCACAGGCTACGAGCCTGTGCTGTGCCGTAGGGAAGCCGAGAAGCGAGCCGCCTGGGAAGTACGTCCGCAAGGATGAAACTTAAAGGAATTGGCGGGGGAGCACTACAACCGGAGGAGCCTGCGGTTTAATTGGACTCAACGCCGGACATCTCACCAGCTCCGACTATAGTGATGACGATCAGGTTGATGACCTTATCACGACGCTATAGAGAGGAGGTGCATGGCCGCCGTCAGCTCGTACCGTGAGGCGTCCTGTTAAGTCAGGCAACGAGCGAGACCCGCACTTCTAATTGCCAGCAGCAGTTTCGACTGGCTGGGTACATTAGAAGGACTGCCGCTGCTAAAGCGGAGGAAGGAACGGGCAACGGTAGGTCAGTATGCCCCGAATGAGCTGGGCTACACGCGGGCTACAATGGTCGAGACAATGGGTTGCTACCTCGAAAGAGGACGCTAATCTCCGAAACTCGATCGTAGTTCGGATTGAGGGCTGAAACTCGCCCTCATGAAGCTGGATTCGGTAGTAATCGCATTTCATAAGAGTGCGGTGAATACGTCCCTGCTCCTTGCACACACCGCCCGTCAAAGCACCCGAGTGAGGTCCGGATGAGGCTATCACACGATAGTCGAATCTGGGCTTCGCAAGGGGGCTTAAGTCGTAACAAGGTAGCCGTAGGGGAATCTGCGGCTGGATCACCTCCTAACGACCGAGACCACCCCGACGGGGTGGCTCACTTTCGATTTCCGAGTTCGAACACATCCGTTCGGACACCTTAGAACTACTAGGGCTGACACGGGCCCATAGCTCAGTGGTAGAGTGCCTCCTTTGCAAGGAGGATGCCCAGGGTTCGAATCCCTGTGGGTCCATGGTAAGCAATGTTCAACGCTCGTTGAATCGTGCCCCTTAAGTGTGGGACGACGATACGATGTGATGGACATTGACGACTGATGCACCATCCCGCGCAAGCGTGGTTGGGAAGGGTCGAAAACGCGCCAGAAGACTACTGGGCGTTTGATGAAACCGTATGTACGTGCAATCCAGGCGTCCACTGGACCCGTTCTCCGGGTCACAGTGACTATATCAACTGGCTACTGTGCCAGCTGGTGGATAGCTCGGCTCGAGAGCCGATGACGGACGTGCCAAGCTGCGATAAGCCTCAGGGACCCGCATGGAGGGAAAGAACTGAGGATCTCCGAATGGGAATCCCCACGCAATTGCCTTGCGCAATGGGGAACGCTCCGAATTGAAACATCTTAGTAGGAGCAGGAAAAGAAAGCAATCCGCGATATCGTGAGTAACGGCGAGTGAAAGCGACACAGTCCAAACCGAAGCCTTCGGGCAATGTGGTGTACGGACTACCCATAACGAATCTGGATCTCACACGAAGTCTCTTGGAACAGAGCGTGATACAGGGTGAAAACCCCGTAGTGTGAGTGAACGATTCCGGGGTTGTTCCAGAATAGCGGGGGTTGGATATCCCTCGTGAATTACGCAGGCATCAACTGCGAAGACTAAACACTCCTCGAGACCGATAGCGAACAAGTAGCGTGAGCGAACGCTGAAAAGCACCCCGAAAAGGGCGGTGCAATAGGGCTTGAAATCAGTTGGCGATAGAGCGATGTAGCATACAAGGTCGTCTGACGAATGAACCGAGAGCGATCTCACAGTAAGACTCAGACGAAGCCGATGTTACGTCGTACGTTTTGAAAAACGAACCATGGAGTGCATCTGACTGGCGAGTCTAAGGGGTGAACCCCCGGAGGCATAGGGAAACCGATACGGCCGCAGTCTTTGACCAGGGCCACCGTCTTCAAGGGCGGGGAGCCAACCGGATGCGACCCGAAACCAAGTGATCTACGCCGGAGCAGGGTGAAGCGTGGCGAAAGCTGCGTGGAGGCCCGTTAGAGTTGGTGTCCTACAATACCCTCTCGTGACTCTGGTGTAGGGGTGAAAGGCCCATCGAACTTGGCAACAGCTGGTTCCAACCGAAACATGTCGAAGCATGACCTCTGATGAGATAGTCTGTGAGGTAGAGCGACCGATTGGGAATCCGGACTCCGAGAGGAGTTCGCTTCCCTGTCAAACTCCGAACTTACAGACGTCGTAGACTCAGGGAGTCCGGTGTGCGGGGTAAGCTTGTGCACCGTGAGGGAGACAACCCAGAGCTAGGTTAAGGACCCAAAGTATGGATTAAGTGCGATTGAAGATTGTCTCGAGCCCTAAACAGCCGGGAGGTGAGCTTAGAAGCAGCTACCCTCTAAGAAAAGCGTAACAGCTTACCGGCCGAGGTTCGAGGCGTCGAAAATGATCGGGGCTCAAATCCATCTCCGAGACCTAGCGGCGTACTCATAGTACGATTCCGTAGGTTGGCATACTGTTTGGGTGGAAGCACGGGGGAGACTTCGTGTGGACCGAGCAGCAAAGAAAATCATGGTCTCAGTAGCAGCGAGAGTCGGGTGTGAACCCCGACGACCTTACGCGCAAGGGTTCCTCGGCACTGCTAATCAGCCGAGGGTTAGTCGATCCTAAGTCTAACCGTAACTCGAATTAGATGAAAGGGAAACTGGTTAATATTCCAGTACTATCTTGCATTAAAAGTCGACGCTTTAGGGAACACCGAGCGGGGCCTTCGCCCCGTCGAATCACCGAACTTCGTGGAAGCCGTAATGGCACGAAGCGAAAGAATGGTGAGATAGGGAAACTCGGCGGTACCTAGAGCCCGTGAAAAGACGAGCAAGATAATCGTACCGAGATCCGACACAGGTGCGCTGGCAGAGCAAGCCAAGGTCTGTCGGGATCAACCGACGTTAGGGAATTCGGCAAGTTAGTCCCGTAAGTTCGCGATAAGGGATGCCTGCTCTTGATCGAGCAGGTCGCAGTGACTCGGACGCTCCGACTGTCTAGTAACAACATAGGTGACCGCAAATCCGCAAGGACTCGTACGGTCACTGAATCCTGCCCAGTGCGGGTATCTGAACACCCATTACAATGGGACGAAGGACCCGTCAACGGCGGGGGTAACTATGACCCTCTTAAGGTAGCGTAGTACCTTGCCGCTTCAGTAGCGGCTTGCATGAATGGATCAACGAGAGCGTCACTGTCCCAACGTTGGGCCCGGTGAACAGCACGTTCCAGTGCGGAGTCTGGAGACCCCCAAGGGGAAGCGAAGACCCTATAGAGCTTTACTGCAGGCTGTCGCTGAGACGTGGTCGCTAATGTGCAGCATAGGTAGGAGCCGATACACAGGTACCCGCGCCAGCGGGCCACCGAGGCAACATTGAAATACTACCCGTTAGTGACTGCGACTCTCACTCCTGGCGGAGGACACCGGTAGCCGGGCAGTTTGACTGGGGCGGTACGCGCTCGAAAAGATATCGAGCGCGCCCAAAGATTTCCTCACGCGAGTCGGAAACTCGTGGAAGAGCGCAAGAGCATACGGAAGTCTGACAGTGACATTCCCAACGAGTGTCGCTGACGCGAAAGCGTGGTCTAGCGAACCTACGAGGTTCATTCATGGGACCCGTAGATGACAGAAAAGCTACCTTAGGGATAACAGAGTCGTCACCGGCAAGAGCACATATCGACCCGGTGGCTTGCTACCTCGATGTCGGTTCCCTCCATCCTGCCCGTGCAGAAGCGGGCAAGGGTGAGGTTGTTCGCCTATTAAAGGAGGTCGTGAGCTGGGTTTAGACCGTCGTGAGACAGGTCGGCTGCTATCTATTGGGGGTGTTTAGGAACATGACGTGAACGTTCGTATAGTACGAGAGGAACTACGAATGGGTGCCACTGGTGTACCGGTTGTCCGAGAGGGCAGTTGCCGGGCAGCTACGCACCGCAGGGTAAGAGCTGAAAGCATCTAAGCTCGAAACCTACACGGAAAAGAAGTTCCACTGAGGTCACTCGTAGAAGACGAGTTCGATAGACTCGGGGTGTACGCGTCGAGGCAACGAGACGTTCAGCCCGCGAGCACTAACAGACCAAGCCACATTCATACGCACTGAGATCCGGGAACGGGTCCAGGCGCAAACTGGATTGCACGTACATTAAGTCAGATTCGACGCCACCGATATTGGTATGGCGACGGTTCGATTCCGTCGATCGGATTTAAGGCGGCCAGAGCGGTGAGGTTCCACCCGTACCCATCCCGAACACGGCAGTTAAGCTCACCTGCGTTCTGGTCAGTACTGGAGTGAGCGATCCTCTGGGAAATCCAGTTCGCCGCCCCTATTCATACTCAGAAAGCCCACCGGAGATTCCTCCGGTGGGCTTTCTTCATTTATGGCGAGTGGAATCTCCACTCGCGTATCACTCATCCGTGAGCCGCAGCACGCGGTCTCGACGAGAGGCCGTCACGCGGTCACGACGAGTGTAACTGCGAGTCGTCTCCGACAGCCTACAGAGAGTCGTCTCTGACAGCCTACAGAGAGTCGTCTCTGACAGCCTACAGAGAGTCGTCTCTGACAGCCTACAGAGAGTCGTCTCTGACAGCCTACAGAGAGTCGTCTCTGACAGCCTACAGAGAGTCGTCTCTGACAGCCTACAGAGAGTCGTCTCTGACAGCCTACAGAGAGTCGTCTCCGACAGCCTACAGAGAGTCGTCTCCGACAACCGACAACGTACACATCTCTCTGAGAGACATCTCTCTCCCTCCCACTCTGTCGCGTCCTCGACGACCCAAACAGACAGGTTCGTCCGACAGTCGTCGAGAGATGCGCAGGCGGTGGTCGGGATATGTGCAATCAGGCCGTGTGCAACCGACGTCAGTCCGAGACCAACCGACGGCCGGCCTAGAACCCAGGGTGCCGTCCCTCGTTCGACGAAATCGGGAGCGAAAATGAGCGAAATCGACAGACGAAAGCCCGATTCCACACTGGTAAAATAACGTGAAATTCAGCGAAAACCGAAGTCACGATTGACCCCTTTTACCGTATCGGGGTTAGAAGAAGGGGTTGCATGCGCGGCAGCAAACTCACCACGGCAGTCATGGTCATTGCGATGCTGACCGTCGCGATGGTCCCCGGGGCCGTCGCCGCAGAAAGCGACGAGCAGTCCCTCCAGGTCAACGTCACGCAGGACGTTGAGACGGGCAACGCGACAGTGACCGTGACACAGAACGATACAGACGAGACGGCCGTCGATAACGCAACGGTCGTCGTCGAGTCGAGCGGTAACTACAGCGGAAACGGCACGCACTATACGGACGCCGAGGGCGCCCTCGAACTCCCGAACCCGTCCGAGCGCGTGACCGTCACGCTGAACGTGACCACGGAAGACGGGAACAACACGACAGAACTCTCCCGAGAGCTCATCCCGCTCAACGAGTCTCTCGACGTCTCCGTCGAACAGGACGACGCCAACGACACGCTGACTGCGACCGTCACGCAGTACGATGAACCAGTCGAAGGTGCGTCGGTCGACGTCAACGGGACCGACTACGAAAACGACACGTACGAGACCAACTCGAACGGCACCGTCGAAGTCGCCGAACCGGCGAACACGACGAACCTCACGTTCGCCGCGACGAGTGGTGACCTGACGGCTGAGACCACCGTCAGTGTCGAGGGCGACGACCTCGCACTGTCGGTCGAAGAGGTCGACAACACGACCGTCGTCATCGACGTCACCGAAGACGAGGTGGCCGTCGAGGGTGCGAACGTCACCGTCAGCGGTGACTACACGGAGGCTGGCGACTACGAGACCGACGGGAACGGGACGGTCGAACTCGCTGCCCCACTCCAGAACAACACGACGGTCGAAGTGACCGCCGAATACGAGGGCGCAACCGTCTCGAAGACGGTCGTCTTAGGCGGTGAAGTCGAGGAAGACGACCCGTTCGGTGACCTCGTCACCAAGTTCATCGAGCGTCTCAAGCAGAACACCATCGAAGGGCCGATGGGACAGGCAGTCTCGGAGTACGTGACCGAGCACAACCCAGGTAAGGCGGACGAAAAACGTCCAGACAACGCCGGAAAGAAGGACAAGGGCAACGACAAGCAGGGCCCACCGGAAAAAGCGAACAAGGGCGCTAACGCAGAAGGCAACGACGAGAAGGGCAACGACAAGAACAAAGACAAGTCGAACACCGACGAAGACAAGTCGAACAACGGCAACGGTAGCGGCAACGGCAACGAAAACTAACGGTTCGACTTCGGACGCCCCCTTTTCCCGGCCGAGAGTATTACTCGGCCGGTTCTATCTTTTCGACGTCGATATCGCCGAGTGTACTCACTCTCGACGCCGACACGTCGAGTCGCTCGACTGCGAGCGTCGCACCGACGACCACGAGTTCGTCGTCCACACGAGCAGGGACACCACTCGGATACCACGCCGAGTCGTCGGTCACACGGACCGCAGAGCGAAGCGAGTCCCGAAGTCTCCGTTCGGCGAATACCGTCGAGACGAACGCGAGCGACGCCGCGAGCGTCACACCGCCGCTGTCGAACGTCGCAGTGGTCGCTTCCCGTCTGGCGGTCTCCAGTGCCCCCGCGAGGGCGAACGACTGTCTCGCCTGCGTCTGGTCTGTCAGTCCACGCGAGAGCGCCGCGTCTTGCATCGCTCGAATCGCCGTTTCGGTCGTCGGTTCTGGGTCGTTCACGGCTATCTCGAAAACTGGGTGGTCACGCTTCGTCGAACGACGGAGACCGAAGCGAATGGTCTACGAGAGTCTCGTCGGAGCGGAGCGTAACAGTCCCGAGAAACACTGTCTCACCGTCGGGTGCGTTCGAGGCGATGGTTCGGAGGACGTTCTGTTGGTCGAGGACGTCCCACGTGATGCGCTCGACGAGTCGCTGAAAGGCGTCGGGGTCCGTCCATCCGGAGTCGATGTCGGACGGGACGTTGACGACGAAGCGGAGTTCGGTCTCCGTGACCTGAATGCCGACGCCGAAGGTGTCTGCGGCCTGTGTCTCGTCGGCCGTCGTCGAGTCGTCCGTCCTCGCCTCGTCCGAATCGGTCATCAGCGGGAGTCAGAGACGTGAGGACAAAGATGCACCGGACGGAGAGGGATGCACACCGGACGGAGAGAGACGTGCACCAGACGGAGAGGGATGTGCACCGGACGGAGAGAGCTGTAGTCTCGGCTGAGCCTCCGAAACGCTGCCGAGTCGAATTGCAACCCGGTCGTTGGGTTGTCGTCCCTCGGGGTCGAGTTCCCAGAACCGCCTCCTACGGCCCTGCAAGTGTGATAATTCCACGCATAGCGCGGTCGAACGTCGAACCGTTATTAGCGTTGGACTCGGCAATCCGACCAACGAATGAGTTACAAGATCGGTCTCGTCGGAAAACCCTCCGTCGGGAAATCCAGTTTCTTCAATGCGGCGACGATGAACGACGTGCCGGAAGGCGCGTACCCCTTCACGACGATCGACCCCTCCATCGGTGAAGCCTACGTTCGCGTCGAGTGTGCGGCCCCGGAGTTCGACGAATCGTGTACGCCCTCGGTCGGGTACTGTGACGACGGGATGCGGTTCGTCCCAGTCAAACTCGTGGACGTGGCGGGCCTCATCCCCGGTGCACACGAGGGGAAGGGCCTCGGTAACCAGTTCCTGACCGACCTCAACGAGGCGGACGTGCTGGTTCACGTGGTCGACTTCTCCGGCGAGACGGACATCGAAGGCGAGGCAACCGAGGGTCACGACCCTCGCGAAGACATCGACTTCCTCGAGGACGAACTCGACATGTGGTATCTGGGCGTCCTCGAGAAGGGTATCGAGCGGTACCGCTCTGGCTACCACGGCGAGGAGAAAGATATCGAAGTCGACCTCGCAGAGCAGATGTCCGCGTTCAAGACGAACAAAGACGAGATCAAGCAGGTCATCCTCTCGCTGGACATCGGTCTCGACCCCGACGAGTGGGAAGACGAGGACAAAGAAGCCCTCGCCCGCGAGATTCGCAAGCGCACGAAACCGATAATCATCGCGGCGAACAAGATGGACAAGCCAGTGTCGCAGGAGAACTTCGAGGAGATTACCGCGGACCCAGCGTACGACCACCTCACGTTCACGCCGACGAGCGCGCACGCGGAGAAAGCGCTGAAGAACGCTGACGAGGGTGGCGTCGTCGAGTACCGGCCCGGTGCCGACGACTTCGACATCGTCGGTGACGTGAGCGGTGAACAGGAAGCGGGTCTCGAACAGATTCGTGCGTTCATCAACGAGTACGGCGGCACGGGCGTCCAACAGTCCCTCGAGAAGGCGCTGTTCGACGTGATGGGCGCAATCGCTATCTTCCCCGGTAGTGCGAACGGGAAGTCCGATTCGCAGGGTGTCTTCCGCGACTGCTTCATCCTCCCCGACGGGTCGACCACGGAAGACTTCGCGTACCACCTCCACTCCGACATCGGTGACGGACTCCTCCACGGCATCGACTGCCATTCGAAGCGCCAAATCGGGTCAGACCACGAACTTGGGCACCGTGACGTGGTCGAGATTATCTCTACGAACTGACCTTCACTGACCGCAACCGTAACACCGTTATACACTCGGCTTCAGGGGCGGTGTATGGGTGAGGCCGAAACGTCAGCAGCGTCACTCGACGTCGAGATAGGGGGTCTCGGCGGCGAAGTGACACTCGCAGACTTGTTCCCGCCGACGTGGGTCGAGTCACACACTGATTCGACATCTATCGACAAGTTCGTCGACGACAGCGGATTCGACGTCTCCGACCAGGAGTCGTTCGAGTCGATTCCGACCCACAAGTGGGACCGATACGTGGATACACACACCGAGTTCGACGACTGGCAATCGATGCTTTCTGCCGCAGTCGAACGCTACGTCCTCGAACGGACGGGAACTACCGACGCCGACAGCGACGAACCCGACACAGAGAGCGAGTCGGCCGAAGCACGCGCGTAACTCACTGTCGAGTCTGTCGACAACTCGTTACTGTTGTGTGGTGTCTCCGACCGCGTCGACACCGCGCGAAAGCGCTTCGTTCCACCACTGACGAGTCTGTGCCGTCTCCACCGAGAGCGGCTCGTCCGGGTCGTCGGGGTGCGGACAGAGTTCGAGCGCCCACCACTCCACGTCGTGCCACGTGCCGTGTTTGTAGCCCATGCGCTCGAAGCGGCCGGCGCGTTCGAAGCCGAACGACTCGTGGAAGGCGATACTGGGCGGGTTCGGCGTCGTGATGACGGCGTAGGCGGTGACGTAGCCCTGTCGCTCGAGAATCTCGAAGAGCGCCGTGTACAACCCACGAGCGACGCCGCGGCGCTGGAAGTCGGGGTCGACGTAAACCGACGTCTCGACCGCCCACTGGTAGGCCGCACGCTCTCGAATGGGCCCCGCGTACGCGTATCCGACGACCGACCCGTCGAGTTCGCAGACCAACCACGGGTGGTGTGTCTTCTTCCGGAGTTTGGTTTCGAGGTCGGTGAGAGTCGGCGGTTCGGTGGCGAACGTAATCGCGGTCTGTTCGACGAACGGTTCGTAGATAGCGCGGATAGCAGGGAGGTCGGACTCCGTCGCGGCGCGGAGGCGAACGGCCATACAGTGGGTGGTGACGTGGGGAGAGATAGATGCGACGATAATGGGCAGAACGACGGTAGAGGACAGAGCGACGATGACTGCAGTCGGTCCCCAGGGCGTCAGTGTTCGGGTGCGACCGACTCGATAGTCGCCGCGTACTCGCGTGCGCGGTGACGGATATCGTCAGCGTCTGCACGGACGTGTTCGCCGTCGTCGTAGAGCACTTCGCCGTCGACCATCGTGAAGACCACGTCGTCGCCGTGGGTCGAAAAGACGAGGTGCGACATGACGTCGTGCAGTGGCGTCGCGCGCGTTAGGTCGGTCGTGAGGCCGACGATATCTGCCTTCCACCCTTCGCGGAGGCGTCCAACACGGTCGAATCCGGCGGCTTTCGCACCGTTTCGGGTCGCCATCTCGAAGACCGTCGCAGCAGGTGTGTTCGTCGGGTCGAGTGAGTCGACTTTCTGGAGGAGACTGGCCTGTCGCATCTCCGTGAAGGGGTCGAGCGTGTTGTTACACGGTGGGCCGTCGTTGCCGAGGGCGACGTTGATGCCGCGTTCGAGGTAGTCGGTGATGGGTGCGATGCCCGACGCGAGTTTCATGTTCGACGACGGGCAGTAGGTGACGTGTGTGCCAGTCTCTGCGAGCACTTCACGTTCGCTCTCGTCTGTGTGAACACAGTGTGCGAGGACGACGTCGTCGCCGGTGATGCCGACTTCGTCCAACCAGTGAATGTTGCGCATCCCGGTCTCAGCTTCGATGGTTGCAACTTCCTCTCGGTTTTCGCTCGCGTGGGTGTGGATTCGAACTCCCTCGTGGGCATCGACGAGTTCGCGCACGCCACGGAGACACTCCTCCGAGCAGGTGATGGCAAATCGTGGTGTGACAGCGTACTGAAGACGGCCGCCGAAGGAGTCGTGGTAGCGCTCGATGAGTCGCTCGGACTCTGCGAGTGCCGCGTCGGTGTCTTCCTGCAGGTCGTCGGGCGAGTTCGCGTCCATCAACACCTTCCCGATACGGCCGCGGATTCCCATCTTACCCGCCGCTTCGAAGGCTTGGTCGGCGTGGCGGACAGAGAGGTGGTCGATGACCGTCGTCGTCCCCGACTCGATGCATTCGAGATAGCCGAGTTCGGCGGCGACGCGCATTCCATCGGCGTCGAGGCCGGCCTCCATCGGGAGGACGTGGTCGAACAACCAGTCGAGCAGCGAGGTGTCGTCTGCGATTCCCCGCCCGAGCGACTGGACGGAGTGGACGTGCCCGCCGACGAGTCCCGGTGCGACGATATCGAACTCGCGGCGCTCGTGAGTCGGATACGTCTGGATAAGCGCCGCTCGGTCACCGACTGCAACGATGTGGTCGCCGTCGACGACCACTGCTCCGTCTTCGATGATGGTGGCTGCGTCCGCAACCACCGTTCCCACGAGTAACATCCTCGTTTGCGTAGTTGCGCCGTGGTCAAATATCTGCGGAACCGAGCACTACGGCGATGCTCCGGCGGGGTTTAAAAATCGCCCCCGGTTTCGAGGGTACCCATGGACGGACCAACGGACACCATTTCACAGTATGTACCGCGTACTCGTTCCCATCGACAACGACGAGAATCGAGCGCTTCGGCAAGCGAGGTTCGTCACCAACCAACCGTACGACCTCTCGAACGTCGAAGTCGTGTTGACGCACGTCCTCCACGGCGAAGAGAGACAGGCACCGCCCGCGATGCAGACGCCGAGTCGCGTCACGACTGTGAAACGAGCGAGAGAACACCTCGAAGACTACGACGTGAACGTCACTATCGCTGAGGCGAGTGCCCCGCCGGAAGACGGGATTCTCGACTTGATAGACGAAGTCAACGCAGACCACATCGTCATGGGCGGGCGCAAGCGGTCGCCCGCCGGAAAAGCCATCTTCGGGAGCGTCACACAGACGGTCATCCTCGAATCGGACGTCCCGGTGTCGGTCACGGGGTGAGTCGGTCGAACGCGGGCATTCGAACCTGTGCGACGCCCTGTTTTTTCGACGAGACTAGCGCATCCAGAACTGTGGATACTGGTCAGAGACACCCGCTCACGGGTGTGACGGGATTTCTACGGGTAGTGACGAGTGGGACGTCGTCGAGGGAGTGAGGTCGAATATCGAACGGACCCGACGTGGATTCGAACCACGGTCGCTCACTGCGGTCGCTCCCTGATTCGAATCCCTTCCTCCGCATTCACTCTCACAAGCCCGAGAGACCCAGAGGTCTCTCGGAGGGTTGTGTTCGAGAGAAGTGCTCCGTCAGGGATTCGAACCCTGGTCATCACCGTGAGAGGGTGATATGATTGGCCGGACTACACCAACAGAGCACGTTGGTACATTCTCATTTATCGCGTGGTTTCGTAAAAGGTTGTCGTTTCTGGGGAACCGTGACACCCACTGCCGTGTTGCGATTAGACCGCTCTCGACCCGTCGCGGTACACCTGCTCGACGGTCCGCCACGCAGACGCGTCTTCGCTCGGGTCGGCTTCGAGGACGACGAGGTCGGCCACGTAGCCCTCGGAGACCTTTCCGACGTCGTCCAGCCCGAGTAAGTCGGCGGCGCTGACCGTCGCCGCTTCGAGTGCTTCGGCAGGTGAGAGACCGTATTCGACCATCAGTTCCATCTCGCGGAGCGCGTTCTGGCCGTGGTCGTTGAACGGCGTCCCGGCGTCGGTCCCCATCGCAATCTTCACGCCGGCGTCGAGGGCGTGTTCCCACGCGACTTCGAACCGCTCGGCGGCGTCTTCGGCTTTGGCGACCGCCTCTGCAGGGATTCCGGCCTCGGTTCCGTGCTCGACGATTTCGCGGACTGCAGAGGCCGTGGGAACCCAGTAGGTACCGTTGTCGACGAGGAGCGCCGCTGCTTCTTCGTCCATGAACATCCCGTGTTCGATGCTGGTGATGCCGGCGCGGGTGGCGTTTTTGATGCCTTGTTCCCCGTGAGCGTGGGCCGCCGTCGGGACGCCTTTGGCACTCGCGGCCTCGACGAGCGCGCGCATCTCGTCTTCGGTGAGTTCGGGCGCGCCAGTGACGGCACCCTCCGTGAGCACGCCGCCGGTCGCCATGCACTTGACCACGTCTGCACCGCGTTTGAGTTGCTCTCGAGCGGCCTTTCGGACTTCGTCTGGGCCGTCTGCCTCGCGGCCGAACCAGTGGCCGTGGCCGCCGGTCATGACGATATTCTCGCCTGCTGCGAGGATGCGCGGACCGGGAACGTCGCCATCGGCGACGGCGACTTTGGCACTCGTCGCGAGGTTCCCGGCCGACCCGAGGTCACGGACCGTCGTCACGCCTGCTTCGAGGGTCTGTCGGAGGCTTGCAGTCGCTCGGAAACACGCGCGTTCGACCGTGTCACGCCGATACGAAGCGACGTCGGGGCGACCATCCATCATCAGGTGGACGTGTGCGTCGACGAGTCCGGGTGCGACGACCGACCCCGAGACGTCGTGTACCTCGCCTTCGACGTCGTCTCCGACCGACTCGATTCGCCCAGTCGATTCGTCGACGACGACGTTGGCGACGCGGGAACCATCGACGTCGACGACCCGACCGCCGGTGAGTGTAAACATGCCTCTCTCAACCGACCGAGACGACGTAAAGACGCTGGTGCCGGCGGTCGGTTCCGGAGTGGTCGTGTCGGTCGAAAGTGGCGGCAAACGGCCACGTCGAGGGAACCGTTGATTGTCGTGCCCATCACATCCACTCGTATGCGCGACGATCTCACAGACCGAGTTGCACTCGTCACGGGTGCGAGCGCGGGTATCGGCGAAGCCACCGCACACGCTCTCGCGGAGGTGGGCGCGAACCTCGTCCTCCTCGCCCGTCGAGAAGACCGACTGCTCAGCATCGCGGAAGCCGTCGAATCCGAGTACGGCGTCGAGACACTCGTCGTTCCGACGGACGTCCGCGACGAAGACGCCGTCGAGGCGGCGTTCGACCAGACTCTCGACGAGTTCGGCCGACTCGACGTCGTCGTGAACAACGCCGGCCTCGCACGCGGGTCCGACGTGGAGTCGATGACGACTACCGAGTACCGCCAGATGATGGATACGAACGTCGACGGCGTCTTCTACATCTCGCGGGCCGCCTTGCCGCACCTCCGCGAGACCGCAGGGAACCTCATCTTCGTCGGGAGTTTTGCCGGCCAGTATCCACGCCCGTTCAACCCGGTGTACGCCGCGTCGAAGTGGTGGGTCCGAGGCTTCGCACACAGTCTCGAAGGACAGGTCGGCGACGCTGGTGTCGGTATCACCGTCGTCAATCCGAGCGAAGTGCGAACCGAGTTCGGGTCCGAAGACGGCGAAGCCTTCGAAGTACGGTTCGAGGCCGGCGAAGTCACCGAACCAGAAGAGATTGCGAACGCGATTCGGTTCGCGGCGTTGCAAGACGACTCGACTGTCAGCGAACTCGACCTCTACCGGCGCGACAAGTTTAGTGGGTGGTGAGAGCGGCGTCGATACGAGGTGAAGGCGGGGCTTTCACTCTACGACGACGTCGCCGACGACGACGGCGTCGCCCACGGTGAGCGTCTCGCCCCACGACGACTCGGGGACGACAGTGTTGACCATGACGCGGAAGTCGTGGTCGAACCAGTCACCACCGGACCAGTCGGGGAGTGTCTCACGGCGCTTCGTCACGAACGTCTCTCGGAACCCCGGCGTTCCGTCGCCGGTGTCGGGGTCACGGGTTGGAACGACACAGCGTTGGCACGGGTTGACGCCCTCGAACGAGACTGCCCCGACCTCGAATTCGACGCGCGTCGCTCGCCCGTCGAACAGGTGGTCTTCCCAGAACGGGGCCGGTGCGTCGAGTTCGAGATTCGGCCGGAGACGGCGACGCATCTCGGCGGTGTCGATACCGTCGAACCACGACGCCACTGCTTCGATAGTCGCTGTCGAGATGATAGACGGGCCGCTGGCGATGGTGTCGTCGGGGAACCCCCCTGCCGGGTCGCGGCGAAGTTCGACTGGATAGCCGACGTAGTCTGAGAGCCATTCGTCTGCGGCGTCTATCGGGCCGTGATAGTCGTCGCAGTCGGGTGCCGTGAGTCGAATCGTCCCGTCGTCGAGTGAGACCGAACTTCGGATTCGGTGAATCGACCGCTCTCGTTTTCCGTTGACGTAGTTACCGTCGTCGTCGAAGAGAGCGTACTCTCGGTCGCCGGAGAGACCACCGTTTTCGACGACGTCGGCGCTCGCGACGAACTCGGGGTCGAGCGACTTCACCGGATAGACGGCGATGCGGTCGAGCGTCACCACGCCCCCGTCCGGCATCTACGCCTCGTCTTCGTCGGGAGCGGCGTCCGCGAACGCTTCGGCGACCGCTTCGTCGTCGAGTTCCGTGTAGCCGTCTTCGGAGAGCATGACGGCGTTCACGTCTTCTGCGGAGAGTTCGTCGTTCGCCTCTCGAAGCGCCGAAAGGGCGAGTGCGAGGCCGTCTTGCAGCGTCATGTCGTCGGTGTAGCCCGCTTCGAGTGCCTCTTGAATGTCGTTGCGGAGGCCACCGATGGCGACTGCCTTCCACTCTTGCGGCGTCCCGGAGGGGTCGGTCGCAAAGAGGCGTGCTCGTCCGTTCTCGACACCGCCGATGAGGAGCGCCGCACCGTACGGACGCCTGCCGCCGGACTGCGTGCTCTCTTGGATGTCGTCGGTGACTGCCTTCGTGAGCACTTCGACACCGATTGGTTCGCCGTAGCGGAGTCGTTCACGCTGTGCAGTCGTTCGGGCGAAGTCGATGAGTTTGCGGGCGTCGGCGACGTGGCCGGCGCTGGCGGCACCGAGATGGTCGTCCAGTTTGTGAATCTTCTCGATGCTCTTGGTCTCCATGAGCGACGACGGAGACGACCGCTGGCCGACGAGGACGACGCCATCGGTCGTCCGGATGCCGACGACCGGCGCACCACGTTTGACCGCCTCTCGGGCGTACTCGACCTGGTAGATTCGGCCATCTGGAGAGAACAGCGACGTACCGCGGTCGTACGCCTGTTTGTCGTTTCGGTTCATCGAACGACGACCTCGTTCTGGAAGGCGATGTTCGTCATTACCACGTGGTCGGTTCCGGAGGCGGAAAAAGCCTCCACACCCGGCAGTGTAGTGGGGTTCACGTGACCGCTCCGCAGTTGCAGTGTCACGTTTCGACGACGGCGGCCTCTGGAACGTTGCGTTTGAGGCTCTCGATACCCTGTTTGGCCTTCTGTTTCGACGCGTAGCCCTCACCGGAGTCGGCGAGGATGTTTCCGTTGTCGTGGACGAGACGCCATCGGTACTCACCGTGGGCGTCGGTGTACACTTCGAAGCGGGCTTTGCTCATACGGAGAGATAGGTGTCACTGCGGCAAATCTTCACCGCTGGGTGTGGGTAATTCGTCGCGACGAGACGGCAGCGGGGTCGGTCGGATACCGTCAGGCTGGTGCTTCTTCGACTTCCGAGAGGTCGATCTCGAACAACCGACTTCCACAGTCGTCACATCGAATGACGAGGACCTCCCACGACCGACAGCAGGACTCTGCCGTCTCCTCTCCGAACTCGACGTTTCCACCGCAGTCAGGGCACGAATCGAGGTAGATTCGGAGTCCCCTCGCCAGCGCGCTTCGTTGGTCGTTGCCGAACCCGTCCCAGCCGTCGAGTCGGGGTTCGAGGGCTACGTCGGTCGCCACGTCGGCGGTGAGCGCGGCGTGTGAATCCCACTGACCGACGTATACTCCGTCGACGGCGGCGGCGAACCATCGGTCCCGTTGTTTCAGTGTGACCTGTTCTTCGTCGACGCCGAGGATGGACGCGAGGCGCTTCCGAACGGCCGCGTCGTCCGTTCGCTCGATTTCTCGAGCCCACTCGGATTCGAAGTCGGCGGTCAAACACAGGTCGTCGATGTCCTCACAGGGTTCGAGCGCGCCGGCCTCCTGCAACACTGCCTCGACGTCGAACGATGGTTTCTCGCCAGTACCCAGTCCGACGTCGCTTTGGACGCCCATCTCGGTGGGCGACGGCTCCTTGTCGAACCACCTGAGGACGCGGTCCGGGAAGTACCGCTTCGTGAGCGTGGGCGTCCCCGGAACGAGGTAGCCACGGGTGTAGATGGCGGCGACGAAGATGGCGAACGAGATGACGACGAGCGGTGCCCACACGAATCCGAGCAGGAGGCTCAGTCCGGCCGCGATGACGACGTTCACGATGGTACAGGGCATACATCGGTTCTCACCGGTGTATTCGGGTTGGCGAATCCGGTCGACGAGTGTTGAAGCTGTCATAGGAGGTCTCCGGTCGAGGGTGTCGATATTACGACGGTTAACAGGATAAATGTAGGTGCGTGTCGCGGTCTTCTGTCCCACAAATACCGGTTATTCTGGCGGGAGAGACTCTCTTCCGGCCTACACGTAGGAGGCACCCTCATATCCTCAGAGAACCCCTAGACTGGTGTTATGAGTACTCGCCAAGAGAAGCACTTCGAGGAGGCGGACGTCCAGAACCGCTTCGACTTCAAGAAGGAACAGAAGGCCGCGTTCGTGGCCGAAAAGGGTCTCAACGAAGAGACCGTCCGGGTCATCTCCGAAGACAAGGGTGAACCGGAGTGGATGCTGGAGCGCCGCCTCCGTGCCTTGCGGATGTTCGACGCGATGCCGATGCCGATTGGGTGGCCAGGGCAACCCGACCTCTCGGAAGTAGACGTCGACAGCATCGTCCCGTACATCCGCCCCGACGTCGAAGTCCGCGGCGGAGTTCGTGACTGGAACGACCTGCCAGAGGATATCAAAGACACGTTCGACAAACTGGGCATCCCAGAAGCCGAGAAGAACGCCCTCTCGGGCGTCGGAGCCCAGTACGAGTCCGAAATCGTCTACCAGAACATGCGCGAGGAGTGGGAAAAAGAGGGTGTCATCTTCATGGATATGGACAAAGCCGTCCGGGAACACCCCGACTTGGTCGAGGAGTACTTCATGACGAAGTGCGTCCCGCCGAGTGACAACAAGTTCGCCGCACTCCACGGTGCAATCTGGTCCGGCGGGTCGTTCGTCTACGTCCCCGAGGGGGTCACCGTCGACATGCCGGTCCAGGCGTACTTCCGCATGAACTCCGCCGGGATGGGCCAGTTCGAACACACGCTCATCGTCGCGGAGAAGAACTCAGAGGTTCACTACATCGAGGGCTGTTCCGCACCGAAATACTCCGCGTTCAACCTCCACTCGGGGTGTGTCGAAGTCTTCGTCAAAGAGGGGGCGCACGTGCAGTACTCGACCGTCCAGAACTGGTCGAAGAACACGTACAACCTGAACACGAAGCGCGCTATCGTCGGCAAGAACGGACGGATGGAGTGGATTTCGGGGTCGATGGGCTCGAAAGTCACGATGCTCTACCCCGCGACGATTCTCAACGGTCGCGGTGCGTCGGACAACCACATCACCATCGCCTTCGCCAGTGAGGGCCAGAACATCGACACCGGCGCAAAAGTCTACCACAACGCTCCGGAGACCAAATCCACCATCGTCTCGAAATCTATCTCACGGGGTGGCGGCCGGACCAACTACCGCGGTCTCGTCCGAATCGCACACGGGTCGACCGACTCGTCGTGTTCTGTCGAGTGTGACGCGTTGATGTTCGACAACGTCTCGACGTCGGACACGATGCCCCACATCGAGATTCACGAGAACAGAGTCGACGTCGCACACGAGGCCACCGTCGGCAAGATTGGCGACGAAGACATCTTCTATCTCCAGTCTCGCGGCCTCGACGACGAGGAAGCCAAGCAGATGATCGTTTCGGGGTTCATCGAACCCATCACGAAAGAACTCCCAATCGAGTACGCCGTCGAACTCAACCGACTGGTCGAACTCGAGATGGAGGGTAGTCTCGGCTAGTTCCTCGATACCGTCCCTCACTCTGTTATTATTCGTCTCCGAGCCGTCAGATTACGTATGTCTTCCTACTCTCTGACCGCCCTCGTCGCGGTGTTCGTCGTCGGCGTCGTGCTCGGCGGTGCCTCTGTCGCGTTCGTCACGCCGACGGAGACTACGACTTCACCCACGTCCTCCATCTCTGCTGCCACTGGCTGTCTCGCCCCCGACGAGACTGCCCCGTCGTCGTGGGTCGTCCGAATGCCTGCTGGTGAGCAGACGACGTTCGCGTTCAACCGGACGTTCACACACGAGACGCCGAGCGTCAGAATCGACGGAACCGTCGAGACGGTCGCAGACGGCGAGTACGTCTACCGACTGACGACGGGTCCGGACGAAGACAGTCAGAAGCCGCCGTCAGACGACTGCACGCCGCGGACGACGATGGACGCCGTCGTCTCGATTCCGAGCGACTACGAGTCGCTGACCATCGTCTTCGACGGAGAGGAGATGGTGACCATCGAGAACGACGGGTCGAATCCGCTCTACCGGCCGCTCGAAGGCTAACTCGACCAGTCAATCGCGTCACTTCGGCCGTTTGAACACGAGCGCCGTCTGTCCGCTTCCCGCGCCTGCACCGCGGGAGTCGGAGATGGTATCGACGAGTTCCCAGCCGTCGCCACCGAGCGAGTCGAGTGCGTCTTCCATCGGTGCGGTGTCGCCGCTGAAGAGGCCACCGTCGGCCGTTCGGACGATTTTGTACTCCCACCGCGTCTCGTGGGCGTCGCTCACGACTGCGCCTCACGGCGTTCGTATTCGACGAACGAAAACCCGTCTCGGGTGTCGCGGTCGGTTTCGACCCACTCGTCTCGGTCCCAGTCGGGAAAGCGCGTGTCGCCCTCGTACGTGTCGTCGAGTTCGGTGAGGACGAGCTTCGACGCGCGGTCGAGGAACTGCTCGTACACCGTCGCACCGCCGACGACGTACACCGTCTCGACGCCCATCTCGTTCGCGACGGTGACGCTCGCGTCGACTGCCTCGGCTATCGACGCGGCAGTCTGTGCACCGTCCGGCAGGTCGAGGTCACGACTCGTCAGGACGACGCTCTGCCGCCCTGGAAGCGGGCCGTCGAGTTGCCGAGCGATGCTCTCGTAGGTCTTTCGTCCCATGACGACGGGATGGCCCATCGTCGTCTCTTTGAAGTGTTTGAGGTCTTCCGGCAGGTGCCACGGCATGTCGCCGTCGCGTCCGATGACGCCGTTTTCTGCGACGGCGGCGACGAGGACGAACTGAATCGAATCTTCGCTCGCCGTCGCCGACTGGTCGCCGTCTTCGTCGCTCATTCGGCCACCGCGAAGCGAATCCCGTCGGCGGGGTCGTAGTCGCGGAGGACGATATCGTCGAACGTGAGGTCCGAGAGAGGGACGTCGGCGACGTCGAGCGTCGGGCAGTCGCGCGGTTCTCTTGCGGCCTGCAAGAGCAGTCCGGGGACGTGGTCGTAGTCCTCCTCGCCTTCTGCTTCGGCAGGTGCGGCGTCGAGCAACCAGTCACGCACGTCGAGGTACTCCTCGCGGGATTCGACGTCTGCGAGACGGGCCTGAAGTTCGTCGAGGTTGTCGCCGTACCACGCACCGCGCTCGCCGGTTCCGCAGTAGACGTGTGCGTCGACGATAGTGTGGGCGAACTTGCCGAGTTCGAACCCGGTCTGTTGGGCGACGACCTGCGCGAGGATGGCGTACGCCGCGAGGTTGAACGGGACGCCGAGGGCGATGTCGCCCGAGCGCTGGGTCAGGTGAAGGTTGAGTTCGTCGCCCTGCACGTTGAAGACGAACGTGTAGTGACACGGCGGAAGGGTCGAGACGGCGGCGTTCGCGGGGTGCCACGCGTTGATGACCATCCGCCGGGAGTTGGGGTTCTCTTCGAGCGTGTCGAGGACGTACGCGAGTTGGTCGAACGTTCCTTCGTCGTTCATCCAGTGCTGGTCGGCGTCGGGCCACGCCTCACCCGGCAGGCCGTCTTCGGGGACCGGATACCGTCGCCAGAAGCGCCCGTAAGCCGTATCGAGGTGCCCTTCGTCGTCCGCCCACGCGTTCCAGATACCGGTCTCCTCGCGGAGGTTCTTGATGTGTTCTTCGCCGGAGAGATACCACAGCAGTTCGTGGATGAGCGAGTTCCAGCGGAACCCTGAGAGGTCTTTCGTGGTGAGAAGCGGAAAGCCCTCCTGCAGGTCGACTTCGTAGTGCTTCGAAAACCCAGAGATGGTGTCTACACCCGTTCTGTTGGGTTTGTGCGTGCCGGTGCCGAGAACGTCGGTGACGAGGTCGAGGTATTGGCGCATGTGGGGTCCCCAGAGTCGGTTCTTGGTCTTGGTTGAGTCCTACTAAAGGCATTCCATCCGTTCGTGATTGCCGGTGGTGTGCTCTAACAGACGAACCGACTACGAGAGGTCGTCAATCCACTCGCAGAACTTGTCGAAGTCCTTTGCGCCGGCCTGTTCCGCAATCTTCCGCAGCGTGCCTACTGCAATCTCTTTGTGCATCGGCACGGTCACACGGCGGACATCCCCATCTGGGTGCTTGTACACGAGACGGACGTGGCTCCCGGTTCGTCCAGCAGGACGATATCGCATCTTCCGGAGGACCTTGACGACTTCTTGGCCGCTGTAGGTCCGTCGTGACACGATAGTATGCCAATAGGTGTGGGTACTAAAAATCACGCACGCGCGAGCGAGTCCTCATCAGAACCAGGGTGCGTCAGAACTTTCGAGAGATTCTTCATCGACATCAGCAGGGAGCGGCGACTCGTGGAGCTCTATTGCCTCAGCAAGCATTGCAAGTGCTTCAGGGCGAGTCTTTCCCTGACTGGCTACGCCCGTAGACTCGTCTGTCGCGACGAACCAATCCCCGTCCTTGACGATTGTGACGGTGTCTTTGGAGTTGTCTGGGGCACGGGCTTCGCTCATTATACCATACCATGGTATGGCAGGCTATAGATTTTCGGGAAAACTCCTGTTCAGACAGAATGGTTGGAAGCGACGATGATTCGGTTTCGGCCCACAACAGGAAAGGCCCCACTCGTCTTACCATGTGTTATGATTCGCAACCTCGCACAGGGGATTCGCGTCTTCACGAGCAACGCCTTTCTCGTGGAGGGAGAGACGACGGCGCTCGTCGATGCGGGTGCAAACTTCGACATCGTCTCGGCGGTCAGCGACGTGACCGACCACCTCGACGCCGTCTATCTCACGCACACGCACCCCGACCACGTCGGGAACGTCGACGCCCTCCGCGAGGCGTTCGACGTCCAGACGTGGGGGTACGACGCAGGTAATCTCGCCGTCGACAACCGAATCGAAGACGGCGAGCGCATCCAAATCGGCGACGACGTGTACGAAGCCATCCACACACCGGGTCACAAAGACGACCACCTCTGTTTCTTCTCGCGTGGGTCGGGCGTCTGCTTCGCCGGCGACCTCGTCTTTGCGAACGGCGGATTCGGCCGCACCGACCTTCCAGAAGGCGACCGTGAGGTACTCATCCAGAGCATCGACCGCCTTCGAGAGGTTGCGGGCGACGAAGTGACCGAGATACACACCGGTCACGGTCCGAGTATCGTCACTCGACCACAGGACGACCTCGAACTGGCGTCGCAGGCCGCTCGAGTGAATCGCTGAGTGGCGACGGCGCAGGCCGAATCGCTCGTTCTACTCTTCGTCGTCTTCAGCGACGGCGTCTGGGTGAAGACCGAAGTATCCTGGGTCGTCGCCGCGCGGGTCGTTGATGACGAACTTCTCTTCGTGTTGGATAATCCACGGAATCGTCCACTCGATGAGGCGGTCTTCGGTCTCCTCGCTGAGCTCGGTGGTCGGGTCGAGACCCTGTAACATCCGAGCGATTTCGTCGACAGTGTACATGTAGTCGGGGTCGAGAACGTCTTCTGGGTCGTACAACAGGTAGCCATAGAGAGTATCGAACTCGTCTTTCGGCTTGGGCATACAGACTGGTTCTCTGCGGACCGGCAAAACCCCGACGACCCTCCGCCGAGAGACGACGGCGTGGAACTGGCAACTACTAGACGAGTAAACTTCGATAGCGGGAGAGCCGTTCTCATGCCAATGCTTATCAATGGTGAGTGGGACACGAGAGCGATGAGTGATGCCGCCTCACGAATCGTCGAAACCGTCCGCGCGTTCGGTGGAGACGCACTTCGAGACTTGTGGGTCTTCGACCGACAGGGATACGAACATCTGTACATCCGAGCGGACGTGGCCGACGCGATCGACACCGTCGACGTCGCGAAGTTCATCGACAACGAACGGTTCGGTTACGTCACCAGAGATACGTACGAGGCGCTTTACTACGCCGACTACGGCTACACGGTGAGAGGATTCGATACGTTCGAACAGTTTCGGACGTTCGTCGGTGACGGTCCAGTCGGGATGTTCGCCAGTTTCGACCGGGGGAGTTCGGGCCGTGACTTTGCCACGCTGAACGACCGCATCCAGGCGTTGTCGAACGAGTTCGATTTCTCGCGTCTCACCACTCCTGCCGAAGCACTCGACTGACTGGTCGGGTCTGTCTTCTCGCTCTGTTCTGTCTTCTTGTTCTCGTGAGTCTCTTCGCACGACAGCGCACCCGCTGGTCGGGAGTTTGCGACTCTCTAAAAAGGTTTGTCAGGATGTGCGGGTCTACTCGAAGAGTTCGACGGCCTGCTCGTAGCGGGCCGACGGCTCTTCCCAGTCGACGACCTCGAAGAACGCGCTGATGAAGTCACCGCGGGCCGGGCCGTAGTCGTGGTAGTAGGAGTGTTCCCAGACGTCCAGCGCGAGGATGGGGTGGCTGCCCCAGAGTGCGCCCTGGTCGTGCTTGTCGACGACGACGTTCCGAAGCTGGTTCGAGAACGAGTCGTAGACGAGAAGTGCCCAGCCACCGGCAGCGCCTGCTGCGGCTTCGAATTCGCCCTTCCAGGCTTCGTAGGAACCGAAGTCCTCCGCGATGCGGTCTGCGAGTGCACCCGACGGCTCGGCACCGCCTTCCGGCGACATGTTCTGCCAGAAGAGGTCGTGCAGGATGTGACCGGAGCCGTTGTGGGTGACGTTGCGGAGCGCGCCGGCGGACGAACCGAACTCGCCTGCCTCGCGGTTCGCTTCGAGCGTCTCGTCAGCGGCGTTCCATCCGTTTACGTAGCCCTGGTGGTGGGTGTCGTGGTGCCAGGTCAGGACTTGTTCGGAGATGTGGGGTTCGAGCGCGTCGTAGTCGTACGGAAGCGGGTCGAGTTCGTAGCTCATTGTGTAATAACCTCCGTACTGAGGGTAGGGCGGAATCCTGTTAAAACTTGAGGAGAGGTATGGTAGCACAGAACAAGGCCTCGCACCCCGCAGTCTGCCGATTTCGACAGATTAGATTGCCGGTAATTCCCGTACGTGTCAGCCGTCGAACGGGGTGTCTCGGCGTTCGTACTCTATCTCGCTGGCGACACGAGTGGCGACCTCGCTCCCGAACTCTCGTTCGACGACGTGTAACGACAGGTCGAGGCCGGACGTGACACCACCGGCGGTGAGGACGTCACCATCGTCCACGACGCGGGCGGTAACCACTTCAGCGTCCGTCTCACGCAAGTCGTCCAGTGCGCCCGCGTGTGTGATTGCCGGTCGCCCACTGAGGATACCCGCTCGAGAGAGGAGCATCCCACCCGTACAGACACCGGCGACCATACTGCCGCCTTCGTGAAGCGTCGCTATCGCTTCGGGAATCTCACCCTTTTCGGCTTCTGCCCAGGCGCTCTGGTCGGCGCGGGAGTTCCACCCGCCGCCTGGAACGACGAGGAGGTCAGGGTGGTCGGTTTCCGGGTCGAGGACGCTATCGACACCGACGCGCATGCCGTGGCTCGCAGTCACGAACTCGCGTTCGTCGAGTGTGACGAACTCGGCAGTACAGTCAGCACCGAACGCCCCCGCGTTCTGGAACACTTCGAACGGGGCGACTGCGTCGAGTTCGTCGAACCCGTCGTAGAGGAGGATAGCGACGTGCATGGATAGCCACTCGCGGGGCGAGACGATAGCGTTTCGCCACCGGTCGTGACGACTGCGACCGAACGACTGTGGTCAGTCGCCGCCTCTGGCCGTTTCGAACATCGAGAGTGCCATCTCACGTCGTTCGGCGTGGTCCACGATGGGTGCAGGATAGTCGGGTGCGACACGCTCGCGTTCTGTGTCGCTCAGTTCGTGCCAGTCGTGGATGGTATCGGCGGATACGCCTTCCAACTCAGGCACGTACTGTTTGATGTACTCGGCGTCCGGGTCGTAGCGTTCGCCCTGCGTCATCGGGTTGAAGATGCGGAAATACGGTTGGGCGTCAGTACCTGTCGAGGCGGCCCACTGCCAGCCACCGTTGTCGTTCGCCGTGTCGTGGTCCGAGAGGAGTTCGCGGAAGTGTGCGTAGCCGTGTCGCCAGTCACACAGCAGGTCCTTCGTGAGGAACGAGGCGACGATCATGCGAACGCGGTTGTGCATGTACGCCTCGGCCTTCAGTTGGCGCATCCCGGCGTCGACGATTGGATAGCCTGTCGCACCGTCTTTCCACGCTTCCAACTCGGCAGGGTCGTCGCGCCACTGGATGTCGTATTCGAACTCCTTGTAGTTCTCCGAGACGACGTGTGGATTGAACCTGAGGACGTGTGTGTAGAACTCGCGCCACGCGAGTTGTGATTGGAACTCCTCTACGGACTCGTCTCGCTCGCCACCCACACCTTCCCTGGCTTCGGCGGTGGCGGCGTACACCTCTCGAATACCGATGGTCCCGAACTTCAGGTCCGTCGAGAGTTTCGAGGTGCCTTCCCGAGACGGGTAGTCTCGGTCAGCTGCATAGTGATAGATTGCGTCGTCACAGAACGCCTCGAGTCGCCGGCGTGCGGCCGCGGTTCCGGCCGAAATCACGTCGGCAGTCGGTTCGTCGAAGCCGAGGTCGGCCATCGTCGGGAGGTCACCGACAGTGACGTCCGGAACCGACTGTGTGACCGACTGGAGCGTCTCCACGTCGGCAATTACGTCGTCGTCGGGTTCTGGGTACGGGTCGGGTTTCTCACGGTCACGCCACTTCTTCCAGAAGTAGGTGTACACCGAGTAGGGGTCGCCTGCGTTCGTGGTAATCGACCCTGGAGGGTGGAATATGGCGTCGTGAACTGATTCGCGAGCGATACCGGCATCGTCGAGTGCGAGCCGAACCGCGGCGTCACGGTCTCTGGCAACTCCAGAGTAGTCTTCGTTCCAGACCACTCGGTCTGCGCCGAGTGCCGTCGCGATTTCAGGAACGAGCGTCTTCGGGTCGCCTCGGGCGACGAGGAGGTCACCTCCAGCAGCACGGTACGACGCGCGAAGTTCGGCGAGTGCGTCGAGTAGATACCTGACGCGTGGCGAACCGGCGTGTTCGAGAACCGCGTCGTCGAACACGAAGAGCGGGGCGACGTCGTCGCTGGCGGCGTTCGACAATCCTCGATTATCGGCGATTCGTAAATCACGCCGGTGCCAGTACAGGTGCATAACCGCGCTTCAGGACGGAAGAACCGTTAATGTAGCGGCAGGCACGGACTTACGCTGGAATTTATCCACAAATGCCCCCCTACTTTGCTGCGTTCCCACCGAGAGAACTACCCTGTTCAGTGTCTAACCGGACGACCCTCGACAGATAGTAGTACGTAACGCTGACGCTCTGCGGTAACGTACTATTATGAACTGAATTCAGATAAGTCCACACATTTACATTCTTCATATCTGATGTACCCAGTCCATACCTATACGGTGAGAACACTTTCTATGCAGTATGTCTGGGCGACGACTCTCCCTTGGCCTCGAGATACACCAGCCACTGCTCGGGAGCCCAATCGCCTTACCTCTACTATTCTTGACAGTTGTCTGTGGAACACTCGGATGGCTCGTGTGGTCACCGTACGGTGTGGCCTTCGGCGTGCTCCCACCAGCAGTCGTGTTCGGGTTTGCAGTGCTCGAGTTCCGGCGGTCGCGACTGCCGAAACTGCCGGCAGCAGAGTCCTCTCCACCGCTCGCCCTCGACGGAGAGGTCGACCTCGTCTCAGACCTCCACGCCGCAGGAATCTTCACCGAGGGGACCTCCGGAGACCTCGCCCTCTCGAGCCGGTTTTCTAATGACTGGCAGCGACGAATGGCCGGGATGGATGGGCGAGAACACGACCGGAACGCCCTCGCAGACCTGTTGGGTGTCGAGCGCGCCCGCGTCGAGATGGGATGGGACGAACGAGGACTGTTCGCACAACTAGACGGTGGAAATATCGGTCGGTGGACGTCTCGGGCCGCCTTCGTCGCCGACTTGACCGCGGTCATGACGTTCCGGCGCCACTACCCGGAGTGGTGGGAGCTCTCGACGGCAGACCGAAACCGCGTCCTTGGTGCGCTTCGTCTCAGTCTCCACCGGTGCCCGACCTGTGAGGGGTCTGTCGACGTGGACACCGAGCGAGTGAGCGACGCGGGGACGACGAAAAAGCGCCACGTCACGGTCACCTGTCTGGCGTGTGACGCCGAACTCTTCGACGCAGTCGTAGACGAGACGACGCCAACCGTCTCCAGCACCGATACCGAGGCGGGAACACCGCCACACAACACGCGGTAGCGTCTGTTGGCTGCCGTAGTCGAGACGCTACGGCAGTGGCTCGATATCGTCTCGTCTTCCGTCGAGAACGGAAAACTGCTCCCCTCGACGGTGTTCGAGCCAGCCTAATAGGCGCTCGGCCCACGCCAGTTTCTGTGCTTTCATCTCGTCTACAGTGGGGTCGTCGAAGTCCCAACCAGCGAAGACGAGTCTCGCTGCGCCGAGTTCGTCTGCGATGAAGGCCGCCCGGTCACCGTCCGTGAAGCCACCCCAGTTGACCACGGGGCCACGGGGTTCGGCCTGTGTGGTTCCGAGGACGTGGTCGGTGTCGAACTTCGGCACCCACTCACGAATCTGTGGGATGTTGTCGCCGTGGGCGGCGGCGGCGACCGGAGTCCCAGATTCGGTCAACTCGACTGCCGTCTCAGGATTCTTGTCGAGGTCGGTCACCATCAAGTCCAGGTCGTAGCCCGCCTCACGGACAGTATCGGCGGCCGTCGAGGCGGCGACGACGATATCCGCATCCTCGACGCGTGCGAGTTCGTCGTCGAGTGTCGGGGCCGCGCCGCAGATTGCAACCGTCTTTCCTTCCCACGCGAGACGAGACCTGTCGAACGGTGAGACGAACGACGCGAGGACGTCGCGGGCCGTTTCGTCACCCTCCCTGCCGAACCCGAAACTGTCGAGAATCTGCGTGTAAACGGGGTCCCACTCTGTAAATCGCATAGTTGATACTCACAGTGCTGTAGCTCTGGAGTGTAACTGTATGGGCCGGAATGGCACTCGTGTACCCCTACCCGCGTGCCCTTCCGGCGTCCACAGGACCGTTTTAGAGTCGGATGGTATAAGTTTTCTCTTAGTCGAACGGTCAAAGTATGCCGAACGTCATACAAATCGACCGATTTGTGCCATTGTGAGACATCCACACGAGGCCCGTGTGAATCGACGTTCAGTTGGTCGTTTACTACCTGTGAAGGCTGCGTTCGATGGTGTCGAACGCGCCTTCGAGAGCGTCTGACGCCTCGTTGACGAGGCCGGAGATGCGGCCGAGTGCGGCGGGTGTCCCGACGAGGAGGCCGCCTGTCTCCGCACTGACGAAGATCGCTCCCGCGTCGCCAGCGACACCTGCGAGTTTCTCTCGCTCTTCGTCCGAGAGACCTTCGAGTTCGAACACGTGGGTGACACACTCGTCTGCGACGTCGTTCCGTGCGCCGAGTCGGTCCAGATGCCGCCTCGCCTCGCCAGGTGTCGTCACGTCGAGTTCTTCGACGGACACGTCGCCCGGTTCGCGGACGCGACGGCGTTTGAACTCGTGGCCGACGAGTGCCGCGTCGCGCGTCTCCTGTACGTCGTGGGTTCGAACGATGTGTGCGCCGCGTTCGACGGCCATCGACGTGGCCGCGAGACTGACTGGAAGTGCGTCTTCGGTCGACCGGCCGGCGACGTCGCGGAGGAAGTTCTTCCGGTTGATAGAGACCAAAATCGGATAGCCGTAGCCACGGAACTCGCGGAGGCGGTCGAAGGTCTCTCGGTCCTGTGCGAGTGTCTTGGCTTCGGACCAGCCGCCGAACGCCGGGTCGACGATGGTCTTGTCGGTGAAGCCGTTCAGTTCGAGTGCGTCGTAGATGTCGTCTACCTCCTCGATAGCACCGGGGCGAGTGAGGTCCGGGGGACTCGCCATCTTGGCGACGGCGGCGTCGTACTCCTCGCACACCCTCGGCATCTCGGGGTCGGCGAACCCGCAGATGTCGTTGACCATGTCGAATCCGTTTTCGAGGGCCGCTTCTGCGACTTCGTGATACCGCGTCTCGATAGAGAAGACGGCGTCACCGGAGACGTGGTCGAGGACCGAAAGCGCCGTGTCGAGGCGTTCGAGTTCCTCGTCGGCCGAGAGCACGTCGAGGCGTTTGTTTGCCGATTCGAGGCCGATATCGACGATGTCGGCACCTTCGTCGATGAGGGTCCGGTCGACGTATTCGGCGGCCTCGGTCGGGTCGTTGAACACGCTCGGCTTGTACGGTGACTCGTTGGAGACGTTGAGCACGCCCATGATTCGGGGCGGATAGTCGTCGCCGATTTTGAGTCCTGCCGCATCGACGGTTCGCATACTCGTCGGTTGGACCACACGAACATATGCCGACCGGTCGCGGAACGCTTGGCGGGAAGTCGAAGACACCCGTGGCGACGACTTCTGTTCGTGGCGACAACCGCTGTTCGGGAAGACGAATGCGGCGACGACCGCTGTTCGGGACTGTCTCGCGACGTGAGGTCGCATCACGCCATTTTTATCCGCCGATTGGCTACCCCGAGTTATGGCGAAGGTCAGCGTGGGACTCCGTGGATGGCGATTCGAGGAGTCCGAGATATTCACCGACGACGGGGAGTTCAAACCGCTCGACGACATCCCCGAGGACGCTCGCAAGCGCCTCGTCCGACTCGTCACGCTCGTCGAAGAACCGTGCGATGGGTGTTATCTCGTCCACGGTGACGAGGAGATTCGACAGTGCCGACAGGCACGAATCGTCTACGGCGAACCCGGCGAGGAAGTCCTCCTGTGTGACCACCACGAACCCGACTTCCTCTACTGGTTCCGCGAGGAGGGTGGCCGCGACTTCGTCGGCGACGACGTCTTTGCCGACGCGTTCCACGAGTGGTTCGCAGACGGTGGCCGCGCCCCCGAAGGCTACGCCGGACTGGAGTACGTCGATACCGACCCCGACCACCTGCCGTCGCCACCGGACCCTGCCGAGATTCAACAGCGACTCGTCGAAGGCTTCGAAGGTGAGCGCATCAACCTCCGCGACTACGGCCCAGACGCGGACGCCGACGACTCGAACCTCATCGACGAAGACGACCTCGACGACCTCGATTTAGACACGGACTACCCGACGAAATGAGCGACACACACGACACCGATTCCGACCACGAGTTCGTCGTAGTCGTCGTCGAACCCGAGACGCCGGGAAACGTCGGAACCATCGCTCGGGCGATGAAGAACTTCGGCATCTACGACCTCCGACTCGTCAACCCGCCACCGCTGGACCCCGACGGCGAGGCGTACGGATTCGCCGGCCACGCCCGTGAGGACGTCCTCCCGAACGCGACGGAGACGACGCTCGAGGAAGTCGTCGAGGAGTTCCACACCGTCGGAACCACTGCAATCTCGCACGAAGACTCCACCCGGCACATCCGCTACCCGTTCAAGACCCCCGCCGAACTCGCCGACTCGCTCGAGACGGTGAAGACCAAGACGGCGCTCGTCTTCGGCCGCGAAGGCACCGGCCTCGACAACGAGGAGATCGCGATGCTCGACGAAGTGTGTTGTATCCCTGCAGACGGTCGGTATCCCGTGCTCAACCTCGGCCAGGCGGCGACCATCCTCATGTACGAACTCCGCCGGTTCACCGTCGAGGAGACGCAACTCCCCGACGTGGAGCGCGAACGCGCCTCCGAGGCCGAGATAGACGTCATCTACGAATTCTTCGACGACTTACTCGACGCAATCGACTACCGCGAACACAAACGAGAGAAGACGTCGCGGATGATGCGCCGACTCGTCGGCCGTGCCCACCCGACTGAACGCGAGGCGGCGACGCTGACCGGCGTGCTTCGTCGTGCCGCAGAACGCGCCCGGCACCCCGAACGCTTCACCGACGACTGAGCGCGTCCAGTCTCGACGTTCTGTTACTCCTCTGGACGCCGCGCGACCATCACGAGTCCGACGAACGAACAGACCTTCTCGACTTCGCCAGACTCGCGTTCCGCGAAGGTGGTCGTCTTGATTTTCGCGAGCCCCCGGTCTTCGGTTTCGACCGTCTTGTCGACGACCTCGTTTTCGATACTGAGGGTGTCGCCCGGATAGACCGGTTTCCACCACCGAAGTTCGTCGACGCCTTTCGCACCGAGTGCGACCGAATCACCGAGAAAGCCATCGACGTTCAGTCGCATCGTCATCGCCGTCGTGTGCCACCCGCTGGCGATGACGCCACCGTACATCGACTCTGCTTCGGCGCGTTCGGGGTCGGTGTGGAACCACTGTGGGTCGTACTGCTCGGCAAACTCCAGAATCTCGTCTTCGGTCACCGCGTACTCACCGTACTCGTAGATGTCGCCGACCGAGAGGTCTTCGAAGAATCGCATGCGTTCCGCTTCGTCCGGGGGTGTCGAGAAAGTAGCGGTGTGTGCAACCGCGACGCCCGATAACGGTTTGCGCCTGGCGAGCGTAGGTACTCCCCGAATGGCCTCGTCTCCCCGCAGGTCACGCGGGCCGATGGTGCTCATCGGCCTCGCTGTCCTCGTCTCGTACCTCCTCCTCAGCGCACTGAGTGCGTTTGCAGTGGTGACGCTGTGGCGTCTCCGCCCCGACCCAGTGACGAGCGCACTCGTCGGCGGAGCCGTCGTCGTCGTCCTCGGCTACCTGAGTTTCCGGTTCGGGACGCTCCAACTGCTCGGCCAACTCGACGCCCGCGAGTTGACCCGGTCGGAGTCGCCTGCGATTTACCGCCTCCTCGACCGACTCTCCGACGAGATGGGCGTCGAACCGCCGGAGATCAAACTCGCGCGGTTCACCGCCCCCAACGCGATGGCGCTCGACCCACTCGGCCGCGACGTCATCGTCCTCGACACCGCGCTGTTTCGCCTCCTCGACGTCGACGAGTTCGAGGCGTTGCTCGCGCACGAACTCGCCCACCTCGAACGCAAAGACGGCCTCTCGCAGTCGCTCGTCGCCAGTATGGGCCAGACACTCGTCGGCATCGGCTATTTCTTCGTCTCGCCGGTGACGTTCTTCGCGACGGGAATCGCGCTGGGGACGGCGTGGATTCGCGGCCGACCCAGAGAGTGGCATCGGACGCTTCCAGGGCGAATCCGAATCGGAGTGGACACCATCGTCGGCTTCCTCGGATTCGGGTTCACCGTGTTCGTCCGCTCGCAATCTCGAAAACGAGAGTTCGCCGCCGACGCGCGGGCCGCCGCAGTCACTGGGAAACCGCTGGCACTGGCGTCGGCACTCAGGAAACTCGAGCGCGCGGCACAACCCCAGTGGGGGATGTCGCCGCTGTGGGTCTACGGCGAAGTCGAGATGGAAGACCCCATCTCGGAACTGCTCTCGACGCACCCCTCGACCGACGAGCGTGTCGAGCGACTGAACGCGATTGCCAACAGGTCTGCGACGCGAATCGAGGTGCAGTGAGATGCCCGGAACGCCCGACCCCGTGCTCGGCAGTCAGATTGCGACCCACGCAGTCGCGTCTGCTGTCGGGTTCGTTCTCGTGGCGGTCGTGTATGTGAACCAGAAGCGAATCGCCCGCGACCGACTCCTTCCTGCACTCCTCGGCGTCGTCTACGCGACCGCGACACTCACCGTCTGGGCCATCGCCAGAGCCCTCACCGACACGTTCCCGCCGGCAGTCACCGAAAATCCGACTGCCGTGGTCGGAATTCTCGTGTTTTCACTCCTCGTCCTGACTGGGTTCGTCTACGGTACTGCGCGGTTGTACACCCGATACGGACTCGTCGTCCCGCTCGTCGGCCTCTTTCTCGTGACCGAACTCGTCTGGTGGTCGTTCCTCCACGTCCGCGGCGAGTCCGACGCGCTGGGGATGTTCGTCTTCTTCGGGCCGGTGTTCGTGATTCTCGTCTTCGTCGTGACCGGAATCGAGTACGTCGGGCGGCGACTCTGGAATCGGGCGACTCGTGGTCGTGAGCGCTCTGTGACGTGAGAGAGTGAGGTGTGTCTTTGTACTCATCCGCCTCTCAGGAATCGTAGTATCCTGGCGACCAGAAGGCACTTACAAGACCCACATTGTTAGATGAATGATGTATTCTCCGAGTTGGTTCTCGCTCGTGGTTGCTGCGATGGTGCTTTTTACAGGGTGTACGGGTGGCGGCGGCCCAAATGTGGCGTCGTCGCCATCACAGACGACCGACTCGTCGACACCCGACCAACCGACACTCCCGTTCGAGACACCCGGTCCCGGTGAGTGCACACAGTCCTTCGAGCCTCCCCAGCCATCACCGAAGGGGGATTTGAAGCCGGAACCCTATCCAGCGTATCCGGGCACTGTGACTGCAGAGAGTGCGGAAGGTTTCGTTGTGAACTACCACTATGCACTAGTATACAACGAGATTCTCACGCATTCCACCGAGAATACGACGATATCTATCGGTGCAACAACGCTGTCTCGGCTCACTGAGCCAGCAGGTGACGGCTATCTGGTTGGTATCCAGCACTCTGGATACACTGAGGAAGAGGACGGCCTACACGCGGATTACTATGGGAGAGCGGTCTATTACATCACTCCTGAGTACGCACTCAGCCTAAACCTCGACCACGATGGGCCGCTTGACGAAGTCGAGTCTCTCCAGTCAGTGAACTACTCTTCATCCGGCACGCTGACTATCTACTGTCAGTCGGACGAGTAAAAACACTGTTCTGCGAGACCGGCGTCGAAGCCGAACTCGTCTGGTGGTCGTTCCTCCACGTCCGCGGCGAGTCCGACGCGCTGGGGATGTTCGTCTTCTTCGGGCCGACGTTCGTGGCCGTCGTTCTGCTGGTCACGGGAGTCGAGTACGTCGCCCGGCGCGTGTGGACCGGGCGTGTGAAGAAGAGACGGGGGATTACCGACGAGTCACGATGACTGCCCCGCGCATTCCGATGAGGTTGAGTTCGAACCCGCTGTCGTCCTCGTACGGGTATCCGTGTGGGGTACAGTAGTAGAGGTAGGTTCCCGGTTCGTCGAACGTGTATTCGTAGGTTCCAGTCCCCTGGAATGGGCTTTGGAACAGGGGAGCTCCGTTGACCATCTCGAGTGACACCACGTCGTGGGCCCACGGGTTGTTCGGGTCGACTAACTCGAACGGGTTTCCAGTCCACACCCACTTGACTGTCGTCCCCGCTGAGACCAGAATCGCTTCGGGTCCGAATTTGAACGGCCCTTCGACATCGACATCCGGCGGTGCGAAGCCTTCCGGCAGGTCGAGCGGAGTTAATACGCCCACGTCGACTTCGACCACGTCTTGGCGCTTCATGTTCGCGACGCCAGAGGTCCAAATCGGACTGTCTTTGAACTGTGCTTTCGCGTTCAGGAACGCTCCGACGCCGTTTCCGTTCCCGTAGTGGTGGTCTCTGGCGGTTGCAGTCCCACTCATCGCACCGAGTGCGAGAAGTCCACCAGTTAGCCGCAGTGCTCCTCGTCGGGTAATTTCTGGAGTAGTCATATCCCGCGTATGATAGGTGTGAAAAGGAGTTATAGACATGTCACGAATTCCCAGACAGTACCGGACATTTGGACAAGAAAAAGACAATTAAGCGTGCGCACGTTGGGAGAAAAACAATTCCAGCAGGACGAAGACGAGTTGCTTCGTCGAACGTGTCGCCTAATCAGGCTCGCTTTTGAATCTCTTCGCGGAGGACGTCGCTCACGACGCCACCGTCGGCCTTGCCACGGAGTGCGCCCATCGCTTCGCCCATGAGCGCAGAGAACGCGCCCATTCCCTGTTCTTCTACCTGGTCGGCGTTGCGCTCGACGACTTCTGCGATTGCCTCGCGGACTTCGTCCTCGGAGACCCCGGAGAGACCTGCTTCTTCGACCGCTTCTTCGGCCGAGAGGTCCGGGTTCTCGGCGATGGTCGAGAGCACGTCGTTGACACCCTCTTTGGCGAGGTCACCGTCTTCGACGAGGTGCATGACGGCGAGGAGGTGGTCGTCAGAGAGTTCCTCGACTGCGACGTCGTCACGGCGGAGTTCGGTGAGCGTCGATTCCAGCAAGCCCGCCGCGAACGTCGAGTCGATGCCTTCGTCGATTGCCTGCTCGAAGAGCGGCATCTTGCGGCCATAGGCGACCTGTTCGGCGAGGCCGGCGTCGAGGCCGAACTCCGCTTGATAGCGGTCGACTTTCTCGGTCAGCAGTTCGGGCGTCTCGACGTCGCTCGGGTCGAGTTCGACCGGGATGACGTCCGTCTCCGGGTACATGCGGGCCGCACCGGGGAGCGGACGGAGGTAGCGCGTCGTCCCGTCGTCGTTGGCACCGCGCGTCTCTTCGGGGACGTCCTCGATGGCGACTTCCGCGCGTTCGGCGACGGCGTCGATAGCCAGGTCGGCTGTCTCGGGGTCGTCTGCGACGATAGCGACTGCGTCGTCCGGGCCTGCACCGACTGCCTCGCGGAGCGCGTCGACTTCGGCGTCGGTGACGCCGTAGGCCGGCAGTTCGTCCGTGTGGAAGATACCGCCCGCGCCGTGACGCTTGGCGTGGTCGGAGAACTCGGTGCCGAGGCGGCGGTCGGGTTGGAGTTCGCGGCCGACGAGGCCGTCGAAGCCAGCGAGTTTGACGCCCATCACCTTGCCACCGCTGTCGAGTGCGCCGCGGATGACACCGGAGTCAGAGTCTTCGAAGACGCCGGTCACGTCGGTCACGTCGCCGACGGATGCGTCTCTGGACTGGAGTTCGTCGCGAATCTCGACGAGTTCGGCCTGTCGCCCGACTTCGAACCGAACGATTTCGTCGATTTGGTCGAGCGCCTGGACACCTTTGATTTCGACGCGCGCACCCTCCGCGATGGAGACGTTGACGTCCTGTCGGATGGTCCCGAGGCCGCGTTTGACCTTGCCAGTCGAGCGCAGGAGCATGCCGATGGTTTGTGCTGCTTCGCGTGCCTGTTCGGGCGACGAGATGTCCGGGCCGGTTCCGATTTCGACCAGCGGGATTCCGAGACGGTCGAGACTGAAGAGCACGTCGTCGCCGCGTTCTTCGACGCGCTGGGCGGACTCCTCTTCGAGCATGAGGTCCACGATAGAGACTGGACCCTCGCTCGTCTGAATCTCTCCTTCTTGTGCGATGAGGGTGGTCCGCTGGAAGCCAGACGTGTTCGACCCGTCGATGACGAGTTTTCGCATGACGTGCGCCTGGTCGACGACGTCCATGTCGAGGAGCGACGCGATTTGCATCACGACCGTGCGTGCCTCGCTGTCGAGACTGTGCGGTGGTTCGTCGTCCTCTTCGACCAGACACGTCGTGTCGTAGGCGAGATATTCGAACTCGCGTTCGACGCGACTCTCTTCGAGGGCGGCGTCGTCGAGTTCGCCAAGTTCACTCTTCGTCGGGTGCAGGAAGCGCGTGAACGTCCGCGCCGCGTCGTCAGGTTCTCGGAGCTCCGTGGGACACCCACAGAACAGTTTCGTCGCGGTGTCGAGTTGCTGGTGAATCTCCAGCCCCGCAACGAGACCGAGGTCCTCGTAGTCGTACTCGCTCATTGGTACTCCTTCGGTACGGGGGGAGTAAAAAAGGATTCAGTCTGCCGTCGGTGTGTTCCGCGTCAGTTACAGTCTGCGGAGGCCTTCACCGATGCCTTCGACCTGCTCACACTCCGGACAGACGTACGTCCACCCATCGTTCGTCGCTCTTGCCTCCGGGAATACGGCCCCACAACCTCGACACTCCAACATGTCTCGCCCGCGGGCCCGCTGCTCTTGCAGTCCGGCCATATTCGTATAATCGTCGAAATCAGGCTTCAAAATACCGATTTTCGAGATTTCGTGACAGTTCATGCCCCGCTCACGACTGACACGGAGACGCGGGATGGTGATTGCTACCGCACACCGAGTAAAAACAACGGCTGAACAGCCTAAACAAGCGACAGACCTGTCTCGAAACTGAGACCGGGTGGATGCACTGCCCGCGCAAAACAACTGTCAAAAAACTGTCGGCGGTGTCGCGTTCAGTCGTCGCCGAGGATGCCCCGATGGGTCATCTTCTCGGGGTCGAGGACTTCGTCGGCCTCTTCTTCGGTGAGGTAGCCTTCGTCGACGGCGACCTGCCGGACCGTCTTCCCGTCTGCGAGTGCCTTCTTGGCGACTTTCGACGCCTTGTCGTAGCCGATAGCCGGGTTGAGCGCCGTCGCCAGCGCCATCGACTGTTCGACCTGTTCGGCACAGTGGTCTTCGTTGGCTTCGAGTTTGGCGACGAAGCGCTCGGCGAACACTTCAGAGGTGTTCGAGAGGAGTTTCGCCGACTCGAGGAAGTTGTGCGCGAGGACGGGTTTGTAGAGGTTGAGGTCGATTTGGCCCTCGGACGCGCCCGCGGCGACGGCGGCGTCGTTACCGACGACCTGCTTGTGAACCTGGTTCACTGCCTCGGCGACGACCGGGTTGATCTTGCCGGGCATAATCGAAGACCCAGGCTGGTTCTCTGGTTGTTCGAGTTCGCCGAGTCCGTTGCGCGGACCGGAGGCGAGCAGGCGAAGGTCGTTCGCAATCTTGTTGAGCGACCCAGCGACGGTGCGGAGTGCGCCGTGTGCTTCGGCCATCGCGTCGTGGGCGGCCTGCGCTTCGAAGTGGTTGTCGGCCTCGCGGAACTCGACGCCGGTCTCTTCGGTCATATACTCGGCCGCTTTCGCGGGGAACTCGGGGTGGGTGTTGAGTCCCGTCCCGACGGCGGTGCCACCGAGTGCGAGTTCGCCGAGGTGTTCGCGGACGTTCTCGACGCGGCGGATGCCCTTTTCGACCTGCGTGCGGTAGCCACCGAACTCCTGTCCGAGACGAACAGGGGTGGCGTCCTGGAGGTGTGTCCGGCCGGTCTTGACGACGCCGTCGAACTCGTCTTCTTTGTCACCGAGGGCGGCGGCGAGCGTCTCGAGCGCGGGGAGGAGGTCCTTCTCGACTGCTTCGAGCGCAGAGACGTGCATCGCAGTCGGAATCACGTCGTTCGAAGACTGGCCGAAGTTGACGTGGTCGTTCGGGTGAACGACGCGGTCGCCGATCTCCTTGCCCATGAGTTCGGCGGCACGGTTGGCGATGACTTCGTTGGCGTTCATGTTCGACGAGGTACCAGAACCGGTCTGGAAGACATCGACCGGGAACTGGTCGTCGAGTTCGCCGGCGATGACTTCGTCTGCCGCCTCGACGATGGCGTCGGCCACGTCGTCGTCGATCATGCCGAGGTCGCGGTTGGCCTGTGCGGCCGCTTTCTTTACGACACCGAGTGCGCGGACGAACCGTCGGCCGAACGTAATCCCCGAGATGGGGAAGTTCTCGACTGCGCGCTGGGTCTGTGCACCCCAGTAGGCGTTCGCCGGAACCTGCATCTCTCCGAGACTGTCCTGTTCGATTCGGTAATCATCGTCTCCCATGATTTGGGCGTCGTCGTGGCGTCAGGTAAAATCCATTGGTCCATGCCTGTTATTGGCACGAACCGGCGGAATTCACTCACAAACGAATAGCTCTCGCCCCGTCATCGACGTCGGCCCGACTGGGGTTACTCTTCGAGTGCTTCGTACTCTTCGGGCGTGTAGGTCTTGAGCTCCATCGCGTGGATGTCCGTCGTCATGTGGTCGCCGAGGGCGTCGTAGACGAGTTGGTGCTGCTGGACCAGCGACTTGCCTTCGAAGGCGGGCGAAATCACGAGCGCGGCGTAGTGGTCGTCTTCGTGGTTCTCGTCGTACGACCGGGGACGCGAGACGGTCGCCTCGGCGTCTTCGACGTTCGACTCGATGAGTTCCTCGATGTCTGCGATATCCATGTTCGTATTCGGGGTGTGCGACGGGAAAAATCGTCCGGGAACGCTGTGGTGTGTCGTCTACACCCCGACGTGGAGGCTCACCCCGAGTCGTGGCTACTGGTCCGACGCACCACGGTTGTCCGTAGTTGAGTTATCGACCGACGAGAAATATCGTCCATCTTATGTTTGTACGATTAGAAAATCGACGATATGACTGTTTCAAACAGGGAGTTGGCAGGTCTCGCTGGTCTTGCACTCTTACTGGTTCTCGCGGGTTGTGCACAGGTGACCGTCCACTCTGAGGTCACTGCAGACGGTGAGGTCTCGGAGTTGACGTACCAAATCAACATGTCACGAACCGCGTACGGCTATCTCGAAGAGTCTGCTGAGGAGGATGGCTACGACAACGTGACAGAATCGATGCTCGCAGAGTTCGACGAAAGTGAGCGACAGGACGTCGAAGTTAGCGAAGCGTATCGTGGTGACCGAGTCACGCTGACGATGACGCGACGGAACTTCGTTCCCGATGGGGACAGTGGTATCGAGATAACGAGTGAGGACGGGAAGATAGTCTACGAAGACACGACGTTCGTCAACGAAACTGCTGCTGCCGAGGAGGAGACGGATTTCGAGAAATCTCTGTCGAGTGGACTTGCTGTGGACTACTACTTGACGATGCCCGGTAAAATCACCGACTCGAACGCTGACTCGGTCGACGGCAATACCGCAGAGTGGCACGAAAGTGGCTCAGACGCGTTCGACGATAACCGGATTTACGCAGTGAGTGACAAGCCAACGTTCGGGTCTGTCCCCGGATTCGGAGTGGTCGGGGCTGTCGGTGCGCTGCTCGTCTTGACCGTGTTCTTGGCGCGCCGGAGATGACCACGGTGGTTACGCACCGAGCGTAACGACACGCTGTTTTTGCGTTCGCCGCCCGAGTCGACCAGTGTATCGTGCCATCGCCAGGGCCGGAGGTTTATATTCCATGCCGACCCCACCCCGACCTGTGACAGACGGGACGACACCACTCTCGGCGAGCCTCGACGAGGCGGAGCGAGTTCTGCACGAGAAACACGACCGACTCCTGCGCGTCGTCGGACAGTGCGCAGACGCCGTCGCCGCCGAGTGGGATGGTGATTCGGTGGCCGACCGTGACCGAGTCGTCCCGCCGTTCGCCCACGCGCTCGACGGGTCCGGTGCTCTCTCACGACTTCCACGGGCGCTCGCCGACGCGGTGACTGCAACCGGGCGACCGATGGCGGCACCACCAGTGGCCGCACCGCCGTACGTCGTCGTGACTGGCGAGGGCGTGGTCCTTCGAGCGACCGTCGGAGAACAGCGACTGGTGATACTCCTGCGGACGTTCGACGTCGTCGCCGGCGACCCCACTCGCTACGTCAGAACCGGCGACGTGTCGGTCGAAATCGAGATGCGCTGAACCGACCGCTACAACGGGATTCGCGTCGGGTGCGACGAGCGACGCCTACATCTGGTAGCGACGAGCGACGCCTACATCTGGTAGCGACGAACGTCGTCTCGCGGCGGGGCCTGCGACTGGCCGGTCATCTCGTCGTAGGTCATGCCGGCGAGATACTCGTCGTAGGTGACGTCGTAGCCCTGTCGGAAGTGGAAGTCGAGTTTGCCACGGTCGAGTTCCGACTGAAAGAGCGCGTGAATCCCACGGCGGACGAGTTCGCTCACGTCGTCGGTGTCGTAGAGCGCGACGAGCATGGCGAGTTCGTGGCGCGTCTCGCGGTCCAACGAGACCTCGAGGTCGGTCCCGAGGTCGCTGTACGCCGATTCGACGTCGTCGGTGAGTTCGTCGAGTGTCATCGCCCGGCGATGGGTTCGTCAGGGGGATACGCGTTTCGACCGAGCGTGGGCGAACCGACTCGACGGAAGTGAGTCAGACGACGTGTTCGGAGACGAATTTGGTAGAGAGTCGAAAGAGAGTACGTACCGATTCTGTCTGAACTGCGGTCAGAACTGAAAAAATCGATATCCCTCGTGGGGAACTCTGCTCTCTCGACGATGTCACAACACACGACACGACGACGGTTCCTCGTCGCCGCAGGATTGGCGGGAACGACCCTACTGGCAGGCTGTACTGGCTCGACCGGTAGTGGAAACGGTGGAACGACCGAGACGACCACCGAGACGACGACAGAGACCACGACACAGAGCGGGTCGATGGACGGGATGATGCCGACCGACCCCGCGTCAGCACCACGGGCGACAGTCGACCGATTCAGTGAAGCGGCGGGCACGCTGATGGTTCGGACCGACGAAAACGGCCTCCCAGGAGCGGACGAAGCGGTCGACTTCGACCACGGCCCCTTCATCACGCAGGGGCTCGGCCCCGACGGCGAAGTCGTCCGCTACTACAACTTCGACGTCCAGTCCACGACGCCGGCACCAATCTACGCACTCTTCCGCGAGGGAGAAGACACGCCAGTCGAGGGGCAACTCAACGTCATCGACGTGATTCCGGGTGACGACGGCTACAACGACTTCTGGCACGTCCACAAAGTGACCGTTCCCGAAGACTACGAAGCGAACACCGTGACGAGTCTGGCAGATATCGGCGCGGCGGGCTACGAGATGGAAGCGACCGACATCCTCGTGAACTGCCCAGTCGTCCCGGATGGGTCGACTGCCTCGATGCGATACGGCGACGAAGACGCAGGCCTCGTCGAAGGCTGGTACCAGGGCAAAGTCGTGTCGTACTTCCAGTTCACGGAAGCACCGCTCACGCTGAGTGGTGAGAGCGTGCCGCTCTCACCCATCTACGTCACGTTCAACGTGAACCCCGGCGAGGACGGTGGCGGACCCGCGTCCGGATTCGTGACCGAGGACGGAAGCGACCAGACCCACAACGTCGTCGCCACGGTGCCTGGTGACGCTGGATACTCACCGCTGTGGCTGGTGAGCATCTACGACAACGCCGAGTTCGACAGCGTCTCGGACCTCGACTCGGCCACGATGGCAGAACAACTCGCCGCCGGTGCGGCGACGGTCAACTGCCCAATCGTCTCGGTGATGTAAGGCGCAGTCCTCCCCTATCCCCCGGCACTCGGCCCGTTCCACCAATTTTCCCTCTCTTTTCCACAACACCACAACCTTCTCAGAGATGTTCTCCATCCTCCTCTGGTCACATTTCTGTTCCACAGAAGACACTTATGCGCGATGGCGGTACTGGCTCCTATGCCTCCGACACTATCTCGTCGCGCTCTCCTGGGCAGCGTTGCTGCCAGTTCTTCTCTACTCGCCGGGTGTGCAGGGGTTCTCTCCTCTGGCGGTGGAAGTTGCACATCGAGTTACTCCCTCTCTGTGCGACCGCTCACGGATAGCGAACTCGCTGAGTTAGCCACTGAAGAACCACGAGATGAACACGCGGATGCCGCCTCCCGAATCATCGTAACCGCCGCACGCGAAGGTGAGACCACCTATACGACCTACCACCATCCGCCATTGCGGGAGGGAATCTACGTCGAACACGAGGGGTCGTACTACCGCGTCGAACGCACCGTCACGGCGACGAGAGAACGCACTGCTCGAGAGGTTCGCATCGAGTACGACCGGGAAACATCGCCTCCCTTCGGTGCCACTGTCATCGCATTCCCCGGCCTCCCCCAGTCGGACCAAAAGGCGTTCCTCGCCGCGTATCCGAACGAGAAAGTCGGCGGGAGTGACGGCGTACACGGTTTTACAGTCGGTGGATATCCCCACGTCTATCCCGACGACGCCGAGTCTCGGCTGATTAGTTCCGGGACCGTCTGGGTTCGCTACGACGGAGCACCCTACCGTGTCACTGTCGGTGAGACCCAATCGGTCGAAGAGGAGACGTTCAGGTACACGCTCGACGAGGTCGCCGACGACCAGCCTGCGTTCGTTGCGTTCGTCCGCGAGCAGTTCGTCGTTTCGTTCGATGGCCTTCCCGATGCCGAACGCGAGGTGTTCGAGCAAGCACTCGACGAGGAAGTGACCGAATGTGAGCCACTTTCCGAGGGGTTCAGTGGGCTCAAAGAGCGAACATACTCAGTTCCCGACGACGAACGACTCTCCCGACGGGGGGTAATCGTGACTTACGAAGGCGACACCTACGAAGTGGGTTTCGTAAACTCAGTCGTCTGGCCTTCAGTCGAATTATTCACCGACCACTCGGCAGACGAACCTCCACCCGGCATCGCCACGGCTAAACGCACCCCGTCCTAAGCCGGGGCGATGAGCGACGCGGAGTCTCCACTCCCCTCCGACCTCGACCGCAACGCAGTCCAGACGGCGCTGGTCGAGTGGTACGAAGCCGACCACCGGGAGTTCCCGTGGCGGCGTACCGACGACCCCTACGAGATTCTCGTCTCCGAGGTGATGAGCCAACAGACCCAACTCGGGCGCGTCGTCGAAGCGTGGGAGGCGTTCCTCGACGAGTGGCCGACAGTCACGGCCCTCGCAGACGCCGACAGAGCGGACGTCGTCGCCTTCTGGACGAGTCACAGTCTCGGCTACAACAACCGGGCGAAGTATCTCCACGAGGCCGCACAGCAGGTCGTAGAGGACTTCGACGGCGAGTATCCGCAGTCTCCAGACGGCCTCTCGGAACTCATGGGCGTCGGCCCGTACACCGCCAACGCAGTCGCCTCTTTCGCGTTCAACAACGGCGACGCAGTCGTCGATACCAACGTCAAGCGCGTCCTCCACCGAGCGTTCGCCGTCCCAGACGACGACGTGGCGTTCGAGTCGGCAGCGTCGGAACTCATGCCCGACGGGAAATCTCGTGTCTGGAACAACGCCATCATGGAACTCGGCGGGGTGGCCTGCGGAAAGACGCCGACGTGTGACGAATCCGGGTGTCCGTGGCGACAGTTCTGCCACGCCTACGAGACGGGCGATTTCACCGCTCCAGACGTGCCGACACAGCCGAAGTTCGAAGGGAGCAGACGGCAGATGCGCGGACGGGTAGTGCGGATTCTGGGCGAGTACGACGAGTTGACCTTAGAAAAACTCGGTCCACGTGTTCGGGTGGATTACGGCGGTAAGACCGGCGAGGAGTGGCTTCGCGGACTGCTCGCGGACTTGGCCGACGACGGCTTGGTCGAACTCGCGGAACGCGACGACGAGACGACTGTTCAACTTCGTCGATAATTCGGTCACGGCACTTTCACGTACGCATCGCCCGCGGCCTGTCGCTTTACGACCTCACCCACACCCGACGGGACGAGTTCGATTCCCTCCACGAGTTCACCGGCGTCGATGTCGCGTCCCGTGATAGAGTTTCGGCAGACTCGAACGCGAACACCTACTTCGACGAGCGATTCGACGGAGTCGGCGATGGGTGAGTCTGCGGTAAAGAAGTAGACTGAATCACCGTTGGCGAGGAGCGTCACCGTCTCGGTCTCGGTCGTCTCGTCTCCGAGGAGGTTTCGGACGTTGTTCGTCGCGTGGCGTACTTCTGCGAGGGTCCCGCTGGACACGTGGAAGACGACGTTCATACGACACCTTCGTCGCCGAGGAACCTGCCTGTTGTGCCCGTGTGGCACCCGTGCAGTTGGCCGACGGCATTTTTACCCCCGGCCCGATGAGAGTGCACATGGACCAGACACACGTGGTCGCCATTTCGGGCAGTCTCCGCGACCACAGTTTCACTCGAATGACGCTCCAGTACGCCCTCGACGGCGCGGCGGACGTCGGTGCGACCACCGAACTCATCGACCTCCGTGAGTACGACCTCCCGCCGCTGAACGCCGACTACGACGAACAAGGTGACTCGGCCGCGTTCGTCAGGAAAGTCGACGAGGCAGACGCAGTCATCCTCGCGACACCAGTGTATCACGGGTCGTACTCGGGTGTCCTCAAGAACGCCCTCGACTACTGCGGGTTCGACGAGTTCGGCCACAAGACGGTCGGTCTCCTCGCCGTCGCCGGCGGGTCGTTCCCCGTCACGGCGCTCGACCATCTTCGGTCTGTCTGCCGGTCGCTGAACGCGTGGGTACTCCCGCACCAGGCCGCGATTCCACGTGTCTCGTCGAAGTTCGATGGAGACGAACTCACAGACGACGACCTGCGTGACCGAATCGAACGCCTCGGCCGCGACACCGTCCAGTACGCCAACATCGAACCCGAACCATCGACGTTCGAGAGCGACGAGAACGTTGGTGCCGACGACTGAAGACACGACTCTCGGCCACGAGATACCGACCCTCGGCCACGAGATACCGACCCTCGGCCACGAGATACCGACTCTCGCGTTCTCTATTCTCGTCGTGTTAGGCCCGGACTACGGCCGGTGTTCGTGTTCGACGGTTTCGACACTACACCACGACAGACTGTCAGTCTACTGTGATGGTCACCGGAGATGAACAATCGTTTTGACCCTGCCTGTCTCCCTCTGGACGTATGCACGCCATCACGCAGAGTGGATGGATCGAGGTCATCTCTGGGTCCATGTTCTCGGGGAAGACAGAGGAACTGCTTCGACGCCTTCGGCGGGCGGAAATCGCCGGCCAGGAGATTTCCGTCTTCAAACCTGCACTCGACGACCGATACGGCGAGACGACCGTCGGGTCGCACGCGGGGCGCTCGTGGGAAGCGAGTATCGTCCCGTCCGAGGGTGAGGACGTCTGGGAAATCGTCGACGAACTCAACGGGGAGGACGTCGTCGCCATCGACGAAGCGAACTTCTTCTCTACCGAGTTAGTCGACGTCTGCGAGCAACTGGCGGCCGACGGGAAGCGCGTCGTCGTCTCTGGAACCGACCAGACGTTCCGCGCTGAACCGTTCGAACCACTCCCACAACTGATGGCACTCGCGGAGTACGTCGACAAGTTACAGGCAATCTGTACCATCTGCGGGGAACCCGCGTCGCGGAACCAACGCCTCATCGACGGCGAACCCGCCCACGTTGACGACCCGACGATTCTCGTCGGTGCCGAAGAGTCCTACGAGGCCCGATGCCGGAACTGTCATACACTCCGGCGTGACTAGAGGCTAGCGTGACTACTTGGGTCGAAACTCCCCGAGAAGGCCGTGACCGTGGCGTCACCGGCATCCTTCGTGCGTGGGTCGCCGTCCTCGTCCGCCCCCGTCAGTTCTTCCGTGACGGTGTCGCCCCCGGCGACCAAGCACCGGGGCTCTTGTTCGCCATCGCCGTCGCGCTCGTCTATCAGGGCCTCCAGTACGCCTTCGTCCCGGCGTCGATACCCGCCATCGAGGGTGGTCCCGTCATCTCTGCGGTGGTTGCGCTCCTCGTCGTCGCGTTGTTCGTCGCACCGGCGTTGCTTCACCTGACGGCCGCGATTCAGACGGCGCTTCTCATCCCGCTTCTCTCGCGACGAGCGGGGGTGAGCGAGACGGTGCAGGTCATCGCGTACGCCGCCGCACCGTGTGCACTCGCCAGCGTTCCGCTGCCAGGACTGCGCCTCGTCTGTGCGGTGTATGGTGCCACACTGCTTGCAATCGGCATCAGCGAAGTCCACCAGACGTCGCTCGCCAAGGCGGCGCTGGGGTCTGCTGTCCCGGCAGGCGTCGTCTTTGGCTACGCATTCGGCGGATTTCGGGCGTTTTCGAATCTCGTCGCGGCGCTCTCTCTGGCGTAGTTTTCACGGGTCGACCCCCAGAATTTGGGTCACACGCGCGTCTGTCTAGCCTGAGCGCTTTTCGACAATCGTTTTAGTTAGGGGTTGTTTGCTAAATCCAATGGATTGGATTACGCACGAGGAGGACGTCTGGTTCGAGTTCCGGGGCAATAGTCCCCACCAACTCGTCCCCGGCCGTTTCTACAAAGGCACCGTCGACGGGTACGCCGACTTCGGTGTCTTCGTGGACCTCGCACCCAACGTCACTGGATTACTTCACCGTAGCGAACTCGACCGACGCTTAGAATCACTCACCTGGGAACCAGGCGACGACGTGTTCGTCCAGGTCAAGAACGTCCGCGACAACGGTAACGTGGACCTCGGCTGGTCGATTCGAGAGACCGAATCCGAGTTCCGCGGCGCTCGCATTCACGACCCCGACGGCGACCACGACGGCGAACCCATCGAGAAAGAACGTGGCCGCGGCGGTTCGGCAGTCATCAAGACGAAGCCAGTCGCGGGCAAGAAGACAAAGCCCGCCGGCGCGGTGACGAACTCCGTCGAACAAGAGTCGGAACCTGAACCCGAACCTGAACCGGAACCAGAACCGGAACCAGAACCGGAACCAGAACAGGCCACTGAGGCCGCCGACGAGTCTGCCGAAGGTCGTGCGCCGACCGCCAAAGACGTCGTCGACGACATCGCAGAGTCTGAGGCCGACGAGGCCGACGAGGCCGTCGAAGCCGAACCCGCTCCCGAAGTCGAGACCGAAGAAGCGGCCGACATCGAACGCGTGCCACTCGACGACATCGAGAACCACGTCGGCGACGTCGTCCGCGTCGAGGGCGAGATCGCCAGCGTCCGTCAGACTGGCGGCCCGACGGTGTTCGAACTCCGCGACGAGACGGCCGTTGCCGACTGTGCCGCCTTCGTCGAAGCAGGCGTCCGCGCGTACCCCAGCGTCGAAGTGGGTGACTTCGTCCGCATCGACGGCGAAGTCGAACGCCGCCGCGGCGAACTCCAAATCGAGACCGAAGAACTGACCATTCTCGGTGGCGACGAGGCCGAGACGGTCTCTCAGCGTCTCGCAGACGCTCTCTCCGACGAGGCACGACCCGAGGCCATCGCCCCGCTCGTCGAGCACGAACCGGTCGCTTCCGTCGGCAAGTCGCTGCTCGACGCCGCCGAAGCGATTCGCCGTGCAGTCCTCGAATCGCGCCCCATCGTCGTCCGTCACACGGCGACCGCAGACGGCTACGTCGCCGGCGCGGCCGTCGAACGTGCTGTGCTCCCGCTCATCCGCGCAGAACACCCTCGCGACGACGCAGAGTACCACTACTTCACTCGCCGACCGCTCGAAGAGGCCGTCTACGGCATGGACGCCGCCACGAACGACGTGACGCGGATGCTCGAAGACCGTGACCGCCACGACGAGAAACTGCCACTCGTGCTTCTCCTCGGTGCGGGTTCGACTGCCGAATCGCTCGACGGTCTCGGCCTGCTCGGTGTCTACGGAGCAGAGCGCGTCGTCGTCGACGCCGCTCCCGCAGACGAGGAAGTCGTCGACGAAGTCGACGTGCTCGTCAACCCGGCCCGCGAAGGTGCCGACGCGAGCGACCTCTCCGTTGGTGCGCTGACCGCGACGCTCGCCGCCGCCATCAACGACGACGTCCGCGACGACGTCTCGCACCTCCCCGCAGTCAGTTACTGGGAGAACTGCCCACAGCAGTATCTCGACCTCGCTGCAGACCACGGCTTCGACGCCGACCTCGTCCGCGAACTCCGCGAGGCCATCGCACTCGAAGCCTACTACCAGTCGTACCAGGACAAGCGCGAACTCATCGCCGACCTCCTGTTCGACGCCGACGAGGCCCTCGCTGGCCACGTCTCCGAACAGTTCCGCATCAAACTCGAAGACGAAATCGAGACGGCACAGGCGAACCTCGAACACCGCGAGGTCGACGGGATCTCCGTCGCAGTCCTCGACTCCGACGCCTACAGTCACCGCTTCGACTTCCCGCCGACGGAACTCCTCGTCGACGAACTCCACCGCCGCACCCGCGACGGTGACCGATTCGTGACCGTCACGCTCGGCACCGACGAACTCTACCTGCGTGCCACGGGCGCACTCGACTTCCGCGCAGTCGTCGAGTCGGCCGTCGAAAAGGCACCTGCCGCCGGCCTCGCCGCCGCTGGCATCCGTGAAGGCCGCATCGAGTTCCTCTCGGGCGCACGCGACGAGGCCCTCGAAGCAGTCCTCGACGCCGCGGCCGAGCAGTTCTAAGTCCTAATCCAGACTTCCTCCTCATCTTTTTGCCCGTTCGGGGCCTCTCCCCGAAGATGACCGAGGATTCGTCTTCTCCCGACTACGACGCCGTCTGGTCGCGAACACAGACGACCGACCCTATCCTCCAGAGCGGTAGCGTTGCCGACCAGCGTGCACGTGGTCTCTCCGAGGAGTACATCTGCTGGGTGCGTATCGACGACGACGCTGTTCTCGATGCACTCTCACCCCTTCGCAGCGAACTCGGGTCGATTCCGGGTGTCTCGCTCGACGACGAGGACACGCTCCACGTGACGCTCAAACTCGTCGGCTTCGGGCCGAGCGAGTCTGGTGAGAAACCCGACGAAATCACTGCTGAGACGCTCGATACCGTCGCAGACAGAATCGAAGACGTGACGGCGGATATCGACCCGTTCGACGTCTCCATTCGGGGACTCAACGCGTTCCCGTCGGTCGTCTTCGCGGAACCACACGCTCACGGTCAGTTCAGGTGTATTCACGACCGTATTCGGTCACTCGACGACGTGCCGAGGTTTCAGTACGAAGGCGACGACTACGTCCCACACGTCTCGCTCGCGCACTTCGAGACCACTGCGGGATTCGAGCGCGCGCTGTCGTGGGTCGAACAGAACCGAGCGGTCGACGTTCCGACGACGACCATCTCCGCGTTCGAACTCGTGTCGCTCCCGCTCACGGAGTACGCTCTCGACGACGTCGAGGTGATTCGGCGGGTCGAACTGTAGCCCCCGGCGAAAGCGTCGTAGTCGAACCTACGCGCGGCCTCAGCGAACCATCTGTCCCGAGACTCCCTCTCGGTGGTTACCGTCGCATCGTCTGCGTCAGGCCAAACACGAACAGTGCGATCGCGAACGCGCCCGTGAACGCCTCGACTGCCACGACGAACCGGATTACGACCGGTTGTGCCTCGGGGACACCACCAAACAGGAGTGCGACGAACGTCTGGAAACTGAACGTCAGATATGACGCGACGCTTTCCCCTGGCAGTTCCATGCCGAGGTTCCAGTACGCGCCCGCGAAGAGACACACCGCAGCAACCGAGGTGAGTACAGTTCTCGAGGGTCGTTCTCCGTACCCACTCACCATGTCGAAAAAGCGGTTCCCCGCCCATTTCGTTCCTGCTGCAGCGCGCTTTTTCAACGGGCCGGTTCCAAACATCACGGTCCAATATCCGTCTCGCCGTGCCCGCATCTCACGGAGGTAGAACTCGCTTGCTGCCCGGTCATCACCTACCGCTTTGGCCCCGTTCTTGGCCTTGAGGAAGGTCTCTTCGCGAACCTCCGGTTTGTCGGTGTCTCTTCCCAGCATCGAGGGGCGGATGAAATCCCAGTTGGCACTGAGGCCGTCGTGATACGCTGAAAAATCGAAACCGTCGAAGGTGGTTCGGTCGAAATGGAGCCGTTCGAGTGGTGACTCCTCGTGGGGGCGATTCCACTCGACATCGACGTCACCAAACGTTGCCTTGGTCAAATCGACCACTGCATGCACGTCCGGGTCGAACGTGAACCGGCCGTCTGAAATCGTGGTCCGCGCCAGGTTCAACGTCTCGACCGTGAGAGGACTGTCGAACGTGACCTCCTGAAACGAAGAGCCCTCGAAACTCGTCGCGTCTTCGAACCGAACCTCTTTGGCACTGACGTAACCGTCGAACTCGACGTAGTCGAACGTCGCCTTCCCACCGAAGACCGTTGCCCAGAAGTCGACCTTTCCAGCGAAGTGACTGTCACTGAAGTTGGCCCGTGACTCGAAACGAGTGTAGTTGAACATCGCGTTGAACCGGAAACGGGCGACGAGGTCTGCCAACCCGTGGAAGACCGCTTTACTGAAGTCGGCCTTTCCATCGTACCGACTCCCCATGAATATCGCGTCGCGGTCGAACGTTGCACCGTTGAACATCGCGTCCTTCCGGAACGTCGCCACGCTCAAATTCGTCGCCCCGTGGAACCGGGCGTGTTTGAAGTCGGCTTTCCGCTCGAACGTCGCTTCGTGAAACCGTACGTCACCCGCGAACTGTGCGAAGTTGTCTCCGAACTGGAGTTCTTTTTCACCGTCGTCGACACCGAGGTCAGCCAGGACGAACGAAACGTTTCCGACGAACTTCGCATCCATCGCGTCTATTTGTCCGAGGCGCGCGCCATCGAACGAGAGGTCGTTTTCGACGATGCTCCCCGAGAAATCGACCACGCCCACTGTCGAGAACCCGAAGTCGAGTGTCGAGGCATCGTCTGTACTGAGCCGTTGGTCGGAAAAGTCGAGCGTGTCGAATCGACCTCCCACGAACGTCGTTTGGCCGCTTTCGACCTGTTGCACGACCCCTTCGGTGTTGCAACCGTGGTCTGCCGGCGTGTGGATTGCGCAGAGACCGTCTTCGACCACAGTCCGTTCACACGTCTCCGGGAGGTCGACCGTCTCTTCCCACACGTCTACGGCAGTCGTTGTCGTGATGTCTAGCGGACATTCTGGGTGGTCGAGAACGGTCGAGACCGGCGTTTCGAGTAACTCCGACATCTCCCCGTCGGTGAGCGTCTCGGCAACGGTCTGAAGCGTCGCCTCGGGATCTTCGACCTCACTAACCGAGTAGAGGACCGTCTCGATCGTCCACGCCGTGTCAACGTGCACTCGAAGTCGCTCGTTCCAGTGTGCCGATTCAAAATATGTACACGTCGTCACGTCTGCCACTATCTACTATGTATTTCAAACGTGTCATATAACCGTTGGGTAACAGAACTATATCGGTTGCGTCTGTGGTCTCGGTATGCAAACGGGAACGGTTCGGTTCTTCCACGAACGGAAAGATTTCGGGTTCATCAGTCGCGACGGTCCGCGAAAAGACGTGTTCTTCCACCGCTCAGACGTCCACGGTCAGTTCCCTCACGAAGGACAACGTGTCGCCTTCGAACTGCAAGTCGCCGGCCGTGGACCACGGGCTATCAACGTCCACACCACCGAGTGAGCGACACGCTTATTCACGAAACGCTCTGATTCGCGCCCATGAACCGTCACCACGTCGCCACTCGGGAGGTGAGTCCGTGAGCGCCGAGACCGAATCCGAGGCGTTCGAACGGACCTGCGAAGCGCTCGTCGAGCGCATCCTCGCGGGCGAAGTCGACCGCGACGACCTCGAATCAGCCAAACTCGACGCGTGTTCGGAGCACTCCTCGCCGAAGGTTCCGAAGAACACCGAGATTCTGCAGCACGCCCCAAAAGACCGCCGCGAAGAGGTCAAAGAAGTCGTTCGGCGCAAGCCCGTTCGAACCGCCTCCGGGGTCTCGCCGGTCGCCATCATGACCTCGCCGCACATGTGTCCGCACGGGAAGTGTCTCTACTGTCCCGGTGGGCCGGCGAGCGAGTTCTCCTCGTCGCAGTCGTACACCGGTCACGAACCCGCCGCTGCCCGTGGTGTCCAGAACGACTACGACCCCTACGGGCAGGTGACACTCCGCCTGGAACAGCTCCGACACATCGGCCACCCGGTGGACAAAGTCGAACTCATCTTGATGGGCGGGACGATGACTGCCCGCAGTCACGACTACCAAGAGTGGTTCGTCAAGCGGGCGCTCGAAGCGATGAACGACTACGACCTCTCGAAAGAACCAGCCCCCAAAGAGAACCAGTCGTTCAAACCCGACCCCGAGGATGTCGAGTTCAAGTACATCGAAGACGTCATCGCGGAGAACGAGACGAACGACATCCGCAACATCGGGACGACGTTCGAGACCAAACCCGACTGGTGTGACCCCGAACAGATAGACCGGATGCTCGATTTGGGCGCGACGAAAGTCGAAGTCGGCGTCCAGACGACCTACGAGCGCATCAACCGCGAGATGCACCGCGGCCACGGGGTGCAGGCGTCTATCGACGCCAACCGTCGTCTCCGCGACTCGGCGTTCAAGGTCGGCTTCCACATGATGCCGGGCCAACCGGGGATGACCCGCGAGATGTGCCTCGAAGATTTCCGTCAACTGTTCGAAAACAGCGACTGGCGGCCGGACTACCTCAAAATCTACCCGACGCTCATCGTCCGCGACACCATCACCTACGACATGTGGCGTCGCGGCGAGTACGAACCACTGAACAACGAGGAAGCGGCCGACATCGTCGCCGAAGTCATGGGCATGATTCCGAAGTACACGCGTCTCCAGCGCGTCCAGCGCGACATCCCCGCGGACTTCATCGACGCCGGCGTCTGGAAGTCCAACCTTCGTCAACTCGCCTCCCAGCGGGCCGAAGAGAAGGGCATCGTCCCCCGTGACATCCGTGCCCGCGAAGTCGGGATGAACGAGGCCAACCCAGATATGGACCGCGTCGAACTCGACGTGATGACCTACGAGGCGGCCGGCGGCACCGAACACTTCATCTCGTTCGAAGACCCCGTCGAGGACCTCCTCATCGGCTTCTGTCGCCTGCGATTCCCCGGCAACCCGGTCCGTCGGGAACTCCAGAACGCCGCGCTCGTCCGTGAACTCCACGTCTACGGTTCCGAGGTCGGCATCGGCGACCAGGGTGAGTGGCAGCACAAAGGCTTCGGGAAGAAACTCCTCGCTCACGCCGAAGAACTCTCCCGAGACGCCGGGTTCGACAAGATTTCGGTCATCTCAGGAATCGGTGTCCGGCAGTACTACAAGGAGAAACTCGGCTACCATCAGGACGGCCCCTACGTGTCGAAGCGGTTGTAACAGCAGTTGTCGCTTCGGTGGCGGTTTTTTCTCCACCGTGAGACACGTGCGTCTCACGAGCCTTCGTTTGCTATCGCTCACGAGGGTCGGTTTTGCGAGGTGAGCGACGCGAACCTCGGGAAAAGTGGGGTTGTACTTCGTATCGGGACCGTACAGCAAAGAGAGACCAGCGGTCTCTTACTCTTCTTTGTTGGGGAGTAGTGGACACCGGAAGTAGTCCGGTGGCCCACCTGCAGGTGACCCCTCACTGATGGTGAGGTGGCCCAGATTGTAGTGGAACAGAATCGATTCTGGGTCGTCGTCGGGACCGTACCGGGTGAGAAGCGGTGGTGTCGGACCGTGGAAATCGGCTCCTGCTTCTGTCCATTCGACGGTGTGTGTCCACCAGCGACCACCGTTGTAATCCGGGTTCCTCGGTGCTGCTTCGGACACGGGTGCGGTCCCAGCAGGAAGGTTACCGGTCACCGGATTCGTTATCACGAAGAACTTGTCGAGTGAGTTCTCGTTTGGGTTCTTGATTTCGCCGGTTACTTTCGTCCCCCAGGGGACTCCATCGCCCCAGACCCGCGGGCTGAAGTCCGGCTTGTGTCCATCGGCGGCGGCAGTCCCCGCTGCGCCGACACCGAGTACTGCTGCACTCGAGAGTATCGCGCCTTTTCGGAGAACACTCCGTCTCGATAATGAGTTTGTGACGTCTTTCATGGGTTTCTCGCTCTTCGACGAGCACCTGATGTACTGGTGTCGAGTGCTTAGTTACAACTCGGTTAGTGTCTGAAATATCAGATAAATTGAACAGTATATTGCCAAGAAAGTGTTCGGCGACAGCGCTGTGAGCCGTTCGGTAGCGCCGGAGGGCGGGGAAAGTCGGCATCTGTGATGTTCACTGTTTGGTGACGCTCCGCCACGTTTTTGTTGTCTCACAAGCCTGACTGGTATGATGGCTGAGAAGGGGGGCCACAGGGCAGTATGGTGACGTGGGTAGACAATCTGCGTTCGACACTTGCACAGTTCGTCTCGACAGAGGAACGAATCGGCATCTCGGCCGCACTCGTCGGACTCGCATTGGGGGGCGCGTTGTTCCTCGCTCCGCGCCTCGTCTCACGACTGCGGAGAGAGTTCAATAATCGCGTTCTCGCACATCCGAAGGTTCCAGACGCCGTCTCAGACGTGGCGTGGATGTTCCCGGCCACTGTCGTGGTGCGAACGCTTCAAGCCGGTATCTTCGTCGGTATGGGTCTGTCGCTGCTGTTGTTGTGGGGGTTCACCGGGCTCGCCGACGACGTCGCGTCCATTCTCACGATTGCGATTCCGAACCTCGCGAAAATCGGCGTGACACTCGTCCTCTTCGCAGGGGCGATAGCCGGGACGAACATCCTCGAAGACCAGTTAGACCAGTACGCGAAGAACTCCGACCAAATCAACGCTCACCAGCAGGGAATCGCCTTCCGTGTCCTGCAAGTCGTCGTCCTCTTGTCCGTTACGATGGCGACGCTCACCGTCTGGCAGTTCGAAATCGGTGGCCTCCTCGTCGGTGCTGGGTTCCTCGGCATCGTCGTCGGTATGGCCGCCAGACAGACACTTGGCTCTCTCATCGCCGGGTTCGTCCTGATGTTCTCGCGCCCGTTCGAACTCGGAGACTGGGTGCAAATCGACGACGCAGAGGGCATCGTCACCGACATCACCATCATCAACACGCGATTGAGCAACGCCGACGGTGAGACGGTGGTCTTCCCCAACGACCGAGTGACGAACGCCAAGATTACGAATCGGACGAAACGGAACCGCCTCCGCCTCAGACTCGACGTCGGAATCGACTACGAGACCGACATCGAACACGCAGAGACGGTCGCCAAAGAGGCGCTGACCGACCTCGAGTTCGTCGAGAGCGTTCCGGAACCACAGGTGATGCCGAAGGCCTTCGAGGACTCGTCTATCGGCCTGCAACTCTTGTTTTGGATTACGAACCCCTCGGCCCCGAGACGGATGCGGGCGAAAGCCGAAGTGCTCCGAAAGGTCAAACTGGCGTTCGACCGCGAAGGAATCAAAATCCCGTTCCCCCAGCGCGAACTCCTCGCCCGAGAAGAAGCAGACGGGTTCCAACTTCGGAACGAACGCCGGAGCCAACCCGTCAGAAAATCGGTGTCGAACGAAGACTGACGACTCGACTGCCGTCCCCTTCGTCTCCAACTGTCGCCTACAGCGACTTTTCCATCGTGACGTGCGGAATCCCCGCCTCGTCGAACACGTCGCTCGTCGTCTCGTACTCGAGTCCGTGGTAGAACCCCTCGGCAGAGGTCTGTCCGTGGAGGAGGAGTCGCTCGAATCCCAGTTCGTGGGCTTCTGCTTCCAGCGCCTCCATCAGTCGCTTGCCCCATCCTTCACCACGAGCTGATTCGAGGACTGCGACGCGCTCGACTTTGCCGACACCCAATTCGTACTCGCGGAGTCGTGCGGCACCGACTGCCTCGCCATCTCGATAGCCGACGAAGTGAACGGCGTCCGACTCCGGGTCGTCGTACTCGTCCCACTCCAACTCCTCGTCGACGCCCTGTTCGTCGACGAAGACGGCTTTCCGGACGGCGAACGCGTCCTCGCGTTCCGCGTCGGTGGTCGCGACGCGGACCTCTGTCTCGGTCATGTCTGGTGGTTCTGCGGGCGAGTACCTGACGATTGCGGAGTCGACCCTTCGGACGTCTCCTCACCGAGCGCCCATCCGAGTCGGTAGACGAGCGTTCCCGTGGCGAGTGTGAGGAGCGCCCACCCGGACAGAAGTATCGCCATGAATACCGGTGCAGAGCCATAGCCACCGATTGGAAGCGTTTGGATTGTGAAGACGACAGGCGCGGCGACGATAGCGAAAGTGAATGGACGCCACTCCAGTCCTCGCCGGGCAGCGTATCCGAACGGGAGGAATAACGCGGCCGTCATCCCGAGTGAGAGCGCACTCGGAACGCCCCACAGCTGGGATGTCTCCGTGGAGAGTGAGACGAGCGCGGCCACTGCAACGGGCGGGGCGACGACAGCGGCGACGAGTCGCCAGAACGTGACCACGTCTGGCCGTCTTGCAGCGACGAGACCCAAGACCACGAACTGCAAGCCGAGGGTCCACGCGATCGCGCTGAGACCGTCGGTGGACATCCCGAGCGCGACTAACGCGACCCAGACCGCTCCGAGCCCCGAGATGAGATAGCCGAGCGAGCGAACCGATTTCGAACCTGTGTCGAATCGTCGCGTGAGATACTGGATACCCACGACACCAAGGCCCATCAAAAACGTCGGAACCAACGCGGCACCGACGAGGTCCGGAATCAGGTACGACGACGAGTCGGCGACGATGCTCGCGTCGGCAGCAATCCGTGTCGAGAGACTGTAGTCTGGACCGAAGGCGAGGTAGGTTTCGTCGTCGATGTACAGGTTGTCTTCCGGTCCACCAATCCACGTCACTGACTTCTCGAAGCCAGTGTGCAGTCTCGGCGGGTCGTTGACGAGGAAGGTTCCGTCGGGACCCTGGACGGTGAATTCGTCGGCGTCGACGTAGACGGACCGCGTGTTGCCGTCGGCGTTGAAGTAATCGATGAGTAGTACGTCGCCGTAGGCTCGATACGCCATCTCGGGGATATCGAAGGTGACGATGACAGTTCGGTCGTGGATTCGACTGTCGAGGTTCTGTGGGTCGTCGACGAACACACGATGGCTCTCGAGCGTCTGGCGGACGACGCTGTCGAGTTGGTCGGGGTTCTCGTGGAAGCTTTCAGCAGACTGTTCGTCGACTTCGACGAGGGCAGTCCAGTGACCCGTTCCGTCGTCATCGACTGAGACGTGTAGATGGCTGGATTCGACGGTGAGGTCGATACCGGCACGTTCGGCCGCACCTTCGAACGGGTCGCTACACACACCACAGACCGGTTCTGGAGGTGAACTGGCAGCGGTTGGGGCCATCACCGCAGGGAGCACGGTGAGGACGAGGAGGGCGACGAGGAAGACGCGAGACTTCATTCGTCCGTCACATATCGTCTCGGTGATAAGTGTCTTCTCCTCTTCGAACCGACCTGCCGAAACGACACCCCTTTTCCCTCGCCGGCAAAAAGCGAGTCCATGGACCCGAAGCGGGAACTCACGAGCGTCGACCTCGCGGCCCTCGTCACCGAGTTGAACCGGTACGAGGGAGCGAAGGTGGACAAGGCGTACCTCTACGGCGACGACCTGCTTCGCCTCAAGATGCGGGACTTCGACCGTGGTCGTCTGGAACTCCTCTTGGAAGTCGGCGAGATAAAGCGCGCACACCTCGCCGCACAGGAACACGTCCCGGACGCACCCGGTCGGCCGCCGAACTTCGCGATGATGCTCCGCAACCGACTCAGCGGGGCCGATTTCGCGGGCGTCGAACAGTACGAGTTCGACCGCATCCTCACGTTCACGTTCGAACGCGGCGACGAGAACACGAAAATCGTCGTCGAACTCTTCGGGCAGGGGAACATCGCCATCCTCGACGAGACGGGCGAAGTCGTCCGCAGTTTGGAGACGGTTCGACTCAAGTCCAGAACCGTCGCACCGGGGTCGCAGTACGAGTATCCCTCCTCTCGACTCGACCCCCTGACCATCAGTCGGGACGCGCTCGGCCGCCACATGGACCAGTCCGACACCGACGTGGTCCGGACCATCGCGACCCAACTCAACCTCGGCGGACTCTACGCCGAAGAAATCTGTACTCGCGCAGGCGTCGAGAAGACGCTCGACATCGCAGACGCGACGAGCGACGACTACGACGACATCTACGACGCCATCGTCGAACTCCGCCATCAGGTTCGTTCCGGCGAGTTCGACCCGCGAATCTACCTCGACGACGACGAGACAGTCGTCGACGTGACGCCGTTCCCGCTCGAAGAACACCAAAACGAGGGCTTCGACGAAGAGGCCTACGACACCTTCAACGAGGCACTCGACGAGTACTTCTTCCGTCTCGACCTGACCGCAGACGAGCAGGAAGCCACCTCGAACCGCCCGGACTTCGAAGAACAAATCGCCAAACAACAGCGCATCATCGACCAGCAAGAACAGGCTATCGAGGGCTTCGACGAGCAAGCGAACGAGGAGCGCCAGCGCGCAGAACTCCTCTATGCGAACTACGACCTGGTAGACGACGTGCTCTCGACGGTTCGCTCTGCGCGAGAAGAGGGCGTCCCGTGGGACGACATCGCGACGACGCTCGAAGACGGGGCCGAACAGGGGATTCCGGAAGCGGAGGCAGTCACCGACGTAGACGGTGCGAACGGGACGGTCACCATCGCACTCGACGACACGTCCGTGACGCTCGACGTGTCGATGGGTGTCGAAAAGAACGCGAACCGTCTGTACACCGAAGCAAAGCGCATTCAAGACAAAAAGGAGGGTGCGCTCGCGGCCATCGAAGATACGCGGGAGGAACTCGAGGAGGTCAAACGTCGCCGCGACGAGTGGTCGGCCGACGACGAAGAGGACGAGGACGACGACGACGAACCCGAAGAGACCGATTGGTTGTCGCTCCGGTCGGTCCCGGTGAAATCCTCGGAGCAGTGGTACGAGCGCTTCCGCTGGTTCCACACCTCGGATGGCTACCTCGTCGTCGGCGGACGCAACGCCGACCAGAACGAGGAGTTAGTGAAGAAGTACATGGACAAACACGACCGCTTCTTCCACACGCAGGCACACGGTGGGCCGGTGACGCTTCTGAAAGCGACCGGGCCGAGCGAACCCGGACAGAAGGTCGACTTCTCAGAGGAGACGCTCCGTGAGGCCGCGCAGTTCGCCGTGTCGTACTCCTCTATCTGGAAAGAGGGGCGCTTCGCCGACGACGCCTACATGGTCGAACCGTCACAGGTGTCGAAGACGCCAGAGTCGGGCGAGTACATAGAAAAAGGGAGTTTCGTCATCCGTGGCGACCGGCGGTACTTCGAGGATATTCCCGCGAAAGTCGCCGTCGGCATCCAGTGCGAAGACGAGACGCGCGTCATCGGCGGTCCGCCGTCGGCAATCGAGACGCGTGCAGAGACGATGCTGACGCTCACACCCGGTCAGTACGCGCAAAACGACGCGGCGAAGCTCTGCTACCGACGACTCCGCGAGCGGTTCGAAGACAAATCGTTCGTCAGAAAAATTGCGTCCCCTGACCAGATTCAGGAGTTCCTCCCGCCGGGTGGAAGCGACATCGTCGAAGAATAACGCTGCGCGTACTGGGCCACAGTCGACGTTCGTTCTTACGCGACATCTCCAACCGCGCCACTGTAGACACGTTCTCTGAGGAACTCGCCGATAGCCTCCGAGTAGGACTGCCGAGTGTCGAGAGTAGGGTGCTGTGGAGTGGTACGAGTCGAATTGGAGTGGACGTCAACGACGATGTCCTCGACAGGGAGTGAAAGCGCGCACCCTGATATGCACTGTCTCGGTGAAGTAGTGAAAAACCCGTGAATCAGTGGTTAATTGTACATTATTCGTGAACGTAGTGTGCAATATTATATACTTACTCGCCGTAATGTATCTTCGAGTGTATGTGAACCCCACGTGACCGGCCGGTCCGACGATCGGCAGCGGGTTACAGCGCTCGGTGAATTCCAATGATTTCAGAATCAATCAATTACCTCCGTAACGGAGAAGACTGGGTCAAGACAGTCCTCATCGGCGGTGTACTCGGCCTGCTGAGCATCCTCATCATCCCCTCGTTCATCGTCATCGGCTATCTGCTCCGGGTCGTCCGAACGACCATGCGCGGCGACGAAACCCCGCCAGAGTTCGACGACTGGGGAGACATGCTCGTAGACGGCGTCAAGGGCTTTGCCATCGCGTTCGTGTACGCACTCATCCCAGCCATCATCGCACTGGTGTTCGGCTTCGCCGGCTTCGTCAGTATCGTCGCCGGCGGCGGCTCTGACGTCGCGGGTGCCTTCGGCGGCATCGTGACGCTGCTTGGCCTGCTGGTGGCGTTCTTCCTCAGCATCATCGCGCTGTACCTCATCCCAGCGGCACTCGCCAACTACGCCGAGACCGACCGCATGGGTGCGGCGTTCGAGTTCAACACGCTCCGCCCCATCCTCACCTCGGGTAAGTACGCAACTGCCTGGCTCATGGCGTTCGTGGTGCTGTTCGCGTCGTCGATCGTCGTCGGCATCCTCAACATCATCCCGGTACTCGGCTTCGTCGTCGGCGCGTTCGTGACGTTCTACGCCGCTGTGGCCGCCTACTACATCATCGGCAAGACGTGGGGCGAACTCCACGAAATCGAGATGATGGGCGAAGACGAGATGCCCGGCCAGCAACCCGCCGTCTGACCGGTCAGTAAGAACTCACATTTTCGACGGAATATCTAAGCCGATAGCGGAGCGACATCTTCGCACGATGCTCTCCGACGCACTGCAGTTTGTCAAGCGAAGCGACGACTGGGTCGCAACCACCATCATCGGTGGCGTCCTCGCGCTCCTGTTCTTTCTCATCGTTCCGCTGTTTATCCTCCAAGGCTACTTCGTCCGGGCGATGCGGGCGGCCGCTGAAGGCGAGAGAGCGGCACCGTCGTTCACCGACTGGGGTGGCCTCGTGGTCGATGGGGTGAAACTGTTTGCCGTGACGCTCGCGTGGTCACTCGTCGCCATCATCCCGACGACCATCTTCGCGGTACTCTTGGCTGTTGGCACGTTCTCTATCGCCGAGACGACCACGCAAGCGGGAACAGTCCCGGCACCACAACCCGACCCCGGCCTCAATATCGGTCTCGTTCTCCTCACCGTCGTCGGAGCACTGCTCGTGTTCGCCCTCTCCCTTCTCGTCGCGTACTTCGTCCCCGCTGCGGGGGCGAACTTCGCACTCGAAGGTCGTCTCGGCGCAGGGTTCGACTTCCGAACGATATTCAAAGGCGCATTCACGTCCGAATACGCCATCGCGTGGGTCCTCGCAATCGTCGTCTCAGCGGTGCTGGGGACGATTGGGAGTTTCCTCTCGTTCGTTCTCGTCGGCGTCTTCATCCTGTTCTACGTTCAGGTGACGACCTACTACCTCTGGGCACGAGGCTACGCGGACGGTCTCGCCAAGCAGTCAGCGCTGTAACCGCGATAGCAGGACTCTTTTCCGTTCCGCGACGACCGGACGTATATGCGCATCTCTAGCCGCGGTCGGGGCGAGGAAGGGCGCGAGCGAATCACGCTCGTTCCCGAGAACGTCGACGACCTCTGGCACCTCTCGTACGTCCTCGAACCGGGTGATTTGGTCTCCGGTGACACCACACGCCGCATCCAACGCGCCGACGACCAGATGCGAGACACCGGCGGCGAGCGCGAACACCTCCACGTGACCATCGAAGTCGATGACATCGAGTTCGCCCGCTTCGCCAACCGTCTCCGTGTCGGTGGCGTCATCGTCTCGTGTTCTCGTGAGGACCAACTCGGTCACCACCACACGCTCAACGTCGAAGAGCGGGCCGAGATTACCATCGAGAAACACTTCAAAGCCGACCAAATCGACCGCATCGAGACGGCCGAAGCGGCCGCCGAGAACCCAGACGTGGCTATCGCGACGGTCGAAGAAGGCGCGGCCTACATCCACACCGTCGCCCAGTACGGCACCGAGGAGTACGCCTCACTGACGAAACCCACGGGGAAAGGTGAGTACGCCCGGCCGCGCTCGGAACTGTTCGACGAACTCGGGTCGGCCCTCTCACACCTCGATGTAGACGCCATCATCCTCGCCGGACCCGGATTCACGAAGAACGACGCGATGGACTATCTCGAAGAGAACTACGCCGCAGTGGCCGAAACCATCGTCACGACCGTCGACACCGCCGGTGTCGGTGACCGCGGCGTCCACGAGGTACTCAAACGAGGGGCCGTCGACGACGTGCAGAAACAGACGCGCATCGCAGAGGAGGCAAACCTCATCGACGAGTTGATGGAGAACATCTCGACTGGTGCGAAAGCGGCCTACGGCGTCCAACAGGTCGCAGAAGCGGCCGACTTCGGCGCTATCGAGCACCTCCTCCTCCTCGACTCACGGCTCCGTGCCGAACGGCAGGGCGAAGGCGACTGGGATATCGACGTCAACGACATCATCGATTCGGTCGAACAGAAGGGCGGCGAAGTGACCGTGTTCTCCGCCGAGTTCCAACCCGGCGAGCAGTTGAAGAACCTCGGCGGCATCGCCGCGATTCTGCGCTATCGACTGCAGTAAGCACCCAATCTTCTCTACAGTGAGCACCCAATTGTCTCTACAGTAAACACCAAATTCTCCCGTCTCTGCTGACGCTCACTTTTCTCGAAGTAACCGTTTAGACGGCTGACACCGAGAGTCTAGTGTGGCATCGGGTACGTTCACGAAAACCGTCAAACGGGTCGACCGATGGCTCGACCAGGTGTTCTTCGCCGCGTGGGAAGTGTCGGTGCTCGCGATTCCGACGCTCTGGTTGCTCTTGGCCGCGACGCCTCCAGAAGCGGTGTCCTTGTCAGGAACCGCGGCACTCGTCGCGAGCGCCGCAGCAGTCGGGACCTACCGAGGTGAGTACGTCTCGACGGGGACGTGGCCCCGACCCGGACATCTGCCGACACTCCCTGTTCGGTCTGCGTACTACAGTCTCGTCGTCGGTGGAACTGCACTCGTCGGCGCGGCTATGCAGGCCGAGTTCGGGTGGTTCTGGGCGGGCATCATCCTGCCCGTAATCGGTGTGACGGGCGCACTGGCGTTGGTACCGGTCGTCATCGACGCCGTCGAGCGAACTGCCCGCGTTACGATATGAGTACACGGGAAACTCTCCACCAAGTTGAGTACACGGGAAACTCTCCACCGAGTTGAGTACACGGGAAACTCTCCACCGGGTGTTCCCTCACTCACCGGTGAGTGATTCGCTCGCGGGTGAGAAGTCGATAGCCGTCCCGAGGCCTTCGTCGCGTGCCTTCTCGTAGAGCATGTAGGCGGCAGCGACCGTCTCGATACCAGTTCCACCGCTGTCGAAGACGGTTATCTCCTCGTCGTCTTCTCGGCCGGGGACTGTTTCGGCCACGACGTCTCCGAGTTCGGCGTAGATGTGGTCTTCGTCGACGACGCCTTCCTCCACGGCGGCGAGGAACGACCCGGCGTCCATCGTCGCACGTTCGCGCAGGTCGGGGACGTACTTCGCCCGCTCGATGGTCGTCGTGTCGAGTTCGCGTTTGTTCGGATGGTACTGCCCCATGGCGGTGACGTGTGTCCCCGGTTCGAGCAAGTCACCGTCGAACACCGGTTCAGACGCGGTCGTCGCCGTGACGACGATATCTGCCCCTTCGACGGCGGCGGCACTGGAGGCGACGGCGGCGACGCTGGCGTCGAGATGACGGTCCATCTCGCCGGCGAACTGTTCGCGGCTTTCTTTCGTCGGAGAGTAGACCCAGACGGATTCGAGGTCACGAACCGCGTCGATTGCTCGAATTTGGCCGCGTGCCTGTGCGCCACTTCCGATGAGTGCGACCGACGAGGCGTCTTCGCGGGCAAGTACATCGACCGCGACACCACCCGCAGCACCGGTCTTGAACGGGTTCATACTCGCGCCGTCGAGCAGTGCGAGCGGTTCGCCCGACTCGGCGTCGAAAAGCGGCGTCATGAACCACGCGTCCGTCGCACCGAACCCGGCAGAGTACATGTACCCACCCATCGCCCCGGTATCCGGAAGCACCGCTGCGTACGTCGTGAACATCCCCGGCGGGTCGCGGTTCAGCAACTTCGTCCGGGGTTCAGCAGGCGCGCCGTCTCCCCGCTGTCGATAGCCTTCTCGGACGGCCTCGACGTACTCTGCTGGCGTCGCCAGCCCACTCACGTCGTCGCTCGTGAGAAACAACGTCTCTGTCATGTTCGGTAAAACGAGACCTGCGGTCAAAACCCTGCGGGCCGTGCCATCGGATGGCCGGTGCAGCGTCTGGAGTTAGTCTGCGTCGAGAACGGGCGATGCGGGAGCTGCGTCAGCAGGACCGGATTGGTCGGTGTGTCGGGCAATCGGCGTCGGAGACGTCGGGCCGTTCACGAAGAGTGCGTGTCCGGTGAGGAGCGCCGAAACTCCCGCTGCCATCGGAACTGCCGTGGTCAACTGCAACCCGAACACGACGAGTGATGCGGTGATGCCGACGAGTGCGAGCGGGATGAGCCCAAGAATGTAGTCGTAATATCCGGTCATAATATATATTATTATACGAGTGTAACTGGTATAGTTCTTTTCCATAGATGATTGATATTCTTGGCATGGCTTCGATAACACATTCTCATAACTTATGAGAAAATAATCGCTATACTGCGACGGTATTATAAATAATAATGATAATCAGGAGTGTGAAAAAATCTGTCTTGCATCGTTTGAACATTCAGTACACACCTTTCGAGCGGGACACATCTGCCGCGACTACACACCGTTAACCGTGTTGGACTCGTGCGAGTCCACGTGAATCGAAACGACCGCGCAATCACCGCTCTAGTGATGCTCGCCCACGGGATGGTTCACACGTACGAACTGTCTATCCCCATCTTCGTCGCTATCTGGCTTCGCGAGTACACCACTATCGACCTCGGTCTCACAGCAATCCCCGTCACGACTGCATCCCTCGGCGTGATGGCTGGCCTCGGCTTTGCGCTGTTCGGCCTCGGTGCGCTTCCGGGAGGTGTTCTCGTCGACCGCCTCGGGTCGAAGCGACTCATCGTCGGCTGTCTCGTCGGGATGGCTGGCTCGTTCGTCCTCCTCGCGGCGGCCCCGAACCTCGTCGTCGTCGCCATCGCACTCCTCGTCTGGGGCGCTGCAGCGAGTGTGTACCACCCGGCAGGCCTCAGTCTCATCAGTACGGGTGTCGAAGAACGAGGGACTGGATTCGCCTACCACGGCATCGCTGGAAACATCGGCATCGGGTTCGGTCCGTTTCTGACGGCGCTGTTGTTGCTCTTTTTCGACTGGCATCTCGTCGCTGGCATCCTCGCCGTTCCGGCGATTCTCGCCGCCGTGCTCGCGACTCGTGCCGACTTCGAAGAGCAAGCGGCCGTCGCCACTGCCGACGGTGGGAACGCCGCCAACAAAGCAAAGACGGGTGTCTCCTCGTTCAGTGAGTTCGTCTCACAGTCGAAACTTCTCTTCGCCAGCGGGTTCGCCCTCGTCTTCACGCTGGTGATGTTCTCCGGCCTCTACTACCGTGGCGTCACGACGTTCCTCCCCGACCTCATCGGGTCTGTTCTCGGTATCGAACCGATTCCGATTTCGGCGCTGCTGCCCGCCTCGCTCCTCGCTGGGTCGGCCAGCGCGACGCCGACGCTCGACGTCGAACTCTACGTCTACGCTGGACTCCTCACGGTCGGTGTCTTCGGGCAGTACGTCGGCGGAAAGCTCACCGACAGAATCAGAACCGAACGTGGTCTCGTCGTCGGATTCTCTGCACTCGCAGTCGTCGCACTCGCGTTCTTCCCCGTCGCGAGTCTCGGGACCCTCCCACTGCTCGCCATCTGCGCCCTGTTGGGCTTTTTCCTCTTCATGGTCCAACCGTTCTACCAAGCAACCGTCGCCGAGTACACGCCGGCGGGGCTCCGTGGCCTCTCCTACGGGTTCACGTATCTCGGCGTCTTCGGCGTCGGCGCACTCGGTGGGGCAGTCGCGGGATTCATCCTCGCCGTCGCGACGCCAACAGCGCTCTTCGTCGTCCTCGCCGGGTTCGCCACGGTGGCGGCGCTCCTCGGTCTGACGCTGTTACGGAAACGGCCGGCGCCTGCCTGACACGGAAGCGACGGCCAAAATTCGACTTTTTCGTTAGACGAGACGGAAGTACAGGGTTCGCCACACACCCAGTGCAATCGACCCGAGGACGAGCATCACACCGATGAAGATGGGGTCTGCACCGCCGTCGAACAGCGGCGTCCAGCGAATCACGGCACCGAGAATCGCGGCGACGAGCCACGAGCGAATGCCCAGCGGGACGGCCGACTTCGCGGACTCGGCCGCACCAGGGGAGTACGCACCGAGGAGCGGTGCGACGAGGCCCCACGCGACGATGAACGGCACGGCAGTGAGGACCCACGCGACGGGGTCGGTCGAGAGGTACGACACGCCATTGTGTTGAATCACGCCGACGGTCACGAGGAGGAAGATGACGAGGATGTCGCCCACGGCGAGCGGTAAGGCCCCGGCATCGAGTCGCTCCTCGAGGAAGGACGTCGAAGTTGCCATATGCGTGAATTCGTGGCCCCCCTAATGGCTCTCCCGCTTTTTCGCGACGACCGTGTACTCGAATCCTGTTTCCAGCACCGTCGCGTCGAAACCAACTCGTTCGAGAAGCCGCGTAAGCGCAGGTGGTGCGAAGAACGTCGACCCGAACCCAACGACGCGTTCGGCGAGGACGAGTCCGCGTCCAAGGGCGGTCTCCGGGTCGAACTCGCTGATTGCGAAGACGCCACCGGGTTCGAGAACACGGTAGACTTCTTCGGCGACTGACTGCTGGTTCGGCATGTGGTGGAACGCGTCGACGACCGTCACCGCGTCGACCGAATCGTCGGCGAACGGGAGCGAACGCGCGTCCCCACGGACACAGTCGAGGCCACGCCCGCGTGCCCGCCTGAGCATCCCTGCGGAGACGTCGAAGACGACACGGTCGGTGACGTCGAGTGCGAGTGTCGCCCGACCAGAGCCACCGCCGATATCGACGACGCGTTCGACGGGGATGTCGGCGCGTTCGAGTGCCTCGTTGAGTGTCTTCGCCTCGGCGGCGGGCATCACGAGGTCGTAGAGGGGGGCGATTCGGTCGAAGAATCGGACGTCGCCGACACCGTGCATGAACACACAGACACACCGACCGGGGAAGGTTCTTGCGCGACGAGCGACTCGGTTACCTATGGAGTTTGTCGTACTCGGATGGCCGGACGACGGGCCGCGCCTTCGCCTCGATTACCGACGGTTCGCGTACGCCGGCAAGTTCGTGACGGCACAGACTGGCAAGGCAGTGCTCCGAGACGACGACCCACTCCCACCGCTCGACGACGAACGACCGTCGCCGACTGGCGGCCCAGATTCGCTCCCACCGCTGGCAGAGGACGTCGTCGCGGCCGTCGCGTTCAACGAAGACCGAACCGACCCGACGACCCTGTGGATTCGGTACGTCACCGTCAGACGCGACAGACGAGGTGCGGGACTCGGCCCCGAACTGCTCAGAGAGACTGCCGACGCTATCGCAGAACAGGGGTACGAGACAGTCCGTATCGCCACGAACAATCCCTTTGCCTACGAGGCGTGTCACAAAGCTGGGTTCGGGTGGACGGGACGCGAGACGGGGATGGCCGAACTGGTACTCGAACGGCCAGCAGACACACCGGCGTCGGTCTCACGGGAGACGTACCAGTCAGGACTGGACCGATACCGCGCCCGTGACCTGGACGACAGACAGCGGTCGTTTCTCGCAACCCGTGAAGGGACTGACCCACCGTCGATACCGTCTGAAGACTCCTGAATACGGCTGCCCACTCGCCGACACTCGTTTTTCAGCCACCGGCACTCGTACCATTGAAACCCTCGCCCCCCGAACGTCCGGCAAATGGGAAACGCAGACTTGCGGACGCTCGCGGCACTCTCTGATATCTCGTTCGACGAGGTTGCTGGGAGCGTCGTCGCCGTGGACGCCCACAACTGGCTGTACCGCTATCTCACGACGACGGTCAAGTGGACGAGTTCCGAGAAGTACACGACGAGCGAGGGCGAAGAAGTCGCCAACCTCGTCGGTATCGTCCAGGGGCTTCCCAAGTTCTTCGAACACGACTTGACGCCGGTGTTCGTCTTCGACGGTGGCGTCACGGAGATGAAAGACGACGAGGTTGCCAAGCGACGCGAACAGCGCGAGAAAGCCGAAGAACGCCTCGAAGAAGCGCGTGAGGCAGGCGATGCCGTCGAGGCCGCGCGAATGGAGGCTCGAACCCAACGACTCACCCAGACGATTCAGGACACCAGCAGGGAACTGCTTCGCCTCCTCGACGTCCCTGTCGTCGAAGCACCCGCCGAAGGCGAGGCACAGGCGTCCTACATGGCCCGGAAGGGCGACGCCGACTACGTCGGCAGCGAGGACTACGACACGCTCTTGTTCGGCGCACCGTACACGCTCCGGCAACTCACGAGCAAGGGGAACCCCGAACTGATGGACCTCGAAGGAACCCTCGACAAACACGACATCACCTACGAGCAACTCGTGGACATCGCCATGCTCTGTGGGACTGACTTCAACGAGGGAATCACCGGTGTCGGCCCGAAGACGGCCGTCAAACTCGTCAAGGAACACGGCGACCTGTGGGCCGTCCTCGAAGCACGCGGCGACACCATCCCGAACGCCGACAGAGTCCGCGAGTTCTTCCTCGACCCACCAGTCACCGACGACTACGACTACACCACCGATATCGACCCGGACGTGGCCGCCGCCCGCGAGTACGTCACCGAGACCTGGGAAGTCGACGCCGACGAAGTCAAACGAGGATTCGAGCGTATCGAAGAGTCGGTCACGCAGACCGGATTGGACCGCTGGACGTAGGTCACCCTCCGAGAATTGACGAAGAGCCAACACATTTACACGAGTTTGTTTCGAGATTCGCCGTATGACCCCCGACGAGCAACGTCCTCCCACCTCCCCAGACGACGACCATCGGGCTTTACTCTCACGTCGCCAACTCCTCGGCCTCCTCGGTGGCGGAAGTGTCCTCGCCGGAGTCGGTTGGTTCGCCCCCGAATGGCTCCCCGACTCGGTGACTGACACGCTGACGACGATGTATCCAGACCCGTCGAGTAACTACGTCTGGCGGCCACCCGTGAGCGACGAACACGCCGACGAGGCGGTACAACGACTCGAGGAGACGGTCGAACGGGCGAAGGAGTTGCGTTCGCGAGTCGACCTCGATTCGGTCGACGAGGATATGCGCTTTCACCTTCGCGGGTCGCCAGCGGGTGGTCACCTCGAATCCGCCAGAGACGAACGAAGCGCCCGCGACCGACTCCGTTCGGCGACCTCCGGACTCCTGTACGCCGGCGAGACCGTCGGCTACGCGAAGATTGTGCTCGGCGAAGCGAACCCGAACGCCCGTCTCGAACGCGGCCGTGAACTGCGAGAGGCGACCGACGACGTCGCCGACTCCATCTCCGAGTACCGCGTCACCGACCCCGGCCGCGACCTCGGGTATCTCTACGCTATCGAACGTGAACTGTCATTTGCCCGCGTCAGTTCGAACTGGAGTGGGACGTACACCGGCGGCGACCCCGACTCGGTCGAGGACTACTCACCGCACGGACTCGCGAGCACGTGGGGGTCACAGTTGAAAGCGGAACAGCGACTCGAGAACGCACGCCACTACCGCGAGCAGTATCGTTCGGGCCTCGGAGACGACCCACAACCACGTCGAGAGCGACTGGACGACGCGGTGCTCGGCCTCCTCGCCGAACTCGACCGGTATCCGAGGCGCGACGAGATGCGGGCGACATTCGAAGACGAACTCGAACTCGACCAGTCGTCGCCCTACGGGGCTGCCCGCTGGGAGTTGTACACGCTGTGTTTCGACAACGACTTCCGGTCCTACGGTGAGGACTTCCGCCGAGACCTGACTGTGCTTCGCGTCGTGAAGACTGCAAACGCACTCCTCGCGCGACAGGCCCACGACGTCGCCCTCTCTGAACTCGACGTGGACCCCGACGACACCGACTACGACTCCGGGCAAACGTTTCGGGCCAAGCGACGGGCGATGCGCGACTTTCGGGCGACGCGAAGCGAGTACGATTCGAACTTTGCAGGCGTCGTCGCGAGTGAGGCGGCGAGCATTATCCGCGGTGGCGACGTGGGACTCACGGGGAGGTTCGACCACGGGAGGCCCGCGTGGCAAGACCGCGTCGAGTCGTCCGTGTACTACCTCGTCGGCGGGGAAATGATGCGTAATCTCGGCGACGTGGTCGACCCACTGCTTCGCGTCGAAACGAGCGGCTAAAGACGAGTCTGCCGGCTTACGACACGTCCTCGATTGCGTCGAGGAGCATCTCTGCACCGATGTCGATTTCGCGTTCGGTCACGTCGAGCGGCGGGAGGATACGGAGGACCTTGTATCCGCACGCGAGGGTGAGGAGACCGCGTTTGAGCGCCGCTTCGAGCACGGCGTTGCGGCGCTCGTGGGTGTCGAACTCGACACCGAGGAGGAGGCCCTTGCCGCGGACGTCCACGACCGCATCGGGTGCAGCGTCCCGCATCGTCTCTTTGAACTGACGCCCACGGGCGACGGCGTTGTCCATCAGGTCGTACTCTTCGATTGCTTCGAGGGTGAACACACCCTGCATGGAGGAGAGGATGTCGCCGGCACCCCACGTCGAGGAGAGGCGACTCTTCTCTTCGGGGAAGATGTCCGAGTTCGAGATGGTCGCGCCGACGCGGAGTCCCTTCGCGCCGGTGATGATGTCTGGTTCCATCGGGTAGTGGTCTGCGCCCCACATCTCACCGGTTCGACCCACGCCAGTCTGAATCTCGTCGGCGATGAGCGTCAGGTCGTAGTCCTCGACGACTGACGCGAGTTCGTCGGCGAAGGCGTCCGACGGGAAGCGATAGCCGCCTTCGCCCTGAATCGGTTCGACGATGACGTAGGAGACTTCGGAGGCGTCGACGTTGCCCTTCTTGGGGTGGAGTTTCTGTCGGAGTTTCGAGACGGCCGACTCGGGGTCGGGGAAGAAACCACACGAACAGGTTTCGGCCGTACACGACCGGTCGTCACAGAACGGCACGTCGAAGACACCGGAGATTTCGGGGAAGTTGCGGCGGTAGACAGATTTCGACCGGTTGAGCGAGAGCGCGCCGAGCGTTCGGCCGTGGAACGCGCCCTCGAACGTGATGCCGTATTTGGCGCCACCGGAGTTGTCGTAGGCGATTTTGATGGCGTTCTCGACGGCCTCGGCACCGGAGTTCGAGAGGAACACCGTGTCCATCCCGTAGTGACTCGTGAGGTCCGCCAGTTTGTCCATGAGAGCGGCGGGACCGGGCAACTCCTCTTCGCCGGGCGACGACCCGTCGCTGACGTAGAAGTCCTGTCCAGCTATTTTGGTCGGGTCGACCAGGTCGAACTCCGCCATCCGGTCGAGTAGCTTTGGGTTGTTGTAACCGAGGGGCGCAGCAGCGACGTGGCTCGTGAAGTCGAGGAGGACGTTGCCATCTACGTCGGTACAGAAGGGGCCTTCTGCGTCTTCGGTGATGTCCCAGACGAAGTCGTAGACGTATGTACTCGGTGCGGCGTGTTCCTGGTGGTACGAGGCCCACTCTTTCGCCCGTTCGCCGGGCATCGAATCGACGTGGGGGACCACCGTCTCTCGGTCCATGCGGGCCGCTACGGAGACCCGTATGTTAAGATATTCGTTATTAATGGGGCAAAATCGGCGACAGCACCCCGACGTCTTCCGGTTTCGACACGCCCAGTTCGGCAGTCATCGGCGTCGCTGAGGGCCGTGTGACGGAACCTGTCGGGTCCACGATAGGCTTTTGGCCTTTCCCTGTCGGACATACTCTATGGCGCTTCGTGACATAGAACGTTCTCGCGTAATGTGGTGGTCCGTGGCCGCGGCCCTCGCGGGTGCGTTCATCTACATCGTCTACTCGTTTATCGGCACGTTCGTCTTCGGCCTGTTCATCTACTACGCGACGCGCCCGATTTACCGCCGCATCCGACGGCGAGTTCGGCCACCAAGTCTCGCGGCGACGGTGGCGATGTTCGCACTCGCCCTTCCCGTGTTGGGACTCATGGCGTACTCCGCAACCATCGCGCTCCGTGAGTTCGTCAAATACGCCAACCAACTCTCTGCCGACGACGCTCAGATTAGCCTCGCCGCCTACGGTATCGACCCCGAAATCGTCGAGAGTATCGCGAGTCCACAGGCGCTGTTGGCGTACGACTTTCAGTCACTCCTCACGCCGAGTGCCGCCTCGTCGGTGTTCGATTCCCTCACCGTCGCCGCCGACACCGTTGCCTTCCTCGGAATCGGTGCAGTCCACCTGTTCATCATGATCGCCTTCGCGTTCTATCTGCTCCGTGATGGACACAAACTCGGTCGGTGGGGCCGGTCGGTGTTCGCGGACGACGAAGGAATCTTGGAAGCGTATCTCCGCGCCGTCGACCGAGACTTCAACAACATCTTCTTCGGAAACATCCTCAACGCAGTTCTCACGGGGACTATCGGCGTCATCGCGTACTCGCTTCTGAACGTCGCCGCACCACCGGGTGTGAACATTCCTGCACCGGCACTCGTCGGACTGCTCGCCGGCATCGCGAGTCTCATCCCCGTCGTCGGGATGAAACTCGTCTACGTCCCCGTCACGCTGTATATGGCCGGTCAGGCGTTCGTTGCGAACCCACCCGGACTGTGGTTCGTCGTTCTCTTTGCGGCCGTTTCGTTCGTCGTCGTCGACACGATTCCGGACCTCGTGCTCAGACCGTACGTCTCCGGACGGAGTCTCCACGTCGGTGCCGTGATGATTGCCTATACGTTCGGTCCGCTCCTCTTCGGTTGGTACGGTATCTTCCTCATGCCGATGATTCTCGTGTTGCTCGTGAACTTCGCACGACTCGTCCTTCCAGAGTTGCTGGCCGGCAAACCGATCCGGCCGTACATGGTCGACCCGGCTTATCTCGTCGGTGGACCCTCGATGGAACTGGACCGAGACGCCGACGACTCGTCAGAAGACGAAAATCGGTCGGGAGAAGAAGACCGCGAGAACGACTTCGATATTACCGACGAGTTGGCTGACCGCGGTGAAGAACGGGCGAGTCGGGACTCCCGGCCGCCGTCAGATGCCGGTCTCGACGGCTGAACGACCGTCGAACGACGTCAGGCTTCGAAGTCTTCAGTTATGTACTCTGCTTCCCACTCGTCTCGTGCTTTGATTTCACGGCGACCACGACGCGTGAGCGTGTAGTAGTTGGTTCGTCGGTCACGCTGTCCTTTGTCTACGAGTCCCTTCTCGACCAGCGTGTCGAGGTTCGGGTAGAGACGGCCGTGGTGAATCTCCTTTTCGTAATACGCTTCGAGTTCTTCTTTGATAGCGAGGCCGTGGGGTTCTTCGAGTCCCGCGATGACGTACAGAAGGTCTCGCTGGAATCCTGTCAGGTCGTACATCGGTAATTTCGAACCGTATGTTCTTGTCTAATTCAAATAAATATATCGGCATCAATCGAAGATTCAGTACAACTACGGCCTCTAGACTCCGAAAATGAGTCTTCGAATTGTGTATCACCGTTTACCAATTATTTGGAATTTCAGTTTCGACTTCTGGATATGTTCGTGAGTGGATGGCTCTTGTCAAACTATGCCACGACGTATCACGATTTGGGGTCTGTGATGGAACTCGTCGAACGCTGGTCGAGCGTCGTCGAGACTGAATAGACGCAGGGGCTCTGAGAAGCGTAGGAGCTCTTGGTCAGTAGGTTTCGTGTAGAAGGAAAGCAAGCCGTGCCGGAAAAACCCGGCACGGCATGCCGCCCTGAATTGGTCCCCGCTGACGCTTCGGCCCTCCAAAGCGAAGCGTCACTTACCGCTTCCGTTCGGTTTTACTTAAAGATAACGACGCGTGACAATCATTGACAACAGAACGATACGTACACGGTGACGATATCGATACGAACGATACGTACACGGTAACGATATCGACGTGACCGATGCGTACCTCATACAAACCGGGTACGAACAGTCCCGTCCCCCGCGTCTCTCCCGACGTCACATGTGCTCTTCTTCGAGAACCCACCCGAGCGCTCGCCGATAATGCGTGAGAAGTTTCCGAACGCCCTCGTGTCGCATATCCTCGGACTCCAGTTCTTCCTTCAGAAATTCGTACTGCTCTCGGACTTCCGCTTCGCTGCGCATGTGTCGCCTCTGGTCCCCCTGCCGTATGTAGCCTCGCCATTCATGTTAATTTTCTAACTATTGTGTTCTCGTGAACCGATGCCACTCCCGGCCCGCTTCGGCCGAGTGTCGTCGTGTTTTTGCGCCGGCGGAACGAACAGCGCGATATGGAGATACGCGGCGACCGAGAGTGCAAGGACTGCGGTCGGCGGTGGTCCTACTACGAGACTGGGAGCGTGTCGTGTCCGAACTGTGGGAGTATGCGGAGCGTCGGCGTCGGAGACAGAAAACACCACACCGCCGCACAGGCGACGCTGGACCTTTCGAAACACCGGAGCGCAGTGGGTGACGGGACCATCCGTGACGCCGCACCGGCGCTGAAATCCGACCTCAGAGAGTACGTACGAAAAGTCGGTTACATCCACGGCGGCGAACTCCTCCCGCTCGACGACGCCTCGCTGGCCGCCCACGAACTCCTCCACGCCGTCGACGTCGTCGCACGGTCGAACCGGCCGACCGACGACGAGCAACTGTTCGTCATCGACCTGCTTCGCGGGGCCGACGAAGGCACTCGTCCAGACCCGACTTCTGTTCCGAACTCACTGGCCGACGCCCGTGGGCTCGCCTACGCCAACGCCATCGAAGCATACCATCACGACCTGACGACGTGGCTCGACGAGCACCCCGACCCAGAAGCACGAACCACACTCGGAACGCTCTCGAACCACCTCAAACGCGTCGAGGCGCTCGAAGGAGACATCTCCATTTCGGAGTCCGAGACGCTCGTCGACGTCGCTCGCGGTATCCACACCTACCTCACGGAGGACGACCTGGACGCCCTCGCGTCGGCACGCGACCAACTCTCGGCGCTCCTCTAACCACCGCGAGCGACGCCAAGAGTGGCGTGAATCGGCTCACGCTCCCGCTGTTCACCGAACGCTTTTGCCCCCAGACGACTCTTCGCAGACGATGCCCACAGGATTCGACGTCCACGAGGTCCGCCACCGTGTGAAACTGCTCCGCGACGACGGCGACACCATGCTCGTCGAGAACCGCGACGGTGTCGATTGCCCTGCCTGTGGTGAGGCGTTCTCGCAACTGCTCGTCTCCGAGCGTTCGGCACACAGTTTCGATATCGACGCCGACGTCCGGTTCTGTGTCCGCCGTGAAGACGAGAGACTGCTCATCGCGACACACGAGTAGCAGTCGCACCGACCAGAGACAGGATACGAGAGTACCAATCGACGATAGGATACGAGAACGAAGCGGAGGAGAAGACGTGCCGGAGGAGAAGATGTGCCGGAGGAGAAGATGTGCCGGAGGAGAAGATGTGCCGGAGGAGAAGATGTGCCGGAGGAGAAGATGTGCCGGAGGAGAAGATGTGCCGGAGGAGAAGATGTGCCGGAGGAGAAGATGTGCCGGAGGAGAAGATGTGCCGGAGGAGAACGCCTGCGTCAGCGGGACCGTAAAAACGCGACTAGCGGTCGGTCGAGCGTGTCTTCGGGAGGTGTCTCGAACCACGAGACGTCGGCTATCGCCTCGTCTTCGAGTCCGGGGTCGTCGGTGAGTTCGCCGTCGACGGCGACGTCGTAGATTGCGAAGTGGAACGTCACGGCGTCGTCGCCGTGCGTGAACGTCTGTTCTGTGACGACTCGAAGCGTCTCGATAGTCGCCTCCAGACCGGTCTCCTCCCGAATCTCTCGAACCAGTGCGTCTGTCTTCGACTCGCCCGATTCGACGCCCCCGCCGGGGAGGACCCACTTGCCGTCCTGCCGGACGAGGAGAATCGACCCATCTCGGTCACAGAACCCGGCGACGCCCCAGTCGAGGCCGTCACGGATTCGTGTGGCGAGGCGGTCGAACGTGTCGGCGTCGAGGTCACGGCGGTTGCGACGCTGGACGACACCGTCGTCGTCTATCGTCCACTCGCCATCGATACCCGGCGGTGCCCCCATCTGTCTCTCCATCCGACTCAGGGGAGGTCGATATCGACGTCTTCGGCTTCTGCGGCCGCTTTGACGGTGTTCCAGAGGAGCATCGCGCGCGTCATCGGGCCGACGCCACCGGGGACGGGCGTGATTGCGCTCGCCTTCTCCTTGGCGGAGTCGAACTCCACGTCACCGACGAGTTCGTACCCTTTCTCGTTGTCCGCGTCCACACGGTTGACGCCCACGTCGATGACGACGGTGTCCTCCGAGAGCATGTCACCCGTGACGAGTTCGGGGACGCCGACGGCGGCGATGACGATGTCGGCCTGTCGTGTCTTCGCGGCGAGGTCCTTCGTGCGGGAGTGACAGACGGTCACCGTGGCGTTGCCACCTGCTGCTTTCTGGATGAGCAGGTTCGCCATCGGCTTGCCGACGATGTCCGACCGGCCGACGACGACCACGTCTGCCCCCTCGGTCTCGACGTCGACCGAAGCGAGAAGTTTCTGGATTCCGTGGGGTGTGCAGGGTTTGAAGCGCGCGTCGCCCGCAACGAGGCGGCCCACGTTCTCGGGGTGGAAGCCGTCGACGTCTTTCGCGGGGTCGATGCGGCGGAGGACCGTCCGGTCGTCGACGTGGTCGGGGACGGGCATCTGCACGAGGATGCCGTGCACGTCGTCGTCCTCGTTCAGGTCGTCGACGAGCGAGTAGAGTTCGTCCGCAGGAGTGTCCGAGTCGAGGTGGTGGTCGAACGCCTCGATACCGACTTCTTCGCAGTCGCGCTGTTTCATCGCGACGTACGTCTCACTCGCAGGGTCGTCGCTCATCAGCACCGTCGCGAGTCCCGGTTTCACGCCGGCGTCGTCGAGGGCGTCGATGGCGTCGGTCAGCCCGGACCGGATCTCCTCTGCGACGGCGTTCCCGTCGATGATGGTCGTCATTGCCTGTGGGTGTGAGGCCCGACCATTTCAAAGATTCGGAATCGTGCCTATTCTACGTTTCAAAACAGAGTAAATATCCACATTCGTGCCTATTTTCCCCGTGACTCACCCGCCGAACAACAGGTTCACGGCGGCCACCGCGACGCCCGCGAGTGCCATTCGAACCCCTGCGACGTACCATCGCTGCCCCGAAATCGACCCCATGTACGACCCGAAGGTGAACAGAATCCCGGTCCCGAGTGCGACGGAGGTGGCCGTCGCCGTCAGCATGGTAAACAGCGACCCGACGGCGAGAAACGGAAGGAGTGGAACGACGATGCTGACGAGTGGTCCGAGTCCGCTGGCGACGGCGTTGATTCCGCGGGCGATGACTTTGTCGCGTTCGACCGCGGTGCCGCTCAGGTCGGTCAACATCGCGTCTTCGATGCGGTCGAGTTCGGCCAACTTCTCGGCGCGTTCTATCTCCCAGACGCTCCAGACGCCCGACGTGGTGAGGCCGATGGCCGCGCCGAGGCCGATTTTCACCACTATCTGGCCGTCGGTGACGCCAGTGAGAAACGCGCCGATGACGACACCGATGCAGGTCAGTGCACCGTCGAATCCGTTGGAGACGAAGTAGCGACGAGAGATGGCACGAACCTGCTCTTGTCCGAGTACGGAAACGAGTCGCTGCGGCGTCACGGTGGCAACCAGTCCTGCGGGATATCTCGTGAATCGACCATCTGTTCGCCGGCGACGACTTCGTCGATGGAGTGGACTGTCCCGCTGAGGTCGACGATTCGGTGTTCGACTGCCTCGACGTCGATGTCGTCGCCCTCGACGACGAGTCTGACGTTCTCCACGTCGCGGTCTGTCTCGAGAAGCAAGGCGTTCGCCCCGCTGACACCGGATACAGACGCCACTTCACGGGCTAACTCCACCTTCGACGGTGCGTGCGGTTTCAACACGTCGAGAACGAGGCGACGAATCGGTGCCATAGTCTGGCGAACGTTGGGTCCGGCAGGTAATAGTGTTACTCTGCGAAGATGTTCTACAACTCGTCCGGTCGATGGCGACTCAACACGTCGCGTCGGCGAACGACTTGGGTTCCGACCCCTGTCGTTCCGTCCGCATCGTCCCAGTTTCGAGGTTCACGAGCATCGCCTGGCCACCGTAGCCGTGGGTCTGGTCGTGACCGCGGACGACCACGCACGTCGTCTCCTCCGGAATCGCGATGGTCTCCGAGCGAGTGAACTCCTGTGTCCCGTGGGCGTGCAAGAGTTCTCGCCTGCCGAGTTCGGTTCCGTCGAGTGATTCGACGACCCACCAGTTGGCGTAGCCATCCTCTCCGTCGTCGTCGTGGAGGAGCGTCACCGAGAATCGGTAGTCGCTGCCCGACTGCTCGAGCGAGACGCCCATCACGTTCGCCTCGCGCAGGTCGAGTTCGTCGGAACCGCCGCCGGTGTCGTCCGTGCCGCCGCCGGTGTCGTCCGTGGTGGTGCCACCGTTGGGTTCGGTCGTCTCTGAAGTAGTAGCCGGGTCGTCTGAGGGCTCGTCGGGCGTCTGGGTCGCTGCTGTCGTCTCGTCGTCGGTCATATCTTCGGTCCCACCTGGAGACGTACAACCGGCCACTGCGGCGAGCGCCACCGTGAACGAACTGAGGAGGGTGCGTCTTCGCATCGGGATAGTCCAGATACGACTGGAATCGACAAAAAGGCGGGTCGGTGTGTCGGGGGCGACACACGACTCACTGGAGACGAGAGAAAAACGGAGAACGAAACGACGAGCGACGTTACTCGTACAGCGGGTGGGCGTCGCAGAGTTCCTGCACGCGCTCGGAGACTTCAGCGAGTACGTCGTCGTCTTCGGGAGCGTTTACGACCTTCACGATGAGTTCGCCGACTTCGCGCATCTCGTCTTCGCCGAAGCCACGGGTCGTGAGTGCGGGCGTGCCGGCGCGGATGCCACTCGGGTTGAACGCCGAGCGCGTCTCGCCGGGAACGGTGTTCGCGTTGAGGACGATGCCCGTCGCTTCGAGTGCCTCTTCGGCGTCGCCGCCGGTGAGGTCCGGGTGGGAGTCACGCAGGTCCACGAGGACGAGGTGGGTGTCGGTGCCGCCGGAGACGACGCTGAGACCGTGGTCTTCGAACGTCTCGGCGAGGACTTTCGCGTTGTCGACGACTTGCTGGGCGTACTCTTCGAACTCGGGTTGGAGCGCTTCCTTGAAGCCGACGGCCTTGCCGGCGACGTTGTGCATGAGCGGGCCGCCCTGCCCACCGGGGAAGACGGCGCTGTCTATCTTCGAGGCGTACTCCTCTTTGCACATGATGATACCACCGCGGCCGGCGCGGATGGTCTTGTGCGTCGACCCCGTGACGAAGTCGGCGATGCCGACGGGCGAGGGGTGGACACCCGCAGCGACGAGACCCGTGATGTGGGCGATGTCTGCGAGGTGGAGCGCGTCGACCGAGTCGGCGACGTCCTGAATCGTCTCCCACTCGACGGCGCGCGGGTACGCGGAGTACCCGGAGACGATGATGTCCGGTTCGAACTCCTCGGCTTTCTCCGCGAGTTGCTCGTAGTCGATGTATCCCGTCTCGGCGTCGACTTCGTACTGTTCGACGTCGTAGAGTTTCCCCGTGAAGTTCGCGGGGTGGCCGTGACTCAGGTGGCCGCCGTGGGTCAAGTCGAGCGAGAGAATCTTGTCGCCCGGTTCGAGCATCGCGAGGTAGACCCCCATGTTCGCCTGCGTCCCGGAGTGCGGTTGCACGTTGACGTGTTCTGCACCCCAGAGTTCTTTGGCGCGGTCGATGGCGAGATTCTCGACCTCGTCGGCAAACTCACAGCCAGCGTAGTAGCGCTTGCCGGGGTATCCTTCGGCGTACTTGTTCGTCAGGGCACTCCCCTGTGCCTCGAGGACCGCTTCGCTGACGTGGTTCTCGGATGCGATCATCGCGAGGGTGTCGCGCTGGCGTTCGACCTCTCCTTCGAGGGCGTCTGCCACAGCAGGGTCGACGTCGCGGACGTGGCTGTAGTCCATGTGTAGTACCTGCCCAATTAGGGCATAAATGTGTCCCATTTGGCCGCACCTGCCGGTGTTGTGTTGCACCGATTTGCACATGTCGACCGTGACACGAGGTGACAAATACACGAACGCGTAGAGCTCGTCGAATACTGACCTGTCTCGTCATCGTACTCGATAGGAGACACCTGCGTGGACCCGGCAGAGTCGTCCACGGAATCGCACCCGATAGCAGGGTTAATTTTCCTACACCGTTCAGAAGTAAAATTTCTGAGACGAGACGCTCAATTCGCCTGCGAAATAGTTGTTACAATACGATACCGCATACATACTGAGAGTGAATTTGCGTTAATATTAAATAGATTTGTGGCGATATTCAAACCATGGCTATTCGTTCTAATTTGCTCGCTGAGGGGGTCGAGGATATCATCGAATCCGTCCTCACCTCGACAGCGGACGAAGTTTTAGTCGCCAACCCGACTGCCGACGTCATCGAAGGACTCGTGACCGTCTCGACTTCCCTCGGCACAGACATCCCCAAGATTCGTCTCGTCGCCGAAGAGAGTGTCTTGAAAAACGTCATGGACGACTTCATCGTCGCCTCCAACGCAGCGAACCTCGTCGCCGAAGACGTGCTCTCGATGCGGACCGCCCACGACGAAGTCGAGAACACGTTGTTCGTCACGCCGAACACCGTCGTCGCCCTCGTCGGCGCAGGCGGAAAGGTCGCTGGTCTCGTCACCGACGACGAAGAGTTCGTCCACACGGCACTCGAGGCACACCGGTCTCACTGGGAAGACGCACCCGAGTTCAAACTCCGCACGCCACCGCTCTCCCGCGTCCGCGAGACGCTCGGAGAAGACATCGGTGAAGAGACGCTCGACGACTTCGACGCCGTTCTCTCGTCACTCTCGTCTGCCCGCGGTGACGGCGACGGCCTCGACGAAGTGACCATCTCGCTCCTCGTCGCCGCACGCAACGAAGTGCTTCTCTACGACATCTCCAAGTGGGGCGAAGACGTCGGCATCGCGAGCAAGGCGACGTTCTCCCGGACGAAGACGAAACTCGAAGAACTCGGCCTCATCGACACCGAGAAGGTTCCCATCGACGTTGGCCGTCCACGCCTCCGTCTGAAACTCGGAGACGACACACTCGCCGACGCCGACATCGACGAACTCGCTGACGTCGCACTGGACTTCCTCGAAGCGTAATCCACTCGGAGGCGACACAACCGCGAGACCCCTCGCTTTTTCTCTCCGCCGTTCTTCGTCGCTCCCATGAACATCGGACTCGTCGGGAGCGGGCCCGCCGCCGAGTCGATTCGCGCGGCCTGTTCCGACATCGACGCCACAGTCTCCGAGACGTCCCCTGAATCGTTCGACGAGTTCGACCTCGGATTCGTCGTCGCACCGGTTGGGAACGACGCGTTCGACGCGGCAGACGCCGCATCCGAGCGGTGGATCGCGGTCGAAATCGGCGGCGTCGGCGGACACGTCGTCTCAGACCTCGACGCCGCCGTCTCGGCGTTCGACCGGACGAGTGGTGGATTCGACGACCTTCGCGCTCGCGTCGCGTCGACGACTGAATCGAGTGGCCGACCATCGGGCGACCGGGCGGCGGTTCGACTCGCTGGTGCCATCGCCGGCCGACGCGGCGTCTCGCTCCTCTCTGGCGACGACATCGCAGGCACCGTCGTCGAAGTTCCCGGCCGAGAGCGCTCGTTTCTGCCAGCGCCATCGCCGACAGACTGCGACCGAACCGTCCGCCGAGACTTTCGTGCAGTCGAGTTAGACGACGCACTCTCGCGCGCGGAGATGGCCGTCGACGACCGCCTCGGAATCGTCACACAGGTCGGCGAGCGGGAGTCGTTCCCGCTTCCGTACTACATGGCGCAGACCGCAGACACCACAGTGTACTCGGATACCCGCGCGGCAGAACTCGCCGGTGGCGCGGCCGCAGGGTGGGACGACGCGTACATGAAAGCACTCGGAGAAGCCCTCGAACGCTACTCGGCGGGTGTCTACCGGTCGAGTGAGTTCGCCGTCGGACCTGCGGCTTCTCGACCAGGGGCTGTTCCACCGAGTCGGTTCGTCCGTCCAGATTCTTATCGTGCTCCCGACCCGAACGAACCGATTCAGTGGGTCGAAGGCGAACATCTCGCGACCGAACAGACGGTTTCGCTCCCCGCGGAGTTCGTCCACTACCCCCCGCCGAACGACCGACACAAGCCGTCGATTACGACGGGGCTCGGCCTCGGAAACTCCGGAACCGAAGCGATTCTCTCTGGCCTCTACGAGACCATCGAGCGCGACGCGACGATGCTCGCGTGGTACTCGTCGTTCGACCCACTCGGCCTCGACGTGAGCGACGAGGGATTCGAGACGCTGGCCGCACGGGCACGGTCGGAAGACCTCGACGTGACGGCGCTGTTGGTGACACAGGACGTGGACGTGCCTGTCGTCGCCGTCGCCGTCCACCGCGACGGTGAGTGGCCGAAGTTCGCGATGGGGTCTGGTGCCAACCTCGACGCAACCAGTGCCGCTCGGTCGGCACTCGCCGAGGCACTCCAGAACTGGACCGAACTCCGTGCGATGGGTCCAAAGCAGGCAGCACAACAGGGCGGTGCAATCGCGACGTACGCCGACTTTCCAGACGCCGCCGAGGAGTTCGTCACACCCGACGCGACCCTCCCTGCCGACTCGGTTGGACCGGACGAGCTCCCCGACGGGACAGACGAACTCGATGCCGTCGTCGAACGCGTCGCTGACGCCGGTCTCGACGCCTACGTCGCCCGAACCACGCCGAGAGACGTCGAACGCCTGGGCTTCGAGGCAGTGCGCGTGCTGATTCCGGACGCCCAACCACTGTTCATCGGTGACCCGTTCTTCGCCGACCGCGCCGAGTCCGTCCCGCGCGAACTCGGCTTCGAACCTCGGTTAGACCGGGAGTTCCACCCGTTCCCGTAAGGAGAAAGGCTGACAGCCGACACGATTCGAGTCGCGCGACGGTGTGTCGGACACCCGCGAGTCGTCGCGCGCTGAGCGTTAGCGCATAGGCTTGCTGGCCGCGGTTTCGTATATGAACCTTCGTCGGGTCGAAAAACAGCGAGCGTCTGGATAGTCGAGCCTCAGACCCCGAACGTCGCGCGAAGCATGTCACGCGTCCCTGGCCCCAGACCGACGGCGAGGACGGCGATGAGGAGCAAGATGGCGTAGCGCGGACTGTCCTCGAATATCTGTTCGTCGAACACCCAGACGACGGCCGTCGCCGCGACGAGTTTGACGAGTAAGAACGGCCACGCGTCGCCAGTGATGGCGAGGATGGATTCCGGGAGCGTCGAAGCGGTGAAGTCGACGACGGCTTTGTTCACGGGGTGTTTCGGAACGAGGTTGTTTCCAGCACCGAGCGCAGTCATCCAGTCGAGTCCGATGACGTTTGCGACGCCGTCGACGGCGTGACCCCAGATGATGACGAGTCCGATGAGTCCGGTCCCGGCGTTGACTTCGGGCGCGTAGCGTTCGAGAAGGACCCACGTCACGGCGGCGACGACCGTCGCGCCGAGGAGGATGACGACGAGCACCTGCGGGTAGAAGGTCGCGCCGTTCGTGCCCGTGATACCGATGAACAGGAGGTACGCGAGTGTCACTGCGAGGACGGCAGTGCCGGCACCGAACAGCGGTTTCACGTAGTCGTCGACGATACCCGCGCGTTCAGCGAAGACGCTTCCGACGACGGCGACGAGCGTAATCGCGAAGACGGTCACGTAGATGACCGGGCTGATGACCAGCGTGTTGATTGGGTAGGAGATGAGCGCGTCCACGGTTCCGGGCGTGTCGTTCGCGTCTTCGACGACGCGGAACGCACCGCCGAAGAACATGAACGGGATGAGTGAGTAGAAGAACCGTGGTCGTTCACCGATTTCGAGGCGACGGAGCAAGAAGACGACGCCCGTGAGTGCGATGACGAGCGTGACCATGTATCCGACCTCGGAGACGAGTGTGTAGCCGGGATACGCGACCGGTTGGGCCGCTGCAGCGCACGCCGACGAGCTACCGAGGTACTCCGTGACGCCGGTCGCTCGAGTTGCACAGACGGCCGAGTTCGCGTCGGCTTGAACCGGCCCCCAGAAGTATTTCCAGATGAAGCCGTCGTAGACGACGCGAGGGAACGCGAGCGACCCGCCGACGAGTGCGACGAGAATAGCCACGACGCCAGCGCCCCACAGACGCTCAGGGTCGAGACCAGTTTGCTCTGCTACCGTTGACATAGCCGAAACCCCGACGGCGGGACTGTTTAGGGTTCCGGTCTCTCGCAGTCTCGACGCATTTCCTCGCCCAGGTCGATGGTGCCTCGAGATGGTGCCTCGAGACAGTCGGGCACGGTCGGTCGCGCGGTCAGGGTTCGTCGTCGGGTTCGTCGATTGGTAAGACGGGGTCGTCGTACTCGGTTCCGAGGATGACCATCGTCTGCGAGCGAGAAAAGCCCTCGAGTTCTGCGATGTGGTCGAACATCAGTTCGCGGAGCGCGTCGGTGTCTTCGGCGTAGACCCGAAGCATCACGTCCCACTCACCGGTCGTGAGATTGATCTCTTGGACGCCTTCGATCTCGCGGAGCTGTTGGAGTGCTTCTTTCTCGCGCCCCTGTTTGACGCGGAAACCGACGAGTGCAGACGTCCCCAGACCGACCTTCCGCGGGTCGACGTGAGCGTGATATCCCTGGATGACACCTGCCTCTTCCATCCGTCCAACTCGGTCGTGGACGGTCGCACTCGACATATCGATTTGGCGAGCAATCTCACTGAACGGCGTTCGCGCGTCCTCCATCAGGAGACGAAGAATAGCCCGGTCCGTGGCGTCGAGTTCCATACCTCCAGTACTGGAGGGATTCACTTCGAATTTGCGGATACGACCGAACGTGTACGAATAGTCACGAGTCTGCTATTTCGCGGGCAGATTCGAGGACTGCGTCGTGGACGTGACCGTTCGACGCGACGAGTCCCGCTGCGTCGTGCCTCCACTCGTTGCCGTCGAGGTCGGTGACTGTCCCACCAGCCATACGCACGAGGTGGACACCCGCGACGGAGTCCCACGGATTCGCTCGTTTGTTGGTGACGACGCCGTCGAGAGCACCATCCGCGAGGAACGAGAGCGCGACTTGCATGCTTCCGTACCGTCGCAGGTCACCGAACCGGGTGACGATAGCGCGGGTCGCGGCGGCGTACTCGTCGCGGGCGTCGTAATCCCACCAGAACGTCGGACAGACGGTACACGTCTCGGGGTCGTCGCGTTGGCTCACGGTTATCTGTTCGCCGTTTCGGTACGCAGACTCGTCGTCGGCGGCGTACAAGTCTTCGAACGCGGGGAGGAAGTTCGCGGCGGCGACGGGTTCACCGTCGAGAACGGCGGCGACGGCAGTCGCCCAGACCGGAGTCTCGCGCACGAAGTTGTTCGTCCCGTCGATTGGGTCGATAATCCACGATGGCCCCTCGTCTGGAACGTCTTTCAGTTCGTCTTCTTCCTCACCGACGATTGCGTCGCCCGGAAACGCGCCACGGATACGCTCGACGACGCGGCGCTGTGCCTCCCGGTCGGCCTCGGTGACGACGTCCGTCTTTCCATCTTTCGTCTCGACGGGGACGCCCGTTCGGAACGCACGCCGTGCGACTGCACCGCCATCACGTGCCGCGCGCTGGGCACGGTCTGCACGGGCATCGATTTCGTTCATACCCGTGACAGTACTCGGCAGTGTGGTATAACCATCGACTGTCGACGATTCCAGCGTGTCGGCGGCCTGCGTGCCGGCCCCGTGGCCGACAGTAGTCCAGTGACCGCCGGAGTCCAGTGACCGCCGCCCCCGTGACGCCGGCCCGTTTGTTTATCTGGCTGAATCGTCTACCGATACGTGGTGAACGATACAAGTGACCTCCCGGTGAGCGTCCGTGATTCGCTCACCGCAGCGTTCGACGACGCACGGGACGCCGTCCGGCGTGGTGATACGGAGACTGCACTGGAACGTCTCGCCAGCGCGTCTCGGACCGTCGAACACAAAGTGCCACCGGGTCCCGTTTTCGAGCGACTCCAACACGGTATCGACGCCGCCGAACGGACCGCGGCGGACGAACCAGTCGTCGCTTCAGAGTACCTTCGCTTACTTGCAGAACTGCTCGAGCCGTCTGACGACGACTGAAAAACGGACCCGTCGCTCGGGAGTCAGATAACGTAAAACGCCAGAATCCGCAATTAGAACCCGGACGGAAGACGTTTTCCACAACCCTCACAGCCTTTTTCGGTTTCCACCGACTTCCCGAACTCCGATTCCTCGTGGTCCGGTACTTGGCTTTCCTGCCACTCACTCGCAGAGTGGTTATCGGGGTCGTTTCGGTTCCTCTTCGGCACTTTGACCTCGTCTTCCTTTTACGAAAGACTCGGTGTTCGTGTCGATCCCATTCCTCTGCATCTTGCGATGCATACCATCGTTGACGGTTATCCCGCCATCCAATGGATTCGGTTTGGTCATCCGGTGCGTCCTTGCGCTTCCGGCAACACTATAGTATGCGCGATAACATAATGAATGTTTCTGATAAACTCCTGAATGTTCGGTCTGAACGAAAGTTAGACCTCTCAACTGGTCTTCGTCGTCTTGGTCTCGTGTGAATCTGTGTGTCTACCTGTGGTCGCCAGGGGTGCGCAGTGAGTCGGTTTTCACGAGAAACCCGGTCTGTTGGTGACGAATGACGAACCCCCACTGCCGGGCGGTGTCTCGGTGTGCCACTAATACCCACATTCAGCAGACCGAGCGCTTCTACACGGTGGTAATACTTCTGAGATGTATGCAGTAGCGTGGGTGCTGGGCGAGGGCTCGACGGCTCCGTAGAGTGAGTGCGGGGAGGCGAGGGGAGAGATTTGAACTTCGTGAGACGGTTGTCTCACGTGCTCACGCTCACTTCGTTCGCGTGAACCTCGGTCGAACCGAGTTTCTCCCTGATTCAAATCCCCCTGGACGCATCCACTCTCACCAGACCGAGAGACCCGGAGGTCTCTCGGAGGTTGGTGTTCGAGAGAAGTGCGAGGGGTGGGATTTGAACTTCCGAGACTCATAGACGCTCGTCTCGACGTTCAAATCCCTCGTCCGCACTTGGCACTCCTCATTTCATTCGTCGGCACAAGTGCGAGGGGAGGGATTTGAACCCACGGACTCCTACGAGAGCGGATCTTGAGTCCGCCGCTTTTTCCTGACTTAGCTACCCTCGCGCGTGACCGCGACAGTGCGGTTTCGACTCTGAGCGAGTCGTATTTGATTTTCAGTCTTTGCTATTATAAATGTTGTACGAAAGCCGTTTTCGAACGCGAATCGGTGGAAACTACGGAGGCGATACTATCCAGTTTCGTGTTGCTAGGAGGACGAGCTGTTCGCTCAGCGTCGTTAGATAAGTTGTCGCTCAAAAGTGAATGCCGCATATCGCCAGACTCGGGGGCAAGGGGGACCGACCGTCGTATGTCAGGACGGGGTGGTCGTTCGCCACTCTCGTGTCGAGTGCTGGTTGGCGATTAGATGGACGCGTCGTTGGCGAGTTTGGCGGGGAACCCAATCATGGTTCGCGGGCCGACGACTGCCTTCGCGTACGCGTTGTTGTCGTCGCGGTAGACGTCGAGGCGGCCTTTGAGTTCGATATCGTGGAATTTGCCATCGTTGGCCGGGAAGTACTCCGAATCGATGTTCAGAGCCACCCAGTTGAATCCGTGTGAACTCCGGGTTTCCATGAAGAGCGAGAGATAGTACTCGACATCCTCTTCAGTCAGTTCTTCGAGTGCACCGAGGAAGTTCTGTTCGACTTTGAAGTCGCGTTTGTTGAACACGACTTCGCTGGCCGCCTGTCTGTCACCGTAGACCGGATTGTACGGTGAGTCGACCATGTAATCGTCGGACACCGGAACGGGCGTGCCGTCGATTTCTATCCAGCAGGTCAGCCCTGCCTTCGCCTGTGATTCTGTGTCCTTGCCAGTCGTCTTGATGTTCGTCCAGAGGGCGCTTTCGACCTGCACCATTAGGATGAGGTCGGTTGGGGTCGACGTCTTGATCGAGCCAGAGAGGAGCGTGAACGGGCCACTTGAAGTCTTCCCGTCGGTTTTCGTGTCGAGCGAGTGCTCTTCGAACACAGACCCGCCCACGTAGATCTTGTCTGCACCGTTGCTTGCGACTGCCGAGCCAGCGCCCATGCCGCCGAGCGCGAGGAGGCCGAGGCCTGCTGCGCCGCCTTTGAGCATCGTGCGTCGGTCGATCTTCAGTCGGTCGTCCGTTTCCGGGGTTGGTTTTTCCGTCATAGTGAATTCCACTGACACCACGCCCCTCGTGCAACCCGTGACCCGAGTTGCCCAGGTAGTCAGGTGCGGTGGTCAGTAGTTGCTCGTCAACGCGTTGATACTTCGTTATGTATCGATTAGAAGAATGTCATTTTTGGCAGATAATCTGTAAACCAAGAAAGTTTTACAACTAAGAATCTCTGAAAATACTGAGGGTTGAGGCGTCGATTCGGCCGGTAGGAACATCCTAACTACCCGATTTTGGGGACCTCGAACCGTGGCAATTGACACCAGGTAACTCGATTCTCGTCAGCCCAACGCGCCGAGTTGCTCGACGACGAGCAGTCCCCCTGCGGCGATACCGACGACTCCTGCTGTGGCCCGGAGGAGTCTGGTTCCGCCGATTGCCATCGAGCGCTGCCACAACACCGAGACCGTCGCCATCGTCGCGACTGTCAGGAGGCAAAACGCCGCGAGGAACGCGATGGCTTGCCCCATCCCCGGTGCCGCAGAGACCATCACGACGACGAGCCCCCCGCTTCCGGCGAATCCGTGGAGGACGCCGACTGCGAACGACTCGTCGTGGACGTGCGTGTGCTTCGTCCCCAGGGCGACGTCACCGAACGAGAGGTGGTTGTGCCGTCGCTCGTCGTGGTCGTGGTCGCGGAGCGTCGGCACCGACACGCCCGCGGCGCGAAAGAGCATCCGCACGCCGAGGACGACCAACACCGCACCGACGGTGAGTTCGAAGAAGTGGGTCACCGACGCCGGTAATCGCACTCCGAGTGCGACGAACAGGAGGCCGACCACGACGATTGGAAGCGAGTGGCCGATTCCCCACGAAGCACCGACGAAACTCGGTTGTCCGTCGTCTTCGACCATCGTGGTCACGGCGGTGAGGTGGTCGACTTCCAGCGCGTGCCGGATGCCGACGATGCCGCCCGCCACGAGCGCTGATGCGAGTGCCATCGCCGTACACTCTCCTGACTGTCCCTAAATATGGCGTGCATCGCGGCGGGCGACTGTGGACACTCAGCAGGCGGTCACTCGGACGGGACCTCGCACGTCGCTCCGATAGTGAGGCCTTCGGCGTCGATGTACGACGACAGACAGGCGTAGTTGCAGAATGCACCTGCCGAAACGCGTTCTCCCCCGTCTACTTCCTCGACGAACACCGGGTCGTGTCGGTGGACGTCACAGCCACAGTACGCGCACTCAGTCACGGACTCACTCATACTCGAACGTGGGTCTGCAACCATCTAAAACCCGCCGCGCACACATCCTCCCACCGATGGAATTACTGGGATTGGTGACCTGACTTCGTCCATGGACGAACACACCCGTGACCCGAGTGTTGCCCCGCCACTCGGGAACCCCTCGGGGTGGAACGCGGACACCCGGATGTGGGAGCACGCGACGCTTCGACGGGCAGTCGAACACGGTGTCCGCCTCTTCAACGCGAGCGACTTTCACGAGAGTCACGACTGCTTCGAAGACGAGTGGTACAACTACGGCGCGGGAACCACAGAGAGCGCCTTCCTCCACGGGATGGTACAGGTCGCAGCAGGCGCGTACAAACACTTCGACTTCGAGAACGACGTCGGCATGCGTTCGCTGTTCGAAACCGCCTTACAGTATCTCCGCGGCACCCCGAGCGACTTCTACGGCGTGAACGTCGACGACGTTCGAGCGACGCTCCGGGCGGCGCTCGACGACCCGTCGGTACTCCACGGGTGGCACATCACACTCGACGGCCAGCAGGCGACGGCGTACCCTGTCGACTACGAGTACGCCGCGCAACTCGACCACTGAAGACCGGTAGACGACGACTCATTTCGACGAGAATGTCTTAGCGAGACGACAGTCGACCAAATCTAAAAGGCCTTTACCTTCTAGTTCTAGGAACGGGCAATGCGAATCTACGAACTCGGTGACGGCACCCCGGAAGTGTCGGTCGTCGGGTCGATTCACGGTGACGAACCGTGTGGTGCACGCGCCATCGAACGGTTCGTTGCGGAAGACCCAGACGTCGAACGCCCGGTGAAACTCATCATCGCCAACGAGAGAGCACTCGAAGAGGACGTCCGATATCTCGACGAAGACCTCAACCGTGCGTTCCCTGGCGACCCACACGCCGACAACCACGAACGGCGACTCGCTCACGACTTGGGACGTGAGGTTCGCGGCACGACCGCCTTCTCTATCCACTCGACACAGTCGTACGCCGAACCGTTCGCCATCGTCGACACCGTCGACGCGATCGCTCGGTCTATTCTCCCCCGTCTCCCGGTCGACGTCGCCGTCGAGACCAACAACTTCGCCGAAGGCCGACTCATCGAGCACGCTCACACCATCGAAGTCGAAGCGGGCCTCCAGAAGTCGGACGAGGCGGCCGAAAACGCCTACTGGCTCATCCGAGCGTTCCTCACGGCGACGAACGTGTTGCCTGCGCCAGTCATCGCCGGTAGCGCTGGCAACGGTGGCAGTACCGTCGAGTCACAGACGGAAGACGACCGACTGAAACTCGCCGCGCCCGAGGAGAACAGCCTCGACGTGTTCAAACTGCTCGAACGACTCCCGAAACCGGACGCGACGCAGTACGAGGTTCTCGCGTCCAACTTCAAACCCGTCGAGGCGGGCGAACTGTTCGCCCGCGCCGACGACGAGGCGTTCGAAGCAGAGAACGACTTCTATCCCATCTTACTCTCCGCGTACGGGTACAGCGATATCTTCGGATACGCCGGCGAGAAAGTCGGCACGCTTCCGTAGCCCACTCCATCCTCTTTTCGCCGCTCACCCGAGGATTCGAGCGACGGCGTCTTCGACCGACTCGACCCGCGCAGCGTCGCCCGCTGGACCGTCGTCACCGACGTGAATCGCGTCCCACCCAGCACGGCGTGCCCCCACGATGTCTTCGTCGTACGTGTCACCGACGTAGATGTACTCGTCGGCGGGGAGTGCCGCTTCGGCGACGTCGAAGATTTCAGTCGAGGGCTTTCGAGCGGCGACGTCGGGGTCGTTCGACACGACGACTGCATCGACACAGTCGCCGATATCGTGCCGTGACAGTTTCGCCTGTTGCATCGCTAGCGCTCCGTTCGTGAGAATTCCAGTGGGTCGCCGAGCAGCGACGGTTTCCAGTGCACGCCGTGTCGATTCGGGAACGGTCGTGGCCTCGAGTTCACGTTCGTGGTGCCGCGTCGCTAGTGTATTCGGGTCGGAATCGACGCCGAACTCGGAGACGATGGCCGAGAACGCCTCACGATACGGCGTCGACGAGAGGTCGTCGAACGTCTCGAACAGTACCTCGACGTATCGCTCGTAGGCACCGTCGGGTGCGTCCGGGACCGACCGCTCGAATATCGTCTCGAAGTCGTCGGTGTACTGGAGGAGCGTCAAATCGAGGTCGAAGTACACTGCTGTCGTCATGGAATCCGAGATGGTAGTGGCGTGAAAATGGTCGGTCTACTCGTCGGCCGCTTCGAATTCGACGAGCGTCAAGTTCCGGTCGAGATAACAGTGTTCGTGCGGCGGGTCGCCGATGACTTCGCTGATGCGGTACTCCTGGTCGAAGTCGGCACCTTCGGGGACGCAGTACTGATGGCTCGGACACTCCGTGTGGGGACACGACCCTTGGAGACTCGCTTTGCTCCCGGCGTATGCTCCCTTCGACGGGACGTTCGCTCGCACGGCCGCGGTTTCGACTTCGACGGCACGGACGCCTTCTTCGTGGACGGCACAGTCGAGAACCTGTGTGTTCTCGCGGACGCCGATGACGCGATACCGAACTCCCTCTGTGAGGTTGAGACACTGTCGTCGGTAGGGACAGCCCTCACAGGCGCTCGATTCACCGCGATAGACGAATTCGGTGCCCGGGTCGGTGAGGCGGGCCCCGATGAGTGTGACGGAGGTCATGCCACTCCGTTCAGTCGCGGGGGGGTTAAGGCTCCCGCCCGGTCAACTCGTCGAGCTTCTCGAAGTACTCCTCGCGGGGAATCTGGTAGGCGCTCCGATACTCGATTTCGCCTGCTGCAAAGCGACGGGCGATTTCGGTCGCTCCCTCGACGGCCGCCTCGCGCGAGTCGAACGCTTCGACGTACGCCTCTATCTCGGGTTCCATGTAGAGGACCGCGTGCCACGTTTCGGTGCGAATCTGCGAGGCACCGGGGCGCTTGGCCCGCGACCCGTTCCAGACGAAGATGGTCGGCATACACTCCGCAGGGAACGACGACTCGTTGAACACGTCGGGACGGTACGCGAGGATTCGTCGTCCCTGCGGCTCGTCGTTCCAGAGCGTCCACCCGCCGGGCAGGTCGGTCAT